>NZ_CP013992.1:570000-3321600 GCF_001534645.1 Flavobacterium covae | reverse complement strand
AGTTAATTCAAGTTGCTAGTTAATCGACTTATTTAATTGGAGTCCAAAAAACGAATAATGTTAGTTTTATAAGGAATCCATTTAATGTGACTGCATGTATTGTTCTAGGGAATAATTTTTTAATGTCACTTATTGTGGTTTCTACTTTTTTTCTCATTTTTAATTTTTCATTTTTTTGTTGTTCAGTATCAAATCTTTTTGAATTTGATTTTCGCTGTACTTTCAATAAAATACATTTTTCTTCTTTAGCAAAATCTTCTAATTTATAATTTGTATAAGCACTATCAGCGTATATTGATGCTTCAGCTGGCAATTTATCAATCATTTTCCCAATAGCCTTTCCATCTCCAGTTTTCCCTGGTGTAAAATGAAAAGCTATTGGGATTCCATTTTTTGTGGTAAGTAATTGTACTTTAACTCCATAAAAATAATTTCGCATACTTGCTGTATAACCTCTCCATTTCTTACCACTAACAATTTTACAATTCGCAATTCGCATATTATGACAAAATGCTACTGGAAATGAATCTATTATATATTGCATCTCACAACAAATATCTTTAAAATAAGAACTTATAATCTCAAATAACTCATATAGGATTGATCCAATTTTGTGTAACCTTCTGTTAAATCTACTTTTATCTAATATATCTGGAATAAATCCATATTGTTTCATAAATCGAATAGCTGAATCATGATTTCCATAAAAACTAGTCGATGAAACTAAGGCTGTCAGAATGATTTCACTATCACTTACTTTTCTTCTTATATCATCTTGATGATTAATTCCTTTTAAAATATCATCAATTAAACAAAAAATTGATATAATTTTGTCTTTGCAAAGCATTGGTGTTGTTTTTTGGTTCGCAAAACAAAATTACTTAACCTTTGCTTTGTTTTTTATAAATAGCAACTTGAATTATTTATTTTAAAAGTTGTTTTTAAATTATCTTTATTTACTATTTCTAATTGATAACTCCCATTAAAATGATTATCATTGTCTGATATGTCGTTAGTATCTTGAATGTTATCTTTGATAAATTTTTGATTTTTAGAAAGAACAAATTTTCCATTTGGCTCTATAGAAAATTGTGAATAAGACTCTATCTTAATCCCTTCTTCATCTTCAATTATTGATAATAGAAACAAATTTAGGTTTTCATTAATATAGAAATATTGTTTTTTTGCTACCAAAGCTTCTGCATAATTTTCTTCAATATTGATGAATTTTGAATCAACTTTACTTTTGTTCTTATAAGTAGCAACTTCTATACTTATAAAAATGTCAGCATCAGGGTTAGTTTGAGTATTTTTTGATAATCGAATACTTAATTCATCAATTTTGAATTCTTCATTTTTTTGTAATCCCAGCTAGAATATTTTTCATAATCAAAACTAATTTTTTTCAGTAGTTTTTTTCTGTCTAGTGGATTTGAAATAGATTTAAGTTCATCAACAAATCCGCTATTTGCAATAATCGAATCACCAATACTAAGATTTGTGGTTTGGCTTTGACTAGGGTTAACTTTTTCATTGTTTATTTTCTCACTTTTTTTACAACTACTAAAAAATGTTATAGTGAGTAATACTGAATAAAAAATATTTTTTTTCATTTTACTAAATTTATTTTAATAATGGTTGTAAAACGGCTTTATGATATTTCAAATTTTATTTTCTTTTAAACTCTTGCCAAATATTATCATAAAAACGTTCACTTTTAATATAAACTTTGTTGTTCTCCTTTTTAATAAAAAAGGCACTTTCATCTTTATTTTGTGTACAAATTCCTTCTCCAATATAGTTCAATTTCAAGTTCTCATTATTTTGACTAATTGAATACTCTCCCTCACAGTAAGCTTCCATTGAGTTTGAAGTTCCAATACTCAAGATAGTATTACTTTTAGAAAAATTAAAATTGAAAGTTATATCAATTGGATCGCCAGTTTCAACGGATGCTACTTTAGTTTTAATAAAGTAATCACCTTCTAATGAAAATTCTTTTGAAGCTAAAACTTTATTTGAAAATAGAATTTTATTTACATATTCACCATACCGTCCATCAGATTCATCTTTAAATTCTATAGTTTTTATTAATTCCCATCCTGTGCTACCAAACTTAAAAACATTTTCTTTATATGGAAATTTTGGATAATAAGGAATATCTAATTTTTTGCTATTATCTAGATATTTAGCTTCGATTAGGAAAATAAAAATTTCAAAATTCAGTTTTAAATCAGGAACTGTCATTTTATTAACTTTAGTCTCTATGTTTTCATCCTCGAAACTTAATTTACTAGATGGTTTTGGAATTAAATAAATTCCAATATTTCCAAAATTATTTTTAGCATCTGCTTTATAAATGCAACCATTATCTGGAATTGTTAGATAATCGCCATTATTTGTATATTCTCCACATTTTAGTATATCATCAAATTCAAAAGATTTTACATTTGTTATTGTATCTGTAACAATGTCTTTGTTTTGGTCTGAAAAAGAATCATTTTTGGAATCATTTTTTTTGCAAGAAATGATTAGTATTGTTGTTAAAAAGATTTTTAATAAGATTTTAATTTTATTCATAATTATAGTTTTTTTGTGTAATTCTTAGGTCTGAAATAACCTTTCCAACCTTTGTGTAAATTTAAAGCCTTCCCTTTTCTTTTATAAACAGCTACTCTTGAACATTCTGTTTTAGAATCACCTCCATTATTTTTATTTGTTGCTTCGTCTGCACTACCTCTTTTACCAATTGCTTCTAAAATAGTTACTAAATCGGATCTCACATCATAGTCATATACAATTCCGGTATGACCAACTCCATCGCTTCTTCGCCAAACAAAAATATCACCGTTTTGGGGTTTAAAGTCATCGTTTTGGCTATTTGCTACAAAATCAATATTCTGTGAACCAATCGCTGTTCTAAAATCTTTTTGGGTAGTCATATTCAGTGTTGATAGAAGTTTTACATCATTTGTAATGCCTAACTTATATAAGTATATGGCTACTGTTTCTGAACAATCTAATGCTTTTAATCCTTTTTCAGACATTGAATTTCTTACTCCAGCCTGACTATATGGGATATGTTTTGAAACCAATTGCTTCAAATCTTCTAAGACACCAGCCTCCGAATCAATTTTCTTTTCTTCTTTAATTAATCCACATTTAAAATCACTCTCTTTACTTTGTAAGCCTTCAGTAAAACTTGTTTTATATCTTGTTAAAATTTCAGAGCGTTGTATTTTACCATCATTATTATTTTCTTCATCAACACTTTTGTTAGCAATATAATTTTTATTGCTTTGTTCTTCTGTTTTGTTTTTTGGATTATTAAATCTCTGATATAGAACAAAATCGTCATCTTTGTTAATTCCAATAGGAGCAAATACTTGTAGATAAATATCTTCTGGTGTTTTTATCTTTTTGTGCCAATCATATAATTGGAAATATTTTTTTACATAATCCAATTGCTCAATATTAGTCATTAATGCTAATTTTCTTTTTGTTAAAGTTAATGAGTTTTCTTTGTTTAAGGCATCAATTGCTGCTTTTGTAAATTGAATTAATCCTACAGCTCCACTAAAATTTTTATCTAGTTTAAGTATGCTATCATTTGAGAGACCTCCATATTTTTTTCTTTTTTTTCCGTTTTTATCTGTGTAGCTAATTAATTCAATTTTTGAAGCTGAAAATGTTGAAGAAGTTTCAACTCTCATCACCGTCATTAATCCATTAGCCATTTCAATTTTCTTACTTTCTCCCCATAATTCTACACAAATTTGAACAACTTTTTTCCTAAAATCACAACTCACTTTATTACCCCATATCAAATCATACTGTTTACAAATACAATGGGTTTTTGTATTGTTTTTCGGATATTCCACCTTCGTTTTTCCTATAACAGCGGGGCTTTTTCCTTCGGGGATTTCAATGGTGTGGGGTTTGTCTCTTTGAGCGGTTCCTTGGGTTTCTGCCCAATCCCATATTTCGTCTATGGTTTCTGAAATGCTTCCAAATACTCCTTTCTCTTCTTTTTTACTCCTTGGTTTGTGCTCTGCCGGAAAATCTTTACTTTTTTATTTCTACGTTTGAGGTTGTGTGTATTGGTTTTGTAATATCGCTCCTTTTTCCGCACAAATTCTTGTCTTCTTTTTAAGGTTATATACCTGTGGGGCAAGGAAAATGTTGCCATTTTCCTTCTTCTATCTCAGTTATGTCCCCAATTGGTTTTTAGTTTGTAAAGGAGTGTTTGAATTAAAAATATAAATTTTATTTTATTCGAAATTTTCGATAATAAATGAAATATTTCTTCTTTCTATTTTAGCCAATTTACTTGTAACATCTTTGTAAAGAGGTTTATACCATTTTTGTTTACCAAAATAAGTTGCTAAATCTTTACTTTTAAAAATGTATCCGTGTCTAGCGAAAATTTCATTTTTAATAATTCTTATTTCAAATGCTGTAAACTTTTGGAGTTCTGAGAATATTAATTCTCTTTCTGATCCCTCAGGGTATTTTCCTTGTCCTTCAGCATAAAAATCCTTTTGCTCAGATTTTAAAATATTGCTTTCTGAGTCAAACGAATAGTTTGAAATAATTAATACGAAAAAAGATATATGTAAAAATAATGTTTTCATATTACTCAATATTTCCTGGATAAGCTACTCCGTCTCCATCAATTTTCGATTCTTCCCATTGTTTTTTAAAGTCTTTTAAATTATAAAAATTATGTTTTATAAATTCTTTTGAATATTTTCCTTCAGTTTTTCTACCTCCATCAAAGTTTTGTGCAAAAAAAACCATATTCGAAAATGGATCATAATCATTAGTGTTTAAGGCTATAAAATTTAAAATATTGGCAATTATCTCTGCTTTTTCAGAAATAGGCAACTCACTTTTGTCTATATATCTTAAGTATTCATCGTTTAAAAAATTAAAATATTCTTTTTTATTTTCTTTTTCATTAATTATGTCTAGAGTTTCTTTATGAAAAACTAATTTTTCATCACAGGTTTTATGCCATAATAATTTATTAATTTCTTCAATATTTGAATTTTTTATGATTTTTTGGTTGTCAAAAACAAATTCTAACAGTTGTTTGTCTTTTACATATCCGAAAGTTTTTACTAAAGATTCTAAAAAGTATTTATCGTTTTTTTGTAACCATACAAATGATTCATTATTGTCATTGAATAAATATTTATTACGATTAATCGTTATTTTATTATTGATTTCCTGTTCTATTTTTAAATCATTAATTTCATACCAATATTCTATACTACAATTATCTCCATTTTTATTTTTGAATGATTTTTGGAGTTTTTTTTCTTCTTGATAAAGTTTAGGATATAGTGATTTATAATCTATAATTTCTGGTAAATAATGAAAATCAAAAATTAACTTATGCGCTTTACTAACATAAACTCCTTTATTATCAATGTTATTTATAGGTAATAAATTTAATTTTCTATCACATATATCAAAAAAATTAAAATATAATATTTTTTTATCTGACTTAAAATCAATAGTCCTATTGAATATTAATTTTATTTTATTTGAAAATTCTTCTTCCGTTAATCTCTTAAATTTATTTGATTCTAAAAGGGTTGATTCTAAATTTGAACAAGCTTCTAAATCATTCATATCAAAGCTATTTTTAGGTAGTTCTACACCTGCCTCATCTAGATATTGTTTCGCTCCTTTTTTTAATTGTTTATTTAATATATCTTCTATCATTTTTATTTTGTTTACAGAAATATTTGAATCTTGGATTTCACTATCTTTATTTGTATTATTATTCTTACAGTTCAAAAATTGAAAAGTAACTAATAGGATTAAAAATTTTATTATTTTATTCATTTTATTTTTTTTATCTTGATGAACTATTAGAATTTTCTTCTTCAACGTCATAAACAGGTAATTTTTTTTCATTTTCCTTAGGATTATAATTCTTTGGTTTCATAATCGCGAAAATGTCTTTACTATTTTTTGAAGCACTACCCAAACAAATTTTTTGTCCTCCTGTTACTTTTGAACCTTGATTACCTCCTAAATATATATATTTTTCACCTGTTTTATTCTCTCCTACAATTATAGCAACATGAGAGAAAGAAAACACAATTACTGCTCCAACGAAAACTTCACTTTTCTCTCCATTTATCCAGCCATCTTTTGTTGAATTTCCTTTAATTCTTAAATTTCCCTCTTCTGCCCAATCAAATGCTCCTACATTTCCTTTTTCATTTGTATCTTTATATTCTGTGTGTTGAAAACACCAATGAACAAATGTAGCACACCAAGCATCTTTGTAAGTTAAACTTGGAGAACCTGAAAGTTTAAAATATTCAGAAATTCTTTCCTTTAACGGGCTTTCTTTTTCTGTTATCCCTTTGTATTTCTCGAATTCTTCGAATGCAACATCTACCCAAGGGGCACGTTCTTTATTATTACTTATAATTTCTTTTTCATCAATACATTTTCCTTTAAAAATATGATTTTTACCTAAATAAAATCCTTCATCTTTTAAAACCTGTTCAATTTCTTTTATTGTTGTTTTTCCTCCTATAAAACCAGGTCTACTTTCATACTTTTGTCTAGTGTAAACCCATTTTTTCCGTTTTTCTTTTTCTCCCTTTTCTGTTAAAAATTTTGGATTTGATGAATATCCATACTTAGTTACCCAAGGTTCTCTATTTATATTTATTTGGCGCTGCGCTGCATTTGTTTTACTACCATCTCCATCAGGAACACTTATGCTTTCATCAAAAACAGCATAATTAGGATCATTACCTTTTCCCACAGCACTTGGTTTCATTACTAATAAATACATATCTGTCATAGTATTTAGCTCATCTTTTCTTTTCATAAAGTAAGCTTTTACATAATCCATTTGTTTTATAAAAGTCATCTTCTTTAATTCAGCCCTTGTTGTACCTACTCCCTTAGCTGCTGCATCATTAAATTGAATTAAGCCTGAGAAACCTATACCATTATCAGCTGAGGGGCTAAATGTTTTATTTGTCTCAATGTACATTATAGACATTAGCTGGCTCGCTTTTTCTTTTTTATTTTTTTCTCCCCAAAGTTCTTGACAAACTTCAAGCACTTTTTTTCTTTGGTCACAAGTTAATTTATCACTCCAATAAAATTGGTTCTCTTCTTGTTTACAAAAGCACCCTCCTTTCTTTTCCTCTTTTTTCTCCACCTTCATTTTTCCTATAACAGCGGGGCTTTTTCCTTCGGGGATTTCAATGGTGTGGGGTTTGTCTCTTTGAGCGGTTCCTTGGGTTTCTGCCCAATCCCATATTTCGTCTATGGTTTCTGAAATGCTTCTAAATACTCCTTTCTCTTCTTTTTTACTCCTTGGTTTGTGCTCTGCCGGAAAATCTTTACTTTTTTATTTCTACGTTTGAGGTTGTGTGTATTGGTTTTGTAATATCGCTCCTTTTTCCGCACAAATTCTTGTCTTCTTTTTAAGGTTATATACCTGTGGGGCAAGGAAAATGTTACAAGAGGCTATCCAATAATTTTAGGATAGCCTCTAACTTATTTTGATACAATTCTTGATTTGTGTACATAACCTTGTTCACCTATTGGTGTAACAACCAACCACCAATCTTTGTCGCTTTTGTCTAAAACATATAACTCGCTACCATTATTAAGTTTTGTGATTATTTCTGAATTTGCATTTTTACCTTTTCTTAAATTAGTGTAACCATCTTTGTCATTAATTAAATACAATTCATCGGTGTTTTCCTCACCATTATTCATTTCAAAGTGTTCACTGGCTTTCTTTACATTTTCAAAGTCAAAATATGACTGTTTTTTTAAAATTTCTTTCATAGATGGATTTTGAACAAACATATTGTTTAAAAGTGCATATCCTTTATTCCCTGACACAAAATCTCCAGTAGATAAATCTAATTGAATACTTATTAAAGTTGCTATGGCTTTGTCAGCATATGCGTTAAATGGCTTTTTGATTGTTTCTCTATTTGAAATTACATAACTAGTTAAGTCAAATAAAAAGTCTGGTTTCTTTTTGCCTATTTCTGCAAGTGTATTTTTTCTTATATTTTCATTTTTATTTATGTCATTATACCATATTAATGAATTTTTAAATTCAACAGGATAATCATCTATGTCTTTTAAAGTTGAAATTAATTTATTTTTAATAGATTCATTTTTTTCATAATTAAAATAGACATAGATATCTTCTAGTGAAGTTTTGTCATTTAAAATGTAGCTTAATACAGAAATGTCATCATTTAATAAAAGTTTATTATACAGAATAAAATTATCTTCATTACTTCTTTCATCAGTAAGCATTGATTTAAGTGGATCACCTGCGCCATCAATTTTACCCCTATCTAAAATGTAAAAATCTATAAAATTATCTTTTCTCATAATACTATAGATATTGTGAATATTTGTTTCTGCTCCTTTTAATCTTGGATTAACATCATCATACTCCGATTCATCAATATCTACACCAAATAACTCTTGTATTCTTTTTTTAAACTCAATATTATCTAAAGTTTTAAAATTTTCATCCTTAAGAAATTTTACCATCAATGGAGCATAATTATTATAAAGAGTATCTTCGTATTTTTTATTCATATTATTTGAATTTGTCTCAGAGTTTTTTTTACTTAAATTGTTATCCTTACAGCCTATTATTGACATTATTATAAGACTTAGAAATAGTATTTTTTTCATGTTTTTTTTTAATTATTGTTTTGCTTTCTTGGAATAGGTTCTTAAATAGTCTTTAGAATCAGAAGTCATACCATATTTTTCATAAGCTTTTTCTATATCATTTGTTTCTTCTACATAAACATATATTTTTTTAGAACTCTTACTCTTATAATTTTGTACTAATTCTTTCATATCTTTATTATAAACTCTTACACAACCATAAGTAACCATTAATGCTCCATTGTCATTATATTCTTTTTTACTATTCCCAACTGTATGACCGCAATGTATTGCGATTCCAGCTCTACCTTTATTAGTAGCTTTTAAAGCATCACCACTTATTCCGCTTACTTTTATTAGACCATAATCTCCATAACTTGATTCACCAATATGAACCTTTTCATACCAAGATGACCATAGTCCAGTAGGAGTACTTCCTTTTCCTTCAGGTATTAAAATAGCGTTGTTTTTTGTTCCCATAGCTAAAGCATATCCCTTTTGAATAATACCAGTATTGTCGAAAAAAATAAATAATCCCTCTTTACGTCTATCACTAGGAACGATAACATCTATGTAACAAGTATTAGATTCGGCCTTGTATTTTTTGTCATATGTTTCAAAGATATTTTTTACATCACTTGCTTTACCTAATTTACATTCTTCAATTTTAAAGACTCTTGATGTTGTTTTGTCAAACATTTTCTTTTTCTCTTTGTGGTTTGTGGAAGGGTTTCCATTTTCATCTTTTATAGCTACGTCATTACCCACTTTTGAACAAATTTTCCCGATGACATCTTTAGTAAGATTTGCCTTAGTGTTTAGATTTTTCCATTTCCAAAATGCCATAGAAGATAGAACAGCGATAGATGTATTAGATACAACTAAATCGGGATTTCTAATGATATCTACACCTTCTTTTTTAGTATAGGTGTTAGCGTATTCATATGCGGTTCTTCCAGTTAGTTGTAATAATCCTTTTCCTCTAAAATTCCAACCATCATTGTCTTGAGTATTTCCTATTTCTTTACCTTTACTAAATTTATAACTATATGCCCAGTTAGCAATTTTCTTTTGATTTTCTAATGTTACACCTGGTAATTTTGGTTTAATACTAGGTCTTCCCCATATTCTAGCATTTTGTTTACCTTCGGATGTTTGAAAAGCACTAAATGTGGTAATTAAAATTTCCCAATACCAATTAAAGTTTTCGCCTCCACTTACATGTAAGCTAGGGCCAGATTCTATAAGTGCTTGAGCAAAGAAATGAGCTTTGTTCCAGCAAGTGTTCATACCAAGCTCTTTCATATACTTATTATAGGTTGCTGCTACTTTAGTCAAGGTTATTTGATCCGCTTGTGAAAATATTTGTCTAAGTTCAGCTACGGTTATGTCCTTATCTCAATTAGGGCATTTACCTACTGCTTTCTTTTCCTCTTTTTTCTCCACCTTCGTTTTTCCTATAACAGCAGGGCTTTTTCCTTCGGGGATTTCAATGGTGTGGGGTTTGTCTCTTTGAGCGATTCCTTGGGTTTCTGCCCAATCCCATATTTCGTCTATGGTTTCTGAAATGCTTCTAAATATTCCTTTCTCTTCTTTTTTACTCCTTGGTTTGTGCTCTGCCGGAGAACCTTTATTTTTTTATTTCTACGTTTGAGGTTGTGTGTTTTTGTTTTGTAATATCGCTCCTTTTTCTGTACAAATCCTTGTCTTCTTTAATATTTTCACCCGAATTAATTTTAGTCACTACGTTTGAATTAGTTGATTTTTTTCTCTTAAATTAGTATATCCATCTTTATCATAAATTTTATTAGACTTGTATTTGAGATTAAGAAATTTTATAATTTCATCAATCTTAGATTCTTCAATTAAATAGGTATCAACATTACTTTTTTCATTTTTTCCAATTTTTGCTGTAGTTTTGTATCATTCGCAATTTGCAGTAAATCTTTTGAAACTATATAATTAAGTTGAACTATTGTTTTTACAGCATCCAAATCTTCTTGAGTAATTGCTTTTTTTATTAAATCATCATAGAAAATTTCTAGATTGTTTTTTTGTTTAAAAAATATGCTAACCAACTACTGTTAACATATCTATTACAACCAATGGATGTAGAATTATTAATTAAATCTTCAAGCATACTACCATCCAATCCTTCCTCTAAAATGTATTTCTTTTCGTATAGTTTTAGCTTTTTTCCAAATTCTTTTATTTCATTGTTTTTTGTCGATTCTATATCATTTGGAGTAAAATTTATTTGAGATCCTTCATTGAATAAATTGCCAAATTCAATCGAACTTTCTTGATTTTCTAAACTGTTACTTTCTTGATTATTAAGTTTAGATGTGTCTTCCTTATTTGAATCGTGCGAATTATTTGTTGTATCATTATCTTTTTTGCAAGAAAAACACGTAACTATTAGTGCTAGATAAATGAATTTTTTCATTGTCTTTTTAGTTTATAAGAATGTAGAGAAAAAACGACATAATAGCTGTTTTTTTATTTACTTTGATACAATTCTTGATTTGTGAACATATCCTTCTTTGTTGTCTTTTGTTTTTATATATAACCAATCTTGATTTTCATTATTTATTATGTCTATATGTTCACCAGATTTAACTTGACCGATTATAAACCCTGCTGACATAGCGTCATCTCTTAGATTACATGAACCATCCTTGTCATAAATATAATAATTGTATTCTTTTCTTAATAAACTAAGAATTTCTGTAGCTTTTGAATTTTTGATTTCGTAAGGTATTGGTTCTCCGTCTTCACCTATTCCGTTTTTTTCATCTATAATTCTTTTATTTGATAAATAATTTTCATAAGATTCAGTAGCTAATTTTAATTCTTGTTTTGATATTTTATAATCATAATTCAGTATAATTTTTACAACATTAAAATCTTCTTGATTAATTGCAGATTCTAGAGGTTTTTTTAAATTATTTTGCAAATTATATTTTTTCACAAAATAATTAAACCATTCACTATCTATACTATATTCCCTATGTTCGAAAGTTTTATCATTAATTAGTCGAAGCAAATTATCTGGTTCAAAATTTTTATTTTGGCTTTCGAATTTATTTAATTTTATTTTAAATTCTTTTTGCTCCTCGGTAAAAGGCTTTTCAATTTCTTTAGGAGAAAATTTTGTGATTCCTTCATCGAAAATTTCTCCAAAACTAATCAGGTTATTATTCATTTCTAAGTTATTATTATTTGTTTTGTTAATGCTATCTATGGTTTCTTTTGGGTTTACTTCGATCTTTTTAGTATCATTAGAATTTTCATTTTTGCAAGAGATATTTGTTACAATACATAATATGTAAATAAGTTTTTTCATCTGTATTTTTATTTTAATTTTTTTAATAACTCTAAATCATTTTTAATTTCTTCCTTTTTTTTAGAATCCTTTTCTTTGCATAGTTTACATTCGTAAATTTTTATATAATCTTTTTTAACACCCTCAAATAATTCTTTTACTTTTTTCTTATAATCGTCGGTTGCACTTAATCCTCCCTGTGCTTTTCCTGTTGCATATGGTCCATTTTTTCCTGTGTCTTCTAATCCAGTTGTAAAATCATCTATGGTTTTAGAATCATCAAATAAAGACTTATATGCATCATTAAAGTTACTTTCTAACAAATCTATATATCCTTTAAAACCAGCATCCTCAGATGAAAAATTGGCAAATTTCTCTCCTTTCACAGACACGTACTTCCCGTTTTTTAATGTTTCATGAGTATCCATTGCAACTTGACCTAAATCTCCACTCCCTTTAATATTCATTGGATTGTTTCCTATAACATTTTTTGTAAAACCATTTTCTTGACGTCGTTGTGCTACCATATATAATGCTTTAAATTTATTTGCATTAGATTTTTTTGTAATATAGTCAATAGTTTTAGTTCCAAATGAATTGTAAAAATCCTCTCTTTTCTTCACAGGAGGATCTAAACTTTTACATTTACAGCTGTTTATCTCAGGTAATAAATCCACTAAAACGTAAGTATTTATTTCTTTTGTGTAACTTGATTCAGCTACTGCAATATCATCTGTGCTGGAATATCCTCGTCTACCATAAATTCCTGTTAATTCTGGTATAATTGTTTCTAAGTAATTATTAATACAATGATATTTATTTTTGTAAGTTTTTTTCTGCTCGACGGTTAAAGCCGTAAAACTTGAATGATAAGCTCCTTTGACACCTCTTATGCCTATACAACCAATTAGTGTACGAGAATCCCAAGGATCAATTGAAATGGAACTTCTATTACCTAGAGACATATCTCCATTTTGATATTCATTTTTGAAATCTTTTATTTTTGTAAAATTTCTTGGAATATTGTCAACAATTCTATATCTATAACTTGTTTTTCCACTATCGTTTGTTCCAATCTTGTATTTTAAACGATAAAGTTTATCAATTACGTTGGGAGGTATTGGACCACCATCCCCATAGTTGAGATTGTTACGTTTTGTATGCCTTGCCACTTCTAAAACTGTCGATTCAGCATTTTCATGAGTATTGAATTTTATATCTTGTTTAAGTTTTTTTACTGCTTCACCAACTGTATTACCTCTATAAATATAGGCTTTGTACGTAGGAAATGCACTTTTTACTTTTCCTTTTACTTTAATTTTTTTACAATAAATTTTATTGTCTATTATATGCTCCTCTATTCCATTATAACCTCCAAAATCAGGATAAGAAACAATATCACCATTTTTATCCACTTCTATTTCAGTTGCAATTTCACTGGTTATGTATATTACTGCTTCTTCGCCATTTCCTATCACAGGTTTAAATTTCTCTTTCTTCTCCACCTTCGTTTTTCCCATAACAGCGGGGCTTTTTCCTTCGGGGATTTCAATGGTGTGGGGTTTGTCTCTTTGAGCGGTTCCTTGGGTTTCTGCCCAATCCCATATTTCGTCTATGGTTTCTGAAATGCTTCTAAATACTCCTTTCTCTTCTTTTTTACTCCTTGGTTTGTGCTCTGCCGGAAAATCTTTACTTTTTTATTTCTACGTTTGAGGTTGTGTGTATTGGTTTTGTAATATCGCTCCTTTTTCCGCACAAATTCTTGTCTTCTTTTTAAGGTTATATACCTGTGGGGCAAGGAAAATGTTGCCATTTTCCTTCTTCTATCTCAGTTATGTCCCCAATTGGTTTTTAGTTTGTAAAGGAGCGTGTAGTACAAAACGGCGTTGAGCCGTTTTTATTTATTATCTTAAAAAGATAGACTATTTATTGATTGTCAAAATTAGTAATAGATTACTTAGTCTTAAGTATTGTGCCGTCTTTTTTTACTTGATATTTTTCCAATATTTTTTTTGTTAATGTATTATATTTAATATCATAAACAACTATTGATAAATCCTTTTCAAAAACAAAAGATTGATAGCTCTCATTCTCAGGCATAGCGTAACCTATAGATGCGCTTGAAATTATTTTATCATTTCTTACTGATATTAATGTTTGTGAATCAGAATCACCATATGTACAATATATATAATTTTTGAAGTCCAAGTTACCATTGTTGATTTTAAAAATTTTATCAGGACTATCTTCTGAATTTCCTGAAATCAACTTTTTAACGTTCTCTAATTCATTACCTTCCAAAAATGGATATTTTTCTTTGCACTTTTTTTCATTGTTCCCACATAATTTAGTCATTTCTTCAAAATTAAAAGGGAGATTTACCATTTCTGAAGCACTTATTGTATTATTTTGAATGTTATTAGAATTATTTAATTCTCTCCATTCAGATAACGAAATCATATTTCCTTCTATAGGTTCTAATACTTTAATATTTTCGCAATTCCCTTTTTCTACATTAAAAGTAAAGTATGTTTCAAATCTAATATCTGAATTATAACCAGTTTTAATTTGATAAAATGTTTTATTTTCTACAACTAAACTGTCAGACATTAGCGATATACCTTTTTTATGATTAGATATAGAATCAATGAAGTGATTTTGTTTTACAACTTCATTTAATCCTAAAATTTCATTTTGTGCTTGATTTAAATTGCAATTATTGGAAATTGGAAATTTATTAATATTGCTTTGTTTTTTTTCCTCTGTCTTTTTACAGTTTATGAAAAGAAGTAAAAATGAACTAAGAATGAATAATTTCTTCATATTTATTTTAATTTATTTAATAATTCAATGTCTTTTTTGATTTCTTCAATCTTTGATGAATAAGATTGGCATTTAAGTTTGCACTCGAGCCATTTTTGATAGTCGCGCACTACACCTTTGAAAATATTTTTTACAGATATTTTATAATTACTTGCAGTAGCAAAAGAACCTAATTTTCCTTTGTCTTGCAATCCTATTAAAAAATCATCAATAGTTTTAGAATCGTCCATAATTGCCACATAAGCTTCTTTGTAATTTGTTTTTAACAAATCAACATATCCCATAAATCCCTTCTCCACACTTGAGAAATTTGCAAATCCATCCTTAATAGGTATTTTTTTACCATTTACTTCTTCATGTGTATTATAAGCTTTACTTCCTAAATCCCCTTTCCCTTTAATATTCATTGGATTGTTGTTTGGAACTTCTTTATCAAAACCATTTTCTTGACGTCTTTGAGCGACCATATATAACCCTTTAAATTTATTTGACTTCCCAAAATTTTTTACTGTTTTTATTGCAGTATTTCCAAATTCTTCATAAAATTCGTATCGGGTTTTTTCAAATATTTTACAAGTTGTACAATTTGAATTGTTTGCTTGGGGTTTCTTTATTGTGAAAGACGCTAAGCAGTTACATACATTTTTAAAACCTAACTCTTGAGCTAAAAGCACTATACTTTTTCCATTTAAACCATTAGAGTCTTTGCAAAAGTATTTGTCATCAAGATAAATAGATTTAAATTCTCTAACATCAATATGTATCCAACTAAATGTATGATCATATCTAACATTTCCTTTTTTATCATACAATAAATCAATTGGTTCTATTGAAAATTTATCCTCGTCTGGCCAATTTTTCTGAGCACCTAAATACTTTATATAAAATTCATCTCTTATATCTCTTAGTTTTGGCAAGTTACTTTTGTTCTCATATCTGATTGGTTCGGAATTTTCACTAAACTGAATATCAATTGCTTTTCCCTGATGATTTGTCGTATTGTAATTTTTGAAACGACACCTGTATCCAGATGATATAAGATCTATAGTGTACATTGTTTGTTTGCTAAAATAAAATTTCAATGCTTTGATTCCAAAAAGCAAACTTCTATGTATTCCTGGATATTCATAATTATGATTTGCTTCACTATGGGGTGTATCTTTATATGTTCCTTTTCCTGTATGATCGCCAAAACCAGTGCATTTGTTTAATTCTTTTATTTTTCTTAGCTTAGAAGTTGTTTGTTGCCCTTTGGTTGAACAACTACACTTTAATTGGTTCCAAAAAGTTACACCTATATCAAACTTAGTAGAAAAATCATCAATCGCTCTCAACACATTACCACAAACCTTTCCCGTTTCAGGAACTTTCATATAATCACGTTGAAATTGCTTAATCATTTTTTCAGTACGCTCTGTGAATTCATCCGTTGGAACATTTCCACCAAAACCAGCTAAACGAATATTAATTTCTCGTATGAGTTCACTTTTATCTCCTTTTTTGATACAATATCTCTCACCACAATCTGTACCCCTAGATGATGCTCTCTCCACCTTCGTTTTTCCTATAACAGCAGGGCTTTTTCCTTCGGGGATTTCAATGGTGTGGGGTTTGTCTCTTTGAGCGGTTCCTTGGGTTTCTGCCCAATCCCATATTTCGTCTATGGTTTCTGAAATGCTTCTAAATACTCCTTTCTCTTCTTTTTTACTCCTAGGTTTGTGCTCTGCCGGAGAACCTTTGGCTTTTTTAATTGCCGTGGGTTGTGATGGTTTTTTATTTTCTGTGGGGGATGGATTTTTTATTTCTACGTTTGAGGTTGTGTGTTTTTTGGTTTTGTAATATTCTACTGTTACATAAAATTCTAGTTCTCGTATGTCTGTCTCGCCTTCCATGGCTTTTTTCATTAATGCTTTGGTTAGCATAAAGTCTACTTCTGCATCTCCGTATAGGTCTACTTTTGCTTTTTTGGTATCAATGAGTTGGTTGGTTGTATTGTGTCCGCTGCCTTTTGCATCGTCTTCCCATAAGGTAAATAGGACTTCTTTGTTAAACATATTTATGCAATGGGCTTTGGCTCGTAGTTTTTCTGTAAAACTAAAAACACTGCCTTTGCTATCGTCTACGTAGTTTAGGTCTACTTTGCAGATTTTCGGGATTTTGCTGGCTTTGGGGGTTATGATTAATCCGCCTCCTTCGGGTTGGTATAAATACCCTTCTAATCGGTAGGTCTCTCCTACTGAGGATTCGCCAAAGGTAAAACTGCTGTCTCCTTTTTTCTTAATATGGGTGGTGGTAAATCTACCATCGCTTCTTTTTTTGAATAGTTCCCAGGTAACCTTTGCTTGTTCTCTTTCGGATATCGGGGTATTAGGGTACCATTCGGATATGTGATAGGTGTATTTTTCGCCTACTGTCGGCGAGGTTACTCCTGATATTGCGGATATGCCTTTTTTCATTATAAATCTGTGTTTTTATTACCAAGCTTCGTTGTTTTTACTGCTGATTTCTTCTTGAAATTCTTCAAAATTCATAATGGGGTTGTATAAATGTTGTTCTCGTGGATTGGCTTTTTTTACTTGGCTTTTACTGCTTTGACTTTGTTGTCCGTGTTTTAAAATCGTTATTTTACCTCCTGTACTGCACTTTAATTCGGATATTTCGGTAACGCATTTTTTGTCTAAAATTTTTACTTTGTCGTAGGTTTTACTCCATTTTCCGGCTGCTGCAAAAGAGCAGGGCAAATAACCTCCGGAGCTGGGTTTTAGTTTGCATTGTCCAAAGGGTTGTGCTGATGGGTTTAGTTGTATGTCTGATTCAGTTACGGCTAGGTAATCTGATTCTCCTTCCGAATCGTTCCAATAGTGTTTGTTATGACTCGTTACTTTAAAGGATGGAAATTCAAAACCTTGGTCGCATTGGCATTGTCCTTTTTGGACTACAAAGTGTTTGCCTTCATGTGCTGTGGAACTTGATGAGGATTGACTTGGACTTGTTTCTTTTTTTGTTGTTTCTTCTGAACTCTTGGATACCGCTACTTCTGATGTTTTTTGAGGGTTTTCAGATGGGCTGTTTTTTTCTTTTATATAAGGGGATTCCTCTGCTATTAGGAGTTCTTTTCCTGCTACTACTTCTGCCCCTAATAAGTCTTCTAAAGGACAATATAGGTTGTGAAATGCTCGAAGATGGGCTCCGTCTTTTATAGCAAATTTTTCAGCTAGGGAATTTAGCGTGTCTCCTTTTTGTACTCTATATTTTTTCATATATAGTTGTTTAGTTTTGTTTGTTTGTTTTGTTTAATTTATTTTTAGGGTATGTTTTACATATATTTCTTGGTTGTTTTTTATCTTAAGTTCGGCTTCTGCTTTTAGTAATTGTTTGTTTTTTTTGGAGGTGTAATAGGTAAAACTTATGCTTCCTTCCCAATTTGATAGATCTTCTTCTTGGGGATCTATTGTAGTTTGGGAATATTCTATAACTTTTTTACGTAATATTTCTTCAAATGTGCTCCCTTCTTCATAACTTGATGCAACAATGGTTTTTATATAGTCTGTGTTTTCAAAATCATGTTGTGTTATAACTGCACTTTCTACGTTGTATGAATTGGGTTGAAAATAAAAATAGTCTTTTTTTTCTTCTGTACTAAACCAACTCATATTGGGGAAAAGAACTTGGTATAATAAGGTTGAACAATAACTCTTTAGAATTTTTTTTCTGTCTGTTAAAGTTTTTTCAAACGTATCAATATAAGTTTGATTTATTTTACCTGAAAAATAGGTTAAAAGGTCTAATTTTCTTTCTTTAAATTTGTTTATTATTTCTTGATGATTTTTTATGTTTATTATCTGACCTCCAGGATTTATAATAAATTCTATCGGGTATATTGCATTTATACAGGCTATGGCTAATGTAGAGATCTTATCTTCTGGGGTTTCTTCTTCTTTTTGAAAATGGCTGTTTGTTAACGATATTATGGTTCCTTCTTTTTCTTTTGTAGTTTTTAGGGTCGTCTTATAGCTTACTGTAAAGGGTTCTTTTGATGATGTTTCTATTGTTTCTTCTATATCATAACTGGGTTTATGAAAATTTTGGGGTAGGTAGTACAACGGTAAGCTACTTAGGATTCTTACTTTTTTTTCTGTTTCTTTGATTTCTTTAATTTCTTGTGTAGAGGGTAAGATTAGTTCTTTTATTCCTTTTAGATCATTATAATTTATCAAATATTTTAACTCACAATAAGTATTGTGATACTCTCGAAGTGATTTGCCACTAATTCCTAATTCTTCTGCTACTGATTCTAAGGTATCTCCTTTTTGTACTACGTGTACAGACCAACTGATGTTCATAAGTTTAAAAATATAAAAACAGAATATAATAACATTTACTTATTTATTTTACTAACAATTTTATAATAATTACACTAAACTATAATATTCTTGTTATTTTATTAAATGCAATTTAATTCTTATTTTTTTATTTACAAATATGTTTTTTATAAATTTATTCAGTCAATATATAACAATTTATGATTTAAAAAATTATATGAAAATAAAAAGTAATCAATGAGCTTTTATGACGATGGAGTTTATTTTTTTTACTATTTTAAATGTTTTGTATATTTTATAATAGATTTTTGTGTGACATCAAAGACAGGATTTATAGTGTATCAAAAAAATATTTTTAATATTTTGTTATTTTTAAGTGTTAAAAAATATAATTTTATTTTAAAAAATTGTTTTGTAACTTATTTTTTATACTTTTGTAAGAAATTACGCTTTATATTATGATTTTTTTAACAGATATTACAGTTGTAAATTGCTCTCAAATTTTTGTATCTTTGCGCTGTTTCACAGCTTAAAACCCTTTTAATCAGTTTTTTTATTTGTTGTGAATTGCTTTCAAATTTTGATTTTTTCATAATGAGTTAGAATTCCAATAAAAATGAGGAATTAAATACTTTTCATTTTCTTGATCAAATCACCACTAAGAATGGTTTTCTTATAAAACAAATACCGAGAAATAAAATCAACCTCCAATGAGGTTTAGATAGCAAAGCCTAGCCTTTTGCATATAATAATCAAAAGTTAAATACAAATCGTATTCTAAACTTTACGATAGAAGAAAATTCATATATTTCTTTCTTACAGATATGATTTTACTATATTGAGGACAAAAAATGAAATGTCTTTTTAGGTTCAAAAATTTTATCTGTACTATATTTCTATTATGTACTAATCATTTATAATGCACTACAGCGTTTTTTTGTATGCTTGCTTATGTCTTTGATAAATTATTTTGCACTCTTGATTCTTATTAAAATATGGTATTAAAAATGAAGTTTTTTAAAAGATAAAATGTACTTTTCAGACTGAGGATGAGGACAAACAAGAGGATTGTTTGCCCTTTACTTTTAAATAGATCAAACGAGGTAGGTAGAACGGGGGGTTATTTGATTACTCTTGTAATAGTACCTAATCTATCTAATTTTAGTTTCCAACAGTTTGATTTAATTTGAATACCTTCAATGGAGTTTTCCATTTTATTAGAAGTCGTAAATTCCATTTTATTTACAATAGAAGTAGCAACCTCAGCTTTAATAAAAAAACATTGTTTTCCGGAGGAACTAACCATTTTATAAATTCTATTGGTTTGATCTTTTGTTAAATTCCTAAAATCTACAATATCTGGATTTTCTATTTCATCTAATGTAGGTACGAATACTAGATCTTGTGGTGATAATGCAAAGACTAAAGTATTTTTTTCTTGATTTTTTTCTGGCACTGCGGACATTCCTTTCTTTAATGTTTCTAGAACGTCATTAAAAGGAATTGTTTCGAAATAACGATTATTTTCTTGGTCTTTATAAATGGCAAAAAATAAATTAGTTCCTTTTTCGGCTTCTACATATTTATTTTTTTTATTGCCTCTATTTCCTAAAGGAAACTTTACTCCTTCTTCATAAATACGCACCTTATAAATAGGTTTATGATAAAAACCATCGTTATATTTTGCTATCGTTATGTTGAGTTCTTCTATACCTTCTGGAGAAAAAGCTAATTCAGGGCTTTCTTTGTATTTTAAATAATTTTTGAGTATTTTTTGAATTCCTGTATCTGTAATTTTTTCAATAGATTTAAAATCCATACTACTATCTAACACCTTACGCGTAGCTGTTAAGATTTTTCCTTTTGCTGGTGTTTTATACAACAAATGTACTTTTCCTGAAATGGTTTCTTTATGTAATGGTTTTCGTATAGCCCAATTATCTCCTTTAGTTTGCCTTACTTTTACTTTTTTTCCATTTTCGTTATACTTTTCGTAGTAGTTTACGGTTTTATTTATAATCCTTAAATTTTGTTTAAAAGATGGAATAATAAATTCTAAAGTATCTTTGATGTTTTCAGTAAAATCAGCCCAAGGTTTTGTGAAGACCCAAGTATATTTTGTTGAATCATGATCATTGTATTTTTTTTCACATAATTGAGCTCTCATATCCAATCGTGATTTTTGAAATATTTCATGATAGTTATGTTTGTCTATTTTAAAATTTTTAAGTTTTTCACCCTGTATATTTTGGTTGTTCATATAATTAATATGATTACGGGTAATACAGGCAATTAGAATAGCATCTAGAGCATGATGACGATGATCTAGCTTTTTTTTATGAAATCCTTTTGCATATTGATCAGGGACTATAGGTATTATTTTTTGTTTTTGTTCACTATACGTTGTAAACAAATTTGTATTTGTAATTTTATTTAATCGTTCAAAACGATAACATAATAAATCGTTCCAAACATCATTAAGCCCCCAATCTGTTTTAAGTACTCTGGTTATTTTTCCAGAAACAGATAAAATGTTTATAGAATTTGTGCCATTGTCTGTTCCATCTTCTTTTCTAACTATTTTAGATAATAATTGCATTACATATTTACTTACGTAACGCGTATCATTCAACTGATTTTCAATCATTTGTATTGGAATTTCTTTTAATAAAAGATTTTCCCTTTTTGCTTTATTTTTCCCATAATATGTAGTAACAAAATCTAAATATTGTTTTGGACTTAATAATCTTATTGTTTTGCCTTCTTCTAAAGTAATTTCGCGTATTTCATGATTATTGATAAATTCATATCCTAATTGATTATTTTTTAATCTATTTATTTCTGTTTCACATATTACTTTATTTGATAGGCTGTCATCATAATATTTGCTTCTAGGTATAATATGTTCTATTTCATATTTTGATGTAAATAGCTTACTCAAGGGAATAAACTGACCCGTATAAGGTGATATGTATTTTTGTTCTAACCAATTTCTATAATACTGTAATTGTTTTTTGGTGGGTTGTGCTATTTGACTAATTTTTATAATCTCTTCTTCTATATCAATTCCTGAGTTTAAAATACCTTCTTCAAATATTTTTAAAATTTCTTGTTGCTTAGGTGAATTAGGTTTTATGTTTTCAATACCTTCTTTAAGCAACTCTTTAAGAAGTGCTTTTATTCTAATATTAGTTGTTTCATTTTTAGAATTGGTACTTGATATTTTTCTACGTTTATCAACTGGATTTTTTAAATCTTTTCCTAATTCTATATGTATTTCGTTAAAAAAGTCTTTCTTACCTTGGCCTTTTTTTAACCATATATCTCTTACTACTCGAAGGGTTTCAGTTACGACTTGCTCTACAATAGGATTTCTTAAAGCATGTTGTTTAAACTTTTTCAAGAAGGTGTCTATATCTTGAGGTGATTTCCATTTTTCAATTTCAGAGCTTTCGTTGTGACTATTATATACTATATATCCTGCTAACCAAAGTGATAAATTTTTGAAATCATTTTCGTTAGAAAAATGATTTGTTTTTTCTCTAACTAAAGTAGAAATCGTATCATTTTCTTCACCTGTAATAATACATTGAATTTTTTGTTTGGTGATTGGGTCAATATCATCATAATTCCAGTATTTTCCTACTCGCATTAATGGCAATAATTTTTTTATTGCTTTTAAAGAATAAATGGCATAATCATTTTTAAAAGCAGGAATTCTTTTGAAGGTATTTACAAAAGATTTCGTATCAAGTTGATTTTTAAGTGCAAACTTTGCTAAAGCCTTTTCATATTGTTTTTTATCTGTTACAGAATAAATAATATGCCAAAGGTTTTCAAGTCTTTTTTTGTTTAGAAAATCGTCTTGAATACTAGTAATTTTATCTAATTTATTTTTTAATAAAAAATACGTTTCACCACAAGGATAGTTCTTAGATTCATCTTTTTCATGATCATAGATATAATTCCAACGATATTCTTTTACCTTACTCTTAACTTGTTTTGGTTTTAGATCAGGAAACTTTGTCTTTATTAAGTATTCTAATATTCCTTTATGATCTATTTCTTTTTTATTCCATAAGAAATCAAAAAGCTTTTCAATATCTCGTTCGTTAGTAAGAAAAAAATCCGTATAATTATCGTTAGTTAATTTTTCGTATATTTTTAGATTCTTTATCCATTGCCATAAACGAAATTCTTGAAATAAAGGATGTGATTTAGCAACTGCTGGTATAAACTCTGTAATTTTTTTATCCTCTTTTTTAAATGTACGACTTTCATAGCTACATTTTCCAATATTGTATTTTGGTGCTTTTAATGGACGTTGATAATATAAAATATCATTAATAAATAGGTACGCTATATCCTTATTTTTTAGTTCATTTTTATATATTTCATTTTTAGGATATAATTCTTCTAAACAAGCTTTATAAAGTTTAGAATTGTTTAACTCTGAATGATATTCTTTTTGTTTATTAATAATTTGTTGAAGTTCTTCTTTATAAATACTTCTATCAATAGTTTTTATAAGAGCTCCTTTTATTTTAAGATCAGGATTGTTAAGCAACGCATCATATATATAGGTTCCAAGAGTTTTTCCTGATTCGTAAATTTCTTTTTCTGTCTTTTTTTTAAGTAGCGTCCAATCTCCTTCACTAGGAGCTCTAAAACTTCTTTTTTCTTTTCCTTCTTTATCTTTCTTTATTGAACCGTCTTGATTTAAATCAGTAGTAACAATAAAATTTTTTGTTTTTCCTTCCCAATTAAATAAAGGAGTTTTACTTTCTCGTCTATATATCCATCCATTTTCTAGATTAATACTATACCATCTTTTGTTAATTCCTTCCTTGGCTTCATCCGCTGTAACTTTTATAATTTTTAAAGAATAAAATTCTACCAGCTTATCAGGCGTATTCTCTTCTTCTTCATCTCTTAACTGATTATACCCTCTTTTTTGATTAAACTGTAGTAATAACCAAGCTAATTCTTCCTTTTCTATTTTTTGGCTTAATGCTTTTTTTCGTAAATAATAAATAGTCCAATCATACGGGATTTTTTGATTATTTAGAAATAACTCTGGATGCTTTTCTTGAAATTCTTTTAACATTTCAAAAAAAGAGTTTTGAAAAATAAATTGATTTTGGTTATATACCAACTTGGGTTCTGTATTAGGTAAAAATTTGCCCAAATATTTCTCAAAATCAATACTTTCGGCATAATGCTTCGGTAAAAAATCCAGTACGTTTAAAACCCTATGTAAACGCTCTCTTCTTAATAAAAAACGTTGTATTAATTTTCGTTTACTACGATAATCTGTACGTAAAGCCGTTTGTGTTTCAGTAGCTGCTCCTGAACCAAACTTATCTAAAATATCTTGTGTCATAGGTATAATTCTACTACCAGCTGCTAAAATCTTACCTTTTTTGTTTTCACAATCTTCATTTACTAAAGCCCAACCAATAGAATTGGTGCCTATATCTAATCCTAAGTTAAATTTTGTCATTAGTTTAATTATTTATAACAATATTATTATAAAAAATAAACTAAAACTATTTTTTTTAATCAAAAAATTGTATATTCGTACAACAAAATTTGAAAGCAATTCACAATAAGGATTATTCCGTTGTGAAAACATTTAGGTCGCCTCTTGCCTATGATCAGGAGGCTTTTTTATTTAAAAAAATCTGCTATTTTCCTGTCGTTAGATAACCTAGGCAATTTATTTTGTCCGCCTAATTTGCCAATAGATTTCATGTATTCTTGAAAACCATTCTTTGTAACCCCAGTAATTACAAGGTTTTTTAGCACATGACCTGTTATTAGATCATCATAATACACGTTTTGTTTCCGCATCGCTTTATCTATTTTCAAGGCAAAAGCTTTTAAATCTTGGGGTTCGTTTTCAAATTCAATCAACCATTCATGATAGGGTAAGCCTTCCACGGGGTTTATTTGAGGAGCTACAGTAAATTCATTTACTCGAACAGATGTCCCTTCCATAGCTTCTTGTAAGGCACTTTCTACTTCTTTACCTATAACATGTTCTCCAAAAGCTGAAATATAATGTTTGATACGTCCTGAAACTATTATTCTATAGGGTTTTAAACTGGTAAATTGAATCGTATCACCAATATTATAAGCCCAAAGTCCTGCATTGGTAGAAATAATCAAGACATAATTAATACCTAATTCGACTTCTCCAATGGTATATCTTTTAGGGTTTTCTGTAAAAAACTCATCTGCTTTTATAAACTCGTAAAAAATTCCAGAATTCAACAACAAAAGCATTCCTTTTTCTTTCTGAGAATCTTGATACGCGAAAAAACCTTCGGAAGCTGGAAATAATTCTATAGCATCTACTTTTCGCCCAATTAAATTTTCAAATTTTGCACGGTAGGGTTCGTAATTTACGCCACCGTAAATAAACAAATTGAAGTTTTTAAAAACCTGACCAACTGGCATTTTAGCTTTTTCAGAAAGTTTTTCAAAATACATTTGTACCCAAGATGGAATTCCAGAAATTACCGCCATATCTTCGTGAAACGTTTCTTCTACAATAGCATTGACTTTGGTTTCCCAATCTTCAATACAATTTGTTTCCCATGATGGCATGCGATTTTTTTGAAGATACTTTGGTACAAAATGTGCCACAATTCCTGATAATCGACCCAGTTTAATCCCATTTTTTTCTTCCAGAATTGGGCTCCCTTGCAAAAAAATCATTTTCCCGTTTACAAAATCAGCTTTACCTGTTTCATGTACATAACTTAAAATAGCATTACGAGCTGCTTTTATATGATACGGCATAGATTCTTTTGTTAGCGGAATATATTTTGCTCCTGAGGTTGTACCAGAAGTTTTAGCAAAATAGAGTGGTTTTCCTTTCCAAAGAATGTTTTCTTCTCCGTTGACTACGCGATCTACATAGGGACGTAATTCCTCGTAATCTCGTACAGGAATATTTTTAGCAAAATCTTCGAATGATTTTATCTGCTCGAAATGATGATCTTTACCAAACTGGGTATTTTTTGCCTGTTGAAGTAACTGTTCAAAGACTTTTTGTTGGGTTTTAATAGGGTTATTTGCCCAATTTTGTGTTTTATGATGAATGAAGGAGGCAAATAGTTTTGCTCCAATACTTTTAATCGACATTATTTACTATCTTTTTTCGCAGCTTCTTCTACTTGTTTTCGTAATTCTTTTTCTTCTTCAGACACTTTCATGTCATACTCCGAAGGATCTACGTAATCAGAAGCTAAAATAGAATCTTTGTTTACTTTAGCATATTCTAAATCGCCTGTTAACACTTTTTTTACTGACTCGATATAAGCATTATTCTTTTTGATTTCAAAATCCAATGAATCAGATTTTAAACCTAACATTAATGCTTTTTCTTTTAACTCCGTTGATGAATATCCTGGAATATATTCACGTAAAGGTGTAAATGCAATAATATAAGTAGTAATAGAAATTAAAAAAATGGCACCAATAGTAGCTAATAAAAAAACATTTAATATAGTCAATCGAAGTGAAAATTGCTCTTCAAAAGTATCTTCATTTAAGATAATTAAACGTCTTTTTGTTATTATCTTATCTAGAAATTCTTTGCGTTTGAATCTTTTAAGTATCGTCATAAACTCAATTTATACGTACTACAAATATAGGAAAATAGAATGGCTCTTCATTATACGAATAATAATTCGTTAAAAATTACATTTGAGTTTTTTCTTTATTATCTTTGCAGTATAATTTAAATGCAAATTTTGCACAATTTTTAAAAACATGGGAAGATTAGGTCCAACTGAAATTATATTAATTATTGCAGCAATACTTTTATTTTTTGGAGGTAAAAAGATTCCAGAATTAATGAAAGGTTTAGGAAGTGGATTGAATGAATTCAAAAAAGCTTCTAAGGGAGAAGATACTACTGCACCAAAAAAAGAAGAAGAAACTAAGGAGTAAATACTACTATTTACCTTCTTTTTATGGATAAAATAGACGCAAAAATTCTTAATATTTTACAACAAGATTGTACACTTTCTGTGAAAGATGTTGCGGCTATGGTAGGTCTTTCTTATACCCCTACTTATGAAAGAATTAAACATCTTCAAGAGTCTGGTGTTATTAAAAAAAGTGCTGTTATCCTTAATCCTTCAAAAGTAGGTATCAAACTTTTTGCGTATTGCAATATCACTCTAAAAAAACAATCTCGAGAGCATTTAAAAAATTTCGAGGATGAAGTTATGAAAATGCCTGAAATACTAGAAGTTACTAGTCTTTCAGGTATTTACGATTATATGTTAAAAATTGCGACTACAGATATTGATGCTTACAATAATTTTGTAGTGAATAAATTAGCCAATATTCCAAACATTGGACAATATCACAGTAATATTGTGATGAGTATGGTGAAAAATGAAACTTCTTACTATTTAGCTGAGGATTAAATCATTTTCTTTTTCTTTTTAATAAACTCCTCTTTGATTTTATCATTTTGCAAATTACCAATACTTCCTTCGTGGGTATGGTTTAGCGTTTCATAATTATAGATAAACTGATTTTCTTCCACTTGTTTTGAAACTATTTTATAGGCTTCTCTGAACGGAATACCGGATAAAACCAATTCGTTAACGGCTTCAACCGTGAATAGATTCAAATATTTTTCGTCTGATAGAATGTTTTGCTTAATGGTAATATTTTCTAACATTACTTGAAGCATGTCTAAACATTCTTTCAAGGTAATAATCGCTGGGAATAAACATTCTTTGGTTAATTGCATATCCCTGTGATACCCCGAGGGTAAATTGTTAGTCAATAACGTTAGCTCATTAGGCAAAGCTTGAATTCTGTTGCATTTGGCTCTAATCAATTCGAAAATATCTGGATTTTTTTTGTGCGGCATGATACTACTTCCTGTGGTTAATTCTTTAGGAAAACTAATAAATCCGAAATGTTGATTCATGTACAAACACACGTCCATTGAAAATTTTGTGAGTGTAGCTGCTATTCCAGATAAAGCCATAGCAGTTGTTTTTTCCATTTTTCCTCTCGTCATTTGAGCATAGACCACATTATGATTCATCGATTCAAAATTGAGTAGCAAGGTGGTGAATGTTCTATTTAAAGGAAAAGAAGAACCATAACCAGCACCAGATCCTAAAGGATTTTTATTAGCCATAGCATAGGCCGCTAAAATCAGTTCTAAATCATCACTTAAGCTTTCTGCATAAGCGCCAAACCACAAACCAAAAGAGGAAGGCATTGCTAATTGAAAATGCGTGTAGCCTGGCAGCAAATCGTTTTTGTGTTTCTCGCTCAAATCAATCAAAGTATTAAAAACAGTTTCGGTCTTTTCGACAATTTGTTTCAATTCTGATTTTAGAAACAACTTAATATCCAACAATGATTGATCGTTTCTGGAACGACCGGCATGGATTTTTTTTCCTACCTCTCCTTTCATTTGAGTTAGTAACAATTCGACTTGGGAATGCACATCTTCTACCCCCTCTTCAATTACAAATGACTTATCAAGTACCATTTTCAGAATGGATTGCAACCCCTCGTGGGCTTCCTTTAGTTCTTCAGTAGTTAATAATCCTATTTCATGCAACATAGATGTATGAGCCAAAGAACCTTTGATATCAGCTTCTGCCAAATATAAATCCCAAATAGTATCTTGGCCTATCGTAAATTGTTCCACCATTGCTGAAATGGAAGTTTTTACGTTATCTGATGTATTTTGCCACAACTTCATAGTCTATCGTATTAAATTTTTCTAGCATTTCAATATAGATTGCAATGCCTTTGTTGATTTCTTCCACATAAATATATTCATTGGCTGTATGTGATCTTGCCGAATCGCCTGGTCCCATTTTGAACGTTGGAAAACCACTCATCAACGCCTGATCTGAAGTGGTTGGTGAAGCATAAATAGCTCTTCCTAATGCGATACCACTTTGCACAATTGGATGCTCTATTGGAGCAAATGAAGGATTCAAACGAGTCGAACGCGGAATGACTTCGCAATCCACATGCTGTTTGATAATTTCCAAAGCTTGTTCGTTATTGTATTTATCGGTGGTTCTAATATCTACTGTAAACTGGCATCTTTCTGGAACCACGTTATGTTGTACACCCGCATTGATAATAGTTACCGACATCTTGACTTTACCCAGCATTTCCGATTCCTCTGGAAATTCGAATGTTCGAAACCATTCGATATCCTTCAACGCTTTATAAATGGCGTTTTCTCCTTCTTCCCTAGCGGCATGTCCTGATTTTCCGTGGGCAATACAATCAATCACAAAAAGTCCTTTTTCTGCGATAGCGATATCCATTTTGGTAGGTTCGCCCACTATTCCAAAATACATCTTTCCTAATTCTGGTAAAACGATTTCCACTCCGTTATTTCCAGAAATTTCCTCTTCTGCGGTGGCTGCATAAATCAAATTGAACTGCAAATCCTGTCTGTCATAAAAATGCAAAAAACAGGCCGCTAGAGAAACCAGTGGTCCACCAGCGTCATTACTTCCCAAACCATATAAAATCCCGTCTTCAATATCTGGGCTAAAAGGATTTCTAGTATATTGTTTGTTTGGTTGTACCGTATCGTGATGTGAATTTAGTAAAATTGTTGGTTTTGAATCGTCAAAATATTTATTCTTTACCCAAACATTATGTAGTAATCGATTAGTAAGAATCCCTTTTTGAACAAAAAAATCATTCAGAATTTCAGCCGTATGATTTTCTTGTTTACTAAACGATTGTGTCGCTATTAACTTTTTTAGCAATTCCAATGCTTCTTTTTGTAATTGTTCCATTCTTTATACTATTAAAGTTCCAATAAACGACTCGCCTTGTTCACTAGCATAATCGGCATGACAGATTTCGACCTTCGCTATTTTAGATTCACTCGCTTTAAAAGCATTTTCCAATTTAGGGAGCATTCCTTTTGAAATAATTTGTGCCTCTTTTAAAGATTGATATTCTTTCTTATCGAGCTTTCTTAACCATGAACCATCGACTTCAGGATTTGTCAACACCCCTAATTTTTCAAAGCAAAATCTAAGATTCACTTCGTTCGTTTCAGAAAGTGCTATAGCTACTTCGGTTGCAATAGTATCGGCATTGGTATTTAATAAATTACCTTTTCCATCGTGGGTAATTGGACTGATAACGGGTACAATTCTATTGTCTATAAGATTTTGCAAAAAACCAGCATGAATACTTTCCACATCACCTACCCAACCGTAATCAATAGTTGGATGATTTCTTTTTGCCGATTGAATACAATTTCCATCTACACCACTTAATCCAATGGCATTGCATGATTTTGACTGTAATTTAGCCACAATGGTTTTATTTACCAATCCGGCATAGACCATCGCAGTAATTTTTAAAGTCTCAGCATCAGTAATCCTTCTACCGTCGATGATTTGTTGTTCAATATTCAAATTCTTTGCTACACTGGTAGCCAATTTTCCGCCACCGTGAATCAAAATTTTTGGTCCATCCAACTTAGCAAATCTGTTAAGGAAATCATCTAATTTTATTGCATCGTCAATAATATTCCCGCCAATTTTTATTACGTGTACCATAGCTTAAAAATTAGATTCCACTATTTTTTTCAATACCGTTTGAGCCGCATATACTCTGTTTTCAGCTTGTTGTAGAATCAACGAGTTTTCGCTGTCCAAAACCTCATCCGATACTTCTACATTTCTTCTCACTGGCAGACAATGCATCACTTTTGCTGAATTGGTTACTTCCAATTTTTCGTTAGTTAACATCCAGTTTTCTGTAACAGGTAAAACCTTTCCGTAATCGGTATACGAAGACCAGTTTTTTACATAAACAAAATCGGCATCCTGTAATGCTTTTTCCTGATTGAATTCGATTGTTGCGCCTTTTGTAAACTCCTCGCTCAATTCATATCCTTCAGGATGTGTAATAGTCAAATCATAACCACTGGACAAAGTCCATTCGGCAAACGAATTGGCTACCACCTGCGGAATCGGTTTGATGTGTGGCGCCCAAGTCAGCACCACCTTTGGCTTCTCTTTGGTTTTGTATTCCTGAATTGTAATCATATCCGCCAAACTTTGTAACGGATGTCTTGTTGCCGATTCTAAACTCACCACTGGGACTTTAGCATATTGCATAAACTGATGGATAATTTTATCGGCATAATCCTCTTCTTTATTTTCCAGATTGGGGAAACAACGAATGGCTAGAATATCACAATACAAACCCATTACAGCAGCTGCATCTTTAATGTGTTCCACAGTTTTTCCGTTCATCACGGCTCCTTCTTCAAATTCCAGTGCCCAACCATCGTTGTTTACATTAAGAATCATCACTTCCATTCCTAGGTTTTGTGCGGCTTTTTGCGTACTCATTCTAGTTCTCAGGCTCGAATTGAAGAATAACAATCCGATGGTTTTATTCTTCCCTATTTGAGATATTCTTTCTGTTTTTTTTAATTCTATGGCTTCTTTCACTAAAGCCATGGGGTCTTCAATATCGTTTACTGATGTAAAATGTTTCATTTCTCTTTCATTAATCATTTCTAATCAGGACGTTTTACTTCAAAATAATCTTTAAAGCTTGTAACAATTCGTCCAATTCTTTTTTCGTCACTGCCAATGAAGGCAAAATTCTCAGGGTATTTTTATTGCTCGCGGTTCCGGTAAAAATTCCGAATTCGTCCAATAATCGTTTACGTACAGCTGCGCAAGGCTCATACAATTCGATGGCTATCATCAATCCCATGCCTCTGATTTCTTTGATATTTGGAATGTTTTGCAATTGTTCTATGAGATACTCTCCCATTTTTTGGGCATTCTCCATTAGGTTTTCCTTTTCAATCACTTCTAAAACTGCTAATCCAGCAGCGCAAGCCAAATAATTTCCTCCGAAAGTGGTTCCCAGCATTTCTTTTTTTGGCTGAATATGCGGTGCGATTAAAACACCAGCTATAGGAAATCCGTTGCCCATTCCTTTCGCCACAGTAATAATATCGGGCTGTATTCCCGCATGTTGATGGGCAAAAAATTTCCCCGTTCTTCCGTAACCCGACTGCACTTCATCCAAAATCAAAACAATACCTAGTGTTTTACACTTTTGCGCCACATGTTGTAAAAATGCAGGCTCTGGAATCTGAATACCGGCAACGCCTTGAATTCCTTCAATAATGACACAGCACACCTCATCGTTTACGGCTTGGTCAAAAGCATTACTATCATTTAATGGTAAAAAAGTTGTGTTTTTGTTTTCGTTCACTGGTGCTACAATTGCAGGATTATCTGTACTTGCAACGGCCAATGATGTTCTACCATGAAAAGCCTTATTAAAAGCGATTATTTTTTTTCTTCCATTATGAAAAGATGCCAATTTGAAGGCATTTTCATTTGCCTCTGCACCTGAATTGCACAAAAACAACTGATAATGAGTATAGCCCGAAAGTAGGCCTAATTTTGTTGCCAATTGTTTCTGCTGGTCAATCACAATCGAATTGGAATAAAAACCAATTTTCTGCAACTGTTCTGTAAGGCTTGAAACGTAATGAGGATGCGTATGACCAATGGAAATTACGGCATGACCGCCATATAAATCCAAATAGTGTTTTCCGTTTTTGTCCCATAAGTCCGAACCTAGTGCTTTCACAATTTCAATATCTGAAACCGAATACACATCGAATAGATTCATTTGTGTTGGGTTATTTATAGTTATTGTGTCCATAATTTAAAATGCGCTTGGTTTTAATTTTAACCCTGTTGTTTCGGGTAAACCGAACATCAGATTCATATTTTGCACCGCCTGTCCTGAAGCTCCTTTCAATAAATTATCAATTACGCTCACGATCATGACATCCTCTTCGTTTTTTTCCAGATACAGCAGGCATTTATTGGTATTCACCACTTGTTTCAAATGAATGTTTTTAGGTGAAACAAACACAAAAGATTCCTGCTTGTATTTTTCTTCAAATAACGATTGCAATTGTTCTAAAGACTGATTTGATTTTAACGTGATACAAGCCAAAATACCTCTAGTAAAAGAACCTCTTTGCGGTAAAATATGTAGGTTGCCCGAATACACTTGCTGAACTTGCTGTACGCTTTGATTAATTTCTGCTAGATGCTGATGTGTAAAAGCTTTGTATACCGACAAATTATTCTGTCTCCAACTGAAATGCGAAGTTTCGGTCAATGATTGACCGGCACCTGTAGATCCTGTTGTACACGAAGCATACACATCACCACTCAGTAAACCTGCTTTGGCCAAAGGCAGCAACGCTAATTGAATGGCTGTTGCAAAACAACCCGGATTCGCAACATAATTTGCATTTTGAATCGCTGTTTTATTCCATTCTGACAAACCATAAACAAAAAAATGATTAGCCGCAATTCTATGGTCCTGACTTAAATCGATTATCTTAACCGAAGATGAAAATTCAGTCACTATCTTTTTAGCTTCACCATGCGCGACGCATAAAAAAACCACATCGATATCAGAATGATACGTTTCAGAGAATTTCAAATCGGTATCACCAAACAAATCATCATGCACTTCATAAATGAACTTCCCAGCATTGCTTTTACTATGCACAAACCCAATTTCCACCTGCGGATGATTAATCAGGATTCTGAGTAATTCTCCAGCTGTATAACCAGCTCCACCAATAATTCCGGCTTTAATTATTTGCATCACTCAATTCTTTAGTAACCTGATGGTAAATCGAGGTTTGATTGCCGAATATTTTTGTAAATCCTTTTACATCTTCGCCGCTCCAGCCGTTGTTCATTTCACCGTATGACCCGAATTTTGCCGACATTAAATCAAACGGACTTTCAATCCCGTTCAATTCATATCTATACGGATGCAAGGTAATGTACACCTCGCCACTAACGGTCTTTTGAGTGTGGGCCAAAAAAGCTTCTATATCTCTCATGGTGGGATCCAGCATTTGGCCCTCATGCAACCAGTTACCGTACCAGCTTGATAATTGTTCTTTCCAGAATAATTGCCATTTGGTCAACGTATGTTTTTCCAGTAAATGATGAGCTTTGATAATCAATTCTGGAGCTGCGGCTTCAAAACCCACTCTTCCTTTAATCCCTATAATCGTATCTCCTACGTGAATGTGTCTTCCAATTCCGAAAGGTTGTGCCATTTGCTGTAAATATTCAATGGCAATAGACGGATGTTCAAATGAATGTCCATTTACTGAAATCAGTTCGCCTTCATTAAAACTCAATGTAATATCTACAGATTCAGTAGCCGAAACTGGTGTTGGCCATGCTTCTTCCGGTAAACTTTGATACGAAGTCAACGTTTCTTTACCTCCTACAGAAGTTCCCCACAATCCTTTATTAATACTGTACACCGCTTTTTCGAAATTGAAGCTTACACCATGTGATTTCAAGAATTCGATTTCCGCTTCTCTGCTCAGTTTTTTATCTCTGATTGGTGTAATGATTTCCACATTAGGCAACAAATGATTAAAAATCATATCAAAACGCACTTGGTCGTTACCAGCTCCTGTACTTCCATGAGCAATCGTGTGAATTCCCAATTGGATGGCATATTCGGCAATGCTTTTTGCCTGAACCGCTCTTTCCGCACTGACACTTAAAGGATATGTTCCATTTTTTAATACGTTACCATAAATTAGATACTTAATGCAATCGTCATAATATTCCTTGCGTACATCAATGCATATATACGATGCCACACCACTTTGCAATGCCTTTTCTTCTAAAATTGCAATCTCTTTCTGATCGAACGCTCCAGTATTTATTGTTACGGCATGCACTTCATAATTTTCAATTTTACTCAAATACACCGCACAATAGGTTGTGTCTAAACCACCACTATACGCTAATACTATTTTCTTTTTTTGCATTTTTTTGTTCTTTGATATTAGTGTCATACAGCATGGCTGTACACAAACAATTTTTATAATTTTTACTTTGCAGAATTTCGAAATTCACACAACTCTGGCAACCTTTCCAGAATTTTTCATCGGTAGTTAATTCCGAATAAGTTACTGGCATATAACCTAATTCCGAATTGATTCGCATCACAGCTAAACCAGTGGTTAATCCAAAGATTTTAGAATTGGGGTATTTGGTTCGTGATAATTCAAAAATTTTAGATTTGATCATTCGTGCCAATCCGCTCTGACGGAATTGTGGTGATACAATCAATCCCGAATTCGCCACATATTCTTCATTTTGCCAGGTTTCGATATAACAAAACCCAGCCCATTCCTTATTTTCTGTCAAAGCAATGATCGCTTTTCCTTCTTGAATTTTTTCAATAATGTATTCAGCCGATCGCTTTGCAATACCCGTACCTCTCACTTTCGCTGATGCTTCCATCTCATCGCATATCGTCTGGGCAAAGTGAATATGGTTATTATTTGCAATTTGAATACTAAACATAGATTAATTTTTGCGCAAATATACAAATAAAAAGATATAATATCTATTTATTATATTTAATTAAATTTTTTATCTATTAAAAACAATAAAAATAAATAATTACACTTAATTAATTTATAATGTATGATATTCCATTGATGTTAATATTCTAGAAATAGAGGTTATGCTGTAAAATAGATTTCAATAAAACTATTGGTCTTATTTTAAAGTTCGAAACATGTTTTCATGCAAAACAAAATGTTATAAAAAGAAGTATTAGAAGAAGTTATTTATATTTAAATCACCAAAAGTTATTAAAATATACAATATTGGATTTAAAAAAGCTAGTTTGTTTTTAAAAATAAAATTATTTTTTTTAAAATTAATTTTATTTAATTTCTTTTCATTAATTTGAGAAAATTATAAATAAATTATCTTTTTAAATCATAATTTAAATAAAAAACAAATATAATTTTAAACTATTTTTAAAATATATTTAATTTAAACAAATGTTTTTTTTGAGTAAATTTTGATTATAATAACATCAAATAACCTGTTTAATGAATTTATAATAAAACTAGGTTAAAGATTTTAAGACAATATTTATAATGATTATTTTTGTACTAAAAAACTAAATATTTACTTGATATGAAAATGAAAATTAGCTTCGAACAAGCACGTTTGGACCATTTAGGTTGGATGCATAAAATGAGAGACCTATTAGACGGTAAGGTGGAATTAGTCGAAAGTGAAATTGTATCACACTTGCAATGCCGTTTGGGAAAATGGTTTGAATCAGAAGGTCGGGATGAGTTTGGAGAATTGGAAGAACTACAAAAGTTTGATGTAAAGCACGTTAAACTTCATAAACTTGCTAAAGAAATTTATATTGAAAACAAACAAGGTAATAAAGCAATTGCGGAAGAATTGTTTGTAGATCTTTCTAATACTTCACAAGAAATTGTAACCCTTTTAAATGAGGCAGAAACAAAATTAAATGTAGGTGTTACAAAAGTAGTGGAAAGAGAGATACCTATTAAGTTACTAGATGATGCTGCTCCTTGGGATAAAAGCAATACGTTAGTAATAAAAATATTACCAAATAACGAGATAGAATATGTAAACGCGTTTTTTACAGAGGTATCAAGCTTTGAAAATAAAGACTTGATGGGTAAAAACTTTAATTCGATTCTTCATCCTGATATTCCAAAAGCTATTGAGAGACTAATACTTGAAAATAATAAAGAAGCTGAAAGAACTACTAAAATTTTAAAATTTGTTACTTATAACGGTAAATTCGTTTGGGCTGTTGCGGATTTTATACCTACTATAGTTGACGATGAAATAATGGATATTACTGTTAAATTATCTGGAGTGAACAATGCTATTTTAGCTAAGTTTATCATTCCTTTATACGAAGAAATTAAAATAATAGAAGCTAAAAAAGGAGAGTCAAGTGGTATTTTATTCTTGAATAATTTCTTAGAAGAACGTAATCGTACGATGGACGAGTATATTCAGAATCTTATTATAACGGGACGAGATTCTATTAAAAGTGCTGAAAAAAGAAGTTGGTTAGGTAAACTTTTTAATTTCAATTTGTAAATCATGTGTTTTTTAGCCCCAAAGATCCTTAACAACAGTAGAAAAGTAAGACTCTACTGGTATTCTACTGCAAACTATTTAGGTTTGTTTCTAAGTATAATAGCTGGTTTTTTTCTATTCCCTAAATCACTTAATATATTGGGTGAAATTAAGTATATAGAGACAATTGGTTATTTTGTTTTTCCTTTTTTTCTTTTTGGATTAGCACAAGGCTTAGTAAAATTTACACCTTATTTCGAGAAGTTTCATGTTCCTAAATTACATGGAACTTCCCTACTAATATCAGTAGGGATTTTTTCTCTATTTTTTACAGGACTTGTTATTTTAAATAAAATTAATCCTTTTAATAAAATTGTTTATTACGAATTTGGTCTTATTTTGGGTTTAATTTTAGCCTTGATAGATTTAACAAAAAGTGTTTCTATCATATATAATAAGGTGAGTTTTTTGATAATTTTAGAGAAGGTTGCTCCTCGTTTATTTTTACCTATTCTTTTTTACTTGAACTACACAAAAGTTATACCTAACAATGAATTGCTTTTACTTTATGTTCTTTGTTATGCGGTATTAACATTTATTATGCACTTTTATGTAACTAAAGATAGTAATACTAACTTTTCTCTTAAATATTATTTTCTATTTGAAAAAGTAAGCATAAAAGAGTTTTTTGAATATTGCTTTTTTAGTTTTTTAGGTTCTTTTGCTTTATTGTTAATAAACAAGATTGATAGTATCATTGTTCCTAGTTATTTGTCAATGAGCGAAAATGGTTTGTATTCTATTTTAACAACATTAACTTCTATTATTTTTATGCACGCTACAGGGATAAATGCTATTTATGGAGTGGCTATTTCAAAATTGTTGTTAAAAAAGAAAATCTATTTATTAAGTCGATTGTATAAAAATTCAACCTATCATGCCTCTTTTTATTCTTTAATATTTATAGGTATTATAATAATTGCTTTACCGTATATAAAAATTACACTAGATCCTCATAATCAATTTTTAAATATAGAAACTATTATTTGGATTCTATGTTTAGGAGCTTTTAGTAACGTGGCTACAGGTTTTAACAGTGAAATTATTGCTTATTCTAAATATTTTAAATTTAATTTATTTATAGTAGCTATCTTATTATTGCTAAATTTAGCTATAGTTATTTATTTTTTAAAATTTACGGAGTTAGGTTTATTAGGTGTTGCTATCAGTTCTACTACTTCTATTGTATTATATAATATTTTTAAAACTTATTATGTATATATAAAATATAATATACTTCCTTTCAGTAAGAGCTATTTACAAATCATTTGCTTGAATATAATCTTTTTTATAGTAATTTTAAATATTCCTTACCAAGAACAAACTCCCTTCATAACATTTATAATATTATTAGTTTACTTAACTTTAAATATTATTTTTTATAAAATGTTTAAGAATAATCGTTTTAAACACAAGGTTATCAAATAATAAAAAAATCGTTCTTAGGAACGATTTTTTTATTTATGTAAAATTTCTATTATAAGTTATACCATTTAAACTTTGACATTTCCTCTTAATATTATTTTTTAACCTTGAGACTGTCCGAAAAGTTCGCAATCTTGTTATTTCCACCAAATGGAGAAATCACATAATATTAATTATGAGACTCACTCCTTACGTAGGAGTGACAAACTGTATGTTGATTTAGACACTATCCTATAAAAGCAATAAAAATTAGTATTGGTTCTCGATGCGCTTGGCGCTCGAACTAATGATGATTTCAATTATATACTCAACCGTTTGTTAGAGTTGTTTTAAAAATGAAAAAAACAGATCGAGAATTTTACTTTTTAATCTAGTATATTTTAAGTTTAAATGGTATCAAAATAATATTTAATCTAAAAAAATGTATTTTTTTTGTTTTTTACTCTTTTTATCCTTACAATAAACTTAATTATTAAACATATTTTTACAAATTAACTTTATTTGACTCGTTTTTGTATAGATGTTTATATTTTAATTTAAGGTGCTTGTTTTTGTAAGCTTATTTATCTAATTTGGATATTTAAATAAAAATTATGAGAAAATATTTATATCTTTTGATGTTTTTTACGCTTATTGGCAATGCGCAAAATCCTGGACAAATTGCGCAAAAATTTGGTTCAATAAACGGATTTGATGGTACTGTAAGTACTATTACTGTACAACCTGATGGAAAAATACTTGTAGCGGGTACTTTTCATAAATATTCTGGACAACTGGTAAAAAAAATAGTACGATTAAATGGCAATGGTACAATAGACCCATCTTTTTCTACGACAATACTTCTTGATGATGACATAACTTGTATTGCTGTACAACCTGATCGAAAAATACTTATAGGAGGACATTTTACCACCTATAACGGAGTAAATCAAAATAAAATTATACGACTAAATAGTAATGGAACTAAAGATAATAGTTTTATAATTGGATCTGGATTTGATGCTAGTGTAACTAAAATCCTCGTACAACCTAATGGAAAAATTATTGTTGGGGGAAATTTTAACACTTATAATGGGACTACTCAAAATAAAATAGCTAGGCTAAATAGTAACGGTTCTAGCGATACTTCATTTGTAACAAATACAGGTTTTGATAATTTAGTAACTGATATGGCTCTTCAAGCTGATGGAAAAATCTTAGTTACTGGTTTATTTTCAACATACAAAGGTCAAACTGTAAATAATTTTATACGTATCAATGCAAATGGTACAAAAGATAACAGTTTTAATAATGGTAGTGGTTTTGATAGTACAATTAACTCTATTGCCATACAAACTAATGGTAAAATTATTATTGGAGGAAATTTTAAGAATTTTAATGGTATTTCTCAAAAATATTTAATTCGATTAAATAATGATGGATCAAAAGACGGAACTTTCGATACAGATGTAGTTTTTGATGGTGCTATAAGATCATTAGCTATCCAAAATGATGGAAAAATTGTAATAGCTGTAATAGGAAAACCGTATGTACATGTTGGTCCTTTAGAAACTAATATAATTCGTTTAAATCCTGATGGAAAAAAAGACCTTGATTTTAGTACAGGAAGCTGTAAAAGAAGCCTTATTTGTCTTTCACTTCTTCCTTGTGGAAAAATCATAGCAGGAGGATATTTCACTATTTATGGTCAAGGATATTCAGCTAATAATATAGTTTCAATAAATACAAATGGAACATTTGATTTAAACTTTAACCCTAATATTGGTTTTGACAAAACTATACTAACCGCAGTAGAACAAAAGGATCGAAAAATAGTTTTAGGTGGTCATTTCACACGTTATAAAAACAATTTATCAAACTATATCATCCGTTTAAATCCTAATGGATCTAAAGATAGATCTTTTAATGTAGGAAATGGGTTTGATAAAAATGTATCAGTAATTGTAGTTCAACCAGATAGGAAATTAATTGTAGCAGGGTCTTTTAGTACTTACAAAGGAGTTACAGAAAATCATATTATCCGTTTAAACCCTGATGGAACTAAGGATGTAACTTTTAATACAGGAACTGGATTTGATGGAAATATTAATGTTATTCTTTTACAACCTGATGGAAAAATATTTTTAGGTGGTGAATTTACAAAATATAATGAAGTTACTGCAAACCGAATTATTAAACTAAATTCTAATGGTAGCATTGATACTTCTTTTAACACAGGTACTGGTTTTGATGGAGATGTATTAACAATGGCTTTAGAACCTAATGGAAATTTAATTGTAGGAGGTGAATTTAGTTCATACAATGATGAAGCTGAAAAAAATATAATTCGATTAAAAGCAGATGGGGTTAAAGATACGTTATTTAATATTGGTACTGGTTTTGATAGTGCTGTAAACAATATTACTTTACAAGCTGATAGTAAAATTTTAGTTAGTGGTTATTTCTCTAATTTCAACAATTCTAGTGCAAATTACTTTGTAAGATTAAATACAAATGGTACTATAGACACAACATTTAACATTGGAACTGGTTTTAACAGTTCACCTTCTGTTATGCTAATACAAACGGATGGAAAAATTATTGTTGGAGGGTCTTTTACCAGTTTTAACGAAAATCAAGAAAATTATATTATCCGTTTAAACTCTAATGGAACTAAAGATAGTACATTCATTACAGAAAATGGTTTTAATAATTCCGTTTTATCTATTACTCCTATTAGCAATGGAAAAATTTTAGTTTCAGGTAATTTTAATAACTACAAAAATTCTATAAATACCGCTTACTTGGTAAGTTTATATAATAATTCTAGTTCACCTAAAATTTCTGTTGCAAAAGAGGAGGAAAGTAATAACTTTAAACTAAGTAGAACAACGAATATTTCTATCTTTCCAAATCCAACTAGTAATATTTTAAACATTAATTTAGATAATGATTCTTCCATCTCTTCTATCCAAATATTAAATTTAGAAGGTAAGGTTGTACATGAAGATATAAATGAAACTATAAATGTTTCTGAATTACCATCAGGATTGTATATAATCAAAATCAAAACGGATAAAGAAGAAATAATTAAAAAGTTTATTAAGGAATAACTTAAAAAAATCCCAATTTCCAATTTGATTAGTCGATCGTTATTGAAAATTGGGATTTTTGTTTTTTTACAGTGGTTTCGAGAGCCTTAACTCTCTTTTAAAAATTTACAATATCATCGTCAACTGGATTCTTTTCCTAGCTTCATCCACTTCAACGACTTTAACTTGTACGTGTTGGTGGAGTTTGACTACTTCATTCACATCGGCAACATAGCCTTCTTTGAGTTGGGAAATATGTACGAGTCCGCTTTCTTTGATTCCGATGTCGACAAAACAACCGAAAGCTGTAATGTTATTTACAATTCCGGGTACAATCATTCCGCTGCGCACATCGGCGATGGTTTTTACATTCGGGTCAAATTCAAAAACTTTGGCCGCTTTACGTGGGTCTAGCCCTGGTTTTACTAATTCTTTTAAAATATCTTTAACTCCTAAAATTCCAACATCAGGCGTAGTGTAATTTTCAGGTTTTATCTTGTCTATTTTTTCTTTGTTTCCAATTAGTTCGGCTACTTTGATTCCTAAATCTTTGGCCATTTTTTCGACCATTTTGTATGATTCTGGGTGTACTGCCGAATTGTCTAATGGGTTTTTTCCGTCTTTAATTCGGATAAAAGCCGCTGCTTGTTGGAACGCTTTGTCTCCTAAGCGAGGGACTTTCTTCAATTGGCTTCGTTCTTCAAAAGCACCGTTTTCTGAACGGTAATTGACAATATTTTCAGCCATTTTTTCGCCTATTCCAGATACATAACTCAACAAGGATTTACTCGCTGTGTTGATATTAATCCCAACCGAGTTTACGCAACGCACGACCGTAGTATCTAATTCTTCTTTTAACTTGGTTTGGTCCACATCGTGTTGGTACTGCCCTACACCAATAGATTTCGGGTCAATTTTAACCAATTCGGCTAAAGGATCTGATAAACGGCGTCCAATAGAAACGGCACCACGAACGGTGACATCATAATTAGGAAATTCGTCTCTTGCAATTTTTGATGCTGAATATACCGAAGCTCCTGCTTCTGACACCACAAATACTTGAACAGGCTTATCAAAGGCAATTTTTTTAATGAAAAATTCGGTTTCACGGCTTGCCGTTCCATTACCAATGGAAATCGCTTCAATATTATAAGCGTTTACCATCGATTTTATTTTTTTCATCGCCATTGCTGTTTCATTTTGAGGCGCATGCGGAAAAATAGTTTCGTTGTACAATAAATCGCCTTGTTCATCTAGACAAACTACTTTACAACCTGTTCTAAAACCTGGATCAATGGCTAAAATTCGTTTTTCACCTAAAGGAGGCGCTAATAACAACTGACTCAAGTTTCCTGCAAATACATCAATTGCTTTGATGTCTGCTTTTTCTTTAGCTTCCTGTAAGGTTTCATTTGAAATAGCGGGCTCTAATAAGCGTTTATAACTGTCTTTGATTGCTAGTTCCAAATGTTGGGTGGTATCGTTATTCGATTTTATGATATTATCTTCAATGAATGAAATAGCTTCTTCTTTTTCAATTTCTACATTCAATTTAACAAAACCTTCAGCTTCCGCTCTTAACATGGCTAATAAACGATGTGAAGGTGCTTTGCTTATGGGTTCTGCCCAATCAAAATACTGAGAAAATTTTTGTGCCGCTTCGTCGTCTTTTTTGGTTTTAACCACTTTGGTAGTAATTTCTGCTTTGCGCTGAAACATTCGGCGTAAGTTTTTACGAATAAAAATATTTTCGTTAATCCATTCGGCAATAATATCTCGGGCACCTTGAAGGGCTTCTTCTTCATTGGCAACTTTATCATTTAAATATTTCGATGCTAAAAATTCGACATCATCATTACGTTGCGACATGATTATTTTTGCTAATGGTTCTAATCCATTTTCACGTGCTGTATCAGCCTTCGTTTTCTTTTTCTTTTTGTAAGGAAGGTATAAATCTTCTATTTCCTGCAAATCAAAACTATTTTCGATTTTTGATTTCAATTCAGGTGTTAAAGCATTTTGTTCTTCGATTGATTTTAAAATACTTTCTTTTCGCTTTACGATTTCGTCGTATTGCTTGTTTAGTTTTGCGATTTGTTCAATAACCACCTCATCCAAATTACCAGTGGTATCTTTTCGGTAACGAGCTATGAAAGGAATCGTACAATCTTGTAAAAGTAATTCAAGTGTATTTTGGATATTTTTTGGAGTCGTTTGAACTCCTTTTAGTATAAAGTCAATGTTTGTCATTTTGTAAAAATAAGAGTGCTAAAATACCATATAAATTAAAAAATTTAAAATTTAAAATTCGGGCTTTGTTTTTTTATTTAAAAATTTATTTTTGCATAATTAAATAAACTATTCATGAAAAAAATTTTTTTAGGGCTACTAGCCTTACAGGTACTTTTTGGTTGTTCAAAAAACGAAGAAGTCATTGAGGAAACTCCAGTATCAGTAACTGGTTTATTGGATGCACCTTATTCTTCCTTAACTTCAGAACAAAAAAAATTGAAATTAGAAACAGAAGCAAAAGCAACTGTTTCAGAGTTTGAAAAAACAAAAACATCTTCAACTATTGAAGCCATTCAAAATCTAGATAAATTATTGGAAATTGATAGAATTGATATCTTAAGTGGTGGTAATAATAATGGTATAAGTGATGTCTTTAATGTGTCTGATGTTTTTGGTATATACACTTGGAATAATACTGTTAAAAGATGGGAAAAAACAGTTTCAACAAATAACTTAACTTTTAGGTATCCTTCTAAAATTTCAGGAACTACTAATGACGCTGAAATAGTTTTAAACGCAACGCCTTCTCCTATTAAAGTTAATATAATTGATACTCCAAAACGTTATCAATGGGTGTATGATCCGAATATAGGAAATATGGTTCCAGTTCTAATATCTAATGAAGTACTAGATAAAATTCATTTACCTTTAACTGTTGATGCTACAATTAAAATAAAAGGTGTTGATTCTGGAAATATTAGTGTTGTAAATACATACAATAACAACAATCATATTCCTACAACATCTAATTTAAAATTAACATTAAACGATGGTTATGCTTTAGAAATCAAAAATAATAGAAATAGTTCTCCATCAATTGCTAGTGCTTTATTAACAAATAATGGTAAATCTATTTTAGGTTATAATTTTGATTCAAATGGTAACATTGATCAGTTTTTAAATAATCATAATTCTTCATCAACAGATTATGGTAAGGCAAATACTTTGATAACTATTCTAGATGATTTTGCTATTTTAGGATCAAGTGATATTGAAACTACTACGACAGAACTTGAAAAAGCTGAAAGCAGTATTCCTAAACCTAATTATTTTTCATCTGATTATTATATAAAATCTAATGAAAAAAGTAAAAAGATAAGCGATTTAAAAGCTGAACTTTATAATAAACATAGCAAATTAGTTTTAGTTTCTAAAAAGGATAAAAATAAAATTGCTAGTATTGTAGCAAAATCTGAACTCGTATCCTCAGGTAATACGCCTTTTGTTTGGAGAAATGGAACATGGGAATATAGTATGGGAACAGTTTATCAAAAAGTTGAGCGATATGATGTCAAATATTATCTAAAATTTGATGATAATTCAGTAGTTGCAATGAATGTGTATTTTTCTACTGGATTTGATACTTTAAAAAATCAAATAGAAGATTTTATAACTTTTTTAAATAAATAAATAAAAAGCTGTCTTTGACAGCTTTTTTTATACTATTTTATTTTTATTATCTTTACATCAGCACCATAACCAGCCCAAATTCCTAAGCCTCCTTTTATATTAGATTTTAGATTAAAAGTGGCTGGAAACAATGGATTTTGACCATTTAAAACATCATTTTGCCAGCTGTTCCAAAATTCGTAACTCTTTTTTTCTAATGTTCTTAATTTTATTTCTATAATTTTACCTGAAGGAAAATAGGTTTCGGTATTTTCTACTGGATAAAATTGAATCCCTTTTAATAAATTTAATTTTACTTTTTTTGTAATAAACGTTTCGTCATCAATTGTTCCGTATAAAGTAGGGATAAATAATGAATCTTTTCCAACTATTCTAGTTCCTATTTGATAGTAATTTTTGTTATCAGGATCTATAAACTCTATTCCTATTTTTCTTTTAAAATCATCTATTTTTTCAATACTTAGTTCTTTTATAGGTACAGATTCAGGAATACTTGTTTCAGCTCTTAATTCTTGTCCGTCAAACTCTATCGTTAAGGTATAAGTAAATCCTTTTTTACCTATTATATTTTCTCCTGTATAAATAAAAGGAGGAATATACCCATTTACCATTTTTAGATGTAATATTTCAGTATTTATCCCATCTGAAACAGTCACTTTGGCTGCCCTTAAAAAATATTTATCAATATTATTTTGGTTAAAATTAGTATTAGTGGGTATGCTTTTTGATAAAATTACATTTGCCACACCATTTTCTTCAATCCAACCTTCAACAATCAATTTAGGTTTTGAAACTTTAGTATCGTTTAGATTGTCTTGACAAGAATAAAAAGAAAACACCAATACAGTAATTTTTAAACTAAAATTTAAAATACCAATTAATCGAAGGTAAAATTTTGTAAAATACTTTATCATTTTTTGTAATGGATAATTGTTCTTCATTTTTTTCAAAATTGACTGATTGATATACTGGATTTTCAATATTAAATAAGTTATAAACACTTAAAGTAATTTTGCTTTCCTTTCTTTTATTTTTCATAATCCAAAAATTAAAAGAAAAATCTGTTCTGTTATAAAAAGGAAGCTGTGCTTTATTATATTCGTTATACTCTTTTACAGGAACATTATTTACAAAATATATCTGATCTGCAGAAGTAAAACGGTTCCCAGAACTTAGTATTTGTGTAAAACCTATCACAAATTTTGGAGTGAAACTATAAGTTATAATTGTTGTAAAATTATGTCTTCTATCGTATTTGGCGTAAAAATTACTACCTTCATCAATCCTTGGAAAGCTTCTTAATGATTTACTCCAAGTATAACTCATCCAACCTTTAAATTTTCCATTTTCTTTCTTCAATAAAAACTCAAAACCATAAGCTTTACCATTTCCTATGAAAATATCTTTTTCTATAGAAGAGGCTTCATTAAATTGAGAAAGAGCAAATGGATAAATTAATAAATCTTTCATTTCATTGTAAAATAAATCAAAATTCGTAACAATATTTTTATTGAAATGATGGTTTATACCAAAAGAAATTTCTTTTGACTTTTGAAAAGGGATATTATTTGCTGATGCAACCCAAAAATCTGTTGGAATTCCAATACTAGAAGTGGTAACTAAACTTAAATGTTGACTTTTTTGAGCCAAAGTAATATAATAATTTGTGTTTCTTTTTTCATTAAAATAAATACCTAACTTAGGCTCAAAGGAATACTTATTTGAACTAGAGTGATTAAAGTAATTGAAACGAATTCCCGATTTAAGATTGATATTATCTGTTATAAAAAAATTAAAATCTTGATAGATTGAAAATAAATTAGAATTAATATTCTCATATTTTGTTTTAGGTGTAAAACCAAAATTAGCCAAAATTAAATTATAAGGTGAAATTGTATAATTATTATAACTTAATCCTATTTCGGATTTAATTTTATAAATATTGTAAATAATATTACTCTTTAAACTAAAATCAGTAATAGAAGTATTTACTTTTATAGATAAATCATGTTGAAGTATATTCATTGAAGATAGACTCTTAGAAAAATATGCGTTTGCAGTAAATTTAAATTTTTCATTTTTAGAATGTTGGAACTGAGTAGCAGCAATATAATTTTTCCAAGTTAGATTAATATCAGCAAATAACTCTTCACTGTTATATTTTAATTTATCTTTACTTGTCATAAAATCAAAAATGAGCTTGGATTTATTACTCATTTTATGTAGATAAGAAAAATTAATATCTTCGAAACTGTAATTTACTTCATTTTTAACATTAATTAATTTAAGAAAATCATCTAGATAAGTTTTTCTATAAGATAAAGAAAACACAGTTTTTTTATAAGGTATTTTAATATTAAACTGAGAAGCTAACAAACCTAAATTAACCTGAAAACTTGCCTTATCAATACTCATAATATTACTCTTAGTATTAATGTAAGCCCCTAGTATATTACCATTAACAGAACTTAAATTTGATTTATCATACATTAATTCACCTATATGAAAAGCATTATAATAAGGAAATATTCCAAACAAATGAGCTGATCCATACACTGGTACATCATTATATTTAAAAATAGAATGCCCAGCATCTCCTCCTCTAACATACAAATATCCGTTAATATCACCTGAATTTTGAACACCAGGAGTTAATTGCAAAATCTTTGAAACATCAATACTACCAGTTAAAGAAGGCAAATCGCTCAATTGAGATACATTTAATTTTAAAAAATTCTTATCATTTTTAAAAAATGTTTTCCTTTTATCCTCTGTAATAATAATTTCATCAATTTTCTTATTCTCTTTTAAAATAATATTTAAATCAGTATCCTCAGTAATTTTAAAATCAGATTCGTAATTTATATAACCTTCAGCTTCAATTTTAATATTTATTTTATCATCTGTTATTTTGAAATTAAAATTACCCAAACTATCAGTTACAATAGTTTTATCAAAACCTTTAATAGTAAATGTAACCAATGCAATAACTCCCTTTTTATTTATATTTTTTACATTTCCATTTATTTTAAAAGTATTTTGAGTCCAAACAAACGTATTCAAAAATAGTATACAGTATAAAAAGATAGGCTTCAATGATTATAGTATTTAAAAATTTAACTAACAAATATAAGTATTATGACTACTTTTGGATTCTTTAAAATTCTGATTTAATGAAAATGTTTCTTACTTACCTTTTAATTGTAAATATCCTTTCGTTAATACTCTTCGGAATTGACAAATTATTAGCTATAAAAAACAAAAGACGCATATCTGAAAAAGATTTATTAAGTATCTCATTAATAGGAGGTGCTATAGGTAGTTTATTAGGAATGTTTATATTTAAACACAAAACTTCAAAAATAAGTTTCATTTGGCGATTCACAATTATATTTATTGCCAACGTAATAGGAATTTACTTTTTACTGAAATAATAGCCTTTCTTAATTTTTCATTCAAAAAAGGCTATTAATTTATAATATAAAATCTAAGTAATTTTTCTTATTTACAATTTCAAAAGTAGCATCAGGATATGCTTTAGCAAAAGCCGTTGGAATTTTTGTTTTCTTATTTTCATTCCATTTAAACTCATATCCAGCTAAATTATCTGCACTTTCTTCAAGCCAATCTAATTCTTGCTGATCATAAGTACGCCAAAAATAATTTTGTTTATATAACTTATGATAAATTTGTTTTTTTAAACGCTCAGAAACCAGATAATTTTCCCATAAATCACCTATATCCATACGATTTTGTAATGTATTAAAATTTCCAATAATAGCATTACGAATACCATTATCAAAAAAATACCAACGACTACTTTTAGTAATTTCTTTTCTTAAATTACGTGAAAAACCATCTACTCTAAAAACAATAAATACTTTAGTCAATAAATCTAAATAACGCTCTACTGTATTCTTAGATAATTGTAATTGCTTACCTAATTCTTGTAAAGAAACCTCTTTCCCTATTTGAAAAGCAATAAGCCTTAATAAATCATAAATTTTATTAGAGTTTTTAATACCATCAAAAACCAATATATCTTTTAATAAATATGAATTTATAATTTCACGTAAATACTTTTGTTTGTCATACCATGATTCATAGTGCGTTAACTCTGGATAGCCTCCATAAATTAATCGCATCTCAAGATTTTCAACTGTTTCTTTATAATTTTCATATTCCGAAAATTCTATCTGAGACAATGGGTATAGATACAAAGTATTTTTTCTTCCAACCAAAGGTTCACCCAATTTATTATTTAAGTCAAACATAGATGATCCTGTTGCAATCACCTTTATTCCATCAATCGTATCAACAATAAATTTTAATATCAATCCTATTTCCTCTATCGCTTGTGCTTCATCAATTACTAATAAATTAATATTTCGTAATAATCTTTTATAGTTTTCAAACGTTCTTTCTTCTAAAAGTCTTGCATCATTTTTATCTTCACCATTAAGTTGTAACACCTTTTCATCTGTAACTTCTACATATTTTTTTATAAGTTGGGTTTTACCTACACGTCTTGCACCCAACAAAATCAGTACTTTATTAGGATGTAAATAATTATTAAAATCATCAAATACGGCTCTTTTAATGTAATTCATAAGGCTATATTTATTAAAATTTATAAATACAAATTTAATAAAAATATTAATTCCGTCAGTAAACTGACGGAATTAATATAAATTAAGTCAATAAACTGACGGAATTAACATAATTTATTAAAATTTTCCTCTATAATTTCGCTTTAAAAATAGCAAGGCTGATTCTATTACCTCTCCCATAGAGTTGGCTTTTTTAAACTGCATATCATGAGTAAATAGATATATTTCCTTTTTCAACCGTTCTAGTTTTTCAATAGTAGATAACTGCATAGATTTCATTGCCTGCAACAAATCATTCAATCTTTCTTCAGAACCTACCATTCTTTTTACCATAATTGAACGTTCTTCATTTTGATATTGCTCAATAGAATTAACTTCTAATTTTTCACTTACCAATTTACTAAATTGAAAATTTTCTTTAAACAAATGAGGTTTATATAATTTAAAATCTCCTTCATAACATTGTTGGTCAAAGTCAATAGCTCGAATTTTAAAAACCAAATGATCATAATCATAAATAGGAATTACTACAAAATTATATGAACGCATATCACCCAAGAGTCCTATCATACAGCGTTCATTAAATTTTACAAATTCTTTAGCAATTTGAGCTTTTTCTGATTCAGAACAATTTGATAAATGTTGCTTTATAAAAATATCACCTGGAATTCCCACAATATGTTCTTCTATAAGTGTGTCTTTAAATACTAAATAATTAATTCGATTAGGAGAAATTATATCTTCTAATTCTAGTCCAAAAATACGTGAAGCATCTGCTTTTTTTACATAAAAATGGGTGTAATTATCATTTAGTATATTTCTAACTTTTATCCTAAATGGTTTAGAATTACCAAAAGTACAAAAGTCTATATGGTCTACATTTAAGAATTGTATTTTACTTTCATCTCCATCTGAATGTAGTAATGTATAAATCTTTTTAAGACTAAAATCTATTTCATTCTTTTCATATTCATTATAATAAACCCTAATCCATAAAGTATCTTTTCCTTTAGTATCATAAACCACTACAGAACCTTGAAATCGCAATAAATCTTCATAAAACACACTCGTTTTGGTTAACCTTTTGTATTTTTCTAAATAATCATACAATAAATTGTTAATTGGATAATATTTTTTTTTAAATAAAGGTTTTTCTGAAGTCATACACAAAAAATCACGAAAAATTTCTACATTGTTATAAGTAAATATACAGCAATAAATTGGGGAAAACCGCAATATCTTTGCAAAAAAATTGAGTATGGATACCTTACAAATTATAAGTTATACGGGTGTATTTGTCTTTGCCGTAACGGGTGTACTAAAAGCACGGACTAAACGTTTTGATATTTTTGGTGCATCTGTATTGGCATTCTGTATGGCGTATGGAGGCGGTACTCTACGAGATTTATTAATAGGTATACGTCCAGTAAATTGGGTAAATGATAATGTAGCTATTATAATAGTACTAACCTCAACTATTATAGCTTTCTTTTTTAAATTAAACTCAAGCTTAATAAAAAAATTAATATTTTGGATTGACGCTTTTGGTATTGGGCTTTTTACAGTAGTAGGCATACAAGTAGCATTAAGAAATGCTATTCCTAATGGTTATGCACTAATTATGGGAATGATTACAGCTACGTTTGGTGGTTTATTAAGTGATGTGCTTTGCAACAAAGTACCCGCCTTATTAAAACCAGGACAATTATATGCCACAGCTTGCATAATAGGAGGTGGTTTGTATTTGATAATGGTAAATTACAAAATGCAATCCGATACCAGTATGATTTTAAGTGTGTTTATCACCGCCGCGATTCGAATTTATGCGATTCGAAGAAAATTACAATTACCCATTATATAAAAAAGGATGCTAGTAGAGCATCCTCTTATTTTAATATTGAACTATAAACACTTTAAGGACTTCTTTTTAAAATTCAGATTGGATTTTGGTGTAATTTTCAAACTTTTTTAATTTCAAAATTTCCAGGACTTTTATATGATTTAGCTTGGGAATTAAAACCTAATCGTTCAATCTCTTTTTCAATATCATTCACATTTGGTGTAGGAATTGATGTAGAATTAACTTGAAATTCATATCCTTTAGACATATTTCCATAATTTCCTTTTGCTTTTAATTTATATACAGCCATAATTATGTATTTTGCAGTTATTAATTCTTATTTCAAAAACTTACTCACTTCACTAGCTACTTCTTTCAATAGCAAATCAGAAATTCCAATACTTAATTGGTGTGTGTTTATTACAATTTTTGTTTTACTTGTATGAACCCAAAATGGTTGAGTGTTGTTATTTGTATTGGCATATCTTTTTTCTAAAAATTTTACGTCAAAAATTTTCTCAATTTCATTATAACCATCAGAAATCTCAAAATATCCAACCCCAGAAATAATTACAACAGAAAAATCTTTAAAAAAATCTGATGACAAAATATTTTTCTTTCTAAACGGTATAGAGTCTGTTTTTGCATCTTTCGTTTTTCTACTTGGAGTCGAATTTACTTCTGTTAAAAATGAGTACTCGTGAAAATTAATTGATTTATTATCTAGGTCATTAAAAATGAAATTAATTAATTTTTGATAATTCATCCAAGTTTTACTGGTTCCAAAATTTTTTCCATCATTTATGGTAAGCATTTGACCTTTATAGGGATATAATGGTGAATAATTTTGGAAATCTCTTTCCTTTATTTTATCAGAATTAAAATCTCTAAGATTATTCCAATCTTTAAAGTTTTCTAAAATTTCTTTATTGTATTGCTCCTCATCTATCTCTCTAATTATAGATGCCTCTTTGCCAATTATTAAAATATTTGAAAACGGATTTCCTGTCCCTATATATTTAAACTCCTCACAAACATCTTGTTTGTTTTTTAAATCAGATAATATTTTTTTAAATAATTCTTCCCTATTTTTCATTTTTTAATAATTAGTTTGTTTATTTAAAACAAATCTAAAATTAAAAATTTGATGGTGAAACTTGAAAGAAAAGAATTTTTATCTAATCCTGAACTATAAATTCTTTTGGGTCGGCTTTTTTGTATTCTGGTTGAATGTTAATATGATTGATACCAAATTTTTCAAATAAAAGCACTTCAATTTGAAATAATAAATCATTAAATTCACTCATTTTAATATCTTCTGCACAGTCTAAATGAGCTTCTAAATGCAATTCTTCTTCATTCAAATGCCAAACATGGATGTGATGCAACTTCCCTACCCCAGGAATTCGATGTACTTCGCGAACAATGGCTTTGATATCAATCTCTTCAGGTGTAAATAACATCAACATTTTAGTAGAAGATTTTAATAAATCGATACCAACAAAAATTAAATAAATTGATATTAACAAAGTCAGTACACTATCTACCCAAAACCAACCATAAAACTTCATTAATAATCCACCTACTAAAACCGCAACTGATGCCATCATATCTGTTAACAAATGCAAATAAGCTGATTTCATGTTTAAGTTGTGTTCGGCATCTTTTTGTAAAAGCAAAACAGATACCCCATTAGCAACTATACCTAACAAGGCTAACCAAATGACTAAATTAGACTGAATAGGTTCGGGATGAAAAAATCGCTTCACGGCTTCTACTCCTAATATGATAGCAACAATTAACAAGGTCATGGCATTGACAAAAGCCGAAATTAACTCCGCACGTTTGTAACCAAAAGTTTGGTCAATCGAAGCTTTCCTTCTGGATAATTTATGCGCCACTAGACTAAAAACCAAAGAAAGCACATCAGAGAAATTATGTAAAGCATCTGAAATCAATGCTAAACTTCCAGATAACATCCCTCCTATAGCTTGCGCCAGAGTTATTAACAGGTTTAACAATATCGAAAAAACAAGGTTCTTCCCTTCTACTTCGTGCTTATGGATATGGACATGGTTGTGATTATCAGACATTTTAGACAAATTTTCTTAAATAAAATTTAGCAATCAACAATAAAAAAATAAAACTAAAACCAACACCAAAAGAAAAAATTCTCCAATATAATTTATAGGCTTTTTTATCTCCATTTATTAGTAGTTGATTAGCCTTCAGTAAATGAAATTTATAGAGAAAATAATTTGTTAAAAATATAAATGCTTTTTCAGTAAATGTAAAATTATGTTCTTTTACTTCTATTTTTTCTAAATCTCTCCTATCAATTTCAAGTATAATTTTACTTTTCAAATCCTTATCAATAGCATCTGATTTAAAAAGTTCAATTAATTGATTATCGGAAAGTTTTTCAATATTATTCATCATTTACAAGCAATTTTCTTCACACGATTGGCGTGTCTACCCCCTTCAAATGGCGTATCTAAAAATGTTTCCACCATTGCTACAGCCTGAGGAATTGAAGTATAACGCGCTGGTATACTAATAATGTTTGCATCGTTATGTTGACGCGCTAATTCAGCAATTTCAACCGTCCAACATAAAGCACAACGAATATCTTGGTGTTTGTTAGCTGTCATCGAAATTCCGTTTCCACTTCCGCAAATCACAATACCAAAATCGGCTTTTTTGCTTTCTACATCATAAGCCACAGGGTGACCAAAATCAGGATAATCTACGCTATCAAAAGCATCGGTACCATGATTGATAACCGTATGACCGTTGTTTTCTAAGTATTGTACAATAGCATTTTTATAATCAGGACCAGCATGGTCGTTTCCTATTGAAATAATCATAAGTGTGTTGTTTGTATTTATAGTACAAAAATACATATTAATATGTATCAAGAGAACGCATCGAAATAAAATGAAATCTTTTTATTACTATATAGAATGACTATTCCTTAAAATGATGTTGATTAAATTATAATTACTTAATTTTCAATACATTATACAGTTATTAACAAAACAGTTAATAACTTAAAACCTTATTTTTCAAGGATTTATAAACTTAAAAAAACAAGAATTTTTAGGTTGTTAACAAACCAAAAAATAGCCTTGATTTTCAAGGGATTGCAGTCTAATAAAAATTGTTAATAAGTAATAAGAGAAAAATAAAACTTTTTTTGACTTCTAAAGATTTTTTTCATAATCCAAAATCAGTTTTAATTATGCAAGAAAAGTTTCGGTGACTTTTTGGAAAATTATTCAATAGATATTCACAGTTATTAACAACTATTAACAACCTAAGTTTTCAAAAAAAGAAACTAAAATATATATGTTAACAACTGTTAATAAACTAATATAATTAACTATAAAACAACTCTTTAACCTTTCAAAAACTTGTTAATATCATTGTATAACTCCGTAAAACTCAATAAACAAAACAAAATTTAAAAAGTTTTAAGTCTTATTAACACACTATCATAACCATCAAATTTTATTTTTTTAAAAAATCTTCTTTTCTATTTTTTTAGTTATTGTTAAAAACTCTTGATTTTAGAAAAAAATTAAAACTGTTAAACTTTATATTTTTTTTAAATCTGATGACTAGTTACTGATAACTGAATACTATTTTGTAATTTTCAGCGATATTTAAAAAATGAAGATGAGTAAAAAGCCTAGAAGATTTAGTAAAGGGGTGAAAGACTTTTCGGGAAAAATTTTGAAACTGCTTTCTAAAGAGCCTAATAAGCCTTTTAATTACAAGCAGATAGCGTCCCGATTAGATGTAGATGATACCAAAAGTAGAAATGAAATTATAAAGGATTTAAAAATCCTAGCCTCTAAAAAACAGATTTTAGAAATTGAACCTGGAAAATATATCGTAAAAGCGCAGAGTCAGGATTACTACGAAGGCATTATTGATATGACTGCACGTAAAAGTGCGTATTTGCTATGCGAAGATTTTGAGGAAGATGTGTTTATTCCTTTCGCTAATTTGAATCATGCCTTGCATGGCGATAAGGTAAAAGTGTATGTGTACAACCGTCGTAAAGGCAAACGTCCCGAAGCTGAAGTGATTGAAGTTTTGGAACGTGAACGTATGGAATTTGTGGGAGTGATTGATGTGCAAAAGAATTTTGCTTTTGTAACTACTGCTAACCCAAAAATGTACACGGATATTTTTATTCCCAAAGAAAAAATGGGTGAAGCTAAAGATGGTGATGTTGTTTTAGTTAAAATTGAAGATTGGCCTAAAAAAGCAGATTCTCCTTTTGGAAGTGTTGAAAAAGTATTGGGTCGTCCTGGAGAACATGATACAGAAATTCATGCCATTCTTGCTGAGTATGGTTTGCCTTATGATTTCCCTGTGGAAGTTGAAGCCTATGCTAAAAAGTTAGATACGTCTATTCAAGCCGAAGAAATTGCCAAGCGTCGTGATATGCGTAATGTATTGACATTCACGATAGACCCTAAAGATGCAAAAGATTTTGATGATGCTCTTTCTTTCCAAATTTTAGAAAATGGAAACTATGAAATTGGGGTTCATATTGCCGATGTTTCGCACTATGTTCAGGAAGGGACTATCTTAGATGATGAAGCTTTCAAGCGTGCTACTTCAGTGTATTTGGTGGACCGCGTGGTGCCTATGTTGCCAGAAGTCTTGAGTAATTTTGCCTGTTCGTTACGTCCGCATGAAGAAAAATATACGTTCTCTGCCGTTTTTGAAATCAATGCAAAAGCGCAAGTGGTGAACCAGTGGTTTGGTCGTACCGTAATTTATTCTGACCAGCGTTTTGCTTATGAAGAAGCGCAACATATTATTGAAACCAAAGGAAATACTATTCCTGCTGAAATTTCATTGACCGAAGAAACCTACATTGTTCCTGATGCTATCGTCGAAGCGACTTTGAAATTAGATGAATTGGCTAAAATTTTAAGAAGAAATCGTATGAACAACGGTGCTATTTCTTTTGATAAAGTTGAAGTCAAATTCAAATTAGATGAAAACGATGAGCCTGTAGGGGTTTATTTTAAAATCGCTAAAGATGCTAACCATTTAATTGAAGAGTTCATGTTGTTAGCCAACAGAAAGGTAGCCGAATTCATTGGTAAACAAAAGAAAACTTTTGTGTATCGTATTCACGATGAACCAGATGAAAATAAGTTAATGAATTTACAAGGCGTAATTTCTAAGTTTGGGTATTCGTTGAATTTCAAATCAAAAGATACCATTTCTAAATCGTTGAATACTTTGTTAGAAAATGTAGTAGGGAAAAAAGAGCAAAATATGGTGGATACTTTAGCTATCCGAACCATGAGTAAAGCTAAGTATTCTACTGAAAATATTGGTCATTACGGATTAGCGTTTGATTATTATTCACATTTTACTTCGCCTATTCGTCGTTATCCAGATGTTATGGTACACCGTTTGCTACAGCAATATCTAGATGGAGCTAAAAGTGCTGATGAAGAAGCTTATGAAGAAAAATGTGTGCATTCATCAAATATGGAAAATAGTGCTTCCAATGCCGAACGCGATTCTATCAAGTATATGCAGGTGAAATACATGCAAGACCACAAAGACCAAGAGTTTTTAGGTGTGATTTCTGGTGTAACAGAATGGGGAATTTATGTAGAAATTGTTGAAAACAAATGTGAAGGAATGATTCGCATTCGTGAAATAAAAGAAGACTATTATACGTTTGATGAAAAACAATATGCTTTAGTAGGTCAAGTGACTAAAGATTTGTTGCAGTTAGGGGATGAAGTTTGGGTAAAAGTGAAAAACGCTGACTTAGTGAAAAAACAATTGGATTATCATTTTATTAGAAGAAATTAAATGAGTATTCAGTATTCAGTGTTCAGTAGCAGTTTTGAACAGAAGTATGAAGCCAATTTTTCAAATAATACAAAATTTTAAATGATAATAAATTTTATAAAGAAGAATATTTCTGTTTTTAACATATTAGCATTTCTATTTTTTCTGTTTATAATTTTTATAAATCCTGAAGGAAAAGTAGGTGGATGTGGTAAAGGTTTTATTTTTTTAGGAAAAATAATTTTTGGTTTTCTTGCCTTGGGTTTGATTGCTTTTGACTTAGTTTTAAAAGCAATCATTAAATCAAGAAGCAAATTAAATGTTATTGAATTAATCATTTTTCTTTTGTCTACATTGTTGATTTTTATATAATTATGAAAAAACATGTAATAGCCTTTTCGTTATTTGCTGTAAGTGTGATGAGTGCACAAACCAGTAAATCTCTTGGAACCATTTCTAAAGTAACGGGTTTTGACCAAATTGAAATTCATTTGGTTCCCGCTACTGAAACCAAAATTGAATTAAAAGGAACGAATTCTGAAGCAGTTGAATTAGTTACTAAAGATGGAGAATTGAAAGTACGTATGCCTTTTGGCAAAATGTTAAAAGGCGATGCTATTACCGCTACGGTGTATTTCAAAGCTTTAGAAGCGGTTGAAGCCAATGAAGGAAGTTTAGTTACTAGTGATGCTACTTTAAAATCAGCTATGTTTGATATTATTGCTAAAGAAGGTGGTAAAGTTGAATTAGCTGTCGAAGCCTCTAAAATTAATGTCAAAACCAGTAGCGGTGGTATAGTTACTTTAGGTGGAAAAACACAAACTATAGATGCAGTTTCTACAGCGGGTGGCATTTTAGAAGCTAAAAATTGTGTTACACAACAAGCTACGGTTACCGTAAATGCGGGTGGACAAATTGATATTTCAGCCTATGATGTGGTGGATGCTAAAGCAAGAGCTGGAGGAAATATTACTATTTATGGTAAACCTAAGCAAGTAAATGAAAAAACCATTTTTGGTGGAAATATTACGATACGAAGAGATAAAAACCAATAAAAACTATATTGATTAATAGATCTTTTGAAATAAAATTTTCTTAAAATTACTAAAAATTAGATTTTTCAAGAATATAGAATTAAATTGCCAATTAATTCTAGCAGTTAATTTATGTTACAATATATTTTAAGCAACGGAATTCCTTTAGGTATTTTCCTGAGCTTTATGATTGGTCCTGTTTTTTTTGTTTTATTAGAAACTAGTATAACAAAAGGATTTAGGGCCGCTTTGTTTTTTGATTTAGGAGTTGTTCTTGGAGATATCTTCTTTATAGGTCTGGCTTATTTAGGAAGTTATCGTTTGATTCAAAGTTTAAAAGATGATCCTGCGTTATTTATTTTTGGAGGAATTGTCATGTTAGCTTATGGTATTATTTCTTATGCCAAATTATACAAAGCCAGTAAAAATATAGAAGAAGATGAGGAAGTTGTAGATTTAATAAAGAAAAACTATATAAGTCTATTCATAAAAGGTTTTTTATTAAACTTTATTAACATTGGAGTTCTAGGATTTTGGTTATTAATCATCATTACTTTTGGTCCTCGTTTAGAAATGGATAGCTCAAATGTTTTTTGGTTTTTTACAACTGTTATACTTTCTTATTTAACTACAGATGTCTGTAAAATATTAGCTGCAAAACAATTGCGTTCTAAACTAACTCCATCTAATATTATTAAAATCAAAAAAGTCAGTTCTATACTATTAATAATTTTTGGAGCCATACTGTTAGCCCAAGGTTGGTTTCCTTCTGATAAACAATTTGTAAAAGATACAATTGAGAAAATAGAAAAAGAGTAATGTTTCCATTACTCTTTTTTTGTATAATTAAAATTCAAAATACTTATTTTATTTTTGGTAATTTCATGCCCAATAAAACCCCTAATCTAAAAATAAACAAATATGAAAAAATTATTACTTCTAATTCTTTTACCTGTTGTTATTTACAGTCAAAATGATTCTATTACTACTTCTAAACCCAATCTTTCTTTAATAGGATTAAATAAATTAAATATTGTATACAAAGGGATTCCCAATCCAATTTCTATTCAAGTAAAAGAATCAAAACCTTTTAAAATTAAAGGAGAGGCACTTTTTCAGTCTTCTGATGGTAACTATACCCTTCAACCTAAAAATGGCAAGGAAACGAAAGTATTTGTGGAAATTAACACCTCTGATAGTACAAAAGTAATTGAAGAACATACCTTGAGAGTAAAAGATTTGCCTTTGGCCGCTTTGTTAGTTAATCAAAAAGGATGTATTAATAGTGATTGTGTCTTAGAAATTCCTACCAAAGAATTATTAAATGCAGAAATTACATTCAAATTAATTGATTTTTTATTAGACTATAGTATTACGGTTACAGGATTTCGTCTGCATTTGACTAATATGGCAGGTGAATTCCTAGATAGTTTTGAAATCAAAGGAAATAAAATTCCAGCAGATGTGTATGAAGCTATATTAAATAAAGATAAAGCTACATTAATTCAAATTCATAAAATTACTTTTTTATCAGATTTAAATTTAGCTATTTCCAAAACTCCCGTTATAAAAATTAAAAAAGTCTAATTTTTTTAAGAGTATAATACACTATTTTTTAGATAGTTATATTGTTTTTAAAATATTTTTATAAATAAGATGCTAAAAGTAGTTTGTAAATATAAAAAACTGTCTTATATTTGCACTCGCAATACGGAAGTAGAGCGAGATATACTGGAGAAATGGCAGAGTGGTCGAATGCGGCAGTCTTGAAAACTGTTGACTGTAACAGGTCCGGGGGTTCGAATCCCTCTTTCTCCGCAAGCCAAAAGGAAAAAAGGTCTGAGTAATCAGGCCTTTTTTATTTTATATAAATTTCTAAATTACGGATGAAGGATCAAGTCAAATTTTTCTTTTTATCCTATATTAAAAAAGAAGTTGAAATGTGAAGATATAAAAAAAACCTCCCAATTTCTTGGAAGGTTTTTGAGGCATCGCCCGGATTCGAACCGGGGTAGACGGTTTTGCAGACCGGTGCCTAGCCGCTCGGCCACGACGCCATTGCGGATGCAAATATAATCAAAAGTTTATATTTTAAAAGCTTTCTGATTAAAAGTTTATCTTTTTTTTGTTATTAAAATACTAACTTCTTGAACATCACCGCCTATTGGTGGATTAATTTTTGCTACTTCTACGGTTATTTTTTCCACTAATTGTAGTTCATTTAGTGTTCTGTCAATAATTCTTTGGGCTACATGCTCTAATAATTCCGAACGAATAGCCATTTCCTCTACCACAATTTTGTTTAAATGTACATAATCTACGGTATCTGCAAGTTTATCAGTTTGTGCAGATTGAGTTAAATCAGCTTCGATTTCTAAATCTACTCTATAATGACTCCCTATTTTACTCTCTTCTACTAAACATCCGTGATTCGAAAAGGTTCGTATATTTTTTAATCGTATTATTCCCATTTTGTTCAAAAGTTTAAGATTTTATAAGTTTATAATGTAAGGTTGGTCTTCTAAACCTACTAAACAAGACAACTTATAAACTCTTTTTTCTATCTTTGTCAAAAGTATAAAAATTACCATGTCGAATACTGAAAAATCTTTGAATTTTATAGAGCAAATCATTGAAGAAGACTTAAAAAATGGTTTGTCACAAGATAAATTGCGTTTCCGTTTTCCACCAGAACCTAATGGTTATTTGCATGTTGGACATGCTAGTGCTATTTGTTTGAATTTTGGTTTGGGATTAGATTATAACGCGCCCGTTAACCTTCGTTTTGATGATACTAATCCTTCTAAAGAAGAACAAGAATATGTTGATGCGATAAAGCGTGATGTAGAATGGCTTGGTTTTCAGTGGGATAAAGAATGTTATGCTTCAGATTATTTTCAAGAATTATATGACTGGGCTGTTGTTTTAATCAAAAATGGCAAGGCTTATGTTGATAATTTGTCATCTGAAGAAATGGCAAAACAAAAAGGTACGCCTACGCAACCTGGAGTAAATAGTCCGAATCGTGACCGATCTGTAGAAGAAAATTTAGATTTATTCACTCGTATGAAAAACGGTGAATTTCCTAATGGTTCTTATGTGTTACGTGCCAAAATTGATATGGCATCTCCTAATATGTTGATGCGTGATCCGTTGATGTATCGGATAATGCACGAGCATCATCATCGTACGGCTAATCAATGGTGTATTTACCCTATGTACGATTGGGCACATGGAGAAAGTGATTATATGGAACAGATTTCGCATTCGTTCTGTACACTTGAATTTTTGCCTCACCGTGAATTATATGATTGGTTCTTAAATAACATTTATGATAGTTCAAAAACACGTCCAAAACAACGTGAATTTGCTCGTAGAAATTTATCACATACGGTAGTTTCAAAGCGTAAATTGTTACAATTAGTACAAGAAGGACATGTAACTGCATGGGATGATCCTCGAATGAGTACCATTTCTGGGATGCGTCGTCGTGGTTATACACCAGCTTCGATACGTAATTTTGCTAAAACGATTGGTATTGCTAAACGTACGAATTTGATTGATGTTTCATTACTTGAGTTCTGTGTACGTGAAGATTTAAATAAGACTGCCCCACGTGTTATGGCGGTTCTAGATCCTGTAAAATTGGTAATAACTAATTATCCTGAAGGGCAAGAAGAATGGTTAGAAGCTGAAAATAATCCTGAAGAAGAAGTATTGACTTTTAGAAAAGTACCTTTTTCTAAAGTATTATATATTGAAAGAGAGGACTTTAAAGAAGAGGCAGATAAAAAGTTTTTCCGTTTGAAATTAGATGGAGAAGTACGTTTAAAAAATGCGTATATCATTAAAGCGGAGTCTGTTATTAAAGATGAGGCAGGTAATATTATAGAAATTCATGCGACGTATGATGCAGATTCGCGTTCAGGTAGTGGTACAGAGGCTTCTAAACGTAAGGTAAAAGGAACTATTCATTGGGTATCAGCTAATCATGCAATTGAAGCTGAAGTTCGTGTCTATGACCGTTTATTTACGCATGAAAATCCAGATGGTAACAAAGAAGTTGATTTTAAAGAGTTTATTAATCCAAATTCTTTAGCCGTTATCAAAGGATATTTAGAACCTAGTTTAGCTAGTGCAAAGGAATTAGAACATTTTCAGTTTCAACGTTTAGGTTACTTCTGTGTAGATAAGGAATCTACTGAAAATCAGCTTGTTTTCAACAAAACAGTTGGTTTGAAAGACACTTGGGCAAAGGTTGAAAGTAAAGAAGAATAGTTAAATAAATATTTATTTTTTAAAGAGCTTAATGATTAAATTGAGCTCTTTTTTTATTACTTTTAATATCATTAATTTAATATGTTAATCTATGAAAAAAATTACTTCTGGCATTTTTTGCTTTTTTATGTATGTACAATCACAAGCAAATATTATTGTTCGTGATATAGCTGATTTTACATTTACACCTGATGTATCTCTTGATATTGATTTTAATAATGATGCGATTCCAGAGTTTAGCTTTCAAGAAATGGGAGGTTCTGTAGGAAGTTTATTTAACCCTGCAGATGTTAATTTTATTGTTACAGGCACTTTAGCTAGTGGTCATGGTTGGGATATTATTAAATCTTTAGCACTTGGTTCAACTATTTCAAATTCAAGTAGTTTTGATGCACAAGGTGATGCTTATATTAATCCTAATTGGGCTAATCCAAATGAAAAATTTCCCATAGGAGATTCTTATATTGGATGTTTTTTCAAAATTTCTGGGGTTAAATATTATGGTTGGTTATTAGTTAATAGTACGGCTAATGGAGTTATTACTCTTAAAAGTTATGCTTATAATAATGTACCTGGTCAGAGTATTAACGTAGGTGAAACTTTAGGTACTGAAAATTTTAAATCTATTTCAGTTAGTCATTATCCTAATCCTGCTCAAACAAATGTTTTTGTAGATACTGCAGAAAAAATTAAAAAAGTTATTTCTTATGATATTAATGGAAGAACTTTAGAATTGCCTTATTCTTTTTCTTCGATTGATATTAGTAAGTTAGAGGAAGGACATTATTTTTTAGATGTGTTTTTTGAAAGCGATAAAAGAAGTATTATGAAAATTATTAAGAATTAATACTTTTAATAGTTTTTTGTTATTATAGGTTTTTTTTATTGTTTTTAAAAATTAATAGATTTTATTTTATTATTTTGGCTTTTATATTTTTAATTTAAGCAATAAAAAAAAATAGATAAGGTGATTTTATTACTATTAGTATAATAGTTTCTTAAAAAGCTTTAAAATAAAAAAGTGGTCATTTGACCACTTTTTTATTTTTTAAACATTTTCTTCAGAGTTATGATCTCCAAAATTTTCTTCTAGAAACTTTTTAGCTTGCTCTTGTTTCTTTTTGGTACCTAATTTCATAGCTTCTCCTACTTGATTGCTTGCTGAAAAACTTGCTACCATATTATTTAACATATCGGTTGAAGCTTGTGGTGAGTTAGGTAATAAAATTAAGTTAGAGTTGGTATCACTACCAATTGCTTGTAAAGTATCATAATGTTGAGTTACCACAATAAGTGCGGAGGCTTCTTGTGAATTAATCCCTACTTTATTTAATACATCTACGCTTTCTACTAAGCCACGTGCAATTTCACGACGTTGATCTGCAATACCTTGTCCTTGTAAGCGTTTGCTTTCTGCTTCCGCTTTAGCTTTAGCCACAATTCTAATACGTTGTGCTTCTGCTTCATATTCAGCAGCTGTTTTTTCGCGATCAGCAGCATTAATACGGTTCATAGCATTTTTTACTTGTATATCTGGATCAATATCAGTAACTAAAGTATTTATAATATCATATCCATAAGTAGTCATTGCTTCATTTAATTCGCGTTTTACAGCTACGGCAATATCATCTTTACGTACAAAAACATCATCTAAAATAAGTTTAGGTACCTCTGCTCGAACTACATCAAATACATAAGAGGTAATTTGATCGTGAGGATATTCTAATTTATAAAAAGCATCGTATACTTTTTCTTGAATTACTTTGAACTGTACTGAAACTTTCATTTTAACAAATACGTTATCTTTTGTTTTAGTTTCAATAACCACATCTAGTTGTTGTATTCTTAAATTTACGCGTCCAGCTATACGATCAATAATTGGAATTTTAATTTGCAAACCAGATTGTCTAATGCTATTAAATTTACCAAAACGTTCCACCACTACAGCGGTTTGTTGTTTTACAGTGAAGAAGGATGATATTAATAAAATAAATCCAAAGAAGATAAAAAGAATAAATAATGAGTTCATAATAAAAAAATTAGTTTGTTAAATATTTATTTATATGTGTAAGCGAACTTTTTTACATATATTATTTTGATTTATAAAAGTATAACCCCCAGCATTTGCTGAGGGTTATACTTTTATATACTTGTTATAGCTCTTTTTAAACGTTTAATAGTTTCTTCTTTTCCAAGAATCTCTACAATATCAAATAAATGGGGTCCCATCATTTTTCCTACTAAACTTAATCGGAAGGGTTGCATTACTTTACCCATCCCAATTTCATTAGCTGTCAACCATTCTTTTACTAATGTTTCGATAGTTGCACTTGTAAAATCTGAAATTCCTTCTAAAACAGTAATCAATTGGTTTAATAATTCAGGAGTTTCTTCTTTCCAATTTTTTAAACCTTTTTCATCATAAGATGTAGGGGCTACAAAGAAATAATCAGTTAGATCCCATAAATCAGTTACAAAATTTGCACGTTCTTTGTTTAAGGAAACAATTCTTTCTAAATCTAAGGAAGTTGTAATCCCTCTTTTTTCCAATTCCTTAGCAAAACTATTAGTTAGTGAGTTATCACTTTTCCCTAATAAATACTGATGATTGAACCATTTGTTTTTTTCAGGGTCAAATTTAGCTCCCGATTTATTTACACGTGCTAAATCAAATTTGTTTATTAATTCTTCTAATGAAAAGATTTCTTGTTCTGTACCATCATTCCAACCTAATAACGCAAGGAAATTTACTACAGCTTCTGGGAAGAAACCATTTTCACGATACCCCATAGAAGTATTTTCTTCTGTTTTCCATTCTAATGGGAATACGGGGAATCCCATTTTATCACCATCACGTTTTGATAATTTGCCATTGCCTACCGGTTTTAATATTAATGGTAAGTGTGCAAATTCAGGTGCTTCCCAACCAAAGGCTTTGTATAATAGCACGTGTAATGGTAATGATGGTAACCATTCTTCACCACGAATGACATGTGAAGTTGCCATTAAATGATCATCAACAATATTAGCTAAGTGATAAGTAGGCATACCATCACTTTTAAATAATACTTTATCATCTAATAGATTAGTATCAAATTTTATATCCCCACGGATAATATCTTTTAATTCTAATATTTGATTAACAGGAGTTTTAAAACGTACTACATAAGCATCACCATTAGCTATGCGTTTTTCTATTTCTTCTTTTGATAAGGTTAAGGAGTTATCTAAAGCTTCTCGAACGGTATGATTATATATAAAAGTTTGACCATTAGTTTCTGCGGATTTTCTTAGTTCATCCAGTTTTTCAGCTGTATCAAAAGCATAATAAGCCCATCCTTTTTCAATTAATTCGTCAGCATATTGTTTATATATTGGCTTACGTTCACTTTGGCGATAAGGACCAAATTTTTCATTTTTCCCTACCGTTTCATCGGGAGCTATTCCTAACCATTCTAGAGCTTCAAAAATATAAGCTTCTGCTCCAGGAACAAAACGAGTTTGATCTGTATCTTCTATTCGTAGATAGAATGTCCCGTTATGTTTTTTAGCGAATAAATAATTAAATAAGGCTGTTCTTACACCGCCTATATGTAAAGGTCCTGTTGGACTGGGTGCAAAACGCACTCTAACTGGCTTTGACATTTTTTTATTGTTTTTGTTATTTATTACACAAAGCATCATTTTGAGTCTAGTTAAGAGGCAATGTGTTTTACAAAGATACATCATACTCTTTACATATTTGTTTGATTTTGAGTATTGCTATTGTATTTGATAATTTACTAACTTTATAGGTTATAATTAAAGTATTTAATTTTGGAATCAAAACAACTCATATTTGCTAAGTTAGAAAGTTTTATTAAGAAATATTATACCAATGAATTGCTTCGTGGTAGCTTATTTTTTATAGGATTAGGTTTGCTCTATTTTTTAATTACCAACTTTATAGAATATTTTCTTTGGTTACAACCTATTGGAAGAAGTATTTTATTTGGATTGTTTATTCTAGTAGAATTCTTCTTATTAATTCGTTTTATAATCATTCCCTTATTTAAATTATTTAAGCTTAAACAAGGATTGAGTTATGAACAAGCTTCTTTTATAATAGGCAAACATTTTAATGAAGTAAATGATAAATTAGTTAATTTCTTACAGTTAGTAAAAGATGCTAATCAATCCGAATTATTATTAGCTTCTATAGATCAAAAAGCAAAAAGTTTACAACCTATACCTTTTACAAAGGCAATAGATTTTAAAAAGAATAAAAAATATATTCCTTTAGCATTAATTCCTTTTCTGATTATTTTATTTTTTATGATTTTAGGGAAAGAAGAATATTTGGCTCAAGGTATGAATCGTGTTGTTAATTATAATAAACACTTCTCCCCTCCTGCTCCATTTGAATTATTTATTAAAGATTCATTGGTAACACAACAAAATAAAGATTTTACTTTAACTGTTTTTTCGAAAGGTAAAGTAAATCCAGACAAAGCAATTATTGTTATAGGAAATGAGCAATATTTTATGGAAAATACTGCCCCAGGTATTTTTAAATACACATTCGAAAACCCCTTAGCTGATATAAAATTTTACATTCAATCAAATGAAGTAATTAGTAAAAACTACTATTTAAAAGTAAATTCTATTCCTGCTATTACCCATTTTCAAATGGTATTAAATTTCCCAAGTTATTTAGGTAAAAAATCTGAATTAATTAGAGGTACTGGCAATGCTATTATTCCTGAAGGAACTACTATAACTTGGACTATTAAGGCTCAATATACCGAATTAGTTCAAATGAATATAAATAAGTCCTTAGATCATTTTAATAGGCAGAATAATAGTTTTATCTTAGTTAAAAAAATCAATCAAAATTCAGATTATCAAATAGTTACTTCAAATAAATCAGTTAAAAACTTCGAAAAATTAACTTATTCTTTAAATGTTATTAAAGATCAATATCCAACTATTAAAATTGATAACACACCTGATAGTTTACATATTTCTAAACCTTACGTAGTAGGTCAAATTTCGGATGATTACGGATTTCATCGTTTAAGTATTGTTTATTATCCTAAAGGAAAAGTACATGAAGCAAAACGTGGAACCTTATCATTTAAACAAGGGATATATGATAAATTTGTTTTTAGTTTTCCTAGTTCCCTTCCTATTAAAGCAGGAGTTCAGTATGAATATTATTTTGAAATTTCAGATAATGATGCTTTAAATGGTTTTAAGATTTCTAAGTCTTCTGTTTTTTCTCATCGTGAATCAACAGAACAAGAGAAGCAAGAAGAATTTTTGCAACAACAAAATGATCATATTAATAGTCTTTCAAAATCTTTAAAACTACAAGATAAACAACAATCAGAATTAGAAAAGCTACAACAAGTAGGAAAAGAAAAAAAAGAATTAGACTATAAAGAACAACAGAAAGTAAATGATTTTATCAAACGTCAAAAACAACAAGAAGAAATATTAAAAAATTACGCTGAAAAAATAAAAGAAAATTTAGATCAGTTTAAGCCAACTTCTAAAGATCCTAAAAAAGAAGAATTAGAAAAACGCTTAGATAATGTTCAACAAGATTTAGATAAAAATAAAAAATTATTAGATGAATTAAAAGAATTAAACGAAAAATTACAGCATGAAGAACTATTCGATAAAATAGAAAAATTTCAGCAAAAATCTAAGAATCAAACTAAAAGTTTAGAACAGTTAGTTGAACTAACGAAACGCTATTATATTGAACAAAAGGCAAAAGAATTAGTAGATAAACTAGAAAGATTAGCTGATAAACAAGAAGAGTTATCCAACAGTAAAGATAATAATGAAAAGCAACAAGAAGAGTTAAATAATTCTTTTGATCGTTTGCAAAAGGAATTAAGTGATTTAGATAAAAAAAATAAAGAATTAAAAAAACCACTTTCAATACCTTCTGATAATGAAAAACAAAAAAGCATTGATGCTGATATGAAGAATGCAAGTAACGAATTAAAAGCTAAAAATAATTCTAAGGCTGCTGCTAAACAAAAAAGTGCATCGCGTAAAATGCGTCAGATGGTACAATCAATTGAAAAGGAGATGCAAGGTGGTGATAAAGAACAAATGAGTGAGGATATAAAAATGCTTAGACAAATTGTAGATAACCTACTTGAATTTTCTTTTTCAGAAGAAAAGTTAATGAATAATTTTAAAAGTATTAATGGTTCATCTTCTTCATTTTCTAAGCAGATTAAAACACAACAAGATTTAAAAAATCAATTTAAGCATGTAGATGATAGTCTATTTACCATGTCATTACGTAACCCTAAAATTGGAGAAAAAGTAACCAAAGAAATAGGTACTATTTATTATAATTTAGATAAATCAATAGAATACTTTACAGAAAATCAAATATCACGTGGAATGTCTAGCCAACAATACACTTTTACTAGTGCTAATAATTTAGCTAATTTATTAGCTGATATTTTAGATAATATGCAAATGTCTATGTCAGGATCAGGGCAAGGCACTCCTAGTCTTGGAAAAGGAAAAGGCTCGGGTATGCAATTACCAGATATTATTATGAAACAAGAAGAGTTAATGAAAAAAATGGGAAAAGGTAAATCACAAAAACCTAGCTCTTCTGGATCCTCTGGTAATGGCGAAGGTGAAGGGAAAGAAGCAGGAGGTAACAAGTCAGGTACTCAAGGAAATTCAAATTCTAAAGGAGGAAATTCAAAACAAAATAATTCAGGTGAAAATGGTGAAGGGAATGCAGAAGATATTATAGGTATTTTAAAAGAGCAGCAACAATTACGAGATGCTTTAGAAAAAGAATTAAACAAACAAGGTTTAGGAGTACAAGGACAGAATGCTATAGATCAAATGAAACAGCTAGAAAAACAATTAATAACTAAAGGATTCAATCAACAGTTAGTACAAAAAGCATTGCAATTAAAATACGAACTATTAAAATTACAGGAAGCAGCACAAGAACAAAACCAAGATAATAAAAGAGAAGGGATTACTAATAAAAGAGAATTTCAAAACACCTCTTCTCCCCTACCACAAAAGTTACAAGAATATTTAAATAGTATAGAAATATTAAATAGACAAAGCTTACCTTTGCGCTCGCAATTTAATAAACGTATTCAAGAATATTTTAAGCAAAATGATAAATTATAATTATGAAACTAATTTCTTGTTAGATAATGAGATAGCTTATACAGAGTGGATTGAATCTGTTATAGAATCAGAGAATAAAGAGTTAAACGAAATTAATTACATCTTCTGTGATGATGAATATTTATTAGAGATTAACAAACAATATTTAGACCATGATTACTACACAGATGTTATAAGTTTTGATTACACAGAAGAAGGCTTAATTGCTGGTGATATTTTTATATCTATTGACCGTGTAAAAGAAAATGCTAGTAATTTAGGTATTTCTTTTGAAGAAGAATTAAAAAGAGTTGTTATTCATGGAGTGTTACATTATTGTGGATATAAAGATAAAAACCCTATAGAAGAAGAAATAATGCGCTCAAAAGAAGATGAAAAAATAAAGATGTTTCACGTGAAACATAATTAATAACTTTAGTTCCACGTGAAACAAATAAAATTTGTTTCACGTGGAACTTTTTCTTTTTTTAAACTGTTTCACGTGAAACAGTTTAAAAAAAGAAAATATAAAATAATTATTTTAAAGATATATAATGTTTGTAGAGAATTATGATGTAATTGTTGTAGGGGCTGGGCATGCTGGTTGTGAGGCTGCGGCTGCAGCTGCTAATTTAGGTTCTAAGACTTTGTTGATTACGATGAGTCTTCAGAATATAGCGCAAATGTCATGTAATCCAGCTATGGGTGGAATTGCAAAAGGGCAAATTATTCGTGAAATTGATGCTTTAGGAGGTTATTCTGGTATAGTGTCTGATAAGACAGCAATTCAGTTTAAGATGTTAAATCAATCCAAAGGACCCGCAATGTGGTCTCCGCGTTGTCAGAGTGATCGTATGCGTTTTTCAGAAGAATGGCGTTTGATGTTAGAGCAAACACCTAATCTTGATTTTTATCAAGAAATGGTTGTTGGTTTAATTACTGAAAAAGAACGTGTGATAGGGGTTAAAACTGCTATAGGATTGTCTATTTACGCTAAGACAGTTGTTCTAACAAATGGTACTTTTTTAAATGGTTTGATTCATATTGGTGAGAAACAATTTGGAGGTGGTAGAGCTGGTGAAAGTGCTTCTTATGGTATAACCGAAGATTTAGTTCGTTTAGGGTTTCAAGCAGGTCGTATGAAAACAGGTACACCGCCTCGTGTAGATGGTCGTTCTTTAGATTATTCTAAAATGCGTGTAGAACCAGGAGATTTAAATCCAGCTAAGTTTTCTTTTTCCGATTCTACAAAGTCTTTGGTAAAACAGCGTGATTGTTATATGACTTACACCTCTCCTTTAGTGCATGAATTGTTGCGTGAAGGTTTTGATCGATCTCCTATGTTTAATGGTAGAATTAAATCTTTAGGTCCTCGTTATTGCCCGTCTATAGAAGATAAAATTAACCGTTTTGCCGATAAAGATCGCCATCAACTTTTTGTTGAACCAGAAGGTTGGAATACAGTTGAAGTTTACGTAAATGGATTTTCTACTTCCCTTCCTGAGGATGTTCAATTTAAAGCATTGCGCTCAGTAGAAGGTTTTGAAAATGTAAAATTCTTTAGAGCAGGATATGCAATAGAATATGATTACTTTCCTCCTACTCAATTAAAACATACTCTTGAAACGAAAATAATTTCAGGTTTGTATTTTGCAGGACAAATAAATGGTACTACAGGATATGAAGAAGCAGCTTCTCAAGGTTTAATGGCGGGTATAAATGCTGCTTTAAAAGCACAAAATCGAGAAGAATTTATATTAAAAAGAGATGAGGCTTATATAGGTGTGTTAATAGATGATTTAATAACGAAAGGTACAGAAGAACCTTATCGTATGTTTACATCTCGTGCAGAATATAGAACCTTACTTCGTCAAGATAATGCTGATTATCGTTTGACACCTAAATCACACGCAATAGGTCTGGCAAGTTCAGAACGATTAAAACGAATGGAATATAAATTTAATGAAGCTGAAAAAATGGTTGCTTTTTTTAGAGAAACATCTGTTTCTGTAAAAGAAGCAAATCCTATTTTAGAATCTAAACTAAGTTCTCCTATTACCCAAGGAGATAAAATGTTTAAAATTTTTTCTCGACCTCAGATAGAAATGGAGGATATGATGAAATTCGAAAAAGTTAAAGAATATGTAGATTCTAATGATTTAGATCAAGAAATTATAGAACAATCAGAAATACAAGTTAAGTATTCAGGCTATATAGAAAAAGAAAGAGCTAATGCTGAAAAATTGCATCGTCTAGAAAATATCCGTATTCCAGATAATTTTGATTACGATCAATTGAAATCTTTATCCTATGAAGCACGTGAAAAACTAAAAAAAATACGTCCAGTTACTATATCACAAGCATCACGCATTAGCGGTGTATCCCCTAATGATATTTCTGTTATGTTAGTTTATATGGGTAGATAATCTTTTAAAAAATCAAAACAAAAGGATATTTTGTTTCACGTGGAACTTTTTTAAAAACTAAATATTCTTTTAAAACCAAAGTTTTATTATACAAATGAATTTTTCAGAACAAAATAGTTATATAAAAGTACAAGATCATTCCGTTTCTAATGAAAATTTTAATTTATTATTAGATCCTGAAACGGAATTATTAAAAACGGATCCTCAACCCTCTTTAGAACGTTTAGGGTTTTATTATGAAAGTGAAGACTATATTTCGCATACAGATGGTAAACGTTCTTTATTTGAACGTTTATACCATTTAGTGAAATCTTATGCTTTAATAAAAAAAGTAGCTCTAGTTAGTAGTATTCATAAAACAAAAGGAATTATTCTAGATATAGGTGCTGGAACGGGCGATTTTTTAGTTACTGCAAAAAATGCAGGTTGGATAACAAAGGGATTTGAACCTAATGTCAACGCTCGAAATTTAGCTTTATCAAAAGGAATAGAATTAGTAGATACTACCCAATCAATATCCGAGCGTTCCGTAGATGTTATTACAATGTGGCATGTTTTAGAACACGTACCTAATTTAGAAGAACAAATTCAAGAATTAAAACGTTTATTAAAACCTAATGGAACTTTAGTAATTGCGGTTCCTAATTATAAATCCTATGATGCAGAATATTATGGGAAATATTGGGCAGCTTATGATGTACCTAGACACTTATGGCATTTTTCTAAAAAAAGCATGGAAAAATTATTTGGTAAAAATAAGATGAAAATCACTCAAATTCACCCTATGATTTTTGATAGTTTTTATGTTTCACTTTTATCTGAGAAATATAAAACAGGTAAAATGAATTTTTTAAAAGCTTTTTGGATTGGATTAAAATCAAATATTAAAGCTGGTGCTAAAAAAGAGTTTTCTTCTCATATTTATATCATAAAGAATGATGATTAATTAAAATAAATAATTTAATACAGAAAAGCGAATCAATTGATTTGCTTTTCTTATTTGTATTCTAGTTTTTATAGTGTGAATTTTATGCCTCTTGTCTATTTTTTTAAAAGACTTAGTTTTAATTTTAACTGATTTATTCTCTACTCTTTACTCTCTACTCTTTACTCTTTACTCTTTACTCTTTACTCTTTACTCTTTACTCTTTACTCTTTACTCTTTACTCTTTACTCTCTACTCTCTACTCTTTACTCTCTACTCTTTATTCTCTACTCTTTACTCTCTACTCTTTACTCTCTACTCTTTACTCTCTACTCTTTACTCTCTACTCTTTACTCTCTACTCTTTACTCTCTACTCTTTACTCTCTACTCTTTACTCTTTACTCTCTACTCTTTACTCTTTACTCTTTACTCTTTACTCTTTACTCTTTACTCTTTACTCTTTACTCTCTACTCTTTACTCTCTACTCTTTACTCTCTACTCTTTACTCTCTACTCTTTACTCTTTACTCTCTACTCTTTACTCTCTACTCTTTACTCTTTACTCTCTACTCTTTACTCTCTACTCTTTACTCTCTACTCTTTACTCTCTACTCTTTACTCTCTACTCTTTACTCTCTACTCTTTACTCTTTACTCTCTACTCTTTACTCTTTACTCTCTACTCTTTACTCTTTACTCTCTACTCTTTACTCTCTACTCTCTACTCTCTACTCTCTACTCTCTACTCTCTACTCTCTACTCTCTACTCTCTACTCTCTACTCTCTACTCTCTACTCTCTACTCTCTACTCTCTACTCTCTACTCTCTACTCTCTACTCTCTACTCTCTACTCTTTACTCTCTACTCTTTACTCTCTACTCTTTACTCTCTACTCTTTACTCTCTACTCTCTACTCTCTACTCTTTACTCTTTACTCTCTACTCTTTACTCTCTACTCTTTACTCTCTACTCTTTACTCTCTACTCTTTACTCTCTACTCTTTACTCTCTACTCTTTACTCTCTACTCTTTACTCTCTACTCTTTACTCTCTACTCTTTACTCTCTACTCTCTACTCTTTACTCTTTACTCTTTACTCTTTACTCTTTACTCTTTACTCTTTACTCTTTACTCTTTACTCTTTACTCTTTACTCTTTACTCTAAAAAACTCTATTTTTATTCAAAAAATAACTTTTTTCATTCAAAAAAGGATTTTTATGGTTATTTTTATAAAATGTTCCACGTGAAATTCAAAATAAGATTTTATATTCACATTATCTAAAAAAAGAATTTTATGCTATTTGTTCCACGTGGAATTTTTTTATAGAATAATTTTATATGTTAATTAATTATTTAAATATATCAACCCTGTTTTATTTTTGATTTCATGATGTATTTTATTATGAATATAAAAGGGTAAAATGATAAAAAGTCCTCCTCATATTTAAAACCATCATTATTCGTAATGAATTTTTACTACAGATTTTTATTTATTAATTTTAAGTTGTTTTAAAAATCTCAAGATTATAGTTATTATGAATCTATAAAGATTAAAAGAAGAATGCTGAAAATTTATAAAATTTATAACCTTATGAAATTATCTTTTTACAATTCCGTAATCTAATTTTTTAAAGAGTTCTGATCTCTAAAAAAAGTAACTTAATCTTTTAGCTTGTCATTTCTATCGTATGTAGAAATAAAAAGATAGCAATCTTTAAGAATCTTTTCACCTAATAATTTAAATACTTTGTTCCACGTGAAATTTTAATTTTTTCCTTTAAAATTGATTGTTACGTTTTTAAGGAATACTTCCTATATCATATTATCTTTTAAATACTATTTAAATTAATTGTAAGAGTTTATAAACTATTTATAAATATGTATTATCGTTGTTCTCTTAAAAGAGCTTTAGAACAAGTTTATTTAAGTCGTTTTAATACTATTTTTTAAATTCTAATATTTATAAAAAACACCATTAATTTTTTACTAAAACCATTTAGTAAAAAAACAAACTAAAAATATTCTGTTTTTAAAAAATAATATAAAATTACTACAATTTATAGTTTTATTTATTTCTATCAATTTTACTTATTTATTACCTCTTTACTTAAATTATTAACAAATAACATAAAAACGGATTTTTTTAAAACTATTTTTTACTATTAATACCTTTTATAATCTTTATTTTGACCTAAAAACTAATTACAGCTGATTTAAAGAACTTTTATTTCAGTTGGTATATTCGTTATAGATTAAAGATTTAAAATAGCTTAAAACGAGTTTATTTAAGTGGTTTTTTATCAAGAATTATTATTATTTAGTTTATTTAAATAAGTTTTTACTATTTTAATTTTATAGTCTATTTTCTATTATTTTTTGATATTAATTCATTTATTTTTTGTATCGAGTATTTTAGAATAAAAGTTTACTTTTACAAAAAATTAAAAATCAGAAATAGAATGAAAAAGCTTGTAATGATGGCGGTTGTTTTATCTGCCGTAGTAGGGTGTAATAAAACAACCGAAGCTAAAGAGGTAAAAACAGCTTATATAGACACTGTAAAACTTATGGAAGATTATACTGAAGCAAAAGAATTACAGGACAAATTCAAAACAAAAGGAGAAGTTAAAGGACGTGAGTTAGAAGTTGAAGCTAGAAAATTAGAAGCAGAAAAAGCTAATTTCCAACAAAATGCAATGGCCAAAGGACAAGCATGGGCACAACAAAAATATGCTGAATTACAACAACGTTCGCAACAGTTAGCTTATGCAGAACAAGCTATAGCACAACAATTACAAGCAGAAGGAGGTTCCAAACGTGACTCAGTTGTTGAAAAAGTAAGAACTTTTATCAAAGATTATGGAAAGAAAAAAGGATATGATTATATATATGGAACAGGAGATGCAGCAAGTGTTTTATATGCAAAAGATAGCTATGATATAACAAAAGAAGTTGTAAAAGCTTTAAACGAAAAATATGCTTCAGAAGGTAAAAAAACAGAACCTAAAAAAGAAGCTGATAATAAAGAAGTTAAGAAATAAAAAAAGGGGGCAATACATACAGTATTTGCCCCTTTTTTATAAAATTATTGTAAAATATAAACAGCAGATACAGCAGGGATAAAATAAATAACAATAGTTCTTGCCCCATCATAATCTTTGGCTGTTCTCTGACCAAATAAAAGCATTAATAGTGTTACACATGAAACAACTGCACCATATTTTCCAAATGTTGTGCCTCCGTTTACCAATAATTCTATTCCTCCTACTATACAAAGAATACCAGCTATAATTTCAAATATCAATAAAATATTTAAAGAAATAGATACCATACCATCAAAAAAAGTATTTTTAAAATGTTCTTTTAACCAATTTAAATTCCCTTGATAATCAATGAATTTATCATATCCTGATTGTAGAAAAGTAATAGCTAAAAAAGCTAAAAGAAGTAAGCTAGCTAGATTGTTCATAATATTAATTTTTATGGATTAAACGTGTTAGTTTTATAGATAAATCAGTTAATATAATTTTAGAATTACCATTACGTTCAATATGATAAATGGCATCATTTAATTCTTTGTATATTTCTTGTATATTCCGCCCCGTAATAAAAGGAGCAAATTTTTTTAAATCAAATCCTTGTATACCAGATTCATAATAAACTAAGTCATCAGCTTGATAATTTAATAAAACAGCTTGACGAAATATTTCAATGCAATAACTCAAAAATTTCTTTTGATTTTCTCTTCCAAGCTTAGCTATTTCTTCACTCCAGTTTATCAAATCCTGTATAGCACTTGCATTGCCCTTCGCTCTAAATGCAGCTCGTACCCAATTTACAAACCATTGTTCAAATGGAGCATCTTCATTTTGATGAGAACTTAATTGTAAAGCCTTATTATAATTACCTTGTGATTTATGGGCAATCTTCATAGCTTCTTTTTCATCAATTCCTTCATATTCAACTAAATGCTGAGAGATAGCAGATTCACTTAATTTTCCAAAATTAATGACTTGACATCTTGAACGAATCGTTTGCAATAAGTCTTCTTCATTTTCTGTAATTAAAATAAAAAGTGTTTTATCTGTAGGCTCTTCAAGTAGTTTTAGTAATTTATTAGAAGCTGCAATATTCATTTTATCAGCCATCCAAATAATCAAAATCTTATACCCTCCTTCATAGGATTTTAGAGCTAATGATTTTAATATTTCTGAAGCATCCTCTACCCTAATTTCTCCTTGCTTATTTCCTACACCTAATTTATCGTACCAATCAAACAAACCACCGTATGGTTTTTCTTGTAAAAATTCTCGCCAGAGTGGTAAAAAATCTAAACTTTTAGGCTTTGATTTTACATCTTCAGTTGTAACCGTTGGATAAACAAAATGTAAATCAGGGTGAGAAAAATGCTCAAATTTTATATTACAATTATCTATACCTCCTTGATTTTCAAATCCTTTATTTTGACATAGTATATACTGAGCATAAGCAATAGCAATTCTTAATACGCCACAACCTTCTGGTCCAACAAATAATTGTGCATGAGGAACCCTCCCGTGGCTAGCACTAGTTAATAAATGATTTTTTACATGTTGGTGACCTACTATTTCTTTAAATAACATAAAAGCAAAAGTAATTACTTATTCTATTATAATTTTATTCAAAAATAAAAATTATAACTCATTAAGAAATCTTATTACATGACTTCAGAATATAAAATCTAAAGGGATTTTAATAAATAAATTAAAAATAATTTTCTACATCCTGCTTAAATAAGCCTAAAAAAGCAAAGATCTAGAACTATAGCAAATATTAGCTAATAAAAAAGATCAAATAAACACAGATAAAAACTAATTTTTTAACAATAATTAGACTTTAAAACATATTTAAAAAACAATATAATTCACAAAATGTTAATTTTAAAATATAACTAAAATAAATTGTTAGATATAATTAAAAAAAAGCTATATTTGTATTGACGTAAATTAATAGAGATTGTCTTCTACTAGTGAAATTTATAAAAGTTAAAAGATATTTTTTTATGATAAAATAAAATTTGGCACGCTTTTGGTACTATGGTTTAAAAATGAATGCATTTATTTTTTAGTTTGCTTTTAAAATTGTTAACAAATTCAAATAAAAAATTGTTAATTCAATTTAAAAGTATATTTTTGAACAATTAGAACTTTAATAACTGAAATTAGAAGAATAACCATGAAGAAAATTATCTTTTTAAGCTTATTTATGCTTTTCGCAGTAGGAAATATAAATGCTCAAGCAAAAAAGCCAAAAAGTATCATCAGTACTAGTGGTGCGGCAATTAAAAAGTTCCATGAGAAAAGTGAATTAGATGGTATGCCTAAGGGACAACTTTTGGAATTATACAAAGAACGAATCAGGGTACTTGTAAACATATTACCTTACCTAGCATTAACTAACAAACCAGGTATGACTATGCAAGATGTAGGTATTCCAGACAGCTCTGATAATAATAGTGCCTTGGATAAACAACAAGAAAACATAGTTGCTTTTGTTAATTCAACGATTGCGTTTCAATCAACAATGGTTCCTTACGCCGATAAAGGCAATTTAGTAGCCTCTATTTTATATTATGAAAATATGTTACGAGAATTAAATCAATTGTATGAATAATAATTTAAAAAAATAATTATAATAAGAAAAATTTTACTATATTAGCGTAAATTTCTAAAAACTTGACCCCCCATGAAGAAATTGCTTAACTTAAAATGGATCGCTTTGTTTGCAGTAATGACTGCAACTGCGCAGCAAGAAAAAGGTATAATAGGATCTTCTAACTGGTTAAATAACTGGACAGATTTTAAACCTTCTAAGACAGAATACAATGAGGCAACCGAGATTTTGTATGGAAAAATCACAGCCAACAAAACATTACAAAAAAGAAATACCTACTTGCTACAGGGTCCAGTGTATGTGACAGCAGGTGTAACCCTTACAATTGAACCAGGTACAATCATAAAAGGGGATGCAGAAACTAGTGGAGCATTAATTATATCTAAAGGTGCAAGATTAGAAGCTAATGGAACAGAAACAGATCCTATTGTATTCACTTCAAATAAACCTGTGAAAAAACCAGGAGATTGGGGTGGGCTTGTGATCCTTAACGATGCTCCAATTAATAAATTTGGTGGTGTAGCGTCCATGAATTATGATTTAGATCCTGCACAAACTATCTACGGAGGAACTAATCCTATGGCAAATTCTGGTGTATTACGTTTTTTAAGAATTGAATTCGCAGGAAAAAAAATAAAAGGATTTAAAAATTACAACGCTTTAACTTTAGCTGGAGTTGGTAACAAAACAGTGATAGAGCACATAATGACTAGCTTTTCAGCAGGAAATGGAATAGAGGTACTAGGTGGCGATACAAGCCTCAAAAATATGGTTACCTTACGCGTTTCTGGAGATGATTTTAAGTTTAATCAAGGTGCTCAAGTTAAATTAGATAACTCTTTAGTAATAAGACATTCACTATATTCAGGAGCATCTAGAACAAGATGTATCAATGTAGTAGGATATGATAAAAAAGAAGAAGCAGATTTCTCAAAACCTTCTACCAATGTTGTCGCAACGAATTGCACTTTGGTTAATAACTCAGAAAGTTTTGATTTAGATCTTGCTAGTGGATTAGTAAAAGAAGGTGTTTTCGTAGGTGCCAATACTTCTTTAAGTTTGAAAAGAAGTTTAATATCAGGATTTGCTCCTGCTACCATTCTAGATAGTGAAATTAATCCAGAAGCTGGAGGATTGAAAAAAATAGGCTTTTCAGAAGTATTTTTTAATAACTGTAAAGGAAATATATTCCTAGCTAATTCCTCAAATAATGATGATTTAGAAGATTTTTATGGAAATCCTCAGTTTTTAAATCTATACGAAAAAACACCTAATGCTGAGTTATTTATTAACCCAGTAGAGTCTAAATCTCCAGATTTTAGATTAAAAGTAGGTAAATTTACTGCTGGGAAATAATTTATCTCTAGATTATAGTATTATAACTTTAAATCCATTGGCAGTAAATCTACCAGTGGATTTATTTAGTTTAGGATCAAATTTAATTTAGATTAGAAGTTTATGAATCATACATTATTTCGTAATTTTTTTAACAAATATTTTTTAATCGTCTTTTTATTTTTCTTTACAATGGAAAATAAAGGACAGGCTTTTGTAAATGCTCCTTTTAAAAATTTTGCAAATATTTGTGCATCTTCTAATTTTAATAGCTATTCGATTAGTTTTGATTTTAATGGATTTAATGCAGGAAATGTTTTTACTTTAGAAATGTCTGATCCAGAAGGAGATTTTACTAAATTAACACCCATTACAATTCTTTCCTCTCAAGTCAATACTAGTCCAGGAAAAATTACTTTTAAAGTTCCCGAAAATGCTACTACTGCTGGAAAATCATATAAACTAAGAATAAGAACTACCTCACCAGCTATAACAAGTTCTCCTACATCGCCCTTTCATGCCTATTATTGGATTTACAATGATAAAATTAATATCTTAGATGATGGCACTGGTAATTTAAGTATTTGTGGAGCAAATGGTGTCTTAACTATAAGTGATAAAGCCCCTTCTCCCCTACAATATAAACAATTGCAGTATATATGGAAAAAAGATGGAATTGTAATGCCAAATGAAAAAGAATCAAAAATAAATGTTACACAATCAGGTAAATATAGTGTACAGATAGATTATGGAAATTGTAATAGTACAGTTGGATTCATAGCTTATTCACAAGAAGTAAATGTTGTATTTACTAGTAATACAATTCCCTACTCTATATCATCTAGTTTAGGAACAACCGTTTGCCCTAGTAATCCAACTACTTTAAGTACAACAGCTGGACAAACTTATCAATGGTATCGTGATGTACAAGGAAACGGAGATTTCTTAAAAATTGACGGAGCCACTTCTCATAGTTTTAAAACAGCTGATCCAGGTGTTTATAAAGTAATAATTAGCCCTGGTACTGCTTGTGAATCTACTTCTACCAATACAATTAAACTAGAATCGACTAATTTTAATTTGGCAATAAATGCTAAATCCATAAATTATTTAAAGAAAAACGAAACAATTAATATTAATGCGACTACCACAGCTATAAATCCAACTTACGAATGGTTTTTACCAAACGGGTCGACTCCCACAGCCACAACTCAAAATTTTACAGTTACTAATGACACCAATTTTAAAGAAGGTATATATAAATTAATTGTCAAACAAAATGACCCAAGTTGTCTTTATACCAAAACAATACAATTTAAAATAATAGAAGGAGTAGAATCAGTTAATATTCCAAATGTTATAAGTCCTAATGATACTAATAACGAAAATGATACATGGGTTATACCCACAGAATATAAAAATGATTCAGTAGAAGTCCTAATTTTAAATAGCTATGGTAAAGAGGTTTTTAGAATGAAAAATTATGATGATTCTTGGCCTGAATCAACTATAGAAGTAAAAGATATCAACCCAATTTATTATTATATTATTTCAAAAGATGGTAACCCTTTAAAAAAAGGGTCTATTACCATTCTTAAATAAATTACATATTAAAAACTATGAAATTAAAGAGTTTTAGCCTTTTCATAATCAGTTTAGTTACAATAGAACTAAGTGGTCAAACACCAGTAAATGGAGTTAGACCATTTGATGTTTTAGCTAAAAATTCTTTAAAATTTAATAAATTTATTATTAATCCCAGTTTTAGTCATGTCAGAGAAGATGAATCTTTTATTAGTTTTTACAATAAAAGAAAATGGATTGGGTTTGAAAATTCAAGAACCGATTATTTCTTTAGTTTATCAGGAAAAATTCAAGAATTAAACGCTTATGGAATAGGATTATTTCAAAACAATGAAAGCATCTATTCTACATTTGGGATGGTAGGAAATTTTGCTAGAAATCTTGAAATTCTTCAAGATTCTAATCTTACTTTAGGCTTAAACATAGCTTATCTTAATAGTGGTATTAATGCAGGAAAAATAATTACAAATGTACCAGAAACTATATTGAATAACTTATCTAAGTACTCTTTAGTTTCTATTAATCCAGGAATTAATTTTGGTACAGGCTTTTTTGATATAGGTATAGTAGCTAATAATTTATTCCTGTACAATTTTAATCCATCTGGAATAGTACAAGGTAATCCTGCCAAAAATTTTGGATTACACGCCATGTATACAGGTTATATAGATCGTGATGGTATTTTAGAAAAAGCTAAGTTTTCTGCTTTAGGTCGTGCTGAAATAGGAACAGCTTATTCAGGATTTGGAGTTTCATTGCTCTTTAACGCTCCTAAAGCAGGTTGGATTCAAGCAGGCTATGATAATTTAAATGGTATAAATGCAGGTATTGGATTTATTTTAGCTAAAAAAATATCCGTTGGTTATGGAATTGAAAAACCTTTAGGAAATCTTTCTAATTTTGGATTATCTCATGAATTTACGTTAGCCTATAAATTGAGAGGTTATGGTGATTATGAAGATGAACGACCAATTGTAAAAGCAAGTACTAGAACAAATCCAAAAGCAAGTGATAAAGCGGTTCCTGTTAAAAAGAAAAGTCCGCAAGAATTAGCGAAAGAAAGAGCTGCTGAGTTAGCATTAAAGCAACAACAAGAAAAAGCACGTTTAGAAGCAGAACGCTTAAGAAAAGAAAAAGAATTAGCAGAAGCAAAGGCAAAAGCCGAACAAGAAGCTCGATTGAAAGCAGAAAAAGATCGTCTAGCTGCTCTAAAAGCAAAAGAGGAAGCCGAAGCTAGAGCTAAAGCCGAGATAGAAGCTCGATTAAGAGCTGAACAAGATAAAAATAAAGCATTATCAGAAGCAGAACGCCAACGTCAGGAACGTTTGGCCAATGAAGCTAGACTAAAAGCAGAGGCTGCAGCTAAATTAAAAGCCGAGCAAGATCGTCTAGAAAAAGAAAAGTCCGAAGCAGCACGTTTAGCTAAGGAAAAAGCGGAAGCAGATGCAAAAGCAAAAACGGATGCACTAGAACTTAAAAAAGCTGAACAAGATCGTCTAGCAAAAGAGAAAGCTGAAGCAGCACGTTTAGCTAAGGAAAAAGCGGAAGCAAATGCAAAAGCAAAAACGGATGCACTAGAACTTAAAAAAGCTGAACAAGATCGTCTAGCAAAAGAGAAAGCTGAAGCAGCACGTTTAGCCAAGGAAAAAGCAGAAGCAAATGCAAAAGCAAAAACGGATGCACTAGAACTTAAAAAAGCTGAACAAGATCGTCTAGCAAAAGAGAAAGCTGAAGCAGCACGTTTAGCCAAGGAAAAAGCAGAAGCAGATGCAAAAGCAAAATCAGAAGAACTAGAACTTAAAAAAGCTGAACAAGATCGTCTAGCAAAAGAGAAAGCTGAAGCAGCACGTTTAGCTAAGGAAAAAGCGGAAGCAGATGCAAAAGCAAAAGAACTAGCACGTGAAAAAGCCGAGCAAGATCGTCTAGCAAAAGAGAAATCCGAAGCAGCACGTTTAGCCAAGGAAAAAGCGGAAGCAGATGCAAAAGCAAAATCAGAAGAACTAGCACGTGAAAAAGCTGAACAAGATCGTCTAGCAAAAGAGAAAGCTGAAGCAGCACGTTTAGCTAAGGAAAAAGCGGAAGCAGATGCAAAAGTAAAATCAGAAGAACTAGCACGTGAAAAAGCCGAGCAAGATCGTCTAGCAAAAGAGAAAGCTGAAGCAGCACGTTTAGCTAAGGAAAAAGCGGAAGCAGATGCAAAAGCAGAAGCAGATGCAAAAGCAGAAGCAGATGCAAAAGTAAAAGCAGAAGAACTAGCACGTGAAAAAGCCGAGCAAGATCGTCTAGCAAAAGAGAAATCCGAAGCAGCACGTTTAGCCAAGGAAAAAGCGGAAGCAGATGCAAAAGCAAAAGCAGAAGAACTAGCACGTGAAAAAGCCGAGCAAGATCGTCTAGCAAAAGAGAAATCCGAAGCAGCACGTTTAGCCAAGGAAAAAGCGGAAGCAGATGCAAAAGCAAAATCAGAAGAACTAGCACGTGAAAAAGCTGAACAAGATCGTCTAGCAAAAGAGAAAGCTGAAGCAGCACGTTTAGCTAAGGAAAAAGCGGAAGCAGATGCAAAAGCAAAATCAGAAGAACTAGCACGTGAAAAAGCCGAGCAAGATCGTCTAGCAAAAGAGAAATCCGAAGCAGCACGTTTAGCCAAGGAAAAAGCAGAAGCAGATGCAAAAGCAAAATCAGAAGAATTAGCACGTGAAAAAGCCGAGCAAGATCGTTTAGCAAAAGAGAAATCCGAAGCAGCACGTTTAGCTAAGGAAAAAGCGGAAGCAGATGCAAAAGCAAAATCAGAAGAACTAGCACGTGAAAAAGCCGAGCAAGATCGTTTAGCAAAAGAGAAAGCCGAAGCAGCACGTTTAGCTAAGGAAAAAGCGGAAGCAGATGCAAAAGCAAAATCAGAAGAACTAGCACGTGAAAAAGCCGAGCAAGATCGTTTAGCAAAAGAGAAATCCGAAGCAGCACGTTTAGCTAAGGAAAAAGCGGAAGCAGATGCAAAAGCAAAATCAGAAGAACTAGCACGTGAAAAAGCCGAGCAAGATCGTCTAGCAAAAGAGAAATCCGAAGCAGCACGTTTAGCCAAGGAAAAAGCAGAAGCAGATGCAAAAGCAAAATCAGAAGAACTAGCACGTGAAAAAGCCGAGCAAGATCGTCTAGCAAAAGAGAAATCCGAAGCAGCACGTTTAGCTAAGGAAAAAGCGGAAGCAGATGCAAAAGCAAAAGCAGAAGAACTAGCACGTGAAAAAGCCGAGCAAGATCGTCTAGCAAAAGAGAAATCCGAAGCAGCACGTTTAGCCAAGGAAAAAGCGGAAGCAGAGGAATTAGCGCGTAAAGAAGCTTCAAAAACAGCAGAAGATAAAGAAATAGATAATTTATCAGGAGTTATAGAGGATTCTCAAAAATTACAATCGGAATCAATTAAAAAATTCCAAAGTATAGTGGCTGAGAAAGAAAAAGAATTAATAGCCATGCGTAAAGCAAATGATGATTCAGAAAAAGGAATTGTAGCCCCTGCTCAAGAAGTAGAGTTTAAGAGTATGAGTCAAGCTAATAAAGCTATAGAATCGTTAAAAAATGAAATTGCACTTAATATAAAACAACAAGATCAATTTATTGCCGAATATCAGAATTTAGCAGCAGAACGTTTGAAAAAAATACCAAATAAGAATGACGTAATTAATCAATCGTATCTTAAAACAATAGAAAAATTAAAGCAAGATAAAGTTCGATCAGAAGAAGAGAGCAAACAATTAATTACTAAATTAGAAGATATTAAAACTCAAACAGAGATAGAAAAAAGACGTCGTATTAAGAAAGCTAATTTTGAAGATGCTTCAGCAAAGTATCAAAAAGATCGCGCAACCTTAAGTCAAATAAAGACAAGTACAAGCGCAACAGGTCAATCTTATAAAGCAGCTGATTTTGATTATGGAGATAGTGATCAGATTAATATGCAAATTGTAAAAAATGTTGCTAATGAAAAACCTGGTTTTTATATGGTATTAGCTACCCATAAAGATGAAGCAAGACGTGACGCTTTTATTAAAAAAGCAATTCAAGCAGGAGAAAAAAATATTGATTTCTTTTATGATGTAAGTACAGGTACCTATTTCATTTATAGTAGTCATTATGACGAAATAAATGAAGCAGATGAAGCTATGAAAAATAAAGGAGAAAAACCTTATAATGGTAAGATGGTGATTATTAAAATAGAAAAATAATTATTTTTTAGATTGTATGTGATTTGTTACTAAAACAAGTTCATAAAAAGATAAAATTATATAACTTTATTAGTTTTTAAATAATAAACGAACGCCCTATGAGATCGAGTTATTACTTATGTATTTTATTGTTCTGGAGCTTAGGATTTCATCAATCCTTTGCACAACAATTTAAGCCTTTTTCTGTCGTCAATCAGACAAATGGTCTTAATGCAGATATTTTATTAATAGGAAATAATAATTTATCGCAGAGCTCAACTTTGCCATACGATGGAGATGAACCTAATGATAGGATTAGTATGGTTTATGTTAATGTAGATACTGCAGATAGAAGCGTTTACAATGCTAGTAAAGCTGAATTAAAAATTCCTACTGCTTACCAAGCCTGTCATAAAGTAAAATATGCGGCATTATATTGGGCAGGGATTTATAGTAATACAACATTAGATATTAAAAAAGTTAAATTGAAACTTCCAAAATCTACGGTTTATGAAGATATATCAGGTACCCTTATCTATAATCAAACCACTGAAGTAAATAAGCCTTACGCAGCTTTTGCTGATGTTACTGATTTATTAAATAAATTGGGAGATATTCAAGGTGATTATACTGTGGCCAATATCGTTTGTTCAGAAGGTAAGGTTACAGGAGGTTATTCGGCAGGATGGCATTTGTATGTTATATACGAAAATCCTAATTTGCCAGCTAAAAATATTACTTCTTTTAATGGGTTTACAAAGTTGAATAATACTAATTCTTTAGATGTACCTGTTAGTGGATTTAAAACAATACCTACAGGAAACGTAGGAGCTTGGGTAGCATTTGGAGCATTAGAAGGAGATCAACAAATATCAGGTGATTTTTTTAAAATTAATAATGTATTAATGCAACCTCCTTTTAGAAAAATCAACCAATTTACTTCAGATTATAAACAAAATTTCTTTAATAGTACTTTAACTGATCCTTCAGGACTTTTATCAGGTAGAACACCTAGTAGTAGGAATACCTTAGGTTATGACGCTGGTATTTTTAAAGTAGATAATCCTAGTAATTCTGTAATTAAAAATAATGATACATCAGCTTCTATTAATCTAGGGACAAATGGTGATCAGTACTTTGTTTTTTTTACAGCTTTTGCTGTTGATGTTATTGGACCTAGAGTCATATTAAGGAAAAATGTAACAAATAACGCAGGTTTAGATATTTCTAATCAAACCGTAGATATATGTGATGAAATTAATTACAATATATATTTTGATAATATAGGTAATGACGATGCACAAGGTTTAACATCTCATAAATATGGAACTAATTACGTATTGTTAAAGGATATTCTTCCTCAAAATGTAAGTTTACAAAGTATTACATCTACAAATACGACATTAAATACTTCGATGAAATATGAAAAAAACCCTACAAATCCTAGGGAGTTGTTTATTTATATTCCTAAAGCATATCTAAAAAAAGATGCTCCAGAGTATTCAATTAAAATCAAGGTAAAAATTGCTTGTTCTTGTGATGAGTTTACAACAGCTTGCTCAAATGAAATTAAAAACCAAGCTTTTGTTGAATACAGTGGTGTTATTAATAATGCGGAAAATCACAATGATCCTAGTTATTCTCAAATAGATCCTAATTGTTTAGTAGGTTCTACAAATTCAACAAACTTCATTGTTGGTTTAGATAAGAAATGTAATTTCACTACAGAAGTTCTTTATTGTGGTAATACAACCACATTAAAAGCAGGAAACAATTATGATAATTATGTTTGGACAGGTCCTGCAGGTGCAACTTTTACTCCTAATAAAACAAGTCAAGAAGTAACAGTAAATTTACCAGGAACTTATACGGTAACAGGCACAGATGCTATTTGTAGATCTATTGTTCAAACATTTAATGTTAAACTATACGGAGCAGATCTTGAAAATCCTCTAATTAAATACGATCAAAGTCTTACTCCTGTTCAGTGTACTGATTCAGGTGAAAGAATTCCTAGTATTTATCTTTGTGGTAAAGACGATAGTAAATTATTACAACCTAATATTGCAGGAGCTATAAAAGTAGAATGGCAATTATATGATGAAACTAAAGCAGGTTGTGGTCCCTATAATCCTGTAACGAACTGTCCTGTTACAGCAGATTCATGTTGGAATAAAATAGTTGAGGCAAACGAATACGCTGTTTCAAATGAAGGAAAATATAGGCTTATTTATACTTTTGTTGGAGGATGTACAAGAACTTTTTATTTTAATGTTTATAAAAATCTAACAGAAACAGAGGTTAAAGTATTACCTACTGTATGTGGTGCCCCAGGTTCTATAACAGTTATTAAACCTGTTAATAGTACAGGTAAATTTCAATTCCAATTAGTACAACCAAATGGAACATTGGGTGTTTGGACCGTTAATCCTGTATTTCAAATATTAACAGCAGGTAATTACACAATAAATGTAAAAGATAATACGGTTCCTGGTTCTTGTCAAATTCCTATTAAAAACATCGAGGTACCAGCTAATAATATATCCGTTTTACCAACGGTTTCACAACCTAAATGTAATGGAGATTTAGGATCTGTTAATTTAGGTGTTTCAGGAGTAGATGGTCCTTATACATACACTTTATATCAAGGAACAAATGCCTCTGGATTAATTGTAGGAAACTCAGTTACTACGGCACAGGCATATAATATATTTAATAATTTAACACCTGGTTTGTCTTACTATTGGATTGTTACCACTCCAAGTTGTACTAAAGATGGAACTTTTACTTTAATTAACCCTGCTCAATTGGTATTAAATGCCTCTATAACAAAACCTTTAAGCACATGTTCAGATGGCGAAATTACAATATCAGCAACTGGAGGTACTGCACCATACTTTTTCTATTTGAATAGTGCTCCTCCTGCCCCATTTTTAACAACTAATGTTATTTCTGTTACAAATCCTGGAATTAATACCATTACTGTATATGATTCTAATAACTGTACTCAAACAACTCAAATTAATGTTGTAAAAGTTCCAGCTCCTGTATATACAGTAAGCTATACTGATGTAAAATGTTATAATGATAATTCTGGTACCATTACATTTAATGTTACGAATGCAAATGGAAATACATTAGGATATAGCATTACTGGAGGTGCTCCTTTTACTAATAATTCATCGTTTACAAATTTAGCACCAGGTATTTATACACCTGTAGTTCAATATACCATAGGTACTGCGGTTTGTACAAAAACAGAACCTAATATTACGATTTCTCAACCTGAAAATCCATTAACTGCTTCTGGAGGTGTTATGGCATTAGCATGTAATACGACTGGAGGTAAAGGAATTATTCGTATCACAAATGTAGAAGGAGGAAAGCCATTTACTGGACCATCTTATTTATACAACTTTGGTAATGGTTGGACTAATGTAAATCAAGCTTCAGTAGCCCCAGGTACTTATACTGTTTATGTTAAAGATGCTGCTGATTGTGTGTTTCCAATGACGGTTACTTTAGATCCTATTCCTCCTGATCCAACAATTAACACGTCTGCACCTGCCTTTAATTGTAATGGTTCCGCTACGAGTACCGTTACGGTTAATAATGGTTCTACGGCTTATACATATACCTATTCTATCTCACCAGCATTGAATCCGCCACATGATCCTACTTCTAATGTGTTTAAGAATGTTCAATGTGGACACTCTGTTATAACAGTAAATTATAATTTAACGAACCCTCCTACTTTTAGTAATTTATTAAAAGAAGATTTTGGATCGGGTCCAGATGTAGAATCTCCAGGTATTAACAAAGGCTTTTGTTGGGAGGCGCAAGTAGAGGCTACGAAATGTCATGACGATAAACGTTTTGGTAACGGAGAATACACAATTACACAATTTATACTTAATAACCCTTATTCAGGTTGGTCTATTCCTTTAGATCACACTACTGGAGCAAGGCCAGGTAGATATTTAGCTGTAGATGCTGGAAATGCTATACCTAATAATGCTGTTTTATATAGAAAAACAATCAAAGATATCATTCCTAATCAACCAATTCTAGTTCGTTTTTATGCAAGAAATCTATTAAGAATTGGAAATACACAGCCAGATGCTTCTCTAACAGTAGAGTTACAAAATACTACAGGTGTAGCTTTATCTTCTAGTTCTACAGGAGCTATACCTAAGACAGAAAAATGGGAAGTATACAACAAAACTATAAACCCAGGAAATAATACAACCCTTGATTTTGTTCTAAGATTAGAAGTTGCAAAAGAAGACGGTATTGATTTTGCTGTAGACGATATAGAAGTATATCAATTGCCTATAACTTGTATTGCAACTAAAACTATTCCTGTAAATATCCCATGTGGACAAGCTTTTTCTGCTCAAATTACAGGACATAAAGACATAAGTTGTGCAGGATTAAATGATGCTACAATTACCATAGCTGCACAAAATTTTAATACAACTTCAGGGTATCAAGTATCAATGAATAATGGTGCTACTTGGACATCTTATAAAACATCTCCTGTAACAATAGCTGTTCCTCCAGCTGGATATCCAGGATTTGTATTGGTAAAATACGACTTAACTGCTGCTAATGCAGGTTGTAGTTTTAATTTACCACAAGCCATAATTGTACCAGCTCAATTACAAGTACAAACTAATATAACTTCTGCTACTTGTACTACTGGTGCTATTGTATCAGTTACTGCTACTGGAGGTACTCCTGCTTATCAGTATCAATTAGAAACTACTACGGGTGTTCCTGTTATAAATTATCAACCAAATAATAAATTTAATAACGTTGCACCAGGTGATTATGTGGTTGTGGTAAAAGATGCTAATGGATGTACACAAAAAGCAACAATTACTATTGGTATTGCACCTAAACCAACCATACAAGTACTAGCAACATCTGATTTTTGTTATGATGGAACCAATGCTGCTACTATAGTAGTAAGTGCATCAGGTGGTACTCCAGGTTATCAATATCAATTAGAAAATAATACAGGAACTATTTTAATTCCTTTCCAAAATAATGCTACTTTTTCAAACTTAACACCAGGGAGTTATGTTGTGGTAGTAAGAGATACTTTTGGTTGTACTGCAGCTACATCAGCGCAACAAATTAATGCACAATTGGTAGCAACAGCTACTTTAACAAAAGATGCTGATTGTAATCCATCAAACCCAAATGCAGAAATTACACTTGCAATTTCAAATGGTTATCCAAATTATTCATATCAAGTAAGTACAGATGGAGGTGTAAATTATACTCCAGCAGTACCTACTCCTATAGCTAATTTGCCATTTAAATACTCAATACCTCCTGTTTTAGCTGATACTACATATCAATTTTTAGTAACAGATAGTAAAGGATGTAAAGTAACCACGAATACTGTAACCGTTAAAAAATTAGTACCAATAATTGCTAATCCTTCTACCGTAGCTGTAACCTGTAATGGAGGAGCGGATGGAAGTGTTACCTTTGCTCCTACTGGTGGTGCGGGTGGTTATCAAATTAACTTTAATAATGCTGGTTTCTCTAATCAGACTAGCTATGCTGGTTTGGCACAAGGAACATATAATTATATTATTCGAGATCTTAAACAGTGTACTATTACAGGAACTATTACAATTAGTCAACCTAATATTTTAAAGGCTACAGCTGTACTAAATCCAAATTACACGTGTAAAACGAATGCTACTATCACAGTTACAGTGTTACCAAATGAAAATGGTGCTGGAGGTGTTGAGTATAGTAATAATAACGGTAATACATGGCAGTCATCTAACGTTTTCAGTAATTTAATTGCGGGTACTTATACCATAGTAGTCAGAGACAAAAATGGTTGTCGTTTTACGATTAACCCTCCATTTGTAGTAGTTCCATTAACCCCTCCAACGGATTTAACGGTTACTCCTACTTCTTCTATGACTTGTCCTGCTAAAACAATTAATGTACAAGTGACCGTTACAGGAGGTAGCTTACCTCTAAAAGAGTATGCTATAACAGATCCAGTAGCTGCGGCTGTAACAAATACTACAGGCGCTTTTACTAATCTATCTGCGGGTACCTATACCTTTGTAGTTACTGATGCAAAAGATTGTACGTATACTGAAAAATATACTATCAATCCATTACCAGATATGTCAATATCTAATCGAATTCTATCAGATATTAAATGTTTAAATGGAACTGAAGGATCTGTTGAAATATCGGTATCAAATTTTGGAACAGGTTATTCATACGTAGTAACAGGTCCTACTCCTTCTGTAGGTACAGGAACTACATCGCCTTTTGTATTAAACAATTTAAGAGCAGGAAATTATACAGTTGATGTAACTAATACTACAACAAAGTGTAAGATAACTACCTTATTTGAGATAAAAACACCTACAGTTGCTTTAGATGCAACATTAGATAAAGATCCTATTACTTGTACAAAACAAGGAAGTATCATTGTTAATGCTACTGGAGGATGGGGAGGTTATACCTATACAATTAGTCCTGCTGCGGGTACTTTAACTGGTAATATATTTAGTAATTTGCCAGCTAACAACTATACTGTAACTATTAAGGATGCAGGAGGGTGTCAAGTATCGAAAACAATTAATTTAACGAACCCAAATCGTCCTACGATTGCTTTAGCAGGAGCTTCTGATTTTTGTTATGACAATACAAACAAAGCATCTTTAGTTGTATCCGCTTCAGGAGGGATTTCTCCTTATAGTTTCAGTTTGAATGGAGGGGCTTTTGTACCAAGTAATACGCCTACTGATAGTCATACTTTTAATGGTTTAATTCCAGGTACTTATACAATAGTTGTACGAGATGCTTATGGATGTACAAATCCTACAGTATTCCAACAAACAATTAATAGCGAATTAAATGCAACAATTGTTTTAAATAAGGGATACGATTGTACGGCTACGCCAGATGCTGTTATTAAAGGTAGTATTTCAAACGGTTATTTACCGTATGGCAAATATGAAGTAAGTTATAATGGTGGAGCTTACACCGTAGTAGGCACTATTACAGGTTCTACCTTTACATATCCTGTTTTATTAGCAAACTCAGGTACTTATAAATTCCGTATTACAGATGCTAAAGGATGTCAAATAGAGACTAATATATTAGATATAAAACCACGTTCGTTACCTAATTTATCTTTAAACATAACTAGTCCAACCGTAAAATGTCATGGTGATGCCACAGGTGCTTTTACTTGGAGTGTTACAAACGGAACACCTGATTATACTATATCAGTTGTAAATACAACAACGGGTATTAATTATGGTACACAAACAGCTGGTTTACCTGCTGGTAATTATTCTGTTACTGTTACAGATGCAAAATCTTGTACTGATACTAAAACTTTCAGTATTACAGAACCAGCTTTATTAAATTATACAATTAAAATTAATCCTCTTGCTTGTAATATTGGAACTAAAAATTATATAAAAGGATCTATTTGTGTAAATACAGATTTAACAGGAGGAACATTACCTATTACCTTTACATTAACTGATGCATCAGGTGTACAAGTAGGTACTCCGATTGTTGTTAATTCTTTACCACTAGCTACTACAGTTTGTTTCCCTAATATTGATTATGGTGTTTATACTGTAAAGGCAGTTGATGCTAATGGTTGTTCAAAAGTAGTTCCAAATCAAATTATATCTAGCCCACCTTCAGATTTAACATTTACTTTTACAGGTGTGGCTACTTGTGCAACAGGTGCAAGTTTACAAGTAGATATTTCAGGAGGAGTTATTGGTCCAGGTACTTATCAGTTTGGTATTGTTGATTTACCAGCTGCTCCATGGTCAACTACTCTTGTTAATTCTAATAATGGAGCTGCTTCTCATATTTTTAATGGTTTAATTCCAGGGGCTACTTATAGTATAGTGGTATATGATACAACAACAGGATGTTATCACTTCCAAACGGCTCCTACGGTACCTTCGTTTATTAATCCTACTTTATCTCAGGTTATTAATAATGTGACGTGTAGAGGTGCTGCTGATGGATCTATTAAATTTACTTTAAGTAATTTAAGTGCAGGTGTTACTCAGTTTTCATACCAATTAATTAATGCGGCTACTAATGTAAACATTGGAGCCCCTGTAATAATTAATTTGCCTTTTGTTTATCCATATTCAATTAATCCTTTAGCACCAGGTTCGTATAATATCTTAATACGTGAAATCAATGGAGCAAATGCAGGATGTGGAAAGACATTTGGTCCTTATGAAATAAAAGAGTCTGCAACGGATTTAATACTTGATTTGACAAGCACAAATGATAATTGTAAACCTAATGCTGGTATTATTACAGCTGCTGCTTCAGGTGGTACAGGACCTTACTTATATCAAGTATTTGTTGATTCTGGTGCAACTGGGGTAATAGATGGTACTGATCCTATAACGACAAATTCTGCATTTATTAGTTCTTTTGATCCATTAATCCATAAATCTAATGTATTTAATTTAGAGGGAAAAAATTATATAGTATATGTAAAAGACGCTAATGGTTGTATTAAATTTAATTTCATAAAGGTTGATGTAGATTCAGAACCAATTATTTCTGCAACGGTTAATAATTTATGTGCTGCTGAGGGTAATTTTGCTATTGATGTAGTACTTACAACTTCTGGTATTGCACCTCATGTGTATAGTATAGATGGTGGTGCTTTTCAAGCACAGACAGCACCGTTTACTATTTCTAATCTTTCTTCAGGAGTACATACCGTAGAAGTAAAAGATAAAAATAATTGTGGTAATAAGGTTACAGTTACAATTTTAAAACCTTTAAAAGCAATTGGTGATTTTACCTTACTTCCTACTTGTAATACAGCTACTGGTACGATTACTATTAAGGCAAATGATGGAAGTGGTAACTATAGTTATAGTCAAATAGCTCCTCCAGGAACCACTAATTTAAATGGTATTTTTAATTCTTTAGCTCCAGGTAACTACACTTTTGAAGTAACGGATCTTACAACAAATTGTAAAGTAACTGTTCCTGTAAATTTAGCACCTGCTAAAGATGTTCTTTTCGTAGCAGCAACAGTTACTAATACTAAATGTATAGGTAGTAATGATGGTAGTATAACTGTAAATTTAGATACTACTAATACAGATGCACCGTACAAATATAGTATAGCTCCTGATCCAAACGGTGTGGGAGTACAAGATACGAACCTCTTTGTAGGTTTACCTTTAGGTAATTATGTTGTCACAGTAACTTCTGCAAGAGGTTGCTCGGCTACTCAAAACGTAAGAGTAGATGAGCCAACACCTATTAACATTACCGCTGTAGCTACTCAGTTTGCATGTAATGCTACGAATGCTTATAATCCTGCAGAAATCAAAGTTACAAATGTTACAGGAGGTACAGGAATATATACAACTTATGAGTTTGAACTGGCTGGTGTTGTTTTACAATCTGGTGCTAGCTCTGTATTTAAAACACAAGATACAGCTGGTGGTTCTTACACAATAAGAGTGTTTGATTCTAACAGATGTATCGGAACTACAAAAGTTGATATTAATGCTATAACACCATTAGGAGCAACCATAGTTAAAAATCAAGCTATTGATTGTACTCAAAATGAAATTATTAGTATTAATGCTACAGGAGGTTCAGGTAATTATACTTACCAAGTAATTCCTTTTGGAGCAACTAACGTGGTTGCTGGACCAACTGCTAATCAATTTACAATTAGTGCAGCAGGTTCTTATACTTTCCAAGTAATAGATGCAACCACTGGATGTTTTATTCAAATAGGACATCAAATAAATGTATTTAAAACATTAACCGCTATTCTAGCACCTGATGCAAGTGTAAAATGTTTTGGAGATACTACTGGTGGAAGTTTATTATTAAGTGTTCAAGGGTATTCAGGACCTTATACGTATACTTTATATGATAATACTAATACAATAGTTGCTGGACATAATGGTATTATAGTTGATAATACTGTAACCAATCCGTTTACTATATCAGGTCTACCAGCGGGGACTTATACAGTTAAAATTAAGGAAAATAACTTTCCTAAGTGTGATATTACAACAGCTTCTGCTACTGTAGGTACTCCTACACAATTGGCAATAACAGCTACTGTAGATAAAAATGATAATTGTAATTCTCTAGCAGGTATTATTAAAGTTTTAGGTAATAATGGTACTCCTACCTACTCCTATATTGTTGCGTTAGCTACTGATCCTGCTCCTACAGCTGCTTCTGTGGGATGGACAACTTCCACCGTATTTAATCGTGATGGAGGTAATTACATAGCTTATGTAAAAGATGCCAACAATTGTATCGCACAGGTGCCAGTTATTCTGCCTACTGATAAGAATCCTGTACTAACACTCCCAGTGTTTGCTGCTAATCAATGTACTTCTAATGGTACAGATTATGTAATAACAGCAACTAGTGTTGTAGATGGAATAGCTCCTTATACTTATAGTATTACAAATGCTAATGGAACTAGCTCATTTGTAAATGTAATTGCACCGTATACCTTTAATGGATTAATTATAGGAAATAATACGATTACTATAAAAGATGCTAATGGATGTACCGACAGTAAATCAATTATTGTATATCCGCCATTAAATATCAATCCTACTATTGTTGCTCAGCCTACTTGTAATGCTAATGATGGTAAGATAACACTTACTGCTGTTGGCGGATCGGGTAATTATGAATACACGTATGGAGCTACAGTAAATGGTACAGGTATATTTACAGGTTTACCATTTGGAGATTCCACTTTCACAGTTAGAGATTTGACTACTGCTTGTACTAAAAATATTACAGTTAAATTAGAAAAACCAGATGATGTATTGATCGCTTCTATACTACCTACCTCTACTATCTGTAATGGAGATAGTAACGGAACGATTACAGTAAATTTAGAACCGGCTCCATCAAATGGAAATCCTATTTATACTTATGCTTTAGTTTTCCCTTCTCAACAATTGAGGCCAGCACAAACTAATAATGTATTTACAGGATTACCAGCGGGTAATTATACTGTTGAAGTTACTTCAGGTAGAAATTGTAAAGTAAAACAACAAGTTACAATCTCTCAGCCTGACGTGATGACTGTCCCATCTCCTATTGTTAATCAGTTTGCTTGTACACTAAATACTAACTCTGTTAATGCTGCTTCAATTACTGTTAATGGCGTAACAGGTGGTTCTGGTAAATATGTAAACTATGAGTTTGTTTTAAACGGTAAGCAAGTTTATTTTGGTCCAGAAAAAACCTATTCAACAACGGATATAGTAGGTGGAAAATATACTATAAATGTATATGATGATAAAGGATGTAAAGGAACTGCTACAGTTGATGTAAATCCTTTTGTTAGTATTTCTGGACCTAATATTGTGGTAAATAATGATATTACATGTATTAGTGGTGAGGATATTACGGTAAGTGTTACTACTACAGGTGCACCAGTTCCTTTGTATGATTACAATGTAACTAATATCAGAACAGGAGCATCTATTACTAATACTACAGGTATCTTTACTAATTTAGGAAAAGATAACTACATGGTTACAGTTACTAACAATAAAACGAATTGTAGTGTTCAAAAAATACATTATGTAGCAGATCCAAATACTTTTGCTATACAATTAGCAAATACCAAGGATGTAACTTGTAAAGGAAGTTTTACAGGTAGTACAGAGGTTTCCATAGTAGATACCATATTAAGTAATGGAAATCAAGCTGGAGAATTTAATTATACGGTTACAAATAACAATACTGGATTTAATTTAGTAGGAAATAGTGCTACTGCAGGACCACTCCTCATTAATGGGCTTTCTGCTGGTACTTATACTCTTAATGTTACTTTAGCTAAAAAACCTAATTGTACTTTCTCGTCTAATTTTACAATTAACGAACCGAACAATGCACTTACGATTGCCACTACTAAAGGATTATTAACTTGTACACCAGGTAATGATGGTTCTATTAGCACAGTTGCTACAGGTGGTTGGGGTAATTACACCTATACTATATCACCAGTTGAAGGACAGCAATTATCTCCAGGTATATTTACTGGATTATCAGGTAATTCAGCTTATACCATAACAGTTAAAGATGAAAAAGGTTGTTCTGTAAATCAGATAGTTAATTTATCTAAACCCGCTATTATTGATGCACCTAATATTGCACCAGTACAATTACGTTGTTTTGGTGTAAATGATGGAGTAGTACAAGTAGTAGGCGTAACAGGTGGTTATAATGTTCCTAATGATTATAATTACACTTTACATTATGTAAATCCTGTAGGAGTTACTTCAGGACCTCAAGCATCTAATACGTTTACTAATTTGGCTCCTGGACGTTATTATGTTATTGTGAATGACGCTTCTAATTGTCCATCTAAGCAATTATTCTTTGATGTATTACCTGCTAAAGAAATAAAAACATCTTTATCGTTAGTACCTAATTCACAAATTTGTGATACAAGCCAAGCTAGTTTAATTCTTACAGCTACTGGAGGTACAGGTATATTTGAATATAGTAATTCTCAATCAGGACCATGGACACCATTCGTTTCTCCTTTGAGATTAAATAATTTAGCTGCTGGCATAACTTATAAATATTATGTTCGTGATACAAATGCTTGTGCTGGGGTTGAAACAAATGGATACACAATCAGTACTTTGTCACCATTTACGATTGATCCAATTTCACCTATCAAAGTAAATTGTTCGTATGACACAGCTAGAGTTGTTGCCCATGCAAGCGGAGGACAAGGAAACTATACGTATGTGTTATTACCTTCAAATATTTCTAATACTACAGGTATATTTATGGATGTCCCAGTAGGAAATCATACAATTCAAGTTAGAAGTGGTAATTGTACTTCTATAAGTACTCCTGTATCTATTAGTTCACCAGCTGAATTAAAATTTGACTTAAAAGGAATTCAGACTACTTGTTCATACAAAAGAGATGGAAAAATTGTAGTAACCTTAAAAGGTATTGATAATCGTAAATTACAATATTCTATTAGTTCAGCAGATGGCTCTTACACACATCAACAAGTTTATACAGTTAACGACAATGATTTAGCCGCTGGTACTTTTACAATTAGTAATCTAAAACCAGACACTTATGAGATAAATGTGTTTACAGTTGCTACTTCATGTCATCCACCAGTACAATCTGTACGTATTACAGCACCAGCAGAACTTAAAGGTACTGTGACTGGTATAGATGAAATATGTGCTAATGAAAATAGAGGAGAAATTCATATTACAAATATTCAAGGAGGTACAGGACCTTATTTTGTAACAAAAGAATACAAAATAAGTTTTGATAATTCAACCCCGCCAGTTGAAGTTGATGATTCAATTTATGAACCAATTAACAATCTAGACGGTGTGAACTCTCATGTATTTAATGGATTAGACGGTAAAAAATATTCTATTGCTATTAAAGATTCTAACGGTACAAATTGTAAAGCCCTTTATGATATTATAATAGGCCCTGGTGATAGTTTTGATCCTGGAATTAATGTTACTTATCCTTGTAACCCATTGACAAATAAACCAATGGTACGAATTGAAGTAATAAATAAATTAGATGCTAAAGGTGCTTTTGTTGGTAATTATAAATTTAGTTTAGATAATTTACCTGCACAAACTAGTAATATATTCTTATCTACTGATCCGAAATATACGAACCAGTTTTTAGCTCCTGCATTTCATACCGTGTTTGTAGAAGGACCAAACGGATGTCCAAATAACAATGTGCTTCCAACTCCGTTCATGGTAACTCCTCTAAATGAATTAGATGTTGTATTAAGTATTTCAGGTCTTAATACTGCAATGGCAGTTGCTACAGGAGGTTCAGGTAATTATAAGTATACATTCTTTGCAGATGGACAACAAATGCAATCAGGATCTAATAATACTTTTATTTACTATCAGCAATATGAACAAATAAAAGTAATCGTTACCGATGATAGTGGATGTAATGATATAGATGCTAAACGTTTAACTTATATACCTATTTGCGTTCCTGACGTAATGACACCAGATGGAAATGGAGAAAACGATGATTGGGGGCCTGGTTGTGTAGATCCTACAGTTTATCCAAGATTAGTAACACATGTTTATGATCGTTACGGTCGTCTAATTGCTACATTACCAGTTGGAGCAAGATGGAACGGTAAATATAATGGTAAAGAATTACCTTCTGGTGATTACTGGTATGTTATAAAAGTAGATAATAATGATGGCAAAGAGTTTGTAGGTCACTTCACTCTTTATAGATAATTTAACTTTTGAGTTATGACAATTCGTACACTATATAGTAAATCAAAAAAAGCTTTTACAATGTTAGCTTTTTCTATAGTATCCTCAGGGATTGCTCAGGAGTTACACCTACCTGCAGCCACTCAATATTTAGCAGATAATCCATTTGTTTTATCACCTACCTATGCTGGGATAGGTGATAATGCAAGGATTCGTGTTAACGGTTTTTTTCAATGGGTTGGTATTAAAGATGCCCCTAATAATCAGGCCGCTTATTTTGATATGCGCATATTAGATCAATCAGGAATTGGTCTTCACGTTTATAATGATAAAAATGGGAATAGCCGTCAGATAGGAGCTAAACTATCATTTGCACATCATATTATCTTAGATTATCCAAGTAAACAGTATTTTTCTTTTGGTATGTCTTATAATTATAATAATTTTAGACACGAAATCGAAAATTTTCAAACATCTGATGTTAGCGTAAATAATGATCGTTTTATTAATAATAGTAATTTTGACGTAGGTTTCTTGTATAGAAAAAGTAAATTTTATATTAATTTAAATTTTAGTAACCTATTACCAAAAGATCTTAAGAAGTTTCCTGTTTCACCAGAACCTAATCAATTACGTAATTATCAACTTTATACAGGTTATGTTTTTAAAGGAAACCGTGATTCTAGAACTGAAATAGAACCTTCCGCTTATGTTCAATATTTTGAAAGTGACGGACGTTCTACAACAGATATGAATCTTAAGTATCGTTATATAGATTACCAACGTACAGGTTATTTTTGGTTAGGAGCAACCTACCGTTTTCTAAACGACCAACCTATGAAACCACTATCAATTGGACCTATGTTAGGATTAAAAAAAGGAGGTTTTTATGCTGGATATGCTTATCAAGTTACAACTAACGAATTGGTAAAATACAACTCAGGTACACACATGATTACTTTAGGATGGGATTTCTTCCAAGGTATCAGTAACTGTCCTTGTACTCAAAATTCTTTATCAGAAGATTAAACCTTTAATTTAAATATTTTAAAGGCTAAAAATATAGCTAGATCCAATATTTAGCATTTTTTAGCCTTTTTTATTTTATTTTTGTATAAAAAAATAACACAATGAAAACGATTTTTGACATTGATTTTAGAGGCAAAAAAGCCTTAATTCGAGTTGATTTTAATGTGCCTTTAGATAAGAATTTTAATGTTACAGACACAACTCGCATTGAAGCAGCTAAACCCACCATTGATAAAATTTTAAATGAAGGGGGATCTGTCATTTTATTATCACATTTAGGAAGACCAAAGGGAGTACAACAAGAATTTTCTTTGAAACATATAGTATCTAAAACAGCAGAAATTTTAGGTAAACCAGTAGATTTTGCATCAGATTGCATCGGATCTATTGCTGAAAATGCTGTTATGAACCTTAAAGAAGGTCACGTTCTACTATTAGAAAATTTACGATTCTATAAAGAAGAAGAAGAAGGGGATATTGAATTTTCTAAAAAATTAGCTTCCTTTGGTGATATTTATGTAAATGATGCTTTTGGTACAGCACATAGAGCGCATGCTTCTACTGCTATAATAGCACAATTCTTTCCTGATAAAAAATGTTTTGGATCTCTTTTAGTAAAAGAAATAGAGAGCCTAAATAAAGTTTTAAACAATAGTGTAAAACCTGTAACAGCAGTATTAGGAGGTAGTAAAGTTTCTTCCAAAATTACAGTTATTGAAAATATTTTAGATAAAATTGATCACATGATTATTGGCGGAGGTATGACTTTTACTTTTATTAAAGCATTAGGAGGTCAGATTGGTAATTCATTATGTGAAGATGATAAACTAGATTTAGCCCTTGAAATTCTTGAAAAAGCCAAATCTAAAGGAGTTCAAATTCATTTGCCAGTTGATGTATTAGCTGCTAATTCTTTTTCTAATACAGCAGATACAAAATTAGTAAACGTTAACTCAATCCCCGATGGATGGTTAGGAATGGACGTAGGTCCTAAAACGTTAGAAACAATCAAAGAGGTTATTTTAAATTCAAAAACTATTTTATGGAATGGTCCTCTTGGTGTTTTTGAAATGGAACATTTTGCAAATGGTACGATCGAATTAGGAAATTATATAGCAGAGTCTACTCAAAATGGTGCTTTTTCATTAGTCGGAGGAGGAGATAGTGTTGCCGCTGTAAAACAGTTTGGTTTTGAACCTAAAATGAGTTATGTTTCAACAGGAGGTGGTGCCATGTTAGAAATGCTAGAAGGTAGAATTTTACCCGGAATTGCAGCCATTTTAAATTAATTAAGTGAATTTTAACATTTTTTATTATTGTAAATCAAAATTAGGTTTTATGTTTGTAAATCTAATATAAATAGCTGAAAATAAGTTATTTAATAAATTAAAGCTGATGATTAGAAAGAAACTTGCTCTCAATCTATTTTTACTGGTATCTGCTTTTGGAACTTATGCACAAAATAAGATTCCACAGGATTCTGTTTCAAAACTTATAGTTAAACGATCTTATTTAGATTCTATAAAGAGAACTTTTGTAGTTAATGAAACGTCAGATTGCATAGACAATCAACATATAAAAGAACTATCTAATACACAAGATATTTTTGATGGAATTGTTTCAGATATTAAAAATCTTGATTTAAATATAAAAGTAGACTTTGATTTGCCAACAGATGTATTCAAAGAAAGATTACGTTTATTAGATGAAAAGTCTCCTTTTAATATTGAATATAATCCACAACTAGAAAACTTAGTTAAAAATTTTCTAAAAAACCGCAAACGATCTTATGAACGTTTAATGGGATTATCTCAGTTTTATTTTCCTTTATTTGAAGAAGCAATGGCTCGTTATGATGTACCTTTGGAAATCAAATATCTTTCAATTGTAGAATCAGCATTACGATCTAGTGCTGTATCCAGAGTAGGAGCAACGGGTTTATGGCAATTCATGTACGAAACAGGTAAGCAATACGGGTTAAAAATTGATTCCTATATAGATGAACGTAAAGACACCTTTAAAGCAACCGATGCAGCCGCACGTTATATGCAAGGAATGTACAAAATTTTTGGAGATTGGGAACTCGTTTTAGCTTCCTACAATTCAGGAGCAGGAAACGTAAGTAAAGCTATTCGCCGTTCTGGAGGCTTTCAAAATTTTTGGAATATTAAACATAAATTACCCCGTGAAACACAAGGTTATGTACCTGCTTTCTTAGCCACTATGTACATTTTTGAGTATCATAAAGAACACGGATTAGTACCTTATAAACCTGTAGCAAAACATTTTGAAACGGATACGATCGCTTTGAAACGAAAGGTAAGCTTTAAACAATTGGCAAGTTTATTAGATATGCCTGAATCTGACATTGAGTTTTTAAATCCATCTTATAAAATGAAGGTGGTTCCTTATGTAACTGGTAAGAACCATTTCATTTGTTTGCCCAAAAAGAAATTAGCCATTTTAGCTTCTAATGAAGAAAAAATTTACGCTTATATTGATCACCAAGAAAGTCAGAGAGAAAGACCTTTTATAAGACAAATCAAACCACGTGTTATTAAAGAAATATTTGATACAGAAAAAGTTACAGAAGAAAGCTTGGTTAATAAAACAGAATCTAAAAAACCTCTATTACAGAAATTTCATATTGTTAAAAAGGGTGACGATGCAAGAAAACTAGCAGAGAAATATAACGTAGCAGTTGCTGATATAAAAAAATGGAATAGATTAAGAGGAATACATTTATTAAGAGGATCTAGAATCCGTATTAAATACGATGAATCTAATACTATTGCTGCAAATGCTGTTCAAGAAATAGAAGAAAGCAATCCAACCACATTAAATGTAGTGGGAAATATTCCGAAAAACAAGATAACAGATTTGGTTTATAAAGATTCAAAAGTTAAAAACGAATTAAATACAACCGCTGATGCAGCTCCTTCTGAACATGTTGTTTTACAAGGAGAAACGCTTTATGCCATTGCTAAAAAACATCATTTGTTTGTGTCAGATTTGAAAAAATGGAATCAAATTGAAAATGGTATGGTAAATCCAGGTGATGTTATAAAATTAACTGAATCAAAACAAGAAATAATTACTCAAACAGATTTATACATAGTAAAAAAAGGAGATAATTTTGTAAAAATTGCTAAAAATTACGGTGTAACTGTTGATGAACTTATGCAATGGAATGATAAAATATCAAAAGAAGTTAAAGTAGGAGAACAACTAAAAATTGAAAAAACTATTGCGGCTAAAGTTGAATTACCAAAAAAGAAACTTCCATTTGATGAGCAAAAACTCTATATAGTTCAAAAAGGAGATTCGTTATTTAAAATTTCCAAAAAATACAACACAACGGTTGCAGAGTTAAGAAAGAAAAATAATATAAAAGAAAATGATCTACAGCCAGGAATGAAAATAAAAATTTAACATACAGTAAAGGACGCATTAGCGTCCTTTAATTTTTTAAAAGAATTTAATTATGCAAGAATTTAAAATAAAGCGTTTTGAAGAACTTTCTGTAGACGAATTGTATGATATATTACACTTGCGTTCAGAAGTCTTTGTAGTAGAACAGAATTGCCCTTATTTGGATATTGATAAAAAGGATTCGAAAGCAATTCATGTATTAGGTTATTTAAATGGAGAATTAGCTAGTTATTGTCGTATGTTTAACGCAGGCGATTATTTTAAAGAATCATCAATTGGTAGAGTCGTAGTTTCTCCTAAATATCGTAGTCTTAAGTTAGGTCATGAGTTGATGAAAGTTGCTATTGATACACTAGAAGATGCTTATGACCAAAAGAATATTACAATATCAGCACAAGAATATTTAGTCAAGTTTTATAAAACTCATGGTTTCATACAAACCTCCGAAGTATACTTAGAAGATGATATTCCACATATAGAGATGAAAAGAAAATCTTTTTAAGAGACTATAAAAAATTGTGTAAGTATAAAAATAATGAGGCTGTCCAAAAAGTAATAAATCAATATGCAGTTTATCACTCTGCTAAGGAGAAGTCTCATAATCAACATTATCTGATTTCTCCCTTTGGTCGAAATAACAAGATTGCGAACTTTTTGGACAGTCTCAAGGTTAAAAAAATAGTATTATGAGGAAATTTCAAAGTTTAAATGTTATAAGCAATTTAAAATCAAAAATTACCAATCTTTTTTGACCAGATTATCATCTAAACAAAATAAGCCCGATAAAATATCGAGCTCATTATTATCAAAATAAAATTAAATTTGTCTAAACTTGTGGGAGCAGTACAAATGCACAGCCTCTTAAATATTATTTATTTTTTCCCTTGGGTCTAAATGGATAAGTCCAACTCAAGAATGGAGTTATTTTTCTAGTTTGAATCCAGATTCTTCCTTTTCCTTGAAATCTACATACTAATCCTTCTCCTGAAAAGAAAAGTGATTTATAACCACCCACTCTGCTTATATCATACGTTAAACCTTCCGTAAAAGCTACAATATGACCAGTGTCTATTACATAACCATCTTCTACATCTATAGGAATGATTCCTCCATAGGAGTTAAACCAAAGATCCCCTTCTCCAGAACATTTAATTAAAAATAAGTTTTCACCTGAAAAAAAGCCTTTTGTTAAACCTTGAAATTTTGAATCAATAATTATATTTTCCGAAGAGGCTAAAAAGGCACTATTTTGAATATAGATGGTTTCGTTGTTTAAATAGATGTGTTCTATATCTCCAGGACAAGCAGGTGCTAATTGAATATCACCTGAACCATTTTTTGCCGTAAATTCATTGATGAATAATGACTCTCCTGTCAAAAATCTTGAAAAACCTCCTTTAAGCGTTGTTTTCATTTCAAGATTAGTATCCATAGTAGCCATTGCACTTGCTTCTACCTTTAATTTTTCTCCAGCGGGTATATTGATGGTTACAAAACCAAAATCTGGTTTGCAATCCATTGAAAATTTGAATCCTTTATTTTGTGTTTCCATAATATTTTTAGCCTCTTGGTTTAAGTTTAGGTCCTAGAATTCCTCCAAAGGTTGACGTGTTATGAGATTGTACCCACACCGTTCCTTGACCTTGAAATTTACATACTAATCCTTCTCCTCCTAAAATTGAACTCATCCAGCTTTTTCCAGCTTTTGTTAGTGTAAAATTTAGGTGTTCTTCAAAAGCTACAATATGTCCTGTATCTACTATATATTCGCCATCAATTTGGATAGGATAAATAGCACCAAAAGAATTGACAACTACGGTTCCTTGTCCTTTTACTGCTAACCAAAAAAGTCCTTCTTTAGAAATCAAATTTTTGAATCCTTGAAAACTCATATCGATTGTAATCTCTGGGGAACTTGCCACATAAGAACCCCCTTGTACGATGATGCCTTCGCCACGAAGTTCTTTGACCATCATATCTCCAGCTAGTGTTGTACTTAAAAAAACGGTTCCGCCTTCGTTTCCTGCTTTATAATGATTTAAGAAAAAACTTTCGCCAGACAACAATCTTTTAAGGCCTTTTAAAAAACCACCAGATTTTTTTTGTTGTGTTGAAGTGGTCATGGTTATACTAGGACTCATAGCAATCATGGATCCTGCTTCGGCAGTAAATTCTTCCCCTGGTTTTAGTTTGATTACCGCAACTGTAGAACTTGGTCTCATTTGTAAATCAACATTTAAAGTAGTCGATTTTCCTTCTGTTTGTGTATGTAATGTTTCCATAGTGACCAATTATATTTGTCTGTTAATCCAAGAAACTAAACCAGATAGATTTCTTGTTTGGATATATATTTTTCCTTTTCCTTCTACTCTAGTAACAAACCCTTCACCACCAAAGAAGCTACTAAAAATACCGCCTGATAATTGTGGTTTAAGTTTCATTCCTGGCTCATACGCTACAAGATGCCCTGTGTCAACGATGTATTCTCCGTCAATTTCTTTTTCAAGAATACCACCATAAGCCCCAAATATTACTCTTCCAGTTCCAGATACTACTAGTTTGAATAGACCTTCTCCACCAATTAATGAACCTAAGCCAGCCCATTTAACTCCTAGTTTAACACCTGCTTCAGATGCAATATAAGAACCTCTTTGAATGCAGTAACTTTGCGTACCGTCTAATTCTTTAATCTCAATATCTCCTGGTGTAGCTTGAGTTAAATGCAACGAAAGTGTTTTACTGGTATTATTGGTAAAATGGTTAATGAAAAGACTTTCACCACCAAAAAATTTTCGTGCTAATCCAACAAAAAATCCCCCATTGAATTTAGCATCTAAATCTAGTTCTGCTGACATACTAGACATCGCATCTGATTCTGCAATAATGGTCTCTCCTGGTTCCAGTTCGACCATCACATAAGCAAAAGCAGGTTTTCCTTCTGTTTTAATTCTCATAGTTTTATTTCAAGTTTAAAAGTTTTGTTTTAAAAGCATTAAACGTGTTAGGTAATAAGGGATATGGGGTTTTATCTTCTTTTTGTTTTTCTTTTAATTTTTCAATTCGGAATTTTGTATCTGGATGAGTTGATAGGAAAGATAAATCTATATCTTTAACCGAAGTAGAATCTAAAATTGTTTTTTCTTCTTTCTCTAAAGTTTTAAAGAATGAGATTAATCCTGCTGGATTTATTTTAGCATTTATGAGATATTCTCTGCCCGTTTCATCAGCTTCTATTTCAAAATCCCTACTGTTGGACAAGGAGGCTAATTCGCCACCCATATTGATAAATGTACCTGCTATGGCACTTACGTCTCCAACGGTAGCTGATAAAATGGCAAAAATTCCTAAATTATTGATGATTCCTCGTATGTGATGACGTCTAGTAACGTGTGAAAGTTCGTGACTAAGTACGCCCATAACTTCTTCCCAAGATTTAGCATTTTCTATCAATCCTGTTTGAATAATTACTTTGCCACCAGGAAGAGCAAAAGCATTTATTGTTGGGTCTTTCACGAAATATAGGTCTACTTTATAGCCTTCTTTTTCAATTTGGTTAAATAAAGGTTTAGCAACTTCTATAAATTCATTCTTTAAAGAGTCATTTTTTATGAAATGATATTGTAATGATAAGGTATTAAATAGTTTATCACCAGCCTTTTTTTCCCAAGAAATAGGTACTTGACTAGCCATACTTTCTACCATTTTGTCTTTGAGGAAATAAAGAGAACCGATAAATAATCCAATTATGATTAAAGCAATTATTATCCCTCTAAGTAGTCCATTTAATGTGCTTTTTGATTTTTTGATTTCTTGTTTGAATTTATTATTTGATACTAGGATATTATCTTTTAAAATAGATTTATCAGCGGTATAAATAGAAATGGAATTGATAGTTGAATCTGAAAAAAAGATAAATCTATTAGCTGCACCTCCAGCATTAATAGATAAATTAGTAAAACTTATATGATGATTAATTGCACCAGATTCAAAAAGAATCCCATTAGTTTTAACGTGTAAGTTCCCTGAAACTCTTCCGCCAGTAACTCCTGGATGTATCAATATTGCTTCGTATGTATTCAATTTTTTCTGTTTTTAGCAAAAATAGGAAAAGATTATGTTGAATTTATTTTCAAGATAGTATTAAAACTCAAATTTTTGAAACTCCCACTTTAAAGTTGAAAAAACAATCAACTCGTTTCTTAATACAGGCAAACCTATAATCATTTTCAATGTTTCTTGTGCCATCATTGTACCTATAATGCCAGGTAAGGAACTAATTACTCCGTTTAATGAACAATCTGGAACATCTTCGGGGTTGGGTGAATCTGGAAATAAATCGCGGAGTTGTTTGCTTCCGTTATGATTAAATACTGCTATTTGCCCCTCAAATTTAAAAATACTCCCATAAACTAATGGCTTTCCTAATTGTACACAAACATCGTTTACCAGATACCGAGTATTAAAATTGTCACAACCATCAACAATAATATCAAAGTATTCAAATAGGGAAGGAGCATTTTCAGGGGTTAATTTTTCGTTGAATACTTGAATTTCTACTAATGGATTTAGTTTTTCAAGCGCAATCTTTGCTTGAGTGACTTTAGGTAAATCAATATCCGCTTCGGTATAAAGGATTTGGCGATGTAAGTTATGCAATGCCACCGTGTCAAAATCCACTACACCTAGCGTTCCAACTCCAGCCGAAGTTAGATATTGCAATATAGGAGAACCTAGACCACCCGCACCAATGACAAGTACTTTAGCATTTTTTATTTTTAATTGACCTTCTTCTCCTATTTCAGGCACAAGAAGATGTTTCGAATAACGTAAATAATCTGATATTGTAAGCATAAATAATATTTCGCTCCGTTGGGGGTTTTTAAAATTGTTATGGGTTTATTTGTTTCAAGTTTCAAGTTCAAAGCTTCACCCATCTTCCAAATTCCAACGGTTACTGAACGGACACTGAGGCTCTCGAAGTGTTGAAGTACCATCATCCATCTTTTTCACTTGTAAATTCTATTTTTTTGTTACACAGAGGTTCACAAAGTAAAGCACAAAGTTTCACAGAGGTCATTTCTAACTTCTAAATTTTAACTTCCATCATCCATCTTTTTCACTTGTAAATTCTATTTTTTGTTACACAGAGGTTCACAAAGTAAAGCACAAAGTTTCACAGAGGTCATTTGTAACTTCTAAATTCTGACTTCCATCATCCATCTTTTTCACTTGTAAATTCTATTTTTTGTTACACAGAGGTTCACAAAGTAAAGCACAAAGTTTCACAGAGGTCATTTCTAACTTCTAAATTCTGACTTCCATCATCCATCTTTTTCACTTGTAAATTCTATTTTTTGTTACACAGAGGTTCACAAAGTAAAGCACAAAGTTTCACAGAGGTCATTTCTAAATTCTAAATGCCCTATCCCAGTCCTTCCAAACAGGTTGATAACCCTTTGAATTAATCAATTGCGCAATTTCAGCCACGGGGCGTTCATCACTAATTTCAAATTGTTCCAAAGTTTGTGGATCGACAACATAACCACCTGGATTAGTCTTAGATCCAGCACTCATTGTAGTAACGCCAATAGGAATAATATGATTCCGAAAATGTTCATTTTCACGCGTAGAAATCGAAATTTCCAGATCTTCATTCCAAATGCGGTAGGCACAAATAAGTTGGAGCAAATCTTTATCCTCCATTATAAAATTCGGTTCAATAATACCTTCTGCTGGTCGGAGGCGTGGAAATGAAACTGAATATTTACTCTTCCAATACGTCTTTTGTAAATAATCAATATGTAAGGCATTAAAAAAGCTATCTACTCGCCAATCTTCTAGTCCTAACAAAACACCCAGTCCTATTTTATGAATACCCGCTTTACCAACACGATCTGGCGTTTCTAATCTAAAATCGAAATTAGACTTCTTTCCTTTAGGGTGATATTGTTTATAGACTTCTTTATGATAGGTTTCCTGATACACTAATACAGAATACACACCTGCTTGATGCAATTGTTCGTATTCTTCTTGTGAAAGTGGTTGTACTTCAACAGAAATATTGGCAAAATCGTTTTTAATGACTTCAATAGCATTTAGGAAATAACCAATGTGAACGGTATAATTAGCTTCACCCGTTACCAACAAAACGTGATCGTAGCCCATAGCTTTTAGTGTTTCTACTTCCTGCCGAATTTCACTATCTGAAAGTGTTTTTCTTTTGATTTTATTGTCAAGGCTAAAACCACAATAGGTACAAATATTTTGGCACTCGTTACTCAAATACATAGGCGCATAAAGCTGAATGGTTTTGCCAAAGCGTTTTTGCGTGAGTTGATGAGCCAGTTGCGCCATAGATTCTAAATACTCTTGAGCTAGAGGAGATAAAAGCGTTAGAAAATCCTCGACGGTTCGTTTAGGTTTACGCAAAACGTTTTCTATATCACGATGTGTTACCGAAGCAATTCGGTTAGCCACAGTTTCCCAAGAATAGTTTTCAAATACAGTTTTAAAGGTCATAATTTTTAGATTTTATGAGGTAGCCCTAAAAGGTCGCAATTTTGTCATTTCGACCAGTGGGAGAAATCACATAATATTTATTATGAGACTCCTCCTTGCGTCGGAGTGACAATTGGTGTGTTGATTTTTTAATTTTTGCACAGCCTTTATAAAAACGACGTTAACGGGCTAGAGGCTTCGGCATGCGCTAGCGGATTGGCTAACTGGGCTTCAAAAGCTCTTCGTCCTGCAATAACGGCTTCTTTAAATGCTTGTGCCATAGCTACTGGATTTCCAGCAACGGCAATTGCGGTGTTAACTAACACAGCATCGGCACCTAATTCCATTGCTTTAGCAGCATCAGACGGTGCACCTATCCCTGCATCAATAATTACAGGTACTTTACTTTGTTCAATGATAATTTCTAAAAAATCGATAGTTCGTAGTCCTTTGTTACTTCCTATGGGAGAACCCAAAGGCATAACAGCAGCTGTTCCCACTTCTTCAAGTAACTTACATAAAACGGGATCGGCATGAATGTAAGGATAAACTTCAAATCCTAGTTTAGCAAGTTCTTCCGTAGCTTTTAAGGTTTCGATAGGGTCAGGAAGTAAATATTTTGGATCAGGATGAATTTCGAGTTTTACTAAATTCGTTTCCATCGCTTCGCGAGCTAACTGTGCTGCGAAAACAGCTTCTTTAGCATTTCTTGCTCCAGAAGTATTGGGTAACAATTGAATATGCGAATGGTTGAGGTGCGAGAGAATGGCATCGGTTTCGGTTTCAAAATCGACTCTTTTTAAGGCTACCGTTACTAATTCTGAACCAGAGGCTAAAATAGCTTCTTCCATTATTTGACTAGAACCAAATTTTCCAGTACCAACAAACAATCGGGAGCTAAATGTGGTATTTCCTATGTTAAGCATACGTATAAAGTGTTTCGTTGAGTTGTTTTACAATTTGACTAGGTTGTGTGGCATTATAAATTAAACCAGAAACGGCTATGCCATAGACACCAATTTCTAATAGTTTAGGGAGGTCATTTTCTACTATTCCTCCAATGGCAAAAATGGGTTTTACCAATGCTGTATTTGAGCTGGTATTGATAATTTTTTTATAACCTTCAAAACCTAACGAGGGGCTTAGTTTTTCTTTAGTGGTAGTAAATCGTAATGGACCTAAACCCACATAATCACATCTTTCAGCTAATCGTTGTTGTACATCTTCAAGAGTGTTGGCTGTACCTCCTATAATTTTAACATTACCTAATAATTCACGTGCTTGCTCAATACTTCCATCAGTAAGTCCTAAATGTAATCCGTGAGCATCTATGGCTTTGGCTATGGTAGGAAAATCATTTATGGTAAGTAAAGCATTATATTGATCTGTTTCTTTTTTAACTTTTTCGGCCAATCTAAAAACATCAATTTTAGAAGCGTTTTTATAACGTAATTGAGTCCAAGTAATTCCCGCATCTAAGGCTTTTCGAATCGAATTAAGTTGCTTTTCAGGCGTTTCCCCCTGCGATATAAATTGAATTTTAGGTAACATAGTAGGCTAATAATTTTTTATTTGAGTTTAATGTTTGTTCTATAAATTGTTTGGCTTTTTTACAACTTTCTGGAAGTGATTTATCTAGAGTTAAATGTGCCGTGATGGCAGATGATAAAATACAACCCGAACCGTGTTTGGGATATATTTTGTTAGTAGAGGGTTTTAAAATATGAGTTTCATGGCTTATAATCAAATAATCTGTTCCTGGTTGGGATATATTATGTCCTCCTTTCCATAAAACTGCTGTATGTTGTGCCAATAACTCAGCTTTTTCTAGAGGGCTTATAGATTGAGGAACTAAGATGTCTAATTCATTATGATTAGGAGTGATGAGGTCAACTTGTTCTAAAATAGATGGTAAACTATCGTAAATAAGCGGAGTGAATTCATAATTTGCTGTCGCTTTTAATACAGGATCCCAAACAATTTTTGCCTTAGGCCACAAAAGTTTTATGGTTTTTATATAAGTATCCAATGTTTCTAAGCTCGGAATAATTCCAATTTTCACAGCTTGTACCTCATACTGTTTGGCAAGATGATTAAGACTATCAATTACCCAAGAAGTGTCCATCCACTCCATTTTGAGAAACCTATCTTCCGTTTGAATAGTATTTCCAGTAATCACGGCTAATCCATACACTTTCTGCATTTCAAATGTTTTAACATCGGCAAGAACACCCGCTCCAGCCGAAGGATCAAAGCCTGCTAGACTGAGTACGAAAGGACGATGTTTTGACATTTTTTCCATTGTTCTATAGGATTAGGATGTAACCAAATGGCACCTAGCAAGGCAACCGAGTTAAAATATGGAAGTACTTCGGAAATATTTTTTTCTGAAATACCTCCCAAAGCTATAAGTTGCGTGTTAAAATTTGTGCGTTGAGCAATTTGATGAAGAATCTCAGGATTTTGATAATTAGTTTTCGAAATACTTGGAAATATTGGACTCAAAAAGGCATAATGATAAGCCGAATAAAGTTCATTAAATTCTGAAATACTATGCGTTGAGGTGGATAAACTTTTTGTGTTTTTTACTATCGAATTTCTATTTTGATTAGTTTGATGGATTCCTTTCAAATCGTATTCATTTACTAATTCAGGATAATATACCACACAAAATGGATGAAAAGAAGTGTCAATTTTTTCTAAATATGCTTTTGTTTCTTGTAAAGTGTAGTTAGGTTTTCTGATATGAAAATGAGTAAGCCCTGCCTCAAATAACTGATGCAGGGTTTGGATTTCATTTTCTATAATATGTTCTGTTGATAGTAGAATCATTTTTTTGGTTCACTAAGTTTCACTAAGTTCTTACACAGAGTTACACAAAGTTTTTTTCTTTATTTCGCTTCGCTCGAATTACAAAGTTTTTACACAGAGTTTCACAAAGTTCTTACACAGAGTCACACAAAGTTTTCTTTTTCAGTTCGCTTCGCTCGTATTACAAAGTTTTTATACAGAGTCACACAAAATCTATGTAAACTTTGTGTATCTCTGGGTTTCTTTGTGTATCTCTATGGAATAATAACTAGACATAAATCTCTTTACCGTTTTCAATAAATTCTTCTGATTTAGCTTTAAGTCCTTCTTCAACAGCAGTATCTCTAATTTCTTGTGAAATTTTCATCGAACAGAATTTAGGACCACACATCGAACAGAAGTGAGCTACTTTAGCCGCATCAGCAGGAAGTGTTTCATCGTGGAATTCACGTGCTGTATCAGGATCTAAAGAAAGGTTAAATTGATCTTCCCAACGGAATTCAAATCGGGCTTTACTTAAAGCATTATCACGATATTGCGCTCCAGGGTGACCTTTTGCTAAATCGGCTGCATGGGCTGCAATTTTATAGGTGATTACGCCGTCTTTCACGTCTTTTTTATTCGGCAGACCCAAATGTTCTTTTGGTGTTACATAACATAACATCGCACAACCAAACCAACCAATCATAGCTGCTCCAATTCCCGATGTGATATGATCGTAACCTGGTGCAATATCCGTAGTTAATGGACCTAAGGTATAAAAAGGAGCTTCAGAACAACATTCCAATTGTTTTTCCATATTTTCCTTAATCAAATGCATAGGTACGTGACCAGGACCTTCAATAAATACTTGCACATCGTGTTTCCAAGCAATTTTTGTCAATTCACCTAAAGTTTCTAATTCGGCAAATTGTGCAGCATCATTAGCATCGGCAATCGATCCAGGACGTAAGCCGTCACCCAAAGAAAAGGCAACGTCATATTGTTTTAATATTTGGCAAATGTCTTCAAAATGTGTGTATAAGAAATTTTCTTTGTGATGAAATAAACACCATTTTGCCATAATAGAACCCCCACGAGAAACAATTCCGGTTACCCTATTTGCCGTTAAATGAATATAACGCAGTAAAACTCCAGCGTGTATGGTGAAATAGGAAACTCCTTGTTCACATTGTTCTATTAAAGTATCACGGAAAATTTCCCAAGTTAAATCTTCAGCCACACCTTTTACTTTTTCTAAGGCTTGGTAAATAGGCACAGTACCTATAGGCACAGGTGAATTTCTGATAATCCACTCGCGGGTTTCGTGTATGTTTTTACCAGTTGATAAATCCATAATGGTATCAGCTCCCCAACGACAAGCCCAAACGGCTTTTTCAACTTCTTCTTCAATGCTTGAAGTTACCGCAGAGTTACCAATATTTGCATTAATTTTTACCAAAAAGTTGCGCCCTATAATCATAGGTTCGCTTTCAGGATGATTGATATTATTTGGAATTACTGCTCTTCCAGCAGCTACTTCACTGCGAACAAATTCGGCGGTAATTTTTCCTTTAGGAGTTCTTGCACCAAAACTTTCCCCAGCATGCTGATGACACATTGCTTTTTGTGCTGTTTCTAATTGTTCAATACGTTGGTTTTCACGAATAGCAATGTATTCCATTTCAGGCGTGATGATGCCTTGTTTAGCGTAGTATAGTTGGGTTACATTAGCACCTTCTTTGGCACGCATAGGTTGATGAAGATATTCAAAACGCAAATGATCTAATTTTTCATCGGCTAAACGTTGTTTACCATATTCAGAACTTAATTCATCTAAAATTTCGACATCATTTCTGTCTAAAATCCATTGCTCGCGCAAACGAGGTAATCCTTTGCGAACATCAATTTCGATACTCGGATCTGTATAAGCACCAGAAGTATCATAAACCGTTACGGGCGGATTTTGTTCTACTTGCCCGTTTGTCAGTTTAGTATCTGACAACGTTATTTCACGCATCGCAACTTGAATGTCGTGTATTTCTCCTTGTATGTACACCTTTTTTGAATTAGGGAAAGGTGTTCTTGTGATTGTATTTTCCATATTTTTTTAGGTTGAAAAGTTTCAGTTTTTAAGTTCGTTAAAACTTAAAATAAAAATTAGCCTCCTTGCGTAGCTTTAATGATGATTATTTTTTGATTAGATTGTAGCGAAGTGTTTTCCCATTGCGATCTAGGGATAACTTGTTGGTCAATAGCGATCGCAATACCTTTTTGTTTGTCAGGTAATTCGATATCAAGGAGTTCTTGTAGGGTGAGTACTTCTTCCTTAAATATTTTTTTTTCTTGATTGATAATAAGTTCCATTCCGTATTATTTTAAACTTTAGGAATGGCTACACGCATAGCTAAGAACACTATACAAGAAGTCATTTACTTTTCCCTACGCTAGTATGAACTAGATCAGGTTCAAAGGGTAAAATCTCAGCCTGCTATGCAAACACCCCTAAAGTACAGGACAAATGTAAACTATTTTTTAATTTATAAATGTTAAATTTTAAACTAACTATTCCTTTTCCAACAGTCCTCTATGTGATCATTTACCATTCCTATAGCCTGCATATAGGCGTATACTACGGTTGAACCTACGAATTTGAATCCGCGTTTTTTTAAATCTTTACTTAGTTTATCTGATATTTCAGTTGTAGCAGGAACATCTTTTAAAGTTTTAGGTTTGTTGTCTATAGGTTTTCCGCCTACAAAACCCCAGATATATTTCGAAAAAGTTCCAAATTCTTCTTGTACCTTCATAAAGGCTTGGGCGTTTGTTACTGTAGCTTTTATTTTAAGTTTATTGCGAATAATACCTGAATCTTGGGCTAATAATTCCATTTTTTTATTGCTGTATTTTGCAATTTTTTGAAAATCAAAGTTATTGAATGCTTTTCTAAAATTTTCTCTTTTAGTAAGAATAGTATACCAACTTAAGCCTGCTTGAAAAGTTTCTAGTACTAAAAATTCAAAAATTGTTTCATCATCATAAATAGGGTTACCCCATTCATTATCATGGTAGTTACGATATAAATTATCTTTTTGACACCAGTCACAACGTTTTTTTTTCATATTATGTAATTTTTGTTACAAAAAAAATGATTTTTTATATATAAATTTACGTATTAATGATATATACGTTATAATATTATAACGTATTATTTTAATTAAAAAATAATAATTCCGTAAATATTAAAAAACACACAAACTATTAGCTATTATGAAAACAGAAATTATTCAAGGTCTATTAAATAGTTATACCTATTCAGAGTATAGAAAATCGGTAGCGGACTTATTAGTTCAAGGGAAATCTTCGGGGAATGATCAGTCAGAAGATCATCTGTATTATAGCCAATTAAACCAAACTCGCATGAATCGTTTAGATAAAACTTTACAGATTCCTGAAGATATTTTGGAAAAATTAAAAAATATAAAAAATGAATATACATGGTTAGTACTAGCAGAAGGTTGGTGTGGCGATGTGGCTCAAATAGCACCTATTTTGTACAAAATAAGTTCTGTAACAGATAAAATTAATTTAAGATTTGTATTTAGAGATGCAAACGATCCTTTAATGAATTGTTTTTTAACCAATGATGCGCGTGCTATTCCAAAACTCATCATTTTAGATAATAAAAATCAAGAATTAAAAGCAACTTGGGGACCTAGACCTGAGGGAGCTACAAATTTAATTAAAAATTATAAGGCTCAACATGGGGTAGTAGATCAAACAGCTAAAAAAGAATTACAACTTTGGTATTTACATGACAAAGGAAAAAGCACAATGGAAGAGTTAATATCTATTATGACACATATAGAAGAATTAGTAAATAATAAAATATATAACTAATTTAAAATAAATTACTTACAAAAAAGTAAATGTTCAAAAATTAAGAAATCAACATTTAGTTTGTCATTATAAAGAAAAAATAATTTCAACAATACTATATCTGATTTTTTACCCTTTTACCTTATTTAATTTAAACTAGGAAAGTGATAAAATTCTCTTATTTTTTGAACATTTTTTTATTTATTTTTTTAAGTATAAAATTAATTATTGGGAATTAATTCTGAAAAAACATCTGGTGTTAGTGCTTCTTCTATTGAATAAGAACCACTTTTTGTACGTCGTAAAGCGGTTAAATGTCCTCCTGATTCTAATGCTTTGCCCAAATCATACGCTAAAGAACGAATATAAGTACCTTTGCTACAACTGATTCTAAAATCAATTTCAGGTAATGCAATTCTGGTTATTTCGAATTCGTAAATTGTGGTTTTTCTCGCTTGAATTTCAATTTCTTCTCCAGCACGAGCATGTTCATATAATCGTTTTCCGTCTTTTTTTAAGGCAGAAAATACAGGCGGTTTTTGATCTATTTCACCTATAAATTGTTTAACAGTTTCTGTTATGAGCAAAGGAGTAATATGTTCAATTGGGAAAATAGCATTTATAGGCGTTTCTAAATCATAAGAAGGAGTCGTAGCACCTAATTTTATAGTACCTGTATATTCCTTAGTTTGCCCCATTAATTCTGGGATTTTTTTGGTGTATTTTCCTGTACAAACGATTAATAAACCAGTAGCTAATGGGTCTAAAGTACCAGCATGACCTATTTTGAATTTTTTAGGTAAGTCTAATCGGTTTTTTAATACGTATTTTAATTTATTAACAGCTTGAAAGGAGCTCCAAGTTAGGGGTTTGTCTATGAGTAAAACTTGTCCGTTTAATATATCTTCTTTTGTATACAAAATTTTATTTATTAATAGAAAAATAAATTAATAATAGGGTTCCTGCAATAATGCGATACCATCCCCATGGTTTAAAACCATATTTTTTGATTATTCCTATGAATAATTTGATGGCTAATACGGCTACTATAAATGCTACTATATTTCCTATAATAAACATTGTAATAGTGTCTTTTGATTGTAAAATTAACTCATAGCCTTTCATTTGACTATGTTCGTAGGTTTTTAAAAACACGGAGTAACAAGTTACAGCTAACATAGTGGGAACCGCTAAAAAGAAAGAAAATTCAGCAGCTACATGACGTGAAAGTCCTTGCTGCATACCTCCTATTATGGATGCAGCACTTCTACTGGTACCAGGCATCATAGCTAGACATTGCCAAAATCCAATAGTGATAGCTTTTTTAATAGAAATTTCTTCTTCGGAATTAATTTGACTATTTTGAAAAAAACGGTCAATAAATAATAAAATAATACCTCCTACTATTAATACAAAAGCAATTGGGATGGGTTTTTCTAAAACAGCTTCTATTTTATCATCGAATAGTTTACCTAATATTAAAGCGGGAACAACAGCTGCTGCCAACTTGATATAAAAATTAAATTTGGTAAAATCAAAAAACTTTTTCCAATACAAAAAAACGACCGCTAGAATAGCACCAAATTGTATCGAAACTTGAAATAATTTTACAAAATCATCGTTTTGAATACCAAAAAAAGAACTTGTAAAAATCATGTGAGCAGTAGAAGAAACAGGTAAATATTCTGTTAGACCTTCTATTATAGCGATAATAATTGCTTTAAGTAAATCCATTTTATATTGAGTGATTAACAAATAATAAAAAGTAAATAATACTTATTATTATACGATTGAGTTATTTATCTTGTTTGAAAATAGAATAAATAACAATACCAAAACCTGCTAAAACGACAGTTGGTGCTAATCGAATTCTTCTAAAGCTAAAAATTTCAGGGTTAAAAACAGCGGGATCTTCACTGCCTCCTCCTGACATTAATATAAATCCAAAAGCAATAATAGCAACACCTATAAGCAAAAATTTATAGTTTACTTTTTCAAAAAGAAATTCATTTTTTTTATTTTCCATAAGAAAAAAATAGATTTTAGAATTTAACAAATAGAGTTGATTGACTAAACTCTAAAATTAATATTTAAAAAATTAATATAAATCGTCCGTTCTTAAATTTAAAAAACGTTGTGTAGCAAAATAAGTACTTAGCCAAGTAATTAAGATTCCTATTCCGAATACACTTAATAAAATAAAAACAATAGAAAATATATCGTTAAATACTCCTAAAGTTGGCCAAATAGCATCTATATAAAACAATAAAGCTAATAAAGCTATAATTGCAACGCCAGCTCCTATGATACCTAATTTTATACTTCTTAATATAAATGGTTTTCTAATAAATGATTTCGTGGCTCCTACCATTTGCATAGTTTTAATAATAAAACGATTAGCATAAATGGATAAACGCAAAGAACTATTAATTAATAAAACCGCTACTACCGTTAAAAAACCACTTATGATCAGAATCCACATACTAGCTTTTTTAACATTTTCATTTACCATTTTTACCAATTGTTTATCATAAAAAATATCCGCTACTAATGGATTTTCTCTTAGTTTACGTTCAATTTTAGCTACGCTATCGTTTTCAACATAGTCAGCACGTAAATGAATATCAAAAGAGTTTTTTAACGGATTCATTCCTAAAAATTCAGTAAAATTTTCTCCTAATGTTTTTTCATGTTCTTTAGCGGCTTGTTCTTTTGATATAAAAACAAAATCTTTGGCAAAATTAGCTTCTTTGAGCATTTCTCCATATTTTGTTAATGTGGTATCCTTAGCATCATCTTTAAAGAAAACGGTCATGGTAATACCTTCTTTAAAATCATTTGACAATTTTTTAGCATTAACAATAAATAACGCCAATAAACCTAACATAAAGAGTACCAAACCAACACTTAGTACTACTGAAAAGTACGATGTAATTAATCGACGTTTTTGAAACTTATCAAAAGATGAACTCATATAGTATATTTATTTGCGGTAAAAATAACAAAGATTTTCTTTATGTAAAGTTAATAATGCTCAAAGTTTCCACTTTCTTATAATAAATGTAAATTTGCAAGAATCTTAAAAAATTTAAAAGAGTTGAAAAAAATAGCTTTTTATTGTTGTTTACTGTTAAATCTAAGTTTATTCTGTCAAAGTAAAGATACTTTAGTAGGAATCAAAACCGATAAACTTGAAACAGAAGAAAAAACACAGTCTTATCAAATCAATCCAAATACGAGTCGAATTTATAACAAACCTCGAATTTTAGATGCCATTACTTTTTTACCAAAGGATTTTATTACTACTAGCAAAGACTTTATTGCTAAAGATCATGCTTGGTATTTAGGAGGAGCAGTTGCAAGTACAGCTCTTTTAGTTCCGTTTGATCAATCAATCACAAATTCATCACGCGAATTTTCGGATCGTATAGGATTAAGTTCTAATAATATATATGGTAAATTTGGGCCGTTACAGAATATCCCTAAAAATCTTGGCGCTGGTTTTTATCTAATAGGAAATGGTACTACAGTTATATTACTAACAGCTGGATTTACAACTTTTGGTTTGTTTAATAATGACTATAGAGCGTTATCAACCGCCAGCGGCTTAATAGAAAGTTTAGCATTATCAGGGGTGTATGTTCAATTTTTAAAACGAGTTACAGGACGCGAAAGTCCATTCATTGCACGTGAAAATGGTAATCCAGGAGGCGACTGGAATCCTTTTCCTAGTTTTTCAGCCTATTCAAAATCTACCCCTCATTATGATGCTATGCCTTCTGGACATCTTACTACAATTATGTCTGCTTTAACCGTGATTACGACCAATTATCCAGATTATAAATGGATTAAACCTGTTGGATATACATTAATAGCAGGTATGTGTTTTCAGATGGTTCAAAGTGAAGTACATTGGATTTCAGATTATCCTCTAGCTTTATTGATAGGATATTTTTCTGGTAAAAATATTGCCAAAAGAAGATTTAAAGATGTAAATAAAAACATAGGATTACAATTAAACAAGCCTAAATACGAAATGAATATCATTGGTTCCAATAAGGCTGGTTTTAAAACATTAGGATTATCCATTACTTTTTAGATAGATTATGAAAAAACAAAAATTAATTTATTGTATATTAATAAGCTATTTATGCACTTTTTCTAGTTTTGCACAAATAATAGATACAATACATGGAAAAAAGGTAGATCATTATGATACCTTTAAAATGAAGAAAATGATTATTCCTACTGCATTAATAGTATCTGGTGTTATTTTACGTAATCCAGCTTGGCGTAATCAATTATTAGATTTTAAAAATCAATTATTTGGCACTTCTTTTAGTACCAAAATTGATGATTATATACAGTATATTCCTATTGTTCAAACCTTAGGTGGTAAAACCATAGGCATTGAAAGTAAGCACGGATATAAACAAATAATTACAAATCAAATCGTTTCAAATGCTATCAGTGCTGCTATTGTACACGGATTAAAGAATTCTGTAGGAGACTTACGTCCTGATGGATCTGCTAAAAATTCATTCCCATCAGGACATGCGGCAACCGCTTTTACAAATGCCATGCTTCAATATTTAGAATATAAAGATTCTAATAAATGGTATGCAGCCTCTGGTTTTTTATTTGCAACTGCTACAGGAGTATTACGAGTAGCTAACACACGTCATTGGCCTGGCGATGTTGCTGCAGGTGCAGGTATAGGAATGGCATCCGCTATTGTAGTGCATTATTGGAGTCCTTTTAAATGGGATCAAACAAAAAAAGATAAAAGAATGAGCTATATTGCTTATCCTATTTTAAATGAAAAAACCTACGGTTTAGGTTTCATTGGAAAACTTGATTAAACTTTTAATTATTTATTTTAAAACTAAAAATCATTTGGCATTATACCCAAATAAGAAATAATATGAAATATTTTCACAACGACATCGAAGCCAAATGGCAAAAGTACTGGGCAGATCATAAAACCTTTGCTGCATCAAATAATTCGGATAAGCCAAAATACTACGTATTAGATATGTTCCCATATCCTTCAGGAGCGGGATTACACGTAGGACACCCGCTGGGATATATCGCTTCTGATATTGTGGCACGTTATAAACGCCATCAAGGATACAATGTATTACATCCACAAGGGTATGATTCTTTTGGTTTACCAGCAGAACAATATGCTATCCAAACTGGTCAACATCCAGAAAAGACAACTCGCGAAAACATTGCTCGTTATCGTGAACAATTAGATAAAATAGGTTTTTCTTTCGATTGGGATCGTGAAGTACGTACTTCTAATCCTGATTATTACAAACACACCCAATGGATTTTTATTCAATTGTTTAATTCCTGGTATAATAATGATTCTGATAAAGCCGAAGATATTTCAACTTTAGTTTCTGTTTTTGAAAAAGAAGGAAATGCAAATGTTAATGCGGTTTGTGATGATAACATTGCTGTGTTTACGGCTGATGACTGGAAATCATATACTTCTGAAGAGCAACAAAAAATATTGCTACAATATCGATTAACCTATTTAGCCGAAACCGAAGTAAACTGGTGTCCTGCTTTAGGAACAGTTTTGGCAAATGACGAAATTGTAAACGGTGTTTCAGAACGTGGTGGTCACCCTGTAATTCGTAAAAAAATGACCCAATGGTCAATGCGAATTTCTGCCTATGCAGAAAGATTATTACAAGGTCTTGATACTATCGATTGGACCGAATCGTTGAAAGAATCACAACGCAACTGGATTGGAAAATCGGTCGGTGCGCACGTTGAATTCAGAATTCAGAATTCAGAATTCAGAATTCCAGTATTTACTACCCGTCCTGATACGATTTTTGGAGTAACATTTATGACATTAGCTCCTGAACACGAATTGGTTGCGCAAATTACGACTCCTGAGCAAAAAGCCGCGGTAGATGCCTATATTGAAGCAACGGCAAAACGTTCAGAAAGAGAGCGTATGGCCGATGTGAAAACCATTTCGGGGGTATTTACAGGTGCGTATGCGGAACATCCGTTTACCAAAGAACCAATTCCCGTTTGGATTGGCGATTATGTATTAGCAGGATACGGGACTGGTGCAGTAATGGCAGTACCAATTGGAGATGAAAGAGATTACGCATTCGCAAAACATTTTAATATTCCAATTAAAAATATATTCAGTCTTACCTCCCCTCCTTTGGAGGGGTCGGGGGAGGCTGGCCCTTTTGCTGAAAAATCTGGTTTCGAATTAGTAGATTCAGATTTCTTAAACGGATTAGATTACAAATCTGGAACCAAGAAAGTTATTGAGGAATTAGAAAAAATAGGAGCAGGAAAAGCCAAAGTAAATTACCGTTTACGTGATGCGGTATTCTCTCGCCAACGTTATTGGGGTGAACCCTTCCCTGTGTATTATGTAAATGGATTGCCTCAGATGATCGAAGCGAAACATTTACCAATCATTTTGCCTGAAGTAGAAAAATACTTACCAACAGAAGATGGTCAACCACCATTAGGAAACGCTTCGGTTTGGGCTTGGGATAGCGTGCAGTGTACAGTAGTTAGTAATCAGTTAATTAACAACGAAACCATATTTCCATTAGAATTAAACACTATGCCAGGTTGGGCAGGTTCGTCTTGGTACTGGATGCGTTATATGGATGCGTCTAATGAAAATGAATTTGCAAGTTCAGATGTTTTAAAATATTGGGAAAATGTCGATTTATACATAGGTGGAAGCGAACACGCTACTGGGCATTTATTATATTCTCGTTTTTGGAACAAATTCTTAAAAGATAGAGGTTTTGCACCTACAGAAGAACCCTTCAAAAAATTAATCAATCAAGGGATGATTTTAGGAATGAGTGCAATTGTTTACAGAATTTCTGGAACAAATCAGTATGTTTCTAAAAATTTAAAATCTGAATATCAAACAGAAGAAATTCGTGTAGATGTAAATATCGTTAATGCTTCAGATGAAATAGATTTAGAAAAATTAAGAAATTGGATCCCTGAATTCAAAGAAGCTGAATTTATTACTGAAAATGGAAAATATATTGTAGGTCGCGAAGTAGAAAAAATGTCAAAACGTTGGTATAATGTAGTCAACCCAGATGATATTTGTAACGAATACGGAGCAGACACCCTACGTTTATACGAAATGTTCTTAGGTCCGTTAGAACAAGCTAAACCTTGGAACACAGCTGGTATCACAGGAGTTTATGGTTTCTTAAAGAAATTATGGAGATTGTACTTTGATGACAATGGAAGTATTGTTACCAATGAGGAACCAACGGCAGATATGTACAAATCGTTACATAAAACCATCAAAAAAGTAACTGAAGATATTGAGAATTTCTCATTTAATACTTCGGTTTCTCAATTTATGATTTGTGTGAATGAGTTATCGCAACAAAAATGCCATCATAGCGCTATTTTAGAACCATTGACAGTAATTATTTCGCCTTATGCACCCCATATTGCTGAAGAATTATGGAATGCGTTAGGACACCAAGGTTCCATAGCAACGGTAGCTTTCCCTAAATTTGAAGAAAAATATTTAGTAGAAAGCGAAAAAGAATATCCAGTTTCTTTTAATGGGAAAATGCGTTTTAAAATTAAATTACCACTAGATTTAAGCAAAGAACAAATAGAAGAAATCATCATGAAAGATGAACGTACACAAGCACAATTACAAGGACATACACCTAAAAATGTGATTATCGTTCCAGGAAAGATTATTAACTTGGTTGGATAAATATTAGGAAGGATGAAAGATTTATTTATTAGAGGGTATTTAGAAAAAATTTCTAAACAATTTGAAATTTCAATTGATGATGCGTTTGAAGTGTTTTCTATTGCAGTTGTATTAGATAAATCTTTCGATGAAGTCTATAAATGAAATTTTAATTTTAACTCCTGATAATAATAAAAGTTTAAATCAAGATGGTAGAATTGATGGAATTTATTTTGAAGGAAATGGCTTCAATGTATAATGTATGTTTTTCAATGTAAAAACTCTAAAAAACAGGAACAAGGAAAGTTAGATAAATTCAAAGATAATTTTGAGGAGTTTTTCCTAAAAGGAAATGAATTACCTAATTCTAAAGATCTTTCATCTAAAATTGAAGAATATAAGGATTTAACAAAACGAGGATTTATAATTAAGCATCAATTGTATTTTCTTTATAATGGGAATAAGTCCGACAATCAAACTTCAAACGAACAACTTTTTATCATAAAGAAAATAACTTTGAGATAATTGACTCTGAAGTTCTTTATGATAAAGTTGTTAGAATAATTGATTCAAACAATAGAAGAAAAGATATAGATTTTACTTATAACCAAATTCTAGTGTTGTAAAAGGGGATAACCAAGCTTTATATTCTTATGTAATTAACAATGTAAAAGCATTGAATTTTAGAATTCAAGACATAGAATTATGTGAATTAATATCAAAAGAAATAAATAATAATGGTAGTTTAGATACATTATATTCAGAAAATATTGGAGATTTTTTAGGATTTAAGCCTAAGGCGAATCAAAAATGCAAATAACTCTAAATGAACTGTCCAAGTTCAAAAGCAGAGAGAGAAAGGAACTAGTATTGCGAAGAGTCTTTTGACCAATGACAAAATTTAGCTTTTTATCTTTCTCTTTCTTCTGTTGAAATAAATTTATAAAATATTCAAAAAACTTCCCTGTGCAAACATAGGATGACAAGATTGCGAATTTTTTGGACAGTCTCAAGGTTAAAAAAAGTATTACGAGGAAATTTCAAAGTTTAAATGGTATAATAGTTAATATATTCTTGAATTTCTTCTTTTAATTGAGGACAGCCTTTTTTATTACTTAAGACCTCTAGTAGAATATTTATTTGTATATAATTTTATAACCCCAGATTTATCTCTATAGACTCCCTTTATTTCTCTTTTAAAAGTGTTATAAAGTCCTCTCTAGGTATTTCATAACATCCTAAAGAAGCTAAATGATCGTTGTATATTTGACAATCTAATAGTTTGTATTTATTTTCCTTTAGATAATCTACTAACGCAATAAAAGCCACTTTAGAAGCATTACTCACATGAGAAAACATACTTTCACCACAAAAAATAGGATTCATATCTACACCATATAATCCACCTACTAATTCCTTTCCTAGCCAAACCTCAACGGACATTGCCTTTCCTATTTCATGCAAATATGTGTAGGAATCTATCATTTCGTCTGTAATCCAGGTTCCGTATTGGTCTGGACGATAAATTTGTTGACAATTAATCATTACATCACGAAAACACGTATTAAAAGTAATTTTAAAAATACCTTTATTTATTACATTTCGCATACTTTTAGAGGGTTTAAATTCATTAGGAAATAAAACCATACGCTGAGGTGGACACCACCATAAAATAGGATCATTATCATCAAACCAAGGAAAAATACCGTTTTTATAGGCTAATAATAATCGTTCAGGCGATAAATCGCCACCTACTGCTAGTACACCTTCTTTTGATGTTTCTTCTATTGGTGGAAAATATAATTCTTTAGTTATAAAGTACATAATTTATTAGAAAAATAATAAAAGGAAAAAAGAGCAAAGATATTATTAAACTAAAAAGTCATTCAAATATTTTACATACTGAATGACTTTTTGTCTTTATTTTTTTGTTTTTTAAATTAGAAAGGAAGATCGTCATGTTCTTCTTCATTGAAACTAGGAGCTGGTTCAAAAGCTTGTGCTGCGGGCATTGGAGGCATTTGTTGAGTCATAGCAGGTTGTGTTGCCTGCATAGGTTGAACTCTTTCAATTCTCCATCCTTGAATGGTATTAAAATATTTAGCTTCTCCTTGCGGATTAATCCACTCGCGACCACGTAAATTAATTGATACTTTTACCTGTTCTCCCACTTGGAAGTTATTTAAATCATCTACTTTTGCTTGAGTAAACTCAATCATGATATGTTGTGGATATTGCTCCTCTGTTGTAACTACTAACTCTCTTTTTTTAAAAGATGCACTAACCTCTTGTGTAGGGTTAATCATTTTAATTCTTCCTGTAACTTCCATGATAACTTGTATTAATTATTTTGCTAACAGCACTTTCCATGCCGAAAGTATGTCTTGTTTTTTTAAATACTCTTTAGCTAATTCTTTGATCTTTATAAGATTATTAGCCTGTAAAGCTTCTTTAATTAAATTGTTTTCTTGGACAAAGATAAGGATTTCTTCTTCTTTTGGCAAAGCTTCTATATTTCCTAGCATACCTAAATCATTTCCTGTAAAAAAAGAATCTTCTTTAATAAAGCTAGGAATTGCATCTACTCCAATTCCTAAAGAGATCAAAGGTTTTGGTACTTCAAATAAACCCATGTTAGAACGCGAATACCAATTCCCACCTAAACGAGCTACCAAATCAATTTTATGTTGATCAATCATCCCATTTTTATCTAAGATAGTTTCATCTACATGGATTTTTAGAACTTCACAAATTATTAAATTACCAGCACCTCCTTCTGTGCCTAATGAAATTATTTCATTTACTTTACACTCAAATTGTACGGGTGATTCGGCAACACGAAATGGTTTTACAAGATCAGAAGATAATGCCGTGAGACCCGCTTTTTCAAATTCATTTATTCCTTCAGCATACTCCGTACTGGAAAGCGACATTTGTTGTACAATATCATAATTTACAACATTTATAACCACTTCTTTAGTTTCTAATGCGTTTTCTAAGGTATGTTTAGTTGTATTACCTCTTACTCTTCTGGCTGGAGAAAAGACTAAAATAGGAGGATTAGCACTAAAAACATTAAAAAAACTAAAAGGAGATAAATTAGGTCTACCTTGTGCATCTATCGTACTAGCAAATGCAATGGGTCTTGGCGCAATAGCCCCTTGTAAATAAGACTGAACTTGTGGGGTAGATAATTCAGTAGGAATGAAACTTTTCATTTATAAATTGGTTTTTAAACAAAAATAAGAAAAGAAGCTATAAAATAAAGTAAAGAAAATAGACTTTTATTATATTTAGACTCTTAAGCATAAATAATGATTTTTACTAATAAAAATAATTCTATTCGTTGGCTGTTAGTAGGATTTTCTTTCCTAATTATTAGCCTTATTTTGTGGAATACTTATACTTTGATGCAAATTTTTAGAAAAGAAGAGCGTCATAAAATGGAACTTTTGGCTACGGCTCAAAAAACATTACAAAATGCAACAGATGAAACAGAAGTAGATTTGCCTTTACAAATATTAACTAATAATGAAACCATTCCTACAATACTATTAGATGAAAAAGATAGTATATTGAGTTTTACCAATCTAGACGAAGCTTTATTTAAGAGCCCTAAGAAAACAAAACATGTTATTTTCCAGTTTAAACAAGCTAATAACAAAATTAATATTGAATACGACAAAGGAAAACGTCGCTATTTGTATTATATGGACTCGGCATTATTAAGCCAACTAAAATATTATCCTATGGCATTGATTACGATTATTGTTTTATTTGGTGCTTTAGTTTATAATTATTATCGAACTAATAAAATTTCAGCTCAAAGTAAACTCTGGGCGGGTATGGCCAAAGAAACAGCACATCAAATTGGTACACCGCTTTCATCATTAATTGGATGGGTCGAAATTATGAAAGCTGAGCAAGTAGATGATACTATCGTTTCTGAAATTGAAAAAGATCTTTTTAGACTTCAAAACATAACGGAACGTTTTTCTAAAATAGGCTCTGAACCTAATTTAGAAAATAAAAATATTGTGGAAGAAACGAAATTAGTATACGATTATTTAGCTTCCCGATTTGAAGGACAGGTAAAATTTCAGTTTTTTTCGACTCAACAAGAATTGTTTGCTAAAATAAATCCTACATTGCATAGCTGGACAATAGAAAATTTAGTAAAAAATGCTATAGATGCTATGCGAGGTAGAGGAGATATAGATATAATGATAGCAGATGAAGATAATCATATTAAAATTAAAATATCCGATACAGGTAAAGGTATTCCAAGAAGTCATTTCAAAAAAATATTTGAACCTGGCTTTACAACTAAAAAAAGAGGTTGGGGACTTGGATTATCTTTAACCAAACGTATAGTAGAAGAATATCATAAAGGAAAAATAAAGGTTTTACATTCCGAAATTAATAAAGGAACGATCTTTCAAATTAGTTATAAAAAATGCGTCTAAGTTACTGGGAAATAAAAAATTGGTTTACATCCGTTGATTTTACCATAGTAGGTAGTGGAATTGTAGGTTTGCATACAGCTTTACGCCTGCGAGAACGATTTCCTAACAGTAAAATACTTGTTTTAGAAAAAGGCAAACTCCCAGAAGGAGCTAGTACTAAAAATGCTGGGTTCGCTTGTTTTGGTTCTCTATCAGAGATTCTAGATGATCTAAAAATACATACAGAAGAAGAAGTTATTCAACTTGTAAAAAAACGTTGGAATGGCTTACAACTATTGCGTAAAAATTTAGGAGATATTTCTATTGATTTAAAACACTATGGGGGGTATGAACTATTTTTATCGGAAAATGAAGACTGTTATGAAGACTGTCTACAAAAAATGCCATTTATAAATGATCTTCTTCGTCCCCTGTTTAAAACAGATACTTTTGAAAAACAAATAGATCGTTTTAACTTTAAAAACATAAAAAAATATAGCCTTTTTAATCCATTTGAGGCACAAATAGATACAGGTAAAATGATGCAAGCATTACTAACAAAAGGTTTTGAAAGTAATATTCTCATTTTAAATAATCAAACGGTTAAAAATTATGTAGACTTAGGGAATGAAGTAGAAGTAGAATTAGAGGGGTATACTTTTAAAACGCAAAAACTACTCTTTGCAACCAACGGATTTGCTGAAAATCTGACAAATGGTGAAGTAAAACCTGCTCGGGCACAAATACTCATAACTGAACCTATACCCAATTTAGAAATAAAGGGTACTTTTCATTTAGATAAAGGATATTATTATTTCAGAAATATAGACAATCGTATTTTATTAGGAGGAGGACGAAATTTAGATTTTATAGGCGAAACCACTATTTCAATGGATCAAACAGCTTTAATACAAAACAAATTGGAAGAATTATTAAAAACCGTAATTTTGCCACAAACTAAAGTAACCATTGCTCATCGTTGGAGCGGTATTATGGGAATAGGCATTCATAAAAAACCAATAGTAAAATCGCTTTCAACAAATGTTTTTTGTGGGGTACGAATGGGAGGCATGGGTATTGCCATAGGAAGTTTAATAGGACAAGAATTAGCTGATTTAATATAAATGACAACAAAAAAAAATATAAATAACAAAACAAATACAAAAACGAAATCTAAAACCCCATCGTCTACCTTTATGACTAAGGTTAAATTATTTTTATGGAAGTGTTTTTTGTATTTTAATGTAATCTCTATAGCTTTTGTATTTTTATTTAAATACATACCAGTACCTTTTACTCCTTTAATGATAATAAGAGCAATAGAAAATAAAGCAGCTGGTAAAGAAGTTATCTTTTCACATGATTGGGTACCCATTGATGATCTATCCCTTAATTTGCAAAAAGCCGTTATATCTAGCGAAGACGGTCTTTTTCTTCAACATAACGGATTTGATTTTTCTGCTATGAATAAAGCATTTAAAGGAAATCTAAAAGGAAAAAAATTAAAAGGAGGAAGCACCATATCACAACAAACAGCCAAAAACATTTTCTTATGGCAAGGACGTAGTTATTTACGTAAAGCATTAGAAGCTTATTATACCGTTTTGATTGAATTAGTATGGGGTAAAAAACGCATTATGGAAGTTTACTTAAACAGCATCGAAATGGGAAATGGTATTTATGGAGCAGAAGCCGCATGTCAATACTGGTTTCACAAAAGCTCTAAAAGCCTCACAAAATACGAAGCTGCTTCAATAGCAGCCATATTACCAAGTCCAAGAAAATACAAAGCCGTTGGATCTTCTAACTATGTTGAAAAAAGAAAAAATAAAACCATTCGTGTAATGCGTCATATAGGAACTTTAGAATATTAAAAATTAAAGATAATTTTTCTAGTTCCTTTAAGTAATTATAAAGTGTTTTAATAAACCATATATTATGAGTCTATCCATAAAAAAAAGATATATTTTACCTGTACTTGCAGGAGGTTTTTTGTTTGTAGGAGCTAGTTTCAAAGAAGATTTTTTTGAAATAGCCAAGCAGATTGAAATTTTTACAACCTTATTTAAAACCGTTAATATGAATTATGTTGACCAAACAAATCCTGCTGAATTAATGGATAAGTCAATAAAAAGTATGTTAGCTGAATTAGATCCCTATACTGTTTATTTTAATGAAGCTGACGTAGTTCGCTTCAAAATAAATAATACAGGTGAATATACAGGTATAGGTGCCATGATTACCAGAAAAGAAGGTAAAACTTATATACGTGAACCTTATAAAGGTTATCCTGCAGACAAAGCGGGTTTAAAAGCAGGTGATGAAATCATTCAAGTTAATGATGTCATCCTTTCTGATTTTAAAGAAGATGTATCTCAATTACTCAAAGGGAGTAAGAATACCAAAATTTCCATACAATATAAAAGAAATAATGAACTCAAAACGACTCAATTACTTTTAGATGAAATAGATGTAAAAGCAGTTCCTTATTATGGTATGGCTGACTCTAAAACAGGTTATATCGTACTCTCACAATTTAATGCAAAAGCTTCCAGCGAAACACGCGAAGCATTAGAAAATTTAAAAGATCAAGGAGCCACTCAAATCATATTAGATCTTAGAGGTAATCCAGGTGGACTTTTACACGAAGCAGTCAATATATGCAATTTATTCGTTCCCGCTGGAGAGATCATTGTAACCACAAAATCTAAAATAGAAAAACACAATAACATCTACAAAACATCTAAGCAACCCGTAGATTTAGATATTCCTCTTGCTATCATTGTAGATGGTAAAAGTGCTTCCGCAAGTGAAATTGTTTCAGGCGCATTACAAGACCTAGACCGAGCAGTAATCATAGGTTCTAGAAGTTTTGGTAAAGGATTAGTTCAACGTCCTATTGATTTAACATACGGTACGCAACTAAAAGTAACGATTTCTAGATACTATACACCATCAGGACGTTGTATTCAAGCATTAGATTATTCAAAAAAAGATGCTAATGGTAAAGCTATACGTACAGATGCAAAAAATTACAATGCTTTTAAAACACGCAAAGGAAGAACAGTATATGATGGTGGAGGTATTCAACCTGATATTGAACTAGAAGAAAGTAAAACGAGTACTATAACTGATGCTTTAGTTAGAGGAGATGCTATTTTTATGTATGCTAATCAATACTATTATAAACATCCAAATTTAGGTAATTCAATCCCAAACTTAGGAGATACAGATTTTAGTGAATTTAAAAATTACTTGAAATCACAAAAATTTTCGTTTGATACTAAAACCGATTTAGCTCTTAAATCCGTTTTAGAACAAGCTAAAAAAGAAAAAATAGAGGGGCAAATTAAAACCCAATATGAGGCTTTGCAACAAGCTTTACAGAAAACAGATGAGGTAGAATTAGATAAGAATAAAAATGAAATTATAAATTTATTAAAAGACGAACTCATCAAAAGGTACCAATATAAAGAAGGTCTTTATCAATACTATGCAAAAAATAATAGCGTTATAAGAAAAGCTACTGATTTGTTAAACAACTCAGTACAGTACAAACAAATTTTATTAAAATAAAAAAGATTCGTTTGCCTATTATAAGAAATCAAAATGGGGAACTTTTATTACTTTTGTAAATAAATGTCAATTTGACATTCTTTAAAAATGGCTTAAAATTTGTAGTTTTATTAAAAAAATAAAATCATGATAGGATATTATATTTTACTTGGAGGTATTGCCCTTATAAGTTGGTTGGTAAGTAACCGTTTACAAAATAAATTTGAGTATTATTCAAAAGTACATTTGCGAAATGGACTAAGTGGTGCCGAAATTGCAGAAAAAATGCTCCATGATCATGGGATTTATGATGTGAAAGTAATTTCTACACCAGGTAGATTAACGGATCATTATAATCCAGTAGATAAAACGGTAAATCTATCAGAAGCAGTGTATAATCAAAGAAATGCGGCGGCGGCGGCTGTAGCGGCTCATGAGTGCGGTCACGCGGTTCAACATGCAACGGCATATAGTTGGTTAGCAATGCGTTCTAAAATGGTACCGATGGTAAATGTATCCTCTTCTATATCTCAATGGTTGATTATGGGCGGTTTGATTTTAGGAATTGCTTCTAAAGGATTATCAATAGGATATATTGTAGCTTTAATAGGTTTAGCTTTAATGACTATAGCAACTGCTTTTTCGTTAATTACATTACCTGTAGAATATGATGCAAGTAATCGAGCACTAGCTTGGTTAAAAAACAAAAATATGGTAAGTCAACAAGAATATGAAGGGGCAGAAGATTCTTTAAAATGGGCAGCTAGGACTTATTTAGTGGCAGCTATTGGTGCAGTAGCTTCTATGTTGTACTGGGCAATGCAAGTATTTGGTAGGAGAGATTAATTTTTTAAAAGTAAAAGATTTATAAATGCCTTAGAAGTAAAAAACTTTTAAGGCATTTTTTATTAATTTATAATTGTATTTGTCTTTCTATTTGTTGATCTAAGGATATAAAAGTTTCAGTTCTAGAAACACCCTCTATAAATTGAATTTTGGTATTTAATAATTGCATTAAATGTTCATTGTCACGACAGATCATCTTTATTAAAATACTCCAATTACCTGTAGTATAATGACACTCCAATACTTCTGGAATTTTACGTAACTCCTTAACAGCTTCTGAATTTCGCGCGGCGCGATCTAGGTATATTCCTACAAATGCCATAGTGCTATATCCTAAGACTTTTGTATTAACAATAAACTTTGAACCCGAAATGACTTTAGCTTCCTCTAATTTTCGTAATCTTTGATGAATAGCTGCTCCTGAAATTCCTATTTTATTAGCAATCTGTAAAATAGGCTTACGAGCATCGTCCATTAAATAACGCAAGATTTCTTTGTCTATACCGTCAATTTCAATTTGTAAGTGATTTATTCGCATTGATTTAAAATTGAAAACCTAAAGTTAACTTTTGTTTTCAAATAAAACAATAAAATGTTATTTAGTTTTATTATTCTATGAACAAACAAAATCTAATACCATTTAAACTTTGAAATTTCCTCATATACTATTTTTTTAACCTTGAGACTGTCCAAAAAGTTCGCAATCTTGTTATTTCGACCAAAGGGAGAAATCAATAATATTAATTATGAGACTCCTCATTCGGAGTGACAAACCGTGTTTGTTCGAGTTGTTTTAAAATGAAAAAAACGTATCGAGAATTTTATTTTTTAATCCAGTATATTTTAAGTTTAAATGGTATAATTTCAGTGATATAGTAATAAAATTAGAGCGAACTAGATATAAAAAATCACCCATCGAAAAGAATGGGTGACTTAAAAATAAGTAGGAGGGTAGATTAATTATATCCTTTGTATGGAACTTCTTTTTCATTAAAAATAACTCCATATTCCTCTAACTCTTTTAGTATAGGTATATAAACTTCTTTTTTAATTGGTAATTGCACGCCAGGTGTGGTAATATTCCCATTTAAGATTTGTAAAGTAGCCATTGCTACAGGCAAACCTACCGTTTTAGCCATAGCAGTATAAGTCTGATCATCGCCTATGCAAACCATCGTAGCATCTATTTGTTTGAGCTGACCATTTAATTCATAACCAAACTTATGATACATCACAATCATATCTTTATCATTTGATTGTAATGTCCATGAATCAGTTAATATTTTTTCTAAAGCTTGTGCTGGTGTAGCGTTCTTAATACCTAATGTTTTTTGACTATTAAATAAGTCCAATTCCACAAGTTTGTCCCACATTACATCGTCTTGATCTATTTTTAATTGATGACGTAATTTTATTTCAACGGAGTCACTAGCATGGTATGGCAAAAATAGATTTACAAAATCACGATAGCTCATTTTTTCAGAATCATCAATTACATAGGAATCATCTGTCATACCCAGTTGTACAAACATATCCCATGCTTTAGAATAGCCTACGCGGCGGATAGTTCCTCTGTAAAGTGTTAAAGCATCATCTAAATTATAAATGCTTTTATATTTTAAAGAATCACGGTTAGCATATCCCTCAAAACGTCCAAATCCATCAATTTCCAAGAATTCCGTTCTACGAAATAATTTATTATATGGAATATACTTATAAGTACCTTCTTGTATAAACTTGGCAGCTCCACCCTGACCTGCTAACACAACATTTCTTGGTGCCCAAGTAAATTTGTAATTCCAAAGATTATCATCACTTTCAGGAGCTACTAAACCGCCACAAAATGACTCAAAAAGAATTGTTTTACCGCCCTGATCACGGATTTCATCCAATACTTTCATGGCACTCATGTGATCTATACCAGGGTCTAATCCTACTTCATTCATGAATACTAAACCATTTTCTTTTGCCTGTTCATCTAAAGCTTGCATGGCATCACTAATATATGAGGCGGTAACCATGTGTTTTTTGTATATAATACAGTCTTTTGCTACTTCAATGTGCATGTGAGCTGGAAGCATTGAAATTACTATGTCTGCTTTTTTAATTTCAGTTTGTCGCTGATTTGTATTATGAATATCTAGAGCAATAGGCGTTGCATTTTTATGTCCTAATGTTTTACGCTGTGCTAATTCTAGTGATAAATCACCTATAGTAAGATGTAAATTTTGACTTTCAGATTTTTCTAAAAGGTATTTTATTAAAGAAGAAGCAGACCGACCAGCTCCTATAATTAGTATATTTCTCATTTTGGTGTGGTAAAAAAAATTACACAAATGTAATCAAATGTAATTTTTTCAAAAACGAAATAGATAAAATATATAGAATTTTTTGAGAATACTATGTTAAATTTGAAAAAAAATTTAATAAAAATGGATAGAAAAATTTTATTAACAGCCTTGTTTTTTGGTGCAATTTCAATTATTTTGGGAGCTTTTGGAGCGCATGCTCTTAAAAAAGTTTTAAATACAGATCAACTAATTTCTTTTGAAGTAGGGATCCGTTATATGATGTATCACGCTTTTTTGTTACTATTTTTAGGTACAACCAATATGTTTTTACCAGAACAAAAGAATGTAATTTTTAATTTGGTGGTACTAGGAATATTGTTTTTTTCAGTTTCTATTTTTCTTCTGTCTACACAGTCTATTACAAATTTAAATTTTAAATTCTTGGGTCCTATAACACCTGTAGGAGGAGTATTGTTAATATCTGCTTGGCTTATGGCATTTTATTACATTTTCACAAAAAAAATCTAAACAGTGACTCTATTTAAATAATATTTATACTTTTGTCGTTAAAATTGAACACACACATCATAAATTTTATGGAAGCATACACACCACCTACGAAAACGATTTCGTTAGAAAAATACGGAATTAGTGGCGTTAAAGAAATTGTATATAATCCTACATACGAATTGTTGTATCAGGAAGAATTAAGCCCTGAATTAGAAGGTTACGAAAAAGGGCAGTTAACTGAATTGGGGGCAGTTAATGTAATGACAGGTGAGTTTACAGGTCGTTCTCCTAAAGATAAATATATTGTTAAAGATGCCGTAACAGAGGATACTATTTGGTGGACTTCTGAAAAAGCTATAAACGATAATAAACCTATTAGTACTGATACTTGGAATGCTCTAAAAGAAAATACGATAGAGCAATTATCAGGAAAAAGACTTTTTGTAGTTGATACTTTTTGCGGCGCTAATGAAAATACACGATTAAAAGTACGCTTTATTGTGGAGGTAGCTTGGCAAGCACATTTTGTAAAAAATATGTTTATTCGTCCAACAGAAGAAGAGCTAGCTAATTATGGCGAACCTGACTTTGTGGTAATGAACGCTTCAAAACGTGGTTTTGCAGATTATAAAGCACATGGTTTAAATTCTGAAGTTTATATTGCTTTTAATTTAACAGAAAAAGTACAGCTAATTGGAGGTACTTGGTATGGAGGAGAAATGAAGAAAGGTTTATTTTCAATGATGAACTATTATTTACCTCTTCAAGGTATGGCCTCTATGCACTGTTCAGCAAATAAAGGAAAAGATGGTGACGTTGCCGTATTCTTTGGTTTGTCAGGAACTGGAAAAACAACTTTATCTACAGACCCTAAACGTGAATTAATTGGAGACGATGAACACGGGTGGGATAATGATGGCGTTTTTAACTTTGAAGGAGGTTGTTATGCAAAAACAATTGATTTAAGTAAAGAAAACGAACCAGATATTTATGGTGCTATCAAACGTGATGCTTTGCTGGAAAATGTAACGGTTGATGCTGATGGTAAAATTGATTTTAAAGATGGCTCTGTAACACAAAATACACGTGTTTCATATCCTATTTATCACATTAATAATATAGTAACTCCTGTATCAAAAGCAGGTCATGCTACTAAGGTGATATTCTTAACAGCAGATGCTTTTGGTGTAATGCCTCCCGTTTCTAAGTTAACTCCTGAACAAACAAAATATTATTTTTTGTCAGGATTTACCGCTAAATTAGCAGGAACAGAAAGAGGTGTAACTCAACCAGAACCAACTTTTTCAGCTTGTTTTGGTAAGGCATTCTTGTCTTTACATCCTACAAAGTACGGAGAAGAATTAGTGAAGAAAATGGAAGAACACAATGCTAAGGCCTATATGGTAAATACAGGTTGGAATGGTACAGGTAAACGTATTTCTATTAAAGACACACGCGCTATCATTGATGCTATTTTGGATGGTTCTATTGAAAATGCAGAAACAACCGTTGTACCAGTATTTAATTTTGAAGTTCCAACAGCATTACATGATGTTAATTCTGAAATTTTAGATCCCCGTAATACGTATGTTGATGCCTCAGAATGGCAAACTAAAGCAGAGGATTTAGCAGGAAGATTTATTAAAAACTTTGTGCAATATACAGATAATGAACAAGGAGAACGTTTAGTAGAAGCAGGACCCCAATTATAAAACAAAAAATTTCTAACAAAACGGGCTTTCCTTTAGGAAAGCCCGTTTTGTTAGAATACATACCTACTTTTTGAATTTATTTTTCAGAATATTTTTCAATAATTTCTTCAAAAACAAATAATAAATCTTGATAATTATCTAATGTAACCAATTGGTTACGATACTCCTTAAAATGAGGTACTCCTTTAAAATAATTGGTGTAATGACGACGCATTTCTACTATTCCCACACGTTCACCTTTCCATTCAATAGACCATGTTAAGTGGTTTTTAGCTGCTTCTACTCGATCTGCAATATTAGGTAAGTTTAATAATTCGCCAGTAATAAAATAATGTTTAATCTCATTAAAAATCCAAGGATACCCAATAGCAGCACGACCTATCATAATACCATCTAACCCATAAGTATTTTTGTATTCTAATGCTTTTTCCGCGGAATCAATATCACCATTACCAAAAATAGGGATTTTTATTCGTGGGTTATTTTTTACACGTGCAATGTGTGACCAATCGGAATGACCTTTATACATTTGTGCACGCGTACGTCCATGAATAGTTAAAGCTTGGATACCCACATCTTGTAATCGTTCAGCTACCTCATCAATATTGATAGAATGATCATCCCAACCCAAACGAGTTTTAACCGTTACAGGTAGATTTGTGCTATTTACAACGGCTTTAGTTAAACGCACCATCAAGTCAATATCTTTTAAAACGCCTGCACCAGCCCCTTTACAAACTACTTTTTTTACTGGACAACCAAAGTTGATGTCTAATAAATCAGGTTGCACGGTTTCTACTATTTTGGCACTCATGGCCATTGCCTCTTCATCTCCACCAAAAATTTGAATACCTACAGGACGTTCATAATCAAAAATATCTAATTTTTGACGGCTTTTAATAGCATCACGAATTAGTCCCTCACTAGAAATAAATTCAGAGTACATCAAATCAGCACCATGCATCTTACACAAGCGACGAAAAGGAGGATCACTCACGTCTTCCATAGGGGCTAATAACAAAGGAAAATCGGGTAGCTCTATATTGCCTATTTTAACCATCGGTCTATATTTTGGTACAAAATTACAAAATAATGAGAACATACTTTAACTTAAAGCGTGATTAGGTTTTAAGCATTTTTTGAAAATTCAGATTAAATTTTAAATTTATTTATCTGAAGATCTAAAGATGAATTATATGTCTTTAAATCTAGATCATGTATTAGAAAATTATCGCAGATAAAAAGGACTTTAAATCTTAAAACACTCATTTTTTATTTTCATCAAAAAGTCTAACATATATGGTTTAGGTTGAAACTTAAAATATACTGGATTAAAAAATAAAGTTCTCGATACATTTTTTTATTTTAGAAATAACCCTAACAAACGGTTGAGTATATAATTGAAATCATCGTTAGTTCGAGCGCGAAGCGCATCGAGAATCAATACTAATTTTTACTGCTTTTGTAGAATAGTGTCTAAATCAGCATGCGGTTTGTCACTCCTACGTAAGGAGGAGTCTCATAATCAATATTATGTGATTTCTCCCTTTGGTCGAAATGAACAAGATTGCGAACTTTTTGGACAGTCTCAAGGTTAAAAAATAGTATTATAATGAAATTTCAAAGTTGAAATGGTATAAATTAGTTTTTTTGTACATCGTGTTTTTAAATGAAAATAATGTTTTTGCCTATATTTATACATTATTATTGAATTATGATAGAAGAGGTAATACCTAATTTTTTATAAAAACACAAAGAAAAGGATAGGATTAATAAATGAATTTGTAATTCTAGTTGAAATATGTGAATTTGATTATATTTGCATATTAAAGATTCCGCAATTTTTTGGAAGGTAAAAACGATGAAGAAAATTAGAAATTTTTGCATTATTGCACATATTGACCATGGTAAAAGTACCTTGGCCGACCGTTTATTAGATGCCACGCAAACTGTAACGGCTCGTGAAGCACAAGCACAGTTGTTAGATAATATGGATTTAGAGCGCGAACGCGGGATTACCATCAAAAGTCACGCCATCCAAATGGAATACAATTACAAAGGAGAGCAATACATCTTAAATTTAATTGATACGCCAGGACACGTGGATTTTTCCTATGAAGTTTCACGTTCAATTGCTGCTTGTGAAGGTGCTTTATTGATTGTAGATGCGGCACAAAGTATACAAGCACAAACGATTTCTAACTTATACCTAGCATTAGAGAATGATTTAGAAATTATACCTGTTTTAAACAAGGTTGATTTGCCAAGTGCTAATCCAGAGGAAGTGAGTGATGATATAGTAGAATTATTAGGATGTAAGTTAGAAGATATTATTCATGCTTCTGGAAAAACGGGATTTGGTGTAGATAAAATATTAGAAGCTATAGTAGAGCGTATTCCAGCTCCAGAAGGAAACCCAGAAGAGCCCTTGCAAGCCTTAATTTTTGACTCAGTATACAATCCGTTTAGAGGTATTGAAGTTATTTTCCGAGTAAAAAATGGTGAAATTAAAAAAGGGCAAAAAATTAAATTCATGGCTACAGGCAATGAATATTTTGCAGATGAAATAGGTACTTTAAAATTAAACCAAGTTCCTAAAAACGTTGTTTCTACAGGGGATGTTGGATACTTAATTTCAGGAATAAAAGAAGCTAAAGAAGTTAAAGTAGGGGATACTATTACAGATGCTAAAACACCTACTACTAATATGATTCATGGTTTTGAAGATGTTAAACCCATGGTTTTTGCTGGAATTTATCCAGTAGATACAGAAGATTATGAAGAATTGCGTGCCTCAATGGAAAAATTGCAGCTAAATGATGCCTCATTAGTTTTTGCTCCCGAAAGTTCAGCAGCCTTAGGATTTGGTTTCCGTTGCGGTTTCTTAGGGATGCTACACATGGAAATTATTCAAGAGCGTTTAGAACGTGAATTTAATATGACTGTAATTACTACAGTACCTAACGTTTCGTATTTAGCTTACACAAAAAAAGATCCTGAAACATCATTTATTGTGAACAACCCGTCTGATTTGCCAGAACCTTCTAAATTAGATAGAGTTGAAGAACCATTTATAAAAGCAACTATTATTACCAAATCAGATTTCGTAGGTAATGTTATGAGCTTATGTATTGAAAAAAGAGGACAAATTACAAATCAGACTTATTTGACTCCTGAGCGTGTTGAATTAAATTTTGATATGCCTTTAGCTGAAATCGTTTTTGACTTCTATGATCGCTTAAAAACGGTCTCTAAAGGGTATGCTTCTTTTGATTATCACCCTATAGGAATGCGTACTTCTAAGTTAGTTCGTTTAGATGTATTATTAAACGCACAGAATGTAGATGCCTTGTCTGCTTTAATTCATGAAGATAATGCGTATCATATTGGTAAAAAAATGTGTGAAAAATTAAGAGAGTTAATCCCACGCCAGCAATTTGAAATTCCTATCCAAGCTGCTATTGGTGCTAAGATTATTGCTCGTGAAACCATTAAAGCTTTACGTAAAGACGTAACAGCTAAATGTTATGGAGGTGATATATCACGTAAACGTAAACTTCTTGAAAAACAAAAACAAGGTAAAAAGCGTATGCGTCAAGTAGGAAACGTAGAAATTCCACAATCAGCATTCATGGCAGTATTAAAATTAAATGATTAATAAGAACAATGATTTATAATCAAAAGGCGATCAGAAATGATTGCCTTTTTTTGTATTAATGATTTTTAAAGAAGGATGTAAATTATAGTTATAAAATCATCTTGGTGACCTTTTAGAGATTTTAAAAGATTTGTGTTTAATATTCTGATGTGTTTTTTGCTTCCCCATATTTTATATTAGGAAAAAGGAGAAAGTAAAAAGGCACGGAAATTTTGTGCTATAGCTATAGTTTTGCATGGAAGGTAAAAATGGAGTGCTTTTCTAGATTCTAATCCATTTCTAATGCGTAATATAGAATTAAAATTAGGGTATAAAAAACCCAAGTTAAGAATTTTTAACTTGGGTTTTTAAAAGGTATAAATAAATTTATTATTCTTTATTAAGCTTACTATTTTTTTTGCCGTATATAAAGTATATAATGACACCCAATGCCATCCAAATAACTAAACGCATCCAGCTTTCAAGTGGTAATGAATACATTAAATACAAACACACCAAAATACCTGCAATAGGAACGAATGGTACTAATGGAGTTTTAAACGCTCTTGGAATGTCAGGCATTTTAACACGCATTACCAGTACGCCAATACATACTAAAACAAAAGCCAAAAGAGTTCCTATACTTACCATGTGACCTAAATCAGATACAGGAACAAAACCAGCAAAGATGCTAACAAAGATTAAGAAAAATATATTTGTTTTCCAAGGGGTTCTGAATTTAGGATGAATAGTGCTGAAAAACTTTGGTAATAAGCCGTCGTTACTCATTGTGTAAAACACGCGACTTTGTCCCATTAGCATAACTAACATTACAGAGGTGTAGCCTGCTAATACGGCAACTATAAGACCTGTTTGTAAAAATGTATAAGGAGTTTTAGCAAATGCAGTTGCAGCTGGTTTTGCATCTCCAGCAAATTCATAATAAGGTACTAAACCTGTCATAACATGTGCAAAAAGAACATATAATATTGTACAAACAATTAAAGAACCTAATATACCTATTGGCATACCTTTTTGTGGGTTTTTTGCTTCTTGGGCTGCTGTTGATACAGCATCAAAACCTATAAAAGCAAAGAATACAGTTGCGGCACCAGCAGCAATACCTGACCATCCAAATTGACCTTTTACTCCTGTATTTTCAGGAATATATGGGGTGTAATTGTTAGGGTTGATATAATTCCATCCTAATATGATGAAAAGTATTACTACGGTAACTTTTAAAATTACTAGGAAGTTATTTAAGTTTGCGGATTCTTTTGTACCTCTAATTAATAGTAAGGAAAGTAATGAAACTATAAGAACAGCAGGTAAATTTATAACACCTCCTTCTATGACTGTACCGTCGCTTAATTTTAGAGTTTCCCAAGGTGAACATATTAAGCTATGAGGTAAATGAATTCCAAATTTATTTAATAATTCTAGAAAATATCGAGACCAGCTTACTCCTACTGTTGCTGCACCTAATGCGTATTCTAATACTAAATCCCAGCCAATAATCCATGCCATGAATTCGCCCATAGTAGCATAAGAATAAGTATACGCACTTCCTGCAACTGGAATCATTGAAGCAAATTCAGCATAACATAATCCAGCAAAAGCACAACCAATTGCAGCTAGAACAAAAGATAGAGTTACAGCGGGTCCTGCATTTTCAGCAGCAGCAATACCTGTTAATGAAAATAGTCCTGCCCCTATAATTGCTCCAATTCCTAAGGCAACTAAGGCGCCAGAAGACAGAGTTCTTTTTAGACCTTTTTCTGAGTCAGAAGCCTCGGCTAATAAAAGATCAATAGATTTTCTTTTCCAAATAGACATAAAATTTAAAAGTTTGGTTTATATCGTTTCAAAAATAGCTTTTTTACAAATAATAAACCAATAAAATTGAATTTTATAGAAATCTTTAACATAAAATCTAAAAGTAAAACCCTATACTGAAAAAAGTATAATGTTTAGCAGTTTCAGGAGACCAAGAATGTTTAATTTCAATGGGACCAATGAGCGTTTCCAATCCATATCCTATTCCATATCCTGTATAGTCAGGCTTTGTAATCCATTCTCCATTATCAAATATTTTTTTTCCTATATTAGAAAAATTAGCAGTAAAGTTAAGATGATGTTTTTTATAAAATATATAATCGCAACTTAAACTTCCTTTTACATAACTATCTCCACTTTTTGATAAGAAATCATATCCTAAAAAAGGTTTGAAATTTCCAAAATGATGAAATCCATACCCTCCTAATATAAAATCATTAATATGATTAAGTTTTTTTCCTATAGTAAAGCCTCCTTCTGATTGTATTTTTAGAGAAAAATGATTCCAAAATGTTTTTACGTATGCCATATCTGCCATGAATAGTGAAGCTTTTTCAAAATCATCTGAATAGTTTGATGAATGAAAAATGCTGTTAATGTCACCAAAAAAGTACCAACCTGACTTTGGAAAGTATTTATTATCGAACGAGTCAAATCTCATAAATCCTATTGCACTCAAATAATGGCTTTTATCTAATTGCGGAGAAAGAGTACCTGTTGAATTGGATGTTATATCTATATATTTATGTTCTATTCCTGCACCAATTAAGAATTTTTGTGCAAAAATTGTTTGTAGGTATGTTTTATTTGATAATGATTTGTAACTAATTTCAATGGGATCTCTTTTGATATGATTTATCAGCTCGTTTCCTTTGAAATCTATGTTGCTGTTTCTATTAAATTGATCATAATTGCTTTTAAAACCAAAACTCCAACGGTATCCGTTATCAATGTAATAATCAAGGTTAAAACGTGTATTATCTCCTAGTATTAAGTCTAAAGAACCTACGTCGTTTTTAAAAATTAATTTTTTTTGTGTAACGTTGAATAATATTCCAGATTTAAAAATATTATCATAATGTAAACCTAATTTAAGATAGGTCTTTATGGGATTGTCAACAACATTGATAATTAAATCATCTTTGTTTTTATTTTTAATAAATTCATAGGTAATAGAGGTAAAGTTTTGGGTAGCGTTTAAATTGTTTAATCCTGACTGTAACTGATTGTAAGTAATTTTGTTTTCAGGAAGAAAACGTAGTTTTCCTAAAAAATAACTTCTAGTATAGTTTTTAGATCCTTCAATGCCTATACCATTTATATCTAATGTGTTTTCTTTTTCTTTTTTTGAAAAGGATGGAATGTGTATGCCTAACGATTTTAATTTTTCCCAATGAGGTTTACAGGCATCTACACCTGTTTGGATTATTTCTTTGCCTTCTTCAAAAGAAATGACAGAATAGGGATTAATATTAGGTTTAATATATACATCAATTAATTGTTTTTTCTTTTCAATATTTTGTAACGTACTAAAGTTTGATATTTGAGATAATATACCTGTAGCTCCACTTATGTTATCAATATCTTTGAGGTTATCTTGTACGTCTATGGCTATGATTATATCGGCTCCCATTTTTTTTACTTCTTCAACGGGAAAGTTATTAGTTACTCCACCATCTATATAAAAACGATTTTCTATTTGTACAGGAGAATATAAAGAGGGAAAGGCACCACTTGCGGATAAACTTAATGGTAAGTTTCCTTTTTTTAAAACTATTTCTTGACCTGTTTCTAAATCAGTAGTGATACATAAGAAAGGGATTTTTAATAAACTAAAATCCGTAATATGTCGGTATGAATGAGTTAATTTGCTAATCAAGTTAAAATTGTAAAGACCTTTTGAAATTCCTTTGGGAACTGATATTCTTAATTTTTGAAAAGGAAGCGTTACAGCATATACTTCATTGTTGTATTTTTCATAAAAAGTTTGATTATCTCTAGGAATTCTGTCTCGTAGTATAGAGTCTGGATCTGTTTCGCTAAAGATAGAATCAAGTTCATGTGCTGTATATCCACAAGCATATAGTCCACCTATAATAGCCCCCATACTTGTACCTCCTATATAATCTATTTTAATTCCTGCTCTTTCAATTTCTTTTAATGCGCCAATATGCGCGAGTCCTTTAGCCCCACCACCGCTTAGAACAAGACCAATTTTAGGTTTTTTGTTGAGTTCTTGTGCGGAAAGAGTTGTGTTAAAAAAAATAAGATAAGCAATGAACCTTAAGGAGAATATAGTTGCCAAACAACTAGTAGATTTTAGGTTAGACATATAGCTATTTTTTAGCATAAAAGTCGTGAATTTTTTTGGCTTTTGAAAGTCCTATAACGTCAGAAATTTCTTTTTCTGTTGCTTCTTTAATTCTTTTTACACTTTTAAAGTGCTTTAGCAATATTTCTCTTGTTTTTTCACCTATTCCTGAAATTAGTTCTAATTCTGATTGTATTGCATTTTTGCTTCGTTTATCTCTATGAAAGGTAATACCAAATCGGTGAGCTTCATTTCGTAAATGTTGGATGGTTTTTAGTGTTTCTGATTTTTTATCAAGATATAAAGGAATGGAATCTCCAGGGTAAAAAATTTCTTCTAATTTTTTAGCAATACCTATTATAGCTATTTTTCCTCTTAAGCCTAAATCATCTAAACTTTTTAAAGCGGAAGAGAGTTGACCTTTTCCTCCATCTATAATGATAAGTTGAGGCAAGGGTTCTTGTTCTTCTAACAGGCGTTTGTATCTTCTGTAGACTACTTCTTCCATAGAAGCAAAATCATTGGGACCTTCTACTGTTTTGATATTAAAATGGCGATAGTCTTTTTTACTAGGTTTTCCGTTTTTAAAGACAACACAGGCGGAAACAGGATTAGTGCCCTGTATGTTAGAATTGTCAAAGCATTCTATATGGCGGGGTTCAACGCTCAGACGCAGATCTTTTTGCATCTGTGCCATTAGTCTATTAGTGTGTCTTTCGGGATCTACGATTTTAATTTGTTTCAGTTGATCTAAACGGTAATATTTAGCATTGCGTTCTGAAAGGTCTAAAATTTGTTTTTTATCGCCAGATTTCGGAATAGTCACGGTTATTTTATCTCCTAGATTTACTTCAAAAGGAGCAATGATTTCTTTGGCATTCAAATGAAAACGTTCACGTAGTTCAATAATACCCAATTCTAAAAGCTCTGAATCGGTTTCTTCTAATTTTTTCTTAATTTCCATTGTATGAGATCGAACAATGGCACCATGTGATATTTGTAAAAAATTAATATAAGCCATTGTTTCATCAGAAATAATTGAAAAGACATCCAGATTAGTGATTTTAGGATTTAATATAGTTGATTTAGCTTGATAATTTTCTAAAACTTCTATTTTTTCTTTTATTTTTTGAGCTTCTTCAAATTGTAAGTTCATAGCCAATTCTTGCATCATTTTTTTGAAGTCGCGTAAAGAATCTTTAAAATTTCCTTTTAAAATCTCTCGAATAGCATTTACTTGTTCGTGATAACGAACTTGTGTTTCATAGCCTTCACAAGGTCCTTTGCAATTACCTATATGATACTCGAGGCAAACTTTGAATTTTCCAGATCTAATATTAGATTGGCTCAAATCATAACTACAAGTACGTAAAGGATAAAGCTCTTTTATGAGTTCTAAAATAGTATTTACTGTTTTAAAACTTGTATAAGGGCCAAAATATTCAGATCCATCTTTAATCATTCTTCTTGTAGGGAATATTCTGGGAAAAGCTTCATTTTTAATGCAAATCCAAGGATAGGTTTTGTCATCTTTTAGGTTAATGTTATAACGAGGTTGTAGTTTTTTTATCAGATTGTTCTCTAGTAACAAAGCATCTGTTTCGGTTGGAACTACAATGTGTTTAATTTCGGTAATTTTTTTTACTAAAACATTAATTCTTGCTGTATCATGTGTTTTAGTGAAATAGGAAGAAACTCGTTTCTTTAAATTTTTTGCTTTTCCAACATATAAAATCTTTCCTTCTTTATCAAAATATTGATAGACACCTGGTTGATCAGGTAGTGTTTGAATTTGAAGTTCAAGTGAAGAGCTCATACGGGTAGTTTAGTATATGAAAAACAAACAAATTTAATTTATTTTCTGTTAAATTTGTCTTATGAATAAAAAAGACCTTCGAGAAAAGTATAAAACATTGCGTAAATCGCTTGTTTTTGATGAAATTATGAATGATAGTTTGAATATAGCTAATCATTGTTTAGATTTACCCATTTGGGATAAAACGTATTTTCATCTTTTTTTACCTATTGAAAAACAAAAAGAAATTAATACTGAATTTATCCTTCAGATTTTATCAGGTAGAGATAAAGAAGTGGTAGTTTCTAAATCTAATTTTGAGACTAGAGAAATGACTCATTATCTTTTAACGGATAATACACAGTTTCAAGTGAATGATTATGGTATTCCTGAACCAGTAGAAGGTATAGAGGTTCCTGTTTCTAAAATAAATGTAGTTTTTGTGCCTTTATTAGCGTATGATAAGAAAGGAAATCGTGTAGGTTATGGAAAAGGATTTTATGATCAATTCTTATCAGTTTGTAAACCTGAAACAATAAAAATAGGACTTTCTTATTTTGATCCCGAGGAGTTAATATCTGATGTTAGTACTTCTGATATTATGTTAGATTACTGCGTAACACCATTTGGTGTAATACAATTTAAATAAAAAAGGTGTCCAAAAAATAAGGAATCAATATTGTTTGATTTGCCTCGTTCGAGCCTCTCTTTTCTAGGAAAGGCAAGATCGTGCACTTTTGATTTTTCGGACACCCTTTTTGTTTTATTTTGCTTCGTTATAACGTTTGGTTACTTCTGCCCAATTAATTACATTAAAAAAAGCTTCCATATAATCAGGACGACGGTTTTGATAGTTTAGGTAATAAGCATGTTCCCATACATCCATTCCTAAGATTGGTGTGCCGCCACAACCTATACCTGGCATTAATGTATTGTCTTGGTTAGCTGTTGCACAAACCTCTAATTTGCCTTCTTTTACACATAACCAAGCCCACCCTGAACCGAATTGTGTAGCACCTGCTTTTGTAAAAGCCTCTTTAAATGCAGCAAAACTTCCAAAAGCTGAATCAATAGCTTCAGCTAATTCGCCTGTAGGCTCTCCACCACCATTTGGAGACATCACAGTCCAGAATAAGTTGTGATTGTAAAAACCACCTCCATTATTACGAATGGCAGCTTTTGTCATATCTAAATTTTTCAGGATTTCTTCTATTGACTTACCTTCTAATTCAGTGCCAGCAACTGCTGCATTTAAGTTAGTCGTGTAAGCATTATGGTGTTTTGTATGGTGTATTTCCATAGTTCTCGCATCAATATGAGGTTCTAACGCATCGTATGCGTAAGGTAATTGCGGTAATTCAAATGCCATAATATTATTGTTTTAAATAATTAATAAATTTGAAATCAAAATTAATCAATTAACTTTGGATAAAGAAATAGTTATTATTTATTTCTTACTAAATAGTATTTAACTACTTTTTTATCAGTGTTTTATCTGCTTATGAAATTAAGAGTAGATAAAATATTCTTTTTAATTTTTTTTAAATGACTAGACAAAATTCCGCTTTCACTATTTATAACGCATCAGCAGGAGCAGGTAAAACATATACTCTAGTTAAAGAATATTTGAAAATTATTTTATTATCCTCAAAAGAAGATGCGTATCGAAATATTCTAGCTATTACTTTTACCAATAAAGCTGTTCATGAAATGAAAAGCAGAATTGTAAATAGTCTTTTTGATTTTACCAGCAATAATCCAGCTCCTAAAACACTTGATCTGATGCAAGACATTGCGGCTGATACAGGATTAAGTCTAAATCAAATTACAACAAAAGCACAAACAATTATTAAAAACCTAATTCACAATTATGCCGCTTTTGATATTTCAACGATTGACAAGTTTACACATAAAGTAATCCGTTCGTTTGCAATTGATTTGAATTTACCCATAACTTTTGAGGTTTCTTTAGATACAGATAATTTACTTCAAGAAGCCGTAGATGCCATAGTAGCCCAAGCGGGTAATGATCCAGAATTAACTAAGTTGTTGGTTGATTTTACAATGGAAAAGACAGATGATGATAAATCTTGGGATGTGTCTAATGAAATTTTTAATACAGGAAAATTAATTACAAATGAAAACAGTCGAGAAGAAATAGCCCTACTAAAAGATAAGTCTATTCAAGACTTTGTAGTGTTAAGAAATCGTTTGTTAGAACAATGTGAAAGGATTCTTCAAGAAACAAAGAGTCAAGCAGCTTTATTATTAGAATGGATTGAAAATAAAGGAATTGATTTAAAATCATTTTCAGCAGGACATTTTCCAAAACATATACAGGGAATAGCAGAAGGAAAATTTAACCCAACTAATAAAACCTATCATGAATTTGATGACATAAAAGTTAATAAAGCAGCTAAAGATAAAACCCTTATAGAATCTTGTATTCCTGAATTATTAAAAGTCTTAGAAGGTATTTATAATCAATTTCAAAAGAAAGATCTATATGATGCTTTTTTAAAAAATATTACACCTTTATCTTTATTAAACACGGTTAGTAATCAATTAAAAAGTATACAAGAAGACCAACAAATCTTGTCAATTGCAGAATTTAATAAATTAATTAATGAACAAATTCAGAACCAACCTGCACCCTTTATATATGAGCGTCTGGGAGAAAAATATAAACATTTTTTTATAGACGAGTTTCAAGATACATCTGAAATGCAATGGCAAAATCTAATTCCTTTGATAGATAATGCTCTTTCAAGTGAAGATTTGCAAGGTGTACGAGGATCGTTACTTCTAGTGGGCGATCCCAAGCAGTCTATCTATCGTTGGAGAGGCGGAAAAGCAGAACAGTTTATCAGTTTAGCCCATCAAACCAACCCTTTCAGTAATAAAGATAAAAGGGTAGTAGATTTAGATACCAATTATAGAAGTTGCGAAAATATAATTTACTTTAATAACGCTTTTTTTAAGCATTTATCTTTCAAGTTTGAGGAAGATTCTTATAAAGACTTATATGAAAACAAAAGTTTTCAGAAAACTAAAAATAAAAAAGGAGGTTTTGTAAGTATTCATTTTTTACCTAAAGCAACAGATATAAACTTAGACGATGAGGAAGAAATCTCGCAAGATGATTTGTATCTAAAGAAGACTTGGCAAACTATTTTAGAAATTCAACAAAAAGGATACTCTTATAATGAAATAGTTATTTTGGTTAGAAGTAACAATAAAGGTGTTTTGTTAGCTAATTATTTAACCAAACAAGATATACCTGTTATTTCTTCAGAAAGTTTATTACTCGAAACAGCTTCGGAAGTACAGTTTTTGTTAAATATGCTTCGCTATCTTACCAATACAAAAGATCGAGAAGCATTAGCCTTAGCATTGTATTACTTAGCTACAGAATTTAATACAGTATTGCCTATCCATGATTTTATAGCAGAAGGAATAAAAAAATTAGATGAGGAAATATTACAAAAATGGTTAGTAGATTTTCAAATAACAATTGATTTTAAAAATATACGCCGCAAATCGTTATACGAATTAGTTGAACACATTATTTTAAACGGCATTCCTGCAAAAAAAAACAATGCTTATGTACAGTATTTCCTAGATATTGTATTAGAAAAAGATGTAAAAAATCAATTTTCAATACCTGATTTTCTACATTATTGGGAAAAAAATGGGCACAAGTTAAGTGTACCCACATCAGAAGGAGCTAATGCAATCCGGATTATGACAATACATAAATCAAAAGGATTGGAATTTCCAGTCGTTATTTTTCCTTTTGCGGATGAAAATTACAGTCGGAACAAACGAGAAAAAATGTGGCTAGATGCGCCAGAAGAAACAAAAGAAGTAGAAAAGTTCTTGATAGATAAATCTAGTAAAGTTACAAATTATGGTTTAAAAGCTTTTGAAGTATATCAACAAAAAATACAAGAAGATTTGTTAGATAATATAAATGTCCTTTATGTGGCCTTAACCAGACCTGAAGAGCAATTATATATTATATCCTCATGGAAAGAACGGAACAAACAAGGAAATTTACCTAATACTTTAGCTTCCTTTTTTATAGAATATGTTGAAAGCCAAGAAGAATTTGATAAAGAAAAACAATCATACAACTTTGGAAATCCAGAACGAGTATCTACTGCACATTCTATAGTCAATCCAGTAGAAGTTATTCCGCCTATAACAACCACAATTAATACAGATGCTATTAAGATTGCTCAACGAGAAGCTATGATGTGGGGAAGTAAACAGCTAGAAGCTATAGAATTTGGTAATACTTTGCATGAAATATTATCGTACATAAAAACAAAAAATGATATAGAACTTGCCCTAATTAAAGCCGTTGAAAATGGTTTGATTATTAAATCACAAGAAGATCAAATAAAAACGACTTTGACAGAAATAATAGAACATCCCGAATTAGCAGTTTTTTTTACTCAAGATGTTGTGGTATATAATGAAAAAGCAATTCTAAAAAAAGGCGAGTCAAATCATATCCCCGATAGAATAGTTATAAATAAAAACAAAGCTTTTTTGTTGGATTATAAAACAGGTACACCTCATCCAAAATATATTCAACAACTTCTGGATTATGAAAAAGCATTAAGTGAAATGGGATATCAAATCGAAAAAAAATCACTGGTTTATGTTGGTGAAAAGGTGGAAGTGGTAAATTTGTAGCTTAAAAAAGAAAGTTGAAGATTTTTTTGTAACCAAAATACATCTCAGCATTGTACTTAAAACTTTGAACTTAAAAATATGTACGGAAAGATTAAAGATTTTTTAAAAGAAGAATTAGCAAGCATAGAAGCTAATGGATTGTATAAAAAAGAAAGAATTATTACCTCGCCACAAGGAGCAGAAATAACAGTAAATGGTAAAACAGTTCTTAATTTCTGTGCTAATAATTATTTAGGATTATCATCACATCCTGAAGTTGTACAAGCAGCTAAAGACGCATTAGATACACATGGATTTGGTATGTCATCTGTTCGTTTTATTTGTGGGACACAAGATATTCATAAAGATTTAGAAGCTGCTATTGCTAAATTTTACGGAACAGAAGATACTATTTTATACGCGGCAGCATTTGATGCAAATGGAGGTGTTTTTGAACCCTTATTAAGTGAACAAGATTGTATCATATCAGATAGTTTAAATCATGCCTCTATTATTGATGGAGTACGTTTATGTAAGGCTGCCCGTTATCGTTATGAAAATAACAATATGGCGGATTTAGAGCAACAGTTAAAAAAAGCAAATGAAGCAGGTCATAGATTTAAACTAATCGTAACAGATGGTGTTTTTTCTATGGATGGATTAGTAGCACCTTTAGATAAAATTTGTGATTTAGCAGAGCAATACGATGCAATGGTAATGGTAGACGAATGTCATGCGGCAGGTTTTATAGGGCAAACAGGTAAAGGTACTTTAGAAGCTAAAGACGTAATGGGACGTGTGGATATTATTACAGGAACTTTAGGAAAAGCTTTAGGTGGTGCAATGGGAGGCTATACAACAGCTAAAAAAGAAGTTATCGAAATTTTACGCCAGCGTTCAAGACCTTATTTATTTTCAAATTCATTGTCTCCAGCCATTGTAGGAGCTTCTTTAAAAGTTTTTGAATTATTAGAAAAAGATACCTCATTGCGCGATCAATTAGAATGGAACACTAATTATTTCAAAGAAGGAATGAAAAAAGCAGGATTTGATATTATAGACGGAGATTCTGCAATAGTACCTGTTATGTTATATGATGCTAAGTTGTCACAAACCATGGCAGATAAATTATTAGAAGAAGGTATTTATGTTATAGGTTTTTTCTATCCAGTAGTGCCTAAAGATAAAGCACGTATTAGAGTACAGCTATCAGCTGGACACACCAAAGAACACTTAGATAAGGCCATAAAATCTTTTATCAAAGTAGGTAAAGAATTAAAAATAATACTGTAGAAAAATTACTAATACCTGTATTTTTTTTGAAATAGATTTTGTAATTAAGTACCTATCTATTACATTTGCTGACAATAACGTATTGTAATCAAATAAAAATTTAGTATGAAACATGTTAACAAACTTTTTGTTTCTATGATGATGGTTGCTGGTCTAGGTGCTAATGCACAGAGCAGTGATAATCCATGGGCGATATCATTCGGTGTGAATTCTGTAGACACTAGAACGAGTGCTGGACCAGAGGGAGCTTTTGATTCTAAGGAAGGATTCTTAGATAAATTTGCTGGTTTCAGACATTTTGACAGAGACCAAAATATTATTCCATCTGTTTCTTATTTATCTGTTACTAGAAACGTAGGAGGAAACTGGTCGTTTGGAGTAATCGGATCTGTTAACAAAATCACCAAGTTTGACTATGTTGATAGAAACCAATCTATACAAGTTGCTAATCCAGACGTAATGTATTACGGAATTGATGGTAAAATTGGTTATAGCTTCAAAAACCTAATTGGAGTAAAATGGTTTGATCCATCTTTACACTTAGGTGGTGGATACACTTTCTTTGGAAAATCATCTGGAGGAAATGCAAATGCTGGAGCAGGATTAACTTTTTGGTTAACTGAACAAGTAGGTCTTTCTTTTAGTACTACATACAAAAAATCTTTTGCTGATAGAGTTGATGTTCCTTCAGTATTCCAAAATATGGCAGGTTTAACTTTCCAATTCGGAGGTAAAGATACAGATAATGACGGTATCTATGATAAATACGATGCTTGTCCAGATGTAGCCGGTTTAAAAGAATTCAACGGTTGTCCTGACACAGATAAAGACGGTATCCAAGATAAAGATGATGCTTGTCCAGATGTAGCTGGTTTAAAAGAATTAAACGGTTGTCCTGATGGTGATGGTGATGGTATCGCTGATAAAGATGACGCTTGTCCAGAAGTTAAAGGTTTAGCTAACTTACAAGGTTGTCCTGATGCTGATGGTGATGGCGTAGCTGATAACAAAGATAAATGTCCTAACCAAGCAGGTCCTAGAGATAACGCAGGTTGTCCTTGGCCAGATACTGATGGTGACTCAGTTTTAGATAAAGACGATAAATGTCCATCAGTTAAAGGTACTGTAGCTAACAATGGTTGTCCAGAAGTAAGCGAAGAAGTTGTTAAAAAATTAAATGACTATGCTAAAACAATCTTATTCGATACAGGTAAAGCTAGTTTCCAACAACAAACATTCCCAGTTTTAGAAGCTATGTCAGCTATCTTAAACGAGTACCCAAGCTCTAAATTCTCTATTGAAGGGCATACAGATAACGTAGGTAAAAAAGATAAAAACCTACAATTATCTAAAGAAAGAGCAGCAGCTGTTAAATCTTACTTAGAGTCTAAAGGTATTGCTGCTGATCGTTTAACTTCAGAAGGTTATGGTGATACTAAACCAGTAGCTCCTAACACTACTAAAGCAAACAAAGCTTTAAACAGAAGAGTTGAAGTGAAATTAGTAAAATAATTTTCTTTATAATATTCTTTAAAAACGCCTCAATTTTCGAGGCGTTTTTTTATTTTTATCGCATGATTACGTTTCTCGATAAGCTAACTCTTTTCCTTTTTAATAAATATTCAAACGATTTAGAAAATATTGTAATAGTTTTACCTAATAAAAGAGCAAGAGTCTTTTTATTAGACAAAATAAAACAATATTTTTCCCAATATGCCTTTGCACCCACTATTATAAGTATTGAAGAATTTATACAAGACTTAGCAGGAATCCGTCCCCTAGACAATATTGAGTTACTATTTGCTTTTTATGATATTTATCTTGAAATAACCCCAATAGATGAACAACAAGATTTTGAACAGTTTTCTAATTGGGCCAAAATCCTATTACAAGATTTTAACGAAATTGATCGCTATTTGATCAAACCCAATTATGTGTTTTCTTATTTAAAAGAAATAGAAGTTTTAAAACGTTGGAATTTAGAACCCAATCAAAAAACAGAACTAATTCATAAACAAATTTTATTTTGGGATAAAGTCCCTAATTATTATCAAAAATATTATGAATCACTCCTGTCTAAAGGAGTTGGTTATCAAGGATTAATTTATAAAGAAGCCGTTGAAAACTTAGAATTTTTTGCGCAACAACTGAAAGCACAAAAACTAATCTTCGCAGGATTTAACGCACTTAATCAAGCAGAAGAAAAAATAATTCAACACTTGGTGGCCATTGATAAAGCTGAAATTCTTTGGGATATAGATCGTGTTTTTTTAAACGATCCACATCACGATGCAGGTCTCTTCATTCGTAAATTTAAAATGCAATGGGGACATTATAAAAACAATCCTTTGGATTGGATTATAGATGAGTTTTCACAAGAAAAAAAAATAGAAATCATCGGTTCATCAAAATCAATTGGGCAGTCTAAAATTGTATCTAATATTATTCAAAATATAGTAAGTACAGATCCCAACTCACTAAATAAAGTAGCTTTGGTTTTAGGAGATGAAAATTTATTAGTTCCCACCTTGCATTCATTACCTGAAGAGGTTTCAAGTTTAAATATTACAATGGGATACTCTGCGCGTAATAACCCAATACAAATTTTATTGAACAAGCTTTTTAAAATGCACACTAATGCTATTCAACGAAATGCTACTAGTTATGTGTTTTATTATAAAGATATACTAGACATTTTATCAAATCCTATTATTGAGAGTTTTTTAAAAGCAAAAGACTTAATTCAAATAATAAAAAAGAATAATCTTACTTTTATTACCCAAGAACGTTTACTCACTCTTCATACTAATTCATCCGATTTATTTAATTTATTATTTGAAAGATGGGACGGAAAAGCATTGGTTATTGCTCAGCGATTAGGTCTTATATTATTACATATAAAACAATGTCTTTCTGATAATACACAAGAAGATAAAATTACCAAGACATTCTTATATGCCATCTATAAAGTAATGAATAAATTGATTTCCTATTGCGAAAAAAATGATTTTGTACAATCACCAGTTGCATTATACTCTATTTATAAACAAATAATTGATTTAGCAGAAGTTTCTTTTGAAGGAGAACCCTTGTCAGGTTTACAAATAATGGGAGTATTAGAAAGCCGTGTTCTAGATTTTGAAACAGTTATCATCACTTCTATGAATGAAGGAAAATTTCCCGCTGGTAAATCTACCAATAGTTTTATTCCATACGATGTAAAGCGAGAAATAGGCTTGCCTACCTTTAAAGAAAAAGATGCCATTTATACGTATCATTTTTACCATTTGATCTTACGTGCTAAAAATATTTTTTTAATCTACAACACAGAAAATGATGGTTTAGATGGAGGTGAAAAAAGTCGATTTATAACCCAATTACAAGTCGAAAAACAACCTAATCATCAGTTGGTTTTTAAAACTATGCAACCCGAAATTCCAACCATTGCCTATCAACCATTGAAAATTGAAAAATCAGAAGCAGTAATGCAACGATTATATGAAATTGCTTCCAATAAAGGTTTTTCACCATCTGCTTTAACCGCTTATATGCGAAATCCTATTCAATTTTATTTTCAACGTATTTTATCAATCCGAGAAAGCGAAGAAGTAGAAGAAAATATAGCACTTAATACTTTAGGTACTATTATTCATCAGACTTTGGAGGAATTATATAAACCTTATTTAGATAAATATCTAACAGAAGAAAGTATACAACAAATGTTAATTTCTGTTGATGATGAGGTTTACAAACAATTCAAAGCAGTTTATAAAGAAGGGGAGGTGCAAAAAGGAAAAAATCTATTAGCCTATGAAGTGGCTAAACGAAATATTTCCAATTTTCTCAAACAAGAAAAAAAGAATATAAAAGAAGGAGATGCAGTAAAAGTTCTAAAATTAGAAACCACTTTGCTAGTTGAAATTCAAGACCCTCGTTTACCCTATATTGTCAAATTATCAGGAAATGTAGATCGAATAGAGGTTCGAAATAATACAGTAAGGATTATTGATTATAAAACAGGAAAAGTTGAAACCAACGCGCTTAAAATTACTTTATGGGATGGTTTGACAACTGATTTGAAAAATGAGAAAATTATCCAATTACTCTGTTACGCCTTAATGTATCAAAAAGAATTAAATGAATTTCCTTTAGAAGTAGGAATTATATCATTTAAAAATATGAAAGCAGGTTTTATGCCTTTCGGACTCAAAGTAGAAAAAGAAGTTAAAACCCAGATTACAACAGAAATTCTAGAAAGTTTTAAAACAGAATTAATTCAACTGATTTTATTGATTTTGAATCAAGAAATAGCTTTTGAAGAAACTATAGTTTAACATTTTTTAAAAAAATCTATTAGGATAGAACCTAGCACCCCTTTATTCTCAATATGACTCATGTGTCCATCAGGCAAAGTAACTAATTCGGTTGAAGTATTTTCTAATTGTTTAATACTTTCATCGTAATTAAGAATACCGTCTTTTTTACCTAAAATGAGTAACGTAGGATAGAATGCAGTTTGTAAAATCTTAACACGGTTTTTTCTTGCTTTCATTCCTTCCTGACAAGCAATATAACCTTGTAAAGGAGTCTTAAGAGCTTCTAATTTTACTTGGTTTATTTCGTTACTAAGTTGTTCTCTGTTTTCCGTACTAAACAAATTTGCTACAGAAATTTGTATTAAAGAATTGTATTCTTTTTGTGCCATCTTGATGGCTCTATTACGATTTATTTTGCGCTCGTGATCATCAGCATAAGCTGTAGCATTTAATAAGACTAAACCACTTGTCATTTCAGCGTATTTTTCTGCAAAAGCTAAAGAAACATATCCTCCCATGGAATGGCCTACAAAAGTTGCCTTTTTAATACTTAAACTAGATAAAATAGCAAATACCACTTCTGCCATATCCTCCATAGTGTGAATATAGCCTATACATTCAGTTTTTCCATGACCTAATAAATCAATACAAACTACTTGATATTCTTTAGAAAACTCGTCTTTGTAAAAATCCCACATGCTTGAATTTTCTAGAAAACCATGGAGTAAAACTATAGTTGAACCGTTTCCTTGAATGGAATAAGCAATTTTTGTGTTTTTGTAAGTAATGAAATTCATGTTACAAAAATAGTAAAGTAGTATCTATAATTTTAATTACTCTATAGAAAGAGCATAAATAGCAAAAGATGCCAACCAATGTTCCCCGCCATACCCACCATCAAAAATAACCTTTAAAGAGTTATTGATGAATTGGTTAGCAGTTGTGTTTAACCTCAACTTTAGTTTGTTATTATCGGGTAATTTTTTGGCAATTTTTTTCATATTCCATGCACGACTAAAAGACAATCCGTCAAGATGTACTATTTGGTAATCATTCCTATCACTCACAGTAGGAGATTGGCATAGTCTTTCTATACCCTGTTTTGTTAAGTACTTTGCCAACCAAGTTTCATATTCTTTTATAGAAAGTATTCTAGTCATTAAGTCAGCAGCTTGTAAGCTTGGTGAAAAAAAATCAGAACCATCCGGTTCTAAATGTGATGGTATTTGAATATTCTTTAAATAAAAATCATTGCTTTTTTTAATGATTAAATTTAAAAAAGCATGTTCCTTGTTGTGATGAGCCCAATCATAAGCAAAACATAATCCAAAAGCTGTATTAGGGTGTACTCCTGTACGATTAGGATAGGTTTGTTTGGGTAAATATTCTTTCCAGAGGGTTACTATTTTTTGAGTAAGTGGCTGTAATTCCTGATGCCATTTTTGCCCCAAATCGTTATTCCAAGTGCTTAATTCTAAATCTAATTTTAAAAGCCAAGCCCAACCATACGTTCTTTCAAATCCTTTTGAAGCAGTATATTTTCCAAAATATTCAGATTCTATTTGAATATTATCTTTTTGAAAAGAATGGTTTAAAATATTGATTATTTCATTTTTGTTTTCAATGGACGGAAAATCTTTTAAAAGTTTGACCAACATCCAATGACCATGTACACTACTGTGCCAATCCAAACAACCATAAAAGGAAGGGTGTAAATCTTTCGGCAATAAAAGAGCATCTTTCTCAGAATCTGAAAGATGATTAGTTTTATTTGGAAATTGAGTGTTGATGCAATGCAATGGCATTTTACTTAGCTTTAAAGCTAGATCTTGCGTTAATTTTTCTTGAGAATGTAAAGAAAAAGGGATTAAGAATATAAGTAAAATTCCAAGATATTTCATTTCTATTGCTTTTTTATTTTGGTAAAAATAAAAAAAGGGGTGTCTAAAAAGTGTAAGTTAACATCTAGTTTGTCACTTCTACGATCGGATAGTACTATGTGATTCGTTTGTTCACTTCGTTCAAGCCTTTCTTTGTTAATACAAGATGACAAGATTGCGTTCTTTTAGGACACCTCCCTTTTTTGTTATTTAAAAATTAAGTATTCATCAAACTCTCAATTTCATCCACTTCAATAGGGATATTTTTCATTAAATTAAATGGTTCACCAGATGGTTGAATAACCACATCATCTTCTAAACGAATACCAAAACCTTCCGCTGGAATATAAATACCTGGTTCAACAGTAAATACCATATTTGCTTGCATAGGTTCGTGTAACAAGCCATAGTCATGGGTGTCTAGTCCCATGTGGTGTGAGGTGCCATGCATAAAATATTTTTTATAAGCGGGCCAATCTGGATTTTCGTTCTGCACATCCGCTTTATCTAATAAACCTAAGCCTAATAGTTCAGATGTCATTATTTTACCAACCTCTACATGATACTCTTTCCATAAAGCACCTGGAACCAATAATTTAGTAGCTTCGTTTTTTACTTTTAAAACAGCATTATAAACAGCTTTTTGTCTTTCAGTAAAACGACCATTTACAGGAATAGTACGTGACAAGTCTGATGAATAATTAGCATATTCAGCCCCTACATCTAACAATAATAAATCGCCATCTTTACAAATTTGGTTGTTTTCTATATAATGCAATACATTAGCGTTAGCTCCTGAAGCTATGATTGGCGTATAAGCAAAACCCTTAGAACGGTTTCGTAAGAACTCGTGAGCAAATTCAGCCTCAATTTCATACTCTGTTACGCCAGGTTTTACAAAACCTAGTATACGACGGACTCCTTTTTCTGTAATATTACATGCAGTTTGTATTAATTCTAATTCAATAGAATCTTTTATAGAACGTAATCTTTGTAGAATAGGATTTGATTTTTCAACTTTATGCGCTGGATATTCGTTTTTCCACCATTTGATAAAGCGGTCTTCACGAGTTTCTGTTTCAACACTTGCCCGATAGTGCTCGTTTGTGTTAATGTACATTGTATCCGCATACATCATCACCTCTTTCAATACCTTATGGAAATCTTGTAACCAGTACACAGATTTGATCCCTGAAATTTCAAAAGCACGATCCTTAGTTAATTTTTCTCCTTCCCAAATAGCAATATGCTCATTGGTTTCTCTTAAAAATAAAATCTCTCTTAAATGTTCATAAGGGGCATCAGGAAATAATACTAGAATACTTTCTTCTTGATCAACACCCGATAAAAAAAGAATATCACGGTGTTGTGCAAATGGTAAAGTACTATCAGCACTAACAGGATAGATGTCATTAGAATTAAATACAGCTACTCCGTTTGATTTCATCTGAGCCATAAAGTTTTTACGATTTTTGATGTACAGCTCTCGGTTTATTGGTAAGTATTTCATTTGTATGTTTTTTAGATAACCAAAAGTACTCAAACGGATTTTATTTATAAGTAGCCAAATGGCGCAATTTTTAATTTTAATATTAGCTATAAAAAAGACTATCTGTTACAGCTATTTATAAACTATTCTTTCTTATTCTACTCATGTGCCTATTTGAAATTCCTAAAAAAGAGGACAAGTAATGTAAAGGAACTTCATTTAATAATTTAGGTTCGTTTTCTAAAAGTTTCTTATATCGTTCTTCTGGACTTAAAGCTAATAAATCAATGCGATAATCATCTATTAGACAACTTTGTCTTTCGATTAGATCATAATAAAATTGATTAAAAACAGGATTTTCCTCTTTCAGTTTCATAAAATCCTCTAAAGATATAACCAATAGTTCTGTGTTTACAAGCGCTTTGATGTGCTTTCGAGAAGGACTTTGGGTTAAAAAACTCTTTAGAGAAGCTGTAAAAGTATTTTTTAGAGATAAATAAGTTGTTTTTTCTTCATGATCTATTTCTATAGCATGTTGTAAGATTCCAGAAGTAATAAAACAAAAAAAGCGACAGATTTCGTTTTGTTCCACAAAAAACGTATTCTTTTTTAAGTATAGTGGTTTGAAATGACTTTGAAATTGTTTTATAACATCTGAAAAATCAATATCATTTGTAGTAAGTAGTTTATTAGTTTTAACCATAGACTATAAAAGTTAAACTTCTTCAAGTTGTAAATTTATAAAGGTTTATTGTATTAATTTTATACAAATTCTTAAAAACAATAAAAAAATGAAATTCTATATTCCTTTATTTTTGTTTATGTCAACTATTCTTTACACACAAACAAATAGTGACGAAGTTCATAAATCATGGAAACAAAAACAAGAATTAGAAAAAACTTCTTGGTTTAAATCGCTTATTTTAAAAAATATAGGCCCTACTATTATGAGCGGTCGTGTGGTGGATCTTGCCGTTAATCCTCAAAACCCAACGGAGTTTTATGTGGCTTATGCTTCAGGAGGACTTTGGTATACAAATAATAATGGAAACTCATTTGAACCTATTTTAGATACTGCTCCAACACAAAATTGTGGAGCAGTATCAGTTGATTGGAGATCAGGAACAATCTGGTTAGGTACTGGGGAAGCTAATTCATCTCGTTCTTCTTATGCAGGAATAGGCTTGTTAAAATCTAAAGACAAAGGTAAAACTTGGGAAAATGTAGGATTAAAAGAATCACATCATATCAGTAAGATTCTTATAAATCCAGATAATTCAGATGAAATTATAGTAGGAGTTATTGGTCATTTATATACTAAAAATAATGAAAGAGGTGTTTTTAAAACCCTCGATGGAGGCAAAACCTGGAAGCAAACATTATTTGTAAATGATGAATCAGGTGTTATAGATGTTACTTATGCGCCTAATGACTTTTCCATTCAATACGCTTCCGTCTGGCAACGTGATAGAAAAGCGTGGAACTTTTCAGGTAGTGGTATCTCTTCTGGAATCTATAAAAGCACGGATGGAGGCACCACTTGGTATTGTGTGACTAATGGAGATAACGGATTTCCCCATAATGAAGGTATAGGACGTATTGGTCTAGCTTCGTACAATGAAAATGTTATATACGCTATTTTAGATAATCAAAACAAACGACCTAGTCTACAAAACATAAATCCAAAAGACCTTAACAAAACCTTATTAGAAACAGAGATAATAGGAGCAGAAGTATATAAAACAGAAGATGGTGGAAAAACCTGGGAAAAAACAAATGAAAAATATATAGATGATTTATTCTATACCTATGGTTATTATTTTGCAAATATTTCGGTAGATAAAAAAAATCCAAATCATATTTTTACAGGAGGTGTTTCCATAATATTATCCGAAGATGGAGGGAAGACATTTAGATCCATACAAGGAGATAATGTACATGCAGATCATCATGTAATTTGGATAAATCCTAATAATTCTAATCATATCATTAATGGAAATGATGGAGGTGTAAATATTTCATACGATGCAGGAAAAAATTGGTTAAAATGTAATAATCAAGCAGTAGGTCAATTTTATACTGTAAATGTAGACGAACAAGAACCTTATAACGTATATGGAGGATTACAAGATAATGGCGTTTGGGTTGGACCTAATGATTATAAACATTCTTTAGATTGGCAACAAGAAGGGATATATCCGTATCAGTTTTTGTCAGGAGGAGATGGAATGCAAGTCCAGATTGATAATAGAAACCCTAATATCATCATTACAGGTTCTCAATTTGGATATTACCAAAGAATGGATAGAGCTAAAAACAAATCAGTAAGCATAACACCTAAACCCAATAAAGAGGAAAAACCTTATCGTTTTAATTGGCAAACCCCTATTTTATTATCTTCTCATAATCAAGATATACTATATATGGGCTCTAATTTCTTACATCGTTCAATGAATCAAGGCGATACATGGGAAATTATTTCACCCGATTTAACAAAAGGAGCTAAAGAAGGAAACATAACTTTTGGTACTATTACCACTATATCCGAAAGTAAATTACAATTTGGATTGCTATATACAGGTAGCGATGACGGTTTAATACATATATCAAAAGACGGAGGAGCTAGTTGGCGTAAAATATCCGACTCTTTACCCCAAAATTTTTGGGTATCAAGAATAGTAGCATCAATTCATACTAAAGAAAGGGTATATGCTACTTTAAATGGATATAGAAACGATGTGTTTACAACCATGATTTATATTTCAGATGATTATGGACAAACTTGGAAAGCTATCGCATCTAATATGCCAAATAGTCCAGTAAATGTTATTATAGAAGATCATAAAAATGAAAATATTCTGTACGTAGGAACAGATAATGGTTTATACATTACCTTAGATAGAGGTTTAGTCTGGCAAGATTTTACATCAGGTATGCCAAAAGTTGCTATACATGATCTAGTTTTACAAAAAAAATCAAATGATTTAGTTATAGGAACACATGGACGTTCACTTTACAAAGTAAATGTAGAAAAAGTACAACAAATAAAAGACCAGATACATGCGAAAGATATTATACTTTGCCCAATAAAACCAATTTTTAAAAGCGAACACTGGGGAAGTGCTTGGAGTAATTGGGAAAAGATATTTGAACCTAAAACAGAATTTTGGTTTTATTCAAACAAAATAAGAAAAGTTGAATTAAAACTAAAAAATAACGTTAATCAAATTGTTTTTTCACAAGAAATTGAAGCAATGCCAGGATTGAACAAAATAGATTATAATTTTCAATTGCCAGAATCTATAGTTGAAAAATGGAAGAAAAAAGATCCCAATATAAAAATCCCAAAAGCAAAAAATAATCAATTTTATTTACCCATATCCAATTGTCAACTAATCTTAGAATCAGAGGGAATAAAAGAAGAAACCATTGTAGAAATTATAGCATCTGAATGAATTACTGTTTTAAAAAGGAGGTTTTTAAAAACCTCCTTTTTATATTCATTATAAATAACATTTACTGGGTTGTATTTACCCCTAAATTCCTTTATTTTTGCTTGATTTTTTATAAAACTATACAATCAATCTAATACTATGGCAAAATCTGCACTTCTAAAGTCATCTATTGCAAAAAAATACTGGATGGCTCTTACAGGTTTATTTTTATGCTTGTTTTTGGCTGGTCATTTAGCGGGTAACTTACAGCTAATCTTTGGCGATGCGTTACAGTTTAATCAGTATGCGTTATTTATGACTACCAATCCAGCGGTAAAATTACTTTCTTATGTAACTTATTTTTCAATCTTGTTCCATGCTGTGGATGGGATTATGTTAACCATTCAAAACAAAAAAGCACGTCCTGTAGCTTATGCTATGAGTAATCCTCAAAATAGCAGTTCTTTAGCTTCAAGAAACATGGCGGTTTTAGGAACCTTGATTTTAGTTTTTATTATTACACACATGGCAAACTTTTGGGCTAAAATGCACTTTTCTGAAATGCCATTACAAACCATTACGGTGGAACAAATGGGGCAAAAAGCAGATTACATCATTGGTACACAAGCAGGTCAGTTTTTCCCAGCAGACAAAATGTTGTTAGAGCAACAAGGGATGGAAATCAAAAATGGGAAAGATATTTACAACAAAATGGCAAACATCAAAGTAGGTGAAGGCTACAAAGATTTACACAAAATCACGATTGAGTTCTTCAAAAACCCTTCTTTTGGTTTGATTGCTACTATTTTATATGTGTTAGCTATGGCTGTATTGGCTTTCCACTTATTACATGGATTCCAAAGTGCTTTCCAATCGTTAGGAGTTAACAACGGATTCACGCCAGCTATCAAAACATTCGGAAAATTATTTGCAATCATCGTTCCATTATTGTTTGCTATCATTCCGGTTTATATTCACTTTGTTAAATAATCAGCTTACTATATAAGATATGAAGTTAGATTCTAAAATACCTGAAGGTCACATTTCTCAGAAATGGACAAATCATAAAAATAATTTAAAATTAGTTGCTCCAAACAACCGTCCAAAAATCGATGTTATCGTGGTTGGTACAGGTTTAGCAGGTGCTTCGGCTGCTGCTTCATTAGGAGAAATGGGATATAATGTAAAAGCATTTTGTTTCCAAGATTCACCACGTCGTGCGCACTCTATTGCAGCACAAGGAGGGGTGAATGCAGCAAAAAATTACCAAAATGACGGTGACTCAGTATACCGTTTATTCTACGATACGATCAAAGGTGGAGATTACCGTGCTCGTGAGGCTAACGTACACCGTTTAGCTGAGGTTTCAGGTAATATCATCGACCAATGTGTGGCACAAGGAGTTCCATTTGCTCGCGAATACGGAGGTATGTTAGACAACCGTTCATTCGGAGGTACACAAGTACAACGTACATTCTATGCTGCGGGTCAAACAGGACAACAATTATTATTAGGAGCTTATTCTGCTTTATCTCGTCAAATCGGTTTAGGACGTGTTAAAATGTACAACCGTCACGAAATGTTAGAATTAGTAAAAGTAGATGGTAAAGCACGTGGTATCATTGCTCGTAACTTAATTACTGGTGAAATTGAAAGACATTCAGCACACGCTGTAATTATTGCATCGGGAGGATACGGTAACGTATATTTCTTATCTACTAATGCGATGGGAAGTAACGTAACGGCAGCGTGGAAAATCCACAGACAAGGAGCCTATTTTGCAAACCCTTGTTATGTACAAATTCACCCTACTTGTATTCCAGTACACGGAACCAATCAATCGAAGTTAACGTTAATGTCAGAATCATTACGTAACTCAGGTCGTATTTGGGTTCCAAAGAAAAAAGAAGATGCAGAAGCTATCCGTGAAGGTAAATTAAAACCCGTTCAAATTGCAGAAGAAGATAGAGATTATTTCTTAGAAAGAAGATACCCAGCGTTTGGTAACTTAGTACCTCGTGACGTAGCTTCTCGTGCAGCAAAAGAGCGTTGTGATGCTGGTTTTGGTATCGAAGCTAACGACACTAATGAAGGGGTTTATTTAGATTTCGCTTCAGAAGTAATTGCAAAAGGGAAACAAGCTGCTTATGCAAAAGGAAATCATAATCCTTCTCAAGAAGAAATCATTACTTTAGGGAAAGCTTGGTTAGAAGAAAAATATGGTAACTTATTTACCATGTACCAAAAAATTACGGATGAAAATCCTTATGAAACCCCAATGAAAATTTACCCAGCAGTACACTATACTATGGGTGGTGTATGGGTTGATTATAACTTACAGTCTACTATTCCTGGATGTTTCGTAGCAGGTGAAGCTAACTTCTCTGACCACGGAGCAAACCGTTTAGGAGCATCCGCTTTAATGCAAGGTTTAGCAGACGGCTATTTTGTATTACCTTATACAGTTTCTAACTATTTAGCAGATGAAATTCGTACAGGTAAGATTTCTACTGATTTACCTGAATTCGTTGAAGCAGAGAAAAATGTTAGAGATCAAATCAATGCGTTCTTAAATAATAACGGTTCTAAATCGGTTGATTATTTCCATAAAAAACTAGGACTTATTATGTGGAATAAAGTAGGTATGGGACGTAATGCTCAAGGCTTAACAGAAGCCATTGCTGAAATTGACGCGTTACGTAAAGAGTTCTATGCTGATGTGTATGTTCCAGGAGCTGCTGATGAAATGAATACGGAGCTAGAAAAAGTATTACGTGTAGCTGACTTTATGGAGTTAGGTCAATTAATGGCAATGGATGCGTTACAACGTAAAGAATCTTGTGGAGGTCACTTCCGTGAAGAGTACCAAGATGCTGAAGGAGAAACCTTACGTGATGATGAAAACTTCTCATTCGTAGGCGCATGGGAATATCAAGGAGCAGACATCAACCAATCGGTGTTACATAAGGAAGAGTTGAAATACGAATACATTAAAATTGCAGCTCGTAATTATAAGTAGTAAATAGTAAAAAGTAAATAGTGAAAAGTAAATAGAAGTTTAGATTGTGCTAATCACTTTTTACTAGTCACTAATCACTTAAAAAATAAAATTATGGCATCAAAGAAAACCATCAATATAAAATTAAAAGTTTGGCGTCAGAAAAAAGCTTCTGACAAAGGACAAATGGTAGATTACTCATTAAACAATGTATCTACAGACAGTTCATTCTTAGAAATGATGGACCAATTAAACGAGCAATTAATCGTTGAAAAGAAAGAGCCTATTGCTTTTGACCACGATTGTCGCGAAGGTATTTGCGGAATGTGTTCTATGTTTATCAATGGTCGTGCGCACGGTCCTGACACTGGAATTACTACATGTCAGTTACACATGCGTATGTTTAACGATGGCGATACAATTTATGTAGAGCCATGGAGAAGTAAAGCCTTCCCTGTAATCAAAGACTTAGTAGTAGACAGAACAGCTTTTGACCGTATCCAACAAGCGGGTGGATTCGTTTCTGTGAACACTTCTGGTAACACGATTGATGCAAATACAATTCCTGTACCTAAAGTAGATGCTGACAAAGCTTTCGAAGCTGCGGCATGTATTGGTTGTGGTGCTTGTGTGGCAACTTGTAAAAATGGTTCTGCGATGTTATTCGTAGGGGCAAAAGTTTCTCAATATGCTTTGTTACCACAAGGAAAAGTTGAGGCTACCCAACGTGTATTAAACATGGTACGTCAAATGGATGAAGAAGGATTCGGTAACTGTACAAACACAGGTGCTTGTGAAATCGAATGTCCAAAAGGTATTTCATTAGAAAATATCGCTCGTATGAATAGTGAATACTTAAAAGCGAGTTTGAAATAATCGCTTTAACATAAGTTTATAACCCTTTCGGCCTATCTTGACTGAAAGGGTTTTCTTTTTTTAGTATATTCACGTAAAATTTTTTATAAATGAAAAAGTTAATCCTATGCTTGCTTTTAATAGGTCAAGCTAACTTCGCTCAAACCACCGATGAAAAAACAGAAGCTAAAAAGAAAGTGGAACAGGAAAAAGCGGTTTTAGCCAAACCGTATCATGAAGAGGAAGATGCCTCTCTTAAAGTAAAAGAATTGCTGGCTGTTGCCCAAAAAGAACACAAGAAAGTCTTAATTCAAGTAGGAGGAAACTGGTGTATTTGGTGTTTACGATTGAATGATTTTATCAATAAAAATGAGACATTGAAACAACTGGTTGATACTAATTATTTGTATTATCATTTGAATTGGTCTCCTAAGAATAAAAACGAAAAGTTCTTTAGTCAATATGAGGGCAATCCAGGAGAAAAACACGGTTACCCCGTTTTTATGATTTTAGAGGCATCAGGTAAATTGCTTAAGGTGCAAGAAACAGGTTCTTTAGAAGAAGGAAAGGGCTATAGCTTTGAAAAAGTAAAGACATTTTTAGCATCAAATGCTTCTAATTAAGCTTACTAAAAACTAAACTAATATATGCAATTTCTAAAAAATGTATTCGTAACCTTGTTGATTGTTTGTTTGTGCAGTTGCAAGGACAACACAGCCACATTACAAAAAGCACCACAACAGCAATCATCCAAGACTGATAAAAAGAAAGCTTCTAAGTTGTTTTCAGATGTTTTTGAATTTGTTAATTATAATGATGATGGAGATTACCAGCTGATAAATTTCAGAAAGAATGCTAAAATATACAGTTTTATCAATGATACTAACGACGATAGAACATTACTTCGAGGTGATAAAGTAGAAGTGCATTGGAAAATGGACACTATTTATATTGCAGGTGATGGTGAAACACCTGAGCTGGCGGAGTGGTTGGTTTCCTTTAAGAAAATGAAGGAAGGAAAACTGTCTCAATTTCGTAAAACTTACAAAAAAGAGTTCAAATACCATTGGTTTAATGAAAATGAATATTCTGAAGAATATTTGAAACAACTATATACCTGGGTCGAATATTATGTGGCCAATTCAGATAATGAATTATTAAAGGCACATCTCGAAGCAGGAGATGCGTTAGAGTATTCCATCGAACAGCAAGAACGTGAAGGTAAAACCTATACGCTTATTGGTTTAGGTACTTCTTTTGAAGGTAGAATGACTAAAATTAAATGGTTGTATTATGATGCTGAAAAAGATGATTTGTATGCTTACGATTTAGGGAATGATATTTTAGTCCTATTTCCGTAAACTTTAAATAGCTAAACAATGAAACAAACTATTTTCAGTATTTCTATGCTTTGTTTTTTGCTAGGAAGCTGTAAAAACGATAAACCCATTGCAGAGGTTACTAAGCCTCAACCTAAAGTAGCCAAAGAAAACCCTAATCCTCCGCAAATTCAAAATGACATTCAAGAGTATATTCCTGAGGGTTTTGAAATTCAGTACGAATGTGATGGCGATTTGAATCAGGATGGGTTAAAAGATTATGCTTATGTGCTCAGAAATATAGAAGAAGATACTAGGGCTAGAAAGACCTTAGTGTTTTTGGGTGATAAGGAAAAAGGAAGGCAGTTGTTCCAGCAGTCAGAGCTCGTCTTTCCTGTTGAATATAGTGATGAAGGATATAAAATTTATGACTCCGAAACCATATCTATAGAGGAAAATCAGTTGATGATGGAGCTTTCGGGACTGGGACCTTCAGGTACGACCACTATAATTTTTCAATTTGAAAATGGAGGATTATTTCTTAAGTCGATGGAAAGTTTTCATGCAGGGGCTGGAGGGCAAACCATCGCTAATTATGAGGTGATGACTGGTAAGATTGAAATGACCCAAGTAAATACCATGAAAGAGGATATGCCCTCAGAAACTGAAGTAAAAAATTTTGCCCCTTTGAAACTAGCTTTTGAGAAAGTAAACCCTATGGAACTTTTTGCCCAACAAATTCTTAAATTTGGTTTCTAAAAAAATAAACAATGAAAAAACTATTTTTATTGGCTACTCTCTGGATTACGAATTCCTTTCAGGCACAAGTAACCACTGTAGTCAGTGCTTTTACACAAAATCTGACCAAGAATGACCTTCCTTTTCAAGGCGACCGAAAAATGTTTGCCACAGGAATCAATGATACCCGAACCGAGAATGTTTTGGTAGTTTCTAAAAACAAATCTGGTGCTGCGAACGACGAACTTTTTATCGAAAAATTCACCAAAACTCCAGAAGGCTATACCAAATCTTTTTCTACCGTATTTACACATCCCGTAAATAAATCCTTGGCTTTTGTTAATAATAGGATGATGTATAGCGATGCCGATAAGGATGGTAATGCCGAAATGTTATTGGTAGTTGACGAAAATGAGGCAGGACCTGAAAGTCCATTACAAAAAGTTTGGGGCGTACTTGTTTACAAGAATGTGGCTTACAAACTTTGGGTGACCGCCGAAGATAATTTTACAGAAACAAAATACGATGCTCATTTTTCGACTTTGCCCGAAAAGGTAAAAAAGGATTTCTTAGCATTTTGGAATACATTAGACAAAGCAAATTAAACAGTTAAAAATCATGAAAAAAATTTTAAGTATTGCTCTATTTTTTATTGTTCAAACTTTCTTAGCACAAAACAATAATGAAATTCTTGTGTTGAGTGCCGTGGTAAAAGATAAAGTGATTCCGAATGCTCAAGTTATCTTTCAAAAAAATGGTGAAACTTCCTTAACACGAATGACCAATTCGGCTGGAAAAGTGATGATTCCAGAGGAATTTCGAAATACCAATGACTTAACCATTATTATTAAAAAAGAAGGGTATTCCACCTTGGTTTCTAAATGTCCTTGTGGAGGTTTAACTTATGCCATCAGCCCGTTTATGACTGAATTAGACGGAATGCGTATCGTGTTAAGTTGGGGACAACGACCGTTGGATATTGATTCGCACTTGTCTTATCAAGGAGGATACGTGTGTTATTACCAAATGGATGCGGTGAATGCCAAATTAGACGTGGACGACACAGACAGTTTTGGACCGGAAACCATCACTATTTCTAAAAAATTACAAGGTAAAAAGTATGTGTATGCGGTGCATAATTTTTCTGATAAGGATAATCCAAATAATGCAAATTTGGCCAACATCAGTAGAGCAAAAGTATATGTGTACATTGGAAATACTTTAATCAAAACCTATACGCCACAAGCAGGTAAAGTAGGAACCGTTTGGATTCCTTTTATCATTGATGAAAATGGAAATTTAGTTGACATTAATGATTATAGAGATGCTTCGTCTTGGGAAGGGGTACGTTCAATACTACGTGAATACCGCCCTTCAGAACAGCAAACAGTGGTTTCTGCCGGTGATGTTGCAACCGCAAAACAAATTAATAAAAGAGGTGAAGAACAATACCATGCAGGGAATTATGAAACTGCGATAGGTTATTATCAGGATGCTATCGAATTGAATCCTACAGAAGGATTGTTTTACGGTAATTTAGGATTGGTATTTCAAAAATCAGGGAGAGAAGCAGAGGCTTTATGGGCAAATCGTAAAGCGATTGCCTTAGCTAATGGCGCTATGGCTAATACGGTGAAAGCTGGTTCTTATTATAATATTGCTCGTATTTATGAAGCGAAAAATCATTTCCAGGAAGCATTAGAAAATTATCAATTGGCTAAACAACACAAACAAAATCCAGTGTATGACAAAGCGATTAGCAGAGTACAACAACGTTTATAAGCTTGCTAAAACAATAGTTATTGGATTCTTGTTGCTGACGAATTTTTGTTTGGCAAGTAACGGACCCGATAAAATTGCAAAAATAGATAGGGCTTTATGGCCCTATCCTATCCATAGTGCGCATAATTTTGATGTGGCATCCAAGTGTGAAATGATAGCTTTTTCAAAAGCATTTAAAGTTTATGAAGGACTTAATGAAGCTGAATTGCAACAAAAACTTGATTTGAAAAAAGTATCGGTGACTTCCGTTCGGGAATGGGAAGCAAAAACAAAGCAAATCATTCTAGCTAATTTTAAGTCGTTAACGAAAGCTTCGCTTCAAGATTTGATTGCAATAAATGAAATCAATACATGGGAAGATGTTGCTAAAATACATCCAGAAGTAAAAATGCCTTCTGCTTTGAAAGCGTGGTATCAAGCCAGTTTGAATTTTTATGATAAATATCTGTATGAGCAATGTCGTTTAGCTTCTCTGTATCCTAGAATTACGAGTGAAATAGGGTTGATGGCAAAAAATGAAATCAATGGTTTTAATTTGCCTGCAAAGCAATTCTTATTAACCTTTGATGATGGGCCAACGGTAAAAAATGGGAATACGGATAAGATGGTTAAAGTGCTCAATGAGCAACATCAAAAAGGTGTTTTCTTTGTTCTTGGTGACGCCTTACAAAAACGAATGCAGACGGATAAACAAATTCAAAATTTATATCAAGGACATTTGTTGGCATCGCATGGAAAAACGCATGTTTCACACCAGAGATTAGCAGAATGGAAGACGTCACTTACGTATACCAGTGATTTAATTCAACAATTGACCGACTCTGATAAACCCGTATATTTTCGTCCGCCGTATGGTCAAAGAACGGAAGAATTAGCTAAAAGTTTGGGGGCTACGCAGTCTAAAGTGGTTTTGTGGAATATCGATTCACAAGATTGGAATACACATATCACCGCTAGGGAAGTGGCAGACAGACAAATAAGTTTGATGTTATTGTGGCGAAGAGGGATTTTGCTTTTCCACGATGTTCATGAAAAAGCACAAACAGCAGTACCTTATATTCTGAATTATTTTAAAGGTTCAGGAATACAATGGATACAACCAAATGAAATTTAAGTGATGAAAATGAAAATCGCCATAATACAATCTGATTTAGTTTGGGAAAATCCTCAAGCTAATCGAAAGCATTTAGAAGAAAAAATCAATGCCATTCAAGAAGCTACCGATTTAATCGTGTTGCCAGAAATGTTTACCACGGGTTTTACAATGAATCCTTCAGTGATTGCCGAAACCATGACGGGTGCGACCGTGCAATGGATGCAAGCACTAGCTGTACAAAATGCCTGTGCGATTACAGGAAGCGTGGTGATTGAAGAAGAAGGGAATTACTACAACCGTATGCTTTTTGTGCATCCTGACGGGAGTATGCAGTATTACAACAAGCGTCACTTGTTTACTTTGGCAAAAGAAGAAGCTGTTTTTACTGCGGGTAAAGAAAAAGTAATTGTAGAATATAAAAACTGGAAAATCTGTCTCCAAATTTGTTACGATTTACGTTTTCCAGTATTCGCCCGTAATGTCGAAAACTATGATGTACTCATTTATGTAGCCAGTTGGCCGAAACCAAGAGTACAAGCTTGGGATATTTTATTGCGCGCCCGTGCGGTAGAAAATCTTTCGTATGTGATAGGCGTTAATCGTATAGGTACTGATGGCAGTCAACTGGAATATGTAGGACATTCGCAAGTGGTTGACTATCTAGGAAATTATATAGTTGAACCTTTTGAAACTTCAGAAGTGCAATTAGTAACCTTGGATAAAGAAGCACTTTTGGACACAAGAAGTCGTTTGAATTTTCTGAATGATAAGGATTCTTTTTGTCTTATTTCTTAAAAGAATATATAATTAGATAAAGACTTTGGAAGACTTCATCGTTTGAAACTTTAGTAATAAATGGTATTGGTAATTTTACTTTTTGTATAATTTTTATTAATTGATTTTAAGCCCAGATTATATATTATAAATTTAGTGTAGATAAAAATAACTTTCAATCTAAAAAAAGTACTCCATTTTTTGTGTTCAATATAGTATAACGATAGTTGTGATAAAAAAACGTGTACTTCTATCTTCAAGACAAAGTCTAACGCATAATTTAGATTAAACAAATTTAAAAACAGGGATCGGATTAATTCATAGAATTAATTCGTATACTGGCTTTAATTAAGGCTAGAGCTCTTATTTTGCTTATTTCTACTTCCTTGTCTTGGTGATGTTTGTTTTGACTAACTAATTTTACAAAGTTTGCGTTTTCTGATTTTTGAATGTATTTAACCATTACAAATTCTTCACCACTCATTTCAATACTTAACAAATACATTTCTCCCCAAAATATTTCATTTTGAATATCATTTATTTCCTTGTATAATACAATGTCACCACTTTTTAGTAAAGGATACATACTGTCACCTGTTACATAAATAGCACCATCACATTTAGGTAAGTTAGGAATCGAAATATAATCTAATGGGACATTGTTTGAAGACTCCGAAAATAAAGGAACTAAACCAGCTGTAGCCTCAATGTCATATAAAGGGATTTGTTGATAATGAACAGAATTATCTGTTTTTAAAGGAAAAGCTTGGATAGATTTATTTAAGATAAAATCATCATCCTTTAGCATATTTCCCTCTCCTGTTAAGAGCCATGTAGGATTTAAATCATTGTATAATGAAAGAATATTTTCTAGCATACTTGAACCAATGCTTTTTCCTTCTTTTACGGCTTTAGAAATACTTCCTCTTCCAGCATTTAAACTGTTTTCAAAAGCATAAAAACTAATTCCTTTTTTATCCAAATAATGTCCTAATCGTTCTGAAACCATACTATAATCGTGAAATTTGAGGTAAAAATATGAAAAAAATCTTTACATAGTGGTTTAAAATCTTATAAACCTTTTTTAAGTTGATTTATTTCTTCTAAAAATAGAAAATAATCTAAATATTGTTTTGTGTTATGAAAATAATCTTATATATTTGTACTGTTGAAAGATTTTGATCTACTTGTTAAGATTATAATCGTCTAAATACCGAATAAAAGCTGTATAAGTCAAAAAGTTTTTTAAATCATTTTAGTATAAAAAATTATTGTATGAAACAAATAAAGTACTGGGATAGTTCTTAAGACTAGAATTATTCCGATAGGAATTCTTGTGTCTATTTTAAAAATAAAAAAAGATAAACGATAAAAAGATGTCTAGTAAAATAAGAATTTTAAGTTTAGATGGAGGCGGAATAAGAGGTATTATAACCTGTGTTATTCTTAAGTATATAGAAGAACAATTGCAAAAAGAAGATAATCCTAATGCTAAAATTGGAAATTATTTTGATTTAATAGCAGGTAGTAGCACAGGAGGGTTATTAGCTTGTTTTCTTTTACATCCTGATAATAGTAATCAAGCATTATTTTCGGTTAACAAAGCCATGGATTTATACCAAAAAGAAGGCGAAAAAATATTTAACACTTCATTTTGGGAAGGAATATTTAATCCATTTGGTCTATTTAATGAAAAAATATCTCAGAAAAATATTGAAAAAGAACTGGATATTATTTTTGGAAAAACAGAACTTAAAAAACTAATAAAACCATGTCTTATTACTTCTTATGATATCCATCAACGAAAAGCTAAGTTTTTTTGTAGTCATGAAGCGCATACTGATTTAGAAAATTTTTATGTAAAAGATGTTTGTAGAGCCACAAGCGCAGCTCCTACCTATTTTGAACCAGCAAAAATTAAATCACTGTATGGTCAAGAATTTACATTAATTGATGGAGGCGTTTATGCTAATAACCCTGCTTTATGCGCCTTTGCCGAAGCTAGTAAAATTCCATTTTCAAAAATTCTTAATAACCCGAATAAAGTAGATTATCCTGAGGTTAAAGATCTGATCATTGTATCCATTGGAACTGGAGAGGTGTTAAAACCCTATGTTTTTGAAAAGTTTCAAGAGGCAGGTAAAATTAAATGGATTAGTCCATTGATAGATATTTTATTGTCTTCAAATGCTGAAACAGTTAATTATCATTTAAGCACAATGTATCAGGCATTAGGTACGCGTAACCGTAAAAACTATTATCGCTTAGCCCCTTTATTACGAAACGCTTCTCCTGAAATGGATAATACTACAGAAAAGAATATTTATGAGCTTATACAAGCGGGAATGTACTATGTAGACCAAAATAGAGAAAAACTAGATGAGATAGTAAAAAAGTTGGTGAAAAACAAATGATCCGTTTTGCCTATCCCTCCATCTATCATAAACACAAACAAAAATAATAATTCATTAGTAATTTTAAATAATAAAAAATGAGTACAAGAAATGATGCGTCACAGACGCTTTTTAGAATGGTGAGTTTAAGAAACCCACAATTAACAGAAACTAAAATAAAAAATTTAAGCTTCATACAAAGACCTAAAGTAGTAAAAGGAGTTTTTGATGAAGTAATTATGAACTGCCCTCAAAACACCTCAAAAATTAAGGCAATAGAAGATTTTATTGAAAGAAAAGGACTAAAATTCATTCCTTTTAATTCAGAAGAAGAATTAAAAAATGAGAATTATGAACAGTTACTATCTATTGGTAGAAAAATTACAAAAAGAGAAGAAATTACAGACCAAGATTGGGAAAAGACTGATTATTATTACAAACAAATGATGGATTCTAACAGAGGATTAACCTCAGAAGCCATTAGTAAATTAACAATACTTTGGGATAATTTAATTTATCAAATAATAACCCAAAAAAACTTTTATATAAAAGAAGCTCTTTGCGATATACTAAAAGCTATTCACACAGGCTTTGCGCAAAATATGCAAATAGACGAAGAATTTGTAAAAATAAATGGTGAAGATCCTGCAAAAAATAGCTTGAATGGAAAAATAGTAATTCCCAAAGAATTGTTTTTACATGAAGAAACAGTTAAAGAAACAAATGAAGAAACAAATGATCCTAGGTTGTCCAGAGTTGATCAAACACAACTACGATTATATGCACAAAATAATTTAACGATTCAAACCGCTATTTATAAAAGAGAAGAACTCAAAAAATTAGATTTAGAGCTAAAATCCGTTCAACAGGACTATTTTAAAGAAAGAGAAGAAACTTATAAGAGAACATATCGTAATTACGCAGAGCAAAACCAATTAAAATTTCAAGAACAAGATCTCGTATCATCCGAAATTAATAAATTAATTAATGTAAAAGCATCAGAAGAAGAATTACAGCCTTTATATGATAAATTGAAAAAAATAGAAATTGTTCCATACGAATTTGAATATAAAAATGAAATAGATTTAGCTGTATTTAAGACTAAACTATCTTCAGAATCATTTGATACCCTAATAGGATCCTTTACAAATTCAAAACCTTCTGTTTTCTTAACTCAAAAGACCATGTTAAAGCCAGAAAATGTGTCGAGTAGAGAAATACAATTAGGAGAAAATGTAATTCAATTAGATGATACATTAAAAACCATAGAAGATATACTAACAAAAATACAAGATAAAATATCAAATCTTGATCAAATTATTTTAGACAATACACCATTAGTTCAAGAACAATACATAAATCTAGAAGGAGCAACAATTCCAGTACACAATAACAATAATAAAATTATTCCTTTTGGATACCATGCAACAGTTGGTTCGGGAGATTCAGGTTCTTTTGTGAGTTTTTTATTTGATACTTATGAACTTGATCCCATGCTTGTAAAAGCTAAAATTATTGCAGATACTGATTTAGGACATTTTGAGGAAATTTATACCAATATTCAAGGGAAAGATCAAAAAATAATATTTCCACCCATTTTAGTTAGAAAATTTCAATCCGTAGCTAATTTTAGAGTAGAGCTAATTTTTTCAGATAATAAAGAATATTATGCCCAAATAGATAAACTTGCGTTTTCTGATGGAAAAGTAGGAATGTTAACCCCCGTTCATAAAGAAAATATTCGCTCTAAAAGAAATAATTTCGGTATAAAAAGAGTGGGTATTGCAGATTACCTAAAAGTAGTTCAAAGTGTTCATGCCTACGTGCCAGGGTTAGTTTCAAACATTGAAAACATAATGGCTAGTGAGTTACGACATAAATCATCCGTTTCTAGAGATTACTCTGAAATTACAGATACAACCTCAAAATATCAAGAATCGGAAAAATTATCAGATACCTCTAAAACATCAAGAGCTGATATGCAAACTGAAATTGCAAAAGAAATTAAGAAAGAACAAAATATAACCTCAAATACACGATTTAGTTATAATACAGGAGCTTATAATTTTGAAATGACAGGTGGTTATGCTAACAATTCAGCTCAGCAAGACAGCATTCGTCAAGCCGTTATGAAGTCCCAAGAAATTACGGAAAAAGCAATGGAAAAAGTAGTGAGCAGAGTTTCAGAAGAACGCGTTCAAAAAATTATCAAAGAATATACAGAAACAAATGTACATGAATTTGATAACAGAGGAAAAGTATCTGAAATCAATAACCCAAAAAGCATTAGACCTAAACACATTTCAGGTGTATATAGATGGATAGACATTAAATATAAAAATCAAATTTATAATTATGGTAAAAGAACCATGTTTGAATTTATGGTGCCAGAACCAGCAAGGCTGCATCGTTTAGCGTTTATGGTTTCTAAAGGTCAAATACTTACAACTCCTGTAGACCCTAGAAATGCCACAGGAGAATTAAAAATGGCAACTGGAAAAGAGGCAACAAGAAAATTATTAGAATATTGGGCTAAAATCTACAAAGTAGAGTTGACCCCTTTAAAAGAAACAGATACACAACATTATTCTTTTGTGGAAAAATTTAACAATGGAGGTAATTGTCCTGTATATCAAAGAAATATAAAATTAAATGATGGATATGTAGCTAAATCAGTGAAAATTGACTTCACTTATTGGAGAGAAGATTCAGGATCTTCCAGCAGAATTAATTTAGATTTTAGCAATGGTATTAACAAAGAATTTTGGTTTGAAACAATATCTGGAACAATAGCAATTGATGACCTAAACCTATCAGATACTTTTAGCTTAAAAAACTCAGGTTATAACTTAGGTGAAATTGAATACAATATGTATTTCAATTTAAAAATAAATCCTAACAAATTAGAAGCTTGGCAAACCGAAAATTTCAATGCAATAATCAAAGCCTATGAAGAAGCCTATAAAAAATTTCAAGAAGAACAAGCAAAGTTAGATGAAGAACAAAAGAAAAAAGAAAAAAATGCAAAAGAACAAATGAGTAACTTTTATCGCTTCATGGAGCAAGATGTGTTAAAACACAACTGTATAGCTTATTTACTACAAGATTATATAGGCACTTTAGGAGCCAGTTTTTCCATAGGAGATAAAATGGAAGACTTTCAAGTACTTTTAGATAAAGATCTTGATAAATATACTGCATTGGCAAAATTTATGGAACAGGCGTTTGAATGGCAAATTATGGATTATACTTTTTATCCTTACTATTGGGGAAAAAGAGAAAAATGGCAAGAAATGTATATTTCTAATTCGGTAGACCCTTTATTCAGAAGTTTTTTACAAGCAGGATTAGCAAGAATTATTGTAACGGTAAAACCTGGTTTTGAAGATGCCGTACAATTCTTTATGACTACTGGAAAAATCTGGAACGGTGGCGAAGTACCCGTAATTGGTGATCCACTATACATGAGTATCGCAGACGAAATGCGTGCTCCTGTAGGAGAACCTCAGGGTAAATACTGGATTACTAAAATCCCTACAGCACTGACTATTTTACAGGATAAATCAACCGGCTTACCAGTAGAACAACCGCTGCCTATTTTCCCTGAAAACAACCCTACCGATTGTGAAAATCCTGGTGAGTTGGAAGGTGCTTCAAGTTTCAGATTAGACGAAGCCAAACTGTCAAGAGGGGAAGAAACAGAGAGTACTCTAAATTAAATAGTTTAACAGAATGGTGGTGTATAGCCACCATTTTTTAAAACAATAAATCCTTAAAAATATGAAACTAGATAAAATAAAAGCATTAGGATTAACTAAAAATAAAAACGCTTTAGAAAATGATGAATCAATTCCCTATTATTTACAATTTTTATCCTACAGTGGTTTAGATAAATTATTAGATGAATATGACGATCCAAGTTTTTTAAAAAAACAAAACAAAGCTGATTTACTGATATTTTATGTTTTGGGTAGTAAAAACGAATTATACATAAGGATTACGGGCTATTCAGCATCCTTTTATACAAGGTTATCATCTGATAATACTTTTGAATTTAAAAACATAAAAGGTAAGATGACTTATAAGGATTATGTTGTAAATACCATTTTGAACCTTCAAAAGCAAGCTTTTCTTTTTAATTATAATGAAATCCTTGAAGCATTAAATAATGCTATCGCTGATTATAAATTTATTATAAGTGAGCAAAATACAAAACAAGAAAGTAATTTTACTGCTACAAGTAAGATTTTAAAAAGTAGAGTAAATCTAAAGGAAAAAGGGGTTGTAAAACTGTTGCAAGAAGTCAATAGAACTATTGCTAAAATGCGCGCTGAGGAAAAACATACTTATAATGAATGGATAATTTCAAAAGCTGACCCATATAATTATTTTGGTATAATTTATAATAATGAAAAAAACTATACCTCAAAAGACTTAAAATTATTAATCGAACAACTACAATGGTATAAAACCTATTTAAAAGATCTCACAGAAGGTAGAGTTAAAAACATTGAGGAAATGAAAAATTTAGTCAAAAAGCATCTGACTGCTGGAGGAACTAAATTTAAATGGTTTATAGATACGCCTTTTTTTAACCTAAGCAAAGAGCACAGGCTAAAATACATCGAAATGTATTGTACTAAGGACGAATCTGCTTATCCTAGGTTTAGCGTTGGTGATAATTTACTAAACGGAGATATAGTGGAAGCTTTGTTTAGAACCTGTACAAACAAACAAGATCTTTTTGATATTATAATTTGTTTGGAACAAGAAGGAAAATTATTTCACTTGCTTAATAATTTAAAAATTGGCGCTTTCTCAAAAGTCTGTATGACTATTACAAGTGTCTATATGACTTATATTAAGAAAGGGGAAGTTAGCAAAAAGTATGCTGAGGCAATAAAATTTGGTAGACAATTATTATTTGATAATCATAGTTTTGGTAATCATAACATTGAAGAATTTGACGTTGAAAATAGAAAAATAAAATTTACTACTGAATTAAATGTTTTTTTAAAATATGCAAAAACAACGGAAGCGGCTCCATTTTTATCAAAAATAAGAGAAGAAGATTTACAAAAACCAATTCTTTGTAACCCACTAGATCTTGTAAGTTTTACACCTGTCGAGGATATTGAAAAATATGAGCTCAAAGGGGGTGAAGTGTATATGCTACCTGCCTGCTTCGTATATCTATTATATCACGAAGAAAGTTGGGAAACGGCCATACTAGCTGCCGAGGTCACATTTCAACTTGCTTTTTGTTTAATTGGAGTAGGCGAGATAATCGCGGCAGTAGAAGCAGGAAGTACTTTAGGGGTAGCCTATGCCGCCACAGGGGTAACTATAGATGTAGCTTTTGGGGCAACATTGTTCAAAGAATTCAAAAAAGGACATCCAATACTTACGGAGTATATACATTATGCGATGTGGGTAAGACTGATTTCTGACTTAATTAATGTTCGCGGTATAGCAAAAGAACTTCAAGTAAGAATCAAGGCAAAACAAATTAATCTTGAACCTTATGAAGCTACAATAGATGGAGTAAAATTCATTAAAGGAACATCAAAAATATATAAACCACTATCTATAAAAGTACTTTATGTTCAATTTCCTGAAACTATTTTAGCATTATATACTATAAAAACAGGACGTAAAATCCTATTTTATATAGAAAAAGTAATTGAAAGTGCTTTTTCTACAACCATATTTTTTAAAGGTGCTGAAATTTACTCTGGTAGTAAGAAAGGCGCACAAGAGTTTATGGAAAAGGCTCTAGATGTATATAAAAATGAAGGTCAAGTAGCAATGGAAAACTTCTTTTTTGCCGAAAGAGCCTCTGGAAAAACAAGGCTGTTACATTCGCAAACTGGTGAAACACCAGTTGGAGAGCTTTTCAGAGGTGGAGGTAATGGAAAATATTATTATGAATTACACGATTTCAAACTAGGGAAAAAAAATTGGACTCCTTATGATAAAATTGAAGAAGATATTTTTAGTTGTGAAATTCATTTTGCAGATTCAAGAACTTACCCTTTAATCGAAAATAAAAAGTATTTTTATGCTGATATTTTTATACCACCTAATTTGAATGCAACTTTGCAAGCAAACAAGACAGGATTGACAGATCTTAGTTTAGGAGAAACAATTATTAATGATGGGTTTGCTGCTTTAAGTAAAGATGCAGGACAAGAATTGGACGGTATTTTTGGGGTATGGCAAAAAAACAGTAGTTATGTAGATTATCCTGGGGGAGAATCAGTAAATTTACACACCCTAAAGTATGAAATGTTAGGCAAACCAATTACCAAGGAAAACCTTGAAGCTGCTGCCTTAAAAACTTTTACAGGAAAATGGGCTAAAAGTAAAGGATATGGGAAACCTGAACTTTATAATGCTGATAATCAAATTCGGGAGTTATTAAAATTAGGAGATATTGAAAAAGTAAATGAAATAGTATTCATTTTTAAGCAATAAATATGGAAAAGGAAATAAATTATATAGTATTAGTTTCAACTAAAAACTACAAGACAGAAGGAATGAAAGCGGCAACAAAACCACAATATTTCACTTCAATATTCTTAAAACCAAAATTTGAAGATGAAACATTTTTCGAAACAGAAATTTTCAAATCATTTTTTGGAGAAGATTTAGGCAAAAAAGAGTTTTTTTTAGAAGCAGGTTCCTATGGAAACATTGTTGAAGCACACGAAAAAACATTACGTACACTTTTAGAAAAAGAGCATAAAGTACCTAAAGAATACTACGATAAACTTGATGAATATAGAAAAGTGAACTATAGAAATCTGTTTACTGATGAAGACTATTTTCACGATGCACATCGTCATGATGAGGTTTACGAGATATTAGGTGATTATTATGTTTTGCAAATGAGAGGTGATTATCAGAGAGTTTCTTACAATTTTAATAATTGTTACTTGTATATAAAACGCTTATTCGACAGTGGCGAACCTTTATATATTAGCACTGCAATGCCTTTTGATGATTTAGGTTTTTAATAATGTAACCGTCTCTTTCTAGAGGCGGTTTTTGTTTATAAAAAGATTGAAGAATCAGTAAATTTACACACCCTAAAGTATGAAATGTTAGGCAAACCAATTACCAAGGAAAACCTTGAAGCAGCTGCTTTAAAAACTTTTACAGGAAAATGGGCTAAAAGTAAAGGATATGGGAAGGCAGAATTGTATGATGCTAGTGAACAAATGAAGTTAATTGAAAAACTTGAAAATATCGAAGACCTAAAAGAAATAGTATTTACTTTTAAAAAATAATATATGGAAGAAAAAATAAATGATTATGTTTTAGTTTCGACAAAAAATTACCAAAATATAGGTATGAATGGAACTAAGAAATTTCGTATAATACTCACCCTAAATCGTCCAATTCAAGATCAAGCTTATTTAGAAACAGAAATTTTCAAATCATTTTTTGGAGAAGATTTAGGCAAAAAAGAGTTTTTTTTTAGAAGCGGGTTCGTATGGCAATATTATTGAAGCCTACGAAAAAACATTACGTACACTTTTAGAAAAAGAGCATAAAGTACCAAAAGAATACTACGATAAACTTGATGAATATAGAAAAGTGAACTATAGAAATCTATTTACTGATGAAGACTATTTTCACGACGCACATCGCTATGATGAAGTTCACGAGGTTTTAGGAGAAAATTATATATTCCGTATGAGGCATAGTTTATGGAGAGTAGCGTATGAATTTAATAATTGCTATCTCTATATAAAAAATTTATTCGACAGTGGCGAACCTTTATATATTAACACTGCAATGCCTTTTGATGATTTAGGATTTTAATAATATGAGGCTGTCCTAAAAGGGCAGCTTTTTTTATGCCGCAAATTCACGATATTGGTGATTGCTAGTAAAATTTAATATTTCTAAATCCATTATATTAGATTAATTAACTTAAGAAAAGACTGTCCAAAAAGTTCGCAATCTTGTTATTTCGACCAAAGGGAGGAATCAGATAATGTTGATTAAGAGGGGCCTCCTTACGTAGTGACAAACTACATTTTATTTAGACATTATTCTACAAAAGCAATAAAAATGAGTGTTGATTCTCGATGCGCTTCGCGCTCGAACTAACGATGATTTCAATTATATACTCAACCGTTTGTTTGAGTTGTTTTAAAATGAAAAAAATCATATCGAGAATTTTACTTTTAATCCAGTATTTTTAAAGTTTAAATGGTATAAAACACTCGTAATTAAATATTTTGATTATCAATTTAATACCATATTCCCTGTTAGTATTTTGTGAGGAAAAAGTCATAGATTATTCCATTTTAGCCTCAAAAGTCAATTTTGATGAATATTTGCTTTAAAAAATATTCATCTTCAAGGTGTAATTTTCTTGCTTATAAAGGATGACTCGAAACAAATACGTCATTTTTTTCTAACGTTAAAAATTAAGATTTATCCCTTAAAATTAAATTATTTTTTTAATACGGAATCTGGATCTGAAAATAAGAGATTAAGTTTTATATTCATCAAATCATTTTTATAGCATTTTGATGAATATATTTTCCTATTTTTACAATCTTAATTCAATCTAAATAAATAAGTGAAGATTAACCTATCTCAACTAAGGCAAGGTCAAAAAGCAAGAATTGACGATTTTGATATTGATAGTGTCCCATTAAAATTATTAGAAATGGGATGTCTTCCTGGTAATGAAGTTCAATTGTTACAGATAGCTCCTTTAGGAGATCCTTTGTATTTATTAGTAAATGACTCACATTTAGCTATTCGAAAAGAAACAGCTGATGCTATTCAAGTAACCCTTTTTGATATTGAGTAATGAAAGTTGGTAATATTAACATTGCTTTAATTGGTAATCCCAATGTAGGAAAAACGTCTGTTTTTAATCAACTAACAGGATTAAATCAGCAAGTCGGTAATTATCCAGGAATAACCGTTGAAAAAAAAGTAGGGATATGTAAATTAGCTTCTAATTTAAAGGCTACTATATTAGATTTACCGGGTACCTATAGCTTAAATGCAAGTTCATTAGACGAAAATGTAGTAATTGAACTTCTTTTAAATAAAAACGATAAAGATTACCCAGATGTAGCTATAGTTGTTACAGACGTTGAAAACTTAAAGCGAAATTTATTACTATTTACTCAAATTAAAGATTTAGAAATTCCGACCATCTTAGTTATTAATATGGCGGATAGAATGTCTTATAAAGGAATTTCATTAGATATTCCTTACTTGGAAAAAACACTTAAAACCAAAATTGCTTTAGTGAGTTCACGCAAAGGAGAAGGTATAGAAGACCTAAAGGATTTAATTATTAATTATAAAAATTTGCCTATAGAACCTTGTTTGAATGCTTCTGAAATTGATCTAGAGTATTTTAATGATTTACAAAAAGCATTTCCCAACCAATTATTGTACAAGTTGTGGTTAGTGATTACCCAAGATATAAATTTTGTTAATTTAGATCGTATAGAATTACCAGATCCTTCATTCACTAAATCAAAAGATCAGTTAAAGCACCTTCAACATAAGGAAACTATCAAACGTTATCAATTCATTAATCAAACACTCAAAATAGGTCAAAAAATTGATCTTAATCAAGCTAAAGATTTACGTAGTCGCTTAGATCGTATACTAATGCATCAAGTATGGGGATATTTTATTTTCTTTTTTATTTTGATGCTTATTTTTCAATCTATTTTTGATTGGGCAAGTATTCCTATGGATTTTATAGATCATACTTTTGCTTCTTTAGCTAGTTGGGTAGCCTTTATAATGCCTAGTGGGGTCTTGACAGATTTGATTACACAAGGTATTATACCAGGAGTAGGAGGTATTATTATTTTTATACCGCAAATAGCCTTTCTTTTTATGTTTATTTCTATTCTAGAGGAAAGCGGTTATATGAGTCGAGTAGTCTTTATTATGGATAAACTAATGCGTCGATTTGGACTTTCTGGAAAAAGTGTAGTTCCTCTCATTTCTGGTACTGCTTGCGCTATTCCAGCTATTATGGCCACGAGAAATATTGAAAACTGGAAAGAACGTTTAATATCTATATTAGTAACTCCTTTTACAACTTGCTCAGCACGTTTGCCTGTATATGCTATTATTATTTCTATAATTGTTCCTAATGAACGCATTTTGTATGTTTTTAATATGCAAGGATTTGCTTTAATGACAATGTATTTAATAGGATTTTTAATGGCTCTTGTTTCTGCTTGGGTTTTGCATAAATCATTACATATACCTTCTAATTCTTATTTTGTCATTGAAATGCCTAATTATAAATTGCCAATGTTTAAAAATGTTGCAATTAACGTAATTGAAAAAACGAAATCCTTTGTGTTAGGTGCTGGTAAGATTATTTTAGCATTATCTATTATTTTATGGTTTTTGGCTTCTTATGGTCCTGGTGAAAACTTTAAAAATGCCGAAAAGATTATAACAGAACAAACTAAATCTATGGAGGATTTAGAAAACCAAATTGCTTCCTATAAGCTTGAAAATTCGTATATTGGTAAAATTGGGAAAGGTATAGAGCCTATAATTAAACCACTAGGTTATGATTGGAAAATTGGAATTGCCATAATTTCTTCATTTGCCGCACGTGAAGTTTTTGTAGGTACTCTTGCTACTATTTACAGTATTGGAGATTCTGAAGATCAAGAAGCAACCGTTAAAAATCGTTTAGCAGAGGAAATAAACCCTAATACAGGTGAAAAATTATTTAATACCGCCACTGGGGTTTCATTATTATTATTTTACGCTTTTGCTATGCAATGTATAAGCACTTTGGCTATTACCAAAAAGGAAACAAATGGTTGGAAATGGCCTGCAATACAGCTCTTTTTTATGTCTGGATTTGCTTATCTAGTGGCTTTTATTGCCTATCAAGTTTTGAGTTGAAAATTAAAAAAATGAACTATAAACATCATTCCAATAACATTTAAAAATTTAATGAGACCATTTTTATGATACAAGAAATAGTTGCTTTTTTGCTCTTAATTTTAGCTATAACTTATTTATATAAAAAATTCTTTGGTAAAAAGAAACCAAAGAATTCTTGTAGTAATGACTGCAATTGTCACTAATATCCTAATATTATACTATATTCAATCGGGAGAATTTGTCTTTCTTTTTTCTTTCTAAGAGGCAAAACACTTACTGTTTGTAAAGTTTTTTTAGATTTAGGCAAATGTAAGCGAAACCATTCTATAATTTCTTCTTGGTCATTTGATCTTAACGTAAATTGTTTTTCTTCTTTAATTTGCCCATTTTCAAAATAAGCTACCTGTATTACTACTTCTCCTTCCCAAATACATTGTACTCCTTCTGGACATCTTGAGTCATTTAACACTTTTTGTAAAACAATCTCCTTTCCTTTTGTATGATTTAATTTTTGATCTATTTGGGAAATCGAACGATTACTGCCACAACTAATCAAAATGATAACAAACAACAATAGATTTAACGTGTTTTTCATATACTCTTTTATTCTTTTTTAACAATGTATAACGGAATTGATATGGCATGCCTTAATTTATTAACAGTCGTACCAAAGAGTATGTCTTTATATCCCGTATGTCCATGCGTTCCCATTACTAAAATATCAAATTTATTTGTATTAACAATATCCGCTATCGCTTTTGTTGGTTTACCAAACCCGAGTTGATATTCTACTTTGTATCCTAATTGTACTAAATTATCACGGTACCTGTTTAATATTTTTTTATCAATCTTTGTTTCTTGATCCTTTATATGTTGACCATAAAAAATAGCTCCTACACTTTCCACGATATGTATTAATGTATAATCAGCCTCCTTTCCTCCTAACTCAATAGCATGATTTACGGCTAACTCATCCGCAGTTGAAAAATCCAATGCAATAGCAATATTTTTCCTATAAATAGGATGGTTAGGATTGAATTCTATATTGATATTTTGATGAGTAGTATGTTTATATTCTGTAAATGTAGGTTTTAGCAAAGGCTTGAATATAATATACAAAAGTAATCCTCCAAAACCTACAGAAATAGGGATCACAGTTACCCATAAAGCAATAGCATTATTATATGCTTGAAGTAAGTTTTGTATTTCTCCAAAGACTAATTTAGCGTTTAACCCTACGATAATAAGTGCTATAATCCACGCCACAACCTGTGTAAGTTTATTTATTTCAAAACCATTCATTTTATCTGAATCACTCACAAAATGAATTAAAGGAATAATGGCAAATCCCAATTGCATACTCAAAATAACCTGACTCAAAATAAGCATTTTGCCTGTTACCTCTTCACCAAATAAGGTAATAACAATAACAGCAGGTACTATGGCAATCAATCGGGTTAAGATACGTCGTACCCATGGTTGAATACGCAAATTTAGATAACCTTCCATTACAATTTGTCCAGCCAATGTACCCGTAATAGTTGAACTTTGTCCGGCGGCTATTAAAGCAATAGCAAATAACGAAGCAGCCCATTTAGTACCCAGTACAGGGGCTAATAATTGATGTGCATCTTGTATTTCAGCTACTTCATAAAATCCATTTTTATAAAATGTGGCCGCTGCTAAAATTAGTATGGCTGCATTAACAAAAAAAGCTAAATTTAATGCAATGGTTGAATCTATGATATTATATCGAATAGCTTGTTTAATTCCTGCTTTACTTCTTTCAAATTTACGTGTTTGAACCAAAGAAGAGTGAAGGTATAAATTATGAGGCATAACGGTAGCTCCTATAATTCCAATAGCTATATATAAAGCAGTTTGATTTTGAATAGAAGGAATCAGTCCACTCATTACTTTTGTAATTTCAGGCTCAGCAAATATCATTTCAAAAACAAAACAAGAACCTATAATAGCCACTAATGTTATAACAAAAGCTTCCATTTTTCGAATGCCTTTATTTATTAAAAATAGTAATAAAAAAGTATCTAAAACTGTAATCAGAACACCTTGCAACAAAGGAACTCCAAACAATAAATTAATACCAATTGCCATTCCTAAAACCTCTGCTAAATCACAAGCAGCTATGGCAATTTCTGCTAATATATATAAAAATAGGTTTATAAGAGGCGAATAGGTTTCACGAGAAGCTTGTGCTAGATCACGCTGTGTTACAATGCCCAATCTGGCACTAAGACTTTGTAACAACAAAGCCATTAGATTACTCATTAATAAAACCCATAATAAACTGTATCCAAACTGGCTTCCTCCTGCTAAATCAGTAGCCCAGTTACCAGGATCCATATAACCAACGCTAATTAAATAGGCAGGACCTAAAAAGGCTAAGGTTCGTTTAAACCATGACGTTTTATTTTGTATAGATACACTTTCGTGTACTTCTTCTAACGATTTACTCATAATTGTTTTAGTTTAATGAATAAATTTTCTGCAATTTTATTTGAAATCATTAAGTCTCGATCCTCTATTTTGATATGAAGTGATGCGTCAAATTCTTCTTTACTTATTATCTTAATCGTTGAACCTAATGCTATATTTTGTTTGTCTAAGTATTGTAAAAACTCTACTGATGAATTTTTAACCCCAACAAAAAGATAAGAGGTTGCTAACTCTGCTTCACTAAGAAGTAATTCATGAGTCCATTTAATTTCGCCATTTTTATTAGGTATCGGGTCTCCATGAGGATCAAAAGCAGGAAAATCTAAAAATTCATCTAATTTATCAGTAAGTTTTTCAGATTTTATATGTTCTAACTCCTCCGCCAATTCATGTACCTCATCCCAAGCAAAACCTAGTTTGTTTACTAAAAAAACTTCCCAAAGACGATGTTTTCTAATAATCATCTTAGCGGTATGCAATCCTTTATCTGTTAAGCTAACTCCTTGATATTTTTGATAATCTACTAATCCTTTTTCAGCTAATTTTTTCAACATATCCGTCACAGAGGAAGCCTTTGTTTCTATCATTAAGGCTATAGCATTCGTGTTAACTCCTTTGTGTGAAGCACCATTTAAATGATATATTACCTTGAGATAATTCTCTTCAGAATGAGTCATTTGTATTTATTTTACACAAATATAATTATAAATTTTGTTTTGAGATAATATAATTTTTAGATTTGTCTAAAAATTATTTTTAAAATTAAAAAAATGAAATTTAACCACTTATTAATATTTTGTTTTTACTCCCTAACAACCTTCTCTCAAGCCTATATACAAGGTATTGTGCGTACAGAAAATCTAGCGTTATCTTCTATACAAATTCTAATAAATAAAAAGCAGATTACAACAACAGATTCAATAGGGTATTTTAAAACCTCGGTATTAAAACAAGGGAAATATGAAATAGAAATTATTGAAAAAAACTTTAAAAAATTCAAAAAAGAAGTTAATATAGAAGATGGAATACCTATTTTATTAAATATCGAACTTATAGCTATAAAAGAAAAACAGCATAATATAGAAGAAGTTGTTGTAACAGGAACATTAAAACCTGTAAGCCGACTAGATAGCGCAGTACCTGTTGAAGTTTTTAAATCTTCTTTCTTTAAAAAAAATCCCGTTTCCAATATTTTTGAGGGATTACAAAATATTAACGGTATTCGACCTCAACTCAACTGCAATATTTGTAACACAGGAGATATTCATATCAACGGTTTGGAAGGTCCCTACACATTCGTGTTAATAGATGGAATGCCTATTGTAAGTGGATTATCTACAGTTTATGGCCTTTCAGGAATACCTAATTCTTTAGTAGAACGTATAGAAATTATAAAAGGACCTGCCTCTTCATTGTATGGTAGCGAAGCGGTAGGAGGCTTAATAAATATCATCACTAAAAATCCTAAAAATGTACCCATAGTATCTTTAGATGGGTTTTCGACAAGTTGGGGAGAAGCAAATTTAGATTTTGGATTTAAATTTGATCTTAAAAAAATTTCAGTATTAACTGGAATTAATTATTTTAATTACTCAAATCCAATAGATAATAATAAAGATCATTTTACAGATGTTACTTTACAAGATCGTATTTCTATTTTTCAAAAGTGGAATTTTGAAAGAAATTCAAAAAAACTTCTTTCACTTGCGGGTCGTTATTCTTATGAAGACAGATGGGGTGGTGAAATGCAGTGGAATAAGTCATTTAGAGGAAGTGATCAAGTATATGGTGAAAGTATTTATACCAAACGCTATGAAATACTCGGAGTATATGAACTCCCTATAAAAGAAAAAATGAAAATAAATTTTTCTTATACCAATCATAATCAAAATTCTGCTTATGGCAAAACATTATATTTAGCACAACAAAATATTGGATTTGGACAATTAACTTGGGACAAGGTTATTAAAAAACATTATTTACTATTTGGACTCGCTACACGTTATCAATTTTATGACGATAATACACCCGCCACATTTTCAGAAAACACAAACTGGATTTCAAGTATTTTTTTACAAAACGATATAAAATGGAATGATCATCATACTATATTGTTAGGCACACGATATGATTTTAATAAAAATCATGAAAATATCTTTACACCTAGATTTGCTTATAAATGGAAACCCAACAATAATACAGTCGCCAGAATTAATGCTGGAACAGGTTTTAGGGTAGTAAATTTATTTACAGAAGAACATGCAGCCTTAACAGGTGCTAGAGAGATTATTATAACAGAAAAATTAAAACCTGAGCAGTCCTACAATGCTAACTTAAACGTATTGCGTAAATGGTATTTAAAGAACGGAAGTTTTATTAGTTGGGAAAACTCTATTTGGTATACTTATTTTACCAATACCATTTTACCAGATTACGAAACGAATACAAATGCCATTATATATAAAAATTTAGATGGTTTTGCTGAATCAAAAGGAATAAGTAGTAACCTTGATCTAATTCTTGGTAGTGGACTAAAAGTAAGTTTAGGAGCTACTTTTATGGATGTATCTAAGACCGCAAAAGGCATTCAACAAAGACAGTTATTAACAGAGCGTTTTTCGGGAACATGGTCCATATCCTATGCTATTCCTAAATGGTTTTTATCATTTGACTACACAGGAAATATATATGGCCCTATGAAATTACCTCTTTTAAGTGACACAGATCCGAGAAAGCCTAATTCATCAACTTATAGTATTCAAAACATTCAGTGTACTATTAATAAAATTAAAAACCTCGAAATCTATTTAGGAATTAAAAATTTATTAAACTGGACTCCCAATAAAGGCAATCCTTTTATCATTGCCCGTTCTCATGATCCTTTTGATAAAAATATTCAATATGATATTAATGGTAATGTAATGGCAACTCCTGAAAATCCATATTCCCTTACATTTGATCCTACTTATGTCTATGGGCCTAATCAAGGAATTAGAAGCTTTATAGGAATCAGATATTTCATGAATTAAGAATAAATTCTTGTTTTTTTAAGATTTCATTCTTAATTCAAAATTTGTTACTCAAAAAAGAAACCCTGTTTTTGAAGAAAAGCAATCAAAAACAGGGTATAAATTTTAATAATTCCCTTTGGTCTTCTTGTTTTTTAAAACATATTTAAGTACTATAAAAACTCTTATTTTGGTCATAAAACAAACAAATCGACTTAATTAGAAACAAAACCTCAAACTACATTTCACATGACAATTTGAATACCAAAAAAATATTCCTATTCTATAGTTTACACAATATAAGTCAATTTTAATTATTTACTTAATTCGGTAAAATATTTATAAAATAAAGGGATTGTTTCAATACCTTTTAAATAATTAAAAATACCATAATGCTCATTAGGTGAATGAATAGCATCACTATCTAATCCAAATCCCATCATAATCGTTTTTGATTTTAATTCTTTTTCAAATAAAGCAACAATAGGAATGCTACCCCCTGATCGGACAGGAATAGGTTCTATACCAAATGAATCATTATAAGCTTTAGCTGCTGCTTGATATCCTATACTATCAATTGGTGTTACGTAACCCTGTCCTCCGTGATGTGGAGTTACTTTTACTTTAACTGATTTTGGGGCTATACGTTCAAAATGATTTTGAAATAATTGGGTAATATCTTCCCAATCTTGATTAGGTACTAATCGCATTGAAATTTTAGCATAAGCCTTACTTGCTATTACTGTTTTTGCTCCTTCTCCTGTATAGCCACCCCAAATACCGTTTACATCTAAAGTAGGTCGGATAGAATTACGTTCGTTAGTGGTGTATCCTGTTTCACCATATTCTTCAGCTATGTTTAACGCTTCATTGTAAGCTTCTTGACTAAAAGGGCGTTTTGCCATTTGCGTTCTTTCCTCAGTAGACAGTTCTTGTACTTTGTCGTAAAATCCAGGTATTGTAATATGATTATTTTCGTCATGTAAAGACGCAATCATTTTAGTTAGAATATTAATAGGATTGGCTACTGCTCCACCATATAATCCAGAATGCAAGTCACGGTTTGGTCCTGTTACCTCTACCTCCACATAACTTAATCCCCTTAATCCTGTAGTAATTGACGGTTGTTGATTTGAAATCATTCCAGTATCCGAAATTAAGATTACGTCATTGGCCAATTTGTCTTGGTTTCTTTCAACGAACCAGCCTAAGCTTTTTGAGCCTACTTCTTCTTCTCCTTCAATCATGAATTTTACATTACAAGGCAAGCAGTTGTTTTGGATCATGTATTCAAAAGCTTTTACGTGCATATACATTTGTCCTTTATCATCGCAAGCACCACGCGCAAAAATAGCTCCCTCAGGATGCAGATCCGTTTTTTTTATTACAGGTTCAAAAGGAGGAGAGTCCCATAATTCAATAGGATCAGCAGGTTGCACATCATAATGACCATATACCAATACGGTTGGTAGGTTTTTATCTATTATTTTTTCACCATAGACAATTGGATAACCAGGTGTTTCGCAAAGTTCTACGAAATCACATCCCGCATTTTCTAAACTCTTCTTTACGGCATCAGCAGTATCAACTACATCTTGTGAATAAGCACTGTCAGCACTTACTGAAGGTATTTTTAATAAGTCAATTAGTTCGTTAATAAAACGTTCCTTGTTATCTTGAACGTACTTTTTAATATTTTCCATGTTCAGTTCATAAAGTAAAAGTCAAATATACAAATTGCATAATCAAATAATCAAAAGGACGTTTTAAAAATTTAATCAAAAAAAATAAAAAAAATATTTGTCAATTAAAAAATATGCTTATATTTGCACTCGCAATCAGCAACCAAAATAGATGAGGTTTAAGATTGTAAATTTCGCGGGTGTGGCGAAATTGGTAGACGTGCCAGACTTAGGATCTGGTGTCGCAAGACGTGTAGGTTCGAGTCCTATCACCCGCACAAACATTAAGCCTTAATCTATTGAATATCAATATTTTAAGGCTTTTTTATTTTTTCTTTTGCCGACAATTTGCCGACAATTTCTAAAACTCAACTTTTCAAGTATATTTTGAACTAAATAAAAAACCTCATTTGTTGATTCATAATTTTATGAAGCAAAATATTAAGCATAAAAAAAGCAGTAACTAAATGATTACCGCCTTTATCTTGAACAAATTTTATTTATAATCGCTCCAATCTTATATTTTTAGTGTTGTTAAGTATGCTTTTAAGTCTTATTATTTCATTTTCTTTGCGCTCTAAGGTTTCTCTTAATAGCTCATTGCAAGTCTTCAAAGAGTTACTTAAATCTTTCCAACTCTCTATAGTAGTCTGTTGAAGCTCGAGTTTAGCATTTTTTAGCTCTAATTCAAACTCTAGTTTTCTTGGAACTTCTGAATTTTTCATTTTATTAAGTTTTAGGAAATATAAAACCCGCATAGGTTAGGTGTCCTAACGCCTTAATGAGCGTTTGCGGTTGTTTCCAATACCGCCACCATACCACACGGGCAGAAGTTTGTGTAAAATTCATAATCATTAAGTTTTAGGAGGTGCAAATATAGAAAATGCAGTAAAAGAACCTAAGAGAAGTTTAAAAAATTTAGTTTTTGGGTTTTACTCAGGAATGAGTTATTCTATATTTTGCTCCCCAAATCGGGTGAGGCAAAATAAGAACCTCTAAGCTATTATTAACAAGTCAGTAAGAAAAGTAGTAGTAACTCATCTCTTTTTGTCTTAAATCAGCAAAAAAGGGCTTCATTTATGTAGTTTTGAGGATAAAAGCAAGCAGATAGCAGTACAATAAATGTAGTAAATATCTGTTATTATCATTTCTTTAAACCTGTCAGCCCTTTATTTACGAGGGTTTTTAATAATTTTGGACATACACCGCCCCCTAAGACTTTTAACGCTTTAGAATTGCTTATTTTAAGCTATATCCCTTTTTTATAATCATTCAATGCACTTACAAGGTTTTTAATATCAATTATTGAGGCGTTAGGGTCGTTTAGTAGTAGCTTGATTCTTTGATTAAACATTGTTTCCATAGGGTCAAGCCTATTGCCCCCCTCTCGGTATTCTTTAGCCCATATACCCGCTGTTTTTTCATTTATCCCGAGTTCTATAGAAATCTGCCTTTGCGTTGCTCCTGACTTTATTAGTTTTATAAATTGTTCTTTTTTCTTGCTAGTGGCTTCGGTGGATGGTCGTCCTCCTTTATTTTTTGGCATTGTGGGCTGGGTTTCGTTATATCCGTAGTTTACTTGTTTCATTTTAGTTAAAGTTAAAAGTTAATTGATTGGTTAAAAGGTCTATAAGTTGCGGGGTTGTAATTAGAACCGCTTTAAGTTCTTTTACTTCTTTTAAAAGTTCAAGCCTTACAAGTCTTATTTGTTCTAAGCGTTCGTATGCGCTTAATCGCTTTTGTAGTGCCTCAATTATTAGGCTTTCTTTTTCTTTGGCTATTCTTTCGCATTCTAAAAAGTATCTTCTTACTCTTTCGCCTTGTTCAGTTCGGCACATCATCGCCAAACGTTTAGCAAAGTCGAGGGTTAAGACAAAGTCTTTTGTTCTTTTGCGTGTTCTTATCCTCCCATTAGGGGAGTTTAAGGGAGTCACTAAGTTGTTTATCTCGTCATAATGACGAGTTAAGGAACGCCTTTTGTTTCTTAATTCGCCCTTAGGGCTAGATAATAGAATATAATCTTCGCCCTCGATTGCAAAAGGATTGTCTATAATATTCTTTGCCGTCCAGCGCAAAAATTTATTTGCATCCAGCCCCAAGGCTTTATAAAGTTGGCTACATTGTACGGCTTGTTTACCGTCTTCATTTTGGATAATCTGCAATTGATTCATAATATATTGATTTTTAAATTGTTACTTTATTGTTTTGTTTAGATATTAGTTTTATCAGCTTCTTTGCTCTCCAGCTGGTTAGAACGAGGTTTTTAGGCTTTTGTAATATTGTAACCCTTGTTACTTTTAAGCTCCATTCTTTCGGGGCGTTTATTTCTGCTTGTTCTAATTGGTCGGAATACGTGCCCGTTTGGGTGGAGTATTCAATTAGAAGTTCAAAATTTGAACGGCTGAGGTTTTGTATTAATGTTCTTAAAATCTCATTTTCGAGGGTTTTTATATTTTCTCTTTTCATCTTTCTATTTTCTGCTTGAATACTGTTATTACATTTCTTAGAACAGTATTTTGAATTGCTGTTTTTATGCTTCAAAACTGCCCCACATTTGAGGCATTTTTTAGGGGTTGTTTTTGTTGTATTATTTTGAAATTCTATACTCTCAGTTTGTGTGTCATTTTTGGATGTATTTTGGATACCTTTTTCAAGTTCATCTAAAGGTGAAAAGGGTATCTTTTTTGGCATCTCGTTTTGGCTTCCAAATTCATCTGAAAAGTTTTGAAAATGGTATCCTTTTTTAGCTTCCAATTCGTTCAATTTTTCACTTAATAAATTCCCTATTTCAATCTGAGTTTTTGAACTGCAAAACATATTGTATAACGCCCTAAATTTTACCCGTGCCTTTTGTCTTTGCCCTTTGTTAAATCGTTCCCAGTTGTTCGCATCCAAGTAGTAAAGCATCTTTTCTTTTTGCTTGGTGTTCATTTCACGCCAGCGCATACCGTCGTCGTGAAAAATGGTGTTTCTCCAAACCTCCAACAAATAGGGTTTAAGGTTGTTTAGCTTTTCTAGGGCTAAGAAGTCCGCTAATACATTAAATCCGTGTTGTACGGCTGTTTGATGATATTTAACCACGTATTCGATACGCATTAGATTAGAGTCTTTTAAATTGGCTTGTTTGGCTTTGTCGTAAAATTTAACCGCTGTTTTACTCCTATCCAATTGTAATCCATTGGGTTTACCCTCTATTTTCAACATCGTAAAGCGGTCGGACTGGTAGGCTCGCAAACCGTTTACGATTGCTTTTACTGGCTTTTCTGTAGCTATGTTAGCACCATATTCAAACGACTGTATTACTGCTGTTTGTGGGTTTATTTTAAATTCTTCTTGTAGTTCGGCTAATACTTCTATTAACATTTCACGGGTGAAGTCGTAGGCATTGTGTTTGCCTTGGTTGTAGTAAGTAGCCAAAGAACCACGGATAAATAAATGATTCTTATCTGTTATGGTCGATGGGGTAATATGAAAGGATAAACCACGGTAAAAAGCGACTCTATTTTTTGCCAAAATTTCGCCCGTGGTAGTATCTACCTTAGTGCAGAATTTCAGCAAAGGAGAACGCTCCCAGTCGCTTGTGTCCGTGCCTATGCACTTTATTTTAACCCCGTCAATCATTTATGATAATAGCGTTAAAGCGTTTTCAAGATTTGCTGTAATTAAGTAACTAGCCGTAATATTATCGGTATAACCCAAGCTTGCTAACTTACAAGCATTTCGGGCGTTACTAACGTATAAATAAGCACCTAACAGGTGAGCAGGAGCGGGCGCAGGGCATTCTTTTTTAGTTGGCTTAGGGTAACCACATAAGCAATCTACAACCAAAACAAAAGCTTCTTTTTGCTCTTTGGTAGAAAGGAATTGAAAACCAGCCAATAAGTCTAAGCTGTCAGTAATTTTTAAGGTAAGGGATTCCGTTTTCATAGCTTTACAATTATTTACAGTTAATAGATTGTAAAGCGTTAAATACTTCGCTTTCTTTGAAACGTATCTTGTTCCCAACTCTATACGCTTTCAATACGTTAGACTTGACCCAGTTATGAATAGTAACAATAGAAACCCCTAAAATTTTTGCGGTTTCGTCCCTTGTTATTAGTCTTTCGCTAGTCGGTTGAGATTGTTGTTTTAGTTCTTTTATTTGACTTTCAAGACTGTCAAATTTTTGTAGTAGTATTTCGGCTGAAATACCTTGTACTTGTAGTGTGGTGAAATCATTCATTTGCATATCGTTTAATTTTGATATGCAAATATTTGTTTAACTTAAACCCCACCTTACCCACTTCGGGGGGTGTGGTGGGTAAAATAATTTACTTTTTTATGTTATCTTCAATAGCATTCTTAATATCTATATCCTTAAAACTCATCTTTAGTTGTTTTTTAGCATCTTTTATTTGTTTTGATTTAATATATTTATTATTGAAAATTATACATTCTGTTTTATCTATAACATTAGCCCATTGGGCAGTTTTAATAATTTTTAAATCGTATAAAGCTTTAAAAAACGCTATAGTGTCTATAAGTTTAACATTATCTTTTACTTTTATTTTTGTTGTTATTTTCTCACTCAATAGATTCATCGCATCGTCAATACTACAATCAAATATCTCTTTTATAAACTTTTCATATAAACTAATTATCTCAAATTTATTAAGTTCACATTCTAAAGAATAATTTCCAACTTCAATTGGCTGTTTTTCTTGTATTGGTAGTGATGGTTTTGAGCGTTCGTAAAATTTTCTAAAATCAGCTTTAAAGTCTTCTAACTCTTTTGTTTTTTCTTCTAATTGTTGTTTAATTGTTTCCAGCTCTTTAACCATTAGATTATAAACCCAATACTCTTTTAATTCTTTTTGTTGTTTTTCGAATTCTAAAGAATTTCTTTTTATTTCCTCGTGCCAATTAAACATCCTTTTATATATTAATGAGGGTGTTATAAAATCGTCAAACATTTTTTTGATAGAGCCTGACACTTGGTATATTTCCTTTTGTTTGATTGCCTCTTTTAATATTGGTGATGGATTAATTGTTTCTCCATTCTGTGTTATATTAGAGTTTACGCCTTGGATTATCTCTTTACTTTTGATTGCGAATTGAAAAACGTCATTTGGATAAGCCAAATTAATAATTTTCTTTTCCTTTATTGTTTCGTTTACCATATCAACCAAAGTTGAATAAGCGTTTATTTTTTCACCCATTTTAAACCTCTTTTAAATCTCTTTTAAATTATTTCACCGCTCTTAAAACCGTTGTAAGTCCTTGGCTTTCTTGTTCGTTTGCCCAAAATCTTTTAAGGGTTTCGGCATGTTCTTTTTTCGTAATCTTAATGTATTTCAAGAAAACCGCTTCTGTGCCGTGTCCTGTTATAGACATTATAGTCATATTGGGTAATTTGCCGTATAAATTAGTAGCAAAAGAACGCCTACAGGTGTGCGAACTTATCAACTCATACTTAGGATAAACCCCTACTTCTTTTCGCTTGGTGTCGGGGTTCATTTTTGCGCCCTCTATTTCTTCTGTTATCCCTACTTTTTTGCATATTTCCTTTATGTAAAGATTGAATTTTTGTTCCGATATAGTGTAAGGCAGTTGACCGTGTCGCTTTTGAATTATAGCCCTAACTTGTGGGTGTAGTGGTATTACTACAGTCGTCCCAGTTTTAGCCGTTTCAATCTCAATAAATCCCTTTTCAATACTAATTTCCTTTAGGTAAAGAAAATCGGATACTCGTAAACCAGTACGCAAGCCTATTACAAATAAATCCCTTACATTATCTAATCGCTCCGAATCGTCAAAGTTGAAATTATAAATATTATCTATTTCGTTTTCATTCAAATAGGTGTCTTTTGTTTTGTTTGATAGTGCCATAAATTCCGAGTGTTTGTATTGTGGGTTTATAGGCAATCCCTCCAGCTCTATATTTTTGCACCACATTTTAAAGTTAGTTATATAACCGCCTATAGTGTTGTTTCCAAGCTTTTCAACTGTACGGCAATAGTCTATAAAGTCCCTGTAAAATTTTAAATCAATATTCTCAAATCTTAATTTTACTTTATTATGACTTTCAAAGCCTTGTATTTTGTACAAAGTAGTTTTATAATGCTTTATCGTTCTCTCAGCAATAGGAGAGCCTTTATATAGTCTTTTTGGGCTATCGTCAATAAACTTTTCTACCCAGTCTACAAAGTAAATTTTATATAATTCATCTGATTTTGCACGACCAAAAAAAACATTTATTACATCTTTTAACCAGTCTTTTGTGATATTCGACTTATTAAGTGTGTCTAAAGTCCATTTATCAAATATTACCTTTTCTAATTCTTTTAATTGGGAGTTAATTAAATCTTTATTTATTGTTGATGCTCTTTGTTTTAATTTTTGTTTATTGTTATCCCAACTATCAAATAAAACTTTGATTTTTGTATTTGCCTTAAAATCATACTCACGACCTACCCAAAAACGTATATAAATATTGCTATATGCGTTTTTTTGTTTGCCTTGACTTTCAACTAAAAAATATTTGACTTTCATCTTTACTTTGTTTAATACAAAAATAATGTTTTGCCGATATTTTGCCAACAAATTTTATATTTACTTTTATCTTACTTTATCTAACTTAACTAAGCAAACTATCGCTAAGCCTTATAAACAGTAAAGTTTAATAGATTTTCAATTGATTTATTGAGATTGTAAAAAACACAAGATTAATGCTTTGTTAGTCCTATCACCCGCACTAAAACCCTTGATCTTTAAGAGATTGAGGGTTTTTTATTTTAAATTTATTCAATATTTAGTATCAAGAGATCAAGGATCAAGTCCAAAACCTGTGGATTTGATAAATTAGGCATATAAAATTGCAAATCTAAAAAGAAAGAATTTTACTAAAAATTCGCTATAACCTCTAGTCTTGAGCTAACTTCTAGGTATTTCTGTTTTTGGCTTAAAGAATCATGTCAAGTAAAAATCTTTCATTAAAAAAACAAGTTATAAAATCTTAAAAAATAATAAGTATTCTTTTTTTATTCTTATTAAAGTAGTATAAAATTAGAAGATCTTGTATATTATTATTAGATATAAAAGAAATTAATCTTTAAATTTAAATATAAATAAATTTGTTTTTTAAAATGTATTTTGTTAAATTTGGAGTGTATATGTTTCCATAAGTGGTTTTTATTGTTAAAAATAAATATATAAATGATGCTTCAATCCCAAAATAGTCTTTTTAAAGTTGGTTTATACAAACTAACTAATATTCCTCCTTTTATAACAACCTTTTACACTCTATTTAAAAGTGTATTTTCATTTGTAATTTTTTAATCAATTATAACATGTCATTTAAAACAAAACTATCAGTAGCAGGAAAAGAGTACACAGTACTAAATGTAAATTATGGTCTGTTTCAGGAAACAGATGCAACAGGTAGACCTTCTACTGTTACCAGAGGTGGTAAAATTGAGTTAACTATTGAAGGTACAGCGGATACCTCTTTCTTTGAATGGATAACGAATTCATTTGAAAGAAAAGACGGTAGCGTAAAATTCTTCAAAAGAGATAGCGATGCTGTTCTAAAAGAATTAAAATTCTCAGAAGCTTACGTAGTAAAATTCAGAGAAAACTTTGATTCTACAGGCGTAAATCCACTAACTGAAACCTTTACTATTTCAGCTAAAAAAATTGAATTAGGTTCTGGAGCTTACGAAAACGAATGGGTATAGTAAAATTAAAAAAGAGTAACAGTTTTTGTTACTCTTTTTTACCAAAACATTAATTTTTTGAATACATCAGTTATAATAAAAGTTAAAATCAGGATATTTTTTAAATCTTTAAAATTATGAGTGAAAAAATAGCTAGAGAAGCAGAAAGAATAGCCAATGATGAAATCATAATAAATAGTTACAAAGATTTTTATGAAAATAAAGGTTATTTCCTAACAAAAAATGGAGGATTAGCAAATGCCAAAAGAAAACCTCTTCATTTTCCTTCAACATCTAATGGATTTAGCAAGAAATGGATGGACAGTTCTTGGTTTGTCCTGACCCAAAGAAAATATTTACTTTTATTAGCACGATTTGACAAAGATAAAAAAGTAACCGATTCGGATTATTCTGCCCTAAAACAAGCTTATAATAATTGGGAATCAGGATATTATGTAGTTTTTTATGGAGAAGATGCCAAATGGTCTTGCAATTTATTTGTAGGAGAAGCTTTATTTATGGCAGGTTATAATATTCTGTCTAATGGCAAATATTTATCCGCTAGACAAATATGGAACGGAGAAAAATTAAAATCGGTCAAAAAACAAGACGTACAAAGAGGAGACATTGTTGCTTTTGGAGGAACCCACGTAGAAATTGTTACACAAGTACGTAGAGGACAATTATTTGAAGACGATGAATTTTGTTCCAGAGGAGCTGGAAGAGGAGCTACTGACAATGGTACTGAAAAATGCGATGCAAACAGTTGGTGGGGAAGTAGAGAAATAGATAATGATAACATCAAATTTTTTAGACCTTGAAAACATATAAATTATTATTATTCTTACTCCTTTCTATAGCAATCGCATGTAAGCAAGAAAAAAGAAAACACACCGTTTTATTCTATACTGATTCTTCCTTTACACAAAAAGAAGATTCTTTATTTATTGATAGTTTACAACAAATCAAACAAGAACATTTCGTTAAAATAATAGAGCCAGATAAAAAGTCTTTCGAACAAGGCAAAATTGTCAATGGAATTAAAGTTGGAAAATGGCAAAAATATCTAAATCTATCAAATCAAAATACAATACATGAAGAATACAACTATTCACAAAAAGGAGATTTAATAAATGCCAAAATATGGGATCCTAAAACCCATAAAATGATAGAAGACAAAAATTATCTCAATGATAATTTAGTTGGAATACAACAAGATTTTTACCCAACAGGAAAATTACACATACGCTTTGAAACAGATCAAAATGGAAGTTTTATAAATAATTATACCGTACTCTCTAAAGAAGGAAAAAAAGTTTACCAATCCTTTTTAGGAAAAACAGGAACAGGATATATAAAATACTATGATAAAGATCATTTTCTTATCTGGGAAGGTAGGTTTAAAAACAAGAAAAAAGTTGGCTGGCATTATGAATATCTAATTGGATATGAAGGAAAAGTGATAGAAAAACAATGCAATTATTATAAAGAGGACAGTTTGATTCAAACAAAAATAGAAAATTTTAAAAATTAATATATATGTCATTTTTAGCTAAATTAGAATTAGACGGTAACATGTACAACATTCTAGAATGTAAGTACAATTTTACACAAACAATAGATAACACAGGTAAACCTCAAGGAATGCCACAAGGAGGTGAAATTTTTATTCGTATTGAAAGTACTGGAAAACCCGACTTCCTAGATTGGATGTTAGATCACAATAAAGCAAAAGACGGTAAGATAATATTTTATCGTAGAGATGCCATGAGCAAATTGCAAGAATTACAATTTGAAAAAGGATATTGCATCTTTTTTGAAGAACATTTTACTTCAGAAAGCAAAGAGCCCTTACAAATATCCATTCGTATTGTTGCTAAGAACTTTGACGTAAATGGCGTATCACACGATAAAAAGTGGCGATAATTCATTTCTTTTAACAATAAAGATATCATAATTAAACTCTAAAAACTAAGGATATGCCGCTTAAAGATACAGATTCAAAAAATCCGATAAAAAATGGATTAGACGGAGTTAAAACACAACTTGTTGAACAACTAAAACAAGAATCCATAAAAACCATCGAAACAGAAGCAACTCAAAAAGCTTCTGAGCAATTATCCAGCCCCGCATTTAACCAATTAGTAGCCAACAAAGACACTATTAAAAACGCAGGGCACTATTTAAACAATCAAAAAACAGAGGAAATGGGAAGTTTTGAGAATCCCCAAAAAAACGATGGGTTAATAGGAAGATTAAACCATCCTGATGACCTTAAAAAACATTTTTCAAAAAAAACATTTCATGATTTTTTAAACGACAAAGACAGTCCTTTAGTTTATTGCACCCTTCGTATAGATGGCAAAGATTTTTTAGCAAAAAATACATATACAGTTGATTTAAAACAATTTACCAACGAACATGATATCTTTACAATCATTACACCCGACGACTCTCTAGACAGTTTCGAAGGCTACGTAATGGAAAATTCTAAAAACATATTAGGAAAAAAAATAAGTATTAATTTCCATCGTTTTGGTAGCATTACACAAACTTTTACCGGAATAATAGCCAATATTCGTAATAAAAAAGACGAAGGAGGTGGGTATGGAAAACTCTACATCACAGGGCATTCTCCTAGCATACTATTAGAAAATGGCAAAGATTGCCAAAGCTATGAAAATAAAAAACTAGACGAAATCATTAAACAAGCCCTAGCGGAGTACAACGGAGAAGTAGCAATATCTACTAAAAACATCAATACAGATTACACCATTCCGTATTGTGTACAATACAAAGAATCAGACTACCAGTTCATTAAAAGATTAGCCCACAGATATGGCGAATACTTTTATTACGACGGCCAAAGTCTAATTTTTGGAAACGAAATCAAAGACACCATAGAATTAGGTGAAAACATAGATTTAATAGACATAGAATTTGAAATGATGATCAAACCTCAACTTTTCAAATATTTATCATACGACAGTATTTCAGCCGAAGTAAAAGAAAAAGATTCAGACGCTGTAAAAAACAACGTTCAACGAAAAACAAACCCCTTTCAACAAGCAGCAATAGAAGCCTCTGAAAAAGTATTCCGAAAAAAATCTGAAATGCTTTTTAATGCCACCTCACAACAAACCGTAGAAAAAGATCTAAAAGAAATGGCACGTCGTCAGAAAGAAAGTCGTGAACACACTATGCAAGTAAGAGGAAGAAGCCGTGATCCCAAACTAAGAATAGGAGGTAAAGCCAAAATATCCGACATCAATGCCAAAGCCATGGAAACCTACCGCATCATTGAAATCTATCATTACCATGATGGCAGTGAATATTACAACGAATTTGTAGGCATACCTGATATCTTTATTTCACCATTCTTTGATGAAGACGCTTTTCCTACCTGCGAAGAACAATCAGCCATTGTCATGCAAAATGACAACCCACAAGGAATGATAAAGGTCCAATTTCCTTGGCAAAAGAAAAAAGGATTAACCACTCCTTGGTTAAGAGTCGTAACCCCTTATGCAGGAAAGGGCAAAGGAATGCACATTATTCCTGAAGTAGGAGAAGAAGTAATTGTAGGATTTGACAATGGCAATGCCGAAAGACCCTTTGTATTTGGAGCCATGTTTAATGGCAAAGCTAGCGCAGGCAAAGGCGGATCAGGCAACTACATCAAAGGTTTGCAAACAGCCAGCGGAAACAAATTACACATGGACGATAATGCGGGAAGTGTACACCTTACCGATAAAGGCAGTGTTGATTTAAAATTTGACGGAGCAGGAAATGCCACTGTTAATGCCAATGAAAGCATTACATTTACTTGTGGAGGAGCAGAAATTAAAATGACAAAAGACGGTACAATTGTAATTAGCGGCGATGTAAAAGTAAAAATAGAAACAAAAGAAGCAGAAATAACAGGTACCACCTCTGTAAAAACCAACAGCGAATCCCTTATTGAAGAAAAAGCACCTAAAATAGGAATAAACGGAGAAACAGAAGTAGCTATAGAATCTACAACCGTTAACGTAAATGGCTCTGCCATGACCAATGTAAAAGGAGGAATTGTAAACCTTAACTAACCTAATATGCAAAGCAACGAACACAACCCTATTGCCGTTCGCATAAGTAAAATAGCCAAGCTTTGGACTAATGCCAGAAAAAACAAACCCAAAGCTAGGTTGTTTCAACTAGTATGCTACCAAGAAGACTTTATTTTAGTTAATGGATTTATTCAAATAGAAGCATCAGAACATGGCAAAAGTCCTGATTCTTTCCTTCTTTTTTCCATTGATTTTGAAAACGAAAATCAGTACATTTATGATTTTACAAACGAATGGATAACCTCTTTTGATAGAGATTTACAAAGTTATCCTCATTGGAATTGGATAGAATTTGAAGAATTAAAAAAAGAATTTTATACAATATCTCATAAAAATTCAAATGAACTGAAAGATTTTTTTATTCGACTACTTGTAAGTTTTAAAAAATTTGAATCCAAAAAAGAGAATCTAATCATTATAAGTCTGGTTCCTAAAAAAGTATCTAATTATGAAAATTATCATCTTTTTATAAAACAACTCCTTTCACCCATCCTTAAGGATTACGGAATACTTTTGATTGATTTCAAAGGAAAAGAAAAACATACAAAACTTGTAGATAATCTTGACACCCTGGCTGTCACAATAGACGTTCCCGATCAAAATATGGCAAGTTCTTATAAAGAATTAGCCACGCAAGGAAATCCCAACGATCCACAAGTTAAATTCAGAAAGTATCTTTTTGAAATAGGCGAAAGCGCATCTAAAAATGACAAAGAACAAGTACATTATTGGGGAAAACAAATGCTTACCCTAACACAATCTACAGGAGACCCTTCTTTTTGGGCATCTGCCCATTTGATTTACGCTGGTTTTTTATTTCAATTCAAAGATGATGCTAAAACCTTACGTTTACTAGACAAAGGTATTCTAATAGCAGAAGCAAACTATCAAAAAAAACCTGAATTAGCAGGCACACTCATACAACTCTATTCCTACAAAGCTTCTTATTACAGTATGACAGGAAAAAAAGAGGAAGCTATACAAAACTTTATCAAACAAGCTCAAATAGCCGAAAACGTTGAAATGATAGAACAGATGATTTTAGCCAATATTTATGCACTACTACTCATTAAAAATGACAGTAATCATTTATACCAAAAAATCATCAAAAATAGTTTTGAAAAAGGATACCACCTCTCGGACGAATTATTAAAGGTTATCAATTTTGCATTTATCACAGAAAAATACCTTTATATAAATAGTACAAATATTACAACATCTGAAAAACATCAGATAGAAGAAAGAATGCAATCCATTTACGGTAAAGAGTGGAGAGAATATGCCAAAAAAATATCCTCATCTACCCAACCAGTCTATGAAAACACTTAAAAAAAACACATTTCAAGTATGTTATTAGCAGATAATCACTTTACACCCGTAATAGGTATAGATATTCATTTTACAACGCTGCCTCCTTTCAATCCCTTTCACCCCTATATAGGTATTGTTATAGATCCAGCAGACTACATTCCTTTTGTAGGAGCTACCGTACATGTTAATGGTATGAAAAGAGGTGTTTCTGACACCAGTGGTATTATTATACCCTTAGTACATATCCCTCTCTTTACGCCTCCTTGGTTGATGACCCCCATTATTGGACATGAAAGTATGAACTTTTTTTCATCACAAAATGTATATGCAGACGGAACCCGATTAAGCCCCAAAGGGTATTCCGTAATGACCTGTAATGATATAGGAATTCCTCTTTCCCTTAGTTTAGGAAAAACTAAAATTGGCAAAAAGATGATTCCTTTTGCGCCTACCCTATTTGCCCCAACCTCTTTTTCTATACCTATTCCTACAGGACCCCCTGTGATGGTGGGGGGACCTTATGTACCTGACTGGGGAGGAGCCTTAACAGGACTCCTATCCAGTATAGGTTTTAGTACCCTAATGAAATACGGGAAAAAAGCATTCAATCATTTACTAAAAAATTCCGTTGGTCCCAACTCGCTTAGCAAACTACTTTGTAAAGCAGGATTTGAGCCTATTAATCTTATCAACGGAGCTGTTTTTTATGAAGGAACCGATTTTGAAATCCCATCGCCTCAACCCATAAAATGGGAAAGACAATGGTATTCAGACTCCGCCTTTAAAGGCTGGTTAGGACATGGGGTACATTGTAATTACGACCGTTGCGTAGAATTATTTCCAGAAGAAGAAGCCCTAGGATTACGATTAGAAGATGGCAGAATTGTTGCTTTTCCCCTACTAGAAATAGGTGATGATTTTTATCTTAGACAAGAAAAAATCACCGTTACCCGTTATTCCAACCATTACCAAGCTTTTGATCATACCTCTTTTACCACCTATATTTTTGATCATTATAACGGTTATAACCAATACCGTATGACCCAAATTATAGACAAAGCAGGACTTACAACCCGACTTTATCTAAACGGAGACCATCTTCTAATGATAGAAGACTGTGCGGGTAGAAAAATAAAAGCCTATACCAATAGCATAGGACTCATTACACAACTCTCCCTCATTCATCAAAAAGGAGAAGACCTACTAATATCCTATTCCTACGACCAAGATCACAACATGATTCGTATTACAGATGCTTTGCAAAAAAGCACCCATATAAAATACCAAAATCATCTCATGATCGAAAAAACCGACCGAAACGGGCAGACTTTCTATTGGGAATACGACGGTACCAAAACAGGTGCAAAATGTACCCACACTTGGGGCGATGGCGGTTGGCAAGAAGGCTGGATAGAGTATTTTCCTGAAAAAGGATACAACCTTGTTAGAGATGCTAACCAAGCCGTAACCACCTACTACTACGAACCTAATCAGCTCGTAACCCAAGTTACAGATCCTCTTGGAAACAGCCATTTTACCGAATATACCGAGTATATGGAAATCTATCGTCAGATAGACCCAGAAGGCCACATGACCGGATATACCTATGATGAATTTGGAAACAAAACCTCTATAGTATATCCTGATGCCAGCGTAGCCCAATATATTTACGACAAAGAACAACGCCTATCTATTGTAATAGATCCCGAAGGCAATCAAACCACCTATACCTACAAAAAAAATCAAAAATACCTCCTTAACAGTATTATAGAACCCGATAACGGCATTACCCAACTTGATTATAACCCAAAAGGACTCATTAGCGAAATAAGCAAAGAAGGCAACCGATCTAAACTAGAATACGACGCCCAACACAACCTTATTTCCTTTACCGATCATGAAGGAAATGCTACCCTATGGGACTACAATTACCGTGGAGAAGTCATTAGCGCACAAAGCCCAGGAAGCAATCCACAAACCTTTGGGTACGACATCTTAGGTAGAATTACCTCCATAAAAGGAGCCGACCACAACGTTACAACACTCGTATACAACGCCTACGATGAAGTAATAGAAGCACAAGACCAACATCATACCATAAAGTTTGATTATACCCCCCTAGGAAGTCTTAAAATGCGTGAGGAAAACAAAACCAAAGTATTTTTTGACTACGACAAAATGGAACAATTGGTAAGCATTACCAACGAACACAACGAAAAATACCGTTTTACAAGAAACAAAGCAGGACACATTACCCAAGAAGAAGGATTTGATGCCCTAACCAGAAGATACCAGCGCAACGCAAACGGATGGGTAGTACGAACCCAAAGACCCGAAAACCGATGGTCTGAATACCAGTACGATGCCCTAGGACGCATTGTACGAGCCCACCATAACGACGGAACTTGGGAAAGTTTTGCGTATAACAAGCTAGGCCAACTCTTACATGCCAAAAACCAAGATGTCAGCATTCTTTTAGAACGAGACAAAATGGGACGCGTTATAAAAGAAACCCAAACCAGTGACTTCAAGGGCGATCAAGGATTTACAATCATTTCTGAATACGACCGCAACGGAAACCGCATCAAGATGACCTCCTCCCTAGGAGCCCAAGTACAAAACACCTATAACCCAAAAGGTCTTTTAGAAAAAATTACAGCCCAAACAACCGCTCTAAAAGAAGCCCAAAAACAAGCCTGGGAAACCCAGCTCAAACACAATGCCCTAGGACAAGAAATAGAACGAAGCATTACAGGAGGGCTTACCCTAAGTATGCAGTATGATGCCGCAGGAAGACCCATTGCCCAAAAAGTACACCGAGGACATAAAGACACCTATCATCGTACCTATACCTGGAACGCCAACCACCGATTGCAACAAACCATAAACGCCCTTACAGGAGGACAAGTACAATATGTATACGATCGTTTTGGCAACCTTGCCTCCGCCCAATACGAAGACGGAAGCTACGACTACAAACTACCCGATGAAGTAGGCAACCTTTATAAAACCAAAGAACAAAAAGACCGCGTATATGGCAAAGGAGGCAAACTCCTAAAAGACCTAGACTGGCACTACCTATACGATGCCGAAGGAAACCTGCGCCTAAAAAGCAAACGCAACGTAGCACAAGCACAAATACAAAAACGTCAAGAGGAAAAAGAAAAAGAAAAACCAGCCCGATTTTCTTTCTTTATAGAAGAAATTTCAGACACCAAACCCAAACGAGGAGAACTAGCCTACTACTTACAAACAGACCGTATTTATACAAAAGAAGAAAAACAAGAATACACCCGATTAAAAGAAAAACAAGAACTAGAAGAAAGAAACAACCAACAATGGCAACGAGGCGATTGGGAATACAACTGGTATGGCAACGGGATGCTAAAAAGTGTAAAAAAACCCGATGGCACCCTTGTAACCATGGAATATGACGCTTTAGGAAGAAGAATAAAAAAGATTTGTAATGAAAAAACAAATCGTTATCTTTGGGATGGAAACGTTCTTTTACATGAGTGGACATATCTAAAAGGGCAGGAGGCAGAAACTTCTGTTAACGATCTAGGAGAAGTTTATCTAAGTCAAAAAGAAACCGTAGAGGATTTAGTTACTTGGATTTACCAAGAAAATAGCTTTGTACCTAGTGCTAAAATACAAGGAGAAGAGCAATTTAGTATAATTTCTGATTATATAGGCAGACCCCTACAATGTTATAACGAAAAGGGCTCTTTAATATGGAGCACAGACTATGATATTTATGGAGGTTTACGCAATTTTAGCTCGCCTATTAATCTAACCCCAGACTTTATTCCTTTTAGACAACTCGGACAGTATGAAGACCCCGAATTAGAAGGTCTTTATTACAACAGGTTTCGATATTACGATTGTACTATTGGAAATTATATCTCTCAAGATCCTCTACGTTATAATGGAAATGTCTCTAAATTTTATATTTTTGTTAAAGACTGCAATGTATTTGTAGATTTATTTGGTCTAATTGAATTATTCCATGGAACGAGTAAAGCAGGTGCTGAATCAATAAGGGTCAATGGGATAGATTTATCAAAAAATAGGCCTAATTTAGACTTTAATTCATCAGGCAAAGGAGCTTTATATACCAGCTCATCTTTAGAAGAAACTTTAAAATATAACGCACGATTAGAAAAAATGGGAAGAGGAGTGACAGATATTGTGAAATTTGATATTCCTGATGATCAACTAACTAATTTAAAAATTAAAACCTTTGATACACCAAATGATGAATGGGCAGATTTTGTAACAAAAGCTCGAAAAGGAGATTTAATACATGATTATGATATGGTGATAGGTCCTAAATTAGCAAATCCTGACAAAGTGCTAAGGGGGTTAGAAGCTCCAAGAGCACTAAAAGAAACACAAATAACTATTAATAGTGATACTGCATCAAAATTATTTTCGAAATTCATAAAATGTAATGATTAATATGTTAAAGGAGTTTATATTTATTGATGAAACAGATAATGATAGAAAGAAAATCTTTAACAGAGAACTGTATAAAGAATATATCATATCGATAATCACCGATTTTTTTCATTCATCTTTTTCTGAAAACAAAACATATCTAAAGTTCTGTAATTTTTTACAAGATATTGAAGATTATGGAGATGTCTATTTCTTAATTAGTGAACCAAGTTATCATTGGGCTATAAGTATTAAGTATGACACTTTTGAAACTACAGAATATGAAAAAGAAATAGTTACTAATGATTTTTTAAACAATTTCATAGAATTTGATAAATTCTTTTTTAAAGATAAACTTACCCAAGATTATTTAGTTACAATTGATTAATAAAAAAGAGGCTAATATGTACTCTCTCCAAATAGTATCTAACTTTTTTTGAGCAGTGCTACTCCTACGATCTTTTTATAAAAAAGAGTCCCTTATAAAGAGAGTTATGAAATAATAAATTAAAAATACCAAACAACGAACAGGCTAAAAAACTGTTCGTTGTTTCCTCTTTTTAGGATGGAAACGTTCTTTTACATGAGTGGGATTACCAAAAAGGAGAAGAACATGAAACTTCTGTTAATAATCTAGGAGAAGTTTTTTTAAGTCAAAAAGAAAAGGTTAATAATCTAGTTACGTGGGTATATGATACGAATAATTACAACCCAAGCGCAAAGATTTTAGGAGAGGAAGTTTATAGCATCATAAATGATTATTTAGGAACTCCTGTACAAGCTTATAATAGTAACGGAAAATTAATTTGGGAAAGAGAACTTGATATTTACGGAAAGACACGTAAAATAGAAGGAGATCAAAACTTGATTCCGTTCTTATATCAAGGACAATATTATGATCACGATATTGAGTTAGCATATAACCGATTCCGTTATTATAATCCAGAAACAGGGTTGTATTTAAGTCAAGATCCAATAAGGTTATTAGGTGGTAATCCTAATCTTTATGCTTACGTAAAAAACACAAACGCATGGATTGATATTTTCGGATTAGATTGTAAAGTTAAGGTTACAGCTGGGGATGGTGTAACACATGATATAGTTGCAACAATCAAAAAAAGTGATTTTCCTGAAACAGCACAACATATAGAAGACGCAATAAAAAAAGGTCACCCTGATATTGTAACAGTTGATAGATTAAACGCTGCTGCTCAGAGAACAAAATCACTTAAAGGGATACCTACTAAAAAAGGTTTTGACAGAGATGAGTGGCCTATGGCAATGTTTAAAGAAGGTGGATCTGGAGCAAGTGTACGTTATATCAATCCATCTGATAACAGGGGAGCTGGTTCAGCAGTTGGAAGTGCATTGAGCGATTATCCAAATGACACAAGAGTATTAATTAAAATTATAGATTAAAATGTTTGAAAAGATATTAAAAGATTCAAAAATTAATATAATTAAAAATTTAGCCAAAGAACTAAATTTAATGAATAAGGATTATTATAATCCAGAGTTTATAGAACCTTTTACTAAGTTAGCATATTATTTATATTTATTCAATGATGAAAATTTAAAACTATTATTAGAAGATTTTAATACTTTTGAATTTATTAACTATGACACATGGAGTTGGATTGAACCTTTAATTATGTTAAAAAACAGATACTTATTACCTGAGTTTAATTATAAAAATGAAGTTTTAAAAGTTTTAGAAAAAGGGAACGAAATACAAATCCAAGTTAAAAAAAGAACTTTTTTAAGGTTATTATCAGGTGAAACTTTGTATCAAAAAGAAATTGATTTAGCAAAAAAAGAAAAAGATCTATTAAGTGAACAGTCATACTTACTAAGTTCAATAATGAAACTTATTGTTATTACCGAAATGGGAGCTTCTTTAGAATTTACAACAGAAATGGCTAATAAAAAACTGAATGAATATAAACAACAACTTTTAAGTATAATATCGTAATTCTTCTGTTTTACTCTTTTTACTTTCTTATTATAAAAAGTAATAAAAATCTTTCCTTATAAAGAGAGTTGTAAAATAATAGATTGAAAATACCAAACAACGAACAGTTTTTAGTCTGTTCGTTGTTTCATCTTTTTAGGATGGAAACGTTCTTTTACACCAGTGGACATATCTAAAAGGGCAGGAGGCAGAAACTTCTGTTAACGATCTAGGAGAAGTTTATCTAAGTCAAAAAGAAACCGTAGAGGATTTAGTTACTTGGATTTACCAAGAAAACAGCTTTGTACCTAGTGCTAAAATACAAGGAGATGAACAATTTAGTATAATTTCTGATTATATAGGCAGACCCCTACAATGTTATAACGAAAAGGGCTCTTTAGTATGGAGCACAGACTATGATATTTACGGAGGTTTACGCAATTTTAGCTCGCCTATTAATCTAACCCCAGACTTTATTCCTTTTAGACAAATCGGACAGTATGAAGACCCCGAATTAGAAGGTCTTTATTACAACAGGTTTCGATATTACGATTGTACTATTGGAAATTATATCTCTCAAGATCCTATTGGACTGGAAGGAAATAACCCGACTTTCTATGCGTATGTACACGATTCTAATTCGTGGGTTGACCCGTTTGGACTTGAATTAGAACCAACTGTCAACTTAGGCACAGCTCCAAAAGGCACTACTTTATATCATTATACAAATGCAAAAGGATATGAAGGAATATTGGAAAGTAAAGAAATTTTTCCTTCTATAAAAGCTTTAAATCCTAAAGATGCCAGACTTGGTGATGGTCAATATTTTTCAAATATTGTTCCAGGAACAAAAAATTCAAAACAACTTGCTGCATCATTTGTAAGAGTTCCTAATCCACATTTATTCACTCATTACATTGCTATAGATGTAAGTGGTTTAGAAATTCATCAAGGGCTTAATCGTAAAGATGTTTTTGTAATATTAGGCGATCAAAATCTTGATATTAGTAATAGAATAGTTGATAGTGGTAAATTGAATTGTGGTTAATTTAACAATTATGAGATATTATAAGATAGAATGGATTCATAAAAATAATGAGGAGTACCCTTATTTGTATATTTTAGAAGTTAATACTTTAGGTGAAGAAATAAAAAAAATGGAATTTTATACAGATGGGAGAATAAATTATGCTACTGAAAACATCGAAAATGGAACTTTTTTATCACCAATAAAATTTAATGATATAGAAGATTATAATAATTCTGATGACAATGAAATTTTAAAGGGTATAGAAATGAGTAAAGATATGTTTTATGAAATTTGGGATAAAAATATTTAGAATATTTTATCTTTCCCCTGCTACTTCTACGATCTTTTTAGAAAAAAGAGTCCCTTATAAGGGAAGTATTTGATAATAAGAATATTACAAAAAAGTGATTTTTAAACGATAGAAATTATAAAAGTAAAAAAGCTGTCATTTTTGACGGCTTTTTTATTATAAAGTAGCTACGTTTTTATTGAAAAAGTCTTTGAATTTTTTGTTAGTGAGCATCTTCTCAACTAGTTTAAATATTGTTTGCTTGTCTTCATCTTCAAGCTGTTGTATTAGTCTTATTTGCTCTAACTCTGTTTTATCTTCTAAAATTACCTCTTTAGGTATTGAACCATCATAATGTATTATTTGGTCAATTGTCATATTGAAAAGTTGTGCCATTTTTTCAATCTCTTCAACAGCTAGGCTTCTAGTTCCTTTTTCTATTTTAGAATAAGCAGATTTATCTACACCAATATAGTTAGCGACTTCAATTTGCTTGAAATTTTTCTGCTCTCTTATATTTTTTATGTTATCAGCTAGACTCATACTACAAAAGTATTGAAAACAAACACTATTTGCAAATAGTTGTAATTTTAAAAACAATTAAGTTGTTATAATAAAAACTTTATTTTATTTTTGTTGTTGTGAAATTAAACACAAATTTTTTAAAGCCTTTATTTATGGACATCCAAGACATCAAACAAACTTTAAGTTTAAGCCAAGTACTCCAGCATTACAACTTACAACCAAACAAAAACAAAATGTTGTGCTGTCCTTTTCACGATGACAAAACAGCTTCATTACAAGTCAATTTGCAAAAAGATTTTTACAAATGCCACGCTTGCGGAGCAAAAGGCGACCAAATCCAATTTGTCCAGGACTTTGAATCCGCCACAGGCGGACAGGCTTTCTCAAAACACGAAGCCCTTTTAAAATGTATAGCACTTGCAGGAAATCCACCCGAAATAAAACATCAACCCATAACCACAAAACCAATGGATCAAGAAAAACGAATTGAATTTTTAGAAAAACTATACGAAACCTTTATAAAATCAGTGTATTTAAGTCAACCAGCAAGAGACTATTTACAAAGCAGAAATCTACTTTCATTACTAGAAAAAAGAGGCTTAGTCGGTTTTAATTCGGGGCAGTTCCATCACGCAGGACGCTTTGAAAACGAAGCCAATCCAGCAGAAGCTCGAAAAGAAGTAATCGCCCAGGGGTTAGAATTTGGTTTACTATCAGAATCAAATATATTATCTAAAACAGGCGAAAAGGCTTATAATGTATTTGGTTTAAAATCCATTGTCTTTGCTCTTAGAAACCAAGCCAATCAAATCACAGGCTTATATTATCGTATAGCCGACGATACTAAAAACTACAAACATTTTTACTTAAAAGAATCAAAAGGATTATTCCCCCATTATCCAAACCCCGAAACCAAAAAACTCATTTTAACCGAAGCTATTATCGATTGTGCCAGCCTTTTACACATTCCCGAAATCACAAATAATTATAGCCTTTTAGCGTGCTATGGTACAAACGGCTTAACACCAGAACACCTAGAAGCCATCAAAAACCTAAAAGAATTAGAAGAAGTAATATTTTTCTTTGACGGAGACAAAGCAGGTCGCACGGCGATAGCAAAATACGCAAAGGAATTACTCGCTCTTATTCCCCCTTTGGGGGTTAGGGGGCTTACCCGAGTTGAAACGCCCGAAAATGAGGACATCAACAGCCTTTTAGTCGCTTATGAAAAAGAAATTTTTATGGAACTATTGGAGAAAAGAAAGGCTGTCCTTGCGAGGAGTTGCGAGGAACAAAGCAAAGCAATCTTATATGAAAAGGCAATAGTAAAATCCTTAAAATCTGTGGCTAAAAACACAAAACCCCTCGACTTTTTAAAAACCCCTAATTTACTACACAATACTAACGACTTACTAGGAAAAATAGGCATTGTAGGAGAAGAAGATAACAGGCTATTGCAATATGTAACGGCAACTACCTATAAAATGAATTATAATTTACACGTACTCTATCAAGGAAGTTCTGGAAGTGGCAAAACACACACCATCAAACAAATAGCCTTACTCATACCCCCCGAAGATGTGATTTATTTAACTAGGGTTACAGAAAGCAGTTTGTACAATTATAAAAATGGAGAATTTATGTATAAGCTTATTGTTTTTGAAGATTTAGACGGACTAAAAGAAGAAGCTTTACTGGCAGTGCGTGAAATGATCTCTAATAAAAAATTGTCCTCCTCGACTTCTATCAAAGACAAAAAAGGCAATGCCGACGGTAAAATAAAAGAGGTAGAAGTATCTTTTGCCAGTCTATCAGCCACCACCAAAGGCGAACTCTACGAGGATAATATGAGTAGAATTATAGTGTTATCGGTCGATGAATCCAAGGAACAAACCAAACGAATCATTGAATATAAAAACAAAGTCTATCAAGGCGAAATCAACAAACAAGAACAAGAACAAATAAGGCTATTTTTAAGAGAATGTATCAAATTATTACAAGTCTATGAAGTCATAAACCCGTATGCAAATCTGGTGGAACTGCCCGAGAATGTTCACAAACCCACCCGAATGCACGATATAGTAATGGGGGTAATCAATCAAATAGTACTACTGAATCAATACCAACGAAACAAAACCCCACAAGGGCAATTAATCGCCGAAAAAGAAGACGTAATCAATGGTTTATTATTAATGAAAAACAGCATTATATTAAAAATGGATGAACTGGAGGGGAAAGTCAGAACCTTTTACGAATCCTTAAAAAAGTTTGCAGAAAAAAAGGCTAAAAAAGAAGACAAGAAAAAAGAAGATGTAAAATTTACACGCTTCGACATTAAAGACCATTACACGCTAAGCAAAGCACAAATAAACCGATATTTAACCGATTTAGTATCTTGTGAATATTTATCAAAAATTGGTAAAATGGGCAAAGGCAATCAATACAAAATAGCCCATTGGGACAACTTTAAAACATTGAGCGAAGAACAATTACAAGTAATGTTAGACAAGTTAAAAGAGTAATAAATGAGTCTAAAGTGAGCTTAGAATATACCTATAATGAGCCGATAAAATAAGTGTAAAGTACTGTAAAACAAGAAATAAAAGTAATCGGCGCATCATTTTAAAAAACAGTGTAGGACAATGATACATAAAGCATCGTATAAAGAAGAATTACTCATACTAGGTTACCATAAATTATCTGTCGAACAACGAATAAGAAACATCCACCATTTTATAAGAATCACTCAAAAAGAACTCCAACAAGTCAAACCTTCAGATCTAAAAAAATACGTAAATCATTATCAACAAAAGGCATTAAATACTCACACCATACAGGGATATTATAGAAGTATAGAACATTATTTTAGTTACTTAGAAAGAGAAAAACTCATTAAAAAAAATCCATTTAATTACTATGAACTCCAGCTCCCCAAAGCTACAAAAGCAGAAAGAGAAATACTCACCCAAGAAGAAATAAAACAACTCTATACAAAAGCCAACTTACAACAAACTATCATTTTACATCTGTGCTATGGCTGTGGGCTTCGAGCCTTCGAAATGGAACAAATCACGGTAAAAGACATCGATACTCAACAAAAAACAGTAACAGTTCAAAAAGGCAAAAACAACAAATACAGAGTCATCCCAGTAAGTGAAAAAATAAACCAGGACCTAATCAATTATTTAGAAACCATAAAATACACCACAATAAAAAATCAACACATTTTATACAACAAAGCAGGCACCCCACTAAAAAGATACACCGCTTTAATGATCCTAAAAAAACTAGCCATAAAAGCCAGTGTAAAAGCAAAAATAACCCTGCACGGTTTGCGTCATTCCATCGCCACACATCTACTGGAGAACGGCGTACAGCTCCCACAAGTACAAGCATTTTTAGGACACTCCCAAATGGAAACTACCGAAATTTATACAAGAATAAGTAAATACCAACTCAAAAAATTATAATGATGATGACTCTAAAAGAATATATCCAAAACAACTTTAGTCCATCCAATCATAAAAGTTTATACTGTTGCATCAAGAAGTACCAAGAGCACACCATTAATCACGAAAAAGCTACATTAAATGACATATTACGTTACCTTAAAATCCTTAGAGAAAGCAACAAAAAATACAGAACCATAGCCAATCATCTTCATAGCATCAAAGTATATTACAGATATTTACAATACAGTGGAATAAGAAAAGATCATCCTATCAAAAAACTCATTTTAATAGATAAAATAGACAAAACCATAAAAACCCAAAATTTATACACCATCAAACAATTAGAAGAATATTACCAACAAACCCCCAAACATAAAAAACTAATGGTGAGTTTACTTATAGAACAAGCCCTAACCACTAGCGAACTGATAGCCATCAAAGTAAAAGACATCAATCTAGAAAAAGCAGAAATCACCCTAAAAAACAGAACCCTACCCTTAAAAGCCTATCAAATCTATCTCTGTACAGAATACATCAATTATATAGAATACCTCAAAGAAAAAAAGCCAGAAGATTATTTATTTACCACAAGAACCAACAAAGCCTACAATACCAATGACATTGGCGAATACCTCAATAAATCTCGAACAAAAGAAAAACAAATTACACCGCTCAAAATAAGACAAAGCGTCATTAAAAACTTATTAATACAGCACGATGTAAGAGTAGTACAAGTCTTTGCAGGACACAAAATAAGCGGTACAACCCAACAATATAAAACTACCCAGTTCGAAGAACTAAAAGCAAAAATCAACCTTTTGCATCCACTACAATAAACTTTAGGTAAACAAATCTAAACGCCTATTAACGGTGCAAATCCTTAGCCAAAGTCATAATTAAGACTTATCTTAGAAAACCTCCAAAACACCAGGGAAAAAGCAGAAAAAGAACTATTGCAACAACAAACCTCTTAAACAACCGACTAATTATTTTAGTTGGTTGTTTTTATATAAAAAGCGGTGTGCTTCGCACCAAGTATTTTCACCCGCCCGTCCAACGCTCCCCAACGCTCCGGCGGTTTTTTCCCCACCCTCACAGCCGTTGTTTTTCCCACCCCTGCAATGCCAGTAAAAAAAGGCTTTTTGTTTTCCCAACCCCTCGCACACAAAAAAGCCTTTTTTTACTCGCTTGCTTTCCCCAACCAAAAAAACAACCGCTTGCCAAGGCTCAAACCGCCCCAAAGCTATATTTACATAATTGGCAGTTATAGTTCAAGCCCTGCGGGTTCGCTTCGCCTTGAAAGCTATAACTGGCATTTATGTAAAATAGCCCCTCTCCAACGCTCCCGCCCGAAAATAGGAGCTTCGCAAGAGTTTGCATTTTTAAATTATTTGTTCAAAAACCTGCACAAAATCCTCGTCTAGTTCGCCTTACGGACTTCTAGCCTCGCATCTTTGTTTGGTTTTTATCACAAAAATTTAAAAAGGTAAGACGTGGTAAGATTAGTGGTTAACTGCTCCGTAAACTCCGCAGGGCTCATTTTTTTAAACGATTGCTTTAGGATGTTAATCGTTCCAAATCAAATGAATCGCCCAGCAATCGTTTAAAAAAACAAGCACCACAACACTAAAGCACCTGTAAACCAAAGGCAAACACTCAAAGTTAGTTTTGTATCTGCCTTGTTTAATCGATCAAAAAACAATCTTTTTTTTTCAGATGAAATAAAAAATAAGCTATTTTTGAAATAATGAAACTGCTAAAACTGCTTTTAATCCTATTGCTGATACCTTTGAACTTGTACCCACGAGAGTCAAAAGGATGTCTGTCGATGGCTCAAAAGTGTGTTGTAGAGGGGCAAAAAGTGGTGCAGTATTATCTCTCTCAAGACCCGATTGGACTGGCGGGAAATAACCCAACGTTTTATGCGTATGTACACGATTCTAATTCGTGGGTTGACCCGTTTGGATTGAATATGTTTAATCCTATTCAATGGACTGCTCCATCTTCAGGAACTGGGAACACTTATACAGTATATCAGCAAAATATTGATTGGGATAAAATAGATGATAAAGGAAGAACAAATTTACAAAGAGCATCAAAAGGGGTTGCCCCACTTGGAAATGATGGTAGATCTATTAATCTTCATCATTCTAAACAAAATGCTCAAGGTCCATTATTTGAGGTGTCTGATTCAATGCATAAGCAATTTGATAGATCAAATGCTTTACATCCATATAAGGTTGATGGTACTGGTCAACACCCACATTTTCCAGTTGATAGGGATGCTTTTGATACTGATAGAGGGGCATATTGGAGAAATAGAGCAAAAGCTGAAAAAGCAAGTAGAAAAGCAAAAATCAAATGTAAATAATCAATTTTATGTTATCGGAAAAAATTTTAAAGTATTTAAAGAAAAATGCCGATTTGACTTCTAAAGAGTTTCAAATTAAGCACGAGCAAAATCTAAAAAAATTAGGTTTTAATGATGAAATAAATTCAAGTTTTTTGGACTTTATGATTAAATATAGTGATGAATATTCAGGAAAAGAAGGTTTTATAATGGATGTAGCTAATGATTTAATCGACTTTGAAAATAGTATTACACAACATTTAAGAAATCAAGATAATTTAAATTCTAAATATTTTTCTTTATATAATTTAGAGCTAGACGATTATTTACTATATAATATTGAGGATGATAGTGTAAAATTAATAGAAGCAAAAAATATGAAACAATTATCAAATGATGATTATTATGATAAAAAATGGAATACGTTTAATGAATTTTTAGAATACTTTTTTAAACTTAATTAAATTTATAAAAATAAAAAGCTGTCGATTGACAGCTTTTTATTTTAAAATAGTTTGTAGTTTACTTCTTGCTCTGCTACTTCTACGATCTTTTTAGAAAAAAGAGTTCCTTATAAGGGAAGTGTTTGAGAATAAGAATATTACAGAAAAGTGATTTTTAAACGATAGAAATTATAAAAGTAAAAAAGCTGTCATTTTTGACGGCTTTTATTGTTTTAATAAAAATGTAAATATGAAAAATAGTTAAAATTATTATCTCATGTATGCTTGTTTATTTTTAAAATCTCGTATTAAAGCATCAAGAGTAACAAAAATATAATCTTTGTCTTTGTCTGATAGCTTTGTTATTTCTTGTACTCTGTCAAGAGTTGCTTTGTCGAGTTCTATGTCTGAATTTCCAGTTAAAAAGTCCAAACTTACTTCTAATGCTTGAGATATTTTAACAGCCATTTCGATAGTTGGTTTTACTTCATTTCTTTCATATCTCCCATAAGCATCTCCATTTATACCAACTTTTTTACCTACGTCTAATTGAGACATATTTTTTTTCTTTCTTACTAATGTTAGTCGTTCTCCAAAAGTCATATTTGTATGATTTAATACAGTAAATGCAAGTATTTAGCAAATATATAATTAAAAAATGTAGTAAAAAAATAACTAATGTTTGGTTGTGTTATACAAATTTTATAGATTTGCGACATATATGTATGTTAAAACTTTTTTCAACAATCTAAAAAATGCAAATCAACGACATCAAACAAACTTTAAGTTTAAGCCAAGTACTCCAGCATTACAACTTACAACCAAACAAAAACAAAATGTTGTGCTGTCCTTTTCACGATGACAAAACAGCTTCATTACAAGTCAATTTGCAAAAAGATTTTTACAAATGCCACGCTTGCGGAGCAAAAGGCGACCAAATCCAATTTGTCCAGGACTTTGAATCCGCCACAGGCGGACAGGCTTTCTCAAAACACGAAGCCCTTATAAAATGTACAGCACTTGCAGGGAATCCACCCGAAATAAAAAACAAACCAATAATCACAAAACCAATGGATCAAGAAAAACGAATTGAATTTTTAGAAAAAATCTTCGACACTTTTACAAAAGCGGTGTATATGAGTCCGCCAGCAAAAGAGTATTTAGAAAGCAGAAACTTAACCGCATTACTAGAAAAAAGAGGATTAGTCGGTTTTAATTCGGGGCAGTTCCACCACGCAGGACGTTTTGAAAACGAACCAAACCCCGAACAAGCAAAAAAGGAAATGATACAAGACGCTTTAGAAGTAGGGATGCTAACCCCTTTAAATAGAATGAACAATCAAACAGGCGAAGCAGTAACCTATCAAGTCTTTGCCAATAAAAGTATTGCTTTTCCATTGCGAAATAACAAAAATCAAATCGTAAGCTATTATTTAAGAAGCATAGACGAAAAAAACGGCAAACATTTTTATTTAAAAAACCGTCAGGGCTTATATCCAAATTATCCAAAACCCGAAACCAAAAAACTCATTTTAACCGAAGCCATCATCGATTGTGCTAGTTTATTGACGATACTCAACGACCCTAACTCCCCCTTTGGGGGTTGGGGGGCTCTTGCATGCTATGGTACAAACGGCTTAACTCCAGAACATTTAGAAGCCATCAAAAACCTAAAAGAACTGGAGGAAATTATATTTTTCTTTGACGGAGACAAAGCAGGAAGCACAGCGATAGCAAAATACGCAAAGGAATTACTCGCTCTTATTCCCCCTTTGGGGGTTAGGGGGCTTACCCGAGTTGAAACCCCCGAAAATGAGGATGTAAACAGCCTTTTAGTCGCTTATGAAAAAGAAATTTTTATGGAACTATTGGAGAAAAGAAAGGCTGTCATTGCGAGGAGTTGCGAGGAACAAAGCAAAGCAATCTTATATGAAAAGGCAATAGTAAAATCCTTAAAATCTGTGGCTAAAAACACAAAACCCCTCGACTTTTTAAAAACCCCTAATTTACTACACAATACTAACGACTTACTAGGAAAAATAGGCATTGTAGGGGAAGAAGATAACAGGCTATTGCAATATGTAACGGCAACTACCTATAAAATGAATTACAATTTACACGTATTATATCAAGGAAGTTCAGGAAGTGGCAAAACTCACACCATCAAACAAATAGCATCACTCATACCGCCCGAAGATGTCATTTACTTAACCCGAGTTACAGAAAGTAGTTTGTACAATTATAAAAATGGAGAGTTTATGTATAAGTTGGTAGTTTTTGAGGATATGGACGGACTAAAAGAAGAGGCTTTAATGGCAGTGCGTGAAATGATCTCTAATAAAAAATTATCGTCCTCCACTTCTATCAAAGACAAAAAAGGCAATGCCGACGGTAAAATAAAAGAGGTAGAAGTATCTTTTGCCAGTTTATCAGCCACCACCAAAGGCGAACTCTACGAGGATAATATGAGTAGAATTATAGTGTTATCAGTCGATGAATCCAAGGAACAAACCAAACGAATCATTGAGTATAAAAACAAAGTCTATCAAGGCGAAATCAACAAACAAGAGCAAGAACAAATAAGGCTATTTTTAAGAGAATGTATCAAATTATTACAAGTCTATGAAGTGATAAACCCTTATGCAAACCTCGTGGAACTGCCCGAGAATGTACACAAACCCACCCGAATGCACGATATAGTAATGGGGGTAATCAATCAAATAGTACTACTGAATCAGTATCAAAGAAACAAAACCCCACAAGGGCAATTAATCGCAGAGAAAGAAGACGTAATCAATGGTTTATTATTAATGAAAAACAGTATTATATTAAAAATGGATGAACTGGAGGGGAAAGTCAGAACCTTTTACGAATCCTTAAAAAAGTTTGCAGAAAAAAAGGCTAAAAAAGAAGACAAGAAAAAAGAAGATGTAAAATTTACACGCTTCGACATTAAAGACCATTATACACTAAGTAAAGCGCAAATAAACCGATATTTAACTGATTTAGTATCTTGTGAATATTTATCAAAAATTGGTAAAATGGGCAAAGGCAATCAATACAAAATAGCCCATTGGGACAACTTTAAAACATTGAGCGAAGAACAATTACAAACAATGTTAGGTAAGTTAAAAGAGTAGTAAAATGAGTCTAAAGTGAGCCTAGAATATACCTATAATGAGCCGATAAAATAAGTGTAAAGTACTGTAAAACAAGGAATAAAAGTAATCGGCGCATCATTTTAAAAAACAGTGTAGGACAATGATACATAAAGCATCGTATAAAGAAGAATTACTCATACTAGGTTACCATAAATTATCAGTCGAACAACGAATAAGAAACATCCACCATTTTATAAGAATCACTCAAAAAGAACTCCAACAAGTCAAACCTTCGGATCTAAAAAAATACGTTAATTATTATCAACAAAAGGCATTAAATACTCACACCATACAGGGATATTATAGAAGTATAGAACATTATTTTAGTTACTTAGAAAGAGAAAAACTCATTAAAAAAAATCCATTTAATTATTATGAGCTTCAACTCCCCAAAGCTACAAAAGCAGAAAGAGAAATACTCACCCAAGAAGAAATAAAACAACTCTATACAAAAGCCAACTTACAACAAACTATCATTTTACATCTGTGCTATGGCTGTGGGCTTCGAGCCTTCGAAATGGAACAAATCACGGTAAAAGACATCGATACCATACAAAAAACAGTAACAGTTCAAAAAGGCAAAAACAACAAATACAGAGTCATCCCAGTAAGTGAAAAAATAAACCAGGACCTAATCAATTATTTAGAAACCATAAAATACACCACAATGAAAAATCAACCCATTTTATACAACAAAGCAGGAACTAGATTAAAAAGATACACCGCTTTAATAATGCTAAAAAGACTAGCCCTAAAAGCCAGTGTAAAAGCAAAAATAACCCTGCACGGTCTGCGTCATTCCATCGCCACACATCTACTAGAAAACGGCGTACAGCTCCCACAAGTACAAGCATTTTTAGGACACTCCCAAATGGAAACTACCGAAATTTATACAAGAATAAGTAAATACCAACTCAAAAAATTATAATGATGATGACTTTAAAAGAATATATCCAAAACCACTTTAGTCCATCCAATCATAAAAGTTTATACTGTTGCATCAAGAAGTACCAACAGCACACCATTAATCACGAAAAAGCTACATTAAATGACATATTACGTTACCTTAAAATCCTTAGAGAAAGTGACAAAAAATACAGAACCATAGCCAATCATCTCCACAGCATCAAAGTATATTATAGATATTTACAATTTACTGGAATTAGAAAAGATCATCCTATCAAAAAACTCATTTTAATAGATAAAATAGACAAAACCATAAAAACCCAAAATCTATGCACCACCAAACAATTAGAAGAATATTACCAACAAACCCCCAAACATAAAAAACTAATGGTGAGTTTACTCATAGAACAAGCCCTGACCACTAGCGAACTCGTTAACATTAAAGTAAAAGATATTAATCTAGAAAAAGCAGAAATCACTCTAAAAAGCAGAACCTTAGCCCTAAAAGCCCATCAAGTCTATCTTTGCACAGAATACATCAATTACATAGAATACCTCAAAGAAAAAAAGCCAGAAGATTATTTATTTACCACAAGAACCAACAAAGCCTACAATACCAATGACATTGGCGAATACCTCAATAAATCTCGAACAAAAGAAAAACAAATTACACCGCTCAAAATAAGACAAAGCGTCATTAAAAACTTATTAATACAGCACGATGTAAGAGTAGTACAAGTCTTTGCAGGACACAAAATAAGCGGTACAACCCAACAATATAAAACTACCCAGTTCGAAGAACTAAAAGCAAAAATCAACCTTTTGCATCCACTACAATAAACTTTAGGTAAACAAATCTAAACGCCTATTAACGGTGCAAATCCTTAGCCAAAGTCATAATTAAGACTTATCTTAGAGAACCTCCAAAACACCAGGGAAAAAGCAGAAAAAGAACTATTGCAACAACAAACCTCTTAAACAACCGACTAATTATTTTAGTTGGTTGTTTTTATATAAAAAGCGGTGTGCTTCGCACCAAGTATTTTCACCCGCCCGTCCAACGCTCCCCAACGCTCCGGCGGTTTTTTCCCCACCCTCACAGCCGTTGTTTTTCCCACCCCTGCAATGCCAGTAAAAAAAGGCTTTTTGTTTTCCCAACCCCTCGCACACAAAAAAGCCTTTTTTTACTCGCTTGCTTTCCCCAACCAAAAAAACAACCGCTTGCCAAGGCTCAAACCGCCCCAAAGCTATATTTACATAATTGGCAGTTATAGTTCAAGCCCTGCGGGTTCGCTTCGCCTTGAAAGCTATAACTGGCATTTATGTAAAATAGCCCCTCTCCAACGCTCCCGCCCGAAAATAGGAGCTTCGCAAGAGTTTGCATTTTTAAATTATTTGTTCAAAAACCTGCACAAAATCCTCGTCTAGTTCGCCTTACGGACTTCTAGCCTCGCATCTTTGTTTGGTTTTTATCACAAAAATTTAAAAAGGTAAGACGTGGTAAGATTAGTGGTTAACTGCTCCGTAAACTCCGCAGGGCTCGTTTTTTTAAACGATTGCTTTAGGATGTTAATCGTTCCAAATCAAATGAATCGCCCAGCAATCGTTTAAAAAAACAAGCACCACAACACTAAAGCACCTGTAAACCAAAGGCAAACACTCAAAGTTAGTTTTGTATCTGCCTTGTTTAATCGATCAAAAAACAATCTTTTTTTTTCAGATGAAATAAAAAATAAGCTATTTTTGAAATAATGAAACTGCTAAAACTGCTTTTAATCCTATTGCTGATACCTTTGAACTTGTACCCACGAGAGTCAAAAGGATGTCTGTCGATGGCTCAAAAGTGTGTTGTAGAGGGGCAAAAAGTGGTGCAGTATTATCTCTCTCAAGACCCGATTGGACTGGCGGGAAATAACCCAACGTTTTATGCGTATGTACACGATTCTAATTCGTGGGTTGACCCGTTTGGATTGAATATGTTTAATCCTATTCAATGGACTGCTCCATCTTCAGGAACTGGGAACACTTATACAGTATATCAGCAAAATATTGATTGGGATAAAATAGATGATAAAGGAAGAACAAATTTACAAAGAGCATCAAAAGGGGTTGCCCCACTTGGAAATGATGGTAGATCTATTAATCTTCATCATTCTAAACAAAATGCTCAAGGTCCATTATTTGAGGTGTCTGATTCAATGCATAAGCAATTTGATAGATCAAATGCTTTACATCCATATAAGGTTGATGGTACTGGTCAACACCCACATTTTCCAGTTGATAGGGATGCTTTTGATACTGATAGAGGGGCATATTGGAGAAATAGAGCAAAAGCTGAAAAAGCAAGTAGAAAAGCAAAAATCAAATGTAAATAATCAATTTTATGTTATCGGAAAAAATTTTAAAGTATTTAAAGAAAAATGCCGATTTGACTTCTAAAGAGTTTCAAATTAAGCACGAGCAAAATCTAAAAAAATTAGGTTTTAATGATGAAATAAATTCAAGTTTTTTGGACTTTATGATTAAATATAGTGATGAATATTCAGGAAAAGAAGGTTTTATAATGGATGTAGCTAATGATTTAATCGACTTTGAAAATAGTATTACACAACATTTAAGAAATCAAGATAATTTAAATTCTAAATATTTTTCTTTATATAATTTAGAGCTAGACGATTATTTACTATATAATATTGAGGATGATAGTGTAAAATTAATAGAAGCAAAAAATATGAAACAATTATCAAATGATGATTATTATGATAAAAAATGGAATACGTTTAATGAATTTTTAGAATACTTTTTTAAACTTAATTAAATTTATAAAAATAAAAAGCTGTCGATTGACAGCTTTTTATTTTAAAATAGTTTGTAGTTTACTTCTTGCTCTGCTACTTCTACGATCTTTTTAGAAAAAAGAGTTCCTTATAAGGGAAGTGTTTGAGAATAAGAATATTACAGAAAAGTGATTTTTAAACGATAGAAATTATAAAAGTAAAAAAGCTGTCATTTTTGACGGCTTTTATTGTTTTAATAAAAATGTAAATATGAAAAATAGTTAAAATTATTATCTCATGTATGCTTGTTTATTTTTAAAATCTCGTATTAAAGCATCAAGAGTAACAAAAATATAATCTTTGTCTTTGTCTGATAGCTTTGTTATTTCTTGTACTCTGTCAAGAGTTGCTTTGTCGAGTTCTATGTCTGAATTTCCAGTTAAAAAGTCCAAACTTACTTCTAATGCTTGAGATATTTTAACAGCCATTTCGATAGTTGGTTTTACTTCATTTCTTTCATATCTCCCATAAGCATCTCCATTTATACCAACTTTTTTACCTACGTCTAATTGAGACATATTTTTTTTCTTTCTTACTAATGTTAGTCGTTCTCCAAAAGTCATATTTGTATGATTTAATACAGTAAATGCAAGTATTTAGCAAATATATAATTAAAAAATGTAGTAAAAAAATAACTAATGTTTGGTTGTGTTATACAAATTTTATAGATTTGCGACATATATGTATGTTAAAACTTTTTTCAACAATCTAAAAAATGCAAATCAACGACATCAAACAAACTTTAAGTTTAAGCCAAGTACTCCAGCATTACAACTTACAACCAAACAAAAACAAAATGTTGTGCTGTCCTTTTCACGATGACAAAACAGCTTCATTACAAGTCAATTTGCAAAAAGATTTTTACAAATGCCACGCTTGCGGAGCAAAAGGCGACCAAATCCAATTTGTCCAGGACTTTGAATCCGCCACAGGCGGACAGGCTTTCTCAAAACACGAAGCCCTTATAAAATGTACAGCACTTGCAGGGAATCCACCCGAAATAAAAAACAAACCAATAATCACAAAACCAATGGATCAAGAAAAACGAATTGAATTTTTAGAAAAAATCTTCGACACTTTTACAAAAGCGGTGTATATGAGTCCGCCAGCAAAAGAGTATTTAGAAAGCAGAAACTTAACCGCATTACTAGAAAAAAGAGGATTAGTCGGTTTTAATTCGGGGCAGTTCCACCACGCAGGACGTTTTGAAAACGAACCAAACCCCGAACAAGCAAAAAAGGAAATGATACAAGACGCTTTAGAAGTAGGGATGCTAACCCCTTTAAATAGAATGAACAATCAAACAGGCGAAGCAGTAACCTATCAAGTCTTTGCCAATAAAAGTATTGCTTTTCCATTGCGAAATAACAAAAATCAAATCGTAAGCTATTATTTAAGAAGCATAGACGAAAAAAACGGCAAACATTTTTATTTAAAAAACCGTCAGGGCTTATATCCAAATTATCCAAAACCCGAAACCAAAAAACTCATTTTAACCGAAGCCATCATCGATTGTGCTAGTTTATTGACGATACTCAACGACCCTAACTCCCCCTTTGGGGGTTGGGGGGCTCTTGCATGCTATGGTACAAACGGCTTAACTCCAGAACATTTAGAAGCCATCAAAAACCTAAAAGAACTGGAGGAAATTATATTTTTCTTTGACGGAGACAAAGCAGGAAGCACAGCGATAGCAAAATACGCAAAGGAATTACTCGCTCTTATTCCCCCTTTGGGGGTTAGGGGGCTTACCCGAGTTGAAACCCCCGAAAATGAGGATGTAAACAGCCTTTTAGTCGCTTATGAAAAAGAAATTTTTATGGAACTATTGGAGAAAAGAAAGGCTGTCATTGCGAGGAGTTGCGAGGAACAAAGCAAAGCAATCTTATATGAAAAGGCAATAGTAAAATCCTTAAAATCTGTGGCTAAAAACACAAAACCCCTCGACTTTTTAAAAACCCCTAATTTACTACACAATACTAACGACTTACTAGGAAAAATAGGCATTGTAGGGGAAGAAGATAACAGGCTATTGCAATATGTAACGGCAACTACCTATAAAATGAATTACAATTTACACGTATTATATCAAGGAAGTTCAGGAAGTGGCAAAACTCACACCATCAAACAAATAGCATCACTCATACCGCCCGAAGATGTCATTTACTTAACCCGAGTTACAGAAAGTAGTTTGTACAATTATAAAAATGGAGAGTTTATGTATAAGTTGGTAGTTTTTGAGGATATGGACGGACTAAAAGAAGAGGCTTTAATGGCAGTGCGTGAAATGATCTCTAATAAAAAATTATCGTCCTCCACTTCTATCAAAGACAAAAAAGGCAATGCCGACGGTAAAATAAAAGAGGTAGAAGTATCTTTTGCCAGTTTATCAGCCACCACCAAAGGCGAACTCTACGAGGATAATATGAGTAGAATTATAGTGTTATCAGTCGATGAATCCAAGGAACAAACCAAACGAATCATTGAGTATAAAAACAAAGTCTATCAAGGCGAAATCAACAAACAAGAGCAAGAACAAATAAGGCTATTTTTAAGAGAATGTATCAAATTATTACAAGTCTATGAAGTGATAAACCCTTATGCAAACCTCGTGGAACTGCCCGAGAATGTACACAAACCCACCCGAATGCACGATATAGTAATGGGGGTAATCAATCAAATAGTACTACTGAATCAGTATCAAAGAAACAAAACCCCACAAGGGCAATTAATCGCAGAGAAAGAAGACGTAATCAATGGTTTATTATTAATGAAAAACAGTATTATATTAAAAATGGATGAACTGGAGGGGAAAGTCAGAACCTTTTACGAATCCTTAAAAAAGTTTGCAGAAAAAAAGGCTAAAAAAGAAGACAAGAAAAAAGAAGATGTAAAATTTACACGCTTCGACATTAAAGACCATTATACACTAAGTAAAGCGCAAATAAACCGATATTTAACTGATTTAGTATCTTGTGAATATTTATCAAAAATTGGTAAAATGGGCAAAGGCAATCAATACAAAATAGCCCATTGGGACAACTTTAAAACATTGAGCGAAGAACAATTACAAACAATGTTAGGTAAGTTAAAAGAGTAGTAAAATGAGTCTAAAGTGAGCCTAGAATATACCTATAATGAGCCGATAAAATAAGTGTAAAGTACTGTAAAACAAGGAATAAAAGTAATCGGCGCATCATTTTAAAAAACAGTGTAGGACAATGATACATAAAGCATCGTATAAAGAAGAATTACTCATACTAGGTTACCATAAATTATCAGTCGAACAACGAATAAGAAACATCCACCATTTTATAAGAATCACTCAAAAAGAACTCCAACAAGTCAAACCTTCGGATCTAAAAAAATACGTTAATTATTATCAACAAAAGGCATTAAATACTCACACCATACAGGGATATTATAGAAGTATAGAACATTATTTTAGTTACTTAGAAAGAGAAAAACTCATTAAAAAAAATCCATTTAATTATTATGAGCTTCAACTCCCCAAAGCTACAAAAGCAGAAAGAGAAATACTCACCCAAGAAGAAATAAAACAACTCTATACAAAAGCCAACTTACAACAAACTATCATTTTACATCTGTGCTATGGCTGTGGGCTTCGAGCCTTCGAAATGGAACAAATCACGGTAAAAGACATCGATACCATACAAAAAACAGTAACAGTTCAAAAAGGCAAAAACAACAAATACAGAGTCATCCCAGTAAGTGAAAAAATAAACCAGGACCTAATCAATTATTTAGAAACCATAAAATACACCACAATGAAAAATCAACCCATTTTATACAACAAAGCAGGAACTAGATTAAAAAGATACACCGCTTTAATAATGCTAAAAAGACTAGCCCTAAAAGCCAGTGTAAAAGCAAAAATAACCCTGCACGGTCTGCGTCATTCCATCGCCACACATCTACTAGAAAACGGCGTACAGCTCCCACAAGTACAAGCATTTTTAGGACACTCCCAAATGGAAACTACCGAAATTTATACAAGAATAAGTAAATACCAACTCAAAAAATTATAATGATGATGACTTTAAAAGAATATATCCAAAACCACTTTAGTCCATCCAATCATAAAAGTTTATACTGTTGCATCAAGAAGTACCAACAGCACACCATTAATCACGAAAAAGCTACATTAAATGACATATTACGTTACCTTAAAATCCTTAGAGAAAGTGACAAAAAATACAGAACCATAGCCAATCATCTCCACAGCATCAAAGTATATTATAGATATTTACAATTTACTGGAATTAGAAAAGATCATCCTATCAAAAAACTCATTTTAATAGATAAAATAGACAAAACCATAAAAACCCAAAATCTATGCACCACCAAACAATTAGAAGAATATTACCAACAAACCCCCAAACATAAAAAACTAATGGTGAGTTTACTCATAGAACAAGCCCTGACCACTAGCGAACTCGTTAACATTAAAGTAAAAGATATTAATCTAGAAAAAGCAGAAATCACTCTAAAAAGCAGAACCTTAGCCCTAAAAGCCCATCAAGTCTATCTTTGCACAGAATACATCAATTACATAGAATACCTCAAAGAAAAAAAGCCAGAAGATTATTTATTTACCACAAGAACCAACAAAGCCTACAATACCAATGACATTGGCGAATACCTCAATAAATCTCGAACAAAAGAAAAACAAATTACACCGCTCAAAATAAGACAAAGCGTCATTAAAAACTTATTAATACAGCACGATGTAAGAGTAGTACAAGTCTTTGCAGGACACAAAATAAGCGGTACAACCCAACAATATAAAACTACCCAGTTCGAAGAACTAAAAGCAAAAATCAACCTTTTGCATCCACTACAATAAACTTTAGGTAAACAAATCTAAACGCCTATTAACGGTGCAAATCCTTAGCCAAAGTCATAATTAAGACTTATCTTAGAGAACCTCCAAAACACCAGGGAAAAAGCAGAAAAAGAACTATTGCAACAACAAACCTCTTAAACAACCGACTAATTATTTTAGTTGGTTGTTTTTATATAAAAAGCGGTGTGCTTCGCACCAAGTATTTTCACCCGCCCGTCCAACGCTCCCCAACGCTCCGGCGGTTTTTTCCCCACCCTCACAGCCGTTGTTTTTCCCACCCCTGCAATGCCAGTAAAAAAAGGCTTTTTGTTTTCCCAACCCCTCGCACACAAAAAAGCCTTTTTTTACTCGCTTGCTTTCCCCAACCAAAAAAACAACCGCTTGCCAAGGCTCAAACCGCCCCAAAGCTATATTTACATAATTGGCAGTTATAGTTCAAGCCCTGCGGGTTCGCTTCGCCTTGAAAGCTATAACTGGCATTTATGTAAAATAGCCCCTCTCCAACGCTCCCGCCCGAAAATAGGAGCTTCGCAAGAGTTTGCATTTTTAAATTATTTGTTCAAAAACCTGCACAAAATCCTCGTCTAGTTCGCCTTACGGACTTCTAGCCTCGCATCTTTGTTTGGTTTTTATCACAAAAATTTAAAAAGGTAAGACGTGGTAAGATTAGTGGTTAACTGCTCCGTAAACTCCGCAGGGCTCGTTTTTTTAAACGATTGCTTTAGGATGTTAATCGTTCCAAATCAAATGAATCGCCCAGCAATCGTTTAAAAAAACAAGCACCACAACACTAAAGCACCTGTAAACCAAAGGCAAACACTCAAAGTTAGTTTTGTATCTGCCTTGTTTAATCGATCAAAAAACAATCTTTTTTTTTCAGATGAAATAAAAAATAAGCTATTTTTGAAATAATGAAACTGCTAAAACTGCTTTTAATCCTATTGCTGATACCTTTGAACTTGTACCCACGAGAGTCAAAAGGATGTCTGTCGATGGCTCAAAAGTGTGTTGTAGAGGGGCAAAAAGTGGTGCAGTATTATCTCTCTCAAGATCCTATTGGACTGGAAGGAAATAACCCGACTTTCTATGCGTATGTACACGATTCTAATTCGTGGGTTGACCCGTTTGGACTTGAATTAGAACCAACTGTCAACTTAGGCACAGCTCCAAAAGGCACTACTTTATATCATTATACAAATGCAAAAGGATATGAAGGAATATTGGAAAGTAAAGAAATTTTTCCTTCTATAAAAGCTTTAAATCCTAAAGATGCCAGACTTGGTGATGGTCAATATTTTTCAAATATTGTTCCAGGAACAAAAAATTCAAAACAACTTGCTGCATCATTTGTAAGAGTTCCTAATCCACATTTATTCACTCATTACATTGCTATAGATGTAAGTGGTTTAGAAATTCATCAAGGGCTTAATCGTAAAGATGTTTTTGTAATATTAGGCGATCAAAATCTTGATATTAGTAATAGAATAGTTGATAGTGGTAAATTGAATTGTGGTTAATTTAACAATTATGAGATATTATAAGATAGAATGGATTCATAAAAATAATGAGGAGTACCCTTATTTGTATATTTTAGAAGTTAATACTTTAGGTGAAGAAATAAAAAAAATGGAATTTTATACAGATGGGAGAATAAATTATGCTACTGAAAACATCGAAAATGGAACTTTTTTATCACCAATAAAATTTAATGATATAGAAGATTATAATAATTCTGATGACAATGAAATTTTAAAGGGTATAGAAATGAGTAAAGATATGTTTTATGAAATTTGGGATAAAAATATTTAGAATATTTTATCTTTCCCCTGCTACTTCTACGATCTTTTTAGAAAAAAGAGTCCCTTATAAGGGAAGTATTTGATAATAAGAATATTACAAAAAAGTGATTTTTAAACGATAGAAATTATAAAAGTAAAAAAGCTGTCATTTTTGACGGCTTTTTTATTATAAAGTAGCTACGTTTTTATTGAAAAAGTCTTTGAATTTTTTGTTAGTGAGCATCTTCTCAACTAGTTTAAATATTGTTTGCTTGTCTTCATCTTCAAGCTGTTGTATTAGTCTTATTTGCTCTAACTCTGTTTTATCTTCTAAAATTACCTCTTTAGGTATTGAACCATCATAATGTATTATTTGGTCAATTGTCATATTGAAAAGTTGTGCCATTTTTTCAATCTCTTCAACAGCTAGGCTTCTAGTTCCTTTTTCTATTTTAGAATAAGCAGATTTATCTACACCAATATAGTTAGCGACTTCAATTTGCTTGAAATTTTTCTGCTCTCTTATATTTTTTATGTTATCAGCTAGACTCATACTACAAAAGTATTGAAAACAAACACTATTTGCAAATAGTTGTAATTTTAAAAACAATTAAGTTGTTATAATAAAAACTTTATTTTATTTTTGTTGTTGTGAAATTAAACACAAATTTTTTAAAGCCTTTATTTATGGACATCCAAGACATCAAACAAACTTTAAGTTTAAGCCAAGTACTCCAGCATTACAACTTACAACCAAACAAAAACAAAATGTTGTGCTGTCCTTTTCACGATGACAAAACAGCTTCATTACAAGTCAATTTGCAAAAAGATTTTTACAAATGCCACGCTTGCGGAGCAAAAGGCGACCAAATCCAATTTGTCCAGGACTTTGAATCCGCCACAGGCGGACAGGCTTTCTCAAAACACGAAGCCCTTTTAAAATGTATAGCACTTGCAGGAAATCCACCCGAAATAAAACATCAACCCATAACCACAAAACCAATGGATCAAGAAAAACGAATTGAATTTTTAGAAAAACTATACGAAACCTTTATAAAATCAGTGTATTTAAGTCAACCAGCAAGAGACTATTTACAAAGCAGAAATCTACTTTCATTACTAGAAAAAAGAGGCTTAGTCGGTTTTAATTCGGGGCAGTTCCATCACGCAGGACGCTTTGAAAACGAAGCCAATCCAGCAGAAGCTCGAAAAGAAGTAATCGCCCAGGGGTTAGAATTTGGTTTACTATCAGAATCAAATATATTATCTAAAACAGGCGAAAAGGCTTATAATGTATTTGGTTTAAAATCCATTGTCTTTGCTCTTAGAAACCAAGCCAATCAAATCACAGGCTTATATTATCGTATAGCCGACGATACTAAAAACTACAAACATTTTTACTTAAAAGAATCAAAAGGATTATTCCCCCATTATCCAAACCCCGAAACCAAAAAACTCATTTTAACCGAAGCTATTATCGATTGTGCCAGCCTTTTACACATTCCCGAAATCACAAATAATTATAGCCTTTTAGCGTGCTATGGTACAAACGGCTTAACACCAGAACACCTAGAAGCCATCAAAAACCTAAAAGAATTAGAAGAAGTAATATTTTTCTTTGACGGAGACAAAGCAGGTCGCACGGCGATAGCAAAATACGCAAAGGAATTACTCGCTCTTATTCCCCCTTTGGGGGTTAGGGGGCTTACCCGAGTTGAAACGCCCGAAAATGAGGACATCAACAGCCTTTTAGTCGCTTATGAAAAAGAAATTTTTATGGAACTATTGGAGAAAAGAAAGGCTGTCCTTGCGAGGAGTTGCGAGGAACAAAGCAAAGCAATCTTATATGAAAAGGCAATAGTAAAATCCTTAAAATCTGTGGCTAAAAACACAAAACCCCTCGACTTTTTAAAAACCCCTAATTTACTACACAATACTAACGACTTACTAGGAAAAATAGGCATTGTAGGAGAAGAAGATAACAGGCTATTGCAATATGTAACGGCAACTACCTATAAAATGAATTATAATTTACACGTACTCTATCAAGGAAGTTCTGGAAGTGGCAAAACACACACCATCAAACAAATAGCCTTACTCATACCCCCCGAAGATGTGATTTATTTAACTAGGGTTACAGAAAGCAGTTTGTACAATTATAAAAATGGAGAATTTATGTATAAGCTTATTGTTTTTGAAGATTTAGACGGACTAAAAGAAGAAGCTTTACTGGCAGTGCGTGAAATGATCTCTAATAAAAAATTGTCCTCCTCGACTTCTATCAAAGACAAAAAAGGCAATGCCGACGGTAAAATAAAAGAGGTAGAAGTATCTTTTGCCAGTCTATCAGCCACCACCAAAGGCGAACTCTACGAGGATAATATGAGTAGAATTATAGTGTTATCGGTCGATGAATCCAAGGAACAAACCAAACGAATCATTGAATATAAAAACAAAGTCTATCAAGGCGAAATCAACAAACAAGAACAAGAACAAATAAGGCTATTTTTAAGAGAATGTATCAAATTATTACAAGTCTATGAAGTCATAAACCCGTATGCAAATCTGGTGGAACTGCCCGAGAATGTTCACAAACCCACCCGAATGCACGATATAGTAATGGGGGTAATCAATCAAATAGTACTACTGAATCAATACCAACGAAACAAAACCCCACAAGGGCAATTAATCGCCGAAAAAGAAGACGTAATCAATGGTTTATTATTAATGAAAAACAGCATTATATTAAAAATGGATGAACTGGAGGGGAAAGTCAGAACCTTTTACGAATCCTTAAAAAAGTTTGCAGAAAAAAAGGCTAAAAAAGAAGACAAGAAAAAAGAAGATGTAAAATTTACACGCTTCGACATTAAAGACCATTACACGCTAAGCAAAGCACAAATAAACCGATATTTAACCGATTTAGTATCTTGTGAATATTTATCAAAAATTGGTAAAATGGGCAAAGGCAATCAATACAAAATAGCCCATTGGGACAACTTTAAAACATTGAGCGAAGAACAATTACAAGTAATGTTAGACAAGTTAAAAGAGTAATAAATGAGTCTAAAGTGAGCTTAGAATATACCTATAATGAGCCGATAAAATAAGTGTAAAGTACTGTAAAACAAGAAATAAAAGTAATCGGCGCATCATTTTAAAAAACAGTGTAGGACAATGATACATAAAGCATCGTATAAAGAAGAATTACTCATACTAGGTTACCATAAATTATCTGTCGAACAACGAATAAGAAACATCCACCATTTTATAAGAATCACTCAAAAAGAACTCCAACAAGTCAAACCTTCAGATCTAAAAAAATACGTAAATCATTATCAACAAAAGGCATTAAATACTCACACCATACAGGGATATTATAGAAGTATAGAACATTATTTTAGTTACTTAGAAAGAGAAAAACTCATTAAAAAAAATCCATTTAATTACTATGAACTCCAGCTCCCCAAAGCTACAAAAGCAGAAAGAGAAATACTCACCCAAGAAGAAATAAAACAACTCTATACAAAAGCCAACTTACAACAAACTATCATTTTACATCTGTGCTATGGCTGTGGGCTTCGAGCCTTCGAAATGGAACAAATCACGGTAAAAGACATCGATACTCAACAAAAAACAGTAACAGTTCAAAAAGGCAAAAACAACAAATACAGAGTCATCCCAGTAAGTGAAAAAATAAACCAGGACCTAATCAATTATTTAGAAACCATAAAATACACCACAATAAAAAATCAACACATTTTATACAACAAAGCAGGCACCCCACTAAAAAGATACACCGCTTTAATGATCCTAAAAAAACTAGCCATAAAAGCCAGTGTAAAAGCAAAAATAACCCTGCACGGTTTGCGTCATTCCATCGCCACACATCTACTGGAGAACGGCGTACAGCTCCCACAAGTACAAGCATTTTTAGGACACTCCCAAATGGAAACTACCGAAATTTATACAAGAATAAGTAAATACCAACTCAAAAAATTATAATGATGATGACTCTAAAAGAATATATCCAAAACAACTTTAGTCCATCCAATCATAAAAGTTTATACTGTTGCATCAAGAAGTACCAAGAGCACACCATTAATCACGAAAAAGCTACATTAAATGACATATTACGTTACCTTAAAATCCTTAGAGAAAGCAACAAAAAATACAGAACCATAGCCAATCATCTTCATAGCATCAAAGTATATTACAGATATTTACAATACAGTGGAATAAGAAAAGATCATCCTATCAAAAAACTCATTTTAATAGATAAAATAGACAAAACCATAAAAACCCAAAATTTATACACCATCAAACAATTAGAAGAATATTACCAACAAACCCCCAAACATAAAAAACTAATGGTGAGTTTACTTATAGAACAAGCCCTAACCACTAGCGAACTGATAGCCATCAAAGTAAAAGACATCAATCTAGAAAAAGCAGAAATCACCCTAAAAAACAGAACCCTACCCTTAAAAGCCTATCAAATCTATCTCTGTACAGAATACATCAATTATATAGAATACCTCAAAGAAAAAAAGCCAGAAGATTATTTATTTACCACAAGAACCAACAAAGCCTACAATACCAATGACATTGGCGAATACCTCAATAAATCTCGAACAAAAGAAAAACAAATTACACCGCTCAAAATAAGACAAAGCGTCATTAAAAACTTATTAATACAGCACGATGTAAGAGTAGTACAAGTCTTTGCAGGACACAAAATAAGCGGTACAACCCAACAATATAAAACTACCCAGTTCGAAGAACTAAAAGCAAAAATCAACCTTTTGCATCCACTACAATAAACTTTAGGTAAACAAATCTAAACGCCTATTAACGGTGCAAATCCTTAGCCAAAGTCATAATTAAGACTTATCTTAGAAAACCTCCAAAACACCAGGGAAAAAGCAGAAAAAGAACTATTGCAACAACAAACCTCTTAAACAACCGACTAATTATTTTAGTTGGTTGTTTTTATATAAAAAGCGGTGTGCTTCGCACCAAGTATTTTCACCCGCCCGTCCAACGCTCCCCAACGCTCCGGCGGTTTTTTCCCCACCCTCACAGCCGTTGTTTTTCCCACCCCTGCAATGCCAGTAAAAAAAGGCTTTTTGTTTTCCCAACCCCTCGCACACAAAAAAGCCTTTTTTTACTCGCTTGCTTTCCCCAACCAAAAAAACAACCGCTTGCCAAGGCTCAAACCGCCCCAAAGCTATATTTACATAATTGGCAGTTATAGTTCAAGCCCTGCGGGTTCGCTTCGCCTTGAAAGCTATAACTGGCATTTATGTAAAATAGCCCCTCTCCAACGCTCCCGCCCGAAAATAGGAGCTTCGCAAGAGTTTGCATTTTTAAATTATTTGTTCAAAAACCTGCACAAAATCCTCGTCTAGTTCGCCTTACGGACTTCTAGCCTCGCATCTTTGTTTGGTTTTTATCACAAAAATTTAAAAAGGTAAGACGTGGTAAGATTAGTGGTTAACTGCTCCGTAAACTCCGCAGGGCTCATTTTTTTAAACGATTGCTTTAGGATGTTAATCGTTCCAAATCAAATGAATCGCCCAGCAATCGTTTAAAAAAACAAGCACCACAACACTAAAGCACCTGTAAACCAAAGGCAAACACTCAAAGTTAGTTTTGTATCTGCCTTGTTTAATCGATCAAAAAACAATCTTTTTTTTTCAGATGAAATAAAAAATAAGCTATTTTTGAAATAATGAAACTGCTAAAACTGCTTTTAATCCTATTGCTGATACCTTTGAACTTGTACCCACGAGAGTCAAAAGGATGTCTGTCGATGGCTCAAAAGTGTGTTGTAGAGGGGCAAAAAGTGGTGCAGTATTATCTCTCTCAAGATCCTATTGGACTGGAAGGAAATAACCCGACTTTTTATGGATACGTAGCAGATAATAATACACATTTTGACCCGTTTGGACTTATGCCAATGCCTAGTAACGGCTGGAGCTATAATAATATGCCGAAAATAGACGGTTACCAAAATCATCACGTTATACCTCGCTCAATGGCTAATCATCCAGCTATAAAAGCAGCAGGTTTTGATGTTGATAAACCTAGTAATCTTATTTACTTACCAAAAGATGCAGGTGGACATCCTACAAGAAGCCAACATAATGGTTGGAACAAACAACATAAAGCATATAATGCAGATATAAGGGCTGAATTAGACAGAATAGATAGAAAAGGTATGGCGCAAGGTTGGGATCAAGCAAGATATAAAGCTGAAATCGAAAAACTAAGGTCGAAAACAAGAAAAGGATTACGAGAAGGTAGAATTAAATGTCATTAAAATATTAATTATGTATTATCAGTTATCAGATTTTTATAAAAGAGATGTGTATTTTGTTTATAATATTGAATTAAATAAAATTCATAGGTTTGACCTTGTAAATTGTAAAGCAATTGAAAGTAATGATTTATTAATATATAATATTGACAAAATCGATATTTATTTAAATGATTATGATATTTTACCAACTTTTGATGCACCTCTAATAAGTGCTAAATTTAAAATACTTTTGGAAAATATCTGTAACAAAGAAGAAATTCAATTTATTAATACTATTATAATTGATAAGAATAAAAATGAGAATAAAAATTTTTATATCCTCAATATATTAAATAAAGCAGAAGTTTTGGATAAAGAAAAATCTACTTATGAAGTTGATGAAGATGATTTTTACACAATTCAAAAGGCGTATTATATACCAAATTCTTTAGGTGAAAAATCAATTGTAAGAATGGAAGAACACAAATCTTACATTATTGTAAATGAAGAATTTAAAAAGAGATGCGAAGAAGCAGGTTTAAAAGGTGTTGAGTTTGTAGAAGAAGGACATACAATTTATACTGATATTTAGTATTAAACAAAAATAGGCCTGCTATTTCTACGATCTTTTTATAAAAAGAGTCCCTTATAAAGAGAGTTATGAAATAATAAATTAAAAACACCAAACAACGAACAGGCTAAAAAACTGTTCGTTGTTTCCTCTTTTTAGGATGGAAACGTTCTTTTACATGAGTGGGATTACCAAAAAGGAGAAGAACATGAAACTTCTGTTAATAATCTAGGAGAAGTTTTTTTAAGTCAAAAAGAAAAGGTTAATAATCTAGTTACGTGGGTATATGATAGGAATAATTACAACCCAAGCGCAAAGATTTTAGGAGAGGAAGTTTATAGCATCATAAATGATTATTTAGGAACTCCTGTACAAGCTTATAATAGTAACGGAAAATTAATTTGGGAAAGAGAACTTGATATTTACGGAAAGACACGTAAAATAGAAGGAGATCAAAACTTGATTCCGTTCTTATATCAAGGACAATATTATGATCACGATATTGAGTTAGCATATAACCGATTTAGGTATTATAATCCAGAAACAGGAACTTACATAAGTCAAGACCCGATTGGACTCTTGGGTGGAAACGAATTATATGCTTATGTGAAAAATTCAAATATACAAATTGATAAATTCGGGTGGTATTCAGATTTATTAGGTAGTGGAATGGGACACCATCTTATGCCAAGATCTGTAGCAAAAAAATTAGACATTACTGAATTAGCACAAACAAATTCTATAGCTTGGTATCCTAATAATGGTATTAATACAGCTACTTTACACGGAGAGATGCACACAAATCTTATCAATGAAGGAGTTCCTTATCATGGTTCTAAGTTTACTGGAACAGTAGACGATTTTTTTGACAAAGGAGCTAAAGCCTATAAAGACATTGATGTAAAAGGATATATGAAAATACCTGGAACAGACGATATTTTATTTGAAAATATGACACCTAGAGAAGCTTTGGATAAATTAAAAGAATTATATAAAAACAAAAAAATACCTTGTAAATAATTATATGTTAGAAAAAAAATTAACTATCACAGATTATGGCATATATATAATGTCAATAGACAAATTATTGAGTTTTTTTAAAGAGAATAAAATAAAAAGTAAAAAAGTATTAGAAGTTTTTCAAAAAAATCATGAATTATATCTAAAATCATTAGAAGAGGGGATTTGGATTCCTATTTTACCAATAGAATCAACTAAATATATTATTAATAACATCCCTCTTAATAACGAATGGCAAGAAGAATTTAGATATGAAGATTTTAACCTTAATGTAAATGATGGAGCATATTGGATTGGATCCTTTGGAAGTTTATTGAACTTTAATTTAGAACAATTTACAAATTCTATCAATGAAAGTATTTCTTATCAAACACTTGATGGAGTTACTTTATTCAAATCATTCAAATTCAATATTGAAAATGGAAAATATTTAGTAAACATAATAGGTTATAAAAGAAAAAGTGCGCTTGAATATCCAGAAGCTAATTATGGTTATTCATTCGAGTTTAAAAAAGTAGAGCAATTTATAGGTTATAAAGATCCTAGAGAAGATGATAAGTATGTTTTTAACCTATCTACATATTAAAAAAGTATATCAATAATACTTTGTGAGTTTTCTAAAATTTTAATAATACCAAACAACGAACAGTTTTTTAGTCTGTTCGTTGTTTCATCTTTTTAGGATGGAAACGTTCTTTTACACCAGTGGACATATCTAAAAGGGCAAGAGGCAGAAACTTCTGTTAACGATCTAGGAGAAGTTTATCTAAGTCAAAAAGAAACCGTAGAGGATTTAGTTACTTGGATTTACCAAGAAAATAGCTTTGTACCTAGTGCTAAAATACAAGGAGAAGAACAATTTAGTATAATTTCTGATTATATAGGCAGACCCCTACAATGTTATAACGAAAAGGGCTCTTTAATATGGAGCACAGACTATGATATTTACGGAGGTTTACGCAATTTTAGCTCGCCTATTAATCTAACCCCAGACTTTATTCCTTTTAGACAACTCGGACAGTATGAAGACCCCGAATTAGAAGGTCTTTATTACAACAGGTTTCGATATTATGATTGTAGTATTGGGAATTATATTTCTCAAGACCCTATTGGTTTACTTGGAAATAATCCAACTTTTTATGGGTATGTAAGTGATAGTAATACACAAGCAGATGTATTAGGATTAAATCCTTGGCCTAAAGGAGGTTTTAATGAATGGTTTAATAATGCTTCTGTTCAAGATATTGCTAATAACAAAGATGCCGTTTCAGAGGCATTAAGAAAACCAGGTGGTAAACACGAAATGTTTCCTGTATCTCAAGCAACTAAAGCTAAAGAATTAGGTTTTACAGCTGAAGAAATAAAAAAGATGACTGTTGACACAGATAGAATAACTTTTACTGGTGTTACTGATTCGGCTGGTAATGTCTTACCTGATGGGGCTCATCACGGTAGTAGAGCAGGTAGACATTTTCATAATAAACTAATAAAAGATTTGAAAGGAGCTACCTCCAAACGTGAAGCGAAAAAAATTATTGCAAGACATCATAAAGCACATATGAAATTAAGTTGTAAATAAATTATAATTATGGATTATTTAGATAAAATTTTCCTTTGGTTAGGAAACAGTACTAAAACAGAACAAGAGTTCAATGATTATTTTAAATTAGATTACTCAGAAAATGAAAATAAAAAAATATGCGGTTTTTGTTTAGATATAGGTAAAAAATGGTATGATGAAGATTTTATTGGATATTTAAAATTTCCAAAGAATACTGATATTTTTGAAATATTAGAAGAAGTTCCTATTAATTCATCAGAAAAAGAAACAGTAGTAAAAAAATGTAATGACTTGGGTTTGAATACAGTTAATGCTGTTTATTGGTATTCAGGAGAAATTGAAACACCTAAATTTGATAAAGATTATAATGATTTAAAATACATTGGTGAATTTATGCTTGACTAATTTACTTAATTTTGTTCTACACTAAAAACTAAAAGTTCTCATTTTCGAGAGTTTCTTGAAACTTTTAATTAATGAATAAAAGCCTGCTATTTCTACGATCTTTTTATAAAAAGAGTCCCTTATAAAGAGAGTTATGAAATAATAAATTAAAAATACCAAACAACGAACAGGCTAAAAAACTGTTCGTTGTTTCCTCTTTTTAGGATGGAAACGTTCTTTTACATGAGTGGGATTACCAAAAAGGAGAAGAACATGAAACTTCTGTTAATAATCTAGGAGAAGTTTTTTTTAGTCAAAAAGAAAAGGTTAATAATCTAGTTACGTGGGTATATGATACGAATAATTACAACCCAAGGGCAAAGATTTTAGGAGAGGAAGTTTATAGCATCATAAATGATTATTTAGGAACTCCTGTACAAGCTTATAATAGTAACGGAAAATTAATTTGGGAAAGAGAACTTGATATTTACGGAAAGACACGTAAAATAGAAGGAGATCAAAACTTGATTCCGTTCTTATATCAAGGACAATATTATGATCACGATATTGAGTTAGCATATAACCGATTTAGGTATTATAATCCAGAAACAGGAACTTACATAAGTCAAGACCCGATTGGATTAGCGGGAAATAACCCAACTTTTTATGGGTATGTAGTAGATAACAATACACATTTTGACCCGTTTGGACTTATGCCAATGCCTAGTAACGGCTGGAGCTATAATAATATGCCGAAAATTGACGGTTACCAAAATCATCACGTTATACCTCGTTCACTGCTACTTCTACGATCTTTTTAGAAAAAAGAGTCCCTTATAAGGGAAGTATTTGATAATAAGAATATTACAAAAAAGTGATTTTTAAACGATAGAAATTATAAAAGAAAATTAACTTCAATTTACTTTAGATTGTAGTTGATTTTCTTTTTTTGTTACTCCCTGCTATTCCTACGATCTTTTTATAAAAAGATCGTAGGAATAGCAGTTCATGAGGACAATAGTTATTATGATGCCATTTTAGAGTTTCTATGCTAATACCCAATTCCTTTGCCACTGATTGTAGAGTGTCGTCTTTTTTGACTTTATATGTGCGCCAAGTAAAACTCATGAATTAATTTAGATGGTGTTTAGGGTATAAGGGTACACATTTGAGGATGCTTTTTTAAGATTAATTAAAAAGCTATCGCATAAATAGTGCCATTCAGATTCTTTCATGACTTCTGTTATTTCTGTGTTTTTATATAGATAGATATCTATTGTTCTGGCAAAACCTTCTTTTGTAGAGCTTTCTTTTTTGGTTCCTTTTTTTACTTCAATCTTTGTAATTGTATTTTTAAAGTGGTTTAGACCATATGCTTTAATGTCAGCTATTGTTACAATTCTTCCGCGGGTTAGTAAGGAGTTTCTGTATTCGAGTATTTTATCTTTAGTAGACAGTCCTTTTCTTCCACCAACGGTTGGAGTTACTAACATGATGTTTTTTTCTAAGAGCATAGTTCCTGCTTCTTCTAAGGATAAAACGGTACCAATTTTGATATCATTTGCTTCATCTCCTAGAGTTGTCCAAAAGGCTATATTACAAAAGAAACCACCTTCGTCTTTAGATGTAGCATTAACGGTTAGGTAGGGGTTATTGGGTTTTTCAAAATCTTTTTCTTTGGATAGTTGATATAAAGCGGCAACATTTTGGTTAATTTGTTTTAGAGTTTCTCTGGTTGCGTCGTTTCCTATGCTCATAAAAGAAGCCGTTTCATCTTTAATAAGTTCTAGGAGTTGTTGTAAGAGATCGGATGCTCTTCTTTGGTCAAAACGAGAAACGCCTCCGTGTCTGAGTGTAACGGTTCCGGATTTATTATCATTGTAATTTCTTAAATCGTAACGATAGCCTTCGTCATTTGAAACATAATCTAGGTCTAAGAAAAATTCATCGGAATCTACGGGAACTATGTTTAGAGCACCTGTAACTCTATGAGACGCTCTTGAAATCCTTTTGTTTACTACGGGTAAACAGTTGAGGTTTATGGATACATTTTCTAGAACGTCATTCCCTATTGTTTCGGTTAATTCAACTCGTAGCCATATAATAGACTTATCGTGTTCTAACTTATGACCTGTAAAATAATGTTGAAACAATGTATCTACATCGGTTTTTTCAGTATGATTAATAGTGCCATTTAAGGTAAAAAAATTAGGTAGATAAAAATTATTTATTCTATTATTTATTTGGTCTAGATTAGAATAATTTTTACGAACAATATTTTCAAAATTGAAGGCTTCTTCGGTGGCGTTATATCCTTCATTAAAAGAGAACTCTTGATTTCCGAAGTATATTTTAGCTTGTCGTAAGTAGTAGAAGAATAGATCTTTTTGATAACTATTGTTAATGTTTACATAAAATGTTGGATTGATAATATTTTCAGTATCAGTGCATTTTAATCCTATCCATAATTCTCCTTTTGGTATGAAGTTATCGGAAGTATTGATAATATCGTTAAAAAAGAAATTATCAATTTTTTTTAAAGAATTTCCATAGGCTAAATATTCTACTTTAGCGGTAGTTAATGTAGTTTCTATTGTAGGGCCAAAAAAGACATCTTTGTGTATAATTTCAGTAGGATTATAAATATTGGTGATTTTTTTAGTTCCTTTAAACTGATTGTATTTTGATATTTTGATATTGTTTTCTGTAGGGAACAATTGTACAACAGCACTAGAAGGAGTTACGCCTGATACTTCTTCGGGAAACATAAGGTCTAATACTCTTTCAATTATTCTTGATCTAGAATCTTCTAGATCAGTATTTAATTTTTCTAATTCTGAAGCACAAGCAGTTAGTAATAATCCAACAATGGGGTCAAAAGAAGATTCTGTTTGTAATTCATTAAAGCCCCATAGTCTAGATGCTTTTCTTAAAATACGATCTTTGATGCGTTCTTGATTCATAGTATTTTATTTTAGATGATAAAAGAAAAATTAATATGATAAGGGGCCGACAAAAAACGAGCTTTGGAATAAAAAGGGTCTATTGGTTTCAAAAACTTGTCCTTTAATGCTAAAAGAAACACATTTTTTGATTCTCTTTCGACTTATGTTTCCAATATTTTTATCAGATATAACTATAGTAACGTCTTCTAGAGAAAGCCTTTTTTCGTATGTTGAGATGGCTTTTTTTAAAGTATTTGTAATGGTTTCTTTTAATAGATTATCACTTTTTAAAATATCAAAGTCTGTTTCCCATATTTCGGTTCCATAGTCATCATTAAATTTGCACTCTCCAAATGAAGTGGTTGCTATTAAGAAAATATGTTGTGCTATTGATGTGTCAATACTAATGTTTATAGCATCTTGTTTTTTTATTATTCCGTCAAAATCAATAGGTATTTTAAAATATGAACCTCTAATCATTGTTATAGATAAATTAATTTTTGAATACTTCCATTCTCGTTTATTTCCATTTCTTTTGGAATTTTGTTTCTTTTAATTATTTTTAATTCAACTCTAGGAGTTAATTTGAGGAATTTTTCTCTATAAAGTATGTCACCAATGAAGCTCTTACCATCATTATTATCTATTATAATAAAATAAGGGTTGTTTTCTGGAATTGTAATTTCATTAATATTGCCAGAAAAAATATATACTTTTTGAGGATTGTTAAATTGATAAATTAAACTATCGTGTGAAATGTTTCGATATTTTGAAATATGAAGTATTTCTATTTCATCTGCAGGTTCGTATGGGATGTTTTCATATAAGAATGAAGTTTTGTCAAAATTTTTAAATCCAAAGAAAGATAAAATACCTTTTTTGGTATTTTTTTTAACAAAACTAAACATATCTCTTGTTACTTGATAAACAGTTGTTTCGTTTGTTTTGTCATCGCTAACAATCATTTTGTAAGTAGGTATTTCTACGTTTTGTTTGTTGATTGTTAAGGTAATTTTTCCGATTTCTAAATCAGATATTGTCAAAGAAATTTTGTGTGTTCGAAGCCCTGAGTCTGTTTTTGAAACCCGTCCTATTTCTCCATTTCCTGCATAAAAAGGAGAACCTGGATTGTCTGTCATTCCTAAAGATAAATTAAGTTCTGGTATTGGACTCATTATTTCTTTATTTTATAAGTTTTTAAACAAGTTAAATCTTTTATAATTTCTGTATTTTGAGATTTATTTATTAAAATTTCATAATTTTTGTGTACAGTAAAAATTTTAATACTACTCAATTCTAGGCTTGTTAATTTTTTAAAAGTTCTTCGATTTAGTTGATGAATAAAAATACCATCACAATTTATGGGGAAATGATTTTTTAAATGTATCACATCCCCATTTTTAAAGTTAAAATCGAAAATCTTTTTTTCTTCAATACAAACACTGTTGTCATGTATTTTGAAATACATAAATATTTTGCGTTTACGTTTTCCAAATTGTAATGTAGTAAATATGCCATTGCTATTATTTACTATAAAGAGTATGGGATTAGGGCTAGCAAAGAAGCGACCGTCTAGTTTTTGTCTTGTTTGAGTAACCTGACAACTATCTATTATGGGGCTTTTTACATTTTTTTGGGCAACACAATAAAAACTTATCATGTAAAAACATAGAGATAACTTTTTTATACTATTCATTGTTATGTTTTTAAGTGTTTATTCTGCTTGTTGATAAATTTGTCTACAAACTTCTAAATCGCGTTTCATTTTATCGTATTCATCCTTTAGTGTTTTGTTTATAGTACTCAAACTATCCATTAGTTTGTGGTTTGTTGCCAATTGTTTTACTTGTTTTTTTGCATCTATTAGATCTTTGAAAGCAATAATTGTATTGTTATACATTATTTTGTTTTTCAGTGTATCTTTAGGTAACTGATTATACATTTCTGCTAACAAAGAAAGAGCCAGTTTTTCATTGAAAAAATCATTTTGACCTGGTGCATTAATAGAGTCTACAGTAGTTTTGACTTTTTCGAGTTGAAAAGAAAATTTGTTTTGAATTTCAATTTCTTTTTTGAGTTTAAAGTTTTCTGTTTTTAATAATTCGTTTTCTCTAAAAGGAAAATAAGTATTAAATAAGAGTGCTGACATAAAGACAGTTACACTTATTACAAAAAACAATACAAAAGATATAAACGCTTTAGAACGTTCTTTTTTATTAAGTATTTCCATGGTTTAATCTGCTAAAAAACTTTTACTTCTTTTTCCGTACAATAGACTGTCTCTTTCGTCCGTAATTTCGGATACGAAAATACTACCATCTCGTTTTTTACCTATGTAATCTAGTCGACTTAGAGAAGATAAGAGATTTTCGAATACATCCATAAATTTGTGAATTTTTGAGACACTTACATCAATTTGATTATGATTATAATTGTTATTTATTAGTTCTAAGAAAATATTTTCAAAGGTACCTTGATTAACGTTACACCAATCCGCAAAGTAATTTAGCAATTCTTCTTTTCCTGCTCCAGACTTTGAATCAAATAGGTTTTTAAGTGTTCTGCCTAAACCAACAACTGAAAGGAGCATTTCTGAAGGTGCTTTGTGTTTTCCTAGCCATCTGATTTTATTAATTTCTACTCCTAAATAATCTAATATTTTATCAGTTACTAATAGCATCATTAAGGCTAATTCATTTGCTTGTTTTTTAGAGTTAATCTTTTGAGCAATTTGTATTGAAAATACTTCTATCTGTCCGTAAAAACGGTTGATTTCATCATATAATTCTTGTAGTCGTTTGTGGCTTCCTACATATACTGATGGGGGGATATAAGCATTATCTATTTTTGACTCGTATGAGTTTACGAGTACTTTTCCTATGATTAAAAAGTTTCCTCCTAAACCTGTTTCGTTTACTAATTCATTTTCAGGGATAAGACTTAATAGATATTCTGGTTTTGTAAAAGGGTATCTTGGAGGATTTTCTTCAGGATCAGAGTCGCCAAAAGGTATTCTTTTAAAATAATTAACAGAAATACAAACCCATAATTTTAGACTCTCATCTCCTTTAATTTCGTAAGAGGCTTCTAAATAAGTAGAGTTAGTGTTAACGGTTTCGCTTCTGTCATCTATTTCAATTCTGGAGCCATTAGGTGTTATGGCGTGACATTCCTGTACTTGTACTCTTAATGATTTATGACTATCTACCATTAAGTTTAATTTGATAGAATTATCAGCAGGTAATAGGCCATAAGATATTAATGACGTATGCAACCCCACGGTATCCTTTATGGAATCATTGATGAAGTTTTGAATCGAATTAAAGTGATTTTTGTTTATTTTCATTCCGTCAATCCAATTGACAGGGAAATAATTTAGTTTTTCTATCATTATTTTTGTGTTTTTGATTGAATTCAAAAAAAACAAATAGAAGTTAATAAGAAGACTTTTTTTATTTAGGTTGTTTTATATGAGCTAAATAGGTTTAAAGAAGTGTTTTTTATTAACTTATAAAAACAACCGTTTCTGAAAGAAACGGTTGTTTGTTGGTTCTTATTTTTGTTCGTACTCAGTATCCCATTCATTTCCGTCATCTCCTTTGTGTCCATCCATTTTAATTAGGAAGTTTTTAGCAGGGAAATAAGGTTTCATGTGAATGTCTAAATGAATTCGATCTTTTTGTATAGGATCTTGTTCAAATCTTTTTACTTCAAAATTTTCAATTAGTTTTCCAGGACCACTTATTGAATCTAAGAAGCGAACGATTTGTCCCATGATTTCTTTACGAGTTACGGCTGTAAAGTTTTCAAAAGCTCTTCTGTTTAAGAAATCCATTAATACTTTTGTAACGTAGTCAAACACCCTAACAACAGAATAGGTTTGTAGACCCAAATTATCACCGTTGAAAAGAGTTTTAGCAGAAAATGCCATTACTTTTCCGTATTCGTTTACCATAGGAATTAATCCAAGGCTTTCTAAATTAGCAATTTCACTCTTTTTTAGATCAAATTTTACGCCATCTACTTCGTTAATTCCTCCGTATTTTTTACCAGCTGTTACCTGAGACATTAATGTTTTGTATACTTTTCCTGCTAAGGCAGCTGAAGGAGCAACATATAGGTCTTCTGTTTCTTGAATTTCTTCAAATCGGCCTCTACCAACGAGCCAGTTACAAGTCATTAATACATTTGAACGATATACTTCGCCTCCTGTTAGATAGGCTTGATCAAACATTTCCATAACGTCATCTGGTTCGTCTAAATGTTCAAAGTCTGTTACTAGCATAACTTTGTTTTCATGTGCAATTTTAGCCCATTTTTCTACGACTTTATTAGAACCTAAATATCCTGGAATTACTAAAATACCATAGTTGTTTTTTAGATCTAAACGGTCATAGTTATTTACTAATTCTGCATGAATTGTATCTATAAATCGAGTATTATCTAGATCTTTTAATTGTTCTAAATCAGAATTAATAACGGTAACATTTTTTACTTTGTCCGTTTCTGTGTTTTTATAGAATAGAGCTATTGTACGATAATTAGTTTCTAATTCTTTAGTGACTTCTACGGCTCTTGATAAATTTTTCTTTAATAAATCTTCGGCTTCTTTTCTTTTGTCTTCGCAATTAGAAACAATGTCTGTTATATTTGTTGCATCGGAAAGAACCTCAGCCCAAAGCTTAAGTGTTTTTTTTAAAGATTCTCTTTCTTTTTCTTTTTCTTTTTCAGAAAGAAAGATTTTTCTTCTTGCTTTTCTGTCAGGATTTAAATTTTGTGCTCCTTCAATGGTTGTTTCTAATAGATCAAAACCACCAAATTTTGCTAACTTTTCTAGGCTACCTTCTAAATTAGCCTGTCCCTTCTTTTGTTCTAAAACTGTACTGTCAACGTGTTGACTTTCTTTATTTTGTGCCATTAGTAGTCTGTTTATTTGTTTTCTTCTAGTTCTTTAATAAGAGATTGTAATGAATCTAATAATGCTTTTTTTGCATCTGGATCTTCTAAAGCTCCTTTTAAGATTTTGTTGCTTTTAAGTTGTTTAATAATTTTTTGATACTGATCTTTTTCTGTTTCTAGACCTGTCAAAAAGTTACTTTGTTGAGTAATTCCTTTTACACCAAAATCGCCAAGGTTTTTAAAGTTTAAATTTTCCATTTTAGTAGAACCATCTAAATTTTCAAAATCAACCTTTATTTCAGGTTTAAAATGGTCAAACACTTTTTCAATGGTTGTTAATCCTTCTACTAGTTCTGGTTTTACAGGACTTTCTGCAGTTAGTTTTTGAGCAATAATTGTTCTGTTTTGAGGGATTTCGCTTATTGCTTCGTTTGCGTCTAATGGTACTTCATTACCACCAATTCCATGATTTGATAACATAATACTTAATTTATTAGTTTAACTCTATATTTAATTTGATTTTTTCCCAACATAATTCTCCATTTTTTAGAGAAACTTTGACTGTATCGCCTTCATTGTATTCCATTGCGACTATTTTTTTCGCTAAAGGTCTTCTGAGTTTTCCTCTTATGATTCCTTTTAGCGGACGTGCTCCGTATTTTGCATCGTATCCTTGTTCAGCAAGGAGTTCTTTAACTTCTTGACTTACGACTAAATTAATATGGATGCTTTTAGCTAAATCTATTAACTCCTTTTTTAAATGAATTTCAAATATTTTTAATGCGTTTATTTTACTTATTGGTCTAAAAGGAATAGATTCTGTTAATCGGCCTAAGAACTCGGGTCTGAAATATCTGCTCATGATTTCAAGTAATTTGGCGTTTGTAGGTATTTCATCTTTTTCAAAGGATTCTACAATAAAATCAGACCCAATGTTAGATGTAAATAGGATAATAGCGTTAGAAAAATCGCCTTCTTTTCCTAGTCTATCGTGTAATTTTCCTTCATCCATTAGTTGAAGAAAGACATCAAAAACGGAACTATGAGCTTTTTCTATTTCATCAAATAAGACGATAGAATAAGGTTTTTGTCTAATTTTATTTACCAATAGTCCTCCTTCTTCATAGCCAACATACCCTGGAGGAGCACCATAGAGTAATGCTGCGGAATGTTCTTCTTTAAATTCTGACATATCAAAACGAATGATAGCATTTTCATCTTGAAAAAGAAATTCGGCTAATGATTTTGCTAATTCTGTTTTTCCTGTTCCTGTTGGTCCTAAGAAAAAGAATGAACCAATGGGCTGTCCTGCTTTGCTTAAGCCTGAACGAGATTCTAATATAGCTTCTGAAACAATACTGATGGCATGGTCTTGTCCTACTACTCTTTTGGTAAGAATTTTTTCCATGTCATTTAGCTTTTGTTTTTCTTCATTTTTTAATTTTCCTATCGGAATATTTGTTTTTTGCGAGATGATTAAGGCTAAATCAAGTTCTGTAATATGGGTTCTTTTTTCATTAGCTATTTTTTCAAGTGTTTCAATATATTTTCGACAGAAATTTAAAATTTCAGGAATTCCTTCAAAGTGCAAATTTTTAATATTAATGTCATGATTTGAAGTGGTATAAAGAAAGTTTGTTTTGCTTAATAAATCATTTAGAAACCATTCAGCCTTTTGCATTAATTCATCTTCTTCTATTTCTCCAATATTTTCCTCAATATTTTTAATTTGATTAAGTAAATGCTCTCTTTCATTTATGAAAGTATCTCCAGTTGTTTTAAGTACTGACATGGTATGATCTATCAAGTCTATTGCAGAAGCTGGTAGACTTTTTTCTTTCATGTATCGTTTTGAAAATCGGATTGCTTCCTTTATAGTAGCATCATCTATTGTTATTCCATGATGTTTTTGGTAATCTTGCAATGTTTGTTTCAACATTCTAAAATGGGTTTCGTCCTCTTTTTCTTCCAATTTAATGAGTTCGAACATTCCTGATAGGGTTTGTTCTTTTTCGATTTTTTTGGTGTATTCTTCTATTGTTGAGGTAGCTAGGATTGTAAGTCCTTTAGATAGTTCACTTTTTAGTAAATTTACTATGTTTGTGTCGGAACCATTGCCTCCAAATAGGGAGTGAAATTCTTCTATTATCAAAATAGATTTAGGGATATGCTTAAGTTCTTGCGCAATATTTTTTATTCGGTCTTCTATTTCTCCTTTATAAGATGCTCCTGCAACTAAGGCTCCCATATCAAGTTCAAAAATTTCTATTTGAGATAGTAAGTCAGGGATTTGATTGAGTAATACTTTTTGAACAAAACCTTCTATTAAGGATGTCTTTCCAATACCAGAATCTCCTAGTATAATTACATTTTGTTTACTGTATCTACAAAGTATTTCGGTAATGTTATTGATTTCTAAATCTCTACCTATTAGTAATTCTTTTTTGTTTTTTAATCTAATTTCTTGGTTTTTGTCTATACAATACTTTTGTAAAAAGCCATTTTTGTTGAAAGTTGAAAGACTTTTTGAAGTACTTGTAAAAGTATCTTTAATTAAATCATTTCTTGTTATAGGAAATGATTTCATTTTTTCAAAACTAAATGCAACGCCAGGGGTGCAAATGGCGGTCATTACATGTAATAATGTTATTTCATCTTCTTTTAGTTCTTCTCTAATAGAATCTGCTTCGGCAAATATTTCATCTATAATTTCGTCTGGTTCACAATAGTATTGATTAGTGGATTTTGGAGATTCTTCTATTTTAACTTCCGCCCATTCTTCAATATAATATACATCAATTCCTAGAGATTCTAGTTGTTTTAGTAAGGACAAATCTCTATTAAGGATTGCTTTAAGTAAGTGAGCTCCATTAAAATGGGAGTTTAAATTTTCTCTACCTATTTTTTGTGCAATATCTATAGCTTTATTGACTTCTGTATTGTACGTAATTTCTTGATTCATTTTTAGTTTGTCTATTATAAAAAATAAATTGTTTTTACTCTTTAACCCAAATCATCCATTTTTTGGTTTTGTATTGAATATTGATGTTTTGAATGCAGTTGCTGTTATCATTTCTGTTTAGTTGTAAGAATGTTATTTTAATTTGTTTTCCAGAGATAGATTTACACAATTCTGAGAAAGACATTACATTATCATCATTTACAACAACAGGAATTTCAAAATTTCCACACAAATATTCTTTGAAATCATCTTTTGTTTTTACTTGAGCTGCTACTTGTTTTAGTAATAATTGAAATTGTTCATTAGAGATTTCGCTTGTTTTTGTTTTTTCGTTTGATTCTTTATGGTTGTCATGTTTTGGAGAGACAGGTATATATCCTAACATGTCTTCTAGAGGGTCTTTTTTTGCCATTCCTCTTGGAAGGGAAAAAGTAGAATGTGGTTTTTCATATTCATAGGTTTCCATGTCTATTTTTTGTTTAGCAACAATAACTTTAGGGGCAACATAGATTATTTTAGTGGCAATATGTTCTAAGTCTCCATTAACAATTAGAGTTATTTTTTTTTCTCCAGTTGTTTTGAATTTGTAGGATACATTTTGTCCAACGGCATCTAAAGATGTAGTTTCGCCAAAACTCCATTCCCAAGATTCTCCTCCGTTTTTCTCAGCACTAAAGCGAACAACTTCTCCTAAAAAAGCTACGTTTGGGGCTTTTATTAAGGGAAGATATCCTGTTTGTTGTCCAACGTTTGTTATTCTTACTAGTTTTTCATAGTAACAGCTGCCGTTTACGATCAGCTTAACAACATAATCTCCTTCTTTTTTATATTTATGAAATGTTCTTTGTCTGTTGTCAACTGTTGTGCTATCTCCAAAATCCCACTCCCAACTTGAGGCTCCTTTTGTATTGTCAAAAAATTCTACTACCTCATCAGGCTTGAACTCGTCAGCTGTAATTAGAAAGTTACCAGTGTTACAATCTATATGACGAGAATATTTAAATAGGAATATTCCAAATCCTAAAAGGATTAAAAGTCCAAAACCTAAAAAGATTCTTACATCTATTTTGGTTAAATAATTAAATTTGTTAAAAAATCGTTTCACTCTAATTGGAAATAAATATTTGTTCGTACAACCTGTTACAAATATAGTTTTTTTATTTAAAAATTTTTATTTTTGTGAAAAAGATCTGATGAAAATTATCAAAAATATTAAAAGCTTATTAATCGCAAGCTTTTTGTGCTCGTGCTCTTCGAAGCAGTACTTAAAATATATTCCTTATCAATATTCCTTTCAGGAAGTTATAAAACAAAAAAAAAGTGAATTAAGTAAGTTGAAAAACGAAGTTATTGTAGATGACAATGAAGATAACCTAAAAGATGAGGATTTAAAACTAAAAGAAAAATATTCTATAATTTTAGGAGTAATGCCTAAAGAAATTAAAAACTATGAACTCTATTCTTATGTGGATAAATGGGTAGGAACTCCTTATAAAAAAGGAATTTTAGATTTAAAAGAAGGAGCTGATTGTTCTTTTTTTGCGCAAACTCTTTATAGCGAAGTTTATGATGAAGTACTCCCTAAGGATCCCGCGGGTATGTTTAGATCTAAATTAATACAACTTTTTACTGGTAGGACATATCTGCAAGAAGGTGATTTGATATTTCTTAGATATGATAAGGATCATCCTATTTCAGACGTAGGGATTTACTTGAAAAACGATAGAATTATAGCTTGTACGGCTGAGGGGCTTGATATTTATAATTTTAACGATAAATATTTTCAGTTAAGATTTGTTTCTGCTGGAAGATTAGTTAAATCAAAAAAATAAACAATATGACTCATTTAAATGAAATCTTGAGTTTAATTAGAAATATTAAATCAGATATACGAGCCGAAGTAATAGTGAATGATTTATTAAATAATAAAATTATTTCTGATAATCAATTCATTATTCAAAAGGAAAGTCAATTTTCTAGAACCTATAGAAGAGATATATTAGAAGTAGATATAAAGGATTTTAATCTTGATAAAAAAGAATATCTAAATTTTACTTTATCACGAGATAGTCTTTATGATTTACTTCCAGAAGGGGTATTTCATCAGTCTAAAAATGAATATCCAGACAAAGGAGTCAACAAAATGATTAATGAGTATCAAACTCAAAAAAAGGAACAAAAGGCGGCACGTGTTTTTTTTCAACCATTTGAAAATGAGTTTTTTGCCTACGGTGTGTCTCTTGAAGATTTTGAAACTAATTTTCTTTCTGAATTAAACAACCCTTCTGTTTCTGATTTGTTTTATGAGTTCTGGGGTATTACTAAAGAAATACCAGAACATTTAGCTTCTAAATTAATACATTTTTTGCCCTATACCTATCAAATAGTAGGGAATATAAACTTAGCAACTAACTTATTGTCTTTTTTCCTTGGTGAAAAAGTTTCTATAATAAATAAAGGATCTCAGCAATATTCAGATGAAAAATTGGCTATTTCATTAGGAGAAGCTCAACTAGGGATAGACTTTATATCAGGAGTAGAATATGACGATTATTCCATACATTTAGAAGTGCAGATAGGACCTCTTAAAAATTCCTCCTTTTTAGATTATATCCTAGAAGGTAAAATAAAAAAATTCCTAGATCTTTATTATGAATATTTTTTTCCTATGGAAACAGATCTTAAAACGAACATACTAATTCCTAACGACCAACAAAATTTTGAATTCACAGATAAAAAAACAATTCTGGGATACAACACAATTATTTAACAAATGAGAAAATACTTTATCAATCTTATCGAACTAAAATTATTGTCAGCAATTATTATTGCAATAGCTGTTTGTACAATATTAACCATGATTTTTATTCAAAAAACACCAGGTTTTAAAGAAAAATATAAAACTAAATTTATAATTTATGAATTATCAGTTGCCTTACTATACGTTATAATTACTTTCCTAGGATTTAATAATCTATTAAGTAACAATGCTATGAATTGCTTTATATTTTATCAAGTATCTTCATTATTATTGGGAATCTTACAAGTCTATCTGTATAAAAACTATTTCAATAAATTTGAGAAAAGAGAAGTTTGGTTTGTCTACTTCTTTATACTCATAACCGTTGTTTATTCCTTTTTTAGCTTTGCCATAACTCATACGTTTTTAAATGGACCTGATTTATTGTACCTAATGTCCAGTCATTTTATCCTATTTTTTATCCCTCAGTTAATTTATGATACATTTAATATAGGAATGATTATACCCGCTAAAGTATATAAAACATGGCAGTTTCCTGCTAATTACATAGAAATAGCAGGTGTAAGTGATTCTGAAATGAGAGATTTAGTGGTAATTACTTTTTTAATTAAAAAAGATAATGGAGATGAAAAATACAGACAATATAGAGCAAAAGGACCTACAAGATTAGATTTTGGGCGCCTGTTTTACAACTTTGTCTTAGACTATAATGCGAAACATGAAGATGAACCTATTGCAATTCAAGACCAAAACGGATTGTACAGCTGGGTATTCTTTTTTCAAACAAAATGGTATGAATCTGCTAAATATATAGATCCTACTCAAACACTTTACATGAATACAATTACCGAAAATGCCGTTATTGTTTGTATGAGAACGGATGAAATTGTATTAGATGAAAATAATAAAGACAATGATAATGATGATCTAGAATATCAATACGATAGAGAAAAGGACGATAAAAGAATTGGCAAAAATAATAAAAAAGAAGCCGATCAAATGGAAACCATAAGCTAATAAAATGAAAGAAAAATATCAGATTTATAAAATTAAACCAAACAGTATTCGATTAAAAGAATTAGCTAATACATTCAATTTATTACCCGAAGAACTTAGATGGTTCCATAATATATATTGCCCAGTAGAGGATTTAATAGAATCTGATATACAACCCCATGTAGAAAATATTTGTATTCCTATTCCAGGAACATCCATTGATTTTTATGCTAAAAAACAAAGAAGCAAACCTTTTTATAAAGCAATAAATACGCTGTATGTACCCCCATCATTTAACAAAAAATATGGAATCATACAGCGTATAACAACAAATGATGAAGAAATAAGCTTTTTTCATTATCAAATTAAACTTCAGAAAAACACCCTAAACAACATAGTTATAAAGAGATACCCCCTTTATATTAATTATCAAAGACCAGATCTTATAATAGAACAAATAGCAGATGAAATAGGAAGCGTTTTTTATCCACTAGAACTCGAACTATACAACAATGCTAAACTAAAAATCATTGCTAATTTCCCTGAAATACAAAAAAGGTGGAAAACAAAAAAAATACAATTAGAAAACTATTACAAAGGCAGCGTCGCAGAAAATTTATTTAACAAAATAAATCATCAATTACAATACCGAGGGCAAACACAACGAGGAATCTTAGATAGTTGGTTTTTTGTTCTGTACTTTGTTTCATTATACGATACGTTTAATGATCAAAAAACATATACTTTCAATTTGCCCCTACCCATTTTTCCTAAAAAACCTAAAGTATTATATCAAATCACTCTTCAAATAGAAGAAACTCTTTCAGAAACAAACAAATTTATAATTCATGCAAAAGGACATTGTATAGACAGTAGGTTTGCAACTGAAATAGAAAACGGAAAAACCATTCATGATCCAGAACTTATAGGGGAAAAAGTAAAAGGAGATTTTGCATTTGTTTACACGCTTAATGCACAAGATAACAGTGTCTTCTCCATTTTTGGAACAGTAGATTTAGAACTCAATAATACCATCCGAAAAATTAGCTTTGAATGTTATGAACAAATTTAAACAACTAAATATACAATCTTATGAGCGAAAAACATCTCGTTTGCCAAGGAGCCGAATGCAAATGTAATTTTGGAACAGCACCCGATAAATTAAAAGTACTGACCCAAGATAAACATTATATCAACGATCATAAAGGAACTCAAAAACGAATGGCAACCCATAAAGACATTGGTAAAACCTTTGAAAAAAATACCTTTGGATCTTGCTCGAAGATGAATAACAACCCTTGTCAGGCTACAATAACAGAATGGAGTGGTTATTACAAAAAAATTACATTAGATATTAACAAAGGACATGCTTTGTTAGAAGACAACAAAGCTACCTGTCCTATAGGAGGAAAAGATTGTATAACCATTACAAATCACGGACAAACAGCTGAAGTATCTCAACAAAATATAAAAAATGCAAAACCTGAAATAATAGCAGAGCTATGCCCTTTTGTAGATTTTTTAGAAGAAGAAACAGACGCTATAGAAAATGATGATACGTTTGTAACCCTATAAGAACAAAAAGATGAAAATAATAGGCGATATAAGACCATATACAAACAAATATTACAGCTATACAGTAGTTGATAATTACGGAGGAACAACATTTGTAATTCTTTGGCAAGTATATAACAATGCTAAATTGATTACCGAAAATGGAACTGGGATTTTTAAGTTTGGAATTAATACAGTTGGAAATACCTTTACACTAATTGCCAAAGTAAGAAATCCTGAAACCAATAAAATAGAAGATATAGCAACTGAAATACAACCCCTAGCAGGAAAACCCGAAATACTCGACCTTTATTGGAGAGATGTAAATGGAGAAAAAATAGATAATAGAGAAGTGGCTTATCTAGACAAAGTTACCTTAGTGATAAAAACCAAAAATATTCCCCAAGGGGACGTCCTTAAAATAACGATTTTTGAAGATGAATACCTAGACGGTCATGGAGATAGCTCTCGGAATATGGGAAAATACTACACTAAAGGCGTTACAAAGAATGGCTACGCTTACCTAGACCTTGCCAATATGAGTCTTTACCAAAAAAAACTCAATAACAGTGATTATGTAAATGATGGAGTACACTTGTTTTACGCACAAATACACTATTACAATAAGTTAAACCAGATAAAAGACCAAATACAAATAAAGGTAAATAATAAACTCACACAAATGATACAACCCTATACAGGCAATAATCCTGCGAAAATAGGTCAAGTAGAAAACAAAGCAAAACAAAGAAAGAAAGCAGTAGATTTTACCTTCGGTGTTTTTTTAGATGGTACCCTAAACAATATGTATGATACCGAACTAAGACAGTATGCAGAAGGAAAAAAAGTAATCAATACCAGTGGCTTAGGTGTAAGCCAATCTCGAGCTGTAGATATTTATCAAGACCATGGCGATCCTGATGAAATGCAAAGTAGTTATGAAAACGACCTCTCCAATCCCGCTATATTGTATAAAAATTATGAACCTAATGAAATAGAAAAAATATATCCAATTTATATAAGCGGTATAGGTACCAATACAGCTCCTAAAAACCAAGGGCAAACCTTGCGACCAGAGGATTATAAAGACAACGACCTCATAGAAGGTCCCGCTTTTGGTATGGGCAGTTCAGGTATTATGGATAATGTAAAAAAAGCCATTTTAGACGTTGTAAAAGAATTAAAAAATATTAAATCAGATCAAAAAATAGGAACTATAACTTTTGACGTATTTGGTTTTAGTCGTGGTGCCGCTGCCGCACGGCATTTTGTACACATAGTTACACATCCTCCCTACAATCCTATTGTGTACAAAAAAAAGGAGCGTGACTCGATTGTATTAGACTTGCAAAAGAATCAATTGCCTGTTTCTTATAAATACAAAACCATGCCTCATTTTGGACTCCTAGGGCAGTTGCTTCAAGAAAACGGGATTTTAGATGCACAAACACAAGTTAACGTTCGTTTTGTAGGTATTTATGACACCGTTTCGCATCATGGTTTATCTCAGGATAATGATATAAAAGACCTAGGATTAGATAGTGTAAACAAAGCAGATTATGTTGTACACATGGTAGCAGCAGATGAGCATCGTGCTAATTTTAGTTTAGCAGATATTTCTTCTGTTGCTAAAACCCATCCTGAAAGTGGCAAAAAAGGAGGAATAGAGCTCATCTACCCTGGAGTACATTGCGATGTAGGAGGCGCTTATGAAGATGGTAAACCAGATAATCCTAAAAGAATTGCGATAGAATGGGATCTTCCTTCTTTAAAAAAAGTAAGAGAGGAACTCATCAGACAAGGTTGGTTTAAAGAAGATCAACTGTTTGTGAAATTTCAAAAAGGATGGGACTTAAATGCGAATGCACGTAAATGCTATTTAGAGGGCAACAGAAAGTGGCTTAGTAATCAGTACAGCTATATCCCTCTGCATATTATGGCAAAAATTTGTGGTATAAAAAAGGTGCAGATAAATAATAAACAATTATTAGAATTTAAAAATTTTAAAGAAAATACCTATAATGATCTCAAAGCACATACTTTAGGAAATCATATAGTTGGAAATATAGCCTTTTTAGAACGGATCAAAAAAAAGCTGGAAGATTATACGTTTAATGGGGGGATGCCTTTTGGTTTTATAGAATATAAAGAACCCGCTACAATATATGAAACAGATGCCTCTAAGGCAAGTGTGAATAAAGAGCGTGAAGAACGCGAAAAACAAAAAGAAGAAGAAATAAATAAAGATATTAGATTCCTACGCAACCACTATTTGCACTGGAACGCTACTTATGGTAGTTCAGGGATAGATCTTTTGGTAGAAAAAGATTACCCGAATATAATAAATGGTAAAAGAAAAAGAAATGTATACTAAACTAAAAAAGCTCCTTATCCTTTTGTTTATCCTACCATTAGGAGGATGCAAACACACAAATAAAAAACACGATAAAATGACACAAGAGAATTTTTCTTACGGAGTAGGGGTTACTTCACCCAAAGAATATCCTACGGAAGTACATATAGGGTATTTGTTAGATCAAAACAAAAAACTTATTTGCGGAATGCCTCGATCAGGAACCAATGGAGGTGGTTGGACTTATAAAGGAAAACAAGGCGGTATGGGAGGTGGTTCTATTCCGTATTATTTAAATCTTACCTATGTAGCCTATGCCGAAAAAAAGTTTTATAAAGTAGAGGCAGCACTACCCGCTGATAAAATTTTAGCAGAATTTAAAAAAGGATATGATCGTATGACACATAAGGGAGATATCGTCCATGAAACGTATGATGTTCTAACCGTAGGAGCAGCTCCAGGTGGATGTATAGTGGTTTGGTTATCAGGAAGTAATAATCGTGTCGAAATTTGTCGTTTGCAAGCCAAAGAAACCTTTGTAGATCGAAACGATTTTTATGACAATCCCCATCAAAGAACCCAAAAAGATTTTTTTGATACCATGTATGATATAGCCGTTCCCGATAGTATCAAAGCAGAAATAAAACAAAAAGGCATACCGTATGGTTTATGGGATCAGTACAGAGAAAAATACAAGTACCGTTTTATATTTAAATCCTATGATGAAAAAGATAAATTTACTCATAATTATTATTTGTATTACAATGCAGAAGCAGATGAGGTATTACAAGAAAAACTAAATAAACAAGAATACATGATAAAAGGAATTCCTTATACATGTAATTTTATATTTAGAACCTATAGTACCGAAATCATTTTCAATGATCGAGAAATGCTACAAGTATTTGATAAATTAAAGAAAAAATATCCTGAAACCCCCATAGATATAATTATAAAACCAACCTTTATGTACGACGATATGAAAATTTCAGTAAAATGTACAACAGAAGAAATCCCCCTTACAAAATACAAAGTAGTAGGTGTTTGGGGAGGATAAGAAATACATGTTTGATACTGTACAAAAAAATCTTTACACACTTTTTTTGTACAGTATCAGCTTTTTTGGGATTTGGTTTTTCTAATACAATCTATATTTTACTGATATACAATTTTTTATTGAATTATAAATGAATTTGATTTTCAATGGTTTGCTTTACTTAATCCTTCTTTTGGTCGAAATGATAAGATTGCGATATTTTCGGACAGTCTCTTTTATTTTATAAAATAAAAAGCCTTGGAAAATCAACAAGGCATTTTATCTATAACATTTTTTTAGGCGTAATCTCGTTTAAAAGACATAGAATACGTAAAAAAAGCTTTTTTACATTTTAGTCTTGCTTTATGATTTAAAATAATTTATTTATCTTCAGCTAAAGCATTCCAGCCCCTCGCTTTCAATTCAATTTTTGTATTAGCACGAGTAATTAGATGTATACCTTCTTTATCAGGTACTATATGACCTATGGTAGTAAAATTGGGATTTCCTTTTAATTTATCGTAATCATCCATTTTTATGGTAAACAACAACTCATAATCTTCGCCTCCATTTAATGCTATTGTAGTACTATCTATATTAAATTCTTCACATACGTTAATAAACTGAGGGTCCAATGGTAGTTTTTCTTCATACAGATTACAACCTACTTGGGATTGTTTACATAAATGTAAGATTTCAGAAGATAAGCCATCTGAAATATCAATCATAGAAGTAGGACGTACTCCTAATGATTTTAAAATTTCAGTAACATCTTTTCTTGCCTCTGGTTTTAATTGACGTTCAACCAAGTAAGCGTATTGATCTAAATCGGGTTGATTATTAGGGTTAACTAAAAAAACCTGTTTTTCTCTTTCAAGCACTTGCAACCCCATGTAAGCAGCCCCTAAATCGCCCGATACAACTAACAAATCATTTGGTTTTGCACCAGTCCTATACACAATATCTTTTTCTTCTGCCTCCCCTAGTGCGGTAATAGATAGGATTAAGCCTTTTTGAGAAGAGGTAGTATCACCTCCTATTACATCTACTCCATATTGTTTAGCTGCTAAAGAAATACCTGCATATAACTCTTCTAATGCTTCTAAACTAAAACGATTAGATATAGCAATAGATACTGTAATTTGAGTTGCTTTTGCATTCATTGCATAAATATCAGATAAATTGACTACTACTGACTTATAACCAAGATGCTTTAAAGGCATATAGGCCAAATCAAAATGAACACCTTCAATTAATAAATCTGTTGAGACTACTGTTTGTTTAGAACCAAAATTTAATACCGCAGCATCATCTCCAATTCCTTTTAAAGTAGAAGCATTGGTAATTTTAAAATGTTTGGTTAAATGTTCTATTAATCCAAATTCCCCTAATTGAGCTACACTTGTTCTTGGAGACATTTTATCTTCAATCATAATCTTTTAATTTACAAAACAAAGGTACAAACTAAAAGTGAAACCCTATATAATCCCAAATTACACATTAAAAAATTATTACAAATAAAAAGTTCTAAATCTATTTTAGGATTAAGTATAAATAGTAAACACTAATTTTTGTTGCTTTTGTAGATGTACTATTTTTAAAAAGAAGATTTAAAGTTTAAATGGTATAACAAAAACAAAAGTAAAAATTGTAGGAGCAGATGTTATATATGCCATCAATAAAAACTAGAATTGATAAGAGTTAAAACATTTTATTTCAATGAGTTATAAAAATTAGTTTTTCTAATGCGTAATCTGGGTTTAAAAGATATCGAAACCGATTTTGTACGAAAAGGAAAAGTAGGAGAAAATGAAGAAGATCATAAAATTTTAGTAGGAAAAATCAAAAGAGCTACTCGATTAGAAGCTAGTTTTGATAATGAGAAAGAGAACGATAATCTAAAAAGAATGAAATTTTATGGATATGTTTCGGAATTCATACGGTAAATGCACTTGCTATAGACAGACGAAAAATAGCTCTTGAATCCCAAAATTTAGTGGCTTAAAAATCAAGAATTAGAGTTCGATGGGAGTAGTGTGTCTTATTTAAATTTATTTGTAATAATATTCATTCAAAAAAGATAGTTGCTAACAAAAAATCCAATTTTGTAATTTTACAAAATTGGATTTTTATTATATTCTTTATTAAAATAGGCTTACTTGTGAGTCCGCTAAATTAAATTACATAACACTGGTCATCTGATTTTTCCTGTTATCGAGTTCAAAGATTAGACGTTAATTTTTCAGAAAGCCTCTTAAAAAGTAAAAGTTTATTTCATTTTTAATAACCAATTACGAACTGAAACTTCACTGTGAATAATAGCTCTTAAATCAGCAATTGCTACACGATCTTGTTGCATAGAATCACGATGACGTATTGTAACAGTTTTATCCTCTAATGTTTGATGATCTACTGTAATGCAAAACGGTGTACCAAGAGCATCTTGACGGCGGTAACGACGACCTACTGCATCTTTTTCATCATAAGCTACGTTAAAATCCCATTTTAAGTCTTCAATAATTTCTTTGGCTAACTCTGGTAAACCATCTCTTTTTATTAGTGGTAAAACCGCTGCTTTTGTAGGTGCAAGAACTGACGGCAAACGTAAAACTGTACGTGTAGAACCATCTTCTAAAGTTTCTTCTTGCAATGCTTTTGAAAAAACAGCTAAAAACATTCTATCTAAACCAACAGAGGTTTCTACTACATAAGGAACATAACTTGCATTTTCCTCATTGTCAAAATACTGTAATTTTTTGCCAGAATGTTGCTCATGTGCTTTTAAATCAAAATCAGTACGTGAATGAATACCCTCTAATTCCTTAAATCCAAAAGGGAAATTAAATTCAATGTCACAAGCAGCATTAGCATAATGTGCTAATTTTTCATGGTCATGGTAGCGGTAGTTTTCAGCTCCCAAACCTAAAGACTTATGCCATTTTAAACGTGTTTGTTTCCAATATTCGTACCATTTCATTTCTTCTCCTGGTTTTACAAAAAATTGCATTTCCATTTGTTCAAACTCACGCATACGGAAAATAAATTGGCGTGCTACGATTTCATTACGAAATGCTTTACCTGTTTGTGCAATACCAAAAGGTACCTTCATACGCCCTGTTTTTTGGACGTTTAAGAAGTTTACAAATATACCTTGAGCTGTTTCTGGACGCAAATATAAATCCATTGCAGTATCTGCCGAGGCTCCTAATTTAGTACCAAACATAAGGTTAAACTGGCGCACTTCGGTCCAATTTTTTGAACCTGATTCAGGACAAGCAATGCCTAATTCTTCTATTAATGCTTTAACATCAGCTAAATTTCCAGTGTCTAAACCATGAGCCATACGTTCTAAGATTTCTTTTTTCTTAGAAAGATATTCAACGACTCTAGGATTAGTAGCTACAAACTGAGCTTCATCAAAAGTATCTCCAAAACGAGATTTGGCTTTTTCTATTTCTTTTTGTGCTTTTTGATTTAATTTTTCGCAATAGTCTTCAATTAAAACGTCTGCACGATATCTTTTTTTAGAATCTTTATTATCAATCAAGGGATCATTAAACGCATCTACGTGACCTGAAGCTTTCCAAGTAGTAGGGTGCATAAAAATAGCAGCATCTATTCCTACAATATTTTCGTGCATTTGCACCATTGATTTCCACCAATAGTCACGAATATTCTTTTTTAACTCTACCCCGTTTTGAGCATAATCATACACAGCGCTCAAACCATCATAAATTTCGCTTGACGGAAATATAAATCCGTATTCCTTTGCGTGCGAAATAACATTTTTAAATAAATCGTCTTGTTTTGCCATAGTATTGCAAAAATAAAAAAACGGATTTAAAAAATCCGTTTTCTCCCCTTATATAATCAACAATTTTAAAAAAGTTATTTAAGTATAACCTCCACTCAACCAATTAGATCAGTTCTTCCTGTTGGTATTGCGGTTACAATATCACTCAATATTTATCTTAATTAAGTAATATTTAGAGGTATAAACTCATCTAACTCTCATTGTTTAAATTTATCCTACTTTTTACTTTTTTATAAATAAAAGTTCTTATAATCTTTTGTTATGCCCTTTTTATTTATATTATCTTTATAAATCTTATTTCTTACTAAAAAAAATAACTATAATTAACTTTTAAAGTGTTTCTAAAACCTATCTAAGACAAATTCTTATCTAATAAACTAAGAAGATTTCTTTCTTACCTTTACCAGTTCATTTTCAAGCTGTACTTGTTTATCTACTAACTCTTTATTTTTCCTTACCTCTGCATCAAACCGAAATATTATTTCGCTTAAATCATTAGTGTAAGTTGTTCTATCTAAAATTTTTTCTTCCTGAAGTTTTAGATTTTCTTCTACAACTTGATAGCATTTAACACTTAATGATACTGCTATGGAAAGCAGTCCTACAGAAACCATTTTATAGACTGTTAATGAATCCCTTAACAACATTCTAATTTGACTTTGTTACAATCAAATGTATTTTAATAATTTTATTACAAAAAAAAAAATCGACGAAATGCTAAAAAAACTGATTAATTTATTTTTTCCTGATTTATGTCTAGGATGCCAAGATTTATTAGTTAATAACGAACAATCAATATGCCTTGAATGTAGGCATAACCTCCCTTTAACCTATCAATGGACTAAAACAAACAATGAGGCATTTATTAAATTTTATGGGAAAATACAAGTAGAGCATGTTTCCTCAATGTTTTATTACCACAAAGAAGGAATAGGTCAAAAGCTTATACATAATTTAAAGTACAAAGGACATATTGAAATAGGGAGTTTATTAGGCAAATGGCACGCTGAATATCTTCAAAATCTTCCCGTTTTGAATACTATAAACTACATAATTCCAGTACCTCTACATCCTAAAAAAGAAAAAGAACGAGGGTACAATCAGATTGATACATATTGTGAAAGCTTATCGGAAACATTAAAAATTCCAATCAATAAAAATCTTTTATTTAGACAAGAATATGATATAAGTCAATCCAAAAAAGGATTAATAGAACGCAATAACGTTGAAAAAAACCGTTTTATTAGTAAACTCAAAAAACTTGATGGACCCATTCATTTTCTTTTAGTTGATGATGTTCTCACTACAGGAGCTACATTAGAAGCTTGTGCTAAGGCATTGCAACAATCTGATAAAATAAAAATTAGCATAGTAACTATGGCTTTTTCACAATCTTAAATAAATGTCGTTATTTTGTACTTCTAATAAATTTAATACCCAGCCGTTATAGATACTTGTTGTCTAATGAGCATAAAATTAATCCTAATGAAAAATAAATCATTTATTTTATTATTATTCTTTGCTTTAACTCTTATCAATTGCGCCAAAAGAGGTTCCATTACAGGAGGCGATAAAGATATAACCCCTCCAAAGATGATAAGTAGTTATCCGAAAAACTTTTCAACTGATTTTAAAGAAAAAAATATCCGAATTACTTTTGATGAATATATAAAAATAAATGATCTACAGAAAAATCTCATTATATCACCTACTTTAAAAAACCAACCAAACATTCAACCACAAGGAGGTGTAAGTAGACAAATTACTATAAAATTAAACGAAGAATTAGTTCCTAATACAACTTACAGTTTTAATTTTGGAGAAAGTATTGTAGATAATAATGAAGGAAATAAACTAAAAAATTTTAAATACGTTTTTTCAACTGGAAAAAATTTAGATTCATTGTCTATACAAGGTATCATAAAGGATGCTTATGAAAGAATTACGCCAAATTTTGTAAATGTAATGTTGTATGAAGTAGATGAAAAGTATAACGATTCTACTATTTACAAACAAACTCCTCGTTATATCACTAACACATTAGATAGTACCACTAGCTTTAAAATTGAAAACATAAAGGCAGGAAAATATAAATTAATAGCTTTAAAAGAAAACGTTTCAAATTATAAATATGATCCTAAAAAAGATAAAATAGGTTTTTATAATCAAGTAATCAACATACCTGATAATTCAATATTTGAATTAGAGTTGTACAAAGAACATCCTTCATTCAAGCCTAAAAGACCTACACAAGCTTCTGGTAATCGAATTTTATTAGGTTATGAAGGAAAGAATGTACAAAATATTAAGATCCAAGCACAGTTCAAAGGAAATAAAATACCTGTGCGTGTTTCAAAAGTTCAGGATAAAGATTCCTTACAAATTTGGACTCCTTATATAAAGAATGATTCTATTCAGTTAGAATTATCAAAGGAGAAATACCAAGAGCGTTATTCTGTAAAATTTAAAGAATATAAAAAAGATACTTTACATCTTGATTGTAAAACAACCTATTTGCATTTAAAAGAAAATTTAGCACTTAAATCATCAACTCCTATTGAAAAATGGGATACTAATAAAATTTTATTAACCAAAGGAGATAAAACACTTGTTCCTTTCAAAGCAAAATACGAAGATTATACTCAAAAATTTGAATTAGATTTTGAAAAGGAAGAAAATGAAAAATATGATTTAAAACTATTACCAAGCGCAATAGAAGATTATATAGGAAATAAAAATAAAGACACTCTAAAGTTTAATTTTTCGACAAAGAAAATAGAAGATTATGGGAATTTAAAAATACACTTTAAGAACAAAAAAGACATACCTCTTATGATAGAACTTACGAACGAAAAAGGAAAAGTTTTTTACACGAAACTTGTGAGTGAGAATACGATAGATGTGGATTTTATTTTAATAAATCCTGAAAAATATTACGTTAGAGTTATCTATGATCTTAACAAAAATGGACAATGGGATACGGGTTCTTTCTTAGAAAACAAACAACCTGAAGAAGTTTATCATTTTCCAACTGTTCTTGACGTTCGAGCAAACTGGGATGTCAATCAAGAAATTGATTTAGGAAAATAATCCAAATATTATCCTGTTTTTTAAAAGTCTTAATCATATCAAATACAAACTTGCATATTAGCAAAATGGATATTTTTAGAAAAATGGTAATGTGGTCAAAAATGGTTGGTAATTTTTGATTTTAAATTGCTTATATTACAACATCAAATTGAAGAGGAAGTTGGCTCTGCTGAGGAGCAACCAACCAGCAATAAGTTTGATGATTATACGATAATTAAAGGATAGGTTTTAATCTATCCTTTTTTAATTATCGGTAATCAAATATGGCTGAAAAAACCTATTTTTCAATTTGATTTTTATAGTATAAATACCATCTTAAAAAGTTCTTCCTGTTTTTTATACTTAATCCTCTATGAATATTTAGATTGTCTTTCAAATGTCCAAAAAATGATTCAAGAGCATTAGTTGAATTTGGTATTTTATCATCTTTAAGATAGGTAAACATATGTGGTAATGCTTTTTTAATTACAGTAAATGATCTTCTAACCATTTTATGAGTATACCAATATTTTTTACTTTCGATTTTATATGATCTTTCATTAAGATAGTCTCTATATTTTTCTTCCCAATGTATAAGCTCTATTAACCATAATTGTCTTTTGTATTCAGAATTAATCTGATGGATTTTAATTATAATTTGCTTTAATTCAAAGCCTGATTTGTGTTTTGGATTGGCCGTGAGCCATATTTTACACATTCTTGAAATATGTACTAAACACCTTTGAAAAGCTATGTCAGGGCAAATATTTTGTATCGCTTTTAATACAGATTTATCACCATCAGAAGTAATACATTTTATAGTAATCCCAAGATTTAATAAATTTTGTAAATCTTCTGCAACTTCTTCATAATTTTCGTTATCAGTTATTCTATAAAGTTGAGTAGATTTTAAATGAAAATTTCTATAAACTACTAGACAAATATCATTAGGAAAATAAGTTCCATCAATCATAAGATAAACATCATCAGTGGAGCTAAACTCTAAAACAGGAGCTTTAGATAACATTTTAGAAAAATAACGTTGTAAAGTACTTTTACTGTAACCAGATTCAAGTGAAATTTTATCAAAAATATCTTTACCGATTATCCAGTTTTTAAACCAAATCTCTTTATTAGAATCTGAAACTGATTTATTATTTGAAGTAAATAATTGACCACAATCATTACACTTAAATCGTTGCTTATTTTCTCTTATTCCCCACTTTATCGTATTGAGGCTTTTACAGGTTGGACAACGCTTTTTTTTGAAGTTTTCATGAAATAAAAAAAGTTTATTGAAACTAATTTCAATAAACTTTCGTCAATATCATATTTTATAATGCTTTACAGCATTTTTACCAACCATTTTTGACTATTAAACCAGAAAAATAAACCCCCGAAGGCCCAAAAAGAGTCAAAAACGGGGTTTTTCTTTAAAAATTTAATGTAAAAAAATACAGCGTTTAATACCATTTAAACTTTTGAAATTTCCTCATAATACTATTTTTTTAACCTTGAGACTGTTCAAAAAGTTCGCAATATTTTGAGTAAAGAGAGAATCGCATGATGTTGATTTAGGCACTATCCTACAAAAGTAATAAAATTAGTGTTGGTTCTCGATGCGATTCGCGCTTGAACTAACGATGATTTAAAAAAACCAAGTTGCCACAGCAATAGCTGCTAATACACAAATAAAGTCAACTAAAAGCATTGTTCCTAGGGTATAGCGTGTGTTTTTTATATTAACAGAACCGAAATATACAGCTATTACATAAAAAGTAGTTTCAGCACTACATTGAAAAATGCAAACCAAACGACCTGTAAAAGAGTCTACACCTGAAGTTCGCATAGCATCTATCATAAATCCACGTGAACCACCTGAGCTAAAAGGGCGTAATAAAGCTACAGGGAGACCATCCGTAATTTCTTTGCTAACTCCTATTTGACCAAATAAAAAACTAATGCCATTACTTACAATCTCAAACAATCCACTATTCCTAAAAAAGGAGATGGCAACCAGCATTCCCATAACATACGGAAAGATTTTTACACCAGTATTTAATCCATTACGAGCTCCTTCAACAAAGGTATCAAAGATGGTCGTGTTGGCTAGAGTGAATTTCTTTTCATGAATAAAAGAAAAAATGAGGGTAAATCCGATAATAGATATTAACATTAATCCAGATAAATTGCCTGTAAAAGCATTTTTACCTATTAAGTCTAATGTATTAATGTAAAATAATAACCCAATGATGGCACTTATTATACCCATTAATGCGCTTAATAACCCAACGCTTTTAAAATTTATACGCTGACGAATACCCACTATTAATAACGCTGCTATTGTACCTATAAAAGAGGTAATGATACAAGGAAGCATTACATCCGCGGGATTAGATGCGTTTTCGGCTGCTCTATAACCAATAATTGAGGTAGGTATTAGGGTAAGACCCGCAGCATGTAAACACATAAACATAATTTGTGCATCACTAGCTTTATCTTTGTCTGGATTAAGTGTTTGTAAACTTTCCATTGCCTTAAGACCAAATGGGGTAGCAGCTGAATCTAATCCTAAGAAGTTAGCGGCAAAATTTAAGGTCATATAGGATATAGACTCATGATTTTTAGGAACTGATGGAAATACTTGCGCGAAAAAGGGACTTAATTTTTTAGCTAATTTTTCAGAAGCACCTGAAATAATTAATAATTCCATTAACCCACAAAAGAATGCTAAATACGCAATTAAGGGAAGGATTAAATCTACTAAACTGTTTTTACAAGTAGGAAGTAGTCCATCTGCTTTTTGAAATCCGCTATATAATTTAACCGTTTGATTTTTATATACATAAGTAGTGTCAGTATTTAGTGTATCCTTATTGACAACCATTGTCATTTCAGGAGCTTTTTTGATACTATCTGCTACAAATTTAGGTAGTTGGTTTAAATATTTTTCAGATACTAAGATGGGATCCTCTTTTTTGCCATTTAAAATATAGTCAGTACTATAACTTCCTTCAGTGAAAAAATTTAGAACAATGAAAAAAATAGATGAAATAAAAATTGCCAACCAAAATCTGCTTAAAACCATAAATTTTTATTTTAAATGGGTGAAATAACTTTATAAAGGGTATAAAAGTAATAAATCAAAAAATATTTTCGGGGTAAAGTATAACTTTTCCGATATAAATAGGAGCATCAAAAGTAGTTTTTAATGCTGCTTTTGAGTTTAAAACGGCACGATATCCTACGCCTGCTCCTAATCCTAACCATTTTAATATTCTGTAATTGGTTTGTCCTGATATTTCATTTACATATAAAGAAATATTAGTATCACGAACAATATCATCATTTATTTCTCTAACAAAACTAGGTTTTCCAAAACCTATTTGTTCTGTTAAAAAACATTCCCATTTAGGATTCTTGTAAAAGATCCAATCAGTAAAAAGACTTCCATACCACATACTTACCTTGTTGTCATTAATTGCCTGTGTTTTTTTGTTTACATAGGTAATGTTAACGGGAGATAGAATGAAAGAAGAACCTAATCCGAATCGGAATTTATTTTTATATTGAAACCCTACTTTCGTGCCCAAAATAGAAATATGGTTTCCTCTTAAGCTAGAAAAACGATTATCCATTTGAAAAATAAATCGGTATTTTTTATCTGGATTAGAAATTCGTTCTTGAGCATTAAAAGAATGACTTAACAAAAAAAGAAATACGATATAAAAGTGATTTTTAGGAATCATATAGAATAATGAGTATATTATACAATAAAGATTTCGTCGTCTATTAATAAATCTTCTCCTCTTAATCGAAGAATGATTTGAGCAACTGCTATTACATCTTTTTCACAATAGGTTATAATTCTGTCTATGTTTTGTTCTTGATAATATACTTTAGCTACATCACTACCTTCTATATCTCCTTTGGGAGAAGGTATGCCTAAGACGGTTGTTAATAATTTTAGAGATGTATAATGTTTGTAATCTCCAAATTTCCATAAATCCAATGTGTCTAAATGAGGGACTTCCCATGGTTTTTTTCCAAAAAGGTTTAGTTTTTTGGGAATAGGGATACTATTAATGATCATTCGTCTGGCTATATAAGGAAAATCAAATTCTTTAGCATTATGTCCGCATAGTAAATGCTGTGTATGACTATAGTGGCTGTTTAATAAATTAGAAAAATCATTTAGAATGGTTATTTCATCACCCCAAAAACTGGTTACTCTAAATTGGCGAATATCTTTTTTAAAAGAAAAATAGCCTACAGAAATACAAACAATTTTGCCAAATTCAGCCCAAATACCTGCTCGATTATAAAACTCTTCCGCAGTAAATTCCTCTTTACGTTGGTATTGAGTTTTGAGTTCATATAGTTCTTGTCGTATGGGATCTAAAGAAGAAAAGGTTTGATGTTCAGGTACTGTTTCTATATCTAAAAATAAAACGTTTTCAAGTTGAAGTTTGTCTAGCATATTACCCATTTTAACCGTTACCTACGAAAATAAAAATTTACGATTAAAAAATAAAGAATTTTTAAAATTAAAATAATATTTGTTGTTTTGAAGAGCTTTCATGTTCTAATAGCCATTTTTTACGCCATAAGCCACCTGCATATCCTGTAAGAGACCCATCAGTCCCAATCACGCGATGGCAAGGAACCACAATCCAAAGTAGATTTTTTCCATTAGCTGAAGCAGCAGCGCGAATGACCTTCGTGTCACCTAGCTTTTTTGCTAAATCTAAATAAGAAATTGTTTTTCCGAAAGGAATTTTAAGTAATTCATTCCAAACTTTTTTTTGAAAATCTGTCCCTTGTAGATTTAATGGAAATGAAAAATTTGTTCTATTACTATAAAAATATTCTTGTAGTTGATTTACAGCATCTAGGAGTTCTTGTGGAATTGGAACAGATAAATCCCCTTCTGTTACTACTGAAATACTAGCAATTCCTTTTTGATCTCCTTCAATTTTGATGATACCTAACGGGGAATGAATAAATGCTGTTTTCATAAGATTCGTTATAAGATCTAGGAAATTTTTTAAAACTTCCTAGGTCTTTATAATTTAGATTTAATAAGTACGAAATGTATTAAAAACTTAATATATAGGTCTCTATGGCCTTTAATTCTTCTTTAGGAAGATTTTTAGTAATAGGAAAGTTAGCTTTCATTGTATTATACTGACTAGGATCTACTATAGGTTGGCTTTTTTCTTGAAGAAAGTCAACAATGCTTCCGTTTTTTTCTTTGTATAGTTTAGCTATTTCTTTTAAAGAAGGGCCCACTGTTTTTATATCAGGTTTATGACATGTATAACAAACGCCTTTTCCTTCAAAAATTTCTTTGCCTAAATCAATAGGTTTTTGTGTAACAATGGTTTCAGAGGTTGATTTACCAAAACGCTCTTGACTTTCTTTTTTACAAGAAAAAATAATTCCGATAAGTGATAATAATAAGAGTTTTTTCATATTCTGTTTAAATGTGTCACCTTGAACGAGCAAAGAATTTTATAGAGTATATAGGAATTTTGACTTAATTGAAAATAATAAGATCGTTATTTATTTAATAAAATAGCAGCTTCTTTGGCAAAATATGTTGAAATTAAAGTAGCACCTGCACGTTTTATACACATTAATTGCTCTATCATGATTTTATCATGATCTAACCAGCCTCTTTCCGAAGCTGCTTTTATCATAGCATATTCTCCTGAAACATGAAATACTGTAACGGGTACATTTACCGCATTTTTTACTTCACGAACAATATCTAAGTAAGCAATTCCTGGTTTTACCATAACCATATCAGCTCCTTCTTTTACATCCCAAAGAGCTTCTTTTACAGCTTCTATACGGTTTGCATAATCCATTTGATAGGTTTTTTTGTCTTTAGGAACTACAATGTCAGCTTCCTTTGGTGCGCTATCTAAGGCATCACGGAAAGGCCCATAAAAAGCGGATGCGTATTTAGCGGAATAACTCATAATACCTACATTATGATAACCAGCTGCATCTAATCCTTGACGTAAACGGAATACACGTCCGTCCATCATATCGCTTGGTGCAACAAAATCAGCACCTGCTTCTGCATGAGAAACAGCCATTTTTACTAGAGCATCATTTGTAATATCATTTGCTACATCTCCTTTTTCTATGATTCCATCATGACCGTAGATTGAATATGGGTCTAATGCTACGTCTGGCATAACGATCATATCAGGGCATTCTTTTTTGATGGCACGAATAGCATTTTGCATTAAACCATTAGGATTCCAGGCCTCTTTTCCTGTGTTATCTTTTAAACCATCATTTATTTTTACATAAATATTTACAGCTCTAATGCCTAAGGTGTATAGTTCTTTAACTTCTTTTATTGTTAGATCCAGTGTACGACGGTAGATGCCGGGCATAGAAGGAACTTCTATTGAAGTGTTTTCACCTTCCATTATGAACATAGGGGACATAAAATCAGATGGACTTAAGCTAGTTTCTCTTACGATATTTCGTATCGCTTCGTTTATTCTTAATCTTCTACCTCTGTGTATAGGAAACATATCTTTTATTTTTTTAGATTATATACCGAATTTATTTTCTATTTTTTCAAATACTTTTTTAACACTTTTAACTTCATTAAAGCGATAACCAATAAAAAGTACAGTATTAAATTTTGAGTTCATTATATCAGCAGCTACTTTACTATCATATTGGTAATTTTTGTAATTGACTCTAATTCCTGAGAAGAAATTTTCTTGATTGTAACCTAATGAAAAATTTAAATCTAAATTGTAATTCCATTTGATTTTATTGTCAAAAACAACAGATTCCTTGTTATTTGTATAATAATTTTTAGAATCATGAAATCCAATACCTGGATGCAAACCTCCAGTAGCAAACCATGTTTTGTTAATTACGTAATTATACATGTAACCTAATTGAAGAATGAAATCTACAGATTTTATCCGTTCTAAGTTTTGTTCAAAAGAATTAGGATTATTAGTATATAAATTGTTAATAAAATAGGTGAGTGAAGGCATGAAACTACCGGCACTTTTTATTTGTCTTTCTGTTTGAGATTCGTAAGCTCTATATGAAAAATTCTTATTAGTTATATAAAAAGTTTTGCCTCCAATGGTATTGATTTCTAAATCGTCAAAAACCTCAATTGGGTTTTGATCATCTGGATTTCTTAAAGTAAATCCTTTCACTTTTTTATAAGTAACTTCTTGTCTTAGACGATCAGAGTAAAAAAATTTAAAACTTAAATCTAATGTTTTTGTATTAGCTCTCTGATTATTCAATTCGGGGATGAAATCAGGTGAAAAAGAATAACTAATTCCTAAAAATTTATAATCAAAAGAGAAACGAAGTTTTAATTTTTCATCAGGAGAGAAAATGCTTCTTTTATTATCTGTATAATTTAATTTAGGGATGTAAAAATTATCTACTTCTGAATTAATATCTATTTTAAAGATCATTTTGTCAAAATAATTCAAACGATAATCTAGGTTATATTTATGCGATAAAGCATGCCTAATTTCTCCCTCTTTTTCTTGAGCAAGAGAAACGGGATAATATACTAGTATTAAAAATTTTAGCCAATTACGCATATTATTTTAACCACTCTACTGGTTTTGATAAAATTTTTATCAGTTTTTCTTCTTCACTGTTTGTTTCTGGATGATGGTCATATATCCATTGTACATGAGGAGGTAAACTCATTAAAATACTTTCAATTCTACCATTTGTTTTTAATCCAAATAAAGTACCTTTGTCATGAACTAGGTTGAACTCTACATAACGTCCTCTACGGATTTCTTGCCATGTACGGTTAGCGTCTGTGTAAGGTAAACCTTTTCTTTTTTGTACTATTGGTAAATACGCATCTAAAAAACTGTTTCCGACTTCTGTAACAAAGTTGTACCAGTTTTCCATAGACATAGTGTCAGTTGTTTTTAAATAATCAAAAAATAAACCACCTATACCACGAGCCTCATTTCTGTGGCTATTCCAAAAGTATTCGTCACATTTCTTTTTATAATTAGGGTAAAATTCTGGATTGTGTTTATCACAAGCAGTTTTACATATTTTATGGAAATGAATAGCATCTTCTTCAAACAAGTAGTAAGGCGTTAAGTCTTGTCCACCACCAAACCATTGATTAATAATAGTTCCGTTATCATCGTACATTTCAAAATAACGCCAATTGGCATGAACTGTTGGAACCATTGGGTTTTTAGGATGGATTACTAAACTTAGTCCACATGCAAAAAAATCAGCTTCTCCAACACCAAACATTTTTTGCATGGTATCAGGTAATTTTCCATGGACAGCAGAAATATTAACGCCTCCTTTTTCAAAAATAGTTCCGTTTTCAATTACACGAGTCCGACCACCGCCTCCTTCGGGTCTATCCCATAAGTCTTGACGGAATTTAGCTTTTCCGTCTATATCTTCTAAACCTTTACAAATTTGATCTTGAAGGTTTTGTATATATGTGTAGAATTTATTTTTCATTTATGATTTTAAATATACAATTTTATCTAAGCTAATTCTATTAGGAATACCAGTATCATTATTAGTTTTTACCCAATTTGTAACAAATCATAACGCCTCCTCTATAAGGTAGCCATTCGCCGCTCTTGTTAAAATTATCTGCTGTCTCGTAACGCTCTCCACTTTCTAAATAATAGCCTTTATAATATCCTTGTTGAGAACCACCACCCATAAAAATATCTATTGAAAAAGATTTGTTTACAGGGACTTTAAACCCGACAGTCATTCCGAATAATAAGCTATAGCCTTCTTGATACCTGCCTGAATTGAGGTAATTCCATTTTTGCATTTTATAACTGGAACCGCCAATGTGACCTCCTAAATAAAATCCTTTTTCAAGTGTGTTGAAATGATATCTTACTTCTGGAATTAAGATGGCAAATTTTTGAGGAGCATTATTAACGGACTCCCATAATGAAGCCATTAGATCTGCTTGAAAAGTTAATTTGTTTCCTATTTTTGTTTCTACTCCTATTTGTGGTAATCCTACAATCGTGGTTATATTTCCTTTAATAGAAGTTTGAGAATAAGTATTTATGATAAAAAAGTATATAAAATATTTTATATACTTTTTTAGTTTTTTATCTATTTTATTAGATAGTACGTACATATTTTTTTATTTAGAGATCTTGTGAGATATTTTATAATTAATATTAGAAAAAATATAATGGGTTTGCAAATAGTTTTCAAAAGTAAATTATTAATAAAAATAATAAAGCTAAAATAATTTTTATAATTTAAAATTCAATATTCTTTATGCTTTCTTTTGCATTATAAGTTTATAAAAATATAAAAAATAACGATGTTATATTAGCTTTATTGATATTACTATTTTTGATACTCTTTTACGGCTTCTATAAATGCTTTTGCGTGATCTACAGGAATATTTGGTAAAATACCGTGACCTAAGTTTACGATATATTTATCTTTTCCAAATTCGTCAATCATTTCATGTACCATTTTTTTGATAGTAGGTATTGGTGATAATAGACGAGAAGGGTCAAAGTTTCCTTGTAAAGTAATGTTTCCTCCTGTTAAATAGCGTGCATTTTTAGGGGAACAAGTCCAGTCTACTCCTAAAGCAGATGCTTTTGATTGTGACATTTCATTTAATGCGAACCAACAACCCTTTCCAAAAACAATTACTTCTGTTATGGGAGCTAATGCTTCTACAATTTGATTGATATACTTCCAAGAGAACTCTTGGTAATCAGTTGGTGATAGCATCCCTCCCCAAGAATCAAAAACTTGAATGGCATTACAACCGTTAGCTACTTTTTCTTTTAGATATAAAATAGTGGTGTCGGTAATTTTTTGTAATAATGCGTGTGCTGCTTCGGGTTGTGAAAAACAAAAACCTTTGGCGGTATCATAACTTTTAGAGCCTTTTCCTTCTACTGCGTAACAAAAAATGGTCCAAGGAGATCCTGCAAAACCTATTAATGGTACTTCATTGTTTAACATTTCTTTTGTTAATTTGATAGCATCCATTACATAACCTAAGGACTCTTTGATTTCTGGAATATACACCTGATTGACTTGTTCTATTGAACGAATAGGGTTTGGAATGATGGGCCCTATGTTGTCTTTTAGTTCTACGTCAATTCCCATAGCTCTAGGAACCACTAAGATGTCAGAGAATAAAATGGCTGCATCAGGTTTTACAATATGAATAGGTTGTACCGTTATTTCAGCTGCTAATTCGGGTGTTTCGCAACGTGTGAAAAAATCATATTTATCTCGTAAAGCTCGGAATTCTGGTAAATATCTTCCTGCTTGACGCATCATCCATACAGGTGGACGTTCAACTGTTTCTCCTTTTAGTGCTCTTAAGAATAGATCGTTTTTTAACATACTTTTTGTATTTAGACCTGTGAGGTGTTTTTATAATAATTGATACATTTAATAATTACATTTTCAACTGAAGGTTGATCTGCAATTTCGATTTTTTGGGTTATATTTCTCAATGCTTTTGCTGTGGTATTACCAATACAAAAACATATTTCATCTGTTATTTTGTTTTCTTTTAAATAACTTTCAACTCCTGATGGACTGTAAAATAAGATTCCTTCTGATTTTATATTGTTTTTTTGAGGGATTAAAATGGTTTCATATACTTCTATTTCCTTTAAAGTAATACCGAATTCTTTTAATTTTTTAGGTACAATATCTTGTCTTAAATTACCACTAAAGAAAGTATAGCTTAAATTAGAATAATTTAAAGAAATTGTTTTTGCTAATTCTTCTGCATAGTTTGCATAACTTTCAATAATGAATCCTTTTTTTTCTAGTAATGTTTTTGTTTTAATTCCTACACAAAAAATCTTTTTACTTTTTAAAAAATTAATGTTTTTAGAATTTAAAACGGCAAGAACAGCATTTTGACTTGTAAAAATAAGAGCATCTGTTAATTCTTTGATAGAGACGTTTTTTGTTTTAATGTTAATAAAATCAGAATCAATAATTTCTATATTAAGATCTAATACTAATTGTTTTTGTTTAGGTAGTAATTTTTTAGTAGATAATATTCGTGTTTTTTTCATTTCTTCTATAAAAAAGATCTCTATAAATTATCAAAAAATCACTGAGTAATACATTTTCATACTATTAATCTTTAATTTTATAAATTATTTTTTGAATCTGTAATTGTTATTTTTTTAGTTGCTTTTTAATGTCAATCATGAGTTCATTTCCTCCATTATTGAGGATTTCTCTAGCACAATTTAAACCTAATTTTTTCCATTCAGAAACATCAAAAGAGCGTTCGATGGTTATTTTTTGTTGACCATTAATTGAAAATAAGGCTCCTTTGAAATCAATTTGATCTGTTTCTTCGTTATAAGTTGCCAAAGCACCAATAGGAGCAGTGCAACCTCCTTCTAAGGTGCGTAAAAATTGACGTTCTATATAGGTGCAAATCTCAGTTTCTATATGGTTTAATTCAGATAAAGCTTCCAGTGCAAGAGTGTCTTCTGCCATAGCTACTACCATCATAGCTCCTTGTGCAGGTGCAGGTATCATCCAGTCTAACGAAAGGGTTGTTTCAGGTTTTAAATTTAAACGTTCTAAACCAGCACAGGCAAAAATAGCTCCACCCCAGTCATTATCTTTTAATTTTTGAAGGCGAGTGTTTACATTTCCTCTTAAATCAACTGTTTTATGTTGTGGATATTTGTGTAACCATTGTGCTTGACGGCGTAAACTTCCTGTGGCAATTATGGAGACGGTATTTAAGAAATCAGTACTTCCTTTATGAACTAAAATGTCTACTGTATTAGCTCTTTCTAAAACAGCGGCTTGTACGATGCCTTGTGGTAAAGTAGTTGGTACATCTTTCATAGAGTGTACGGCAATATCTACTTGACCAGAAATCATAGCAATGTCTAGTGTTTTAGTGAAAATTCCTGTAATTCCTAATTCATATAAAGGTTTATCAAGGATAATATCACCTTGTGATTTAACAGCTATAATTTTGGTCTTATAGCCTAAATCATTTAGTTGTTTTTCAACAGTATGTGCTTGCCAAAGAGCTAATTCACTATCACGAGTTCCAATTCTGATTACCCGGTTATTATCTCCTGGAGAAATAATTTGTTTGTCTTTATTTTTTTTCATTAAGAATTTTAATTTTTAAACCCGAATAAAGATTTAGATAGATTGTAAATCTTCTGTATGAATCGTTTCTGTTTTAGAAAAACTTCCTTTTGGGGTTGGAGCACTTAACTGAAAAACACGTTGTATCCAATCTACACTTTCGTCAACCGAAGTGTTTTCATCTTTTAAGTGATTAGCAAAATGATTGGTTATTTTTTGTATGATTCGATTACTTATAATTTCTGCTTGCTCTTCATCAAAATTAGACATTTTTTTGCGTTGGTATGCCATTTCTAATTCTTTGATAGACTGTAGTTTTGCTTTTAGTGCATGTATAGTTGGAGCATATTTGCGTCCTTTTGTCCAAGTAATAAATTCGTCTTGAATTTCTTCAATTATTTCTTCTGCCTGTGGGATAAATTTCTTTCGATTTTCTAGAGTTTCATCTGTCATTTGTGACAAGTGATCCATGTGAATTAATCTTACTCCTTCTATATCTTGAACGTTTTCATTTACGTTTTTAGGTATTGACAGGTCTAAGATGAGTAAAGGTTTTTTTAAATTTAGGATGGTTTTGTCAACGGTTGGATTTTGTGCTCCTGTAGCAACAACTAAGACATCTGCTTTTTGAATTTCCTCTTGTAAATCAGCATAATCTTTTACAATTAGATCTAATTTTTTAGCTAATTTTTCTGCTTTATCTTTTGTGCGATTAATTAAAGTAATATGATCGTGTTTGCTGTGTTTTACTAAGTTTTCACAGGTATTACGACCAATTTTTCCTGTGCCAAAGAGTAAAATATTTTTATCGGAAATATCAGGAACTGTTTTGAAAATATATTGAACAGAGGCAAAAGAAACCGAAGTCGCACCAGATGATATTTCCGTTTCATTTTTTACACGCTTACTTGCTTGAATAACAGAATTTACTAAACGTTCCAAATAAGCATTAACCATTTCATATTCTTTTGATAAGACAAAAGCGTTTTTAATTTGAGAAATGATTTCAAAATCGCCCAAGATTTGACTGTCTAAGCCAGTTCCTACTCTAAATAGGTGATGGATCGCTTCTTTATTCTTATATACGTAAGCAACTTTTTGAAAGTCTTCAACGGTACCTTGGCTGTTTGCACAAAGTAATTTAATTAACTGAAAAGGGTGCTGTGCAAAACCATATATTTCGGTTCGGTTACAAGTAGAAGTAACGATCAAACTTTCTAAGCCATCTTCTTTGGCTTGTTGGATCAATTGAGTCTTAGCTGGTTCATCTAAACTAAATTTTCCTCGCATTTCAGCATCTGCTTTTAAATAGCTTAAACCAATTGCGTAAAAAGTGGCAGATTTTGAGGGAATATTCTGTGTCATTAAAATCCTAATCAAATTTTCTACAAACAAAAGTATTTAGTTTTGTTTTTCCAAAATAACGCTATAAGTACTTTTTGTATCGCTATAAGTTATTTTGATAGTTGATTTGAGTTTTTAGTCATATTTATGCTATTTTTGTACTGGAATAGGCTGCTCACAAGTTTGTTATGTAGAATAATTCTAAATAACAAATCCTGTTTACTGAAAAAATCTATTTAAAAAAATGTCGCTATGGGTGCTACTGAAGAGATAAAAATGGATGATGAATTTGTTTTATTAAGGTTTCAGAATGATACAGAAGAAGTTGTTAAGTATGAACGTCCAGTAAAGACAGGTTTGATTCAGTTTCATTTTGGTTTAAAAGGAAAAGGAAAGTTTGTTTTTAATAATGGTAGTTATACCATAGGATTAGAAAGCGAAAAATCGCTTTTATTTTACAATCCCGAAAAAGAACTCCCGCTACATTTAAATATAGAACCCAAAACTTGGATTATCTCTATTTTGATATCTATTAAAAAATTTCATGGTTTATTTACTAATGATGCAGACCATATCCCTTTTTTGAGTGAAGAAAATCGGGATAGAAAATATTATGGAGAAGAGAATATAACGCCCTCTATGGCTATTGTACTCAATCAAATGTTTCACTATAATTTAAATCCAACTATTAAAAATTTATATTACAGAGGAAAAGGATACGAACTCCTAAGTTTGTTTTTCAATAAAAGTGAAGATCCTAATATAGAACAATGCCCTTTTTTAATAGATGAAGAAAATGTAAAGAAACTAAAAAAAGCAAAAGAAATTATTATTGCTAATATGTCAGAACCACCAGGGCTAGAAGAACTAGCCGAGCAAGTAGGTTTAAACTTAAAAAAACTAAAAACAGGGTTTAAACAGATTTACGGTGAAACAGTTTATGGATTTTTGTTTGATTATAAAATGCAATATGCTCGAAATTTATTAGATAGCGGATCTTATAATGTAAATGAAGTAGGATTAAGAATTGGCTACAGTACAGCTAGTCATTTTATTGCAGCATTTAAAAAGAAATTTGGTACAACGCCTAAAAAGTATTTATTAGAAAAAGTAAATTAGAATAGATAAAAGAAAGATATAAGATAGGAAGTACAATATCATTTTATTTTAAACTATCTTTAAATTTTGTAAGTCTCAAAAAACATAAAAATGAAAGGAGTATTATTAGTTAATTTAGGTTCGCCCGACAGTACAGAGGTAAAAGATGTAAAAAAATATTTAGATCAATTTTTAATGGATGAACGCGTAATAGATCTTCCTTATTTATTAAGAGCCTTTCTAGTAAAAGGAATCATATTGAATACGCGACCTAAAAAATCAGCAGCAGCTTATAAAAAAATTTGGTGGGAAGAAGGATCTCCTTTAATTGTTTTAACTCAACGATTACAAAAAAAAGTACAAGATTTAGTTGATTTTCCAGTAGAAATTGCAATGCGTTATGGTAATCCTAGTATAGAATTTGGATTACAACAATTGTATGATAAGGGAGTAAAAGAAGTATTGCTTTTGCCTTTGTATCCACAATTTGCTATGGCAACCACAGAAACTATTTTGGTCTTAGCGGAAGAAATTCGGAAAAAGAAATTTCCTTCTATGACTTTTAAAACAATACCTGCTTTTTATAAACGAGAACGTTATATCGCTAATTTAGGAACATCAATAAAGGAAGCTTTGGCTGGCATTGAAGCTAATCATGTGTTGTTTTCCTATCATGGCGTACCAGAACGACATATAAAAAAATCAGATATTACAAAATCACATTGTACAATTGATGGAAAATGTTGTATAACACCCTCTCCCGCACACGAATTTTGTTATCGCCATCAATGTTATGAAACAACCAGACAAGTAGCCGAATTATTACAATTAGAAGAAGGAAGTTACAGCACTTCGTTTCAATCTCGTTTAGGACGTGATCCTTGGTTACAGCCTTATACTGATGCCACAATTGATGGACTCGCTCAAAGAGGAATTAAAAATTTAGCCGTTGTAACACCTGCTTTTGTTTCAGATTGTTTAGAAACTCTGGAAGAAATAGGTATGGAGGCTGCTCATAGTTTTAAAGAAAATGGAGGAGAAAACTTTTTGACAGTAGCTTGTTTAAATGATCGTGATGATTGGGCGCAAACTATAGCAAGTTGGATTAAGAATTGGAATTAATGGAACTTTACAACTACATAAAATCATTGCATCTTATTTTTGTAATCACTTGGTTTTCAGGATTATTTTATATTGTACGTCTTTTTGTATACCACGCTGAAGCTAAGGAAAAAATAGAGCCAGAACAAAGTATTCTAATTAAACAATACCAATTGATGCAATACCGTTTATGGTACATTATAACTTGGCCAAGTGCTATACTTGCTAGTATTTTTGCTTTTTGGATGTTATTTTTTACTGATATAGGTAGTCTATGGCTTACACAATCATGGATGCATGTTAAGTTAACTTTTGTTTTTCTCTTGTATTTGTATCATTTAAAATGTCATCAGATTTTTAATCAATTGCAAAAAAATGAAGTTAAAAAAAGTTCTACCTTTTTTCGATTATGGAATGAAGGAGCTACCATTATTTTATTTGCAGTCGTTTTTTTAGTAATTTTAAAAAATGCTATCAATTGGATATTTGGCGTAATAGGTATAATTCTTTTTTCTATACTTCTAATGCTAGGTTATAAGTTTTATAAAAACATACGAGAAAAAAAATAATGATAAACATCTTTCTTTGGGGTAAAAATCTTTCCTTACGATCAAGAATTTTTCTTGCACTTATATTTATAACATTAATATCCTCAATATTAATAGCATTAGTATCAATACTTCACTTTCAATACGAAAGCCAAGAATATCATAAAGAACGATTATTACGTAAAGAAGAACAAATTAAACAACATATAGAGTATGTATTAGAAACCACTCCGCATCCTCTAATAACAGCTAATTTAGCCTCAATTTTTAAAGAAAAAATATTTGAAATAGCCGATATTCATAATTTAGAAATAGATATTTATGACCTGCAAGGAAGAATGTTAATTAATTCAAGAGCACCTATGATAAAAGGACAAATTACGATTAATATATCGGATAATTTGTTAGGGAAAATTAAATACGCTGATAAAAATAGATTCATAGGTGAGGGGGAAGCAAGAGGAGATGTGTATAATTTCTCTTATAGCTACTTAATGGATCATATAGAAAAGAAACCCATTGGTATTATACGTTTGCCCTACAAACAAGATGATAGTTATTATAAACAAGAAATAGAAAACTTTTTAGCCATATTTGGGAGTGTGTATTTAGGAATGTTCTCATTGGCAGTTTGGTTAGCTTTCTATCTTTCTCGATATATTACCAAATCTCTTGAAACCATTTCTCGTAGACTAACCGAAACCAGTTTGACCGAAAAGAATAAAAAAATAGATTTAGTAACACACAGTTCCGAAATAGATAAACTTATTCAGTCTTATAATAAGATGATTGATGAGTTAGAAGAAAGTGCTAATAAACTAGCACAAGGGGAGCGAGAAGGAGCGTGGAGAGAAATGGCAAAACAGGTAGCTCATGAAATAAAAAATCCCTTAACTCCCATGCGATTAACCGTTCAGAGTTTTGAAATGCGTTTTAATCCTCAAGATCCTAACATTAAGCAAAAAGTAACAGATTTTTCTAAAACACTCATTCAGCAAATAGATACCATGAGTGCTGTTGCCAATGCTTTTTCTAATTTTGCATCTATGCCGGCTCAACAAAACGAAACACTAAATGTGGTAGATGTAGTAAGTATGGCATTAGATATTTTTAATGAAGATTATATTAAGTATTGTCCCTGTACAAATGAAATTATTACCAAAATAGATAGAACTCAACTTATCCGTATTATTACGAATCTAGTAAAAAATGCAATACAGGCTATACCAGAAGAACAAATAGATAAGAAAATTTTAGTATCTGTAAAAAAAGAGGAAAATAATACCATAATTAGTGTATGTGATAATGGAAAAGGAATAGCAGCTCAAGATTTTGAACGTATATTTGAACCTAAATTTACCACAAAAACTAGCGGAATGGGACTAGGACTAGCGATTATCAAAAATATAATTGAAAATTATCAAGGAAAGATTACTTTTGAATCTAAATTAACTAAAGGAACTACTTTTAAAGTACTATTACCTATTATAAATAAATAGCAATATGGAATTAAAAAATATTTTAGTCGAGCACGAAAAATTTACAGCTACTATAACAATTAATCGACCAGAAAAATTAAACGCACTAAATTCTGAAACGATAAAAGAATTACATTATTGGTTAAAAGAATTAGAAGCAAATGAAAACATTAGAACTATTGTCCTTACAGGTAGTGGTGAAAAAGCTTTTGTAGCAGGTGCTGACATATCTGAATTTGCTCATTTCTCTGAACAAGAAGGAGCTGAATTAGCTAGAAAAGGACAAGAAATTCTTTTTAATTTTGTAGAAAACATGAAAACCCCTGTAATTGCTGTAGTAAACGGATTTGCATTAGGAGGCGGTTTAGAGCTTGCCATGTCTTGTCATTTTCGTATTGCTTCTGAAAATGCAAAAATGGGATTACCTGAAACTTCATTAGGCGTTATTCCAGGTTATGGAGGGACACAACGTTTGGCACAATTAGTCGGTAAAGGACGTGCTATGGAAATGATTATGACAGCTGGTATGATAGATGCTAACACCGCAAAAGAATTTGGATTGGTAAATCATGTAGTGCCTCAAACAGAATTGTTTGCTACCTATATGACTATAGTAGATAAAATACAACGTAACTCTCCCATTGCTATAGGTAAAGCAATTGAAGCCGTAAATGCAAATTATAAAGAAGGTGTAAACGGTTTTGAAACAGAAATTAAAAAGTTTGGAGAATGTTTTGCTACCGCTGATTTTAAAGAAGGAACGACCGCATTTTTAGAGAAACGCAAAGCTATTTTTGAAGGAAAATAACAACTGATTAAAACTTATTCTAAATAACTTTTAGTTCGTAAGAAAAGAATTTAATATTAAAATATTACCCCCTCTTGATCAAAGTTTTCCAAATTTCATTAACTAGGTTTTTAAATGAAAATTCTTTAAAAAAGAGGTTGCTGTTTTTATTAAATTTAGATTATATGTTAGACTTTGTAATGAAAATAAAAACAGTAAATAAGATAAAAATATGCGGAATTTTGTTCCATAGTTGTAGTTTTGTAGCCTTGAAACAAAAAACGTATATTTTTATCTATACCAAATCTCTTATGTATAATTCAGTTTGAAACTATACTGGTTTTGATTCGACTATATTAATATATTTTTTTAAAAGGTTGATCTGTGTCAACTTTTTTCTTTTATATGTGTCATACTTTCGCGCAGAAAAAAATAGACGAAAATTCCCCTTAAAAAGTTATAAATATTTAAAAGTAAATTGAAAATGAAAAAAATTATGATTATGCTCTTCTTTGTTTTTATTCAAGCAAAGGCACAATTTAATGAAGGATTTGAAGATAAAGAAGTTTTTAATAAAGAATGGGACATAGTAAAAACACGAGAAGACGGACCTTATTGGGGAATTTATAAAGATGAATTGTTTCCTAAAGATGGAAGGAGTTGTGCTATGATTGTTGGTAAAGCAACTAATCAAAAAGGAGGGTCTTATTTAATTACACCACAAATAGAGGTAATAGAAAATAATACAGATGGTTTTTCATATTGGGTAGGTAGTTTATTTAATGAAACAACACCAAGAAGATATGTTTTAAAATTATCTGAAAAAGGAAAAGATTTAGACGATTTTGAAGAGATAGTATTAACCGAAAGTCTTGATAAAAGAGAATGGAAAAAAATACAATTAATTTAAAAAAATATATAGGAAAAAAAATTTATTTAGCCTTTTATGTTGCTGATCTAGAAATAGGTGCTATAAGAATAGATAATGTTGTGAACGCAGGTTTATCAGATGTTTTAGAGGCTCCTACTTTTAATCACGAGGGATTTGAATTTTACCCTAATCCTACTGCTGATTATCTTCATTTTTCTTACACAAAAGAACTTCAAGCTATTACTATATGTAATTTGCAAGGACAGAAAATGCAAACAAAGGAAATAAATGCACTTAGGGGATCTTTAGCACTTTTAGATTATCCTCAAGGAATATATATAGCCAAATTTACGGATTTAGACGGATTAGAAAAAACAATCAAGTTTGTTAAAAACTAGAAAGAATCAGGTTATCAGTGAAATTTTTAAAAGTAGTTTTATAATTAACCTGAGCTTGATCCGTATTGTTTGAGAAGCACGAAATTTTATTAAAAAATTAGTGAGATTTTAGATTTTAAACTTACCTGTTTTTATTAAGGGAATATCAAAAGGATTTATTATTTGATATTCCCTTAATTTTTAAGAAATAAATGTGCCTTCTCAACTAGTTTAAATATTGTTTGTTTGTCTTCATCTTCAAGTTGTTGTATTAATCTTATTTGCTCTAACTCTGTTTTATCTTCTAAAATTAGTGTTGGCTCTCGATGCGCCTCGCACTCGAACGGACGATTATTTCAATTATATACTCAACCATTTGTTCGAGTTGTTTTAAAATAAAAAAACATATTGAGAATTTTACTTTTTAATACAGTATACTTTAAGTGGTATAACATCAATAACAAATTTAAGATTCAATATAAACGTTAAAAATGAAAATTTTTGAAATAGAATCTAGTATTTAAAATTTCTTATATTTGAATAAAACTTACAAAATTGAAACCTCAAGATATAAAAATACTACATTTAGACAGCAATCACCCTTTGCTAAGAAATCAATTGGAAACAGCAGGTTTTCTAAATTATGATGATTTTACCTCTTCCAAAGAAGAAATTGAATCCAAAATTTCAGGATATCATGGTATTGTTATACGAAGCCGTTTTAAAATTGACAAAACCTTTTTAGATAAAGCCACTAACTTACAATTCATAGCCCGTGTAGGGGCTGGTTTAGAAAGTATTGATTGTCATTATGCGGCAACCAAAGGCATTCATTTAATTGCTGCGCCAGAAGGCAATCGTAATGCTGTGGGCGAACATGCCTTGGGAATGCTTTTGTCTTTATTTAACAATCTAAACAAAGCCAATAACGAAATTAAATCCGGACAATGGAACCGTGAAGCAAATCGCGGTCATGAATTAGATGGCAAAACTGTAGGCATCATTGGTTATGGTAATATGGGAAAATCCTTTGCCAAAAAACTAAGAGGTTTTGATGTAGACGTTCTTTGTTATGATATTGCTCCTAATGTAGGTGATGCCAATGCACGCCAAGTTACATTGCAAGAATTTCAAGAAAAAGTAGATGTAGTCAGCTTACACACACCTTGGACACCTGAAACAGATAAAATGATTAACGCCTCTTTTATTAACGCATTTGCTAAACCTTTTTGGTTGATTAATACTGCTAGAGGTAAAAGTGTGGTAACTCTGGATTTGGTAGAAGCGTTAAAAGGAAAGAAGATTTTAGGAGCAGGTTTAGATGTGTTAGAATACGAAAAACTTTCTTTTGAAACACTTTTTGAAGAACAAAAGACACCCGCATTTGAATACTTATTAAATGCTTCTAATATTTTGTTAACGCCTCATATTGCAGGTTGGACATTTGAAAGTAAAGAAAAATTAGCACAAATTATCATTGATAAAATAAAAGAACTCTATCTTATTAAGCATTCCCAATAAGATATACTAAATGAAAGATTTTTTGTTTTAAGAGTATCTTAATATTAGGAAATTTCTCTTCATAACATAACCTAAATTTTTGCTTTACTTCTTGTGGTAAAGAGGAATATGATATTGAAGATAAAAAAATAGAGGATTTTTATTAGTAATAATTAATACATAATACAAGTTAAACTCAAATCCCTCTTTTTAGATGTAAAATCTAAAAAAAGAGGGAACTTTTTAGAGTAAATTCTTATAATTGATATTCAAGTACTTTTATATATTTTTTCCCCATTTCTCTAAATTACCCTAAAGAACAGATATTAGAAACAAACAAATAGTATCGAAAAACAATTCTCATAAAATCTAGAATTTGAGTGTTACACCAGTTAAAAAATTTCTTCCAGCCTGTGGATAGTAGAAATTTTCAGTAGTAACAGGATTATTAGAACCTAAAGGGCGATCATAATAACTATAAGTATAACCATTTGATTCATACAGCTTATTATAAAAATTATTAATTAGTAAATTGAAACTGATTTCGGCAAAACTTTTAGGTTTAAAAATATATTGAATACTTAAATTACCATTGTGATAACTATTTAATATTTTGTCCTCTGAAGAAGTATTATCTAAATACTGTTTTCCTATATATTTTTGTATATAAGCAACGCTTAAATCCTTAATAGGATAAAAAGTGGCAGTTACACCTCCTGTTACATTAGGTGAAAAAGAAATATCTGTATTTTCATATTTCGTGATTTTTGTTGAATAACTTTTATTACCATTTATATCGTATTCAGTTACAGGGACAGAATAATCAAACGATTTGATTTTATTTATACTTTTTGTGATATTAAAATCTAATTTAAAAAACTTAGTAGGTTGAATACTTGCTTCTAATTCAATACCAATTCGACGGCTTTTTTCTACATTCTCACGAATGGGATCTCCAACTTCATCTAATGCCCCTGTAAGAACTAATTGACTGTTGTAGTGCATATAATACCCATTTAAATTAATATGTGTTATCTTATTTTTAAATCGGTAACCTGCCTCATAGTCCAATAATTGTTCTGCTTGAGGTTCAATAGGATTCTTCGTTAAATCATTACGATTAGGCTCTTTATTAGCTACAGCAAAGAATCCATAGATACTATGATTCTTATGTATAGCAAAGTTTAAGCCTATTTTAGGATTTAAAAACGGATATGTTTTCTTTACATTTAATAATTTTAAATCACTACTCAATCCGTGTGTTGTATAATCTATACGACGTGCCTGAATATCTAAGAAGAGCTGTAATTTGTAAAAAAATGTATAATCCGCTTTAATATATACTGAGTAATCTTCTTTTTTGCTTAGTGATTTATAATAATTTACATTAGTAACAGGAAGATCTGTATACTGATGTTTGATCAGCTCCCCAAAATGAGTTCCGTCGTATTGATTATATCCACCACCTAGGTTAGCATTAAAGTTTTTAGTATTGTAATTTAAGGTGTAAACAAGACTATAAGCGTCATTATCTAACCATTTTCTACGTACTACATCTGATTTAAAATTACCATTTATGTGGTCAGGAAAATATTTTTTAAGTTTTTGATCTCCCTTAAATTCTTCATAATATCCTTTCCCTTTAGTGTAATTTCCTGATAAGGAAGCTGATAAATGATCTGTGAATTGATGTGTTATATGTAGTTGATAATGAACTTGTTCGTAATTGTCAGTTTGATTATCATAAGTGTAATAATTATACGTTCTTCCTGAATTTAATAAATTTTCAGTTTCTTCTGTGCTGGAATAATTACGATTAATGTAAGCTAGTATGCCAACTCTATCGCCATTAACTACCGCCTCTGGAGTTCCAAACCAAGATTGATAAGTAATTTCTTTACCTCCAAATACTAAGGCTTTTATAGCTGTTTGCTTATGGATAAATCCGGCTTCTGCATAAAAAGATTTTAAATCAGATGAAGCACGATCTATATATCCATTACTTCCTATTTTTGAAAGCCGCCCTTCCGCATAAAAACCATTTTTAATTCCAGAACCAAAAGTAATATTGTGTTTTCGAGTATTAAAAGATCCGATACTGTGTGAAGTGGTAGCATATCCTTCTAAGGAAGGGGTAAGCGTACGTAAGTTAAGGCTAGCCCCAAATGCTCCAGCGCCATTAGTAGAAGTTCCAGCACCTCTTTGTAATTGGATATTTTCTACAGAAGTTGTAAAATCAGGCATATTTACCCAAAAAGTACCTTGACTTTCAGCATCATTATAAGGTATGCCATTAATCGTTACATTTATACGAGTAGCATCACTCCCTCTTACCCTTAATCCAGTATACCCTACACCAGCGCCAGCATCAGAAGTAGTAACGACAGAAGGCATTTGGTCTAACAAAATAGGAAGATCTTGTCCTAAATTATTTCGTTCTAATGCTTCCTTTTTAATATCTGTAAAAGCAAACGGAGATTTTTTGTTTAGACGAGTAGAAGCTACTTTTACTTCTTCTAATGCGTTGATCTTTGTGGAATCATTTATTTTTTTTTCTTGACCAAATACAGTACTAATATTCATCAAAAATAGTGTACTCAGAATAAATTTAAAAAAAAAATGATGTCTTTGATTGTGAATTAAATTTTTCATTCGTTACAAAATGGTTACGAATAAAAGGGGTTATTATTCATTAATAAAAAACGTATATTTTTTTGTAAGTTAGGCTCTTGCCCTTCCCTTGACAGCATTACCTGTCTAGGTTCATTGGGTATAATCTCAGCCTTATTTAACTTTTTAAAAAGAAACAAAGCACCCCTTTTGAGACAATGTAAAGATACTTTAATATTTAAGATCTCCAAGAATATCCAGATGAGATACTGTTGAAATTGATATACAATTTTTGTATGTTTTTATTTGTTAATTATTTATTAAATAATATATTGTAAGTTAATTTAACCTATTTATTTATGAGAAAAATTTTACTTAGTATGGCTTTTTTAGCTATTTTACAATCTTGTAGTTCAGATTCTTTAGCCCCAAGATCTGATGAAAATATAGAAAACATATCTTTAAAAGAAAGGCTCATAGCTAGTGTTTCTAAAGATAATTGGATGTCCTCGATAAAAGCCAGTACCCCATTGTCTAAATTATCTATTCCTGGCACACATGATTCAATGTCTATCAAAAATTGGGCTTTTAGTAGTAATCAATATGGTAGTATAAACGAACAATTAGGTGCCGGAGCAAGAATTTTTGATTTACGTTTTAATTATGAAAACGGTCAATTTATGGGATACCACGGAATTGTAAAACTTAATATAACTTTAGATCAAATAATGTCAACTTTTAAAGAGTTTTTAAAAGTACATCCCAATGAAGCAATTATTGTTATTATGAAAAAAGAGAATGGAGAGGACAAATCTACTTGGGTTAATTATTTTGATGCTAAAATGAATGAGTATGAATCTAAAGGATTGGTAAAGAAAAATTGGAATACAAATAGCCTATTAGGTGATTGTAGAGGAAGAGTTTTACCTCTATCGAGAGAAACCTATACAAATTCTACCTTTGTGCAGGGCTGGTCTGGAAATCCTAATTTTTCAAATGGTACTCTAATGGGAAATGGATATTACAATTCTTTTAAGATTTCTGATTTTTATACAGTTAATACGATATTACCAAGTTCTATAAATTATAAATACGATCGTATTATTGAAAATATTATTCGTTCAAATGCTGATTCAAATGTAATGAATGCTTATTTAACGTATTGTTCAGGAGCTAGCGCTTTTGCTTATCCAGTAGCTGTAGCGGATCGAATTAATCCCAAAGTAGCAGATTATATCCAAAGTAATAACCCAAAACTAAAATCATGTGGGTGGATCTTGATGGATTTTATCAATTCAGAAAAAGGAAATAGATTGTCCGAAAAGTGTATTGAAATATCAGTTAATAATTTTTCTAATTAATGTTGCTAAAACAAGAACACTAAAAAGTAATTTAGTGTTCTTGTTTTTTTAACTCAAAATGTGTTCCATCAAAAACACCATAAGTGAAATAGCCAATCCAGTCGCCTAAGTTATAATATTGGGCATTTTTGTTTAGTTGAATTTCCATAGGCAAATGACGGTGACCAAACACAAAATAATCATAATGCTTGGTTTCTAATTTGCGTTTGGCATACTGAATCAACCATTCGTTATCTTCCCCTAAAAACTTGACATCTTCTGCTCCTGAAATCATTTTGTTTTTTACCGATAAATACTGCGCTAATTTCACGCCCACATCAGGATGCAACCAGCGAAACAACCATTTTGAAAAGGGATTGGTAAACACTTTTTTCATTCGCTTATAGCCTTTGTCCCCAGGTCCTAAACCGTCGCCATGACCGATTAAAAAAAGTTTATCGTTGAATGTAAATTCCTTAGTTGTGTGATACACGGGAATGTTTAACTCTTTTTCAAAATAATCATTCATCCAAAGGTCGTGATTACCCACAAAAAAGTAAATAGGAATCCCACTATCACGAATCTCGGCGAGTTTGCCTAACACCCGTACAAAACCTTTAGGAACCACCGTTTTATATTCAAACCAAAAATCAAATAAATCGCCTAATAAAAAAATAGCTTCCGCATCTTGTTTGACTTCATCCAGCCATTGTACAAACTTTTGCTCCCGAGGAAAACTCATTTCAGGCGTGGGTGCGCCAAGGTGTTGGTCGCTAGCGAAATATATTTTTTTATGAGAAGTAGAATTCATGTAGCAGGATTTCGAGCAAAGATATTATTTTGCTAGTACTTAAAAAACTATTGAATTTAAAATAGTTTCATTAATGATGCTTTTTTAACGACACATAAGCCATTAGTGTACTTAATAACATACCAAAGCCTCCCAAAATAAAAGGAGCACCTGCAAAAGAATGCGCGTTACTCTCTTGAGTAAAATAATAAAATACACTCGACATGATGGGCGGTCCTATAATAGCTGAAGCACTAATCAAACTCGTCAAGGTACCTTGTATTTCTCCCTGTTCGTTTGCGGGCACTTGCCCTGCAATTACCGCTTGTAATGCCGGTCCTGCTATGCCACCAAGACAATACGGAATCAGGAAGGCAAACATCATCCAGCTTTGGCTGGCAAAACCAAAAAGAAACATACCTATCGTATACAAAGCCATGCCTACATAGATACTTTTTACATTCCCTAGCTTTGGATTTATCCATCGAATCAAACCACCTTGTACTAGCGCGACTAATAAACCTATTACGCCTAAGGATAACCCTATCATGGTTTCATCCCAATGAAATTGATACATGGTAAAATAACTCCAATTACTTTGCACTGCATGAGAAGCCGTATGCAGCAAGAACACGGCAAGGGTTAATCCAATCAGTTTTGGATATTTTTTTAAACTAATAAAAGCACCTATCGGATTAGCTCTGGTCCAATCAAAGGCTCTACGGTGTTTTTTGGATAAAGATTCTGGAAGTATGAAATAACCATATAAAAAGTTGAGTAAACATAAAACCGCGGCGGCATAGAAAGGAATACGTGCCCCGTATTGCCCTAACAAGCCTCCAATAACGGGACCAATAATAAATCCTAAACCAAAAGCGGCTCCAATCATTCCGAAATTCTTGGCGCGATTTTCATCGTTGCTAATGTCTGCGATATATGCAGAAGCGGTCGTGATACTAGCCCCTGTAATACCCGCCAATATGCGTCCGATGAATAACCAACTGATGGTGGGTGCAAAAGCCAATAACAGATAATCCAAACTGAATCCAAAAAGTGAAAGCAATAATACAGGACGGCGACCGTATTTGTCACTCAAATTTCCTACCAAGGGCGAAAACAAAAACTGGGTAAAAGCATACGCAAAAGTAAGCCAACCTCCGTATTGTGCAGCATCGCTTACATTACCGTGTATGAGTTCTTGAATTAACTTTGGGGTTACTGGAATAATAATTCCTAAACCTATCACATCTATTAAAAGCGTGATAAAAATAAAACCTATAGCCGCTTGTTTTTGACTTTTCTTCATAGAACAAATAAACAAAAAAATCCCAAACTCTTTTGGAATTTGGGATTTTAAATAGGTAAGATTGCTTTGTTGTTAGCAATAACTATAATTCTAAAGCTTTTCTTGGATTACCACCCATTAAGATTTCTGCTGGATTTTCTAAAGCTTCTTTCACAGCACATAAGAAACCTACCGACTCACGTCCATCAATGATACGGTGGTCGTAAGACAATGCTACAAACATAACTGGAGCAATCACGATTTGACCGTTTTTCACTATAGCTCTATCTACTACATTGTGCATCCCTAAGATTCCTGATTGCGGCGGATTGATGATAGGGGTAGATAACATAGAACCAAAAACCCCACCATTAGAGATAGTGAATGTTCCACCTGTCATTTCATCAACTGTGATTTGACCATCACGTGCGCGAATGGCTAAACGCTTGATTTCAGCTTCAACACCACGGAACGTTAAGTTTTCTGCATTACGTACCACAGGCACCATTAAGCCTTTAGGTCCTGAAACCGCAACAGAAATATCACAAAAATCGAAAGACACTTTTTCTTGTCCATCAATCATTGAGTTTACATCTGGGAATAATTGTAAAGCACGTGTTACCGCTTTTGTAAAGAATGACATAAAGCCTAATCCCATTTGGTGTTTTGCTTTAAATTCTTCTTTGTATTCGTCACGTAACGCATAGATAGCACTCATGTCAACTTCGTTGAAAGTAGTTAACATAGCCGTTTCGTTTTTAGCAGATACTAAACGCTCTGCTACTTTACGACGTAACATTGATAATTTTGTTCTTTGAGAACCACGAGAACCTCCTGTAGGAGTACCCATAGAAGCTTTTGCATTTAAAGCATCCTCAGTAGTAATACGACCTGCTTTACCAGTACCTGTAACTGTTGCAGGGTCAATTTCTTTTTCTGCTAATATTTTTTTAGCTGCTGGCGAAGCTGAACCTGTTGCATACGTGGTTGCTTGAACCGGTGCTGCTTTAGGAGCCTCCGCTTTAGGAGCTTCTTCTTTTTTCTCTGCTACAGGAGCTGCACCACCTTCTGGTTTTGCGGCACTTGTATCAATTAAACAAACTACTGCACCTACAGCTACTGTGTCCCCTTCTTCAGCTTTAAGCGTGATGATTCCGCTCATTTCAGCTGGTAATTCTAATGTTGCCTTATCTGAATCAACCTCAGCAATCGCCTGGTCTTTTTCTACATAATCTCCGTCTTGTACTAACCAAGTAGCAATTTCCACTTCCTTGATTGATTCCCCTGGCGAAGGGACTTTCATTTCTAAAATCATCTTTTATAATTTTATAAAGTGTTGTTATCTATTTATCAAAAATACAATTTTTTATTAAACTAAAGTTTTATCAAAAACCATAGCAATCGCATCCGCATGACGTTTCTTAGAACGTGTATAACTTCCTGATGCTGGCGCACTGTACGCTTTAGGTGATGCTACACGGAATTTAACCTCGTTGAAATTCATCAACATAAATCCGTAAGCTCCCATGTTTCTTGGCTCTTCTTGTGCCCAAACATAATCCGTTGCGTTTGGATACGAAGCAATAATCGCTTTTAATTGGTCTACTGGTAATGGGAACAATTGCTCGATTCTTATTAATGCCACATCGTTTCTTCCTTGTGCTTCTCTTTCTGCTTTTAAGTCGTAGTAGAATTTACCTGTACAGAAAACCAATGTTTTAACATCCACTGGATTTACGTGTGTATCATTGATAACTTCTTGGAACGAACCTGTAGCAAATTCTTCAATTGAAGAAACCGCTTCTGGATGACGCAATAAACTCTTAGGGGTAAAAACCATCAAAGGTTTACGGAAATCTGCCAACATTTGTCTTCTTAACAAGTGGAAGAAGTTTGCAGGTGTTGTACAGTCAGCCACATACATATTTTGTTCTGAACAAAGTTGTAAGTAACGTTCCATACGTGCCGATGAGTGTTCTGCACCTTGGTTTTCATAGCCGTGAGGCATTAAAATAACCAAACCATTTTGGTTGTTCCATTTGTCTTCCGCTGCCGAAATGTATTGGTCAATCATGATTTGAGCTCCATTAGAGAAATCTCCAAATTGAGCTTCCCAAATGGTTAATGTTTTAGGCGATGCCATAGCATAACCATAATCAAAACCAACTACACCGTACTCCGATAACAATGAGTTGTAAGCATTGAAGTAGCCTTTCTTGTTAGGTACGTCGTTCAATAAGATTACTTCTTCTTCTGTATCCTCCGTTTTTACTACGGCATGACGGTGTGAGAATGTACCACGTTCTACATCTTGTCCAGAAATACGAACGTTGTAACCTTCCGTCAATAACGAACCATAGGCTAACATTTCACCCATAGCCCAGTCTAACTGGTTTTTCTCAAAATACATCGCTTTTCTATCGTTGATAAGCTTTTGTATTTTGCTGATATATTTTTTCCCTTCTGGTAATTCTGTTACTACTTTAGCGATACCGTCTAAGGTGTCTTTTGCTACTGCGGTATCAATTTTTTCTAACATTTTAGCTTGGTTCGCTTTAGAAAAACCAACCCACTCGTCTTGCATAAACGGCTCGATAACTGTTAAAGTTTCTTCGCGCGATGCTGTTAAATTTTCATCCAATTTAGCTTTGTAAGCCTCTTCGATTTCTTTAACATACGAAGTTGAAATAACTCCTTGTTCTACTAATTTAGCGCCATATAAATCTCTTACATTTTTATGTCTTGAAAGCGATTTGTATAAAACAGGCTGCGTAAAACGAGGTTCATCCCCTTCGTTATGACCATATTTTCTATAACCTAAAACATCAATATATACGTCTGAACCGAACTCCATACGATATTCTAATGCAAACAACATAGCTTTTACCACTGCTTCCGCATCATCGGCATTTACATGGATAACAGGTGCTGAAGTTAATTTAGCAATATCTGTACAGTAAGTTGCTGAACGAGAATCGGTATAATTTGTTGTAAAACCAACTTGGTTGTTGATTACTACGTGAATGGTTCCTTGTGTTTTGTAACCGTCTAAGTGTACCATTTGTGCAATTTCATACACAATTCCTTGACCAGATACAGCCGCATCTCCGTGTACGATAACTGGTAATACTTTATTAGGTTGTGCTGGGAAGAAACGGTCTTGTTTAGAACGTGTGATTCCTTCCACCACAGCAGCTACAGTTTCTAAGTGTGAAGGGTTAGGTACTAAATTGATGTTAATCCCTTTTCCTTTACGAGTTGTTTTAGGAGTTGTAATCCCCAAGTGGTATTTCACATCACCGTCAAAATGGTCTTCATCTGCATAGTCCTTACCATCAAATTCGCTAAAAATCTTTTTAGGTTCTTTGTCAAAAACATTTGCTAAGATATTCAAACGACCACGGTGTGCCATTCCTAATACTAATTGTTCCACTCCTAATTCGGCAGCTTCCTCAATTAGAATGTCAAAAGCAGGAACAACCGCTTCGTTTCCTTCTAGAGAGAAACGCTTTTGCCCTACGTATTTTGTATGTAAGAAATTTTCGAATGAAACAGCTTCATTCAATTTTTCAATGATAATCTTTTTCTTATCGGCAGTTACCTCATTTGCCATGGCATTGATTTTTTGTTCAATCCATGCTTGTGTTTTAGTATCGCGAATGTATTTGTATTCAAAGGCGATTGATTGGCAATATAATTTCTTTAATAAAGTAATTAAATCAGCCAAAGTAGTTGGATTACCTGCCACTAAACTAGCGGTTTGAAAAACCGTTTGTAAGTCAGAACTTGCTAAGCCATAGTTTTCAATTTCTAAACTAGGCGTGTGGGTTCTTCTATCTCTTACAGGATTTGTATCGGCAAATAAGTGCCCGTTTGTGCGGTAAGCTTCAATTAATTGAAGTACTCTAATTTCTTTTTGAATTTTATCCGTTAATTGAGCGTTGTTTATAGCTCCTTCCGAAGAAGTTTCTTCACCTGAAAATCCATTTGGGAATTCATTAGCAAAGTCAAATCCTTGAAAAAAAGCCCTCCAAGAAGGTTCAATACTATCAGGATTTACTAAATATTGATCGTATAAATCGGCAAAAAAGGCCGTATGTGCTGCGTTTAAAAAGGAAAACCTATCCATAATGCTGTCTAATGACAATTTTTGGTTAAAAATTATTGCAAAAGTAAAAACTTTTAGACTAATATAGCCAATAAAACAGTATATTTATATGATTAATTTTTAATTCTTTAAAATCTATATCTAAAATGAGAGTCTAATGATAAAAAATGTATTTTTTTTTAGTTTTTTTTTATTTTCATCTATTAATCAAGCTCAAAATTTAGAGGCAGATCCGCCTGTAAATAATTTTTGGGATCATGTTCGTTTTGGGGGAGGTCTAGGGCTTAGTATAGGGAATAATTTTACTAATATTTCAGTTTCTCCAACTATGTATTATAATTTTGATGATAAAACGAGTGTAGGATTGGGACTTAATAGTAGTTATGTTAAAAACTCTGGCAATTTTACTTCTTTTGTTTATGGTGTGAGCGGTAGTTTGTTGTATAGCCCGGTTGAGTATTTGCAATTATCAACGGATATAGAACAGTTACGAGTAAATTTGGATTATAATACGATTTCGGGTCGTCGTTTTGATGATTTTTGGAATACGGCTTTGTTTTTAGGGGGTGGCTATAGAATGAATAATGTTACGGCTGGTTTGCGTTATAATCTTCTTTTTAAAAATACTAATAATTTATATACATCAGCATGGATGCCTTTTGTTAGGATCGTATTCTAGAATGATTTATTAAGAAAGGCTGTCCCAAAAAATGCTATTATGACTTTTGGGACAGTTTTTTTGTTCTGTTAATAAAAGAAATGGGCGAAAGAATTAATTAATTTGGAAGCTATTACTCAAGATGAGCTTAGCTGCATCATAAACTTTTAGTTGATATAGTCCAGGTATTGGATCTTTTATAGGAATTGCTTTTTCAATTTTCATGGCTTTATTTTGGTAATGAATAAATGAAACGGCTGTGTAATCTTCTATTTTTTCTCCTGTTGTGGTGGTTTCATTATGTGTTACTAGCTCATTATTGGGATCAAATAATTGGAAATAAAAAGTTTTGTTTTGAGGTGTTACCAATTCATTTTCGCTAATTAAAAAATTAATTTTTATTAAATTGGTTTTACTTGCTTTATTTGTTTGAACAATTTCGCCTGATGATTTTAATTTAAAAGAATTTACTTCTAGATTAGAGAAGCTTAATCTAGATGCTTTACTTAATTTTTCATCAGCAATTTGTAGTTTTTTGTTTAGATCTACGTTGTTTGTGTTTAGGTCTTCATTTGTTTTTTTTATGTTTTTTAATTCTGTATTGGATGCAATGAGCTCGTTTTCGGTACTGTCTATTCTTTTTTTGTACCGTTCTATTTCATTCATTAGGTATCCTATTCTTAATTCTAAATTTTTTGATTCAATTTGATATTTAGAAATTTCAGATGGATCATAGTTTTCATTTTTTATTTTTGCTAGGAGGGTGTTTACTTTTTTTCTTTCTTCTAATAATTCTTTGCTTAAATGACCTTCTTTAGAAAGAGTGTTTTCTAGTGCTAGTTTTACTTTTTCTAGATCATTAGTCAGTTCTGCTTTTTCGCTTCTTAATGATATTATAATGCCTTTAGAATGGGCAGACATTCTATAGATATAGATTAAACTGCTCAGTAGTAATAAGGATAATAATGTGATTATGATTTTAAAGCTTTTATTGTTTATAGTAGAGTTTGTCATGATATTATGGTTTGATTAATGGGTGGGATTTGGTTTAGATTTTTGTCTAGTCTAAAATAAATGTAAATTCCTAAGACACCAATGAGAGCCATTAAAATCCAATTAGTATTAAAGCTGTAGTTTTCGATGATGCTAAAACTAAGTTTAGAACTTAATATTTGAGCAAAGCTAAAACTCATAGAGTAGAGAGCCATATATCTTCCTTCTTGACCTGGTGTTGCTTTGTTAAAAGCAAAAGTATTGGCAAAAGAAAATATTAGAATTTGTCCTAATGTGATTAATAAAATGCTTATCATTAGTAAAAAAATCCAATTGGCAAAGATTAAGAATAAAAATCCCAAAGTCATAAAAAGGCTTCCTATTTGGAAAATTTTAGTGTTTTTTATTTTGGTTTTTTCTAGGTATCCTATAATGGGCATTTCGAAGAGGAATATTAGTAATCCATTTAATGATAGTAATAATCCTATTTGCATTTCACTAAAGTTAAATTTTGAAGAGTTGTATACGGGAAGTGTAGTGAAAAGTTGAAAAAATAATAATGCGGTAATGAAAGAACCTAATAAGAAAATTACAAAATTAGAATCTCTAAATATGGAGTTTTTTGTATTTGTAGTTTCTTTTAATTGTTCTACTCTTTTAGCGTAAATATCAATTTTTGTTTCATCTATTAAAAATAGAAATAAAATTACAGCTGTTACGCAGCTTATACCGTCTATCCAGAATAAAGGATCATAATTGTTATTAGCAATCAAAACACCTCCAATGATAGGACCTGTAAACATACCTAAGTTAGTTGCTAGTCTTATAAGGGTGAGTGAGCGAGTTCTATTAGAAAAGTTGCTAAAACACCCAATGGCTACATAAACGGCGGGTTTGTACATATCAGCTATAGCCGTTAAAACAAATAATCCAATACTGATTTCTATAAAATCATATAAAAACATTAATGAAATAAAGCCAAAGCCTACTAATAGGAGGCTTGAAAGAATAACCGTATAAAAGCCTATTTTATCGGTTAATTTACCGCCTATCCAATTTCCTAAGAAAGAGCCAATGCCTATAGAGCTCATAAGCCAACCTACTTCTTGAAGGGTAAACGAAAAGCCTTTGTGTAGGTAGTTACTTAGAAACGGCATGACCATAGCTCCTGCTCTATTAATATAAGTAATGAGCGTGAGAATCCAAATTTCTTTGGTAAAACCTCTGAAATTATCTAAATAAGTAATTTTTTTTTTCATACGTGTAGATTTAGGGGAAATCTTGGGCTAAGTTAGTTTAAAGCTGTTTTTATTGTGTTTTTTTCTTTTTGTTTTAACAAAATATACGGTAAAACCGTAATGGTTTAATTCGTTTTTCTGTAGTCAAAGATTATTTATTATTTTTGTAGTAAACAATCTTCAATAGGCTGCTTTCTTTGTAATATATGTTTTTATAAAAATTTATAATAATTATAAAGGCAGAGCCTTGATAAAATCTATTTTAAATGAAAAAAATTATTTCTTTTTTCTTTTTGCTTCAAGCTTTTTCGTTGTTTGCTCAAAAAGAATTGCTACAGTCAGGTCCTATGGTAGGGTATTGTGAAATGACAGAAGCTGTAATTTGGTTACAAACAACTACTAGTGCTAGTGTAAAGTTAGAGTATTATGATTTGTTAAATCCATCAAAAAAGATGTTTTCGGATGTTTATAATACAAAGAAAGAGTCGGGATATACTTGTCACGTAGTTCTAGATAGGTTAGAACAAGGAAAAAAATATGCGTATCAAGTATATCTTGATAATAAGTTAATAAAGTTACCTTATCCAACTACTTTTGAGTCCAAAAAGTTATGGCAATGGCGTGAAAAAGCACCTGATTTTACAGTAGCTTTTGGTAGTTGTGTTTACATTAATCAACCTGAGGTTGATAGACCAGGAAAGCCTTATGGAAGTAATTATGGTGTTTTTACAAGTATAGCTGCTAAAAAACCAGATATTATGTTATGGGGAGGGGATAATATTTATTTGAGAGAAGTAGATGAAAGTTTATCAGGTCTTTACCTTCGTTATACCCATTCTCGAAGTGTTAAAGAAATTCAACCATTATTAGCGAGTACTCAAAATTTTGCTATTTGGGATGATCATGATTTTGGACCTAATGATGGTGATAGAAGTTTTAATTATAAAATACATACTCAAAAAGCATTTAAGGATTTTTGGGCTAATAAGTCTTATGGTTTAGATGTGTCTCAAACACAAGGAACTTATTCTACTTTTAATTGGGGTGATGCACAGTTTTTCTTATTAGATAATCGCTTTTTTAAGTCGCCTAATGATCGTAAAACAGGAGAAAAAACGTTGTTAGGTAAAGAACAATTAGAATGGTTAATTGATGCTTTGTCTTCTTCTAAAGCTACTTTTAAGATTATAGTTGTTGGAGGTCAAGTACTAAATTCAGCTTCAAAGTTTGAAAATTATGCAACTTATCCTCAGGAACGAGAATATTTGCTTAATGAAATTGCAAAAAACGAAATTAAAGGAGTGCTATTCTTGACAGGAGATCGCCATTTTGCAGAATTGTCCATGTTGAAAAGAGGTAATAATTATTCTTTATATGATTGGACCGTTTCTCCATTGACTTCTAATCCTTCTAATTCAGGATTGAAAGAAGAAAACAAGAATCGTGTAGAAGGAAGTATGTTTGTACAACATAACTTTGGATTACTGTCTTTTACAGGCGATAAGGATGATAGACAAGTTAAATTGTCTTTATTTGATCATGAAGGAAAAGAGTTATGGAATAAAGTTATTACAAAAAAAGAATTAGGGTATTAGTATAGGTTTTTATACCACACTTTTTGCCACTCTCTTTTTAGAATGAGATAACTTACTTGCTCGGCGAGTTCAACTAGGTTGAAACCGTCGAGTTTTTTTATATCATCTTCGTTTACATCAATAATATATAGTAGGTTTAAGTATTCATTAAATTTATTTTGAATAAGTTGGTGTACTTTTTTATGTACTTGAATTTTTAATTCAACAGGGGAAATAGGATGTAGTATATTTAAATCTTCATTAGCTAATAAAAAGTCTTTGGAAACTTGTTCAATGAGCTTGTAATATAGCTCTTTTTTTTGAGCTTCTGAAAGTATTAAATCAGTGTTTTGAGGAGCGATGAACTTTTTCAATTTCAATCATGATTATTTAGATGAAAATGAGTTTGATATAATAAAGAAAATTCTATATCAAACTCATTTTGTGTTAATGTGTTATTTTTTTATTTGAAATGATTTTGCAAGTGTTAAACATTTCTATTCATTAAGTTTTCTCCAAATGTTTTTAGAATAACCTTTTTATCTTCACTAATATTAATTTTTGTTAGTGTAGTAAAAGCTTTGAGAGTGTATTGTTTGATTGCTTCTTGTGTAGCTGCACTAGCTCCACTTGAGTTAAAAATGTTTTTTACTGTTTCAATTTTATTGCTATTATCCTTAGAATGGGTAGAGTATAATTGTTCTAATTGAGTTCTTTCTGTTTCAGAAGAAAACTCTAATGCTTTTATATAGAGATATGTTTTTTTATTTTCTATAATATCACCTCCTATTTGTTTTCCAAAGGTTAAAGGGTTTCCAAAAGCGTCTAAATAATCATCTTGAAGTTGAAAAGCAATTCCTAAATTTAAACCAAATTCATAAATTAAGTTTGCATTTTCAGCGGATGTTTCTGCAATTATAGCTCCCATTTTTAATGCAGCTCCTACCAGTACGGCGGTTTTGTATTCAATCATTTTAAGATATTCAGCAACGTTTACATATTTTCTGGTTTCAAAATCTACATCATATTGTTGTCCTTCACATACCTCAAGTGCGGTTTTACTGAATAATTGTGCTAACTCTTTAAAAATAACGGGTTCATAATTTTCAAAATATTGATAGGCTAAAATAAGCATAGCATCACCAGAAAGAATACCTGTATTAATATTCCATCTTTCATGAACAGTTTCGTTGCCTCTTCTTAAAGGAGCATTATCCATAATATCATCATGTACTAAGGAAAAGTTATGAAAAACTTCTATTGCTGTAGCCGCTGAAAGAGCTTTTTCATAAGAAGTATCAAAAATTTCAGCAGCCATTAATGTTAGCACCGGACGTATTCTTTTTCCTCCTAAAGATAAAATGTATTGTATAGGGTTGTATAAATTGAGGGGTTCTTTTTGTATTGATAAATTTTCAAAATGTTTTGTAATAATATCTTGATAGGTACTAATTGCCTGCATTGTATTTTTTTTGCTAAAATAATTTAAAAGTTGGGAACACCTAGTTTTATTAAATGTTAAAAAAAACAAAAAAAAATGGAAACTTTTTAAGTTTTTAAAGTTTCCTCTATATATTTGCTTAACTTTTAAAAACACATTTTAATACTAATGTATAATGGTGGTTTTTAGTTTATTTGAAAATAAATGTAGATGAAAAAAACGGTTTTAATTACAGGAGCTTCAAGTGGTATAGGATTAGAATTAGCTAAAATTCATGCCGAACAAGGAGATGATTTAGTACTTGTAGCTAGAAATGGACAGCGACTAGATGATTTAAAAATAGAGTTAAAGGCTAAAAATAATATTAGGATTTATACTATTTCTGAAGATTTGTCAAAAAGAGGAGCTGCCTTAAATGTTTATAATGAAGTTAAAAAGTATGGTTTAACAATAGATTACTTGATTAATAACGCGGGTTTTGGTGACTTTGGCTTATTTATAAAATCTAATTGGGATAAGACCGATCAGATGATTCAATTAAACATAACGGCTTTGACTCAGTTTACGTATATATTTTTAAAAGATATGATACAACGTAAGAGTGGAAAGATTATGAATGTAGCTTCTACAGCGGCTTTTCAACCAGGTCCTTTAATGGCTGTATATTATGCAACTAAATCATACGTTTTACATTTTACAGAAGCTATAGCAAATGAAGTAGAAGGAACAGGTGTAACAATAACAGCTTTATGTCCTGGTGCAACAGAAAGTGGGTTTCAATCAATGGCAGATATGGAAAGTAGTAAATTAGTAAAAAACAAAAAATTGCCTACATCACGAGAAGTAGCTTACTATGGATACCAAGCCATGCTAAGAGGAGATGTTGTAGCAATTCATGGAATTAAAAACACGCTGTTAGCTAATACAGTTCGATTTGCTCCTAGAAAATGGGTTACAAAAATTACTCGATTTATTCAAGAAACCGCATAATATGAAAGATAAAATTATTGCTAAGGCTACAGATATGTTTTTAAAACTCGGTTTTAAAAGTGTTACCATGGATGATATTGCTGCCGAAATGTGTATTTCTAAAAAAACAATATATAAAGTATTTAGTAATAAAGAATCTTTAATAAGAGAGTCAACTTTTGTTATTCATGAAAAAATACATTTAGTTATAGATGAAATTGTGGCTAAGAATTATAATGCAATAGAGGAAAATTTTGAAATTCGTCGGCTTTTTAAAGAAATGTTTCAATCTTATGATAATTCACCCGCTTATCAACTAAAAAAACATTATCCTGATATTTATAATCAGTTAATGGCGAGTGAAATGGAAGATTGTAATGAAATGTTTGAAAAAAATATTGAAAAAGGAATAACAGAAGGACTCTATAGAAAAGAAGTATACATACCTGCTTATATACAATTTTATTACACACTTATATTTAATATTAATGAAAATACACAACTAGAAAGCGAAACATTAAAATTAGAATTAGAAGCGTTAGAATATCATACTAGAGCGTTAGCTACACCTAAAGGCATAAAAGAATTAGAAAAACAATTACTGAAATATAACAATTAAATGAAAAACTTGCATAGACTTTTATTAGCATTATTTCTTGTGGGGCAGACTTATGCTCAAGAGAAGATGAACTATTCGTTTAGTTTAGATCAAGCTGTAGATTACGCAACAAAAAATAATTACACTGCTATTAATTCAAGCAGAGATATAGAAATAGCTCAAAAAAAGAAATGGGAAACAACGACTATCGGATTACCTCAGATAAGTGCAAATGTAGGGTATCAAAATAATTTTAAGATAGCTACTAGCGTAATTAGTTTTAATGGAGTACCTGCCGCATTACAATTTGGTCAGTATAATGCCATGGATGCAAAGCTTACATTAAGTCAATTGATTTTTGATGGCTCTTATTTAGTAGGTTTAGAATCAGCTAAAACATACCTAAAAATTTCTCAAGATGCAAAAGTAAAAACAGCGCAAGAAATTCGAGAAATAACTACTAAAGCCTATGGAGATGTTTTATTAGCGCAAGAAAGTATCATGATCGTAGAACGAAATAAAGTGATATTAGAAAAAACACTAAATGATACAAAACAAATATATAAAAATGGTTTTGTTGAAGAAGAATCAGTAGAGCGTTTACAGATTACATTATCCGAAATTAATAGTTCGTTGGATTACGCAAAGCGTATGGAAGTAATAGCAACCAATATGCTCAAACTTTTAATGGGAATAGAAATTAATCAAACCATTCAACTGACAGATAAATTAGATACACTTGCATCACAAAACATTGATTTAGCTATTTTATCAGAAACTTTTGATACTAATAATTCGGTTGATTATAAAATCAGTAACAACTTAGTAGAAGTAAACCGATTATTGTTAAAATTAGAAAAAAGTAAAGCATTACCTTCCTTGGGAGCTCAAGTGAATTTTGGAGCCAATACATTTGATAATAGTTTTACTATGTTTAATGCTAATCAAAAATGGTATGATTATTCTACCCTTTCAATTGGTTTAAACATTCCACTATTTAGCTCATTGGGTAGACAAGCTAAAACACATCAAGCTAAAATAGCATTTGAACAAGCCAAAACAAAATTAGCAGAAACAGAACAAAAATTAAAACTTCAATATCAAAAAGCAAAAAGTGATTTTGAATATAGTGTAGCACAATATGGTAATGCTAAGAATACCTTACGTTTGTCGGAAAGAATTGAAAACAAACAAAGTGTTAAATTTAAAGAAGGTTTATCTACCAGTTTTGAATTTACAGAAGCGCAACGTCAGTTATATACATCACAACAAGCATACTTACAATCTATGGTAGAAGTCATTACCAAAAGAGCAACTTTAGAAAAACTATTATTAAAGAACTAAAATTATATACGATCACAAATGAAAAAAATATTTATCCTAACCATTCATACATTATTGCTAGTTTCTTGCGGAAGTAAAGAAAATTCTATGACAGTTGATGCCTTAATAGAAAGCAAAAATTTAACCGAAATAAAAAATAAAAGAGCAAGTCTTCAAGCTGATTTAGCAAGATTAGATGAAGTTCTTGCAACTTTAGAAAAGAAAACAGATGAAGCATTGGTACAAACTATTACTGTAAAAGACACAATATTTAATCATTATGTTGAAATTCAAGGAAATGTAGATACACAACAAAATGTATTGATCCAACCTGAAATGCCAGGAACTTTAGTAAATCTAGATGTAAAGGCAGGTCAGTCTGTTGGCAAAGGACAAATTTTAGGAAGAATAGATGATGCTGGTATGAGTCAACAATTGGCAAGTATTCAAACACAATATGAATTAGCCAAAACCACTTATGAGCGTCAAAAACGTTTATGGGATCAAAAAATTGGTTCTGAAATACAGTACCTACAAGCGCAAACCCAAATGATAAGTCTGTCTAAATCTATTAATCAAATAAAGGCACAAATTGCAAAAACCATTATTCGTGCTCCTTTTAGTGGTGTAATAGATGAAGTATTTGTAGAAAGAGGACAAGTAGTATCTGCTACTCCACAGGGTTTAATGCGCATCGTAAATTTAAGCCAAATGTATGTTAGAACAGAAGTCCCAGAAATGTATTTACCAAGAGTAAAAAGAGGAACTTCTGTAATCGTAAATATAGCTTCAATAAATAAAAACAGCATAGGAAAAGTGCGTCAAGTAGCCAAAACTATAAATCCTGCCAATAGAAGTTTTACAGTAAAAATAGATGTATCCAATCCAGATGAACTATTAAGACCTAATCAAGTAGCGAAATTAAAAATCATGGATTACTCAAATCCATCTGTTATATCAATTCCAACAAACATAATTCAAAAAGATGGAAAAGGAAACAACTATGTATATAAAGTTGTTGTAGGACAAAAAGAAGATAAAGTGGCCGAAAAAGTAATTGTTAAAATAGGTCAAACAGCCAATAATTATACAGAAATTCTTTCAGGTTTAAAACAAAAAGATGTAATCGTTTCAGAAGGAGCAAATATGATCTCAGAAGGAATGAAATTAACTTTTTAATTTTTAAAATGGATTATAATAAAATTTAATATTAACTAATTTTCCTATTGACCCCTAATAGGAATTCCCCTTTCTGGGGGTAGGGGGCTGATATGTCACATAAGCAAAAAGAATTTAGTATATCTAGCTGGGCAGTCGATAACCGAGTAACTGTTTATATATTTACCTTAATAATTGTAATGACAGGTATATATGCCTATATAACGATGCCTCGTGAAGATTTCCCAGAAGTAATAGAAAATAAAATTTATATATCTTCTATATTCCCAGGGAATTCTGCAAAAGATGTTGAAAAATTGGTAATAAAACCCTTAGAAGATGAAATAAAAAATATTAGTGGTGTTAACAAAGTAACTTCTGATTCCTATCAAGATTACGGTATTATTGTAGTTGAATTTGATGATAATATTACAACTGATCAAGGAAAAGCCTTAATCAAAGATAAAGTAGACGTATCTAAAACCAACGTAAGTTGGCCTGTATTAGATAATGGAGGAAAGGTAGAGCCTAGCGTATTTAGTTTAAATATATCAGAAGAAATTCCCATCTTAAATGTTAATCTTCGAGGAAATTATACAACCCAACAATTAAAAAAATATGGAAAGTATCTAGAAGAAGAAATTAAACGAATTCCAGAAATAAAAAAAGTAGATATACTAGGTGTTGATACTAAAGAAGTAGAAATTGCCATAGATGTTTATAAAATGAATGCAGCTCAAGTAAGCTTTGATGATATTGCAAATGCTGTTCGATACGAAAATATGTCTCTTTCAGGAGGAAATTTAGTTTCACAAGGAATCCGTAACAATATTAGAATTACAGGAGAAATAACAAACCCTTCCGAGTTAGAAAATATTATCGTAAAAACATTAGGAGGATCGGTTTATCTAAAAGATATAGCTACTATTACCTTTAAAGAAAAAGAAAAAACCACTTTTGCCCGAGAAAGAAGAGAAGAAGTTGTAATGCTTAATGTAAAAAAACGTTCTGGACAAAATATGATTTCTGCTATAGAAAAAGTAAAAGAAGTCATTAATAAAGCAAAAGAAACCGTTTTACCTAAAGATCTGGAAATTAGTTTAACAAATGACCAGTCCTCTAAAGTAGAACATAAAGTAGAAGAATTATCTAATCATATTATTTTCGGGATAATACTGGTTATGGTTGTTTTAATGTTTACAATGGGTTTACGTAACTCATTATTTGTAGGAGCAGCCATTCCTTTGTCAATATTTATAGCTTTTACGATCCTTCAAGGAGTAGGAGTTACCATGAATACGATGGTTTTATTCGGTCTAGTAATGGGATTAGGGATGTTAGTTGACGATGGTATTGTTGTTGTTGATAACGTATTTGCTAATATGCAAAAAGGAATGCCAAGAGTACAAGCTTCTAAAATTGGAATAGGAGAAATTGCTTGGCCTGTAATTTCATCAACAGCAACTACATTAATGGCGTTTTTACCTTTTGCATTATGGCCTGGAACTATGGGGAAATTTATGATGTATTTTCCATTAACCTTATCAGTAACACTAGGGGCCTCGTTATTTGTAGCTATGGTTACTAATGCCGCCATGACAGGAGGATCTATGGATATTGTAGATAGAAATATCACCTCAAAATCATTAAAAAACAACACTAAATTATTCCTCATTCTAGGGGTTGTTTTTATAGCTATAGGATATGTTTTTGATATTAAAATAGCCAGAGCAATAGGACATATTGCTTTAATTGCAATTGGATTAATGTGGTTGTATTATAAAAAACTATATCAATGGACCCAAGATTTTCAACATCATTTTTTTCCACGTATGGAAGAGAAATACAAAGAAATGTTGGCAAAAATTTTGACAGGAAAAAAAGCATGGAGAGCATTTGGAATAATTGTAATAATGCTATTCTTCTCCTTTTTATTAGTAGGTATTTTTCCAAGAAAAGTTTTATTCTTTCCAAATAATATTCCCAACCAAGTAATAGCTTATATAGAATATCCGCAAGGAACATCTATAGATAAGACCAATAGAGCTACAGACTATGTTGAAAAACAAATACTATCTGTCTTAAATAAGTATGTAGATCCTACTACGAAAGAAAATTTTCTAGCTAATTCTGTTATAGCCCAAGTTGGAGTAGGAGCCACAAACCCTCAAATAGACTTAGGAGTACAGTCAGAAACGCCACATAAAGGGAAAGTTACAATTAATTTTTCTGAATTTAAGTTCCGAAGAGGTGTAAATACTTCAGATGTAATGGAAGAAATTAGATTGAAAATTAGAACCATTCCTGGCGCATCTGTAACCGTAGAAAAAGATGCAGCAGGACCACCTGCGGGATATCCTATTAGTATTGAGTTAACAGGAACTGATTATGACCTAATGCTGAAAGAAGCAGATAAGATGATTGAATTTTTAAATGCAAAAAACATACCTGGAGTTGAAAAATTAAAAGTAGATATAAACAAAGAAAGTCCTGAATTATCTGTAAAAATTGATAGAGTAAATGCAGGAAGTTTAGGTGCTTCTACGGGAATGACTGGTTTTACACTTCGTCGTGCGGTATATGGTCAAGAAATTTCAACATATAAAGAAGGAGACGATAAATATGATATCGTAATGCGTTTACAAAATGAACAACGTAAAAATGAAAGTACACTATTTAATCAACCCTTAACGTATCGAAATCCTAATACTGGACAGATAATGCAAGTGCCCATTGCTGCTATATCTAATGTTGAAAAAACAAAAACGTACAATCAAATAAAACGTAAAAATTATAGACGAATTATGACGGTGTACTCTAATATTTTAACAGGTTATAACGGAAACGAAATAACAAAAATCATAGCTAATGAGTTAAAAAACTATAAGCTACCAAGTGATATTACGTATGGTTTTTCGGGAGTACAGGAAGAACAAGGTAAGAACCAAAACTTTTTATTCTTTGCCTTATTTTTAGCCTTAGCAGGTATTACAACTATTATTGTTTTACAGTTTAATTCTATTTCTAAGACTTTAGTCATCATGTTTACCGTATTATTAAGTTTTAGCGGTGTTTTTTATGGCTATGTAATCGCTCAAATGGATTTTGTTGTACTCATGACAATGATGGGAATTATTTCATTAGCAGGAATTGTGGTGAAAAACGGAATCGTTTTAATGGACTTTTTTGTTTTATTAATGGATAAAAAAGTAGAAGATAACGGATTAGAAAGCCACGATGATCTGACATTAGAACAAATTAAGGAAGTTATTATAGAATCTGGAAAATCTCGTTTACGCCCAGTATTATTAACTGCGTTGACCGCAGTATTAGGGTTAATTCCGTTAGCAATTGGGTTAAATTTTGATTTTTTTGGATTGATTACAGATCTTAATCCGCATTTATACATGGGTGGAGATAATGTAGTTTTCTGGGGACCTCTTGCTTGGACTATTATTTTTGGGTTAACCTACGCCACTGTTTTAACATTAGTTATGGTACCTGTTATGTTTTATTTAGTAAAACGTATTAAATACAAATTGAGAGAGAAAAAATTAAGAAGTAAATTAGAATAATTAATCCAAATATAAAAATATACAGAACTGTTTAAAAGTTAGAGTGATATTGTGGGATATTTTTTATGGAGATAAATGACATAACAATTTATAAATGTTTTATTTCTTTAACGAATACAAATATTACAGAATTTTTAAACAGTTTTTTTATAAAACAATTTCATCTTTTATCTAAAAGGTATACTATACTCTAACATGGAAAAAGATAAAGTTAATTTATCATAGGAGAAATAGAGATACTAATTAAGGGTAATATCCCAAGTCGGGAAGTCTACCGCCAAAACTTGGTGTCGTTAGTAGTTCTGGAATCTAGCTATATAACCTAATCATTTTTCTTCTTTGAGAATTTTACAATTTACAATTCTCCATATTATTACATACAGCTACTGGAAAAGAATCAATAACGTAATACATCTCACAACAAAAGCCTTTAAAATAATATTTTTTTAACCTTAAGACTGTTCAAAAAGTTCGCAATCTTTCATTTTGACCAAAGGGAGAAATTACATAATCTTGATTATGAGACTCCTCCTTACGTTGGAGTTATAAACCACATGTTGATTTAGATACTATCCTACAAAAGCAATAAAAAGTTGATTTTATCCCAAATTACGCATTAGAGAATTTAAAAAAACTTTATTGATTCCCTAATATTTTAATTTTTTAAAAACTAGAATTGATAAAAATTAAAACATTTTATTTCAATGAGTTATAAAAAATAGTTTTTTTAATGCGTGATCTGGGTTTATCTAATATTTGCTTGAAAAAACATTCTGCCTCAAGGCGTAATCTCCCTTTATTAGTAAAGGATGACTCAAGCTTCATAAGCTAAATTCCTACTTTTTTCTAATGCGTAATTTGGGTAAAACCTCTTTGCGTTTCAATGAAAAAAACGAAATAATAAGATTTTTCTTAGAGGTTAATAGAAAGATAATTTTAAGGACCTCGTGCTCATTATTTCATTCCTTCCCACTCATTATAAAACTGTTCTAAAAATTGCTCCATAAACAGGTGGCGTTGCAAGGCAATTTGTTTTCCAGTTGACGTGTTCATTTTTTCTTTTAAACGCAATAATTTCTCATAAAAATGATTAATGGTAGGCGATGTGGTATTTTTATATTCTTCCTTACTCATTGTTAAATTAGGTGTAATAGAAGGATCATAGAGTTTTCTATTTTTAAATCCACCATAATTAAAGGCTCTAGCAATTCCTATAGCACCAATGGCATCTAAGCGATCCGCATCTTGGACAATAGCGAGTTCTTTAGAGTAAAAATTAGATGTGAAATTACCTCCTTTAAACGAAATATTTTCTATAATTTTCACTACATGATCAATAATGTTTTGATCAACATTTTGTGATGTAAGAAAATCAGATGCTGTTTTAGGACCAATAGTTTCATCACCATTATAAAATTTACTATCGGCTATATCATGCAATAAAGCTGCTAGGTAAACTACCGTTTCGTTACATTCTTCTTCTTTAGCTATTTGTTGGGCATTTTTATATACTCGTTCTATATGAAACCAATCATGTCCGCCTTCAGCCTCTTCTAATTGCTTTTTTACAAATTCAATTGTTTTTTGTATAATTTCCATAGGTTATATCTTTAAAAAGGGCTGTCTTAAAATAAGTTTAATTGTCACGTTTTTTTAGAAATATAGGAAGTAAATTAGATATATTAATTACCTTTTTTCCTTATATTTTAGTATGAAATAAACTTTTGTTTTTATTTTTGAGACAGCCACTTTGAATTTATCTTGATTTCTATTTTTTACACTATTAAAGCAGGTTGTACCCATTTAAATATTTTTTCCTCAGTAGGAGTAACTATTCTTTCTGCTAATCGAGTCATTCTTGCAGGTAGTTTCATTAGATAATCACGCGCTTTTTCTGCCTCATCTGTAAGATGAGTGATTTTGTCTATTTCCCACTTTTGAATTAATTTTTCCATAATATCAATATAATCTGTAGCAGTATAAACACCTATTCGTTGAGCAGATTCAGAAAATTTTTCAAATGCAGTTCCTATAGCTTCTCCCGATTCTCGAATAAGGTTGGCAGGCATTGTAATTTTTTGTTTCATCATATATTGAAAAGCTAACATCATTTGACTAGGATCTATTTGAAAAATTCGGTTAACAAATTCACTATAAGCCAAGTGGTGGCGCATTTCATCGCCTGCAATTAAATTACATAGTTTAGCTAATTTTTTATCGCCAAATTGTTTGGCTAATTTAGATACTCTCATGTGTGAAATATAAGTAGCTAATTCCTGAAAACTTGTAAACACAAAATTTTTATAAGGATCACGATCAGTACCAGGATCAAATCCATCGTTTATTAGATGTTGAGTGGTTATTTCTACTTCGCGCATATTTACACGTCCTGATAGATATAAATATTTATTAAGTAAATCACCATGACGATTTTCTTCGCCAGTCCATTGACGAATCCATTTAGCCCAGCTGTTATCGCCTATAGATCCTTTTTGTTGAATACCTTCAATATCTAACAACCATGATTCATAGGTTGGTAAGGCTTCTTCTGTAATTGTGTCGCCTACTAGAACTACCCAAAAATCATAAGGTAAATCTTTTGCTATTTCTCTAAGCTCTGTGACTTCTTCTATGAAGTTTTCTGCTTCAGAGTTTGGTAATAAATCACTTGGTTGCCAGATTTTTTCCACAGGAAGTAGGTAATTTTCTACAAAAGAATCCAAACTCTTTTCTAGATACTGCATGACTTCCAAGCGAATATTATTTAATTTTTCCATAAGATTAGTATAATTATTTTATATGTTCTTTGATTATAGTTTCAGTTTTTTTGAATATTTCATCAAAACTATAATCAGATATTTTTAGAGGAGGGTGAATTATATGTTCAATATTACTGCCTAATCCTAAAGGGAATTGACCATAACGTGTCATTTTCCATGAGTTATTTATTGTTACGGGCAAAAAATAGGCATCGGGCGCAAATTTATAAAGCATTTTTAAGCCATTTATAGAAAAAGGTTTGGGTACTCCCGTTTTGCTTCTTGTACCTTCTGGAAATATGACTACAGAATAATTATTTTGATTAATATATTCAGCTACTCGTTTTATTTCTGGTAAGGCCTGTTTTGGATCTTTCCGATCGATTAAAGCGGAACCTCCATGACGTAAATTAAAGGAAACACTTGGTATTTTTTTTCCTAATTCTTTTTTGCTAATGAATTTAGGATGGCATTTGCGTAAAAACCAGATAAAAGGAGGGATATCATATAGGCTTTGATGGTTAGCTACAATAATCAGGGGTTTGTTTTTGGGGATATTTTCAAGGCCTTTTATTTTATAGGTAGTTCCTAATACATGAGTGGTTCTAACTAAAAAAGCATTTAAAATTGCTACACTGATTCGGTGGGTATTATATCCGAAAAAATAGAAACAGAACCATTGTATAGGATGAAAGATAAGTAAGCAAAGAAAAAACAGTATTCCAAATAGAATAGATAACGGATAAGAAATAAGTTTTAACATGTTTTTAGTTTTATTAGGTCAAAAATAACAAATGTCATCTAGAAAAAAAGATCTAGATGACATTTATTAAAAACAAGGTCTTATAGCTTTTAGCAAAATTCGCTATAAGCGTCCTTTAAATTTTCAGCAATAATTTCTGCTGGACGTCCTTCTATATGATGACGTTCTAACATGTGTACTAACTCGCCATCTTTAAATAATGCCATAGCTGGTGAAGAAGGAGGGAAAGGAAACATTTGTTCACGAGCAGCATCTACAGCTTCTTTATCAACACCTGCAAAAACAGTAATTAATTGGTTCGGTTTTTTTTCACCTGACAAACTCATTATAGCACCTGGACGAGCATTACGAGCCGCACAACCACAAACTGAATTTACTACAACAAGGGTAGTACCGGTAGCTGTAATTGCATTTTTTACATCGTCTGCTGTATATAAATTTTGAAAACCTTTGCTAGTTAATTCTTCGCGCATTGGCTTTACCATTTCTTCTGGATACATATTCTTTATATGTTAAAGTTATTCTTTTGTAAAGTTACAAACTTTTCTATTGTAACCTTTTTATTTAATATGATTTTAATAGTTCTTATAATCCTTTAATCCAAGATTGAGGATTTAGTTTTGTTGTATTTTGATAAATATAAAATTTTAAGACCGCTTTATTTGTAAAACTATTGAAATGAATGCTTCCTAAAGTTTGTTTGGTGCTTACTTTTTGTCCTTTACTGACATTTACTCCACTAAGATTAGAATAAGAAGTGATATAGTCACCGTGTCTGATAACTACAGTTGCAGTTCCGTTAGCAGCCATTTGTACGTCACTTACTTCGCCTCCAAAAACGGCACGAGCTTGAGCACCTCTTTCGGAAGAAATTTCAATTCCGCTACTTTCAATCATGATAGAAGGTTCTAAGGGGTGGGGCTGACGACCAAAGCGTTTAGTTAAAGCTCCTTTTTCTACAGGCCATGGTAATCGACCACGATTTGATCGAAAATCATTAGCTAATTCTTTAGCTTCAGGTGTTAATACAAAAGTGGTTGTATTAGTTGTATTTCCTGCTTTTTTGTTAGCTGCGGCAATTGCTTCACGAATTAAGCGATCTATCTGACGTTCAATGGCGCGAGATTCTTTTTGCTTTTTATGAATTTCGGCAATGATTTTCTTTTTATCTTTTTTAATGCTATTTAATAGGCGTTCTTGTTCTAGACGTTCTTGTTCTAGATCTTTTTTTTCTTTTTCGCTTATAGCAATTAATTTTTCTTTTTGTTTTTTTTGCGTACCTAATTTAGTGTTATAGTTTTCTAGGTCTTTTGTTTTACTTTTTATTTCTTCGCCCTGCATTTTTCGGAAGCTAGAATATTGTTTCATATATTCTCCTCTTTTATAGGCTTGTAAAAAATTATCAGCAGATAAAATGAACATCGCTCTACTTTGTTCTGAACGACTTTTATATGATTTTTCAATCATTTCAGCATAATCTTCTTTTAGGATTTGTAAATCCTTTTTTAATTGATTTACTTTTAATTGGTTGATATACATACTGTTTCCTAATACTTTTTTTTGTTTTTCTGTAGTACGAATCAGTTTAAGTTGTAAGTCTATTTTTTCCTTTTGTTGGGCTACAATTTTAGTTACATCTTTTTCTTTTCTTTTTTGCTCACCCAATAGGCGTTCTTTTTGACGGATTTCTTCTTGAATTCTAGCTTTTTGTTCTTCTAATTTGCGTTGTCTATCTTCTTCTTGAGACCAGACCATGATGGTGTTAAGAATAAAAACAAAAGATAAGATATGTTTTAACATAATTTATTAATTCTTTTTAATTAATTTTTATGGCTTTATAACCTTCGGGTACACTATACGGAAATGTCAGTTCTTCATTGTACGTAACAGATTCATTTTGTATTGTAATTTCTGTGGTTCTATTACCTTGAGTTGCAAAAATAACAAGTTCCATTGGTAAAATAGCTTCTGAGGCTGAATTATAATTAGTATAATTAACCGTCATTTTTTGATCTCGATCAATTTGTTTTATTTCTTGACTGTTTAACCAAAAAGAGTTGGGATCAAAGGAGTAAGATTTTATAAGATTATGGGGTGTTGTTTCCAATAATTTTATACTGTTTTCTTCTTTTATCATGGTATATTTGCCTAAAGAAAGGTCGTCGATAGTTTTTCCTAAAAGTAGGTTTTGAACTTTTTGAAAATTTAATTCAGTGCCTAACCAGTTACTTAATATTTTATAATCCCCATCAAAAAACTTTCCTCCAATTTTTTGATAATATTTTACAGAGGAGGGTGTTAATAGTACTTTGGCTACGGGATAACCTAATATCTTAGCGGTTACAAGGATCATTTGATCTTTTTTGATACGAATGTCTGCTAGTATACTAGAGGATTGGTTTTCATCTTTATACTGTATATCCGATTTTATATACGCTGTTTTAAAATCTCTTTTTATGGCTTCGTGATTTGTTATAACATTTTTTGCCGTTTCTGCAATAATTGGTGTCTTATTTTCTTGATGTATAACAAGATTTTGTTTGGTTTTACATGAAACGGACACGAGTGCTACGCTTATTATACTTATAATCTTTTTGATCATTTTGTTGTATTTTTAATAATCAATGCTTTCTTTTGGTATTCTTCTGCTTTTTTGGTATTGCCCAAAGCAGTTGAAACGTTGCTTATTAAATCTAGAAAATTAATTTCTAATGTAGGGTTTTCAATTATATAATCGAAACCAACTTCTAAAATTTCGTTAGCTTTTTTATAATTTTTTAGTTCAAAATTTGCTTTTCCTGCAAAGTAATAAAATTCAGGTTGATTAGGGAATAGATCTAAATAATCTGTAGTAAGTTTTAACATTATTTGATAATCTTTTTTTTCTTCATAGCAAATAAGAGTGCATAAGGCTGTTTCTAGATCGTTTTTTTGAAAAATAATAGATTTTTGAAAATTTTTAATAGCTAAATCCCATTGCTTTTTTTTAAAGTAGAATTTTCCAACTTCTTTATTTACATTAAATTCTGGATCTCCTTCAAAATAGGACATAGCTTTTGATAGTTGATTTTCAAAAACAGGATTTTTAGATACAAAAATTAAAAATTCATTAAACATTTTAATTTTAATTTTTTTATCCATTTTTCTGCTTTTCAAAACGGTTTCAAGTGTGCTAAAAGCTTCTGTTCCTTTTGTGTCAGTAATATGATATTTAAAGAGGAACACAGCAGCCCATTCTGAAGTAGGTATGTTTTGTTTTAGTTTTTCAATTACTTCTCTGGCTTTTTCTTCCTGATTGGTTTCAGAATATTTAGTAATTAGAGAAAGATAATTTTCTTCATTTAAGGGATTAGTTTCAATTGCTTTTTCTAAATCAGATTTACTTCCAGCGTTGATATTCGTTTGCCTATTGATTTCTGCTCTGTATTGATTTCTTCTTTCTGTTTTACCTTCGGATTCGTCTAATTCGTTGATTAGTATTAGAGCTTTATCAAACTGACGAGTGTACATAAACAGTGCCAATAAATCTTCTTTGTATTTTTTGTCTAAAACAATGATTTTTTGAAGAACTGAAATTCCTTGATTATAATTCTTGGTGGTATAGTAGACATCATATAAATCAATCCAGTTCCATTTGTTTTTTGAGTCTAATTCTGTCGCTTTTATATAGGCTTCTTCAGCCGAAATATAATCTTTTTTAAAATAATAATTCTTGCCTAATTCATGATAAACAACTGCGTTATTAGGTTGGAGTTGTAAGCATTTTTCCAATTCAATAAGTGCTTTGTCATAATTTTCAATTCCTTTTTGTTTTAAAGATTCATAGTAGGCTTCTTGAAAACTATCATTATCTGATACGATGTTTTCAGGATCTGTTTGGGCTAAAAAAGGATGTGTACTGGTTATGAATATAAAACAGACCAGTTTGTATATTGTTTTATTCATATTTTTAAATTTTACGTACAGTGATTAACATATAGTGTTGTTCTTTTAATCATTCTAGATTATTTGTTACAAAAAAGGGGGTGTTAATGTTGTTATAACAGTAAAATATCCAGTTTAAAAAGGTCTGTCCGAAAATTTTAAAAAAACATTCGGACAGTTTTATTCTTTATTTATTCTAATGTAGAATAATCTCCTATACTTATACTTTTGAAGTTTCCGTCAAAAGTAGCGTGATTACCAATCATAGCATTGTCCAAATCAGCATTACGTAAATGTGTATGCGTTTGAACCAAACTGTTTTTAATGGTAACATTTGTTAAATGTGTAGACTTTCCTAGAGATACATTAGGCCCTACAGTTGAGTTTATTAAAACTACGTCTTCTCCTATAAAACAAGGAGGAATGATTGTAGAATTTTCAATACGAGCAGAATCAGCTACCATATTTTCACCTTCTGCATGTAAAAAATTCAGCATTCTACTATTTGTTTCAACTGTTACATTTTTATTTCCACAATCCATCCACTCATCTACTTTTCCAGGAACAAATTTCATTCCTTTGTCCATCATTTGTTTGATTCCATCATTTATTTGGTATTCACCACCGTGAATGATGTTGTTGTCTAAAACAGCTTGTAATTCATTTTTTAAGATTGCTATATCTTTAAAATAATAAATACCAATAACAGCTAAATCAGAAACAAAAGTAGAAGGCTTTTCTACTAGTTCAATAATTTCATTTGATTCATTTAGATTAATTACGCCAAAGGCTTCAGGATTTTCTACTTGCTTTACCCAAATTACACTATCAGCAGCCGTATCTAATGTAAAATCAGCTTTAAAAAGGGTATCAGCATACGCAATAACGGTGGGACCTGAAAGGGATTCTTTGGCACACATGATAGCGTGTCCTGTACCTAATGCTTCATTTTGATAGTAAATTGTTCCTTTAGCTCCTAAATTTTGTGCTATAGCCACTAATTCTTCTTCTACTTTTTGACCAAAACTTTCATGAATGATAAAAGCAATTTCTTCAATATCTTGATTAATTACTTTAGCAATATCCTCTACTAAACGGTGTACGATAGGTTTGCCAGCAATAGGAATTAATGGTTTAGGAATAGTTAGTGTATGCGGGCGAAGACGTGAGCCACGACCAGCCATAGGTACAATGATTTTCATAAGATTAGTCCCTTGTTCTTGTAAATAAGAACTTGCTACAGGGAAAGTAGTTTTTAAAATTTATTTATTTAATACTCAATTTTTAAAGTTTTATTATTTTGAATTTAATGAAATTATTTTAGTCCCGTACTTCCAAAACCTCCTTTGCCTCTATTTGTATCAGAAAGAATTTCTACAGGTTGCCAAAATATGCGTTCGTGTTTAGCAATGACTAATTGTGCGATACGTTCACCGTCTTCAATTTCAAAGAAATCATTTGACAAATTAACTAAAATGATACCTATCTCACCCCGATAATCAGCATCTATGGTACCTGGAGAGTTTAAAACAGTAATTCCTTTTTTTAGGGCTAAACCACTTCTGGGTCTTATTTGTGCTTCATAGCCTTGTGGTAATTCTATGAATAATCCTGTTTTAACTAATACTCTTCCCAGAGGAGGGATTGTAATAGATTCTTCTAAATTAGCTCTTAAATCCATACCTGCTGATAAATCAGTTTCATAATGAGGTAGCGTATGTTTTGATTTATTTACAATTTTTATTTCCATGTTGTGAATATACGATTTTAACAATTATGAGATTTCCAAAAAGGTCTTAATCTTTTTATTTAGAGTAAAGTAAGAAATTACATAACACTAATAATGTGATTTATTCTGTCGTTGAAATGATAGACTAGATGTTGAGTTTTGACTTTTCAGATCTCCTCTATTTTAACTATTTCCTTTTTATTATTTTCAAAAAAATATTTTTTTCATTTTGATAAATATAATAACCAAATGCTATTAGGGCAAATATTCCAAAAATATAATTATTGCGTAGAATGGGAACATAAAAAGATAAAATAGATAATGTAATAGACATTCCTATATAGCTTACGATTTTAGTTGTTTCATAAGGAATAGGATATTTTTTTTGACCTAAATAATAGGATATAAACATCATACTTCCGTAAGCTATAATAGTTGCAAGGGCAGAACCATAATAACTCATGACCGGAATTAGCCAATAATTAAAAATTAATGTCAGGATAGCACCTATAAGAGATATTATAGTGCCTATATATGTTTTGTCAGTTAGTTTATACCATACAGATAGATTTGTGTAAATTCCTAAAAAGAAATTAGCTAATACAATCAAGGGAACTACTTTTATTGCTTCCCAGTATGTTTCATTAGGAACTAACGGTTGTTTGAGAAGATCAATAAAAACAATTACAAAAAGCAAAATGAAAGAACCCGAAATGACAAAATATTTTGTTATAGTGGCGTAAGTTTGAGGAGCGTTTTCATTTTTAGCATGATTAAAAAAGAAAGGTTCTATACCCAAGGAGTAAGCCGTGCGAAATAAAACCATAAACATACCTAATTTATAACAAGCAGAATATGCCCCAATATCCGCTTTGGAAACATGTAATTTTTCTAATAAAATTTTATCAAAGTGCTCATTAATAGCAAAGCCAATTCCTGAAAAAAGTATAGGTAAGCCATATTGAATCATTTTAATCCATAGCTTTTTATCAAAAACACCTTCCCTTTTAATATAATGTTTAGACAGCATTACTAAAGTAAATAAACTAGCTAGAACATTTGAAATAAAAATATATCCGACTTGAAAATGATCAAAATAAAGTGTACTAATAGGGTTTTCTTTTGAAATAAGAGGAAGTATTAGTAAGAAAAAAATATTTAAGCCAAAGTTAATAACAACATTCAAAATTTTAATCACGGCATACTGCATTGATTTTTTTTCGGCACGTAATTTTGAAAAGGGAATAACAACCAAAGCATCTAAGACCAATATCCAAATGGTATAAGTAATATATTCCTTTTTAATATTAATAAAGTGAGCTATACTTTCTCTAAAAATTAATGAAAAAGCCAAAAAGGCAATAGAAGACCAAAAAAGAGATGCCAATGAGGTTTTGAAAACATTTTTTTTGTTTTCTTCCTGACTATAAAACCTAAAAAAAGCAGTTTCCATTCCATAAGATAGAACCACGTTAAAAAAGATTAGATAAGCAAAAATAATAGATACATCAGCAAATTCAGCTTTTGGTAATTTTTTTACATACAGAGGATTCAATAAAAAACTAATCATACGAGGTAAGACCGTAGCTAAACCATAGATTAGTGTCTGCTTAAATAAACTTTTATAAATACCCAAAATAATTATGTTATTTTAAACCTACAAAAGTATTAATTTTTATCATTTTCATTTGTTCTTATAGAAGGATAAACTAACATTTCTTTTTCTTTTACTTTCTTGATTTTTAAAAAAGATTTTTTTCCTTTGTAAAAATACTCCAAAACAGCTTGTCTAAATGTAATATTCAAAGGCGCTTTTTCTGTATTAGAAATAATATTTTGTTCATCTTGATGATTTTCTTCATTTGCCAGCCAATTAATATTATCCTTAAAACTAAAGAAATATTCTTTTGAAGTTACTTTATTAGGATTGGCTACTTTATTTTTAAAATAAATTTTACTCAACACTATATCTTTTGGTAATTCTTCTTCAAAAAGAATATGCAAATCCGTACCCGAACCACCTCCTTTTATACCAGCTATCCAAGACTGATAGTAACACTCTTGAATAACAAAAAGTTGTTTATTTGTTTTTTGTGGATATCCTGTAAAATAAACTAATAGTAATATAAAAGTATAGAATGATTTCATAAACCTAAAATAAATATTTGATTGTTGATTGTTTTTTTAAAAATAAAAAGCTACATTAGTTTCGATGGTCAAAAAATATGCCAAGTAATTTAAATAAAACAAGATGAGAGGCTTAGTTTTGTAAAATTAAGAAATTATTAGGTTAATTTTTAGATTTTTTTAATAACTATTATATGGATTTAAAAACTAAACGATTTGTATTGAAAAATAAATGATTTAGATAGGGATAGGTGTAATAGAATTTTTAAATTTGCGATTGTTAAAAATTATAATATGTTACAAATAGCAGTTATTAGAGAAAACCAAGAAATGGTAATCAATGCTTTGGCAAAAAAAAATATAGATGCCACAGCCATGATAGAAAATGTGGTAGCTCTTGACGAAAAGCGTCGTGCTACTCAAGTAGAGTTAGATAATGTATTGGCGGAATCTAATAAACTGTCCAAAGAGATTGGAGCTATGATGAAAGCAGGCGAAAAAGCCAAGGCAGAAATCATTAAGGAGAAAACAACTCAATTACGAGATCAAAGTAAAGAACTGACAGAAGTATTAAATGTTATTATAGAGGATTTAACGCAACAATTGTATCAGTTACCTAATATTCCTGCTCAAATTGTTCCAGAAGGAAAAACAGCAGATGATAATTTAAATATTTTTCAAGAAGGCGAAATTCCAGCTTTATATGAAGGAGCGCTTCCTCATTGGGAATTAGCTAAGAAATATGATATTATTGATTTTGAATTAGGGACTAAAATTACAGGTGCTGGTTTTCCCGTTTACAAAGGAAAAGGAGCCAAATTACAACGTGCTTTAATTAATTACTTTATTGACAAAAATACAGAAGCAGGATATAATGAAGTACAAGTACCTCATTTAATTAATGAAGCATCGGGTTATGGAACAGGACAATTACCTGATAAAGAAGGACAAATGTACCACGTAGGAATTGACGATTTATATTTAATTCCAACCGCAGAAGTTCCCGTAACGAATTTATACCGTGATGTCATCCTACAAGAAACAGAAATGCCCGTAATGCTAACAGGTTATACTCCTTGTTTCCGCCGCGAAGCAGGTTCGTATGGAGCACATGTGCGAGGATTAAACCGTTTACACCAATTTGATAAAGTAGAGATTGTTCGTATTGAACACCCAGATAATTCTTATCAAGCTTTAGACGGAATGGTAGAACACGTAAAAGGAATTTTAAATGAGTTGAAATTACCATACCGTATTTTGCGCTTATGTGGAGGTGATATGAGTTTTGCTTCAGCATTAACCTATGATTTTGAAGTATTTTCAACAGCACAAGAACGCTGGTTAGAAATATCTTCTGTATCTAACTTTGAAACCTTCCAGTCAAACCGTTTGAAATTACGCTTTAAAGGAAAAGATGGTAAAACACAATTAGCCCATACTCTAAACGGTAGCTCATTAGCCTTACCTCGTGTATTAGCCGGAATTTTAGAAAATTATCAAACACCAGAAGGAATTGTAATTCCCGAAGTATTAAGAAAATATACAGGTTTTGATATTATAGACTAAACTATATAAGAAATATTTATAATGTACTAAAGTAGCAAAATTATTGTAACTTTAGTACATTGTTTTTTTAGATGAAATGAAGAAGATAATTCAAATATTATTATTTTGGCCTTTATTAGTCGTGGGTCAAATATATACGGTAAGCCCTCCTTCTGGAGGAAATCCGCAAGTAACAATGCCTCAAAATAATAATCCTAACGAATATTTAGCTCAAAATTATTTTGATCGAGGTGAGTTTGATAAAGCTATAGTCATCTATGAAGAACTATTGAAAAGACAACCACATAATTATCCTTTTTTTCAAAAAGTAGTCACATGTTATCAACAATTAAAACAATTTGAAAAAGCAGATGTGTTGATACAAGAAAAACTTAAAAAAACGAAATATCCTAATTTATATGTAGAATTAGGGTATAATTATCAACTGCAAAAACAACAGGATTTAGCAGATAAAAATTATAAGATAGCAATTAATAAAATAAATGAAAATCTTAATAATGTGTATAGTGTTGCACGAGAATTTGAGCAAAAAATACTACTCGCGCAAGCCATAGAAGCTTATACATTGGCGCAAAAAATAAATCCAGAAGCTAATTTTGATTATCAGATAGCTTTGTTACAAGGACAATTGGGCAATATTGACTTTATGATTGAATCATTAGTAGATTATGCTCATAAATTCCCTAATAATCTAGTATTAGTCCAAAATCAACTTAATCGTTTTCTAACAGAGGATCATAGCAAAACCTTCGCAAACACATTACGAAAATCATTATTGTTAAGAACACAAAAAAATCAAGATCTATTTTGGAATGAATTTATAAGTTGGTTTTTTATTAATCAAAAAGAATATAATAAAGCTTTTATACAAGAAAAAGCCATTTATCGCCGTAATCCCGAAAATTTCAACAACCTGTTTAACTTAGCACGATTAGCTTCACAAGAAAAAGAAACTGATACGGAACGTGAAATTTTAAATTTTGTATTAGAATATGCTACCCACCCAGATGTGCAATTACAAGTTAATTATAGTTTATTAAAAATAGATATTGATCGCGCTAAAAAAGAAGAATATCCATTCATATTAGAAAGGCTTAATAAACTTTTGTCTGACTATGGAACGGGATCCAATACGATTAAAATTCAAATTTTAAAAGCACATTTTGAAGCCTTTTATTTAAAAGAATTTGAAAATGCTAAAACTTTATTGTTTAAAGCACTACAATTACCTTTGAGTCAATATGGCTTAGCAGATGTTAAATTAGAGTTAGCTGACATATTACTTCTAGATCAAAAATTTAATCAAGCCATTATTTATTACGCACAAGTAGAAGCGGAATTAGAAAATCATGAAATAGCGCATGATGCAAACCTAAAAATGGCAAAAGCAAGTTATTACAAAGGTGATTTTCAATGGGCTAAAAAGCAATTTGAAGTACTAAAATCATCTACTTCTCAACTTATTGCAAATGATGCCATGAAGTTGTTTTTGCTTATATCCGATAATACAGTAGAAGACTCAACACAAGTAGCCTTAAAGAAATTTTCAAGAGCCGATTATTTAGCATATCAGAACAAACAAATAGAAGCGTTAGAAGCATTTAAGAAACTTTTGATAGAACATAAAGGACAAAGTATTGAAGATGACGTTTTACTAAAAATGGGAGAATTGTATGAAAGTAAACAAGAATATTCAGAAGCACTAAATAGCTATCAACAGATTATTGACAATCATTCAGAGGAAATTTACATAGATGAAGCCTTGTTTTTTAGTGCCGAAATTCTTAGAAAACACCTTCAAAAACCAGATAAAGCAAAAGAACTCTATGAAAAAATTATTCTAAATCATCCCGATAGTATTTATTTTGTAGAGTCACAACACAATTACCGAAAGTTAAGGGGAGACGGTAATTTGTAGAAGATAGGCTTTAAAGACTTTTGGCTATCTTTGCATAAATAAACTTTTAGATTTTTAAATATATAATCCTAAAAAAAATAAAAATGATCATATATAATGTTACTGTAAATATTCACGAAAGTATTCATGACCAATGGTTAGATTGGATGCAAAACAAACATATTGCAGAAGTAATCGGAACAGGTAAATTTACATCAGCTAAAATGGTAAAAGTTTTAGTAGAAGAAGAAATGGGAGGAATAACGTATGCAGTACAATATTTTACCGATAGTAAAGAAACCTTACAACGCTATTATGACGAAGACGCTCCTGCTTTACGCGAAGAAGGCTTACGCCTTTTTGGAGACAAGATGTTAGCTTTTAGAACTGAGTTAGAAATTATTTCAGAACATTAAGAATTATGCAAATTGAGTTTCGAATAAGAAAAGCAATAGACAACGACGAGAAGTATTCTTAAAATTATCAGGAACTAGATACCTATTCATACTTTATCGAATTATTGAAACAAATTAATATTTTTCCTACGAAACATAAACAAGAAAAGTAGAATAATTTTATTATTGATTTTATAAAAAATGATAGAAATTGAGATAACGAAATTCAATAATTTATTGAGCTCCGTAATGATTGTAAAGTAAAAAGTTAATGGTAAGCAATCGAGCAGTAAAATATCCATCAATACCAAAGACATTTTCCGTTAATGTTGATTTTTGGATAGAAACAAAAGGAGAAAATTTCAGAAAAAAGGTTACTGTCTTTAATGAAATTGAAAAATTTCAAAATGATGTTAAAATCAAAATATTTCAATTAAATTTTCTCAATTAGCTTGAATATAGAACTCATAACAAGAATTTCTGTTAATAGGTATTTTGAAGATGCTTACAATGAAAAGCGTTCAAGCCATAGTGGAAGAAAACACAGTCTTAAAATAGAATGTTTTTATCTTTAGAAGATTTAATCATTAGCAAGGTTAAATTAGGTAAACCTAAAGACCTCTATTAAACATTCAATAATTAAAGGAAATAAAAGGTAAGTACTAACCCAACCTGAAACTTTTCACATAACACAAATTAACGTGAAACCTGAAACAAAAAAATGGATAAAGTAAGAGCAAAAAAACACCTAGGTCAACATTTCTTAAATGATGAAAATATTGCGGGTAAAATAGCCGATGCACTAACCTTACAAGGGTATGATAAAGTATTGGAAATTGGTCCAGGAATGGGCGTTTTAACTAAGTACCTCCTTGAAAAACCAATTGATACTTATGTAATCGAAATAGATACTGAATCAGTAGAATACCTTAAAACACATTATTTAAAATTATCTAATAAGATTCTCTCTGAGGATTTTTTAAGATTTGATTTGACTAAAGTTTTTGGCAATGAGCCTTTTGCTGTTATTGGAAATTTTCCGTATAATATTTCTTCTCAAATTGTTTTTAAAGTATTAGAAATGCGTGATCAAATTCCTGAGTTTGCAGGAATGTTTCAAAAAGAAGTAGCAGAGCGTATTTGCGAAAAAAAAGGAAGTAAAACTTACGGGATTTTATCCGTACTAACACAAGCTTTTTATGAAACAGAGTACCTGTTTACAGTTTCAGAATTTGTATTTACACCTCCTCCTAAAGTAAAATCAGGTGTTATGCGTATGCGTCGTAAAGAAAATGCTCAGTTACCTTGTAATGAAAAATTATTCTTTAATGTAGTAAAAACAGCTTTTAATCAAAGAAGAAAAACACTAAGAAATAGTTTAAAAAGCTTTAATCTTTCGGATAATTTAAGAGAAGATAGTATCTTTGACCTTCGCCCAGAACAAATATCAGTAGAGCAATTCATAGAGCTCACCCAAAAAATAGCAGCAGATGGAGTTTAAAATTACCCCAGAATTCATCGCTCAGATCGAGCATTTAGTGAATGAAAACCGAGCACAAGAACTAGAAAACTTGTTGCAGGACATTCACTTTGCAGATATTGCTGAAATTTTAGATGAACTAGATGAATATCGGGCTAATTATGTTTTTAAAATATTAGATTCAGAAAAAACCGCTGATGCTCTTTTAGAGTTAGACGATGAAGTACGTATAAAAATCCTTAAAAACCTTTCTGCCAAAGAAATTGCAGAAGAGATTGACGAATTAGATACAGATGATGCAGCCGATATTATAGCGGAATTACCACAGTCTAAAAAAGAAGAAGTAATCTTAGAGCTAGAAGACGTTGAACACGCAAAAGATATCGTAGAATTACTTCGTTACGATGAAGATACAGCAGGTGGTTTGATGGGGAAGGAGTTAGTAAAAGTAAATGAAAATTGGAATGTGCTGACCTGTGTTAAAGAAATGCGTATGCAAGCAGAACACGTTACACGTGTACATTCTATCTACGTAGTAGACGATGAGGATCGCCTAAAAGGACGACTTTCCCTAAAAGATTTACTAACAACATCTACCAAAACCCCCATTAGCGATGTATATATCAAAAAAGTAGATTACGTAAAAGTAGATACAATGGATACCGAAGTGGCACGTATCATGCAAAAATATGATTTAGAAGCCATTCCTGTAGTCGATGAAATGGGGCGTTTAGTGGGGCGTATTACGATTGATGATATTGTAGATGTAATCAAGGAAGAAGCAGATAAAGATTATCAGATGGCGGCTGGTATCTCCCAAGATGTAGAGGCAGATGATAGTATTTTAGAACTTACGAGAGCTCGTTTGCCTTGGTTAGTTTTAGCCTTATTAGGGGGATTTGTCAGTGTTCGTGTTTTAGGTTTATTTGAACCGGCCATGAAAGAACATCCTCAGTTATTCTTTTTTACCCCTTTAATTGCTGCTATGGGAGGAAATGTAGGAGTACAATCATCGGCCATTATTGTACAAGGTTTGGCTAATAATTCAATTAGCGGAACTATTTTGCAACGTTTATTAAAAGAACTATCATTGAGCTTGTTAAACGGTTTGATTCTTTCTACGATCTTATTATTAGGAAGCTATTATTTACTAGGTTTTGAAATTCATATCGGCTTAACAGTTACTACCGCTTTATTATCAGTTATCGTAATTGCGTCCCTAATAGGTACTTTTATACCTATTGTTTTAAATAAGAATGGAGTAGATCCTGCATTAGCCACCGGACCTTTTATTACTACAAGTAATGATATTTTGGGAATTTTAATTTATTTTACCATTGCGAGGATTATTTTAGGTTTTTAATCACTCATTACTTTTAAAGATCTCTCTAAACTGATAGAATATTCTTTCTATGAGTCTAAGATCTTCGGTGATGATTTCGGCTGAGCCTCTCATTTCTTGTTGGAATGGAATTTGTTTTTGGTAGCTTGTTATCGGAGTAACAAACTGCATGTTGATTTAGACACTACCTACAAAAATAATAAAAATTAGTGTTGGTTCTCGATGCGCTTCGCGCTGGAACTAACGATGATTTCAATTATATACTCAACCCTCTGTTCGAGTTGTTTTTAAGATAAAAAAACGTATCGAGAACTTTATTTTTTAATCCAAGTATATTTTAAGTTTAAATGATATTAGACTCTTTTTGAGCTTTTTTTGGGTTTCTTTCTCCTAATATAATACTTGTTTTGTTGATATGTAGGTATTTATGTTATTATGAATGTGCCTAAAAAAGAGGTTGTCCTAAAATATTTTTTAGGACAACCTCATATTTTGTATTAGAAAAATCGCTATTGGATTATGATTTTTTCGGTTTCTTGAAAATGATCACCAGACATTTTTAAGAAATAATTTCCTGGGGTTAAGTTTGATAAGTCTAATTCATTTGTATTGTTATGAATTATTACGGAATTTTCTAGAACCAGTTTACCAGTAATATCAAATACTTCAACTTTTACGCTACCATAGTCGTTAGAAGAAGTTAATTTTATATTTCCTTCAGAAACTGTTGGGTAAACTCTAATTGTATTTACTTTTTCTGTAACTGATTCATCTATTTTGGCTCCTATAGCACCTGTTAGATTGCCTGAAAAAACACCACGACCATACGTAGCGGCATATACCTTATACGCGTTAGGTGCTGTTGGAGAATTTGCTTGAATATCTAAGTCTGTAACTTTTACATTTCTCATTCCATTATAAGCTTGTTTCCAGTTTAATGCTTGATCAGAAGTTGCAGCATTGTTAAAATTATTAGCATACCAAACTCCCAAATCAGTACCTATCATAATTTCTGCGGTATTTAATGGATTTTGTAAAATTGCTTTTACTGGCAAATCAGGTAAATTGCCGTCTAGTTGATACCAATTAGTTCCTCCGTTCGATGTATACCAAATATTGTTTACACCATAATTGTGCATAGTTAGGAAAATTTGGTTATCATTAGCTCCAAACTCTATGTCAGAAACACTACCAACAAAATTAGGACCACTTATGTTAGACCATACAGGAGAAGAACCGTTAGCTCCAGTAACTTTTAGTAATTTACCATTCATAGTTCCTATGTATAAAGTAGTAGGTGTTACTTTACCTGTAGCAAGAGCTGTTGCATACCCTGTTAATAAAGCATTGGCTAAATTAGTTCTAGATACCTGTGTATTACCCTTAATATTAGAATATCTTCTTACTTGATAAGTTCCATTCTGGGTAAAATCAGAATACACAATATCATTTGTAGAATCTAGAGTCATAGCAGGGTAAAATAAACCTGCTCCAGAAGTGTTGTCATTTAGAGTTTTAGTTGTAGTATTTCCTATATTTCTAAGAATCATATTGTCATTATATACATAATTTGTAATATAATATTTATCGGATCCTTGGTCAAATAAAGGTTTTCCTCCATCACCTCCTTGAACTCTAAAAGTGTTGTTAACTCCTATAGAAGCCCCTAAAGTTGAATTGGCAGCAGTAGAAGAGCCTGAATAATATTGAGTGCCATTGTCTTGAGCTCCCGCAACAAAAAAATCACCCGCAGCACCAGAAACACCATTTGGCATTACAGCTACTCCTACAAATTGAGTAACGTTAAAGCCTGTATTTCTAGCTGTAGCTGGAGTTGTAGTACTAGCTACATTACTTGTGTAATATACTCCTCCATCATTGCCAAAAAGGGCTATGTTACTATTACCTGGTTTAAAAACCATAGCATGTTGATCAGAATGTACATTGGTTGTCCAATTGGAAATAGTATTCCATGTTACAGAAGGGCCATTTGCATTAGCTGTTCTATAAAGATCAATACCTCCTAGATATAAAATTTTATCATCTATAGGGTCTGATTCAATCATCATGTCGTAAAAAGCTTGTTGACCAGTAAAACCATAAGTGGTCTCGCGTGTTTCATTTCCAGCAGGTAACGATAAAATAGTAGGAGTTGTATTAAATCCGTTAGTGGTTAAGGCTAATTGTACTTCTACTTTTGTAGAGGTATTTGGATCATCTTTTAATTGTGATAATACATAAATTTTATCAGGAGTTGTATTAGAAGCTTCAATTTCTACTCGTTTTCCTCCCCCTTCAGCAACAACCGTATGGCGTAAGTTAAAAGTACCTCCGTTATCTGTTGATTGAAATACTCTACCGCCGCCATCACCATACGTCCAACTATCGGTAGATGATACCCAAATGTCGCCGTCTGCTCCCAATTCAATGTCATTAGGACAAGTAGGGTGTCCAGCTACTGATGAAGGTAAACTTAGTTTGGTCCATGTACTTCCTCCATTAATAGATTTATACAGGCCGAAATTAGAAGCATTAAATAGGGTACCATTACGAGATTCTGAGTATTGGCCATCTCCCATAGCAGCATAAATTTCAGAAACCCCACCATTGTTTTTAACCACTAAATCATTTACAAATTGAACACCTGAAACTTCTAACCCAGAAAATTCAAGAGGACCAGAAGGTTTTATAGTTCCAGTTAAGTTTGCTAAATTAGCGATGAGTAGATCGCCATCTTCTTTAGAAATCATAATGGTAGGTATAGTTCCTGTAATAGCAGCATCTTCTGACATATTAAATACGGAACCACCTACAGCATTGTTCATTATAATTACGCCTATTGCACCCGCATTTTGAGCCACCATTGCTTTTGATTCAAAAGAACAAGTGCCTCTTCTTATTAAAACAATTTTACCGGCATAATTTTGTGAAGTTGCGCCACAAGCATCATCTGTTGGTGCTACTCCATCATTCATTAATACGATTGACGCTGTGAAGGTGTTATTAATAGCACCGCCAGGCCATGTAGCAGAACCTGTAGAATAAGCTCTTATTGTAGCAGCATTGGAAGGAGCTATTATTTCAAGGTTTTGTAAATTTTTAACAGTTGATGATACAGATCCGCCTCCATAAACTCTAGTCCATGTAGCTCCTCTATTAGTAGTTTTCCAAATGCCATTACCATTTACATCTCCAAACACGTAAGATTCACCTGTGCCTACATACCAAGTATCTCTGTTATTAGGATCTATTGCTATGTTTTGAACATTTATATGTTCAGGGAAAGTATCAATTTTTGTCCATGCAGAGGTTGTACTTGAAATATTGCTATTTCTCCATAATCCGCCACTAACTCCTCCAGCTACTACAGTATTTCCAGTTGTATCTCCTGGGTCGAAAATAATTGCTCTTGTACGTCCTCCTACATTATTAGGTCCTCGTTCTACCCAATTATTTGTAGTAGCATCACCTGGTATACGGTATGCCAAAGCTTCTTGACGTGCTTTTTCTAGATCTTTTCGAATGGTTTCAATGTTTTCGTTAGTTGGCCTACCTAAACTAGGATTCATGGTTAGTAACCATTCTTGTTCATTGTATTTATTAGGTGGAATACCTTCTTCTTTCCTTTGTTGTTTAGATAAATAAAAAGTTTTATTTATTTTATTATTAGCTAAAAAATGTTCGTGCTTTTTTCTGAGAATCTTGGCTTCTTTTTTAGAAAGCTTTTGGTTTGCTTGTGTTTCTCTTGTAATACTCACGTCTCCGAAGTGTTGTGAATAACCTACAGTTACTCCAAACAAAAGAAAGAAACTGGGTAGTATTCTTTTTTTCATATTTAGTCTATTTTTGGGTTAATATTTGCCAAATATATAGATATTTTAAATATAATGTTAAATATTTTCATAAAAAAAATGATTTTTTTATGAAAAACAAAATTATTTTTGATGGGTATTTTTGTTAGAATGTCTCATGTATGCGGGATCATTTAACAGTTTATTGAGGATTAATTTTCTAGATTTATCTTTAATAATCTTTTTGTCCTCATGAGTCATTCCTGTTGTTTTTACAAAGGATAAGAATTGAACTCTTAGGCATCCTGGTTTGCCGCTAAAAAAAGTATAGGAAAAAAGATTTTTATTATCATAAAAAACGATAGGTACAATTGTTAGTTGATGATCAATAGCAATATTAAAAGCTCCACTTTTAAACTCATCTAAAATCACACTTTCATCGTCAGGTACCTTTCCCTCAGGAAAAATACAAATACTTAAACCTTGATTAATACGCGCTTTAGCTCTTTCATAGACTTCCGATCGACTTCGCATACTATCACGATCTACCATAATGGCAGCTCTTTTATAAAAAAAGCCAAATATGGGGATTTTAACCAATTCTTTTTTTCCTACAAAAACAAAAGGATTTTTAACCACGGCTAACATCAGCATAATGTCTGTCATTGAAGTATGATTTGCAATAAACATATAACTATGGTTGGGTAAAACAGGTTGTTCGCTTTTGATTTTATAATGAAACCCCATTCCGTAAAGAACAATTTTAGCCCACAAACGAGCCATTTTAAAAAAATAAGGATACCAAGAATCTTTAGAAAGAGAGAGGGTCAAAAAAGGAGACATGATAAGGATAGGTATTAAAACTAATACATAAAACCATAAACGCCAGATACACCAAAAAAGAATTTTTAACATTCGCATAACAGTTGTTATTTACTTCAAATATGAATTAAAAAAAATTACCTTTGCGAAAATATCATTTTTAAGAATATAATGGCAAAAATATTAACGGGAGTACAAAGTACAGGAACTCCACATTTAGGAAACCTTTTAGGCGCAATTATACCTGCCATAAAAATGGCTGATCAGCCTGAAAACGAATCTTTTTTATTTATAGCAGATTTACACTCTGTAACTCAAATAAAAGAAGGTACAGTTTTGAAAAATAATACATATAGTACAGCTGCAGCTTGGTTAGCTTGCGGTTTAGATATTAATAAAGTAACTTTTTATCGTCAAAGTGACGTTCCGCAAGTTGCGGAGCTAACTTGGTATTTGAGTTGTTTTTTTCCTTTTCAAAGATTGACGTTAGCGCACTCGTTTAAAGATAAAGCAGATAGGTTAGAAGATGTAAATGCAGGATTGTTTACATATCCAATGTTAATGGCTGCTGATATCTTAGCTTATGATGCAGAAATTGTACCTGTAGGAAAAGATCAATTACAACATTTAGAAATTACACGTGATGTAGCTTCTCGTTTTAATCATCAAATGGGAGAAACATTTGTCTTGCCACAAGCTAAAACAGGGGAGGATTCTATGTTGATTCCTGGTACTGATGGTGAAAAAATGAGTAAATCAAGGAATAATACAATTAATATATTTTTAGATGACAAAGATTTGTTAAAACAAATCAAAACGATTCAAACAGATAGTACACCACTTGAAGATCCTAAAAATCCAGATACCTGTAATGTCTTTTCTCTATATAAGTTAATAGCTACAGAGGATCAGACAACTGAATTAAGGGAGAAATATTTAGCTGGTAATTTTGGATTCGGACATGCTAAACAAGCTTTATATGACTTAATTGTTGAACGTTTTGCAGTAGAAAGAGAACGTTATAGTTATTATATGAATAATTTGACAGAGTTGGATAGAATATTACAAATTGGTGCAGGAAAAGCATCTTTAGTTGCTAATGATGTTTTAAAAAGAGTTCGAGTTAAATTAGGTTTTGATTAATTAATTCAAAAAAATACTTAAAACTATATTTTGATGAATAAAGTTTAAAAACAAACCTTAAAAAACTCTTAATTTTGATAAAAATTTGTTAAAATTAATTTTTTGTTGTGTTTTTATTAAAAAAACGATTTATATTTGTCCTATGAATTTGAGGGGTGGTTCCCTCTGAACTTTATAAATTTTCATAATTTATAGTTTTTTGGTTGGTTAATAACATAAAAACTCAGTCATTTTCTGATTGGGTTTTTTTGTTTTTTATTACTTTTGGAATAAAAATTGTAGTGACTGATAACCAAACTGTCTACAAATATAAAAAATGAAAAAAAATATTCTATTATTCATAGCCGCTTTAGGTTTATCATCGTTTCAAATTACAGAACAAAAAAAAGAAGCTTTTGGTGTAGGTGAATGGTTAAAATATAGGATTCACTACGGTATAGTAAATGCTGGTTATGCAACTTTAGAATTAAAAGATGCAGTAAGAAATAATCGGAAATGTTTTTATGCAGTTGGACATGGCTACACAACAGGTATGTCTCGTTTCTTTTTTAAAGTCGAAGATCATTACCAAAGTATTTTTGATCAAGAAACCAATAAACCTTATCAATATGTAAGAAAAATAGATGAAGGTGGATATACCAAAGATCAAGAAGGTTTTTTTAATCAGACCAAAAATACAATACTAGTAAAAGATTATAAGAATAAAACAGAAAAGAACCTCTCTGTTACAGAAGATGTACAAGATATTGTTTCTTCGTTTTATTATTTACGAAATCATCCCAAAGCAAGTGAATTGGCTGTAGGAGAATCAATAATTATTGATATGTTTTTTGATGATGAAATTTATAAATTTAAAATGCGTTTCTTAGGTAGAGAAACAATTAATACTAAATTTGGAAACGTCAAAACATTAATTTTTAGGCCATTGGTTCAGCATGGTAGAGTTTTTAAAGAAGAAGAAAGTCTAACCGTATGGGTAAGTGATGATGAAAATAAAATACCATTACGAATTAAAGCAAGTCTAGCTGTGGGTTCCTTAAAAGCGGATTTAGAAAGTTTTAAAGGACTTAAAAACCCTTTTTTAGTTTTAAAAAGTTAATAGAATGAATGATTACTCTAATTTAGTAGATAAAATAGACCAAAAATACCAATCTTTAGATCAAAAAACAGAAGCCTACCTAGAAGGGCTTCTTTGGTCTAAACCCATTACTTATTGGGATTATATTCAAACAGATGCTTTGTTAAGTCTTCAAAACCAGCGTACTATATTTCCAGATGAAAATGTGTTTATCATGTATCATCAAATAAATGAACTTTTATTCAAAATGATTTTATGGGAAATAAAACAAGTTTCTTACGCTCAAAAACTAACAACACAATTCTTTACGGATAGACTTATGCGTATTAGTCGATATTTTGATATGTTAACCACATCATTTACGATAATGGGAGAAGGAATGGACGTAGAACAATACATGAAATTCCGTCATACACTAACTCCTGCCAGTGGTTTTCAGAGTGCACAGTATCGTATGATAGAATTTTGTTCTACTGATTTAATCAACTTAATTGACTATCGTTATAGAACAACTATTGATAGAAATACTTCTTATAATCACGCTTTTGAACATTTGTATTGGCAAGCTGCTGGTAAAAATTATAAAACAGGAGAAAAATCGTATTTTCTAAAACAATTTGAAGAAAAATATAAAAAAGAATTTCTTCAAGTTATGGAAGAATACAATACAATTAATTTATGGTGTAAGTTTAAACAACTCCCTATTGAAGATCAAACTAATCCTGAATTAATTAAAGCCATGCGTCATTATGATTATACTGTAAATATTACGTGGGTGATGGGACACTACCGTGCTGCTCAAAAATACATAGATAATGGTAAAGGAAATGGTGAAGCAACAGGAGGAAGCGATTGGAAAAAATATATGCACCCACGTTATCAGCGCCGTATATTCTTCCCTGAATTATGGTCTGAAGAAGAATTAAAAAACTGGGGAGAAGAACTTTGAAAAACTAGTCGATTTCTTCTTTTAAACATTAAAAAAAATAAACCGATAAAAAAATAGAACCTTATATAAATATGATTTTGCCCTCTATAAATCCTACTGAAACAAATACTTGGAATAAATTAAAAGAACATTTCGTTGAAATACAAAATGTATCAATGCAGCAAATGTTTGAAAATGATAGTCAAAGAACAAAAAAATTTCACGTTGAATGGGATCATTTTCTTTTAGATTATTCTAAAAATAGAATTAATGATACTACATTATCATTGCTATTAGATTTAGCAGAAGAATGTTCCTTAAAAGATGCAATTAACTCACAATTTTTAGGAAAAAAAATAAATAAAACTGAAAATAGAGCCGTATTACATACAGCCCTTAGATTGCCTAAAACAGTTAAATTGCAACTAGATGATCAAGAAATTGTTCAAGATATATGGGCGGTAAAAGATAAAATAAAACAATTTTCAGAAGAAGTAATTGTTGGAAAAAGAAAAGGATATACTGATAAACCATTTACAGATATTGTAAACATAGGTATTGGAGGTTCTGATTTAGGACCTGCTATGGTAACAGATGCTTTGTCATATTATAAAAATCATCTTAACGTTCATTTTATTTCTAACATAGATGGAGACCATTCAACTGAAATTTTAAATAAATTAAATCCTGAAACAACCTTATTTGTTGTTGTTTCTAAAACATTTACAACGCAAGAAACACTTGGTAATGCCCTTGTTGCCAAAAAGTGGTTTTTAAAAAATGCAGAAGAAAAATTTATAAAGAATCACTTTGTAGCAGTCTCAAGCGAAATAAAAAAAACAGTAGAGTTTGGAATAGATTCTGATAATATTTTTCCAATTTGGGATTGGGTAGGCGGTAGATTTTCGTTATGGGGAGCCGTAGGACTTTCTGTTGTTTTGTCTATAGGTTATGAGCAATATGAACAATTGTTGTTAGGTGCTTATAAAATGGATCAGCATTTTATAAATACTCCATTTGATAAAAATATCCCAGTCATTATGGGGCTTTTAAGTATTTGGTATAATAATTTTTTTAATTCAGAAACAGAAGCTGTAATTCCTTATACTCAATATTTACAAAAATTACCTCCTTATCTTCAACAAGGAATTATGGAAAGTAATGGAAAAAGAATAAGTCGATCAGGATTTCCTGTGAATTATCAAACAGGAACAATAGTTTGGGGAGAACCTGGAACAAATTCTCAACATGCTTTTTTTCAACTAATACATCAAGGAACTAAATTAATTCCTGCTGATTTCATCGGTTTTAAAAAATCATTACATGGTAACATAACACATCATCAAAAATTGATGGCCAATTTTTTTGCTCAAACAGAAGCATTATTAAATGGTAAAAATAAAGAACAAGTACTAGATGAGTTTGAAAAGAAAAATGTAGATAAATGTAAACAAGAAGAATTGTTACCTCATAAAATATTTGAAGGAAACAAACCAACCAATACACTTTTAATAAACCAACTTACGCCAGAAACATTAGGAAGTTTGATTGCTTTATATGAACACAAAATATTTGTACAAGGAATTATTTGGAATATTTTTAGTTATGATCAATGGGGAGTAGAGTTAGGTAAGGAATTAGCTAATAAAATTTTAGATGAATTTCAAGAAAATGATTTTCGAGAACATGATTCCTCTACTTTGTTTTTGTTAAGTAAATTTACAGAGTAATAAAATTCTTAATAAATTAAATAGAAATAGTATAAAATGTGATTTTATGGTTTAAAAAAAATAATTTTTCTTTATATGTGTGTTAAAGTTTTTTTAAAAATTAACATTGCCTTAACATTGCCTACTTAAATATGTTTGAATTTTGTAGCATCACTTTTAAATCTAAAAACACAACAAATGAAGAACATGAAAAATTGGGTTTTAGTGACCATGATGTTTGTTTGTGCTCCCTTTTTCGCACAAAATCAGATCATGGGAACTATTCAAGATGAGACGGGTGCACTACCTGGTGCAAATGTAGTCATTGAAGGCACAAGACAAAACGTATCATCAGCTTTTGATGGTGGGTTTTTAATAGAAACTAAAAACACAAAGGGAAATCTATTAATTACTTATTTAGGTTTCGAAACTAAAAAAGTAGCTTTTACAGTTTCCAATGGAAAAGCTGATTTAGGTATTATAGTATTAAAAGATAAAGGAAATGTATTAGGAGAGGTTGTAATTAAGTCTACAGTAGTAGATGTTGCAAAAGATCGTAAGACTCCTGTAGCCGTTTCTACAATAAAAGCGGCTGAAATTAGAGAAAAATTAGGAACAAAGGAATTTCCAGAAATATTAGCGACTACGCCATCTGTGTATGCAACAAAATCAGGTGGTGGTTATGGGGATTCTCGCGTGAATATTCGTGGGTTTGATCAGAAAAATATTGCTGTTATGATAAACGGTGTGCCTGTAAACGATATGGAAAACGGTTCTGTTTTCTGGAGTAATTGGGCCGGTTTATCAGATGTGACTACTGCCATGCAAGTACAAAGAGGTTTGGGATCTTCAAAATTAGCAATCTCTTCTGTAGGAGGTACTATTAATGTTGTTACCCGAACATCAGATGCTAAAAGAGGAGGTATTTTATCTGCTACTATTGCTAACAATGATCATATAAAAACATTGGCATCTTATTCTACAGGTAAATTAGAAAATGGATTGTCAGCTTCTGTTTTATTAAGTAGCACACAAGGAAATGGGTATGTTAATGGAACTAAATATTTTGGACAAAACTATTTTATAGGTTTAGGATATGATATTAATGAAAAAAATAGTTTGCAATTTACATTTACGGGAGCTCCACAATGGCATAACCAAAGAAGTTTTGCAAATACTATTGCTGATTATATCAAATATGGTTCAAATGGAGAACCTAATATAAAATACAATTCAGATTGGGGATATTTAAATGGTCAAGAGTATTCTTGGGCTACGAATTATTATCATAAACCAGTAGCTTCATTAAACTATGATTTTAAATTTAATGACAAGGTAAAATTATCTTCTGTTTTTTATGGCTCATGGGGACGTGGAGGACTTACAGGATTTACAGGAAAAACACCCGTAACATTTAAAACAGCAAGCGGATTGGTGCCGTTTAATGATTTTGTAGCATTTAACAGAGGGGAATATGTTGCCTCTAGGGGGGAGTCCGTAACGCCAATAACAGGAGCACAAATTGCACCTACTTCAAATGGTTTGTATCTAACGGATAGAACTACAGGGTTTACAAGAAGAGCTAACATAAATTCACATGATTGGTACGGTGCAATTATAAACTTAAATACTAAATTAAGTAAGACTTTAACCTTAGATTTTGGTGTAGATGCGAGAACCTATATTGGTTATCATTTTAGAAATGTTGTTGATTTATTAGGCGCAGACGGTTTTAAAGATAATAGAGATATAAATAATCCTAATAGAATTTTATTTCAAACATATTCAGCAAAACCTTCTTTTAATCCGTGGAGTAATGTAAAAAATCAAGAAAGAATTGAATATAATAATGATGGTCATGTTAGATGGTATGGCGCATTCACACAGTTAGAGTATTCAAATGATAGATTTACAGCATTTTTTCAAGGAGCAGTATCACAGCAAGGTTTTAAACGTGTAGATACATTTACATATAAAGAATCAGATCCTTTGTATTCAACAAATTATAAAAATTTAATAGGAGGCAATGTTAAAGGAGGAGTGAATTTTAATATTAATGAAAAAATGAATGTTTTTGTTAATAGCGGATATTATTCAAAACAGCCTTTCTTTAATGCAGTTTACCCAAACAATCTTTCAGTACTTGCTGGAAATCTTATAAATGAGAAAATACTAGGATTAGAAGGAGGGTATGGTTTTAAATCTTCTGTTTTCAATGCTAATTTAAATGTTTATTATACAAGTTGGAAAGATCGTTTTCAAAGACAATCTGATTCAGACGTTACAAACGTAGGAGGTTATTATAACTTTAGTGGTATTCAACAAGTACATAAAGGTATTGAGCTAGAAGCAAATATAAAGCCAACTGATAATTTCACGATTAATTTAATGGGGTCTATCGGTGATTGGAGATATAAAAATAATGTTACAAGCGATCGTTTTGATGCTAATAATAACCAAATTTCTGGAGGAAAACCTGAAACATTATATTTAGATAATTTAAAAGTAGGAGATGTAGCTCAAACTACAGCTAGTGCAGGTGTAACTTATGAAATTTTTAAAGGATTAAAAGTAGATGCTACTTATTTATATGTAGACAAGCTATATGCTAGTATAGATCCAACTAAATTTAAAGAAGCCGTTAACAAAGGAACATTACAATTGCCTAGTTATGGATTGTTAGATGCAGGTTTTTCATTCAAAACCTATAGAGTAAAAGAATCTAATGATTATTTTAATTTTAGAGTTAATCTAAACAATGTTTTAAATACAGTTTATATTTCTGAATCCAGAAGTAATATCTTTGCTGATGATCAAATAGCAAATGCTCCAATAGGTACCACTTATGCTAGTGCAAATCGCTTATATAAAGGATTGGCCGATGCAAATCAAGTTTTCTTTGGATTTGGTAGAACATGGAATTTTACTTTTTCTTATAACTTTTAATAGTTATTATTTTTTATAAAAATATAAAAGCTATCCTTGAAGTACATTGCCCTCAATGCTTATAAACATTTGAGAGCAATGTATGAAAAGGGAGCTTTTTTGTTTGTATTAATTTGAAAAACAACTTATTTATACAACAAAAAAGGAAATTGAAAGAATATTTTATAGGGACTACTTATAATTATACCTTTTAAACTTGAAATTTCCTCATAATAATACTTTTTTAACCTCGAGACTGTCCAAAAAGTTTACAATCTTTCATTTCGACCAAAGGAATAAATTACATAATATTGATTATGAGACTCCTCCTTCGTAGTGACAAACTGTATGTTGATTTAGGCACTATCCTACAAAAACAATAAAAATTAGTGTTGGTTCTCGATGCGTTTCGCGCTCGAACTAACGATGATTTCAATTATATACTCAACCATTTGTTCGAGTTGTTTTAAAATAAAAAAACATATCGAGAATTTTACTTTTTAATTCAGTATATTTTAAGTTTAAATGGTATTAAATAGAATTGGTAGAAAAATTTACTTTTTGATAATTTTTAAAGAAATGAAATAGTGTTAAAACAACATTTTATAATCTATAGAGTGTATTTATTGCTGTAATTCATTCCTTAATAAATTGTTCTTTTTTATAATTGTAATACTTTTGTGGAAAAATAAATAAATAATGAAAAACAACAGATATGTTTGTACGTTTGTAACCATGATGTGTTTTAGCTATGTACAAGGACAAACTTATAATGGAGCTAGTAAAACTTTACAACAAAAACCAAAGAATGTAGAAGTATCTTCTAAAAAAGAAGAAATTAAGACTGAAGCCTTAATTGGAAAATCAACCCCTGATATTAAAAATAACGTAACTTTAGGAATAACAAATTCAACAGTAAAACTAGAAGTAGATAGTGAAACAGAAGGAATTTCAGGACTTAAATTGACACAATTAAAAAGTACAAGTTCAACATCACAGCCTAATGGGAAAGCTTTAACAGTAGATAGTCAAGGAAATGTAATATTAACTCCAATGTCTGGTTCAGCAGGTACATCTTCGGATATTTATGGTAATGATGGTACTCTTCAAGGAGATAGAACCGTAAATATGGATAGTAAAAAAATAAATTTTATAAGTACTTCAAATGGTAATTCTGTTCTAAATATTGATTCTAAGTCAGGAAATATAGGAATAGGAACAAATGCTTTATATTCAAAATTAGATGTTGCAGGTGGTTTGCCAGATGGGCAAACTTTTGTTGATGTAAATGACAGAAATAATAGGAGTAGAATCATAAATGCTGGTTACTCAGTAAGTACTTCTGGAGTAGATAGAACTCTTCAATTGTTTGATTTCCCAAAATCAAATATAAATCCAAACGAATCATCTTTTTGGTTTAGTTTAACTGATAGGTCTGATGCTAGTCGTTTTATAGTGGAAGCAAGACAAGGAGGGTATGGATATTTTAAATTTACTGATGCAACACAAAAAGATTGTTTTACTGTTTCTAATAATGGTGCTGATTTTGTGTTTTTAGAAATGCCTAAAAAAGATACTCACGTAGTACTAGGAGGTGCGCAAGCTTGGCCAATTGCGCATACTTTTTGGGTTAAAACAGGTTCCTCTAAATTTGATAGTGATGTCTTTGTAGATACACATATTGGTATCGGAACTGATAAATTTGTAGATCCAGTTGATAGTAATAAAGATTATAAACTTTCTGTAAAGGGACGTATAAGAGCAGAAGAAGTAAAAGTATACAATACTTGGGCTGATTATGTTTTTGCCAAAGATTATAAATTACGTAGTTTAGATGAAGTAGATACTTTTATAAAACAAAATAATCATTTACCTAATGTGCCATCTGCTAAAGATATTACAGAGAAAGGATTAGAATTGGGTGAAATAGCTAAAGTACAACAAGAAAAAATAGAAGAACTTACTTTGTATTTAATCCAACAAAATAAAGAAATTCAAGAACTTAAAAAACAACTAAAAGAAGTATTAAATAAAAAATAATTTTTATTTCAATAAAAAGAGTGGTTTAAAAAGAGGTAATCTTCTCATTTCGATTAAAGCATAAAATTACATAGTATTGATAATGTAACTTTGCCTTTCTTCGAGGTGATAAAATAGATCCCAAGTTGTTTCTTTTTAGATGCTTACTTTAGAGTTTGTTTCTGATAAAAAGATTTTGATCACATTTTTTCAAATACAATTCCTGTTTTTGCCCCGAAAATTCACTTAAATTTATGAAAAATAAGTTTTTATCCTTCAATAAGCACTTGATGGTCAAAGCATACTCTTTGACGGAAATACTCATTGTGCTTTGTATTATTGGTATATTATTATTAATGGTGTTACCTAATCAAACCTCGGTAATAAGTCAAGCAAAATCCATTGAAGCTCAAGCCATGTTAAATCAAGTATATGGTTTAGAAAAAAGTTATTTTTATAGATATTCTAAGTTTTCAGGAAATTTAGATGAACTAGGATTTGAACAAGAAAAAACGGTAGATGAAGGAGGACAAGCCATGTATAGAGTTGAAATAATAGAATCATCCAACGAAAGTTTTTTAGCAAGAGCTACTGCAGTATCAGATATGGATGGTGATGGAAGTTTTAATACGTGGGAAATTAATAATACTAAGTTATTAACCGAAGTTACTAAAGAATAAAGTGAATTTACTTTTATATTGGGGACTTATTTTAGCTTTGTTATTTCTTTTTTTTCAAGATTTAAAACATAGAGCAATACATATTACCTTGCCTTTGTTAATTATAATTATAGGATTCTCTATACCTCCATTTCCTTTTTACTTACGAATGAAAAGTACTCTCATTAATTGCGTGTTCTTTCTTCTTATTTTTGGAATGATGGTTTTTTATATGAGAATTAAAAATAAAAATTACTCAAATCCTTTAAATACTTATTTTGGTTTAGGAGATGTCTTATTTTTTATATCTATAGCACCTCTTTTTGAATTACAAAAATTTTTAGTATTTATTGTAAGTACGATGTTATTTTCAATTACTCTTTATTTTATATTTTTAAAAAAAAGACAAACAGAATCTATTCCCTTGGCGGGTTTTTCCGCTTTGCTACTAGTATTCGTATTATGTCTTAAATTATTTTTTAAGCCTTATTCACTATTGCTTTTCTAATTATGGAGGATACATTCGTTATTGATTCAGAAAACCTTTTGGCTATTTCAAGTGAATTAGCTAATCATTATCGTGTAATCCCGAAGCAAGTAAAAACTGATTGTATTGAATTATATGTTGACAATATAAATCATAATTCAAGTATTGAAGAGGAATTAGAACTTTTAACAGGTAAAAAAATTCTTCTTTTTAAGGTAGATACAGATGTAATAAATAAAGGCTTATCTATCTATTATCGGAAGGAACGTATTGATATCCAAAAAAAGAATTTTAATGTTGAAAAAAATGATTTTTTAGAATCTCTACTAGAAGAAGCAAAGGTATTAAAGAGTAGTGATATTCATTTTGAAGTGTATGAAGATAATGCCCGAATTCGGTTAAGAATTGATGGTCAACTTATAGAAAGATATAAGATAGAAAAAGAAAATTATCTAGAATTGGTCAATAAAATAAAAATCAAAGCTAAACTTAATATTACTGAAAAGAGGTTACCACAAGACGGACGTATTACAAATGAATCTTTTGATATTAGAGTATCAATTTTACCAACGCTTTTTGGTGAAAAAATAGTAATGCGTTTGCTAGGGCAAGATGCTTCAAATATTGACTTGAATGCTTTAGGTTTTAAAGAAGATGAATTACAAAAATACCTTCAAGCTGTAAAGAAACCTAATGGTATAATTTTGATAAGTGGTCCAACTGGGTCAGGAAAAACCACAACGTTGTACGCTACTTTAAAATTATTAAATGATTCAAAAAGAAACATTGTTACGGTTGAAGATCCGATAGAATATACCCTTAAAGGAATTAATCAAGTTCAACTGAAAGAAGATATTGGACTTACGTTTGCTTCGGCTCTCAAATCGTTTTTACGTCAAGATCCAGATGTGATTATGTTGGGAGAAATTCGAGATTCAGAAACAGCACTTATGGCCATTAGAGCTTCGCTTACAGGACACCTTGTTTTGTCAACTATTCATACAAACTCCGCAATCGGAACCATTTCGCGTTTAGTTGATATGGGAGTTCCAGCCTATTTAATTTCTGAAACCTTAAATCTATCGGTAGCACAACGATTGGTTAGAAAACTTTGTGAAAATTGCAAACAAGAAACAAAAGTAGACAAAGACGATTTTCCAGTAAGTTTTCATTTCCCATATCCATTGGAAAAACATTATAAAACACAAGGCTGCAATCAATGTTTTCATACAGGATATAAAGGTAGAACAGCTATTTATGAAGTAATTAATATAGATAATAAATTAGCTACAGCAATAAAACATAATCATATAACGGAGGTGTTTGAAAATAATAATAACCATCAAACATTGGCTTATAAAGCCTTTGCCCTTTTGGCAAAAGGAAAAACTTCGTTAGATGAAATTTACCCAATTTTAATTACCCAATAAAATGTTTAAAAAAATTATTTATTTCCTTTTAGGTATTGTTTTATCCCATTCAGTTTTCGCTCAACAAGACTTAAATCAATTAAGTTATAAATTGGATGAACTATCAAAACAAAAAAAAGGAATAAATGAAGTTTTGAAAATTAATGTTTCAGGACTTTCTTTACATGATTTCATAGCTTCCATTGCAGAAGAACATCAACTTAATATTGATGTAGATACTGATCTAAATCAAACGGTAGTTAATAATTTCTATGATGTAACAGTTAAAGATGTTTTTCTACATTTAATACAAAAATATGATTTAGAAGTAAGTTTTTTGAATAATATAATCGTTTTCAAAAAGAGAAAAGAAATTAAAATTATCGAGAAAAAACAACCTAAAAACATTGATGTTACTTATAATAAAGAAAATGATTTTCTTTCTTTGAAATTAGAAAACGATTCTCTTCCTGCTGTAGCAAAAGCAATCATAGATAAATCTGGAAAGAATGTGGTTTTAGCTCCAGATATAAAAGGACTAAGAGTATCTTCTTACATTCTAAACAGACCTTTTGAACAGGTTATGCAAATGATGTCTAAATCGAACGATCTAGTTGTTTCAAAAGATGAAAATGGCTTTTTCTTTCTAGAAAAAAATAAAGAGCCTAATAATAACGGAAATGCTTATGGAATAAATAATAATGTCAGAAATAAACAGGCAAAAGCCAGCCGAGGAATACCAGGATACTATGATGTTTTATTAGATAAAACAGGTTTTTTAAATATAAATGCAGATCTTGCAGATGTAAATGATCTTCTGACAGAAGCAGCTGAAAAATTACATATTAATTATTTTTTGTATAATAAACCTGAAAACGAAAAGACTAGTCTTTCTGTGGAGCATATAACATTTGATGATTTATTAGAACATGTATTTAAAGGCAGAAAATACACCTTTAAAAAACAAGATAATTTATATCTGATAGGAGAATATGCTACTGAAGGACTTAGAGCTACTGAAATTATTCAATTAGAAAATCGTTCGATCGAAAGTGTACAACAATCTTTACCAAGAGTTTTTGCTGAAAAACTTGAAATTAAAGAATTTGTAGAATTAAATAGTTTGATTGTTTCAGGATCCAAAAAAGCAATTGACGAACTTCGTCTTTATTTAAAACAAATTGATAAAGTTGTACCTATGGTACAAATAGAGGTAATTATTGCTCAGTATAACAAAGGATATGATATTCAAAGCGGTTTTAAAGCAGGACTTTTAGCAAAAGGACAAGCTCCTATAGGAACTTCAGGAACTTTATATCCTACAGCCGATATGTCATTAAATAGTACTTCAATAAATAGTTTAATAAATGCTTTTAATGGTTTTGGCTTATTTAAAATAGGAAAAGTAACGGAAAGTTTTTACGCTAATTTAAAATTACTAGAAAATAATTTAATACTAAAAGTAGAATCAACACCTAAAATAGCAACAATCAGCGGTCATGAAGCCAAACTTGCAATTGGAGAAACTAGTTATTATTTTGAACAAAATAATCAGATTTTAAGTAATAATAATATAGGGAATAATATATTACAATCAGGAACTTGGAAACCAACAGATGCTAACTTAAGTGTATCAATAAAACCTTTTGTTTCTACAGATGAAAATGTAACTCTAAATATTGCAGTTGAAAAAAGTTCATTCTTAGGTAGAGCAGGAGAAAATGCCCCTCCTGGGAAAGCTACACAAAAATTTGAATCATTAGTAAGGGTTAAAAATGGAGAAATGATACTACTTGGAGGACTAGATGAATTAAAAAAAGAAAATTCAGGAACAGGTGTCCCTTTGATTTCAAGAATCCCTGTTTTGAAATGGTTTACAAGTAGCCGAAAAAAATCAAAAAATGATTCAAAACTTCATATATTCATTAAACCAACCGTTGTATATTAATGCTACAATACCTTACCCAAATAATAAAAATTAATAAAATAAATATCATTGGCATTGTTAAAAAAGAACATGCTGACGTATTTCATGTATTGACGGTCTTCAAAAAAAGAAATAAGCTTAATATATTAAATTCTAGAACTTTTGATAGTTTTGAAAAACTTTGTAAAGCAACTGATGTGAAAATTCCTGTTGTTCTATCAATTGATGGTAAAGGGATATTAAACAAAAAAGTAGATAACAATAATGAAATAGATATAAATTGGCTAAAAACAATTAATTTTGATAGTATCTACCACACTACTTTTCAAAATGAAGAAATCCGTTTTATGAGTTTTTCTAGAAGTATTTTGGTAGAAGAAAACATACAATTTTTTCAAGCAAATCATTTTCAGGTACTAGATGTATATATAGGAGCTTTTCCTGTAGCCTTTCTAAAAGATTATATACACATAAACACCATAAAAGCTGGTGAACTAGAATTGATTTTTGAAGAAAATAAACTTGAAAGTTTTCTTAAAAACAATAAAACTACTTCCATTCAAGTCGGAGAAGATACTCTTTTAAGCAGTCATTTACCTCTATACGCAAGCGCTATACATTTTTTCTTACAACCTGAAGAAATTACTAAAACCGAAAATAAAATTAATTTAGAAGAAGTAATTTATCAAAAAGCTTTTAATAAACTAGCTGTTATTATGCTAGTCTCTTTTTTTACCTTACTCCTCTTAAGTTATACCTCTATACAATATTTTAATAAAAAGATAAGCGAACTTAATTTAGAAGTCATCTATTCAAATCAATCCTATAAACAAATTAAAAAATTAGAAAAAAGGAGAGAACAACAAATGATGATTGTAAATGAATCAGGAATAACTTCAAATATTTTTATATCACATTACGTGTTTGACTTATTGAAAATAGTGCCAAATGATATGAAATTAAATGAGCTAAATTATGCTCCTGTAGATAAAGAAATTAAAATAAATAAAAAAATCTTAATGACTCCTAATACTTTTTTTATTAAAGGGCATACACAAGAAGAAAAGGTTTTTAATAATTGGCTAACTGATATAAAAAAACTTAGTTGGGTAAGAAAATTTGAGATTGTCAATTTTAAAAAAGATAAAAAAAATAGGTTACAGTTTGAAATAAAAATCATAACACATCATGTTTAATCAGTATTCTTTCAAACAAAAATTTAAAGCATTATTAGTAATACTTTGTTTGTTATCTATTACTGCTTATAAACGTTCTTTTAGCCAGTTAATAGGCTCATATAAAGAATATAAAGCACTTATAGAAAAGACGCAAGAAATAAATGCCAAAACATCAGGTTTAAATAAATTATATAATGACGTTGCCAAATTAGATCTATTAATTGGTAAAAGCGGAAAAGAAAAAGAAATTATACAACAAGAAATTATTGATTTTTTAGCAAAAAACCATTCAGAAATTGCGATACACTCGATTCAACCTATCCATTTTTTTAAAGATGAACACCTTTCAATCATAACAAATAGTATAGTTCTGTCAGGAAATACTAATCAATTACTAAACACAATTTATAACTTTGAAAATAATTTTCAAAGCTCAAAACTTGTAAGTTTACAGTTTTTTACAGAACAAAAAAATGATAAAGAAGAAAAATTATATTTAAAACTTATATTTCAAAATTATGAAGGTATTTAATAACGTATTATTTTTGTTTTTTGCTATAAGTATTACAGCGTGTGATGATATTTTAGAAAAAGACATTACAACCGATGTCGTAAATGTTTTAACACCAAAAGAGGGGAGTGTTATAGAAAGTAATATAATCAGTTTTCAATGGGAACCACTTAAAGGAGCCAATAAATATCGGTTACAAATAGAAGATAAAAATGCACTTGTAATAAAAGATACAATAACCACTAAAAACTCTTTAAAACTCCCATTACTACCTGGTAAATACAAGTTTAAAATTAGAGGAGAAAATCAAGGATATGAATCGAAATATACAATCTCAAGTTCCTTCGATATAAAATTACCAACCAGTTTAGAAAACCAACTCGTAATTCTAAAAAGTCCGTCCAATGGTTTTTTTACTAATAGGAATAATTTAATATTAATCTGGGATCCTATAAAAATAGCAACTACTTATACTCTAGAATTATATGACGTGACCAATAGTAATTTATTATTGCTTTCTAAAGAAGGTCTAACAACACCAACTTATGTTTTAGATGCAACTGTTTTGAAATCAGATGCCCTTTATGAATGGAGAGTAAAAGCTATAAATACAACGTCATCTACTGATTTTAATAAATCTACGTTTTCATTAGATACAACTCCGCCAAACGCGCCACAAAATCTATTACCTAATAATGCTGAAACACGTAAAGTGAATTCTACCGTAGAACTTAGTTGGAAATTAGATACTGATTCTGGGACCATTAAATCACCTATTGATTATTATATAATTGAGTTTGCAACGGATGTTGATTTTACTAAAAATTTTGAAAGCCAAATTACAACTACGACAAATTACCAAAAAATATTTACTGCTACAGCTACTTATTTCTGGAGAGTAAAAGCCAAAGATAAAGCAGGAAATATAGGATCTTTATACAGTAAACCAAATAGTTTATTAATAAATTAATGATGAAAAAAAAAATAAACGTGATCCTTTTAATAGGTGTTTTAGCGTTATGGGGAACTGTAATTTATAAATATATAAGCCATTTCTTTCAAGACAAACAAATAGAAAACAATTTTGAAAATAATATTACTATAAAATTACCAGATAAAATTGAAAAGGATACTTTTCTTCTAGGTTCTCTTTCAATAGACCCTTTTTTAAAGACGGTTAAGGTTATTAAAATTGAAAATAATAAACCACAACAAACAAATATAACGACAAACCTATTAAAACTTAAGAAAAATGAGATAAAACCTATAAAACCAGTCAAAGTAATTGAAGAAAACCCTTTTCCAGATATAAAATTTTATGGTTACATAAAAACCCAAGGAAAAGCAGAGGAACTAATTTTAATAAAAGTTAATGATAACCTATTTAAAACTCGATTAAATACAGAGTGTAATGGTGTAGTAATAAGAAAAATATACCGAGATTCTTTAGAAGTAAAATTCGAAAAAAGAAAACGGATAGTAGTTAGACAATAATTTTTTTATTTATAAAAATGATATTTTAAACATTTTATTTTTTTGTATGATTAAATAGATTTAGAATAAGAAAGTATATTTAGTTAATTATTTGTATAGCGTCTCTTTTGAATTTAATTTCTTTTTAAAGCAAAATGTTCGAAAAAAACAATGTTGTTTAGGTATATTTTAAATTTAAAATTAATCTTATGAGGCTATAATACCATTTAAACTTTGAAATTTTCTCATAATACTATTTTTTTAACCTTGAGACTGTTCAAAAAGTTTGTAATTTTTCATTTCGACACTATCCTACAAAAGCAATAAAGAATAGTGTTGGTTCTCGATGCGCTTCACGCTCGAACTAACGATGATTTCAGTTATATGCTCAACCATTTGTTAGAGTTGTTTTAAAATAAAAAAAACAGATCGAGAATTTTACTTTTTAGTCCAGTATATTTTAATTTTAAACGCTATAAATTTAATACTTAAATAAGATGTGTTTTAATTTGAGATAAATGATTTTCTTGAAACAAATATTTTACTACCTAAATAATAAAAATAGGAATAATATATAGACGTTATTTCTAGATTTTAGAAAGTTTTATTAGGAGTTTTCTAAAAAGAATAATTTAAACCAATACCAATTATCTGCTTAAATTGAATTTTAGCTCCTGATGTAATTAATTGTCCATTTATCTCATTTTTAGTCTTAACATCATCATCATATAACAAATTGGAATTAATGTTTGCTGAAACGTATTTATTGATGATGAAATCAAATTGTAATTGCCAATTTACGTCTATGTTACCAAAATTATTTAGATAGTCTGTGTAAAGATTAATTTTGTTTTCTAAATAAATATTTTGATATATTTCGTCTTTGTGAAAAGCGGTTAGAAGAATTCCAATTTCGTTTCGATATTTTTTTCCTTTTTCTACGCCAAAAGCACCTTCGTTCGCTAAATCTGTATTAAAGACAAAAGTAGATTTTTGAGTTAAAGGAGATAAATAGATTTTAAAATTTTGATCTTTATCAATATATTCAGTACCAATACCTATGAATAGATAAGCTGGGGCAAAAAAACTAGAAATAGGCTTCTCAAAGTTAGGATGCTTATATCCATTTGCAAATTGAGTATTGAAATTTAATTTAGCGGAATAGTGCCAATTAGAAATACTATCCTTTTTAAAACCTAAAGTAGAATTTAAGAGAAAGACATCTTCTGTTTTTCTTATTTCTTGACCATCTTGTTTGTTTATACCATAGCGAAATAATAGCTCATTATGCCATTTGATGTTTTTATGCTGGAAAATTCTTTTGAAATCACCTTTAATCAGACCCGAAATAGAATTGTTACCACCCGCATTCCAATTAATAAAACTTATTTGATTAATGTCTAAAGAAATTTTATTTTGTTTCTTCCAATGTGTTACAGTATCAGGAAGAGTTGTTATGATTTCTTGAGAAGAAGCTTTTAAGAAACAAAATAAAAATAAAATAAATAAGGTCTTATTTTTCATTTTATTATGAGATAAAAAAAACGCCTCTAGGAGACGCTCTCGGTTTTTGGTTTTGGTTAGTTAATTTAGTGGAGAATATCGGAGTCGAACCGATGACCTCCTGCGTGCAAGGCAGGCGCTCTAGCCAGCTGAGCTAATCCCCCATGTTTTGTCAAATATATTATTTTTTTCTTTCTAGAAAAAATATTCTAAAAAAAATAAAAAGTGGAGAATACCGGGCTCGAACCGGTCACCTCTACGCTGCCAGCGTAGCGCTCTAGCCAAATGAGCTAATCCCCCAAAGTTTTGTCAAATTTAATATTTTTCTATAAATATCGTTACTTTTGTAAGAAAAAAATATGTCTTTAGATATTATCATAAAAATAACGGATAGAGAAGGAGTAACTCATGAAGTACAAGCACCAACAGATATGAATATGAATATTATGGAACTTGTTCGTGCGTATGAATTGGCCCCTGAAGGAACTATAGGTATTTGTGGAGGAATGGCTATGTGTGCTTCTTGTCAATGTTATGTTTTGAATAATGTAGAATTACCTGAAAAAAATCCTGATGAAGAGGCTATGCTTTGGGAAGCTTTAAATGTAAAAGAAAATAGTCGTTTAGGTTGTCAGATTTTAATAACTCCTGAAATTAACGGATTAGAAATAGAATTAGCCCCTGCTGAATAAGAAACTATTCTGCCCGAATAATAGGATAATTAAGAGAAATTAAATTTTTCGGGCAGTTTTATTTTTTAGATAGAGTCAATTGCTTTCTCAATTGCATTCCACAAAGCAATTCGTTTTTCCAAAGCTTCAATTGCAATGATTTCCATTTCATTCCATTTTTTTGGGTCGTTGTTTGCTAAGTATTCAATCATTTTCATAGCCATGGGACCGTGTTCGTCCGCATCAAGTTCTATATGTCGTTCGAAATAATAAATTAATTTTGAAAAATCTTTTTCAGGAAATGATTCTTTAAAATTTTTCAAAATAGCCGTAAACATGCTAGGTATTAGATCTTCTCTCCCAAAAGTAAACGCGCTTGCTATTTCATGAGCTTGTCCTTTTTCAATTACATTAAAAGTAAAATTTAAAAAGTCCTTTATAGCTTGTCCTAATTCACTTTCATTAATGCTTTTGAAAATATTTTGAGTTTCATCAGTATGTTTCAAAAATTTCTTGATTTCGCTCGTAGAAGCACCACAGTCATACATAGCTTCTAAATACATTTCATAATGACTTAGACGCCTACCATCTAGAGCTAAGTCAGACTCTTCTGCTAAAACTATTTCATTGATTAAATAACGAGTTTCTGGGTTAGGGGAGGCTTTCCATGGAGTGCTAGTGCACGTTAATTGATTTTGTAGTGCTTTTAATAAAGACATAAAATCCCAAACAGCGTAAATGTGATGTTCGAGAAATATATTAAGCGATTCTAATGTTTTGATTTTAGAATACAAAGGATGGTTTAATAGTATATCCTTTTGTGTTTGGATACTTTTATGGATAGATTCTATGCTCATTATTTTAATAAATTTCAACAAAAATAATAAATGCCTCCCTAATAGGGGAGGCATTTATATGATTTTTATTTATGTACTATTTGAAAGCAGGAAAACCTGTTATATCCATACCTGTAATTAATAAATGAATATCATGAGTTCCTTCGTATGTTACTACAGATTCTAAATTCATCATGTGACGCATAATAGAGTATTCTCCTGTAATTCCCATTCCACCCAGTATCTGGCGAGCATCACGAGCTATCGTTAGAGCCATGTCTACATTGTTTCTTTTTGCCATGGAGATTTGAGCTGATGTAGCTTTTCCTTCATTACGTAAGACACCTAATCTCCAAGTTAAAAGTTGAGCCTTTGTGATTTCGGTAATCATTTCAGCAAGTTTTTTTTGTTGTAATTGAGTTGCGCCAATTGGTTTTTCAAATTGAATGCGTTCTTTGGAATAACGTAGGGCTGTGTCATAACAATCCATAGCAGCCCCAATTGCACCCCATGCAATTCCATAACGAGCCGAGTCTAGACAACCAAGAGGAGCGCCTAATCCTGATTTGCCAGGTAGTAAGTTTTCTTTAGGGACTTTTACATTATCAAATATAAGTTCTCCTGTTGCAGAGGCACGTAGAGACCACTTGTTATGGGTTTCAGGTGTGCTAAAACCATCCATTCCTCGTTCAACAATTAATCCGTGAATACGACCTTCTTCATTTTTTGCCCAAACTACTGCAATTTGAGCAAAAGGAGCATTAGAAATCCACATTTTAGCACCATTTAATAGATAATGATCTCCCATATCTTTGAAATTAGTTACCATACCCCCGGGATTTGATCCGTAATCAGGTTCTGTTAATCCAAAACAACCCATCCATTCTCCTGTAGCTAATTTAGGTAAATATTTTTGACGTTGTGCTTCAGATCCATATTTCCAAATAGGATACATGACCAATGAAGATTGTACAGATGAAGTAGAACGTACACCAGAGTCTCCTCTTTCTATTTCTTGCATTATTAAACCATACGAAATCTGATCTAATCCCGCACCACCATATTCAACAGGTATATATGGCCCAAATCCGCCTATTTCACCTAATCCTTTAATAATTTGATGAGGAAATTCAGCGCGTTGTGCATATTCTTCAATTATAGGTGATATTTCTTTTTTTACCCATGTACGAGCAGCATCACGTACTAATTTATGCTCTTCTGTTAAAAGATCATCTAACTGGTAATAATCGGGTGATTGAAATAAATCCGGTTTCATATCGTTTGTTTTTTATTGTGAAAAATATACTAGTTAAAGGTGTTTCAAAACGACAAGATTGTTATTTAACTCGTTTCAGTTGTTTAGATCTAGTTACTCAACCGAAATGAATTGCATAACTTTGATAATGAGACAAGCTAAATAGAACGTTGTTACTTTTTGGACAGCCTTAACAAAAATATATAAAGATTTTTATCTAGCAACTGATAAATGTTATGAATAGTCTAAAAAAGAAAATAAATAGGTTCTTGATAAAAAACAAGTTAAAAAATGGCCCTCTATATGAGCCTTTTATTTTTATTATAACCTCAAATTACGCATTAGAGAATTTTAAAAAAACTTTATTGATTTCCTAATACTTTAATTTTTTAAAAACTAGAATTGATAAAAATTAAAACATTTTATTTCAATGAGTTATAAAAATTAGTTTTTCTAATGCGTAATCTGAGATAAAGGCGAACGCATAATTTGAGCCAGAATTTTTTTAGTTTTCACTGTTCAACTAGTATTATATATTATCGTTTAAACAGTATTTAATTTCATTGTTATTTATGTTAAGGAAGACTATTAATTTTTGATAATTTTACTTAAGTCAAACATAGGTGCATACATTGATACCATAATGATTCCTACTATAATACCTATAATGATAATAAGCATAGGTTCTAAAATTACGCCAATCATTTTGGTTTGATAATTGACTTCCTCGTTGTATTGTTCAGTTAGTTTTTCGAACATGGTGTCTAACTGATTAACTTGTTCTGATACCTCAATCATAGATACCATCTTGGCTTCAAAAACAGGATGTTTTTGTAAACTTTCGCTTAAAGAAGCACCTTTTGTAATGTCTTTTTTTATGGTTTCAATAGCGTTTTCTATTGGGTAAAAGCCTATCATTTTGGAAGTAAGTGATAAAGAATTAATCAAAGTAGTACGCGAAGTGATAAGCAAACTCATGGCTTGGCAAAAACGAGATAGATAAATTTTTTGAATTAGATTGCCAAAATAAGGTAATCGTAAAATGAGTCCTGTTATAAATGCACGATATTGAGTATTTTTTTTAAAAGAATAATGAGCTATTAATGAAATTATAATTACCAATAGAATGCCACTAAATATTTTGCCTGAATTATTAGATAAGTTGATAATAATTTGAGTGCTTTTAGGCAATTCATTTCCAAACTGTTTAAAAACAGAACTAAACATAGGAACGACCTTGTTCAGCATAAAATACAAAACTAAAAAGGTTACAATCAATACAATTACAGGGTAGGTTAATACCGAAACGATTTGACGCTGCATTTGTATTTTACGGTTGAAGTATTTTTGTAATTCATGTAAAATTTCTTCTAACTTTCTCGTTTCTTCACCTATTTGAATGCTATAATATTCATAAGGTGAAAATTGATTTGTTTCCTTTATAGATTCGTATATGCTTCTTCCCTGGCTTACCTTAGTTTTTACTGATATTATAATTTCTTTCTCGTTTTTATGAGTAGATTGATTACTCAAAATTTCTAATGCTTTCTTGAAATCTACTCCTGATTTTAGTAAAAGACCTAATTCTCTATAGAAATTTTCTTTTTGTTTATCAGAGATTTTTTTACGTAAACTAAAAGAGAATGCACCTGAAGCTTTTTTTGTATTTGAGGTGTTCTTTTTTTTAAGGATTTTTAAATCAAAACTCATTTTTAAATTTTTTTGATATCAAATCGTAGGCAAAAATAGGTTTGTAAAAATTTAAATCCATAAGAATACTATCTGAACTGATTTTTATTTTTATCCTTTGAAAATGTGTTTTTTCAGAAACATCATGAAGCGAATCAATTTGAAAATGACGAACAGTAATTTTAAAAGTATCTACAAAAGTTTCATTGCTTCTAATTATATTTTCTTTTTCAAAATAATAATTAGTATACATTCCAGTATAATTTGAAAAATGCACTGTATTATCAATTATTTCCATCTTATCATTATCAAAAATATCTTTATTAATACTATATGTGAGTCTATTTAAGTCATGGGTAGCCTGATTTTGTTCTTTGTAATTTAACATCCTTTCAGTTATGATAGAAAATAAAGTAAAAGTAAGTCCTATAATAATTGCTGTAATAGCCATAGATAAAATAGCTTCCAAAATAGAAAAAGCTTTTAAATAATTATTCTTCATGATTAAGTATGTAAAACTTTTTTGTAAGCTCTGTTTCAGAGCTATCTTTGTATGAAACTTTTATTTCTTTTAAATTTATATCTATTAGTTTCGTCTCTATAGTAATATTTTCTGCTTCTTGTACAAGTGAATCGAGTTGTAATTGTGTAAGATAAAAAAGACCGTTAGTTTGATGTTGTGTTTGATAGTATTTAGGTGCTGACTTTGGAGTTAAAACGGCTGAAAAAATTAACATAGCTGTGTACAAGCATATTGATATGATACACAATGCTACCACAGATTCTAGAATTGAATTAGCTTTTACTTTATTTAAGTTTTTTAATGACACCATATTTTGTATTTGGATTTATAAATAAAGGAAAATCCATGAAATAATAAGGTTTTTTAGTAATATTAATTGTGAGATTATGTAGTACATTTTCATGTACAGAGGAGCTAGTTTGTCTAAAAACTTTATTAGTAAACACAGAACCATATACTGTTCCTTGTAAATCAAGTTTGCCAGTACAATAAATAGAACCAACTACTAAATTCTTATCTTCAATACTAATGCTATTTTTACTAATATTTTCTATTCCATTCCCAAATAAAACTACTGTGCCGAAAATTTTAGTTTCTTTTCCAATTTTAATTTTAGTTTCTTCGTTTTCTTGGCTTTTAAGAATAAGTGCGGAAGGATAATTTAGAATTACCTTAGTGCCAACATTGATTTTTTGGGTTGCTATAAATTGAGCATTTCCTTTGAAGCCTTCTTCTATCGTTATTCTTGGCGAAACGACGATAACATCTTCTAAGATTGCACTTTTAGTAATTTTAATAGAATCTTTGTTGCGTAATATAAAATTACCTTTTATTATAATATTACTCAAATTACTATCTATGTTTATTTCTTCAGTTGGTTTGGTAAATGAATTAAAAAATAAGGAATCCTTTACTTTATTGTTATTATTTAAAGTGTTTTTATTCGTTGTAAATCCCTCTAAAATTTTATTAAATTTAGGATTTATTTCAGGTAAACGAAGTTTTGAAATTTCTTTTCTTCCAATATGTGTGAAAGAGTTTATTTCATTGGTTAGATAAGTAGGGGATATGTAATTTGAAGGAAAATAAGTTGTTCCGTGTAACTTTATGATTCCATTATACCCAATATTTTGTGTGAAATTAGAAATATAGAGTGCTGTTTCTAGATGATTGTAACCACCAATTAAATGGGTAGCTGTAATCGTATCATTTTTAAAGACAGATTGCGTAGTAACTACGTTAAGTAAACCATACGGTTTTGTATTATAACTATTATGAATTGAATTGTTTTCATCAGTGAGAAAATCGGTGGTTTCATTCAAATTATTTCCCAATGCAAAATTCAAGGCAGATTGATTTTGTATATATAATTCCTCTTCTAAATTATAGTGTAGGTTTAATAAACTATATAAATTGAAAAAATAGAGTAAGGCTCCACAAATAATGGAAATCAATAAACAGATATAAATTGCATAAAGAAGACTATGCGCCTTGAGCATCATGATTTTTGTTTTTTTTACAAAATAGACGTTTGAAAAAACTAGCTTTACCAGATGTGTCAGGTTTTTTTTGAGTAGTCCTATTTGCTTTTTTGGGTGATATGATTTTGCCTTCCTTGTAAAATAAGGTGTCTTTTCGTTCAAAATGAATCCAAATTTTAGCTTTTAAATCATTTTTATAAAATCCACGCTCAATCATCTTTCCCTCTGTATCAAAAGAAAAATACTCACCATGTTTTAGTCCAGAAGACCAATGTTCTATGAATGCAATTTTGCCATTAGGATGCCAAGATTTCCATTCTTTTATTTTTAGACCTTTTTTAAAAGTTCCTTGTTCAGCCAATTGGTTGCTATGGTAAAATTTTGAAAATTTACCATCTAACAATTCACCAGCAATACCGTATTGAGAATTATGTATAAGTCCACCTTTAAACCAGAAATAGTCTTTGTTAATTTTAGGCGTTTTCTTTTTATTCGTTGTAAAAAACTCATAACGGAAGTCCTTATCTGAAATTCTCTTGATCAAAAAAGGGTCTTGAAAAGAGCATAATAAAGAATAGATAAAAAGTAGAGAAGTAAATTTAAAAGTGTTTTTTTTCAAGGTTTTTGTAGCATTGATTAAAAAAGCGCAATTTAAATTAAATTTTCTTTAAATAAATTTTTGTAAGAAAAAAAATAAAAAACAGTTGTTTGAATTTTTCTAAAGTCTTTAAAAGTCTTACTTTTGTAAGAAAAAATAAGAAAATGCGTTTTAGTTGGGAAAAATGCAATGACAAAATACTACCTATTGGGTTAATTCTTCTATCCTTTGTTGTAATATTATTAGTTGTTTTTCAGGTGTTTAAATCACCTGATGTAGTGTGTGTAAATAATGCAAAGCTTTTTGAAGGTTTTAATATGACCAAAGAAATGAAAAAGGCAGGAGATCGTGAATTTAGAACACAAAAAGCGGTTTTAGACTCCTTATATGCTAAAATTAATACACCTGGGAATGAAAACAACGAAAATTTAAACAAAGAATTTATCTTAAAGCGAAACGAATTCGAACAAGCAAGTCAAGCATTTGTTATGGAAGAATCAGCTAAAATTTGGAAACGACTTCAAGAGTATGTTCAAGAATATGCTACTCAGCAAAACTATCAAGTTGTGATAGGTTCAACACAAGAACAGCAAGTTATTTATGCTAATCCTAAAGTAGATATTACGCTTGATTTAATCCAATTTTCAAATCAAAAATATGAAGGAAATTAAATTGGTTCTACTCTATTTCGTAGTGCCCTTTTTCTCTTTAATTTCTTGTAAAAAAGATCCTAAAGATGATTCTGATATTCGTTATCAACTCTTCCAATTAGAGGGACGTGGATGGAAATCGCGTATGCGTACTCAAAAAGTAGACGATATAGGATTTACGGCTACAGAAGTTCCTATTCAGTACTATTTGTTAAAAAATCAAGGTAGCCAAGATTTATGGGCTATAGACTCTATTTATAAGGCTAATAAAACAGAGCGGGTGATGGAGTTTGTTTTTCAACAAGAAGAAGAAAAAGAACTACTTGATCCTTCTTTTACGGGAATTAGTTACGAGGAAGGCCTAAAGTATTTAGCTTTTGGGATAGATCAAGATTTTTATGTAGTAACATCCAAAAAAGATACGATTCCTTGTGCTGGCGTAAATTATGAAAGGACATACAAAATAACACCCTATCAAAAAATACTGCTGTATTTTTCAGGGATACAACCTGATGAGGAAGTACAGTTAATATACAAAGATAAATTATTTAAAAAAGGGACATTAAAATTTAAATTTAATAGTGCCGATACTCAAATAAAGCTATGAGGAAAATTAGAGAAAGTCGTTTTTCAAAGATTGTTGCGTATTACTTGTTGATAAATTTAATTGTAGAGTTGATGACTCCTACAGCAGCTTATGCTTTGACAACAGGTCCTACACAACCTGAATTTAACTCCTTTACACCTATTGCCACATCAGATATGGTGGATTTATCAAGTGGTGATTTTAATTATAATATTCCTATCATGGATGTGGGGGGGTATCCTATTAACTTAGCTTATAATTCAGGAGTTACGATGGATCAAGAAGCTTCTTGGGTGGGATTAGGCTGGGATTTGAGTGTAGGTCAAATCTCACGACAAGTACGTGGATTGCCCGATGACTTTAAGGGGGATGTTATGACTTATGAAAATAACATGAAACCTAATATTACCATTGGTAGTTCTGCCAATATTTTTATTTCACCATTCGGATTAAAAGAAAAAGCAGGGCTTAGAGTTGGCTTTGGTCTTGGAATAAAGTATAATAATTACGACGGTGTTGGTTTTTCAACTAATGGAGGAATAAGTTACGATATTAGTAAGAATTTATCTGTCGGATTAAATCTGAATTCTTCTTCTACAGAGGGAGTTAGTGTTTTACCTAGTGCTTCATTTAGTCTTAAGACTAAGACTGTTGAAGAAAAAAGTAAAAGTGTCGGATTAAGCCTAGGAGTTGGTTTAAACAGTAGAAAAGGAGTAGAAACTTTTACAGCGTCGGCATCTTATACTAAAACAGATAAAGAGGCTCAAAGGTCAGTAAAAAATCAGGACGGAAGTATAACAGAAGGAAATAAAGCTCAAGGGCAAACAGGTTCTGTTGGAGGAGGATCTTTATCGTTTACAAACACATCGTTTACGCCCACTAAAAGAATAGGTATGTCTTCTAAAAACTATACCTTTTCTATGAATATTGAAATTGCTACGTATGGCATAAACCCAGGAACAAAATTTTCTGGATATAAAAATGAACAAGGGATTAAAGAATCTGAAAAAAATAAAACAGAAAAAGGATTTGGTTATGAAAATACTACTCTGGCGGGATATTCAGATATCTTAGATTTTAATCGTGAAAAGGATCGAGAGTTAAACGAAAATACTATATCATTACCCATTACTAATTATTCGTATGATTTGTATAATATACAAGGTCAGGGAATTAGAGGTATGTTTAGACCTTATAGAGGGCAAGTAGGTCTTGTATATGATAATTATACTACTGATGAAAGTTTTGGATTAAATTTGGGAGGTGAAATTGGCGCAGGTTCAGGTGCGCATTTTGGCTTTGATATAGATGCCACAGAAAGCATTAGCTCTTCTGGTCTTTGGCAAACGTCTCCAATAAAAAGATTGTTAGAAAAAAAATCAGGAAACAACCCAAACTATGAAAAAGTTTTTTTCAAAAATATAGGAGGGTTTCATGTAGACAAAGACATGAAGCAACTTTTTTATAACTCAACACTATCAGATCCTAACAATCAAACCAAACTAGGAGGGTATAGTCCTGTAGCTTTTAAAATAGAAGGAGCTAAATACAATAGGAATGCTAGTTTGTTTTACTATGATAAATTTTTATATAAGACATTACCATTAGGAAAAGAATTACAGATTAAAAGAGGGGATCATCGTGTAAATAGAGGACAAAGCATCGAAAAAATTTCAGTTGAAGAAGCTCGTAAGTATGGTGAATTTTCAATAAATCCATTCGCAAGATCTAAAAAGCATCATACCGCAGCTATTAGAATAACGAAAGAGGGGGGAGAACGATATAATTATGATAAAACAGCTTATAACGTTGTTAAGAAGGAAGTCACTTTTGATATTTCAGGAAGAACACCTGAAACTAAAAATAAAAGAGGGTTTATTAATTATGTTCCAGGAATTGATAATTCAACAGGAAATAACAGAATAGGAGATCAATACTTTAATAGAATAACTACTCCTGGGTATGCACATACTTATCTTTTAACTTCTGTTTTGTCTTCAGATTATAGAGATATTGATGGGAAAAAAGGGCCTACAGATGGTGATTTAGGGAATTACACTAAATTTTCATACGAAAATAAAGGAAAGTTAGATGGAAAACTTTATACATATAAATGGAGAGTTCCTTACGAAAAAGCACTTGCAAATTATGATGAAGGGCTAAAATCTTTAGATAAAGATAATAAAGGAAATTATCTCTATGGAGAGAAAGAAATGGTTTATCTTCAAAAAATAGAAACCAAAACGCATGTAGCTATTTTTTCAATATCTGCAAGAAAAGACGGACATGGTGTAATGGATGAAAATGGAGGGCGCGATGATAATCCAAATCATCCTTGGTCTAAAATGTGGAAGCTAGACAAGATTGCCTTATATTCAAAACCAGAATATAGTGCCAAAGGAGAAAATGCTATTCCTATAAAAGTAGCTAATTTCGTATATGATTATTCATTGTGTCAAGACGTACCAAATAATAATAAAGTCTCAGCCAATGAACCTAATGAAATTGAAAACCAAGGAGGAAAATTAACCTTAAAAAAAATTTATTTTACCTATAGAAACTCAAATATGGGGAAACATACTCCCTATATATTTAATTACGGATATAATCCTAAATATGATCAAAGGGCAAATGATGTGTGGGGCAATTATAAACCAGAGGAGGCTTCTAGATATAGCCCATATGATCCTTTATCTAATGCTGAATATCCGTATGTAGAACAAAGGAGTCAACAAAATGCTGATTTATATACATCAGCTTGGTTGCTAAATTCAGTAGAACTCCCTTCGGGAGGCATATTAGACATAAAATATGAATCAGATGATTATAAATATGTGCAAGATAAAGAAGTCATGCAAATGTTTAAAGTGGTAGGTGTAGGAAGTAAATCAAATCCTTCCGCGTCTGAAATAAATAGTAGAGAGCTTTATACGCCTGACTTTGTAAATTTAAAAAATTATTTATACATCAGGTTAGATAAAGTATGTACACTTGAAGAATTTCAGGAGAAGTATATTAAAAAATTAATAGATAAAGATATTTATTTTAGATTTTTACTCAATATGAATAATGTTCGATTTGGACAAGATAAATATGATTATGTTACAGGATATATCAATATAGAATCATCTGGACATAATACAGTAAGAATTGGAGATGTAAGTTATGGAGTACTTAAAATCAAAACAGTTACTAAAGGAGATGGTTTAACTGCTGCTTTACCTGTAAATCCAATTGCTAAGGCAGGATGGTTTTTTGGTCGTCAACACTTGAATAAATTAATCTATAATAATACAGGAGAAGAAGATAGACAACTAGATGATGTTAAAGGGGTTGTAATGGATCTTATGATGTTAGTTCCTCAAATTGCAGATATTTTTAAAAGCCCCAACGCCCAACTTATAGAAAAAGGCATTGCTATGTATTTTATTCCAAACAAATCATGGATTCGTTTAATGCAGCCTGATGGACGAAAATTTGGGGGAGGAGCAAGAGTAAAAGAAATAAAGCTAAAAGACAGATGGGATGTAATGACTGAACATAAAAATGAGGAAGCTTATATGCAGGCCTATGGTCAAGAATATATTTACAAAGATCAAAAAGGAAATTCATCAGGAGTAGCTACTTATGAACCTATTGGGTGTAAAGAAAATCCGTTAGTCTTACCTTTCTATGATCACGCTCATAAAGAAACACTTTTAGGGGGCGATGTGAAAAACTATGTTGAAATGCCTTTGGGAGAATGTTTTTATCCATCTCCTAAAATTACCTATGCAAGAGTAGCCGTAAAAAATCTTACGAGAGAAAAAAAGATATCAGATTCAGAAAAAATAGTTGTTAAAAAACATGCTACAGGGCAGGTAGTCTCTGAGTTTTATACTTCAAGAGAGTATCCTACTATTGCTGATTTTACAAAAATTTCTCCTGAATGGGATCATTCAGATATTGGTACATTATTAAATCTAGATGTAAAAACACATTTATCTTTAAGTCAAGGATTTTTTGTTCATACTAATGATATGGATGGAAAACTTAAAAGCCAAAAAGTGTATGCAGAAGGGCAAGACACCCCAATTTCAGGTATGGATTATATTTACGACAACTTGACAGAAAAAGTTTCAGGTCAAGGAAATCTTAATAATGAAATTACTACTATAGATGAAAATGGAAAGGTAGAAAAAAACATTGTAGGAGTAGATTATGATGTAATCAATGATTTTAGAATTAATCAATCAGAAACACAAAATATAGGAATACATTTTAATACCGAAATGTTGCCTGTTATAGTTCCTATTTTTGTCCCCATTCCATTACCTATATATTCTCATCATGAAAATATTTTAAAAACTGTAGTTACAACAAAAGTAGTGCACTCTACAGGGATTTTAAGGGAAACCATTGCTTACGACTTAGGTTCTCAAGTAAGTACACGTAATCTTGCTTGGGATGCTAACACTGGTGAAGTTATATTAACAGAAACCATTAATGAGTTTAATGATAAGTATTATTCGCTTAATTTTCCTGCTTATTGGGCTTACAAACGTATGAACCAAGCTTCGCTAAATTTAGGCTTAGAATGGGACTTACAATTTGATCCATTTCGTAAGAAATATGAGTTAACAGGTGGTGAAATTGCCTCTAATTATCTAGTTGAAGGCGATGAAGTTTGGGTTACTCCTGCCTCTCCAAAAGAGGTTAAAAACAAAGAATTTAGAGCATGGGTGGTTAATATTAATACTATTAATAATAAAAGTACTTTTGATCTAATTGACGAAAAAGGTGTTAAAGTAAGTGATAAAATCAGCGATGATAATTCTAATTTAAAAGTAGTAGATCAAGGAAAATTTAAGGTTATTCGTTCAGGGTATGCTAATATGGCGAGTGCTTCTATGCAAAGCGTAACGCTAATGAAAAATCCATTAGAAAACTTAGTAAAAGATCCTGTAACCAATCAAACATCGTTAGGAACCAATCCTTTTTTATCTAAAAACTGGAATGATTACAAAATTGTTAATGTTTCGGCTATAGAGTATAATGATATTTGGCCAGCTCAATGCAATGGAAATATGCCTAGAATGATTTTTGATGCAAATAATCAACTTGTATTCCAGTACAATCAAGATAATTCTAATTTAGATTTTGATATTTTAGAAGAAAAATCATACAACCCATATTGTTATAATATACTGGGTATATACAGACCCATAAAGTCCTACGCTTACCTTACAGGTAGAAATAATAAAGATCATCATCCTAGGCATTCTGGATTCCTTAATGATTTTAAATCCTTTTATATATATGACCCAGGAACCAATACTTGGAAAATATCTACAGAAGGATATAAATCCTGGACTTTTGCTTCGGAAATTTCACAGTTTAATCCTTGGGGACAAGAAATTGAAAACAAAGATGCGTTGAATCGATATTCTACGGCTTTATATGGTTATAACAACCGTTTTCCTATAGCTGTAGGATCTAATACCCGATACAAAGAACTTGCTTTTGATGGTTTTGAAGATTATGACTTTAACGAGAGTACCAATCCAATAAAATCTCATTTTAATTGGCAAGAAGCCCTGAAAAAAGAGCGTATTACTATAACTGATAAACAAGCACATACAGGTAAAAAAAGTATTCGTGTGGAGGCTCAAACCAAGGCAACACTAACTAAAAAATTAATAAACTGTAACGGTCCAGCGGTTCCAAAAAGTACAAAATAATTCAGATACATATAATACAATATAGATATCGTTATTATAAATATAATCTAATAGTGATCTTCCTGTTGTACCACTGAAAAAAAATCGAATTTATGAAACTCATACAGAACATATATCTCTATCTTTTTATTCTACTAAATGGTTTTGGCGTTGTGGCTCAAAATTATAACGACGCTGAAATAGGATTTGATCTCGTTAGAAATAAACAAAACCTAGGAAAAACAAATAATAGAACTTCTATAAATGCGCAATCTGAAATTGACAAAGAAATTGATGCTATCTTAAAAGAGAAACAGTTAGTAAATGATATTATCAAGAAATATGGAAAAGAAAAGAAATTCTTAAATAGACAAATATATACTGACGTATCTACTGCTGAACGATCAGCTTTGCGTGCTATTTTTGATGCTACTAATGGTTCTTCATGGAATAGGAATTTGAAATATAAATGGGATTTCAACTCACCTGTAATTGATTCGTATGGAAATTCAAATTGGCAAGGAGTTTTTACTGCAAATGGAAAAGTTATTGGGCTGAAATTGGGTATGTTAGATTATTATACAAATTTAGATATTGAAGGTGAATTACCTGATGTCTTTAATAACTTAGAAAATTTAGAATTCCTTGATTTGTCACAATGTAATAAATTAAGAAAAGATTTACCTAATTCAATATATAATTTAAAAAAACTAAGAAGCTTAAGTGTGTTTCATTGTGAAAATCTTCCGTTTACTATTTCTCCAAATATTGGAAATTTGTCTAGTTTGGAAGAAATAATACTTGAGGGATCTAATTATAGAGGCGCTATTCCAGCATCTATAAATGCCCTATCAAAATTAAAGAGAATAATTATCAGATCTAATTTTTCAGGTGAATTACCTAGTTTTAGTAACTTATCTAATTTAGAAACTTTTATTTTGAGTTTAAATAATGAAGATCAATTGTATGGTACACTTGAGGGAAAATTTGGTGAATTGGAAAAGATTGATCTAATTCAAATTAGAGGAACTGCAATTATTGGAGGAATTCCTGAGCATTTTTTTGATTCACCTACATTAAGGTTTCTTGATCTTTCCTATAATAGCCTCAACGGACCATTACCAAATAAGTTATTTCAAGGGGTAAGCCTAAGAGGAATCGATTTAGCTAATAATAAAATTATAGGTAGTATACCTGAAAATATTCCATTAAACTCACCATTGAGAAGTTTATGTTTAGGATTAAATAATTTGTCGGGAAGATTACCAAAATCTTTGATTAATTGTAGAGAATTAACAACTTTAACTTTTCATAATAATGATCTTTATGGCGAAATTCCAGATGTGTCTAAAAAAAACTTGCATGCTTTATTAAGTGATAATAATAATTTAAGATTTATAGATTTCAAAAGAAATTTTTCTTCGTTTCAGAATTCTGTTGGTAATAATATATATGATTCTAATCGTAATGAAGGATTTTCTTATGCTCCTCAAAAAAGGACAGATTTTGTGGAGATTATAAATGCAAATATTGGAGTAAATATAACGCTTACAATGTGTAAAGATGGTAGATATTTACCTAATGAAGATACTTTTCAGTGGTTTAAAGATGGTATGCCTATTACAGACGATTCCGTTAATAATAGAGAATTGAAGCTTACAAATATTAAAGCATCAGACGCAGGAGTTTATATTTGTAGATCAAAAAATCCGATTATAACAATTTCAGATGTTGATCATAAGAATCTAGTATTAGAACGAAACCCCATCACGCTCAATGTGACCAATTGTAAGTCGTTAGCTGCACGTCTTTATATGGATGATGGAAGTGAGTGCAAACCATCCTGTACGTATACCTGTGGTGATAATCCTATTAGTTCAAGATTGATAGTAACAGACTTATTGCAATCAACGATAGATCAGCTCAATAGCGGGACTTATTTTTGGACCATAAAAGATCCAAATGGAAACATCGTTTATACCACTTCTGATAAGAATTTAAATTACACCTTAACCACAGTAGGAATCAATACAATTGAATTAAAATTTACCACCACCACAGGTTGTGTGTATGATTATAAAAGTACTACAGAGGTAAAGAAATGCCCTTGTAATATACCTGATGGTAAAATTGTTATTGGTCCGAGACCCGAAGGTAAGATTGTTGTTGCTTCGGGAATAACGGATTACAAATGTGGTAATAAAGTTATAGAGAACTTAAGATTTGAACCTGATGATAAGAATATTGATTTAAGTAAGGCTACTTATCAATGGGTATTCAAAGATGTTAAAGGTCAGATTATTAGTACTGTTAATACACCTAATGCAGGTGTTACTTTTAGTATGCCGGGTTCAAATAGCATTGAGTTAACGGTAACTTTAGATGGTTGCTCAAAAGTAATTAATCCTTTAGAAGTAAAGGTTGTAGAATGTTGTGATCTCCCATTTCCTGGCGTAATATTGAATTTTGAACCTAAAACTAATGATGAATTTTTTTCACAAGGAAGTTTCCAAAGTTTATGGAGTATTACTAATAAAGAGCATAATCCAGCAGTAAACTCATGGGTAGAGTATGTTGACCAATATGATAATTTAAAAAAATTCTATACGGGTGGTTCTGAAAATGGATGTCAATATTTAGAAGGAAAGATGATAGGACGCATTAATGAAGTTGAATGGTGTAGCATTATTCAAAAAGGACAAAATCCGACCAAAGATCTAGAATTGAATAAAACTAAAGAAAAAACACAAGCTCTTTTAAAAAAGATGAATGTAAACTGTGTTGGAAAGGTTTCTCATTTTACTTTTTCCGCTTCGGCAAAGGATGTAGAATATAGTTGGAGCATGGTTGATCCTTCGGGGGTAGTTGTTGATAAGGTTACAGAAATGAAAGGGTATTATCAATATACCCCTACTAAAGTGGGAAGTTATAGATTAAATCTTAAAATAACCACTGCCGAAGGTTGTATTTCTGAATTCTTTTATCCTTTTGAAGCACAAGATTGTTTTCAATCATGTATTACTGCCAATGGTAATTCTACTGTAGTAAAAAAACTTGTTCTGAATTTATTGAATCATTTACGTCAAAAAACACTTAATGGAGAAAGTATTCCTTCAGGATATATTTGCGACGAATTAATTGATCTTAAACCTTATATTACTTATTCATTACCTAGGATTTATGGGTTTTCAATGGATGATAAAAGTATGAAGTTCTGGTTTCGTCCTTTGAAATTTATAGATAAAGAACCTGATTTTATAGCTGCTGATTGGAATACAACCAATAAAGATCTCAGTTTTTCCGATCTTGATTTGTTGGGATATACATCATCTGATTATCTTAATTTAGATGGTAAACTCATTTTGTCAGATGGATCAAAACCTGGCAAAGTAGAAATACGTCATATTAATTTTTGTCCAGAACAATTACTCCTCGAAAAATGTAAAAATCATGTAGCTTTAGTTTTAGATGAGTCAGGTTCATTAGATGAAAGAGAAAGAGCACAGTTGAAAAGACAATTATCAGCCTATTTTACCCAACAAGCAGAAATAAACGAAAAACAGGGAGGAAATATGTATCTGTCCGTAATTGGAATGTCTAATACAGATGAAGGCGAAGTTACAGTAAATACACTTCCAAACACTTGGCGTAATGATTATATTGCACCTATTAAGATTGACACTAATAACTTGAAGTCACACTTTTTACCATGGCTCTCAAATTATTGTAAAAAATACAATAAAAAAGACAATGTTACAGGCTTAAGTGAAGGATCTGATTTTTGGAGAAGTGGTTTAGAAACAGTCTTATTTCTTGCTAAAGAATCATATTTAAAACTAAATATGGTTATAATGATTACAGATGGTTCACAAACCACTGATTTAGATAAATTGCAAGCTACAATGCTTAAATTTAACAACAAAAGTTTACACAAATTGTCGGGTGGTCAAGAAAAAAAACCACATCTATTTGTTATAGGAGTAGAGAATGGTTATTATGTATATAATAAAGAAACAACCCTCCCTCTTTTAAAGAGAAAAGACCCTAATTATACAACATCAAAACCTGTGGTCGTTCAAAATGATATTCAAGAGGAAACTAATAGCGTGAACGAAAATATAAGCGAAGTAAATCTATTAGAAGAAGATAATTCAGTAGAATCCCTTAATTTTTCAGAAAATAAATTGAAACAGTCGATTGCTGGTACCACACAAGAAGGAGCTCTTACATCATCTTTAGCTTTATCGTTAAAATATTTATTTGATCTTGAAAATGCACGAATTCCAAAAAACTCGAGTATATTTCCTTCTTACTTTAAACCAAATGAAAACCCTAATTTTCAATTAGACTACTTTCCATTACCTGATTTCAAGTTTTTAGGAGAAGAAGTTAATGATGATTTTTTATCTAAAGGTATTGTTTTGGCAGATCTTGGCTGTCCTTATGAAGGAGGAAAAACAAAATGTAGTGAATGTTATTCGTTTCAGCCCGAACCTAGTAGAATTGTAGAGTCAACAAAAATTCTTGATTCAAAAAATTATATTTTAGGAGCTTGGGTAAGAGAAGATACAAATACTCAAGTTAAAGAATTTACCAATGTAAAAATTCAAGTTTCATTTGAAAATGCAGATAGAAAAAAAATAATAACCTATGCTTTTAAACCAAAAGGAGAAGTCGTAGAAGGATGGCAACGTATAAATGAAAAATTTAATGTTCCTGTTGGATCTGAATTCATGATTATAGAATTAGTTAACGATAGTAAAGGAACCCCTGTTTTCTTTGATGATATCCGTATACATCCTACTAATGGTAGTATGAAATCTTTTGTATATGATCCAGGAAATTTCAAATTGATGTCCGAATTAGACGAAAATAATTATGCTACATTTTATGAGTATGATAACGAAGGAGGTTTGATTAGAGTAAAAAAAGAAACCTTAAAAGGAATTAAGACCATACAAGAAACCCGTTCAGGTAATTATATAAAAGTTAATTAATGAAAATAATACATAATATTCTAATTCATATTTGTTTTCTAATTTCATGGTCTATATGGTGTCAAACAAGTGATCAAGTAATGAAATCTATGATTACTAAATACACAGAACCTAAACCATTGAAGTTTGAAATAAAGTATAACCTTTATAAAAATCACCTTACAAATGTAATTCATGAGAGTTATTTAGGATCATTTATGAAGAACTCAAAAAATGAAGTTTTAATGAAAGTAGGTAATAATGATATTGTTACAACTACAAAGTATGTGATACAAGTTGATCATAAACATAAAACAATGTTGATAAATAATGCGCCAAAATCTTCATCTAATTTAACTAAAGATATAGAAAATCTTGTGCGTCTTTGTGAAGAAAATTCCTTTAAAGATTATAAAGATCATTGGGAAATAACCTATGTTCCGAAACAATTTTCAGGACTATTATATTCAAAAATTCTATTGAAAATTAATAAAGATTATACACTCAAAAAACAAGTTTTTTATTATAATACGAAATATAACTTTTCAAGAGATTATAAAAAAGATTCGTCTGAATTTCCAAGGTTAGAAATGATTTACAACCATTATAACCGTAATGTACAGTTAGATTTGATTAATTCAGATTTGTATGTAAAAATTAATAATAAAACAGCTATAGCCTTACCAAAATACAAGTCATATAAGATTTTTGATTCAAGGAAATAGCAAAACTATAAACTAAAAAACATAGAAACTAATTCGTATGTTAAGTCTATTAAAAGAATACGCGATGAGTACAATTCAAATAAAGAAAACTTCAGTAAAGATAGCCTCACATTCAAAAATGAATGTTTTAAAATTTTTACTACAGTTATTTTTAATTCTAAATATTACAGCGGGATGGTCACAATATATTGAGGAAAAATCCAATAGATTAATAGGAACTGCTTTAAACGGTCAGCCTACCTTAAGTATTACAGATTCAAAATTCTCAGAATTAAATAAATCCAATTCTAATGAATCTAAATTATCCGATTTTACATCTATTAATTCGGCAATAAATATACACATTGGGTTAGACGAATCCGCTTATGGTATTGGAGAGACCTCTTCTTCCACCAGTGTAAAATCTCAATTTAATGTAAGTTATAAAGCTATTGTAAAATTAGAAATAAAACGATATGCTAATAGCGGAGTACTGTCAAACAACGTTCAAAATACTGAAATAAAAGAATTTGTTATAACCCATAATAAGACCACAGAAAATCTTAAACACAATGATTTTGTGGTATATAAACTTGCAGGGACTCATAAAGCAGAGATAAAAGTATTATCAGTAATGTATACCAATCTAGATGACAAACCTATTACATTAACTAGTCCAAGCAATGTCTTTGTTGAATTAATTTTTAGTACAGAAAGATATTTTAACATAAAAGACACAGCTGTAAAACCCAATGCTAGTTTAGTTACCTACAAAGGATTTCAAGAAGAAATTACACTTTTAGATAAAGCAAAAGGAGAACATGAAATTCAAATTAGTTGGAACAAAGATCCTAATTTTCCAGCTGTTGAATATGAGCTAGAATGGACTTGGATTGATAATTATGGAGAAGGGAGTGAACCTAAATCGCCTAATAATATTCCTTTTACAGAAGAAGACTTTAAGCGCAATAGCTCCCGAATTCAAACGAAAGAACTGAGCTATAGAATTCCATTAATATTTTCAAAAGGATACCTCTTATATAGAGTTAGACCTGTTGGTCGTTTTTTAGATGACGTATCAAAAATTTATTTCGGAAAATGGTCTACAACAAATGCAGAAAAATTTCAAAACCTAAGTGATTGGCAAGATAAAATTGAAATTGTAGTTCCACACGAAAAAGATAGTAAAAATTGGCAGTACCAATCTTCATTTGCTGAAGATGGTAAGAAAAAAGAAGTCGTAAGTTATTTTGACGGTTCACTTAGAAATAGACAAACCGTAACAAAAGTTAATACCAATAACCAATCTATCGTAGGAGAAGTAATATATGATAATCAAGGACGTCCTGCCATAGAAGTACTACCCGTGCCTTTAGAAAATAGTGCTATAAAATATTTTGACTCACTAAATAAAAATCAAACTACGGTTTTTTCTCACTTAGATTTTGATTGGGATGATCCTAAAAAAACAGATTGTAGCGTATCTACATCTAATAAAATGAATACCAGTTCGGGGGCTAGTAACTATTATTCCGCAGCTGCTAAAGTATCTAATAATTTTCAGGATTACGTACCTGATGCTAAAGGATTTCCCTATTCTCAAATAGTGTACACACCCGATAATACAGGGCGAATTTATAAAAAAGGAGGCGTAGGCTCGGATCATCAAATAGGACGAGGTCATGAAATGACCTATTTTTATTCTACACCAAGTCAAGAAGAACTAAATCGTATTTTTGGGTATAAAGTAGGTTTTGCAAATAAATATAAAAAAAACACAGTTATAGATCCTAATGGTCAAGCGAGTGTTAGTTATATAGATCCTAAAGGAAAAACAATAGCAACAGCTTTAGTGGGACAATCACCAGAAAATTTAGATCCTTTACCCGAGTTAGCAACAGAAGGCAATTTAAAAACAGACTTATTAGTTAATAACAAAAAAAAATCAAGTGGCCGTTTTGGTATTTTAAAAGACGGAATAGATTTAACCTCTAAATTAGAAGTTGTTGGAAATTTACCCTCTACCATTAAATTTGATTACGGTCTTGAACATAGCAAAAATACCTTTCAACCAAATTGCTTAACAAACAAATCATATCCTTTTGTTTATGATTTAAAAATAAGTTTAAAAGACGATTGTGCTAATGAAAGACTCAATTTTGAAGGAAATCCAATCAAAACAATAGGTTCTGTCAATACACAAAATCCAAAAGGAAATTTACCCTTAATAGCTTATAATACTCAAAAATTAGAAGCTAAAAATTTGTCACAAGGAAGTTATTTGTTGTCAAAAGAACTAGTTGTTAACAAAGATGCTTTAGACGCTTATGCTGAAGATTATTTATACGAAATTTCAAAACAAGATAATATCTGTAATCCTAAAACAGAATTATTTAATGTTCAAATCGATGTAAACGGTTGTGAAATAACATGTGGTTTATGTGAAAAGACATTAGTAGAAAACTATTTAAAAGAAAATCAAAAAATAGAATTTAGCAATTGTTTTGATAAAAACAATAATAAAACATGTTCGGAACCTATTTTTGATCAATATGCAGCTATTGCTAAATACGGTTATGTCTTAGATAAATTAAATACCAGATATGCTCCTACCATCTTTACCTATGATACCTTAGGAAAATTAAATTATCAAGACCTTTCATTAAATCCTATAATAATAAATAATGATGAGAATTTATTTAAAAAAGAATTTGATTTCTCATTGCAAACTTGTCGTGATCTTTGTCCTAAAATGGTTACAAGTTGTCATATTATGGAAACAACTTTGCTGTCAGATCTAAGCCCAAATGGACAGTACGGTTCAATAAAAGGAATTATTTTTAAACCTGATATGGATGATAGTACTACTGATATTGTAATTAATGCTAGTAATCCCGATTCAAATACATCAACTAATACAAATACTAACACACCAGATCCTTCTAATAATACAATTCAAGTCGTTAATGATGATTTGAGTGTGTTTAATGAATATAATTACCTATTAAGAGGAGGTAGCTATCCTATAGGGAAAGATGCGTATGGAGATAATAAAACAGTAACTAAAGAACAATCACAATTTAGTTGGAAATACCCATCAGATGGAGTGTATAAAAATGCAGATGGATCTATTGCGTGGGTAACAGTTAAAAAAATAGCAGAAAACACTTATTTGCCTCCTATTGAACCTAATACTCCATTACTTCCTGAAAATATCACCGATACAGATATTTTATCAGTAACCTCTAACTATAGATTAGGAGGGATGAAAAAAGGCGATAATGAAGATGAATACCTAGTATCCCCTCAATATCTTGATAACATAGCCGATTTTATTAAAAATTGGAAACAAAATTGGGCAAAATCTTTACTCGCTTATCACCCAGAGTATTATTATTACGAATATAATAAAGCACTTTGCGAGAATACTTTAATCAAATACGGAAATAATACTGATAATTATGATTTAGCTCTAAATGAAATAGAAACCTATAAAATAGCTAGTCAAAACAAACAGTTAATCGAAAATCCAAGTTCCCCTACAGGTATAAAAATTTTAGAAGAAGATCCTTTTTATAATTTAAATTACAATAAAGTAGAGAGTACAACTCAGAGTTCATTAAGAAAAAACCTGATTATTGAGGCTCTAACTGAAAATTATGAAGGAATGACCTATAAATACCAAGGTCAAGATTATAAAATGAATATGTTTCAAGCCGCTGCATACACGGTTTTATTTGGAAACGGTTTAGCACCAATAAGTATTTTTCATAACGTTAAAAATAATAGCGCATTAATTAACTACATTAATAATAATGTTAATGAAAAACAAAAAGATAGAATCTGGCTTACTTACAAAAACTATTATACCAGTTTTAAAAATAAAATAAAAACTGTTTTTTCAAATATTTATAGCATAAAAAATAAAGGATACAATGGCTATATAGGAAATATTAATAACACAGAAAAATTTAGATATACTTTAAGAAAGTATGCGAAATATAATACTATTGCAAAAGAAATAGATGAAAGAAATCCTTTTACACCTTTCTCCGATGCAATAGACAATTTAAAAAAGGTTTATAAAACATCTTATGTAAGTGTTTATCCACAAAATATTTTAGCAATAGACAATTCAGACGTAAGAATTTTTTATAAAGACAAACAAAAACGTTTTATAGATTCAGACTATTTTTATGATTCAGGGGCCAGTGATGATCAAAATTTAGACAACAGCATTACAGCAGCTAATAATAGCCTATACCTAGAAACCAAAAAATGCCCATTACTTTTAGATATGCAGTCGTTTTTAAATGGATTAATTCAAAAAGATTATAATCCAATAGGAAAGTTGCCTACCTATAATACAGAAGAAATTCCTGCCAATACAATAGCTCAACTAACTAATAAATTATATGAAAGCCTAGGAGCAGGAACACTTATAAAGGATTTAACGTCAATTCCTAAAATAAAAGGCTATATCGTGTCAAATACAGTCTTAGATTTAAAAATTGAAGACGAAAACGCTAGTAATAAAAAAATTAAACTAGAAATAATCAACCCAACCTCCTACATTACTTCTTGTCCAACGGTACGAGGTACCAGTGCATCAGCCCCAGACTGGTCTATGTATGGCAACCAGTTTTATATAACTGAATTTAAGGACATATATGCAGTTCCTGGAGGAGAAAAGAAAAATTATAAATTTAAAATTATCGCAAAGGCTGATTTTGATCCTGATCCTTTAAAAACATGTTTTGAAGAAATTCTTATTGAAGGAACCACAGAAGCTCCTCTTGATACCTGTACCGAAGACGGAACTATTAATGTAAATGGTCAAGCAACTATTGATGCAACTGCTGGTTGTACCAATAAAATGTATTTTGAAAGAAACCTTTTACAAATAATTAATAAATTAATTTCTGAAAAAACAGTTAATAGTACAACAGGTATCCGTTTAAACACAGGCTATAATTCAACTCAATCGCCACCGGCTTCAGGCATCTATCCTTATGCAAATAATTTTATTCAACAATTTTTAAATGATACTCAATTTGCAGCACAATACAAAAAAACGATAGATGGTTTTCAATTTATATTACCAACTACAGGACAGGTTTTAATCAACGTTACGGATTTACAAGGTAATTTACCAACAGATAGAATCACAAGTATAAAAATTGATAATAGTTATAATATTCAATTTTTCTCTATCAATAATAATGGTATCATCAGTTCTGTTAAAGGAAAACTTGCAACAAAAGATTTTCAATGTATTTGTACAAAAAAGCTATCTATAAAAGAGATAGCAGAAGCTAATCTTTTAAAATTGATTAACCATTTATGGTCAACTCAAAAAAATAATAAAGGACAATTACCTAATAATAACGCATCATATAATCCAAAAGAATGGCAAGAAGTAGACCCTTATATCATTCCTAATGGTTCAACCATTGATAATTTTAAAACAGAATGGATTACTCCTAAAGACTCTCAATTCAGTAGTAAAGTTCAAGGGATGCAATATAATTTTGCTAATTGTGATTTTTCTTTAATACTAAGTTATTTAAATTCAGGAAATTATGAGACGCATAGAAATTATTTTAATGCAATTACTCATTTTTCTAATTTTAAGTTAAATACTGATAATAAAACCTTTACAGTTTGGGCTCATAATAATCCTTATGAATCAGTGCCAACGTATTCTTATCAATACAAAGGGACATCAATGGAAATGGAACCGGCTGGTTATAAAATAATAACAGGATCTATTGATTGTTTAGAGTTTTGCAAAGAAAAAATTGATGTAGAAACTAATTTAACTAAATTGTTAAATATTGTTTTGGGATATCATCTATATAAAAGAGGAAATAAAAGTCCTGAAAATACAAGCCCTAACTCGTTATTGGCTCTACCTTTAACGCTACCTGTTGAAAATAGAGTCATATCAAATTTAATGTTAAATGAAGATGAAATATCGTTTGCGTTTGGTGAAAATTCATCCTGCGGTGTTAATTTAGAATTAAATGGACTATCAGACGATTATGATCTTGGAAGTTTATATGATCTAACTTTTGATGATGATACCTATACTACTTTTAATGTAAAATTAAGATATTATTTTAGATTTCAAAGAATTAAAAAATTAAATTTAGCACCTTTTGGAAACTTTAAAGGTAAAATTTCTTGTTTAAAATTACCGCCTTCTTGTACAAAAGAAGAAGAAGTTCCTTGTGTAAAATGTGTCCCTCAGGAAGTAGAGCCTTTAGCTTGTGGCTCAAAATGGAAAGAGTATGTTGAAGGAATGAAAGCAAAACTACCCAATTATACTTTGCCAGAATATTTAGCAGCCAATGATGAGTATTTTTGTAATGCTAAATTTGCCTATATAACAACTCCGTATTTATATTATTTAAAGAAATTCTTTATTTCGGATGTTACCAATTATAAATACATTAGTATAGCTGAATTTGGGGCTACCAAACTAAACTACGGATATAAAGATCTTATAAGCGCAATAGATAGTTATGCTCTTTACATATCATCAAACGATTATAGTATGTCATGGAATAACTACATTAATAATATATACGTAGTTGAAAACCAAGTGTGTCCACCAGCTCCAATGGTTCCAGATCTAAAATTTACAGTTAATGAAACAAAAACACCTTGCGAAATCTTTCATGAATCTATTACTAAAACCTATACAAATGTCTTAGCAAGTCAAGAAAAAGCCTTAAAAAAAGAAGAATTTGTAACGAACTATATCAAAGAAGCAATTGATCATCTAAAAGAAACTTTTACAAAAGAAGCAAAAGATCAAGAATATCAATACACCTTGTATTATTATGATCAAGCTGGTAATTTAACCCAAACTATACCTCCTAAAGGGGTAAGTAGGCTAGGAATCACTAAAGATAATGATCCATTAAATATCAATATCAACAACTTTAGAGAAAAAAATGATACACCAGAAAACGCATCACAAACAGCTATAGAAGCTAATCATAGTTTTAATACAGAATACAAATACAATTCCTTAAACCAATTAGTATGGCAAAAAACACCTGATGGAGGTGAAACACGTTTTGCTTACGATGCTTTAGGACGAATTATTGCTTCCCAAAATGCTAATCAAAAGAAAAGTATAACATGTTCAAATGGTATTTGTACCGCTTTTAGTTTTACAAAATATGATGGTCTAGGTAGAATTTACCAAGCAGGAGAAATTATTGCTCCTTCTAGTTTTACCATTGATGAAAATGGAAGATTATTAAAATCAGGCATTGCTATTAATAATTTCGAACAAGACAATGAATCATTATATTTAAAACAACAAGTTACCCATACCCTGTATGACGAACAACATCCAGATGCTCTAAAATATATAGGAAAAAGCCATGAAGATAATAACCAAAAAAGAGTTACAGCAGTTCTATATATTGATAAAGCTTCTACCTTAGTAGATATTAACAAATACGACAATGCTATTTTTTATGATTATGATATACACGGCAATGTAAGACAGTTTGTACAAAGAAATACATCAGCAAATCTTATTAATTTACAACAAGACGCTAAAAAAGTAGTTTATGACTATGATCTAATCAGTGGAAAAGTAAATAAAGTTATTTACCAACCAGGACAAAAAGATCAATTCATACACAAATATGCCTATGATGCAGATAATCGTATTGTGGAAGTACAAACCAGTACAGATGATATAATATGGGAAAAAGATGCTAAATATGAATACTACCAGCATGGTCCCCTTGCTCGTACCATAATAGGCGATAAAACAGTGCAAGGTCTAGATTATATCTATACACTTCAAGGTTGGCTCAAAGCTGTAAATTCTGAGCAAATAGGCCATGATATTGGTCATGATGGATCCTTAAATGGTACAAATGCAGTTGGTCAAGATGTCATAGCATTTGCATTAAACTATTATAGCGGTGATTATCTTTCAAGGCAAAACACAAAATCTGTTTTAGACACCAATACTTTTTCTTTATCACAAGGTATGAATCTTCAAACAAATAAGAATTTATACAACGGTAATATTAAAGAAATGGTAACTTCCTTACTTGATGAAAACCAAGTAAAATTAAATTCGCAGTTTAATAAATACACCTATGATCAGCTCAACCGAATTAAAACAATGAACTCCATAGGAATCAATTCCCTAAATCAAACACACGAATCTTTAAGTAGTCAATATCAATACGATTCTAATGGAAACCTATTTACATTAAAACGAACTGCTCCCGTTAAGAAAACAGATAATAATATCACTCAAAAAGATTATAATTTAATGGATGATTTTTCATACCATTATATTCCAGGTACTAATAAATTAGCATACATAGACGATACAGTACCAAACAAAACATTTACAAATGATCCTAATAATCCAAACGATACAACACTAGATCTAGACGATCAAAACCCCGATAATTATAAATACGACGCTATCGGGCAGTTAATCCGTGATGAAAAAGAAGGCATTACCATTGATTGGCGTGTAGATGGAAAAGTAAAAAAAGTATCCAAAGATAACGGTACCATCATTACTTTTGATTACGATGGTTTAGGCAACAGGATAGCAAAAACGATTAGTAGACCAAATGAAAAAAACAATACCACCTACTATCAAAGAGATGCACAAGGAAATGTAATGGCCGTATACGAAGCCAACGAAAAAAATACAATAGTTACAGAACCTGTGGTTCCTAATTTATACCTAAACGATTATATCGTATCCGGTACGGAAATAAAGAAAGCCAGCAAAGGGATCTATGTTTCAAGTAGTAGCAATAGTATATCAACCGTAAAAAGTACCGGAAACCTAACCCTACAAGCCTCAAATGAAATTGTATTGTCTAATGGATTTAGTACCGAAACAAATGCTAAATTTTTAGCAGAAATAAAACCCATAAACACACCAGTAGATACAAAGTCAGGAACTTTTCGTTTGGTAGAACACGATATCTACGGAAGTAGTCGCTTGGGAGTTCAAAACGCAGATCTAGACCTAAGCAGCACTAATCAAACAATAAAAAACAAATTAGCTAAAAAAGAATGGAGTAATTTAGAAAAAACAGCACCTTTCGGATTGGTAACCTCCAAAATAAAAGGAATTGAATTAAAAACAATAAAAGACAGTAAAACTTGGCAAAGTCCTTCTGAATATGGATTAAACTTCTTTCCAGATGCAGGGGTAATAAATGACTCAATTGTTTTAAAAACCAATATAAAAATCAGTCAAAATACACCAGAAAAAGGCCTTTTACTATCGTTACATAATCATCTATCAAAAAGAGATTGGATCGATGCAGGACCTTATTATAGAAGCTCCGCATTTATGTTTATAGAAAAAATACGTAAGTCAACCAACCCAGATGTATTTGTCTATAAACCAGTTGTGAAATTAGTATTACACAAAAGAGATTACGGTGTATATTCAACGCGCTCTGGAGGTAAAAGAAACAAGTTTGATGCTTATGTACAAACAATAGATTATACCATACCAACAGAAATACCAGAAAACCAATGGAATTTAAAAGTAAACATTAATAAAAATGGTAATAATCAATTTGATGTTAAAATAAATGTAAACGGAAACATATATAAAGCAAATAAAGTTGATTCAGGATTAAATTGGTCATTTGGATATGGTAACATAGAACCACATGAGCAACACCTAATTAATTTTCCAACACTACCTAATAATGCTTTAGGAGCTAATTACTTAGCCTTTTATGATCCTAATAATAACTACCAAGATTGGTCGTTAGGTTCTGCCCATGCTGAAATTTGCGATTTCACCTATTCAATAGATGAAATCAAACACCAGTTTAGTTTTGACGAAACCCCGACATCTGTTTCTACCGATATGTTAGATAAAGATAATATTGTAAAACCTTTAACAATAACCAATTTAACATCCAAAGATTATTCGGACACTTATTGTGGACCTCAAGCATTAGATACAGACCAAGATGGAGTACTTGATTTCAAAGAAGACGGAAAACAACGTTTAGACAACTGTCGTTTTACTTTTAATCCCGACCAGAAAGATAGCGATGGAGACGGATACGGTGATGTATGTGATAATTGTCAGAAAAATAATCCTACTCCTAATCCAACCAATCCAGATTACCAGTTAGATACCGATGGTGATGGTGTAGGAGACGACTGTGACAACTGTAAAAATAAATACAATCCTAGGATTGATTATGTAACTATAGATCCTAAAGATCAACAAGCACTTGCTATACGTGATGCTAATCCAACTTATCTATCGTTAACAAATCAATACCAATCAGATAGAGATGAAGACGGATTTGGAGATGGATGTGATAATTGTATTGATACTAAAAACGGTAAATCAGAAGGTCAAACAGACGCTAATGGAAATCAGTTAGATGCAGACCAAGACGGGATAGGCGATATTTGCGAAGGTATTGATCAAGGAAAATCTATATCAGAAATAGAAAGACCAGCAAATGAAGCATATCGTTTAGTAGGCGATAAAAATTATGAATTATCAAATCATTTAGGAAATGTACTTTCAGTTATTACAGATCGTAAATTATTTATTGGAAATTCAGGAAATAATTTTACCTTTATGCCAGACGTTCTTAGTTATAATGACTATTACCCTTTTGGTAGCTTGATTCCAAATCGTCATGGAAACTCACAATCATATCGTTATGGGTTTAACGGCAAAGAGTTAGATAATGAACTTAAAGGAGAGGGTAACTCTTTAGACTACGGAAATCGTATGTTAGATACTCGCATAGGTCGCTGGTTTGCTGTTGATAAAAAAGAGAGAAAATATCCAAGTGAGTCTTCATATATTTTCGTTTCTAATAATCCAATTATTGCTATAGATCCTGATGGAGATGAAAAAATAGTGGTTTCTGGTGGAGCGGATTTACATAATAAGAATAGACAAAATTTTACTTTAGCTGCCAGAAATCAAATCAGACAGTATAAGAAAGAACTACAAAAATCAGGTTCTAAAGAAAAAGTTTCTTGGTTAATACTAGATAAAGATTACACTTCAAGTGAAAAAAAGGCTCTTGCGCTTTGGGCAAAAAAGAACGGAATTGATGCTCCTGTTTATGTAAAATCAGCAGATGAAGTTGTTAACTATATAAATTCTAAGTCACTAGATAAAATAGAATTGTCAGACAAAAGAAGTTTAGATCCTATAACTGGGTTGGCGTTTATGTCGCACGGTGTTCCTAGTGCAATACCTTTAGGCTATGAAAATACTGGTTGGACAGGAAAAAGAAGTGACCCTTCCGTTTTTGATAGTACAGATATATCTAATATTAATTCTTCAGTATTTTCATTAAATTCAAAAGTTAATTTATTTAGCTGTAATGCTGCAACACCTTTAAATATGGAAGCTAAGGATTATCCATCAATTGAGACATTAGTTAACGATGCAATGACTGGTAATAACTTAGTTAAGACTTTTTCTGAAAGAGTTCCCCAAGCAATAATTACTGGATACATTGGACAGACTTCATATATGAAAGTTAATGTAGGTCAATTGCCAAGCGGAGCAACTTTAGATGGTAGCTATAGTCCAACAGTTAATGGAGAAAGTCCTAATTCAATAAATGTAAAAATGAAAGATGGAAAAGTCATTGAAAATAAATAAAATAATTACGTTTTATTTAGTACTTAGTTGTTTTTTTAGTTATTCACAAACTAAAAAAGATTTTGAATTAAATTTGAAATCAAAAGAAGATAGTTTTTCTTTAAATCAAGGTGATAAAAATCTAATCGAAGGCAGTTTTTGGGGTAATAATTTGAGTTTATTAAATGTTCGTATAGGAAATAATAAGTATACACAATTATCATTCTCCTCATCAGGAGTTTTAATTAGAAAAAGTGAGGTCGTTTATTTAGAAGACAATTTTGTGCTAGATGGATTGTCTATCTATTTTTCCGATGAAGGAAATCTAAGTCATATCATAAATTATAAAAAAGGTAAACTGGATGGTATTTTTGCATACTATTATGAAAATGGTTCAATAGAACACAAAGGGAGTTATTTTAATGGAAGTGAATTTGGGAATTGGCTTTATTATTCAAAAAGCGGTAAAATATTAAGAATTGAAAAATATAAAACTACAAAATGATGAAAAAGAACAATTCTCTCCAGCTCTCCTAAGTCTGAGCCATAATTTTAAGATGCGTCTGCTACGCATTCTATGATAAAAAACAAGTTAGAAATGTTAAAATTAAGATGCAAATTTATAAGTATTTATATAGGGAGTTTCCCGCTCTCCGAAGTCTGAGCCATAATTTTAAGATGCGTAAGCTGCGCACAGTGTCCTCACTTTGCGTTACGATAAAATAAAATGTTATAAAAAAGAAACACGCTTACGGGCGTGTTTTTTTGTGGGTTGTTATGAGGAGTAAGCCTGCTTGGCTTTATAATCACGAATTAGCGCATCAATCACGTTAAAAAGTTGTTCTTGTTCTTTAGTCGGCATTGTAGCAATTGTTTCTATGCGTTCCAAAATCTTTTTACCAAGAGGATCAATTGTAGATCCGGATTTTAGACATAATAAAAATTCTACTGTAAATGAATTTTTTGGTATACCTTCTCATAATAGTTCAGACGGTACTACTTTAAAACCTGAGACAAGAAAGGTTACTCAAGAGAATATTGATGATATTTTAAGTAATTTAAAATTTGATCAAAGTGGTAATGGAACAATAGGGAAGGCAATAAATAAAATTTATAATAAAGATGGGTATGAAATTAAAATATAGCAGTTTTTATTACTAAGGGCAAACAATTAAAATATACAAATACACTAAACATAAAAACCACCGAAAACCCCAATAAATACAAGGCTTAACAACAAATTAAGCCTTTTTTTGTACCCTAAATAAAATGTACAAAAACTACCATTTACTACCATAATACTACCATTTAAATATTAAAAAACTACCATATCCCCCTAATATACTACCACAAACAAAATAAAACCCCTTTATAACTACCACAAACCCGATCGCTCGGATATGCGGTAAACGTTAGCGCAGAAATGTTTTCTGTGCGCACAACAGAGTAAAAAATAAAACACGCTTACAGGCGTGTTTTTTTGTGGGTTAAAGGTTAGCAATTTGTATTAATTGGCTAATTTTTCTTTCATCTCTTGTCTAAAAAGGAAAGCATCAATTAATGAAATTACTATTTTTTTATTCTCATCATCTAATTTAGCTATTCTATTAAATTGATTGATTAAGGTTTTATCATTAATAGCATTATCGGCTATTTGTTCAATAGTACCGTTCATTAAAAAGTCGGTAGAAACTTCAAGAATATTAGCAATTTTATTAAGTACTTCAGATGATGGACTGGCTTCATTTCTCTCGTAACGTCCTATTTGACTGTAATGTATATTAATCAAATCTGCAAGATTACCTTTAGAAAGTTTTTTTTCTTCTCGCAACACTTTTAATCTATCTCCAAAGCTACTCATAGTGGTTTAACTCATAAATGTAAGGTAAAAATAAACAAATATCACTTAAAAACAAGATTTTGCGTGAGTATGCGTTACAAACAAATTATTTTGCTATTGTTTATATGTGATTATATTTTATATTTGTGCAAATAATCACAAAATAAAAATTTATGAACAATCTCAACACATCAAACCCCAACCACTACATTTTTGAAACAAAACACCTAAAAATATCCATATTAGGCGGCATAAGGTTCAACAATTTAGAAGCGATGCGAGTAACACTCGGAATACAAAAACTAAAAAGCGAACAAGTTTTACGACAGAATATTGATTTATACAACGACACTAGTATAGAAAAACTAACTAGAAAAGTAGCCGAGCGTTTAGAAATAGGCACAACCATAGTACGACGAGATTTAGATCAATTAACTAATGAACTCGAAAATTACAGACTGCAAGAAGTAGAACAACAAGGAAAACAATACCAAAAACAAGTAAAAGTCCTCACAGAAAAAGAAATCAAACAAGCAAAGGAATTTTTAGCACAAGATAATTTAATAGCAAAAACAAACGAACTAATCGGAATATCGGGCGTTATAGGCGAGGAATGTAACAGACTGTTGATGTACATCATATTTACCAGTAGAAAAACCAGCAATCCATTACACGTAGTAAGTCTGGGCAGTTCGGGAGCAGGAAAAAGTCATTTGCAAGGTGGGGTATCCTTATTAATCCCTGAAGAAGATAAAATCGAAATGACTGTATTATCTGCCAATGCATTTTATTATTTTAATCGTACAGAGTTGAGACATAAGCTACTATTAATCGAAGATTTAGACGGGGCGCAAAGCGTACTCTATCCACTTCGTGAAATGCAATCTAAAAAGCAACTTACCAAAACCGTAGTCCATAAAGACAAAAAAGGACAAAGCCAAACGATACATTTAACGGTCGAAGGTCCATTATGTGTAAGCGGTTGCACCACACAAGAGAGCATTTACGAGGATAATAGTAATAGAAGTTTTCTTTTATACATCGATGAAAGCGAAATCCAAGACGAGAAAATAATGGCTTATCAGCGGAGAGCCTCCGCGGGCAAGATAAACCAAGATGATGAGCATCAAGCTAGAGAACTATTAAAAAACTGCCAACGATTATTAAAAACAGTATCGGTTAGAAATCCTTTTGCAGAATATCTGACTTTACCAAATAGCGTGTTCAAACCAAGAAGAACCAATGCCCATTATTTACAATTTATAGAAGCAATAACCTTTTACAAGCAATACCAAAAGTTCCACCACATTGACAAAGAAACAGGCAAAGAATATATAGAAACAACAGTAGAAGACATACAAGAAGCCAACGAATTAATTAAAGAAGTGCTACTACGAAAAAGCGACACGATTACTGGAGCATCAAGAAATTATCTTGAAAACCTAAAAATCTATCTGCAAGAGCAAAACCAAACCACTTTTACAGCCTATGAAATCAGAAGAAAATTACGACTAACCAAAACTACTCAATGGCGGTACCACCAACAACTACTGGAAAACAATCACTTAAAAAAAGTAAAGAAAAAAGGAGAAAATACCCAATACTACGAAATCACAAACCCTAATGAATACAAGGAGTTAGAGGCACAAATAAGCCAGGCATTACAAGAATGTATCGACCAAATCAGTCGTTCCACAGTTCAACAAAGTTCCACCACTAAAACGGAACGCACAAAGAAAACAAAATCAGTTAGTTAGGAGTAAAAAATAAAAATAACCTAAAAAACAACATACACCAAAAAATAAAAAAAATGAAAGATGAAAAATTTAGTGCTAGAAAACGAAAGTTACCGAGAACTACACAAAGACTTTAAAAACTGGTTAGATATACTGGGATATGCCGATACTACGCTGTACAATTTACCCAATCACCTACGTGAGTTTTTGCATTACCTAGAAAACGAAAGCATTAATAAAATCAACCAAATAAGTGTACAAATAATAAAAGATTACTACCATTATTTAAAAACAAGAGACAATAAATCGAGAGATGGAGGACTCTCTAAAGCCTATCTAAACAAACACATACAAACCTTATTTAAGTTCAACGATTATTTAAAAGAACACAACGCAAAACCGTTACCAATCCATCTAAAAAGAGAAGAATACAGCCAAAGAGATAGTTTGCAAGTTTTAACCCAAGAAGAAATTAAACAATTATTTAAAGCCACCAATAGCAGTAATCAACAAGAACGGATAAGAAAACGAGACAAAGTAATTTTAGTATTATTATACAGTTGTGGACTACGAAGAAATGAAGCTATAAACCTTGAAATCAAAGACATATTATTCGATAAAGAACTACTATTTGTAAAAAAAGGAAAGAATTATAAACAACGGTATGTACCTATAAACCAATACAATTTAAAGATTTTAGAAGAATACATTTACGATTATAGACCAGCATTTTACAATTATAAAAACACTGAAAATCTGTTAATCAACTATCGAGGTAAACCACTACAAGGACAAAGCTTGTGCAATAGATTAAAAATATTAGAAAAAGTAAGCAACATAAGGAAAGCCCCTCCTTTGGAGGGGTTGGGGAGGCTCACACCGCACATACTACGTCATTCTATCGCAACACACTTATTAGAGAAAGGCGCAAACATCGAAACTATCAGTAAATTTTTAGGACACAGTTCTTTAGAAAGTACACAGATTTACACTCACTTATTAGAAGACAAAGCAAAAACCAATCAAGATGAACAACTTCAAACACTACTTCGAGAAACAAGGCTACGCGAGCAAAAGTTTTCCAATATTCCAAAGGGCTATCAATCGCCTCGATATATGGATGAATAATTTTGGTACAACCAAAGAAACCATAGATTACAAAACATTCTTAAAATACATCGAAGAATTAAAAAAAACAGGAATTAAAACCAACACACTACAAAGCTACATTGGAAACTTAAAAATATACTTCAACTACTTACAAGAGGAAAATTACAGAGTAGATAATCCAATAGAAAATATCACTATTAAAGGCAAAGTAAAAACAGTATTAGGGCAATTATTGACAGCTGACGAGTTAGAGGATTTATACTATTCTTATGAAACAAAAGACAATGATCTAACTAGGAAAAGGAACAAAATTATTATCGGATTATTAGTGTATCAAGGTTTACACACCAAAGAATTACAACACCTAAAAGAAGAACACATAGAACTTTACAAAGGCAAAATACACATACCACAAACTAACAAAACAAACGGTAGAACACTAGAATTAAAACCTTGGCAACTAATGGAAATGATGGAATATATCAAAGAAATTAGACCACAAATCGTACCAAAACACGAAGATAATTTATTTACAAGTAGTTACGGAAATACCAATATCAGCAATGTTTTAAAAAAATTAAGCGATGAATTAAAGCTAATCAATTACAATTATCAAAACGCCATCCAAATCCGAAACAGTGTAATAGTCAACTATTTAAAAACAAACAACTTACGAAAAACCCAATATTTTGCAGGACACAGATATATTAGTTCAACAGAAAGGTATCAGCAAGATAATTTAGAAGAATTACACGAAATGGTCAACTCTTTTCATCCCATCAAATAAATCTGAAATCAAAAATCGTTAATCGAAAATCTACAATCAAAAGAAAGGCAATCAAGCGGTCTCCCTCCGGTCGTTCTCTTTGTTCCGCTCGGCTGTTCCAGTCGTTCGTGCCTCTCTCCATTGCACAGTCCACAAGCGCACAAGTATATAAAACCACTCCGAAAAAAGAGCCGTTTTATATACTTGTTCGCTTGTCCTCGTCTTCACACGTTCACTTCCTGCGTTCGTCGGGGCTACTACATCTGCAAGACCGCTCCCAACGCTCCGTCCAACGCAAAGCCGTCTTTGCATCTGTCGCCCCTTGTTAATATGGCGGTTGCTCTCTGCATCCTCAGTACGCCCTGCAAGGTGTAGCAAAGCTACTGCCGATTAGATTTGCTTCACTTACGTTACGCTTCAGGGCTATGCTTTCAGCACACTGCGCCACATTGCTCCTCGTCGTGCCTCCTCGTCCGCATTGTGTGTCGCAGGCTTCGATGCATTGCCGCAACACCGCCACATCGCTCCTCGTCCACAAAAAAAGCTTTTTAAACCACTTTATAAATAACGCTTTTTTTGTTCCCTGCGGTGCTTGGGGGTGTTTATTGTAGCACCGCATACTAACGCCCTTCGGTTGTTTGCTCATTTTTTTAGAAGAAAGCCAAAGAGGCTTTTTCTTAAAAATAAAGCTTTATTTTTTGGCTTTCTTCCAAAAAATCGAGCACAAGAAGACTAAAGCACCTGTAAACATTAAGTAAACACTCGAAAGTCATTGAATACCTGCCAAAGAATATGGATAAATAAACGGATTTTTATATATTTGAAATGCCCAAAAGGCATACGTTCTTAAAAAAAAGTAGAAGTGTAAGGATAAGGCAAGCGGAAAAAAAATTTTTACTGGTTTTGTCAGAAAAGACATACCAAAGGTAGTGGTTACCCTAGTAAAAAACGCATAAAGTATTACCCTTTTGGTAGCTTGATTCCAAATCGTCATGGAAACTCACAATCATATCGTTATGGGTTTAACGGCAAAGAGTTAGATAATGAACTTAAAGGAGAGGGTAACTCTTTAGACTACGGAAATCGTATGTTAGATACTCGCATAGGTCGCTGGTTTGCTGTTGATAAAAAAGAGAGAAAATATCCAAGTGAGTCTTCATATATTTTCGTTTCTAATAATCCAATTATTGCTATAGATCCTGATGGAGATGAAAAAATAGTGGTTTCTGGTGGAGCGGATTTACATAATAAGAATAGACAAAATTTTACTTTAGCTGCCAGAAATCAAATCAGACAGTATAAGAAAGAACTACAAAAATCAGGTTCTAAAGAAAAAGTTTCTTGGTTAATACTAGATAAAGATTACACTTCAAGTGAAAAAAAGGCTCTTGCGCTTTGGGCAAAAAAGAACGGAATTGATGCTCCTGTTTATGTAAAATCAGCAGATGAAGTTGTTAACTATATAAATTCTAAGTCACTAGATAAAATAGAATTGTCAGACAAAAGAAGTTTAGATCCTATAACTGGGTTGGCGTTTATGTCGCACGGTGTTCCTAGTGCAATACCTTTAGGCTATGAAAATACTGGTTGGACAGGAAAAAGAAGTGACCCTTCCGTTTTTGATAGTACAGATATATCTAATATTAATTCTTCAGTATTTTCATTAAATTCAAAAGTTAATTTATTTAGCTGTAATGCTGCAACACCTTTAAATATGGAAGCTAAGGATTATCCATCAATTGAGACATTAGTTAACGATGCAATGACTGGTAATAACTTAGTTAAGACTTTTTCTGAAAGAGTTCCCCAAGCAATAATTACTGGATACATTGGACAGACTTCATATATGAAAGTTAATGTAGGTCAATTGCCAAGCGGAGCAACTTTAGATGGTAGCTATAGTCCAACAGTTAATGGAGAAAGTCCTAATTCAATAAATGTAAAAATGAAAGATGGAAAAGTCATTGAAAATAAATAAAATAATTACGTTTTATTTAGTACTTAGTTGTTTTTTTAGTTATTCACAAACTAAAAAAGATTTTGAATTAAATTTGAAATCAAAAGAAGATAGTTTTTCTTTAAATCAAGGTGATAAAAATCTAATCGAAGGCAGTTTTTGGGGTAATAATTTGAGTTTATTAAATGTTCGTATAGGAAATAATAAGTATACACAATTATCATTCTCCTCATCAGGAGTTTTAATTAGAAAAAGTGAGGTCGTTTATTTAGAAGACAATTTTGTGCTAGATGGATTGTCTATCTATTTTTCCGATGAAGGAAATCTAAGTCATATCATAAATTATAAAAAAGGTAAACTGGATGGTATTTTTGCATACTATTATGAAAATGGTTCAATAGAACACAAAGGGAGTTATTTTAATGGAAGTGAATTTGGGAATTGGCTTTATTATTCAAAAAGCGGTAAAATATTAAGAATTGAAAAATATAAAACTACAAAATGATGAAAAAGAACAATTCTCTCCAGCTCTCCTAAGTCTGAGCCATAATTTTAAGATGCGTCTGCTACGCATTCTATGATAAAAAACAAGTTAGAAATGTTAAAATTAAGATGCAAATTTATAAGTATTTATATAGGGAGTTTCCCGCTCTCCGAAGTCTGAGCCATAATTTTAAGATGCGTAAGCTGCGCACAGTGTCCTCACTTTGCGTTACGATAAAATAAAATGTTATAAAAAAGAAACACGCTTACGGGCGTGTTTTTTTGTGGGTTGTTATGAGGAGTAAGCCTGCTTGGCTTTATAATCACGAATTAGCGCATCAATCACGTTAAAAAGTTGTTCTTGTTCTTTAGTCGGCATTGTAGCAATTGTTTCTATGCGTTCCAAAATCTTTTTACCAAGAGGATCAATTGTAGATCCGGATTTTAGACATAATAAAAATTCTACTGTAAATGAATTTTTTGGTATACCTTCTCATAATAGTTCAGACGGTACTACTTTAAAACCTGAGACAAGAAAGGTTACTCAAGAGAATATTGATGATATTTTAAGTAATTTAAAATTTGATCAAAGTGGTAATGGAACAATAGGGAAGGCAATAAATAAAATTTATAATAAAGATGGGTATGAAATTAAAATATAGCAGTTTTTATTACTAAGGGCAAACAATTAAAATATACAAATACACTAAACATAAAAACCACCGAAAACCCCAATAAATACAAGGCTTAACAACAAATTAAGCCTTTTTTTGTACCCTAAATAAAATGTACAAAAACTACCATTTACTACCATAATACTACCATTTAAATATTAAAAAACTACCATATCCCCCTAATATACTACCACAAACAAAATAAAACCCCTTTATAACTACCACAAACCCGATCGCTCGGATATGCGGTAAACGTTAGCGCAGAAATGTTTTCTGTGCGCACAACAGAGTAAAAAATAAAACACGCTTACAGGCGTGTTTTTTTGTGGGTTAAAGGTTAGCAATTTGTATTAATTGGCTAATTTTTCTTTCATCTCTTGTCTAAAAAGGAAAGCATCAATTAATGAAATTACTATTTTTTTATTCTCATCATCTAATTTAGCTATTCTATTAAATTGATTGATTAAGGTTTTATCATTAATAGCATTATCGGCTATTTGTTCAATAGTACCGTTCATTAAAAAGTCGGTAGAAACTTCAAGAATATTAGCAATTTTATTAAGTACTTCAGATGATGGACTGGCTTCATTTCTCTCGTAACGTCCTATTTGACTGTAATGTATATTAATCAAATCTGCAAGATTACCTTTAGAAAGTTTTTTTTCTTCTCGCAACACTTTTAATCTATCTCCAAAGCTACTCATAGTGGTTTAACTCATAAATGTAAGGTAAAAATAAACAAATATCACTTAAAAACAAGATTTTGCGTGAGTATGCGTTACAAACAAATTATTTTGCTATTGTTTATATGTGATTATATTTTATATTTGTGCAAATAATCACAAAATAAAAATTTATGAACAATCTCAACACATCAAACCCCAACCACTACATTTTTGAAACAAAACACCTAAAAATATCCATATTAGGCGGCATAAGGTTCAACAATTTAGAAGCGATGCGAGTAACACTCGGAATACAAAAACTAAAAAGCGAACAAGTTTTACGACAGAATATTGATTTATACAACGACACTAGTATAGAAAAACTAACTAGAAAAGTAGCCGAGCGTTTAGAAATAGGCACAACCATAGTACGACGAGATTTAGATCAATTAACTAATGAACTCGAAAATTACAGACTGCAAGAAGTAGAACAACAAGGAAAACAATACCAAAAACAAGTAAAAGTCCTCACAGAAAAAGAAATCAAACAAGCAAAGGAATTTTTAGCACAAGATAATTTAATAGCAAAAACAAACGAACTAATCGGAATATCGGGCGTTATAGGCGAGGAATGTAACAGACTGTTGATGTACATCATATTTACCAGTAGAAAAACCAGCAATCCATTACACGTAGTAAGTCTGGGCAGTTCGGGAGCAGGAAAAAGTCATTTGCAAGGTGGGGTATCCTTATTAATCCCTGAAGAAGATAAAATCGAAATGACTGTATTATCTGCCAATGCATTTTATTATTTTAATCGTACAGAGTTGAGACATAAGCTACTATTAATCGAAGATTTAGACGGGGCGCAAAGCGTACTCTATCCACTTCGTGAAATGCAATCTAAAAAGCAACTTACCAAAACCGTAGTCCATAAAGACAAAAAAGGACAAAGCCAAACGATACATTTAACGGTCGAAGGTCCATTATGTGTAAGCGGTTGCACCACACAAGAGAGCATTTACGAGGATAATAGTAATAGAAGTTTTCTTTTATACATCGATGAAAGCGAAATCCAAGACGAGAAAATAATGGCTTATCAGCGGAGAGCCTCCGCGGGCAAGATAAACCAAGATGATGAGCATCAAGCTAGAGAACTATTAAAAAACTGCCAACGATTATTAAAAACAGTATCGGTTAGAAATCCTTTTGCAGAATATCTGACTTTACCAAATAGCGTGTTCAAACCAAGAAGAACCAATGCCCATTATTTACAATTTATAGAAGCAATAACCTTTTACAAGCAATACCAAAAGTTCCACCACATTGACAAAGAAACAGGCAAAGAATATATAGAAACAACAGTAGAAGACATACAAGAAGCCAACGAATTAATTAAAGAAGTGCTACTACGAAAAAGCGACACGATTACTGGAGCATCAAGAAATTATCTTGAAAACCTAAAAATCTATCTGCAAGAGCAAAACCAAACCACTTTTACAGCCTATGAAATCAGAAGAAAATTACGACTAACCAAAACTACTCAATGGCGGTACCACCAACAACTACTGGAAAACAATCACTTAAAAAAAGTAAAGAAAAAAGGAGAAAATACCCAATACTACGAAATCACAAACCCTAATGAATACAAGGAGTTAGAGGCACAAATAAGCCAGGCATTACAAGAATGTATCGACCAAATCAGTCGTTCCACAGTTCAACAAAGTTCCACCACTAAAACGGAACGCACAAAGAAAACAAAATCAGTTAGTTAGGAGTAAAAAATAAAAATAACCTAAAAAACAACATACACCAAAAAATAAAAAAAATGAAAGATGAAAAATTTAGTGCTAGAAAACGAAAGTTACCGAGAACTACACAAAGACTTTAAAAACTGGTTAGATATACTGGGATATGCCGATACTACGCTGTACAATTTACCCAATCACCTACGTGAGTTTTTGCATTACCTAGAAAACGAAAGCATTAATAAAATCAACCAAATAAGTGTACAAATAATAAAAGATTACTACCATTATTTAAAAACAAGAGACAATAAATCGAGAGATGGAGGACTCTCTAAAGCCTATCTAAACAAACACATACAAACCTTATTTAAGTTCAACGATTATTTAAAAGAACACAACGCAAAACCGTTACCAATCCATCTAAAAAGAGAAGAATACAGCCAAAGAGATAGTTTGCAAGTTTTAACCCAAGAAGAAATTAAACAATTATTTAAAGCCACCAATAGCAGTAATCAACAAGAACGGATAAGAAAACGAGACAAAGTAATTTTAGTATTATTATACAGTTGTGGACTACGAAGAAATGAAGCTATAAACCTTGAAATCAAAGACATATTATTCGATAAAGAACTACTATTTGTAAAAAAAGGAAAGAATTATAAACAACGGTATGTACCTATAAACCAATACAATTTAAAGATTTTAGAAGAATACATTTACGATTATAGACCAGCATTTTACAATTATAAAAACACTGAAAATCTGTTAATCAACTATCGAGGTAAACCACTACAAGGACAAAGCTTGTGCAATAGATTAAAAATATTAGAAAAAGTAAGCAACATAAGGAAAGCCCCTCCTTTGGAGGGGTTGGGGAGGCTCACACCGCACATACTACGTCATTCTATCGCAACACACTTATTAGAGAAAGGCGCAAACATCGAAACTATCAGTAAATTTTTAGGACACAGTTCTTTAGAAAGTACACAGATTTACACTCACTTATTAGAAGACAAAGCAAAAACCAATCAAGATGAACAACTTCAAACACTACTTCGAGAAACAAGGCTACGCGAGCAAAAGTTTTCCAATATTCCAAAGGGCTATCAATCGCCTCGATATATGGATGAATAATTTTGGTACAACCAAAGAAACCATAGATTACAAAACATTCTTAAAATACATCGAAGAATTAAAAAAAACAGGAATTAAAACCAACACACTACAAAGCTACATTGGAAACTTAAAAATATACTTCAACTACTTACAAGAGGAAAATTACAGAGTAGATAATCCAATAGAAAATATCACTATTAAAGGCAAAGTAAAAACAGTATTAGGGCAATTATTGACAGCTGACGAGTTAGAGGATTTATACTATTCTTATGAAACAAAAGACAATGATCTAACTAGGAAAAGGAACAAAATTATTATCGGATTATTAGTGTATCAAGGTTTACACACCAAAGAATTACAACACCTAAAAGAAGAACACATAGAACTTTACAAAGGCAAAATACACATACCACAAACTAACAAAACAAACGGTAGAACACTAGAATTAAAACCTTGGCAACTAATGGAAATGATGGAATATATCAAAGAAATTAGACCACAAATCGTACCAAAACACGAAGATAATTTATTTACAAGTAGTTACGGAAATACCAATATCAGCAATGTTTTAAAAAAATTAAGCGATGAATTAAAGCTAATCAATTACAATTATCAAAACGCCATCCAAATCCGAAACAGTGTAATAGTCAACTATTTAAAAACAAACAACTTACGAAAAACCCAATATTTTGCAGGACACAGATATATTAGTTCAACAGAAAGGTATCAGCAAGATAATTTAGAAGAATTACACGAAATGGTCAACTCTTTTCATCCCATCAAATAAATCTGAAATCAAAAATCGTTAATCGAAAATCTACAATCAAAAGAAAGGCAATCAAGCGGTCTCCCTCCGGTCGTTCTCTTTGTTCCGCTCGGCTGTTCCAGTCGTTCGTGCCTCTCTCCATTGCACAGTCCACAAGCGCACAAGTATATAAAACCACTCCGAAAAAAGAGCCGTTTTATATACTTGTTCGCTTGTCCTCGTCTTCACACGTTCACTTCCTGCGTTCGTCGGGGCTACTACATCTGCAAGACCGCTCCCAACGCTCCGTCCAACGCAAAGCCGTCTTTGCATCTGTCGCCCCTTGTTAATATGGCGGTTGCTCTCTGCATCCTCAGTACGCCCTGCAAGGTGTAGCAAAGCTACTGCCGATTAGATTTGCTTCACTTACGTTACGCTTCAGGGCTATGCTTTCAGCACACTGCGCCACATTGCTCCTCGTCGTGCCTCCTCGTCCGCATTGTGTGTCGCAGGCTTCGATGCATTGCCGCAACACCGCCACATCGCTCCTCGTCCACAAAAAAAGCTTTTTAAACCACTTTATAAATAACGCTTTTTTTGTTCCCTGCGGTGCTTGGGGGTGTTTATTGTAGCACCGCATACTAACGCCCTTCGGTTGTTTGCTCATTTTTTTAGAAGAAAGCCAAAGAGGCTTTTTCTTAAAAATAAAGCTTTATTTTTTGGCTTTCTTCCAAAAAATCGAGCACAAGAAGACTAAAGCACCTGTAAACATTAAGTAAACACTCGAAAGTCATTGAATACCTGCCAAAGAATATGGATAAATAAACGGATTTTTATATATTTGAAATGCCCAAAAGGCATACGTTCTTAAAAAAAAGTAGAAGTGTAAGGATAAGGCAAGCGGAAAAAAAATTTTTACTGGTTTTGTCAGAAAAGACATACCAAAGGTAGTGGTTACCCTAGTAAAAAACGCATAAAGTATTACCCTTTTGGTAGCTTGATTCCAAATCGTCATGGAAACTCACAATCATATCGTTATGGGTTTAACGGCAAAGAGTTAGATAATGAACTTAAAGGAGAGGGTAACTCTTTAGACTACGGAAATCGTATGTTAGATACTCGCATAGGTCGCTGGTTTGCTGTTGATAAAAAAGAGAGAAAATATCCAAGTGAGTCTTCATATATTTTCGTTTCTAATAATCCAATTATTGCTATAGATCCTGATGGAGATGAAAAAATAGTGGTTTCTGGTGGAGCGGATTTACATAATAAGAATAGACAAAATTTTACTTTAGCTGCCAGAAATCAAATCAGACAGTATAAGAAAGAACTACAAAAATCAGGTTCTAAAGAAAAAGTTTCTTGGTTAATACTAGATAAAGATTACACTTCAAGTGAAAAAAAGGCTCTTGCGCTTTGGGCAAAAAAGAACGGAATTGATGCTCCTGTTTATGTAAAATCAGCAGATGAAGTTGTTAACTATATAAATTCTAAGTCACTAGATAAAATAGAATTGTCAGACAAAAGAAGTTTAGATCCTATAACTGGGTTGGCGTTTATGTCGCACGGTGTTCCTAGTGCAATACCTTTAGGCTATGAAAATACTGGTTGGACAGGAAAAAGAAGTGACCCTTCCGTTTTTGATAGTACAGATATATCTAATATTAATTCTTCAGTATTTTCATTAAATTCAAAAGTTAATTTATTTAGCTGTAATGCTGCAACACCTTTAAATATGGAAGCTAAGGATTATCCATCAATTGAGACATTAGTTAACGATGCAATGACTGGTAATAACTTAGTTAAGACTTTTTCTGAAAGAGTTCCCCAAGCAATAATTACTGGATACATTGGACAGACTTCATATATGAAAGTTAATGTAGGTCAATTGCCAAGCGGAGCAACTTTAGATGGTAGCTATAGTCCAACAGTTAATGGAGAAAGTCCTAATTCAATAAATGTAAAAATGAAAGATGGAAAAGTCATTGAAAATAAATAAAATAATTACGTTTTATTTAGTACTTAGTTGTTTTTTTAGTTATTCACAAACTAAAAAAGATTTTGAATTAAATTTGAAATCAAAAGAAGATAGTTTTTCTTTAAATCAAGGTGATAAAAATCTAATCGAAGGCAGTTTTTGGGGTAATAATTTGAGTTTATTAAATGTTCGTATAGGAAATAATAAGTATACACAATTATCATTCTCCTCATCAGGAGTTTTAATTAGAAAAAGTGAGGTCGTTTATTTAGAAGACAATTTTGTGCTAGATGGATTGTCTATCTATTTTTCCGATGAAGGAAATCTAAGTCATATCATAAATTATAAAAAAGGTAAACTGGATGGTATTTTTGCATACTATTATGAAAATGGTTCAATAGAACACAAAGGGAGTTATTTTAATGGAAGTGAATTTGGGAATTGGCTTTATTATTCAAAAAGCGGTAAAATATTAAGAATTGAAAAATATAAAACTACAAAATGATGAAAAAGAACAATTCTCTCCAGCTCTCCTAAGTCTGAGCCATAATTTTAAGATGCGTCTGCTACGCATTCTATGATAAAAAACAAGTTAGAAATGTTAAAATTAAGATGCAAATTTATAAGTATTTATATAGGGAGTTTCCCGCTCTCCGAAGTCTGAGCCATAATTTTAAGATGCGTAAGCTGCGCACAGTGTCCTCACTTTGCGTTACGATAAAATAAAATGTTATAAAAAAGAAACACGCTTACGGGCGTGTTTTTTTGTGGGTTGTTATGAGGAGTAAGCCTGCTTGGCTTTATAATCACGAATTAGCGCATCAATCACGTTAAAAAGTTGTTCTTGTTCTTTAGTCGGCATTGTAGCAATTGTTTCTATGCGTTCCAAAATCTTTTTACCAAGAGGATCAATTGTAGATCCGGATTTTAGACATAATAAAAATTCTACTGTAAATGAATTTTTTGGTATACCTTCTCATAATAGTTCAGACGGTACTACTTTAAAACCTGAGACAAGAAAGGTTACTCAAGAGAATATTGATGATATTTTAAGTAATTTAAAATTTGATCAAAGTGGTAATGGAACAATAGGGAAGGCAATAAATAAAATTTATAATAAAGATGGGTATGAAATTAAAATATAGCAGTTTTTATTACTAAGGGCAAACAATTAAAATATACAAATACACTAAACATAAAAACCACCGAAAACCCCAATAAATACAAGGCTTAACAACAAATTAAGCCTTTTTTTGTACCCTAAATAAAATGTACAAAAACTACCATTTACTACCATAATACTACCATTTAAATATTAAAAAACTACCATATCCCCCTAATATACTACCACAAACAAAATAAAACCCCTTTATAACTACCACAAACCCGATCGCTCGGATATGCGGTAAACGTTAGCGCAGAAATGTTTTCTGTGCGCACAACAGAGTAAAAAATAAAACACGCTTACAGGCGTGTTTTTTTGTGGGTTAAAGGTTAGCAATTTGTATTAATTGGCTAATTTTTCTTTCATCTCTTGTCTAAAAAGGAAAGCATCAATTAATGAAATTACTATTTTTTTATTCTCATCATCTAATTTAGCTATTCTATTAAATTGATTGATTAAGGTTTTATCATTAATAGCATTATCGGCTATTTGTTCAATAGTACCGTTCATTAAAAAGTCGGTAGAAACTTCAAGAATATTAGCAATTTTATTAAGTACTTCAGATGATGGACTGGCTTCATTTCTCTCGTAACGTCCTATTTGACTGTAATGTATATTAATCAAATCTGCAAGATTACCTTTAGAAAGTTTTTTTTCTTCTCGCAACACTTTTAATCTATCTCCAAAGCTACTCATAGTGGTTTAACTCATAAATGTAAGGTAAAAATAAACAAATATCACTTAAAAACAAGATTTTGCGTGAGTATGCGTTACAAACAAATTATTTTGCTATTGTTTATATGTGATTATATTTTATATTTGTGCAAATAATCACAAAATAAAAATTTATGAACAATCTCAACACATCAAACCCCAACCACTACATTTTTGAAACAAAACACCTAAAAATATCCATATTAGGCGGCATAAGGTTCAACAATTTAGAAGCGATGCGAGTAACACTCGGAATACAAAAACTAAAAAGCGAACAAGTTTTACGACAGAATATTGATTTATACAACGACACTAGTATAGAAAAACTAACTAGAAAAGTAGCCGAGCGTTTAGAAATAGGCACAACCATAGTACGACGAGATTTAGATCAATTAACTAATGAACTCGAAAATTACAGACTGCAAGAAGTAGAACAACAAGGAAAACAATACCAAAAACAAGTAAAAGTCCTCACAGAAAAAGAAATCAAACAAGCAAAGGAATTTTTAGCACAAGATAATTTAATAGCAAAAACAAACGAACTAATCGGAATATCGGGCGTTATAGGCGAGGAATGTAACAGACTGTTGATGTACATCATATTTACCAGTAGAAAAACCAGCAATCCATTACACGTAGTAAGTCTGGGCAGTTCGGGAGCAGGAAAAAGTCATTTGCAAGGTGGGGTATCCTTATTAATCCCTGAAGAAGATAAAATCGAAATGACTGTATTATCTGCCAATGCATTTTATTATTTTAATCGTACAGAGTTGAGACATAAGCTACTATTAATCGAAGATTTAGACGGGGCGCAAAGCGTACTCTATCCACTTCGTGAAATGCAATCTAAAAAGCAACTTACCAAAACCGTAGTCCATAAAGACAAAAAAGGACAAAGCCAAACGATACATTTAACGGTCGAAGGTCCATTATGTGTAAGCGGTTGCACCACACAAGAGAGCATTTACGAGGATAATAGTAATAGAAGTTTTCTTTTATACATCGATGAAAGCGAAATCCAAGACGAGAAAATAATGGCTTATCAGCGGAGAGCCTCCGCGGGCAAGATAAACCAAGATGATGAGCATCAAGCTAGAGAACTATTAAAAAACTGCCAACGATTATTAAAAACAGTATCGGTTAGAAATCCTTTTGCAGAATATCTGACTTTACCAAATAGCGTGTTCAAACCAAGAAGAACCAATGCCCATTATTTACAATTTATAGAAGCAATAACCTTTTACAAGCAATACCAAAAGTTCCACCACATTGACAAAGAAACAGGCAAAGAATATATAGAAACAACAGTAGAAGACATACAAGAAGCCAACGAATTAATTAAAGAAGTGCTACTACGAAAAAGCGACACGATTACTGGAGCATCAAGAAATTATCTTGAAAACCTAAAAATCTATCTGCAAGAGCAAAACCAAACCACTTTTACAGCCTATGAAATCAGAAGAAAATTACGACTAACCAAAACTACTCAATGGCGGTACCACCAACAACTACTGGAAAACAATCACTTAAAAAAAGTAAAGAAAAAAGGAGAAAATACCCAATACTACGAAATCACAAACCCTAATGAATACAAGGAGTTAGAGGCACAAATAAGCCAGGCATTACAAGAATGTATCGACCAAATCAGTCGTTCCACAGTTCAACAAAGTTCCACCACTAAAACGGAACGCACAAAGAAAACAAAATCAGTTAGTTAGGAGTAAAAAATAAAAATAACCTAAAAAACAACATACACCAAAAAATAAAAAAAATGAAAGATGAAAAATTTAGTGCTAGAAAACGAAAGTTACCGAGAACTACACAAAGACTTTAAAAACTGGTTAGATATACTGGGATATGCCGATACTACGCTGTACAATTTACCCAATCACCTACGTGAGTTTTTGCATTACCTAGAAAACGAAAGCATTAATAAAATCAACCAAATAAGTGTACAAATAATAAAAGATTACTACCATTATTTAAAAACAAGAGACAATAAATCGAGAGATGGAGGACTCTCTAAAGCCTATCTAAACAAACACATACAAACCTTATTTAAGTTCAACGATTATTTAAAAGAACACAACGCAAAACCGTTACCAATCCATCTAAAAAGAGAAGAATACAGCCAAAGAGATAGTTTGCAAGTTTTAACCCAAGAAGAAATTAAACAATTATTTAAAGCCACCAATAGCAGTAATCAACAAGAACGGATAAGAAAACGAGACAAAGTAATTTTAGTATTATTATACAGTTGTGGACTACGAAGAAATGAAGCTATAAACCTTGAAATCAAAGACATATTATTCGATAAAGAACTACTATTTGTAAAAAAAGGAAAGAATTATAAACAACGGTATGTACCTATAAACCAATACAATTTAAAGATTTTAGAAGAATACATTTACGATTATAGACCAGCATTTTACAATTATAAAAACACTGAAAATCTGTTAATCAACTATCGAGGTAAACCACTACAAGGACAAAGCTTGTGCAATAGATTAAAAATATTAGAAAAAGTAAGCAACATAAGGAAAGCCCCTCCTTTGGAGGGGTTGGGGAGGCTCACACCGCACATACTACGTCATTCTATCGCAACACACTTATTAGAGAAAGGCGCAAACATCGAAACTATCAGTAAATTTTTAGGACACAGTTCTTTAGAAAGTACACAGATTTACACTCACTTATTAGAAGACAAAGCAAAAACCAATCAAGATGAACAACTTCAAACACTACTTCGAGAAACAAGGCTACGCGAGCAAAAGTTTTCCAATATTCCAAAGGGCTATCAATCGCCTCGATATATGGATGAATAATTTTGGTACAACCAAAGAAACCATAGATTACAAAACATTCTTAAAATACATCGAAGAATTAAAAAAAACAGGAATTAAAACCAACACACTACAAAGCTACATTGGAAACTTAAAAATATACTTCAACTACTTACAAGAGGAAAATTACAGAGTAGATAATCCAATAGAAAATATCACTATTAAAGGCAAAGTAAAAACAGTATTAGGGCAATTATTGACAGCTGACGAGTTAGAGGATTTATACTATTCTTATGAAACAAAAGACAATGATCTAACTAGGAAAAGGAACAAAATTATTATCGGATTATTAGTGTATCAAGGTTTACACACCAAAGAATTACAACACCTAAAAGAAGAACACATAGAACTTTACAAAGGCAAAATACACATACCACAAACTAACAAAACAAACGGTAGAACACTAGAATTAAAACCTTGGCAACTAATGGAAATGATGGAATATATCAAAGAAATTAGACCACAAATCGTACCAAAACACGAAGATAATTTATTTACAAGTAGTTACGGAAATACCAATATCAGCAATGTTTTAAAAAAATTAAGCGATGAATTAAAGCTAATCAATTACAATTATCAAAACGCCATCCAAATCCGAAACAGTGTAATAGTCAACTATTTAAAAACAAACAACTTACGAAAAACCCAATATTTTGCAGGACACAGATATATTAGTTCAACAGAAAGGTATCAGCAAGATAATTTAGAAGAATTACACGAAATGGTCAACTCTTTTCATCCCATCAAATAAATCTGAAATCAAAAATCGTTAATCGAAAATCTACAATCAAAAGAAAGGCAATCAAGCGGTCTCCCTCCGGTCGTTCTCTTTGTTCCGCTCGGCTGTTCCAGTCGTTCGTGCCTCTCTCCATTGCACAGTCCACAAGCGCACAAGTATATAAAACCACTCCGAAAAAAGAGCCGTTTTATATACTTGTTCGCTTGTCCTCGTCTTCACACGTTCACTTCCTGCGTTCGTCGGGGCTACTACATCTGCAAGACCGCTCCCAACGCTCCGTCCAACGCAAAGCCGTCTTTGCATCTGTCGCCCCTTGTTAATATGGCGGTTGCTCTCTGCATCCTCAGTACGCCCTGCAAGGTGTAGCAAAGCTACTGCCGATTAGATTTGCTTCACTTACGTTACGCTTCAGGGCTATGCTTTCAGCACACTGCGCCACATTGCTCCTCGTCGTGCCTCCTCGTCCGCATTGTGTGTCGCAGGCTTCGATGCATTGCCGCAACACCGCCACATCGCTCCTCGTCCACAAAAAAAGCTTTTTAAACCACTTTATAAATAACGCTTTTTTTGTTCCCTGCGGTGCTTGGGGGTGTTTATTGTAGCACCGCATACTAACGCCCTTCGGTTGTTTGCTCATTTTTTTAGAAGAAAGCCAAAGAGGCTTTTTCTTAAAAATAAAGCTTTATTTTTTGGCTTTCTTCCAAAAAATCGAGCACAAGAAGACTAAAGCACCTGTAAACATTAAGTAAACACTCGAAAGTCATTGAATACCTGCCAAAGAATATGGATAAATAAACGGATTTTTATATATTTGAAATGCCCAAAAGGCATACGTTCTTAAAAAAAAGTAGAAGTGTAAGGATAAGGCAAGCGGAAAAAAAATTTTTACTGGTTTTGTCAGAAAAGACATACCAAAGGTAGTGGTTACCCTAGTAAAAAACGCATAAAGTATTACCCTTTCGGTTCGCTCATTCCTAACCGCCACGGCTCAAGCCAGGCCTACCGTTATGGATTCCAAGGACAGGAGAAAGACGATGAACTTAAAGGAGGAGGGAACTCCTTAAACTATACTTTTAGAATGCATGACCCGAGGGTGGGAAGATTTTTTGCTGTTGACCCTTTGACTTCTAAATACCCATTTTATTCTCCTTATCAGTTTAGCGGTAACAGGCTTATCGATATGATTGAGTTAGAAGGATTGGAACCTACAAATCCAAAAGTTGATGCCAATTCACAGCCAAAAGGGGATTATTGGGAAAAAACAGATACTAACGGAATATATACAAGAGAAGCTTATCCTACAACGCCTTTGGATGAAATTGTTGTTCAAGGTACATATCAAAGGAAAGGGTTTTATGGAGGTCCTTTTGAAAATAAATTTGATGAGAATACGGCTCAATTTTCTGGTGCAAAAATTGGTTTTAGAGCTGGAAATGATGATGATGCTAACCATTTTAATACTGAGTTAAAGTCATTTAATATGGATTTATCAAATAATTCTTCAGAAGTGGCCTACGATGTAAAAGCAGAGATTTCTGGAATTGAAGGTAAGATAAATGGTTCTTTAGGCTATAAGAACTGGTTTGATGTTCAAGGGGGTTTAGATGGTAGTGCATTTAAGGCTTTTGCTAATGCAAAAAATGGTTTTACTTTTGGTGATGGAGGTATTTATGGATATAAACAAGGAATGGGTATTGGTGCACATGCATTAGAAGGAAATGGTAATGCAGGTATAGGTGGGAGTGCAGGGAGTGCTCATGCAGGTTATAATGGTCACTTCCTTTTGAATACTAATAAGAAAATTATAGAAATGCATTTGGACGCAAATGCTGGATGGATTTTAGGACTTAAAGGAGGTGTTAATGTGAAATTTGATTATGGTATTTACACTGATTTATTTAAAAATTAATTGAATTAAGATATGAGATTAACATTATTAGTTTTTTTTATTTTATTAAAAAATATTATTTTACTTCACTTGTATACGAGAAACAAAAGATTTGATACGGTTTATTTTATAGTGTCTTTTTTTATTCTTTTATTTTTCTTTTACTTAAATAGTTTTTGGGTAAATAATGAGATAACAGAAGCAATTCCAGTAATTGTTTGTATTGATTTTTTCCTATTAATTTTTATAAAATTTCTAAAATTTTATAATAAAATAATTGACAATTTGTTAAAAAAAACTAATAATAAATTAATCAATCCGTTTGTATTTATTTCAAGTTTTAATTTAAATGTGAATATTTTCTATTTATTTATAACTTTTTTAGAAGTTTTATTTCTTTTTATTTGCCTCTAAATCCGACCGCTCGAATATGCGGTAAAAGTTAGCCCCAGATAACTATGGTTTTATTCCGATCGCTCGGATATAACACAAAGTGAGTCTCAACGCAAAGGTTAGCGCGATTTTGTAAATCGTGCCCACAACAGTGATAAAAACAACAAAAGCAACTTTAGAGGTTGCTTTTGTTGTTTATGGTGGTAAAATTTTTCTTTTATGAAAGTCTAAAAGTTTGTTTGGCTTTAGTGTCTCTAATGAAAGCGTCAATTATAGCGTTTATTTTTTCTTTTTCGGCTTCGGGTAATTTTTGTAATTCTTCCATTCTGTAAATTACATCACTATCAAAAACCGTGTCATCTTGAGGCTTGTCATTCATTAGAAAATCTAAAGTTATGCCTAGTATATCAGCAATCTTTTTAGGCTTACTCCGATCGCTCGGATATGCGGTAAACGTTAGCGCAGAAATGTTTTCTGTGCCCACAACAGAGAGTAAAAAACAAAATACGCTTTAGGGCGTGTTTTTTTGTGGGTTAAAGGTTAGAAAGGTTTTGCAGGTTGTCTTTTAGTTTTTTCTTGGCGACAGCCATATCAATAAGTTTTAGTAAAGCTTGTTTTTTTTCATCTTCTAATAAGTCTATAACGAAATGGTTAACTCTTTTCATCCAATAAAATAAAAGTGATAAAATGCTTTTTTTGGAATGAATTTTGTTATTACTTTGTAATTACAAATAAGTTTTAAATCAAATATAATGGAATTATCAGTAATCAACATCGGAAACTCTAAAGGAATTAGATTTTCGAAAACAATTTTGGAGCAGTATAACATTGGTGATAAAGTGGAGTTAATCTTAGAAAAATCACAAATCGTAATCCGTCCAAAAACTCAGACGAGAAAAAATTGGGATAAAGCATTTATGCAAATGAACCAGAACGGAGACGACAGCCTTTTGATTGACGATGTTTTTGAAGAAGAAACTTTTGAATAATGAATATAAAACAGTATGAAATTATCCTTGTAAATCTTGATCCAAGTATAGGAAGTGAAATAAAAAAAATAAGACCGTGTGTAGTGCTTTCACCTGATGAAATGAACAAGTATCTTCAAAATGTAATAATAGCACCAATTACAAACATATCAAAGCCTTATCCAACTCGTTTAGAATTAAATAATAAAGGAATAACGGGGTGGATTGTATTAGACCAAATAAGAACAATAGATAAGGCGAGAATTATTAAATCATTAAGCAAATTATCTACAAAAGAAATAACAATCACAAAACAGATTTTAAAAGAATTTTTGGTAGATTAAAGTTAGTAGTTAAAATTTTTACAATTTTACGGACAATGCAGAATTGTAATATGTAATAGAAAACACGCAAAGCCTGTTTTGTACCTGCCTTGTGTAACCGATTATAAAAACGATCTGAGTTATAGACTTAATATCTGTTTTATGTTTTTTTGATAAATTGGTTTTGTATTTAACATTCTTTCTATAATTTTATGAAAAATACTTGTTTTAAATTGAGAACGGTTTATTCTAAAACAAAACTCATCAAAATAAGCTTGAATATACCATTTGCTAATATGGGTTGGTATTGTTCTAATCCAAGATTTCAATTGCATTATTATAATATGTAATTCGTTGAAATTTCTTCCCTTATTACTTAATTGCTGTTCAACTATTGTAAAGTTTTTTAGAGGTTCATACCCTCTCCATTTATCCGTTACTATCTTTGCCGTTTGACTTATATATTCTTCAAAAATTGGAGTTAGTGATTTTGAAGAATAGTCGTCAATAGATTTCACATAGACTCTTTTTATCTGATGTTTTTGGTTTAATTCTACTGCTATTACTGCTTTTTTCTTTTTAGAATCATAACTTCTTCCTTGTTTTGCTTCTTCTTTTCCACCCACAGTAAATTCGTCTACATGAACCAATTCTGACAAAGGATATTTCTGACTACTTTGCATTGCTTTGCGCACTTTTTGCATAAAATACCAAGCAGTACCTTGGCGAATACCAAAACGTTTGCCCATTTGAATACTTGATACACTTTTACTACTAGTTGTCATTTCAAACACAATACAAAAAGCTTTATGTAAACCAAATTTAACCTTGTGAAACAACGTATTGGCAGTGGCACTTTCAACATGTTGACAATTATAACATTGGTAATTATATCCCGATTTTTCGCATCCTTTTGTATGACCACACTTCGTACAAATAAAACCATCTTTCCATTTTATTTGTGCTAAAATATGCCTTACAAGATTCATCATTTGGCAATTTTTTTATAAAGTTTAGTATACTTTATCCTTCAAATACTTCCATAATACATGATTTTAAAGACTTAAAAATACAGAAATTAAATGATTAACTCTAAAAAGTTTTATGTTGAGCTTGAGTGGTTTAGTAGGTTTTTAGACACTTTGCTACCTGCTATGAGAGATGCTGTAAAACCTAATATCATAATTGTTCCAAAAACAATTATGATATTAGTACTTTCTATTTTAACAGGGTAAGGAAGGGATTCAGTTATTGTTATTAAGCTAAATTGATCTTGAATAAAAATTAAAATAAGACCAATCCCAATACCCAATATTCCTCCTATGAAAGTAATTAAACATCCTTGTAGTAAAAAGATTAGTTGAATGTTTTTTATAGTAACCCCTAGGTTTAAAAGTGTTTTTAAATTGTTTTTCTTTTCAAGAATCATCATGATGATGGCGCCAGCCAAAGTGAAAAGAGTCATGATGATTACTAAGGTGAAAATTAGATAAATAGCTGTATTTTCAGTATTTAGCATCTTGTGTAGGCTGTCATTAAGTTGTGTTCTGTTTTTTATGACTACGGTGTTACTAAATATTTTAGTTAAGTTTTTAATTATGAGATCTTCGTTAGCTAGGCTATCTGTTTTTATTTCTATGGCAGATACTTCATTTGTCTTGTATTCTAGTAGATCTTGTGTTAATCGAAGATCAGTATAAACATACTTTGCGTCTAGATCGTCATTGATAGAGTAAATTCCTACTGGTATTAGATTAGATTTGTTGAAGGCTGTTTCTGGGTTTGTAATAGCTCCTTTGCCAGGTCTAGGAACGTAAATCTCAAGAATATTATTTAAATCAAAAAGTCCTAAAGATAATTTGTTAGCAATAACGTTTCCAATGACAACTTGTGGAGTTTCAGGGATCAGCCATTGTCCTTGATAAATAGCCTTTTGGATTCTGTTTACTTGATTAAATTGATTGTCTATACCTTTAATTTCAGCTACATGTTCCTTTCCTTTATAGATAAAAAGTACCTTTTCTTCAATTACATTACTATAGGATTTTATTCCTTTGGCTTTTTTTAATTCCTTAAGTTGAATGGGGTTGATTGTTATTGTTTTTCCTTTTTTTGGAAAAATCTTTAAATCGGGATCAAAATCGTTACTAAAAGATAAGCTGAATTCTTTTAATCCGCTGAAAACAGATAGCACAACAAATAAGGACATAGAGCCAATTACTATTCCAACTGAAGCGATACGGCTAATGATATTTATTGCATTATTCTTACTTGAAGTGCGTAGATATCGTTTTGCTATGTAAAAAGAGAAGTACAATATAGTTAAGATTTCTTTCTTTTATCTAATAAATTAGGATTCTCTATAGGGTTGTCTTTTCCAGATAATGCGTGGTCTATCTTTTCGATGTAATCTAAACTGTCATCAATGTAAAAAAGAAGGTTAGGAACTCTGCGTAACTGTAATTTTACGCGTTGAGCTAAATCATGTTTAATAAGGGGAGTGTTTGATCTTATAGCTTCTAGTATTTCTTTCGCCTTTTCTTGAGGGAAAATACTAAGAAATACTTTTGCAATTGATAAGTCAGTAGTCACACTCACTTTTGAAACAGATATAACAAGACTTGAAATGCCGTTTTTACGTACCTCACCTTGTAAAATATCTACCAAATCTTTTTGTAAAACGATTCCTATTTTTTTTTGTCTATTAGTCTCCATGTTGCAAACATACAATTTTTTGTAATTAGTGTTGCTATTTTGAGTTTATCAAATGATATATTTGTGAAAACAAAAAAATGATGAGAAAAATTGAACACATAGGAATTGCTGTGAAAAATTTAGAAGAATCTAATGAGATTTTTGGATTGCTTTTTGGAAAACCTGCCTATAAAGAAGAATTTGTAGAAAGCGAAGGCGTTAAAACTTCTTTTTTTATGAATGGGCCTAATAAAATAGAGTTACTTGAAGCTACAAATCCAGAAAGTCCTATTGCAAAATTCATCGAAAAGAGGGGAGAAGGTATTCATCATATAGCTTTTGATGTAGAAAATATAGAAGAAGAAATAAAAAGATTAAAAAAAAATGGCTTTGTCATATTGAACGAAATTCCAAAGAAAGGAGCTGATAATAAGTTAGTTGCTTTCTTGCATCCTAAGAGTACCAATGGAGTGTTAATTGAATTGTGTCAAGAAATTTTAAAATAATTTTGTAGAATTAAAAAAATGTCTTAATATTGCAACCGCAAACAGAGAGCAACTCTGAGCAAATAAAGATTTACTAAGTAAATTGGTCCTATAGCTCAGTTGGTTAGAGCACCTGACTCATAATCAGGTGGTCCCTGGTTCGAGCCCAGGTGGGACCACAACTAAAATCAAGCCTTACAGAAATGTAAGGCTTTTTTATTTAAAACACTTTTTATAAAGAATCGAAAAGTTATAGGTATTATAAATAAGCCTCCTTTTCTTAAATAATTTGATTTCTTCCTTTCTAAAATGTATTTTTGAAAATTCTCTTTTTAGATTAAAACCCTGAAATATTAGAAAATAAAGTTATTAAAATTTTGGAATTTTCACATCTATGTATTTAATTTTTGATACCGAAACTACTGGTTTACCACGTAGTTGGTCTGCTCCCATTACTGATACAGATAACTGGCCTCGTTGTATACAAATAGCTTGGCAGTTGCACGATGAAATGGGACAACTTATAGAACATCAGGATTACCTTGTGAAACCTGAAGGGTTCAATATACCTTATGATGCAGAAAGAATTCATGGTATTTCTACTGAATTGGCTATGGAACAAGGTGTTAGTTTACAAGAAGTGTTAGAAAAATTTAATATAGCTCTTTCAAAAGCCACCTATATTGTCGGTCAAAATGTTGGATTTGATGTAAATATTATGGGGTGTGAGTTTTATAGAGGAGGAATTGCTTCTACTTTATCACAAATGCCTATTCTAGATACCTGTACTGAAACAACAGCGGAACTACTTAAGTTGCCAGGAGGACGTGGAGGTAGATATAAATTGCCAACACTTACAGAATTACATCAATTTCTTTTTGGAGAACCCTTCGCAGAAGCTCATAATGCTACTGCTGACGTAGAAGCTACTACACGTTGTTTTCTTGAACTTGTTAAAAGAGAAATTTTTACACAAGAAGAATTAGATGTGCCTGAAGATTATTATATGCGTTTTCGCCAAAATAATCCTCAAGAAATTAAATTAATTGGTTTAAAACATATTAATTTAAAATCTGCTTCAGATGAAATTCGAAAAAGATTAAGTAAAATACAACAAGAAGGAAATACGGTCTCTGAAGAAGCAATTAAAAATCTAGAAGATGCTGTATATGCTCATCTGCATAATCATACCCAATTTTCAGTACTACAATCTACAATTTCTATTCCTGCCATTGTTAATGCAGCAGCTAAAAACAAAATGTCTGCAGTAGCTATGACAGATGTAGGAAATATGATGGGAGCATTTCAGTTTGTAAGTGCTGTTCTAAATCACAATAAGGCAGCTAAAGCAAAAAATGAAGCCAGTATTGAAAAAGGAGAAATGGTTTCAGAAGTTGAAATAAAACCAATTGTTGGAGGAGAATTTTTTGTATGCAATAACCATAAAGATAAATCAGTAAAAGATAATGGTTATCAAGTAGTTTTTTTAGCAAAAAATAAAAAAGGCTACCATAATTTAGCTAAAATGGCTTCTATTGCTTATACAGAAGGTTTTTATTACGTACCACGTATAGATCGAAACATAATAGAACAATATAAAGAAGATATTATAGTATTATCAGGTAATTTGTATGGAGAAATTCCGAGCAAAATACTAAATATTGGTGAAAACCAAGCAGAAGAATCACTCTTATGGTGGAAAGCACAATTTGGAGATGATTTTTATCTCGAAATAATGCGCCACAACCAAGAAGATGAAAATCGTGTAAATCAGACTCTAATACAGTTTGCCCATAAACATCAAGTAAAATTAATAGCAACTAACAATACCTATTATGTAGCTAAAGAAGATGCTAATGCTCACGATATTTTATTATGTGTAAAAGACGGAGAAAAACAAGCTACACCCATAGGACGAGGAAGAGGTTACCGATACGGACTCCCTAATCAAGAATACTATTTCAAAACGCAAGAAGAAATGAAACGTCTTTTTGCAGATCTGCCCGAAGCAATTATTAATATTCAGGAAGTTATAGATAAAATAGAAATCTATTCTCTATATCGCGACGTATTACTACCTAAGTTTGATATCCCAGAAGAATTCCTAGTAGCAGAAGATAATCAAGACGGAGGTAAAAGAGGAGAAAATAAATATTTACGCCATCTTACCTATGAAGGAGCTCGAAAACGATACCCTGAAATTGCTGACGAATCAATAAACCCAGTCAAAACGACCGAAATTAAAGAACGTTTGGACTTTGAGTTGTTAACAATTGAAAAAACAGGGTATCCAGGTTATTTTTTGATTGTTCAAGATTTTATTGCAGCTGCTAGAAATATGGGGGTTTCAGTAGGACCTGGTCGTGGCTCCGCTGCGGGTTCCGCTGTTGCTTACTGCTTAGGAATTACCAATATAGATCCTGTTAAATATGATTTGCTTTTTGAGCGCTTTCTGAATCCTGATCGTGTGTCAATGCCCGATATAGATATTGACTTTGATGATGAAGGACGAGGAGATGTAATGCAATACGTAATTGATAAATATGGAGCTAATCAAGTAGCCCAAATTATTACGTATGGTAAAATGGCAACTAAATCAGCCATACGAGATACCGCAAGAGTATTAGATTTACCCTTATTTGAAGCTGATAAAATAGCCAAACTAATTCCAGCTATGATGCCTTCCAAATGGAACCTCGCTCGATTTTTAAAAGAAGAAGAAGGAGATGTTAAAAAAGCTCTCAAATCTTCTGAGGAATTTGATCGAATAAAAGAACTTATTACCATAGCAAATGAAGGTGATTTGGCGGCCGAAACCATTCAGCAGGCAAAAGTACTTGAAGGATCTATGCGTAATACAGGTATACACGCCTGTGGTGTTATCATTACACCAGATGATATAACAAATTTCGTTCCTGTAACTACTGCTAAAGATTCTGATTTATATGTTACCCAATTTGATAACTCAGTAGCAGAAAGTGCGGGGTTGTTAAAAATGGACTTTTTGGGTCTGAAGACCCTAACTCTAATAAAAGACACCGTTAAACTAGTAAAATACCGTTTAGGAATAGATTTAGATCCAGATAATTTTCCGATAGACGATGTTAAAACTTACGAACTTTTTCAACGAGGAGAAACAGTAGGGGTATTTCAGTACGAATCCCCAGGTATGCAAAAATACATGAAGGATCTAAAACCAACTGTTTTTGCAGACTTAATTGCCATGAATGCCTTGTATCGTCCAGGACCATTAGAGTATATTCCTTCTTTTGTGAGACGAAAAAATGGAGACGAAGAAATAACCTACGATTTAGATGCTTGTGAAGAATATTTAGCAGAAACCTATGGGATTACCGTGTACCAAGAACAAGTAATGCTCCTTTCTCAAAAATTAGCAAACTTTTCTAAAGGTGATGCTGACGTTCTTCGTAAAGCAATGGGTAAAAAACAAAAAGACGTTCTAGATAAAATGAAATCTAAGTTCATAGATCAAGCTATGGCCAATGGTCATGATGCTCAGAAGTTAGATAAAATATGGACTGATTGGGAAGCCTTTGCAAGTTACGCATTTAATAAATCACACTCTACTTGTTATGCTTGGGTAGCTTATCAAACCGCTTACTTAAAAGCGCATTATCCAGCAGAGTATATGGCAGCTGTCCTTTCTAATAATATGAATGATATCAAACAAGTTTCTTTTTTTATGGAAGAATGTAGAAGAATGGGACTTGAAGTTTTAGGACCTGATGTGAATGAATCTTTTTATAAATTTACAGTAAACGAAAATTATGCTATCCGTTTTGGTATGGGAGCAGTTAAAGGAGTTGGAGAAGGAGCTGTAAATACCATTATAGAAAATAGAAAAGAAGGAAAATATAAATCAATATTTGATTTAGCCAAACGAATAGATTTAAGAGCAGCAAATAAAAAAGCATTTGAAAATCTTGCCCTTTCAGGAGGATTTGATTGTTTTGAAAATACACATAGAGCTCAATATTTTCACCATGAAGGAGATAATATTTGGTTTTTAGAAAAAGCCATGAAATATGGAGCTAAGATGCAAGAGAACGAAAATTCTTCTCAAGTAAGTTTATTTGGCGATACTACCGAAGTTCAAATACCAGAACCTACAGTTCCTCCTTGTGAAGAGTGGCACACAATGGAAAAATTAGCACGAGAAAAAGAAGTAGTAGGAATTTATATTTCAGGACATCCACTAGATGATTATAAATATGAAATGAAATACTTTTGTAATACACGTTTAGAACAGTTATCTTATCTAGAGCAATTAGTAGGTAAAAATATTTCCTTAGGTGGTATGGTTAGTAATGTTCAGCATAGAACCGCTAAAAATGGTAAAGGATGGGCTACGTTTAACCTAGAAGGATATGATGAAACGTATGAATTTAGAATCTTTGATGAAGAGTATTTGAAATTTCGCCATTATTTAGTTCAAAACCAATTTGTCTATTTTAAGCTAAACGTTAAAGAAGGATGGACAAATCGGGAAACAGGTAAAAAATCAGATCCTAGAATCCAATTTATGGATGGGAAAATGCTTGCCGATGTTCTTCCTACCTATGCTAAAAAAATGACTATTCTGTTCTCTATATACGAAATGAAGGAAGAACTTATAAATAATCTATATAGCTTATTTGTTGAAAATAAAGGAGATCATCAGGTAACTTTTGAAGTAATGGAACTAGAAAAAATTAAAAAACAATTACAAATTGAAAGTGCTCCTGTTGAAGATACCCAAAGTGAGGATGTGGAAGATCCTGAAATAGAAGTAGAAATCCCAGAAGAAAAAGAAGAAATCATTATTAAAAACATGTTATCCATGCCAAGTCGTAAAATAAAAATAAAGATTTCTTCAGAATTATTGAAAGAAATGGAAAATATGCAAATAAATTTTAAAATTGCATAGTTAACATTTAATAAGTTCGTATTTTTATAAACACATTATTAGCCGAATATGAAAATAAACTACATCATAACTTCTCTTTTTGTTTCCCTTATATCATTTATATCTAAAGGACAAGATGTTAAAGAAGAAAAGGTAATCAGGTGTTCTGCTATAGAGTATGAAAAATATCTGCAAAAGAAATATCCTGAAAGAGCTAATTTGACTCAGTTTGAAAAATGGTTAAATCCATTGATACAAAAGCAAAGACAAAGTAGATCTGTTTCAAATGGTGTTATAACAATACCTGTGGTTGTACATGTTGTGCATTCAGGACAAGATGTAGGTCAAGCACCTAACATTAATGATGAACAAGTAATTTCGCAAATAGAAGTTTTAAATAACGATTTTAGAAAAAAGATAAATACATCAGGATATAATACACATCCTAATGGTGTTGATTTAGAAATTCAGTTTGCTTTAGCACAAGTTGATCCTCTGGGAAATCCAACAAATGGTATTGACCGCGTTTATTATAATCATTCTAAATGGATTGAAACAGTAGAGCATATAGAAGGAGATATAGACTTAGTTTTAAAACCAGAAACAATATGGGATTCATCTTTATATTTGAATATCTGGGTTGTCGATTTTAAAAAATCAGGATTATTAGGACAAGCCCAGTTTCCTAATAAAGCAAATGTTCCTGGTTTGGATGAAAAAGGAACAGAAGCCACAGATGGAATTGTTGTAAATTACTTAAATTTTGGTTCTAGAGAAATTTATCCAAATGGAATATATAATGGTTTTAACTATGATAAAGGAAGAACCGCTACACATGAAATTGGACATTGGTTAGGATTGCGACATATATGGGGAGACTCATATTGTGGAGATGATTTTTGTGAAGATACCCCACAAGCTCATAGCTCAAATTCAGGTTGTCCCGTACTTCTAAGTTGTGTAGGGACAGAAAATGAAATGGTTCAAAATTATATGGATTATACAGATGATAGCTGTATGAATATATTTACCCAAAATCAAAAAGATAGAGTTAAGGTTGTATTAGCTAATTCACCTAGAAGAAAAACAATTATAAATTCGGATAAAGAAAACCCAATATTACTATTGGTTAATGATGCAGAAATAAAAATTGAAAAGCAATATACTGGTTTTACAAATTTATGTACCAACGAACCTAGAAAAATATCTATAATAAATAGAGGTATTAATGATATTAATAATGTCTTAATAAAATATAAATTCACGAATCAAACTACAAAAGATATTAATTGGAAAGGATTATTAAAACCTAATCAATATGCCCTAATATCTATTCCAGAAATTGGTGTAGAAAATGATATACTAAATGTAGAAATTGTAGAAGTAAACGGAGTCAACGATACAAGAAGTTCAAATAATTTTGCAAAAGTAAAAATAATTAATACAGCTCAACCAGAAACATTCTTTTATGATGAAGTTAATTTTGATTTGCAACTAGACAACAAAGGAGTAGATATTACTTGGGAATTATTAGATAATACAGGTAAAATAATAGATTCTGGAGGTCCTTATAATGATTATGACCCTATTTTTATTCAAAAAAAATGGAAACTAGAGGATAAAGTATGCTATACTTTCAGTATAAAAGATAAAAAAGGAGATGGATTATGCTGCGATAATGGAGAAGGATATTATCAAATAGGATACAAAGATAATATTATCATTCGAGAAGGTAAATTTCCAGAATCAAGTACAAAAGGATTTAGTATAAAATATTTGAGTGATCAAATTATATTAGAGCAAAATCCAGTAGGAGATGAATTGTATTATTTGTTTGGTAGTAAAATAGGAGAAAGAGGGGTAGGTAAAATTTTTGATCTAACAGGTAAACTAGTAAAAGAATTTAAAGTAGAAAAAAATATTACAAAACCTGAAATAGTTAGTCATTTATCATCTGGATTTTATCTATTTCAAGTCATAACCGAAACTAATTCAGATGCCGTAATTTTTATAAAAAAATAGAGAGAGAATACTTCCTCTCTCTATTATTTCATTAAATTTGCTCACCAAAATTACAAAAGGTGAAAGTAATTAGCGATTTATCAAATGTTCAATTCTGTAAAAAGACAATTGTAACTATAGGAACTTTTGATGGAGTACACTTAGGACATCAAAAAATCATCAAAAAACTTCAATCTAGTGCTAATGAATCCAACGAAACCGTTGTAATTACCTTTTCTAATCACCCCAGAACTTTTCTAAGGACAGATTCCACCGTTCAATTATTGAGTACAAACGAAGAGAAAATAGAATTATTAGAAAAACTACAAGTAGATAATTTACTCTTTTTAGAATTTAATCAAACCTTATCAACTCTATCAGGAGAAGAATTCGTTAAAAATATTTTGGTTGATAAATTAAATATTCAAAAAATTATTATAGGGTATGATCATAAATTTGGGAAAAATCGCTCCTCAGATATTCATGATCTAATCCAATTTGGAGAAAAATATAAATTTGAAGTAGAACAAATATCAGCAGAAGAACTAAATGAAATTACTATCAGCTCTACCAAAATAAGACAATTTATAAAAGAAGGATCTATTTCATTAGCAAATCAATATCTTGGAAATCCATACACACTTAGAGGAGAAGTAATCAAAGGAAATCAAATAGGAAGAACCATAGGTTTTCCAACAGCTAATATTAAAATAGAATCTCCATTAAAATTAGTTCCTAAAAAAGGCGTTTATGCGGTAGACGTGTTTTTGAAAAATCAGACTTACAAAGGAATGATGAATATAGGAAATAGACCAACTATAGAGGGACAACATACTACTATAGAAACACATTTGTTTGATTGTAATTTTGAGTTTTATGGAGAATTTATAACTATTATTATACATCATTATCTTAGAGAAGAACAAAAATTTGATTCTTTAGACTCTCTTAAAAAACAACTAGAAGAAGATAAAAGACAGATTTTTCTTAAATAAAATTAAACAATTTTGCTTTTTCGTTAAAATAATCCTTTTAATTCCTTTAAAAATACAATTCTTCACTAGGCGTGATTTTTTACTTGAATTGTATCTTTTATTATGACTACTTTTGCGCCTGTTTTATTAAAGCTACAATATTTAATATTATAAAAAATATCTTTTGTTAAAATTGGAGATCAGATACCAAAAAAAACGAGGCGTAACCGAAAAGCCAGATGAGTAGGAATTTATATAGTGTTATGAAAAAAAATATAGCAGAATTTATTGGTACATTTTGGCTTGTACTAGGAGGGTGTGGAACGGCAATGTTAGCCGCAAATTTTGGAAATGTAGGAGTTGGATTAACAGGCGTTTCTTTTGCTTTTGGTTTAACCGTTTTAACTATCGCATATTCTTTTGGTCATATTTCTGGAGCTCATTTAAATCCAGCCGTTACAATTGGTCTTTGGGCTGGAGGAAGAATTAGTTCAAAAGAAATTTTACCTTATGTTATTTCTCAAATTGCAGGAGCCATATTTGCTGCAGGTGTTCTTTATGTAATTGTAACAGGAAATGGAGGGGCAATCGGTGATTTTGCGGCTAATGGTTATGGAGAACATTCTCCAGGAAAATATAACATGGTTGCGGCTATAGTAACAGAGTTTGTTATGACTTTTATGTTCTTATTGATTATTCTAGGTGCTACAGATTCAAGAGCTAATACAAGCTTTGCAGGAATAGCAATTGGTTTAGCGTTAACACTTATCCATTTGATAAGCATACCTGTTACCAATACTTCTGTAAACCCAGCAAGAAGCATCAGTCAAGCTATATTTGTAGGTGATTGGGCTATTTCTCAACTTTGGCTTTTTGTTGTAATTCCTGTAATTGCTGCTCTTCTAGCAGGTTCTGTTTACAAATACTTTAAGGAGGATTAATATAAAAAACACGCTAAAAATTATAAGAAAATATAAAACTTAATTGTTGGGATATTTTTAATTTTTAGTGTTTTTTTATAAAATAAAAATAACGACTAAGTGTTTAATGCTGATTTTTTATTAGTAAAATTGATTTCTTAATTTTGAAATATATAGAGACTAATAAAAAATAATTTTCTAAATATTAATAATATATTTTGATTTATATATGATACAAAAAAATACTAGATCAAAACTAATAAAAATATATAGTTTTCTTTTCCTTTTTTCCCCAATATCAAAGGTTTTTTCTCAAAATGATACTGTAAAAAAAATGACAGTTAGTGCTTATGGAGAATTGTATTACAGTTACGATTTTTCAAAGCCTCAAAACCATGAAAAACATAATTTCGTATACAGTCATAAAAGACATAACGAACTTAATTTTAATCTACTTTTATTAAAACTAAATTATAAAGATCAAAACATAAGAGCTAATTTAGGATTAATGGGAGGTAATTATGCAACCTATAATTTAAGTGCAGAACCTACTTGGGCTCAATTTATTTACGAAGCAAATGTTGGTGCAAGACTATCTAAAAAACAAAATCTATGGCTAGATGTAGGAGTTTTGCCTTCACATATAGGTTTTGGAAGTGCTGTAGGAGGTGATTGTTGGACATTAACAAGAAGTTTAATAACAGAAGGCTCACCTTATTATGAAGCAGGAGTTAGATTGTCCTATCAATCTCCAAATGAAAAAATTTATTTAGCTGCTTTATACCTTAATGGTTGGCAAAGAATAAAAAAACCTGATTTTATTCAAAAACCATCTTTTGGAGGACAAGTCACTTTTAAACCTAATAAAAAAATGTTACTTAATTATAGTAATTTTATAGGAACTGATAAACCTGATAGTATAAATGCGGTTAGAACATTTCATAACGTATATATGCAATACGAACCATCTGACAAAATAGGTATAATAGCAGGTTTTGATATAGGGTCAGATAAATATGATAATACAAATTATGGAACTTGGTACGGTCCAATTTTAATGCTGAAAACACAACTTAATAAAAAAATGATTACGGCCTTTAGAGCCGAGTATTATAATGATAAAAATCAAATTATAGTCCCAACAGGAACGCCAAATGGTTTTCAAGTATTAGGATTTTCTTCTAATCTGGATTATGAACTTAGTGAGAAATTAAAATTCCGATTTGAAGCTAAAGCCTTTAATGCAAAAGATCGTATATTTAATAATGATAATAATAACTATTCTGTAACTACAAGTTTAATATTCAGGACGTAACTCTAAACAGCGCTAAATTAATTTATTCATAATCGAGTAAAAGTTAATTTATTGCCCCTTTATATTAAACGAATTGTGTATTTTTGACCCCTAAATAATCTATTTATGAGTATTACAAGACATAATTGGAGTAAAGAAGAAATTATTGAAATATACAATCAGCCATTGATGGACTTGCTTTATCAAGCAGCTACTATTCATAGAGAAAACCACGATCCTAATACGGTGCAAGTTTCAACACTTTTATCCATAAAAACGGGTGGATGTCCAGAGGATTGCGGATATTGTCCGCAGGCAGCACGTTATCATACAGATATTGAAGGAAATGACTTAATGACTGTTAATCAAGTGAAAGCACAAGCTTTAAGAGCAAAAGAATCAGGTTCTTCTAGAGTGTGTATGGGAGCTGCATGGAGAAATGTGAAAGATGGGCCAGAATTTGATCAAGTATTAGAAATGGTTCGTACAATCAATAAATTAGATATGGAAGTTTGCTGTACCCTAGGTATGCTTACCGAAAATCAAGCGCAACGATTAGCAGAAGCAGGCTTGTATGCTTATAATCATAATTTAGATACCTCTGAAGACTATTATAAAGAAGTGATTTCAACAAGAGGATTTGAAGATCGTATCAAAACAATTGAAAATGTACGCAAAACAAATGTAACCGTTTGTAGTGGTGGAATTATAGGAATGGGGGAAAGTATAGAAGATAGAGCAGGAATGCTAGTTGCTTTATCTACTCTTAATCCACAACCTGAATCAGTTCCAATTAATGCTTTGGTAGCGGTAGAAGGGACTCCTATGGAAAATGAAAAACCTGTTGAAATTTGGGAAATGATTAGAATGGTAGCTACAACCAGAATTGTTATGCCTGAAACACAAGTTCGTCTTTCAGCAGGTAGAACTCAAATGTCAAGAGAAGGTCAAGCAATGTGTTTTTTTGCAGGGGCAAACTCAATTTTTGCAGGAGATAAACTATTGACTACCCCTAATCCTGATGTAAATGAAGATATGAAAATGTTTGAATTACTAGGGTTAAACCCTCAAAAACCTTTTATTAAGCTAATGCAGCCTAAAACAGTAGAGGCATGTGATTCTGAATATCAATCTTTAGGAGAAAAACCAAAATGGTCTAGACCTGGACACCAAATAGAACGAAATTTAGCCGTTACAAATAAGAAATAAAAGAAAAGCTCCTAATTAAACTTTAGGAGCTTTTTTTATACTCTTTCTTAAAAAATAAAATGATAATAATATTGCTGAAAGAATTAAAATTAGTAAATGGTCATCTATTGGAAAAGTGCCAGGGGGAAGTGCTCTCTTTATTGGTGGAGGAGGAGCTGGCGCAATAGCAAAAATTGATTTTGTTGCTAATATTATAATCAATAGATAATTGTTGTATTGATTTTTTCTTCTCATATATCGTAAATATATGTAAAAAAAAAATAGTTGCAAATTTTTTTTTGCAACTAAGATAAATTAATTCTCTAAATTTTTAATTAGCTCCTTGATTTTGATTTCTAGCTCCTCTGCTAATTCAGGATTGTCTTTTATTAAAGATTTAACAGAATCTCGACCTTGACCCAGTTTTGTTTCCCCATAACTAAACCAAGATCCTGATTTTTTGATAACTTCAAATTCAACAGCTAAATCTAATATTTCGCCAGTTTTAGAGACACCTTCGCCATACATAATGTCAAATTCTGCCGTTTTAAAAGGAGGTGCTACTTTATTTTTAACTATTTTAACTTTGGTACGGTTACCCAATACGTTTTCTCCATCTTTGATCTGCGAAGAACGACGAATATCTAAGCGTACAGATGCGTAAAATTTTAGAGCATTTCCACCAGTCGTAGTTTCAGGATTTCCAAACATTACACCTATTTTATCGCGAAGCTGGTTGATGAAAAATACAGTACAATTCGTTTTGCTAATAGTTGCTGTTAATTTACGTAGGGCTTGTGACATCAAGCGGGCGTGTAATCCCATCTTAGAATCTCCCATGTCACCTTCAATTTCGCTTTTTGGAGTAAGTGCAGCAACAGAGTCTATTACTACAATATCTACAGCTCCAGATCGAATTAAGCTTTCCGCAATTTCCAAAGCTTGTTCACCATTGTCAGGTTGAGAAATAATAAGGTTGTCAATGTCAATGCCTAGTTTTTCTGCATAGAAGCGATCAAATGCGTGTTCAGCATCTATAAAAGCAGCAATTCCGCCTGCTTTTTGAGCTTCTGCAATTGCGTGTAATGTAAGGGTGGTTTTTCCCGATGATTCAGGTCCAAATATTTCTATAATACGCCCTTTAGGATAACCGCCAACACCTAATGCTAAATCTACTCCTAGAGATCCCGAAGAAATAACTTCTACTTCTTCTATTGCTTTGTCTCCCATTTTCATTACGGTACCTTTACCGTATGCCTTGTCTAATTTATCTAAAGTAAGTTGTAGAGCTTTTAGTTTTGCCTCTTTTTCTGAACTCATTTTTTTTGAATTTACAGGTGTTAAAATTATAATTGATTAACAATAGCTTCAGCAATTATTTTAAACTCTTCATCTGATAGTTTTACTTTATTTGTGAAGCGAGCATCGTCCATCATGTTTAATGGTATTAAATGTACGTGAGCATGTGGAACTTCTAATCCAATTACGGTCATTCCTACCCGTTTACATGGAATTGCTTTTTCAATTGCAATGGCCACTTTTTTCGAAAAGGACATTAAACCTAAATAAAGCTCATCATCCATTTCAAAAATTTTATTGATTTCTTTTTTAGGAATACAAAGGGTATGTCCTTTTGCATTTGGGTTTACATCTAAAAAAGCTAAATAATTTGCATCCTCTGCTATTTTGTAGCAAGGAATTTCACCGTTTATAATTTTTGTAAAAATTGAAGCCATACGAGTTTCTTTTAAATTAATCTCTACTGATTTCTAAAATCTCAAATTTTAAAACTCCATTAGGAACGTTAATTTCGGCAATTTCACCTACTGATTTTCCTAATAAACCTTTTCCTATAGGAGAAGTAACAGAAATTTTATTTTTCTTTAAATCAGCTTCGCTTTCGGCAACTAACTGGTACATTAATTCCATTCCGTTTGCTTGATTTTTAATTTTTACATTAGATAAAACCAGTACTTTAGATAGATCTAATTGTGACTCATCTATTAATCGCGCATTAGCATATAACTCTTCCATCTTAGCAATCTTCATTTCTAAAAGACCTTGTGCTTCCTTGGCTGCATCGTATTCGGCATTTTCTGATAAATCTCCCTTATCACGAGCTTCTGCAATAGCTTCAGACGCTTTTGGACGTTCTACAGATTTTAAATATTCTAATTCTTCTTTTAATTTTTTTAATCCTTCTGCTGTATAATAAGATACTTTACTCATAACATCATCATATTGTATAAATAGAAAAAATCCCATTGTAGCGGGATTTCTCGCAAAGATACTATTTTTTATTCAGTTAGTAATTTAATTGATTGATTCAACGTTATACAAATGTAAATAATTTAAATTTGTTGCGAAAAAAATCAAATAAAAAGCATGAAAAAATATTTTTTAATTATTATTTGCATTTTCGTTTTTGCTTGTGATAAAAATAATTCAGTTAATAATTCAAATCCTTATTTAACAAATAACAGCTTTTCAATTGATCTAAATCTTTTGCTTCCTTCCTATAATAAACTTAATTATCCAGGTGAACCTTTGATGATTACGATTCCTGGAGCTGGAATTCAAGGTGTTATTGTTATGAGAACTAGTGGGACAGGCGATTTTGTAGCTTGGGAAGCAAGTTGTCCTCTTCAGTATCCTACCAATTGTTCAAAACTAAATCTTAAAGGTATAATAGCACAGTGTGCCTGCGATAATAGCGAGTTTAGTTTGTATACAGGAGATGGAGGGAAACAATATCCTTTAAAAAGATATAATGTGGAAAATTTAAACGAAATAGTTAGAATTTATAATTAATTTTTTTTTACCACTTTTTTTTCGAAATTTGTATAATATGAACTCTATATTTGAAGATTTGTTAATTCATTTGAAATTTCTTATAAAAAGAAACCCTGAATGAGTTTGATGTGAGATTAGTTTTGATTATATAAAAGTCTTAATGTAATTTAAAAAAAGTTAAAAAAAATGGTCTAATTAATACATTTTATGCAATGCCTATATATCACAAATTAGGAAAAATTCCCCACAAACGTCATATTCAATTCCGTAAAGAAAATGGCGATTTATATTATGAACAACTTTTTGGGACTATTGGTTTTGATGGTATGTCAACCAATATGTATCATGAGTACAGACCAACAATGGTAAAAGAAATAAAAGAACCGTATTCTGTGGCACCTAAAATTGCAAAAGCCAACAATATACAGTCTTATCGTTTACGTGGTTTTCAAGTAGCCCCTCAAGATGATTTTTTAGAAAGTAGAAAAATTGTTTTAACAAATTCTGATTGTCATATTGTTCTAGCGGCTCCTAGAAAATCTACTACAGACTATTTTTATAAAAATACTGATTCTGATGAGGTTCTCTTTATACATAAAGGGACTGGTAAGTTAAGGACAATGTTAGGTAATCTAGATTTTAAATATGGAGATTATTTAGTCATTCCTAGAGGTACGATTTATAAAATAGATTTTGAAACAGAGGATAATAGATTATTTATTGTAGAATCCCGAAGACCTGTATATACTCCTAAGAGATATAGAAACTGGTTTGGACAACTTTTAGAGCATTCTCCTTTTTGTGAACGTGATATTCGTAAACCAGAAGAATTAGAAAGTTATAATGAAAAGGGAGACTTTTTGATTAAAATTAAAAAAAAGGACGAAATTTTTGATGTAGTTTATGCCTCACATCCATTCGATGTAGTAGGATATGATGGGTATAATTATCCGTATGCTTTTTCAATTCATGATTTTGAACCTATCACAGGACGTATACATTTACCGCCACCTATACATCAAACATTTGAAACAGATGCCTTTGTAATTTGTTCCTTCGTTCCGAGGTTGTATGATTACCATCCAGAATCAATTCCAGCACCCTATAATCATAGTAATATAGATTCTGATGAAGTATTATATTATGTTGATGGAGATTTTATGAGCCGTAATGATATAGAAGCAGGACATATATCGTTGCATCCAGCAGGTATTCCTCATGGTCCTCATCCAGGAGCGGCAGAAAGAAGTATTGGTAAAAAAGATACCTTAGAATTAGCTGTGATGGTTGATACTTTTAAACCTTTGAAAGTCACCGAAGAAGCTATGCAAATTGCAGATGATAAATATTATCAATCCTGGTTAGAATAAAAAAAAGTAAAAATATTCAATAGAAGCGTTATTATTTTATAAATTGTATGAAATTCAACCCTTCTTTTTTTAATAAAAAAATATGACACAAGAATTAAAATCCGTAGAATACGGTTTAGAAAAAATATTTGATGGAGCACAAGATTTTCTTCCTCTTTTAGGTACAGATTATGTAGAATTATATGTTGGAAACGCAAAACAAGCAGCTCATTTTTATAAAACAGCTTTTGGTTTTCAGTCATTAGCTTATGCAGGTTTAGAAACAGGAGTAAAAGACCGTGCATCTTACGTGTTAAAACAAGATAAAATTCGATTAGTATTAACAACAGCCCTTAATAGTGATTCGTCTATTGGAGAACATGTGAAAAAACATGGAGATGGAGTTAAAGTAATTGCTCTTTGGGTAGAAGATGCCCATTCTGCTTTCGAAGAAACTACAAAAAGAGGAGCAAAGGTTTATTTTGAACCAATTGTTGAAAAAGATGAAAATGGAGAAGTTGTAAGAGCAGGAATTTATGGCGCTTATGGGGAAACAGTTTTTGTTTTTGTAGAAAGAAAAAATTACAACGGAGTATTTATGCCAGGATATAATGAGTGGAAATCAGATTACAACCCAGAATCTGTAGGCTTAAAGTATATTGATCACATGGTTGGAAATACAGGTTGGAATCGCATGAATGAGGCAGTAAAATGGTTTGAGGATGTAATGGGATTTGTGAATTTCCTTTCTTTTGATGATAAACAAATTACGACTGAGTATTCCGCATTAATGTCTAAAGTTATGTCAAATGGAAATGGACGAATAAAATTTCCTATCAACGAGCCAGCTAATGGTAAAAAACGTTCCCAAATTGAGGAATATTTAGATTTTTATGAAGGTGAAGGAGTGCAACATATTGCGGTGGCAACGGATGATATAATTAAAACAGTGGCGGATATGCGTGCAAGAGGAGTAGAGTTTCTAACCACACCGCCACAAGCTTATTATGATGCAATACCAGAACGTTTAAAAGATCACATGACTAAGTTTAAAGAAGATATTAATGAGCTTCAAAAATTAGGAATTATGATTGATGCAGATGAAGAAGGGTATTTATTGCAAATATTTACTAGACCAGTTGAAGATCGTCCAACATTATTTTTTGAAATTATTCAAAGAATGGGGGCAAAAGGATTTGGTGCAGGTAATTTTAAAGCCTTATTTGAATCTATTGAAAGAGAACAAATGCTGAGAGGAACTTTGTAAAAAAAATAAAATATAATAGAGGCTGTCTAGTTTTTTTTGGCAGCCTCTATTATTATTAAAAATATTATAGAATACCTATCGGAGATGGTTTTTATAGGCACATTCATAATTACCCAAACACTTGCATATCAACAAAATAAGTGTTATTTTAGAAGAAACAAACCCCGAAATTGCTCAAAAAGAGTCAAAAACGGGGTTTTTCTTTAAATGCTATGCCAAAAATAATACGTTTAAGCGAATTTCAATACCAAATTCCATTTTTTACTATCAATAAAGATTTTGATGGTTTTTACGCCCAATTTTTAAAAACAGATTTGGGTAAAATTTATCTTTCGATGCCTTTTTCAGAGCTTGCTCAAGCCTTCAAACTGAAAGATTCTCAAAAAGGGACTCATTGTTATTTTAGTCCTAAAGGCAAAATTGCTCTGATGATGCTTAAAAACTACTACGGTTGTTCGGATAAAAAGTTGATTGAACTTCTCAATGGAAATATCTTTATGCAATTTTTTTGTGATATTCTGATTCCGATTGATAAACCTTTGAAAAACTTTAAAATCGTGAGTCAAATCAGAATGGAGCTATCCAAGACTTTAACCATTGGCAAAGCTCAAGAAGTACTAGCTAAGAACTGGATTCCTTATATGGGAGATTTAGATAAAATGCTTACGGATGCTACTTGTTACGAGAGTGAAGTGCGCTTTCCTACGAACCAGAAATTGCTTTGGGAGTGTGTACAGTGGAATTATAAGCAAATGGAAGCTTTGTGTCATTTGTTTAAAATAAAACTACCAAGAACTAAATGTTTAGATTGGTGTAAGCGATACAATCAATATTCAAAAAAGAGAAAAAAACAATCAAAACATCGCACAAAAGTTACCCGAGGTTTACTTAAATTATTATACAAACTCAATGGCGAACTTAGCCGTATTGAAGCACAAAATCCGTTTGAAGCCACTACAAAATATAGCAAACAGCGCCTGATTATCAAACAAGTATACAAACAACAAATTCAGATATTTAAAACTGGTAAAAGTGTTCCAGACAGGATTGTAAGTATTAGCAAAAGTTATATCCGCCCAATTGTTCGCGGGAAAGAAGTAAAGCAAGTTGAATTTGGAGCCAAAGTAAACAAAATTCAAATCGATGGCATTAACTTCATCGAACACATTCAATATCGAGCTTTCAACGAAGGAACTCGTCTGCAAAGCAGTGTTTTTTGCGCTCAGAATTTAACTAAAACAAAAGTAAAAATACTTGGAGCCGATGCCATTTATGCTACCAATAAAAATCGAACCTTCACGTCTACCAATACTATCCAAACCGATTTTGTACGTAAAGGAAAAGCTGGAAAAAATGAAGAACAACGCAAAATTTTAGCGCAACACATCAAGAAAGAACGAGCTACTCGACTAGAAGGAAGTTTTGGCAAGGAGAAGGAACATTACCATCTCAAGAAAATCAAAGCCAAAACCCAAAAAAGTGAGATCCTTTGGATTTTCTTTGGCATTCACACAGCCAATGCATTAGAAATAGGGAGACGGATTTATCTACAACAGCAAACTTTAGTAGCATAAAAAAAATGTAAGACCAGCATCATAGGGGAACGTGCGTCGTGTTGCGACCCAAAAACCTATTTTTAAACATTTGAATCCTTTAAAAAACAAAAATGACCCAAATTTGTAAATCAAAATGGGTCATTGTTTTATTTTTTTACAAAAGTGAGGTTACTTCTGAATGTGCCTTTATATATTCGATTATTAGAAAGTGAGTTCAGATTTTAGGACACCTTCTCTGTTTTTTAGATTGTTTAAAATGTTAAATTAATTACATCTTTAAATAAAAATCTTCAGTCAATCGAATATAATCCTCAGTGTAATTATGTCTTGAATTTTCGATTATTAATTCGTCTATTAAAGGATCTTGTTTAATACGTGTGAAAGCTATCAAGCTCCTTTTTACTTCAGATTTTGGAGTTCCCTTTACCCTTGTAATTCGTAAAGGATATAATGAGCGTTCTTGGCATAAACTTTTTATTTTATTTTCTTCTGAAAAAGGAACTATAAGAGCAAATATACCTTGGTCTGAAAGAAAAAAATCAGCAGCTTCAATTAATTCTTCAAATGGTAGAGAATCTTCAAAACGAGCTCGATCGCGTGCGTCTTTATTGCTTTTATAATCAGTAGTGTAAAAAGGAGGATTTGATACGATTAAATCGTATTCCTCATCTATTTCGTCTACAAATTCATCTAGCCCAGCATGGTAACAATATAGACGATCATACCAAGGTGATTGTTCAAAATTATCAACGCATTGTTCATAAGCGTTGTCATCAATTTCTATAGCATCTATCTGTTCCGCTTTTGATCTTTGTGCGAGCATAAGAGCTATTAGTCCTGTGCCAGTTCCTATGTCTAAAATAGAATAGGGATTGTTGAAAAGAGGTGTCCAAGCACCTAATAAAACGCCATCTGTGCCTACTTTCATAGCACAGCGATCCTGTTGAATGCTGAATTTTTTAAACTGAAACATAACTAAATATAGTGTAAAAGTGCTTGCTTGGAAAAATTGCAGTCTTGTTATTTCGATTAGAAACAGATTTTGTAATACAATAACTTAATTTTCTTATTACTAAAGTGTAAATTAAGGAGCAAGTTTTTTTCTTTTAATAAGGTGTCTTTTGAGTAAAATTACTTTAAATAGAGATCAACCAAACCCTCTGGGGTGTTTAAAGTGATGCTTTTTTCATTTCGGTTTAGTGTTACTATGAATTCATCAATCATAGGTATCAAAATTTCAATCCCTTCTTTTTCTATTTCAAAAAGAGGCTGAGCAGCACTATCATTAATAGCTACTATATTGCCAATGTAGCCAAGACGTTGATCTAGAACTTGATATCCTATTACCTCATGATAGTAAAATTTATTACCTTCTAAAGGAGGGAGCATGGATAAAGGGAGATAAACTTCTTTTCCTATTATTTCGTCAGCTTCCTCTTCTGAATTTACATCTTCAAATTTTACCTTTAAAAAAGTACTTTTGTGGAGTTGTGTTTTTTCTATAAAAAAAGGAACCAAGTCTTTGTTGTTTGCAACAAAGACTGACTCCAATTCTTCATACATTTCGGGTTCATCCGTATCTAAATAGATCAAGACTTCTCCCTTGAAACTAAATTTTTTAGCGATTTTACCCAAATAGAAACAATCATCTTTACGCATATATCGCCAATTATAATTAAGCTTCTGTTTCTTCGTTGTTAGTTTCTTCTACAACTGGTGCTTCTTCAGCTGCCGCTGTTTCTTTAGCTGCCTCAGCTTGTGCTGCTATACGTTTTTCGTTAGCCTCTTTTTCAGCTTTTAAAGCATCAGCTTTAGCATCAGCTTTAGATTTAGCTAAGCCATCTTTTTTAGCATTTACTTTAGCTGCTTTTTCTTCTATCCAAGCTGTGAATTTAGCTTCCGCTTGTTCAGGAGTTAAAGCACCTTTACGAACACCACCTTCTAAATGGTGTTTTAATAAAGCACCTTTGTAAGAAAGAATTGCTCTAGCAGTGTCAGTAGGCTGAGCACCATTGAATAACCACGTTACTGCTTTTTCAACATTTAAGTCAATAGTTGCAGGGTTAGTGTTTGGATTGTAAGTTCCTATTTTATCTAAGAATTTACCATCTCTTTTTGAGCGTGAATCCGCCGCTACAATCCAGTAAAAAGGTTTTCCTTTTTTACCATGTCTTTGTAATCTAATTCTAACTGGCATAATTAATTGGATTAAATTGAGGTTCCCGACCTCGGTTATTTGAGGGTGCAAATATACAGATTATTTTGATTTTTAATGATCTAAATGATATTTTGTTTTCTTTTTCAAATAGGAATAATGTATATTGGGGCAATATCTGTTATTTTTGTGTTTTATAAAATTGAAAATGAGAAATATTACATGTCTTTTTTTGGTCTCATTGTTAGGCGTTTCTTGTCAAAATGATGTTACATTTAATAATGAAGCATTTCAGGTTGTTATTGGCAATAGTTTATGGAAAGCTAATAGTAAAAGTGCTAAAATAAATGCTTCAGGAGGGTTAATTCTAGAAGGGAGTTCATCTACTCATAGTTTAAAGATTCAACTTAATGATAGTCAAGTGGGGACTTACCCACTAGGAATAATTAACGGAAGCGGAGTTCTTACTTATAGAGGAATTAATCAAAATTCAGAAAGTTTTTCAACAGTAACGGCTAGAGGACCCGTTAGTGAAATGGAAATTATAAAACGAGGGACTGGCTATCTTAATGCTAAAATAGTAAGTGTTTCGGGTGGATCAGGTACAGGACTAAAGGTGAATGTTAATGTTGATCCACAAGGAATGATTTCTGAAGTTACTTTGGCTAATTCAGGTAAAGATTATAAGGGAGGTGATTTAGTTGTCGTAAATGGAGGTAATAATGATGCTCAACTTAAAATTACTCGCACGGCTAATACCGGAGGTCAAGTTGTTATTACTGAAAATACAGGTACAACTGTTTCTGGAACTTTTGTGTTTACAGCATTTAATTCTGATTCAGGAATCGTTATAGGTGGGAGAGAAGGTGTTTTTTATAAAATACCTATTTCAAAATAAAAAGCTAAATAAATAGATGGACTGTTGGTTTGATTTGTAATGTATTTGATAGTTAGTGTTTTAAAACAAAAATATATTTTTGTTTAGTGTTTTTTTAATGAATTGTTTTTATAAATCGTTTTTTAGAATATATTTGCTGATAAATAACATTTGTTAGTGATTTTTTTTGTAATATCACAACTGATTGTTTTGGGTTTTCCAAAATATATAATTAACCTAATTATTAAAGAAATGATTAAAAAATTTATGTTACTAGGAGCAGTAGCTCTTTCATTAGCAACTAATGCTCAGGATTCAAAAAGAGGGTTTTATTTAAAAGCGGGAGGTTCTTATTTTCTTCAAACTGTTGGAACTGAATTTCCTGTTGTAAGCGGTTTGGCTGCAACAAATGAAACAATGTTAATAACTGTTGGAGGTACTGGTGTTTCATCAAGTTTAGTTTCTAAAGAATCTATAACAGGTTCTTTTGGTGAGGGTTCAAGAACTAATCTTATTGGAGGATTTCGCTTTTCAGAACGTTTTGGAGTTGAAATGGGAGTACATTACTATATGAGTGCTTCTAAAACTATGGCTGAAAGACATGTGTCGATTAAAACACCTGTTTCATCTATTGGTGATTTTGATGCTGTTGTAAGTGGTAAAATTAGAGCGTTAGATTTATCACCTTCGGTTGTGTTGTACTTAGGAGAAGTAAATAAGTTTGAACCTTATACTAAAGTAGGGGTTATCATTCCTGTATTTGGTGATTTAACAATAAAATCTACTACAAAGTCTACTATATCGCCACTTTATGCTTCAAATCCAGCTTTCTCTAAATATAGAAATTCAGAAAGAACAGATGTGGTAAAGCCTAATCCTACGCTTGGTTTTATGGCTTCTCTTGGAACTTCATATAAAATAGCTCCAAAATTATCTGCTTATGCTGAAATTGAATACAGAAATTTTACTGTACATGGAAAAACAAAAGAAACTACAGAATATAGAGTAGAAGGGGTAAATCAATTGCCTAATTTATCTTATTCGGAATCTCATACAAATTACGTTAATCAGTTAAATACAACTTCTAATAGTTTAGAAACAAATCAAACTGGCTTTGATTCCTCAAAACCTAAAGATGAACTAAGTTCGTATGTAGGTATTAGTGGTATTGGTTTGTCATTAGGAATGCGTTATAATTTCTAGTAATCTTATATGTTAGATGCTTAAAGAGGGATAAAAGTTTGAGAACTTGTTTTGATCAAAAGGAAATTCGAGTGAATTATAACAGTTAAAGTAAAATAGCACATACAATATATCTATCCTTTTGATGAAAGGAAAAGTGCTAAATTAGATGTTAATAGATTGCTTTTTATATACCCACTTTATTCTCTATTTGTTTTAGTTATAGAGCTATTTTAATTATTAATATTGAAGTGTATTTGTAATTGAAATAAAGTAGTAAATTTGTCTAACAATTAAAAAGATATAACATGGCATTAGCAATTACAGATGCTACATTTGATGAGGTAGTATTACAATCAGACAAACCTGTTTTAGTGGATTTTTGGGCGGCTTGGTGTGGACCTTGTCGTATGGTAGGTCCCGTTATTGATGAAATTGCAACAGAATATGAAGGAAAAGCAGTAATAGGTAAGGTAGATGTCGATGCCAATCAAGAATTTGCTGCAAAGTACGGTGTTCGCAATATTCCTACTGTTTTGATTTTTCAAAATGGGGAAGTAGTGGGACGTCAGGTAGGTGTAGCTCCTAAAGATACTTATGCTAAAGCAATTGATGCCTTATTGTAATAAAATATAAGAAAAACTTAAAAGGTCTAACATTTGTTAGGCCTTTTTTTATGTCATATTCTGTATATTTGAGTTATGAATTTAGAATCTCAAATTAAAACTATTTCTAGCTTTCAACATCTAGAACTTTTGGCTAATCAAATTGTAGAAGGCTTTATTTCAGGGATGCATAAGTCACCCTTTCATGGTTTTTCAGCTGAATTTGCTGAACACAAAATATATAATTCGGGAGAAAGTACAAAACATATTGATTGGAAATTATATGCTAAAACAGATCGTTTATATACTAAGCGATATGAAGAAGAAACCAATTTGCGTTGTCATCTGATTGTTGATAATTCTTCTTCCATGTATTATCCATTGCTTAAAAAAGAACAAATGTTTTATGAAAATAAGATCGGTTTTTCTGTTTTGGCATCAGCTGTTTTAATGAATTTGTTAAAAAGACAACGAGATGCCGTGGGTTTAAGTATTTATTCAGATCATTACGAATATTATGCGCCAGAAAAAGGAAGTGAACGTCATCACAGGATGTTGTTGAATCAATTAGATAAGCTTTTGAAGGATAAACCTGCTTATAAAAAAACAGACACTATCATATACTTACATCAGATAGCCGAAAAGTTGCATAAGCGTTCTATGGTAATACTTTTTACAGATATGTTTCAGTTAGAAGATGAAGAGCGTTTGTTTAAAGCATTGCAACATTTAAAATATAATAAACATAAAGTAGTGGTTTTTCATGTAGTAGATTATAAAACAGAATTTAATTTACATTTTGATAATCAACCACGCAAATTTGTGGATTTAGAAACTAATGAAGAAGTAAATTTGTTTGGAGACGGATTAAGTAGTCGATATCAGGAAATGATGACTTCTTATTTTGAAAGGATAGCCAATACTTGTTCATTGTATAAAATTAAATATGTGCCCGTTTCAATTGAAGGAAAATTTGAAAAAATAATGACATCTTATCTCATTGAAAAACAAGGTTTTATTTGATTTTGTTTAAAAAAAATAAAAAAAAATATTTTTTTTCCTTGCAAAACAAAAAAACAGTCGTATATTTGCACCGCAATAACGCACAAGGTTTGGTAGTTCAGTTGGTTAGAATACATGCCTGTCACGCATGGGGTCGCGGGTTCGAGTCCCGTCCAGACCGCGAAAATTGGGAAAATTATTAGAAGCGCTCTTCGGAGCGCTTTTTTGCCCAAAAAAAGATTTTAAAATTAGTTGTGTTGTTTAGTTCCGAGTAAAATCGGAATGGTTTAGTAGTTAGACCAATGAAAAGCTTTCCGTTTAGGGGAGCTTTTTTTATTTTCAATGTCTTTGGTTAAGAAGTTAAGAAAACGTTGTGGCGTTTTGAAAACTTTTTAAATTTCTTCGCAACTTTTCGTCTCAATTCAAAATAATGTTAATTTGTAAGTAAAGTAAAAAACAAATTATCTTTTAAAATAGTATTTTTGTATTCAAATTTTATAGAAATGTTTAGAAGTCATACTTGCGGCGAATTAAATACGTCACATATCAATACAGAAGTTACCCTTGCAGGATGGGTTCAGAAATCACGTGATAAAGGTTTTATGATATGGGTTGATTTGCGTGATCGTTACGGAATTACTCAGTTGATTTTTGACGAAAGTCGTACTGATAAAAAAGTAATGGAATTAGCTAAAACTTTAGGTCGTGAATTTGTAGTTCAAGTAAAAGGAACTGTAATAGAACGCGAGTCAAAAAATTCAAATATAGCTACGGGTGATATAGAGATTTTAGTAAAAGAATTAATTGTTTTAAATCAAGCACAATTGCCGCCTTTTACTATTGAGGACGAGACAGACGGAGGAGAAGAATTACGTATGAAATATCGTTATCTAGATATTCGTCGTAATCCAGTAAAAAATAGTTTATTATTCCGTCATCGTGTGGCTATGGAAGTAAGAAATTATCTTTCCAATCAAGGCTTTTGTGAAGTAGAAACACCTTATCTAATAAAGTCAACTCCAGAAGGAGCTAGAGACTTTGTGGTGCCTTCACGTATGAATCCTGGGCAATTTTATGCGTTGCCACAATCACCACAAACATTCAAACAATTGTTGATGGTAGGAGGTATGGATAAATACTTTCAAATTGTAAAATGTTTCCGTGATGAGGATTTGCGTGCTGATCGTCAACCTGAGTTTACTCAAATTGATTGTGAAATGGCGTTTGTTGAACAAGAAGATATTTTAAATATGTTCGAGGGCTTAACACGTCATTTGTTAAAAGAAGTAAAAGGAATAGAAGTAGATAAATTCCCTAGAATTACTTATGATTATGCGATGAAAACCTATGGTAATGATAAACCAGATATTCGTTTTGGGATGAAGTTTGGAGAGTTAAATACGGTGGCGCAACATAAAGAATTTGGTGTTTTTAATTCAGCTGAGTTAGTAGTAGGTATTGCTGTACCAGGTGGTGCTTCCTTTACACGTAAGGAAATTGATGCTTGGATTGAGTGGATAAAACGCCCACAAGTAGGAGCTTCGGGAATGGTATACTGTAAATGCGAAACAGATGGTTCTTTCAAATCATCAGTAGATAAATTTTACGATCAAGAAGACTTAAATAAATGGGCAGAGATAACTAATGCTAATGCAGGAGATATTATCTTTGTTTTATCTGGACCAGCTAATAAAACACGTACACAATTAAGTGCTTTGCGTATGGAGTTAGCTAGCCAAATGGGATTACGTAAACCCAATGAGTTTGCTCCATTATGGGTAGTTGATTTTCCTTTGTTAGAATGGGATGAAGAAAGTGGTCGTTATCATGCAATGCACCATCCGTTTACATCACCAAAACCAGAGGATGTTCATTTAATAGGAATAGAACCAGGAAAAATTAGAGCGAATGCCTATGATATGGTATTAAACGGAAATGAAATCGGAGGAGGTTCAATACGTATTCATGATAAAGATTTGCAAGCAAAAATGTTTGAACTTCTTGGGTTTTCAAAAGAAGAAGCAGAAAATCAATTTGGATTCTTAATGAATGCCTTTCAATATGGCGCACCACCACACGGAGGGTTGGCTTTTGGATTGGATCGCTTAGTGGCTATTTTAGGAGGTCAAGAAATTATTCGTGACTTTATTGCTTTTCCTAAAAATAATTCAGGTAGAGATGTTATGATTGATGCCCCTTCAGTTTTAGATTTGAAACAATTAAACGAACTGTTTATTGCTTCGATAACTGAATAATCATATAATTTTTATAAATTTGATGCAAGAGGGTGTCTGAAAAGGTTGAGATGATATAATGACCTTTTTGGGCAGCCCTTTTTTAATTTTTAAAAGATGAAAATGAGAATAACCTCCCTAGTGGTAGTTTTATTATGTACTGCAAATTCTTTTGCTCAAGATAAAAAAACAATAACTAAAATCACTGAATTTCTAAAAAAACGAGAAATTGAATTAGTGAAAAAATATGGTTCAAGTTCCGAATATGAAAAAGAGCAAAGAGGAAAAAGAAAATTTATTTTGCGTGAAATTGATTTGAATAATGATAAGAAAAAGGATTATTTTGTATTCTTTAATAACTCCTGTGGAAATGGCGGTTGTGATGCTTTAATCTTAGATTCAAACTTAAAAATAAAAGGAGATTTCTCTTTGGTTGAAACGCCTGTAATAGCAAAAGCCAAAATTGTAAATGGATGGAAGGTACTTAATATAAGTTCAACAGGAATGCGTGAAGTAATTTTTAATAAACAAAAGAAAGCTTATCCTCAAGAAGGTATAGCCAATCTTAAATTTATTCGATACAAAAAAGAAAAAGGAGACGAGATAATTATTGAGCAACCTAAAAGTACTTGGAAAGAAATGAAATCTTATTTGTATTAAGATATGAAAAACCTCTTGTTTACACTTTTAAATCAGCACCAGTTGTTTGAAAAAACTTTACTGTTGAAAAGAAACGAATATTTGGTTGTAAATGGGAGTATTGATACTAATATTTATTTTGTGAAAGACGGAAGCCTGAAAATTTCCGTCTTCAATACAGAAGAACAGATTATTCGTTTTGGTTATAAGGGTGATTTTATTACTTGTTTAGATAGTTTTTTTTCTGATAAACCAACTGTTTTTTCGATTCAAGCTATAAAAAAAACTATAGTTCTAAAAGTAAATAAAAATAAATTCAAGGCATTAATGTATGCTAATATAGAAACTTTAAAGGTTTGGAATGAGGTGTTAGAAGACTTAATTTTACAACAGTTAGAACGAGAAATGGATTTACTTACGGTTTCTGCTAAAGAACGATTAGAGCGTATTCAACTACGTAATCCACTAGTGTTTCAGGAAATTCCTCATAAACTTATCGCAAATTATCTTCGTATGTCACCCGAAACATTATCAAGATTGAAAAGTCTTGATATGTATCAAGAAAATTTAAAATAATAAAAAGGAAATTTGTAGTAATTATCATTGCTATGAAAACAACTACACAAATTTTGCTAAGTGAATTAAAGAAACAAGTGCAAACTCATATTGATTATGTAACTACCCTAAAAGAAGAGAACTTAGATTTTTTACAATACCGAAGTTCATCTACTTCTTGGAATATTTTAGAATGTATAGAACATTTGAATCTTTATGGTGATTATTATTTGCCAGAAATAGAAAAAGTCATTTCTAAAAGTAAATTTAGACCTAAAATTTATTATACATCAGGTTGGTTAGGAGATTATTTTGCAAAGAGCATGCTGTTGGGTGCTAAAACAAGTAAAATGAAAACATTTAAGGATAAAAATCCTCTAAAAATACCTTTGGACAAAACAACAATTGACAGATTTTTAAATCAACAAAAACAATTGCTAGATCTATTAAAGAAAGCGGAAAGTATAGATCTTGAGAAGGAAAAAATAAAGATAAGTATTGCTCGTTGTTTGAGTATACAATTAGGAGATAGCTTTCGTTTTATAATTAATCATGATGAACGCCATATTGTTCAGTGTCAAAAAATAATCCATAAACTTTTGAATATAAGACTTTGATATCTCGACAAAAAGTCTATCTTTGATAATTATTAATTTTTTATTTTTTTAGAATGCTAACAGGCAAAGTGAAATTTTTTGTAGAGTCTAAAGGTTTTGGATTCATTACAAACGACGAAACTGGATCAGACATCTTCGTTCACATTACTGCAACAGGTGGTAAAGAACTTAAAGAAGGACAAAAAGTTTCGTACAACGAAGAAGACGGACGTAAAGGTAAAGTAGCTACTAACGTAGTTGTTATCGAATAATATATATTATTTTAGATTACCGGAATGTTACACCGCTCCTTTTATGGGGCGGTTTTTTATTCCTTTTATGAATGGTTAAATATTTTATCGTTTTTTAGAATTACCTCTTTTTTTTAAAAAAATCTCTGATTAAACGTGTACACTCATCTTTCATGATTCCTGTAACCACTTCAGTTTTAGGGTGTAATTTAGTTCCCATAACTCTGTAACCTCTTTGTTCATCAGATGCACCATATACAATTTTTGAAATCTGACTCCAATATAATGCTCCTGCACACATTTGACAAGGTTCTAGAGTAACGTACAGAGTGCATCCTTTTAAGTATTTTCCGCCTAAAAAATTGGCAGAAGCAGTTATGGCTTGCATTTCAGCATGTGCAGTTACATCATTGAGCATTTCTGTCAAATTGTGGCTTCGAGCTATTACTCGATTATCTATTACAATTATAGCTCCTACAGGAATTTCGCCTTCTTGAAAAGCCATTTCGGCTTCTTGTAAGGCTTTTTTCATAAAATATTCGTCTGTAAAAATGTTTTCCATAAGAGCAAATTTACAATTTTGTAATGATCTCTGTCCGTAATAACCCTTAATTCTGGTTGTTATGTTTGAAATACTCATACCTATAACTACTTTATCTATTTATAATAAAAATTAAAATCTAATAATGCCCTTAAAAACAAGAATCTTTTATCTGTTCTGTATGAAATTAATAATTGATTTTAGGTATAAAAGATACCAGAGATTTAATGTTGCTTCCTTTTAATCATTATCATAAAATTTATGATTATTTTGTGTTAATTGCATGGTTTTAATGATTTTTTATGATTGTCTTAAAAATAAATTAGGTTAGAATTACTAAGAAAAAGTACTTAAGATATAAGAGATGATACTTTATAAAATCTAGAATAATAAATAGTTTTGATTAATTTTGCTTATTATGGAAAGTACAATTTTAGACTCGATAAATTCTCCAAGCGATTTAAGAAAAATAGAAATTCTGCAATTACCTTTATTAGCAAAAGAATTGCGTGATTTTATTATAACAATCATTTCTCAAAAAGAAGGTCATTTAGGGGCAAGTTTAGGCGTAATTGAGTTGACAATTGCTTTGCATTATGTTTTTAATACCCCTAAAGATTTGTTGGTTTGGGATGTAGGACACCAAGCCTATGGACATAAGATTTTAACAGGTAGAAGAGAGGTGTTTCATACAAATCGAGATTTAGGAGGTATTTCAGGATTTCCCAAACGTTCTGAAAGTGAATTCGATGCTTTTGGAGTAGGTCATTCCTCTACATCTATTTCTGCTGTTTTAGGTATGGCAATAGCTTCAAAGCTTATGGGTAATTTAGATAAACACCATATAGCCGTTATAGGAGATGCTTCTATAGCTTCAGGAATGGCTTTTGAAGCGCTTAATCATGCGGGTGATACAGATGCTAATATTTTAGTTATACTTAATGATAATGCCATAGGAATTGATCCAAGTGTAGGTGCTTTAAAAGACTATTTTACATCATTTAAAAACGGAAAACTACATACTGAAAATAATATTTTTAAAGCTTTAAATTTTGATTATTCAGGACCTATTGATGGCCATAATATAGATTTGTTAATTTCTGAATTTAAAAGATTAAAAGAAGTTAAAGGGCCTAAATTTCTTCATATAATTACAACTAAAGGAAAAGGGTTGAAACTAGCAGAAGAAAATCAAGTTAAATATCATGCTCCTGGTAAATTTGATCCAGAAACGGGCAAAATATACCCAAAAGAAGAAGAAAACTTACCATCAAAATTTCAAGATGTTTTCGGTGAAACTTTAGTAGAATTAGCACGAGATAATCATAAAATTGTAGGTGTAACACCCGCAATGCCATCAGGTAGTTCTATGAAATTTATGATGGAAACTTTTCCAGAACGTGCTTTTGATGTGGGAATTGCAGAGCAACATGCTGTAACCTTTTCTGCGGGTATGGCTACACAAGGAATGATTGTTTTTTGTAATATATATTCTACTTTTTTACAAAGAGCCTACGATCAAGTTATTCATGATGTAGCATTACAAAAATTGCCTGTTATTTTTTGTCTTGATAGAGCTGGTTTTGTTGGAGAAGATGGAGCTACTCATCATGGTTTATATGATATTGCTTATTTGAGTTGTATTCCAGAATTAATTGTTGCAGCACCGCTAAACGAAATTGAACTTCGTAATATGATGTATACTTTTCAAGTAGGTCTTAATACTCCTGTAAGTATTCGTTATCCTAGAGGTAGAGGGTTTATTAAAAAAGAAATATTTCCTTTTGAAAAGATAAAAATAGGAAAAGCAAAACGATTACGTAAAGGTAAAAATATAGCTATTTTATCTACAGGAACTATTGGTAATAATATGATGAAGGCTTTAGATGATTTAAAATCAGAACAATTTTCTCATTATCATTTTCCTTTTGTTAAACCTCTAGATGAGGTTGTTCTACATGAAATAGGTCAAAATTACAAACAAATTATTACTATTGAAGAAGGATGTATTAAAGGAGGTTTTGGTACTTTAATAAGTTCCTTTTTTACAGATCACGATTATTTAATTCCGATAAAAAGATTAGGAGTTCCCGATGAATTTATAGAGCAAGGGACTATTAATGAATTGCAAAAAATGTGTGGAATTGATGTGGTAGGATTAACAGTGTTGTTGAAACTATTTATGCTAGATAAAGAAGAAGTTTAAAAATAGGTAAAACTTCAACAAATAAAAAGAAACTGTCTAAGATTAAAGACAAAATCTTTTGTTTTAACCTTTTAGACAGTTCTTTTAGTTTAATAAAAGAAGAGGGATCTTATGATTTTAAATACATTTTTTATGGTTTTAGATTCAATTTATTCTAAAAGTATTTTTTTGCTAAAGTTTATATTTTGATTTTTTAAGGTTAGAATATAAAATCCTTTTTGTAAAGAGTTTAAATCTATTGTTTCTAACTGATTTATTTTATTCATTTCTTCATAATAAACAATTCGTCCGTTAATATCACTAACTTTTAATATTGAATTATTAATAGTTCTATCGAAAGAAATGTTTATTAATCCTTTTGATGGATTTGGATAAATATTAATTAGGTCATTTGAGATGAAATCTTCGTTATTTAGTAGAATGTCAGGAGGTAAGTCTGTGTGTAAAGAAGTTGGATTATCTTTTATACCTGCAACCCCTGTGTTGCTTACTCCTGAAGAAGCACTATTGCCTACACCTCTTCTAGCAAAAACTCTCCATATCAATTCGTAATTTTGACCACCAGTGGCTGCTTTATCTGCAGTTAAAATAGCATCTCTGCCTGTTATAAAACTAGGTGAACAGCCATCTATTTTGATGGCATCTAATACGATTTTCATTATTTTATTGTTTCCGCCTGTACCGTTGTAAATATTATTATCAAAACCATATTTATTAATATAAGCCCATGTTAGATCCCATAAAATTGAAGCCCAAACAGTTCCAATAGCATGAGAGTTAATTTTTTCTGTTTTATCAATTGGGTCTAAATACCACATTTTATTTAGATCTGCGTATGTATAAGGATTAATATTCATATCTGTTGTATAAGGGTATTTTCTGATGCTTTTGCCGTTAATTGGTTGATTACGAGTAAAAGTTCCGAGGCTTTTTTTGTCGCTACCTTTATCTCCTTCCTTTATTTGCATCATTAGCCAAAACCAGTCAGACCAGCCTTCTCCCATTTGTTCTGAGCTATTTAAACAATTGCCTGAAAGTCTTGAAGAAATTCCATGACCGTATTCATGTGCAATAATTCCGTTATCAAAATCGCCGTCAGCATAGATGTAGTTTTTGTTTTCAAGAATTGTGTGAATATTGCTTTCTGTTGTTAATACTCGAATTAATTCATCTCCATCTGCCTTTGATAAACCTATAACAGGAATTTTAACGGCTGTATCACCTCCCCCAAGATCTAGGGAATCCAGAGAGTTGTTTACTACTATTAATGCTTTTGCTCCAGCATTTTGGGCTGCAATTGCTTTTGAAGAAAAACTACAATTGCCTCGTCTGACCACAGCAATTTTATCAGTTATGGTATTGGTTGTGGCTGAGCATCCATCATTTATATCAGGATTTGTTCCATCAGGATTTGCAGTATCGCTAAATAAGACAAGTTCACCAGACATATCATTGGGATTTATAGGTAATTCAATATGTCCTGATGTAAAATCATTATCCATAGCACTGTATATTTTACCTAATAATGATCCGGTGGTTATTTGTACTTTGATAGGAACGGGATGTTGCCATAAATACATTTGCATTTTAGGGTTTTGTCCATCAGAGGGTGTAGAAAAGTTAGCATTGTTGTAATTAGGAGAACTGCTTTGAGAAGCATCTTGTGATTGTGCTAAAACATAATCTCCTTGTAGTCCTCCACGATTGTAATTTTTATCTTGAAAGTTTTTGTTTGTTTCATCAAAACCATATTGATACCATAAATCATGCATGATATTGTTCATGTAAAAAAGATTTGTATTAGCGGCATCTATTTCATTTATAGGAGAAGTTGATAATCCAGAATAAGGATACTCAAAAGTTAAATTTGGATACGAACCCGAAGATGAATAGGTGTAACTTCTAATAGAGGTGATAGGAGGATCTAAGTTCTTTGTGTCGGAATAAGCAAATACATTATTACCTTTTGTATAGTTAAATGTAGTAGAGTCTGTTGTATTGCGAATAATAGAATTATTATTGTGCCATCCGTTGGGAGAAGCAGCAAGACTAAGTGGGGCTAATGCGGTAGTTGATTCAGGATTTGTAACAATTGTTCTACCTTCTATATTAGTAGGAAAAGCTTCTCTATAATGATTAGGGCTTTCGTAGTTCCAAGGTGTAACTTTGTAGTTTGTGGTATTAGGTGATAATAAGCCTGATTTTGATAAGTTTTCTTTTTTAAATAAAAAGGATTGATTGTTTGTTGTATAATCATGTTCTTTCTGAAAGGTACATTTTAAAGTTTTATTTCTTTTTTCAATAATGTTGCCTGTTTCGGCATCTATAAAAATATTCCATAAATCTTTTTCACCACTATCAGAGTAATATTCAAAGAAGTAAGTGAGTTTTAACTCATTTTTGTCGGTTAAAAAATAGACTAATTCTCCGTTTATATCCTTTTCTTTTTTGATTTTATTTTCTAACCTAAATTTGTTGTTTTCAAGTTTACTAAATATATGTTCTGATATAATATCATTAGTTGATACTAAAGCTTTTGTTAAGGCAGTGTTTACATCTATTTTTTGAACCCTTTTTTTTTCGTTGTCTGGAAATTCTGGAATAGTTTTTAATTTGCCTGAAACTTTTCCTGTGTTATCAATTATAAAATTAGAGTCAATATTATAAATAGGTATACCATTTTGTGTTTGTTTTACGTGACAAACCGTATTATTATTGGTTGTTATAAACTCATCTGATATGATTAAATTATCAATATCATGTTGATTCATTTTGATTTTAGAGGTGTTTCCTTTTAAGTGGTTTTTTATTAGATCAATGTTGTTTTGACTAAATGTAATTATTGTAAATAAGGATAATAAAAAGGAAATTTTTTTTATCATAATTTAATGTATTTGATTAAGCATGAAGTATTTTTTTTGTAACTAAGTTATTTAGTTTTTTGTAGAAATCATTTTATTGTATAGTAGAGCATTTCCATCAGTGAGCATAGAAATGAAATGACAAATATGTAATAGACGTTCATAGAGGCTTTCTTTTTCTATATTGTGTTTTTCGGGTAGAATTTTTAATAGAAGCTTATCAAAATTAGTTTCGTTGCCTTCAAATTTATTGTTATATGCCGTGATGAACTTGTCTAATAAATTATTGATGATTTGATAACCGTTTATTTCTTTTTCAATGACTTCTTTACTTTGGTAAATATTTTTTATGCTAAGATTAATGATGTCATTCATTTGTGCTTTGTATTTTGATTTTTCTGTCAGAGCATAAGGAAATTTGCCTTGAAGAATTAATTCTTCATTTTCAATAAAAACAGTAACAGCATCATTTATTAGACTGCCTATTGCTAGTGCTCTCAAATAGCTGATTCGGTCTTCTTTTGTGGTTAATGCGTTGTATTTTGAAGTGTCTATGGAATCTTTTACTAGTTTAATTAAATATTCTAGAGCATAGTCTTCAGAGACTAGACCTAGGTTGATCCCGTCTTCAAAATCTATGATGGTATAACAAATATCATCGGCAGCTTCAACAAGATATGCCAGAGGATGACGTTCATATTTTATATCACTTTCTAATTTGTTAGGAATTAATCCTAATTCTTCTGCTATTTCTTTAAAAAAGATTTTATCTTGTTGAAAGAAGCCGTACTTTTTATCCGATATATTGGAAGTTGGTCTTTTTGGAAGGCTTTCTTTAGGATATTTCATAAAGGAACCTAAAGTAGCGTAAGTTAGTCTTAACCCGCCTTCTACTCCTGGACGGGAACTCGTTAAGACAGAGAAACCATTTGCATTTCCTTCAAAATCTATTAGATCTTGCCATTCTTTTGAGGTTAGTTGATTTTTGAATTTTTGTCCATTACCAATAGAAAAATATTCGCCGATGGCTTTTTCCCCTGAATGTCCAAAAGGAGGATTTCCTATATCATGGGCTAAAGCTGCTGCTGCTACAATAGCTCCAAAATCATTAGCTTGATACCCATGTATTTCCTGTAGATAAGGGTATTTTTCAAGTATTTTTTTACCGACTAAACGACCCAAGGAACGTCCTACAACCGAAACTTCAAGACTATGAGTTAATCGTGTGTGTACAAAATCAGTTTTGGATAATGGAATAACTTGAGTTTTATCTTGTAAACTTCTAAAGGCTGCCGAAAATATTACGCGATCATAATCAACTTCAAAACCTAGTCTTGTTTCATCTTGTTCTTTGCGTAATCGTTTGCTAGTATCACCTTGTCGTTTTAAAGATAAAAGTTGTTCCCAGTTCATCATTGGAATTTAGATTTTAGAGTGGTCGAATATAGTAAAATTACTTTTTTTAGTATAGTGTTATTTGTTTTTTAATTTTGTTGAATACACCTAAGATTTTTTCATGCAAATACTGTTTTTTATACCTATGTATTGTCCAAAATTTGGTATTGTATAATACCCTAATTTTTTATACAATGAAATGGCATTTTTAAGCTTAGGAGAGGTTTCTAAAATGAACTTTTGATAACCGTATTCATTTGCCCATTTTTCAATTTCATTTAAAAGAAGTGTGGCTATTCCTTTTTTACGTTGATCTGGATGAACAAACATTCTTTTTATTTCTGCTGTTTCTTGATTGTATTCTTTAAAACCACCACAACCTACTGCTTGTCCATTTTTGTAAATTACTAAAACATGTGCTAAATATTTATTGTTGTAATGAGCAAAAAAATCTTTCTGATCACCATCAATATCTGTTAAATATTCATCAAATAAATGTGTTAAGTATTTGAAATCAAGATTGTCAGATGTTGTACGGATTAGTTTCATTTATTTTAATTGTTTTGTTGAGTATTTAAAATAAATATAAGGATATTATTTGATATCTTTTCTAGCTGTAATTTCTTCTTTTTAAAATATAACAGCCATCATTTGATGGCTGTTAAGAATGTGTGTTGTTTAGGTTGAAATTACTGGTTAAGATCCGCACATCTCGCAGTCTTCTGGTTCTGCATTACGAGAGCGTTCAATCATTGCTCTGAACTCTTCTGTTGTCATTTCGACTTCTGGTATTACTAATTCAGTTTCTTTTGGAGATTCTGAGGATTCTGCTTTTTTTTCATTGTTTAAAGTGAACTTAATAGCATCTACTGCTGCTTTAGTTCTTAAGTAGTACATACCTGTTTTTAAACCTGATTTCCATGCGTAAAAGTGCATAGAGGTTAATTTGGCAAAGGTTGCCCCTTCCATAAATAAATTTAATGATTGAGATTGGTCAATAAAATACCCGCGTTGACGAGACATATCAATAATATCTTTCATAGACATTTCCCAAACCGTTTTGTATAAATCTTTTAAATCTTGAGGAATGCGATCAATGTTTTGAACAGAACCGTTATGGCGCATTATTTCTTGTTTTAGTTCCTCATTCCATAGTCCGCATTTTACAAGATCTTCTAATAAATGTTTATTTACTACAATAAATTCACCAGAAAGAACACGACGCGTATAAATATTTGAAGTATAGGGTTCAAAGGCTTCGTTGTTTCCAAGGATCTGAGAGGTAGAGGCAGTAGGCATTGGTGCCATTAATAAAGAATTTCGAACGCCGTGTTTTACTACTTCTTTTCTTAATGTAGCCCAATCCCAACGACCTGATAATTCTTCGTCTTTTATTCCCCAAAGATTATATTGAAATTGTCCTTCAGATATTGGTGAGCCTTTGAAAGTCGAGTAAGATCCTTCTTCTTTTGCCATTTCCATAGAGGTTTCTACGGCAGCAAAATACATTGTTTCAAATATTTCTTGGTTCAATTTTTTAGCTTCATCGCTTGTAAAGGGCATACGTAATAAAATAAAAGCATCAGCTAGACCTTGTACTCCTAATCCTATTGGGCGATGACGCATGTTAGAGTTTTCAGCTTCTTTTACAGGATAATAATTTCTGTCAATTACTTTGTTTAGATTGCGAGTAACTCGTTTTGTTACTTTATATAGTAATTCATGATTGAATTTACCTTCTTCTATAAACATAGGTAATGATAAAGATGCCAAGTTGCATACTGCTATTTCATCCGCAGAAGTGTATTCCATAATTTCTGTACATAGATTTGAAGAACGAATAGTTCCTAAATTCTTTTGATTGGATTTGCGATTGGCAGCATCTTTGTATAACATATATGGGGTTCCAGTTTCAATTTGTGATTCTAGAATCTTTTCCCACAGTTCACGAGCTTTGATTATTTTACGGCCACGACCTTCATTTTCGTACTGAGTATATAAAGTTTCAAATTCTTCTCCATATACATCATATAAACCAGGACATTCGTTAGGGCACATCAATGTCCATTTATCATCATCTTCTACGCGTTTCATGAATAAATCAGAAGTCCACATGGCGTAAAATAGATCACGAGCGCGCATTTCTTCTTTTCCATGATTTTTCTTTAAATCTAAGAAATCCATAATATCGGCATGCCAAGTTTCGATATATATAGCAAAACTTCCTTTGCGTTTTCCTCCTCCTTGGTCTACATAACGAGCAGTGTCGTTAAAAACTCTTAACATGGGCACAATTCCGTTAGAGGTGCCGTTAGTTCCTCTAATGTAGGATCCTGTAGCTCGTACATTGTGGATTGATAGACCAATACCTCCAGCAGATTGTGAGATTTTAGCAGTTTGTTTTAGTGTGTCATAAATACCATCAATACTATCATCTTGCATAGCTAAAAGAAAACAAGAAGACATTTGAGGTTTTGGAGTTCCTGCGTTGAAAAGTGTTGGAGTAGCGTGTGTGAAAAACTTTTTAGACATCAATTCGTATGTTTCTATTACGGATTCTAAGTCGTTTAGATGAATTCCAATTGCTACACGCATTAACATGTGTTGTGGGCGTTCGGCTATTTTGCCATTTATTTTAAGGAGGTAGGAGCGTTCTAATGTTTTAAATCCGAAATAATCGTAGTTGAAATCACGATTGTAGATTACATGTGAATCAAGAAAAGCAGCGTTTTCCATAATTACTTTATGTACTTCATCTGAAATAAGAGGAGCTTCTTTTCTAGTACGTGGACTTACATAGTGAAACATGTCATTCATCGTTTCTGAAAACGATTTTTTGGTGTTTTTGTGTAAGTTAGAAATGGCAATTCTAGCAGCTAGTTGTGCATAATCAGGATGTGTAACAGTCATAGCTGCTGCTGTTTCGGCAGCTAAATTGTCTAATTCAGAAGTGGTTACGCCATCATATAGACCTTCAATTACTCGCATGGCAACTTTTACTGCATCTACCATGTCGTTTAGACCATAACATAGTTTTTTAATTCTATCTGTAATTTTGTCAAACATTACGGGTTCTTTATGCCCATCTCTTTTTACTACGTACATAGTTTTTTTTCTTTTTGAAAACAAAAAATCCCTTCTTTGTTTTCTTGTTAATAATAAAATTTTTTAAAACATCAGTCTCCCGACTTTTACTATGGATGTTTTTTAGATCTGATAGATTTTAGATTTATCAGATGTATTTTAGAAATCTGCGTCTAATGAAAATTTATTTGATTCTTCCTCATTGTTCATTACGCCTGCTTTTTGATATTCTGCAACTCTTTTTTCGAAAAAATTGGTTTTTCCTTGCAAAGAAATCATGTCCATAAAATCAAAAGGATTAGTAGCATTAAAAACTTTAGCGCAGCTGAGCTCAACTAGGAGTCTATCTGCTACAAATTCTAGGTATTGAGTCATTAAGACAGCATTCATTCCTATTAACGAAACAGGAAGTGACTCTGTTATAAATTCGCGTTCTATATTTAAGGCATCTACTATGATTTCGGTAATTCTTTCTTTGGATACTTTATTGATTAAGTGGTGATTATGTAAATGTACAGCAAAATCACAGTGTACACCTTCGTCTCGAGAGATTAATTCATTAGAAAAGGTTAATCCAGGCATTAATCCGCGTTTTTTTAACCAATAAATAGAGCAAAATGCTCCAGAAAAAAAGATACCTTCTACTGCTGCAAACGCTATTAATCTTTCAGCGAATGAATCAGATTCAATCCATCGTAAAGCCCATTGTGCTTTTTTCTTGATAGCAGGAAAAACTTCAATAGCATGAAACAACTGATCTTTTTCTACATCATCTTTTACATAAGTGTCTATTAATAATGAGTAAGTTTCACTATGAATATTCTCCATCATGATCTGAAATCCATAAAAGAATTTAGCTTCAGGATATTGAACTTCGTTTACAAAATTTTCAGCAAGATTTTCGTTTACAATCCCATCAGATGCAGCAAAAAAAGCTAGAATGTGTTTAATGAAGTATTTTTCATCTTCATTTAGTTTGGTATTCCAATCAGTTAAATCTTGATGCAAATCTATTTCTTCTGCTGTCCAGAAGCTTGCTTCCATTTTTTTGTACCACTCCCAAATGTCGTGATGTTTAATTGGGAAGATCACAAAACGGTCTTTATTTTCTTGTAAAATGGGTTCAATAGTAGCCATATCTATATCTGGAATTATAGTTTTAAAATGATTCGAATAATTACATGTAATTGGGGAGTGCAAAGATTTAAATTTAGACTCAAAAAAGAAAGAATAGTTATTCACATTTCAAGTGAGTTTTTAACAAATGATGTAAATGTAAGTTATTCTTTACTAAAAAGTTAAGTAATTGTAAATCAGTTTTTTGTGATTTTGTATATTCGCTAATCCTTGTAAAATAAGGGGTTTTAGGCTTTGAAAATAAGAGTGTTTTTTGAATGAATATTCAGTCGTATATTAGTTGGTAATTTAACAATAGTAATATGCGGATTTAACTACAAAATAAACGTAAAAAAGCTTATTTTGTAGTGTTTGTAGGTAGTGTTAATCTTGTAAACTTGATGTTTTCTGTTTTTTACTATTTATAATATTCTCTTGCTACCGTTTCTAGCTCTTCATACCATTCAGATCCGAATCTTCTTACCAAAGCGTCTTTTACAAATTTATAAATAGGAACCTTAAGTTCTTTTCCTAAAGAACAAGCGTCTGAGCAAATATCCCAACGATCATAATTTACTGCCTGAAAACTTGTGAATTCTTTTATTCTAATAGGGTAAAGATGACAAGAGATAGGTTTTTTCCAATCAACTAATCCTTGGTTATAAGCTTCTTCTATACCGCATAAAGCATTTCCTTCTTTAAAAATGACATAAGCACAATCTTTGTTATCTATTAGAGGTGTTCCAAGTTCTTGGTCTTTATCTTTAACCCATGTGCCTTGGTTATTGATAGCTTCAATGCCTTCTGGTCTTAGGAGGTGTTTTATTTTTGGATAAATGGTTTCTAAAACTGGTAATTCTTCTTCTAGTAAAGGAGCACCGGCATCTCCATCAATACAGCAAGCTCCTTTACAAGAAGTTAAATTGCATACGAATTCTTTTTCTAAAATGTCTTCTGAGACAATCGTTTTGCCAATTTGAAACATGGGATTTTATTTTTTGTGCTGCAAAATTACAAATAAGAAACAATAATTAGGTTTGTAGTTTTGTTAATTGTTTGAAATTAGTATATTTCCAAAATATTTTACAAAACGATACGTTATGAATTTTGATTGGAGAGAAGTGTTGACTGTGGGAATGGTCTTGTTTGCTGTTATTGATATTGTGGGCTCTATACCTATAATTGTAGATTTACGAAATAAGATAGGGCATATTCATGCTGAGCGAGCCAGTTTCGTTTCAGGATTGATTATGATTATGTTTCTTTTTGTGGGAGAAGGAATGTTGAAATTTATTGGAGTAGATGTTAAGTCTTTTGCCGTTGCAGGGGCTATTGTTTTGTTTTTTTTAGCACTTGAAATGATATTAGGTATTAGTATTTATAAAGATGAGGAGCCTAAAACCGCTAGTATTGTTCCTTTAGCATTTCCTTTGATTGCGGGAGCTGGAACCATGACTACTTTATTGTCTTTGCGTTCTGAATATCAGTCAATTAATATAGTGGTAGCTATTTTGTTTAATATAATTATAGTATATACAGTTCTGAAGCTATCAGGTAAAATTGAAAAACTATTAGGGCCAACAGGTTTAGGGGTGGTGCGAAAAGTTTTTGGTGTTGTATTATTAGCAATAGCTGTTAAATTATTTGCTGCTAATGTTAAAGGATTGTTTGTTTAGAGTGAAAAACTGTAGTTTTGTTTTTTAAAAAGAAAGGTGATGAAGATTTTTACGTATATAGTTTTAGTATTGGGAGTTGTGTTGATTAGTGTTAATGTTACAATGCTTAATCTTGAAGATTTGTTTAGCGGAGATAGTTTGGTAGCTTTGATAGGCATATTGTCTGTTTTGTGTGCCATAGTTATTTTATTGATTTTCAATCTTTCAAAATCAATTGAAAATAAATTAAAGAATCATTTGTAATGTTTGATGTGCTAATTGTTGGAGGAGGTGCTTCAGGTGTGTCTTGTGCCATGGTCTTGGGTTCTGCGAAAAATAAAGATTTTGTTAAGGATAAAAGAATAGGGATTTTTACTCATCAAAAAACATCATCATTGCAAGACGCTATTTTTTATAATGCTTATGGTGTGTCCTTTGGTAAGTTAGGGGCTGATTTGTTGATTGAATCATTAGATCAGTTGCAAAATACGTACAAGCATATTGTGCAGATTGCAGACGAAAAAGTGTTAAAAGTATTGCCCATTGAAAACGGTTTTGAGATAACTACTAATAAAAATGTATTTGTAACTCAAGTAGTGGTAGTGGGAGTTGGGGCTTCAAATATGTTTAATATTGAAGGGCTGAATGAATACGTTGAACCACACCAAAAGTCGTTGCCTGAGAAAAATCGTATTCAATTAAAAAATATTGATTACAAAGTAAAAGAAGGAGTGTATGTTTGCGGAACTCTTTCAGGACACAGAAGTCAGTTAGCAATAGCAGCTGGAAGTGGGGCGGCAGTGGCAACAGAAATATTAGTTTTATGGAATAAAGGTATAGAAACACATAGTCATGATACTGTGCGTCAAAAAATAAAATAATTCAATCGTATTTTTTATTTTATTCTGAATCTAAGTTTTCAATTTGTTGTACTACAACTCCTGCTTTTTCTAAAAAAATTAAGCCAGAGTCATCTTTGTATTTTTCATGATAGACTACTCTTTTTATACCTGCTTGATGAATTAGTTTAGAACATTCTCTGCATGGTGAAAGTGTTATGTAAAGAGTAGCTTGATTGCATGATTGTGTTGAATTAGCGACTTTTAATATGGCATTTGCTTCTGCGTGTAAAACATACCAGTGTGTTAGATTGTTTTCGTCTTCACAGCAATTGTCAAATCCAGAAGGAGTACCATTGTACCCGTCTGATATAATCATCCTATCTCTGACTATAATTGCTCCTACTTGTTTCCTTTTGCAGTAAGAAAGCTTGCTCCATTCTCTTGCCAAACGGAGGTAAGCAGTATCATATTTGTTGATTTTTTCTTTCATTTTATCTATGCCATATAGGGCTTTGTATGATTAGTGGAGTTACAACTCCTATTATAAAAGAAGACATAACCAAGGTCCAATCTCTTTTTGAAAAACGAAAAACAGATTGAATTATAAATGAAATTATTAGAACAACGAAAACAACTATTATTTGTGCGCTCTCAATGCCAAGTGCAAATTCTGCGAGAGGTAATACTTTGTCAGATTTGCTTCCTGGTAATAATGTTTTGAAGTAGTTCGAGAATCCTAAGCCATGTATTATTCCGAACAGTAATGTTACAATTGCGATTAAGGTTATGCTTTCTTTCTTTGAACTTTTTCCAGCAGTAAAAAGATTAAAAAGTGCTACAATTAAAATCGTAATTGGGATTAAAAATTCGACTAGATTTTCTTTTATGTAAATTATTCCAAATACAGAAAGAATGAGAGAAATAGAATGACCTAAAGTAAATAAACTTACTAGTGTTAACCATTTTTTCCAGTCATTAAATGAATAAGGAATTGTCATTCCAATTAGGAATAATATATGGTCATAGGCATTTATGTTCAATACGTGTTTTAGGCCGATTTCAAAGTATAACCAAAATTCTTGCATAAAATAAGATTAAAGAGTTTCAAACTTACAAATTTTTTGGTAATGATTTTACTTTGTTGTATGAGATTGTAATGATGTTGTTTTAGGGAGTTTGTTATGTGATTGATTTTTATAGAAATAAAAGTTGAGAATACAGGTGTAAGTGTTGTTTTATGTAGGGTTAAGAATAGATAAATAGTATTAATATTTAGGATACTATGTGTTTAGGTTGAGGGGTGTGTTTTTAGATGATATATGGGGGATATAGTTGTCTTTTTTGATTGGTGTAGATTATGTGTTGTATTTAAACGAAAATAAATTTTGTATTTGTGTTTTGTTTGTGGGAATTACTGATTTTTGAAATTCGAAACTTTATTTGGTTTGCTGTTGTATATTACGGAGATATTAACGTTGTAAAAAAGAGGGTATCCTAAAGTTTGCAATCATGTCATTTCTGTGACAGACGAAATGTTGAGCTACTGTTTTTAGATCCCTCTTTTTTTAGAATCTTATATTTTAAAAGTAATTACAGGTTTTTTAGCGTGATTTACTAGGCTTTCGCTTATGCTTCCATTGAAAAAATGCGCTAATCCTTTTCTCCCGTGTGTACACATTCCAATTAATTCTGCGTTTAGATCATTGGCTATGTTTAATATACCTGTTTCTACATTGACATCATTATATATGTGAGTTTCGTATTTGTTAATATTAAATTGACTGGCAAAATCGTTCATTAAATTTTGTGCATTTTGGGTAGAACGAAAATTGTTAGGTGTATTTATGTTAACAAGATGTAGTGTGGCTTCTAGTTCGTTCGCAAAAAGAGCTACGCTTTCGAATGGTTTTTTGATTTCGTCTGAAAAATCTGAAGCAAATACAAAATGATCCACTTTGAAATCGGTATTTTCTTCTTTGATGACTAGAACAGGAACATTTGAGTTTCGAGCTACTTTTTCAGTGTTTGAGCCTACAAACATTTCTTTAATCCCGCTGGCACCATGAGATCCCATTATAATAAGGTCGAATGAATTGTTTTGCATCGTTTTCATGATTCCTTCAAATGGATGATCTATTTGGATTATTTTAGAAATTTCTATTCCGTCTAAATATTCTTCTTCTAACAAATCATCCATTCTGTTCGTTATGGCATTTTTAAAAAAGATAATTTCAGGAATATCATGACCATGTGTAACGGTGTCATTGCCTTGACCAGGTAATTCTAATAAATGTAATAAATAGATTTCAGCATTGTGTTTTTTTGCAAATTGAGCAGCAACTTTAAGTGCGTATTCTGCATGTTGAGAGAAATCGGTTGGGACTAAAATTCGTTTCATAATGAGGTTATTGTTTAATGGTTTGTTTTTCTAATCTCATATATAAAGGTAAGAAAGTTTTTAATAAAAATCAATCAGTTAGTAAAATAAAAAAAAAAATGTATATTTGTGCCGTTATTTAGAAGTTAAACATTAAATAATGAGGCACGCATCGCGTGCCTCTTTTTATACCAATGACATTTAAAGAAAAAGTAATACAGTTGTTAAATCAAACTTTGGAAGATTTTCCAGATCTTTTTTTAATTGATTTAACTATAACTGATAGTAATAAAATTATCGTAACTTTAGATGGCGATAATGGAGTCCAATTACAAGATTGTGTAAATATAAGTAGAGCTATTGAGAACAATCTTGATAGAGAAGAGCAAGATTACGCATTAGAAGTTGCTTCTGCAGGTGTGTCTGCTCCCTTGAAAATGATTCGTCAGTTTAAGAAAAATGTAGGACGTACAGTTAAGCTGAAAACAGCAGAAAAAACATACGAAGCCCTTTTGTCGGAAGCAGATGATCAAGGAGTTACATTAGAGTGGACTGCACGTGAACCTAAAAAAGTAGGAAAAGGAAAAGAAACCGTTATCCACAATGTAAAAATACAATATGGCAATATTGTGGAGGCAGTAGTTACAATCATATTTTAAAAAAATCAAAGAGTTGTATGGAGAATTTAGCATTAATCGAATCGTTTTCAGAATTTAAAGATAATAAATCTATCGATCGTGTTACATTAATGGCTATTTTAGAAGATGTGTTTAGAAGTGCATTGAAGAAAAAATACGGATCCGATGAAAATTTTGATATTATTATCAATCCTGATAAGGGAGATATGGAAATTTGGAGACGTCGTGTTATTGTAGCAGATGAAGATTTAGATTTCGAAAATGAGGAAATTACGCTGACAGAGGCTCGTAAGATAGAACCAGACTTTGAAATTGGCGAAGAAGTGTCTGAAGAAGTGAAATTAATAGACCTAGGAAGAAGAGCCATTTTGGCTTTACGTCAGAATTTAATTTCTAAAATTCATGAACATGATAGTACTAATTTGTATAAACATTTCAAAGATTTAATTGGAGATATTTATACTGCAGAGGTACATCACGTACGTCCCAAAGCAGTAATATTAGTTGATGATGAAGGAAATGAAATTGTATTACCAAAAGAAAAACAAATACAATCAGACTTCTTTAGAAAAGGAGATAATGTTCGTGGAGTCATAGAAAATGTTGAATTAAAAGGAAACAAACCGCAAATCATCATGTCTAGAACCTCCGAGAAATTCCTAGAAAAATTATTTGAACAAGAAATCCCAGAAGTATTTGATGGTTTAATTACCATTAAGAAAGTGGTTCGCATACCAGGAGAAAAAGCAAAAGTAGCTGTAGACTCTTATGATGATAGAATTGATCCAGTGGGAGCTTGTGTAGGAATGAAGGGTTCTCGTATTCACGGAATAGTACGTGAATTAGGAAATGAAAACATTGATGTAATTAATTATACTAATAATACACAATTATTTATTACTAGAGCATTAAGTCCAGCCAAAATTTCTTCAATCAAAATAGATGAAGAAAAGAAAACAGCTGAGGTGTACCTAAAGTTAGAAGAAGTTTCGAAAGCAATTGGTAGAGGAGGCCATAATATTAAATTGGCAGGTATGTTAACAGGTTATGAATTAGATGTAATTCGAGAAGGTAGTGTACAAGAAAACGAAGATGATGTTGAATTGACGGAATTTGCAGATGAAATTGATGGATGGATCATAGATGAATTTGCAAAAGTAGGTTTAGATACTGCTCGTAGTATTTTAAGTCAAGATCTAGAAGATTTAGTACGTCGTACCGATTTAGAAGAAGAAACTGTTCTTGAGGTAATCAAGATTTTAAAAGAAGAATTTGAAGATTAATCCCTTTTTAATCCACAAAAAAATAAAAAAAACCATAAATAAAATTTATGTCTGAAGGAACAATAAGAATAAACAAAGTATTAAGAGAATTTAATATATCTCTTGAGCGAGCTGTTGATTTTTTAAAGGATAAAGGTTTTACAATAGAATCTAATCCAAATACCAAAATCACAGAGGAGATATATGGTATTCTGTCTAATCAATTTGCTGGAGATAAAGGTAACAAAGATGCTTCTAAGGAAGTAGGCGAAGAAAAACGTAAAGAAAAAGAAGCATTACGTTTAGAACGTGAACACGAATTAGAACAAAAACGCATTGAAGAAGAACGTGCGCGTCAGGAAGTTATCAAAGCAAAAGCAGCGGCTTTATCAGGCCCTAAAAAAGTAGGGAAAATAGATCTAAATCCTAAGCCTGTTTTAAAACCTGAAGCAGAAGCTCCAAAAGTAGAGATAGAACCTGTCAAAGAAGAGATCTCAAAGCCTATAATAGAAGAAAAGGTGGAAGAAAAGATTGAACCTAAAAAAGAAAAACCAGTAGAGATTAAGGTTAAACCTGTAGTGCTTCCTCCAGTTGAAAAAAAGGTTGAAAAAGTGGTGGAAAAAATAGTAGAAAAACCACAAGTAAAAGAGGTAAAATCCGTAGTTGAACCAAAAGTAGAAACTAAAGCTAACAAACCTGCAACAAGTCCTTCAGTTGAAGCGGGTCAAGTAGTGGAAGAACGATACGAAACTCAATACCAAAAACTATCAGGAGCCACTTTTACAGGTCAAAAAATTGATTTATCTCAGTTTGAAAAACCTAAAAAGAAAAAAGAAGAATCAAAACCTAACCAAGGTGGAAACAACAACCATCAAGGAGGTGGAGATGCTAACAAGAAAAAACGTAATAGAATTCCTTCTAAGCCTAATAATCAGTCTAATAAACAAGACGGAAATAATAATAATAATAATGGTCAAGGAAATAGAGGGAACCAGGGAGGTAATAACCACCATGGAAATAAAGGAGGAAATAAATTCAATAAAAAAACTCCTGTTGTAAAGGTTGAACCTACAGAAGAAGAGGTAAAAAATCAAATCAAAGAAACCCTTGAAAGATTACAAGGAAAAGGAAATAAATCAAAAGCAGCTAAATATCGTCGTGATAAACGCGACTCTCATAGAGAACGTAACGAGGCTGAATTAGCAGCACAAGAAGAAGGAAGCAAAATACTTAAAGTTACAGAATTCGTAACAGTAGGTGAAATTGCGACGATGATGGACGTCCCTATTACTAAGGTTATTGGAACCTGTATGTCTTTAGGTATCATGGTAACGATGAATCAGCGTTTAGATGCTGAAACTCTTACAATTGTAGCAGACGAATTTGGTTATGAAATACAATTTACAACTGCAGATATTGAAGAAACCATTGAAATCGTTGAAGATAAACCAGAAGATCTTAAGCAACGCGCACCAATTGTTACCGTAATGGGACACGTAGACCATGGTAAGACATCTTTACTAGATCATATTCGCAAAACTAATGTAATAGCGGGTGAGTCAGGAGGTATTACTCAACATATAGGAGCTTACGGAGTTGAATTAGAAAATGGTCAAGAAATTACATTCCTAGATACACCTGGTCACGAAGCGTTTACAGCGATGCGTGCTCGTGGTGCTCAAGTAACGGATATTGCCATTATTGTAGTAGCAGCTGATGATGATATTATGCCACAAACTAAAGAAGCAATTAGTCACGCACAAGCAGCAGGTGTACCAATTATTTTTGCAATCAACAAAATAGATAAACCAACAGCTAATCCGGATAAAATTAAAGAAAAATTAGCTGCAATGAACTTCCTCGTAGAAGAATGGGGAGGTAAATATCAGTCACATGACATTTCTGCTAAAATGGGTATCGGTGTAAAAGAATTACTCGAAAAAGTATTGCTCGAAGCTGAAATCTTAGAATTAAAAGCAAATCCAGATAAACCAGCAGTAGGTACTGTGGTAGAAGCCTTCTTAGATAAAGGACGTGGTTATGTATCTACAATTTTAGTACAAGCTGGAACCTTGAAAATTGGTGATTACGTATTAGCAGGTAAACATCATGGTAAAATTCGTGCAATGCAAGATGAGCGTGGACATAGTGTAAAAGAAGCAGGACCTTCTACGCCCGTATCTATCTTAGGACTAGATGGAGCTCCTACAGCAGGAGATAAGTTTAATGTATTTGAAGACGAAAGAGAAGCAAAACAAATTGCAGCTAAGCGTACTCAGTTATTACGTGAACAATCTGTACGTACACAACGTCATATTACATTAGATGAAATTGGACGTCGTATTGCATTAGGTCAATTTAAAGAACTTAATATTATCTTAAAAGGAGATGTAGACGGTTCAGTAGAAGCCTTATCAGATTCATTCTCTAAATTATCAACAGAAGAAATTCAAATCAATATCATTCATAAAGGAGTGGGTGCTATTACCGAATCAGATGTAATGTTAGCTTCTGCTTCTGATGCAATTATTATAGGATTTAATGTGCGTCCTCAAGGAAATGCCAAATCATTAGCAGAAAAAGAAGAAATTGATATTCGTCATTACTCTATTATCTACGCTGCAATTGATGATTTACGTGATGCAATGGAAGGTATGTTATCTCCTGAGTTTAAAGAAGAAATTACAGGTACCGCCGAAATACGTGAATTGTTTAAAATTTCAAAAGTAGGTACCATTGCAGGATGTATGGTTACGGATGGTAAAATCATTAGATCTAATAAAATCCGTTTAATTCGTGAAGGCGTTGTAATTTATACAGGCGAATTATTAGCCTTAAAACGTTTTAAAGATGATGTAAAAGAAGTTTCTAAAGGATACGATTGTGGTATGCAAATCAAAGGTTATAACGATATTCAAGAATACGATGTAATTGAAGGATTTACTACCGTAGAAGTTAAAAAGAAATTAAAATAATATAAAATATATATACAACAAAAAACCTCGATTTATCGAGGTTTTTTGTTGTTGTATACCAATAGTTTAATTTCTTGTAGAGATCTTTGTTTTATAGCTAATAATATTATTTCCCTTCTCCTTTTGTTATATAATAAATAGGAATTCCTACTAACATAATTAATACTCCCCATCCACAAGTACTTGTTTTATCTATTAAAAGCATGGTACAAATAGCCAAAGAAACAATAATATAAAGTGCAGGTAAAATAGGGTAACCAAAAGCTTTATAAGGTCTTTTTAATTCAGGCTTTTTCTTTCTTAAGATAAAAATTCCTAGAATCGTTAAAATATAAAAAATAATAACTATAATCATTACAAAATCTAATAAATCACCGTATTTACCTGTTAAACATAAGAGAGATGCCCAAATACATTGAATCCACAGTCCCCAGCCAGGAACAGCTGCGCTATTTAATTCAGCTGCCTTTTTAAAAAATAAACCATCTTTTGCCATAGTATAATACACTCTTGATCCTGCCATGATTAATCCGTTATTACAACCAAAAGTAGAAATCATGATCATAATTGCAATAATAAAAGTCCCTGTTGTGCCAAAAATATGCTCTGATGCAACCACAGCCACTCGATCTGAAGGAGCAAAAGCAATAGCGTTTAATGGTACAACAGCTAAATACATTACATTTGCCAATATGTAAATTATACTTACAATTAAAGTTCCTAAGAAAAGGCTTAATCCTACATTTCGTTCAGGATTTTTTATCTCACCAGAAATAAAAGTTACACCATTCCAAGCATCACTTGAAAATAAAGAACCTACCATAGAAGCCGCAATAGCAGATAGTAAAGTATATCCGCTCACAATTGTCCAGGTGTTAGTTTCTTTATTAAACGATTGAGCTGTCCAACTAGTATTCCAATTATTATTCCAAATATCACTTTTAGAAGCCAATATGAATCCAAATATGATGAGCCCAAATAACGATGCAATTTTTGTAATAGTAAATATTTTTTGAATTATTTTTCCATTTTTAACCCCTTTGCTATTGATATAAGTAAGAATTATAATGGTAATGATAGAAACAATTTGTGCAGCGCTTAGCGTGAAATTAGGGTGTTTAATAATAAAATTATTTTCGCTAAATGCTGGTACAAGATAAGCTGTGAATTTAGAAAAGGCAACACCTACAGCTGCTATAGTTCCTGTTTGTATAACCGCAAAAAAACTCCATCCATATAAAAAAGCAATCAACTTGTTGTAAGCCTCTTTTAAATAAATATATTGTCCTCCTGCTTGTGGAAACATGGCACTAAGTTCACCATAACTTACCGCAGCTGTCATAGTTATAAGAGCTGAAATAACCCATATAGTTATTAACCATCCAGCACTGCCAATATTACGAGTAATATCAGCACTAACAATAAATATGCCCGAACCAATCATAGAACCTACTACTAGTAGTGTTCCGTCTAGTAAGCCTAATTCTTTTTTAAATTCTTGTGTTTGTTTTTCCATAGTTTTTGGTTTGATTTGCTAATATATGTTTTTTTATTTATTGAGAAGCTAGTGCGTAATTCATGAAACAAACTTTTATCTTTGCAAGATGAATGAAAATTTGAATCCTAATAAAGAACGTTTTACATCACAAGAGATGGATGTTGAACGTGCCTTACGTCCGTTAAGTTTTGATGATTTTACTGGGCAGGATCAGGTATTAGAAAATTTAAAAATATTTGTTAAAGCAGCCAATCTAAGAGGAGATGCGCTAGATCATACTCTTTTTCATGGGCCACCTGGTTTAGGAAAAACAACTTTGGCGAATATACTAGCTAGTGAACTAGGTGTTGGAATTAAGATTACCTCTGGACCTGTTTTAGATAAACCAGGCGATCTGGCAGGCTTGTTGACTAATTTAGAAGAACGTGATATTCTATTTATAGATGAAATACATCGGTTAAGTCCCGTGGTAGAAGAATATTTATATTCTGCTATGGAAGATTATAAAATAGATATTATGATCGAAAGTGGTCCTAATGCACGATCTGTACAAATAGGATTAAATCCTTTTACCTTAGTGGGAGCTACCACTCGTTCAGGATTGCTAACGTCTCCTATGCGAGCCCGTTTTGGTATTCAATCAAGATTACAATATTATAATACAGAATTATTAACTACTATAGTCCAACGTAGTGCTTCCATTCTGGGAACTCCTATTTCTATGGAAGCAGCTATTGAAGTAGCTGGACGTAGTAGAGGAACACCTCGTATTGCAAATGCTTTATTAAGAAGGGTTCGCGATTTTGCTCAAATTAAAGGAAATGGTACCATAGATATAGAAATAGCTAAATATGCTCTGCAAGCTTTAAATGTAGATGCACATGGTTTAGATGAAATGGATAATAAAATTTTAACTACTATTATTGATAAGTTTAAAGGTGGACCAGTAGGAATAAGCACACTGGCAACTGCTGTGTCAGATAGTGGTGAAACAATAGAAGAAGTATATGAACCATTTTTAATTCAAGAGGGATTTATAGTTAGAACACCTAGAGGGCGTGAAGTAACGGAAAAGGCTTACAAACATCTTGGTCGTACTCGTACAGGATCTCAAGGAGAGTTGTTTTAAATAATTCCTTTAAAAATATTAATTTGATTAACAATAAAGAAAAATATACCCAATTGATAAAATCCGAGTCTTTACGACTCGGATTTCTTTCCTGTGGTATTTCTAAAGCTGATTTTCTAGAAACAGAAGCACCTCGTTTAGAAAATTGGTTAAAAAAAGAAATGAATGGTCAGATGGGATATATGAATAATCATTTTGATAAACGATTAGATCCTAGATTATTAGTAGAAGGAGCAAAAAGTGTCATTTCTTTAATACTTAATTATTATCCATCTCAAACTCAAAATCAAGATTCATATAAAATCTCTAAGTATGCTTATGGTCAAGATTATCATTTTATAATAAAAGATAAATTAAAAGATTTACTTCACTTTATTCAAACAGAAATAGGAGAGGTAGATGGACGCGTCTTTGTAGATTCAGCTCCTGTTTTAGACAAAGCATGGGCTGCTAAAAGTGGTTTAGGATGGATAGGGAAAAATAGTAACTTAATTACAAAACAAGTAGGCTCTTTTTATTTTATTGCCGAGATTATTCTGGATTTAGATTTAGAATACGACTTGCCTACAACAGATCATTGTGGGAAATGTACAGCTTGTATAGATGCCTGTCCTACACAAGCTATAATACAACCTTATGTAGTAGATGGTAGCAAATGTATCTCCTATTTTACAATTGAATTAAAAGATCAAATACCACAAGAAATGAAAGGTAAATTTAACGATTGGATGTTTGGTTGTGATGTGTGTCAGGACGTGTGTCCATGGAATCGTTTTGCAAAACCTAATACGATAGATTCTTTTAGCCCTCATCCTGATCTAATAAAATTTACAAAAGAAGATTGGAAAGAAATTACAGAAGATGTGTTTAAAAAAATCTTTAAAAATTCAGCTGTTAAACGAACTAAATTAGAAGGGTTAAAAAGGAATATTCTATTTTTAGAAGATTAATTTCCTTAAAAAATTTCATTCTTTTGCTTCAACACTTATCTTTGCCAGTTCATTAAAAGACAAAAGAATATGTCAGACGATAAAAAAAGAAGAGAAGCTCTATTGTATCATGCAAAACCACAGCCTGGTAAAATTAAAGTTGTTCCTACTAAAAAATATGCTACCCAACGCGATTTGTCTTTAGCGTACTCCCCAGGTGTAGCGGAACCTTGTATTGAAATTTCTAAAGATATAGATAAAGTATATAAATATACAGCAAAAGGCAATTTAGTAGCTGTAATTTCCAATGGTACTGCCGTTTTAGGACTTGGAGATATAGGACCAGAAGCGTCTAAACCAGTTATGGAAGGAAAAGCCTTGTTGTTTAAAATCTTTTCTGATATAGATGTTTTTGATATTGAAGTAGATGCTACTGATATTGATAAATTTGTAGATACAGTAAAAGCCATAGCCCCGACATTTGGAGGGATTAATCTAGAAGATATAAAAGCCCCTGAATCATTTGAAATAGAAAGACGTTTAGTAGAAGAACTCAATATTCCAGTAATGCACGATGATCAACACGGAACCGCCATCATCTCATCAGCAGCATTATTAAACGCCTTAGAACTAGCAGAAAAAGACATTGATAAAATTAAATTAGTAGTGTCAGGTGCTGGGTCAGCAGCATTAGCTTGTGCTAACTTATATGTAGCGTTAGGAGTAAAGGTTGAAAATATCTTTATGTTTGATGTAAATGGTTTGTTAGTATCAAGCAGAAAAGATATTTCTGATCTTCAAAGAAAATACGCTAAAGATATTCCTACTCAAACATTAGGAGAAATCATTGTAGGTGCAGATATGTTTTTAGGACTATCAGCAGGAAATGTGTTAAAACCCGAAATGTTATTAACCATGGCTAAAAATCCAATCGTTTTTGCTATGGCTAATCCAGTACCTGAAATAGATTATAATTTGGCTGTCAGTACACGCGAAGATATCATTATGGCAACAGGACGCTCGGATTATCCCAATCAAGTAAATAACGTTCTAGGATTTCCCTATATTTTTAGAGGAGCACTTGACGTTAGAGCGACCAAAATAAATGAAACTATGAAAATGGCTGCCGTAAAAGCATTGGCATGCTTAGCTAAACAACCTGTTCCTGAACAAGTAAATGTTGCTTACGGAGAAACGAAATTAGTTTTTGGTCGCGACTATATTATTCCAAAACCATTTGATCCTCGATTAATAGCAGAAGTAGCTCCAGCTGTAGCAAAAGCAGCAATAGAAAGTGGGGTAGCTCAACAACCCATAACGGATTGGGACAAATACCGTAATGAATTATTAGATAGACTAGGATCTGATAATAAAATGGTACGTATGTTGGCTAACCGTGCTAAAACAAACCCTAAAAAAGTAGTTTTTGCAGAAGCAGACCATCTAGATGTATTAAAGGCTGCACAAATTGTATTTGAAGAAGGAATAGGGATGCCTATTTTATTAGGAAACAAAGAAATTATCCTAGAGTTAAAAGAAGAATTAGGTTTTGATGCAGAAGTTGAAATTATTGATCCTAAAACCAAAGAAGAAGAAGAGCGTAAAAACAGATTTGCTCAAAAATATTGGGAAACCCGTCGAAGAAGAGGAATTACACTTTTAGATGCTCAAAAATGGATGCGTGAACGTAACTATTTTGCTGCTATGATGATTAACGAAGGAGAAGCAGATGCGCTAGTTACAGGATATTCAAGAAGTTACCCTTCTGTAGTAAAACCCATAATGGAGCTAATAGGAAAAGGAGTAGGGGTAAGTAGAATTGCTACTACGAATTTAATGATGACAGCTAGAGGCCCCATGTTTTTAGCGGACACTGCTATTAATCCCAACCCAACCGCTGAAGACTTAGCTAAAATTGCACTCATGACAGCTCGAACAATCAAATTATTCGGAATGGAACCTGTAATGGCTATGGTGTCATTCTCTAATTTTGGATCTTCAAAAGACGAAAGTGCTTCAAAAGTACGAGAAGCAGTAGCTTATTTACATACTCATCACCCTGATTTAATTGTAGATGGAGAAATTCAAACAGACTTTGCATTAAATCCTGAAATGTTAAAAAGTAAATTCCCTTTTTCTAAATTAGCAGGACAAAAAGTAAATACTCTTGTTTTTCCCAATCTAGAATCAGCTAATATTACCTATAAAATGTTGAAAGAATTATACAAAGTAGAGTCAATTGGGCCTATCATGTTAGGCTTAGACAAACCTGTACATATTTTTCAATTAGGAGCTAGTGTTGAAGAAATGGTAAATATGGCAACGATAGCTGTTATAGATGCTCAAGAAAAAGAAAAAAGACATAGAACTCAAAAATAACCTTTTAGATTTATTGATACACTTAATAGAAATGCTTTCACTCAATAAAATTAGTATATTTGAAAGAATAATAAAAAGAGCATGATTGCACACATACAAGGAAAATTAGTAGAAAAAAACCCTACCGACGTTGTAATTGATTGCAACGGGGTAGGGTACTTAGTTCATATATCTTTACATACATTCGGGTTGTTACCATCAAATGATTTCGTTAAATTATATACTTATTTACAAGTAAAAGAAGATAGTCATTCTCTGTATGGATTTATGGAAAAATCAGAAAGAGAAATTTTTAAATTACTCATTTCTGTATCTGGTATCGGAGCTAATACGGCACGTACTATGCTTTCTTCATTAGAACCCAAACAAATTATTAATGCTTTGGCCTCTGAAAATGTAGCTACTATCCAATCTATTAAAGGAATAGGTGTTAAAACTGCTCAAAGGGCAATAATCGAACTTAAAGATAAAGTGTTAAAAATCTATGAAATAGATGAAGTTTCATTAATTCCAAACAATACAAATAAAGATGAAGCGTTATCTGCTTTAGAAGTGCTTGGTTTTGTTAGAAAATCTGCTGAAAAAGTAGTAGAGAAAATAATTGCTATTACACCGGAAGCTACTGTAGAAAATATTATAAAACAAGCTTTAAAAAATTTATAAACATTGAAAAATAATTTTTTATCCCTATTCAATCTATTATTTAAAAACAGTTTTTATATACTGTTTTTCTTTGTTTTAAATACCGCCTATTCTCAGGAAGTAAAAGATACTTTAAAAGGATATCAAAAAGGAAAAATGGAATTGCCAGATCCTCAAACTATTTTAGAAGCTTATACATACGATCCTGTAACGGATCAGTATATTTATACTAAATCTTTTGAAGGATTTACAATAGATTATCCAATTGTATTAACTCCTGATGAATATCAAAAACTAATAAAAAAAGAAGCCATACGCAAGTACTTCAAAGAAAAAGGAGATGCAATAGCAGGACAAAAGAAAAATTCTGAAGAAAAGAAAAAAGACCTGTTGCCTCGATATTATATTCGCTCAGGACTTTTTGAATCTATTTTTGGAAGTAATACAATAGACATAAAACCAACAGGAAGTGTAGAGATTGACTTAGGGATGCGTTATTCTAAACAAGATAATCCAGCCTTTTCTCCTAGAAATAGAAGTAATTTTAATTTTGATTTTGATCAGCGTATTAGCATGAGTTTAATGGGGCAAGTAGGGACTCGTCTTCGTGTAAATGTCAATTATGATACAGAATCAACCTTTGCTTTTCAAAATTTAATAAAATTAGAATATACCCCTACAGAAGACGATATTCTTCAAAAAATAGAGGTAGGAAATGTTAGTATGCCATTAAGCAATAGCTTAATTAGAGGTGCTCAAAACCTATTTGGATTTAAGACAGAATTAAAGTTTGGAAGAACTACTTTTACAGGAGTGTTTTCCGAACAAAAATCACAAACACGAACGGTAACCGCCCAAGGAGGAGGGTTAATCCAAGATTTTGATATGTTTGCTCTAGACTATGATGCTGATCGACACTTTTTTTTATCACAATTTTTTAGAAATAATTACGATCGAGCACTAGAAACCTATCCAGTAATTAATTCAAGAATACAAATTACCCGTTTAGAAGTTTGGGTTACTAATAGGCAAAATAGAATTAATACTGGAACAGAAGGGAACAATCTTCGAAATATAGTAGCTCTTTCTGACTTAGGAGAAGCTGAAAGTACTAAACTCTTAGAAAATGAAATAGTAGGTTTAAATCCAATTCCTGCTAATTTTTTTAAAGTTTCAGCCGATACACCAGTAGATAATGCAAATAATGCATTCAATCCAAAAACAATAGGAACTACAGGAAGCTTTTTAAATGAATCTATACGAGACGTTTCAAACGTATCAACAGGTTTTAATGGGGTAAATACCAGAGAAGGAGTAGATTATTCTAAATTAGAAAATGCACGCAAATTAAACTCAAGTGAATATACATACCATCCACAACTTGGATATATTTCATTAAATCAACGCTTAACAAATGATGAAGTGTTGGCCGTTGCCTATCAGTATACAGAAGGAGATAAAGTATATCAAGTTGGAGAATTTGGTAATGATGGCGTTACCTCTTCCACAATAAATACAAATGATATACCTGTTACGAAAGCTTTGATTTTAAAATTGTTAAAACCCAACTTAAATAATGTAGATAAACCTATTTGGAATTTAATGATGAAAAATATTTATCAAATTCCGGGTGCTTATCAACTAGAAAAAACAGACTTTAAATTCAATATACTATATACAGATCCTTCACCTATAAATTACATAACATTAGGAGCCCCTTTACCTTTAAGAGGAGATGTGTCTAATTTACCCCTGTTAAAAGTATTTGATCTAGATAAATTAGATTTTTATAATGATCCTAATGGAGGCGATGGATTTTTTGATTTTTTACCAGGTTTAACAATAGATACCCAAAATGCCCGTATTATATTTACAAAAATAGAACCTTTCGGAAAATCTTTATTTGAAAAACTTAGCTCAAATAGTACTGAAAAATACAACGATGAAAATTCTTACAACTTAAACCAAAAAAAATACGTCTACACAAGTTTATATAAAAAGACACAAGCAGCAGCTTTACAAAATAGTGAGAAAAACAAATTTCAATTAAAGGGTAAGTTTAAGTCTACAGGAGGCGATGGAATTTCATTAGGTGCTGTGAACGTATCAAGAGGATCCGTTGTAGTGAGAGCAGGAGGAAGAGTCTTACAAGAAGGAGTAGATTATACTGTTAATTATCAAGCAGGGCGTGTGCAAATCTTAGACCCCTCATTACAAGCATCGGGTACGCCTATTCAAGTTTCGGTTGAAAATAATTCTATGTTTGGTCAGCAAACTAGACGGTATATGGGTTTTAATATTGAACATAAAATTTCCGATAAATTTCAAATTAACGGAACTTTAATAAATATGTCTGAACGTCCTTTTACACAAAAAACGAATTACGGACAAGAATCTGTTAATAATACAATGTTTGGTCTAAATGGTAACTTTTCAACAGAAGTGCCCTTTTTTACAAGGCTAGTTAATAAATTACCTAATATTGATACAGATGCGCCTTCTAATCTTTCTTTTAGAGGAGAATTTGCATATCTAATGCCAGGAGCTTCTAAAATAGACCGTTTTAATGGAGAGTCTACAGTTTATGTAGATGATTTTGAAGGATCTCAATCAACGATTGATATGCGCTCACCTCAGTCATGGAGTTTAGCCAGTGTTCCAGATGAATTTCAAGATAAATTAAATCCTAGTAATTTGAGTTATGGATTTAATAGAGCTAAATTATCTTGGTACACTATTGATCCTATATTTTATACCAACCAAAGACCTTTAGGAATTAGTGATAACGATGTTTTAGCATACAATACAAGACGAGTTTATATTGATGAGCTATACCCCCAAACCAGTATTGCAGTGGGAGATTCTAGAGTTGTAAATACATTAGATTTAACATATTATCCTAAAGAAAGAGGACCTTATAACTTTAACCCAGCAGCACTAAATAATGAAATGCCTGATCCTGCAAAATCTTTTGCAGGCATTATGCGACCTATTACTACTACTAATTTCGAACAAGCTAATGTTGAATATATACAATTTTGGTTGTTAGATCCTTATTACAAAGATATAAATGGAGTATCTCCTAGTAATACAGGGAAAATTACAATCCATCTAGGAGAAGTATCTGAAGATGTTTTAAAAGATGGTAAAAAAATGTATGAAAATGGATTGCCAGGATTAGGCTCTGAGCAAAAAACATTGTCCTCACAATGGGGTAAAACACCTGCTAACCAGTCTCTTATATATACTTTTGATTCAAATAATAATAATAGGATTCTACAAGATGTTGGTCTTAACGGTTTAAGTGATGCAGAAGAACGAATAAAATTCCCAGATTTTGCTAATCAAGATGATCCCGCAGCAGATAACTATCAATATTATTTAAATACCTCAGGAGGAATTGTTAATAGATATAAAAAATATAATGGAACAGAAATGAATTCACCCGTTGATGTTACAGATAGTAATAGAGGTAATTCTACCATTCCAGATGTGGAGGATATCAATAGAGATAATACAATGAATACAGTAGAAGGGTATTATAAATTTGAAATAGATGTAAAGCCAAATGTAAAACCTGGAGATAGATATGTAGTGAGCGAACGCGTAGATAACGATCGTGATCTGGGTGGAGGACAAAAAACAAGTGTACGTTGGATACAATATAAAATACCAATTACAGAAGGGATAGCTATGGGAGGTATTTCAGATACTCGTTCAATCCGTTTTATGCGTATGTTAGTTAATGGATTCAATAATCAAATCACTTTACGTTTTGGAGCATTAGACCTTGTTAGAGGAGAATGGAGACGCTATGTAGGACAGTTAACCAATGCTACAGATCCTAATACTAATTTTGAAGTTCAAAGTGTCAATATAGAAGAAAATGCGCAAAGAAGTCCAATCCCTTATGTTTTGCCTCCTAATGTAAGAAGAGAGCAAGTTAATAACAATAATACGGTAGTGAATCAAAATGAGCAATCATTGGTTTTAAGAGTAGGTTCTGCAAATGATGATACAAAAGGTTTAGTAGATGGTGAAGCAAAAGCTGTATTTAAAAATGTGAGTGTAGACATGCGACAATATAAACGTTTGAAAATGTTTTTACATTCAGAATCGTTACTCAAATCAGATGATTTAAAAGATAAAGAATTAAGCGCTTTTATACGTTTTGGAAATGATTTTACTAATAATTTTTATGAAATTGAAGTTCCATTAAAAGTAACTCCTTTTGGACAAGCAATATCAGAAAACGTTTGGCCTCTTGAAAATGAAATTAACCTAGGGCTTTCTTCATTAGGAAAATTAAAGTTAGAAAGTTTTAAAGCAGATCCTCAGTTTATAGATGCTGATGATAAATCTTATGTTAGAGAAGCTACAGTATATGATAGTGGTGCAACTGCTGGTATGAAAATTAGAGTAAAAGGAAATCCAAACATTGGTTATGTACGCACTCTAATGGTAGGACTTAAAAATCCTAAAGGAGGAATAACAACTTCAAAAGTCAGAGGGGAGGTTTGGTTTAATGAATTACGTTTAGCTGAAATGGATGAATCGGGAGGTATGGCTGCAGTTGCAAGCTTAGATACAAATATGGCCGATTTTTTAACACTTTCCGCTACTGGACGCATGGGAACCATTGGTTTTGGCTCTATTGAACAAAAACCCAATGAAAGAAGCCGTGAAGATATGTGGCAGTACGACTTAGTAACAAATGTTAGCCTAGGAAAATTATTACCTAAAAAATGGGGTGTTAATTTACCTTTTAATTATGCCATAGGAGAACAAACAATTACACCAGAATACGATCCTCTTTATCAAGATTTAAAATTAAAAGATGTATTAGCAGTAGCTCAAACTGAGGAAGAAAAAGATGCTATAAGAAAAAGATCTGAAAATTTTACCAAAAGAAGAAGTATTAACTTTATCGGAGTTAAAAAAGAACGATCACCAGAACAAAAACCACATATTTACGATGTTGAAAATCTCACACTTTCTTACTCATACAATGAAATGAAACATCGTGATTTTGAAGTTCAAAATGTTTTAGACCAACAAGTACGTACAACAGCTGATTACGCCTACGCATTTAAAGCTAAAACTATTGAACCTTTCAAAAAAACTTCTTTTATGAAAAAAAGTACCTATTGGAAACTGTTGAGTGATTTGAATTTTAACTTATTACCATCTAATATTAATTTTAGTTCATCCATTCTTCGTCAATTCAATAGACAACAATTCCGTCAAGTAGATCAAAGTATAGTAGCTGGAGTTGAACCATTATATCGAAGAAATTATCTATTTAACTATAATTATGGTTTTAATTTCAATTTAACACGTTCATTTAAAGTTAACTATACAGCCACTACAGGTAATATTGTGAGAACTAATTTACTTAATAAAAATGACGATTCTCAAAAAACAGAATATACCGTTTGGGACGATTTTTGGAATGTAGGAGAACCCAATCAACACAATCAACAAATTACGGCTAACTATACTTTGCCTATAGAAAAAATCCCCGTTCTCTCTTTTATAAAATCAGACTATACCTATACAGGAAATTATTCTTGGAATAGAGGTTCTGATGCTATGAGGAATTTTTATCCAGACAAATTAGCTAACCCAAATTTAGTTTACGATTTAGGTAATACAATACAAAATGCTAATACACACAAATTGAATACTAGTTTTTCAATGACTAATTTTTATAAGTACATTGGATTAGTTAAATTCTCAGAAAGAAGTAAAAAAGCGGTTAAACCTGTTGCTCCCGTAATGGCTCCTAAACCTGGAGAAAAAATTGTTGCAAAACCAAAAGAAAAAGTAGAAAAACAAAATGTATTTCTAGATGGTCTAATAGGTGTTGCTACCGCACTGAAAAATATACAGGTAAATTATTCAGAAACTAATGGTACCCTATTGCCTGGATATTTGCCATCTATAGGGTTTTTAGGTTCATCAAGACCTTCGCTAGGTTTTGTTTTTGGGATGCAAGATGAGGTTCGTTTTGAAGCCGCTAAGAATGGCTGGCTGACAAATTATGATAAGTTTAATCAAAATTTTACGAAAGCAAATACTAAACAGTTACAAGCCAATGCAAAACTAGAACCATTTACTGATCTAACCATAGATTTAGTAGCAGATCGTACCATATCTAATAATTATAGTGAACAATTTACAGTAACTGACGGAAACTATAATTCGTTATCTCCTTATCAAACAGGTAATTTTTCGATAAGTACACTAATGATAGGGACAGCTTTTGCAACAAGTGATGAAAATGGCTCTAATGCTTTTGAGGCATTCAGAAATGGTAGAAAAGAAATTGCTCAACGTTTAGCCCAAGAGCGTGCCTCTTATGATCCTTTATATGATCCATCCCAAGTAGATTCAGATGGCTTTCCTAAAGGATATAGCAAAAATAGTCAACAAGTATTATTGCCTGCTTTCTTAGCAGCATATACCTCAGATTTTAGAAGTTCATCAAATGTCCCTTTAAAATTTAATAGATTACTACCTTTGCCCAATTGGAATGTAAAATATACAGGACTGATGCGTTATAAATTTTTTAAAGAACGTTTTAGAAGTTTTAGTATACAACATGCTTATAAATCAGCCTACACCTTAAATTCCTATCGTTCGAATTTTGAGTACGATAAAAATCCAAACGGAGTTGATGTATCAGGTAATTATTATAGTTCAACTCTTATTGGAAATGTAAACTTAACAGAACAATTTAGTCCTTTATTACGATTAGATATTCAAATGAAAAACTCACTGAAGTTTATAGCAGAAATGAAAAAAGATCGTACACTCTCTCTAAGCTTTGATAATAATTTACTTACAGAGTTAAAAGGACAAGAATATATATTAGGTATAGGATACCGTATTAAAGATGTAACAATTCGTTCACGATTAGCAGATAACAATACAGGCGTTGTTAAGAGTGATATTAATCTGCGAGGAGATATTTCTTTTAGAAATAATAAAACAATAGTCAGAAATATAGATTATAACAATAATCAATTAGGAGGAGGACAAAATATTGTAACAGCAAAGTTTTCTGGAGATTATAAATTTTCATCTAACTTAACCACATTGTTCTATTTTGATTATAACTTTAATAGAGCAGTTATTTCTACTTCATTTCCTATTACAAACATTAGGGCAGGTTTTACTTTGCGTTATACACTTGGGAATTAATTTTTAGAAATATGATTTTGATATTATTTTAATAATTATACTTTTGTATCATAAATAATAAAAAACAATGAACATACCAACTAATTTAAAGTACACTAAAGATCACGAATGGGTGAGTGTTGATGGTGATATTGCCACAGTAGGAATCACAGATTTTGCTCAAAAAGAGCTTGGTGATATTGTATATGTAGAGGTTGACACTTTAGATCAAACACTAACTAAAGACGAAGTTTTTGGAACAGTAGAAGCAGTAAAAACAGTTTCAGATTTATTTTTACCATTATCTGGTGAAATTATCGAATTCAATGAAGAATTAGAGTCTAATCCTGAATTAGTAAACTCGGATCCTTATGGAGCTGCTTGGATGATTAAAGTAAAAATTTCAGATACATCTGAAATAGAAGGATTATTATCAAGTGAAGATTATAAAAATCTTATTGGAGCCTAAAAAAAAATCTATTTGGTTGGCTTTATGTTGGACTTTCTTAATTCTTTTTTTAAGCTTTAAGGCACCAACACTAAATCCTAAATATACTTTTCCAAATGAAGACAAAGTAGTGCATTTTGTATTCTACTTTGTCTTTGTTTTTTTATGGATTAGATATATAATAGTAAGCGAAGACTTGAATTTAAAAAAGGTAATTGTTTTAACAATTATTGCCATATTAATTAGCATTTTGGTTGAAATAGGTCAAGCTTTTTTAACAATTAATCGTTCGGCTGAAATTCAAGATATCATTGCAAATAGTTTGGGTGCCATAAGCTCGGCTATTCTTTCTTATCGTTTTTTTAAAAAATAAAATGATTAAAAGCAGTTCGTGCTTAATTAAGATTTTTTATTTTTATCAAAAAAATAAAAAATATGAACGTTAGAGAATATCTAGATTCTACCTATTTAAAAAAGGCAGAACAAGCAGGACTTACTAATGAAGAAAACACAAAAAAAGTAATTGAAACTATTGAAGAAGCTATAAAAGAACGCTTTAAATTAGCAATGATTCGTCCTGAATATGTAAGTATAGCTAGAAAAATGATTGATCAACAAAATTCAGAAGTTCTTGTTGGTACCGTTATTGATTTTCCTTTTGGAACAGATTCAGTAGAATCAAAAATTAAAGAAGCCATACAAGCAATTCAAAACGGAGTAGACGAGTTAGATTATGTAATAAATTATGAAGCCTTTAAAAAAGGAGAAATAGAATTAATAAAAGAAGAAATTATCCAGTGTACCCAATTAGGACTTTCAAATAATAAAGTTGTGAAATTTATTATTGAAGTAGCTGCTTTAACAGATGATCATATTATTCAAATTTCTAGTCTAATTCGTAATACCATTGTTGCAAATTTTAATGAATCAGAATATTCTAAAGTTTTTGTAAAATCTTCAACTGGCTTTTATCCAACAACTGATGGAAAACCAAATGGAGCAACAATTCACACCATAAAACTGATGTTAGAAAATTCATCTCCACTTCCTGTAAAAGCCGCTGGAGGAGTTCGTAATATAGAAGAGGCAAATAACATGATTAAATTAGGTGTTAAAAGAATAGGTACTTCCGCCGCTAAAACAATAGTTGAAGGATTATCTACCACAGGTGTTTATTAATCATATTTACGAATGAGAATTTTATTTACTCTTTTGTTAGTAATAACTTCTAGTTTAGCTCAAGAAACTAAACACGAAAAGTTTCCCGTTTTTCCTCAATGTATTCAAAAATCTGAATCAGAATTAGAAAAATGTTTTCATTTTCAATTAGAAGATTTTATATACAATAATTTTAAAATGCCTTTACAATTAACATCTAATAATTCTTCAGGAAAAGTAATTACACTCTTTGAAGTAGATGAAGAAGGACATTTTAAAATAATTTATGTTGATGCTTTATATCCCGAATTAATTGCAGAAACCAAAAGAGTTTTTAATTCTTTGCCTGTTATAACTCCAGCCACCTATAATGGAATCCCAACTTATGCTAGATACACATTTACAATGGTTTACCCTTTTTTAAAAGGGAAACCATTTGAAAAAGCAGAAAACAAAAATATTATTTCTGATGTAGCTAAAGAAAATTTAACAGAACTTGATAATGTAGAAAAAGAATATCAAAAGTTTAATAATCCACAGTTTAAAAGTAATTTAAATATCCCATTTTCACATAGTTATTACGCTAATTTTGATAACTATATGAATCAAGTGGGAACGAATAGTCATACAGCATCCAAGCCGCTAACCTATAAAGAAGTTGATCGTTATTATGATTTTGAAAAAAAGAATCAAAGTATCCTAATCAATAAAAAAAACTGGTGGGGACGTAAAATTTTTAATGAAAATTTAGTAGCTATTCAAGGAAAAGGCTATTGGTTTACCTTAAATCCTATATGGGATTTGCGCATAGGCAAAACATCACCAGAGAAAGCTGGTTACACCTATAATAACACAAGAGCTATACAAATACAAGGAGCTTTAGGAGAAAATTTAACTTTTACTTCTTCTATTTTCGAAAGTCAAGGCTTCTTTGCAGACTATTATAATCGCTTAGCTATTTCCCAAAAACCATCAGGCGGTAATCCAGCCATAATTCCAGGTATAGGAATAGCTAAAGATTTTAGAGGAAATCAGTTTGACTTTCCATCTGCTGATGCTATTATATCCTACACCTCTTCCGATCATTTGAATATTCAATTAGGATACAGTCGTAATTTTATTGGAGATGGATATCGCTCCTTGTTAGAAGGCGATGCCGCTAGTCCGTATCCATTTGTTAAAATAAATACTAGTTTTTGGAAAATTAAGTATACCAATACTTATATGTGGTTAAAAGATGTGCGTCCAGAAGTAACAGCAGAAAAAACTTATGCCACTAAATATATGGCTAACCATTATTTAAGTTGGAATGCTTCTAAACGTTTGAATATTGGATTTTTTGAATCAGTTGTTTGGTCTAATACAAATAATAGAGGTTTTGATTTAAATTTTGTCAATCCAATTATTTTTTATCGTTCAGTAGAATTTACCTCTTCCTCTAAAAGTGGTAATGCAGCAATAGGCTTAACAGCCAAATATAAATGGACTAACCGTTTTAATACTTATGGACAATTATTCATTGATGAATTTGCCGTGAGCGATATTTTTGGAGGAAAAAACAGTTGGCGTAATAAAATAGCCTATCAATTGGGAGGAAAATATTATAATGCTTTTGGCGTTAAAAATTTATATTTACAAGCAGAACTAAATATTGTACGCCCTTATGTGTATTCTCATAGTGAAGTAATTACGAATTATGGACATAATAATCAAAGTATGGGACATAATTGGGGATCAAATCTAAACGAAATAGTAGCCATTGCTCGTTATACAAAAGGGCGATTATTTGCTGAAGCTAAATTTAATTTCGGTTTACGAGGTTTTGATCTTGATTTAGTAACAGATAAAAAAAATTATGGCTCCAATATATATAAGGATTATGATTTAGATCGCTCGGCAGATAATGGAGTAGTTATAGGACAAGGTAATAAAACTAAAATAATAATTGCGGATCTAAATGCTGGGTATTTATTAAATCCAAATACCAATTTAAAGTTGTTTGCTAATTTAGTGTACCGCTCGTTTAAACCAACACTAAATACGAATCAAGCTTTTAATGAAAACACAACTTGGTTTTCTTTAGGTCTACGCTCCGATATATTTAATTGGTATTTTGATTATTAATCTTATAATAAATTTTTAAAATAATAGAACGTCAAAGAAAAAAAGTGGTGTCCTAAAAATATAATTTATCACTTCAGGTAGGAGATAATCTAGGTGATTCTTCTAATTTTTTGTTTTAGACTCCTCTTGATTGAAAATATTTTTTTAAGACACCTTTTTTTATTACATTTTTACAATGATAAATTCACTTCTTCTATTTTCTTGATGTTGTTCTTCTGTACAAGAAGATTGATTAGTTGGTTCACAACCGCAATTATTCATTAATTGTGATTCTCCATAACCACGACCTGTTAAACGATCTTTTGCAATACCTTTTTTGATGAGCCAAGCCACTGTTTCTTTTGCTCTACGATCTGAAAGTTTTGCATTATAAGCTGCGGTTTGACGACAGTCAGTATGTGATCGAACGTCTACTTTCATGGTGGGGTATTGTTTCATCACTTCTAAAATTTTAGCTAATTCTACTGCTGCATCAGGACGAATAAATGATTTATCTAGATCAAAATAAATAATTTTAATTTCAAATATTTTGGCTAAATCGGATCCTTCTTTTATTTCTTTTACTTTTTTGGCAGTATCTATAGGTAAATTTGTTTTTCCTGTTTTATTTGGAATTTCTACTGGTTTTTCTTTGGTTTCATAATCTTCTTTTTCTGCTCGTACATAATATTTTTTACCCGCAGGAATTTTCTTAAAATCATAAAATCCTTTGTTGTCTGCTAGAACTTTTTCTATTTCTTTAAATTTTTCATCATATAATGTTACGGTTGCTTCTGGAATTGCTTCTCCTGTTTCGGAGTTTGTAACAATGCCTGTTAGTTGGTGTTGGATTTCTAAATTTAATGGGGATTTTTCTATAAAACTATAGATGTCATCTAAACCTTTGCCTTCTGAACGGTTTGAGGAAAAGAAGCCTTTTCCTTTTTCGTCTATGATAAAAGCAAAATCGTCCATGGGACCATTTATTGGGGATCCAACATTGGTTACTAAATTAGTAACCATTCCTTTATCATCTAATTGTGTTGCGTAAATATCTAATCCTCCTAGTCCTTGTTGTCCATCGGTTGCATAATATAATACTCCTTTATCGCTTATAAAAGGAAAGGTTTCTCTGGCTTCTGTATTGATTGTATTTCCTAGGTTAATAGGGGTTCCATAACTGTTTTCTCCTAAAATAGCTACCTTGAATAAGTCGGATTGCCCGTATGTTCCGGGCATATTAGAGGCAAAATATAAGGTTTTTTCGTCAGGGGATAAGGCGGGATGTGCTACACTGTATTGATCACTATTAAATGGTAGTTCTGTTATATTAATCCATTCTCCTTTTGTATTTAAATTAGCTCGATAGATCTTTAAATTGATGACTTTTTTATCGTCTTTTCCTACTTTTCCTTCATTGAAATTATTACGGGTAAAGTAAACTGTTTTTAGATCTTTGGTGAAAACGGGAGAGTCTTCGTGATATTTGGAATTGATTTCTTTTGCAAAACGAGCTGTATTAATAAGATCGTCTCCTGTTTCATTTTTATCAGCAGCATACAGGTTGGTAAATGATTTTCCTGTCCATTTTGCTTTTGTTTTGAAAACTCCAATGGTATCTCTAGTGGATGCAAAAAGTACTTTGTTTCCATAGAATGCTGTACCATAATCGGAAGAACTGCCATTAATGCTTACTGGTTTTATTTCAAAACGTCCAGAATTTTTTGCGATAATATTTTTATAATCTTTTTGATTATTATAAATACTGGCTCTTGTATCTTTGGATGTTAATTGATAAAATTTATCCATATATTCATCGGCTTTTTTGTAATTTTCTACCGATTTGAGGGTTTGTGCATAACGATAGTAATATTCAGGTTCTACTGTTTCACCTAAAGCAAATAATTCAGTATACCATTTATGGGCTTCTGTAAATTTAGCATTGTAGTAATAGGAATCTCCTAAGCGTTGAAATAACTCTTTTGATTTATATCCTTTTTGAGCTACTTTTAAATAGGTGCCAATTGCATCGACGTATGCTAAACCATTATAGTGATTACTTGCTTTTATGATTTTTTTCTCTTGTGCATATATTCCATTCAAAGACAATCCTAATACAGTAAATAAAATTATTCTTTTCATAATAATAGTTTTAGAAGAAACGTGGGGCTACCACTTTTTCTACACGTTTAAACAATTCATAACGTAAAAATATTTCGTGTGAACCAGAGTTAAAATTTCCTAATCTGGTAACATCTCGATCGTAGGCATATCCTACTAACCAAGAATCGTTAATTTGAAATCCTGCCATAGCGCTCCATGCTGCACTCCAACGATAGGCGGCTCCCAATGAAAATTTTTCATTAAACCAAAAATTCCCTGATAAATCGACTTGTAATGGGGCTCCATTTACATATTTAATCATCGTTGTGGGTTTAAATTGTACTTCACTACTTAGGCGAAATACGTGTCCTGCTATTAAATGAGGGTGCATACGTTCACTGGCTACGTATTGAACATCGTTATCATAGTATTTTTGTTCTAATATAAAAGGGATGGATAGTCCTACATAGGTCTTATCTGAATACCAAAATGCTCCTGCTCCTATATTTGGGAAAAAACGATTGTCTACATTTTGTCTTATCAAACCATCTGATACATTATGAATCTTTGTCTTATTAAAATCAACACTAAAAAAATTAGCTGTTCCTTTTATTCCAAAAGACAATTTAGAGTTTTCTGTAGTGTTAATATTATAACTTAGGTCTACTGATATTGCATTTTCATCTGAAGGACCTATTTTATCGTTTATAACGCTTACTCCTAATCCCATCCTATTGTTAAGACCTAAGGGGGTACTCATTGCAACTGTATTTGTCTTTGGGGCTCCTTCTAATCCTACCCATTGGGAGCGGTGCATTACTAAAGCACTAAAACAACCGCGGGTACCTGTGTAACCGGGATTTACATTGGCAGTGTTATACATATATTGTGTATACTGTGCTTCTTGTTGAGCAAAACTAATTCCACTCATTAAAAGTAGTAAATATATAATTTTGTTTTTCATATCATATTCTTTTTTAAATATCCTCCGCCCTAAAGACGGAGGTATATTAATTCTTTATCTATTGATATATAAATAACCTGCTTTTTCTTGGGGCATACCTTTAGTATCTTCGTACTTAAACATATAATAGTATGTTCCTTCTGGCAATTCTTCTAATTGTTTGATCGTAACTCGTCCTGATGATATGCCTCGGAATGATCGATCATTATTATTATATCCTTTTGCCTCATATACTAATACTCCCCATCGGTTGTAAACTTCTACTGAGTTATTAGGAAATTTATCTATTCCGTCTATAAAGAATACATCGTTATTCCCATCTCCATTAGGAGTCATGTGGTTGTAAATAACAAATTCCTCTTTGTTTGATGGTTCTACTCTTACAGTTACTGTAGCGGTATCACAAATACCTGGTTTAATTAGTAAACATGCTTTGTAATCAAAAGTATAGGTTCCAGCTGGTGTACCTGCTGGTACAATTACTCTTCCTGTAGCAGCATCTAAATATGGCACTGGAGATTTTGATGGCACGGTAATTACTGGCTGTGCTAAAGTAATTTGACTTAGCACTACATTATTAATTGTTGCAGAACCTTGACTTAAGTTGTTTATGCTGTCATTAATTAAAACATTTCCTGCTACTAAACCTGATCCTCCATTAGTTGTTACAAATTCATCATTATTTGCGTCAACTTTAGCTGAAACATCTATAACAACTGTTTGTGTAACACAATTTGGAATTAAAGCACCATTTTCACAAACAGTATAAGTAAAGGTATATGTATTATTGTCAACCGTATTATCTACTGTAATTGTTCCATTAGAATTAAGTGTTATTCCTTGTGGTAATCCTGTTATTGTGACTGTTACTTGACCTACTCCTGTTCCTATGGTAGATGATAATGGTTTTCCATTAAATGTGTCATTATTATAAATTGAAATTGTTCCTGTAGTTCCTGACACTATTAATTCTTTATCTGGTCCTCCCAATACTATCGGGTTTTTAACTTCTACTATAGCATTTGCGATGTCACAGTTTGCTGGGTTAGCTCCGTTCTCACATATTTGATACTCTACTTGGTATATACCACTTGGTGTGGTAGCGCCTATTGTAATGGTACCATCGGCATTTAATGTTAAGCCTGCTGGAACGTTTACTCCTGTTAGGCTTACTTGACCTGCTGCTGTACCTATGGTAACGTTTGATCCGTTTAACTTATCGTTTAACGTTACATTGGGTGTATTACTTCCTGAGGTAACGGTTACTTTGGCATCGTCTATAGCGTCAATAATATTTTTAACTTCTACTATAGCAATTGCGATGTCACAGTTTATTGGATTAGCTCCGTTTTCACAGATTTCATACTCTACTTGGTATGTGCCACTTGGTGTGGTAGCGCCTATTGTAATGGTACCATCGGTATTTAATGTTAAGCCTGCTGGAACGTTTACTCCTGTTAGGCTTACTTGACCTAATATTGGACCTATGTCAACGTTTGATCCGTTTAACTTATCGTTTAGCGTTATATTGGGTGTATTACCTCCTGAGGTAACGGTTACTTTGGCATCGTCTATAGCGTCAATAATATTTTTAACTTCTACTATAGCAATTGCGATGTCACAGTTTACTGGAGTTGCTCCGTTTTCACAGATTTGATAATCTACTTGGTATGTGCCACTTGGTGTGGTAGCGCCTATTGTAATGGTACCATCGGCATTTAATGTTAAGCCTGCTGGAACGTTTACTCCTGTTAGGCTTACTTGACCTGCTGCTGTACCTATGGTAACGTTTGATCCGTTTAACTTATCGTTTAGCGTTATATTGGGTGTATTACCTCCTGAGGTAACGGTTACTTTGGCATCGTCTATAGCGTCAATAGTATTTTTAACTTCTACTACAGCAATTGCTTTATCACAGTTTACTGGAGTTGCTCCGTTTTCACAGATTTCATACTCTACTTGGTATGTGCCACTTGGTGTGGTAGCGCCTATTGTAATGGTACCATCGGCATTTAATGTTAAGCCTGCTGGAACGTTTACTCCTGTTAGGCTTACTTGACCTGCTGCTGTACCTATGGTAACGTTTGATCCGTTTAACTTATCGTTTAGCGTTATATTGGGTGTATTACTTCCTGAGGTAACGGTTACTTTGGCATCGTCTATAGCGTCAATAGTATTTTTAACTTCTACTATAGCAATTGCTTTATCACAGTTTATTGGATTAGCTCCGTTTTCACAGATTTCATACTCTACTTGGTATGTGCCACTTGGTGTGGTAGCGCCTATTGTAATGGTACCATCGGCATTTAATGTTAAGCCTGCTGGAACGTTTACTCCTGTTAGGCTTACTTGACCTGCTGCTGTACCTATGGTAACGTTTGATCCGTTTAACTTATCGTTTAACGTTACATTGGGTGTATTACTTCCTGAGGTAACGGTTACTTTTGCATCGTCTATAGCGTCAATAGTATTTTTAACTTCTACTATAGCAATTGCTTTATCGCAGTTTGCTGGGTTAGCTCCGTTTTCACAGATTTGATACTCTACTTGGTATGTGCCACTTGGTGTGGTAGCGCCTATTGTAATGGTACCATCGGCATTTAATGTTAAGCCTGCTGGAACGTTTACTCCTGTTAGGCTTACTTGACCTGCTGCTGTACCTATGGTAACGTTTGATCCGTTTAACTTATCGTTTAGCGTTATATTGGGTGTATTACTTCCTGAGGTAACGGTTACTTTGGCATCGTCTATAGCGTCAATAGTATTTTTAACTTCTACTATAGCAATTGCTTTATCGCAGTTTGCTGGGTTAGCTCCGTTTTCACAGATTTGATACTCTACTTGGTATGTGCCACTTGGTGTGGTAGCGCCTATTTTAATGGTACCATCGGCATTTAATGTTAAGCCTGCTGGAACGTTTACTCCTGTTAGGCTTACTTGACCTGCTGCTGTACCTATGTCAACGTTTGATCCGTTTAACTTATCGTTTAACGTTACATTGGGTGTATTACTTCCTGAGGTAACGGTTACTTTGGCATCGTCTATAGCGTCAATAGTATTTTTAACTTCTACTATAGCAATTGCTTTATCGCAGTTTACTGGGTTAGCTCCGTTTTCACAGATTTGATACTCTACTTGGTATGTGCCACTTGGTGTGGTAGCGCCTATTTTAATGGTACCATCGGCATTTAATGTTAAGCCTGCTGGAACGTTTACTCCTGTTAGGCTTACTTGACCTGCTGCTGTACCTATGTCAACGTTTGATCCGTTTAACTTATCGTTTAACGTTACATTGGGTGTATTACTTCCTGAGGTAACGGTTACTTTGGCATCGTCTATAGCGTCAATAGTATTTTTAACTTCTACTATAGCAATTGCTTTATCGCAGTTTACTGGGTTAGCTCCGTTTTCACAGATTTGATACTCTACTTGGTATGTGCCACTTGGTGTGGTAGCGCCTATTGTAATGGTACCATCGGCATTTAATGTTAAGCCTGCTGGAACGTTTACTCCTGTTAGGCTTACTTGACCTGCTGCTGTACCTATGGTAACGTTTGATCCGTTTAACTTATCGTTTAACGTTACATTGGGTGTATTACTTCCTGAGGTAACGGTTACTTTGGCATCGTCTATAGCGTCAATAGTATTTTTAACTTCTACTATAGCAATTGCTTTATCACAGTTTACTGGAGTTGCTCCGTTTTCACAGATTTGATACTCTACTTGGTATGTGCCACTTGGTGTGGTAGCGCCTATTGTAATGGTACCATCGGCATTTAATGTTAAGCCTGCTGGAACGTTTACTCCTGTTAGGCTTACTTGACCTGCTGCTGTACCTATGGTAACGTTTGATCCGTTTAACTTATCGTTTAACGTTACATTGGGTGTATTACTTCCTGAGGTAACGGTTACTTTGGCATCGTCTATAGCGTCAATAGTATTTTTAACTTCTACAGTTATATTGGCTGTTTTACAGTTTACTGGAGTTGCTCCTGTTTCACAAATTGTATAAGGAATTGTGTATGTACCACTTGCTGTACCTGGCTGGATCGTTACATTACCATCTGCATCAATACGGATAGGACCTGTTGTAACAGGGGTTACATCTGTGTTGGCTGTGGTTACTACAACGCCATTTAATGTATCGGCTCCGTTTCCATTATTGGCTAAAACGCTTCCTGCTACTGTAGTTGCTGTGGCAGAAGTGGCTACGGTTCCTAAATTATCATCCTTAGCTATTAATTCGTTTTTAACTTCTACAGTTATATTGGCTGTTTTACAGTTTACTGGGGTTGCTCCTGTTTCACAAATTGTATAAGGAATTGTGTATGTACCACTTGCTGTACCTGGCTGGATCGTTACATTACCATCTGCATCAATACGGATAGGACCTGTTGTAACAGGGGTTACATCTGTGTTGGCTGTGGTTACTGCAACGCCATTTAACGTATCGGCTCCGTTTCCATTATTGGCTAAAACGCTTCCTGCTACTGTAGTTGCTGTGGCAGAAGTGGCTACGGTTCCTAAATTATCATCCTTAGCTATTAATTCGTTTTTAACTTCTACAGTTATATTGGCTGTTTTACAGTTTACTGGGGTTGCTCCTGTTTCACAAATTGTATAAGGAATTGTGTATGTACCACTTGCTGTACCTGGCTGGATCGTTACATTACCATCTGCATCAATACGGATAGGACCTGTTGTAACAGGGGTTACATCTGTGTTGGCTGTGGTTACTGCAACGCCATTTAACGTATCGGCTCCGTTTCCATTATTGGCTAAAACGCTTCCTGCTACTGTAGTTGCTGTGGCAGAAGTGGCTACGGTTCCTAAATTATCATCCTTAGCTATTAATTCGTTTTTAACTTCTACAGTTATATTGGCTGTTTTACAGTTTACTGGGGTTGCTCCTGTTTCACAAATTGTATAAGGAATTGTGTATGTACCACTTGCTGTACCTGGCTGGATCGTTACATTACCATCTGCATCAATACGGATAGGACCTGTTGTAACAGGGGTTACATCTGTGTTGGCTGTGGTTACTGCAACGCCATTTAATGTATCGGCTCCGTTTCCATTATTGGCTAAAACGCTTCCTGCTACTGTAGTTGCTGTGGCAGAAGTGGCTACGGTTCCTAAATTATCATCCTTAGCTATTAATTCGTTTTTAACTTCTACAGTTATATTGGCTGTTTTACAGTTTACTGGAGTTGCTCCTGTTTCACAAATTGTATAAGGAATTGTGTATGTACCACTTGCTGTACCTGGCTGGATCGTTACATTACCATCTGCATCAATACGGATAGGACCTGTTGTAACAGGGGTTACATCTGTGTTGGCTGTGGTTACTGCAACGCCATTTAACGTATCGGCTCCGTTTCCATTATTGGCTAAAACGCTTCCTGCTACTGTAGTTGCTGTGGCAGAAGTGGCTACGGTTCCTAAATTATCATCCTTAGCTATTAATTCGTTTTTAACTTCTACAGTTATATTGGCTGTTTTACAGTTTACTGGGGTTGCTCCTGTTTCACAAATTGTATAAGGAATTGTGTATGTACCACTTGCTGTACCTGGCTGGATCGTTACATTACCATCTGCATCAATACGGATAGGACCTGTTGTAACAGGGGTTACATCTGTGTTGGCTGTGGTTACTGCAACGCCATTTAATGTATCGGCTCCGTTTCCATTATTGGCTAAAACGCTTCCTGCTACTGTAGTTGCTGTGGCTGAGGTAGCAATCGTACCTAAATTATCATTCTTAGCTATTAAGTCGTTTTTAACTTCTACTATGGCAGTTGCAGTATCGCAGTTTGCTGGAGTTATATTTAAGCCCGTAACTAAATCTGCTTCACATAATTGATATGTAACATTATAAACTCCTGATGGAGTGTTTGCCGCTACTGTTATGTTTCCATTTGCATCTACACTTAATGAACCATTTGTAACAGGAGTTACATTGGTATTAACTGGGGTTACTGCTACTCCATTTATCTTATCATTAGCTGTTACGTTTACTGGAACAACAACCGGTGTATTTAGACTTACAACTGTAACCAATGGATCATTTACTGCATCTATTACATTTTTAGGAATAGGTATACTCGTTGAGGTGTTATCACCTAATGAAGGGTCTACTTCAGTTCCTGTCACAGTAGCTGTATTTGCATAACTCCCCGTAGCTTTAACCGTTGCTACAATATTTAATGTTTCTATAGCTCCATTTGCTAATGTACCAATAGTCCAAACTCCCGTACCTGAATTATACGTTCCTACAGAAGGTAAACTACCAACAAAAGTATATCCCGATGGAAGTAAATCATTTACGGTAACTCCCGTTGCAGTACTTGGTCCTGCATTAGTCACTGTTAGTGTAAAAGTTACATTACTACCTACATTTGGTGTAGCATTACTTACTGTTTTTGTTATCCCTAAATTTGAATTAGGGGTAAAATATCCAAAATCATGTGTTAAATTTGATTCTGATATGGATAATTCTTCTGATTGTGTACTACCCCCTGTAGTTGAAATAGCACTTCCTCCGATAATATTTCCTGTATCAGCTATCCTTATATTATAATCACCTGGTAATAAATTGTTTACAGTATAAAAACCTCCTACTCCAGTAGTAACAGTTGTTAGTAAAAGATCTGTTCCATCAACAACTCCATTCTTATTTATATCATCATAAATATCAATTGTTACTCCAGCTATTCCTAAGTCTACACCATCAAAAATACCATTATTATTATTATCTCTGTAAACCCTACCTCCTATAACAGCATCTGCAGCAACACATCCACCTGCATCAAATGGAGATTCTATATCAGAAATCCCATCAGATGTAGTATTTACTTCTGTTCCTGAGATAGTATGAGTAGCTGGATCATATTGTCTAACTCTATCTCCAACTAGCCATAAATTATTCAGATGATCCTGCGCTATTTGAGATATATAAGTATTACTTCCTGATACTGTAGTAGAAGCTGCTGTATTGGTACCAAAGTTGTAAGTTGCTGGTATTGTATACTCAAAAATTTGACCACCAGAAGTTCTAACTATTAGATTTCCTATAACAGCAAAATCTCCCATAGAATCCGCTTCGTCAATCTGGATTACAGGTATAGCATTAACTAATGTCAAACCATCAGCTGACATCGTACATCTATAAATTACTGTATCAGGATTAGTCGTCCCTGTAAGGGATTGTTCTATCGCCAAATATAAAAACCCTCCATCAAAAGCGGCTCCTCCAGAACCTACACCTGCTGTTCCTAATGTTATCCCTTGGGCTGTGACATTTGGAGATACTACAACATGCGTATTAGTAGCTATATTGTAAGCATACAAAGCAGCATTAGATACATTATTATTAGTATCGGTATAATACATTACTCTATTTGCCGCATCAGTAGCAAAAGAATTCAGACCTGCCAATCCTACTCCACTTACAAAAGGACTAGTAGTTATAAAAGTAGACTTACCTGTTCTAATATTAACAGAATAAATCTTATTGCTTACATTCATCAAAAAGCCTCCTTGCTGAAAACCAGTTCCACATTGCGAATATGACTTTTGAACAGGTAAAAAGAATAATGTGGTAAGACAAATTAGAAAAATTAAGCTTCTAAATTTATGTCTAAATGTTTTTGGTATTTTTTCGACCATATATTAAATTTTAAATTTTAGAATAAGGTTTTAAAAATATGTTTTTCACATATTATATTACTTAAAATATTATCTCTTTAATGTTCTAAAATAAACTTATTATTATTAAGACTAAAAAGATATAACCAAAAGCTATATTGATTTCAATAAGACTTTTACCTTCTTGATAAGGTTAAATACAACCTACAATACCCGTAATAAACTAAAAAATTAATGTAATCGAAACGTTCTATCTTTTAAAGATCGTAAGACTATAATCTCAAAATTATGACCCATTTTTTAGTAAAACAATTCACTTAGAAAAATAAATTGTGAAGTAATTATTTAAATTTTATTTTTTACGTCATATTATATTTTTTTGTTATTATACACTAATTTATTCTTTTTTAACCCACACAATGTATATTGCTATATTTCGTATCTGAAAATATTTAAATTATTACACACTATCTTGTTGATATTTTATCAGAACACTAAAAACCTAATTTAATAGGCACATAGAAGTGGCAAAGCGGTAAGATTAATTTATTTTTCAACATCTAAAATAGACTCATAAAGCAACATCTTATATACATTGTTTTATAGGATATGGTTTTTATTTTTTAGTATTTTTATTGCGTAAAATTAATAGTTTTTTCTGGTTATTTAGTGAAAATTTAATGACAATTGTGTTTTTGTAAAATCCGAAATTTAAAAACACCGTAAACTTATATAAAAATCACAGTCTGTTATCCACTTAATAGATTCTTCCAATTTTGTCTTTAAGTCGGCTAGAGTATCATAAATTTTCATTGAAATTTTATCTTTCATTCATTGTCAGATTCTTTCAGTAGGCTTGGGTTCTGGAGAATATGAAGGAATTGGTAACAGAAATATGTTCTCAGGAATTATTACATCTTTTGTGGAACGAAATGCTGCATTATCAATTATCATAATCTTTAATTCTGTTGCTTTATGATTACTAATACCATTTAAACTTAAAATATACTGGATTAAAAAGTAAAATTCTCGATCTGTTTTTTTATTTTTAAAACAACTAGAACAAAGGGTTAAGTATATAATTGAAATCATCGCTAGTTAGAGCGCGAAGCGCATTGAGAACCAACATTAATTTTATTGCTTTTATAGGATAGTAACTAAATCAACATCCAGTTTGTAACTCCTACGTAAGAAGGAGTCTCATAATAAATATTATGTGATTTCTCGCTTTGGTCGAAAAGATTGTGAACTTTTTGGACAATCTTAAGGTTAAAAAATAGTATTATGGGTAAATTTCAAAGTTTAAATGGTATTAGGTTCAACGAAGACTCTTTTCTTCTGGGCTATCTTTCATTAAATAGCTTATTTGTTGTTTACTATAATCTTTAGCATAAAGTTCTTCATAAATATCGCTAATCTGTTCTGTGGTCAACCCTACCTCTTAAGATACTTAATAGAGCTGGATAAAATGTACTACTTCTTGTTCTAGGTACTTTTAAAACAAGTTTTTTATCATTACCCTTTGCTTTTCTAAATGGATAGCCATTGACTAAATCATCTGGTTTTTCTTCTTTATGAAGACTTCTTTCTGACTTCATAAAGACTTCTAAAGTCATTTGTAATAAAATATTGGAACCGTTATGACTATTTGCTATTTCCAATAATAATTCTGAAATTTGGTTGTGTGTAAAGTTTATTTGTGTATTTTTTCTGTAATACTAAGATCACATTTTTTTCTTTACATACTTTTTTAGTACAATATCGTTGAATCTATTGATTATGAGGGAATTCATAATCAAGATTCTTTAAATATTGTAACAAATGAAAATGATGGTTCTCTTGATGCTATGAAAGTTTCATCTTGTAATCTGCCCAATGGAAATATAATAACAAAATACAATAAGAAATGATATTACAATAAGTCCCTGGAAAAATATAACATAAATATAATAATTTCACAAAAACTTTGCATCCTTTTTTACAAAACATATAGAATATATGGATTTTATAAGGAAAGATTGCTCGAATTATAGTGATGGTAAATTGTATGAAAAGCTATATAGCGAGAAAATTAGTTTAAGCAAACTTACAAATGCTCAGAGACCAGGAATTCATACGGAGGTGTTAGTTTTGAACGAATTAATAAAAGATAAACAAAACATTGCCAGTGTTGCAGATATTAGAGCACTTGATATTAAAATTGTTATAAGATGGAAGATTAATAAAAAAAGTAATGAGAGTGAGCAAATGGTTACTTGTCTGCATTGTTTTTATATAACGGAAGGGGGGGCTAATAGTAAATAAAATGATAAAATATTTTGAGCTGCAAAACTGGGAAAAATTAAAAGTGAATGGTTCTATAAAACATAATAGTAAATCATTTACAGGAATAAAAGAAAATATAAATTTAGACGATAATTCATGTCACAGGAAGTTATATGTTAGTTGTATGGTTTACTAAACAAAATATGTATTAATGTGTTTTGTTTAGAGGCGTAAGAAATATAGAATTCTTTCTTTTTAGACTTGCAAATTTATATGCCTAATTTATCAAATCCACAGGTTTTGGACTTCATCCTTTTACAATACAAAAATCGTACAAGTTAAGAAACAGAAAATCCTTAACTTTCTATTTCATAGATTGCTAAGGATTTTAAAAGTACCCGGAGTGGGAATCGAACCCACACTCCGAAGAACACGAGTTTGAGTCGTGCGCGTCTACCAATTCCGCCATCCGGGCATTGCTGAATTGTGAGTGCAAATGTAAACAAAAAAATGAATAATCATAAAAAAATATCAAAAAATATGTTTTCAAGTTGATTTTAATTTTTAAATTTGCAGCGCATTGAATGCAATACAACACATAACTAACTACAATCAACTAAATTAATTTTTAGATTTTATAAAACTCAGAAATTGGTTTGATTGATATAAAAAAACAACCTAATGCCACATTTAGAGCCAGAAGCAAAAATATTTGCTTGTTCGAAAAGTGTATACCTAGCCGAAAAAATTGCCGATAAATACGGTGTGAAGCTAGGAAAAGTAACGTTCTCACATTATAGTGATGGTGAATTTCAACCTTCTTTTGAGGAATCAATAAGAGGATTACGAGTGTTCATTGTGTGTTCAACATTTCCGAGTTCTGACAATTTAATGGAACTCCTACTTATGATTGACGCTGCGAAAAGAGCTTCAGCAAGACACATAACAGCCGTAATTCCTTACTTTGGTTGGGCTCGACAAGATAGAAAAGACAAACCAAGAGTTCCTATAGGCGCAAAATTAGTAGCAAAATTACTTGAAAGCGCAGGAGCTACTCGAATCATGACAATGGATTTACATGCTGATCAAATTCAAGGTTTCTTTGAAAAACCAGTAGATCATTTATTTGCTTCTACCATTTTTCTACCTTATGTCCAATCATTAGGATTGAAAAACTTAACAATAGCATCTCCTGACATGGGGGGGTCAAAAAGGGCTTATGCTTATTCTAAATTCCTAAGTTCGGATGTGGTAATATGCTATAAACAAAGGAAAGCAGCAAATGTCATTGAATCAATGGAATTAATTGGAGAAGTAAAAGGACGAAATGTTATTCTTGTTGATGATATGATAGACACAGGGGGCACATTAGCTAAAGCCGCTGATCTTATGCTAGAAAAAGGTGCTTTAAGTGTACGTGCAATTTGTACTCATGCTATTTTATCTGGAGATGCAACTGAGAGAATAGAAAATTCAAGTCTAACGGAGTTGATTGTTACCGATTCAATACCACTAAAAAGAACATCAGCTAAAATAAAAGTTGTAAGCTGTACCGAATTATTTGCAGATGTAATGCGTATGGTACATTCTAACAATTCTATAAGTAGCAAATTTATTATGTAAATTATATTATTAATTTTTATATATTTTTAAATGAAATCAATTACAATTAAAGGATCTGAAAGAGAAAGCGTGGGTAAAGTATCTACTAAAGCCTTACGTAATGCTGGAATGATTCCTTGCGTATTATACGGAGGAGATCAACCAGTACACTTCGCTGCTGAAGAAAAAGCGTTCAAAAACTTGGTTTACACTCCTAATGCACACACTGTTGTGATTGAATTAGAGAATGGTAAAACTTTCAACGCTGTATTACAAGACATACAGGTTCACCCAGTAACAGACAAAATTTTACATATTGACTTCTACCAATTATTTGAAAACAAAGAAGTTACTATGGAAATCCCTGTAAAAGTTGTTGGTAATTCTAAAGGAGTTATGGCTGGTGGTGTATTACGTCTTAACCAACGTAAACTAAAAGTTAAAGCTTTACCAGCTAACTTACCAGATTTTATCGAAACAGATATTTCTGAATTAGAAATGGGTAATAAATTATATATTACTAAATTACACACAGCTACTTACAAATTCTTACATCCAGATAACACTGTAGTATGTCAAGTAAGAATTTCACGTGCTGCAATGAAAGCTGCTCAAGAAGCTGCAAAAGCAGAAAAAGGAGCAAAAGGAAAGAAAAAATAATTTCCTCAAAATATTTTCAAAAGTGCTCACCATTGTGGGCACTTTTTTATTCTCAATACTCTTTTGTATATATTTAGTATTATCAAATGAAAAAGTTTTTAATAGTAGGTTTAGGCAATATAGGTGCTGAATATATTAATACACGCCACAATATAGGTTTTAAAGTAGTTGATTTCTTAGCTAAAAAGCATAATGTAGAATTTACTATCGCTAAACTAGGAACAGTAGCTGAAATAAAACTAAAAGGAAGAATTTTATTTCTGCTAAAACCTAACACATATATGAATTTAAGTGGCAAGGCCGTTCAATACTGGATGGATAAGGAGAAAATTGAAAAAGAAAATATTCTTGTCATTACCGATGACTTAAACTTACCTTTTGGAACTTTACGCATAAAACCTAAAGGAAGTGACGGAGGTCATAATGGATTAAAAAACATACAATTATTACTTAATTCAACTGAGTATCCTAGATTTCGATTTGGTATAAGTGATGATTTTAAAAAAGGCAAACAAGTAGATTATGTATTAGGCGAATGGGATGAAATAGAAAAAGAAAAATTAACTGAACGTTTAGAACAATCTTCCGCAGCAATTGAGTCTTTTGCTTTAGCTGGTTTAGGCAACACAATGACTGCTTTTAATGGAAAATAATTGAATATATATTATATTTTCTCAGTCTATTAGATAATGAGTTTTTTGAAATAACAAACTATCTTTACAATAAATTAACGAATCATTTAAACTAAAATTCAACATAAAAACAAAGAATTATTATTAGACTTTTTATACCCATTGATTTCTATAAGTCCAAAAAACATACATATACCAACCTAAATAAGCTATACAAACGGTTAATTTGATCAGAGTAGAGGCAATAAAACCAATAAAAGCTCCTAATGCCGCTTTAAATGCTCTTGAAAAATTTTGAGAATCAAAATATAACTCACCTAAACAAGCTCCAATAAAAGGACCAATTACAAAGCCAAAAGGAGGAATAAAAAGACCTACAATTAATCCAATATTAGCTCCCCACACACCATATTTAGATCCTCCTAAACGTTTTGTTCCTAATGAAGGAATCAGATAATCAAGAATTATGATAAAAAGAGTAATTAGAAAAGTACTCCCTAAAACCCAATAATTAGTAGGCACAGTCTTTGTAAAATACAAAAAAAGCAACCCAATCCAACTCAAACCAGGACCTGGTAAAGCAGGCAAAACACTACCTATAACTCCTATTAAAACACAAAGAAAACCAATAATTAGCAATACTGAATCCATCAAATATTTTGTTATTTTTGCCTGTAAATGTAAAACTAAAAAAAATTGACACAATGAACCATATAAAAAATAATCTATTATTACTGATTACCTCATTATCTATAATAAGTTGTCAATATTTTGAAAAAAAAGAACTCAACAAAGAAGATCTTTTAAAGAAAGAATTGAGCAAAATAAATTGGAACACAGTAGATGAATACCCTTCTACAACAGAATGTGAATCCATAACCGATAAAGAATTGAAAAAAGAATGTTTTTTTCAAGTATTAACCAAGAATATTTATGAAAAAATAGCAACTGATACAGTTAAAAGATTACTACCTAGATTAGATTCTTTAAAGATAAAAGTTGTAATCCATCCCAATTCAACAGTAGATTTTTCAACAATACTCCCTTCTAGTGCAATAGATCCTGAATATACCGATAGTATTTTGCGTTCCAAATTAGTTCATTTTCCTGTAATTGAACCAGCTATTAAAAGAGGGATGAAAGTAAAAACTGAATTTTTTATTCCAATTAAATTAAAATAATTTTATTTCATAAACTTTCTTCCTTTCCAATGGTATTGCCCAAATAATGAATAAATAGCAACAAAAGAACTAAAAAAAGCATAAAGAAAAACAGAAAGGGTTAGATATTTTAATGGTTTCTCAAAATATTGCGCGGATATTCTAAATAAAATATAATCAATTAAAAATTTAATTGAGAATACCATAATCATGAGTTTTACGCTGAAATCTAGAAAAAAATAACCAAAAAGAAGTAATATCAAAGACAAATTCATCAAAAAAACAAAAAGCCCTAGTTGTTTACTATAAATAGATTCGTAATTTCCTGTCTTACTTGCCCATCTCACACGTTGGTTAAACACTTTCCTCAATGTAGGTTCAGGCTTTGTATAAACTGTTGCTAATTTATTTTTAAGAAAATAGATATTTTTAGAATCTCTCTTAACACCCTTTTGAAGTAGAAAAACATCGTCTCCACTTGCTATCTCCTCATTTCCATCAAACCCTTTTAGTTCATTAAAAAAAGATTTTTGATAACAAAAATTAGCACCATTACACATAAAAGCTTGATCATTACCAAAGCTACCTATAGTAACACCCTGTAAACTTAATAAATCTAAATATTGGAAATTTTGCAAAAAACTTTCAACAGGATTAAACAACACTCCAGAAACTACCATTTTAGGGCTGTTTTTTTGAATAAAGGCATCATAAGTAGTTAACCAATTTTTATTTACTGTACAATCTGCATCCGTTGTTATGATCCAATTATTTTTTGCTATTGTAATAGCCGCATTAATAGCATCTTTTTTAGGAGAATTAGATTTTCTAATTGTTTCAATCAAAGAAATTGAGTATCTACTCTTTATTAGCTCAAATTTAACATCTGATTGATCATCTACTAGAATAACTTCAAACAAATGACTCGGGTAATTCAATTTTTCAAAAGAAGCTAATAAATTAGGTAAATTTTTATTTTCATTACGAAACGGAACTATTATAGAAAATTTAGTTTTAGGAGGTATTTTTTTATATGAAAAAGTTTTAACTTTAGTAAAACCAATACATATCCAAAGAATATTGATATTATATCCGAGTAAAACTAAATAAACTATCAATATTAGAGTTTCCATTATTATACCTTTATTTATGATTCTCTCAATTTAAAATTTAACACAAAATAACTACCAATAACTACAGGTAAAACAGTATTTAAAATCCACATCAAAGTACTAATAAAAAGAACAACCCACTCATTAACCTTTAATAAACCAAAGAAAAAAACAGCCACACTCCCCTTTACTGCAAAATCTAAAAACTGGAAAGAAGGTAGAGAAGATGCTAAAAAATATACAGATGTAATTACACTCATCAAAAGTAAATAAGGTAGATCAACACCAAACATTAGAAACAAAAAATAATATTGATGAGAAAAAGTTAAATAACGCAATACGCCTAAAAATAGATTCTTTTGATGTATTTTTTTAGGTATTGCATTAATCTTATGAATAATTTTTTCTATTGAATACTTTCCTATTTTAGCTTTTCTAAAGAATATGATAATTAAAATCAAAAATACAGTAATCCCCAAAACAATAAAAACAACTTTGCTTCTTACAACTGAAAAATAAGTATTGAAATACATCAATCCTAGTATACCAAAAAATACGGTTAAAACAAGTTGAACTCCATTGCAAATCAAGTTTAAAAAAATAACTTTTGAAGTTTGGTTTTTTTCAAAAAACAATGCTTTTCCTGCATATTCTCCTATACCATTAGGTGTAAACAAAGCCAAAGTTAAAGCACCTAAAACTTGTTTAGTAGATTCAACCAGAGAAATAGTTTTTATCTCTTGTATCAAATTTTGCCATTTTAAAATTTCTATAAACCGATTAAGAACTGATAAAAACAAAATAAAAACAATAGTATACCAAGTTTGTTTGAATAAAATTTGATTTTTAAAACGATCAAAATCCATATTAGATTGATTTGATAATCTTTCATATATAAAATAAAAAGCACCTACTACTATAATTAGTTTAAGCAGAAGTGTAAAGAATTGTTTAGATTTGTTGGATATTTTTTGCATTGGAACAAAGTAACAAAACTTTGGACTTGAAACTCGAAACTTTAAATAAAAAATTTGGCAAACGAAAGAATAATTTTAGGTATTGACCCAGGAACTACCATTATGGGATTTGGTCTGATAAAAGTATTGAATAAAAAAATGGAATTTATCCAACTTAACGAATTGTTATTAAGTAAATACGATAATCATTATTTAAAACTTCAAAAAATATTTGAACGAACTATTGAATTAATTGACACTTATCATCCTGATGAAATTGCCATTGAAGCCCCATTTTTTGGCAAAAATGTACAATCAATGCTAAAATTAGGGAGAGCACAAGGAGTTGCTATGGCAGCTGGCTTATCACGTCAAATACCTATAACCGAATATGAACCTAAAAAAATAAAAATGGCCATTACAGGAAACGGTAATGCTAGTAAAGAACAAGTAGCTAAAATGCTCCAACAACTTTTAAAACTAAAAGAGCTTCCTAAAAATTTAGATTCTACTGATGGTTTAGCAGCAGCTGTATGCCATTTTTTTAATTCAGGAAAAGTTGAACTAGGCAAAAGCTATTCTGGTTGGGAAGCTTTTATAAAACAAAATGAAGAACGAATAAAAAAATAAAGTATTTTAAAGATACATCTTCCATTTTATAAATTACTACTAAACCTATGACGATAATTTAAAAATATGTCAGGAATCTATATCCATATCCCATTCTGCAAACAGGCTTGCCATTATTGTGATTTTTATTTTTCGACTTCATTGAAGAAAAAAAATGAAATGATCAAAGCATTAATAAAAGAAATAGCAATACGAAAAAACGAATTTGAAAATGAAGTAGTAGAAACTATTTACTTCGGTGGCGGAACACCTTCTATATTGCCAATTGAAGATATACAACTTTTAATTAATGAAGTTTACAATAATTACAAAGTTACCAATACCCCTGAAATCACTATTGAAGCAAATCCTGATGATTTAGAAACGAATAATTTATTTCAGGATTTTAAATCCATCGGAATTAATCGTATTTCTATTGGTGTACAGTCTTTTCATAAGGCGGATTTACAACTAATGAATCGTGCTCATAATACTCATCAGGCAAAAAAAAGTCTAAAAATAGCAACCCAATATTTTGACAATATTTCAGTAGATCTCATTTATGGAACTCCTGGTTTAACTAATAAAATGTGGCTAGAAAATATTCAAGTTTTATTAGATTTAGGCATCCCTCATATTTCTAGTTATGCCCTAACCGTAGAACCTAAAACTGCCTTGCAAAAATTTATTCAAACAGGTAAAGTTCCTACTCCAGATGAAGAAATTGCTCATGAACAATTTTTACTATTAGTTGATACACTAGAAAAAAACAATTTCATTCATTATGAATTATCTAATTTTGGAAAAGAAAACTATTTTTCTAAAAATAATTCAGCCTATTGGTTAGGAAAAAAATATATAGGGATAGGTCCATCAGCACATAGTTATAACGGAATAAATAGAAGCTGGAATGTGACTAATAACTCATTGTATATAAAATCTATAGAAGAAGAAAAGCTACCTATTGAAACAGAAATTCTTTCATTAACAGATCGTTACAATGAATATATAATGACTGGGTTAAGAACTATTTGGGGTATTTCTTTGGAAAAAATTAAAAAAGATTTTGGAAACAACTATCATGACTATTTAATAAAAAATGCGCAACCATATATAAATAACACACAATTAGAATTAGATAATCATATTCTAAAAACCACTCGTAAAGGGAAATTTTTTTGTGATGGAATTGCATCAGATTTATTTTTTCTAAATTTGAATAGCCCCAAGAAAATCTAAGGCATTTTTTTATTAATCCTCTCTTTTGTGTAATTTATTTTTATAGTCTTTATCATAAAATGATTTTAAAAACAGATAATATTACGTTCGATTTATCTAATCCTCTTGATATTTCCATTCCATTAAATAATACTGAGTCAAATCCAATTGCTTGGTATCTAGAAAAACCAATAATAGAACCCGTTCGTTTTGACAATTGGGTCGGAAAAGTATCAAACGGAAGCTCTGTAAATTTTAACAATATTTTTTTTAACCCCCATGGGCATGGTACACATACTGAATGTTTAGGACATATTACAAAAGATTTCTACAGTATTAATGACTGTTTAAAAGAATTCTTTTTTCTTGCCAAAGTAATTACTATAGAGCCTCAAAAAAGCAACCAAGATTTGATCATTACAAAAAAAATGATAGAAGATAAACTCTTGTCTATGAGTAAAAATAAAGAAACACAAAATTCGTTCCAAGCATTAGTAATTCGTACTTTACCAAATAATAGCGAAAAAAAAACAAAAAAATACTCAAATACCAATCCACCCTATCTGACAGAAGAAACAGGATTTTATTTACGTGAAATAGGTGTTAAACACTTATTAATTGATTTGCCCAGTATTGATAGAGAAAGAGATGAAGGCAAACTCTTAGCTCACAAAGCTTTTTGGAATGTAACAGATGTAAATCATTTAAATTCAGATGCACGCTTAGATTGTACCATTACCGAAATGATTTTTGTTGATAATACAATTACAGATGACACTTACTTGTTAAATTTACAAATAGCCTCTTTTGAGAATGATGCTAGCCCTAGTAAGCCTATATTATATCCTAAAAAAAATTAAGTTGTAAATACGATAACAACAACCCACAAAAAAACACGCCCGTAAGCGTATTCATTTTTTATTTATCACTCCTCAAAGTCGGAAAACTTTGAGCAACTGGGCAAGACTTCTTTGTCTTTTTCTCTTGTGGATTTTAGACTTGTGGAGATTGGACATCGCTTTTTTTTGAGATTTTCATAAACAAAAAAAGTTTATTGAAACGAATTTCAATAAACTTTTGGGAACATCATATTTTATAATACTTTACAGCTGTTTTACCAACTATTTTTTACTATTAAACTTTTTTAAGACACCTTTTTTTATTACATTTTTACAATGATAAATTCACTTCTTCTATTTTCTTGATGTTGTTCTTCTGTACAAGAAGATTGATTAGTTGGTTCACAACCGCAATTATTCATTAATTGTGATTCTCCATAACCACGACCTGTTAAACGATCTTTTGCAATACCTTTTTTGATGAGCCAAGCCACTGTTTCTTTTGCTCTACGATCTGAAAGTTTTGCATTATAAGCTGCGGTTTGACGACAGTCAGTATGTGATCGAACGTCTACTTTCATGGTGGGGTATTGTTTCATCACTTCTAAAATTTTAGCTAATTCTACTGCTGCATCAGGACGAATAAATGATTTATCTAGATCAAAATAAATAATTTTAATTTCAAATATTTTGGCTAAATCGGATCCTTCTTTTATTTCTTTTACTTTTTTGGCAGTATCTATAGGTAAATTTGTTTTTCCTATTTTATTTGGAATTTCTACTGGTTTTTCTTTGGTTTCATAATCTTCTTTTTCTGCTCGTACATAATATTTTTTACCCGCAGGAATTTTCTTAAAATCATAAAATCCTTTGTTGTCTGCTAGAACTTTTTCTATTTCTTTAAATTTTTCATCATATAATGTTACGGTTGCTTCTGGAATTGCTTCTCCTGTTTCGGAGTTTGTAACAATGCCTGTTAGTTGGTGTTGGATTTCTAAATTTAATGGGGATTTTTCTATAAAACTATAGATGTCATCTAAACCTTTGCCTTCTGAACGGTTTGAGGAAAAGAAGCCTTTTCCTTTTTCGTCTATGATAAAAGCAAAATCGTCCATGGGACCATTTATTGGGGATCCAACATTGGTTACTAAATTAGTAACCATTCCTTTATCATCTAATTGTGTTGCGTAAATATCTAATCCTCCTAGTCCTTGTTGTCCATCGGTTGCATAATATAATACTCCTTTATCGCTTATAAAAGGAAAGGTTTCTCTGGCTTCTGTATTGATTGTATTTCCTAGGTTAATAGGGGTTCCATAACTGTTTTCTCCTAAAATAGCTACCTTGAATAAGTCGGATTGCCCGTATGTTCCGGGCATATTAGAGGCAAAATATAAGGTTTTTTCGTCAGGGGATAAGGCGGGATGTGCTACACTGTATTGATCACTATTAAATGGTAGTTCTGTTATATTAATCCATTCTCCTTTTGTATTTAAATTAGCTCGATAGATCTTTAAATTGATGACTTTTTTATCGTCTTTTCCTACTTTTCCTTCATTGAAATTATTACGGGTAAAGTAAACTGTTTTTAGATCTTTGGTGAAAACGGGAGAGTCTTCGTGATATTTGGAATTGATTTCTTTTGCAAAACGAGCTGTATTAATAAGATCGTCTCCTGTTTCATTTTTATCAGCAGCATACAGGTTGGTAAATGATTTTCCTGTCCATTTTGCTTTTGTTTTGAAAACTCCAATGGTATCTCTAGTGGATGCAAAAAGTACTTTGTTTCCATAGAATGCTGTACCATAATCGGAAGAACTGCCATTAATGCTTACTGGTTTTATTTCAAAACGTCCAGAATTTTTTGCGATAATATTTTTATAATCTTTTTGATTATTATAAATACTGGCTCTTGTATCTTTGGATGTTAATTGATAAAATTTATCCATATATTCATCGGCTTTTTTGTAATTTTCTACCGATTTGAGGGTTTGTGCATAACGATAGTAATATTCAGGTTCTACTGTTTCACCTAAAGCAAATAATTCAGTATACCATTTATGGGCTTCTGTAAATTTAGCATTGTAGTAATAGGAATCTCCTAAGCGTTGAAATAACTCTTTTGATTTATATCCTTTTTGAGCTACTTTTAAATAGGTGCCAATTGCATCGACGTATGCTAAACCATTATAGTGATTACTTGCTTTTATGATTTTTTTCTCTTGTGCATATATTCCATTCAAAGACAATCCTAATACAGTAAATAAAATTATTCTTTTCATAATAATAGTTTTAGAAGAAACGTGGGGCTACCACTTTTTCTACACGTTTAAACAATTCATAACGTAAAAATATTTCGTGTGAACCAGAGTTAAAATTTCCTAATCTGGTAACATCTCGATCGTAGGCATATCCTACTAACCAAGAATCGTTAATTTGAAATCCTGCCATAGCGCTCCATGCTGCACTCCAACGATAGGCGGCTCCCAATGAAAATTTTTCATTAAACCAAAAATTCCCTGATAAATCGACTTGTAATGGGGCTCCATTTACATATTTAATCATCGTTGTGGGTTTAAATTGTACTTCACTACTTAGGCGAAATACGTGTCCTGCTATTAAATGAGGGTGCATACGTTCACTGGCTACGTATTGAACATCGTTATCATAGTATTTTTGTTCTAATATAAAAGGGATGGATAGTCCTACATAGGTCTTATCTGAATACCAAAATGCTCCTGCTCCTATATTTGGGAAAAAACGATTGTCTACATTTTGTCTTATCAAACCATCTGATACATTATGAATCTTTGTCTTATTAAAATCAACACTAAAAAAATTAGCTGTTCCTTTTATTCCAAAAGACAATTTAGAGTTTTCTGTAGTGTTAATATTATAACTTAGGTCTACTGATATTGCATTTTCATCTGAAGGACCTATTTTATCGTTTATAACGCTTACTCCTAATCCCATCCTATTGTTAAGACCTAAGGGGGTACTCATTGCAACTGTATTTGTCTTTGGGGCTCCTTCTAATCCTACCCATTGGGAGCGGTGCATTACTAAAGCACTAAAACAACCGCGGGTACCTGTGTAACCGGGATTTACATTGGCAGTGTTATACATATATTGTGTATACTGTGCTTCTTGTTGAGCAAAACTAATTCCACTCATTAAAAGTAGTAAATATATAATTTTGTTTTTCATATCATATTCTTTTTTAAATATCCTCCGCCCTAAAGACGGAGGTATATTAATTCTTTATCTATTGATATATAAATAACCTGCTTTTTCTTGGGGCATACCTTTAGTATCTTCGTACTTAAACATATAATAGTATGTTCCTTCTGGCAATTCTTCTAATTGTTTGATCGTAACTCGTCCTGATGATATGCCTCGGAATGATCGATCATTATTATTATATCCTTTTGCCTCATATACTAATACTCCCCATCGGTTGTAAACTTCTACTGAGTTATTAGGAAATTTATCTACTCCGTCTATAAAGAATACATCGTTATTCCCATCTCCATTAGGAGTCATGTGGTTGTAAATAACAAATTCCTCTTTGTTTGATGGTTCTACTCTTACAGTTACTGTAGCGGTATCACAAATAGTGTTAAATGGTGTTAGCAAGCAAATTTTGTAAGGTATAGTATAAGTTCCAGAAGGTGTTCCAGAAGGTACTATTACGTTACCATTTAAATCAATGTATGGATTTTTTTGACCTGTCCAAGCAGTTGTTGTTAATGTTATGTTATTTAAATTTGCTTGATTTCCGTCAGCTAAATCGAATCCATTTCCATTATCTGTAAATATATTTCCTAATGTCTCTCCTTGGCTACCGTTTTGAGAAGAAAAGATATCGTTCTGAGCATTAACACTAGGCTCACCCACTGTTATATTAGAACTAACATTGCTGCAGTTTTTAGGATTGTTGACTTCACAAATGGTGTAGTTAACGGTGTATGTTCCCGCAGGGGTGTTAGCTGGTATTGATACTGTTCCGTTTGGATTTAGTATTAGTCCAGACCCCATAGGAACTGTACTTGCTGTAATTTGAACATTACCAGGAGCCGTTCCTACTGTTACTAATGCTCCGTTAAGTGTATCATTGGCCGTAAGTGGAGCGGTTGTTCCTCCCGATAGACCGTTTATAGGCGTTGTTGTTTCTGTTATGGCTATAATCTGAGGAGTATCTACCACTACATTAGAACTAACATTGCTGCAGTTTTTAGGATTGTTGACTTCACAAATGGTGTAGTTAACGGTGTATGTTCCCGCAGGGGTGTTAGCTGGTATTGATACTGTTCCGTTTGGATTTAGTATTAGTCCAGACCCCATAGGAACTGTACTTGCCGTAATTTGAACATTACCAGGAGCCGTTCCTACTGTTACTAATGCTCCGTTAAGTGTATCATTGGCCGTAAGTGGAGCGGTTGTTCCTCCCGATAGACCGTTTATAGGCGTTGTTGTTTCTGTTATGGCTATAATCTGAGGAGTATCTACCACTACATTAGAACTAACATTGCTGCAGTTTTTGGGATTGTTGACTTCACAAATGGTGTAGTTAACGGTGTATGTTCCCGCAGGGGTGTTAGCTGGTATTGATACTGTTCCGTTTGGATTTAGTATTAGTCCAGACCCCATAGGAACTGTACTTGCCGTAATTTGAACATTACCAGGAGCCGTTCCTACTGTTACTAATGCTCCGTTAAGTGTATCATTGGCCGTAAGTGGAGCGGTTGTTCCTCCCGATAGACCGTTTATAGGCGTTGTTGTTTCTGTTATGGCTATAATCTGAGGAGTATCTACCACTACATTAGAACTAACATTGCTGCAGTTTTTAGGATTGTTGACTTCACAAATGGTGTAGTTAACGGTGTATGTTCCCGCAGGGGTGTTAGCTGGTATTGATACTGTTCCGTTTGGATTTAGGATTAGTCCAGACCCCATAGGAACTGTACTTGCCGTAATTTGAACATTACCAGGAGCCGTTCCTACCGTTACTAATGCTCCGTTAAGTGTATCATTGGCCGTAAGTGGAGCGGTTGTTCCTCCCGATAGACCGTTTATAGGCGTTGTTGTTTCTGTTATGGCTATAATCTGAGGAGTATCTACCACTACATTAGAACTAACATTGCTGCAGTTTTTAGGATTGTTGACTTCACAAATGGTGTAGTTAACGGTGTATGTTCCCGCAGGGGTGTTAGCTGGTATTGATACTGTTCCGTTTGGATTTAGGATTAGTCCAGACCCCATAGGAACTGTACTTGCCGTAATTTGAACATTACCAGGAGCCGTTCCTACCGTTACTAATGCTCCGTTAAGTGTATCATTGGCCGTAAGTGGAGCGGTTGTTCCTCCCGATAGACCGTTTATAGGCGTTGTTGTTTCTGTTATGGCTATAATCTGAGGAGTATCTACCACTACATTAGAACTAACATTGCTGCAGTTTTTAGGATTGTTGACTTCACAAATGGTGTAGTTAACGGTGTATGTTCCCGCAGGGGTGTTAGCTGGTATTGATACTGTTCCGTTTGGATTTAGTATTAGTCCAGACCCCATAGGAACTGTACTTGCTGTAATTTGAACATTACCAGGAGCCGTTCCTACTGTTACTAATGCTCCGTTAAGTGTATCATTGGCCGTAAGTGGAGCGGTTGTTCCTCCCGATAGACCGTTTATAGGCGTTGTTGTTTCTGTTATGGCTATAATCTGAGGAGTATCTACCACTACATTAGAACTAACATTGCTGCAGTTTTTAGGATTGTTGACTTCACAAATGGTGTAGTTAACGGTGTATGTTCCCGCAGGGGTGTTAGCTGGTATTGATACTGTTCCGTTTGGATTTAGTATTAGTCCAGACCCGATAGGAACTGTACTTGCCGTAATTTGAACATTACCAGGAGCCGTTCCTACTGTTACTAATGCTCCGTTAAGTGTATCATTGGCCGTAAGTGGAGCGGTTGTTCCTCCCGATAGACCGTTTATAGGCGTTGTTGTTTCTGTTATGGCTATAATCTGAGGAGTATCTACCACTACATTAGAACTAACATTGCTGCAGTTTTTAGGATTGTTGACTTCACAAATGGTGTAGTTAACGGTGTATGTTCCCGCAGGGGTGTTAGCTGGTATTGATACTGTTCCGTTTGGATTTAGTATTAGTCCAGACCCGATAGGAACTGTACTTGCCGTAATTTGAACATTACCAGGAGCCGTTCCTACTGTTACTAATGCTCCGTTAAGTGTATCATTGGCCGTAAGTGGAGCGGTTGTTCCTCCCGATAGACCGTTTATAGGCATTGTTGTTTCATCTACTGCACATATTTGATTATATACTGTTATAGCAGATGATGCAGGTGAAATACAACCATTAGAATTAGTAACTGTGAAGGTATATGTATTACCTGGATTTAGTCCTGTAAAATTTACACTAGTTCCAGTGCCATTTAATGTAAGACCACTTGGCGATGTTATAATAGTCCATGGATCTGATGTTGGTAAACCATTTAAAGTAACACTTCCTGTTGAAGTGATACAGTTTGGTTGTGTAATAGCTCCTGTTATAGGGGCTGATGGTGTTACTGGTTGTGTATTAATAGTAATAGTTGTAGCAGCTTGTGCAGTACAGGTGTTATCAGTAGTGCTTCGTACTCGTAAGGTATAGGTAGCAGGATTTAATCCGCTAAATACGTTGCTGGCTTGATAACTTGTTCCGTTATTAATACTGTATTCTACATCCGTTTGTGTAGTAAAGGTAATGGTACCTGTTGATAGTGTACAAGTAGGTTGTAATGTTGTAGCTGTAGGGGGGGTAGGCGTTGCAGGTTGTGCATTGATAAGAACCTGTGCACTTACAGCAGAGGTACATCCCGCCGCATTGGTTTCTGTAAAAGTATAAGTACCCGCATTAGCCGTAACAACCCCCGTTGCTGAGATATTCAAAACCGCAGGATTAAAATTATAGACACTATTAGAATTATAGCCCATAATTTGAAAACTACCCGTAGCAGTAGCACAAGTAGGTTGTGTAACAGCCCCCGCTAATGGCGCATTAGGTGTTGCAGGTTGTGCATTGATAAGAACCTGTGCACTTACAGCAGAGGTACATCCCGCCGCATTTGTTTCCGTAAAAGTATAAGTACCCGCATTAGCCGTAACAACCCCCGTTGCTGAGATATTCAAAACCGCAGGATTAAAATTATAGACACTATTAGAATTATAGCCCATAATTTGAAAACTACCCGTAGCAGTAGCACAAGTAGGTTGTGTAACAGCCCCCGCTAATGGCGCATTAGGTGTTGCAGGTTGTGCATTGATAAGAACCTGTGCACTTACAGCAGAGGTACATCCCGCCGCATTTGTTTCCGTAAAAGTATAAGTACCCGCATTAGCCGTAACAACCCCCGTTGCTGAGATATTCAAAACCGCAGGATTAAAATTATAGACACTATTAGAATTATAGCCCATAATTTGAAAACTACCCGTAGCAGTAGCACAAGTAGGTTGTGTAACAGCCCCCGCTAATGGCGCATTAGGCGTTGCAGGTTGTGCATTGATAAGAACCTGTGCACTTACAGCAGAGGTACATCCCGCCGCATTTGTTTCCGTAAAAGTATAAGTACCCGCATTAGCCGTAACAACCCCCGTTGCTGAGATATTCAAAACCGGAGGATTAAAATTATAGACACTATTAGAATTATAGTCCATAATTTGAAAACTACCCGTAGCAGTAGCACAAGTAGGTTGTGTAACAGCCCCCGCTAATGGCGCATTAGGTGTTGCAGGTTGTGCATTGATAAGAACCTGTGCACTTACAGCAGAGGTACATCCCGCCGCATTTGTTTCCGTAAAAGTATAAGTACCCGCATTAGCCGTAACAACCCCCGTTGCTGAGATATTCAAAACCGCAGGATTAAAATTATAGACACTATTAGAATTATAGCCCATAATTTGAAAACTACCCGTAGCAGTAGCACAAGTAGGTTGTGTAACAGCCCCCGCTAATGGCGCATTAGGTGTTGCAGGTTGTGCATTGATAAGAACCTGTGCACTTACAGCAGAGGTACATCCCGCCGCATTGGTTTCTGTAAAAGTATAAGTACCCGCATTAGCCGTAACAACCCCCGTTGCCGAGATATTCAAAACCGCAGGACTAAAATTATAGACACTATTAGAATTATAGCCCATAATTTGAAAACTACCCGTAGCAGTAGCACAAGTAGGTTGTGTAACAGCCCCCGCTAATGGCGCATTAGGCGTTGCAGGTTGTGCATTGATAAGAACCTGTGCACTTACAGCAGAGGTACATCCCGCCGCATTTGTTTCCGTAAAAGTATAAGTACCCGCATTAGCCGTAACAACCCCCGTTGCCGAGATATTCAAAACCGCAGGATTAAAATTATAGACACTATTAGAATTATAGCCCATAATTTGAAAACTACCCGTAGCAGTAGCACAAGTAGGTTGTGTAACAGCCCCCGCTAATGGCGCATTAGGCGTTGCAGGTTGCGCATTGATAAGAACCTGTGCACTTACAGCAGAGGTACATCCCGCCGCATTTGTTTCCGTAAAAGTATAAGTACCCGCATTAGCCGTAACAACCCCCGTTGCTGAGATATTCAAAACCGCAGGACTAAAATTATAGACACTATTAGAATTATAGCCCATAATTTGAAAACTACCCGTAGCAGTAGCACAAGTAGGTTGTGTAACAGCCCCCGCTAATGGCGCATTAGGCGTTGCAGGTTGCGCATTGATAAGAACCTGTGCACTTACAGCAGAGGTACATCCCGCCGCATTTGTTTCCGTAAAAGTATAAGTACCCGCATTAGCCGTAACAACCCCCGTTGCTGAGATATTCAAAACCGCAGGACTAAAATTATAGACACTATTAGAATTATAGCCCATAATTTGAAAACTACCCGTAGCAGTAGCACAAGTAGGTTGTGTAACAGCCCCCGCTAATGGCGCATTAGGCGTTGCAGGTTGTGCATTGATAAGAACCTGTGCACTTACAGCAGAGGTACATCCCGCCGCATTTGTTTCCGTAAAAGTATAAGTACCCGCATTAGCCGTAACAACCCCCGTTGCTGAGATATTCAAAACCGCAGGACTAAAATTATAGACACTATTAGAATTATAGCCCATAATTTGAAAACTACCCGTAGCAGTAGCACAAGTAGGTTGTGTAACAGCCCCCGCTAATGGCGCATTAGGCGTTGCAGGTTGCGCATTGATAAGAACCTGTGCACTTGCAGTAGAGGTACATCCCGCCGCATTTGTTTCTGTAAAAGTATAAGTACCCGCATTAGCCGTAACAACCCCCGTTGCTGAGATATTCAAAACCGCAGGACTAAAATTATAGACACTATTAGAATTATAGCCCATAATTTGAAAACTACCCGTAGCAGTAGCACAAGTAGGTTGTGTAACAGCCCCCGCTAATGGCGCATTAGGCGTTGCAGGTTGTGCATTGATAAGAACCTGTGCACTTACAGCAGAGGTACATCCCGCCGCATTTGTTTCCGTAAAAGTATAAGTACCCGCATTAGCCGTAACAACCCCCGTTGCTGAGATATTCAAAACCGCAGGATTAAAATTATAGACACTATTAGAATTATAGCCCATAATTTGAAAACTACCCGTAGCAGTAGCACAAGTAGGTTGTGTAACAGCCCCCGCTAATGGCGCATTAGGCGTTGCAGGTTGTGCATTGATAAGAACCTGTGCACTTGCAGTAGAGGTACATCCCGCCGCATTTGTTTCTGTAAAAGTATAAGTACCCGGATTAGCCGTAACAACCCCCGTTGCTGAGATATTCAAAACCGCAGGACTAAAATTATAGACACTATTAGAATTATAGCCCATAATTTGAAAACTACCCGTAGCAGTAGCACAAGTAGGTTGTGTAACAGCCCCCGCTAATGGCGCATTAGGCGTTGCAGGTTGCGCATTGATAAGAACCTGTGCACTTACAGCAGAGGTACATCCCGCCGCATTTGTTTCCGTAAAAGTATAAGTACCCGCATTAGCCGTAACAACCCCCGTTGCCGAGATATTCAAAACCGCAGGACTAAAATTATAGACACTATTAGAATTATAGCCCATAATTTGAAAACTACCCGTAGCAGTAGCACAAGTAGGTTGTGTAACAGCCCCCGCTAATGGCGCATTAGGCGTTGCAGGTTGTGCATTGATAAGAACCTGTGCACTTACAGCAGAGGTACATCCCGCCGCATTTGTTTCCGTAAAAGTATAAGTACCCGCATTAGCCGTAACAACCCCCGTTGCTGAGATATTCAAAACCGCAGGACTAAAATTATAGACACTATTAGAATTATAGCCCATAATTTGAAAACTACCCGTAGCAGTAGCACAAGTAGGTTGTGTAACAGCCCCCGCTAATGGCGCATTAGGCGTTGCAGGTTGTGCATTGATAAGAACCTGTGCACTTACAGCAGAGGTACATCCCGCCGCATTTGTTTCCGTAAAAGTATAAGTACCCGCATTAGCCGTAACAACCCCCGTTGCTGAGATATTCAAAACCGCAGGACTAAAATTATAGACACTATTAGAATTATAGCCCATAATTTGAAAACTACCCGTAGCAGTAGCACAAGTAGGTTGTGTAACAGCCCCCGCTAATGGCGCATTAGGCGTTGCAGGTTGTGCATTGATAAGAACCTGTGCACTTACAGCAGAGGTACATCCCGCCGCATTTGTTTCCGTAAAAGTATAAGTACCCGCATTAGCCGTAACAACCCCCGTTGCCGAGATATTCAAAACCGCAGGACTAAAATTATAGACACTATTAGAATTATAGCCCATAATTTGAAAACTACCCGTAGCAGTAGCACAAGTAGGTTGTGTAACAGCCCCCGCTAATGGCGCATTAGGCGTTGCAGGTTGTGCATTGATAAGAACCTGTGCACTTACAGCAGAGGTACATCCATTAGAATTAGTGACAGTAAAAGTATAGGTGTTATTTCCTGTTAGACCACTAAAAATTGCATTACTTCCAGAACCTGTTATGCTAGTGCCACCAGGTGAAGCTGTTACAGTCCATGTGCCAGATGCAGGTAAATTATTGAAACTAACACTTCCTGTAGAAACATTGCAGCTAGGTTGTGTTATACTTGATATAATAGGAGCTGCTGGCAATGGGTTGACTATTACGTTCGTTGAATCTGATATAGTACAGCCTCCAGGTGTTGTAACGACAAGTGTATAGATACCATTATGGCTAGTATTACTATTTGCGATTATTGGGTTTTGTTGATTTGATGTAAAACCATTTGGTCCAGTCCAGTTATAACTAAGCATTCCTGAAATAGAAGAGAAGATTATAGGTGAACCAACGCAGGAAGTAAGAGGATTAGTGGTTAATGTTGTTTTTGTAATATTTACCCAATGATCTTCAGCTTCTCCATCAGCAGCAAAGCCAGAAGGAGAAAGATTTTGAGTAGTGGATAATCTTAATCGGGCATAGTAACTATTACCAGAAGTAAGTCCACTAATTGGATTTAAAGGGACATTTATATTTCCGTTTGTGCCTGAAGGAATTATAGTATTTGTGTTTTCGTTGTTATCAAAAATACCATTTGAATTAGCATCTATCCATAAATTTAAATAAGCTAAACTGGCAGTGGTGTTTTTTACAAATACGGTTCCTGTACATGTAGACCAGTTAATATCTTGTATACCATCTTCATCATCAATTCCAGTGATGTCATCTGTATTAGGTATAGTACCATTAGTTACGGGGTTATAGTTGCTTTCAACATCTATATTAGTACCAAGAATTAAATTTGGGCTTACAAAAGAACCTTTTTGTGTGTCTAATACGTTGGTTGTTGTGCTTAAGGTATTTAGACTAGGTGAGGTAAAAGTTCCTCCTTGGATAGAATTGTTTACTATATGAGTAGCTTTTCCGTACGAGTTAGGAGCATCTGAGTAATCCAGATCCTCTATAAATCCAATGCCAAAATGTTGCCCACCACCTCCTTTTACTTGAGCGTCTATATAGGGAACATCTTCAGCAATTAATAAAGCGTCACCTCTACTATCTCCAGTTCCAGGATTGGTAACTTTAATAGTTCGACCTGAATTTGAAACGTCTAGTCGGATGGATGAGTTAGTCCAATTGTCATTTTTTATATACTTATCTAAGTATCTTACGGTTCCTGAAGGGACTGTAATTTGATAGAATTCGCTAGTACTAGCTAGTGTTTCTGTTCCTCCTATGACAAATGCGGCCACATTACCCGATATGCCATTTGGATAATTGGCTGTTATGGTAATTCTGAAAGTAGAAGTACAAGCGTTACACCCGTTGTTTATACCTACAATGTTACCAGCTCCAGTATTTCCTCCAATATTTCCATAACCACTAGGGAAGTTATTTCCTGAATAATCATAAGAATTGCTGGATTTTGGGGTGCCTGTAACGTTTGATATTGTGGCTTGATAAAGAACACCTGCGGGAGAAGTGAAAGTTCTTGAGGATCCGTTAGTAATCAAATCACCTCCAGCGCCGTCCTTATTAAGATCCCAATTTAACCAAAATATACGATCTTTATAAAGTCCACTACCTGTTGTAGCCTTGCCTGCATCTGGAACTTGTGCAGATGTTAGGTTAGGAAAAAAAGAACTTAAAAATAAGTATGTAAAAATGATTAATGTCTTAAGATTAGGGGCTTTCATTTTTTTTATATTTTTATTTTGTAAAATTAATAGTTTTTTTGTGGTTATTTTGTAGAAAACTTTCTAATAAGTGTATTTTTATTAAGAATGACGGGTTGTTTTTTGAAAATAAATAAAGATAAAGTTAATTAGATTTCTTTGTAATTAAACTTGATTAGATTTTTATACTTCTAAACTAAAATGTATCTTTGTCGCGATTTTTAAAATTTTTATTTTGAGTACTACTCATAAGATGTCTTTATCATTAAAAACTTTTTTACTTGATTTTAAAGAAATAACAAAAGCAGGTTTGGCTGTGAGTGTTGTTTTTTCTTCTTTAGCTGGTTTTATGCTTGGGGTAGAAGAAATTAATCAAAGTACAATGATTACTCTTGTTATGTTGGCAATAGGAGGCTACTGTATGGTGGGAGCTTCTAATGCTTACAATCAAATTATAGAGAAAGATTTAGATATTTTGATGGATCGTACTAAAAATAGACCTATTCCTTCAGGAAGGATGTCTGTAAAAAAAGCTTTTTTTATAGCAACTATCTTGGCAGTTTTAGGAGTTGTTGTTTTGTATAATATTAATGAGAAATCAGCTATGTTTGGTGCTGTTTCTATTTTTTTATATACAAGCATGTATACGCCTATGAAAACAAAGACTCCTTTGTCTGTTTTTGTGGGAGCGTTTCCAGGAGCAATTCCTTTTATGTTGGGTTGGGTTGCAGCTACTAATGAGTTTGGTATCGAGGCAGGAACATTGTTTTTAATTCAGTTTTTTTGGCAATTTCCTCATTTTTGGTCTATAGGATGGTTTTTGTTTGATGATTATGAAAAAGGTGGTTTCTTTATGTTGCCAACAGGTAGTCGTGATAAGTCAACCGCCATGCAAATTATTTTGTATACAATTTGGTTGGTAGTTGCTTCTGTTTTGCCAAGTTTTGGTTATACAGGACAATTATACTTGTCTGATTTGTCAGCTTTGTTAGTATTGGCTATGGGGGGGTGGATGCTTTTATACGCAGTCAAATTGTATCAACAACAAACGCCAAAAGCTGCTAAGAGTTTAATGTTGGTGAGTGTAACCTATATCTCACTATTGCAAATAGTATATGTTTTAGATAAATTTTTAAGATAATGGAAATTACCATACAAGAAGAAAAACAAAAAAAAGTTCGCTCTTATAAATTAATCCTGTTGTTTGGGATGCTAAGTATGTTTATGATGTTTGCGGGTCTTACTAGTGCTTATTTAGTTAGTGCTTCTCGTAAGGATTGGGTACATGATATGGTATTGCCTCCTGCTTTTATGATTAGTACTGTTGTAATTATTTTAAGTAGTGTAACAATTCATTTGGCGAAATTAGCTATACGAAAAGATAATCGTGCTAAGGTGTCTTTATACTTGGGTTTAACTTTGGTTTTAGGACTAGTGTTTGTGTTTTTGCAGTTTACAGGGTTTAGCCAAATTGTAGCAATGGGATATTATTTTACAGGTAGCGAAAGTACGGTAACTACTTCTTTCCTTTATATGTTAACGTTGTTGCATTTAGTTCACCTTTTTGCAGGTGTAATTTCACTATTAATTATAATTTATAATCATTATAAACAAAAATATAATTCTACTCAAACCTCTGGAATAGAGCTTGGTGCGATGTTTTGGCACTTTTTAGATTTTCTTTGGGTATATTTGTTTCTGTTTTTATATTTCGTATAAAAAATAAAAAATGTAAATTTGACAACTTTTTAAAATGAATTCTATGGCAACGACAGTTACTACAAGTACTGAAGGTAAAGTTTGGGGCGGCGGAAACGAGCCTATGAAAGCAAGCTATGGTAAAATGATGATGTGGTTCTTCATCGTTTCGGATGCTTTAACTTTCTCTGGATTCCTTGCTTCTTACGGTTTTTCAAGATTTAAATTTATCGAAACTTGGCCTTTGGCCGATGAAGTGTTTACTCACTTCCCATTTATGCATGGAGTGCCTGCTCCAATGTATTATGTAGCATTGATGACTTTTATCTTAATTTTTTCATCTGTAACTATGGTATTAGCTGTTGATGCAGGTCACCAAATGAAAAAAGATAAAGTAGCAATCTATATGTTTCTTACCATTGTTGGAGGTTTTATATTCGTTGGCTCTCAAGCTTGGGAATGGAAAAATTTTATCAAAGGAGAATATGGTGCAATAGAAACTAAAGGCGGGTCTATTTTGCAATTTGTTGATAAAGATGGCAAACGTGTAGCTTTGCATGAGTTTGCATTGCAGTTACCAGAAGAAAGAACACAACACACAAGTAATAAAGGTTTGTGGTTTGTGAGCGAATCAGCTCTGACTTCTGTGTCGGTTGCAGAAGTAGTAGAAGGATTTAAAGCAAATCAAAATTTATTAATTCGTTCTGAAAAAGTAAATCCAGAAACTAAACAAAAAATTGTTTTAACTCGTGAAGAGTCTTTAAAAAGGTTAGAAGGGGCTAAGTCAGTAGTTGAAGGTGCTAATTTAAAGCAAAACGAGTACGGAAATAAATTGTTTGCTGATTTCTTCTTCTTCATTACTGGATTCCACGGTTTCCACGTATTTTCAGGTGTTATTATCAACATCATTATATTCTTTAATGTACTTTTAGGTACTTATGAAAGAAGAGGAAGTTATGAAATGGTTGAAAAAGTAGGTTTATACTGGCACTTCGTAGATTTAGTTTGGGTGTTTGTATTTACATTCTTCTACTTAGTATAATAAAAAAAGTAAGATTATGGGACACGCACACGAATCGAACGCGGGAAAAATTTGGAAAGTTTTTGGAATACTTTCTGTTATAACAATTATAGAAGTTGTTTTGGGTATTTATAAACCTCATTCACTTTATTTTACAAATGTTTTAGGTACGAATTTACTTAATTGGATTTTCATTATCTTAACAGTAGCTAAAGCATACGGAATTATGTGGTCATTCATGCACCTTGAAGGAGAAGTTTCTTCTTTACGTTGGTCTATAGTAGCACCATTAGTATTCTTAATCATATATTTAGTTTTTATCTTATTAGTTGAGGCTGATTATGTATTTGGGGTGTTCAAAAATTCGACCATAAAGTGGAATTTTTAACAACATATTAATTCATAAAGAATCCCGATTTGCGTCGGGATTTTTTTATTTTTGTATACTCACAAAATTCCTTTTATGAAGAAAAAAATAATACTTATAATATTATTGGTCTTACCAATTATTATTTACTTGATTTTTGCCTCGGCTACACATAATCAACTGTTTTTGCCTACTATTTCAAAAAATAATCTTGATTTACCTAATTGGAAAAGTTTAGAAAAAAAGAACGTAACATTAAAGGGCAAAATAACAGTTATAGGGTTTTTAGGAAGTGATATTAAGAGTGTGCAAGGGAATATTTTTAATTTTAATCAAAAAATTTATGATAAATATGTTGGGTTTAAAGATTTTCAAGTAGTCTTTTTAGCTGTTGATGGAAGTCAAAATCAAGTTAAAGAACTGTTTGATAAATTAAAAGGATTTACAGAAAATATGTCAGGTTATCATATTGTTTTTGCATCTAAATCGGAGATTCAAACTTACTATGATTCATTTAAACTTAGAGGTAAGCTAAATAATGATTGTGCAACTTCAGAAGTATTTATTTTAGATAAAGATATTAATCACAGAGGACGTATAGGGAAAAATAAAGAAGGAATAGAAGAATATCGTGAAAGTTATAATACTACTTCTGCTGCTGATTTACATAATGAAATGATGGACGATATTAAAATTCTTTTAAGAGAGTATCGTTTAGCTCTAAAAAGAAACAAGAATAAAGAAGATTTTCGTTTACACGAAAAAAAATAAGATTATAATAATTAGTTATGAAGAATAAATCATACATAGGGATTAGTTTTATTGTTTTAGTTTTTGGAATTATTTTTATTCCAAAGATTATAAAAAGAATTAAAGAAGGGGAAGTCGTAAAAGGAGATCGTTTGAGTACAATAGTCGATCAAGGAGTTGGTAAAAGTGATCTGTTTACAGTGGGTTCCGCACCTAAATTTTCTTTAGAGAATCAAGAGGGAAAGACAATTTCAAATGAAACCTATAAAGGAAAAGTTTTTGTTGTAGAGTTTTTCTTTACCACTTGTCCTACTATTTGTCCTATTATGAATCGTAATATGAAACTAATACAAGATAGTTTTGCTTCCAATGCTAATTTTGGAATTGCTTCTATTACTATTAATCCTGAAACAGATACTCAAAAAGTTTTGAAAGATCATGCGGAAAGATTGAATTTAAAAGGAATGAATTGGCATTTTTTGACAGGAGATCAAGACAAAATATACAATTTAGCTCAAAAAGGATTTAATTTATATGTAGGACAAAATAAAAAAGTAAGTGGAGGTTTTGAACATTCGGGGATGTTTGCTTTAATAGATAAAGAAGGGAAAATAAGATGTCGTAAAGACAACTATGGTAATCCTATAGTCTATTATGATGGGTTAAAACCAGAAGGAATTAAACAAATTAAACAAGATATATCAAAATTGTTAGCAGAATAAATATAGCATAATTTGAATAATAAATAATATGGAAAATAATATAGAAAAGAAATACAATGTATGGATTACCATTTTATCGGTTGCTATTCCTTTAGTGGTAGCTTTGTTGTTTAAAGTTAAATTAAAAGATTTTGGATTTGATGTAAAGCCTTTAACTTTTCTACCTCCAATTTATGCCACAATTAATGGTTTAACAGCTATACTTTTAGTTTGCTCAGTGGTGTCTATAAAAAAAGGAAACCAAACCTTACATGAAAAATTAATGAAGTTAGCCATAATTTGTTCTGTAGCCTTTTTAGGAATGTATGTAGCTTATCACATGACCGCGGAGTCAACACCCTATGGTGGTGTTGGGATCATGAGATCAATCTACTTTTTTATTTTAATTACACATATTGCACTTTCAATAGCAATCATTCCAATTGTTTTGATAACATACGTAAGGGCATTAGCTGGAAATTTTGATCGTCATAAAATAATTGCTAAATGGGCATTTCCCTTATGGCTTTATGTAGCAGTAACAGGTGTTATTGTATATCTAATGATTTCTCCATATTATGTTAGTTAGAATAAAAGATAAAAATATAAGAATAAAAAATATTTTGTTCTTTATAGCTCATGTTTTATTTCCTATAACATTTAAAGCGCAATGTGCAATGTGTCGCGCATCCTTAGAAAGTACAGGAGACGTAGCACAAGGAGAAGCAATAAATGACGGTATTGTTTACCTCATGGCAATTCCTTATATTTTGGTTGGTTTCGCAGGTTATTATGTTTATAAAATGTATAAAAAAAAGAAGAGTTAGTTACAGGCTAACTCTTCTTTTAAAACACTGTTTACTGTAAACCATTTACTTCCACTTTCAAATTACCTGTAATGGTTAAAAAACCTAAAATAGACTCATTAGTAAGCTGTACTTTATCAAAATCAATATGAGTTAATTTTCCATTAATATATATACCTTGCATAGGAGAGTAATTATTTAGGTATTGTATAATACTTTTTTTTCCTTCTTCTAGATTAGTAGCAATAGAATACCTACAATTAGCTTTTAGCTTTTGTATGATAGCACTCTGAAAAAGCCAATTAGCCGTTTTGATAAGTTTGTTTTTAGTTTCTAAAGCATAGTCTAAATCGTCAAAATAAAACTCTTTTCTTTCTGTATCATATTTTGGAAAACCAGCTAAATAAATACGTCCGTTTAGACTCCCTAGAAGATCAAGTGCAATGATCATTTTTCCTTGTTTATGCCAAATAGCAACATTTTGGATGCTTATTTTTCGATTTCCAGAACCGAATTCTTTTCCTTTAAAGTTATTGTTTATTAACCTTGATGCGTCATTATAGGTTGATAATGCTACTAATGAGGCTGTTATTTTATTAGGTAATTGTTGTGCAGATTTAAATATAAAGCTGTTTTTGTTAAATATGTTTTGTGGCTTTTGTCCAACTAAAGATTCTATTTGACATTTTAAACCAACATCCAAGCTGATTTTATTTTCTTTTAGAACAGCTTGAGTTGAATGAATCTCTTGTGGATTTATGCGTAACCAAGTTTCATAGTTCTTATTCATCTCTATTGGGGTACTTACTTTTTGCATCAGATCAGAAATCTGTTTTTTAAAATCTAATGATTTACTAATAGCGTCATCTAAGCTTTTTTCTATTTTGTTTTTAAAATAATTTAATGTAGGATTAATCAGATAAGTTATTTTTACATCTTTACCGGCTATACTTACTGTTGGACTTTCATTCCAGTTAATATTTTCTAATTGAGTTTGGGTGTTTACTTGCCAATTAATTAGATTAATATTACTTAATAAGCTTACTGTTGCATTTAAGTTAAATTCGCGTGTGTCATAAAGGTCTATCCCTAATACAGAAGTTCCGTATTTTATTTTTGCCCAAATTTTTAAAGGTACAATAGTTTGGAGTTTTTGATCTTTTTCGTTCATGATGATTGGAGCATTTTTCCAAATTTTAATCATTATTTTATCATCATCTAAATTGTTATCTTCATAGATCAGTCCTGTCAAAGCTTTATTAGTTTGATTTTCTATATCTTTTACTGTTAGCTGAATAGGAAAATTAATGTAAGAGGAATGTGTGGGGTAGTTTACAGGTAAAGCTTTGTCTGGTTCTGGTTGCATTAATTCTATTTTTTGAGTTGAGGAGCAATTACTTAATAAAAAATTGATGACTATGGCGAAAAATAAAGAGGAAATTTTTTTCATGTTATAATGATTTTATTACAAAAGTAAAATTATTTTTAAAGAGATTGTAACAAAGAGATTGTTTGATAGTCTAATATTTCGTAACGAAAGAAAGGAAGAAACTAAAATATGAAAAAAACATCCTATATACTTATCTTTTTAATATTCATAGGGTTGACTGTTAAGGGGCAGGATAAAAAATGGACCTTGAAAGAATGTGTAAATTACGCATTGATAAATAATATTGCGATACAACAATCCTCTTTAGATGTGGATGTAGCAACAATAAATAAAAAAAATGCAATGGCTAGATTTTCACCTTCTGTTAATGGAAATTTATCACATTCTTGGAATATAGGATTAAATCAGAATATAACAACAGGATTGTTAGAAAATCAAACAAACCAATTTACTTCAGTAGGGATAACACTAGGTGTAGATATTTATAAAGGATTACAAAATCAAAACCAATTTAGAAAAGCAAACCTTTCAAAAATAGCGTCAGAATATCAGTTGGTTAAAATTAAGGAAGATATTTCTTTGAACGTGATAAACGCTTATTTACAAGTTTTGTTTAATAAAGAAAGTTTGAAAGTACAAAAAGAACAATTATCTTCTAGTATTGAACAAAAAAAGCGAATTACAGAATTAGTCAGTGTAGGTGTAGTTCCTAAAGGTGATTTACTAGATATAAATGCTACAATTGCTACAAATAATCAAAGAGTAGTTAGTGCAGAAAACGCGTTGTTAATTTCAAAATTAAGTTTAGCTCAATTATTACAAATCAAAGAATATGATACTTTTGATATTGCCGAAAGCCAAGTTGAAGCTACATTGAGTGCCGTTTTAGCAGAAACCCCAAATGTTATTTTCAATAAGGCTCTAGTAACCCGTGTTGAATTAAAATTAGCACAAACAAATTTAGAAATTGCGAAAAAAGATATTGCTATTGCTAAAGGTGCGTATCAGCCCAGTTTGCAAGGGTTTTATAATTTAAATACCCGTGTTTCTTATGCAAAAACAATCAAAGGATTTGAAATAGATTCGCAAAATCCAACTAAAAAAATAGGCTTTGTACAATCAACAGGTGATTTAGTTTCCTCAATTAATACAGTTCCTGTGTTAGGAAATGCCAATCCTTTTTTTCAACAAATAAATGATAATAAAGGACATAGTTTTGGACTACAATTGAGTATTCCTATTTTTAACGGTTTTGCCGTAAAGAATAATCTAAATCGATCTAAAGTTCTCTTTCAAAAAACTAAATTAGCACTAGAACAACAAAAATTAGATCTTGAGCGTACCGTTTATACAGCTTATACAGATACAAGAGGAGCTCAAAAAGCTCACGAGGCATCTTTGATTGTTTTAGAAGCAAGACAAAAAGCAGTTGATTATGCAAAAGAACGTTATGAAGTAGGATTAATGAATGTGTTTGATTATAATCAATCACAAACACAATTAATAAATGCACAATCAGATGCTCTAAGAACCAAGTATGATTATATTTTTAGGACAAAAATTTTAGAATTCTATTTTGGTATTCCTATTTTTTAAAAAAAAGAGTACTTCTGAAAAAACTAGTTAACCTTAAATAAAAAGCTATTTTCTTGAATATTAAATAACTAAACCAAATGAAAAGAAAAACAAAATATATACTTATTGGTGTAATTATAGTTTTAGTAATAGGACTAATAGGGTTGAGAAAAAAAGGTATATTAGGGAATGACAGCTCTATAGTTGAAGTTCAATGGCAAGAAGTTACAGAAAGAACCATTATAGAAACGGTATCAGCTACAGGTAAAATTAAGCCCGAAACAGAAGTTAAGATTTCATCCGAAATTTCAGGTGAAATAATAGAATTGCCTGTTAAAGAAGGACAAATGGTTCAAAAAGGAGATTTATTAGCAAAGGTAAATCCTCAATTATATTTACAAGGAGTTAATCGTACTCAAGCTGGACTTTCTAATACAAAAGCTAATTTATCGCAAATAGAAGCACAATATAAAGAAGCTAAAGCTAGTTATGAACGTAATAAAAAATTATATGAAAAAGGAATCATATCGGGAGCTGAATGGGATAAATCTTTGGCTGTTTTTGAAGGAGCGAAAGCAGCTAAACAAGCAGCTTATTTTAATGTAGAAAGTGCTACAGCCACAGTTAATGAATCAAGAGAAAGCTTGCGTAAATCTACTATTTACGCTCCTATGTCAGGTACCGTTTCTAAATTAGCCGTTGAACTAGGCGAACGTGTATTAGGAACACAACAAATGACAGGAACAGAGTTAATGCGTGTAGCCAATCTTCATAATATGGAGGTAGAAGTAGATGTTAATGAAAATGACATAGTAAAGATTGAAATAGGAGACCAAGCTAATGTTCAAGTAGATGCCTATCTTAAAAAGACTTTTAAAGGAATTGTAACCAGTATTTCTAATTCAGCTAATTTGACAACTTCAGCAGATCAAGTAACTAATTTTAAAGTAAAGGTAAAAATATTAAAAGAATCTTATGCCGAATTAATGAAAGGAAAATCAGATAACTACGCTCCTTTTCGTCCTGGTATGACCGCTACAGTTGATATTATTACGACTCAAAAAGAAAAAGTAGTGGCAATTCCTATAAGTGCTGTAGTCATGCGTACAGATACAACGTCCTCAAGAAAAGCATATCTAGAAAATGAAGAAGATGATTTTGAAATAAAGGAAGAAAAACCACTAAAAGAACAAAAACGCTATGAATGTGTATTTGTAAAAAAAGGAGATAAGGTACGCCTGAAAATTATAACTACAGGAATTCAAGATGATAACTATATAGAAGTGCTTTCTGGATTAAAAAAAGGAGAAGTTATTATTACAGGACCTTATACTACCGTTACAAAAGAATTAAACCCAGGGGACAAAATAAAAAAAACCTCAGGAGATAAAAAGATAAAGGAAAATCAATAAAGTAAATTTTATCAAATAAGGAGTAAAATTTTTTAAAAATAGTTTGCTGTTTGACGGGATTGAGCCATTTTTTTAGATGAATCAATCCTGTTTTTTTATGATTGTTGTACTTTTGTCCTATATATACTTACCTATGACTTATATTTTACATGTAGAAACGGCCACTCGTAATTGTTCTGTAGCCTTAGCTAAAGATGGAAAGTTAGTTGCAATTCGCGAAATTGCAGAACTAGGATATACACATGCAGAAAAATTACATGTGTTTATAGAAGAAATTTTAAACGAAGTTCAAATAACCATAAATCATTTAGATGCAGTAGCTGTTAGTCAAGGACCAGGGTCTTATACAGGTCTTAGAATTGGGGTTTCTGCAGCTAAAGGTATATGTTATACTTTAAATATCCCACTAATAGCAATAGATACGTTAGTAATATTGGCGAGACAAATAAAGAATTTAGAAGGCGTTATTATTCCTATGATAGATGCTAGGCGTATGGAATGTTATACCGCTGTTTTTTCTAGAAATCATGAATTACAACGAAAAGTAGAATCTCAAATTATAGAACCGCATATATTTTCTGAATATTCAGAAAAAATACATCTTTTAGGAGATGGTGCATCTAAATGCAAAGAAATACTCAATACAAGTCAATTTATTTATCACGATCAAATCGTTTTTCCATCCTCAAAAGAAATGATAGAAATTGCATATCAAAAATTTTTAATTAAAGAATTTGTAGATGTAGCATATTTTGAACCTTTTTATTTAAAAGAGTTTATGTTGAATACAAAATGATAAGTAAAGGACGATGAGGGTGTTTTAAAAGGATGGAATCTTGCTTTTAGACCAAGGGGAGAAGTCCTCGGAGTAAATAAGAGAAAGGGGCAGATAGTGCTGATATGTACTTCTCTCTATCGTAGAAATGCTTTTAAACATTAAGTTACGACTCCTTAAACACCCGCATTGCTATAATGAATCATAAAGTGAATTCAATAAGTCAGATTTAACAGCCACTCCATCGCTGTTTTGTGTCCAAACACGAGTTAAAAGGCTAAATGATTCAAGTTCTATATTCGCTATGAAAATTTCTGGTTTAGGATCTTTTAATATTAACGGGTGATTTTGGACTAATGTTTCTAATTTTGATCTTGATATTTTAATATTTTGATCTATTGGAAAAGTAAAAGTAAAGTCATTTCTTGAAGTGTTTTTTTGAGAATGGTTTTTTATTTTACCATTCGAAAGCATACCATTTGGTATATAAACAACCTGATTGTTTCCAGTTGTAAGCTTAGTAGAAAAAATATGAATATCCTCAACCTTACCAATTTCTCCTTGTACTTCTATTTTATCTCCGACTTTAAAAGGTTTAAATAAAATAATGAGGATGCCTCCAGAAAAATTAGAAAGAGATCCTTGTAAGGATAGACCTACAGCTAATCCAGCAGCTCCTAAAATAGCAACGAAAGAAGAAGTTTCTACTCCTAATTTAGATATAACGGCTATAAAAACTAACCCTCTTATAGTCCAATAAATTAAATCTTCTAAAAATTCAACAAGTGTAATTTCTATGTTACGACTAATCAGTATTTTTTTTGTTGTCTTTGTGATAAACTTAGAAAGCCATATTCCAACGATAAAAATTAAACCCGCAGTCAATATATTAATAGAGTAGGTAATGATATATTCTTTTGCGGTTTCTAGAGTGTCTATATTAATCATTTTTTAAGTGTTTAATTACAAATTTAGATATATAAAATAAAAACTAAAACCCCTTTAATATGTATTAAAAATAAGTTTCACTAAACGAGTTTTTTGTTGTCTTTAATGAAAACTTTGTTTTTAGATGATTTTTACAAAATCAAAAGGTTTTAATTTACTGTCATTATTTTTTGAAAAATAAAAATCAAGCAAGTCTCTAAAAAAGTAGTAACTTAACGGTTATGTTATTTTTTTGACGAAAGGGAGAAATCACATTATACTAGTACTATGTGATCTCTTCTTTCGTTTAAATAGTAAGATTACAAACTTTTAGAACATCCTCTTGATTCAGAATGAAATGCTAAAAGTTGAATTTATAGGAAATGATAAATCGTTTTTTATAGATTTTTTTGATTATTTAGAGTTTCTGAAATCTTTTATCTTTGATAATTAAAAATAAAATTATGCGTTAAGAGCCTCAACTGTTATTTCCTGATCATGAAGCATTTCTTTAAGCATATTTTCAATACCATTTTTTAGAGTAAAAGTAGAAGAAGGACAGCCACTACAAGCTCCTTGAAGAATTACTTTTACTTTTTTATCTTCTTCATTATAGGAGTCAAATAGTATATTTCCACCATCTGAAGCTACAGCAGGTTTTATATATTCTTCAATTATATTGATGATTTTTTGAGAAGTAACATCTAAATTGTCAAAATTTACTAATTGTTGCTTCTCCTGTTGTTGTGAAACAATAATTTTTGTTTCATCTACAGCTATATTTCCATTTTCTATAAACTCCTTAATAAAAGTTCGTAATTCATTTGTAACCTCTTGCCATTCACTTACCGCATATTTTGTGATAGAAACATAATTTTCGTCAATAAAAATTTCTTTTACATAAGGGAATTTGAATAACGCTTTTGCTAAAGGAGAAGCTGCTGTTTCATCTATGTTTTTACATTCTACAATTTGTTTTGTAAGCATTCTACTTGCTACAAACTTCATTACAGAAGGATTAGGAGTGCTTTCAGCATAAACCGTTACGGCAATTTTTTTAATTTCTTTTTCAATAATAACAGGACCTCCTGCATTAACATAATTTTCAAGTTGTTCAGAAACATCATGCTTTACATCATCCCATTCTACTATGCTAAATTTTTCTATTGCAATAAAATTTCCTGATATGTAAACAGTTTTTACAAAAGGTAAATAAAATAATTGCTTAGCTAAAGGAGAATCCGCACATTCATCTACGTTTTTGAATTCAAAACTCTGATTGGGACAAATAAAATAAGAAAATTCAAATTTTAAAATTGAAGGATTAGAAGTTTCTTTTATAGTAATTAGTTTCATGTGTATAAAGTATAATTTATTTTCCAATGAAGGAAAAATTTTGGATATGCAAATTTAAGAAAGAAGTTGAATAATAAGAATTATTACTGAAAGTTGTAATAAATTTAATGAATTAGAAGGAATTGTATCGGATTATTATTTTTCAATATTTTAAAATAGTTTAACTTTGAAAACTCATATCTAAAGTAAAAATGAACTACTTATCACTTGTATTGACATTCATAAGTTTGTCTTTGTATAGTCAGGTGGATATACCTGTATATTCCGATTATTTAACGGATAATTATTATCTGATACATCCTTCGATGGCTGGAGCTGCCAATTGTGTGAAAATTAGAGCTACAGGAAGACAACAATGGTTTGGAAACAACAAAGCACCTGCTTTGCAGACGTTAAGTGTTAATGGAAGCGTAGATCAAGATGGTAAATCAGGTGTGGGACTTATCTTGTTTAATGATCGTAATGGAAATCATTCAAATAGAGGTTTTAAAGCTACTTATGCACATCATATTTTATTTTCTAGAAATGATATAGATTTAAATCGTCTCTCATTTGGTGTAAATGTAGGGGTTAATCAATTGCAATTAGACGAAACAGAATTCGGAACTACTTTTGATCCCATTATTGGTGGGGGAGTGCAAAGCGCGGCTTATTATAATGTAGATTTTGGAGCATCTTATAATTTTCTTGATTTTTATATACATGCTACTGTAAAAAATGCAATTTTTAAAAGTAGAAATATTTATACAGATGTTGAATCAAGTAATTTAAGAAAATATGTTCTTAATTTGGGTTATATTTTAGGCAATCGTGACCGAATATTATACGAGCCTTCTATTCTGTTTCAATACACTGAGTTAACAAAAGAAAGAATCTTAGACTTAAATGGAAAGGTTTATAAAAATATGAATTTTGGAAAACTTTGGGCAGGTTTGTCTTATAGAAATAGTTTTGATGGTACACAATATATAAACAATGAAACAGTAGAAAAACAACGTTTACAGTACATTACACCTATTGTAGGAGCTCATTATAAGAATTTCATGTTAGCCTATAATTATAGCTATATTATAGGAGATGTAAAATTTGATAAAGGAGGTTTCCATCAGTTAACTTTAGGTTATAATTTTGGCTGTAAACGTGAGAAATATGATTGTAATTGTCCTTCTGTAAATTAATGAGGATGTTTTCGAAAAGATCACAATCTTGTTATTTTTATGAAAAGGAAGCTAGAATGAAGTGAACAGACTAAGCAAATCAATCTGCTGATAATGTTGCTTCTCCTTTCATTCAATAGATGACTAGACGTTGAGTTTTGATTTTTCAGATACCCCCTTTTTATCTCTATAAAATATGTTAATAAAAACAGTTAATGGTAAAACCCCTTTAATTCCTGAAGATTGTTATGTTGCCGAAAATGCTACTATCGTAGGTGATGTAACTTTTGGGAAAGAATGTAGCGTATGGTTTAATGCTGTAGTCCGGGGAGACGTACACTCAATTAGAATGGGTGATAAAGTTAATGTTCAAGATGGAGCTATAATACACTGTACTTATTTGAAACATCCTACAGAAATTGGGAATAATGTTTCTATTGGTCACAAAGCTATTGTACACGGTTGTACTGTAAAAGATAATGTGTTAATAGGTATGGGAGCTATTGTTATGGATGGTTGTGTTATTGAAAGTAATTCAATTGTAGCAGCAGGCTCTGTAGTAACGCAAAATACAATCGTAGAATCAGGAACTATTTATGCAGGAATCCCAGCTAAAAAAGTAAAAGATATTGATCAGAGTAATTTTGCTGGTGAGATTGAACGTATTTCTAATAATTATGTTATGTATTCGAGTTGGTTTAAGGAGTAATGTCAAAAGTTTAATTCTAAAACATTTTTATCAAATCCTAGTATTGATTTTAGAACGCGTGCATCACTGTTTGAGTAAAAGATAGTGGTGCCTTTTTTTTCTTCAGTATTGACTATTTGGTGTTGTTCTAAGATAGATTGAGTTTGTCTAGCAACAGCTAATCCTGAATCAATAATTTTGATTGAATTAGGGATTATTTTTTTTATTTCAGGAATTAAATAAGGATAGTGGCTACAGCCTAATACCAAATAATCTATTCCTGCTTCAATCATTGGGGTTAAATAAGAAATTAGAAGTATTTTCATTTCTTCTGATTGAATTTTGCCTTCTTCTATAAGTTCAACTAAGCCATGGCCTACTTGTTCCATAATTTTGATATTCGTATAGTTTTCTAACTGACGAATAAAAAGTTCGCTATTTAAAGTGCCTTTTGTAGCTAAAATTCCAATGGTCTTGGTTTCGCTAAGAGTTGCCGCCGGTTTTATAGCAGGTTCAATACCTATAAAAGGAATATTGTATTTAGCTCGCATTTCTTTTATTGCATTAGTAGTGGCGGTATTACAAGCTACAACGATTAGTTTGCAATTCTTTTGGAGTAAAAAATCAACATTTTTGAAGCATAAATTTATAATTTCTTTTTTTGTTTTTTTTCCATAAGGAGCATTTTTACTATCTGCTAGATAAATAGTGTTTTCGTTAGGTAGTAAAGAATGTACTTCTTTCCATATTGAAGTACCACCGATTCCTGAATCAAAGAAGCCTATAGGTTGTGTATTTATCATAAAACAAAAATAAAAAAAAACTGCCTTGAGTAAAATAACAAGGCAGTTTTTAAAGGTTTATTTTTATAAAATTAGAATTTTAATTCTTTTTTTACATCTTCAAATAAATTAGGTCCGTCTGCTAATATCAAAGCTGAAGAATCCATTACATATTGGAAACCTTTAGCACGAGCTACTTTGATTACAGCAGCTTTAGCTTTTTCCATGATAGGTTTTACGATTTCTGTTTCTTTGTCAGAAATTTGCTTTTGAGCATTATCACGATATTGTTGGATTCTTTGTCCCATGTCTTGCATTTCTTTTGCTCTCTTTTCGTTTTCAGCATCACCAGCTGTTTGAGCTTCGCTTTCGTATTTTTTCATTTTAGTTTGGTATTCAGTTACCATTTTTGAATACTCTGCGTCTAAAGTTTTGCTTAACGTTTCTAACTGTGCTTTAGCAGTAGTCATTTCGGGCATTTTTGAAAGTAATTGCTGAACATCAATATGAGCTGTTTTTGATTGCGCATTCATTCCGCTGATTCCTAAAAACATCACAGTCGCAATTAATAAAGATTTCAATTGTTTCATCATCTAAGTATTTAGTATAGTTAAAAATTAATTAGTACTCTTTTTTTCTTCTTGTGTTTTACGTTGTGTTTCTTTTTCTTCAAGAATTTTTTTCCTTCTTTCTTCTAAAGCTTTTTTCCTTTCTTCAAGTGCTTTTTTATTTTTTTCTATTAATTCTTGTCTTGCTGTTTCTCGAGCAATTCGGATAGAATCTTGATTTATTTTTTTATCTTCTTTTTTGTTAAAATGAATGGATTGATCACTTGTATTGTTTTGCGATCCATTATTTTTTAAGGTTTCAATTGTTGTGCCAGTTTTCTTTATTTCTTGTTCTTCTAATTGTTTTTTTCTTTTTTCTTCGTAGTCTTTTCTTTTCTTTTCTGTTTCTAATCGTCTAGCTTCTAATATTTGTTCGCGACGAGATTTTTTTTCATCTAATATTTTTTTTCGTTCCGCTAAATTTGTGTTTTCGGCAAGTTCGTCTTCTTTTGATTCCTTTTCTTCTAAGGCTTTTTGTTGTTTTTTACTTAGTTCTTCTCTTTTTTCAGCTCTGGTTATAACTCGAACTACTAAGTCACTAATGTCAAATTTTTTAGCAGAAAAAAGCATTGTCATTTGTGCAGAAGATTTGTCAAAAATATAGTCATATTGTTTTTTTTCTGCTAAATCTTGAACTGCGTTAAAAACTTGATCTTGTACAGGTTTTAAAATAGCTTCTTTTTGTAATGCTAAATCGCCTCTTGATCCAAATCGTTTTTGTTGATAGTCTAATAACTGATTTTCTTGAAATTTAATTTCTTCTTCTCTTTCTTTAATTAACTCTTTAGTTAATAAGGCATTTTCATTTTTTAATGCTTCTTTGAGTTTATTGATTGCGTTTTTTTTACTTTCAATGTCTTGTTTCCACTTTTGAGCTTTTTCTTCCAGTTGAGAGGATGCTTCTTTATAATCAGGTGTGTTTTCAAGGATATATTCCATATCTATATAACCAATTTTAAGCCCTGTTTTTGTTTGTGCTATTATATTAGTTATGGTAAATAAACCTAATACTAAGAAGAGTCTTTTCATATATTTTAAATTTTGATAAGCTGTAAGAGCTTATTATTTGACGTTATATCAAATATAACGTCAAATATAATTAAAATTGTTGTCCTATGATAAAATGTGTTTGCCAACCTGATTTTGGTCCACCAGGATTTATAGAATCAAATCCATGTGCAAAGTCAATTCCTAAAAGTCCAAATGCAGGCATAAAAACTCTTAGACCAACACCTGCGGAGCGTTTTATGGCAAAAGGATTATATGATTTAAATCCTTCAAAAGCGGCTCCTCCTTCTACAAAAGCCATCATATATATAGATGCTGTTTGTTTTAGTGTAATAGGATAACGTAATTCTAATGAAAATTTGTTAAATGCTGTACCGCCTATTTGTTGCCCCGCTCTTTCGCCTTGTGTAATGGTTGGTGTTAATGAATTATTAGGATAACCTCTTAATTGAATGGTCTCTCTACCATCCATTGCAAAATTAGCTAAGCCATCACCACCCAGATAAAAACGTTCAAAAGGTACTAGTCCTCGTTTATTGTTATAAGCTCCCATAAAACCAAACTCTCCTAAAGTACGAAGTGTTAGCTTTTCATATATTTTAGAAAACCATTCAGCTTTTACCTTGATTTTATAATATTCAAGCCAGTTAAATTTTTGTTGGTCTACTTTAGAAGGATCAGCTGAGGCTTCTTCAATAGAATTGGCTTTAGTTAATACGCCATTATTGTTAATCAAGGGGTCTCCTGCATTATATGTTTCAGATGAGTTTGTTGCATATAATTTGTTTTCAGGAAGATTTCCTAGGTTTTGATAATCTACTCCATTAAAATAAGAATAAGGAGGGGTAAGTTTAGCTGTTATGCTAAATTCAGAACCATACGTAGGGAAGATAGGGTTTACTCCCTTATTGTTTCGAGTTAATCCAATTGTATAGGAAAGGTTTCTTGATGTTCCATTACCAAATGTAAATAATCCGATGTTGTAATTATTTAAATCATAATGTTGGTAGCTAATACCTTGAGAAAGGACGAAGTAATCATCTGGAAACTGTAATCTTTTAGCTATACCTATAGATGCCGTGAAAATGTTAAAACTTCTTGATCTGTCTACGCTATTATTTGTGAAATTATTTGAAAATTGTTTACTATATGATAATGAACCTGAAAATTGAACAGGCTTTTTACCACCGAACCAAGGCTCTGCAAATGAAAAGCTATAAGTTTGAAAATAAGAGCTGGCTTGTAGACGTAAAGATAATTTTTGTCCATCTCCCATAGGAAGTGGTTTGTAAGCGTTTTTTTTGAAAATATTGCTTAAAGCAAAATTATTAAATGATAATCCTAAAGTACCTATGAATCCACCGCCGCCATAACCACCTTGTAATTCAATTTGACTTGCTCCTTTTTCGGCAACGTGGTATTTAATGTCTACGGTGCCACCTGCTGGGTCTACATTTTCAAAATCAGGTTTAATAGCTTCTGCATCAAAAAAACCTAATTGACCAATTTCACGAATAGTTCTTACTAAATTTTCTTTGCTGTAAACTTCTCCTGGTTTTGTTCTTAATTCACGGTAAATTACTTTGTCATTTGTTTTGTCATTACCTACGACTGATATTTTATTGAAATAGGCTAATGGTCCTTCTACAATTCTTATATCTAGGTCGATTTGATTGTTTTCTGTTTTAACTTCTATAGGGTTAATGTTTGAAAATAGATAGCCGTTGTTTTGATACAAGTTCGTTATATCTTCTCCATCAGGTTGTGTTTTGTCAGCAATTCTTTTATCTAATAAAACACTATTGTAGACATCTCCTTTTTCTATTCCTAGATATTTTGATAATAATTGGTCGTTATAAACAGTGTTTCCTGTGAAATTAATATTGCCAAAATAATATTTCTTACCTTCTTCTAGGTTAATTTTAATTTTAACTTTATTTGATTTTGGATCATATACAACGGTATCTGATTTTATTCTTGCATCTCGATAACCATTTTCTTTGTATTTGTCAATTAATAAATTTAAATCGTCTTTATATTTATCTCTTTTGAATTTCATTGATTTTAGTTTTAGGAAATTCATAAGACTTAAATGACGTGTATCTTTCATTGAACGGAGTAATATGCCTTTTTTTACTTCATCATTGCCAACTAATTCAATATCTTTTATTCTTACTTTTTTCCCTCTATCTATGTTTACTACCATGTTTACGTGATTTATGGTAGTAGTATCTTCAAAAGTGCTTATGTTTACCTTTGTGTTGTAGTAACCTTCTTTTTTATATTTGTTTTCAATATAATATTTAGTTGTTGTTAGCAGGTTTTCATTTACAATTTTGTCATTAGTAAGACCATTGTCTTTGATTAAAGATTCTTTTGCGCTTTTTTTAACACCAACAATTTTAACATTGCTGAGTTTAGGTAATTCGTTTAGATTTAATTCTAAAGAAATACTATCGCCTTCAATCTTATCTACATAGAAGTTAACATTATTGTATAATCCTAGTTTCCATAGTTTTTTGATGGAATTACTAATTTCTTCTCCAGGAACTGTAATAGGTTGTCCTTTCGTAAGACCTGCAAACGTGACAATAGTTTGTTCGTTATAGGTAACTTTACCTGTTACATTTACTTTTTTGAGTACATAAGACTTGCCATTTTCAATAGTTAATCTTTCTTGTGCTTGCGCGTTTATAGCAATGCTTGTAAATGCAATCAGAAGCATAAATTTTATGCTTCTTTTAACTTGTGTAAAATTATTTGACTTGCTCACTTGTTTTTCCAAATCTACGTTCTCTTTTTTGATAGCTAATGAGGGCTTCATATAAATCTTTTTCACTAAAATCAGGCCATAAAACATCAGTAAAGTAAAATTCAGCATACGCTATTTGCCAAAGTAAAAAATTACTGATTCTATGTTCGCCACTTGTTCGTATGACTAAATCTACTTCTGGTAAATCATGTGTGTAAAGATGATTATTAAAAATTGATTCGTCAATATTCTCAATTGAAATTATATTATTTTTAACTTTATCGGATATTTTTTTAACAGCATTTAAGATTTCTTCTCTTGAACCATAACTTAATGCTAAAGTTAAGGTCATTTGGTTGTTATTTTTTGTTTTTTCAATTACTTCTAATAATTCTTTTCGTACGTTGTTAGGAAGCAATTCTAAATTACCTATACTGTTTAATTTGATGTTGTTTTTAGTGAAAGTATCTAATTCTTTTTTTAGGGAAGAAATTAGTATTTTCATGAGTGTTTCTACCTCTAATTTTGGGCGATTCCAATTTTCAGTAGAAAAGGTATAGAGTGTGAGGTTTTTGATTCCTAATTTAACACAAGTTTCTACGGTAGTGCGCACAGATTTTGTGCCGTTTTCATGTCCTAAAACACGTAGCATTCCCTTTTGTTTCGCCCAGCGTCCATTTCCGTCCATGATAATGGCAAGATGTTGGGGTAGAGTGTTTTTGTTTATTTTGTCTATCAAGTTCATTAATTCTTACAATAACAAGGATTTTGTCCGAAAGTATAGGTTAGAGTAGCTCCTGTAAAAGTATACCAATCATTGCTGTTGGTGTTTCCAAAAGAAAGATTTTTTAGTGTGTTATCTTTTGGTAAACTACCGTCTAAATCATCAATAAATGTATAGTTAAAACGAGTTTCTAAACCCAATATTATTTTGTTGGTTATTTTCATTTTTATACCTATCGTCATGGGTATTGCAAATGCCCAAGAACTTTGTTTAGAGGTTGCTATGTTATCTTTAAAATATAGATTTTTATAATTAAAATAACTTAACCCAGAATGTATGTAAGGAGTAATGATAAAATTGTTTTCGTGAAGGTTGAAATCAAAAAAATTAAATTCTAAACCAGCAGATAATTCTGAAATTTTATTTTGAAAAGAATATCCTCTCTCTTTTCTTGCTGTATGATCTGATCTAGAATCCTCATCACTAATACTACTAGTCATAGCAGAAAATCGCCAAGCATGTCTTTTACTTTTGTTCCATTTATAAATAAGACCAAAGGCTGGGTCTTTTGGAGATATAAAATAAGTACTTCCAATATCACCCACATAGTTACTACCCCCTCCAAAAACACCGATTTCGTGTAATTGAGCGTGGTTCTGACTGATAGTCAAAATAAATAGGAGAATGTGTGTTAACTTTTTCATTTTATAATAGGTTGCAAATATAGTAATTATGAACACTCCACAAAGTGAATTGTTAATTAGTTGGTTTTAATTTGTAAACTTGTTTCTTCCTAAACGAAAAAGTTTGTTGGCTAGTATTCTATAATTTAATTTCTTCTGTCTTCACCAAATAATAATTTTTTTCGTAGAGTCTTTAAGAAGGTTTCTTCTGTTATTTCTACCATTTTTATTTTAAACGGCGTTTTTTTTATGGTTAAAATACTTTCATTTTTTACAGAACTAATTCTAGAATCTAACGAAACTAAATAGTTTTCTTCTCGACCTGTTACTTTTAATTTTAAAATTGTAGAATCAGGGATAACCATAGGACGAGCATTTAAATTATGTGGCGCAATGGGGGTAATAACAAAGCTCTCTGTTTCGGGGGTTAGAATAGGACCACCACAACTTAACGAATAACCAGTAGAACCAGTAGGAGTAGATATGATTAATCCATCGGCCCAATAAGAGGTTAAATATTCATCATTTAAATAAGTTTCTATGGTTATCATAGAGGTCGTGTCTTTACGATTTACGGTAATCTCGTTCATGGCAAAATTTATATTGTCTAATGAACTCAATTCAGGAGAACAAGTTACACTAAGAAGTGTTCGTTCTGATATGGTGTATTTTTTTTCTAATACAAGTGTTAGGAATTTTTCAATGTTTTCTTGTTGTACATTGGCTAAAAAACCGAGTCTGCCTGCATTTATTCCCAGTATAGGAATTTCAGAATCTCTTACAAATGTAGCAGCTCTAAGAAAAGTTCCATCTCCACCTACACTTAATACCATTTGATAAGAATTGTCTAAATCACTATGTGTACTAAAAGTTTCGACACAGTTCATGGTTATTTGATGATCTTGGAGGATTTTTAAAAAGTTAGCCTCAATGGTGAATGTTATGGCATTTGTTTTTAAAAAAAGGATTAACCTTTCTATAATAGGTGCGGTTGTATTTTGGTAATATTGACCGTAGATGGCTACTTTCATATTAGTATTGTTTCTATCAGGAGATAATCTATGTTAGTTATAATTGGGTTGAAAAAATTAGATGTTTAAATATTTGTCTAGATAATCGGAACGCTCCTTAAGCGTTTTTAGATGTTCATCTTCTTGATGTTCTGATATGATTTCATAATCATAACGTCTAAATGTTTGGATGATTTCATTAAGGCTTCCTTCTCCTAATTTTAATGTGATTTGAATTTTTTCTGTATCAGAATTAGAAATGAAAGCGCCAAGTAATTTACCGTTGTTGCCTTCTACTATTTGTGTAATTTGACTGAAAGAATAATCATTTATTCCCTTTTCAATAATTATAATACCTCCTAATTCGCGTAGGAAAGGTGTTTCGTTAAAAACACGTATTACATCTTCTAGTTCATAATATCCTATGTATTGATTGTTTAGATCTAAAACAGGTATAATGTTAGTTTCGTTTTTAGCAAAATCGTCCAGTACATCTAACAAAACGGAATTACTTCTAGTAAAAAAAGGTTCAAAAGTATATCGATATTCTGCTAAACTTTTGCTGAAATCAAACCCGTCTACATCTTCTGCAGCTACATTGCCAATGAAAATGCCATTTTCAGTTACAGGGAAATGTGAAAAAGAATAGTCAGAAAAAAAATCCTGAGCAGTTGCTACCTCCTCATTAATGTCTAATGGTGTAAAGTCTTGATTAATATAGTCGATAAGTGTATTCATGAGTCCAGCGTATTGTTTAAAAATATTTTGATTTGTTATCTAGTTGCAAAATAATTAAAAAATTATATAAGACCCATCTGTAAGTTTGTATTTTTGTTTCGTTTTATTAAAATATAGTTTCAAATGATTCAAAATAACTGTAAACTCAGTGTAAACATAAATAAGATGGCTACGTTGCGTAATTCTAGAGGAGGAAATACACCAAATGTACTAGAAGGAGCTAAGCGTATTCAAGAATTTGGTGCACAGGGAATTACAATACATCCCCGTCCGGATGAACGACATATTCGCTATCAAGATGCACGTGATTTAAAAGATGTAGTTTATACAGAATATAATATTGAAGGAAATCCGCAGCATAATTTTATTGATTTAGTTTTAGAATGTAAGCCTACTCAAGTAACTCTAGTTCCTGATGCAATTGGAGCATTAACATCTAATGCTGGTTGGGATACTATTTCAAATCAAACATATTTGAGAGAAGTAATTGCTGAGTTTAAGCGCAACGGTATTAGAACTTCTATTTTTGTAGATCCAATATTAAAAATGATAGAAGGAGCAAAAGAAACAGGAACTGATAGAATTGAATTATATACTGAAACTTTTGCTCATCAATATAGTTTAGGAAATGAAAAAGCAATTTTACCTTATATAGAGGCGGCTGAATTATCAAATGAATTAAATTTAGGAATTAATGCAGGTCATGATTTAAGTCTAGATAATATTGAATTTTTTAATCAAAATATCCCAGGTTTGCTAGAAGTATCTATTGGTCATGCGTTAATCTCTGAATCATTGTATTTAGGGTTAGAAAATGTAGTAAACATGTATTTGAGAAAATTAAAGTAAATTAATCATTAAATAATAATAATTTTCTGGTTTAATGGGAAAATAAAGTTTGTAATCCTAGTTTTTTTCCGTTGAGTAGTGTGTATTATAGATGATTTAGTAGAGGAAATATCAAAAGATACTAAATATAAAACTCTAATTTAAATCCTAAATAAAATAGCTTTTGTAGAAGAAGATGAAAAATATTTAACATTCCTCATATAAAAGACTGCAAAATAAGATCAATAGATTTCTTTTTTTCTAACGCTTATTTAGAAAGTTAAATTAGGTATGGTTAAAAAATATAAAACTTTAGATTTATATTTTAGTTATTTTAAAAATGTGTTTGAGAAAACAAAGAAATAAATATGAAATTACATAGTAATATACAAGGAGAAGGAAAGGTTTTAGTTATTATTCATGGATTTCTGGGGATGTCAGATAACTGGAAAACCTTAGCCTCTCAATATGCAGAACAAGGTTTTGAAGTGCATGCTTTGGATATGCGTAATCACGGGAAAAGTTTCCATACGAATGATTGGAGTTATGATTTTATGATGCAAGACGTAGTATGTTATTGTAAAGAAAAAAAAATATCCAATATATCCGTAATAGGACATTCAATGGGAGGGAAAGTAGCCATGCTTTTAGCTACAAATTATCCAGATTTAGTAGATGAATTAATAGTGGCGGATATAGGGCCTAAATATTACGCACCACATCATCAAACCATCTTAGAAGCCTTAAACGCCGTTGATTTTTCAGTGAAGCCATCACGTTCAGATGTAGAAGAAGTCATTTCAAAACATATAAAAGATTTGGGAACTAGACAATTTTTATTAAAGAATTTATATTGGATTGAATCAGGACAATTGGGTTTTCGATTTAATTTAAAAGTATTTATAGAAAACACCTCTGTTATAGGCGAAGCTTTACCATTTGAAAACCATTTTACTAAAAAAACCCTATTTTTGCGAGGGGATAAATCAGATTATATTTTAGATAGCGATTTTGAAACAATTTATCATCATTTTCCCAAAGCAGAAATAGTAAGTGTATCCAATGCAGGTCATTGGTTGCATGCGGAAAATCCAAAAGATTTTTTAGAAAAAACGTTGTGTTTTTTGGAGCGTTTTTCTTCAAATACGTTTTAGAAATAAAAAAATAATATTTTAAACCATATATAAAAATGAAATTATTGCAAAAATTCTTAATATCAACGCTAATTGTAATAGTGCTTTCTTATTTTATGAAAGAAGTACATTTTAAAGATATTACAACAGCTTTTGTTGTAGCCTTTGTTTTAGGGGTTTTAAATACCTTTTTAAAGCCAATATTAGTTTTCTTTACTTTGCCTATTACGTTTTTTACATTGGGGATTTTTTTACTAGTTATTAATGCAGGAATGGTTCTTTTGTGTGCTAAATTGGTAGATGGATTTGTTGTAGAATCGTTTGTTACAGCCCTTATTTTTAGTGTCTTGATGTCTGTTTCACAATGGGTGTTGTATAAGTTTATAAAAGACTAAAAATTAGTAAGTTGATTTTGATAAAATAAAATTTGTTGGGTGGTATAAATTATGTAATTTTGCCACCCAAATTTAGTACGTAAAAAACATATATAATGAATATTACAAAAACCAATATTGATGCGTTAAACGCAGTGGTAACTGTAGAAGTTGCAAAGAATGATTATGCTGAAAAGGTAGAGAAAGTTTTGCAAAACTACCGTAAAAACGCGAATATACCAGGTTTCCGTAAAGGTCAAGTGCCAATGTCTTTAGTGCAAAAACAATACGGTAAAGCGGTTTTAGCTGAGGAGGTAAATAAGTTAATTCAAGAAAGTTTAAATAAGTTTTTAGTAGAAGAAAAATTAGATATCTTAGGAAATCCACTTCCTAAATTTACGGAAGATTTTAATTGGGATGCTGATGATTTTAAATTTGAATTTGAATTAGGTTTAGCTCCTGAATTTGACGTGAAGTTAGAAGGATCTGAAGATTTGACCTATTACAATATTGTAGCAGATGATAAATTATTAGATGAGCAAGTAATTAGAATTCAAAAACAATTTGGAAAAATGTCTTCTAAAGACGTAATCGCTAAAGAAGATGATATTCGCGGTGTTTTTGTAAATGAAGAAAAAGGAATTAATAAACCTGCTCAAATCACTCTAGACATTTTTGAAAATAAAGCAGTTGCAGAATCTTTTATCGGTAAAAAAGCAGGAGATATAGTGGCTATACCTACAAAAGGATTATTTAATGATGATCATAAATTAATGGACTATTTAGGTTTAGGTCATGATGATGTTCATGGTTTAGATATTACTGTAGACTTTAAAATTGAAGAAGTTACAACAACAGAACCAGCTGAATTAAATCAAGAATTATTTGATAAATTATTTGGCGAAGGAAATGTAACCTCAGTAGAAGACCTAAAAGCTAAAATTAAAGAAGATGCAGAGAAAACTTTCGCACAACAAGCAGATCAAAAGTTTTATAATGATGCAACAGAATATTTAATCAAAAATCATCAAGTTGAGTTGCCAACTGAATTCTTAAAGAGATGGATTCAAACAGTTGGAGAAACACCATTAACAGCTGAACAAGCAGAAGTTGAGTATGCCCGTTCTGAAAACGGTTTACGTTATCAATTAATCGAAAGCAAGATCATTACCTCTAATAATCTACAAGTAACTTTTGAAGATTTAAAAACATACGCTAGTGATATTATTAAAAAACAAATGGCACAATTTGGTCAGTTAGATCCTTCACAAGAAGATGTAGATAATATCGTGAACCGTGTAATGACAAATCAAGAAGAAGTTCGTCGTTTGTCAGAACAAGTAATGAGTGAAAGATTATTGAATGTATTTAAAGAAAAATTAAATACATCTACTAAAGAAGTTACTTATGATGAGTTCGTTAAAGCCATGTATGGTGAAATCTAATACACAGAATTATATACTTTAAAAATAATTAAAAGAAAGAATTTACTTCTGTAAACTTTTAGATTTTCTTAAAGAAAAATCATAAAAAAATACGTAAGTTTGAGCGTCAAATGTTTTATTTGACGCTTTTTTATTGACAAACTGTCATTAGGAATAAAAAGGTCTAAAAATTGTAATAAGTTTAAATCGTTTAATCCTATAAATTTAAACTTTAAACCTCTAAACTTTTAAACTAATTAGTAAATGAATTACGGTAAAGAATTTAAAAAATATGCTACCAAGCATCACGGAGTAAATAGTATGTACTATGATAAAATCGTAAGTAGCATGACTCCTTATGTAATTGAAGAACGTCAATTAAATATTTCCCAGTTAGATGTTTTTTCACGCTTGATGATGGATCGAATCATTTTTATGGGAACAGGAGTAGATGATTATATGGCTAATATCATTCAAGCACAGTTGTTGTTCTTAGAAAGTGTAGATGCTTCCAAAGATATTCAAATATATATTAACTCTCCAGGAGGAAGTGTATATGCAGGTTTAGGTATTTATGATACTATGCAGTTTGTAAAACCTGATGTAGCAACTATTTGTACAGGTATGGCAGCATCTATGGGAGCCGTACTTTTATGTGCAGGTGCGGAAGGAAAACGTTCTGCTTTACCACATTCAAGAGTAATGATTCATCAACCTTCTGGCGGAGCACAAGGTGTAGCAACCGATATGGAAATAAATTTGAAAGAAATGTTAAAATTGAAAGATGAATTATATCAAATTATTTCACATCATTCAAAGCAACCTTTCGAAAAAGTATATAAAGATTCTGAGCGAGATTATTGGATGAAAGCCGATGAAGCAAAAGAATACGGAATGATTGATGAAGTTTTAAGAAGATAAATTTTTCGTCTAAAGTTCAGAGTCTTTGATCTTAGATTCTGAACTTTATGACATTAAACTTAAATAATGGCAAAAGAAATTTTAGAATGTTCCTTCTGCGGAAGGAGAAAGCCTGAAACTAATTTATTAATTGCAGGTATTGATGCACATATATGCGACCATTGTATCGAGCAAGCACATGGAATTGTTTTAGAAGAATTAAAAGCAAGTGGTTTGTCTGCTAAAATAACCGATTTAGTTCTGCAAAAACCAAAAGATATTAGAGCTTTTTTAGATAAATATGTTATAGGACAAGAACAAACCAAAAAAGTTATTTCAGTTGCAGTATATAACCACTATAAACGTTTAATGCAATTAGATCACGGAGATGATGTTGAAATTGAAAAATCAAACATTATTATGGTAGGTCAAACAGGTACAGGAAAAACTTTGGTAGCCAAAACAATTGCCAAAATGTTAGATGTGCCACTAGCAATAGTAGATGCCACGGTACTAACTGAGGCAGGTTATGTAGGAGAAGATGTAGAAAGTATTTTAACTCGTTTATTACAGGCAGCGGATTATGATGTAACAAGAGCAGAACGAGGTATTGTCTTTATTGATGAGATTGATAAAATTGCACGTAAGAGCGATAATCCATCTATTACACGTGATGTTTCTGGTGAAGGAGTACAACAAGCCATGTTAAAGTTGTTAGAAGGAACTGTAGTTAATGTTCCTCCAAAAGGAGGACGTAAACATCCTGATCAAAAATTTGTAGAAGTTAATACTAAGGATATATTATTTATTGCAGGAGGAGCTTTTGATGGGGTAGAACGTATTATATCAAAACGTTTAAATCGTCAAGCAATGGGCTTCGGAGCATCTAAAGAAACAGATAAGATAGATGAATCCAATTTGTTGCAGTATATAATTCCAAAAGATATTAAAGATTTTGGATTAATTCCTGAAATAATAGGACGATTACCAGTATTAACACACATGGATCCTTTAGATAAGGCCACTTTGCGTGCTATTCTAACAGAGCCTAAAAATGCACTCATAAAACAATATAAAAAATTGTTTGCTATGGATGAAATCGAGTTTAATATTAGTGATGAAGCATTGGACTTTATTGTAGACAAAGCATTAGAATATAAACTAGGCGCGCGTGGTTTACGCTCGTTATGTGAGGCTGTTCTAACAGATGCAATGTATGAGATACCAAGTTCAGATGAAAAACTCTTAAATGTAGATAAAAAATACGTGGAAGTAGCCCTTAATAAGAATTTGCTTAAGCGTTTAGAAATTGCATCATAAACTTTTTTTATAATCATAAATAGACTGTCTGAAAATTTAAAATAACAACAATCATTTTTTAATAAGATGAGGAGTTAGTGAGTTTTTAGACAGTTTTTTAGTTATTCATTAGAGTTAACAAAATAAAAAAAATAAAGATTTTGAAATAAACTTTGCAGAAATTAAATTACTGAATTTTTAAGAGACTCTCTAAGTACTCACGAGAATTTGATAAGCGAGGTATTTTGTTTTGACCACCCAATTTTCCTTTTTCCTTTAACCAATCATAAAATAAATTTTCACGAGCTATATTAACTTTTAGAGGATTTAAAGTCATATTGTTATACCGTTTAGCTTCATAATCAGAATTTAATGATTGTATACTTTGATCTAAAATTTGACTAAATTGATCAATACATTTAGGTTGAGTCTTAAATTCAATAACCCATTCATGAGCCCCTTTTTCTTTTCCATTCATAAAAATAGGAGCAACAGTATAATCTTTTATTTCACAGTTCGTTAGTTGGCAGGTTTTTGCCAACGCTTTATCAGTGTTTTCAACCATTAATTCTTCTCCAAATACATTAATATGATGTTTGGTTCGTCCTGTAATCCGAATTCTATAAGGGGATAAAGAGGTAAATCGAACAGTATCGCCAATTAAATAACGCCATAAGCCTGCATTAGTAGTAATTACAACAGCATAGTTTTTATAAAGTTCTACCTCTGCTAGACGTACTATTTTTTGATCTACAGTACCGTATGTATCCATAGGTATAAATTCATAAAAAATACCATAATCTAACATTAGTAATAAGTCGCTCGAATTATTGAGGTCTTGTATGGCAAAAAAACCTTCAGAAGCATTATATATTTCATAGTATTTAAAGTCAGGATTAGGAAGTATCTTTTTATACTGTTCACGATATGGCTCAAAACTTACACCACCGTGAAAATATACCTCTAGATTAGGCCAAACTGCAAATAGATTTGTTTTGCCAGTTTCTTCCATAAGTTTGTTAAGTAATACCATCATCCAAGATGGAACCCCCGCAAAACTGGTCACATTTTCGGTTTTAGTTTCGTTAACAATTGCTAAAAGTTTCGTTTCCCATTCACTCATTAAAGAGGTTTTATTGGATGGGGTACTGCTGAACTCAGCCCAAAAAGGCATATTATCAATAAGAATAGCAGATAAATCGCCAAAGAAAGTATTATTGTCTTCATAAAGCTGTTTACTGCCTCCTAAACGAAGGCTTTTTCCTGTAAAAAGCTGAGAGTTTTCGTTATTATTAAGATACATGCAAAGTAAATCTTTACTACCTTTATAATGACAGTTTTCAAGAGCTTCATTACTTACAGGAATATATTTACTTTTTGCATTAGTTGTTCCACTTGATTTAGCAAACCATTTAATGGGTTGATGCCAAAAAACATTTTGCTCTCCTTTGCGTGTACGTTCAATTAAAGGCTCTAAATCTTCATAGCATGAAATAGGGACTCTTTCTTGAAAAGTGTGATATGTTTTTATTGATTGGAAATCATATATTTTACCAACTATGGTGTTTTCTGATTGACGAATTAGGTTTGTCAGCAGTTCTTCTTGTACTTCATTTGGATATTTTAAAAAAAGTTCTATCTGATGAATACGTTGTTTTAAAACCCAAGAGGCAATAGAATTTATAATTGGTAAAGGCATTATAATCGTGAATTTTGAATTTTGAATTTTGAATTATAACTTTACGCTAAAATATAAAAAAAAAGGTTATCTAAAATCTAAAATCTAAAATCACTATGACATTTCAAGGTGTACTTACCAAAATGCAGACAGAATTTGTTAATCCTATTGAATATTATCTAGTTCTTGAAAACTCCTTTTTAAATATTAATCAGTTATTAGGTAAGCCAATAACATTTTTACATCTTGGTTATCAATGTCTAGAATGCGGGAAAGAAAAAAAAATTTTTAGACAAGGTTTTTGTTATGATTGTTTTATGGCAAGTGCATCGGCGGGTGATTGGATTATGAAACCAGAATTAAGTAAAGCTCATTTAGATGTTGAAGATCGTGATCTAGAATATGAAAAAAAAGTACAATTACAGCCTCATGTAGTGTATTTAGCTTTGTCTAGCGAAGTGAAGGTAGGAGTAACAAGAAAAACTCAAGTACCAACTAGATGGATAGATCAGGGAGCTGTACAGGCTATTCCTATTGTTGAAGTTCCAAATCGTTATTTGGCAGGTATAACAGAGGTAGCGTTGAAAAATAAATATGCGGATAAAACGAACTGGCAACGTATGCTGAAAAATGAAGTGCCTGATGTAGATTTGATACTAGAACGTAATAATTTACAGTCTATTTTACCCCAAGAGGTACAAGAGTATTATCACCCTGTTGCAGATGATTTATATGAAATTCAGTACCCCGTTTTAGAATATCCTAAAAAAGTAATGAGTTTGAATTTAGAAAAAACACCACATTATACAGGAATTTTAAAAGGAATTAAAGGACAATATTTAATATTTGAAGATAATACTGTTTTTAATATTAGAACCTACGAAGGTTATGTAGTAAAGATTGAGCTATAATACCATATAAAAAAATACAAAAACTGAGGGTGTTCAAAAGGGTACAATCTACTTATTTCAACCAAAAGGAGGCTTGAATAAAGTGAACAGGAAAAATCAAATTATATAACGTTGATAATCTGATTTTTCCTGTTGTGTAAGAGATAAACTAGATGCTAATTGATCCTTTTTTTAGACACCCATAGTTTTTTGCTTTTAATAATTAGTTATTTTCTTCTGCCAAAAAGACCTTCAAGGACTTGATTAGCAGTGTTTTTAATAGCTTCTTTTTTAGGGTCTTTTGTAGACGTAGAGTCTTTTCCTTTTTTATTTCCTCCTAGAATATTGCTAAGAGCGTCAACTCCCTGATTAAGATATTTGTCTTTTTGTGATTTAGCAATTTGTAAGGCTAAGTTAGAGCTTGCCTGTTTTAGGTCTGTGGTCACTTTTGGTGATTTAAAATTACCTGTCATCAACGCGTTAATAGGAACACTTTCAATTTTTGATGCTTCGTTAGGACTCAGTTTCGCTAATAATTTATTTACATCACCTCCTAAATATTTGGCTGGTACATCTAATTTGATATTGTAATTCATGTTTTGATCAAAACCATGTGTACCACCTACTTCAGCTACGATGTCTTGATATTTTATTTTAAATGGTTTAACAATTACACGTCCTTTATCAAATGCTAAATTGGCTTTAATATCATTTAAATTGATTTTTTTGATGTCTAAGAATTTTAGTTGAGATCCTAATGCACTAAGCATTTGCGAATTATTAGCATTTATTGAAGCAGAAAGTAATTGTCCTAATAAGTCACCTGTTAAAGTCTTAATGTCTGGAGTTAATTCAACAGCATCTAAATTACCATTTAACTTAATAGTAGAATTAAGTTTTCCAGTGATAGCTCCTGCTATAGGTGCGATATTTTTTAGTAGATTTAATTGAGTAAAAGATTGGGTAATATCCACCTTGTCGAGATTTAAATTCATATTAAACGTTGGAGTATTGCCTTTTGTAGATACAAGCCCATTAAAACCAATAGTGCCGTTAAAAATGTCTGTTTTTACGTTTTGTAAGGAAACAGTTTCATTTTTAATCATCATTTTACCTGATACATTTTTAAGTGCTAAATTATCATATACAACTGTGTTTGCTTTTGCGCTAATTGTACAATCAAGAAAAGCAGGTATTTTAACCGCTTCTTTTTTTCCTTTTTTAACGGAAGAAGTATTTTCTTCGCTGTTGGATGTGCTTGAATTAGGTTTGTTTGTTGAATTTACTGGAGCAGGAGCCATAAAATCGGCTACATATAATTGAGTTGACCCCATATTAAAATTACCTTTTAAGGTTTGTTTTCTGAAGAAAAAGCCATAGAAATTTTCTAATACACCATTTATTTTTAAGTCTGAACTCCCTGTTTTCATGTCTAATTGATTCAGTTTAATCTGACTATTATTAAAACTAACTTGAGCTAGTTTTATTTGAACAGGTTTAGCCATTTCAGGACCAGTATAGTTAAATCCAGTTAAATGTAAAGTGCCTGCATTTTTAATTTTTTCATACTCGTTCTTTTCAACAGCTTGCATATTAAATTCTGTTGTTATATCTGCTTTTAGAATTCCAGAAAGCGGTTTGTCTATTTTTATGGGGTACGCTTTTGTGAAATTACCTAGATTAATAGTTCCTTTTAGAGCTGCGTTAACATTTGGGTTTGTAGCTACATTTTTGATAGATGCTTTTGCGTTAAAAACATCTTGATCTATTTGAAAAGATAATTGGTCTAGATTTACATAGGTATCGCTTAAAGCACCGCTATCGTTAATTATTTTAGTGTCAATTACAATATTTCGGACTGATTTTGGAAGTTGGGGATACTGAAAAGAGGCATTGTTAGATGCTATTGAAATATTAAATGTAGGAATTATATTTTCTTTGAGTTTTCCTTTTACTTTTCCATTTATCGTAAAATCACCCGAAGTTTTCACTGTTTCTAGATTGCCTGCATATTGTGCAGGTACAAGACCCAAGAAGTTTTTAAAAGAAGAAGTAGGGGTTTTGAAGGTTAAATCATAAAGTTGTTCTCCTTGTAGCATTTGTATAAAACCATTGAACTCAAGAGGGAGTTCGTTAATTTTTGCCTTATTTTCTTTAAATGTATACTTATTAGCAGATAGATCTATTCCTAATACGGCATCTAATGTTATAACTACATTTTTCATATAGTTCATTTTATCCATATCAAGAGATACTTTAGCAACAGATTGAGTTTGTAAATCTAATTTTTGAGAGCCAAAGTCACCTTTTCCACTATGTTGTATACTATCTAAAACCATTTTAATTTTAGAACGCTCGTCATAGAATTTGAAACGAAAATTTTCAACAGCATAATTTTGTATGTTCATTGAAAAAGGTTCGCTCTTTTCATTAGAAGAAGTAGGTTCGTTCGTTTTTTTTGCAATATCAAAATTTCCTTTTCCTTCTTTATTGAAAAGGATGTTGGCTAAACCGTTTTTAATACTGATTGCCTCTAACGACATAGGTTCTTTTTTGTCTTTCCAAAGTTCAGTTACGGACATTTTTAGATTTAATTCATCAAAAGCAACAAGTGTATCGCCTTCAAAAGGAGCATGATTAATGATTGTGAATTTTTCTAAGGAAATGGTAGCTTTTGGGAAACTTTTGAACAAGCTTATATCAGCATCGGCAAATGCAACTTTAGCATTTAGATTTTCATTAATGGTTTCCTGAATTTTAGCTTTTATTGTATCCTTAAAAAATAAAGGAATGGAGGCTAAGACGCCAATTATAATAAAGAGAGAGGCTCCAATACCTATAAAAATTTTCTTTTTCATTTTGTAATCTTTTTGAAATTGTATGTTGTAAAACTTTTTAGTTTATTTACAAAAATACATAAAAAAAATCCGCTTTAATATGAAAACGGATTTTTGTGTTAGAGGCTAATTTATTTTTAATTCATAAGGAAGTATTAATTGTATTCCTCTTCGATTATTCATTCGTTTTATCTGATTAATCATTTCTAAACCTTCTTCACCAACTTGTTCCTTTAGCAGATTTTCACGTGTTTTAAAGAAACTCATAAAGCCACTTTTTTCTAATTCATCAAGGAAATTTTTTTCAAATTCAGGATATGAAATAGTGCTGTATTTTTTTGTTTTTGAAAGAGTAGCTGCGTAGGTTATAGCATCATCTAAGCCTCCAATTTTGTCTACTAATCCAATTTTGAGTGCGTCTGTGCCACTCCAAACGCGACCTTGTGCTATGGCATCTACTTGTTCAAAAGTCATTTTGCGACCTTTAGCTACCCGGTTTACAAATGTTTTATAGATGGTTTCTACGCCCTCTTGTGTAAAGTTTCTAAAATCAGTGTCTATTGGTTCAAAAACACTATATCCAGATGCGTTTTTATGAGTTTCTACTGTTTCTGTATTAATTCCATATCGTTTGCTGATTTCAGATAAATTAGGCAACATCCCAAAAACTCCAATAGAACCTGTTATTGTACTTGCTTCCGCAAAAATTTTATGAGCATTACAAGCAATATAATAACCACCAGATGCGCCTAGATTACCCATAGAAACAACGACTGGTTTTACCTTTTTAGTTAATTCTATTTCTCTCCATATTAGGTCAGATGTTAAAGCACTTCCTCCAGGGCTGTTAATTCGTAGAACAATAGCCTTTATATCTTGATCTTCACGAGCTTCTTTTAAAGATCTTTTCATAGAACCTTCTCCTACGGTATTTAGATCCCCTTCTCCTGAGCCTATTTCGCCCTGTGCATAAATAATCGCAATTTTTTCACCTAAACTAAATTCTTCATTGTTAGCTAGTTCTTTTGAGTAATCAAGAATATTTACAGTGTTATAATCTTCACTTTCAGCTACTTTTAATCTTTTTTTGATGTCCTGATGATATACGTCTTCATAGGCTATGATGTCTATCAACTTATTGTTTTTTGCCAACTCAGGAGTACGGGCCAATAAATCAGTAGCTATTAAATTTAAGTCCGTTACAGATATGTTTCTTGATTTCGAGATATCTTCGGTAATAGCATTCCAAATAGAATTTAAAAAACCACTAATTTGTTCTCGATTTTCAGGACTCATAGTATTCGTTAGAAAAGGTTCAACTGCACTTTTGTATTTTCCGTGTCGAATAATTTCCATTTTCATTCCTGTTTTATCCTGAAAATCTTTGAAGTACATTACTTCACTTGATAATCCTTTAAATTCTAATTCTCCAACAGGATTTAAATAAACTGTACTGGCAACAGAGTTTAGGTAATATTCTTTTTGTGAATAGCTATTTCCGTACGCTAAAACAAACTTTCCTGATTTTCTGAAATTTTCTATCTCGTCTCTAAGAGCTTTAGTTTGAGCAGTACCTAAATGAAGAGTGTTGTTTAAAATAGAAATACCTCTTATTCTACTATCGTTTTTAGCTTCTTTAATTGCTTTTAATATGTCTATAAGACCTTCTCCTTTTCCTTTTTCATTTAAAAAGGGCATATCTTCATAATTGAATTTTCCAGCGTAATCTTCTGTTATTTTTTCTAAGTTTAATACCAGTACAGAATTATCTTGAATTTCAACTTTTTCCTTTCCACTAGCAACTAATGTACTTAGTATAATAATGCCAAAAAAGCAGATAATGCAAAATATAAAAAGCCCAATTATGCTTGCTAATACATTCTTTAAAAAATTCATTGTTTTGTTTTTTACAGATTAGTGTTTAAAATATTAAAAAAGTTACACGAAAAAATAAGTTATTAACACAGATGCAAATATACTTCTATTCTCCAAAACTTTTTAGTTACTTTGCCAAGCATGGGAATACAAAAAAAAGTAATATTATCTTTAGGAAGCAATCAAGGAGATAAGCTTGGTCATATAACGGCTTGTATACAGTTGATTCATAGTAAAATTGGATTGGTTTTACAGGTGTCAAAGTTGTATGAAACACCTGCTTGGGGTTTTGAGAGTGATGCTTTTTATAATTGTGCAATACTTATTCATACTTCTTTTACTCCTGAACAAGTTTTAAGAAAAATAACAAGTATTGAAAAAGAAATGGGGCGTCAAAAGAAGAAAGAGGTAGGATACGAACCCCGTATTATTGATATTGATATTGTAGCATTTGATGACCAAATATTAAATACAGAAAATTTAATAATTCCGCATCCTCACATGCAAAACAGGCGTTTTGTATTATATCCCATGAAGGATCTTGGAGTAGAGTGGGTACATCCTATTTTGTCTAAAAATGTAGATCGTTTATTGTTGGACTGTCCTGATATGAGTTCCTGTGAAGTGGTTACGGAACTTACGGCTCCTATTAAACAGTTTGATGTAGATAAATTAAATTATATAGCCATAGAAGGGAATATTGGGGCGGGAAAAACTACTTTAGCTTCTAAAATAGCAGCTGATTTTAATGCAAAATTAGTTTTAGAACGTTTTGCAGATAATCCTTTTTTGCCAAAATTTTATAAAGATCAAGGACGTTATGCTTTTCCTTTAGAAATGTCTTTTTTGGCTGATCGCTATCAACAATTAGCTGACGATTTGTCACAATTTGATCTCTTTGCAGATTTCGTAGTAGCAGATTATCATATTTTTAAATCCTTGATTTTTGCAAAAGTTACTTTGCAAGGTGATGAGTTTCGTCTTTATAAAACCCTATTTGATATTATTTATAAAGAAATGCCTAAACCTGATTTATATGTATATCTATATCAGAATACGGATAGATTACTTAAAAATATAAAAAAGAGAGGGCGTAGTTATGAACAAGAAATACCAGCAGAATATCTAGATAAGATTAATAAAGGTTATTTAGATTATATTAAAACACAATTAGGCTTAAATATGCTAGTAATAGATGTTTCTGATTTAGATTTTGTAAAAAGACAAGAAGATTATGTAATCATCTTACAAAAAATACAAGAAAAATTAAATTGTTAAAAAAAATGAAGAGAGGGTGTCTGAAAAGTTTAAACTCAACGTCTGGTTTGTCACTTCGATCAAATAATAAATCTAAAGGTTTCGTTGTTCTTCGTTTGATTTCCTCTTTGGTTGAAATGATAAGATTGAGATCTTTTCGGACAGCCTCTGTTTTATTTTTCGTTCAATTTGCAAAATAAATCCCAAATAACAATACCAGTACTTACAGAAATATTTAAAGAATGTTTAGTTCCCAGTTGAGGTATTTCAATCGCTCCGTTGCAAAGTTTTATAGCTTCTTGGTTTACTCCAAAAACTTCATTTCCAAAAACTAAAGCATATTTTTTAGTAGGTTTCGGTCTAAATTGATCAAGGAATATAGCATTTTCAACTTGTTCAATAGCATACACTTCAACTTCTTCCTTTTTAAGATTTTCAATAAGCTCTAACACATCTTTGTGGTATTCCCAAAAAACCGTTTCGGTTGCTCCTAAAGCTGTTTTGTGAATTTCTTTGTTAGGAGGCGTGGCGGTAATTCCACATAAATAGATCTTTTCAATTAAAAAAGCATCACTTGTTCTGAACACAGAACCAATGTTATGAAGGCTTCGTATGTCGTCTAATATAATAATAAGAGGTGTTTTTTGAGCTTTTTTAAATTGCTCTACTGTTTTGCGTTCTAATTCGCTATTTTCAATTTTTCTCATTTGGCAAATTTACATTTCTTTCGATAATAATGATGATTCTGTTTTTGAATAGACAGGAAATAATCTTAGTATTATCTGTTTGATGTAGGTATCTTGTGAATTACTATTCTAGTAAAAATAGAACTGAAATGAAATCAAAAAGCCCTCCAATGAGAGCTTTTTGATGTCTTTTTAAAGTTTAACTACTGTGCAGTTGGACCTGTTGGTTTAGCATCTAAAGGACTAGTTGGTGTTGGTTTAGCTACAACATTACCTGTGATGTGTAATACTTTTGTAGGATTATCTTTCATGTTTGTAGTAACTGTTACAGATTTGTTAATAGCTCCTACTCGGTTTGTGTCATATTTAACGCCAATTACAGCTTTTGCTCCAGGAGCAATTGGTTCTTTAGGGAAAGAAGGAACAGTACAGCCACAAGAACCTTGAGCGTTTGAAATAACTAATGGTTCGTTACCGTTATTTACAATAACAAATTCTCTTTTTCCTTCAGCACCTTGTTCAATTGTACCATAGTCTATAGTTTCTTTTTCTACATACATCCCAGGACCTGATACTTTCGTAATTTCAAATTTTGTTTCTTCTACTTTTTTAGCTACCTCCATTTTCGCTTTTGAAGCTGCTTTTTTTGCTTTTTCTTGAGCAGTAGCTGATAAATTTCCTAAAAATACTATTGTTGCTACTGCTAGTATTGCCTTTTTCATAATTGACTTGTAATTAGTTATACACAAATGTAAAAATATTTGATCAAATATTACGCCAAAATAAGTAAATTCGTCGCGATTAATCAAAAAATTTAACGTTTTGTCAGTAAAAGCTAAAACACCTAAGGAAACTCCTCTAATGAAACAGTATAACGAGATCAAGACCAAGTATCCAGATGCTTGTTTGTTATTTAGAGTGGGCGATTTTTACGAAACCTTTGGAGATGATGCTGTTCGTACAGCTCGTATTTTAGGGATCACTTTAACAAAAAGAGGCAACGGAACAGAAAGTGAAACAGCCTTGGCGGGGTTTCCACATCACTCCTTAAATACGTATTTGCCAAAATTGGTAAAGGCAGGTTTACGTGTAGCTATTTGTGATCAGTTAGAAGATCCTAAAATGACCAAGACTATTGTAAAACGAGGAGTAACGGAGTTAGTAACCCCTGGTGTTTCTATGAATGACGAAGTATTGATGTCTAAATCCAATAACTTTTTGGCTTCTGTTTATTTTGGAAAGAAACAATTAGGTGTGGCTTTTTTAGATGTATCAACAGGGGAGTTTTTAACTTCTGAAGGCAATGCAGATTATGTAGATAAATTATTGCAAAATTTTAATCCAAGTGAAATTTTAGTTCCTAAACATAATAAAAAAGAGTTTGTGGAGATTTTTGGCGAAAATTTTCACACTTTTTATCTTGAAGATTGGGTGTACAAACAAGACTATGCAACTGAAAGTTTGATTAATCATTTTCAAACTAATTCACTAAAAGGCTTTGGAATAGAAGAGTTAGAGTATGGTGTTATTGCTTCAGGGGCTATTTTGTATTATTTATCCGAAACCCAACATAATAAAATTCAACATATAACCTCTATTCACCGCATTGCAGAAGATGCTTACGTTTGGATGGATCGTTTTACTATTCGTAATTTAGAGTTGTACCATAGTTATAATCCTAACGCTGTTACCTTGTTAGATGTAATAGATCGTACTCTTTCTCCTATGGGAGGACGTTTGTTAAAACGATGGTTAGCTCTTCCACTAAAAGATATAAATAAGATTAAAGGACGCCATGAAGTAGTTGGCTATTTTAAAGATAATCAAGAAATATTATATCAAGTTCAACAACAGATTAAGCAGATATCAGATCTAGAACGTTTGATATCTAAAGTGGCAGCTGGAAGAGTTTCACCAAGAGAATTAGTGTATTTGAAAAATTCTTTAGATGCTATCGAACCAGTTAAGACTCTTGCTTTAAAAAGTACTCAGGAAGCAGTAAAAGTAATAGGAGATAGTTTGCACGCTTGTGAATTGTTGAGGGAAAAAATTACTAATACATTAAATCCAGACGCACCAGTAGCAATTAATAAAGGAAATGCTATTGCGTCAGGAGTAAATGAGGAATTAGATGAATTACGAAATATTTCAAATTCAGGAAAAGAGTTTTTGGAGGCAATAGAAAAAAGAGAATCTGAAAAAACGGGTATCCCATCTTTAAAAATTTCTTTTAATAATGTTTTTGGGTATTATATAGAAGTTCGGAATACACATAAAGATAAAGTGCCTTCAGAGTGGATTCGTAAACAAACATTGGTAAATGCAGAACGCTATATAACAGAGGAATTAAAAGAATACGAATCAAAAATATTAGGAGCCGAAGAAAAAATTCATCAATTAGAAATGTCTCTGTTTGAACAGTTAGTAGCTTGGGTTGCAACCTATATTAAGCCTGTTCAACATAATGCTAACCTCATTGCTCAGTTAGATTGTTTGACTTCGTTTGCACAACAAGCAATTGATAATAATTATGTGTGCCCAGAAATTAACGATACGTATGTATTAGATATAAAAAACGGACGCCATCCAGTTATTGAAAAACAATTGCCTATAGGAGTGCCATATATAGCCAATGATGTGTATCTTGATCGAGATTTCCAACAAGTGGTCATGATTACAGGGCCTAATATGTCAGGTAAATCAGCTATACTAAGACAAACGGCACTTATTGTTTTATTGGCACAAATGGGAAGTTTTGTGCCTGCTGAAGCTGTAACGATGGGGGTGGTTGATAAGATATTTACGCGTGTGGGAGCTAGTGATAATATATCTATGGGAGAATCAACCTTTATGGTAGAAATGAATGAAACCGCATCAATCCTAAATAATATATCCAATAGAAGTTTAGTCTTGTTAGATGAAATAGGGAGGGGAACGAGTACGTATGACGGTGTATCTATTGCATGGGCTATTGCAGAGTTTTTGCATGAAAATCCAGCACAACCCAAAACACTTTTTGCTACTCATTATCATGAACTTAATGAGATGACAGAAACATTAACTCGAATTCAAAACTATAATGTGTCTGTAAAAGAATTAAAAGACAATGTGTTGTTTATCCGTAAATTAGAAAAAGGAGGAAGTGCGCATAGTTTTGGTATTCACGTGGCGAAAATGGCAGGAATGCCGCAAACAGTTATACAAAGAGCTGGTAAGATTCTAAAAAAATTAGAAAAAAATCATTCTTCGGAAGTTTTAAACGGCAAAACATCACAAGGAAACTTAGGTGATCAAGAAGAAGAAATGCAATTAAGTTTTTTTAATTTAGATGATCCTTTGTTGCAAGAAATAAAAGAAGAAATTCAGAATTTAGATATTAATACATTGACTCCAGTAGAAGCTTTAATGAAACTAAATGAAATCAAGCGTATGCTAACAAAAAAATAGTTTTAGAAATTTAAAGAATTGAATCTGAAATATTTAAAAAAAAATTTTGATTTTTTTTATTCAAGTGCTTGCAAATACTGATTCTTGTTGTATATTTGCACTCGCAATACGGAAGTAAGGCAATGTTCTTTAAGCTAAATGCGAAAATAGCTCAGTTGGTAGAGCGCAACCTTGCCAAGGTTGAGGTCGCGGGTTCGAACCCCGTTTTTCGCTCTGTTACTAGAATAACAATGCTCGAGTGGTGGAATTGGTAGACACGCTGGACTTAAAATCCAGTGAACATTAGTTCGTGCGGGTTCAAGTCCCGCCTTGAGTACAAAAAATCCTTTCAAAATAAGAAAAGGAAAGAAGTAATTTAATTACTTTATATACGTTCATAGTTACATAAGTTTTTTTAAAAAAAATATACGCTCGAGTGGTGGAATTGGTAGACACGCTGGACTTAAAATCCAGTGAACATTAGTTCGTGCGGGTTCAAGTCCCGCCTTGAGTACTAATTTTTTAGAAGTATTTTAAAAAAAACAATTTGTAACTTGTAATATTGATTAAATTTGCGAAAATAGCTCAGTTGGTAGAGCGCAACCTTGCCAAGGTTGAGGTCGCGGGTTCGAACCCCGTTTTTCGCTCTGTTACTAAAATAACAATGCTCGAGTGGTGGAATTGGTAGACACGCTGGACTTAAAATCCAGTGAACATTAGTTCGTGCGGGTTCAAGTCCCGCCTTGAGTACAAACAGGCTGTCCTAAATCTTTTGGACAGCCTTTTTTATTTACACAATATTTGGATACCTATTGGAGAAGAATCTTATATCATTTAAACTTTGAAATTTCCACATGATAATATTTTTTAACCCTGAGACTGTCCAAAAAATTCACAATCTTGTTCATTTCGACCAAAGGGAGAAATCACATAATGTTGATTTAGACACTATCTTAGAAAAGCAATAAGAATTAGTGTTGATTCTCGATGAGCTTCGCGCTCGAACTAATGATGATTCTAATTATATACTCAACGGTTTGTTCGAGTTATTTCTAAAATAAATAAAACAGATCAAGAATTTTTCTTTTAATCCAGTATGTTTTAAGTTTAAATGGTATAAAAAACGGAATGTTTTTTGTTGTCCCAACTGAATAAGGGATATAAGTATAATTCAGCTAGAATAATTCATGTTGTTTTATGATACTTATCTAGCTTTTTTACGGTTTAAGTAGTGAGAGATACTCTTCTGGATAGGAAGGAAATTAGATGCAGACAGCTACAGTCTAATTATACAACGTGGTTTTAAGTGAATTTTGAAAATAAGAGGCTGTTTAAAAAAATGTAATTGTGTGTTGTTTGACTTCGTTTTGTCGCTTTTATTTTTAGTAGACCCTCAAAGGAGAAACTATATAATGTTAATGTAGCTTCTCCTATCACTGAAAGTGAGTAACTAGAATGTTGAACACTTTTTCTAAATAGCCTCTTTCTTGTTATTGATTTGCTGTCATAAATTCTTCTGCCTTATTGACCATATTATAACTTCCACAAAAGAAAGGAACTCTTTGGTGTAATTCAGTAGGTTTTATCTCCATGATTCTTTTATAACCATCAGAAGCCTTTCCGCCTGCCTGTTCTGTTATAAATGCCATAGGGTTGCATTCGTATAGTAGTCTTAGTTTTCCTTTGGGAGCTTTAGAGCTAGGAGGGTACATATAAATACCTCCTTTTATCATGTTTCTATGAAAATCAGCAACTAAACTACCAATATAGCGAGAAGTATAAGGACGATCTCCCTCTTCTTTTTGACAGTATTTTAAATAGTCTTTTACACCTTGAGGAAAGTGGACATAATTCCCTTCGTTAATAGAATATATCTTTCCGTCTTTTGAGAATTGCATATTAGGATGCGAAAGATAAAAAGTACCTATTGCAGGGTTTAATGTAAAGCCATTTACACCATTTCCTGTAGTGTATACAAGCATAGTAGAGGTTCCGTAAATAACATATCCTGCAGCTACTTGGTTTGTGCCAGGTTGTAGGAAGTCTTCTAGCTGAACAGGACTGCCTACTGGTGTAATTCTTCTGTATACAGAAAAAATAGTTCCAACAGATACATTTACATCTATATTAGAAGAGCCATCAAGAGGATCCATTAATACAACATACTTGTTATTATGACTATTGTCAGCTCCTGAAATAGTAATGAAATCATCGTTTTCTTCACTGGCAATACCACAAACAATTTCTCTGTTGATTAAGGTTTGTATGAAAACTTCGTTAGCGTATACATCTAGTTTTTGTTGGTCTTCTCCTTGTATATTCGTTTCTCCTGCTGCTCCTACAATGTCTACAAGTCCAGCTTGTGTTACTTTATGATTAACAACTTTAGCCGCTAGGCGTATTGAGTTGATAATTCTTGATAGTTCGCCTGAAGAATATTGAAAATCATTTTGTTTTTCTATTATAAATTCGCCAAGGGTTCTGTTGCGTTCTTCCATAATTTTTATGCAGTTAGTAATGCAAAGATGAGATTTATTTTTTTAAAAATAAAGTAACAGGAAGTCTGTAAGTTGTAATGTTTGAATAAAATAGGTTTAAAATATACATTAGATGGTGCGTACAGAATAGCGATTAGATTCTTTTTTTAATGTTTGATCAAAAAATGTATATTTTAGATATGTGTTTTGTTTTAAAAATTGTAGAAAACTTTTATTCTGTGAAGTTGTTTAAAATAAATTATACTTCTCTTATCTTTGTTCATATCTGTATTTGCGGTAACTAAATAAAAACAAAATGAAAAAAATACAATTAGCAGTAGGTTTATTGGCTCTTATGCCTTTTACAATGAATGCACAAATTAATTTAGGTGAAAAAGCGTTAGGAGCTTTACAAAAAGGAGTGGCAAGTTTTACCTTTTCTGATGAGGATGCTGCTCAATTATCTAAGGCTTCTGTTGAGAAAATGGATAAAGAAAACCCTATTGCGGGTCCTAAAGATCCTTATACATTAAGATTAAATAAGCTTTTTGGTAAACATAAGACAGAAAGTGGTGTAACGCTTAATTTTAAAGTTTATAAAGTAAAAGAAGTAAATGCTTTTGCTTGTGCTGATGGGAGTGTTCGTGTTTTTCAAGGGTTATTAGATGTTATGGATGATAATGAAGTACTTGCGGTTATAGGCCATGAAATAGGGCACGTTGTAAATCATGATACAAGAGATGCTATCCGTGCAGCTTATCAGAAAGAAGCTTTGGTAGATGCTGTAGGATCACAAGTAAAGGGAGTTGCAGCGGTTAGCGAAAGTGCTTTAGGGAAAATAGGAAGTGCAATAGTAGACAGTCGCCATAGTCAAAAACAAGAATCAGAAGCAGATATGTTTTCGTATGATTTTATGAAAAAACACGGATATAATGTTAATGCTGTTGAATCTGCCTTTACAGTATTAGCGAGCTTAAGTCAAGGTGCTGATTCGGGTTTTATGTCAAGGATTTTAAGCTCACATCCAGATCCTAAAGATCGTGCAGCAAAAGCGAAACAAAGAGCAGAATCAGAAGGGATCTATAAACCGTATACTCGTCAGTTAAAAAAGACATCTACACCCGCTAAGAAGAAAAAATAATGAAAAATTTTACGATTCGTAGAGGTACCTCGTATGATATGGCACAAGTGCTATTACTTATAAAAGAATTAGCACTATTTGAAAAAGAACCAGAAGCAGTAGTAATAACTGAAGAAGATTTGATTCGAGATGGTTTTGGATCAAACCCCTTGTTTCATACTTTTTTAGCCGAAATAGATGGAGTAATAGTTGGAGTAGCACTTTATTATTATCGTTATTCTACTTGGAAAGGAAAAACAATTCATTTAGAAGATCTAATTGTTACACAAAATATGCGAGGAACAGGCATAGGCATAGCCTTGTATAAAGAAATTATGAAACAAGGAGCCTTAGATGGTGTTAGACGTATTGAATGGAATGTTTTAGATTGGAATACCAATGCTATTAAATTTTATGAAAAGTCAGGAGCAAAAGTATTAGATGACTGGCGTGTTGTTCAGATGGATGAAAAAGGATTAGAAGAATTTTTAAATAACAAATAATCAAAGTCAAGATTCAAAAAAATAATAGTTTGAGTTTTGAAAAAAAATGTGATATGAAAATATTCAAGTTTGGTGGTGCCTCTGTTAAAGATGCAGCGGGCATAAAAAATGTGTTTGATGTACTTCAAAAAGTGGGGTACGAAGAGGTTCTACTTGTAGTGTCAGCTATGGGAAAGACAACCAATGCCTTAGAAGAAGTTATAAAGAATTATTTTGAAAAATCACCTCAGCTAAATGCCTCAATTCAAGAAGTTAAAAAATATCATAATCAAATTATTTTAGATTTATTTGATGATGAAAATCATGAAGTTTTTTATGATATTAATGAACATTTTGCTGATTTTGAATATTTTTTAAGAAGTAATAAATCGCCAAATTATAGTTTCGTTTATGATCAAATTGTAAGTTTTGGTGAGATTATTTCCACTACAATTGTATCGCATTATATGAATTTTAGAAACATTCAATCACAGTGGATAGATGTGCGTAATTATATTAAAACAGACGCTAATTATCGAGATGCAAATGTTGACTGGGAAAAAACACAAAAAGCCATTTCTAAAATAGCTAAAAAGAAACAATTGTTTGTTACGCAAGGTTTTTTAGGATCTGATGAAAACGGATTTACAACTACTTTAGGTCGTGAAGGATCTGATTATACAGCCGCTATCTTTGCCTATTGTTTAAATGCAGAAAGTGTTACTATTTGGAAAGATGTTCCTGGAGTAATGAATGCCGATCCTCGTTATTTTGAAAACGCAAATTTATTAAATCAAATTTCTTACAGAGAAGCTATTGAATTAGCGTTTTATGGAGCAAGTGTCATTCATCCTAAAACTTTACAACCGCTACAACGAAAAGAAATTCCTTTGTATGTTAAATCGTTTGTTAATCCATTATTGGCAGGAACCAGTGTAGCAAAAGGACAAGATTTAGAGCCCAAAATGCCTTGTTTTATAGTAAAAAAAGATCAAATTTTACTTTCGTTATCTTCAATAGATTTTTCTTTTATAATGGAAGAAAATATTAGTGAAGTTTTTGCATTACTTCATAAATACAAACTCAAAGTAAGTCTAATTCAAAATTCTGCTATTAGTTTTTCAGTTTGTGTAGAAGATAAATACAATCATTTTCAGGAAATAGTAAAAGTCCTTTCTAAAAAATTTAAAGTGACATATAACGAAAATGTTTCCTTGTATACTGTAAGACATTTTGATCAAAATGCTATAAATACAGTAGAAAAGGATAAAATGGTTTTGGTTAGACAGATGAGTCGAGAAACGTTACAAGTGGTTACTAAAGAGTAATTAACTCTAATACAATATCCTTTTTTAAAACAAGGAAGGAATAAATATAATGAAAAAAAGACTTTTCAAAGAGAGAGCTCTAAAACTTAGCAATCTTATTACTGAAATTAAAGAGAGACTCGAATGAGATGAATAGGCAAAGCCAATTACATAGTACTAATAATCTGACTTCTTCTGTTATTGAAGTAAACAGGCAAAACGTTAAGTTATTACTTTATTAGCTGTACAGTTGTCACTATAACAATAAAGAAAATGAAATTCTAGCTACTATGTGATTGGCTCCATTATTAGAGATAATTACACATGGCTTTTTATGTAATAGTATTTCAATAATTGCAATATCTTTGACCTATTCGAGTTAATAGAATATGCTGCAAAATCAAATTCGCTTTCTTATCTGTATGTTATGCTTTCCTACCCTATTGAAAGCACAGGAAACGTTGTATCAGCATAAAAAAATACCCTTTACAAAAGATTTAATTCATATAGACAGTATCAGTATCAATCCTTCGCATTTTGCGTTATATGATAAAAACAAAATTAAAATTGATTCAACGTTGTATCAAGTTGATTTTGTGAAAGCAACAATAAAATTAGATTCTACCCTTAAAAAAAAAGATACTATTCATGTTTATTATTTGAAATACCCGAGTTTTCTTACAAAAAGTTATTCTTTCTATGATGTTAATAGATTAGTGTCTTCTACAAATTCTGGAAATATTTATAAAACAGAAAACCGTTTAGTAAACATATTCAAGCCTTTTGAAGGGCTAGAAACATCTGGGAGTATTACACGTGGGCTTAGTATAGGCAATAACCAAAATGCAGCAGTAAATTCTAATTTAGATTTGCAAGTAATAGGTAAGTTGTCAGATAAAGTAAGTATTAGGGCTTCCTTGCAAGACCATAATATTCCGTTGCAAAATGGAGGATATTCACAAAGATTAGACGAATTTGATCAAGTTTTTGTTGAATTATTTTCAGACCGATGGTCTGTCCGTGGAGGTGATTTGTTTTTAGAAAATCGAAAATCTCGTTTTTTAAATTTTAATAAAAAGGTACAAGGTGTTTTAGCGCGAGTTAATTTAGGAACATCTCCTGTTAGTACAGAAATAACGCTTTCTGGAGCAGTTGTACGAGGACAGTATGCAAAAAGTACTCTCATAGGACAGGAAGGAAATCAAGGACCTTATAAACTTCGTGGACCTAATGGAGAGTTATATGTCTTGGTTATTTCAGGATCTGAACGAGTATATGTAAACGGAAATTTATTGGAAAGAGGAGAAAATAACCAATATGTAATAGATTATAATGCGGGTGAATTGACTTTTACCTCTTTGTTTCCGGTTAATTCAGAGATGAGAATTGTGGTAGAATATCAGTTTTCTGAAAGAAGTTTTAACCGTTTTGTTACTTACGGTGGAACTATTCATCAAGAGGATAAATGGCATTTAGGTGGATTTGTTTATTCTGAAAATGATGTTAAAAATCAGCCTCTTCAACAAAGTTTATCTTCGGATCAAATTAAGATTTTATCAGAAGCAGGAGATAATACTGGATTATTGAACGCTCCTTCTGCCGTTATAGAGCCTTATACTGATAAGAAAATTTTGTATAAAAAGACAAGCATAGGAACTGCTGTTGTATATGTGTATTCTAATGATTCAAAAGAAGAGTTATATCAAGTTAAGTTTTCCTTAGTAGGTAAAAATAAAGGAGATTATATTGTAAAGTCAACAGTTGCTAATGGTCGAATTTATGAATATGTGCCAGCTCTTGCAGGTATAAAACAAGGCGAATATGAACCCATTATTAGATTAATAGCACCTTCTAAATTACAAATAGCAACCTTATTAGGAGGTTATAAACCCTCAGAAAAAACAATAGTAGATTTTGAATTAGCGATAAGTAATCATGATTTGAATTTGTTTTCTGATTTAGACGATGAAAATAATAAAGGGATGGCAGGAAAACTCAATATTCGTCAAAAAATAGCGTCTAAAAAAAATTGGGAACTCATTTCATTAAATGATTTACAATTTATTCAAAAAGAATATAAGCCTATAGAACGTTTATTTGCTGTTGAGTTTGATCGCGATTGGAATTTAAAAGAAACAATAGGTAACCAGCGACTCATATCATCAGCCTTACAGTTTGGTTGGTCAAAAAAAATAAGAGGAAAATATCAATTTGAAAATTTAACTTTTTCGGAGCGGTTTAAAGGAAATAAGCATCTTTTTTCAGTAATTCATGAGTCTACTAAATGGTTTGCTAAACAACAAGTAAGCCTGATGAATAGCGAAAGCAATGAGATGAAGTCTCAATTTTTTAGAAATCAGTTTCATTTGAAATATAAATTTTATAAAAATTGGGTGGGAGTTAACCAGCGATTGGAGGATAATCAAGAGAGGATAAAATCAACTTTTAAGCTAACTAATTTGAGTCAGCGTTTTACAGAATGGGGAATGTTTATAGGAAGAGGCGATTCAACGAAGGTTTATGGAGAAACAGGTCTATCTTATAGGTTAAATGACTCTTTGCAAGGAATTACCTTAAAACGAGTAAATAGATCTATTTCCTATTATCTAAATTCTAAACTAATTCAAAATAATCAAGCTGATTTATCGGTTTTTGTTAATTATCGCCAATTATTATTTGAAAGTAATAAGAAAAATGAATCATCTTTAAATTCTAGATTGCTTTATAATCAGCGTTTCTTCAAAGGTTTTTTTCAATACGGATTGAGTTATGAAACTCTTTCAGGAAGTATTCCACAACAAGAATTTAATTTTGTAGAAGTAGAAGCTACAAAGGGGATTTATGCTTGGAACGATTATAATAAAAATGGGATTCAAGAACTTCAAGAGTTTGAAATAGCACAATTTCCAGATCAAGCAAAATATATAAAGGTTTTTTTACCAAACCAAAATTTTGTAAAAACACATCAAAACAAGTTTTCACAATCAGTTACACTAAATCCTTTTCTTTGGATAGATAAAAAAGGGTATCGAAAAATTATATCTTATTTTTATAACCAAACGAGTTTTTTAATTGATAAAAAAATTAAAAAGGAAGGAGAACAATTTGATTTAAATCCTTTTATAAATTCAAAAGATCAGTTGTTGGGACTGACTTCCAGTATAAGAAATAGCTTGTTTTATAATAGAGGAAAGCAAAGCCATTCTGTTGTATACAATGTTATTATTAATGAATTAAAGAGTTTACTCGTAGCAGACGAATTAAAAAATACAAACACAAGTCATCAATTATCGTATACCCATTTATTAAATAAGTATTGGTTGATTACTCTTAACGGAAGTATATCTCAAAACAATGTATATTCGGTTAGCTATTTGAGTAAGAATTTTCAGCTTAGAGAAAATCAGTTAGAAGCAAGAGTAGGGTATTTATTTTCAAAAAATACCACTTTAGATCTGTTTTATGAATTTCAGAAAAAAAATAATAAAATAGGAGCATTCGAAAAGTTATCTCAAAATCGTTTAGGGATTTCCTTTAATGTAGTAACCTCAAAAGAATTTGTATTAAATGGAGAGTTTGCTTACATAAATAATCGTTTTGAAGGAAATGCTTTTTCACCAGTAAGTTTTCAGATGTTAGAAGGATTACAGGTTAATAATAACATGACTTGGCGTATGTTACTTCAAAAAAAACTTACAGAGTACTTGGATGTCAATTTTAATTATCAAGGAAGAAAAAGTGAAACTTCAGAAACTATACATACTGGTAATGTTCAATTGCGGGCTTTCTTTTAATATTTTTATATAGAGAATGAAAAAAAGGAGTGTTTTTTTAGAATCAAAGTTGTTGTAGTTTTCTGAAAAGTACACATACTAAAATCAATTTAAATAAGTGTTGTAATGTTTCTTTATCAAAAAAGAGGCTGTCCTAAAAGTAATAAATCAACATGCAGTTTGTCACTCCGACGTAGGGAGGAGTCTCATAATCAATATTATGTGATTTCTCCCTTTGGTCGAAATGAAAAGATTGCAAACTTTTAGGACAACCTTAGATTATAAATTATAATTTGCTTTCGGAACCTTATTGAAACTAATTAATGATTAATTTACTGTTATAAATTTTATCACTTGTTTCTATTCTATAAAAATAGATTCCTTTTTTAATAGAATCATTTAGATTGATTTTATTGTCATCAACTTGTTTTTTAAATACTAATTTTCCACTAGAGTCATACAGTGTAAATGTCAGTTCTGAATTAATTCCATCAATCACTAATTGTTCTCCTATAACTATTGGGTTAGGATAAACTGTTAGACTTCTCTGCAAATAAGTATTGTTAGTTTCTGTAGGTGCAGAATTTTGTATATACAATTGGTTGGATTGATTTATAGATGTTCCAGGGAAACTTATTGTTTTTCCATTTATGGCGGTGGCTATTCCGCTTTGTGTCCAACTTGATTGTAAGTGTTCATTGTTACTTCTTTTAAAAAGAGTGAAATTAGACAAATTAGCATTAGAAGCATCATAAGTAGGAATTAGATTTATAGATGAAAGTCCAGAAAATGATGTATTGGTTCCATAATTATCTAAAATCCAATATTCGTTTCCAACTGATCCCGTAGAAGGGGATTCATTGGGTAGAGTATTTAATTGAGATACAACAACTTTTCCATTAGGAACTGATCCTGTAAAGTTAAGAGCGGTGTTTACAGACTCAAAATTATAAAGACCAGTGGTGTTGATTTTTAATAATTGACTAGTACCAGTGGCTATTGGAGCAGTAGATGTAGGAAATGTTATAGAGGTAGAAATATTTAAATCGTTAGAATTAACTTTATTATAAACTAATCCATTATTTGTAATATTATTAAACTGATAATAAGCAATTAAGTTCGTATCTGTTATGTTTTGCTTAATTAAATGTCTACTTAAATAGATTTCATCATCAGTTAATGCTCTATTCCACAAGGTAAATTCTTCCATTTGTCCTTTAAAAGTTCTATCGTTTCTACCATAATCTTTTCCTAAGATTAATTTATTTAAAATGATAGCACTAAAATTACCTGCAAGGGACCAACTTTTATCGTTTAAAAATAATGTTATTTTAGTAGGTGTAATCCTAAAAGCTACAAAACTCCATTGATCAGCAGGAGCATACAATCCTGTAGCATAATTATAATATCCATCTTTAAAATGAAATCCTATTTCATTATTAGCACTTCTAAAGTTTAGTAATGTTTTTTGTTTGTCTCCAAAACAAGCAATTCCAGCCCAAGATACTTGCGTGCCATTTGGTTTTATCCAACCAGTAAAAGTTAAATCGGTTGTATTGCCGTAATTCATTTCATTAGAAGAAATAGATTCTGTGTTGGTAGTCATTTCTAAAACCTGTTTAGATGCACTTTCTATGTTACAAGAAGAAGGTAAAACTTCTATCATATTTTGTACTGTTTTCGTACTTGTACGTCCATCAGCATCAGTTATGGTAAGAGTAACATTATAAAGACCAGGTGTTGAATATGTTACTAGAGGGTTTCGGATAGAAGTGGAAGAAATACTACTTGCGCCTGGAAAGTTCCAATCCCATTTAGCAGCTGTATGATTTAAGACTGAATAATCATCAAATTGGATGGCTGTTCTACTGCAATCTACAGATTGTTTTGCTACCATAGGTTGTGCAACAGGTAAACTTTTTTCAAAAAGAGGTGATTTCCAAAAACCACGTCTAGAACTAATTCGTACTTCGCTATTTTTATAAAAAGGCTTGACACCTATTAGTCTTAAACCAAGTGGTAATCCTGTATTATATAATTCCCAATCAGACATGGTAGAATTTCTATAGTAGATTTTGTTTGTGCCTGCTACTGCGTAATATACGCCATCATTAGTGCCTAATTGAGGAGCTATGGTATAACAACCTAAATTTTGAATAGTAGAAGTGGTTAGGTTAATCCAAGTATTTCCTAAGTCTATTGATTTGAACGCTTTTCCAGTTCCACCACCAAATCCTATGAAAAGAGTGTTATTTTCATTGATGCCAAAATATAAACGAGCATCTGTATTAGGAAGATTTATTTGGATCCAATTTTTTCCACCGTCTAACGTTTTCCATAGTTTAGTTGTAGAACCTGATCTATTTACTACAAAAATAATGTTAGGGTCTAATCTAGATACTTCGACCATGTACACTTTATCAGTACTGCTTCCAAATTCTTTAAGTAGTGTAAAAGAGGCACCAGTATCTGTACTTTTCCATAATTTGTTATCTTTTGTTAGATATAAATGATTGTAATATCTAGGGTCATAGGTTATTTGACCTCTTACGTCAGGAAAAACAGATTCATTAGGAAACATACTCAATCCGTTCGTCCATTGTACAGGGGTTGAAAAATCTTTGGATATTTTATAAGCTGCAATGTCAGAATGATAAACTTTTAAATTATCTCCTAATGCAACATAACCTGTTGAAGATTCACCTCCTCCTAGCGAAATAAATTTCCCATCTCCATAATTAGCATGATATACGGCATTTCCGTTATGATAACGACCAGCAGTTACCACATCTTCATTCCATCCTTGTCCAAATCCCCAGTTATCTGAAGAAATGATTCCTTTGTTTAATCCTTTCAATATGTTTAGATTAGCGTCATATAAGTCTACTCCTCCATCTGTGGCTACAAACACATCATTTCCATTTATTAAAATATCTTGATGATCGGGATGACGATAGTAAGATGTACAGTTGTCGCAGGCATATCCTCCCCATCGAGTGTACGTTTTTCCTCCATTTTCACTTTTGAAAAGGTTAAGCATACCCATTAAAAACTTATTGGGGTCTGTATCAGATACATCTATTGCTAAATTATAGAAACCTTGATCATAAGAACCTCCATTGGTTCCAAAACTAGAAAAACACCAGTGGTCAGAGTTATAAGGACCTCCTGGGTTATTGTTAGGTACACCATCATTGTTTTGATCATAAGGTAAAGACCAGCTTTCTCCTGCGTTATCACTTCTGTATACACCTATAAAATTAACATCTGTTGCATAGTTTTCTACATTCCCTAACATAGCTACATATATTTTGTCTCCATCTGCGTTTGTAACTCCCATACGAGCCCCGCCGATACTACTTGTTGGTGTAGGAATAAACCAACCTTGGCTTTTGAGCGAAAAAGTGTTTCCTGCATCGGTAGATTTGTAGAATTCGGTTAATTTTAATGTATTGTTTGATTTTAATAAGAATAGGGTATTAGGGTCATTAGTCTTAAATTTTACATCCCAACAGGTTTCGGTAAAAACTTGTGACCAAGTTGTTCCTCCATTTGTTGATTTGTACAAACCTTTATTTCCCGCAGCAAAAATTAATTGGTTATTTTGTGGGTTAATAGCAAATTCGTAAATGTTTAAGCCATTAGTGTTTAGAACAGAAATCCAAGAATTACCTCCGTCAGTTGATCGGTATATTCTTGAGCTGGAAGCCACAAAGACATTGTTTTCATTAGTGGGATCAATTTCAACACACGATGTATCATCGTTAAAATAATCTCCACCTACTAAAAACCAATTCTCTCCTTTATCATTGCTTTTAAATGTGCCGCTTGTTTCTGTGACACAAAATAGAACATTAGGATTTGAAACAGATTGTGCAACAGAATATACATTTGCTTGATGTGATTCAGTTCTAGTTCCGCCATTATTATAGGTATTTATGGGACCTATAGGAGTCCAATTACTAGAATTTATGCTTTTTTTAGGAGTACTTATCCTTTCTTTACTATATTCACTTACATAGTCTTTCTTGATTATATCTCCTTTGTCATTTATCCAGTTGTTGGTATATACGTAGTTAATAAAAAATTTATAATTTTGAGTATGTATCGTCTTTATAAAGTCATGTTTTTGATAGTATAGATTGTACTCCTTTTCTATTTCGTATACGTTAGGAGTTTCTCCGTACATGAGATGTACCCATTTTGGATCATCTTTTTGTATAGGGATTAAGGATTTGAACAAATGTGGAAATTTAGGCTTGGGCTCATAAAAGTTGCCTTTTTGAGAATAGCTTAAATTCACCAAAATGAAAAATAAGATTAAATGTAATTTTTGTTTCATAGTTTTTGTGAATTTGGGTGTTTTTAAAATGTTTTTTTGTAAATAAAAAAATCTTAATGCAAAATTAAGAAAAAATTAAAGTTTTGTTAAAAAATAATTATTTATATTGCTTGTAAATATTAAATTAAGTGTTATGAAAAAAATAGTGATGTTATGCTTGATGTTTGTATTGTCAAACACATTCGCTCAGAAAACAGAGGTAAAAAGTAAAAAGTTGAACAAATCTAAAGTTATAACTGAAAAATTAGATAAAGTAAAAGCTGAAAAAGAAAGTAAAACCTCTGCAAAAGGAAATCTGAAATCTGTAGAAGGGAAAGCAAAGGTGGAAGCAAATAAGCTGGATACAAAAGTAAGAGATGAAGAGAATAAAACGAAGTCTAAGACCAAAAAGGTAAAAGATAAAATAGAAGAAACGATCTCAAAACCAGCTAAAAAAGAAAGAGAAACAACTGAAAAAGCAAATTCCAATGCAAAAGATAAAGTCATAGGAAAATACAAAGATCGTCAAGTATATCAAGGACCTAAAGGAGGTACCTATTATATTAATAAAAATGGGAATAAAACTTATATAGACAATGATCAAGTAAAATAAGAAATAAAAAGCGTCCTAAAAGAAGAAATCTTCTTGTTTTGATTTAGAGTATCCTTTTATAACGTTGAAAAGATCAACTAAAGAATGCTTTTTGCTTTTAGGATACTTTATTTGATAGATTATTTATAGAAATTTTTCGATAAATCAAATATATTTATTTTCTATGTTTAATTTTGCAATGTTTTAACTTGATGAATTCAGATTGTTGGGTATTGTGAGAATGAAAAAAATTGTGGTTTATTTAGGAATACTCTTTTTATTAATAGCTTGTAATCAAGAGGCTCAAAAGATAATTATACCTAAAAAAAGAATAACCTATTTAGATCCCAAAATTACTCAAGATGCAATTGTTTATCAAGTAAATATTAGAAACTACTCCGCAGAAGGAACCTTTGATGCCTTTACTAAAGATATTCCTAAGTTGAAAGTAATTGGGATTAAAATTATCTGGTTAATGCCTATACAAGAAATAGGTAGATTAAGAAGAAGAATTACTCATACCACTACTGTTGAGGAAATAAAAAATACTTTCACTAAAGAAATAACAAAAGGAAATCCCTATGCTATAAAAGAATATAAGAAAATACATCCCGATTATGGTTCAGATTTTGATTTAAAAAAACTAATTAAAACAGCCCATGCTAACGGAATGTATGTCGTTTTAGATTGGGTTGCTAATCATACAGCTTGGGATCACAGTTGGATTGTTACACATCCCGAATGGTATACGAAAAATAAAAAAGGAACTCCTATTGCTCCTTATAATTGGATAGATGTTGCCCAGCTAAATTATGCTTCTGTTGATTTGCATTTTGCTATGATAGATGAAATGAAATATTGGGTACAAAAATTTAATATAGATGGATTTCGTTGTCAAGTAGCATCCGAAGTACCGACTCTTTTTTGGGAACGAGCTGTAAAAGAATTGAAAAAAATAAAACCTATTTTAATGATTGCTGAGGCAGAAAAAGAAAGCTTGCTAGAAAACGCTTTCGATATAGAATATGGTTGGGAAGTACACCATATTTTAAATAGCATCGCACAGTCTAAAATGAATGTATTAGATCTTGATCGTTATCTAGAAAAAGAAGTAAAAAACTTCCCGAAAGATAAAATGCGATTACATTTTATCAGTAATTATGATGAAAATATATGGAACGATACTGAGTATCAAAGAATGGGACAAGCTGTAGAAGTAATGACAATAGTTACGTATATTCTTAATGGAGTTCCATTAATATATAACGGTCAAGAATACGATTCACATAAGCGTTTTCGTGCTTATCAAAAAGATACATTATTGCATCAAGAAGGAAAAATGATGCCCCTATACAAAAGACTAAAAGATTTAAAAAAAACAAACTCCTTTTTGCATACAGGAAAAAAACCAGCTTCTTACCATAGAATTACCACAAATGATGATCGTGTTTTTTGGATGTGTAAAAGAGAAAAAAATCGTCAAGAACTCTTTTTTATAGCTAATTTATCTAATAAAAAACAAAAATTAAAATGGCCCATTTCTGGACATTTTAAAGAATTTTTAAAAAAGAAATCAATAGATATTAAAAACAAATCAGAATGTGATTTTAAACCTTGGGAGTATAAAATCTTATTAAACCAATAAAATTCATGAATATTTAAATTATGTTTTTTCCTCAAAAACAATTATGGTTTAATAGTCAAAAATGGTTGGTAAAAATGCTGTAAAGCATTATAAAATATGATATTGACGAAAGTTTATTGAAATTAGTTTCAATAAACTTTTTTTATTTCATGAAAACTTCAAAAAAAAGCGTTGTCCAACCTGTAAAAGCCTCAATACGATAAAGTGGGGAATAAGAGAAAATAAGCAACGATTTAAGTGTAATGATTGTGGTCAATTATTTACTTCAAATAATAAATCAGTTTCAGATTCTAATAAAGAGATTTGGTTTAAAAACTGGATAATCGGTAAAGATATTTTTGATAAAATTTCACTTGAATCTGGTTACAGTAAAAGTACTTTACAACGTTATTTTTCTAAAATGTTATCTAAAGCTCCTGTTTTAGAGTTTAGCTCCACTGATGATGTTTATCTTATGATTGATGGAACTTATTTTCCTAATGATATTTGTCTAGTAGTTTATAGAAAATTTCATTTAAAATCTACTCAACTTTATAGAATAACTGATAACGAAAATTATGAAGAAGTTGCAGAAGATTTACAAAATTTATTAAATCTTGGGATTACTATAAAATGTATTACTTCTGATGGTGATAAATCTGTATTAAAAGCGATACAAAATATTTGCCCTGACATAGCTTTTCAAAGGTGTTTAGTACATATTTCAAGAATGTGTAAAATATGGCTCACGGCCAATCCAAAACACAAATCAGGCTTTGAATTAAAGCAAATTATAATTAAAATCCATCAGATTAATTCTGAATACAAAAGACAATTATGGTTAATAGAGCTTATACATTGGGAAGAAAAATATAGAGACTATCTTAATGAAAGATCATATAAAATCGAAAGTAAAAAATATTGGTATACTCATAAAATGGTTAGAAGATCATTTACTGTAATTAAAAAAGCATTACCACATATGTTTACCTATCTTAAAGATGATAAAATACCAAATTCAACTAATGCTCTTGAATCATTTTTTGGACATTTGAAAGACAATCTAAATATTCATAGAGGATTAAGTATAAAAAACAGGAAGAACTTTTTAAGATGGTATTTATACTATAAAAATCAAATTGAAAAATAGGTTTTTTCAGCCATATTTGATTACCGATAATTAAAAAAGGATAGATTAAAACCTATCCTTTAATTATCGTATAATCATCAAACTTATTGCTGGTTGGTTGCTCCTCAGCAGAGCCAACTTCCTCTTCAATTTGATGTTGTAATATAAGCAATTTAAAATCAAAAATTACCAACCATTTTTGACCACATTACCACAATTATATAGAAACAAAGAAAATATAGGGGAAAAATAATTGATACCATCTAAACTTTGAAATTTCCTTATAATACTATTTTTTTAACCTTGAAACTGCTCAAAAAGTTTGCAATCTTGTCATTTCGATCAAAGGAAGAAATCACATAATGTTGATTATGATACTCCTCTTTACGTAGGAGTGGTAAACTGCATGTTGATTTAGACACTATCCTACAAAAGCAATAAAAATTAGTATTGATTCTTGATGCGCTTCGTGCTCGAACTGACGATGTTTTAATTATATACTCAACCGTTTTTTCGAGTAGTTTTAAAATGAAAAAACAGATCGAGAATTTTACTTTTTAATCCAGTATATCTTAAGTTTAAATGGAATGAGTTTTTATTGAAAATAAAAAGAATAGACTTGATATACTAAATCTCTCCATTTATTGTTTGTATACATTATAAATTAAGCAGTTTATATTTATTAAGAGTATGCACTAAGAAAAATGCTTTTAAGGTAATTCATCTTTTAAACAGAAGATAATTAATTTGTAAGAATTAATATATGATTATAAAATTCAGATTCATCCCTATACCATAAATTCTCTAGAAGATACTATTTTTGTAAAAAAAAAGCAAGAGTTGAGGTAGTTATTACCCACTACCCTGATAGATATGATAGTAAATTACGATATAATAGTAATAGGAGGTGGTGCCTCTGGTTTTTTTTCAGCAATCAACATAGCTGAAAACTTCCCCCAATTAAAAATAGCTATTTTAGAAAGAGGAAAAGAAGTATTGTCTAAAGTTCGTGTTTCAGGAGGAGGACGTTGTAATGTAACCCATGCTTGTTTTGTACCCAATGATCTAGTCAAGTATTATCCTCGTGGAGAAAAAGAGTTAAAAGGGCCCTTTAACCAGTTTTGTAGTGGTGATACTATTGAGTGGTTTGAAAAACATGGCGTGACGTTAAAGATAGAAGAAGATGGTAGAATGTTTCCCATAACAGATAGCTCACAAACTATAATAGATTGTTTTCTATCTGCTGCAAAAAAAAATAAAATAGATGTATTTACAGGACATAGCGTACAAGATATTTTTCAAGGAGAAGACTATTGGAAAATAACAACTAATCAACAAGTATTTAAAACAATCAAGATAATCATGACTACAGGAAGTAATCCCAAAATGTGGGATCTACTCCAAAATTTAGGACATACTATCATAAACCCAGTTCCTTCCTTGTTTACTTTTAATATAAAAGATGAACGTATTAAAGATTTAATGGGAGTTTCAGCTCGTGCTTCAGTACGAGTAAAAGAAACAAAACTTAAAGCATCAGGACCATTATTAATAACTCATTGGGGGTTAAGCGGTCCAGGAATACTGCGCCTATCAGCTTGGGGAGCAAGAGATTTATTTGATTTAAAATACCGTTTTATATTACAAGTCAATTGGTTAAATGATTTAGATTTTGATACAGTCATGGAAGACCTAAAAGAAATTAAAGAACAAAATTTAAAACGATTAATAAATAAATTCTGCCCTTTTGACTTTCCCAAAAGATTATGGGAAAGCTTGTTAAAGGCATCTCATATTCAACCTGATACTAAATGGGCTGATCTATCTAAAAAACAATTAATAGATTTAGTAAAACAACTTACCCAAGCAGAATTTTTGGTCAATGGTAAAAGTACTTTTAAAGAAGAATTTGTAACCGCAGGAGGAATTGATCTGAAAGAAGTTAATTTTAAAACTATGGAAAGCAAACGCTTTAAAAATCTTTATTTTGCTGGCGAAATTTTAAATATAGATGCCATAACAGGAGGATTTAATTTTCAAAATGCTTGGACAGGAGGATTTATTATTGCTAAAAATTTAAAATTTTAGTTTATAGATAAAACGTATCTTTGCTCCCAAAAAAATAAAAATATGTTTTCTGAAAAGGATTTTCTTGTATCGGATTATACGATATCATTTACCGAAGGAGATTTTCAATGGAGTGCTCCAAGCAATATAGCATTAGTAAAGTATTGGGGTAAGCTAGGAAAGCAAATGCCAGCTAATCCATCTGTAAGTTTTACACTTAATAATTGTAAAACGATTACGAAACTTTCCTTTGTTAAAAAAGAAAATACCGAAAACGTTTCCTTCGATTTCTTTTTTGAAGGAAATTCTAAAGAAACATTTAAACCCAAGATTCAAAAGTTTTTTGAAAGAATTTTAGAATATTGCCCTTATTTAAAAGAATTTCATTTTACGATAGATACCACAAACACATTTCCTCATAGTTCAGGTATTGCCTCTTCTGCATCAGGAATGGCAGCATTAGCTATGAATATTATGAGCTTAGAAAAATTAATATATCCCTCTATAACAGATGAATACTTTTTTAAAAAAGCCTCTTTTTTAGCTAGATTAGGATCTGGAAGTGCTTGTAGAAGTATAAAAGGAAAAGTAGTTATTTGGGGTGAACACACAGATACAGAAAGAAGTTCAAATTTATACGGCATTGAATACAATACCTTACATAAAAACTTTAATAATTATCAAGATACCATACTGTTAGTTGATAAAGGAGAAAAACAAGTATCCAGTACAGTAGGACATGATTTAATGCACGGACATCCTTTTGCTGTCCAACGTTTTGCCCAAGCCCATCAAAATTTGACAGCAATTAAAGAAGCATTAGCTACTGGAAATATAGAAAAATTCATTGAAATTGTTGAAAGTGAAGCACTAACCCTACACGCTATGATGATGACTTCTATGCCTTATTTTATTTTAATGAAACCTAATACATTAGAAATAATTAATAAAATCTGGAGTTTTAGAGCTAATACCCATATTCCCGTTTGTTTCACACTCGACGCAGGAGCAAATGTGCATCTACTGTATCCTATACACGTAAAAGAACAAGTTTTAGAATTTATTAACAATGAATTGGTTAGATATTGTCAAAATGAACAATATATTTGCGATGAAATAGGTATAGGCAGTATATCAATTTAATTCGTACCTTTATAATCTATTTTACAAACAATAGTTTGAAAATATAATTTATAAAAAAATAAAAGATATTAATGTGTTGTTTTAAAGTAAGTTATATTTGTTGAAATGATATATAGAACTAATAAAAATATTTTCTCTAAGGAAGTTCGTAATAATTTTTAGTTCTATAATAGGTAAGTTGATTTTTTTACCAGGAAATCAAATACAAAGAATTAGATGCTAATAGAGAAAACGATATAGCACTACAATAGAAAACAAATACAATAAAAAATAAGATAGGCCAAATATGAAAGGACCCCTTTTTTACTCAAAAATTTTATTATTCGGTGAATACGGAATTATTAAAGATTCAAAAGGATTAGCCATTCCTTATAATTTTTATAATGGAGCACTTAAGATAGACGGTAATGTATCTTCAGAAGCGCTGCAATCCAATGAAAGTTTGAAAAAATTTGCAGTTTATCTAAAAGAGTTGGCAGAAGAACAACCTCATTTGGTTGCATTCAATAATGATGCCTTGAAACAAGATGTTATGAAAGGTATGTATTTTGATTCCAGTATTCCACAAGGATATGGAGTGGGTAGTAGTGGTGCTTTAGTGGCAGCTATTTATGACAAATACGCATACAATAAGATAACCGTTTTAGAAAATTTAACAAGAGAAAAATTATTAGAACTTAAAACTATTTTTTCTCAAATGGAATCCTTCTTTCACGGAAAAAGTTCGGGTTTAGATCCTTTAAATAGTTATTTGAGTCTGCCTATATTAATTAATTCAAAAGATCATATAGAAGCAACAGGCATTCCTACACAAAGTGTTACAGGTAAAGGTGCCGTATTTTTGTTAGATTCAGGAATAGTAGGAGAAACAGCACCTATGGTAAGTATTTTTATGGAAAAACTAAAAGAAGAAGGTTTTCGTAAAATGCTGAAATCACAGTTTATTAAATATACAGATGCCTGCGTTGAAAATTTCTTAAAAGGAGATGTGAAATCACTTTTTACCAACACAAAAGAGTTGTCTAAAATAGTGTTAAACAATTTTAAACCTATGATTCCAGAACAATTTCATACAGTTTGGCAAAAAGGAATAGAAACCAACGATTATTATCTAAAATTATGTGGATCTGGAGGAGGAGGTTACATACTAGGCTTTACCCAAGACCTTGAAAAAGCAAAATCAGCATTGAAAGATTATAAACTAGAAGTCGTTTATCAATTTTAGTTTGATATTTTGGTTAGAAGTAAATAAACCCCCAAGACTTTTAGCAACTCAATGCTCAAACAAAACACATGTTAACGCGTAAAACAAAACTTTTTCTATCAAAAATTATAAGTCTCATCTCAGTTGTTCGTGGCTATAATATAACCATCATTGTTTTGGCACAATATCTCGCGTCTATTTTTATCTTAGCACCTGAAAAAAGAGCTTTAGACGTTTTATTAGATTGGCGTTTGTTTGTGTTAGTTTTTGCATCCGCCTTAGTCATTGCTTCAGGTTATATCATTAATAATTTTTACGATTCAGAAAAAGACTTAATAAATAGACCTACCAAATCTATGTTAGATCGATTAGTAAGTCAAAAAACAAAACTATACGTTTATTTTGTGCTAAATTTCTTAGCAACAGGATTTGCTCTCATCATTTCTTGGCGCGCCTCTTTTTTTTATGCAGTTTATATTTTCTTAATCTGGTTTTATTCCCATAAACTCAAACGCTACTCTATTGTTGGCAACCTAACTGCATCTCTACTAACCGTACTTCCTTTTTTTGGAATCCTACTTTATTTTAAAAACTTTTATGCCGTTATATTTGCTCATGCCTCTTTCTTATCATTGTTAATTTTGATTAGAGAAATAATAAAAGATCTAGAAAATATAAAAGGTGATTTTGCTACTAATTATCAAACAATTCCAGTTCGATTTGGAGAAAAAACAGCAAAATATATAATTACGATATTAAGCTTTCTTACAATTATACCAATCTATGTTTTAATTGAAAAGTTTAATGTAGGTTACATGGAAATTTATTTCTACGTAAGCATGATTGTCTTGATAGCTTTCGTTCTAAAATTATGGAAATCTTTTAGCCATTCTGATTACCTTTATTTACATACTATTATGAAAATTTTAATTGTAACAGGTGTTTTTAGCATCACTTTAATAGATCCACTAGTTTTAGTTCATAGTAAAGAAATATTTAATCATTAAATATTTCTGTTTACAGAATTTAAAATTCTAATTTACTGACTATCTTTGCAAAAAAAATATAGTCGCGATGATAAAAGGAAGAGGAAATAACAAAAGATCGAATACGAAACCTACCTTTGGTAAACGAGAAGGCGGAAATGCTAAACCTAATTTTAATAAATCAAGTTTTACAAATGGCAAACCTAAATTTGAACGTAAACCAAAACCTGTTGTTTCATTAGAAGAGGAAGAGATTCGTTTAAATAAATATATTTCTAATTCAGGAATTTGTTCACGACGAGATGCTGATATTTATATAAAATCAGGAAATGTAAAGGTAAATGGAGAGGTAATAACAGAAATGGGATATAAGGTAAAAGTAAATGATATTGTAAATTTTGACGGAAATGTGGTGTCTCCAGAAAAAAAAGAATACATTTTGTTAAACAAACCAAAAGGATTTACTACCTCAAAAGAAGAAGATTTACACGCTAACAACGTTCTAGATCTAGTAAGAGGTGTTACTAAAGCCAAGTTACAAGCTGTTGGACGTATGGATAAAACGACTACAGGGTTATTATTGTTTACAAATGATACCGATATGGTTCGTAAATTCACACAACCCAATCAGCGTTCTCCTAAAATTTATCAAGTTACTTTAGATCGCAACCTAAAATACGAAGATTTAGAAAAAATCCAAAAAGGATTATATATAAATGAACATAAAATAATGGTAGATGAGGTGTCTTATGTAGAGAATGCCCCAAAATCAGAAGTTGGTTTGCAAATAAAAACAGCTAACGTGAAAATTGTCCGCTCTATATTTGAATCGTTAGAATATAATGTTTTAAAAGTAGATCGCGTAGTGTTTGCTGGATTAACAAAAAAGAATTTACCACGTGGAAATTGGAGATTTTTAACCAATCAAGAAATAATTAATTTAAAGAATATGTAAACCAAAGCCTCTTTTAGAGGCTTTTTGAATAAATATATGTTACACTATATTAAAAAGATAAAATGGGTAATTATAGGAGGATTATTCATTGTTTTAGGAATCATTAGTCTGCCTTTTTTATTTCCTAATTTTATCACCCAAAAAGTAAAAGATTATGCAAACGAGCATATAAAAGGAAATATCAATTTCTCTGATGCACATCTTTCTATTATTGAGCATTTTCCTGCATTAACTTTATCATTTGATGATTTTCAATTAACAGGCGCAACACCATTTGAAAAAAATAATTTAATCAAATCAGAAGAAATAGCTTTTGGTATTGATGTTCAAGAACTTTTTAAAGGAAAAATACATATCAATAAATTATTTTTAGACAATGCAGAAATAAATATTTTAGTTGATAAGAATGGTCATGCTAATTACAATGTGTACGAAAGTAAAAAAAATGATCCCGTAAAAAAAGAAGAAGATACGTCTATTGAATTAAAACAAATAGCCATCAAAAATGCCCATATAAAATATAATGATGCTTCAGCTAAAGTAATTGTTGATGCGTTAGGTTTTGATTATTTTGGAAATGGAAGCCTTAAAAATAAAATATTCGAAATAAAAACAAAGGCAAGCATTGAAGCTTTTGATTTTGTCTTTAAAGGAGAACAATATCTCAAAAACAAAAAAGTAGATGCAGATTTAATTACTAAAGTAAATACACAGTCATTAGCATTTGTTTTTCAACAAGATAATTTGATGATTAATAAATTACCCGTAGATTTTACAGGTAATTTTGATTTTTTACCGAACGGTTATAGAATGAATTTTTTGATTAAAACTCAAAATAGTAATTTAGAAGATATTTTTACCGCATTGCCACCTAAATTAATTACCTGGATGGAAAAAACAACTCTAAAAGGAATTACCAATGCAGTACTTTCTTTGAAAGGTGATTTTATAACAGATCAAAATAAAAAACCAGATATGAAGCTTGATTTGAATCTAAAAAAAGGATTCATTCAATATGACGGAGCTCCTTTTCCTTTAAAAGAATTTAATACCGATTTACATATTGAATTACCTCAATTAAATCCAGAACGATTGTCTGTTAAAATTCCCGTACTTCGTTTTGGAATAGGAAAAGGTTATTTAAAAGGAAAACTAGAAACAAAAGGACTTTCTAAGCCTAAGATAAATGCTCATTTAAATGCTGATTTAGATTTGAGATATTTAAATCAAGCAGTTGGTTTTTTGCCTAATTACGAATTAAAAGGAGATCTTAAGACACACCTAAATATACAAGGTGTATTAGATACAAAGCAAAATAAACTCCCCTTAACTAAAGTGTCTTGTAAGTTAAAAAAAGGCTATCTAAAAACACCATTCTATCCAAATCCTATTGAAAAAATAGACGCTATAATAGATTTAAATGTTAAGAAAAATCTACAAACAACACAAGTAATCATAAAACCTTTGCGTTTCTTCTTTGAAGGACAACCATTGACCTTAAAAGCCAATATCCTTGATCTGACTAATGCTAAATACCAAGTAAGTGCTAATGGAGGAATTAACTTTGGGAAAATATATCAAGTATTAGGTGTAAAAGGTCATGCAATTGAAGGGTTTGCTCAAGGAGCCATTTATTTAAAAGGAAAACAAAGCGATGCACAAGCAGGACGTTATAATAAGTTGATAAATAAAGGACAATTTTATTTAAGAAATGTAAAAACGACTTCAGAATACCTCCCATTGCCATTTTACATAACAAAAGGTCTTTTTGCTTTTAATAATGATCAGCTACGGTTTACAAACTTTAACGCTAAATACGGACATAGTCAGTTGAAATTTAACGGATATGTGCAAAATGTTGTGAATTTTCTAACACACAATAAAGGCATCTTAAAAGGACAGTTTCAGTTACAAACACCCTATCTAAACGTTAATGAATGGATGATGCCCATAGTAAGTGCTACACCTAATAAAACAAAAGATGCAAAAGGAGTTGTAATGCTTCCTAAAAATTTAGACCTAGATTTTGAAACCTCAGTAGATAGGATTTTATTTGATGATCTAAATATTAACTGTTTACAAGGAAAAACAAAGCTAAAAAATGGAGAAATTACAATTGCCAATGGTTCTTGTCAGATAATAGATAGCCCAATCCTATTTGCAGGTAATTATAAAGCAAAAACGTCTAAAAAAGCTGCGTTTGGAATGGACCTGTCAGTAGAGGAACTAGATGTTAAAAAAGCTTACAAAGAAATTAAGTTATTTAGAGAAATGGCAACAGCAGCGGCTAATGCTGAAGGAATTATTTCTTTAAAATATCAATTAAAAGGAATTTTAAATGATGATATGTTTCCCGTCTTTCCTTCTTTACAAGGAGGAGGTATTGTAGGGGTTAAAAAAGTAAAACTAAATGGATTCAAATTGCTTAAAGCTGTTAGTAACTCAACAGGACATAGTGGTATTGATTCAGGAGAAGTAAATGACTTTGAAATAAAAACATGTATCCAAAACAACTTAATGGAAATAGATCGTTTTAAATTTAAAATTGCAGGATTTCGTCCACGTATAGAAGGAACTACTAGTTTAGATGGTAGGCTTGCTATAAAAATGCGTCTTGGATTACCTCCAATGGGGATTATTGGAATTCCTTTAAAAATAGAAGGAACGAAAGATAAACCTAAGATAAGATTAGGATCTAAAGTAAATGGATTAGAAAATGAACAGTACAAAGAAGAGGGGGAATAATTCCTCTTTTTTATTATATTCACAATAACTTAAAAATCAATTTAATGAAAAAAAATATTCTTTTTTTAGGATGCTTGTTTTTCCTTTTTAGTTGTAAATCAAATGATGAAAAGAATTTTAATAAACTAGTAGAAACTTATTTTCAAGATAAAAATGAGTTAGAACCTTTGAATGCTACATTAAATGGACAAAAACAATATAATGATCAATTTGTTTTTGAAATGACAGATTCTTACCGTAAAAAACAAACTGATTTTGTAAATAAATATAAAAAAGAATTAAAATTAATTCGTTACGAATCATTAGAAGAAGAAGATCAACTTAGTTATGATATTATAAAATGGGAAATAGGCATTTTGAACGAGCTACTGAAAACCCCTGCAAACCTAATGCCTTTGCATCAGTTTTTTGGAACCCACCTAACAATGACTCAATTTGCAAGCGGAACAGCCGCCCAGCCTTTTAAAAATGAAAAAGATTATAGAAATTTCTTAAGACGGATAGATCATTATAGCATTTGGATTGACTCGGCCATTGTATATATGCGAAAAGGAATAAAAGAAAAAACGGTATTGCCTAAGGCATTAACACTTAAAGTTATTCCCCAATTTGAAGAACAAATTACTAATAAGGTACAAGATAATATCTTTTACTCCTCTGTGCAAAAAATGCCAGATGATTTGTCTATAAATGTAAAAAAACAATTACAGAAAGATTTTAGTTCATCGGTTCAAAATAAATTAATTCCACAGTATAGAAAAATGGTTCATTTTTTACGTAATGAATATCTGCCTGCGTCAAGAAATAGTAGTGGAATAGGAAGTTTGCCTAATGGCGATAAACTATACAGAGTATACACTAAAATGTGGACAACAACAAATAAATCACCAGAAATAATACATCAACTAGGTTTGTCAGAAGTAGCAAGGATAAAAAAAGAAATGGAAAAAATAAAAAAGCAAGTAGGTTTTAAAGGAAATATGCTCGCCTTTTTTGATCATGTACGAAACAAAAAAGAATTAATGCCGTTTGTAAGGCCAGAGCAAGTAATTATGAATTTTAAAGCAATTCATAAAAAAATAAAACCAAACATAAATAAATTATTTTCATTACAACCTAAAACACCTTTTGAAGTTAGAAGAGTAGAGGCCTTTAGAGAAAAAACAGCTAGTGCGGAATATGTACAAGGAGCCATAGATGGCTCGCGTCCAGGGGTTTTTTATGTACCCATTCCTGATGTAATGAAATATAATTATTATGGAGATGAAGATTTATTCTTGCACGAAGCAATACCAGACCATCATTTTCAAGTAGCTTTACAACAAGAAAATACAAAACTTCCTGAATTTAGACGTTTTAATTGGTTTGGAGCTTATGGAGAAGGGTGGGCTTTATACGCTGAAAGTTTAGGTCGAGATTTAGGATTATATCAAGATCCGTATCAATATTTTGGCATGTTAGGAAATGAAATACATCGCGCTATTCGCTTAGTTGTAGATACAGGATTACATTATAAAGGATGGACTCGTGAACAAGCTATTCAATACTCATTAGAAAACGAAGCAGAAAGTAAAGCAAGTATTATTTCTGAAATAGAACGTTATATGGCAGTTCCTGGACAAGCACTATCTTATAAAGTGGGACAATTAAAAATTTTAGAATTAAGGAAAAAAGCAGAAGATAAATTAAAAAATAAATTTGAAATTAAAGTTTTTCATCAAAAAATTCTAGAATCAGGAGTTTTGCCGTTAGATCTATTAGAAGCTAAAATTCAAAAATGGATTGAACAATAAACAATAAAGCCAGCATTTGCTGGCTTTATTGTATAAAAAAACCACTAACATTAGTGGTTTTAAAGTGGTACCTCCAGGAATCGAACCAGGGACACACGGATTTTCAGTCCGTTGCTCTACCAACTGAGCTAAGGTACCAATAATCTTTTGAACGTCAATCATCTTCTGATTTGTGGTACCTCCAGGAATCGAACCAGGGACACACGGATTTTCAGTCCGTTGCTCTACCAACTGAGCTAAGGTACCATTTCTTAAAGCGTTATTGCTTCTCGAATGCGGATGCAAATATAGTAGCTTTTTTCATTTCTGCAAAACATTTTTTAAAAAAATCTATTTATATCTTTGTGAATAATTAAAAAGATACCATGGTTTTAACAGTTGATGTTGGTAATACAAGAGTTAAAGTAGCTGTTTTTGAGAAAGATATGTTTTTAGAGTCAGAATCTTTTTTACTCGAAAATTTCTTGTGTGAAATGGAAAAAAAAAATAAAAAATATCCGTTATGTCAGAATTTGATCCTCTCTTCGGTTGGAAAACTAAAAAAAGAACAGATTGAATGGCTTCAAAAAAGATGGAAAGTAATACAGATTTCAAGAGAAAGTAAGTTTCCTTTTATTAATCAATATGCAACACCTAGTACGTTAGGGATTGATCGTATGGTTTTGGCAGCAGGTGCTGTTTTGCAATTTCCATCTAAAAATAGGTTAATTATAGATGTAGGAACTTGTGTTACATACGATTTTGTAGATAAAGAAAATAAATATCATGGAGGAGCAATTTCCCCTGGTTTAAAACTTCGTTACACCTCCATGTATGATTACACCGCCAAGTTACCATTATTAGATTTAGAAGAACCTGAAAGACTAATAGGAAATTCAACCGCTCAATCTATGCACTCAGGAGTTGTTAATGGATTATGTTTTGAAATAGATGGCTATATTGATGAGATGATAAGAGATAAAGAAAAAATTATCATAATTTTAACGGGTGGAGATGCTAATTTTTTGGCTAAACGATTAAAAAATACCATATTTGCGAATCCAAATTTTTTATTAGAAAGTTTGAATCGTATATACCAATACCAAATACAATGTTTAGAAAAATAATTTTAGGAACTTTTGTCCTTTTTACTTTACAGAATACTGCTCAAACAGGTTCAGCCTCATTTTATTCATCTTATGGTCTTGGTGAGACTAAATTTGCTAACTCAGTCGAAAATCGCTCAATGGCAGGAATGGGAGTGATGATGGATAGTATTCATGTAAATTTTCAAAACCCTGCAAGTTTATCCAATATAAAACTAACCACTTTATCTATGGGGGGGGCTTTTTCATCAATGAAATTTAAAAATACTTTGCTCGAAGAAAAAGCACAGCGCGTTACTTTTGATTATCTTACAGCGGCTTTTCCTTTAACCAATAAATTAGGTGTTGGAGTAGGATTGTACGCTAATTCTTATGTAGGATATAAAATTAATTCTAAAGAAGGACTAAATACTCGTAATTCAGAAGGATTAGGCGGAATGAATAGAGCTTATCTTTCAATAGGATACAAAGTAACATCTAAACTTGGTTTAGGAGTGGAATTTGATTACGATTTTGGGATAATTCAAAAAAATATTATATCTATCTATGATACTGATGCTAACGCTACGTTTGAACGCTCAAAGTATGAAGTTAGAGGAGGAAATATTAGATTAGGAGGGTATTATAAAACAAAAATAGCAAAATATGATTTTGTTACTTCAGGAACTGTTGATTTGCCTTTAGGATTAAAAGTTGAAGATCTAAAAAATAAAGGATTGATCTACACAGTCACGGGAGCTGAAATTAATTTTGGTACAGAGCAAAAAAGTTCATTTAGAAATAATCGTAATCAGTTTACATTCGGATCAACTTTTGGGATAGACAAAAAATGGGCTATTGGCTTTGAATCCTCGTTTGCCACAAAAGGTGATATAGAATTAGATAATAATAAAGCACTTGAAGGAGAAGGAAAAGCTAAAATAGCATTAGGAGGATATTATATACCTAAATACAACGCTTTTTCTGGGTATTTAAATAGAGTAGTGTATAGAGGAGGACTTCGTTATGAAAATATAGGTATTTTAGCTCAAGGAGAATCTATAAAAGATAAAGCTATAACTTTAGGCGTAGGCTTGCCATTAGGAGGTACTTTTTCTAATGTTAATATAGGATTTGAATATGGGCAAAAAGGAACAACAAGATCCAATCTTATTAAGGAAAATTATATGAATTTTTCTATAGGATTTTCGTTTAATGATAGATGGTTTGTAAAACGTAAATATGATTAATCTTTTGCCAAAAAAAAGAAAGCTTAAAGTGTCGCTATTTTTAATGGCTTCACTTTTTTTTATGTCTTGCGAGAATAGTATTAAAGAAGTTCGTAAAATAGGCGTTACATCAATTAATCCTATAGGAGAAATTGAAAAATTTAATTTAAAATATACTGATTCAGGCAAGATTAAAGCTGTTTTAATCTCACCAAAAATGGTAGACTATACTACAGCCGAATTTCCATTTAATGAATTTCCTGATGGATTGAATTTAGAAGTTTATGATGAGAAAGGAAACAAGAGTTTAGTGACCTCTAAATATGCTATAATCTATAGTAAAACAGATCTGATAGAATTAAATAAGAATGTAATTATTACAACTCATGATGGAAAACGTTTAGAAACAGAACAATTGTACTATGATCAAAAAAATGAATGGTTTTTTACCCAAAAACCATTTAAATTTACTAATAATGGAAGTGCAATTAATGGAGTAGGTATTGATTTTAGTAAAGATTTTAGTTTCTTAGATACACAAAATATACAAGGAACCTATAGCTTATAGTTCAAAAAAAAGTAAAAAATAGATAGTATAAAAAAATATACTGAAATAATAATAGTAAAGACAAAATCAATTTTTGTATCATAAAATAAATATAGAACTTATGAAATATATGAAATACACCCAATACGCCTATTTAGTAGCAGCAGCTTTCTTATTATATGATGCTTTTACAAAAATAAATTCAGGTAATGATATGTCTTATCTAACCCTTTTTTTAGGACTAGGTGCCATTGCAATGTTTTTCTTTAGAAGAAATTTTGCTAAGAAATTTGAGAATAGAGATAATAACTAGAAAAAAATAAACTTTAACCTAAAATAAAAGCGAACTTATTTTATTATTTCATAGATAGTTGTATTTTCGCCAACTGAATTAAAAAATTAAGATATAAAATGGCAGTTTTATCAAAAATTAGACAGCGTTCTCTATTGGTAGCCGGTATTGTAGGTTTGTCATTATTTGCATTCGTAATAGGTGCCTTAATTGAAAATGGGACTTCTATGTTCAATTCAAGAAATGCAGGTACTATTAATGGTGTAGATATTACTTTTGAGGATTTTAGAAATAAAGTTGATGCTTTACAAAAAAGTCAGCAAGGAGTTTCTTTTACACAAGCGGGTAATAGTATTTGGGAACAAGAAATTAGAAGAGTTTTATTAGAAGATCAGTTTGAAAAAACAGGTTTAAGAATTGGTGACGATCAATTAATTAATGTAATTAAAGAAGATCCTCAATTTTCACAAAACCCACAGTTTTTGAATGCAGCTGGTAAATTTGATAAAGCAAAATTTAATGAGTTCTTAAACTCCATGAAAAAACAACCTGAATCATGGAATCAGTGGTTGAATTATGAAAAATCAGTAGCTCAATTTGCAAAAGAGCAAATGTATAATTCAATGATCAAAGGAGCTTATTATACTACACAAGCAGAAGGTAAATTTAATTATGAATTAGAAAATAATAAAGTTACTTTTGATTTAGTTTCTGTTCCTTATTCAACAATAGAAGATAAGAAAGTTGAATTGACGGATGATGAAATTGTTTCTTATATGAAGAAAAACGAGAAAAAGTACCAAGCAGAACCTTCTCGTGAATTAGAATATGTTGTAATAGAAGATAAACCATCAGTAGCTGATGAAAAAGCAGTTAAAGACAAGGTAAACGCTTTAATGAACGCATCTGTTGTATATAACGCGAAGACTGGTAAAAATGACACACTAGCTGGATTCCGTAATACATCAAACGTAATTGAGTTTGTAAATGCCAATTCAGATATTAAATATGACTCTACTTACATTGCTAAAAAAGATTTACCAGTAGATCATGCAGAAGCCCTATTTAATATAGCTTCTGGTGCAACTTACGGACCTTATATTTTTGGTCAGTATTATTGTATTTCTAAGTCAATGGGTAAGAAAGCAGGAATTAATGCCAAGGCTAGTCATATATTATTATCATTTAAAGGATCAGCTGGTCCTCAAGCAAATAGAACAAAAGAAGAAGCAAAAGCAAAGGCAACAGCTTTATTAGCACAAGTACAAGCTAATCCAAGTTCTTTTCCTATGTTAGCAATGACTAATTCAGATGATAACTCTAAACAACAAGGAGGAGACTTAGGGTATTTCTCTAAGGGACAAATGACTAAAAACTTTGAAAATTTTGTGTTTGGAAATCCTGTAGGCAAAATAGGGTTAGTAGAAACTGAATTTGGATACCACATAATTCAAGTAACAGATAAACAAGATGGAATCCGTTTAGCAACCATAGCTCAAAAAATTCTGCCTTCTGAAGCTACAAGTGATGAAGCGTTTACAAAAGCATCTAAATTTGAAATATTAGCAAATGAAAAAGGATTTGATACAGCAGTAAAAGCAGAAAAATTAACAGTAGCACCAGCAGCAAGAGTATTTGCTTTGGATGAAAACATTCCAGGAGTAGGACCACAGAGAGAGATTGTACGTTGGGCATTTACAGCAGATAAAGATGATGTTAAACGTTTTCAAACACCAAATGCACATGTTATTGCAAAAATAAAATCAATTAATGACTCAGGGTTAATGTCTATTGAAGAAGCAAAAAATGCTTTTGGATATAAATTAAGAAATGAGAAAAAAGCCAAATTAATTGAAGAAAAAATGAAAGGTGCTACTTTAGAAGCTGTCGCTAAAGCAACAGGCTCGCCAGTAAAAGAAGCAAAAGACGTATCAGCAGCAGGATCTTTTATTGAATCAGTAGGACCTGAACCTAAAGTAGTAGGAGCAGCATTTTCATTAAAAACAGGTGTAGTATCGCCATTGATTACAGGTAATTCAGGTGTTTTTAAAATAAAAGTAAAAGCAGCTAAAAAGGCAGCACCATCTAAAGATTTTAAAGAAGTTATAGCACGTTTAGGAAGTCAATCTAAAGGGGCTTCAGCAAGTAGATTAATTTACTTGTTAAAACGTGATGCTAAAATTGAAGATAATAGAGCACAATTTAACTAATAGTCTTAAAACTATTACACATAAAAGAGGTTACCTTTAGGTAACCTCTTTTGTATTATTACAAATCATAAAATTATACTACTATACTGATTTTTATGCCCTCGATTTTAGAAATTGAAATAACAATTAGACTTTGTGATAAAAATGAATATAAAACGCTTGAAAATCGGATAGAAAATTACTTTAATACAGCTTAATACCCAGAAAATTAAGCTGTGCCATAATTATAGCTTATGAATTTTATACAAATGTTTTTTAAAGTGTTTTTAAAGTTTAAATAGTATAAGTTCTGATTTTAAGAAAATTTATTATAAGATATGCTAAAAAACATCTAAAACGATAAAAAAATAAACTCCATTGTCATAAAAGCTCATTGATTACTTTTTATTTTCATATAATTTTTTTAAATTATAAATTGTTATATATCGGCTGAATGAATTTGTAAAAAACACATTTGTAAATAAAAAAATAATAATTAAATTGCATTTAATAAAATAACAAGAATATTATAGTTTAGTGTAATTATTGTAAAATTGTTAGTAAAATAAATAAGTAAATGTTATTATATTCTGTTTTTGTATTTTTAAACTTATGAACATCAGTCGGTCTGTACACGTAGTACAAAAAGGAGACACGCTAAACTCCCTAGCTGAAAAATTTGCTACAAAAGACGAAGCCCATCTTCGAGCATTTCACAACCTATATTGCCCTTTAGAAGACTTATTAGAGACAGAAGTAGCAGCCGGAAAATGGAGTAAAACCTACGACAAAGTAAAAATTTTAGACAAAAAATGCGTTACCCAAATATCCGAATTAAAGTGCAGTACAGGAGGTAAAATAACGATTTTAAAACACGGACAACAAAGTCAAAGCAGTAAAAGCCGAGTAAAAAAAGCCAATCCACGAGAACAACATTTATACAACCCCATTATGAATTTTGAAGAATTTCAAGAAGAAATCAGCAGTAAAAACAACGAAGCTTGGTAATAAAAACACAGATTTATAATGAAAAAAGGCATATCCGCAATATCAGGAGTAACCTCGCCGACAGTAGGCGAAAAATACACCTATCACATATCCGAATGGTACCCTAATACCCCGATATCCGAAAGAGAACAAGCAAAGGTTACCTGGGAATTATTCAAAAAAAGAAGCGATGGTAGATTTACCACCACCCATATTAAGAAAAAAGGAGACAGCAGTTTTACCTTTGGCGAATCCTCAGTAGGAGAGACCTACCGATTAGAAGGATATTTATACCAACCCGAAGGAGGCGGATTAATCATAACCCCCAAAGCCAGCAAAATCCCGAAAATCTGCAAAGTAGACCTAAACTACGTAGACGATAGCAAAGGCAGCGTTTTTAGTTTTACAGAAAAACTACGAGCCAAAGCCCATTGCATAAATATGTTTAACAAAGAAGTCCTATTTACCTTATGGGAAGACGATGCAAAAGGCAGCGGACACAATACAACCAACCAACTCATTGATACCAAAAAAGCAAAAGTAGACCTATACGGAGATGCAGAAGTAGACTTTATGCTAACCAAAGCATTAATGAAAAAAGCCATGGAAGGCGAGACAGACATACGAGAACTAGAATTTTATGTAACAGTAGAATATTACAAAACCAAAAAACACACAACCTCAAACGTAGAAATAAAAAAGTAAAGATTTTCCGGCAGAGCACAAACCAAGGAGTAAAAAAGAAGAGAAAGGAGTATTTAGAAGCATTTCAGAAACCATAGACGAAATATGGGATTGGGCAGAAACCCAAGGAACCGCTCAAAGAGACAAACCCCACACCATTGAAATCCCCGAAGGAAAAAGCCCCGCTGTTATAGGAAAAATGAAGGTGGAGAAAAAAGAGGAAAAGAAAGGAGGGTGCTTTTGTAAACAAGAAGAGAACCAATTTTATTGGAGTGATAAATTAACTTGTGACCAAAGAAAAAAAGTGCTTGAAGTTTGTCAAGAACTTTGGGGAGAAAAAAATAAAAAAGAAAAAGCGAGCCAGCTAATGTCTATAATGTACATTGAGACAAATAAAACATTTAGCCCCTCAGCTGATAATGGTATAGGTTTCTCAGGCTTAATTCAATTTAATGATGCAGCAGCTAAGGGAGTAGGTACAACAAGGGCTGAATTAAAGAAGATGACTTTTATAAAACAAATGGATTATGTAAAAGCTTACTTTATGAAAAGAAAAGATGAGCTAAATACTATGACAGATATGTATTTATTAGTAATGAAACCAAGTGCTGTGGGAAAAGGTAATGATCCTAATTATGCTGTTTTTGATGAAAGCATAAGTGTTCCTGATGGAGATGGTAGTAAAACAAATGCAGCGCAGCGCCAAATAAATATAAATAGAGAACCTTGGGTAACTAAGTATGGATATTCATCAAATCCAAAATTTTTAACAGAAAAAGGAGAAAAAGAAAAACGGAAAAAATGGGTTTACACTAGACAAAAGTATGAAAGTAGACCTGGTTTTATAGGAGGAAAAACAACAATAAAAGAAATTGAACAGGTTTTAAAAGATGAAGGATTTTATTTAGGTAAAAATCATATTTTTAAAGGAAAATGTATTGATGAAAAAGAAATAATTCCTATTAACAATAAAAGGACTCCATGGATGGAAACAGTCATTCAAGAAGCAAAAAATTATGGAGGGAAGAAAGAGAAAACAATTGATTCGAGAATAAAAACTTATCATAAAGAAGGAAGTGGATATGAAGGGAATCATGATGTTGCTTGGTGTTCTTCATTTGTATGTTGGTGTTTAGAACAAAAAGACTACAAATCACCTCATTCTGCTGGTTCAAGAATGTTTCTTACTAGTAAAAGTGTAGAGAAGTGTGATGTTTTTTATGGAGCAATAGCTATTTTTTCTGATTGTGATTCAACTGGGAAAAATATTCAAACCTCTGGGCATGCAACTTTTATCTATGGTAAAATTTCTGATAATAAATATGTCTGTTTGGGTGGTAATCAAGGAGATATGCTTAAAGTCTCTAAGTATGATTGTAGTGGAAATGTTTTTCTATCATGGCAGGATAAAAAAGGAAATAAACATTATAAAGTTTTTAGAGGTTTTTATAAACCAACGGAATATACAATAAAAGATATAGATAAATTAACAGATGATGATAATTTTAGTTCAGCAGATTCAGCAAATGAACAGTTAAGTATTAATATAAAATCTAATAAAAATGGGGAAAGTTCAAGGTAAATATTTATTTATTTTAATAATATCATCATTTATTCTAAATTCATGTAAAAAAGAAAATAATATAAGTACTGAAATAAAAAGTAATGATTTAAGCATCTCAAATTTAGAAAAAAATAATATGAATAAAGTATTAAAAAATCAGTTAGAGGGAGGAGCTTCGTTTGAATATCCTTATGAATATTCTGAAGAGGATTTAGATGTAACAATACCAATATTGAAGGGAATTTTAAAAAAAAATGATTATAAAATCATAGATTCAAATTTATTTAGAGAAAAGATAAAGCAATTTTTTGCCCGAGTTATAGATCCAAATTTAAATACTAGATATCTGTTTGTGAATTTTTTTGAAAGTTGTAATAGAAATTTAAATTTTAAAAGAAATAATCCAGATAATAATGGTTTTTTTATATTGAAGGACGAATTCTTTATAACAAATTTTTATGCACTACCGGAAATTATTGATTATCAAAAAGAATTCCCTAATTCCAATCAAATAGAAGAAAACCCCATTCGAGTTAAAGATGAAGTTGAAGGAGTTGAAATTGAAATAAGCCGTTGGAAGGAAATTAAAGATTTATCCTCTAAAAGAAATAGAAATATAAAATTGACAATTGAAAGAAATAAATATTTATTCAATGACAATAGTGAATCATTTGTATGGTTACAAAAAAACGATAAATACTTTTTAGAATCTTTAGTAAAAACTTTCGGATATGTAAAAGACAAACAACTGTTAGAATTTGTTTTTGACAACCAAAAAATCATAAAAAATTCAAATATTGAAGAAATTAATAAATTATTATGGCATAAAACCTGTGATGAAAAATTAGTTTTTCATAAAGAAACTCTAGACATAATTAATGAAAAAGAAAATAAAAAAGAATATTTTAATTTTTTAAACGATGAATACTTAAGATATATAGACAAAAGTGAGTTGCCTATTTCTGAAAAAGCAGAGATAATTGCCAATATTTTAAATTTTATAGCCTTAAACACTAATGATTATGATCCATTTTCGAATATGGGTTTTTTTGCACAAAACTTTGATGGAGGTAGAAAAACTGAAGGAAAATATTCAAAAGAATTTATAAAACATAATTTTTATAATTTAAAAGACTTTAAAAAACAATGGGAAGAATCGAAAATTGATGGAGACGGAGTAGCTTATCCAGGAAATATTGAGTAATATGAAAACATTATTTTTACATATATCTTTTTTCGTAGTAATTATTTCAAACTATTCGTTTGACTCAGAAAGCAATATTTTAAAATCTGAGCAAAAGGATTTTTATGCTGAAGGACAAGGAAAATACCCTGAGGGATCAGAAAGAGAATTAATATTCTCAGAACTCCAAAAGTTTACAGCATTTGAAATAAGAATTATTAAAAATGAAATTTTCGCTAGACACGGATACATTTTTAAAAGTAAAGATTTAGCAACTTATTTTGGTAAACAAAAATGGTATAAACCTCTTTACAAAGATGTTACAAGTAAATTGGCTAAAATAGAAAGAAGAAATATTTCATTTATTATCGAAAATTTCGAATAAAATAAAATTTATATTTTTAATTCAAACACTCCTTTACAAACTAAAAACCAATTGGGGACATAACTGAGATAGAAGAAGGAAAATGGTAACATTTTCCTTGCCCCACAGGTATATAACCTTAGAAAGAAGACAAGGATTTGTACAGAAAAAGGAGCGATATTACAAAACCAATACACACAACCTCAAACGTAGAAATAAAAAAGTAAAGATTTTCCGGCAGAGCACAAACCAAGGAGTAAAAAAGAAGAGAAAGGAGTATTTAGAAGCATTTCAGAAACCATAGACGAAATATGGGATTGGGCAGAAACCCAAGGAATCGCTCAAAGAGACAAACCCCACACCATTGAAATCCCCGAAGGAAAAAGCCCCGCTGTTATAGGAAAAATGAAGGTGGAATATCCGAAAAACAATACAAAAACCCATTGTATTTGTAAACAGTATGATTTGATATGGGGTAATAAAGTAAGTTGTGATTTTAGAAAGAAAGTTGTTCAAATTTGTGTAGAATTATGGGGAGAAAGTAAGAAAATTGAAATGGCTAATGGGTTAATGGCGGTGATGAGAGTTGAAACAAGAGAAACATTTAAAGCAAATCAACTTGAAGGTTATAAATCATTAATTCCCAAAGAAGATATGGAGATTAAACATTTCCGAAAAAATGGTAAAAGAAAATCTTCAAGAGCAGTTGGATTAATACAATTTACACAAGATGCTTTAGTGGCTTTAGGTGAATATAAAAGCAATAAAAGTTTATCAGTTGAAGAACGTTTTGATGAATTAAATCGTGTTAAACTCAAATTTGCAAAAATGTCTGAATTAGTTCAGCTTGACTATGTAAAGAAATATTTTGAACTTGGAGATGCGCATAAAAAATTCAAATCAGCGGAAGATATATACTTACACGTTTTTGCTCCTAAAGGAGTAGCAAAAGGAGATGATTTTATTCTTTATAGAGAAGGAACAGATGAATATGAATCAAATATAAGTATTGATACCGAAAATAATAGTGATGGTAAAATACAAAGAAAGGAAATTTTAGGTAGATATAAATCCAGTTATAGTTTAGGACAGTCAAACAAAGAAAATAATTTTACTTGTATATCAACTCCAACAATTAAAACTGACTCTAAAGGTATTACAACCTATCATATTTTTAAAGAAGGAAGGATAGAAAAGCAAATACCCAAGCAAATAAAATCTGGTTATGAGAGAAAATATAGATACGTTTACCATGATGAGGACGGAACAGAGCATGAAATCTGCATTTTTGATTTTATTACTGCTGGAGTTTGGGAAAAAGGGAAAAAGACTAAAACCAAAACTGGAGTATGGGAGAAAAGAATTGCTGAGGGTAAAACAAGATATTTCAAAAAAGGAAACGGTACAGTTGAATTACTAAAAATGAAATTACCGCTAAATTACACAGAAGGAAAGGTAAAAATTAAACTAGCTGACAATACTACAAGAGAATATGTAAATCCTAAAGTTTTTGCATCCATTATAGGAGCATTAGCTGAGTGTGCATTTGATGATGTACAAATGAATGGATTTACAACTTCAGATGGTACTGGAGCACCAAGTGTATCCCATATAAATGGTACAGCTGGAGACTTCAGGTATTTAAGAAAAGACAAAAAACTTATTGGCTTAGAAATTAACAATAACCCAACGGAATTAGATGTCACAAGACAAGAAAAATTTATTGAAGCATTAGTTGTAATAGCCACTACTTTACCTGACAGTTGTAAGTTAAATTAAGTTTGTCAGATTGTTTGTTTTTTCAATTCCTGCGGGGCTTTTTCAGATGAAAGAAAAAAATGATTCTGATGCAATTTATTCAAGTTTTTTTCATCTGCCAAATATTTGGTATCTAAAAAAGTTTTTAAAGGAGTTTGTCCATAACAAAACTTACCAGAATGGGGTCTGTTTTGATTGTATTCTATAAGCCAAAGGTCAAGGTCTATTTGAAGTTGTTCAATTGAGTTATAAACTTTTTTTCTAAAAGCTATGGCATAAAATTCATTTTGTATAGTTCTATGAAAACGTTCGCAAATACCATTAGTCTGAGGACTTCTAGCTTTGGTTTTAGTATGATCTATGTCTTCAATAGCTAGATAAAGTTGAAAATCGTGATCTTGTGAACCACAATACTCTGTTCCTCTATCGGTAAGTATTCTAAGTAAAGAAACATCTTGTTCTTGATAAAATGGGAGCACTTTATCATTGAGCATATCTGCTGCTACGAGTGAATTTTTTTGGTCGTATAGTTTTGCAAAAGCAACTTTAGAATAAGTGTCTATGAAAGTTTGTTGGTAAATTCTTCCTACTCCTTTAATTGTGCCAACATAATAGGTGTCTTGTGCTCCCAAATAACCTGGATGAGCGGTTTCTATTTCTCCGTGAGCTTCTTTTTCTTCTTTAGCTTTTTCAATGGCTACGACTTGTGATTCAGTAAGAATCAAACCTTCTTTTGCTACTTTTGTCTCTAAGGCTTTTAATCGCTTTTTAAAGGTCTCTAAATCATTACGAAGCCAAATCGAACGAACTCCTCCAGGAGAAAGTACAATGCCTTCTTTACGCAATTCATTACTCACTCTTTGCTGACCTAGAGCTGGATTATCTGTAGCAATGCTTACTACTTTTTGCTCAATGTAGGGTTCAACACGATTTTTAATAATGGGTTTGCTTCGACTTATTTCTTGAAGTGCTAATTCGCCTCCTGTTTCATATAATTCTTGAAAACGATAAAAACTATCACGACTGTAGCCCATAATCCTACAAGCTTCTGATACATTTTTTAATTTGTTTGCTAAGTTTAATAGTCCAATTTTATTACCTATTATTTTTTGATTTGTTGTCATATTTAATCTTTGTTTAAAATTAATACTTTAATTGGTAACTGTCAGATTAAATATTAACTATTACACATTAGTAAAGTTTGGTTATTCTACTTTCTTAAGTTATAATATAACCCTAGATGGCAAAAATTTCATTCTTAAAAAATGTACTCCATTAGAAGGTCATCATAATCATATACATTTAAATAAAGCAGGTTATAATCCTAAATATAAAGAAACAAAAGAATAAAACTATGAAAAGTAAAAAAATAATTAGTGTAATTATACTAACAATGATATTTTCTTGCAAAGAAAATAATGAAAAAGTCAGTACAGTAAAACTCAAAACAGATTCAATAAAGTCAATAAATACAGAAGTAAAAGATAACCAAAAAAATCCAGTCATTAAAGATAAACTGTTATATTCAAATAATAATATTGAAGTTTATCAAGAAAACACAACTAGAGGAGATGGGGTAGTAGAACTGTCTTTTGAAAACGAACTGAAAATATATAATTTGGACAAAACTTTATTTGGTACTATTTTAAACCAAGATGATTTAGGATATGATTTTAAACTTCCAAGAAAAATTGTTGCTAGATATATAGTTCCTGATTTTGATCAATTTGAATTTGATGCAGAAAACCCTGACAAGACAGACGATTTTATAACTATTTTTATAAATAAAGAACCTAAAAATATAAAAAAAGCAGATATTGATTATGGTTTTATTTCATGGAATGAATATATCATGAAATCAAATTTTAAATGTTTTGATGACAATGCAAATATTTTTAAAGTATTAAAAATAATTGATGCAAACACTGTATTAGCAAAAACAATAAACATTGAAGATTGTGGCGGTGAAAAAATCTCTTCTAAAGATAAGATTGAAAAAGAGATAAAATGGAGAAATAATAACATAATGAATGTTGAATTTTATAATTGTGATTAATATGAAGTTAATTTATTCAGATAGCATAATTGAATCTTATTCTGAAAATAAAATTAATGGTAACGGTGTAATTGGTATTTTTCTGAATGAAAATGAACCTCTAATAATTTATAATCTTGATGGTTCAGAATATGAAATTTTTAAATTATTAGACGACAGCTATACAATGATGTATAATAATGACAAGATAATAGCTAGGAGATTCGTGCCTAATCATGATTTTTTCTATACTCTATTTGATTGTAATCAATTTAATGAAGAGGATGAGTATATCTATATATATGTAAATAATGAACAAAAAAAAATAAAGAAAAATCAATATGATTTTACTTTTCAACCTTGGTCAGAATTTATATCAAATGAATATATAGGTATTTTACCTAATAATCCATTAATAGTAAAATCAGATGATAATTTTTATAAAAGCTATGACTCTATAAACGAAGCCTTTAAAGTTGAAAAAATTGAAGAAGACACTATGTGGTTAAAGAGTACTTCTACAGGTTGCTGTGGTTCCAATAAAGATCTGGAAGGATTTGTTAAATGGAAAGAGGGAAATATGCTATTAATTGACTTAAATATATTTGACTAAATTATGAAATTATTATTACTAAAATTTTTATTATTATTTTCTTTCTACTTTCAACAAAACAATGTTATAACTGGTAGATATGAAATTACCACCGAAGTTAAAAGTGAACAAAAGAACATAAAACTTACTTACTACTTATCATTTAGACCTAATAAAATGATTGTCAGTATAAAATCAAAAGATGTAATGGATTATTGGTGCGAAGGAGTTTATATATTAAAAAAGAGGGGCGATATATTTCAAGGCACAGGACCTTGTTCTGATGAAAACCCCGATAATGATATTTTTATAAAAAAAGTTAGAAATAAAATTTTTATAAGATCTAAATCTTTTGTAAATAAAGATTGGTTAGAAGTTACAGAGTTCATACGAAAATAAATTTTAAAAAGAAGGTTGTATAGAACTATCTTGTAAAATGAATGAAATGATGTTTTATGTAAAATAGATAATGTTTAAAATTTGTCAATATCAACACATAAAAGTAGACTAAGTTATCATCCCCAACCTATTGAAAAAAAAGGATAAGTAAGCAGTATTTGAAATTGAATAGGAACTAGATAAGTATAAACGCATGTAGCAAAGAGAATAATCTGAAGCACGAATATGAAAAATACATTTATTGGGAAAAAAGAAACAAACTTTTAAGTTTGAAAGATTTTCTTTGAGATTAATTAATTCAAGTTGTTAGTTGATATTTATAAAAGACAAAGCAAAGGTTAAGTAATTTTGTTTTGTGAACCAAAAAACAACACCAATGCTTTGCAAAGACAAAATTATATCAATTTTTTGTTTAATTGATGATATTTTAAAAGGAATCGAACATCCAGAAGATATAAGAAGACAGGTTAGTGATAGTGAAATTATTTTAACTGCGATTGTGTCATCAACAAGCTTTTATGGAAATCATAGTTCAGCTATAAAGTTTATGAAACAATATGGATTTATACCAAAGATGCTTGACAAGAGTAGATTTAATAGAAGATTACATAAAATTGGAAGTTTGCTTTATGAGTTATTTGAAATAATAAGTTCATATTTTAAAGATTTATGCTGTGAGATGCAGTATATCATAGATTCATTTCCAGTTGCTGTTTGCAATAATATGAGGATTTCGAACTGCAAAATCCTCAAAGAAGAAAAATGGCGAGATTACACAGCAAGTATGCGAAATTATTTTTATGGAGTTAAAGTACAATTACTTACCACAAAAAATGGAATCCCAATAGCTTTTCATTTTACACCAGGAAAAACAGCAGATGCAAAAGCACTAGGAAAAATGATTGACAAATTACCAGTAGAGGCTTCAATATATGGAGATAGTGCTTATACTGATTATAGTTTAGAGGATGCTGTATATGAAAGAAGATGTATTTCATTAAAAATTCAGCGTAAATCAAATGCTAAAAGAATGGATACTTTAGAACAAAAAAATGAAAAACTAAAAATGAGAAAAAGGGTAGAAACAACAATAAGCGATATTAAAAAAATGTTTCCAAGAACTATACATGCAATAACTTTAGAAGGTTTTCTAATAAAACTTACATTATTTGTCTTTGGCTTGCAATTAAATAAATCAATTAACTAGCAACTTGAATTAGGTAACTTAAAGAATATGTGAAAAACCTCTAAGAACTTTTTATTTTTTAAGAAGAAAAGTTCTTAGAGGTGCTTAAATTGAATTATAACTTATTGTTTTTTACCTTAAAATAGAATAAGATATATTAATTGTTAAAAATAATTAATTATAATTTTGTGAATGTAATTGAACCTTCTTCACCTTTCAATACAACAGAAGATAAATCTTTTGCTATATCTAATCTAGCAGCTCCATAACCACTTTGATTAGTTGCTGGTATCAATATATCGTTGAATTTTTTAATAAACGGAGTTTTTTCAGCAGTATTCATAAATTTTTCAGCTTTAGATAAATAATAGACGTCAAATTTTGGATCAACTGGTAAAAACATTGCTTCAGCATCTTTAAGAATAAAATAATCTTTACTATCTTCAGCAGAAGCTATGCTTATTTTTTTAGGGTTTCCAGGAAGTATCTGTATTCTTAATTTTAGATCTCCTTCTTGATTATAAAAGACCTTGCCAAATAGAGGATCATTTATCAATCTTTGTGAATTTACTTTTACCGATTGAACTGATTTCGGTTCGTTTACTTCATCTTTTGAACATGAAAATAATGAAGAAACTACTACTAAAGTTAAAAAAATTTTTTTCATTTTTTTGAAATTAAATTAATAATAAGTAATTTTAAAGGAAGCTTATTTCTATAAAGGGTGTTTCTAAAAAATATATTTATAAAAAAAGAAATAACCTATTGCTTTATTTTTTATAAAATTTAAAAAGATAATTTTGAAGGTCATCATCATGATTTTACTACATTTCCTAGTTCCTCCCGTTTTTAAGTTTTAAATAACTTCCTTGTTATCTGTTTTACAAATATATATAGTTATTGTTTTAATAAAATGTTAAAAAGAAAAAAAGTATATAACTCTGTTTATTTGTAACTTCAAATGTTTATTTTTTAAAATTATATTAGTTTTTTAACATTATTGTTTTTTTTATTCTTTAAGCTTTATTAAAAATATAAATCCTTATAAAAAAGTAAGTTAAAAACTGAATTTTATTATTAGGGTCGGTTTTTTTTAAGTTGTTATATTTCAGTGTCTTATGTTTAATGGTGTAATTAACGCAATTTGTAATTTTAACTCTTTTTTATGAAATATGAAAATATTCTAGCTCGCGAAAAGAAAACAAAAAGAGTGGTTTGAGTAAAAAATAATGTCTTTTGTTCTCTAATAATTTTGTATTAGCTCTTATTTAGCACTTTTATTAATACTCTTCTTTATTTATATTTTAGGTTATTTATTAAAATATCTAGATATAGAAACGATATTATATAATACATTTTGAAATTATTATAAAATGATTTCTAATGGATTTACTTATATAACCTAAGTTTTTTTGTTATATAAGGATTTATATTTTTAAATATTGTAAAAGTGTTTAATGTCGAAGTTAACGGAAGAATTATGTAAAAAGATGGTTTTATGAATTGTGCTAAAAAGAATAAAAACAAAAAGATATGCCATTTAAACTTAAAATATAGTGGATTAAAAAGTAAAATTCTCGATCTGTTTTTTTATTTTAAAGCAATTCGAACGTAAGAAGGAGTCTCATAATCAATATTATGTGATTTCTCCCTTTGGTCGAAATGATAAGATTGCGAACTTTTTGGGCAATCTCTAGGTTAGAAAAATAGTATTATGAGAAAATTTCAAAGTTTTAATGGTATTATTATAGGATTGTGTTTTAAAAACGTTTTAAAGTATATTTTTGATTTTTTCACATAAAGAAAGAGGTCGCTTAAGCGACCTCTTTCTTTATGTGAAAAAATCTTGTTATGATTTTACAACTAATTTTGTTTTTTTTGTAGGAGATGTTTTGGTAAATGATGGACTTTTAATTTCGCTTAAAACGTTGACAGCCTCATCTATATAAGCATCTCTTGAAATGGCTTCAAACCAATCTTTTCGTTTCTGAGCAAAATTAGGATCTTTTTTCATTAATTCATTTTCATCACCTAAATGATTTATACTTAAGGTGTTTTTGTATTTTGTGATTTCTTTGAATTTTTTTGTTGCTTCTTCTATGTTTTTTTGTTCTGTAATAAATTTATCCATTTTAAGGCTAACTGTGCTTTCGTCTTTTCGTTCATTGATCCATTTTGCATTTTGATCTATTAGCTTAAATTGGGGGTTTTCTACTACTCTTTTTTGACTATTAGCTATTACAGAGCTAAAATTACTTATACTGTTTGTTACTTGGTAATTAGCTGGGTCAATTTTATCCCATTGTAATGCTTTTTTCTCATCTCTTTCTCCTATTTTAATGTAAGTATAGCGATCAGGAAATACAACATCACTTGTAACGCCTTCTAACTGGGTAGAACCGCCATTTACTCGATAGAATTTTTGAGTAGTAGTTTTGAGTGCTCCCATATTAAAATTGAAGTTAAACTTTGTTTTTAATTGATTTAGATCAAAAACATTTTGAACAGTTCCTTTACCAAAAGATTGTTTGCTACCTAGAATTACACCTCTTTTGTAATCTTGTATTGCTGCTGCAAATATTTCTGAAGCAGAAGCTGAAAAATTGTTTTGAAGAACTACTAATGGACCATTCCATTGAACTTTGTTGTTGTGATCAGATAAAACATCTTTTTTATGTCCAGATGATTTAACTTGTACTACAGGACCTTGATCAATAAATAATCCTGTTATATCTACAACTGTTTTTAGAGAACCTCCTCCATTATCTCGTAAATCCATAACAATACCTTCGACACCTGCTTTTTTGAGTTTTAAAACCTCTGTTTCCACATCTTTAGCAGCATCACGATTATCATCATTTTCAAAATCAATGTAGAATTTAGGTAAGTGAATTAAACCGAATTTTCTTCCGTTTTTTTCGATGATACTCGATTTAGCGTATGTTTCTTCTATTTCAACTACATCACGTATTAGACGTATTACTTTTATCGTGCCGTCTGTCTTTTTTACGGTCAAACGCACTTCTGTTCCTTTTGGACCTTTTATTTTTTTTACTACATCATCAAGACGCATTCCAACTACGTCTACGGGTTCACCGTTACCTTGTGCTACTTTTAACACGATGTCACCAGGTTCTAATTCTTTGTTTTTCCATGCAGGTCCTCCCGATATTAATTCTGAAATTTCAGTATTATCGTTCTTTTTTTGTAAACGAGCACCAATGCCTTCTAACTTACCGCTCATACTTATGTCAAATTTTTCTTTTTCATCTGGAGCAAAGTAAAAAGTATGGGGATCAAACTGTGTTACGATTGAATTTAAGTATACTTCAAACCAATCTTCTCGATCTAAGTCACTTATAAAATCAAAATAATCATCTAGGTTTTTTATAGCGGCTTCTCTTGATTCTTTTTCTAATTGTTCAAATGTTTTAACGGAATAATTAGGGTCTTTAGCCTTTTTTTCATCTTCTAATTTTTGTTTGTCAACTATAGAAGCTAGAGTAGAAAGCTTGATTTGTAATCGCCATCTATTTTTTAGCTCATTATAGTTTTTTGAAAATTCAATTTTATCCGAATCAATGTTTATAGATTCATCTATGTTAAAATTGAAGGGTTTATCATTTAATGCTCTGTAAATTACCTTAGCTTCATTCATTCTTTTTTGAAGTCTTTCATACGTAAGATTAAAAAAACTTAGATTTCGAGCGTGTATCATATCATCAATTTCATATTCGAAATTTTTAAACTCACGAATGTCTGATTCAATAAAAAAGCGTTTAGAGGGATCTAGTGCATCAATAAAATTTTCAAATACATTTTTTGAAAAATTGTCATTGATGGTGGCAGGAGTGTAATGGTAGACTTCTAATACGCTAACGATGGCATCTAGTAGAACGCGATCTTTTTCTGGGTCTTCAGTCTTGAATTTTGGTTTAAAACTCCATAATACAGCTGATACTGCTACAGCAAGCAGTAATAATTTGTAATTCTTTTTCATAAATGTCCAGATTGTATCCATATCTAATTACTAAAGTACATAAAAAATTATGCTAATATAAAATTGATCGTATAATTTTTTGTTAAAGCTACAAAATTAGTTGGAACAATTTAAATTCCTTATTTTAGCAAGACTTTTTTATGTTTGAATTAAATGAAAAAACCGCTTATATTAGTAACTAATGATGATGGGATTACAGCTCCTGGCATACGAAATTTAGTAGAAATAGTTAAAGAAATTGGAAATGTAGTCGTAGTAGCTCCTGATAGTCCTCAGAGTGGAATGGGGCACGCAATTACGGTTAATAGTACTTTGCATTTGAATAAGATTTCTGTAGAAGGTGCAGAAGTGTTAGAGTATACAACTTCTGGAACACCTTCAGATTGTGTTAAGATGGCGAAAAATGAAATAATTAATGATACGATTGATTTGTGTGTGTCTGGAATTAATCATGGATCTAATTCTTCTATCAATGTTATTTATTCTGGAACAATGAGTGCGGTAATAGAAGCAGGTATAGAAGGAATTCCCTCGATTGGTTTTTCTTTGTGTGATTTTTCTTGGGATGCTGATTTTAGTGCCGTTAGACCTTACGTACTGAAAATTATTCAACAAGTTTTATATAATGGATTGCCTAAAGGAGTTGTTTTAAATGTTAATTTTCCTAAACTATCAACTCCTGATATAAAAGGAATTAAGATAGGACGCCAAGCGAAAGCTAAATGGGTTGAAAAATTTGATAAAAGACAATCTCCTTTTGGAAAAGATTATTACTGGTTAGCAGGTGAATTTATTTGTGAAGATATAGGAAAGGATACAGATGAATGGGCACTGGCAAATGGATATGTATCTATTGTGCCAATTCAATTTGATTTAACAGCTTATCACGCTATTCAAGAACTCAATAATTGGAAGTGGGATGAGTAAATTTGAATTGTTGAAAGGTACTCTAATAGGTTTTTTAGCTACCTTATTGGGAATTGTTTTATTTTTTAAACTTTTTACTAATTATAGTTTTACGGAAGGAATCGCTCAAATGAAATCATTAGGATACCTAGGTAAAATAATTACTCTAGGAGCTATGCTTAATATGGTGGTTTTTTTTGGATTATTAAAATTAAATAAAGAATTAATGGCTAGAGGCGTGGTGTTAGCTACCTTAATTTTAGCCATTATTACACTTTTTATATAGATGAAGTATTATATTATAGCAGGAGAAGCTTCTGGAGATTTACATGGAGCTAATTTGATTAAATCACTTTATAAGGAAGATTTAAACGCTGAAATCCGTTTTTGGGGAGGTGACTTAATGCAAAAGGCTGGAGGAATTTTAGTAAAACATTATCGTGATTTAGCCTTTATGGGCTTTATAGAAGTGGTAATGAATTTGAACACAATACTCAAAAATCTTAAGTTTTGTAAAACAGATATTTCTAATTTTAGACCCGATGTTATCATTTTTATTGATTATCCAGGGTTTAACATGAGAATTGCCAAATGGGCTAAGAATTTAGGTATAACTACTCATTACTATATCTCACCTCAAATTTGGGCTTGGAAAGAAAATAGAATTCATGCCATAAAAAGAGATGTAGATCAAATGTACGTAATATTGCCTTTTGAAAAAGATTTTTACGAAAAAAAGCACAATTATAAAGTCCATTTTGTAGGACATCCTCTTTTAGATGCAATTAAAAATAGATCAGAAACGAATGAACTTTTATTTCGAGAAGAGTTTAAACTATCATCTAAACCAATTATAGCATTATTACCAGGAAGTAGAAAACAAGAAATTGATAAGATGCTTTCCGAGATGTTAAAAGTAGTAAAATATTTTCCAGATTACCAATTCATAATTGCAGGAGCACCCAGTCAAGAGTTTTCATTTTATGAAAAATTTATAGACGGAGAATCTATTCAGTTTATTTCTAATAGAACCTATGATTTGTTAAGTGTTTCACACGCCGCTTTAGTAACCTCAGGAACGGCTACTTTAGAAACAGCTTTGTTTAAAGTGCCAGAAGTGGTTTTGTATAAGGGAAATGCTATTTCTTATCAAATTGCAAAACGTATCATTACGTTAAAATATATATCCTTGGTAAACCTGATTATGGATGCACCTATAGTAACAGAATTAATACAAGAAGAATGTAATTCGGATAGAATTAAGGAAGAATTAGAGAAAATCTTAGATGGTGACGGGCGAAAAAAAATGCTAACATCTTATAAACAATTAGAAACGATTTTAGGAGGTAGTGGAGCTAGTTTAAAAACAGCCCAGTTAATAATACAAAATATTTCAAAGAAATAAGTTTTGTAATTAAATTTTATAAAAAAACCTAAAAATACAATATTGTTGTATCTTAGATAAAAAAACATTGTTTGAAATGAAACTATATCAATTTCCATTAATTAAATCGGTATGTTGGTTTGTTATAGGAATTATATTGTTTCATTTTTTTTCGTTTCATTTTCCTATATTTTTTTGTCTTTGGAGCCTTCTTGTTTTTATCAGTTTTGTTTTTTCTTCTATATCATCTAGAAATTCAATAATACAGTTAGGAGAATCTGCTCTTATTTCGTTAGTTTTTACTATGAGTGGTGTTTTAATTGCAATGCTTCATCAGGATACTTTTAAATCAAATCATTTTACTCATCTTAAAAATTACGATAAAAAAAGTTATATAAAAGCAGAGGTTTATGAGCGTTTAAAAAGTACTCATAATAAAAACCGATACATAATTTCTATACAAACTATAAATCAGAAAAAACACTCAGGAAAAGTAATTTTGAATATAGGGAAAGAGAAACAAAATGACTCTGAATTAGTTATAGGTTCTATCTTATTGATAAAAGGAGTTATACATCCAATTCAGTCAGCAGGCAATTTAGGGCAATTTGATCATGCTTCTTATCTTAAAACAAAAAATATATACGGTCAACTATATATTAAAAATCAAGATTTTAAGAAATTAAAAGAAAATGTAAAATCTATTCGCTATTATACAGCTCGATTTAGAGATAGAATTATAAAAAACTTACGGGATAATGGTTTTCCTGAAAAAGAATTAGCTGTTCTAACTGCTTTAATTATAGGTCAACAACAAGAAGTAGATGACCACTTAATAAAAGTTTACCAATATGCCGGAGTTATACATATACTTTCAATATCAGGTTTGCATGTAGGGATTCTTTATCTCTTATTAGATTTGATCTTTACCTTTTTTCTAAAGGATAGGAAGTATAATTTATTAAAAATGTTTTGTATCTTGTTAGGATTGTGGACATTTGCCTGTATTGCCGGTTTAGTAGCACCTGTCTTACGATCAACAGTTATGTTTAGCATGATAGCAATTGGAGCAAGCTTTAAAAAACAAGTTAATATATATAATACTCTTGCAGCTTCTGTATTACTTATTTTAATTGTACAACCTGCTTTTCTTTTCGATATTGGATTTCAACTTAGTTATTTGGCAGTACTTTCTATTGTAAGCATGCAGCCTATTGTGTTAAGATTATGGAATCCTAAAAATAAGATTGTGTTGTTTTTTTGGAAACTGTTTGTGGTATCTTTTGTGGCACAAATAGGAACTTTGCCATTAAGTTTATATTACTTTCATCAAATACCAGGTTTGTTTTTTATTGCAAATCTTTTAGTAATCCCTTTTTTAGAATACATAATTATGCCTTTAGGGGTCTTGGTTGTGTTATTGGCTTATTTTAATTGCATGTTTGATGGAATTATTTGGAGTATGATTAAAATGATTCAATGGATGAATTTTATAATAAAATGGATTGCTTCTTTTGAAGGATTTGTGTGGAAAGAAATTCCTTTTACTTTGGATTTGATGTTTGTTAGTTATCTTATTATTATATTGTTCTTTATTTGGATACAAAAACCTAGATTTAAGATTATAATGATTTTGTGTGGTTTTTTATTATTGTTTCAAATAATTTTATTATTTAGAAATAGAGAAGCTTATAATGAAGAAAAATTTGTTGTTTTTCATGTACCTAAGCAAAAAATAATTGGGACTACTAAAAAAGGAACAACAATGATATATACTGATAGTCTAATAAATGAAGGGAGTTATTTAGACCGTGTTTTAATAGATTATCAAGTTCATACATTTAGTAAAATAATAAAGACTAACAAGAAACAAAATGTTTTTTGGATTTCAGGTAAAAAAATATTACTTATTGATTCAGATAATTTTATTCTAGATAATGTAATAGTAGATTTTTTGGTATTATCCAATTCTCCTAAAATAAATTTAGAGCGTATAATAGCTAAATATAAACCTCAAATGGTAATTTCGGATGGGTCTAATTTTAAAACATATATAAAACGTTTTGAGAATACATGTTTGAAAAGAAAAATCCCTTTTCATAATACGTTTGAAAAGGGATTTTATGTGATTGAATAAAAAATTATTTTTTCTGTTTTTTATTAGATATGTAATTCGTTATAATTTTATTTGCACTCTCTATCCATACTACTGGACCTCCAGCTACATAACCCGTACTACCTAATTGTTGAAAATTTATTTTACCTTCTTTTTCTTGTGCTTGTACAAACCATACAGTTGGGTATCCTTGAACTTGAAAGAGTTGTTGTAATTGTGTGTTTTGAGCTTTTAATTCAGGTGTTTGTTCTGTTCTTCTTGGGAAGTCTAATTCTACTAAAATGACATTTTCTTTTGCCCATTTTTCAAATTCAGGGGTTTTGAAAACTTCTTTTTGCAAACGAATACACCACCCACACCAATCGCTACCTGTAAAAAAGAAAAATAAGGGTTTGTCTTGTTTTTTTGCTAATGCTACTGCTTTTTTTACATCAGTATGCCATTTTAGATTTTTATCCTCTGTTGGTTTTAGGACAAAACTCATGATGAAAAATGATAAAAAGGTAGCAAATATTATTTTTGTAATTTTCATAGTGTTAATTTTTTAAAATTCGTAATAATTCAGTAGGGTCTTTAGGGCCTTCAATTACTTCTTTTACATTTCCTCGAGTATCTAGTATGTAAATAGTAGGATAGCTAGGAACTTTAAGATATTTAGTCAATTCGTGGGTGCTATTACGTCCTTTTCGCTCGGGATCATAATTTGGATTATCAAAAGAATTTCCCATATAGTTTACTCTTGAATTTCCTTCGGCATTAAATTTAACAGGATAATAAATTCGATTAATATGTTCCACTACATCAGCATCTTGAAAAGTACCTTTATCCATCATTTTACATGGGGCATGCCAATCCGTATAAACATTTAAAAGAATAGGTTTAGGCATTCTTTTTTGTTTTGATAAAGCATCGTCAAGAGATAACCAATTGATATCTTGAGCGTATAAACTAAAATTGCCTATGATGAATAATAATATGAGTAAAGTTCTCTTCATGTTTGTTTTTTAGATTCTCGACCACAAAAATAATGCCGAATACGTAAAATTATTTCACATTTTGCATTAATTTTTTAATTAATGGTGAAATGGCTATTAAAATTAAACCTGCTATTAAAGCATATAAAGCTAATGTATAATATCCATCTGTATAAGATTGTAATTTAGAAACTAATGTGCTTCCTGTATTCGATTGCGAAATTTCAGCACCTAGTTTTCCCGCTGCTAACTGCCCAAAAGCACTAGCTAAAAACCATAATCCCATCATCATACCAAATAATCTTTTAGGGGATAATTTTGTAATGATAGACATGCCTATTGGACCTAAACATAGTTCCCCTATAGTTGTAATAAAATAGGCAAAAGTAAATACATTTAATGAAGTAACACCATTAGAGTTTGCAAAAAACTTCGTTGAATAAAAAAGGTAGAAAGAAGCTGAAAGAAATAGAAAACCAATACCAAATTTGATGAGCGTGTTAGGTTCTAATTTTCTTTTGGCCAGTCCTAACCATAAGAGTCCAATAAGTGGACTCAAAAGAATAACAAAAAAAGTGTTTGAACTGTTATTTACCACATTAGGATCTATCGTAAAACCAAGTAGGTTGTTGTTTAAATTGTCTTTGGCAAATAAAGATAATGATCCACCGCTTTGTTCATAGATTGCATTGAAAAGAAAATAGAAGAAAATAAATGAAAAAGCAGCTATTAATTTTTTTTGTGAACTGGAATCGCCCAGTTTTATTAATTCATATACAAAATATCCAACGGCAATAATTCCAATAGTGTACATAAAATAATCAGTATAGTCTGTATTAATAACCATACTGTATATAAAAGGGATACTAAGTAGTGAACCTAAATATACGGATATTTCGCGTATTTTCCTTTTGTTATTAGGTAATCCTATTAGTGGAGAATCACCAATAGGACCTAAATGTTTTTTTGTGAATAAAAAGGTAATTAAACCAGCTGTCATTACAATGGCTGCTGCTAAAAAACAAAGTGTCCAAGAATGATATTTACCTAAATAAATACAAAGAGCACCTCCTAGAAGACCGCCAATGTTAATTCCAGCATAGAACATACCATATCCAGCATCTCTTCTAGGATCTTTTTCATCATATAATTCTCCAACCATAGAAGAGATGTTGGGTTTAAAAAAACCAGTTCCTATAATAGAAAAAGTAATGCCATAATAAAACATTTGTTGAGGAGAAAAAGCAATGAGTAAATTTCCTAAAATCATTACAATACCTCCAAAGAAAAGAGATTTTTTGAAGCCCAAAATTTTATCTGCAAAAATTCCTCCAATAAAAGTAAAGGCATAAACAAAGGCTTGGATAGCACCATATTGTAAGTTGGCGGCATGATCTTTAAGTAATAGTTGGTCTACCATAAAAAAAGTAAGTACACCTCTCATACCATAAAAACAAAAACGTTCCCACATTTCTACTGTGAATAAATACCATAACTGTTTTGGGTATTTTCCTTCAAAATTCTGAATTTCTTCTATCGTTGTTGACATAATTATAAGATTGTAATTAGTTCATTCCTTTTTCTTTCATAACAGCATTTAATTTTTTTAGGATGGATAGCCCTAATATAGTTGCAAATAATAATAATAACATATTTACAATAAAGAAATTAGCTTTGTTTTCATAATCATACCACATACTAGCTAACACACCTGAAAGTTTGTTGCCAATAGAAATAGATAAGAAGAATCCTCCCATCATTAGGGCTGTAAGTCTTGGTGGAGCTAATTTAGAAACAATGGATAATCCCATAGGAGATAGACAAAGTTCACCGATGGTAATAACACCATAAGTGCCTACTAGCCATAAAGGAGATACTTTTATAGAACCATTACTTCCAGCATATACAGCAGCTGTCATAACAAGGCAAGAAAGAGCTGAAATAAATAATCCTAATACAATTTTAGAAGGAGTGCTTGGTTCTCTGTTTTTACGACGTAGCATAACAAAAAAACCAACTACTACTGGAGTAAGTAAGATAATCCATCCAGGATTTATGGATTGAAATAATTCAGTGTTAATAAGGGAGATTTTTTGATTAGGATTTTCTTCTAATTTAGCTAGCTTTTCTGGAGCTTCGTTTTGAAAATAAACATCTTTTCCTTCCGTTTTAATAGGTTCTCCATTTTCATCTTTTTCAGTTTGAAATTGATGATCGTATTTTTGAACTTCTTTTGTAGCAAAATCTTTTTGATCTACTAGATAAATAGAAGATAAGACTTTTTCAGTAGAACCTGTAACTTGTCTATCAGTATAATAATTTGCCCAACGTGTTAAGGCTGTTCCATTTTGTTTAAAGACAGCCCAAAATAGCATACCTACGGCAAAAATGGCAAGTAAGGCACCTAAAGGGTGCTTGTCTTCAGAGTTAGCTTTTAGATACAAACTAACATAAAAGATAATAACAGGTATACAAGCAAAAATAAAAGCATCTGTAGAATCTGATTTAAAAATATTACCCGGAATCATCCAGCCTATTGCTCCACATATAATAGCTGGTAAGAATACCTTACTTAAGATACTGCCTAATGATATATCACCTTCTTGAACAGGTTTAGTAATGTTAGCATGCTCTAGGTGTTTTCTCCCTAAAGTAAAAATAATCATACCTAAAAACATTCCTATACCAGCTGTTATAAAAGCAGCACTCCATCCATATTGATTACGCATGAAAGCAGCTATGATGTTACATAAAAAGGCACCTATATTTATTCCCATGTAAAAAATATTATATCCAGCATCTTTGTTAGCTATATATTTTTCATCAGTATATAAGTTTCCAACCAAAGTAGAAATACTTGGTTTAAAGAATCCGTTTCCAATAACAATTAATGCCATTGAAATATAAAAAGTAGTTAGGTTGTGAAAACCCAATCCTATGTATCCTAGTCCCATTAAGGTACCTCCTAGATAAACAGATTTAAAATAACCTAAATAACGATCGGCCATATAGCCTCCTAAAAAAGGAGTTAAATAAGTTAAAGCTATAAAACTACCAAATATGTCATCTGCTTGTTTGTCACTAAAAGCTAATCCTCCTGTAGTCGTTGGATCAATCATGTATAAGACAAAGATGCCAATAATCAGATAATAACCAAAACGTTCCCACATTTCAGTAAAAAACAAAAATAATAATCCTTTAGGGTGTTTATTTTTCATGTGAATTAGTATTTAAAAAGCCCGCAACAATTTTGTTACAGGCTTGAAAGATATAAAATATTTTAATAAATTATCTATTTTCTACAGATAAGTCAATCTCGTCTTTATGATCTTCTTGCATCATTTTTTGTAACCAAGAACTTAAAATAAATAAAATACCTGCTGCTACACCTGTCATAATAATAAATAACATGAAGAATTCATACAGGCTTGTAATTTGAAATCCTAAGAATGAAGGATAGACTAATGGTTCTGTTGATCCAGCTTCAGGAGACGGTGGAATTAACGAAGATAAAGTACCAGCAAACTTATTTGCAGCAGCATTTGCCAAAAACCAAGTTCCCATTAATAAAGAAGATAATCTTAAAGGAGCTAATTTAGATACCATAGATAAACCGATTGGAGAAAGACATAATTCACCAATTGAGTGAATGATGTATAAACCAATTAGCCACCACATAGAAACTTTTTCATCCATTCCAAGACCTTTAACAGCTATAGCAATTACACCATAACCTATAGCTACTAATGTTAAACCTAATGCCATTTTTTTTGGTGAAGAAGGTTCTGCATTGCGTTTGTATAAAAATCCCCATACGATTGACATTATTGGAGCTAATAAGATTACAGCTAGAGGATTTACAGATTGAAAATAAGATGCTGGCATCTCCCATCCTAACAAATTTCGGTTAGTTTGTCTATCAGCAAAAAGAGTTAAAGAAGCTCCTGCTTGTTCAAAAGCACCCCAAAAAAAGATTACAAAGAAGGCTAAGATAAAAATCACTAAGATTCTATTTCTCTCTACACTTGTTAAGCTTTTATCTGTTAAAATAATTAAAGGCATTACAATCATTGAACCATAAATAAAATATCCAATGACATCTGTATCTGTATTAAACAATTGCTTGAAGTTAAGCATGAAAAAAACAATACCAATCGATCCTATTATATATAAGATATTTTTTAAATCTAATGGCTTAACAGGTAGACCTATTTCTTTTCCTTCTTCAGAGACTAAATATTTTTTTTGAAATAATGCAAAAAATATTAAACTCATAAACATACCAATACAAGCAGCTAAGAATCCCCATTTGAAATCCATCGAACCACACACTAAAGGAGAAAAGAATGCTCCTAGGTTGATACCCATATAAAAAATGGTAAAAGCACTATCAATACGACGATCATTTGCGGGATATAACTGACCTACCATAGTTGAAATGTTAGGTTTAAAAAAACCGTTACCAATAATAATAGCAGTAAGTCCTAACCACATTAATGCAACGCCTCCATTAGCACCAGTTGTGGCACTTAAAAACATGAAGAACTGACCAATAGACATTAGTAATCCTCCAATCATGATACTTCTTCTGTTTCCTAAAAATTTATCACAAAGATATCCTCCTAAAAGAGGAGTTAGATATACAAGTCCTGTATAACTTCCATAAATTTCAGATGCTTCCGCGTCTTTCATTAATAAGATTTTGGTCATGAATAGAATGAAAATAGCTCTCATTCCGTAGTAACTGAATCGTTCCCACATTTCTGTAAAGAACAAGAAATACAGTCCTTTAGGATGTCCTTGTTTTGCTGTTTCGCTCATTTTATAGTTTTTGGTTAGTAAAATATGTAAATTATAGTTTTTCTTTTATGAAATGGGTCATCTTAGTATACAACTGTAAACGTGTTTTACCTCCATAAATACCATGGTTCTTATCTGGATAAATGGCCCATTCAAACTGCTTATTAGCCTGTACCAAAGCTTCTATCATTTTCATTGTGTTTTGTACGTGTACATTATCATCAGCTGTGCCATGAATTAATAAAAAGTTTCCTTTTAATTTATTTACGTGTGTAATGGGCGAATTATTATCATAGCCCTCTGCGTTTTCCTGAGGTGTTTGCATATAACGCTCTGTATAAATACTATCATAATACCTCCAAGAAGTTACAGGTGCAACTGCTATGGCCGTTTTAAATACATCGGCTCCTTGAAAAATGCAATTAGATGCCATAAATCCTCCAAACGACCAGCCAAATATACCAATTCTAGTTTTATCTACGTAAGAATAATTACCTATTACTTTTGCCGCGTCTATTTGGTCTATTACTTCATATTTTCCTAATTCTTTATAAGTGCATTTTTTAAATTCAGCTCCTTTAAAACCTGTTCCACGTCCGTCTACACAAACTACTATATAGCCATCTTGTGCTAACATTTTGAACCAGTAATCATCATTGTTATTCCATCTGTTGGCTACTTGTTGTGAACCAGGTCCTGAATATTGAAACATAAATACAGGGTATTTTTTTGTAGAGTCAAAATTATTTGGTTTAATCATCCAAGTATTTAACTTATGTCCTTTCTCTGTTATGAGTTCAAAGAATTCTTTTGAAGGTAAGTTGTAATCTGCTAATTTCTCTTCTAGTTTTTCGTTAGAAGAAATCACTTTTATTTCTTTTCCTGTTTTAGAATCGTTTAGGGTGTACTTTGGTGCGTTTTTAGCACTAGAATAGGAGTTTATAAAATATTGAAAGTTAGGACTAAAAGTGGCTGCATTGGTTCCTATTTGAGATGTTAAACGTTTTTTAGAACTACCATCAATTTTTATAGCATATACATCACGATTGATAGAACCATTTTCAACAGACTGATAATAAATCATGCTGTTTTTTTCATCAAATCCATAATAATGAGTTATTTCCCAAGAGCCTTTTGTTATTTGTGTTTTTAACTTACCTGTTTTGTCATAATGATAAATATGATTAAAACCATCTTTTTCGGAAGTCCAAATAAAACTATTATCTTTTAAAAATGTTAAATTATCAGTTACATCTATGTAAGCCTTATCTTTTTCGTTAAGAACAACTTTAGAGGTTCCCGAATTTCCATCTACAAATAATAGGTCTAAATTATTTTGATGGCGATTTAAAATTTGCGCACTTAACGTGTTAGGGTCATTAGTCCATTTTATACGAGCAATATAAAAATCATTATAATTATCTAAATTAATTTTTTTTGTTATTCCTGTTTTTATGTCATAGATATGTAAAGAAGCTATAGCGTTTTTTTCACCTGCTTTGGGGTACTTAAAAACAGATTGTAGTGGATATAGACCTTCATTATATAAATCCATTGAAAATTGGGGGACATTCGTTTCATCAAAACGGATAAAACCTATTTTATCAGAATTTAAATTCCAATCATAAGCTCTTACAAACGAAAATTCTTCTTCGTATACCCAATCAGTTACACCGTTAATAACGCTATTTTTCTTGCCATCGTTTGTAATTTGTACGTGCTTTTTTGACGCTATATCATAAACATATAAATTGTTTTGGTAAACATAGGTTATTTTTGAGCCATCAGGAGAAAAAGTAGGTTCTTGTACTTTATAATCAGCTAGTTTAGTTAATGTTTTGTTTGTAGTGTCATAAATAAAATAATCAGCTAGAAAGGAGTGACGAAAAATTTGTTCACTATTATTTGCAATTAAAACCTTTTTTTCATCTTTGCTAAAAGTATAGGTGTCAATTCCTTCTAATTGAGTAAAATCATTGCTGTTAATTAATGTGGCCACTTTACTCAAAGTAGCAAAGTCATATAAATTAATTTGCGAAGATCTAGTGGTTCGATCAAAATCCAAAACAGTATATTGATTCGTGTTTTTCATGGCTTCTAAAGCAGTCATGCTTTGCGCTCTAAAAGCGCCAGACCAAATCTCTTCTAAAGATATTTGTTTTTGAGCTATCGCTGAAAATGATACCCAAAACAATACTAAAACGGATGTAATTTTGTTTTTCATTTTTTAGTTGATGTAAAAAATTGCCCAATTTTAGTGAAAAAAAACTAAATAATAACGTATTTTTTTATTAAAAGCTAATTTTGATTGTATGAGGAGTATGATTACATGTAGCTTTATTGTGTAAAATGATTACTTTTGTTACCTCAAATAGTTCGCCAGTGATCAACAACAATGATTTCAAATCATGTCTATATGGCAACTCTAAAAAACTTCAATGAAGTTAAGAAATAGATTTTATGGTATTGATGAATTATATGTTTTTTTAAGAGAAATAATATAGAATGAAAAGAATATTAGAAGTCTGAAAATAAAAATTTTAGACTTAAATAGATTATTGTTTTTTGTAATCCTAAATGATATAAAAATAATCTTTGTAAAAGACTTTCTAAAAGGATATTTAGTTAAATACTAACGCAAAGTAATTGTTATAATTACAAAGGTAGAAAAAATAAGAAAAATTTTAAAAAATAAAATGGTTAAAGCAGTTAGCGGATTTTCAAAATTATCAAAAGAAGAAAAAATCAATTGGATAGTTGAAACCCATTTTTCAAATGTAGAAGAAGCAAAAGACATCATTAAACAATATTGGAATAATGATACAATTTTACAAAAATTGCATGATGAATTTATTGAAAATACAATTACCAATTTCTATTTACCATTAGGTGTAGCACCCAATTTTATAATTAATGGGAAGAATTATACTATTCCTTTTGCTGTAGAAGAGAGTAGTGTAGTGGCTGCTGCCAGTAAGTCTGCTAAATTTTGGTCAGATCGTGGTGGATTTAAAACAACTGTTATTAATACTGAAAAAATAGGACAAGTCCATTTTATTTACCAAGGAGATAAACAAAAATTAGAAACTTTTTTTGATGCAATTAAATCGAAATTTTTTCTCGAAACGGAAAGTATTACTAAGAATATGCAAAAACGCGGAGGAGGAATTTTAGATATTATACTTCGTGATAAAACAACGGATTTAGAAAACTATTATCAATTACACGCCACTTTTGAAACAAAAGATTCAATGGGAGCTAACTTTATTAATTCATGTTTAGAGCAATTTGCGAAAACATTAAAAAAGGAAGCACAAGTATTTGAAATATTTTCAGAAGAAGAAAAAAACATCACAATAGTGATGAGTATTTTATCTAATTATGTTCCAAATTGTTTAGTTCGTGCAGAAGTTTCTTGTGAAGTAGAAGAATTAGCTGAAAAACATATTGAAAATCCACAAGAGTTCGCCGAAAAATTTGTACAGGCAGTTCGTATAGCAGAGATAGAACCCTATCGTGCCGTTACACATAATAAAGGCATCATGAATGGAATAGATGCTGTAGTAATTGCTACAGGTAATGATTTTAGAGCAATAGAAGCAGGAGTTCATGCTTATGCTTCAAAAGAAGGCAGATATTCTAGTTTGTCTCATGCTAAAATAGAAAACGGAATCTTTACTTTCTGGATGGAAATTCCTTTAGCATTAGGTACAGTAGGAGGATTAACTACTTTGCATCCTTTAGTCAAAATAGCCCTAGAAATGTTAGAAAAACCATCCGCCCAAGAATTAATGCAAGTGATAGCAGTGGCTGGTTTAGCTCAAAATTTTGCTGCATTGCGTAGCTTAACTACCACAGGCATTCAGCAAGGACACATGAAAATGCACTTGATGAATATTTTAAACCAATTTCAAGCTACTGAAGAGGAACGAAAAAAAGTGGTGAAATACTTTGAGAAAAATACGGTTTCACATAGCGCCGTTGTAGATTATCTAGCTGAAATTAGAAAGTAAAAAACTTTTTTATAAATAACTATGAAACAAACTTTTTATAGCAACGGTAAGCTATTGATTACAGGAGAATATGTAGTTTTAGATGGTGCTCAAGCTTTAGCGTTGCCTACAAAGTTTGGACAAAATTTGATAATTGAAGAGGGATTGTCTAATACTTTTGAGTGGACTAGTTACGATAGTGATGGTAGTATCTGGTTTGAGAGTTCTTTTAGTTTGCAAGAGGTTCTAGCTAAAAAAGAATTTAAAGAGGATAAGATAAAAACAACATTAGTGGAAATACTATACCACGGATACTTGTTAAATAAAGATTTTTTTAAAAAACATTCAGGATACAAAATAAAAACAGAACTAACTTTTCCAAAAACTTGGGGTTTAGGGACTTCTTCAACACTAATAAATAATATTGCTCAATGGTTAGAGATTGATGCTTTTACATTGCTTAAAAATAGTTTTGGAGGTAGTGGATATGATATTGCATGTGCGAAATATTCTTCTCCAATAATTTATCAACTTATTGATGGAAAACCCCATACTATAGAAACTGATTTTTTTCCAGATTTTATAGATCAGATATATTTTGTTTATTTAAATCAAAAACAAAATAGTCGAACTGCAATTAAGAGATATAATGAAAAGAAAGCTGATATAAAAACCATAATTCCAAGGATTAATACACTTACTCAACAAGTTATAAATGCAACTGAAATAGAAAGTTTTTCTAAAGCATTAGAATTACACGAAATCGAAATGAGTACGATTTTGGAGAAGCAAACTGTAAAAGAGACACTTTTTACGGATTTTAATGGTGTGGTTAAAAGTTTAGGAGCTTGGGGAGGGGATTTTGTTATGGTTGTTTCAAAGGAAAACCCTTTATCCTATTTTTTAGATAAAGGGTATACCGTAATTTTATCTTACAAAGATATTATTTTATAATTTTTCTAATTCACGTTCCGCTTTTTTTACTTTTTTGTCTTGGGTAGTAGCTTTTTCACGCATTTTTTCTATTTTTTTATTCCACTTTTCAATGTCTAGAGGAGATAGCTTTCCTTTTTGGTTGAGTTTGTCAAATTTTTTCTGTTCTTTCTCAATATCTTGATTGATCTCTTCTTGTTTGTTACGTGCTTTTGCTAAATCCTTTTTGGCTTCTTCTATTTTTTTGCGTTCTTTTTCAGCTTTTTCAAGCTGTTTTTCCATTCTTTTTTTGTCTTTCTCTAATTGTTCTATCCGGCGTTGTTCTTCTTTAATTCGGTCAGCTTCTGCTTCTTTAAGCGCTTTTTCTGTTTTTAGTGCTTTCTCCTTTTCTTTTGCTATTTTTTTAGCTTCTTTTTGAGCGCGTACTTCACTTAATTTTATTTTAGCAATAGAATCTTCTTTCTTAATGATTAATTGTTTTTCAGATTCAGAAAGTGTATTTTCTTGTGCTTGTATTCCTATAGAAATAAGCATAAATACTCCTGAGTAAATAAATTTTAAATTCATAATATTTTTTTTAAAATTAGCTCATACTTTTCTGTTTGAGGTTACTAAATTTACAAATATTATTTTTAATAAATTATGAAGAGATTATTTTTTATTCATTCTGTATTATTATCATGGTTTGTTTTAAGTTGTAAGAAGAATGAAGAAATAAAGAAACATGATTTTGTATCAGAAGAAATTAATTCTGATTTTTTATTGCCCACATCTAAAACGGGGCAAGTGGTGCGTCATTTGTATTATACGCTTTCTTATAGCGAAAAAGATGAACAAGCGGAATGGGTGGCATATCAACTAAATAGGAACGAAATTGTATATATACATCATAAAAGACCCTATTTTATAGATGATCCAATGGTTGAAAGTGGATCAGCTAGTTGGAAAAACTATATTCGTTCAGGATATGATCGTGGTCATTTATGCCCCGCAGCGGATAGGCGATTTTCTAAAAAAGCTTTTGATGAAACGTTTTATACCTCTAATATAACACCACAAAGAAATGATTTTAATGCAGGAATATGGAATCGTTTAGAACAAAAGATACGATATTGGGCAAAGAAATATAATGGATTATATGTAGTTACAGGAGGAATCTTATCTGGAAAATTAAAACATATAGGGAGAGAAAAAGTTACAGTACCTGAGTATTTTTATAAAATATTATTAAATAAAAAAGAGGGTAAATATAAAGGAATTGCTTTTTTAATACCTCATGAAGATTCAAATCGCCCGCTTTATGAATTTACTGTGTCAATAGATGAAATAGAGCAAATAACTGGAATTGATTTTTTTTCTAAACTTTCTGATGATATAGAAAATACCTTAGAAAGAAATAAAAATTATAAAGAGTGGAGTTTTTGAAGCACTACCACTCGTTTACTTTATTTGCGTCCATTTTTAAAAAGATAAAAAGTAAAATGGTAAAAGACCATAAGCTAGACCCACCATAAGAAAGAAAAGGCAATGGAACTCCAATAGTAGGAAAGATACCTATAACCATGGCAATGTTTACAAAATAATGAGTAAATAAAACAGAGGCAACGCCGTATCCGTAAATTCGACTAAATTTTGTACGTTGATTTTCGGCTAAATATAAAATACGAAGTAATAATCCTGCAAATAATAATACTACCACAGTCGATCCTAGAAAACCCCATTCTTCCCCAACAGTTGTAAAAATATAATCTGTATGTTGTTCGGGTACAAAATTTCCTTTAGTTTGAGTGCCTTCTAACCAGCCTTTTCCTAATAATCCGCCTGATCCAATAGCTATTTCAGATTGATTGGTGTTGTAACCTATTCCTGCTAAATCAACTTCTTTTCCTAAAAGGATATTAAAACGATCTCTATGATGTTGTTGAAATACATTTTCAAAAACATAATTTACAGAAATACTAAAACCTGACATTAGTAGAAAAACAATGGAACTGGCAACTATATTTCTTCTCACTGGTTTTGATTTGTAGAAATGTAGCGTTACACCTATTAACACAATGAGTACCACGTATTGTGGTTTTAATAATAAAGACATGATAAATAAAACAATAGCTCCTATGCCTGTCCATAGGTACCAAGAGGGTAGACCTTCTCTATTAAGGACAAAAATCATGGTAATGAATATAAGTGCACTACCCGCATCTGGTTGTAGCATAATGAGACCTATGGGTATAAAAAGGATAGCAAGTCCTAATACTTGATGATTAAAGTTTTTTAAATTAATCTGACTATCACTTAAAAATTTTGCAAGAGCCAAAGCTGTTGCTGACTTAGCAAATTCGGAGGGTTGTAATGTAAAAGACCCTATGGCATACCAACATCTTTGTCCAGCAATGGTTTTACCAGCTATAAATAACCCAATTAAGGAAAGTAATGAAATCCCATAAAGTACACTCGAAAAGCGTTCGTAAAATTTAGCTTCAATAGAAAGTACAACTATGATTACTAGTACGGTAAAGGAGATGAAAATTAATTGTTTTCCATAATTTTGTTTAATGTCAAAAATATAACTTGAATCAGGTGTTACATCAGCTGAATAGATGTTGGCCCAACCTATTAGTACTAATAGAATATAAATTAATACTGTAATCCAGTCAATATTTTTTCCAATACTTTGATTTCTCATTAATTTGTTTTTGTAACTGAGTTAGTATTTTTTTCTAATGAATCCAGCTTTTGTTTTGCTTTGACTCTATTTAAAGAATCTTTGCGTAACTTAATTCTGTACATGGAGTCTATGTATTTTCTAGTAAATTTATTATATTGATGTTGAAGACTTCTGTTTATAATGTTTTCTTCTCTAAATTTATTAGTAATCTTTCCTTTTAGATATTTTTCAATCATTAATGAGGTAATAGGGCCTGCAATGGTAGCTCCATAGCCTCCGTTTTCAACAAAAACAGCCATGGCTATTTTAGGGTTGTTTTTAGGAGCAAAAGCTACAAATATAGAATGGTCTTCTAATTGGACTTTTTTCCCGTTTATTCTTGCAAAATTTTCTGCGGTACCTGTTTTTCCGCATATTTCAATACCTTCTACGCCTAAAAAATAAGCAGTTCCTGTTTTAAAAACCTCTGCCAATCCCTCAATTACTGGAGGGAAATGTTTTTTGTTTATGGTAGTAGTATGTTTGGTTCTGAATTTAGCGTCAATTGGTCGGCCTTTAATTTTTTTAATAATATGAGGTGTATAATAATAGCCTTTATTGGCAACGGTTGCCATCATGTTTGCTAATTGAATTGGGGTCATAAGTATCTCGCCTTGCCCAATAGAATTAGAAACTATCATGGTTGATTTTAAGCTGCCATTAGGGTAATAACGTTCGTATGTTTTAGAGGTAGGGATATTACCTTTTCTTCCCGTAGGTAAATCATATCCCATAAATTGTCCTAATCCAAAACTCTTTAAATGATCACTCCACGAATCAACTCCTTTAGAGGCATTAGGGAACATACCAAGGGTTCTTAGATAAGTTGTTCCAAAGTAAGCATTACAGGATTTAGCAATACCCATGTGTAATTTTCGAATACCACCTCCACAGTGACACCGCATAAATCGTCGACCATAACTAAATCCATGATGACAGCCTACAGCTGTTTCAGTATTTATTGCGCCAGATTGAAGTCCAACTAGAGCAGTTAGGATTTTAAAAGGAGATCCTGGAGGGTATTCAGCTAATAAACCTCTGTCGTACAAAGGTTTTGCTAAAGAATCATTGTATAATTTAGTGTAGTTTTTTGAACGCTGACGACCTACTAAGATAGCAGGGTCGTAAGTAGGAGCTGTTACTAAGCATAGTATTTCGCCTGTTTTAGGTTCAATAGCAATAATTCCTCCTCTTTTGTTTTTCATTAATAATTCACCATATTCCTGTAGTTTGGAATCAATGGTTAAGGTGATGTCTTTACCTTGAATGGCAATTGTATCGTATTTGCCTTCTTTATAAAGTCCAATTTCGCGATTAAAACGATCGCGTTGGATATGCTTTACTCCTTTTTGACCTCTTAGTATTTCCTCATACATTTCTTCTACTCCTTGTTTGCCCAGTAAGTCACCGCTTTTATAATAAGGGTTTTTGGTAATTGTAGCTTCATTTGCTTGTGTTATAAATCCAAAAATATTAGCTCCATGATGAAATTGATAATCTCGTAAGGAACGTTTTTGAATATAAAAACCATCAAATTTGCGCTCTTTTTCTTGAAAAGCAGCATACTCCATCTTATTTAATTGTCCCATAAAAACAGAAGGTAGTAGAGGAGAATAAACGACCGCTTTTTCTAAACGTTTTAAAAAATCTTTTTTAGTGATATTTAATAGTTTGCAAAATTCAATCGTGTCCAGTTTTTTTACTTCTCTGGGTACGACCATAATGTCATAAGAGGGTTGGTTGGCTACTAGTAAGTTGCCATTACGATCATATATATATCCTCTTTCGGGATAGTCATATTTTATTTTAATAGAGATGTTTTCTGATTTTAGTTTTAGTTCATCATCTATTACTTGTAAATAAAAAAGCCTTGCTATGATTAGAATAGCAGAAACTATAATCATACCAGGTAAAAGAAGCTTTCTCATTTTTTAACGTTTACTAGGCTTAAATAAATAAATAAATATAATGCTTACTATTAATGTAAATAGGGAAGCAAAAAGGGTGCGAATCAGAGCATCTAACATAAATATGAATTTAAAAAATTCAAGTGTAAAAAGAATAATATGATGCGTTATGATTGAAATCAGTATAAAAGTAAATCGTTCGGGTGATAGGCGATCATTTATTCGTATTGTTTGGTATTCATAACTTAATCCAAAAGCAAATTTAAAAAAGCTAGGTCTCAAATAGGCGAGTATTAAACAAGCTGTAGCATGAACACCTCCTGAATTTTCAAAATAATCAATAGAAAGGCCTAATAAAAAACTACTTATTAATAATCCTGCTTGATTTGTATTGACAGGATATAAAAGTATAAAAAGAATATATGGAAAAGGGTTTACAAAACCAAATAGGTTTATTTTGTTGAAAATGATTACCTGAACCGCAACTAGCAGTACAAAACGAACTATATTTGATATAAGAGTATTATTCATCTTTTTTTACTGTTTCAGCTTCCAGTTTATTGATTTCAGTAGCATCTTTATTCTTAATTATATATACGTGGTTTAGGTTCGTCATATCTGTAAATAAACGAACGTCTAAGGTGTAATAATTAGTTTCTGTATCCATATAGATACGGTCAATAATACCTACTGGTATGTTTTCAGGAAAAATAGTTGAACGACCACCTGTTACTATTGTGTCACCTTTTTTAACACTTGCTAATCTAGGTATTTCAATAAGTTGTGCATAACCAGCATTTTTTGCTTTCCAAATTAAAGAACCGAAATGGTTCGTTCTTTTAACTTTGGCGTTTATTTTAGATTTTAAATTCAATACACTAATTACGGTTGAGTAATTGGGAGAAGTTTTTTCAATAACTCCTACTATGCCTTCATTGCTAATTACTCCCATGTCTGGTTTTATTCCTTTTGTTGAACCAGAACTTATGGTTAGATAATTTTCAGTTTTGTTGTATGAATTATTAATAACTCTAGAATTTATTACCTCTAGTTTGTCATATCCTTTAATAGAATCTTTTGGTAGGATTGAAACGCTATCTTTTTTATTGAAAAGGAGTTTTCTTAAATAAGCATTTTCCTTTGCTAATTTGTCATTTTGATTTTGTAGACTAAAGTAGGTTTCTACTTCATTTACTTTTTCGTATACACTTCCTGTAACGGCATTTGCTGAATTTACCATCTGACTTCTATGGTAAGAGTGGGACTGAATGGTAAGTGTTAACGAAATTACCAAAAGCAGCAAAAACAGCAATCGAGTGCTGTTTTTTATAATGAAATTTAGAATTTGCTGCATCGTAAAATAATAGTAAAGGTTGTTATACTATGTTGTGTTTTTAATAAAATAAGATTACGTAATCTTATTTTATTAAAATGCTACGGAATCTATTTAAGTTTTTAAGGGTCATTCCTGTCCCTCTAACGACAGCTCTTAAAGGATCTTCTGCAATAAAAACAGGGAGGTCTGTTTTTTGAGAGATACGTTTGTCTAAACCTCTTAACATTGATCCTCCACCTGCTAAATAAATACCTGTGTTGTATATATCTGCTGCTAATTCAGGAGGAGTTTGGGATAAAGTTTCCATGATGGCATCTTCAATACGTTGAATAGATTTATCTAGGGCTTTGGCTATTTCGCGATATGATACTTCTACTTGTTTAGGTTTACCTGTTAAAAGGTCACGACCTTGAACCGACATATCGTCTGGAGGAGAGTCTAGATTTTCGATTGCTGCTCCTATTTCGATTTTTATTTTTTCGGCTGTTGTTTCTCCTACAAACAAGTTGTGTTGTGTACGCATGTAATAAATGATGTCATTTGTAAACACATCACCAGCAATTTTTACTGATTTGTCACAAACAATTCCTCCTAATGCAATTACGGCAATTTCGGTAGTACCTCCACCTATGTCTACAATCATGTTCCCTTTTGGTTGCATAATGTCTAGACCAATACCTATAGCGGCTGCCATTGGTTCATGAATTAAGTACACTTCTTTGCCGTTTACACGTTCTGCGGATTCTTTTACTGCACGCATCTCTACTTCTGTTATTCCTGATGGAATGCAAATTACCATACGTAAAGCAGGAGTGAATAATTTTTTTTGCAATGCAGGAATACTTCTAATAAGCATTTTGATCATTTGTTCAGAAGCATCAAAATCTGCAATAACTCCATCTTTTAAAGGACGGATTGTTTTTATGTTTTCGTGGGTTTTCCCTTGCATCATATTAGCTTCTTTGCCTACGGCAATAATTTTGCCAGATATACGGTCACGTGCTACTATGGAAGGGCTATCGATAACAACTTTGTCGTTGTGTATAATTAGAGTGTTTGCGGTACCAAGGTCAATTGCAATGTCCTCGGTCATAAAATCAAAAAATCCCATATTTCCTTTTAAGGGTTACTTAGTTTTTATAAAATATACTAAGTTGCAAAAGTATGAAAATATTTTGGTTAATACGAAAATAAAAATTGCGTTAAAATTTTTTTTAACGCAATTTTTATTTTTAATTAGAGAATTGTTTGCTTAACAATCGGGATAGATACTTTGCCGTACTGATTCTGTCGTTTTTAAAAGTTTCTTTTCCTTTTTCCCAGTTAGCAGGACAAACTTCTCCTGTTTCTTGTATGCTTGTATAGCCTTCTATTAATCTCATGAATTCTAATACATTTCTTCCCAGAGACATGTTGTTTAAACTTTGGTGAAATACAATGCCTTTTTCGTTGATTAAATAAGTAGCTCTGTAACTTATATTGTCATTAATGATGATCTCATGGTTATTTTCCATGCTTTTATTTCCATCTAATATACCTAATATATTAGAAAGATTTCTATTTGAATCAGAGATTAAAGGATATGTAATTCCTTTGATTCCTCCTTCAGACGCATCGGTTTGTAGCCAAGCATCATGTGTTTCTACAGTGTCGCATGAAGCTCCAAATAATAGTACATTTCTTTCTTCAAGTTCTTTTGAGATTTCTTGAAAAGCAAATAACTCAGTAGGGCATACGTATGTGAAATCTTTTGGATAGAAAAATAATAATATTTTTTTGTTTTCTTTTTTTGCTAATTCAAAAAGGTTTACTTCTGAAACACCTTTGTTTTTTTGAATTGTTTTTACGGAAATACTAGGGAATTCTTTGTCAATTAATATCATATTGATCTAGTTTTAATGTTTAAAAATGTGAATATTGTTTTTTTTAAATCTTAAATTTGTGATATTTTTTATTAGTATATCTAATATTAATGATGATGTTTATTGTGGGGGTTATTTATTTGTGCTGTTTATTCGTTTTTCTAAATCTATTATTCTTTTGTTTTGTTCTTCAATTTTCTTGCTTTGTTTTTCAATTTTCTTGTTTTGTTCAATAGAATAAAGAGTTAACTCTTCAATTTTTTGAAGAAGTTTTATTTGAAATTCGCCTATATTTACTCCTTCTTGTTGCATTTGATTTGCAGAGGCTATTTCGGGTAGATGTTTTTTTGTTTTAATATGTTTTTCTACTTCTTCTAATTTAGGGAGATTATAATTTTCCTCAAATACAAAGTCCGCTGTAGGAGTAGTTGTTATTTTTATTTCTTTTACTTCAAGTCTACCTTGTAAGGCAGTGTCTCCGTTGTTTCGTATTATTGCGCTTTTACCTATTCTTGTTCCTCCTTCAAAATCGCTCATGTAATTAACCCATAATTCATCGTTATTCCCATGTACCAAAGCTCTTTGATCTAATATTTTACCTTGATCCTGACCGTCACTCATTCCTAATTTTAAATCAGCTCCTCCTATAGATGTGTTTCCATAAACTTCAAATTTATTATTTGATGATTTGCCACCAATTCCTACATTACCATTTTCACCTATTAGTAAAGCATCTATATATTTGTGTGGTATTGTTTCGTTGTGTACTCTAAAGAAATACCCTCCACCATAGTGTTTTTCATTTGAATTGTCAGAAATGATATTGTCATTTGCATTATGACCAATTTTTATATGTGTATGATTGGATGACTGATTGTCAAAAATAATATTTCCATTAACCTCAAGTTTTTGAGAAGGAGTTAGTGTTCCAATTCCGGTATCTCCATTTGTAAGTATGGATATTCTGGGAGTGTAGCCTGTTATTAAATGGAGGTTGTGGTTACTTTCGGTTCCTAAGAAGCCTCCTCCTCCATGCCAGTTATTGTGTGAAAAGATTCCTGTTTTGTATGTAGCATTCGAGTTGGTAGCTAATATTTTAGAATGATCATTGCCTGCTACATCAAGTACTCTAGCCCAGCCTTGATCATTAGAAGGAGTTAGTGTTCCAATTCCAGTATCTCCATTTGTAAGTATGGATATTCTGGGCGTATAGCCTGTTATTAAATGAAGGTTGTGGTTACTTTCGGTTCCTAAGAAGCCTCCTCCTCCATGCCAGTTATTGTGTGAAAAGATTCCTGTTTTGTATGTAGCATTCGAGTTGGTAACTAATATTTTAGAATGATCATTGCCTGCTACATCAAGTACTCTAGCCCAGCCTTGATCATTGGAAGGAGTTGCTGTACCTATTCCTATATTACCATTTTCACTTATTAGTAAAGCATCTATATATTTGTGTGGTATTGTTTCGTTGTGTACTCTAAAGAAATATCCTCCGCCATAGTGTTTTTCATTTGAATTGTCAGAAATGATATTGTCATTTGCATCATGACCAATTTTTATATGTGTATGATTGGATGACTGATTGTCAAAAATAGCATTTCCATTAACCTCAAGTTTTTGAGAAGGAGTTAGCGTTCCAATTCCGGTATTTCCTGAAGTAGGAAAAATGTTTTGAGCGTTTGTGTTATTACAAATAAATAATGTAAAAAGAAGGAGTAATGAATTTCTCATTATAATGATTTGTTTTGTTTAAAAAGTATTATGTTTTTTGTTTGATCTAGATTTTGATAATTAGATTTTTAAAATGTTTAGTATTGTTCTTTAGCTACAATGGTTGGTTTTGTTTGGAATTTTTCCTCTTTTTTAAGGATTTTTTTGTGATTTTTAAGTTATACAAACGAGTATTGTGATATTGATGCTAGTGTATACACGTGTTTAGAAATTGTATTAGACAAATTTCAATGTAAAAATCATTTGAGGTATTTAAGGGCGTTGCAAAAATAAGTTATATAGAGGAAATAACGGTTATTTATGGATATATATATTGTTAGTAAAAAGTTAAAAATGTTATTTTTTTTTAAAACCCTTGTCAATTTAAATTGACAAGGGTAGGATGTTTGTTTTAAAAATTATTTTTAATGTTTAAAATGTCTCGTGCCTGTAAAGACCATGGACATTTTGTTTTCATTGCAGTATGCTATGCTTAATTCATCTTTTATTGATCCGCCTGGTTGGATTACGGATGTAATACCTGCTTTATGGGCAATTTCAACACAGTCAGGAAAAGGAAAGAACGCATCACTTGCCATAACAGCACCTTGTAAATTAAAATTAAATGATTTTGCTTTTTCTATTGCTTGGCATAAGGCATCTACACGTGAAGTTTGTCCTGTGCCTGAGGCATATAATTGTTTGTTTTTAGTTAAAACAATAGTGTTTGATTTGGTGTGTTTACAGATTTTCGAAGCAAATAATAAGTCTTCTATTTCTTTTTCTGTAGGAATAGATGTTGTTACTGTTTTTAAAAATTCTTTAGAATCTGTTATTAAATCTTTTTCTTGAACTAAGGTGCCATTTAAACAGCTTCTTACATTAGTTTTGGGTAAATCAACAGGATTTTGTATTAATATGATTCTGTTTTTCTTTTCTTTTAGTATTTCTATTGCCTCATTGTTGTAAGCAGGGGCTATGATTACTTCGCAGAATAGTTTATTGATTTCGTTTGCAGTTACTACGTCAATTGTGTTGTTGGCTATTAGAACGCCTCCAAAAGCAGAGGTAGGGTCGCCAGCCAAAGCATCTAAATAAGCTTCTTTTATAGTTGTGCGAGTAGCTATGCCGCAAGCATTGTTGTGTTTTAAGATGGCAAATGTAGGAGCGTCATTTTTAAATTCACTTATTAGATTTACTGCTGCATCAATATCTAATAAATTGTTATATGATAATTCTTTGCCATTTAATTTGTTAAACATTTTGTTTAAGTCGCCAAAGAAAAATCCTTTTTGATGAGGGTTTTCCCCATAACGAAGAACTTCTCCTTTGGTGTCACTAATTTTTAAAACAGGTTCTTCGAGATTTTGGTTAAAATAATTAAAAATAACCGAATCATAATGAGAAGAAATATTAAAGGCTTTAATAGCAAATTTTTTGCGTTGTTCTAAAGTGGTTGCTCCGTTTTGATTACTAATAAGTTCTAATAATAAATTGTATTCGCTAATAGAAGGAATGATAACTGTATCTTTGAAGTTTTTAGCAGCTGCTCTTATTAGAGAAATTCCACCAATATCTATTTTTTCAATTATCTCAGCTTCACTAGCTTTTGAAGCAACGGTTTTTTCAAAAGGATAGAGATCTACTATTACTAAGTCAATTTGAGGAATTGCATACTCTTGCATTTGTGCTACATCATTCTCGTTTTCTTGACGGTTTAAGATACCTCCAAAAACTTTAGGATGTAAAGTTTTAACACGACCTCCCAAGATAGAAGGGTACTGAGTTATTTCTTCTACAGGTACAACAGGTATTCCTAAATTTAAGATAAATTCTTCAGTTCCTCCTGTAGAGTAAATTGTAACATTTTGTTCGTGTAATTTTTTTACGATAGGTTCAAGACCCGTCTTGTCGAACACTGAAATCAATGCCGATTGAATTGTTTTAGTAGTATTCATTGTGTTGTTGTGATTAAAGGACAAAAATAGTTTTTTTTGAGAGCTATTCAAAATTAGATTTTAGAATTGTAACAAAAGAGAATAATTTAGTACCAATAAATAAAAACGTTATGATCATATACCTACGATTGCTTCAAGAGAGCTTTAGTTTTGCTGTGAATGCGTTGCGCAATAATAAGTTAAGAACATTACTTTCTTTATTAGGTGTTACCATTGGAATTTTTTCTATTATAACTATTTTATCAGCTGTAGATTCATTGGATCAGAAAATTAAAAAGGATGTGGGGAGTTTAGATAATAGTGCAGTGTATTTATTTAAGTATTCTTTTTCACCTACGGATGTTCCTGATTGGAAAATAGAGCAATTTCCTAAAGTTACCTATGATGAATATCGTTATTTGAAAGAGAATACCTCTAAAATAGAAGGGATTTGTTATCAGTATTTTACCAAACGTGAAACTGTGAAGTTTGAGGATAAAACAATGACTAACGTAGGAATTGTACCTTGTACTTATGAGTATATAGATATTAACAAATTAGATTTTTTAGAAGGACGGTTCTTTAATGAACAAGAGTCTAATTCGAGTACTGGTGGTGTGGTAATTGGAGCTGAAGTAGCACAAACTCTTTTTGATGGTATGTCAGCAATAGGGAAAGAAATTAGAATATACGGACAGCGTTTTAAAGTGTTTGGGGTTTTAAGAAAAGTAGGGAATCGTATGATTAATTTTGGGGAAAATCCAGATGGGAGTGTATATCTTAATTTAAATAAAGTACGAGCTCTTTATAGTGATAATAATGAAAAGTTTATGCCTGTTATTATTATTAAACCCCTTGAAGGAGTAAGTGAAGCGGAAGTGAAAGGTGAAATTGTTCAAAAAATGAGAACTTACAGAGGGTTAAGTCACGGGCAAATCAATAATTTCTTTTTGAATTTTATAAAAGGAGCAACTGATATGTTGGATGGGTTAATTTCGCAGATGAATTTGATAGGTTGGATAATAGCTGGTTTTTCTTTACTAGTTGGTGGTTTTGGTATTGCTAATATTATGTTTGTATCGGTAAAGGAACGTACAAATTTAATAGGAATACAGAAATCCTTGGGAGCTAAAAATCGTTTTATTTTACTGCAATTTTTGTTTGAAGCAATTGTTTTATGTTTAATTGGAGGTGTAATAGGGATTATATTTGTTTGGTTAGTTACTTTAGGGTTGACACAGGTATTAGATTTTGATTTTGTTCTGAGTTTCTCAAATATCTTATTTGGAACATTTTTAGCTATTATTATTGGTTTAATAGCTGGGATATTACCCGCTATTTCGGCCTCAAAATTAGATCCTGTAGAGGCAATTAGAAGTGGAATGTAGTTTTTCTTAGATTTGGTTGATTCTTAAATCTTGTTTTACATCAAGTTTATATTGAAATTAGTTATTTAAAAAAAATATATTGTCGAGGGTCAGCAGTATGTATTACCGTAGCTTTAATATATTTGAAGAAATAAAGGTGTTTTTATACCATTTAAACTTTGAAATACCCTTATAATATTATTTTTTTAACCTTGGGACTGTCTAAAAAGTTCGCAATCTTTCGCCCAAAAGGAGAAATTACATAATGTTGATTGTGGGACTCCTCCTTACGTAGGAGTAACAAACTGCATGTTGATTTAGGTACTATCCTACAAAAGCAATAAGAATTAGTGTTGATTCTCGATGCGCTTCGCACTCGAACTAATGATGATTTCAATTATATACTCAATCGTTTGTTAGGGTTGTTTTAAAATGAAAAAAACATATCGAGAATTTTATTTTTTAATCTAGTATATTTTAAGTTTAAATGGTATTAGAATTAGAGTAGGGAAACACAGATATCTTTAAAAGAAGAATTGTCGTTAAAAAAAATACTTCGTTTGATTCTTTTTATAGATAGAGATTCAAACGAAGTAATAGAGGTGAAGCAAAAAACAGAATGTTGATAATGAACCTTCTTTTGATTATTGAAGATGTAATTAAAAATGTTAAACTGCTTTTTGGATAACTTCTTTAATTATCGTATTTCTTGATTTAAAATCAAATCAATATATAGATTTATTTTGTTTTTAAGATCTTTTCTATGTGAAATAAAATCTAAAAATCCATGGTCTAGTACAAATTCAGATGTTTGAAATCCTTCAGGTAAATCTTTTCCTGTAGTGTCTCGTACTACACGAGGTCCAGCAAAACCTATTAACGCTCCAGGTTCAGCTATGTTAATATCTCCTAACATGGCGTATGATGCAGTGGTTCCACCTGTTGTAGGGTCTGTACATAATGAAATGTAAGGGATTTTTGCGTCTGCCAATTGAGCTAATTTAGCAGATGTTTTGGCTAATTGCATAAGTGAATAAGCAGCCTCCATCATGCGCGCTCCTCCTGATTTTGAAATCATGACAAAAGGGATTCTGTTTTTGATAGCATGGTCAATACCACGTGCAATTTTTTCGCCCACAACAGCTCCCATAGATCCACCAATAAAGGCAAAGTCCATACAACAAACCACAAGATCCTTTCCTTTTGATTTTCCTACTCCTGTGCGTACAGCATCTTTAAGTTGCGTTTTTTTAATGGTATCAACTAAACGATCAGAATATTTTTTAGAATCGACAAAGTTTAAAGGGTCTTTAGCTGTCATATTAGCATCTAACTCAGTAAATTGATTGTTGTCAAATAGTATCTGGAAATATTCAGCACTTCCTATACGTACGTGGAAATCATCTTCAGGACTTACCCATAAATTTCTGGCTAACTCATCAGCGTCTACAATTTTTCCTGTAGGCGATTTGTACCATAAACCTTTAGGCACATCCATTTTTGCCTCAGTAGGAGTCGTAATTCCTTTTTCTTTTCTTTTAAACCAAGCCATAATTAGTTATGAGTTTAAAGTTATAAGTTTGAATTGTTGGTTTAATTCATAACTATAACTGATAATTAAAGAGTATTTATGTTATTTAAGTCGGCAAAAGCCTGTTCTAATCTTTTATTGAAAGTTATTTCGCCTTCACGAACCCATTTACGAGGGTCATAGTGCTTTTTATTTGGAGCATCAGTACCTTCTGGATTACCAATTTGAGTTCGCAAATAGTCAATTTTAGAAATTACATAGTCGCGTATTCCTTCGGTGAATGCAAATTGTAAATCAGTATCGATATTCATTTTAATTACCCCATAAGAAATAGCTTCTCTTATTTCTTCAAGTGTAGAACCTGATCCTCCATGGAAAACAAAGTCTACAGGGTTATTTCCTGTATTGAATTTGTTTTGAACGTATTCTTGTGAATTTTTAAGTATTTTAGGAGTTAGCTTTACATTTCCAGGTTTATATACACCATGTACATTTCCAAAAGCAGCAGCAATTGTAAAGCGGGGCGATATTTTCATTAATTCTTCATACGCATAAGCTACCTCTTCTGGTTGTGTATAAAGTTTTGAGCTATCCACATGCGAATTGTCTACGCCATCTTCTTCACCACCTGTAATACCTAATTCTATTTCAAGAGTCATGCCCATTTTGCTCATTCTAGCTAAATATTCTTTGCATATTTCTATATTTTCTTCTATAGGTTCTTCTGATAGGTCAATCATGTGTGAAGAAAATAAAGGTTTACCTGTTTCTGCAAAATGTTTTTCAGAAGCGTCTAATAAACCATCAATCCAAGGAAGTAAATTTTTAGCGCAATGATCCGTATGTAATATAACGGTAGCTCCGTAAGCTTCTGCTAAAGTGTGGATGTGTTTTGCTCCAGCTACTGCGCCTAAAATAGCGGCTTGTTGTCCGTCATTAGAAAGACCTTTTCCTGCGTTATAAGCAGCACCTCCATTAGAGAATTGAATAATTACAGGGGCTTTTAATTTTGCGGCTGTTTCTATAGTTCCATTAATAGTACTAGAACCTACTACATTCACCGCGGGTAAAGCAAACCCTTTTTCTTTTGCATAGTTAAAAATTTCTTGTACTTGATCACCAGTTGCTACACCTGATTTTATGTTGTGTGTCATTTGTTTGTTTTTTTAAAAGATGGACAAAATTACAAATTTATTTAGAATGGATAATTAATGCCTATATTAAATTGAGATTTATTTATGTTGAATTCTGTTAACCAACGACTTCCTTGATTAAGATTGGGTGAATATGTTTTGAATCCCCAATCTAATCGTAGTATGAAAAAATTAAAATCATAGCGATAGCCTATTCCTGTTCCTAATGCAAGACCTTCTAAAGATTTAATATTTTTAAATACTTTTTCTTCGTCTATTTCGTATGCTTTTCCAATATTGGCATTCCAGATGTTGCCGCAGTCAGCAAATAAAGCGGCATGATGCTGACCTAAAATGTTAAAACGGATTTCAGTGTTAAATGCTAATTTCATATTTGCTTCGTTGAAATCATTTATTGTGTTTGATATTCCTGGGCCTAAACTATATGATTGCCAAGCGCGATTATCATTAGCACCTCCTGCAAAATAACTTCGAGTAAAAGGGATAGAGTTTGAATTTCCATAGGGTATTGCAAGTCCTCCAAAGGCTCTGAAAGCTATATATACATTATTTCTTAAATCCCAGTGTTTAATATATTCTAATTCTCCTTTTATATATTGTGAGTATTCAAGTCCTAATATATTTCGATGTCCATTAGCATTTTTAGGTCTTTTACTTATGTCAGCTATGAAGGACATAATATTTCCTGTTGATTCCAGTTTTGTCTTAATACTGTAAAACTCTTTATCAGAAATATCTGTTTGGGAGGTTTTGTTGTAACTGATGCTACTAGACAGAATGAGATTGTTTTCGGTTAATCTTTTTTTTCTTTCTAGAATACTTTGAATTGTTCGTAAGTCTTGAATATTTTCATTTAGTTCAGGATAAAGCCCTTCAAAAACATATTTCATGAATAAATCAGGTCCTCCATTTTCTATTGATAAATTATTTTGATCGTCGACTATTTCTGGATAATGATTGTATCGTTTAGCAAGCTGATTGAGTTGTTCATAACTTGATGTGTATACATTGAAGTAATTATTGATGTTAACGTTTTTTATATATTGTAAATTCGCTAAATCTAATTTAAAATTAGTTTTAGGAGAAGGAGTCCAACTGTAATTTATAGTTCCTGTAACACTTTCTTTATCCAAACCAATATTAAGTTGTTTTGAAAAACCAGCACTTATAAGAGTACTAGGAAACATAGATTTAGGGATAATGGATTTTGTGTTAAGAGGAAAAAATATTCTAGGAAATGATAATTTTAAATCTGCTCCATATTCTTGAATATTGAAAAATAATTTTTTTGGATTTGCAAAATCTTTAGATGATCCTAGATTTCCTTTTATTCCAATTTCTAAAATTTCAGCCCCTCTAAAAATATTATTTATAAGAACAGATGTGTTTCCTGTAATACCAAAATCTTGTATGTTAGAATGAGTAAAATCAGCACTTGCTCTAAAACTAAATCGTTCTTTAGGGATAAGTGTAATGTTAGTTGTAAGAGTTTTATCTTTAGAATTTTCTGTAAAGATGATATTAGGGAAATTAAATACACGTAGATTGCTTAAAGAACGTAATGTTTGTGTTCTATTAAAATCGCTAAAAACACTATCTTTTTGTATGAAAATAGCATCTGTTATAGCTTTGGCTCTATGTCTAATTTTTTCGTTACTATAAAAATTGTAACTTTTATAGGTTAGACTGTCTTTGATCTCCTTTATAAAAAAACCTTTTTTAGGTTTGTTAATTATATTGATTTTTATATTTCCTATTTTTTTTATTTCATAAGGTTTTGTAATTGTAGAATCTCCTTTTTTTACTTTTCGATCGGTTATTTTTATTGTTACAGGTACTTTGTAATCAGCTGTGTCAATTTCAAATTCAATATTTTGTTGTTGAAAATCATATATGCCATTGTTTTTGAAGTACTGAGTGAGCCTATTTATTTCATTGCTAAAATCACTTTCTTTATACTGTTTTTTTTGTTTAGTATAGGATTTTTGTGTTGTTTTTTTATATAAAGAGTCAATAGATTTATTGATTATGTTTGTATGGATTGTATCTAAAATATAAGGTCTGCCCTTTTTTACGGAATATTCAATAGTTGCTTTTTTGTTTTTTAGATAATTAATTTTATAGGAAGATTTGGCGCGCAGATAACCTTGGTTTTGATACCAAGCTTCTATGTTTTTTGCATTTCTAATTGTTTTAAGAGAATCTACCAAAAAAGGAGGCTCTCCTGTTTTTTTAAGAAAATTATGAATCCCAGAATAAAAAAAAGATTTTCCTAGTCTATGAACCTGCTTTTCGGATAGCCATTTGGATAATCTTTTGTATTTTTTTGGATTATCTAATGTATTTTTTTTAAAAAGAGAGTCTGTATGTTCCTTTGCTAAATTATATAGATGTAATCTTAAATTAAAACCTAAAATAAAGCTGTTAGGTTGTTGATTTATTTGTTCAATAATTCCATCTTCATTAGTTTTGAATTTGATACCATCAACTTCTAAAGTGTTCTTAATTAATAAATGTCTTTTAGCAGGAACTTTTTTTACCGTGCTACATGCGGTATAAAGTACTGCTAATACAATAATTATTGATATTTTTGTAGGGATTTTGTTCAAATCAAAAAAATTAATTCAAAAATACATTTATGCTTAGCAAAAACCAAATAAAACTTGTCTCTAGTTTACAACAAAAAAAATACAGGAAAGAATACGGCTTGTTTTTAGCGGAAGGAATCAAGGTTATTCGTGAACTTTTAGAATCTAAGTTTGAGCTAGAGTATTTGTATATGACAGAAAATTTATTTGAAGAATTGCCTGCTAAATTTAAAATGTTAGTGTCTGTTGCTGAATTAAATAAAATGAGTGCTTTAAGTACAGCAAATAATTGTTTAGCTTTATTTAGAATTCCAAAAGATCAATTGTTGAAAGAAACAGGACTTATAGTAGCACTGGATGATATTAGAGATCCAGGTAACTTGGGTACGATAATTAGACTTTGTGATTGGTTTGGTGTTGCTCAGATTGTATGTACTAAAGAAACGGTAGATTTATATAATCCAAAAGTGGTACAGGCCACCATGGGATCTATAGCTAGAGTTGATGTTCATTATATTGATTTAGAATCATTTTTGAGTACAACAAAACTTCCTATTTATGGGGCTTTTATGGAGGGTAATAATATATATAAAGAAGAGCTTTCTAAGCAAGGTATAATTGTTTTAGGTAATGAAGCAAACGGTATTTCCAAAAAAATAGAAAATAAAGTTTCGCATAAAATAGCAATACCTCAATTTGGCGATTTACAAAAAACGGAAAGTTTGAATGTAGCTACAGCTACTGCAATAGTTTTAAGTGAGTTTAAGAGGACTTTTTAATGAAAAGCAAAATTTATGAAAATACCCCTTGTATTCATACTATCAATATTTCCAGTCCATGGACTATTAGGATTGTTGTCAGGGATTATTTCATTATTAAACCCGAAAATGCCTCTTATAGAAGGTGAAAATTTAAAATATTCAAGATAAATGTCAATACCAGCTCCTAACTCATAGTTATTACTCTGTTTAATCATTCTAAAGCGGTTAGCAAAATTATCATCTAGAGATTCAGCGTTGCTAGATAAATTGATAGATCTAGAAATACCGCCTACTATATAAGGTTTGATATTTCCTGTACGTTTTGATGAAAATTTCAAAAGAAGGGGGAAATGAATGTAAGTTGATTTTGCTTCTCTGAGTTCATCTCGACTTTCTTTCATATTAGGAAAATGAAGATTTCTTTGTCCGTAATGTAATCCTGGTTCAAAACGTAAATCAATATGTTCGTGTAGCCTTAGGTTGGCTATTAGTCCTACATTAAAACCTGTTTGACTATCTACAATAACATCTTGTCCATTTTGCTTTTTGCTGATTTTAAAATCATAATTATTAAATCCTAAGAAAAAACCAAAATGAATTCGCTGTTTATCAAAATTAGCTAGATTGATTAATGGTTTTTTTGCAAACATGTGTTTGGTAAAAGGAGATTGACCTAAAACAGGAAATGCAAATAGTAATAATATTAAATATTGTTTCATTTTTTATTTTTTTGAAGCAGAATAAATTGTCGCAACTCCCATAGTTTGTGGAGCATGCTTTACATCTATAAACCCAATTTTTTGTAAAATATTGTTTAACGTTTCTCCATAAGGAAAAATAGATGCTGAATCTGCTAGATAACGATAAGCTACTTTGTCTTTAGAGAATATTTTTCCTATTAAAGGCATAATCGTTTGAGTGTAAAAATGATAACCTTGTTTAAAAGGGAATTTTTCAGGGACAGAAGTTTCTAGAATAACAAAAATACCTTCTGGTTTTAATACCCTGTAAATTTCGGAAAGACCTTTTTCTAAATTCTCAAAATTTCGAATGCCAAAACTTACTGTTATAGCATCAAAGCTGTTCTCCTCGAAAGGAATATTTTCAGAATCGCCTAATATGAGTTCAATTTGATTAGATAACCCCTTTTTGTTTATTTTTTCTCGACCAACTTCTAGCATTCCTGCAGAAATATCTAAACCTATAATTTTTTCAGCTTTTGTATCTTTCATTAAGATGGCTAAATCCCCTGTTCCTGTAGCTATATCTAGTATTTTTTTAGGACGAATAGTGCTTACTAATTTTACAATATTTTTTCGCCACTGCACATCTATCCCGAATGAGATCACGCGATTTAAGCTGTCGTATTCATGAGATATCGTATCAAACATTTTAGATACTTGTTCTTTTTTGCTTGAGTCAGAATTTTTATAAGGTTTTGTACTAATTGACATAAGAAAATATTTGAAGCAAATATAAAATTTAATTTTGAATGAGGAATAAGGTTGTTGATTGATAAATAAGAGGCGTGAAAATTGAGGCTTATTTATTGTTGTGTTCTTTTGGAGAAGAAAAGTTTTTTGAAATGTTAAACTCAATTAATGTTATTTTGAAATAATACATATTTAACCTAAATTATGAGTAAAGAAGGGGGAAAATAAAATGAAGGAAATTTTTCTTTTGTAGATGTGGTTTTATTATACTAAGGATAAAAATAAGAGTGCTTTTTAGGTTCAAAAATTTTTTGTTTGTGATAAATTTTTATCACCTAATACCATCTAACTTTGAAATTTCCTCATAATACTATTTTTTTAACCTTGAGACTGCCCAAAAAATTTGCAATCTTGTCATTTCGACCAAAGGGAGAAATCACATAATATTGATTATCAAACTCCTCCTTACGCAGGAGTGACAAACCGCATGTTGATTTATACCATCTAACTTTGAAATTTCCTCATAATACTTTTTTACCCCTGAGACTGCCCAAAAAGCTGACAATCTTGTCATTTCGACCAAAGGGAGAAATCACATAATATTGATTATGAGACTCCTCCTCACGCAGGATTACGCAGGAGTGACAAACCGCATGTTGATTTATACTATTTAAACTTTGAAATTTCCTCATCATACTATTTTTTTAACCCTGAAACTGCCCAAAAAGCTGACAATCTTGTCATTTCGACCAAAGGGAGAAATCACACAATGTTGATTATAAGACTCCTCCTCACGTCGGAGTAACAAACCGCATGTTAATTTAGACACTATCCTACAAAAGCAATAAAAATTAGTCTTGATTCTCGATGCGCTTCACGCTCGAACGAACGATGATTTTAATTATATACTCAACCAGAATCCTCCGAAATTTAAGATCAACATCAAAGATTATTTTTTGTAAATTTGACAAAGAAAACAAGTTGAGAACATGAAGGCAAAATACATCAATCCCTTTACGGATTTTGGGTTTAAGAAGATATTTGGGGAAGAAGCCAGTAAAAACCTACTTATCGACTTCCTCAATGCCTTGTTGCCAGAATATGACCAGATCAAAGAACTTTCTTTTAAAAACACCGAGCAACTCGGGCAGAGTGACCTCGATAGAAAAGCCATCTACGACATCTATTGCGAAAACGAAAAAGGCGAAAAATTCATCGTAGAACTCCAAAAAGCCAAGCAAAACTACTTCAAAGAAAGAACCATCTATTACTCCACATTTCCCATTAGAGAACAAGCCGAAAAAGGCGAATGGAACTATAATTTGAAAGCGGTTTATTGCGTAGGTGTTTTAGATTTCACCTTCGACGATTACGAAACAGAACCCGAAAGAAGCGAAGTAGTGCATACCATCAAACTAAAAAACCAAAACGGAAAAGTATTTTACGATAAACTGACCTATATCTACTTAGAAATGCCCAATTTTGACAAACAGGAAAACCAATTAAATTCCCGTTTAGACAAATGGTTATATTTCATCAAAAACTTGGAAGATTTTCAAAATATTCCCACAATTTTCAAAGACGAAGTATTTACCCAAGCCTTTGAAAAAGCAGAATTGGCAAATTTCGGGCAATTAGATTTAGACAAATACGAGAGCAGCCTTAAAGTTTACCGAGATCTAAAAGGCGTTATCGACACTGCTTTCGACGAAGGAAAGATGGAAGGATTAATTGAAGGAAAGATGGAAGGATTAATTGAAGGAGAAATAAAAGGAGAAATAAAAGGAAAAATTGAAGGAAAAATTGAAGGAAAAATTGAAGGAAAAATTGAAGGAAAAATTGAAACGGCTAAATCCTTAAAAAGATTAGGTGTTTCAGTAGAAATCATTACGCAGGCAACAGGCTTAACCAAAGAAGAAATCAACAAATTATAATAAGGCACTACCGCCAACAGCTAAGGTTTCGTTGGGCTCGAAGAGCTAACAATCAAACTCGTGTTGAAAGCAACTGCTTACACTTTCGCTCACTATGGGGATTTATAGGTAAAAATTTAAGAATATACAAGAGGCATAAACGCCTCTTTTTTTGAAGTTATTTTATTTTGTTTTTTTACACCATCTAACTTTGAAATTTCCTCATAATACTATTTTTTTAACCTAGAGACTGCCCAAAAAATTCGCAATCTTGTCATTTCGACCAAAAGGAGAAATCACATAATGTTGATTATAAGACTCCTCCTCACGCAGGATTACGCAGGAGAAAGAAACCGCATGTTTATTTATACCATTTAAACTTTGAAATTTCCTTATAATACTATTTTTTTACCCCTGAGACTGCCCAAAAAGCTGACAATCTTGTCATTTCGACCAAAGGGAGAAATCACATAATGTTGATTATAAGACTCCTCCTCACGCAGGATTACGCAGGAGAAACAAACCGCATGTTGATTTATACCATCTAACTTTGAAATTTCCTCATAATACTATTTTTTTAACCTTGAGACTGCCCAAAAAATTTGCAATCTTGTCATTTCGACCAAAGGGAGAAATCACATAGTATTGATTATAAGACTCCTCCTCACGCAGGATTACGCAGGAGAAACAAACCGCATGTTGATTTATACCATCTAACTTTGAAATTTACTTATAATACTATTTTTTTAACCTAGAGACTGCCCAAAAAGCTGACAATCTTGTCATTTCGACCAAAGGGAGAAATCACATAATGTTGATTATAAGACTCCTCCTCACGCAGGATTACGCAGGAGAAACAAACCGCATGTTGATTTATACCATCTAACTTTGAAATTTCCTCATAATACTATTTTTTTAACCTTGAGACTGCCCAAAAAATTTGCAATCTTGTCATTTCGACCAAAGGGAGAAATCACATAGTATTGATTATAAAACTCCTCCTTACGTCGGAGTAACAAACCGCATGTTAATTTAGACACTATCCTACAAAAGCAATAAAAATTAGTCTTGATTCTCGATGCGCTTCACGCTCGAACTAACGATGATTTCAATTATATACTCAACCAGAATCCTCCGAAATTTAAGATCAACATCAAAGATTATTTTTTGTAAATTTGACAAAGAAAACAAGTTGAGAACATGAAGGCAAAATACATCAATCCCTTTACGGATTTTGGGTTTAAGAAGATATTTGGGGAAGAAGCCAGTAAAAACCTGCTTATCGACTTCCTCAATGCCTTGTTGCCAGAATATGACCAGATCAAAGAACTTTCTTTTAAAAACACCGAGCAACTCGGGCAGAGCGACCTCGACAGAAAAGCCATTTACGACATCTATTGCGAAAATGAAAAAGGCGAAAAATTCATCGTAGAACTCCAAAAAGCCAAGCAAAACTACTTCAAAGAAAGAACCATCTATTACTCCACATTTCCCATTAGAGAACAAGCCGAAAAAGGAGAATGGAACTATAACTTGAAAGCGGTTTATTGCGTAGGTGTTTTAGATTTCACCTTCGACGATTACGAAACAGAACCCGAAAGAAGCGAAGTAGTGCATACCATCAAACTAAAAAACCAAAACGGAAAAGTATTTTACGATAAACTGACTTATATCTACTTAGAAATGCCCAATTTTAACAAACAGGAAAACCAATTAAATTCCCGTTTAGACAAATGGTTATATTTCATCAAAAACTTGGAAGATTTTCAAAATATTCCTACAATTTTCAAAGACGAAGTATTTACCCAAGCCTTTGAAAAAGCAGAATTGGCAAATTTCGGGCAATTAGATTTAGACAAATACGAGAGCAGCCTTAAAGTTTACCGAGATCTAAAAGGCGTTATCGACACTGCTTTCGACGAAGGAAAGATGGAAGGAAAGATGGAAGGAAAGATGGAAGGATTAATTGAAGGAGAAATAAAAGGAAAAATTGAAACGGCTAAATCCTTAAAAAGATTAGGTGTTTCAGTAGAAATCATTACGCAGGCAACAGGCTTAACCAAAGAAGAAATCAACAAATTATAATAAGGCACTACCGCTAACAGCTAAGGTTTCGTTGGGCTCGAAGAACCAATAATGAATTGTAATCACTGAACACAAAAAAACAAATAAAAACAAAGTGAAGTAAACCCGTGTTGAACGCAACTGCTTACACTTCCGCCCACTATGGGGATTTCAAACTAAAATATATTCACTACTGTTATCATCAAAATAAGTGGTTTTTTTATCTTTAATTACATATCGTCTAGATGATCCTCTAAAAATCACCTCTTTTTTAGGTGTGATTTCTAAAGCACAATAACTATATAAATAGTTATATTTATAATCTGGATCGTAATCATACTCTTCAAAGGCATAATACGTGCTTTTGCTACAGGATATTAACACTGTGAAAATGAGTAAAATAATAATTCTTTTCATTATTGTATAGTTTTTAAAACCGTAATACGTTCTCCTTTTTCTTGCATGATGTTCCATTGTTTTTGGGTATAGGATTTGCGTTCAAAATCGGGGTTAATATCCGATGAATTTGCTTTTTGGTAATAATCCATATAGTTGTCTAAGGTTTCTGATTGGGTTTTCCAGTTGGGATAAACGACTAAACCATCAGCCGTTTCTTTTTCTGTTTTTAAAACTTTAAGTTTATTTTTTAACTCTTCTTTGGTTTGCGCTTGTGTTGCACTCAATTCTTGATTTGAGTCTAAATAAAACTGATGGTTTTCTTCGGATATTAATGCGCCTTCATTTTTAGGGTTTTTTTAAGGTTAATACGGTTTATCAACGTGTAATATTTTGCCCCCAAATTTTCTAGGATCTTTAAAATGTGCGTATTTTAACCTACGACATTTCCTTTTAAATTTATTATAGTCTATCTTTTTTACTTTCACTAAATAAGGTGGAAACCAAGGGATGTTAGCGTATTTAAAACCTATATCTTCTTTAATAAAATTTTTCATCATATTATTATTTAATGCAAAAAGGGTATCCGTTTTAGCATCTCTATACATATAAGATATATATTCTTTATCCCAATTTTTTGAATTATAAAATTCGTTAATAGGTCCTGGTTTAAATACGTATTTATTCGTTTCTATTTCATAAACACTAGGTGAAAAATAATCACAATAAGAAGGTCTTCTACAAAAATCTATACCATATTCACTTATATAAGATGCTTCTTTATCGCTATATATATATATATATATATATTCACTGCTATTATCATCAAAATAAGTGGTTTTTTTATTATAAATATAATACTCATTAGATGCGCCTCTAAAAATCACCTCTTTTTTAGGTGTGATTTCTAGGGCGCAATAACTATGTAAATAGTTTATTCTAAAATCTGGATCATATTTGTATTTTTCATATACATAATACGTGCTTTTGCCACAAGCTATTAATGTCATAAAAGTAAGTAATACAACAATTTTTCTCATTGTGTTATAGTTTTTAAAACCGTAATACGTTCTCCTTTTTCTTGCATGATGCGCCATTGTTTTTGGGTATAGGATTTGCGTTCAAAATCGGGGTTAATATCCGATGAATTTGCTTTTTGGTAATAATGCATATAGTTGTCTAAGGTTTCTGATTGGGTTTTCCAGTTGGGATAAACGACTAAACCATCAGCCGTTTCTTTTTCTGTTTTTAAAACTTTAAGTTTATTTTTTAACTCTTCTTTGGTTTGCGCTTGTGTTGCACTCAATTCTTGATTTGAGTCTAAATAAAACTGATGGTTTTCTTCGGATATTAATGCGCCTTCATTTTTAGGGTTTTTTTAAGGTTAATACGGTTTATCAACGTGTAATATTTTGCCCCCAAATTTTCTAGGATCTTTAAAATGTGCGTATTTTAACCTACGACATTTCCTTTTAAATTTATTATAGTCTATCTTTTTTACTTTCACTAAATAAGGTGGAAACCAAGGGATGTTAGCGTATTTAAAACCTATATCTTCTTTAATAAAATTTTTCATCATATTATTATTTAATGCAAAAAGGGTATCCGTTTTAGCATCTCTATACATATAAGATATATATTCTTTATCCCAATTTTTTGAATTATAAAATTCGTTAATAGGTCCTGGTTTAAATACGTATTTATTCGTTTCTATTTCATAAACACTAGGTGAAAAATAATCACAATAAGAAGGTCTTCTACAAAAATCTATACCATATTCACTTATATAAGATGCTTCTTTATCGCTATATATATATATATATTCACTGCTATTATCATCAAAATAAGTGGTTTGTTTATCATAAATATAATACTCATTAGATGCGCCTCTAAAAATCACCTCTTTTTTAGGTGTGATTTCTAGGGCGCAATAACTATCTAAGTAGTTTATTCTAAAATCTGGATCATATTTGTATTTTTCATATACATAATATGTGCTTTTGCCACAAGACAATAAGATACTAAACGTTAGTAATGCAATAATTTTTCTCATTGTGTTATAGTTTTTAAAACCGTAATACGTTCTCCTTTTTCTTGCATGATGCGCCATTGTTTTTGGGTATAGGATTTGCGTTCAAAATCGGGGTTAATATCCGATGAATTTGCTTTTTGGTAATAATCCATATAGTTGTCTAAGGTTTCTGATTGGGTTTTCCAGTTAGGATAAACGACTAAACCATCAGCCGTTTCTTTTTCTGTTTTTAAGACTTTAAGTTTATTTTTTAACTCCTCTTTGGTTTGCGCTTGTGTTGCACTCAATTCTTGATTTGAGTCTAAATAAAACTGATACTTTTCTTCGGATATTAATGCGCCTTGTGTTTGCAAATTCCCTAAAATGGCATTTAGAAAGAAATTTTCAAAAAATTCTCCTGGGCGATTATATTCAATAGCTCTTTTAATCGAATTATACAAATGTTATGCGTTAGTTCCACTTTGTATAGGTTGAGGTTCATCTTTGCTACTTATTTTTTTTTCTAACTCTTTAATTTCAGTTTCAATATCTTCTTTATACCGTTTATTCTTGATTCTTTTTTCATATTTGCCAAGTAATTCTTCAAACGAATGTTCCAATCCTAAACTATGTCCTAGCTCGTGCAGTATCGTCGTAATATTATCAGCGGCTTTAAGTCCTGAATCAAAAATATAACACACTCCTGAACCAAGTGCTGAATACGCATGAACGGTATCGATAATCATTTGCCCTGAACTATCAGCCTCTGCTGTGCTGTTATCTCCCCCGCCGTGTATATCCTTACTATAAAACAAATGAAGGGTATTGTGTTTGTTAAGGGGTAACGTTCCACCATTTTGCTTGTATTGTTGTTTTAGTTCTAGATACTTACTATACTCAGCTTGTACCTTAGGGTGGTTCCAAGCCTTAGTAACAATTTTTTCTTGGTGTTTTTTTTGTGCATACACTAAATCTTTGCCTAATTTATAATCAAATTCTTTATCAAAAGTTGCTAATAATTTTTGTTCCTGCCGTTTTATTTGTATTTCTAATTCAGCTGGATTACCTGCTCCCATTTTTTTTAAAGCATAGGTATATTTTGATTCGATTAATTTGTTAAAATCTTTGGTTGAATCATCATCCTTTTTTTTCTTTTTTACATACATCAAATCATTCAATTCAAACAAATGCCCTTTATCCATAAAATCCTTTTTGTTAACTATAATTTTTTGGGTTTTGGGGGCCAACTCGCCATAAATATAAGCTTGGTTAAAAGAGTTGTTGTTAAACTTTTTTTCCAGTTCTTTAAAAAGTGGGGCATTGGGTATGCTAACAACATTTAGATTTTCTTGGCTTGAAAAAACAATTTCTACAGGTTGTATAATGGTACTATACCGTTTAGCATTTGCCTTTATAATTAACTGCCCTAATACAAAAACATCGCCTTCTGCAATAGCCGTGATAACCACATCTTTATCAAAAGGTTGTAAACACTCAAGCGTTAAGGCTTGTGGGCTAACATCATTTATTGTAAGGGTCAGGGTATCATTTCCTACTATTTTTATGGCAGTAGGGTTTGAACTGCTAAAGCGTACTTTGCTAGCATTTTTTAGTTTTGTTTTGGATTCTTTTGCTAGTACATATACAGTTATCGTACTTTTTTTGTTGTCTTGATTGCCTTCTACACCTGGCGGATACATACTGGCGTAGGCACTCAGGTGTATTTTTTCGTCTTTTACAAGTTCCTCTTTAGGAACAGTATGTAGTAAAGGCTGATAGTCTGAATAAGTACCCTCTGCACATACTTGGCTCTCAAATTTGTCAAAGCCAAATTCTCCTTTATAAAACAAGTCTTTGTTGCCATATTTTCCCTCTGAATGCAGTTTTGAACGGTAAAAATGTATACAAGCAGGAAATATACTGGATTCTATTTCTAATTTAGGAGGTTGTTGGGGGTCTCCATATACTGTACCTTCTTTTGCGTTTTCTATAATTTTACCGTTAGAGTGAAACTCTATACCTTCTTTTGCAAATATCCTATAGGTGCCGCCCGTAATCTTAATTAGATTACCGCCTACAATTCTTGTTCTTGACATAATTAATGGGTATTGGTTTTTTCAGCAGCATTCTTTCTTAACCCAGCGTCGCTGTGTAGTTCCGTGTTTTGTTCGCTTTTACTTATTGCTTTTCCTGCCGCTACTTCATTTCTTTCCTTTTTAGATTCGGTATGCACATTTCCTTGAATGACCTCTACTAATTTACCCGTTACATGAGTCATCATATCCATTCCTATATACGTGTTTTTTAGACCTCCTATACTTTCTGTAGATGTACCACTTATGGTATCATTTTCGTTCAATGCTACCAGTTTATACAAATTCCCTCCTATAGTTATCGTAACATCATTACCTACCATTATATTAAAGTTTTTAGGGATATTAAGTGTAGCATTGCCTTGTCCATCAAATTGTAAGTAGTTACCATCTGGGGTGCTTTGTTTCCAGCTTCCTTCGGCATCGTTTGCAAGGGTTTCTATACCGCTACGGGTTTTTATGGCTTTTACATCATTGCCGCTAGTATGGTACCCACTGGTTTCGCTTCCGTTATAATGAGTGCCTAGTACAAAAGGTTTTTCTGCATTGCCGCTTTCAAAACCTACAAGGACTTCTTCGCCTATTTCGGGGATAAAATGAAATCCTTTGCCCGAGCCTACGTGCGAATTAGTCACACATAAATATGAGGTTGTTTTCCAAACGTTCCCAAGATTTACTCTTCCTAGTCTTTGGATTCTTAACGAGTCTAGCGGATAGTGTATCAAACAAGGATTAATGTTTACTTACTGCAAATAAAAATTAAAATATTTGAAAAGGTTATTAGTTTTAAACTCATTTATATCCAATTCAAAACTCTCTTCTCTTAAAAAATTATCTTTAGAATAACCTTTTTCGTTAAGTGCTATATATATTAGATTGTTATTTTTTTTAAAAAGTAAAATTAAATATACATCATGTAAGTTGTTTTTACATGTTACTGATTCTATTGTGAATATACCTTGACTTTTATCTCTGTAATAATTAAATAATATATCGGAAACATAGTTCTTTTGTTCTTGAGTTAGCAACTGTTTTTTTAAATAATTTTTTTCATCCGAAAAATAGTCATCCGTTACGTCCTCTTGATGTTTTGGTATTGCAATAAAAATAGAATCATATTGTTTAAAAGGAAATAGATTCAACCTAATGTTTGCTGGAATATTAAACATTTTAAAAGTTTTTGTGCTTTTAAAGTTTGTAGGAAATTTAAATTTATCATTCTTTTTAAATAGTATTTTATTGTGCAATTTTTTATATTCCTTTTTACAATATTTTGATTGAATTGAATTTAAGTTTTGACTAAAAACATAGCTTATATTAATCGTTAATAAGCTTATTATGATAATTTTTTTTAATTTCATTTTTCCAATTTTTATATTCAATTTCATTACTGTTTTTTAAAAACCAATTTTTAACTTTTTTTGAATAATACAGTATTACATATATATAATCTTGACCTTTTGTATAAAAATTTCTCTCTATTAGTTTATAAGGAGTTTTACCAGTGCCTTTTAAAACCAAATCCTTATTTGTAATAACAACTTTTTTTTCTGCTGTATCAAAATATTTCCAACCCAGTTTGTTATCCCATGAGTCTGTTAACGGTATATTTAATATTGAACCAACACCTGAAACATCGATACCTTGATATTTGTATGTAATTGAATACCCAATAGTAGTTAAATTAGTATTTCCAAAAAATTTTATTTTTTTTTCTGTTAAATTGCCTAATGCTTTCAGAGTTTCATCAGTATCGGCCTCATCACAGGCGATTGAGAAATAATTCCCATTATCTGAAATAGACGAAATCATTTTTTTTAAATATAAATATCCTATAAAATATTTCCTTTCAATACCATTTTTATAAAGAAATTTAGAACGTTCATGCATAATATCTGCGACTATTTCAATATCTAAAGATTTTTCATCATTTGATAATGCATCAAATACATTAGGAATATATTCGCAAATCATCTTCTCGTTTAGTTTGATTTTTTCTATATCATTAGTAATTATTGATGAATACAAACCACCATGATGAATCAAAGCAATATTATTAATTTCTTCAAATTCATTTAATATATTTTTTAAATCACTAATATGATTCAAGCGTCTAATTTCCCAATTAAATTGTATTGTGTCTGAAAATTGAGTATATGATAGATTTTCAAAACAAATTAAAATGTTTGTTTTAAGTTTTACATTTAATTCTTTATTTTGAAATTTCTTACTGTCTTCAATTTGTGAAAAATAAAATTTGATTTTACCCATATTTATATCAAATTTAAATAGATATTTTGAACTAAAACTTCTCCTTTTTCATCAACTTTACCATTTATAAAAATATCATCATTATTAAAAGTATTCTTTATTGAAATTTTAATAATTTCATCTTTTTTATAGTTTCTTGTTTTAACTAAAATGGATACTTTGTCACCAATTTCAATTAATTTTTCATTTGAAGTATTTGGTATCCATTCAGCACTTAATATTTGTTTCATATTTGAGTCTTCCTCAATTTCTAAATCTTTACGATGAACACCCCCTTTTGCATTTAAAAAAACTTTATTTCCTGAAATTAGACTTATATTTTCATTTGAGTTGATATAATAATTTCCACCTATCATTTTAGTGTATTTTCCTCCAATAATTCTTGTTCTACTCATATTTAAAAAATGTTTGTGTTTTCAGAACTAGTTATGAATATTTTTTTATCAGAATTTTTAAAAATAGATTCGTTGCTTAATATAATTATTGGCTTTTCAGATGTTTCTTTACGTTCGTTTTTTGTTTCACTATGCACATCACCGTGAATTATTTCAACTAATTTTCCTGTCACATTTGTAAGCATATCCATTCCTATGCTCAAATTTTTAACTCCTCCTACGCTTTCAGTCGATGTGGCGCCTATAGCACTGTTTTCGTTCATAGCTACGAGCTTATATAAATTACCTCCTACATTGATAGTAAAGTCTTCGCCTACGAGTATATTAAAGTTTTTAGGGATATTAAGTGTAGCATTGCCTTGTCCATCAAATTGTAAGTAGTTACCATCTGGGGTGCTTTGTTTCCAGCTTCCTTCGGCATCGTTTGCAAGGGTTTCTATACCGCTACGGGTTTTTTATGGCTTTTACATCATTGCCGCTAGTATGGTACCCACTGGTTTCGCTTCCGTTATAATGAGTGCCTAGTACAAAAGGTTTTTCTGCATTGCCGCTTTCAAAACCTACAAGGACTTCTTCGCCTATTTCGGGGATAAAATGAAATCCTTTGCCTGCTCCTGAGTGGGGTTGTATTAGGCGAATCCATGGGGTTTTTTGGTTTTTTCTTTCTTGCCATGGAAATTGTACGCGTATACGCCCCATGCTCATAGGATCGTTGTTGTCTACTACCCGTGCGGTTTGTTCTTCGCAATTAGGATAGGTGTTGTCGTCAAAATAAGGAGGGGTCCATAAATCGGGAATGGCTACGAACTCGTTGTAATAGCTATTGCCATCATGAAAATGTTGAATTTCTATGATGCGATAGGTTTCCATAGGGCGGTCGTTTATATCAACTAGTTTGGTTAGATCGCCTTGTTTGAGTTGGGGGTCTTTGCTTTTGCCTTTTACGATCATCAGGTTTTCTCTGAGTTCTTTTTGTTTTCGTACGGCATCTTGTAACTCTCTATCGGTTCGGTTGTTGATACCCGTGGGGTTGTGGAGTTTGTTGGGTTTTTTATGGAATACGTTTTTTGAGGCTTTTAGGGCTACTTGTTGATAGGGGTTGACTTTATTTTGTAATTGAGCCGAGGCGCTATCTCGTTGTAGGCTGGTGCCTGATTCTACATCGTAGGTGGTGTAGGTAAATTGTTGTGGTTTTACTGATATTTCAAAGGATACATGTACTAGGTCTACACTTTCGTCTAGGTTTATGATTTTAGGGCCTACTTTGTTGCCTAACACTAGGCTCTGTCCGTTGTAATACAGGTATTCGCCATAGCGTATGGCAAGTTGTTGTAAAAATTGATAATCTGTTTGGTTGTATTGTACGGTGTAAGGCAACACATTTTGGGTGTTGTTGTTTCGGACAATGGTATGAAGGGTGTCTTTGGGGTATTGGGCGGTTATGTCTTGAAAGATTTCTTCTAGGGTTTTGTTTTCAAAACTTTGGGATTCAAGTCCTTGTTCTAACATAATGGTAGGAGCGTGTCCTGTAATATATAGCCTGCCGTAACCGTCTTTTTTTAAAAGGTTTAAATGGGTTATAATGCCTGTAAAGGTTTGTTTTATTTCTCCAAATCGGTGCAGGTGGATGTGTATGGTTTTTCCTAGATAATTTTTAGAATTTTCCATGATGTAGGCTTCTTCATTGTCTAGGGAATCGGCACGAGTATCTAGGGTAAAGGTGTCGTGTTCGTTGGTTTTTTGATGGAATTGTAGGTTAAAATGGGATTTTTCTAGGAAGGATTTGCCTTCTATGGTAAGGGTGCAGTAGACTAATGGACTGGATTTGTCGGCTAAAAAGTCTTTAAAGGAACGTAATGAGGCGTATTGTGCTATATCATCAGGATGATTGAGTCTTCCGTAGTCACTGTTATAAGTATCCATATAGTTTAGTTATTTGTTACAATTTATTTAATTTGTTTTTTTTGTAATATTTATGTTATTTTTTCATTATTCAAATATATAAAAAACATATAATATTTGATTTTTTTTATTTTTAATAGACGTAGATTCCTTTTTTTATAGCATTTTTTTACTTCGGGTTCTTGTCATCCCGATCTTAGGAAGGATCTCATAAAGTGTGTGACATTTGGAGGAATAATCAAGAGGCATTTTACTTCGGGTTCTTGTCATCCCGATCTTAGGAAGGATCTCATAAAGTGTGTGACATTCGGAGGAATAATCAAGAGGCATTTTACTTCGGGTTCTTGTCATCCCGATCTTAGGAAGGATCTCATAAAGTGTGTGACATTTGGAGGAATAATCAAGAGGCATTTTACTTCGGGTTCTTGTCATCCCGATCTTAGGAAGGATCTCATAAAGTGTGTGACATTCGGAGGAATAATCAAGAGGCATTTTACTTCGGGTTCTTGTCATCCCGATCTTAGGAAGGATCTCATAAAGTGTGTGACATTTGGAGGAATAATCAAGAGGCATTTTACTTCGGGTTCTTGTCATCCCGATCTTAGGAAGGATCTCATAAAATGTGTGACATTCGGAGGAATAATCAAGAGGCATTTTACTTCGGGTTCTTGTTATCCCGATCTTAGGAAGGATCTCATAAAATGCGTGACATTCGGAGGAATAATCAAGAGGCATTTTACTTCGGGTTCTAGTCATCCCGATCTTAGGAAGGATCTCATAAAGTGTGTGACATTCGGAGGAATAATCAAGAGGCATTTTACTTCGGGTTCTTGTCATCCCGACGTAAGGAGGGATCGCATAAAGAGCGTAACATAACGTTTTTTAATTCTGATGAGACTCCTTCTTACCAGAGAGACAAACTGCATGTTGATTTAGACACTATCCTACAAAATCAATAAAAATGGGTGTTGGTTCTCGATGCGCTCCACGCTCGAACTAACGATGATTTCAATTATATACTCAACCCTTTGTTCGAGTTGTTTTAAAATGAAAAAAACAGATCGAGAATTTTATTTTTTAATCCAGTATGTTTTAAGTTTAAATGGTATAATTTAGGATTTAAAGAGAATTGAATTTGAAAAAAACTACCCAAAAAAAGGAGGTAAACATTTTATTTGACTTCGTTGAACAGATTCAATTAAAAAAGTGATAGAACGCTGATAGCGTAATTTATCGTCTTATAGAAGTAAAACTGAATGTTAAAGTATTCCTTTTTTGGATAGTTTTTAAAATATTTAACTATTTGTAATGAAAAGTTTATAGTTTAATTAAGAGATAAAAACTATTTTATGCTAAATAATCCATCAGGTTTATTTTCTAAAGCATTAAAACGATCAATACATTCTTTTATAAGTTTTTGAGCATCATTGATATCACCCCATCCTTGCACATCTACTTCTTTGTTTTCTAGATCTTTGTAAACCTCAAAGAAATGTTCGATTTCTTTTAATAAATGTGGATTTATGTCAGACAAATCATTTAATTTGTTCCAAATAGGGTCAGAAATAGGTACACAAATAATTTTTTCGTCCGATCCTTTATCGTCCGCCATGTTGAAAACACCAATAGGCTTTACTTCTACGACACAACCTGGAAAAGTAGGTTTAGTAACTAAAACTAAAACATCTAGAGGATCACCATCTAAAGCTAGAGTTTCAGGAATAAAACCATAATCTGCTGGATACATCATAGAAGAGTACAGCATACGATCAAAACGCATTCTTTTTAAATCGAAATCATACTCATATTTATTACGGCTTCCTCTAGGAATTTCGACTAACACGTCAAATGTAGTGATTTTATCAGTAGTCATTATTTTATATATTTAATTTTGAGGGTGCAAAGGTACGTTAAAATTTGGAATATAGAAATTGGAAATACTAGTTTTTCAATAAATAGTATCTTGTTTGTCTTGAAAACGAGTTAATTAGTGTTGATATGTGGTTTTTATTTTACGTTTTTGAAGATAATAAGACCATATAAAAAAGAGATATAACTTTTATAAGGAAATCATTTTGAGTATATACGATTATTTTTTCTTTTGTTTCTAAGTTCAATACTTTAAGGGTTTTTAGAATGACGATGTTTTCCAAAGGTAAAAGATTTAGATTGTTGAGGTAAAATATCAGGTAAATACAATAGTCCAATAATTAAATTCCTTTAACTGAATCAGTTCTTTTCTAATATCTTTTGTTGATTTGGATGCTAATGTTGTTGTATTATTTTTTATTTATAAAGACTCCTGCTAAATGTTTGATGTATTTTGATTTTTGTTTGCTGATATGGCAATTTCTGAAATTTTTGATAAATTTTCTGGAGTAATACCAATTAAACTTTGAAATTTCCTCATAATACTATTTTTTTAACCTTGAGACTGTTCAAAAAGTTCGCAATCTTTTCATTTCGACTAAAAGGAAAAATTATATAATGTTGATTTAGACACGATCTTACAAAAGCAATAAAAATTGGTGTTGGTTCTCGATGCGCTTCGTGCTGGAACTAACGACGATTTCGATTATATACCAACCGTTTGTTCGAGTTGTTTTAAAAATGGAAAAAAACAGATCGAGAATTTTACTTTTTAATCCAGTATATTTTAAGTTTAAATGGTATGATTTTTCTGAAAGTTTTTTTAATCGCAAAAAAAGTGGCTTTTGCAGCATCAATAGATATTTGTTGTTCTAATACTAAGATAACAAATGTTTTAAATTGGGGAGGTCGGGAAGGCGTTAATTTAGGCAAACCATATTGGTTTGTGATTTGCCTAAAAATAACGTCTTTTTTTGTAAATATTTAAAAGCGAAAGCTATTAAAATTCAGGAAAGAATCCAAAACGTACCCCAAAAGTAGGAGGAGTGTTACCATTAATATCTGTAAATGCTGAACGCCAAATAAAATCAATTCGGATAGGTTTAAAATTTCCTAAGCCAATATTTTCAATTCCAAAACCATATTCTGAATACCCGTTAGTTGGAGCATTGTAGTTTATAGATGATTGATTGATCGATTTGTTGCTTTGTGAAATACTTCCCCAAATCGTTTTGTAAAATAAAACTTCTCTTAATTTTAGTTTTTTAAGCAATGGAATTCGATTGAATAGATAACCGTTAAAATGATGTTCAAAACGTAAAGAAAAATACTGGTCTGTAACTAAATCATAATAATCTAATAAAGAAAATGAGTTAGGAGAAATGGAATATGCTTGATTAACAACAATGGGCGTTAGTAGATTAAGAGGTAGTTTTTGAAAAACTTTAGCTCCTTCTAATGTGGTTCTCAGTACTCCAAAATTACTTAATTGTAAGGGTTTTTCGTATAATAACTGAATTTTGTCATAATTATATTGTCCGTTAAATACTCCTTTTAGACCATGAGTATATTTAAGAGCAAATGTGCTATATAGTTTTCCTGTATAAGTTTGGTCTACCCCAAAACCATAAACATCTCGTTTAGGTGTATAAAAAAGACCACAGGTGATAGCAAAATCAGTTAATGTGTTTTTGATTTCGCCATTGTAATCGTATGCTAATGAAAATCTATTAATATTGGCAGATTTCATGAAACGATGCACCAAACTTAAGTTGAATTTTAAGTTATTATGAGGTTGATAATCAGTACTTATTACGCTTTTTTCAATATTTGTTAGACTGTAATTTTCACCTCTTGCAATAATTACATTTGTGCTAGGACCTGTTGCAATAAGTTCGGACTCTTCTAAGCCAACACTGCTTAGTTGTAGGTTGTCTTTTAGGAAGCCTAATCCTAATGTAATACGAGGACTACTGTTAAGTAGATAACGTGTGCTAAGACCGAATTTTAAAGCGTGATCTAGTGTTCCGTACGCCATATAGCCGTTTACTCTAAAGAGATCATTAGGGCTTGTAAATGTTCTAAAGCCAGCTTTCAATCTAAAACCTTCTATGTTGTTGTTTGAAAAAGTTTGGTATAGAGAGCCGTATTGTATATTTCTGAAAACAGTAAAGTAACCGGAGGTAAGTATTGTAATTAGATTGGTAACTCTTCTTATTCTTTTGTTATTTCCTAAATCTGTAATGATTTTTCTTGTATTGTTTATTCCAGCTTCACGAGTAGTAAGTTTTTTCCAATAGTCATCTTCTTTTTCAAATTGATTGGCTACTGTTTGAACTTCAACTTGATCGTAGAAACTAGTTGTTAATTCTTGATTAAATATATAGTCAGAGTAGAGTATATTTTTTTTCAAATACATACCTTTTTCTCCATCTTCTTTAGAGAAAAAAGTAAAATCACCTTCATAAGTTTCGCGTTCAGGAAGGTACACGTCATTATCTTGTATGGAATAAATTTTTTCGATAGAAAGGTTTCTCACGAAATTTAAATTTACTTTAGGATTATTACGTAGGTAGATTTCTGTGATTGCAAAATTCTTATCGCTTACTTTAAAAGATCCTTGAAAAAGCAAATCTTGATTGTTTTTAGGGAAATAAAAAATTTCATATATTTTTTTGTTTCCATCTTGGATGCTATCTTTTAAAACATATTCATATTGGCTGTATCCGCGTACTGATAAAGGACTCATGAATACCTTGTTTAGTATTACTACATCATCATCATATACGTCAAAGGGTTTTATAAAATTGCCTATTTTTTCCATCATAAAACCTTTGTCTGCTAATCCAGTAGTTCGTTCTCCTTCGATAACTTCTTTATACCTACTGTTAATATTGTCGCCATAAACCTTCTCATTTGTTTCCTTTAAATAAGTGGGGATTATGTAGTTTGTTTGATTTCTTTTTTGTTCAGCAATTTTTATGACACTGTCATAATGATTTCCCAAGACTCTTTTTAAAAAGACACTGTCTAAATTGCTTAAACCATTTGCTATTGAAGTATATTTAGTGTATTGATAAGATTTAGAAGATACTAAACCGTTTTTCTTTTTGTTTTTCCAGATTTGTTGTAAGATTTTATAGGCAGGATTTTCTTCTTTTTTTAAATGTTTTTTAGGTTTAGCAACTACAACAACTTCCTTTAATTGTTTAGTTGTAGACATGACCACCTTTAAGTTGGTTATAATGGCTGTGTTTAATTCTACCTCTTTATCTTCAAAGCCTGCATATTTAATAATAATTGTTTTATAATCGTTTGGGGATTCAATATTGAAACTCCCATTTACGTCAGAAGAAATACCCGTTTTATTGCCTTTAAAATAAATGTTGGCAAACGGTAATGGTAAGTTTTGGTCATCATATACTATGCCGCTAACTTTGGTTTGAGCGTTTGTAAATAATGTAAAAAACAATATTATAAAAAAACTAACTTTTTTTTGCATATTTTTTAAAATTAATATATATGTAAAAATAAAGCTCCATCATTTTTTCAAAGATGGAGCTTTATAATGTGTAACATGTATATATAGTTATTATTTATATAATACTTTCTTAACTGCTTTGATCACGTCCTGAGCGTTTGGTAACCATTCTTTTAACAAAGTTGGTGAGTAAGGAGCAGGTGTGTCTGCTGTAGTAATTCTTTGAATAGGCGCGTCTAGATAATCAAAAGCTCTTTCTTGAACTATATAAGTAATTTCAGAAGCTACTGATGCAAAAGGCCAAGCTTCTTCTAGTACCACTAATCTGTTTGTTTTTTTGATAGAGCTTAAAATTGTATCATAATCCATAGGGCGAACTGTGCGTAAATCAATAATTTCAACAGAAATACCTTCTTTTGCTAGTTCGTCAGCAGCTGTATAAGCTTCTTTGATGATTTTTCCGAATGATACTATCGTAACATCCGTGCCCTCGCGTTTGATGTCAGCTACTCCAATAGGAATTGTATATTCTCCTTCGGGTACTTCGCCTTTATCTCCGTACATTTGTTCTGATTCCATGAAAATAACAGGATCATTATCACGAATAGCCGATTTTAAAAGACCTTTAGCGTCATAAGGGGTAGAGGGAACAATAACCTTTAAACCTGGGCAGTTGGCAAACCAGTTTTCAAAAGCTTGTGAGTGTGTGGCAGCTAACTGACCTGCCGAAGCAGATGGTCCTCTAAAAACCATTGGCATAGGAAATTGCCCTGCACTCATTTGTCTCATTTTTGCGGCATTGTTAATAACCTGATCTATACCTCCAACAAGACAAAAGTTAAATGTCATATATTCTACAATTGGTCGGCAACCGTTCATAGCACTACCAACCGCTATGCCTGAAAATCCCATTTCAGCAATTGGTGTGTCTATAACGCGTCTAGAACCAAACTCGTCTAACATTCCTTTTGATGCCTTATATGCACCATTATATTCAGCCACTTCTTCACCCATTAAATATACCGACTCATCACGACGCATTTCCTCGCTCATAGCTTCACAAATGGCTTCTCTAAACTGTATCGTTCTCATAAAATTTTATTAGATTCTACAAAATGAATCGCAAAAGTATGAAATTTTAGACCATCATCAATGAAATTAAAAGAGAAACTATCGAAAAAATCATAAAAAAATATTATGCACGCATAATATTTGTATCTATATTTTAGTTATATTTGTAATTCTATAAATTTTAAACCAATTTGATTAACAATGAAAATATTAGTTTGCATCAGTCACGTACCTGATACTACTTCAAAAATTAATTTTACCAATGGTGATTCAGAATTTGATACTAATGGGGTACAATATGTAATTAATCCAAATGATGAATTTGGATTAACTAGAGCGGTAATGTTTCAAGAACAACAAGGTGCTACAGTTACGGTGGTAAATGTAGGTGAAGCTGATACAGAGCCAACTTTAAGAAAAGCATTAGCCATTGGAGCAAATGATGCAATTCGTGTGAACGCAAATCCTACAGATGGTTTGTTTGTTGCAAAACAATTGGCAGAAGTAATTAAAAATGGTGGTTTTGACTTAATAATTGCAGGGAAAGAATCATTAGACTACAACGGAGGAATGGTTCCTGGTATGACAGCTGGCCTATTAGGATATAATTTTATTAATTCATGTATTGACCTAAAAATTGAAGGTAATGCAGTAACAGCCGCTCGCGAAATTGATGGAGGAAAAGAAGTAGTTACTACATCATTACCCCTTATTGTGGGAGGACAAAAAGGATTAGTAGAAGAAAAAGATTTACGTATTCCTAATATGCGTGGAATTATGACTGCCAGAACAAAACCTCTTAGCGTTGTAGAACCTGTAGGAGCAGATGTTGCAACAAAAGCAGTGAAGTTTGAAAAACCAGCACCAAAACAAGAAGTAAAACTAGTAAGTCCAGATAATTTAGATGAACTTATTAATCTATTACACAACGAAGCTAAAGTTATCTAATTTTAAATTTTGAATTTTAAATAGTACTTTATAATGGTGTATTTAAAATTTATAATTCAACGTTCAAATAAAATAGTAAAATATTATGTCAATTTTAATATATGCAGAATCAGCTGAAGGGAAATTCAAAAAAGTAGCATTTGAATTAGCTTCATACGCAAAGAAAATAGCAGAATCTACTGGGACAACAGTGACGGCCTTAACAATTAACGCAGGAGATGTTTCAGAATTAGGTAAATATGGTGTAGATAAAGTATTGAAAGTATCTAATGATAAATTAAATAATTTTAATGCTAAAGTTTATGCAGATGTAATTAAACAAGCAGCGGTAAAAGAGACTTCTAGTGTAGTAGTATTGTCTTCTACTACAGATTCTTTGTATTTAGCACCTCTTGTGGCAGTAAACCTAAGTGCTGGTTACGCTTCTAATGTAGTGGCTCTACCTGTAAACACATCTCCATTTCAGGTAAAAAGAAATGCTTTTTCTAACAAAGCCTTTAATGTAACACAAATTGATACCGATGTAAAAGTATTAGCTATTGCAAAAAATAGCTTTGGATTAGTAGAGTTAGCGGGTTCTGCTACAGATGAAGATTTTGCTCCAGTTATTTCTGATGCAGATTTTGGAGTACAAACTCAATCAGTAGAAAAAGGATCGGGAAAAGTTACTATTGCAGATGCGGACGTAGTAGTTTCAGGAGGTCGTGGATTAAAAGGACCAGAAAATTGGGGAATGATTGAAGAATTAGCAACCATTTTAGGAGCTGCAACTGCATGTTCTAAACCTGTTTCTGATTTGGGTTGGAGACCTCATAGTGAACACGTTGGACAAACAGGTAAACCTGTAGCTACTAACCTATATATTGCCGTTGGTATTTCAGGAGCAATTCAACACATTGCAGGAGTTAACTCTTCTAAAGTAAAAGTAGCAATTAACTCAGATCCAGAAGCTCCTTTCTTTAAAGTTGCAGATTATGGAGTTGTTGGAGATGCTTTTCAAGTAGTTCCCGCTTTAATTGAAAAATTAAAAGCATTTAAAGCTCAAAATTCATAGTTAGGTCATTTAAAATAATCTTTAAAAGAGCCATATTATGGCTCTTTTTTTATTAACAGTACAAAGTTTTTTGTTACTTTGCAAGATATATTCACAGCCAAAAAAATGAGTTTAGTTAGACTATCTATTAAAGGAATTTCATATAGCCAAACACAAAATGGAGCTTATGCCTTGATTTTAAATGAAGTAGAAGGAGATCGAAAATTGCCTATCGTTATAGGAGCTTTTGAAGCACAGTCAATTGCTATAGCTTTAGAAAAAGAGATTCGGCCTCCAAGACCTCTTACCCATGATTTGTTTAAAAATTTCGCAGATCGGTTTGATATAATCGTCAAACAAGTAATTATACATAAATTAGTAGATGGGGTTTTTTACTCAAGTATGATTTGTGAACGTGATAAAATTGAAGAAATTATAGATGCCAGAACTTCTGATGCTATAGCATTAGCATTGCGATTTGATGCCCCAATTTTTACTTATAAAAATATTTTAGACAAAGCAGGGATTTATTTGAGTACTTCTTCGGAGGAAAATATGGCAACAGATGAAGATGTGCTTTCAACACCTGAAACTTTTGGAGCTTCACAAGAAGAGGATAGAACATCTGCTTATTCAAAGTTGAGTTTAGCGGAGCTAAATGATCTGATGGAAGAAGCTGTTCAAGATGAAGATTATGAAAAAGCAGCTAAAATTCGTGATGAAATAAATAAAAGAGAATCTTAAATAAAAAGAGATTCATTTATGTGAATTAGACTAATAAAAGTATAAATAAATCAAAAATGAAACAATATTTAGATTTAGTTAAACATGTTTTAGAAAACGGGAATCAAAAAGGAGATAGAACAGGAACAGGTACAAAAAGTGTTTTTGGTTATCAGATGCGTTTCGATTTAAATGAAGGATTTCCTATGGTAACAACAAAAAAACTACATCTAAAATCTATAATTTATGAACTCCTTTGGTTTTTAAAAGGGGATACAAATATTCAATACCTAAAAGAAAATGGGGTGCGTATTTGGGATGAATGGGCAGATGAAAAAGGTAATTTGGGTCCCATATACGGTCATCAATGGCGCAATTGGAATAATGAAGAAATAGATCAGATAACAGAGTTGATAGAAACTTTAAAGAAAAATCCTAATAGTAGGAGAATGTTAGTATCAGCTTGGAATCCTTCAGTTTTGCCTGATGATAAAAAAAACTTTGCTGAAAATGTTTCATGCGGAAAAGCGGCCTTGCCTCCTTGTCATGCTTTTTTTCAGTTTTATGTAGCTGATGGTAAGTTGTCTTGCCAGTTATATCAAAGAAGTGCAGATATCTTTTTAGGAGTACCTTTTAATATTGCATCCTATGCTTTGCTAACTATGATGATTGCGCAAGTATGTAACTTACAGGTTGGTGATTTTATTCATACCTTTGGAGATGCTCATATATATAATAATCATTTAGAACAGTTAGAGCTACAACTTTCCAGAGAACCACGTTCATTGCCTAAAATGATTTTGAATCCAGAAATTAATAGCATTTTTGATTTTAAATTAGAAGATTTTACTTTGGTAGATTATAATCCACACCCACATATTAAAGGACAGGTAGCAATTTAAGATAATAACAGATGGATGTTAATCAGTATGAACTATATGAATATGCTCGTTTGAGAATCAAACAAAAAAAACGCTTATATATTCATTTTGTAATATGGTTCACGGTTAGTTTGTTTTTATTGTTTATTAGTTACATATTAAATACATTTTCCAATCCTAATAAAGTCTTTTGGATTATAGTTATTTGGACTTTTTTCTTAGTCTTACATTTTATTCGTGTCTTTATAACAGAGCGTTTTATGAATAAAAAATAGGAACGAGAGCAAATTGAAAAATTAGTTTTTAAACAACAGCGAAAGTTAGAACAACTTCAAAAAGAGATTCAAAAGAATGCCTAAAAAAATTATATTAATTGCAGCAGCAGGAGAAAAAAACGAATTAGGAAAAAATAATAGTTTACTTTGGCATTTGCCAGATGATTTTAAGCATTTTAAAGGGTTAACAAGTGGTCATTATATTATTATGGGACGTAAAACTTTTGAAAGTTTTCCTAAGCCACTTCCTAATAGAACCCATATTATTATCACTCGAAATAAAGAATATATTGTTTCAGAAGAATGTATTGTTGTAAATCATGTTGAAGAAGCATTAAAAACTTGTTCTATAGATCAAGACGTATATGTAATAGGAGGAGGTGAGATTTATAAACAATTTATAGAATTGGCAGATGAAATAGAGTTAACAAGGGTGCATAGTCATTTTTTAGAGGCAGATACGTTTTTTCCAGAAATAGATCAAGATAAATGGGAACTTAAAGAGTCTGTTCTTCATCCTAAAGATGAAAAGCATTTGTATTCTTTTTCTTTTGAAAAGTATATTAGGATTTGAATTTACTTTGATTCTTTTTTTGAAAACGTTTTATATTTTGTTGTTGTGCAATTATCTATAAAAGGGTTGAATTAAACCGTTTTTATAAAAGGTAATGTGGTCAAAAATGGTTGGTAATTTTTGATTTTAAATTGCTTATATTACAACATCAAATTGAAGAGGAAGTTGGCTCTGCTGAGGAGCAACCAACCAGCAATAAGTTTGATGATTATACGATAATTAAAGGATAGGTTTTAATCTATCCTTTTTTAATTATCGGTAATCAAATATGGCTGAAAAAACCTATTTTTCAATTTGATTTTTATAGTATAAATACCATCTTAAAAAGTTCTTCCTGTTTTTTATACTTAATCCTCTATGAATATTTAGATTGTCTTTCAAATGTCCAAAAAATGATTCAAGAGCATTAGTTGAATTTGGTATTTTATCATCTTTAAGATAGGTAAACATATGTGGTAATGCTTTTTTAATTACAGTAAATGATCTTCTAACCATTTTATGAGTATACCAATATTTTTTACTTTCGATTTTATATGATCTTTCATTAAGATAGTCTCTATATTTTTCTTCCCAATGTATAAGCTCTATTAACCATAATTGTCTTTTGTATTCAGAATTAATCTGATGGATTTTAATTATAATTTGCTTTAATTCAAAGCCTGATTTGTGTTTTGGATTGGCCGTGAGCCATATTTTACACATTCTTGAAATATGTACTAAACACCTTTGAAAAGCTATGTCAGGGCAAATATTTTGTATCGCTTTTAATACAGATTTATCACCATCAGAAGTAATACATTTTATAGTAATCCCAAGATTTAATAAATTTTGTAAATCTTCTGCAACTTCTTCATAATTTTCGTTATCAGTTATTCTATAAAGTTGAGTAGATTTTAAATGAAAATTTCTATAAACTACTAGACAAATATCATTAGGAAAATAAGTTCCATCAATCATAAGATAAACATCATCAGTGGAGCTAAACTCTAAAACAGGAGCTTTAGATAACATTTTAGAAAAATAACGTTGTAAAGTACTTTTACTGTAACCAGATTCAAGTGAAATTTTATCAAAAATATCTTTACCGATTATCCAGTTTTTAAACCAAATCTCTTTATTAGAATCTGAAACTGATTTATTATTTGAAGTAAATAATTGACCACAATCATTACACTTAAATCGTTGCTTATTTTCTCTTATTCCCCACTTTATCGTATTGAGGCTTTTACAGGTTGGACAACGCTTTTTTTTGAAGTTTTCATGAAATAAAAAAAGTTTATTGAAACTAATTTCAATAAACTTTCGTCAATATCATATTTTATAATGCTTTACAGCATTTTTACCAACCATTTTTGACTATTAAACCTTATAAAAAATCAGAATAAAAAACATAATTCTATTCTGATTTTTAATTGCTTGTAAAAGATGTTAGTTTTTGATATGATGCGTTTTAGAACTAAAATAAGCCGTTAATTTTAGCATCAATTTTATTGATAATCATTCCTAAGTCTTCAGGATTATCAACGAAATTAATATTGTCAACGTCAATGATTAATAAATTTCCTTTATTGTAAGTTTGAATCCAAGCTTCATAACGTTCATTCAATCTACTTAAATAATCAATAGAAATTGAATTTTCGTAATCACGTCCGCGCTTGTGAATTTGTCCAACTAAATTAGGAATAGAGCTTCTTAAATAGATTAACAAATCTGGAGGACCTACTAAATTTTCCATTAATTCAAACAAAGAAGTGTAATTTTCGAAATCACGATTACTCATGAGTCCCATGGCATGTAAATTGGGAGCAAATATATGGGCATCCTCATAAATGGTTCTATCTTGAATGATTTTTTTACCACTTTCCCTGATCTTTAAAATTTGTCGAAAACGGCTATTTAAAAAATAAATTTGAAGATTAAAACTCCATCTGTCCATAGAGTGATAAAAGTCGTCTAGGTAAGGGTTTTCATCTACATCTTCAAAATGGGGTTCCCACTTAAAATGTTTAGATAGAAGTCTGGTTAATGTGGTTTTTCCAGCTCCTATATTTCCAGCAACTGCTATATGCATTAGGGTAAAATGATTTTATAATTGGTAATTCCTTGAGCTGTAAAAATAGCTAATTTTTGGTTTTTGTAATAAAAACTTATGAATGAATTTTGGATATTTTCAATCGGAATTGTTTTTTGTTGTTTAATGTCAAAAAGAAAAAGTTTTTTATTTATTTGATATAGAATTATTTTTTCATCACTGATTGAAATTTTATCATATTCAGGTAATTTGCTTAAAAATGTTTTCTTTCCAAAAATGTTGCATTGATAAAAATTATTTTCTGTGTCTATCCAGAAAAAGAGATTATAAGTAGAAAAATAATTTTTGATTGGTTTTTCAAAAATTACACCAATTGTTTGCGTTGTGTTTGTAGTATAGTTGTAGCGTAATAACTGTTGATTGTTTTGGTTAAAAAGCCAATAATTATTTAGACTGGAGATACCAATGGCTTGTAAGGTAATTGTGTTATTAATATTGTTAAAGTCTGATTTTAGTACTTCATTAAATTGATTGTCTAAAGCAATAATGGTATTAAAGTTTTCAAAAAAAATAAGAATTTTTAAAGGATTTTGTAAGTCAACTTTAGATATTTTTCCTAATGTTATGTTTTTGTATTGGTATTTTTCTGAATCTTTTATCTTAAATAAGGTGTTGTCTTTAATAAAGTATAAAAAGCCTGTATTGTCTTCGCCGATATATTCTTCTGCTTCAATTAATTTAGAATTTATTAATGATACAGTGATTTTTGAAGATTGTGTAAAAGTGAAAATATTTGATAATAATAGTGTTATACATAGCAGTTTTTTCATACTAGAAAGATATATAAAAATAAACAGCCTTACAACTGTAATTTGCAAGGCTGTCTAATTTTGTATTTAGGTTATTATAAATTAAAAGCAGTTTTAATTTTATCAACGAAATCTAATTTTTCCCAAGTAAATAACTCAACTTCTACTTCTTTAATTTCGCCAGTTGGCGATGTGAAACGTTTAGTAATTATTTCGTTTTTACGTCCCATGTGTCCGTAAGCAGCTGTTTCGCTATAAATAGGAGTTCTTAATTTTAAACGTTGCTCAATCGCATACGGTCTTAAATCAAACAACTCATTAACTTTTTCAGAAATCTGAACATCAGTTAAACCATTTTTAGCTGTTCCGTAAGTATTAATGTACACATTGCATGGTTTAGCTACTCCAATAGCGTAAGAAACTTGCACTAAAACTTCGTCAGCTACACCAGCAGCTACTAAGTTTTTAGCAATATGACGAGTGGCATAAGCAGCAGAACGGTCAACCTTTGAAGGGTCTTTGCCAGAAAAAGCACCACCACCATGAGCACCTTTACCACCATAAGTATCTACGATGATTTTTCTTCCAGTTAAACCAGTATCTCCGTGAGGACCTCCAATCACGAATTTTCCAGTAGGATTAATATGATACTCAATTTTATCATTGAATAAATGAGCATATTGCGGATATTTAGTAATAATTCTAGGAATTAAAATCTCAATAATATCTTTCTTGATTTTAGCTAACATTTCTGTTTCTTCAGCAAAATCATCATGTTGTGTAGAAATTACGATAGCATCAATTCGAACCGGTTTGTTGTTGTCGTCATATTCTAAAGTTACTTGCGACTTAGCGTCTGGACGTAAGTAAGTAATCGCTGAATTTTCTCTACGTAATTCGGCTAATTCTTGTAATAATTTGTGTGATAAGTCAAGTGCTAATGGCATGAAATCTTCTGTTTCATTCGTGGCATAACCAAACATGATACCTTGGTCGCCAGCCCCTTGTGCGTTCGCTTTAGTTTCAAAATCAGCTTCAGCAGTAATTCTATCTACCCCACGATTGATGTCGTCAGATTGTTCATGAATGGCTGATAAAACACCACAAGAATTAGCCTCAAACATATACTCGCTCTTCGTGTAACCAATTTTTTTAATTACTTCTCGAGCAATATTTTGAACATCTAAATATGTTTTTGATTTTACTTCTCCTGCTAAAATTACTTGACCAGTAGTTACTAAGGTTTCACAAGCTACTTTAGAGGTAGGGTCAAATGCTAAAAAGTTATCAATTAATGCGTCACTGATTTGATCAGCTACCTTATCAGGGTGTCCTTCACTCACTGATTCTGAGGTAAATAAATAGGCCATATACTAGTTTTTTTTTGTAATAATTCGTGAGGAAAATTTTGTAGCGATTGCCTAAAGAGTAGTAGTTACTGCTTTAGCATTTTTTTATGAGGTTGCAATCAGTTCAAATTTTTCCTCTTGTAAACTTGGTACAAATGTATAAAAGGAAATTGAATTCTAAATGATTATTAACTTTTTTTTGGATAAACTATGGTTTTGAGATTTTGTTGTTTTTCAGATTTTTAATTGGCTTATTTAATTTTAATTAGATTTTGTTTTTATATAAATATGTTTTATTAATAAAAAACAGAAAAATAAATTATTTATTTTAATTTTATAGAATATTAATCTAATTTTGCTTTGTTTTTGATTTGAGATGAAAAGATATTTTAAGAAGATGATGAATATGATGAGAATAACTTTCTCCAGAGTTACTATTATATAGTGTTATCCACATTTATGAGAGTGCCTCTGCATTTGCAGAGGTTTTTTTTTTGAATTAATTTTTTACAATATGATTATTATATATACGACATGAAAATAGAAACTCTTTTAGCTAATTTAACCCAGCACAGTGGTATCAAAGATGCTTATGGTGCTACCCATTTGCCCATATATAACACGGCTACCTTTGATTATAAGCGTCAGCAAGATTCTGATTTTTTATACGATTATTCACGAACAGATAATCCTACGCGCAATGCGTTGGAAGCTATTTTTGCTAAAGCGGAAAATGGTTTTGGGTGTATTTGTACAAATACAGGTATTGCAGCTATAGCTTTATTGTTTGAAACTGTTTTAAAGACAGGAGATAGGGTGTTGGTAGAAAAAGATTGTTATGGAGGTACTTATAGGGTGTTAAATATTTTATTTGAAAAAAATAATATCAGCGTTTTTTATGCGGATTTTACGAATCAAAATGAAGTAGAATTTATTCTAAAACACAATGATATAAAGTTAATATTATGTGAATCTCCCACGAACCCTGGATTAAAAATTGTAGATATAAATTCTATTGCTAATTTATCTAAAAAATATAAATGCGTTTTTGCAGTAGATAACAGTATGGCAACATTTGCTTGTCAAAAACCATTAGATTTAGGTGCTGATTTTTCAGTTTTTTCGGCCACTAAGTATGTATCAGGTCACGGAGCTTGTGTGGCTGGTGCAATTGTTGTAAAAGAAGAATTTTGGTATAAAAAAGTTCATTATTATTCTAATGCACAAGGTCGTGCGCAAAGCCCTTTTGATGTTTTTTTAGTTTCTTTAGGGTTACCTACACTAACTTATAGAATGAAAGCACAAGAACAAAGTGCTTTTCAGATAGTTGAAGAGTTATTAAAGTGCCCAGAGGTAAAATCGGTTAGATTTCCTGGGTTAAAAACACATCCGCAACATAATTTAGTTAAAAAGCAAATGAAAATAATACCAGCTATTTTAACAGTTGATTTTGAAAATGAATTTATAACTCAATCAGTAATTGAAAATACAAAATTATTTGGCGAAAAAGTTTCATTTGGAACAACAGATTCAAGAGTAGAAATTCCTTCTAAAATGAGTCATGCAACTTTTTCAGAATCAGCTTTGCAAGCCATAGGTTTAACCAAAAATACGGTACGATTTTCGATTGGTTTAGAAAATACAAAAGATTTAATTCAAGATATAAAACAAGCAATTGCTTGCCCAACTTTAAAAAATATTGGTCATGTATAATTATTTAAAACCTATTTCTTGTGGGAAATCAATACCGTACGATAATCCACATGCTGTTTCAGTTAGTTTACCTACTATTGATGATGTTGTAGGGTATGAAGAAGGAGATGAAAATATTATTGAAAAGATGGAATCTGGGTACCCTCGTTTTTTTCGAAATAGATTAGTACAACGACTAGTTGATTATGTTCAAAAAAAAAATGAACTAACGGAAGAATATTTGATTTTGCCTCTCTCTTCTCAAAAAGCATACGAAATTCTTTGCAAGATGATCCATATAAGATTGGATTTTATACCATTATTAGATTGTGTTTTTTTGAAAATAAAATCAGATCATTATTTGTTAAAAACAATTCATGCTTATATCCGAAATACAGGACTTATTATGAGTTCTAGAAAAGCTGAAAAAATATTATTTGATTTAGGTTTGATTACACATATATATAAAGAAGAAAAAAAGGAATTATTTCAAGCAAATGAAAATATTTATGAAATCTTAAGTAAAGCGTATAGAGTGAATTCAGATTGTATTGTTTTAACGAACTCTGGAGCTAATGCCCTTTTTGCAGTTTGTGAAGCTATTATTCAAAAAGGCATTTTAGAAGGGAAAAACGGAGTTGTACAATTAGGTTGGTTGTATCTAGATACAATGGAAGTAATTCAAAAAAGAAGTCCAAATAATTATTGGCAAGTAGATGTGTATGATTTAGAAAACTTAGAACTTTGGTTAAAAGAAAATCATCAAAATATTTCATTGTTAGTAACAGAGGTAGTGTCTAACCCTAAGTTAGATTGTGTAGATGTTAAAAAACTTTATTCTATATGTAAAAGATATAAGGTTAAATTATTACTAGATGTTACACTTATTACACCTTTTAATCTAAATGTTTTAGAATACTGTGATATAGCAGTCGAAAGTTTATCAAAGTTTGCTTGTGGAAATGGAGATCTATTGATGGGAGGAATTGTTTCTAGAGATTTAAAATTGTTGAAAGAAGTAAAAAAATACATAATAAAACCTTTTGTAGGAGAGATAGAGCGATTAGGATTTCAAATATTACAATATCAGGAAAGAATCGAAAAAATGTCTTCATCCACACAGGCTGTAATAGATTTTTTTTCTAATGAGCCTCAAATCAAACAAGTTTTAAGTGTTAATAGTGGAAAAGCATACGAGAATTATAAAAAGATAACTTGTTCCAATAACATTCCAGCATTGGTATCTGTAGTGTTTAACAGAAGATTATCAAATTATTATGATTGTCTAGAATTGGCTAAAGGACCTAGTTTAGGAACGGAATTTACTTTAGTAATGCCTTATGTTTATTTAGCGCATTACGATTTATTAAAAACAAAAGAAGGGCAAAAATATTTGGAAGTGAATGGTTTAGAGAGTGAAATGTTACGTATTTCAGTCGGATTAGAATCAGTTCAGGATATACTTGTTAAATTTAAAAAAATATTCACACATAATTGTTAAAATAACGTTAAAATAACGTTATTAAAAAATATATCCCTTTAATAAGCGTTTTCTTGGCAGTCAAATTATAACACTTTGTGGTGTTGTGGTTTTTTATGAGCTGTATTGCAAATAAAGTAAAATACTTTGGTAAATGGGTAAAATTATTTTTGTTTTAAAAGATTTTTATTTTTCAATTTCAGAATTGCCTCCTGTGTTACAATTGGCAATAATTTTGAGTTTCGTATTTATATGTGTATACTTTGTGACGTTTCTCAATTTAATTTATTTGAATTGGGAGAAAAAATCAGTTGCAATTCAAAAAAAGACGCTTAATCTAATTTATTTACAAAAAATAAAGGAAATAGTTTATTCGCCTAAAGATTACACATTGGAAGATATTAAGCTTGTTTTTGAAAATAAAAAAGATTTTAAAAAGACACACAAACTACTAATTACAGAAACTATTATTGAGTTAATAGACGAAGATGAGGTATATGATTTACATAATTTTAATGAAATTTTGTACTTTTTTGATTTAAAATCTTTTTGGGAAGAAAGATTATTAAAAGGAAATCTCAAGACAAAATTAGAAGGATTATCACAAATTATAAAATTACGATTAACAATATCGGAATCCGTTATAATATCATTAGTTTATGATAAAAATGAAGCATTGCGTAAAAAAGCAAGAAAAGCATATATTTATTTAAGTAAACATGATCCCTTTCGTTTTTTTAATGAAGATTTTGATAGTGAATTTACAGAATGGGATAAAATTCAAATTCATGAAATTCTTTTAAAAAGATCAAAAGAGTTTATTCCTAATTTTGCTCAATGGATTACGAGAACAGAAAATATAGACTTAAAATGTTTCTTTATATACGAAACATCTTTCTATAAACAACATGAAAATCTTCCCTTTTTATTAACGCTTCTAACGCAAACTACCCATTCTAAAGTTAGAAAAGCCCTTATAGAGGCAATAGGAATTCTTCAAAATAACAATATAGAAGACGCATTAATTGCAAACTATGACTTTGAACCTATATCAGTTCAACATAGTATTATAAAAACAGTAACAGAAACAAAACCTGAGAAAGGATTAGAGTTTTTAAAATCAGCTTTTTATAAAACATTTGATACTAGTTTGAAAATTAGAATAGGACGTGCTATTTACAATTATGATAACGAAGGAGTGAATTTAATTAATGAAATGGAGTCTAAAATTGAAGATGGTTTTGAAAATTTAATATTTAAGCACATCAAAAACCCACTAATAAAAGTTTAAAAAAATAAAATATCTTATAACAACTAACTGTATGTCAAAAAACTACGGAAACTACAACTACTAACATGGCAGATATCTTTCAAAATGTAATTTTTCTTTACGCCTCAATGCTCACCATTATTTATTTTATGCTCATTATTTATGGTTATAAAGAAATAAAAAAGTATAAAGAGAATCAGAGTAAAGAAATGGATGAAAACTTTTTAAAAACGCCCTTTGCTCCAGGAATTTCGATTGTAGCCCCAGCATATAATGAAGAAATGACTATAATTGACAATGTACACTCCATGCTTACTTTAAATTATCCAAAATTTGAAGTAGTTATTGTTAATGATGGGAGTAAGGATAGTACATTAGAATTATTAATAGAAAATTTCGAGCTAGTTGAAACACCATTTGCTTACGTAGAAAAAATAAAAACAAAACCCTTAAAAAGGATTTTAAAATCCACGAATCCAGCTTATTCTAAGTTGACGGTTGTAGATAAAGTAAATGGAGGTACCAAAGCAGATGCCTCTAATGCGGGAATAAATGCGTCTAGTTATCCTTATTTCCTATGTACTGATGTAGATTGTATATTATCTCGTGATGCACTTATAAAAATGATTAAACCCATCTTAATTAATAAAACACAAGTAATAGGAGTAGGAGCCACTTTGCGTATGGCTAACAGTTGTGTAATTCAAAATGGGGTAGTTACACAAGTTAAAGTCCCTAATAGAATTATTCCCCTTTTTCAAGAAGTGGAATATTTAAGAAGTTATCTAATCGGAAAAATGGGATGGTCAAGAATAAATGCCATAGGCAATATATCAGGAGGATTAGGTATGTTTGATAAATCCGTAGTTATTGCCGCTGGAGGATATGACCCTTCATCACATGCAGAAGATATGGACTTAACTACCCGTATCATAGGATATATGTGTAATTTTAATAAAGATTATAAAATTGTTCAAATACCCGATACTTGCTGTTGGACAGAAGGACCTCCTAATATTAAAATATTAAATAGACAAAGGACAAGATGGGCTCGTGGGTTATTGCAAATTTTTACAGTTCACAGAAAATACCTTTTCAATCCTAAATATAAACAATTAGGAATGATTACCTTACCATATACTCTATTTTTCGAATTTTCAGCACCACTTATAGAACTAATAGGATATTTATACACCATATATTTATTAATAACAAGAGGAATAAATTTTTATACAGCAAGTATAATGTTAACCTTTGTTTACTTGTTTGGAATTTGTCTTTCATTAATAACCATTTATTTAGATAAATTAGTACAAGAACAATACAGAACCTTTAATGAATATTTAAAACTATGTTTTTTTACTTTAGTAGAACCTTTTATATATCATCCACTTATCGTTTTTTATAGCTTAAAAGGATACGTAGATTTTTTATCACGTAAAAAATTCGAGTGGGGGCAAATGACCCGTCAAGGTTTTGCACAAAATAAAACAACACCTACTGCTCTAGAAAATCAAGAAGTTGAATAATTGTATTAATAAAAAATGATTTCAAAAAATTACCACTTATTACTAGTTCTTTTCCTATCAATATGCTCCTTAAATGCCCAAGATACAATGGAAGATTATGCCATTATGGCTAAAAAATATTTTAAAAAACAAGAATGGCAAAAAGCCAAAGACATTATAGATGAAGGCTTAAAACAAGACGAAACAGATTCTAATCTCAGAATGCTTTTAGGAAGGTATTACTATATTAAAAAAGACTTTCAAAATGCAAGATATCATTTAGTTAAATCCTTGCAATACGATAAAACAAATTTCGATGCAAAACAATTGCTTGTAAATGTAGAAATGAACTCTAAACACTATTCTAGTGCCATTTGTTACATAAATGAATTATTAGAAGTAAATCCCTATTGGAAACAATTATGGATAAAAAAAATAGAAATATACAGATTACAAGGCAATCTTACTGAAACAACTCGAATGCTGAAAAGATTAAATCAGATATATCCAGAAGATGCGACTGTTCAAAAAGATTATATATACAATACACAACAAGAAATAGCACGCCTTAAAAAAGAAGGAAAACTGAATGAAGCCGTTACTCTAGCAGAAGAATTAGCAAAAATAGATAACCAACAAGTTGATATTTATGTAGATATAATAAATAGCTTATTAACAGCTGGAGACAAAGAAAAGGCCCTTTTGTATGCTGAAAAAGGAACTCAAAAATTTCCAGAAAATAAAATCTATATAACCAAAAAAGTTGCTATCTTATCTGAAATGAATAGAAATGCAGAAGCATTAGAGTTTTTAAAAAGAAAGATGTCAAAAAAAAATGATTCTCAACTTCAGAAAAGTTATGACGAATTAATAGTAGAATCAGCAAGAATCCAAAGTAATAATGATCCGTACACATTATATGGTAAAATTTTAGAAAAAAACCCAAAGGACGAAGAAGCACTAATATATCTCTTAAATAACGCAATAAGTAAAGGATATTATAATGATGCACTTGATTTTATATCTAAAGCAAAAAAAATAAAAGGAGATATAAAAGAAATTTTATCAAAAGAATATTTTGTTTACAAACAATTAGGAAACGAATCAAAATCAAATCAAATACTACAAAAATTGCATTCAAAATTCCCTAATGATTCCGATATTAGAGATGATTTTAAAGCATTTCAGTATAAAACAGCCAAACAACTCATGCTAGAGGGAAGCTATTTAGAGGCTATTGACTTATTACGCACTGTTTCAAATCAAAGAAAACAAAATGATTATTATGAACCCGCAAAATTAGGTCTATTTCAATGTTACCTGAAAACAGGTTTACATGATCAAGCCCTTCTTATTATCAATGAATTTTTAAAAGAAAAACCAAATGATGATGCTAGAAATTTAAAAAAAATAAATGCTTTAGTAGCCTCTGAAGATTATACAAATGCGTTTGATATGTACCTACAACTAATAGAAAAATCTTCCGAACCTAAAAAAACGATATATGCAAATGGTTTCGAAGAGGAAGCATTAACATTCATAAAAAAAGCAATAGAAGAGCAAAATATAGAAGAAGCATACGAAGTAGTCAAAAAAATACTGCTAGTAAAGCCTACTAGTAAATTAGGATTACAATACGCAATCAGTCTTGCTTATCAAATGGAAGACCATTTAGCTATGTTAGATGCCGCAAAACAAGCTACAACAATATATCCAGATAACTTGCCATTTAAAGTAAAATTAGCAGAATCCTATACAGCGCAAAAAGAATATGATAAAGCTATTGCCCTTACTTTACCCCTTTTAGAAAAATTTCCACGTAATAAATCACTGGTAAATGTATATACAGAAAATGCACGCATTAAAACCAAAGAACTAGTTAAGAAAAAACAACACAATGACGCGTTACAATTAATAAATTCCGCTCTGTATTTTGATAAAAATAATAAAGATTTAAAATTTGATAAAGGAGTATTGCTAGAAACAAAAAAAGTTTTTGATTCAGCTTATTATTATCAAAAACAATACGAGCCTTCTCTTATGGAATTCTCAGATTTCAAAAAACATTTAGAAGCATTAAAAAATAAAACCTTTAAAAATGAAATAGGAATATATCATTTGAGAAGCAGAATTCAAGGAAGCCAAGAATATTCATCTATTTCTACAATAGAATACGCTCATAAAGAAAATAAAAACACCTATACTTTTCAATTGAATTATTCCGGTCGAGAAGAAGGAACAGGGATCCAACCCATAGTTGAGTGGTACCATCCCTTTAGTGATAAATTTTATGTTAGATTAAATGTAGGATACGGAACAAAATATTTTTCTAAAATTCAAACACAAATATCACTATACAAAGCCTTTGGTAACGACTACGAGGTAGAATTAGGTATAGGTTTTAGACAATTACCAAGCCAGGTTAATATGATTCAAGGAATTTTAGGCTTATCAAAAAATGAGCAAACTATTGGGTGGAATATAAAAGCAGGAATCTTTTCTATAGATAATACAATGTTCTATAACGTCAGTACAGACACTAGGTTTTATGTCTTTAACGAAAAAAAAAGTTGTATACAAGTAGTAGGAGCCGTAGGGACAGTTTCAGACTTACAAACACTAAATTTTAATTTATACAATACTTGGAATGCTTTTAATACAATGGTAGGAGCAGGACCTAAATATATGATAAATTCACATTTTACAGTTGGGTTTCTCGGAAGCTGGAATACAATAAAAATAACGGAAAATAAATATACCAATATGTATAACTTATATTTTCAAACCCAAATTTCGTTTTAAATCACTATTTATATAATCCTCTATTAATATGATGAGAGAAATATTTTCCTTTTATATTGCCCTATCTAAACTCTGTTTAGCAATAATTTTCTTTTTTGTATTATGTAGTTGTTCTTTAAAACCTTATACGGATTTAGAAGATGTAAAATTATATTCTGATAAATACAAAATAATCTTTGATTATAAAACTAAATTAGAAAATCTAGAAAAAGATTATTTCTACAATGAATTAAAGACAAGATCTTCAACCCCAGAAATAATATCTAAAGATGAAAACAAAGAAGGATTACTAATAAGAGTAATACTATCTTCACAACAAATATTTGATTATCAGATAAAAATAGAAGAAAAAAAAGAAATTCAATTAATTGCAAACTCAGAAAAAAATCTAAAATGGCTATTTAATCAGTTTTTAAAAAAACTAAGCATCCAAGATGATAGAATCAAAACACAAGATTTATTACCCGCTATTATAACCATAAAAGAAAGCACCGTTAGTTTTCCTTTTGAATACAGAGAACCTCATTTTAGTCCTGTTTTACAACCCAATGCAGATGTACTCTATAATTCTAATAACATTGAAAATGATTGGGGAATTTGGGGACATAATTTAGGGAAATTACTAGCCAATGAAGGAAATATTCAAACATTTGCCTTAGTAGAAAATAAAAGAAATACCACACAACTCTGTTTCTCTTCAGAAGCAACCTATAATTATATAAAAAATTATATAATAGATAATTTTGGTATTAATACACATAAAAAATATTCATTTATGCTGGTTCCCAATGATAACAAGCTAGTTTGTTTGGATCCCAAATGCAAACGATTAGGGAATACCCTTTCAAATGCAACACCTTCTGTTGTATATCTAATGGAAAAATTAGCAAAAGAATTTCCACAGTATAATTTTTTTACTACTGCTTATCTTACAACAGAAACACCCCCAGAAAAAGAACTTCCCAAAAACACAGGAGTAATGATCAGTACCATTAATTTTCCAAAAAATGTATATTTTGAAAACAAAACGCAAGTAAACCCGTTTGAAGAAAAAATATTAAAATGGAAAAATAAAGTAAATAAAGTCTATTTATGGGACTATGCTTCTAATTTTGATGATTACCTAACACCATATCCACTTCTTTACAGATTACAAAAACAACTAGAGTATTTCAAAAAAATGGGTATAAAAGGTGTTTTTATAAATGGAAGCGGTTATGATTATACCAGTTTTCAAGGATTAAAAACATTTGTTATCTCTTCATTACTCATGAACTATGATCTAAAAGTAGAAGATTTAATAAAAAAATACTTTAAACAAGAATTTCCTCAAAATCACCAGTTACTATCAGAATATTATATAGATTTTGAAAAATCAGCAGAAAAAGAAAACCTCCCTTGCTCTCCTTATGAAAAAGGAAGTAAAAATATAAACGCATCAAAATTTTTTAATTTTTACAATCAATTAAACCAAGCAATAAACTCTAGTCAACCTAAAGAAAAATCAAAAATAAAAGAATTAATAACCACCTTAAGTTTTACCTATCTAGAACTTTTATTAGAAAACGAACAAAACGGTTACTACATAATAGAAGAGAATACAATTACTATAAAACCAGAAGTAATACAAGCATACAATCGTTTGAAAAAATACACAAACTATGAAGGCTTAAAAAACTTTAAAGAACAAGATGGAGCTATTCAAGATTTCTTAAAAGAATTTGAAGAAAAAATTATAAAAAACAAACAACCATTAAATAAATTATTAGGTAAAAAAATTGAAGTACTATCAACCTTAGATGAAGATTATACCAACATTAATATGCTAACAGATAATACAATTGGCTTCATCTCTGATTATCATCATGGATGGTTTTTGACAAGTCAAGAAGATTTAGTAGTAAGACTTCCAAGTATAGAAGTTTCTAACGCCACTTTAAAAATAAATTTTTTAAATAATCCAAGTCTTAAGATATTCCTCCCAACAAAAATTCAAATTTATAAAAATGGAAACTTATATACCGAATTAACAGACGATTCAGAATCTAAAAACGAAAAAAGAATTGGGGTTTTTAAAACAAAAATATCGATTCAGAAAAAAGATGATGTAATGATAAAAGTAATAACTAATGCTAAAAACAAAAAGACAGCTTGCGATGAAATACAATTATTTTAATCTCTTAAAAACGTGTTTATTTCAAAAAAAACTACTAATTTTTTTATTCCTATTAGTCTTTATTAGCTGTGAAGAAGAAGGGCAAATTACAACTATTGAAGTAAAAGACCCTCAACGACATTATTTCCCAGTCGCACAAGGAGAAAAACTCCATATTATATACCCTATCAAAAATATAGGAAAGAATTTGTTAGAAATAAAAGAAATCCAAACCTCATGTGGATGTATTATAGCAGATGATTCCAATATAAAAAACATAGTGCCACAATCTACAGGCTATTTGCATTTTGAATATGATACCAATAAAAATACAGGATATGTACAACATCAGATTTATGTATATGGTAATTTTCTCCCAAAGTATAAAATAGAACTAAATTTTGATACCCATGTAGTACCAAATAGTTTACATTCAAAAGACTACGAGGAAATTTATAAAGAAATTCAAGATTCTGAATTAGATATAGAAAAGACAAACTATGGGTTAGAGAAACAAAAGAATTATTATACAGGCGATAAACCCGAAGAATAATGTAATTTTTTCGGTAAACTAATTTATTTATAGATAATAAATAATGAAAATAGTTTAATACCTTTAAAGATTATGGAAATAAGATTTAATGTTTTAACTTAAAAAATAAGGTCTTATATTTGCCCTACAATTATGAAAACAAATATTAAAAATATCAACTGTTGTATCTGCTGCTCAAAATCTTGAGGAGTAGAATTGTTGTATATTTAAAAAAGATAAAAGCAATAACTAAAACTCCTCACTTCGTGGGGAGTTTTTTTATATCCAAAATTTAGAAAATTTAAAATGAAAAAAAATAATAAAATAGTAGTAAAATTTAATGCAAACGCTTCTTGCTGTTGTTGTTGCCAACTTCGGTGGGAGGTCGTGTGTACTATTTATTAATCTTTGGTTATATATATAATTGTGCGGGCCTCTTGAATTTCAAGAGGCCTTTTTATTTAAAAAAAATGTTATGACAGAACAAATAAAAAACTTTTTAAATTATTCGAATAACTTAACTGAAAGTCTTCGTTTTTTGAGTGAAAATTTTACAGGGAAGATAGTTTTTTCGACTAGTTTCGGTATAGAAGACCAAGTAATTACTAATGAAATTTTTACTAATAAATTAAATAATATTGAAGTATTTACACTAGATACAGGTAGATTATTTGCTGAAACATATTCGGTTTGGGATAAAACCACTCTGCAATATGGAAATCAAATAAAAGCATATTATCCGCAAGCTTCTAAACTTGAAAAATATGTGAATCAAAACGGAATCAATGGTTTTTATGCCAGTGTTGAAAATAGAAAAGAATGTTGTCATATCCGAAAGGTTGAACCTTTAAATAGGGCTTTGGAAGGAGCTAATCTTTGGATAACTGGACTAAGAGCTGAGCAATCACAAAACCGTCAAAATGTACAACTGTTAGAATGGGATCAAAACTTCAAACTTTATAAATACAATCCGCTACTTAATTGGACATTAGAAGAAGTAGTAAGTTATTTAAAACTAAATGGAGTCCCTTACAATACACTACACGACAAAGGTTATGTAAGTATAGGTTGTGCACCGTGTACCCGAGCAATTAAAGAGGGAGAAGATTTTAGAGCAGGACGCTGGTGGTGGGAAGACCAATCGAAAAAAGAATGTGGATTACATAGATAAAATTAGAAGTTAGAAATCAGAATTTAGAAATGTTCAACTTTGCGAACCTTGCGTAAAACCTTTGCGATTATAGAAGTTAAAATCTTTGTGAAACTTAGTGCTTTACTTAGTGAAACTCTGTGTAACAAACCTTAAACCTTAAACAAAAAAATAAATGAAAAAAGATATAGATTACTTAGAACAATTAGAAAACGAGGCAATTTACATTCTTCGTGAAACAGCCGCGCAGTTTGAAAAACCAGCCTTATTATTCTCTGGTGGAAAGGATTCAATCGTATTAATTCATCTAGCATTAAAAGCATTTAGACCGGGAAAATTTCCTTTTCCGCTAGTGCATATTGATACTGGGCATAATTTTCCTGAGGCTATTGAATTCAGAGATAAATTAGTAAACCAAATTGGAGAAAAACTAATCGTAGGTAATGTAGAAGAAAGCATCAAGAAATACAATTTAAAAGAAACTGCAGGTAGATTCCCATCTCGTAATGCTTTACAAACCTATACTTTATTAGATACTATTCAAGAAAATGAATTTGATGCGTGTATAGGTGGTGCGCGTCGTGATGAAGAAAAAGCTAGAGCAAAGGAAAGGATATTTTCTGTTCGTGACGATTTCGGAGCCTGGGATCCTAAATTACAAAGACCTGAATTGTGGAATATCTTAAACGGAAAAATTCAAAAAGGTCACAATGTAAGGGTATTTCCTATTAGTAATTGGACTGAGCTCGATGTGTGGAACTATATCAAAAAATATAATATTGAATTGCCGAGTTTGTATTTTGCTCACGATAGAGAATGCATTCTTCATCAGGATAAATTAGTAGCTACTTCTCAGTTTATCCAACCACAAGAAGGTGATACCGTAGTCGTTGAAAAAGTACGTTATAGAACTGTGGGAGATATGACGTGTACCGCAGCAGTACCATCGCAAGCAGCAACTATTGATGATATCATTAATGATATTATCCAAACCAGAATCAGCGAAAGAGGACAAACTAGATTGGACGACCAACTCTCAGAAGCGGCCATGGAAGACAGAAAAAAGCAAGGATACTTTTAAAGAAGAGAATAGAATATAGAGGATAATTGCAAGACTTTTGACTTTCGACTTTAAAACTTTAAGACATAAAACAATGAACACATTACGATTTATAACAGCAGGAAATGTAGATGACGGTAAGAGTACTTTAATAGGGAGACTTTTATATGATTCTGATAGTATACATACAGACCAATTAGGGATTTTACAAAAACAAACCAAACAAGAAGGAGTTGACATCGATTTGTCTTTAATCACTGATGGACTTCGTGCCGAAAGAGAGCAAGGAATCACTATTGATGTTGCGTATAAATATTTCTCCACTTCAAAAAGAAAATTTATTATAGCTGATGCACCTGGCCACGAGCAATATACTCGTAATATGATTACGGGAGCGTCTAACTCTGATTTGATTATTATTTTAGTTGATGCACGAAAAGGAATAACAGAGCAAACAAAACGTCACGCAAGTGTGGGGTCGCTAATGGGAATCAAAAAGGCAATTATTGCCATCAACAAAATTGACCTAGTGAATTATTCGGAATCTGTTTTTAATCAAATTCAATCGGATTTTGAGCAAATTAAATCAGAATTACATTATAACGAAATTATCTACATCCCCGTAAGCGCTTTGGTTGGAGATAATGTAGTAAATACATCTGAAAATACGCCTTGGTATAACGGAAAATCCATCTTGGAAACTTTGGAAAGTATTGAAGTTGAAACGGCAGAAAGTCTAGAGTCACGTTTTCAAGTACAATGGGTAATCCGACCTAAAGACGAGGCGAATCATGATTATCGTGGTTATGCAGGTCCTGTGCTAAGTGGAAGTTATAAAGTAGGCGATAATGTAACCATATTGCCAGCTCGAATAGAAACTACTATTGTTAAAATAGAAAGAAACCAAGAAGAAGTAAATCATGTTGTAGCAGGCGATAATGTGGTGTTGCATTTTGATAACAATATTGATATTAGCCGAGGAGACACTGTGGTACTTAGTCAGGAATTACCAACAGAGTCGAGCTTAATCAAAACATGGATTTCATGGTTGGATAATGCGTCTCTACAAGTAGGTAAAACATATTTATTACAACACCGTTTTAAAAATGTTAGAGTAAAAGTGCAAGAGGTTAATAACAAATGGAATATTAATCAATGGCAGTTTACCGAAGGAGACTCGATTCAGTTAAATGATATCGCACAGGTTACCCTAAAAACCAATCAGCCCTTATTTTATGATGCTTTTGATAAAAATGCAAAATCAGGAAATGCGATTTTAATCGATGAAACAAGTTATAATACTGTTGGAGCTTTAATGTTTTTGTAATATGTCGTACTCAATTTATTTAAAAAATCAGGAAAGAACCAGAAATCCAATTAACAAGAAAAATGTGGAAGATTGGATAGATGAATTGATTAATTGGTTGTTTGATATCGATCAGGAGTACCATAATTATCGATTTTTTCAAAACAAAGAAAAGTTACTCCAAATAAAGTTGCAAGATATTCTAGCAAAAACTGTAGAGGAAACAAATCAAATAGTAGTGTATTCCAATTATTTTTTTGAACAGATCGAACAATTGCATTATGTTTTGGATAATGATTTAGAAACCATAGTGAATTTTGACCCTGCGGCTAAATCTAAAGAAGAAGTTTTAATTGCTTATCCAGGTTTTTTTGCCATCACGGCGTATAGGATAGCGAATGTATTTTGGAAATTAAATGTGCCAGTAATTCCGAGAATAATTTCGGAATATGTACACGCAAAAACAGGAATCGATATTCATCCAGGAGCAGAAATTGGTGAAAAATTCTTTATCGATCATGGAACTGGAATTGTTATTGGGGAGACTTCTAAAATTGGTAACAACGTAAAAATTTATCAAGGAGTGACTTTAGGAGCTTTATCGGTTTCTAAAGAAAGTGCTTCGGAAAAACGTCATCCAACGATAGAAAACAATGTGACCATTTATGCGAATGCAACGATCTTAGGAGGAAACACAACTATCGGGGCAAATTCGATTATTGGTGGAAATGTTTGGTTAACTCATTCAGTGCCAGAAAATTCTTTGGTCTATCATAAAAGCGAAATAGAAATCAAGAAAAAAAGTGAATTTCCAGAGCCTTTGAATTACGTGATTTAAAAATTAGAAAAACTCATAACTCATAACTCACAACTTATAACTCAGAAAATGAAAGCAAATACCATTTTAGAAACTATAGGAAATACCCCAGTAGTAAGAATTAATAAATTATACGAAAACAAAAACGTATATATCAAATTAGAAAGAACCAATCCAGGTAACAGTATTAAAGATCGTATTGCTTTAGCAATGATTGAAGATGCGGAAGCAAAAGGATTATTAAACCCAGATAGCGTAATCATTGAGCCTACTTCAGGAAATACAGGAATTGGTTTAGCATTAGTAGCAGCAGTAAAAGGATACAAAGTAATTTTGGTAATGCCTGAATCCATGAGTGTAGAGCGTAGAAAATTAATGGAAATCTATGGTGCTACCTTCGATTTAACTCCTCGCGAAAAAGGAATGAAAGGCGCTATTGAGCGTGCTGCCGAGTTGGTTGCTACTACTCCAAACGCTTGGTCGCCTTCACAATTTAACAACCAAGCGAATGTTGAAGTACACAAGCGTACTACAGCTCAAGAAATTTTAGCCGATTTCCCTGACGGATTAGATTATATCATCACAGGAGTAGGAACAGGTGGACATATTACAGGAGTGGCTGAGGTACTAAAAGAAAAATTTCCTAACCTAAAAGTAATTGCAGTTGAGCCTGAATTATCACCTGTTTTAAGTGGTGGTAGTCCTTCTCCACACCCGCTACAAGGTATTGGAGCTGGTTTTGTTCCAGAAATTTACCAAGCAGGTTTAATTGATGAGGTAATTCAAGTAAGCAAAGACGAGGCTTTTGAATACGCTAGAAACATCGCTAAAAATGAAGGAATTTTGGTAGGAATTTCTACAGGCGCCTCTTTAGCCGCAGTAGCTAAAAAAGTAGCCACATTACCAGACGATGCAACCATATTAACTTTTAATTACGATACCGGAGAACGATACCTTTCAATTGAAGGATTGTTTTAATCAATAAAATTTTACAAAGTTGTCATTTCGACCAGCGGGAGAAATCACATAACGTAAATCAATTATGTGACTCCTCCTTTGTCGGAGTGACAAACAACAGAAAGTAACTCTCATCGAGGCAAATTTGCCTCGATAGGGATAACTCATACCTAAAACAATGGAAAGAAGTATAAAAAATATAGGAAAAGTAATCTTAGCGGGAGCAGGACCAGGGGATCCAGAGCTCATTAGTTTAAAAGCTTTGAAATACTTGCAAAAGGCTGATGTAGTCTTAACTGATCGACTAGTTTCGCCTGAACTTATTGAGGAATATGCACGTAAAGAGGCAGAAATTGTCTATGTAGGCAAGCAATGTTCTAAAGGCGTTTGGACACCACAGCAGGACATAAACGAGTTAATTGTGCTTTTTGCCCAACAAGGAAAATTAGTACTTCGTTTAAAAGGTGGCGATTCGACCTTGTTCTCTAATATTTTAGATGAGTTGCAAGTATTGGTTGCCAATAAAATTCCGTATGAAATTATTCCTGGGGTTTCTGCCGCTTTTGGTGCTGCTGCTTATACTGGAATGCCTTTAACAGCAAGAGGATATTCCCGCGGACTTCGTTTCTTGACTTTGTATGAGTTGGAAAATGTGGAAAGTCAACAATGGACCGACTGGGCAACGACGAGTGATACGTTGGTGTTTTATATGAGTGGTCAAAAACTAAAAGTGTTGGCACAAAAATTAATCGAACAAAATATCGATGCTGAAAAAGGTGTCGCAGTCATTCAACAAGCCACTACGCCTAATCAAAAAACAAAGGTGTTTAGTTTTGAGGATATTGCTTCAAAACCGTTGCCTGAATTTGAATATGTGCCTACATTAATTGTGGTGGGTAAAGTGGTGGGACTTCACCAACAATATGCTTGGTTTGCCGAAAAATCTAATACTGAATCTTATTTCGATAATCATAAAACTATTTATCAAAATGCTATCTGAAACTAAAAATATCTTATTACAACAATTGGTGCAGAACGCCACTAATGAAGAGCTGATTTATGCCAATGGTTATTTGGCAGGATATTTAGCCAAGAATTTCGGAATTCAAGCAACAGGGGTAATTCCTCCTGCTCAAAGTGCAGCTATAGCCGTAAAACCATTAATTGTATATGGTACCGAAACAGGTAATTCTAAAAAAGTAGCTTCACAAATTCAAGCCACTTTCAAAAAGAATAAAATTCAAGCTAAAAGTGTGGATGTTGCCCAATTTGATTTGGTTAAACTCCAAAAAGAAACCTTGGTGTTATTTGTGGTAAGTACACAAGGCGAAGGCGAATTCCCGCAAAATGCCGTTGGTTTTTACGAAGCCATCAAAGCATTTAATGGGAAATTAGATAAATTATCGTTTGCGGTTTTCGGTTTAGGTGATTCTTCGTATCCTTTATTCTGTAATGCAGGTGTATTATTAGATGAGGTTTTAGCCGAAAAAGGAGCAACACGTTTACTGCCATTGGTGAAGGCCGATGTGGATTATGCCAGTTTAATTCCAACTTGGGAAACCGATTTACAAAATGCATTCGGAAATGCTTCAACGGCAACTCCAACTGTAGCAAAATCGACAGTAGCAACAACATCGCACAAGCAGAATTTTACCGGGCAAATTTCACATAAAGTTATCCTGAATGATAGAGGTTCGAATAAAGAAACCTATCATATCGAAATTACACCTAATGAAGAAGTAGCTTATGAACCTGGAGATGCTTTAGGTTTAATTCCAAAAAATAACGAAACGGAATTACAAAGTATTGCTGCTTATTTTAATGTAATCGATGTGGCTACACTTCAGGATAAAAATATTCGTGGTTTATCTAAAAAATCCTTAGAAAATGTAGCTAAAGTTTTAGATATCGAAATTACAGAAGAAAAAGCCGATTTAGTAGATATTATCCAAAAATACCAACCTAAAAAAGGCACTTTGGAAGAAGTGGTAGCTCTATTACATCCTATTGCGCCTCGTTTGTATTCTATTTCTTCCGCTGCCGAAGCACACGACGGACAAGTGCATTTAACGGTAAACCTAAATAGTTTTAAAGTAGGTGATACTATAAAAACAGGATTGACTTCTCAGTTTTTAGCTGATTATCCTTTGGATACCGATTATGATTTCTATATCCACAAAAACAATAATTTCCGTTTACCTGCTGACGATGCTGATATTATTTTAATTGGTCCAGGAACAGGTATTGCGCCTTTCAGAAGTTTCTTAGCACAACGCGATGCCACAGGAGCTGAAGGTAAAAACTGGTTATTCTTTGGTGAACAACATTTTGCCTTAGATTTTTATTACCAAACCGAAATTCAGGAATGGTTATCTACAGGGGTGCTAACTAAGTTAAGTACAGCATTTTCCAGAGATCAAGAGCGTAAAATTTACGTACAAGATCGCATCAAAGAAAATGCAAGCCAGTTCAACGAATGGTTAGAAAATGGTGCTTCTATTTACATCTGCGGACAAAAAGATCCTATGAGTAAAGATGTCGAAAATACGATTATAGAAGTAATCGCTTCCCAACGAAACATATCGGTTGAAAAAGCAAAAGAAGTTTTAGAACAATTAGAAGAACAAGGAAAATATCAAAAAGACGTGTATTAGAGCCTCCCCCGACCCCTCCAAAGGAGGGGTGCCTCGAAACGTAGTGTAAATTATTCATAATCCTTATTCCCCCTTTGGGGGTTAGGGGGCTAATAAAAATAACAATGAGCGACAAATTATCACCAGTAGAATATATAAAAATCAATAGCGACGGATTAAGAGGGACGCTAAAAGAAAGTATCGATATCGATAACCACACCGGAAATGTACGACCAGACGATGAAACACTAGTAAAGTTTCACGGAATGTATGTACAAGATGACCGTGATCGTAGAGCCGAAAGAGCAGCGAAAAAATTAGACAAATTATATTCGTTTATGATTCGTTTGCGTATTCCAGGCGGTGTTATCAATGCCGAAAAATGGATTGCCTTACATAATATATCAGAACAGTACGGAACAGGAACCTTAAAAATTACAACTCGTCAAACAGTGCAGTTACACGGATTATTAAAACACGAATTGCGCCCAACGATTCAAGGATTTAATTTGGCACAATTAGATTCTATTGCAGCGTGTGGCGACGTAAACCGAAATGTAATTGCTAGTTCGCATCCGCAGTTGTCTCCGTTACACGCACAAATTCACGCGTATGCCGATAAAATTTCAACCCTTTTGTTACCTAAAACACAAGCATATTACGAAGTATTTATCGACGGAGAAAAAATTTATGAGCGTTCGGCAGAAGCTGATCCGTTATATGAAAACAGATATCTGCCTCGTAAATTCAAAATTGCCATTGCAATTCCGCCAAGTAACGATGTCGATTTGTTTACAAACGATTTGGGACTAATTGCCATTATCGAAAACAACGAATTAAAAGGTTTCAATATTGTAGTGGGTGGTGGTTTAGGAACAACCCACGGAAATGCTTCGACGTATCCACGTTTAGGTGATGTATTAGGGTTTACAGATACTGAGGAGAAAACCTTAAAAGCGGTGTATGAAGTATTAACGGTGCAACGTGATTTTGGAAACCGTGTAGAACGTAAATTATCTCGTTTAAAATATACTGTCGATAAAATGACAGTAGAAGGTTTTAAAGCGGAACTAGAAAAACGCATCGGATTTCAATTAGAACCTGCACGTCCTTACACGTTTACCGAGCGTAATGACCGTTACGGTTGGGAACAAAGCGCCGACGAGCAATGGTATTATACCCTTTTTGTAGAACACGGCGTAGTAAAACCTGAGCAAAAAGCCTTTTTGTATGAATTGGCACAATTGAATATAAATAATTTCATTTTTACAGGTAACCAAAACTTGTTATTAGGCGAAATTTCAACGAAAAACAAAGCAAAAGTTGAAGCTTTATTGACCAAATACGATATAGAGAAAAACGTAAGTAACATTCGTAAAAGTTCCATGGCGTGTGTGGCAATGCCTACTTGTCCGTTAGCCTTAGCCGAAGCACAACGTTATTTACCGGTATTAGTTACTAAAATTGAACCGCTTTTGGCAAAACATGGCTTATCGGAAGATGCATTGACCATACGTATGACAGGCTGTCCTAATGGTTGTGGTCGCCCTTATGTAGCCGAATTAGGTTTCATAGGCACCGGTCCTGAACAATATAACTTTATGCTGGGTGGTGATAGATACGGTTTACGATTAAATAAACTATATAAAGAAAAACAAACTGAAGCGCAAATCTTAGCAGAAATAGATGTTTTGTTAGGACGTTATACCCAAGAAAAACAAGAAGGGGAAACCTTTGGTGATTACGCTAACCGAGTGATATTAAATTAGAGATGATCGACCTAACAGGTTTTCAAAACCTGTTAGGTCTAAAATTTAAAAATGAAAAAGATTATAATACTACTACTTATATCCACCTTCACTTTTGCGCAAAAGAAAGTAGAAAGCCAACAGTTGTTGTGGTATGGGTATTGTAACCAATTGAAATTCAATGCTAATTGGGTACTCCATTCGGAAATACAAGAAAGACAATTTTACAATCCAGCGGCGCAACATCAATTAGTGTTTAGAACGAATTTGGATAGAAAATTAATTGATAATATCAATGCTTCGATGGGAATGGTTCTATTTTTACAAAGTCCGAATGACCCCGAATCAACTAGTAAATTGATTGTACCTGAATTACGACCAGATATCGGATTTAATGCTAAGAAAAAATATAACTTCTTTTCGATTAACCATCGGTATAAACTAGAAGCGAGATTTTTTCATCAAACCGAAAATGACCAACTTAGAGGTGGATTTGTATTTTCTAATTTTAGATTTAGATACCAATTAGGATTTGATTTTCCATTGGTTAAAAAAGAAAATGAAGAAAAACTGACTTTTAAAATCAAAGATGAAGTAATGTTTAATTTGGGAAATAAAATTGTAAAAAATGTTTTTGACCAAAATAGATTTTATACCGCTTTGAATTATAAACTAAATAAAAATTTTGCTGTGGAGGTAGGGTATATGAATTGGTTCCAACAAAAAACATCGGGGGACGAATTCTATGATAGGAGTATTATTCGTTTTTCTATTTTTCATAACATCGATTTAAGCAACTAATAATTATGGATACTAACACACTTTTTCCCGTTTTTTTAAAAACAGAGAGTAAACGATTTCTCATCGTGGGCGGTGGTAATGTAGCGTTAGAAAAAATGGAAACATTATTAAAACAAAATCCAAATGTTTCTATCAAATTAGTGGGAAAAGAAATTTTTGATACTACGTTACTAAAACTTAGAAATGAACCTTCTGTTCAATTTGAAGAAAGAAGTTTTCAAGAGACTGATTTAGAAAATATCGATTTTGTCATTGCAGCTACTAATGATAAAGAAGTGAATGCAAGCATTAAAAAGTTGGCAAATCAAAGACAAATTTTAGTCAATGCTGCTGACCAACCTGATTTATGCGACTTTTATTTAGGGTCGATAGTCAATAAAGGGAATATGAAAATAGCGATTTCTACTAATGGGAAATCGCCTGTGTTAGCTCGTAGAATGCGTGAGTTTTTTACCGATGTTATTCCAGATTCTATAGAAGAAAATTTAGATAGTTTAAATGCGTTACGGGGTTCAATTAAAGGTGATTTTCAGCAAAAATTGGAAGTCTTAAATGCCGCAACAAAAGCTTTAGATCCTAAAAAAGATAAAAAGGCTACAAAAAAATACCAGCGACTAGCGTTTCAGCTCTCTATCGTGTTTTTTGCCATATTTTTAGGGTACGGATTCTCAGGTATAGTGTCTATTAATCAAATGCTTGATTTTACCAGTCAAATACCTTCTGCTTTTTACATCATGTTGGCAGTTGGTTTCGTGGCGCAGTTAGTTGATGGTGCGGTAGGATTGGGTTACGGGTTAACTTGTTCGACGAGTATGATGCTTTTTGGGATTAGTCCAAAAGCCATTAGTGGAAGTATTCATACTGCCGAAATGTTTTCCAGTGGCATTAGTGGGTTTTCACATTATCGATTTGGGAATGTAAATAAAAAATTATTATTCTGGTTAGCTGTTCCAGGAGTGATTGGAGCTATAGGAGGAGCTTTGCTATTAGTCTATTTAGGTGATGCGTATGAAAAAGAAACGTACTTGTTACTCTCGATATATACCTTAATTATGGGAATAAACCTATTTCGATTGGCTTTGCGTAAAAAAACGCTAAATCGTAAAAAAAGTGCTGCCACTGGCTATTTAGGTTTTTTTGGCGGTTTTTTAGATTCATTTGGTGGTGGTGGTTGGGGACCTATTGTGACTACCACATTATTATCTTTAGGAAAAAAATCAAGATATGTAGTAGGAACAGTCAGTTTAGCCGAGTTTTTTGTTACACTTGCAGCATCAGTAACATTTTTCATCTCTATAGGGGTTAGTCATTGGTTTATTATAGCAGGGTTAATTCTTGGTGGTTCTCTAGCTGCACCATTGGCGGCCAAGCTTGTAGGGAAAATTCCGCAACGAACAGCTTTGCTATTAGTGGCTTTATTGGTTATCGTGTGGAGTTTGAAAATTATGATTTCTAAAGTACATGTTTTGGAGATTTTGAAATTGTATTAGTGTTTCTTAAAAAAATAAAGTTGAGAGTAGGTTTTGTTTTTGTTTTTGAATCTCATTAAAAATAGTAACTTTAATCCGAACTTTTTTTGTAAGACACATGACTCATAAGTATGTCAATTTTATCTCGGATGAACATTTATTGAATTGTATTGAAAACCTGCATAAAGCATATCTGAAAGCTAAAAATAATATCTCAAAGAAAAGCTTTTATACTAATAAAGTCGATACTATTAAATTAACTTTTGATTCTAAGTTTAATGCAATAGAAGAAGAGCTTTTAATTCAGTCGGAAATTTTGCGACAAATTGATAAATCTATTAATAACTCCATTGGAACTTTTCATGAACAAATATTAGGAGGTGTTAAAGGTTTTGAAATGGGAAATTTAAGTGGTTTTGATATTAAGGCTTCAGATAACACACTTTTTGCAGATATTAAGAATAAGCACAATACTATGAATAGTAGTTCATCTGAAGCTTTATTTCAAAAATTAGCTCGATATGCAGATGATTATAAAAATGCAAAGTGTTATTGGGTTCAAATTTTAGCTAAAGGAAGTTTTAATGAATTGTGGAAGGGCGATATAAACGGTAAAGAATATAGCCATTCAAGAGTTTATAAGATTTCAGGTGATAAGTTTTATGCTTTAGTAACTGGTCAAGAAGATGCTTTTTTTGCCTTGTACAAAGTTTTACCTAGCGCTATAGATGATTATTTGAAGTCGGTTCAAGCTACAAGTGTTATAAAAGAAAATTCGGCTTTAGAAGAAATAACTTCCGCAACCGAACATTCTAATCGAACTATTTTGGACCAAATAACATTTGATAATTATGGGTATTATTCAGGCTTCGAAAACTTATAATATTGATTTAGGAATTTTATTAGTGAATACCCTATTTCCTGACCTAAATTAACGGGTACTGCATTGCCAATTTGTTTGTATTGTTGTGCTAATGAACCAGAAAATTCCCAGTCATCAGGGAATGTTTGTATTCTAGCATATTCTCTAACTGTGAAAGGTCGGGTTTCATCTGGATGACATCTTTCTGTTTGTTTTTGTGCGGGGCTACAGGTTAAGGTCAGGCAGGGTTCGTCCCAACCTATTCTTCTCGCAATTCCTGTTTTTCCACCTCCCAAATGAAAGCTACCCCCCATAAATTCCTTTTGGATTTCTAGGGGCAAATCACGCCAATAGCCTTTAGGAGGAACAAGGTCTAAGACTTCTTTTTTGCTTTGAGGATATTTTGCTCCATTAGATTTAGGGACATTGCAATCAAATAATTCTCCTCTTTTTAGAGCGTCTTCTAAGTTGTATATCTTGTTGTATGGTTTGGGATAGTCGTATTTGATGGTGATGTCTTTCCTGATGCCAACTAGAATTAATCGTTCTCTTTTTTGCGGTACTTTATAATGAATAGCTTTTAATACTTCAACTGGAACTACGTTGTAGCCTATTTCGTCTAAAATAGAAATCATCCCTTCGAGTGTTTTTCCTTTGTCATGTGAAAGTAATCCACGAACATTTTCGCCTATACAAATCAAAGGATTTACCTCTTTAACAACTCTTGCAAATTCGTAGAACAAGGTGCCACGAGCATCTGCTAAACCAAGCTTTTTTCCTGCATAGCTGAAAGCTTGGCATGGAAAACCGCCCGTAACGATGTCTGCTTTACCTTCGAATTTAGAGAAATCAAAATTTTTAATATCTCCTTCTAAAACATTCCATTTTGGTCTGTTTTTTCTTAAAGTTTGACAAGCGTATTTGTCTATTTCGTTAAGTGCAATACATTTTAAACCTGCTTTTTCCAAACCTACTGCTAGACCGCCAGCACCTGCAAAAAGTTCTAAAACTTTATATTCGTTATCAGCTTCAACAAAATTTGAAGTGTCATCATTGGGGTCAACAAAATTTGAGAATAATTCTAAAACATCAGATTTTCGATATACTCTATAATTGCTAATGGGTTCTCGTACCGCTGACAATTTCCCTTCTTCGTCCCAGCGACGTAAAGTTTTGGTGCTTTTGTTAAGTAATTTTGCTGTTTCTGAAATAGTTAGGTATTCGCTCATAACCAAGTTGTACAACGTTAGACAATGGTTACAAATGTATGCTTTTATTTTCGTTTCTAGTATGTCTTTTTTAGAGTTTTTTTGCGTAGATTTAAAAGTTCAGTTTTATTTTTTTAAAAATTTATATGACTTTTAAACCAAATTCTATAACAATTCTATTTTCTAGTTTTTTAAATGCTCTTTATTTCTTTTTTGAGCAAGTAAATCTATTTTAATGATTTTTTTTAACAAAATTTAGAAAAATAATCTGAAAATTTTATTTATACAGAAAAAGCGTCTAAGTTTGTCCTGTGTAAAAAAGCAAAAAATAAAATGAGTACAACAATTTGCAATATGGATTTTATGATGTGGAAGTTTCCGCAGGGGTGAGTATTGCATAAGTATTTGTGATTTCTATAACCTCTGCCTCGCAGAGGTTTTTTTGTGCCTAATTTAAAAGAATAAGAGATGTTAACAATAAAAAAAGCGATGTGTTGCTACTATATGATGTGCTGTTGTGCACCACCTAGTTATTACCAGTATATAAAGACTTAAATCTTGGTTGTTTGTGTTTATAAGTCCTTTTGGTAATACTTCCAAAAGGGCTTTTTTTTATCCGTAAGTAGTGTATTATTTAAACGTAAAACGATTAGTCAAATGTTAAATGAAATTGATGTCTTTAATTATAAATTAGGAATTGGGAAAACTATCCCGTTTCTAAAATTATCCTATCAGGTTTTTGGTCAGCCACTTGGTACAGCGCCCGTTGTGGTGGTCAATCACGCATTAACGGGGAATTCAAATGTTGCTGGTGAACAAGGATGGTGGAAGTCATTAGTAGGACTAGATAAAGCCATCGATACTCAATTTTTTTCTATTGTTGCTTTTAATATAATTGGTAATGGGTATCAGGGAGGGAGTTTGATTCAAAATTATAAAGATTTTACTACTCAGGATATTGCAAAATTATTTTGGGAGGGTTTAGAGTCGATAGGTGTTCATGAAGTTTATGCGCTTATAGGTGGGAGTTTAGGAGGTGGTATTGTATGGGAAATGGCTTTTTTGAGGCCTAAGGCTATAAAATATGTAATTCCTATTGCATCTAATTATAAAGCTAATGATTGGTTAATCGCTCAGGTGAAAATTCAAGATGATATATTAAACCATTCTGCTTTTCCTGTTGAAGATGCTCGTAAACTGGCTATGATGCTTTATCGTAGCCCGCTAGCTATCGATTTGAAATTTCAAAAAGAACAAATTAAAGGGACGTATGCTGTCGAAAAGTGGTTGGATTTTCATGGACAAACATTAGAAATGCGTTTTCCCCTCTCGGCTTATAAATTAATGAATCATTTGTTGAAAACGATTGGGCAATTTGTTGACGATGTTGCTCTTGAATCTTTTTTTAATGAAACCACTGCAGTGATTCATCAAATAACTATTGATTCTGATGGGCTTTTTATGGCTTATGAAAATATGAATTTGCATCAGCGCTTTAGTACAAAATATGAAAAGCTTTTTCTTCATACCCTTAATTCCGTTCATGGGCATGATGCTTTTTTGATAGAATATGAACAATTGGGGCAACTTTTATTGCCAATTTTTAATTTAAAAACAACTAAAAATGTCAGTTATCAGAGTTAATGTTATTTTGTTTGGAATAGGAAATGTAGGAAGCACATTCATCCAGCAAGTTTTAGAAAGTCAGCAGTTTTTTCTACAACAACGTAATATCGATTTACGGATTCCTATAATTACGAATTCTACAGTTGCTTTTTATGAAAAAGAAGGAGTTAGAAATCAATGGGAAGCCGACTTTTCTAAGAATGCAGTCCCTTTTCATTTGGATGCTATTTTTGATTATGTGATAAATAATGAATTGGAAAACTTAATTGTAGTAGACGCAACCGCAAGTTCAGATATTATAAAGCGTTATATTCCTTTGGTTCAAAATGGATTTCACATAGTTTCTGCTAATAAAAAGGCAAATACAATTCATTTTGATTTTTATAAAGAATTACGTCGTCAATTAAAGAAATTTGATAGACTTTTTCTTTATGAAACCAATGTAGGAGCTGGTTTACCAGTCGTTCAAACGATTCAAGATTTGCATTTAGCTGGAGAAAAAATTACTAAAATCAGAGGCGTTTTTTCGGGGACAATTAGCTATGTTTTTAATCGTTTTGGAGTGGAAGACCGTTCTTTTTCGAAAATTTTAATAGACGCTGAACAAGCTGGCTTGACAGAACCTGATTCTCGTGAGGATTTGAGTGGAAATGATGTCGCTCGTAAACTTCTCATTCTTGCTCGTGAGTTGGGCTATGATTTTGAATTTTCAGATATTAAAATTCAATCGCTTGTATCGGAGGAGATGGCAATTTTACCTGTAAAGCATTATAATAAATCAAAAGTGCTTTTGGATGCAGTATTTGAAAATAAAAAAATTGTACAAAAAGAAGGGAATGTGCTACGGTATGTGGGTGATTTTGATGTTTTGAAAAAAGAATTGTCGGTCAAATTAGTTTCGGTTCCAGCCAGTTCTGCTTTGGGGCAATTGCGAGGTGCTGATAATTTAATCGAAATCTATTCGGATTCGTATGGAGCTATTCCTATGGTCATACAAGGTGCTGGTGCTGGTAAGCAAGTAACTGCTCGTGGTGTTTTAGCTGATGTACTTAAAGTAGCCGAACAACTCAAAGTAAGAGAGGGCGTTGAGGTTTAGTTTTATGGTTTCAATTTCAAAGTGAAAGTGAATGAAGATTTAATGATTTAGGAATACTGATTCGTAAAAAAGAAAGTCAATTTGTGTTTTAATTAACTTTTAAACATGAAACGCTTACGGTGTTTTTGCTGTAAATAATCCATGTTTGTTTTTTAATACTAAAAATTATTTTGTTATAAATTGATTTATTAGAAAATATATAATTAAATTTAAGCATAATTAGTAAAATTCGGAATAATTTTCTTTTTAAAATTGTACTAGTTATCTTTGTCCTGTTCATAAGTTTATTGTTGTTATCAAGAAAGCGGGAGGGAATAGACCCAACGAACGCTTAGCAACCTCCCAATTTGGAAAGGTGCTACATTCTATCTATATAGTTGATTTGATATATAGAAAAGATAACTTTTGTTTTTTTTCCTCCCACTTCAGGATAACATCTTTCATGAGCATTTTTTATAGTAAAAATTTCAATGGTATACCATTCAACTAGAATGATAAGAAAGAATATGAGTAATTTTCAACAAGACGCTGTTCCCCCATTGGGGGCTAGGGGGCTCCTTCAAGATATTTTAAAGCAACGCATCCTTGTGCTCGATGGCGCAATGGGAACCATGTTGCAACGCTATAAATTTGAGGAGGAAGATTTTAGAGGTGAACGCTTCAAAGATTTTCCGCATCCTTTAAAAGGGAACAATGATTTATTGTCCCTCACACAACCTGAGGCCGTAAAAGAGGTGCATCGTTTGTATTTTCAAGCTGGTGCCGATATTGTTGAAACCAATACGTTTTCAGGAACTACCATTGGAATGGCTGATTACCACATGGAGGATTTGGTCTATGAATTAAATTTTCAATCGGCTAAAATTGCTCGCGAAGTAGCCGATGAGTTTACAGATAAACCTCGTTTTGTAGCGGGTTCAATTGGGCCAACAAACAGAACGGCATCTATGTCACCTGATGTCAATGACCCAGGGTATAGAGCCGTAACTTTTGATGATTTAAAAATTGCCTATCGTCAACAAGTAGAAGCATTAATTGATGGTGGAGCTGATATACTTTTGGTGGAAACTATTTTCGATACGTTAAATGCAAAAGCGGCTTTGTTTGCTATTGAAGAAGTTAAGGAAGATAGAGGGTTGGATATTCCAGTGATGGTTTCTGGTACAATTACAGATGCTTCTGGAAGAACCTTGTCTGGGCAAACCGTAGAGGCTTTTTTAATCTCCATTCAGCACATTCCTTTATTAAGTATTGGTTTCAATTGTGCTTTAGGAGCTGACCAATTGAAGCCTTATTTGAAAAGATTAGCGCATAATACCCAACTTAATATTTCAGCACACCCAAATGCGGGGTTGCCGAATGCATTTGGACAATATGACCAAACAGCAGAAGAAATGCAACAACTCATAAGGGAGTATTTAGATGAGAATTTAGTGAATATTATTGGAGGTTGTTGTGGAACAACACCTGAACATATTAAATTAATTGCTGAGGCAGTTGCCCCCCTAACCCCCAACGGGGGAGTTGTAGCTCCGCCTAAAAAAGTATTGACACTATCAGGACTTGAACCCTTGAAAATTACTCCTTCAACCATAGAAAATCAAGGGAATGATTTAACGTTAAGTGGAGACACGTCAGTAAGCCCCTCCTTTGGATGGGGTGGGGAGGCTAGAAGCCTTTTTGTAAATGTAGGTGAGCGTACCAATGTTACGGGTTCTCGTAAATTTCTTCGGTTAATTAAAGAAGAAAAGTACGATGAAGCACTTGATATTGCACGTGCACAAGTAGAAGGTGGAGCGCAAATTATTGATGTGAATATGGATGAAGGGATGTTAGATGGCGTGTTTGCTATGACTAAATTCCTAAATCTTATTGCTGCCGAACCTGACATTGCCCGTGTTCCAGTAATGATTGATAGTTCTAAATGGGAAATTATTGAAGCGGGTCTTAAGGTGATTCAAGGGAAAGGTGTGGTGAATTCAATTTCTTTGAAAGAAGGAGAGGAAACATTTATACATCACGCTAAGCTGATTAAACGCTATGGGGCAGCTGTTATTGTAATGGCCTTTGATGAGGTTGGTCAAGCTGATACTTATGAGCGTCGTATCGAAATTTGTAAGCGGTCTTATGATGTTTTAGTTCAAAAGGTAGGTTTTCCTGCTGAAGATATCATTTTTGACCCAAACATTTTTCCTGTAGCAACTGGAATGGAAGAGCATCGCCGTAATGCCATTGATTTCTTTTTAGCTACTAAATGGATTCGTGAAAATCTTCCGTATGCAAATATTTCGGGCGGGGTGAGTAATGTTTCGTTTTCATTTAGAGGAAATGACAAAGTGCGTGAAGCCATGCATTCAGCATTCTTATATCACGCCATCAATCACGGAATGACGATGGGAATTGTAAATCCAGAAATGCTTGAGATTTATGATGAGATTGATAAGGAATTGTTAGAACATGTTGAGGATGTTTTATTAGATAGACGTGATGACGCTACTGAAAGATTATTAGAATATGCGGAACGTATTAAAGGCGACGGCTCCCCTCTCCTTCGGAGAGGGGCTGGGGGAGAGGCTCTATGGCGACAAGGTTCCGTTCAGGAACGTTTAACACACTCATTAGTCAAAGGTGTAGATGAATTTATAGAGATTGATGTTGAAGAAGCTCGTTTGACTGTAACTCGTCCTATTGAAGTGATTGAAAATCACTTGATGAACGGAATGAATGTAGTGGGTGATTTATTTGGAAGCGGAAAAATGTTTTTACCACAAGTAGTAAAATCAGCTCGTGTAATGAAAAAAGCCGTTGCCTATTTAATGCCGTATATAAGCCCCCCAACCCCCAAAGGGGGAGTTGACAAGCAAACATGGAAAACTGCCAGTCCAACTTTATATGCTAAGTTGAAAGAAAGGGCGAAGACAATGCGCAATAACCCAACAGACGCGGAGAAAATGCTGTGGAATGTGCTTTCAAACAAAGGGATTGATGGTTTTAAATTTAGAAGACAACATATTATTGGTGAATATATTGTTGATTTTGTATGCCTTGAAAATCAATTAGTTATTGAGGTAGATGGAGCTGTGCATAATAATAAGGAACAAATTGAACACGATAGATTTAGAACCGAGTGGCTTGAATCAAAAGGTTTCAAGGTTATAAGGTTTAAAAATGATGAGGTTTTAAGAAATCTTTTTCAAACTATTGAAATTATAGGTAAAGAATTGAACACACAGTTAGGAGCTCCCCCTTCGGGGGCGGGGGGGGCTGGTAAGATTTTGATGGCAACAGTAAAAGGCGATGTACACGATATAGGTAAAAATATTGTAGCAGTGGTGTTGGCTTGTAATAATTTTGAAATAATCGATTTAGGGGTTATGGTGCCGCCTGAAAAAATTATTGATACCGCTATCAAAGAAAAGGTAGATATTATTGGGTTAAGCGGATTGATTACACCTTCGCTTGACGAAATGGTGTATTTAGCAAAAGAATTAGATAAATTAAATATCAAAATTCCAGTGATGATTGGAGGGGCAACTACATCACGAGCACACACCGCTGTGAAAATTGCACCTGAATATCAATCTACAGTTGTTCATGTTAACGATGCATCAAGAGCCGTAACGGTAGCTTCTAATTTGTTGCAGGAAGAGGTGAAAGATGAATATGCAAGAGCATTGCGTGAAGAGTATGATGCTTTACGTGATGGTTATTTAAATAGAAGTAGAGAAAAGAATTTTCTTTCCATTGAAGAAGCTCGTAAAAATAAATTGAAAATCGATTGGAAAGTGTATGAACCTGTTAAACCAAACTTTATAGGTAATAAAACCATTGAAGTGGATTTAGCAGAATTAGTTGATTTTATCGACTGGACACCGTTTTTTCAATCTTGGGAATTGTATGGTAAGTTTCCAGCAATATTAAAAGATGAAGTAGTGGGAGAACAAGCTACAGCATTGTTTGCTGATGCACAAGAAATGCTATCCCAAATTGTAAAGGAAAAATGGTTTGTTGCTAAAGGAATTTTGGGAATTTATCCCGCAAATCAAATCAATGATGACGATATTTTAGTGTCTGATGAAAAAGGGGCACCATTGGTTCAATTTTTAACCCTTCGCCAGCAATCACAAAAAACGGTTGGGGCTCCTAATATAGCCTTAGCTGATTTTATAGCGCCAATTGAAGAAATTCAAGATTATATAGGGTGTTTTTGTGTAACTACGGGTTTTGGTGTTGATGAAAAAGCAGCCGAATTTGAAAAGGAATTAGATGATTATAATGCCATTTTAGTTAAAGCGTTAGGTGATCGTTTTGCCGAGGCTTTTGCAGAATATCTTCATTTGAAAGTTCGTAAAGAAATTTGGGGCTATGATGCAAATGAAAATTTGACTAATGACGAATTAATCAAAGAAAATTATAAAGGAATTCGACCAGCACCTGGATATCCTGCCTGTCCAGATCATCTCGAAAAGCCTATCATTTGGGAGTTGTTAAAAGTAGAAGAAACCATAGGGGTTAAACTCACAGAAAGTATGGCAATGTGGCCTGCTGCATCCGTTTCAGGCTATTATTTTGCAAACCCACAAAGTAAGTATTTTGGGCTTGGTAAAATAAAAGAAGACCAAGTATGCGATTATGCTAAACGCCGAGGGATTTCAGTCGAAGAAGCAACGAAATGGTTGGCACCTAATATAAGCCCCTCCTAACCTCCCCAAAGGGGAGGAACCCAAGACCTTAAAAAATTTATAAACGCAAAACTGATTGCCCACTTCAGTCATCCCTCTTTAGGAGGGATTAAGAATAAAAATTAGTAGATATGAAATCCTATTGACCCCTGATAGGAGTTCCCCCTTTGGGGGTTAGGGGGCTGACTTATGAAAGTAACAGAACATATAGCAAAAGCGAGTGGGAAAACGCAATTTTCCTTTGAAATTTTACCGCCATTAAAAGGACAAAACATTCAATGTATCTTTGATGGGATTGATCCGTTAATGGAATTTAATCCACCTTTTATTGATGTTACCTATCATCGCGAAGAATATGAATATAAGGAGTTAGGTAATGGTTTGTTGCAAAAGAAAATTGTAAAAAAACGTCCAGGAACTGTAGGGATTTGTGCTGGCATACAAAACAAATATAATGTAGATGCTATACCGCATATTTTATGTGGTGGTTTTACAAAAGAAGATACAGAAAATTTATTGATTGACCTTGATTTTTTAGGAATTGATAATGTAGTAGCGTTACGTGGCGATGCCGTGAAAAGCGAAATTTATTTTAAACCAGAAAAAGAAGGAAACGAATACGCATCAGAATTGGTAAAACAAATCAGTGATTTGAATAATGGAAAGTATCTCGATGCTGATTTACAAAATACAAATGCCACAGATTTTTGTATAGGAGTGGCGGGATATCCTGAAAAACACATGGAAGCTCCTAGTTTAGATAGTGATATTCATTTTTTAAAACAAAAAATTGCAAATGGGGCAGATTATATCATCACTCAGATGTTTTTTGATAATAAAAAGTTTTTTGATTTTGTGTCAAAATGTAGAAAAGCAGGAATCAATGTTCCTATTATTCCAGGGCTAAAACCTATTGCTACAAAAAAACAATTGAATCTTATCCCGCATCGTTTTAGTTTGGAATTGCCTGATGATTTAATCATGGCGGTCGTGAAAGCAAAAGACAATGAAGCGGTTAAACAAATTGGTATTGAGTGGTGTATTGCTCAAAGTAAAGAGCTCGTAAAAGCTGGAATTCCAGTATTACACTATTATTCTATGGGTAAAGCTGAAAATATTAAGGCAATTGCTAAGGAGGTTTTTTAATTTTTAGGATAAAAAGAAAAAGGATAGATTATAATTAATAATCTATCCTTTTATGGTACATGATTATTTTCTAAGAGTGATTTGATAATTTACACCATTGATTGTTAAGGAAGCTTTATTATCACACTCTCCGTTTCCAAAATCTAGAGTAGCAGCTATTTTGTCTAATTTTGAATAAGAAATAATTCCTTTTACAATATATTGACAATTTAATTTTACAATTAAAGGAGAAGTTATATTGGCTATTCTTACTGTCCCGCTAGGAAACACAGTTTCCCAGTTACCCGTAATTTGGTAAACATTATCGGATAATTCGGGTGTACCTTGTCCTTCAATAATTTCTCTTGTTTTAGTTCCTGTTATTTTTAAAGTTTTACCATTTTCTAAAGTAACTGTTAGGTTTAAGTCAATTTTAAAAATTAAGTGTTCGTTAGGATTGGCTGTTGAGGTACCTCTTGTTATTGTAATCGTTCTGGTACCTTCTACTTTTATACCATTATGATAAAAATTCTCAAAGGAATAGGTAAGTGTATGAGAAGTTGATTTAGGCTGATAGGTAAATTTAATGATGATTTTCCCTTTTAATACGTTGTTATTTGGCATAGTGCAACCTACTGTCCCAAAATCAACGGTTTTGGTAATTACTTGCCCAGGAGTGTAGGGAGCTTGAGGAGATACGCTTATTATAGCACAAGCAGGGGTTTGTCTTTCTGTTGATATTGTTCTTGCTGCTAGATTGAGTTCTCCCAATTGTTCAAGTACAACACTTGAAAGATCTTCAACAGCTGCATCTGTTTTTGCTGAAGCAGACATATCATCCTCAGTAACCTCTGGGCTGTATAAATTTTCATTTTCTTCTTTGTTGCAACTCATTAGTACAGTAAAAGCACTAAATAAGGCAATGATAAAATTTTTAGTTCTCATAATCAAAAGTTTTAGGTTTTATAGGTTAGACCAAATTACTAAAAAAAGGTTTAATTATAGTCTAATAAAAAATCTTTTTTATATACCGAAATTATTTTAATTTTGAAACCTTAAATGGATATTACTTCTCAAATAAAACAACCGATACTTAAGGAAATGGAGCTTTTTGAAAAAAAGTTTCATTCCTCTATGTCTTCTAAAGTAGCATTATTAAACAGAATTACTTACTATATTGTAAATAGGAAAGGAAAACAGATGCGTCCTATGTTTGTTTTTCTTACTGCTAAGATGATTTCAGAAGAAGGGGTTTTAGATCGAACTTATCGAGGAGCATTAGTAATAGAATTGATACATACCGCTACTTTAGTTCATGATGATGTGGTAGATGATAGTAATCGCCGTCGTGGTTTTTTCTCTATAAACGCACTTTGGAAAAATAAAATAGCAGTTTTAGTAGGAGATTACTTATTGTCAAAAGGGTTGTTACTTTCAATAGATAACGGAGATTTTGATTTGTTAAAAATCATTTCAGTTGCGGTTCGTGAAATGAGCGAAGGAGAATTACTTCAAATAGAAAAAGCTCGTCGCTTAGATATAACAGAGGAAATATATTATGAAATTATTAGGCAAAAAACAGCAACTCTAATTGCGGCCTGTTGTTCTTTAGCGGCGTGTTCCGTTAGACCTGATGACTCTGTATTAATAGAAAAAATGAGGAAATTTGGAGAGCTTATAGGGATGGCATTTCAAATAAAAGATGACCTTTTTGATTATTCAGAAGAAGCTATAGGCAAACCAACAGGAATTGATATAAAAGAACAAAAAATGACACTTCCGCTCATTTATGTTCTTAATACATGTAGTTCCAAAGAAAAAAAATGGTTAATTAATTCTATAAAAAACCATAACAAAAATAAAAAGCGTGTAAAAGAAGTTATAACATTCGTGAAAGAAAATAATGGACTTGCATACGCTGAAAAAAAAATGATTGAATTTCAAGAGGAAGCATTAATGTTGCTTGCTGACTTCCCTGAATCAGATTACAAAAAAGCCTTGATCTTAATGGTTAATTATGTAATTGAAAGAAAAAAATAATTTTTTAAAATACAATACAAACTTTTTCAATTTTTTGTCCTCATTATAAATAGACGATAATTGAATCATTACCGCTTTTATGAATCTTAAAAAAAATGAACATAAAGGGAGTTTTGGAGGTTAAATAAGAAAAATAATGGTTAATGAATGTGTTTCTTTTCTCAGAGTAAAAAAAGAGGTCGTATTTCTAGAAGATGAAGCTATAATAGAAGATACATACAATGATATTGAAAGCAAATTATCTGTAGGAGCTATTCAAGTTTTTGATAGACAAATTACCATTAGGATACAGATGGTTTTAATCTTTATGTGATAGACGGATATGAACATCAGGAAATAGCCCAAATGCTAGAGATTACATGAGATGATCAAAATAAACTGTGTTTATTTTGATCAAAGGGAGAAATCACATAATCTTGATTATGAGGCTCCTCCTTACGTAGTGACAAACTGCATGTTGATTTAGAGACTATCCTACAAAAGCAATAAAAATAAGTGTTGGTTCTTGATGCGCTTCGCGTTCGAGCTAACGATGAATCCAATTAATACTCAACCGTTTGTTAGAGTTGTTTTAAAATGAAAAAAAACAGATCGAGAACTTTACTTTTTAATCCAGTATATCTTAAGTTTAAATGGTATAATTTATTACATTTTAAATATGGTTTTTCAGTTCAGTACAATAATTTAAGACCAACAAATAATCGTTTTTTATAGAAGGAGAGCATCAAACGTTTCTGGATAACTTTTCTAAACCAGTAGATGACTCAAGATTTAAAGTCGTAAATTTAGTTTTTCCTCTATATTTAGAGTTAGATTTTTCAAAATCACCCATAATAAATGGAAAAAATATTTTTAACACATAAAAAAGTTTTCGTTTTGAAATAGGAGGATTTTTAAGATTTAATTTAAAAACAAAACATAGGATATAAAGAAAATAACCATAACTGTATTTTAGAAGAGAAAGGCAGTTTTAATGTAAATAAATTTGTTTATAGTTTAGGAACTTATATAGGTTACAAAGAAATTAGTTTATATCTAAAACATGATATAACGCCTTCATTTAAGAATAACATGATTAATCAGAATAATATTTCCTTAGTATTAAGATTTGATTTAAATTAAATTTAGCTTATTTGGTATAATTATTGATAATTTTTCATAGATAAAACATTTTTAAATTATTATTTAACAATTTTTTGTTAATAGAAGGGTTGTTTATTAATAAACTAAAAAGTAGTTTTGTCACTATTTTTTATAGATAAAACCCCAAAAAATGAAAAAAAAGTTATTAAGTGTACTATTATTAGTATTTGCTTCCAGTCAAGCACAAAATGTACAAGGAGTTTATGGTGATTTCAATTGGTTTAATAATTGGACAAATTTTAAGCCTAAGACACAAGATTATGCAGCACCTAGTAGAATATTAAATGGAGAGATAGGGGAAAATACAACTCTTAAAAAAGGGACTTATCTAATAATGGGGTCTGTATATGTAGTTAATGGAGCAACTCTAACCTTAGAGCCAGGTGTAGTGATGCGTGGTGATTTTGACTCTAATGGAACTTTAATTGTTACTAAAGGATCAAAAATAAAGGCAGAAGGAACTGAAACAGATCCTATTGTGTTTACATCAAGTAAAGGAACTTCAGATAGAAAATCAGGAGATTGGGGAGGTATTATTATTTATGGAGATGCACCCGTTAATCGTTATGGAGGTATAGTTTCTTCTATTTATGATCCAAACCCTAAATATAATCTTTTTGGAGGGAATAACGAAAATAGTGATTCAGGTGTTTTGAAATATGTACGTATAGAATTTGCAGGAAAAAAATTAAATGAAAAAACCATGTTAAATGGTTTGACTTTAGGAGCCGTAGGAAAAAAGACTAAAATAGAAAACATCCAAATTAGTATGGCTAAGGATGATGGATTAGAAGTTGTGGGCGGAACCTTTGATATGAATAATATTATCTCATTTCAAAATGCAGATGATGATTTTGACTTTTCTATGGGGGCTATTTGTACAATGAGTAATTCAATAGCCATACGAAATCCTTATATTTCAGATAATACTCGTTCAAGAGTTATGGAAATAGATACTTATGATAAACTAGAAAATTTTGATCCCACTCGTAAAAAAACAGTTATCAAACTCAATAATGTAACAATGGTTAGCAACGAGGATAACGCTATGGGATTAGTAAAAGAAGCTATTTCCGTAAAAACAGATTCATTTGTTGAAATGAATAAATGTGTCATTTCTGGTTTTGCAAGCGTTGTTGCTATGGACGATAAATATTTAGAAAAAGAAAATTATAAACAAATAAAAATAGTCAATTCAGTTATAAATAATTGTACTGAAGTTATTACGAATGAAAATTTGGTAAAAGCAGAAACACCATCAGATTGGTTTACGCAAAAGGACAAAGTAAATAGTATTACAAAAATTAGTAATATCAATATGTTTAAAAGTAATGATGTGCGAAAAAAACCAGATTTTAGATTAAAGTAACAAAAAAGGTGTCCGGAAAAAAAGGACACCTTTTTTTGTTAAAAATACTTAGGTATTATTAGAAACGGTTTTTTATATAAACGATATCCAAAAACAAGGTTTTCTTTTTTATATAGATTCGTTTTATTATATAATAAGACGATCTTTTTTAAAATTGTATATTTGAACCTTTTTTAAAACATTAATCGTGATTTCCAAAAATACAATAGAAACTGTTTTTGAAACCGCTAGAGTAGAAGAGGTTATAGGGGACTTTGTGCAACTAAAAAGAGCAGGTACCAATTTAAAAGGTTTAAGCCCTTTTTCAGATGAAAAATCACCGTCTTTTATGGTGTCTCCAGTAAAACAAATTTGGAAAGATTTTAGCTCAGGAAAAGGAGGAAATGCAGTCACTTTTTTAATGGAACATGAGCATTTTTCTTACCCAGAAGCCATTAGGTATCTAGCAAAAAAGTACAATATAGAAATTGAAGAAACGGAGCAATCTACAGAAGAAGTAGCGGTAGCAAATGAAAAGGAAAGTATGTATCTCGTGTCTGAATTTGCTCAAAAATTTTTTCAAGAAACAATGTTTAATACCAATGAAGGACAAGCAATAGGACTCTCTTATTTTAAAGAAAGAGGATTTACATTAGAAACAATTAAAAAATTTGGTTTAGGATTTTCACCAGAAGGCTGGGATGTTTTTACAAAAGAAGCTTTAGAAAAAGGGTATAAATTAGAATTTTTAGACAAAACGGGGTTGACAATAACAAAAGAAGATGGTAGACATTTTGATCGTTTTAAAGGACGTGTTATGTTTCCAATACAAAGTATGTCCGGTCGTGTTTTAGGTTTTGGTGGGCGTATTTTAACTAACGATAAAAAAGTAGCTAAATATGTCAATTCCCCAGAAAGTGAAATTTATCATAAGTCCAAAGTCTTATACGGAATCTATTATGCTAAGCAAGCTATAGCTAAGCAAGATAATTGTTATTTATGTGAAGGATATACGGATGTAATTCAAATGCATCAAGCAGGTATAGAAAATGTAGTAGCCTCATCTGGTACTGCTCTAACTCCAGATCAAATTCGTTTGATTAATCGTTTGACCAAAAACGTTACTGTTCTTTTTGATGGAGATGCAGCAGGGCTAAGAGCTTCGATCAGAGGAATTGATTTAATACTAGAGGAAGGAATGAACGTAAAAGTATGCACTTTCCCAGATGGAGATGATCCCGATAGTTTTGCAAGAAAAACACCTCATGATGATTTATTGCGCTATCTAGATGAAAATGCTATGGATTTTATACAGTTTAAAGCCTCTCTTCTTATGAAAGAAGCCAAAAATGATCCTATTAAAAAAGCAGACTTAATTCGTGATATGATTATTAGTATAGCCAAGATACCAGATCGAATTAAAAGAGAAGTATACATAAAAGAATGTTCGCGTATTATGGATATTTCAGAAGAAGTATTATTTAATACATTAGCACAATTGATTCAAAAAGATATTACAGAATCAAATAAAAAAATAAAACAAGAACAAAAAGCATTTACGGTTGTAAAAAATGAAGATCAGCAAACCAAAACAAAAGTAGATGTTCAATACCAGCTAGAACGCAAAATAATAGAAATTCTTTTGCTCTACGGAAATGCAGAAGAAGAATTTGCGGATTATCTCTATAAAGCCACTCCAGAAGGAGAGTTAAAAGAAATAAAAGAGTTTAGCAAATACAAAGTTTACCAGCGAATTTATTTAAGCCTTCAAGAAGACGAAGTAGAGTTAGCAAATCCTTTATTTAGAGCAATCTACAATGAAGTGATGAATTATTATCATCAAAATGAAAAATTTGAAATTGAGCATTTCTTGATGCAACTAACACCAGAATTAGCACAAGAGGTAACTTCTATTTTAATGGAAGATGAAAAAATGAGTTTGCATAATTGGGAAGTTAAATTGATTTATGTAAAATTAAAAGATCAAACAATTGGACAATATGTAACCGAAACAATTTTGAGTTTACGATGGTTTTTAGTAAATAAAATTATAGAAGAAGTAAAAGGACAATTATCGCCTGATCCACAGGCTGATAACTCTGAAATTTTATATACGGTAATGGATTATTCTAAATTAGTAGGTAACTTTTCTAGTAAATTAGGACGTGTTATGTCTCGTTATTCTTAATTTTTTAAGAAGGAAACGTCCGAAAAGTAAAAATATTATTTTGTTTATTTTTAATTTAAAGTAATAAATAGCAAGCTTAGTCTATTTAAACAAAAATGGCAAATTTTATTTTAATTAGTGAGATTAAAAGGATAAAATAAAATATGAAATTTTAGACTTTTCGAACATTTTCCTTTATCGGGGAATTTTAAATTTTAACAATATAAACAGCTCCTTCTCCCATTGCAGGTATAAATAAATAGTTGTTATAACTGCTAATATCCGCAGGGCCATTAAGGTATTTTTTTCCTATTTTATTAGTAAGATCTATTAATTCGCTCTTTTGTGTTGTTGGATTATATTTAAAGATAGATCCTACTTCATTTGATCCATTGTAATCTTTACCCCAATCAGATATATATAATTCATTATTGATAAGAGTTATGCCATCTAAACCTCCTGAAGCATTTGGGCTGTTAAGAGCATCAGTATTGTTTTTAGAATTTAGATCTAACTTTTTTAATGACAATCCGTTTGCAAAGGCACAATTCCATAGTGTATTATCCGTTAAAAATAAGCCATTTACAAAGTTGCTTTCACCTATTTTTTCTTTGCTTTTTTCTTTTAAATTAACTTTGTAAATACCGCCATTATTGGTAATACTTGCATATAAAGTATTATTGTCATTTCCTTTAACAAGATCATTTAATCCTGTGCCTCCTTTTATTGTTAAGTCAATTCCTAGATCATTAAAAGAAATTCGATCGGTAAGTTCTCCTGTATTAATATCTATTCCTTTTAGCTCATCTATGTCGTTTATCCATAATGTATTGCCTATAAGAACACTGCCTTTTGGAGCGTTTAAAGAAACTTTACTAATATTTTTAGAAATTAGTTTACCGTTGATATCTACTTTTGTAATCATTCCATCTCCGTCTTTTACGTGAGGAGCTAATTGTGTTCCGATATCTGAAATATAAAAATATTGTTTGCCATCAAAAAGAACGCTTTCAGGATGGCCTAACTCTACTGCTAATTTTCCTGTTGGAAATGTAATTTCGTTGCTACTAGGGCTTGGAGTATTGTTATCTTTTGAACAACCTATTAATAAAGTACTTCCTATAAGAGAAGAAAGTAAAAAACTCTTTTTCATAATTATCTATTTTTGTTAAGACAAATTTATGAATAAGAGTTTTTGTAAGTTTTTTGTGATCGTTCAAAAAGTTATTCTAAAAGTCCAATTTTTAGAATTAGACAATTTCTAAAGTTTTAGCTTTATTGACAAGGTCTACAAGATTGGTTACATTTAACTTGGCTAATAAACGGAGTTTATAAGTGCTAATCGTTTTTTCGTTTAAATTCAAAGCCTCTGCTACTTCTTTGTTTTTTTTACCATTGGATAGATAACGTAATACTTCGATTTCTCGACTTGATAATTTTCTGTAGAGTTGTTCTGGTTTAGATTGCTTTGATATTAAAGCAATATTGCGTTTTACGGCATCGCTAAAAACAACAGATCCTCTGTTAACCTTTATGATTGTTGAGGCAAGATTTTCTAGTTTTTCTGATTTTTCAACAAATGATGAAACTCCTGCTTTTATAGCATTGGGAGCATATATTTGTTCGTTTAAATTAGAAAATAAAACAACTTTAAGTTTTCGGTAATTTTGTAATAAGTTTTTAATATTATTAATACTGTTTAACCCATTTAGCTCCATATCCATGACTAAGATGTCTACCTCTTTTCGTTTTAACATCTCTTCAATCATGTCAAAGTTATCCACGATTCCTACTAATGTAATATCAGAATGTTCTTTGAAATATGATTTAATACCATAATGAACCACTGGATGATTATCCGCAAGACCTATCTTTATCATACATTATTCGTTTAAAATTGTGTAAGTACAAAATTACAAATAAAAATATAAAGGCTTGATTATCAGTTGTAGAAAATATTTTACACTTTTGTAGAAATTATTTGAATTGTTTAGGAATTACACATACAGGTATTGGATTTATTTTATGTTGATTAATGGTGTTTAAGCGTAAGTAAATATTAAAAACCTCTTTTTCTCTGCCTTCAAAATCATTACTCGTTTTTCCGTTCTCTAATTGTTCCATAGCCCATTCTAATTCGTCATAATTGGCTCCTAATTGATCTTCATCACTTCTGTCATCACCAAATAACCCATCAGTAGGTTTTGCATTTAAGATAGATGCCGGTATTTCTAGATAAGTTGCTAGAGCGCGAACATCACTTTTTAGTAAGTCTGCTATAGGACTGATGTCTACACCTCCATCTCCATACTTTGTAAAAAAACCTACCCCAAAATCTTCTACTTTATTTCCTGTTCCTGCGACTAATAAACTGTTTAAACCTGCTAAGTAATACAAAGACACCATTCGTAAACGTGAGCGGGTATTTGCTAAAGCCAAATAAAGCTTGTCTTCGATTTCCGATGTAGGAACCTCTTTTTGAAATGTCTCAAAAATAGGAGTCAAGTTTATTCGTGTATCGGATACGTTTGAAAATCTTGATTTTAATAAATGAATATGCTCGTATGCTCTACTTACATGGCTTTCAGTTTGATGTATAGGCATTTCTACACATAAGGTGGTAAGTCCTGTTTGAGCACATAATGTAGAAGTTAGAGCAGAATCTATTCCGCCTGATATACCTACAACAAAGCCTTTTACTCCTGCTTTTTCAGCATATTCTTTTAACCAATTTACGATATATGTGTTTACTTTTTCTACATTTAGAGTGCTTATTTTTTGCATAGTGAGGATAGTATTAAAAACGAATGTATATTTGCAAAAATAATAAAATTACGTCATAAACCGTTTTGAGGTGATCTTAATACAATTATAGTAAAATGAAGAAACATATAGCATTAACTTTTATAATCCTTTCCCTTTTTTCTTGTAAAAAAAACGAAAAAGTAAAAGATCAAGCAGAAGAAATGAATGTAAATGTTGTGGTAGATCGTTATGATAAAGCCTTTTTTGAATCAAAACCCTCTGATTTACCCAATTTAAAACAAAAATATCCTTTTTTCTTTCCTCCTCAAGTTGATGAACAATTTTTAGCCGAAAAGATGGTAAACCCACAATGGAGAGCACTATATAAGGAAGTGGAAAAGAGATACGATAATTTTGATCTTGAAAAGAAAAATATAGAAACTCTTTTTAAATATATAAAATATTATTTTCCAAAAACCAGAATACCTAAAGTATATACAGTTATTCAAGACATGGATCCTGATTATAAAGTTATTTATGCTCCCGATAAGAATATGTTAATTATTTCTTTAGAATTATATTTAGGTAAATCACATCGTTTTTATGAATACCCTGAATTCTTAAAAAGAAGATTTGAACCCTTACAAATGATGCCTGATATAGTAGACGCATTTGCTCTATATAAAGTTAAACCACCTACTGATCGTGATTTTTTGTCACAAATGATTTATGAAGGAAAGAAACTTTATTTAAAAGATGTTTTGTTACCTACAACCTTAGATGAAGATAAAATTGCATATACTACAGAAGAGTTAAAATGGTGTGAGGAAAATGATGAAAATATTTGGCGATTTATGATAGAACAAAAAATGTTATATGATACAAACCCTATGTTAGTTCAGAAATTAATAACGCCAGGACCCTTTTCTAAATTTGGACTAGAAAGTGATAATCAAACCCCTGCCCGTATAGGAGCGTGGATTGGTTGGCAGATTGTTCGTACTTATATGGATCAGAATGACACTCCTCTGCAAAAGATGCTTGTTTTAGATGCAAAAGAACTTTTTAAAAAGTCGAAATATAAACCTGTAAAGAGTTAGTCGTTAACTCATTATTTAATGAAATGTTTAATAAGAATTTAGTTAATTAAATTCTAAAATTCTAAAATTTAAAATGCCAATAACAAAAACATCCGATATTAAGTTTGAAATTTCGTTAGATGAAAATCATATTCCTGAAAAATTGCATTGGACAGCAAAAGATGGAGGAGTGGAAAAGCAAGAAGCAAAAGCATTCATGCTGAATATTTGGGACAGCAATGTAAAAGAAACAATGCGTATTGATTTGTGGACAAAAGATATGCCTGTAGATGAAATGAAGATATTCTTTCATCAGACATTGGTAGCTATGGCAGATACTTTTGAACGTGCAACCGCTGATGAAAAAATGAGTGCAACGATGCGCGATTTTTGTGATTATTTTGCTGAAAAATTAGAATTAAATAAATAGGAAAATTATGAAAATCTTGAAAAGAAAGTTATCCTTATTTTACATCTGTTTGTTTTTAGTTTCTTGTAGTAAAGAAAATAATATAGGTGTAGCACCTGATAGTAGTAATGGAAATTGTGAGTCGTCAATACCTTTTTTGAAAACGGGAAAAGAACTTGTATTTGATTTTTTTCAATTTGGAATAAATTCAGGAACAATGAAAATGACTTTTGGTAATTGTAATGGAGAAGGGTTTTTGGTTACAAGAGGATTTTATGACACATTTGGTAAATTACATAGGTCTAGTGTAGATTTAATGAAACAAGAAGGTGATTTTCTTTTGATTGATTCTAATAATGATAAAGATTATTTTTCGAAAAACTATAAAAAAAATGCTAAGTTAAATGAAGAATGGAAATATACTAGATCGGATAAAGCGGTTGTAACACATAAAGTTATAGATCTAGATTCTGTGATTACGGTGCCAGCAGGAACATTTCATTGTAAAGTATTTAAGTTTTCCACAACAACAGCTATTAATGATTCTTATGTTTTTTGGAACGATGATATTGGTAATGTTTATGAAGATACAGGATTCTTTAAGATGGAGCTTAAGTCATTTAAATAAAAAAACGATCTGAAAGATAAAAATACTGTTGTGTCGGTAAAAGGGAGAAATCACATATCTATATTATGTGATTTCTCCTATTTTAGAAGAGATAGGCTAGATGTTGAGTTTCGATTTTTTGGATCTCTTTTCTATTAGATAAAATTATCATTGTTTTTAAAGATTTCCTGATTTACGTTGTCTATAAACTCTAGAACATCGTCCCGACCTATTGTATCTAATGATGATGTTATAAAATGTTGTGGCATTTCTTCCCAATTGTTAGCTAATAATGCCTTGCGATAAGCAGCAACATTTTGTTCGGTTTTACCTTTGCTTATTTTATCAGCTTTTGTAAAAATAATACAAAAAGGGATTCCAATTTCGCCAAGATATGTAATAAATTCTAAATCTATTTTCTGAGCCTCATGACGTATATCTATTAATACAAAAGCGCAAACTAATTGCTCTCGTTTTTCAAAATAATCTGTAATGAATTTTTGAAAGACTTCTTTTGTTTTTTTAGAAACTTTTGCATAACCATATCCAGGTAAGTCAACTAAAAACCAATTGTTGTTAATTTTAAAATGATTAATTAGTTGGGTTTTGCCTGGTTTTGAAGATGTTTTTGCTAGATTTTTATGATTGGTTAACATGTTTATTAAAGAAGATTTTCCTACGTTAGATCTTCCTATAAAAGCATATTCAGGTAAACGTTCCTGTGGACATTTACTAACAATCGAGTTACTTATGATAAATTCAGCGGTATTAATTTTCATATATACAAAATAAATCCCCTTATACGAAGGGGAAAGTTATTATTTATGCTCTGCTTTTGTTTCTAGCCATTCTTCTAGAATTTTGTTAAATTCTTTAGGATGTTCCATCATTGCAGCATGTCCACATTGGTCTATCCAGTATAAAGTAGAATTAGGAAGTAGTCTGTGAAATTCTTCTGCTACTTCTGGAGGTGTTACTTTATCTTGTTTACCCCATATAATTCCTGTAGGAACGTGCATTTTAGGTAAATCTTTAGCCATGTTATGACGTATGGCACTTTTGGCAATTGTAAGTGTTTTTAAAAGTTTAATGCGATCGTTTACTGTTGCATATACCTCATCAACAATTTCTTTTGTAGCAACAGCAGGATCGTAAAAAACATCCTCTGATTTTTTTTTAATGTATTCATAATCGCCTCGCTTGGGATAGCTTTCTCCCATAGCACTTTCATATAAACCAGAACTTCCTGTAATGACTAGACCAGAAACTTTTTCAGGAAAAAGTTTTGTGAAATATAAGGCAATATGCCCTCCTAAAGAATTGCCAACAAGGACAACTCGGTCAAAACCTTTGTAATTTATAAAGTTCTTAAGATATACTGCAAATGCTTTTACATTTGTTTTTAATATATTTTGGGTATATAGAGGCAATTCAGGTATTACCACTTTATAACCTTTGTTAGGAAAGTATTCGGCAACTCCACCAAAATTACTAAGACCTCCCATTAATCCATGTAAGATTACAATTGGAGTCCCTTCCCCTGCTTCAAAATATTTATACTTGCCGTCTTCTATTAAGTGCTCCACTTTATTAACTTGTTTTTTATACGACAAATATAGTGGTTAAAAATGAAAAAATAATTTTTATTAATCTTTTGTAGAGGAACTAACTTGGTGGATTAATAGTGTATAGAGGAAAAAATAAAAAAATGTACCATTTAAACTTTGAAAGTTCCTCATAAATACTATTTTTTCAGCCTTGAGGCTGTCTAAAAAGTTCGCAATATTTTCATTTCGACCAGAGGGAGAAATTACATAATGTTGATTATGAGATTCCTCCTTATCGGAGTGATAAACTGCATGTTGATTTAGACACTATCCTACAAAAGCAATAAAAATTAGTGTTGGTTCTCGATATGCTTTGGGTTCGAACTAACGATGATTTTAATTATATACTCAATCGTTTGTTCGAGTTGTTTTAAAGTGAAAAAAACAGATCGAGAATTTTACTTTTTAATCCAGTGTATTTTAAGTTTAAATGGTATCAGAATGATTTTTATAATGAAGCAAATAATGATTTAATCGAAAAGGAGAAGTCATATAATGTTGATAATATGGCTTCTCCTATGCTTGAAATGATAAACTAGATGTTGAATTTTATTTTTTAGATATCTATTCTTTTATTTTAAGATTTAATAATTGTTTGTTTTCTGTCAGGACCTACAGATATAATCATAATAGGCACTTCTAGTTCTTCTTCGATAAACTGAATATAGTTTTTTAATTCTATAGGGAGCTCCTCGAAAGTGCTCATATTTGTTAGGTCTGCCTTCCAACCTTTAAACTCAGTGTAAATAGGAGTAAGGTTTTCTTCTTCAATAGAAAAGGGTAGATGTTTTATTGTTTCTCCTTTGTAGTTGTAAGCGTTACAAACTTTTAGTGTTTCAAAACCAGAAAGGACATCTCCTTTCATCATCATTAACTGGGTTACTCCATTAATTTGAATAGCGTATTTTAAAGCTACTAAATCTAACCATCCACAACGTCTAGCGCGTCCTGTGACAGATCCAAACTCATTTCCTACTTTTGCCATTGTTTCTCCATCTGTACCGAAATCTTCTGTAGGGAATGGACCAGAGCCTACGCGAGTAGTGTAGGCTTTAAAAATCCCAAAAACATCTTTTATTTTATTGGGAGCAATTCCTAGACCTGTACAGGCTCCTGCAGCGGTGGTGTTAGAAGACGTAACGAAAGGGTAAGTTCCAAAGTCAACATCTAATAAAGAACCTTGAGCTCCTTCACAAAGAATAGATTTGCCTTCTTTTTGAGCTTTAGCTAAAAAATCTTCACTGTCAATAAAAGTTAGTTTTTTTAACTCTTCTATAGCTTCAAAAAACTCTTTTTCCATTTCAGGAAGATTGTATTGAATGTTTACATCGTAGAATTTAATCATCTCCTCGTGCTTATTAGCTAGAGAACGATACTTTTCAATGAAATCAGACATTTCAATATCTCCAACTCTTAAGCCATTACGACCTGTTTTGTCCATATAAGTAGGACCAATACCTTTTAGAGTGGAACCTATTTTGGCTTTACCTTTAGCTGTTTCAGAAGCTGCGTCTAGCAAACGATGGGTTGGTAAAATAAGATGAGCTTTTCTTGAAATTAATAATTTTGACTTGATATTCATATTGAATTTTTCAAGTCCTTCAATTTCTTTTTGAAAAACAACTGGGTCGATAACAACACCATTTCCTATGATATTTATCGAGTTTTTGTGAAAAATACCAGATGGGATTGTACGTAAAACGTGTTTTATTCCATCAAATTCAAGTGTGTGTCCAGCATTAGGGCCTCCTTGAAAACGAGCTATAATGTCATATTTAGAGGTTAATACATCGACAATTTTTCCTTTGCCTTCATCTCCCCATTGTAATCCTAGTAGTAAGTCTACAGTCATTGTGTTGTTGTTTGTAATTTTAAGAATTATTCTTTTTAGTAGCGTAGAAATATAATGAATGATTTTGGATTTCAATTCCAAATAAATCCTCCATAGTTTGTTTGATCGTTTGTATTCTTGGGTCGCAAAACTCAATTACTTCCCCAGTATCAGTCATAATAATATGGTCATGTTGTTTGTCAAAATAAGATTTCTCATAGTGTGCTTGATTCTGACCAAACTGATGTTTACGAACTAAACCACAATCTAATAATAATTCAATAGTATTGTAGAGTGTGGCACGAGACACTCGGTAATTTTTATTTTTCATTTTGATGTAAAGATTTTCTATATCAAAATGTTCTGAATTATCATATATTTCCTGAAGGATTGCATATCGTTCTGGTGTCTTTCGATGTCCATTTTTTTCTAAATAACTAGTAAAAACATTTTTTACCGTTTCTTGATGGCTATTGTTGTCAGATGTAACTTGTGTCATAACGTCACAAAGATAAAATTTTTATTCATATTGTAGATAATAATGGTTTTTTACTTTTATAAGTATTGGTCTATAATAAAAATACACAGACGGTTTTGTCTACTCTTAAAATAAAAATGCTGTTTATGTAAAAACGAATAGAAGGCTTACTTCCAGTTTTTTTGACTCTCTTTTGCTATGGTGATACTTATCCGTTTTTTTGAAAAATTTTTATTCATTCAAAATGTCTTAAGCTCTACCATGTCAAATGGCAATATACTAAAAAAACAAATAGATGAATGTTAATTAAGAAGGTTGTTTTTTGAGATGCTTGAGATTTTGCGATGAAAAATAAAAGTATAAATAATATAAAAGGTGTAAAAAAATCGCGTATATGAAGTTTTGCCAAATTGGAGATGAAAAATAGAGCACCTTTCAGATTCAAAGTTCTTTTTGTCTGTGATAAAAGTCTAATGGCAAATCTGAGATTATAAAAATTATAGCTTTCGAGTTTTGTCATGTATTTCTTATAAAATTAAAATTTATAAACAAAGTGGTATTTTGTGGTAAAATGTGGTAAAAATATTTCTATCTTTGTCTTTGTACAGTACAAAGCGTAACTCCTTGAATACCATTGTTGGAACATATGAATGTAAAGCGGATGCTAAGGGCAGGTTGATGTTACCAGTTGCCTTAAAGAGCCAATTGGCTACTTCTTTACAGGAAGGGTTTGTATTAAAACGTTCTGTTTTTCAACCATGTTTAGAGTTGTATCCAATGAGTGAATGGAATGTTATGATGCAAAAAATCAACAAATTAAATCGTTTTGTAAAGAAGAATAATGATTTTATTCGTCGATTTACTGCGGGAGTAAAAGTGGTAGAGATTGATGCTACGGGACGTCTATTAATACCCAAAGATTTGGCTGTTTTTGCAAATATTACCAATAATATAGTATTGTCTTCGGCGGTAACTATATTAGAAATTTGGGATAAAGAATTATATGAAAAAGCTATTGATGATTCAGTAATGGATTTTGCTGATTTAGCTGAAGAAGTAATGGGAGATTTAAATTTTGATGACAATGGAATATCATAATCCGGTTTTATTAAAAGAAACAGTGGATGGTTTGAATATCAAACCGGATGGCATATATGTAGATGTAACTTTTGGAGGCGGAGGTCATTCAAGAGAAATAATAGCTCGATTAGGACCTAATGGAAAGTTATTTGCTTTTGATCAAGATGAAGATGCTTGGGCAAATGTAATAGAAGACAAACGATTTGTATTAATAAAAGAAAATTTTAGGTACATCAAAAACTTTTTGCGTTTTCATAACGTTCGAAAAGTTGATGGGATTTTGGCAGATTTAGGGGTTTCCTCTCATCAATTTGATGTGCCAGAACGAGGCTTTTCTACTCGTTTTGATGGGGCGCTTGATATGAGAATGAGTCAAAAAAATGAATTGAGTGCTTACACTGTAGTTAATGAGTATGATGATATAAATCTACGTCGTATTTTTTTAGAATATGGAGAACTGAAAAATGCAGCAGCTTTAGCTAGGACAATAATAGAAGCTAGAGAAACAGAACATATTGTTAATACAGAAGATTTAAAACAAGTTTTAAAAAAACATTTACCAGGTCATAAAGCCAATAAAATTTTAGCTCAAATTTATCAAGCTATACGTATTGAAGTAAATCAAGAGATGGAAGTCTTAAAAGAATTTCTAGAACAATCATTAGAAATCTTGAATATAGGAGGGAGGTTAAGCGTTATTTCGTACCATTCTTTAGAAGACCGTTTGGTAAAACGATTTATAAAAAATGGAATGTTTGAGGGAGAACCAGAACGAGATATATTTGGCAGGTTTGAAGTACCCATGAAAGCTATTGATAAACTTATTGTGCCAACAGATGAAGAAATAAAACTAAATAATAGAGCTCGAAGTGCAAAGCTTCGTATAGCTGAAAAAAAATAACAATAAATATTGTCTTTAGGATCTCTAAATAAAAAATGAAAAACAAAATCTTTAATATACTAAAAGCACGCTATCTTCTTAACGAAGATGCCGCAAAGAATTGGATTTTTATCCTTTTCTTATTAGTACTAGCTATCGTAATGATAGCAAATACACATAGTTATGAGAAAAAAGTTTTTCGTATAGCCGAATTAAACAATGAAGTAAAAGAATTACGATCAGAATTTGTAGACCGAAGATCAGAACTAATGAAAATAAAAATGGAGTCAAACGTAGCAGCTCAGATGGCAATATTAGACATTGTACCCTCTTCCGTTCCTCCTAAAAAAATTAAAGTAGCAAAAGAAAAGACAGCTTGGGAAAAGCTATGGCAATAATAAATAGAAACATATTAAATCGTATTTATGGAGTGGCATTACTTATACTTGTAATGTCATCTGCTGTTGCTGTAAAATTAAGTAATATTCAATGGGTTGAAGGAACTTATTATAGACAATTAGCCAAAGAACGTACAATTAAAAATTTTGTAATCCCTGCCAATAGAGGAAATGTTTATTCATCAGATGGAAGTCTTTTAGCAACTTCCATTCCTGAATATACAATCCGTTTCGACGCATTAGCACCTTCGCAAGAAAATTTTGATAAACATATAAAATCGCTTGCAGATTCATTAGCACCTATGCTAAAAAAAACAAGCAGTTTTTTACTAAACGATTTTAGAAAAGCAAGAGCAAATAAAAATCGTTATATGTTAGTTGCACGCAAGTTAAGTTATACAGAGCATGCTAGAATTAAAAAATTTCCTTTACTAAACCTAGGTGCTTATAAAGGAGGAATCATTATAGAACAGCAAACAGTAAGAGAACATCCAATAGGAAAAATAGCAGAAAGAACAATAGGTTATGAACGTTTTAATGATGAAGGAAGTTTGACCCGAGTAGGAATCGAAGGTGCTTTTGGAAAGTATTTGAAAGGAAAAAATGGACAAGTCTTAAAGCAAAAAATAGCAAAAGGACAATGGAAACCTATTCGAGATAATAATGAAGTAGAACCGATAGATGGCTATGATATAGTATCTACGATTGACGTTTATATACAAGATATTGCACATCACGCATTGCTTAAACAGTTAGAACTATATGAAGCAGAACACGGTTGCGCAGTAGTCATGGAAACCAAAACAGGCGATATTAAGGCCATTTCTAACTTGGGGAGAGCTAAGGATGGATCCTATTATGAAACTATTAATTACGCCGTTGCAGAATCACATGAACCAGGTTCCACCTTTAAATTAGTAGATGTTTTAGCACTATTAGAAGATAAAAAAATTGATACTAATAAAATTTACAATACACATGGAGGAGTAGTTGTATATAGAGGACGAAAAGTAAAAGACTCTCATGAGGGAGGATATGGTAAAATCTCATTTGCTAGAGGATTTGAACTTTCTTCTAATACAGTATTAGTTCAAGCAGTGTATGAAAATTATAAAGAAAACCCTCAAGAGTTTGTAGACCATATCAACTATTTAGGACTAAACGCACCTTTAGGACTACCTTTTAAAGGAGAAGGAAAACCTAGAATACCTCAACCAAGAAAAGGAAATTGGAGTCGTATCTCGCTCCCATGGATGGCCTTTGGTTATGGTGTTTCAGTTACGCCATTACAGACACTTACATTATACAATGCAATAGCTAATAATGGTGTAATGGTTAAACCTAAGTTTGTTCAAGAGGTAAAAGAATGGAATAAAGTCATAAAAAAATTTGATACAGAAGTAATTAACTCTAGAATTTGTTCTAATGCTACGCTCTTGAAAATAAAAGCCATGTTGAAAAATGTTGTTAAAAGAGGAACCGCATCTAAATTATATTCAAAAGATTTTTCTATGGCAGGAAAAACAGGAACCGCACAAATAGATTATCATAAAGGAGACACACAAATGTATTATGCCTCTTCCTTTGCAGGCTATTTTCCAGCAGAAGATCCGCAATATTCCTGTATAGTGGTCATTCATAAACCCAATACCTCCAGTAATAATTATTACGGTGCTGATGTAGCAGGTCCTGTTTTTAAAAGAATTGCACAAAAAGTTTTTACAGATGTTCCTTCTACAGATGAAATAAAATCATTAAAAAGAAGAGTTAACAAACAAGAAAAAAGTTATTTGACCTATAATGAAAAACTAAATAAAAAACCATTATATGTGCCAAATACAAAAGGAATGCCAGGAATGGATGCAGTAGCCTTGTTAGAAAATTTAGGTATGAAAGTACAAGTAAACGGATTTGGTAAAGTAAAAAAACAGTCTGTTCAAGCAGGAGAAATTATAAGAAAAAATACAACTATAGTTTTAGAACTATCATAAACAAAATAATACAAGTATTTTATCTTTCAATTAAAAGGAATAAAAAAGAATGAATTTAAAAGATTTATTATACAAAGTACCCATAGAAGAGGTTCAGGGATCTACTACAAAAACCGTGAATCAAATTCATTTCGATTCTCGTAAAATCGAAACAAATGATATTTTTGTAGCAATCCGAGGAACTCTGTCCGATGGGCATCAGTATATTGAAAAAGCAATAAGTTTAGGCGCTACAACTATAATTTGTGAACAACTTCCTAAGACTTGCTTAAAAAATATTACCTATATAAAAGTACAAGATACAAATACAGCTTTAGCACAATTAGCTAATAATTTTTATGAAAAACCATCTAATAAATTAATATTAGTTGGAGTCACAGGTACAAATGGTAAGACCACAATTGCATCTCTACTATATCAAATGTTTAAAAGAGCAGGCTATAAAGTTGGATTATTATCAACCGTGAAAATAATGGTAAACACAACAGAATACAAAGCCACTCATACAACACCCGATTCTTTAACTATCAATTATTTTTTAAATCAAATGGTTCAAGAAGGTTGTGAATATTGCTTTATGGAAGTAAGTTCTCATGGAGTACATCAAAAACGCACCGAAGGTTTATTTTTTGCAGGAGGAGTGTTTACCAACTTATCACACGATCATTTAGATTATCACCCAACATTTGCAGAATACCGTGATGTAAAAAAGATGTTTTTTGATCATTTACCCAAAACTGCTTTTGCATTAACCAATATTGATGATAAAAATGGTTCTGTCATGTTGCAGAACACACAAGCAAGAAAAAAAACCTATGCTCTAAAAACCTATGCTGATTACAAAGCCGTTATATTAGAAAATCAACTGTCTGGACTTCAGTTAAAAATTAATGAACAAGATGTTTGGACACGATTAATAGGTACTTTTAATGCTTACAATCTATTAGCTATTTACGCTGTAGCAGTTGAATTAGGAATAGATAAAATAGAAGCCCTTCGTTTGTTGTCAGAGTTAGAAAGTGTGTCGGGTAGATTTCAGTTTATAGTTTCCAAAGAAAAAATTACGACCATAGTAGATTATGCACACACCCCCGATGCCCTAGAAAATGTATTAAACACTATTAATGATATCCGTACTAAAAACGAACAATTAATCACGATTGTAGGATGTGGAGGAGATAGAGACAGAACAAAGCGACCTGTTATGGCGCGAATTGCAACAGAAATGAGTTCAAAAGTAATTTTGACTTCGGATAATCCCCGCACAGAAAATCCTCAAGCTATTATTGAAGAAATGGAAGCAGGAATTACGGCAGAAAATTTTAAAAAATACGTGTCCATTATAGATCGTAAGCAAGCTATAAAAACAGCTTGTCAAATAGCTGAAAACGGAGATATAATTTTGATCGCTGGCAAAGGACATGAAACCTATCAAGAAGTCAATGGAATACGTCACGATTTTGATGATATGAAAATAGTACAAGAATTATTAAAACAATTAAACAAATAATAATTGATTTAGAAGATAGATTTATGGTTTCAAACTAAAAAATCTAAAATAAAAATCCAAAATCTTATAAAGTATGTTATACTACCTATTTGAATATTTAGATAAAGTTCAGGACGTTCCTGGAACAGGCGTTTTTCAATACATCACCTTCCGATCTGCATTGGCCATCATTATGTCATTATTATTGTCTACTATTTACGGAAAAAAAGTAATAAGCTATCTAAGACGTTTGCAAATAGGTGAGACAGTTCGTGAATTAGGCTTAGAAGGACAAACTCAAAAAGCAGGAACGCCAACTATGGGAGGAATTATCATTATATTTTCTACTCTAATACCAGTTTTATTATTTGCAAGATTAGATAATATTTATGTAATATTATTAATAATATCTATGTTATGGATGGGATTAATAGGCTTTTTAGATGATTATATAAAGGTATTCAAAAAAGACAAAGAAGGACTAAAAGGAATCTTTAAAGTGATAGGTCAAGTAGGATTAGGGTTATTTGTTGGATCAGTTTTATATTTTCATCCACAAGTAACTGTACGTAAAGAGATGGCCCATACAAAAATTGAAATAGATGCTTCTCAAAATACAATTAAACCCATGATGATTGAAGAAAAATCAACAGCCACTACAATACCTTTTTTCAAAAATAATGAGTTTGATTATGCCGAAGTATTATCTTTCATGGGAGAAGGATATGAAAATTATGCTTGGTTAATTTTTATACCAGTAGTTATTTTTATTATTACAGCGGTTTCAAATGGAGCCAATCTTACTGATGGTATTGATGGGCTGGCGGCAGGAACCTCCGCTATATCAGTAATAGGGTTGGGAGTATTTACATTTGTTTCAGGAAATATTATTTTTTCTAAATATTTAAACATAATGTTCATTCCACACTCAGGAGAGATGACCGTTTTTATAGCAGCTTTCATAGGATCATTAGTCGGTTTTTTATGGTATAATAGTTTTCCCGCTGCTGTTTTTATGGGAGATACAGGAAGTTTAACCATAGGAGGTGTGATTGCCGTATTGGCAATTGCCGTTCGTAAAGAAATGCTAATTCCAGTTATTTGTGGAATATTTTTAGCCGAAAATCTCTCAGTAGTATTACAAGTAGCCTATTTTAAATATACAAAAAAGAAATACGGAGAAGGACGTCGTATTTTCTTAATGTCACCATTACACCATCACTATCAAAAGAAAGGATACCACGAAAGTAAAATAGTTACTCGTTTCTGGATTGTAGGAATTTTATTAACTATTGTTTCGGTTGTAACTCTAAAATTAAGATAATCTATGAAGTTAGTTGTTTTAGGAGGAGGAGAAAGCGGTGTAGGTACCGCTATCCTTGGAAAGAAAAAAGGATATGAAGTATTCGTGTCTGATTTTGGGAAAATAAAAGATACATATAAAGAGATATTATTGCTACACAAAATTAAATTTGAAGACGAAAAACACACGGAAGAATTTATCTTGAATGCAGATATGGTAATGAAAAGCCCAGGTATTCCAGATAAAGCACCTATTGTAAAAAAAATAATAGAAAAAAAAATACCAATACTCTCCGAAATTGAATTTACCAACAAGTTTACAGATGCGGTAACGGTAGGGATAACAGGTAGTAATGGAAAGACTACGACCACTATGCTAACCTACCACCTTTTAAAGCAAGGAGGATTAAATGTAGGACTTGCAGGAAATATAGGAAAGAGTTTTGCATGGCAAGTAGCAGATGATAAGTTTGATACTTATGTTTTAGAATTAAGTAGCTTTCAACTAGATGGAGTTGAAAAATATAAACCACATATTGCTATTATAACCAATATTAGTCCAGATCATTTAGATCGGTATGAATATAAATACGAAAATTATATTGCTTCAAAGTTTAGAATAACAATGAATCAAACAACAGAAGATTTTTTGATTTACGATGCAGATGATCAAGATATAAATAATTGGTTGAGTCAAAATACAACCAAAGCGAAATTAATACCCTTCTCCATTTCTAAAAAATTAGATTTTGGAGTTTATTTAGAAAAAGATACAATAAAATTCAATATAACAAACGAAGTATTTGATATGCCAACCAACGAAATATCTTTAGAAGGAAAACATAATGTAAAAAACGCTATGGCAGCAGCAACAGTTGCACAATTGTTAAAAATAAGAAAAGCAACCATTAGAGAAAGTTTGTCAGACTTTCAAGCGGTTGAACATCGTCTTGAAAAAGTATTAAAAATAAACAATGTTCAATATATAAATGATTCTAAAGCAACGAATGTAAATGCTGCATTTTTTGCCCTAGACAGTATGTCTACACCAACTGTATGGATTGTAGGAGGAGTTGATAAAGGGAATGATTATACAGAACTTTTACCGTTGGTAAACGAAAAAGTAAAAGCAATTATTTGTTTAGGAATAGATAATAAAAAGATAATGGAATCGTTTGGAGGTATTGTAGATGAAATGATAGAAGCTAGCTCAATGGCAGAAGCAGTAAAACAAGCTTATCGCCTAGCCGAAAAAGGAGATACCGTTTTATTGTCACCTGCTTGCGCAAGTTTTGATTTATTTCAAAATTACGAAGACAGAGGACGACAGTTTAAACTAGCAGTTCAAAATTTATAAAATCTAGGATTTAAAGTATAAAACCTAAATTCTTAAACTTTAATACAAAATATGAAAAAATTACTACATAATCTAAAAGGAGATAAAGTCATCTGGGCATTTGTTGCGCTACTGGCGTTATTTTCCTTTATGCCCGTATACAGCGCAAGTAGTAATTTAGCTTATCTAGGTAGAGGAACAGGGAATACATTAGGGTATTTACTCAAACATTTTATGCACTTAGGACTGGGTTTTGCCATCATGTATGGTTCGCATAAAGTACCGTATCATTATTTTAGAAACCTATCAATGGTTTTGCTGCCTTTTGTATGGTTAATGTTACTTTATACCTTATTTAAAGGAACTGTAATAGACGGTGCTAATGCCAGTAGATGGATACAATTGCCAGGAGGTATATCATTTCAACCATCCGCTTTAGCAGCTATGGTCTTATATATGTATGTAGCACGCTATTTGTCTAAGACAGATACAGAAGAAATGACTTTTCAAAAATCATTTGTGTCTTTATGGATACCCGTTTTTGTTACCGTAGGACTAATATTTCCAGCCAATTTCTCTACGGCAGCACTTATTTTTTCAATGGTTTTAATGATCACTTTTGTAGGACAATATCCTATAAAAAATAGTGGTATAATTATTGGAATGGGAATAGGAGCAGCACTGTTTTTTATTTTGTTGGTTAAAGCTTTTCCAGATGCCTTCCCTAATCGTGTAGATACCTGGATGAGTCGTATTGAAAATTTTATATCAGACAAATCAGATCCAGATGAAGATTACCAAATTGAAAAAGCAAAAACGGCTATAGCAACAGGTGGGATTTACGGATTAGGACCAGGTAAAAGCGTACAACGAAATTTCCTTCCGCAATCCTCTTCCGATTTTATTTTTGCGATTATTATTGAAGAGTTTGGATTAATAGGAGGTTTTGCGATTATTTTTCTATACCTCATGTTATTTGTACGTTTTGTAATAGCATCCTATAAAGCACCCACATTATTTGGTAAACTTATAGTAGCAGGTTTAGGATTTCCAATCATCTTCCAAGCTTTTATTAATATGGGAGTAGCAGTAGAATTATTGCCCACTACAGGACAAACTTTACCATTGATAAGTAGCGGAGGTACTTCTATTTGGATGACCTGCGCAGCCATTGGTATCATCCTTAATGTAACAAAAAAAGAAGAGGAAATCGTAAAAGAAAAAGAAGAAAAAGAAGAAAGAGAAGCTGCTTTACAGCGTATTATAGACAGAGAAATTGAAGAACAAAATAAAATAGATACGGAACTAGAACAAGATTATTCAATAGAAGATAAAGATAATCCTATGAATGCTGTTTTAAATAAATAAATGATGAAGCAAAATCCCAAAATAATAATTAGTGGAGGCGGTACAGGAGGTCATATTTATCCTGCTATTGCAATTGCAAACGAGATTAAATCACGTTATCCACAAGCTGATATTTTGTTTGTAGGAGCCCGTGATAAGATGGAAATGCAAAAAGTTCCTCAAGCAGGTTATCCTATAAAAGGATTATGGATTGCAGGAATTCAAAGAAAATTAACTTTACAAAACATTATGTTCCCCTTAAAGTTAATATCAAGTTTACTAAAGTCATTTCAAATTATCAAAAAATTTAATCCAGATGTAGTCGTGGGTACAGGAGGTTTCGCTAGTGGAGCAGTATTAAAAATAGCTTCTATATTAGGGATTCCAACAATAATTCAAGAACAAAATTCATATCCAGGAATTACAAATAAAATATTAAGTAAAAAAGCCCAAAAAATTTGTGTAGCGTATGAAAATTTAGAACAATTTTTTCCAAAAGAAAATATAATTCTTACAGGAAATCCAGTTCGTCAAGATATAATCTCTGTTGAAAATAAAAAAGAAGAAGCCTTAACTTATTTTAAGTTAGATCCTTCAAAAAAAAGACTACTAATACTTGGAGGTAGTTTAGGAGCAAGAAGAATTAATCAATTAATAGCAAAAGAAATCAATTGGTTATTAGAACAAGATATTCAGATAATATGGCAGTGTGGAAAATTATATTTTGAAGAATATAAACACTTTAGTGACAAAAAAGGAGTACAAGTCTTTTCTTTTATAGACAGAATGGATTTCGTATATGCAGCAGCCGATTTCATAATTTCCCGCTCAGGAGCTTCGTCTGTTTCCGAATTATGTTTAGTTGGCAAACCTGTTATTTTTATCCCGTCACCTAATGTAGCGGAAGATCATCAAACCAAAAATGCACTAGCCGTAGTAGAAAAACAAGGAGCTATACTTTTAAAAGAAACTGAATTAGATAATACATTTGAACCCGTTTTTGCAACACTTCTTAATGACAAAGAAAAACAAGAAAATCTAGGGAAAAATATAAAAGCATTAGCATTGCCTAATGCAACAAAACAAATTGTAGAAGAAATAATGAAGAGAGTCAAATAAAAGATGAGCAACAATAAAAAATAATTATTAGAAGACATAAAAAATATCAATAAACATGGTTGCTGAAATTACCATTGAATATTGAAATTACCATTGAACATTGAAAATAAAGATTAAAATGAATATAAATCAAATACATAATGTTTATTTTATAGGTATAGGAGGTATCGGAATGAGTGCTTTAGCACGCTACTTTAAAAATATAGGTAAGCAAGTAATAGGATACGATAAGACACCTACTATGCTAACTAACGATTTAATCACAAGTGGAATTGCTATTCATTTTGAGGACAATACTAATTATATTCCAGATTATTGTACGCCAGAAAATACCCTAGTAGTTTATACACCCGCTATAAAACAACTTTCAGAATGGGATTATTTTAAAGAAAAAGGATTTACTATAAAAAAAAGGGCTGAAGTTTTAGGAATAATAACAAAAGATACATTTTGCTTCGCAGTAGCAGGGACTCATGGTAAAACCACGACCTCTAGTATTTTAGGACACATTTTGCATGAAAGTGGATTAGACGTAACCGCCTTTTTAGGAGGTATAGTAGAAAATTATAATTCTAATTTAATTGGTTCAGGAAAGACAATAACTGTTGTAGAAGCAGATGAATTTGATAGATCTTTTTTACATTTGCACCCGAATATTGCCTGTATAACATCAATGGATGCAGATCATTTAGATATTTATGGAGATGATGAAGCAATAAAAGCTTCATTTAATGAATTTGCAACAAAAATTGAAGATAAGAATAAGTTATTTGTAATCAATGGTTTATCTTTAGAAGGAGTAACAGTAGGAGTTAATGATAATTCTCAATTTGTAGCATATAATGTAAGAATTGTTGATGGATGGTATGTTTTTGACGTAAAAACACCAAAAGAAGAAATTAAAGACGTGAGATTTGGATTGCCAGGAAAACATAATTTAACAAATGCTCTATTAGCTTTAGCTATGGCACGTACTTATGGTACCCCTGTGAAGTCTATTGTAAATGCACTAGCTACGTTTAAAGGAGTAAAACGTCGTTTTTCATTTCAAATTCGTAAACCTGATTTTGTGTACATAGACGATTATGCACATCATCCTACTGAAATAAATGCCGTACATCAGGCAGTAAGAGAATTGTATCCAAATAAAAAAGTACTGGCTATATTTCAGCCACATTTGTTCAGTAGAACCAAAGATTTTGTAGAAGATTTTGCTGAAAGTTTAGCACAATTTGATGAAATCTACCTGATGGAAATTTATCCAGCACGTGAATTGCCTATGCAAGGAGTTACATCGCAATGGTTGTTGGATAAAATAAAAAATGAAAATAAAAAATTAGTACAAAAAGAAGAACTAATAAATCTATTAAAATTGTCAGATGCCCCAATAATTGTTACAATTGGAGCAGGTGATATAGGAGAGATGGTTCCGAAAATAAAAAAAGCATTAAATGCGTAAAAATAGGTTAGAAAACATTCAATTAATAATCATTTTTGGAATTGTAATTTTCTTGTATTCTTTTGCTTCAAAAAGAAATAAATCTAGGAAAATAGCAAAAACTCAAGTGGAAATTGTGGATAAAAATAACCCCTTTTTAACACCCGAAACGGTTAATAACTTGTTAATAGAAAATTTTGGAGGCTCTTTTTCCGTTACAAAAGAAGAGCTAGATTTGAACGCTATAGAGGCTTCTATAAACAAACATAAACTAGTTGAAAAATCAGAAGTTTATGTAAGCGTAGATGGAAAGCTTAAAGTTATAGTTACTCAAAAGACCCCAATTGCTCGAGTTTTTAATCATGACGACTCTTATTATATTGATTATAAGGGTGGTAGAATGCCTTTGTCTGATAATTTTAGTGCGCGTGTACCATTAGTTTATGGTGCTACGAAAAATTCCTATAGTAAGGATTTTGTAACACTATTAAAAATAATTCATGATGATGAATTTTTGAAAAAAAATATCATAGGAATGAAAATAAAACCAGATGGAAGTGTAATAATGAAAAATAGAAATTATGGTTATGATATAATTTTTGGAAGAACCATTTATATGGAACGAAAATTTAATAATTATAAAGCTTTTTTTCAAAAAGCAGTGCAGGATACAATTTTAGGTTCATACAAAACCATTAACCTAAAATTTATCAAACAAGTAGTATGCACAAAATAGAAGAGTATGGAAAGAGATAATATAGCAGTAGGGCTTGATATAGGTACGACTAAAATCGTAGCCATGTTAGGCAAGAAAAATGAATATGGTAAGCTTGAAATTTTAGGCGTAGGAAAGTCTAAAAGTCTCGGTGTGGCTCGTGGGGTAGTAAATAATATAACTCAAACCATCCAGTCTATACAAGAAGCTGTTTCCTTAGCAGAAAAAGATTCAGGCTATAAAATAAAAGATGTGGTGGTGGGTATTGCAGGACAACACATTCGAAGTATCCAACACAGCGATTATATATCAAGACCTAATGCCGAAGAAGTAATTAGTGAAAAAGACATTAATATGCTTATTGGACAGGTTCAAAAATTACCGATGTTACCAGGTGAAGAGATAATACATGTATTACCTCAAGAATTTAAAATTGATGGACAAGAAGGAATAAAGGAACCTATAGGTATGTATGGAGGACGTTTAGAAGCGAGTTTTCATGTTGTACTAGGACAAGCATCTTCTATTCGTAATGTAGGACGTTGTATAAAAAGTGCAGGACTAGATCTGTCGGGATTAACATTAGAACCGTTAGCTTCGGCTGATGCTGTTTTAAGCCAAGAAGAAAAAGAAGCAGGAGTTGCTCTAATAGATATTGGAGGAGGTACAACAGATTTAGCTATTTTTAAAGACGGTATTATTCGTCATACAGCTGTCGTGCCATTTGGAGGTAATGTAATAACAGAAGATATAAAAGAAGGTTGCTCAATTATTGAAAAACAAGCCGAATTATTAAAAACAAAATTTGGTTCTGCTTGGCCAGGAGAAAATAAAGATAACGAAATAGTATCTATTCCAGGATTAAGAGGACGTGAGCCAAAAGAAATTTCATTAAAGAATCTTTCTAAAATTATTCATGCACGCGTAGTAGAAATTATAGAGCAAATTTATAGTGAAATCAGATCGTATGGACATGACGATCCAAGAAAAAAATTAATTGCAGGAATTGTATTGACAGGAGGAGGAGCTCAGTTAAAACATATCAAACAATTAGTAGAATATATAACAGGAATGGATACCCGTATAGGTTATCCAAACGAACATTTAGCAGGTAGTTCCGGCGAAGAAATTTCAAGCCCCTTATATGCTACAGCAGTAGGGCTCGTTATGAATAGTATTCGTAACAATACAATGAGTGCAATCCCTCAAGAAGATTACGTGCCAGAACCTATTTTAGTTCAAAAGCCTACTGAAGCAGAACAAAAAATGATAGAAGAGGAGTTGAAAAAAGAAATTGAGGAAGCCCAAATCCCTGAATCAAAATCAACTGAAAAAACGATTCGTCGTTCCTTTTTTGATAAGTATATAGATAGAATTAAAGATTTTTTAGATAACGCTGAGTAATCTTCGTTATCAATAATAAAAGAAGAAAATATAAATACCAAATAGTATGGAAAGCAACTCAGGATTTGGAAGTATATCATTTGATTTGCCTAAAACGCAAACCAATGTAATAAAAGTAATTGGTGTTGGAGGTGGTGGTAGCAACGCTATCAATCACATGTATAAACAAGGAATCAAAGGTGTTGATTTTATTGTGTGTAATACAGATTCTCAAGCTTTGCAAAATAGTAATGTTCCACATCGTATTCAATTAGGAGCTAATTTAACAGAAGGACTAGGTGCTGGAGCAAACCCAGAAGTAGGACATCAAGCAGCTTTAGAAAGTATAGAAGATATAGAAAAAATGTTAGATACAAACACTAAGATGGTTTTTATCACAGCAGGTATGGGCGGAGGTACAGGTACAGGTGCTGCACCAGTAATAGCCCAATTAGCTAAAGAAAAAGACATCTTAACCGTTGGTATTGTAACAATTCCTTTTCAATTTGAAGGGAAAGTTCGTTCAGAACAAGCTTTACTAGGAGTTGAAAAATTAAGAAAACAAGTAGATTCGTTGATTGTTATTAATAACAATAAACTCCGTGAAGTATACGGTAATTTAGGTTTTAAAGCAGGATTTTCTAAAGCTGATGAAGTCTTAGCTACAGCTTCAAGAGGTATTGCAGAAGTAATTACCCATCACTATACCCAAAATATAGACTTGAAAGATGCTAAAACAGTTCTATCTAATAGTGGTACCGCTATAATGGGATCGGCTACAGCAGAAGGTGAACACAGAGCTAAAGAAGCCATTGTAGCAGCTCTAGACTCCCCATTGTTAAATGATAATAAGATTACAGGTGCTAAAAACGTTTTGTTGCTTATCGTTTCAGGTGCTAATGAAATTACTATTGATGAAATAGGTGAAATTAATGATTATATCCAAGAAGAAGCAGGTTATAATGCTAATATTATCATGGGAGTAGGAGAAGATGAAGAACTTGGAGATAAAATTTCAGTAACAGTTATTGCAACTGGATTTTGTATAGAACAACAAGCGGGTTTTGTAAATACAGAACCTAAAAAAATAATTCATGCTTTAGAAGATGAGCAAAAATTAGTGCAAAATTTAACTCAAAAATTTGAAGCGCAAGGTTTTGATTTTAATACAATCATTACCCCTACTGAACCTGTTGTTTCAGTACCTCCAGTTACACCTATACCCCCTGTAGATTCAAGAATAGTGTATAATTTAGAAGATGAAACTCCTAATAATCCTATATCAACAGCTTCTCTAGAAGTAGATTTTCAAGAACCTGTAGTACATCAAACAGCTGTAAATAATGCTGTTATGTCAGGTTTAGATTTAGTTCCTACTTCTGAATTTATTAAAAATTTAAATGTTACTTTTGAAATTGTTCCACCTAAAGAAATCGTAGCAAATGAATTTTTTATAACAACACCTGAAGTTAAGGCAATGGAAGTAGTAGCACCTGAAGTGATTTCTGTTTCCAATCCCATGGCATTTACTTTTGATTTGCCAGTAGCCAGAAAAGAAGCAATAACGCCTGAGAAAAATGTTTTTGAACTAACAGATGAAATTAAAGATATAAAAGTTAATCAAGCAGTTCAACTCGTACCTATGACAGAAGTTTCACAAGATGGAATTATTCGTCATTCTCTAGAAGAATATATGGAAAATGAAAATCCATTTTTCCAGACCAAAAAAACGGAACCTGTAGTAGAAAAGATTCCAGAGGAATTAAATATTACAATCAAACAAACAGAAGAAACAGTAGTAGAGCAAAATTATGGCTTAAGTTCTAACGAAATTTCACCAGTAGAAATGTCTATTGAAGAATCGTTGCGTTTAAGAGCAGAAGAACGCCGTCGAAAAATGAAAGAATTTAATTATAAATTTCATAACAACGCATCCCGTGTAGAAGAATACGAAAAAGTACCTGCATATAAAAGAATGGGATTGGATGTAACTAATAACCCTATTCAAAATAATCAATCAAGAATGTCTTTAGGTTTAGACAATAATGATGAAATACAATTGCGTTCTAATAATTCTTTTTTACATGATAATGTAGATTAGCTAAAATAAAATTGCTTTTATCTTACCCGAAAAATATGATGATTTTTCGGGTTATTTTTTTAATTTCGCGTCTCGAAAGAAACCTTTTTATTTTTACATAAAAAAGTCAAACAAATCTAAAATTTCAATAATCTAATATAAAATCATTATGAGTTTATCAGCAAAAATTATGGATGAAATGAAAAATGCTATGAAAGCTAAAGATTCAGTAGCATTAGAGGCTTTAAGAGCTATTAAGTCAGCTATTTTATTAGCGCAGACAGAAAGTGGAGCTAAGGAAGAAATTTCAGCTGATGATGAAATAAAATTATTACAACGTCTAGTTAAACAACGCAAGGATTCTGCGGCTATTTATGTTGAGCAAAATCGAGCAGATTTAGCTGAACCTGAATTAGCACAAGTAACAGTAATCGAAAAGTTTTTACCTGCTCAATTATCAGAAGTAGAAGTAGAAGCAGAAGTAGCTAAAATTATTGCAGAAGGAGGTTTCTCAGGAATGGCTGCTATGGGACAAGTAATGGCACAAGCTTCTAAAGTTTTAGCAGGACAAGCAGATGGGAAAACTATTTCAAATATTGTGAAAAAACTTTTAGCTTAAAATAAGTGAAACATAATTAAGGATTTTATCCAGTTCTCTAGTTTGATCGCATAAATAAAATCCTTAATTTTTTTAATTATACTGGCTCTATAGTTCAATTGGATAGAATATCAGATTCCGGTTCTGACGATTTGGGTTCGAATCCCAATAGAGCCTCCATTTTTAACTTACATAGTACATATTGTTGATTTTATACCATTCAAACTTTTAAATTTCCTCATAATACTATTTTTTTAACCTTGAGATTGTCCAAAAAGTTTGCAACCTTGTTCATTTCGACCAAAGGGAGAAATTATATAATGTTGATTATGAGACTCCTCTTTCGGAGTGATAAACTGCATGTTGATTTAGGTACTATCCTACAAAAGCAATAAAAATTAGTGTTGGTTCTCGATGCGCTTCGCGCTCGAACTAACGGTGATTTCAATTATATACTCAACCTTCTATTCAAGTTGATTTAGGTTTAATAGTCAAAATTTTTTTTTATTTCATGAAAACTTCAAAAAAAAGCGTTGTCTAACCTGCAAAAGCCTCAATACGATAAAGTGTGGAATAAGAGAAAATAAGCAGATACTGTACAAAAAATTCTTTACACACTTTTTTTGTACAGTATCTTTTTCTAATGCGTAATCTGGGTTTAAACTTTAAATCGAAAGAATCAAGTCTAATAAAAAAAATGAGCCCGATAAAATATCGAACTCATTATTATAAAAATTAAGTTTGAATTTGTCTAAAATTTTGGACAGTCTCTTTAGTGCCTTATTTAAGTGCTTTGTTATCTTTAAAAAAGATCTTTAGATATTACATCATTCCTGGCATACCGCCACCCATTGGCATACCACCAGCAGGAACTTCTTCCTTAATGTCAATTAAAGCACACTCGGTCGTTAGAATCATTCCTGAAACCGAAGCAGCGTTTTCTAAAGCTACACGTGTTACTTTTTTAGGGTCAATGATTCCTGCTTCTAACATGTCTACGTATTCATCAGTTTTAGCGTTGTATCCAAAGTTTTCTTTGCCTTCCGCTACTTTAGCCACAATTACAGAGCCTTCTAAACCAGCATTTTCAACTATAGTACGTAATGGCGCTTCAATAGCACGAGAAACAATTTGAATTCCTGTAGCTTCGTCACCATTTTCAGCTTTGATGTCAGCTAAAACCGCTTTGGCTCTTAATAAGGCTACACCACCACCAGCTACAATACCTTCTTCAACCGCAGCACGAGTAGCGTGTAACGCATCATCCACACGGTCTTTCTTCTCTTTCATTTCTACTTCAGAAGCAGCACCCACATATAATACCGCTACACCACCAGCTAATTTAGCCAAACGTTCTTGTAATTTTTCACGGTCGTAGTCAGAAGTTGTTGACTCCATTTGTGCTTTGATTTGGTTTACACGATTTTTAATCATTTCGTTGTCACCTGCACCGTTTACAATGGTAGTGTTATCTTTATCAATAGAAACTTTTTCAGCAGTACCTAACATTTCTAAAGTAGCGTTTTCTAAAGTGTACCCGCTTTCTTCTGAAATTACGGTACCTCCAGTTAAGATAGCAATGTCTTCTAGCATAGCTTTTCTACGGTCACCAAAACCTGGTGCTTTTACCGCAGCAATTTTCAAAGCACCACGTAATTTGTTTACGACCAAAGTAGATAAAGCTTCCCCATCTACATCTTCCGCAATGATTAATAATGGTTTAGAAGATTGCGCAACAGGCTCTAAAATTGGTAATAATTCTTTTAAAGAAGATACTTTTTTGTCGTATAATAAAATGTAAGGTCTTTCTAATTCAACCTCCATTTTTTCTGTGTTTGTAACGAAGTAAGGTGATAAATACCCTCTGTCAAACTGCATACCTTCTACTACGTCTACGTAAGTATCCGTACCTTTTGCTTCCTCTACAGTGATAACTCCTTCTTTGCCTACTTTACCAAAAGCAGTTGCAATTAAATCACCAATAACTTCATCGTTATTAGCTGAAATAGAAGCTACTTGTTTGATTTTATCAGTAGATGAACCTACTTCTTTTGCTTGCTTGCCTAAATCAGTTACGATAGCCTCAACTGCTTTGTCGATACCACGTTTTAAATCCATAGGGTTAGCGCCCGCAGCTACGTTTTTCAAACCTTCCTTAACGATTGCTTGTGCTAATACGGTAGCAGTAGTAGTACCATCACCTGCTAAATCATTGGTTTTAGAAGCTACTTCTTTTACCATTTGCGCACCCATGTTTTCAAGAGTGTCTTTTAATTCTACTTCTTTTGCTACAGAAACACCGTCCTTAGTTACGTGAGGTGCTCCAAAAGATTTAGATATAATTACATTGCGACCTTTAGGTCCTAAAGTTACTTTTACTGCATTTGCTAATGCGTCTACACCACGCTTTAAACCGTCACGTGCTTCAATATCAAATTTTATATCTTTTGCCATTTTAATTTTTTTTTAGTGATTAGTGGTAAGTAATTAGTGAATAGATATTAAATTTTACTTTTCACTATTTACTTTTTACTTTTTACTCCATTTAGATAATCGCAAGAATATCATCCTCACGCATAATTAAATAATCTTTGTTTTCAAATTTTAAATCAGTTCCAGCATATTTTCCATATAAAACAGTATCGCCAACTTGAACAGTCATAGGTTGGTCTTTTTTTCCGTTTCCTACAGCTACCACAATTCCTTTTTGAGGTTTTTCTTTAGCTGTATCAGGGATGATGATGCCAGAAGCTGTTTGAGTTTCAGCAGCGGCTGGCTCCACGATAACGCGGTCTGAAAGTGGTTTAATGTTTAATGCCATAATTATTTTTGGATTTTTAATGTTATTAAATTCTGTAGTGTTTTTGCAGAAATTATGCCAATTTATAAAAGCTGTCAAAAAAGGAAGGTTTGATAAAAATGAAAATGCCAGCTTGTCAGAGCTGGCATTTTAGAGTATTTTGTTTAAAATTATTTTTTTTCTTCCATAGCTGGTTTGGTAGGAGTAGCTGGAGTAGTTGTTTTAGCATCAGTGTTTGAGGCCGCTGGAACCGTAGCTGGAGCATTTGATTCATTAATTAGTTTAGAGCCTGTATCACTATTAGTTCCATTGAAACTTAAGCTAGATAATAAGATAAGCACTAATAAAGCACCTGCTAAATACCAAGTTGATTTATCTAAGAAATCTGTTGTTTTTTGAACACCTCCCATCATTTGTGAACTACCAAAAGTTGAAGATAATCCTCCTCCCTTAGGGTTTTGCACCATAATTACTACCACTAATAAAAAACAAACTATAGTGATTAATACTAAGAAAATTGTAAATGTACTCATTGTTTATCTGTTGTTATTTTGTTGTAAATCTTTTATATCCAAAATTCTGTCTGCAAATAAACTACTTTTTTCTGGATATTTCAAAATTAAAATTTCATAAGCTTGTATTGCTTTTGTGTATTTTTTTTGCTCTAAATAAATTTTTGCCAGAGTTTCAGTCATTAAATAAGGGCTATCATTCTTTTTTGAAATATAGTTTGGAGCTGGAATATTGTCTTTTGGAGGTGAAATTTTAGGGTTGTTATGAATAAATTTATCAATTAGATCCATTTTAGAATTTACTTCAGTATCTTCTTTTTTATTTGTTGTATTTGAAATTTCATTTGTTGTAGAATTTTTAGAAATAGTGTCTGAGATAGAAATTTTGTTAGTTATGTTTTCTTCTGCTGGTTTTGTTATGGGCTCTTCTTTTTCTACAGTAATAATATTTTCGGGTCTTTCAATAGGGGTTGTTTTGGATAGAAGTAACCACTCTTGAAAGGAAAGTGTTTTGTTGTCGTTAAGGATAATAGGTTCGCTAAGATTGATTTCGATTTCATGTTTTTGATCTAAATCAATAATATCTTCTAGCCAAGATACTTTTTCTCTAATTGAAGGTGTATGAGAAGAAGGTATTTCGATTTTATTGTTTATGGATTGGTCTGATTCGGATATAGAAGACAAAATGGATTTTTCTAAAGGATTTTCTAATGAGATAGATTCTTCTGTGATTGTATTGTTGTTAGAATCTTCTATTGTCTCATTGGCAATAATAATTGAATTTAAAACAGATTGTTCTAGTTTTTCTTCATCTGTAACATTAGAATTTTGTATTTCTGTTTCTAAATTGATAGAATCGTTTGAAGATGTATTTTTTTTTGTTAATTCGAGTTCTTCTTTTGTATATGCCTCGTTTATTTGAGAGACAGATTCTATAGCTTCATTAATTTTATCAGATGAAGAAAATTTTGAATGAATTGTTGGCGTAATCACTTCAAAGTTTCGTTCTTGAGCAAAATTTTTATTGGTAATGAAATCAAAAAGAATAGTTCGATCGGTAGTGTGAGCAGCTGTCAGTTTTAAAGCGGCGTTGTATTTAAAACTGTCTTGTATATGTAGCCCTTTCAAATATAAGCTTCTTGCACTCTGAAAATAAGGGTATTCTTTGAGTACAGATTCTAACTCACTACATTGCGAATGAGTGATTATATTAGGGTTTTTTAGTAAAGAGGTAAGTTCTGTTGTATTCATAGACTACCATTTAGCTAAGGTCTCGTTAAACATATCTTGTGTAATTCGTTCAAATATTTCGTCTAAAGCTGTTTGTAATTTGCTTCCCGTTAATTGTTCTGCTGCTGGATAGTCATAGTAGAAAGAAAATTTCTTTTCAAAATTTTCTTCTGATTTGCTTTTATTTGAAAAGCGAAGGTTAATAGTAATTGAAAGTCTATTTTGAGCAGCTGTTAGATTAGCAGTTGCCGTCATAGGACTAATGCGATAGTCTACTATTTCGCCTTCATATACGAGGTCTCCATTTGTATTTGTTAGATTTAAATTGGTCTGATTTTGAATTAAATCTTGTAATCGTAAGGTGAATTTTCTTTCAATCCCAGGTTCAATAAGTTCTGAAACATTTTGAAAGGTATTTACTTGAAATGTTTTTGCTTCTATTTTACCTGTACCTGTGAAGTTATAGACACCACAAGAAGATAGTATTAATGAAGAAAAGAGAAAGAATATATGTTTAAATTGTTTCATAATGTTGATAATGAATATCCTTTTTCAAAAATAAAGTTTTTGTATAAACGTTTTTGATAAAGTATAGAAAATTATAAATCGAATTGTTTTATTTTTCGGTATAATGTCCTTTCTGATATACCTAATTCATCAGCTGCGGCTTTTCTTTTTCCTTTGTTTCTTTCCAAAGCTTTTTTAATTAACTCAATTTCTTTTTGATCTAGGCGTAAAGAGTCCTCTTCTTCTTCAATAGTGTGAGCAAAAATGTAATCAGAGTCATCATCGTCATCGAATTCTTCTTGAATATGAGGTGTATTCGGGATGGTTTGTACTCTTGTTTCTTCTTGGAAATAAGGATTGTTTTCCTCTTTTTGTCCGTAAATTCTTTGAATTAATCCTTTATTTGCTTCTTGTACTTTCGTGCTACCATTTTGCATGAGTTCTAGAGTTAACTTTTTAAGGTCGTTTAAGTCTGCTTTCATGTCAAATAGGATTTTGTATAGAATTTCTCTTTCTGATGAAAAATCGTTTTCTGATTTTGGACTTACAATTTGAGGTAGGTTATTTCCTTCGTTTGGGATATAGGAAATAAGTGTATTGGTGGAAATATTACGATTAGTTTCTAAAACGGATATTTGTTCTGCTACGTTACGTAGTTGACGTATGTTACCACTCCATCTGTATTTTATTAAGTGTTGTACAGCACTATCTTCTAATTTTATAGGGGGCATTTTGTATTTTTGTGCAAAATCAGAGGCAAATTTTCTAAATAATAAATGAATATCATCTTTTCGTTCGCGCAAAGCGGGTAGTGCTATTTCAACGGTACTTAATCTATAATAAAGATCTTCTCTAAATTTACCTTTAGAAATAGCTTCTTGCATATTAACATTAGTAGCAGCTACAATACGTACATTAGTTTTTTGAACCTGAGAGGATCCTACTTTTATAAACTCACCGTTTTCTAAGACACGTAGTAGACGGACTTGGGTTGTAAGTGGAAGTTCTCCTACTTCGTCTAAGAAAATAGTTCCACCGTCAGCTACCTCAAAATAGCCTTCACGAGTATTGGTAGCCCCCGTAAAAGCCCCTTTCTCATGACCAAATAATTCAGAGTCTATCGTTCCTTCAGGAATTGCACCGCAGTTTACTGCGATGTATTTTCCATGTTTACGATGTGAAAGAGAATGAATGATTTTAGGAATACTTTCTTTTCCCACACCACTTTCACCAATAACCAAAACCGAAATGTCTGTAGGCGCTACTTGAATTGCTTTTTCAAGAGCTCTATTTAACTTCGGGTCATTACCGATGATTTCAAATCGTTGTTTTATGCTTTGTACATTTTCCATAAATTAATCTAAAGAATCTAATAATAAACAACTTTTGTTGATGATGATGTTTTTAATTTTAATGATATGAATTGAAAAATTGCCTTTGTTTTCTTTTACTGTTGCTATTGTTTCTAATTGTATTTTCGATCCTTTTTTTATTATTTCTTTAAATCTTGAAAGTATTTCAGTACTTTGAACTCCTTTTTCATCAACAATTAACATTTCTTCACTGATGATAGAACATTTTTTTATATAAAATTGATTGTTTTTTTTTGTTAACATACCAAAAAAGACATCTGAATTTTCTTCTTGTGTGTTAAAAAATAGTTTCTCTTGGCTAAAGGAATTTATAGCAAATGAGAAAAAAAGAATATGTAGAAACAATCGAAACATAAAAGGATGTGTTTTTTAATCTTGCATAATATTAGAATACGAGATTGCTTCGCCTATTAAGGTGGCAGCAGTACAATCTGTTATTTTTACTAACACGAAATCACCTGGTTTATAATTTTCTTTAGGGAATACTACTACTGTGTTTTGAGAGTTTCTTCCACTCCAGTGCTGATTAGAACGTTTAGAGTCTTTTTCAACTAGAACTTCTACTGTTTGTCCAATAAAACGTTGTGTGCGTTGTAAGCCTAATTTTTGTTGTAAATCAATGATTTCGTTTAAGCGACGTTTTTTGATTTCTTCAGGAACATCATCTTCCATTTTTCGAGCGGCTAATGTTCCTGGTCTTTCAGAATATGCAAACATGAATCCAAAGTCATATTTACAATGTTCCATTAGGCTTAAGGTGTCTTTATGATCTTCTTCTGTTTCAGTTGGGAAACCCGCTATCATATCTTGAGAAAGTGAAATATCAGGAATGATTTCGTAAATTTTATCAACAAGTTTTAAATATTCTTCACGTGTATGCTGACGATTCATTTCTTTTAATATGCGAGTGCTTCCTGATTGTACTGGTAAGTGAATGTATTTGCATATATTATGGTGTTTGGCCATTGTGTCAATTACTTCTATGTGCATATCTTGTGGATTAGAAGTAGAGAAGCGAAAACGCATTTTAGGAAACTTGGTTGCACATAGGTCTAATAATTGAGCAAAATCTACAGCGGTTGCTTTTTGCATTTCACTCGCTTTTACAAAATCTTTTTTGAGTCCTCCGCCATACCAAAGGTAACTATCTACATTTTGACCTAATAAAGTAACTTCTTTATAGCCTTTGTTCCACAAATCTTGAATTTCTTCTATGATACTTTGTGGTTCACGACTACGTTCGCGACCACGGGTAAAAGGAACAACACAAAATGTACACATGTTATCACATCCTCTTGTAATAGATACAAAGGCATTTACACCATTACTGTTTAAACGAACAGGTTGAATATCGCCATAGGTTTCCTCCTTTGAAAGTATAACATTAATGGCATCACGACCTTCTTCTACTTCACTTAATAAATTAGGAATATCCTTATAAGCATCAGGTCCTACAACAAGATCTACGATTTTTTCTTCTTCTAAGAACTTTTCTTTTAAACGTTCAGCCATACAACCTAAGACACCTACTTTCATACTAGGGTTGATCTTTTTTATTGCATTATATTGTTCTAAACGTTTACGAACGGTTTGCTCCGCTTTATCTCTAATGGAGCAAGTATTTACTAAAACTAAATCTGCTTCTTCAAGATTTTGCGTAGTATTGTAACCTTGTTCAGTTAAGATAGATGCTACAATTTCACTATCTGAAAAGTTCATCTGACATCCATAACTCTCTATGAACATCTTTTTTGTATTTTTTTGATTTTGCTCTAAAATTAAGCTTGTTCCCTGTTTATTCTCGTCAATTACCTTTTCCATAAAAATGCCATTCGTATTTTTCAGTTAGCAAAGATAATACTAAATTTTTTATTCTGACAGGATGTCATATTTGTTTGTTTAAAAGTTTGTATAGTAATGTTTTTAAAAGTTTTTCATGTTAAAATAAAAGTTGAAGAATAGAAGTACTACTAATGCTTTTGAAAAAAGTTTACGTAATATATAATTCTATAAAAATTGGATTTCAAAAAAAACTTCTACTTTTGCCGAAGAAATAAACGTTACAAATGGCAAAGAATTTAGTAATCGTAGAGTCGCCTGCTAAGGCGAAAACTATAGAGAAGTTTTTAGGAAAAGATTTTCAGGTGGAGTCTAGTTTTGGACATATTGCTGATTTACCCTCAAAAGAAATGGGGGTGGATGTAGAAAATAAATTCAAACCTAAATATGAAGTTTCTTCTGATAAAAAAGCTTTAGTAAAAAAACTAAAAGATTTGTCTAAAACCGCTGAAATGGTTTGGTTAGCTTCCGATGAAGACCGCGAGGGAGAGGCTATAGCATGGCATTTAGCGGAAGAGTTAAAATTAGATAGTACAAAGACCAAACGAATTGTTTTTCATGAAATTACTAAAACAGCAATTCAGAAAGCTATTGAAAATCCACGAAGCATTAATTACGACTTAGTTAATGCGCAACAGGCACGTCGTGTTCTAGATCGTTTAGTAGGATATGAATTATCACCGGTACTTTGGAAAAAAGTTAAAAGCGGTTTATCAGCAGGTAGAGTTCAATCTGTTTCAGTACGTTTAATTGTAGAGCGTGAACGTGAGATTCAAAACTTTAAAACTGAAGTAACGTATAGTATTTCTGCTGAATTTTCTAATGAATCAGGAAGAACATTCAGAGCTAAATTAGGTAAACACTTTGTTACAAAAGAAGAGGCTGGAAAGTTTCTAGAACAAAATATAGGAGCTACGTTTAAGGTGGCAGATTTAGAAACGAAACCAACAAAGAAATCACCCGCGGCTCCCTTTACAACATCTACTTTACAGCAAGAAGCAGCTCGTAAATTGTATATGCCAGTAGGGATTACTATGCAAGTAGCGCAGCGTTTATATGAAGCAGGGTTAATTACTTACATGAGAACAGATAGTGTAAACTTGTCTCAAGAAGCAATGATAGCAGCTCAAGACGAAATTTCTAATTATTACGGAAAAGAATTTAGCCAACCACGAAATTATGCAACGAAATCTAAAGGAGCACAAGAAGCGCATGAGGCAATTCGTCCAACAGATATGTCACGCCATAGTGTTCAGCTAGATAGAGATCAATCTCGTTTGTATGATTTGATCTGGAAACGTACAATTGCTTCTCAAATGAGTGATGCGCAATTAGAGCGAACGAATGTAAAGGTAGAGGCAGATACCCATAAAGAAATTTTTGGAGCAACAGGAGAAGTTATTAAGTTTGAAGGCTTCCTAAAGGTGTATTTAGAAGGAAATGATGACGAAGATGAAAAAGAAGAAGGAATGTTGCCTGCTCTTAAAATAAAAGAAATTTTAAAGAATAATTATATTACCGCCACAGAGCGTTTTTCAAGACCATCAGCTCGTTATACAGAAGCATCCCTAGTGAAAAAATTAGAAGAATTGGGGATTGGTCGTCCCTCTACTTATGCTCCTACTATTTCTACCATCATAAATAGAAATTATGTAGAAAAAGGAAATTTTGAAGGAGCTGAACGTAAATATAACCAATTGGTTTTAAAAAATAATCAAATAAAATCAGAAGTATTGTCTGAAAATGTAGGATCAGATAAAGGAAAACTAGTGCCGACCGATATAGGGACAATCGTAAATGATTTTTTAGTTAAAAATTTTGAAACTATTCTAGATTATAATTTTACAGCAAAAGTAGAGCAAGATTTTGATGAAATAGCAATAGGTAATAAAGAATGGGAAAACATGATGGATGATTTTTATAAACATTTTCATCCAAATGTTCAAAATGTAGAAAAAAATGCAGAGCGAGAAAGCGGTGAACGAATACTTGGAATTGATCCTAAAACAGGCAAACAAGTTTCAGTTCGTTTAGGGAAATTTGGTCCTATGGTTCAAATAGGAAATGCAGAAGATGATGCAAAGCAATTTGCTAGTTTACGAACAGAACAAAATATAGGAACTGTTACTCTAGAAGAAGCGTTGGATTTATTTCTATTGCCTAAAATGTTAGGAGAGTATAATGGGGAAGAGGTCGAGGTAAATAATGGTAGATTTGGACCTTATGTAAGATTTGGTAAAACTTTTATATCCTTGCCAAAAGGAGAAGACCCTTTGGATGTAACGCTAGAAAGAGCAAAACAATTAATAGATGATAAAAATAAAGCCGATGCACCCATAGGCCAATATCAAGGAATAGATGTTCAAAAAGGAGTAGGACGTTTTGGCCCCTTTATTAAATGGAATGGAATATTTATAAATGTTAATAAAAAATATAATTTTGATCAATTATCATCCTTGGATATTACAGAATTAATAGAAGATAAACTGAAAAAAGAAAGTGAAAAATTAATTCATAATTGGGAAACAGAAGGAATTCGAGTAGAAAAGGCTAGGTGGGGACGTTCCGTGATTCTCAAAGGAAAGATCAAAATAGAATTGAGCAAGGATATTGATGCTGCTCAGTTAACTTTAGAAAAAGTACAAGAAATGATTGAAGCAAAAGCTCCAGTAAAGAAAACAGCTACTAAAAAAGCAACGCCTAAAAAGACAACTATCAAAAAAAATAAGTAATAATGGTGTTTGATTTTTTAAAACCCTTAGATGTTGATTTTTTAATTGATGTTTATAATTTTCCAGAAGCCTCTTTAGGAAGAAAAATCCAATTTAATACACATGAGGAATTTCCCGATTTAAGAAATGTATCAATTGCTATCGTAGGAGTGTTAGAAGAAAGAGGAGGAGGGAAAAATAATACAAACCTTGATTTGTCTTTAATAAGAAAATCCCTATATTCTTTGTATCCAGGGAATTGGAATGTGAATATTGTAGATCTAGGAGATATAATAGGAGGAGCAGAATTAGAAGACACCTATTTTGTGCTAAAAGGAATAGTAGAACAATTGGTAAAGAATAATATTATCCCAATAGTCATAGGAGGGTCTCAAGATTTAACGTATGCTATCTATAGAGGTTATGACCGTTTAGAACAAATGGTTAATGTTGTAACAATTGATAGTCAGTTTGATTTTGCTAGAGATAATGGTCTTTTAGCAGATTCTTACCTTACCAAAATGATTGTTGATGAGCCTAATAATCTATTCAATTACAGTAATATTGGTTATCAAACCTATTTTAATTCACAAGAAGAAATTGATTTGATAGAAAAATTATATTTTGATTCCTATCGACTAGGAGAAGTAGCTCATGATCCTACTATTACGGAACCTGTTTTAAGAGATGCAGATTTAGTTTCTATAGATATGAAATCTGTTATGTCCTCTAATTCGGGAAACTTTGTAGATTTTATGCCTAATGGATTTTCAGGAAAGGAAATTTGCGCTTTTTCAAGATATGCAGGGCTTAGTGATAAGGTAACTACTTTTGGGATTTTTAATCATAAATACACTGCTTCTGAATCCGTTTTAATAGCCCAAGTAATTTGGTATTTCATAGAAGGATATCATTATCGCTCTAACGAGTATCCTTTTGGAACCAAAAGCAATTTTATAAAATATATAGTTCCTTTAGAAGAAGAACTTATTTTCTATAAGAGCGATAAAACAGGACGTTGGTGGATAGAAATACCTTTTTTGTCAAATTCTTATAATAAACTAAAAAAAAATACGTTACTACCTTGTACCTATGATGATTATTTAGATGCCTGTGAAGGTATAGTGCCCGAAAGATGGTGGAAAGCACAACGTAAAAATTTGTTGTAGAATTTTTTTTTGTAAGTTTTTTTAACGTTTTTTTGGTAATTAGGAAATAAATAAATAGGTTTACATTCTTAAAGTAAAAGTGAATACATACATAACCCAAATTTATATGAAGAAGTTCATTTTATCAGCAGTACTTGTTATGTTTTTATACAGCTGCGGTTCAAAAGACAATGGCCAGCTTGTTGGTGTTAAGGGAAAAGCTTGGCATCCTGAAAAGCCCTATGGAATGACATTGGTTCCTGGAGGTTCTTTTATCATGGGTAAATCAGATGATGATTTAGCTAATGTTCAAGATGCACCAACTAAAACAGTGACAGTACGTTCATTTTATATGGATGAGACTGAAATATCAAACAGTGAGTATCGTCAGTTCGTGCATTGGGTGAGAGATTCTATTGTTAGAACAAAGTTAGCAATAGCGGCTGATGAGTTAGGTCAAAAAAATGACGCAAAAAAATCCTCAAAAGGTGGTAGCATAGCAGATTATGCTTTCTTAGATGCCGATACAACTAAAATGTCAGTTTATGACAAGTATATGTATGATAATTATTACAGTATTGGTACAGGAGATGATCCATATTCAGGGAGAAAATTAAACAAAAAAGTTCCAATTAAATGGAAAACAAGTGAGTATCCTGATGCTTATTATACAGAAGTAATGGACTCTATGTATATCCCTGCGGCAGAAGCGTACAACGGATTGAGAACTTTGCGCTCTGAAAAATTAAAGTTTAAATACACTTGGATGGATATTCAAGCAGCTGCTAAAGCTAAAGTAGGGAAACGTAAGGAATTTATCAAACAAGAAGAAGTTACTGTTTATCCAGATACAACAGTTTGGATTAAGGATTTTGCTTATTCTTACAACGAACCAATGCACAATGATTATTTCTGGCATCAAGCTTACGGAGATTATCCTGTAGTAGGTGTTTCTTGGAAACAAGCAAAAGCTTTCTGTGCGTGGAGAACATTGTATCATAATGGAGCTAGAAAAAGATCTCATAAAGATAACGTAAACGCTTATCGTTTACCAACAGAAGCTGAGTGGGAATATGCAGCAAGAGGAGGTCTAGAATCAGGAACATATCCTTGGGGAGGACCTTATGCAAAAAATGATAGAGGTTGCTATTTAGCTAATTTTAAACCTTCTCGCGGAGATTATGCAGCAGATCAAGCACTATACACAGTAGAAGTAGACGCTTATGAACCAAATGATTATGGTCTGTATAATATGGCAGGTAATGTAGCAGAGTGGACAGATTCTTCTTATGATCCAACAGCTTATGAATTCTTGTCAACAATGAATCCAAATGTTTCAGACCAAAAAAATATGCGTAAAGTAACACGTGGTGGTTCTTGGAAAGACGTAGCATATTTCTTGCAAGTTAGTACTCGTGATTTTGAATATGCAGATTCTGCTAGAAGTTATATTGGGTTCCGTACTATTCAAGATTATATGGGGACAGAAACAACGGGTAATGTATCAAAATAAGATTTTTTAAATATATATTTTAAACAAATCATAATTATTAACTTAACTAAAAATTTATTATTATGGCAATTTTATCACCTAGAGTAATGAACTTCGCATACGGGTTTGGTGCGGCAGTAGTAATCGTTGGAGCTTTATTTAAATTAATGCACTGGCCAGGAGCAAGTGCTATGCTTATCGCTGGTTTAGGTACAGAAGCTTTAATTTTCGGTTTATCTGCTTTCGAAACTCCAGCTCAGGAGTTAGATTGGACTCTAGTTTATCCTGAATTAGCAGGAGGACAACCAACTGCTAAAAAAGCTAGAAAAGAAGAACCAGTTGAAGCGCAAGGAATACTATCTCAGAAATTAGATGCTATGTTAAAAGAAGCAAAAATTGATGGTGAATTAATGGCTAGCTTAGGGAATAGTATTAAAAATTTTGAAGGAGCAGCTAAAAATATGGCACCGACTGTAGATGCTATTGCAGGACAAAAGAAATATGCAGATGAAATGTTAGCTGCAGCTAATAATATGGCATCTTTAAATAATTTATACAAGTCACAGTTAGAAAGTGCTTCACGTAATGCAGAAGCAAATCAAGAAATTGCAGAAAATGCAGCTAAATTAAAAGAACAAATGCAATCTATGACGACTAATATTGCAACATTAAACAGTGTTTATGGAGGTATGTTGTCAGCTATGAGTAATAGAGGATAATCTTCTTGTCTTTTTAAATAAATTTAATAACTAAAAAAATTCTAAAAGAATGGCAGGAGGTAATTTAAGTCCTAGACAGAAGATGGTGAACCTTATGTATTTGGTTTTCGTCGCTATGTTGGCAATGAATATGTCAAAAGAGGTCCTTTCAGCATTTGGTTTAATGAATGAAAGATTTGAAGGATCTAATCAATCAGCAAAGTCTACTAATGAGCAAATGTTAGCTTCTCTTGATCAGAAAGCAGCTGAAGCTAAAGGAGAATTTGCTATGGCAGCAGCAACAGCTCATAAAGTAGAAGCTGCCTCAAATAAGTTTTATTCTTTCGTAGATGGAATAAAAGCAGATCTAACAAAAGATATTGAGTTAGAAAATGGGAAGCTGCCTTATGAATCTATGGATAAAGGTGATAAATTAGATGAAACATGGTTTCAAGGAGAAAATTATACAGCTAAAGGAAAAGCCGTATTAGATGCCATAGAAACATATAAATCAGAATTAAAAAGCGCATTAGGATCTGAAAAGAAATACGCGCATATCTTAAATGAAGTTTTAAACAAATTTGATACTAAAGATGTTGTAAAAACAGATGGATCAAAAGATAAATTTTTAAACTATCATTTCAAAGGATTCCCTTCAATTGCATCCTTAGCTAAGTTGTCAGCTTGGCAAAACGATGCTAAAAAGGCTGAATCTGATGTAATTAGTGCAGCACTAGGTAAAGCAGCCGTACAAGCAGCATCTTATAGCAACTATCAAGCAATCGTAGTATTAGAAAAAAATGCTTATTTTCAAGGAGAACAAGTAAAAGGGAAAGTAGTATTAGGTCGTTATGACGAAAATACAAAACCAACATCATTCCAAGGTCCTGGACGTTTAGAAAATGGACAAGCTGTTATTTCAACCACTGCAGGTGGAGTAGGAGAACAAAACATTAATGGACAATTTACATTCTTAGAAGACGGTAAAACAATTCCATTAAAATTTGCAGGCTCTTATGTAGTAGTACCTCGCCCAAATTCCGCTACAATATCTGCAGACAAAATGAATGTAGTGTACCGTGGTGTACCTAATCCAATTTCAATCTCTTTTGCAGGTGTAGCTGATAATAGTGTAAACGCATCAGCTCCAGGTATGACTAAAACAGGAAATGGTAAATATATATTAAAACCAGGTCCAGGTGCATCATTAATGATTAATGTAAGTGCAAAATTACCTGATGGCAAAGTTGTTTCTGATAAAAAAGAATTCCGTATAAAAGGGTTACCTGCCCCTACAGGAAAAGTTCGTGGAGAAGTTTCTGCAAAAGGATCTAAGTCTAACTTAGAAGTGTGTACAGTAACTGCAGAAATGGAAGATTTTGACTTTCCAGTAGATGTACGTGTTACACAGTTTAATGTAAAAGTTCCAGGCCAACCAACCATAGTAGTTACTGGTAATAAAATGGATGCTAGAGCAAAAGGAGCTATTCAAAAAGCACAAAGAGGTGACGTGGTAGTAATTTCTGAGATTAAAGCATCTTTCTCAGGTATAGATCAAGTTGCTAAACGAGTATCATCTTGTACCTACGAAGTACAATAATAATTGCATAAATTTCGTTTAATTTTTAAACGCCTCAAATAGAAAAGTATGAATTGGAGAAATTTAGTATTAGCATTTTTTGTTAGTGGAAGTATATCAACTTTCGCTCAGTCAAATTTGTTGAATGCAAAAAAACCTCAACAAATAGGTTTGAAATCTGCAGCTCAACAAACTAAGGATAATGACAAGGCCTTAGACTATGGTTATGTAGATGATAGAGATATCTTGATGTCTAAGAAAGTATGGGAGATAATTGACTTAGATGAGCGTATTAATTTTTCTTTATACTATCCAATTGATACAATCAGTATAGGTTCTGATCGTCGATCTCTTTACGATGTATTAGTAAAGGGTATAAAATCAGGTAAGATTACTGAAGTGTACGGTGATAGTTATTTTAGAGAAAAGAAAACATTAAAAGACATTAGTGCATCGCTCACTAAGATTGATACTACTGATGCAGGTAGAGAAGAAATGAATTCAGATATCAATGCCTATAGAAGTAGAACTGTAGAAGTACCTGTATATGAAGGAACAGGAAAAAAACGTAAAAAAGTTGGTGTTGAAACAAAAGTAATCCCAGCTTCAAAGTTCATTTCTCCTGAATATATCAATAAAACAGATCTAGCTTCTATTGATGTTTCTGATTATAGAATAGTTGGATTGTGGTATTTTGATAAAAGACAATCCGATTTGCGTTATCGTATTTTAGGAATTTGTCCTGTTATTCCAGACGTTTACACCATTGGTAAATCAGAAGAAGAAAAAGATTATATTGATTTATTCTGGGTATTCTATCCAGATGCAAGGGAAATCCTACATGATGCGAAAGCTTTTAATGAAAAGAATACCTCTATGCCAATATCATTTGATCACTTATTAAATTCAAGAAGATTTAATTCAGTTATTTATAAAGAAGAAAATATTTATAATGATCGTGATATATCTAAGTATATGAAAGATAATTCTTTAATGCAATTAATAGAAGCTCAAAGAGTAAGAGATAAAATCCGTGACTTCGAACAAGATATGTGGACTTATTAATTATAAATTTCTCCAATTACATAAAAAAACTCCTGCCTTAAATAAGAAGGTAGGAGTTTTTTTATATTTTAAACTAAATTACGAATTGAAAATTCAATACAGATAAAAATGATTTTAAATTTAAAGAATACTTCATTTTTTGTATTCGATAAAGTAAAACTATAACTACTAAAAAGAATCCTTGTGTTTTACTTCTCTGTCTTTCTCATCTTCATCATAAAATCTGAGTTTAGATAATTATTTTCATTCCTGCATAAGAGCGCTTTCTTTAGTTTTTTTGTTTAAAAATATGTTAAATTTATTTTTTTATTAAAAAATAATAATCTATACTGTTATAATATATATAAATGAATAAAACTTATTTTTAGAAAAAGAGTTTTTTTATCTTTGTGCCATGATTGATTATTTAATTGTTGGTTCTGGTATAGCGGGTATTAGTTTTGCTGAAATAGTAAGAAATAATGGAAAGTCAGTGCGAGTTTTAGATGATTTTTCTACCAATTCTTCTAGAATTGCAGGAGGACTTTATAATCCTGTTATACTAAAAAGATTTAGCGAAGTTTGGAAAGCAAAAGAACAAATAGATTTTAGTTTACCTTTTTTAAAAACTCTTGAAATTAAACTAAAGACAAATTTTGTTTTTCCAATCCCAATTTTTAGAAAATTTGCTTCAATAGAGGAGCAAAATAACTGGTTTCAAGCTTGTGATAAACCTAATTTATCTTATTTTCTTTCTCCAAAAATTATTCATAAAGAATATGAAGAAATTACTTCTGACTTTGGTTTTGGAGAAGTGCTGTATACAGGTTATGTAGAAATTTCTCTTTTAATAGACACTTACATAAATTATTTGAAAAAAGAAAATGCTTTTATTAATGAGCGATTTGAGTATGATACTCTTGAAATTTTAGAAGAATATGTTATTTATAAAGGAATTTCTTATAAAAATATAATTTTTGCTGAGGGATATGGTTTAATTAATAATCCTTATTTTAATAATCTCCCTTTAGATGGGACTAAAGGAGAATTACTAATAATTAAAGCTCCAAATCTAAAGTTAGATGTAGTTTTAAAATCAAGCATTTTTATTTTACCTATAGGGAATGAATTGTTTAAGGTAGGAGCTACTTATAATTGGAAAGATAAAACAGATACTCCTACAGAAGACGCAAAACAAGAACTAGTTGAAAATTTGAAAGAATTAATTGATTGTGATTTTGAAATAGTTGAACATTTTGCGGGTGTTCGACCTACAGTGAAGGATAGAAGACCTTTGTTAGGAACCCATTGTATTTATAAAAAATTACATATATTAAACGGATTAGGTACTAGAGGTGTTATGTTAGGGCCTTGGTTAGCACATAATTTATTTAATTTTCTTGAAAAAGGAATAGAGTTAGATAGAAATATTTCTACAGAAAGATTTCATAAAAAAAAATTACTTTCATAGCCTGAAAACAAACTAAACTTTTTTATGTCCAAATCAAGTATCCTTATGGCTTTAGAGGGAACTTATCCCTTTCATGGTGGAGGTGTGTCAACTTGGGCGCATATATTATGTAATAAAATCAATAAATTTAATTTTAAGATTTATTCTGTAAATGCCTTCTACGAAACTAAACCTAAATATGTGCTTAATGAATCAGTTTTAGGCGTTGTTCAAGTGCCTATTTGGTACGCATTAGAACCTAAAGAAGTTATTAGGTTTGATGATACATATTATGATTTTATTATAAAAAAAGAGTTTCTTTTTATAGAAGACCTTGAAACAAAGTTTATTCCCCTTTTTAAAAGACTTTTAAAATGTATTTATTCAGAACATATTGATGCAGATGAATTAATAGAAGTTTTTATCGGAATGTGGTATTTTTTTCAAGAAAATGATTACAAACTTGTATTTAAAGATGAAAGTATATGGAATGTATTTAAAAAAGAGATTATCACTTATACAGAATATTATGGTATAAAAGAAATTTCTCTTTTAGATTTAACCTATGCAATGCGTTGGATATATCATTTTTTATTACCTATTTCTATTGATTTTCCAAAAACAGATATTATTCATTTAACGATATCTAGCTTTATAGTTTTACCTGCTATCATACAAAAATATCTCTATGGAACTCCTATTTTACTAACAGAACATGGTGTTTACATAAGAGAAAGAATTTTAGCTATTAGCCAATCTGATAGTTCTTACTTTTTAAAAGATTTTCTAATCCGTTTGTCTGAATGTTCCGCTAGAGCTTCTTATCATCAGTCGGATATTATTATGTCTGTTAATAAATTTAATTTCAAATGGGAATTGATGTATGGTGCAGAAGAAAGTAAATTAAGAGTAGTTTATAATGGAATCGATCATTTGCGTTTTAAACCTCTTGAAAAACCAAAAGAATTTGAAGGGATTCCAACTGTGGTTGCTATGGCTAGAATTTTCGAGTTAAAAGATATTTTAACAATGATTAGATCCTGTAGAGTTGTAGCTGATGTATTACCCAATGTGCAATACCGTATACATGGCGAAAATGATGCAGTACCTGAATATACTTCAAAATGTTTAAAACTAATAGAAGAATTAGGACTTCAAGAGAATTTTTTCTTTTTAGGACCTAATCCTAAACCTGAGGTTGTATTTTGTGAAGGAGATATTTCTATTTTAACTTCTATTTCAGAAGGGTTTCCTTATACAATCATTGAATCAATGAGTTGCGGTATACCTGTTGTATCCACTGACGTAGGTGGGGTCGCAGAAGCCTTAAATGAAGAATGTGGTATATTATGCAAACCTAAAGATCCTGAAGATATAGGGAGAGCCGTTATTAAATTATTACAAGACCATACTTTAAGAGGAAAAATGAAGATAGCTTGTAGAAAAAGAGTAGAAGAGTTTTTTACAATTGACAAATTTATTGATCAATACGAAGAAATATATGAAGAACTATTAGAAATGAGGAAATAATGGAAGAAGGAGTTAAAAGTGATAAAGTAGAACAACTGGTTTTTTTAGTTCAAAAACGAGTAGGGAAACCTATGAGTGTAAATGTTACACAAGCAATAATAGAATCTTTTGGAATTCGAGAAATAGATGTTCAAAATGATTATGGATTTCCTTCAATAGCTAATCTTTCAAAAGTAGTGTATAGCAAAATTTTAGAAAGATATAGTGATAAAGTACAAGTTGAAAAAAATGATATATTGTCAATTAAATTGACTAAAGAAGATATTAAAGATTTTTTTAAAGACTATTTGATAGGAATATTTTATGTATTTCCCATTTTTTTTCAAGTCTTTTGTGTTATAGTTTTTGGATATTCTTTGTGGGTATATTCAGATTTTAATATTTTACAATCTACTTCAGTGGTTATTGGAGTTATAACTAGTTTGGTGCTTACAGGAGGAGTTGTAACAGTTATTAGTAAACAAATTTCTTTTTACTGGAATCATAAAAACAATAAAATGGTTTTTCAAACCACTGTCCATTTAATTAAAATGGGGTTCAAACTTCTATTTTTTGTGAATGCTATATTTGTTTTATTGTCCTATTTATTAGAATTTTTTGCATTTCAGATGGCCATATTGAGTGGTATATATTCCATCTTTATCGGTTCTATGTTATTAATGATAGCACCTTTATATGTATTTAAAGAAAGAATTATAATTCCAGTTGTTATAATACTAGGTTCTGCTTTTTCTCTAGCGTTAAAAGTTTTTACACCTTTCTATATTTATTTTACCCATTGGATAGGATTAGGTTTTGTAGTTTTAATTTTATGGTTATACTTAGTTAGGTTTTTTAAGAAACATAATGCCTTTGATCCAAGTTACACAACAAAAGATATAAAAAGAGAGTTTATTATTTATAATAATTACATATATTTTTTTTATGGAATGTTGTTTTTTCTATACGTTTTTTTAGATCGAATTATAGCTTGGTCAGTACATGAAAAAGAACGTTTTTTATACTTTATATTCTTCGAAAAAGATTATGAAATAGGCATGGATATAGCGTTACTTACCTACCTTTTAGTAGCTGGTGTTTTTGAATTTGGGATTGTTAGGTTTGCAAAATTACTGGATAGATTACAGACTGAGATAACTCTTAATAGAATAGAAAACTACGGGAAAGGATTTATAGATAACTATTTGGGGAATTTTTTGCTATTATTAATTACAAGTTTTGTGGCTTTTGTGATAGAATTATTTATACTCTATTCCCCTCACGGATATGATGCTTTTTTTGAAATTAAATTAAATAACATTAATAAACAAGTTTGTATTATAGGTTCTTTAGGATATTTTTTCTTTTCATGTTCTGTGCTAAATGTTTTACATTTTTTTACATTAGGACAACCACAAATACCACTTAAAAGTATTTTGTATTCTTTTGTAATTAATTTAATTTTTGGATTATTTTTTAGCAGATTTTTCTCTTATGATCTTAGTGTTGTAGGATTTTTGGTAGGAAACATATTTTTTATGTTATTTACATCATACCATTTGTACAAGTTTTTTAAAAAAATGGATTATTATTATTATGCGTCATTTTAAACTCATTATGTTGTTTCTTTGTTTTTCTTTGAACTCTCATTCAAAGACTAAATTTTTAGTTTGTTATGGGAAATTTGATGTAACAAAAGTTTCTGGTTATGATTTACTCATTGTTGAATCCGCTCATTTTACATACAATGAAGTATCTTATTTAAAGAAAAATAATAAAAAAGTAATTGCTTATATAAGCCTTGGAGAAATAAATGAAGGAGCAAGGGACTATAAATTACTTAAAAGTGCTGTAAGTGAAAAAAATACAGATTGGAATAGTTACTATTTAGATATTGGATCATCAAAAATTCAAAAAATTCTTAAAAGCCGTATACAAAACATTTTTTATATGGGATATGATGGTCTTTTTTTAGATAATATAGATAATTATACAGAATATGGAGTACAACGTAATTTACAAGATAATTTAATAGCCTTCGTAAAAGATATTAAAAGAGAATATCCCAATAAAGTATTAGTCCAAAATGCAGGATTGGATTTAGTAAAAAACTTATATCGAGAAGTAGATTATGTCTTAGTAGAGTCAGTCTATACAGATTATGATTTTAGAGAAAAAAAATATTTAATACGAAATAATGAAAGTTTTTCAGAACGTTTAGGTAGTATAAAAAAAGCTATGGATAAATACAAAATAAAGCCTTTGTTACTTGAATATGCAGTTGATGAAAATCAAATAAAAAAAATAAGAAAAAGAATTAAAACCCAAAATATAACTTACAGTATATCAGAAATATCCTTGCAAAAAATAAAAGATTAGTATGAATGTTTACACAGCTATAGGGGTAGGAATACTAAAAATTTTAATCATTGTTTTAATAATTTTATTTGCAACACGCAAGTACTTATTGTTGCGTCGTGATTTTAATTACTTACTAGATTGTATTATTAGAAAATATTTTGAGTACTTTAGTTTACTCATAGTAATCCTATTTATAACAATTAATTTAAGAATATACGATGGTTTGGTTGTTACAGGTTTACTTGTAGCTGTTGGATTATGTGATTATTTACGGGTTGTAAATCCTTTAAAATTACCAAGTATAATTGTTAATAAATTTAAAAGACGTTTACTCTTAGTATTAAAAAAAGTAGAAAATAACGAGTTTAATTGGAAGTTTGTTCTATCTAACGCCCATTTAAAATTAGAAAGAAGAAACGTTTATATTATATCGTCTCTTTTATTCTTATTGTTTTCAATTTGTCTTATTTCCTTTTACTTTATAAAGTTTGATCATTATCTTTTTTCAAGTAATTGGTTTGATACACTCGAAAAAGTAAAGGCAAAAGACATGAATAAATGGTTTACCGAAGAAATAAACCCAGAAGGAGTTTATGCTTTTGTAAGCTTTCTTTCTCATATAACAAATTCTTCTCTAGAAATAAGTATTTATGTATACTCTATTTTTCAGTTGTTATCAATGACCATTGTAGTCTTTTGGTTTATTCAAAAGATAACAAAATCTATGATCATTATTCCAATATTTGTAACAGTTTACTATATTTTAGGATTTACATTCCTTCCTTCAGATATTACAAATTTTTATCAAAGTTGCTCTCTTTTATTGTCATTCACACTAATTCTACCATTAGTGATTTATATGACAAAACTAAAGATGTTACCTTACACAAGAAGCGAACAATATTTTAAGTTCTTAATAGCTTTCATCGCTATAGGTTTGTTAGACTTATATGCGTTTCTTTTCTTATTACCTTTTTTAGTGCTTTTTTTAGTAATCGTGTATTTTAAAAAAAACAAATCATCGGTAGTACTTCAGATGTATATCCTTTCATCAATTATAGTTGTTTTTATTTATAAAACATTCTTGATTATGCACCAAGAAAAGTTATCAAATATTGTTAGAAGAACTCTAATTGATGTAGAACTATCCTTTTCAAATCCTTTTATAAGAATAGAAATAGACAGATTAATATTTTATTATCAAATTATATTTATAGTAGGTTTTATACTCAATTTATTATCAGCTATCTTTTTTAAAAAAGGTTGGAGAAAAAAAATTCTAGTTTTTTTGTTTGTAACAGCTATCTATTTGTTGACTCAAATAGATAACGAATGGATAGATAAAGATTTATTATTTAAAGTCTTGTCTATTTTTATCCCTATTTTAATGGGGATAAATATTGCAATTGTTTTAGATTTTCTCAAAATTTTTTCAGAAAATAGATACCATATATACGAAGGAGCATCTGTTGTCGTTTTTTCTATTTTTATTTTTGCTTATTTACAAAAAGCAGTATTGTTTCTACCAATGAATGAAACTAAAAAACTACATCAAGATATTTTGGCAGTCAATGAAATGATTCTTAGAAATTATCTAGATAGAACGTATGCAGTAGTCAATAAAGATGAATATTTTAATCTAAGTAGTGGAAGGCGTTATTTTGTTCCTTATAAAGATTTTCTTGCCGACCATTATATGAAAGTAGATTATATTTACGCTAAAAATATAAAAAGAAATAAATTTTTATTTAAACATCCAGAATTTATTTTACCCTCAAGTATTTTCGTCTTCAAATACAATGCTGACGAATATAAAGAATTAAATGTTGAAATATTAGATAGAATTGAACGTTTGAAATTGAGGAATAGAAAAATAAAAAAAATATTTGATAGTAATCAATTAGAAGTGTATGAAATTATTAATAAACCGTTTTCAAGTCAAATTTCCAATATGGTTTTTTAAAATTCTAATGTTTTGTTTGTCTTTTTCAATATTCTTTAGTTGTAACAGTCTTGACTCGCTTTACAGATTAAAAAATGATTATTTAAGAAACAAACAGCAGCATGATCTTTTATCTCCATACGAATCATCAAGCCTGAGTAAAAAACCCGTCGTAGAATATATATTAGATTCTAAAGACGATTTATCTGTGACCTATTATGAACATTTTCGAAAGATATGTGATTATACTAAGATACCTTTTAATTTTAAAATTGTAGATAGATTTAATGAACAATTAAAAATAGAAAGTTCAGCCAGAATATTAATTATCAATGATACAAAAAGATTAAATAACCAAACCATACCTGTTTTACTAAAATTTGTTAGTACAGGAGGAACTTTAATTTTTCCAAACATAGGAGAAGATCAACGTTTTCTGTTTTTCTGGGGAATGCGTTATGATTCAGATCTAAGTTATGATATTACATCTAAAGGAATCTGTCTGAATACCATTTCTTTAGGAGGTAAGAGACAAGTTAATTTGTATACTGATACCAAACATTTTGCTTTTGCTAAAGTAAACTTTAGAAAAGATTTGAATATAGGAATATGGTCAGATAATCAAATGACTATGCCCATATTAATAGAAAATAATATAGGTATGGGAAAAGTAATTTGCTGTAATTCCTCTAAAATGTTTGAAAAAAGAGATAGAGGGTTACTTTTTACATTTCTTTTAAGAGGACTCTCAGGTATACCATATCCTTTAGCTAATACAAGTACTGTATTTTTAGACGATTTTCCGTCTCCGCTATACGATTCAAAACAAGAACCTATCAGGTCAGAATACAATTTGACAATGAATGAATTTGTATACAAAAAATGGTGGCCCGATATGAAAAAAATAGCTCAAAAGTATAACATTAAATATACGGCACTACTTGCTTTTGATTATGATGATATTAGACATGCTCCTTTTTCTTTTAAACAATGGGATTTTGCTAAAATGGAAGGAAAAGACAATACTAAAAGAGGAACTTCTAATTTTTTAACCCATGATTTACTTAAAGAAAATCATGAACTAGGATTTCATGGCTATAACCACGTATCATTGTTAAAAGAAGAATGGAAAGATCCTGAAGATATATTCTTCTCATTAAAAGCAACTAAAAAAAAATGGTTAGTAAATGACTTTGGAGATTTTCCAGTTACCTATGTACCCCCTTCTAATTATATAGACCCTTATGGAATAAGTGAACTCAAAAGAGGAATGTCATCTTTGAAATATTTTTCAAGTTTGTACCTAGGAGACAAAAAGGAAGGAGGAGATAGAGAATTTGATTTTGATCCATATCATAAGGATTTATTTGATTATCCCAGAGTGTCCAGTGGATTTTATTTTAACGATGAAAAATATTATAATATATATTCAACTTATTTGTACACAGGAGTTTGGACGCATTTTGTTCACCCAGATGATGTTTTTCAAATTGGTAATAAAAAAGAAAAGAAAAAGAAAAAATACCATTATGAATTAAGAAATGATCTTGGTCTAAACTGGAAAAGAGGAAAAAAAACACTGTACAGCTGCTTTGATGATTTTTTGACCGAGTTCAAAGAAATTAATCCGCAAAGCGAATTTTATACAGTAAAAGACGCTGCACCTATAGTTATGAAATGGAGAGAATCTAAATACGAACATTTAATAATAGGTGAAAAATATATAGTTAGAGAAGAAACCGATTTATTTACAGAAAAAGGAAATACTTGGGGGGTATATTTTGATGAATTAACCCCAAAAAACAAAGAAGAATTAGCAACTCAATCTAAAAACTATAGCATAACAGATTTTATGGGAGGCAAATTAGTATCTCTTAAATCAGCTAATAAATTGTCATTTACCCTTGAGAAAAAAATAATGGATGAAACTCAAATTTTTAAAAAAGTATTAGAAGAATACAACCAATTTGGGAAAAATAGAGAACTCTTTTTATCTGGGAAATTAGGAGCTGAAGACTATTTTAAAAAATTAGAAGAAGAAAAACGAAGATTATTAGCTTTAATGCTAAGTCAACCAAAAATTAATTATGCTGTATGGAATAAGTATGCCACTTATATGTCTTGGGACGGTAAAGGAGATGAAGTTTGGAAGTTGTTAGAAAAACACTGCGATAAATATCCTTCAAAACATAATATCAATTATTCATTTGAATTATCTAATATATTAGGTTATTCTTCGGAAGAATTACATACAAAATGGATATGCAATCAATACCAGTGGAATAACGAAAAACTATCAGTACTAAAAGAATATCTATCAATTATTACAGCATCAGAAGATTATGATGAAATAAAAAAAGTACTATTCAAAATATTTCAATTAGAACCTAATTGTGAAAATCAAGAAGCCTATCTTTATCATGCCCTCGTATATGCAAAGGACGAAGCTTTTAAATATTTAGAAACATTAGACCCAGCAACCTCTTATTTTAATGAAAATCTAGTTTCAGATATTAGTTGGAGTTATGTAAACGAAAATGAAGATTATCAAAATGCTATTAATTGGTCAGAGTATACATCCCTAATAAGTGCAGATACTCGTCTTTCATGGATGTTTGAATTAAGACAATATGTAGAACTAGAACAATATTATCGCAAATACATAAGTCAAAATCCAAATGATGAATCTATGAAACAAAAAATGTTTCAGATATATGAAATATTAGGAAAATACGATGATGCGTGTGGAGTATTGTTACAAATAAAAGATCAAAAAATATTTGAAGAAATAAAAGAACATTTGAATGAACAAATTCTTTATTTTGATATAGAAACACAAGAAGAATTAATCCGTAAATATCCCACCATTTTTACACCTATCAATAAAGAAAAAATTGTAATGAAATTAAAAGATTTATACGGAGATTATCTTGATGCAAATTCAACCTTGAGTTATTTTGTAAATAAGAAAACTAATTTTCAAAACCATATAAAATACGCTCATTTTGACAAACAAAGAAATTCTCACGATTTCTATGTTAAACATAAAGAATTGTATAGTGTAGATCAAACATCTAATAATTTAGCGACTATCCTAGAACTGGCTTATGAGTTTAAAAGAAAGCAAACAGATCAGATTAATAAATTTTTCTATACTTACGGATTAGGATTAGAAAAAGATTGGAATGGCAAACTCTATTATAATGCAAAAGGAGGCATTAATCTAATAACAAGCAAATACAATCTAAGTACAAACTTAGAATACATCCCAGCTAATTTTTTGGAAGCTTACAAAGAAAACATATATCAGTTTCAATGGAATGGAACTTATAATAGATATTTAAAATTTTTAGAAGTAGATTCTTATTTTATAACTGATTACTATCCAAGTCTTTCAAATTTAAATTTTACATTAAGTTCGAAAATAAAAACAGCCTCAAATAGAGAAAAAAATTTTAAAATAAACCCCTATTTAGAAGTTTTATGTCAGTTTTCAAATATAGATGAGAAAGTGAAAGTATCACCAGTCTATTTGATAAAAAGTAGATACTTTGGAGGTGCCGGTGTAGAAGCAAATCTAGGAGATGATTATTCTAAATTTAAATTGCATACTTCGGGAGCTTACTATTTTGATTCTTTTGAAAATAACTTTATAAATTTCAGAGTAAATTCTCATTATAAAGTAATGAAAAAAAGTTATTTAAAAGTTTCAGCTGATATTAATTTTCAGTCTAAATATAACTTTAATACCTTTGGATTGGGATATAAGTATATCTTTTAAAAAAGGAAACGGTCCTAAAAAAATAATTTAGCTTTTAATTTTTTACTCAAATGCTAGATTGTAATTTTTTAGGACCGTTCATAAATGATTATTTTTTTGAATTTAATTGCCAATTTTTATCATAAGAAACAAAGAAACTAATCCAAATATTTCTAGAAAGTCTCATGATAACAGGCATAAAAATAACAAGAGTTAAACTAATGCCTATAAAAGCTGTTTTTAGGCTAGTTTTTAAAAATACATAACAAATGATAAATGCAGCCACACCAAACGCAACACCTAAGGCGTAACTAACATACATAGAACCATAAAAAAATGAAGGTTCCATTGAATACTGTAATCCACAATGTGAGCAATGTTCATTCATTTTGATTGTATACTTTGGGTTAAACAGGTTGCTTGATTTATACATGCTTTCTTGTTGACATTTAGGACAACTTCCTGTTAAAATGCTATTGATTTTCAATCCTTTTTTTAACATTTGCAAAAATTTTTTATCAAAGGTAGTTTTTTTATGCTTTTGAATATATAATTTAATTAACATTTTATGCTAAATATTCACAATTTATCAATTTCTTTTGGAGGAACTTTTTTATTTGAAGAAGTAACCTTTAGATTAGGCGCAGGTGATCGCGTTGGACTAGTAGGAAAAAATGGAGCAGGAAAGTCCACCCTGTTAAAAATTCTTTCGGGAGATTTTAAACCTGATTCTGGAGATATTGCAACGGAAAAAGACGTACAAATTGGTTTTTTGCGTCAAGATATTGATTTTGTGAAAGGCAGAACAGTATTAGAAGAAGCTTATATGGCTTTTGAAGATATTAAACGAGCAGAATTTGAAATTGATAGAATTAATCAAGAACTAGCCACTCGTACTGATTACGAAACAGAATCCTATACTGAATTAATAGAAAGATTAAGTGATTTTCAACATCGCTATGAAATTTTAGGAGGATATAGTTATGTAGGACAAGCAGAAAGAGTTTTATTAGGACTCGGTTTTAAACGAGAGGATTTTAATAGTCAAACGGATACTTTTTCTGGAGGGTGGCGTATGCGTATTGAATTAGCTAAATTATTGTTACAAACCAATGATATTTTGTTATTAGACGAACCTACAAACCATTTGGATATAGAAAGTATCATCTGGTTAGAAAGTTTCCTGAAAACTTTTCCAGGTGTAGTCGTTATCGTGTCACATGATAAAATGTTTTTAGATAATGTAACCAATAGAACCATAGAAATTTCACTAGGAAAAATATATGATTATAATAAGCCATATACACAGTATTTAGAACTTAGAGAAGAAATTCGTGAAAAACAACTACAAACCCAAAAAAATCAACTCAAAAAAGTTGAAGAAACAGAAAAATTAATTGAAAAATTCCGTGCCAAAGCCACTAAAGCATCAATGGCTCAATCTCTTATAAAAAAGTTAGATAAAATGGAAGTGATTGAGGTAGATGAAGATGATAACTCTGTTATGAATATTTCATTTCCTATTTCAGTAATTCCTGGTCGTGTGGTTATAGAAGCAGATAAAGTTACAAAAGCATACGGCGAAAAAACAATTCTAAAAGATATTTCCTTAAATATAGAAAGAGGAAGTAAGATTGCATTTGTTGGACAAAATGGACAAGGAAAATCCACTTTTATAAAAGCAATTGTCAATGAATTTCCTTATGAAGGAATAATTAAATTAGGACACAATGTACAATTAGGTTATTTCGCCCAAAACCAAGCAGACTATTTAGATGGCGAAAAAACACTTTTAGACACTATGATTGATGCTGCTACAGACTCAAACCGTTCTAAAGTACGCGATATGCTAGGAGCCTTTTTATTTCGAGGTGATGATGTAGAAAAAAAAGTAAAAGTGCTTTCAGGAGGAGAAAGGAATAGATTAGCATTATGTAAACTATTGTTACAGCCTTTGAATGTGTTAGTAATGGATGAACCTACAAATCATTTAGATATTAAGTCTAAAAATGTACTAAAAGCAGCTTTACAAAAGTTTGAAGGAACATTATTATTAGTCTCCCACGATCGTGATTTTTTACAAGGAATGGCAAATACGGTGTACGAGTTCAAAGATCAAAAAATTAAAGAATATTTAGGCGATATTAATTTCTTTTTAGAACAACGCAACGTAGATAATTTTCGTGAAGTTGAGAAAAAAGATGAGATTAAACCCGATTCAGGTCTTAATACTCAAACTAAAAATTTGAGCTATGAAGAACAAAAACTAAAAAAAATACTACAAAATAAGCTGTCAAAAATAGAAAGCCAAATACAAGAATTAGAAAAAAAAATACAAAAAGATGATCTTACACTAGCCGAAAATTATGAAAAATTATCACAAGACACTTCCTTTTTTACGGCTTATGAAAACAAGAAAAAAGAACTAGATATGCTAATGGAAAATTGGGAAAATATACAAATAGAACTAGAAAGATAGTGCCTTAAATTTTTAGTAAGCAATATGCTGTTTTTATAACAAAAATATTGCTTACTCTTGTAGATTATTTAAAAGGATGGCGTTCTTGCCATGAAATTTGAGGTTCTAAACGAGCAAATATTTTATTGATAAAGCGATTGATAATCGCGTTTCTATGATAAATAAAGCCAGACATAACAACGGGTTTTGCTCCTATAGAACTTTTGATCTCTAAAGCTGTTCGACCAAAAATGATCTTCTTAAACTGATTTTTAATGCCAAATTCAGTCATGTTGTACAACATATTTAAATACAACATCTTTTCTTTTTGTACATATTCATCATATCCCAAAAAATAGGTTTCTAATAATTCACCATTTAAAAGTAAGGTATGAAAACCAATTAAATCATCGTTCAAAAAATATCCCGTTAGTTTAAAACCATTACCACATTGTTTTTTAAAAGTATAAAAATGATGTTTCGATAAGAAAAAGGTATTAAAAGGAGCATTTTTAGCTACATGATGATAAAGTTCATATATTCTTTCTTCATATATTTTAATTTCTTCTAAAGATAATTCGCGGGTAGTAATACCACTAAATTTTTTATGAGAACGTTTGTATTGATCTCGATATTTTTTTGACAAAGCAGCCATGTAATCCTCCTCCGTTTTCCATTCTGGATTTAACTCAAAAATCATGTTAGGTTGAATATTAAATTCAAAAAAATCCTTAAAAAAATATTTTTTCAATTCATTACTGCTACCCTCATAGAAATCTTTAAAAACAATAATATGTATATTGATATTTTGTTTTTTTAAATGTAAGATTACATGATTCTTACATTCTTGTAAAATTTGACTAATACAAGAAAAATTCATCTCTTTGTTAAACGCATATCCATTTTGTCCCGTAATCATATTGTTACCAATAAATAGAACATTAGAAGCAAAATGACGAAGCAAAAAATTTCTTGTGTAAATTCTAAAACATTTATCTCGATCGCCAAATGAAGATAATTGCTGTGATTGGATATATTGAGCTAGGACAACACCTATATGTTTATTGTTTTCATATATAGCAATATAAAAACATTGCATATTAACAGGAGAAGACTCTCCTAAAACAGATAAATAAGACGTTTGTAAAAAAGCATTGTCCTTCGCAATCGTATTCCATGTAACAGGAAGATCTTGGATTGCCTCGTGTATAGTAAACGTAATTGATTCCAAAATAAAAAAATAATCGCCTAAATATAAGGCGATTGTTTTATAAATAAATGTTAATGTTTTATTGTTGCATATAAATAATGATATACTTGATAAATTCTACACAAACTAATAAAAAATATAAATATATTACGGAAAAACGCTTAGAAAAATATCCATGATTAATAGTTTTTAGAACTCTAGAAAGAACCAACTACTCAAATTTTATATTTAATTGAGTTTTAAAAGGAACCCTTAAAATGTAAAAATAAATATTAATTGTTTAAAGAAGTTGATAATAAATTAAAACAAGGAGAAGTAATATCCGTTTTAGTAAAGTTTGGATTAGCAAATTTAGAATTTAAATTAGACGAAGTCCCTATAACAAATGAAAAATAGCCAGTATAACTTGATCCGTTCCAATTAGCATATAGATTATCAATCCCGTCTGGACAATAAAATATATTATCATTAAAATTTAAATTTGGTTGACTTAATTCAGCATAAACTAAATTACTGTTTGAATTTGTGTGAAAAATGTTATTTTTTATGATAGAGTTTTCACTATAAGATAAATATAATTCTCCGTTGCCAGAACTGGTAAAATCGTTTGAAAAACAAGTGTTATTTATAATGATTGAATTAGTAACCTTACCAGATCCATTTGGATAATCAAAACCTCCTAATGCAATTGCACAAACTTGATTGTTATGGAATATATTATTACGAATTATAATCCCATCAGTAGTTTTGCCAATATTTTCACAACCAATTTCAATACCATACCCATTATGATGTGATTCATTATTTTCAACGATGATTTTTTTGCCGCCATCTATATAAATTCCACCAGATCTAGCAGAGGGTGAAATACAATTATAAATGGTATTGTTTTTTACCAAACCATTTCTTGCTTGATCATTCCTAGAAAAAGAACACGTACCTTCATACCCAATTATGTCAATTCCAATATTTGTTAAATCATGAACAGTATTATTTATAACTTTAAAATTATCAACATTACCATTAATAGCAATTCCCTCACTATAACCAAGCCTACAATTGAATAATTGATTGTTTTCTATAACTAAATTACGTATTGCTTTAGTAGGATTGGTACCATAAACAATAATTCCTTGCGCATTAGTCGACGCATTTACAGGAGCATTTGGATTTGAAGAAAAATGAATATCATGAATTATACAATTTTTGATAGTTATTTCATTGCACAAACCCTCTATTAAAATACCTTGGGCATCATTTTGAATATTATTTCTTAATTCTAAACCATCTATTGTAATGTGTTTTTTGTTTAAAATAGAAATGATAGAATTTTTATTGGTAATACCCGTTGCATCAATAATAGGAAGAGTAGAAGTTTGATTTTTAATCGTAATATTATTAACTGGAATTTGAATTTTTTCATTGTAAACACCACTACCAACATTTAGTGTGCTATTAGCAGGCATATTATTTAAACTATGTTGAATCGTTTTCCAAGGGAAATCCTTCGTTCCAGGATTGGCATCATTGCCACTTGGCGATACATAGTAGTTAGTTGGAGATGCACAATAATTAACTTGATAAAAATAATTAATAATAAAAATGATTACTATTAGAGCAAACAATGTTATTGATATTCTTTTCATTTTTTTTTGTTTAAGGTGAAAAAATATTGTTAGATCTTTATTCATGTTCTGTCATTTTATTGATGGTGACAGAACCAATTAGCTTTTGTTTTTATTAAAGATAGTAGTTTGTAAGTAAAAAATCAATTTTAAATTAAGCTGAAATTTAATCCAGTAGACATTTGTTAACCAAAACTTTAGAAGGGGAATCAAACGTTATTTTGTAAAAATATTAAAATGATTAGTATGGTCACAAAAAATATTTAAAAATAAGAGAAACAAAATAAAAAAAAGTTTTAATACCATTTAAACTTAAAATATACTGGATTAAAAAGTGAAATTCTCGATCTTTTTTATTTTAAAACAACTCTAACAAACGGTTGAGTATATAATTGAAATGATCGTTAGCTCGAGCGCGAAGCACATCGAGAATCAATACTAATTTCTATTGCTTTTGTAGGATAGTCTCTAAATCAAACATTATGTGATTTCTCCCTTTGGTCGAAATGAAAGATTGCGAACTTTTTGGACAGTTTCAAGGTTAAAAAAATAGTATTATGAGTAAATTTCAAAGTTTAAATGGTATAAAAACAATTATATATTGAAAATTTTACAGATAAAATAATTTTAAATTTTATAATAATAAGAAGAGTAATGTCTCCTGTAATAAAAATGTGTGCCAGAGATTGCACTGTCTCGAAATAGTTAGATACTATTTGGGTACACTTTTATAACTCGTTGATTTCTTTTTCGGATAGTCCTGTTAGCTTTATTATATCAGGAATTGAAAGCCCCATTGTTTTTGCTTGCTTAGCAATTTCAATTTTTCCTTCAATCTTTCCTTCAATCTTTCCTTCTTCTTTACCGTCATCAAAAGCTGTATCAATAATACTTTTTAGGTCTCTGTACACTTTTAAACTACTTTCGTATTTATCTAATTCCCATTGTCCAAAATTAGCTAATTCAGCTTTTTCAAAAGCTTGAGTAAAAACCTCATCTTTGAAAATGGTAGGTATATTTTGGAAGTCTTCTAGGTTTTTAATAAAATACAACCACTTGTCTAAACGGGAGTTTAAGTCGGTTTCCTGTTTTTTAAAGTTGGGCATTTCTAAATAAATATAGGTTAGTTTATCGTAAAAAACTTTTCCATTTTGGTTTTTTAGTTTAATGGTATGTACGACTTCGCTTTTTTCGGGTTCAGATTCGTAATCGTCAAAAGTAAAATCTAAAATACCTATACAGTAAACGGATTTGAGGTTATAGTTCCATTCTCCTTTTTCGGCTTGTTCTCTGATAGGAAAAGTGGCGTAATAAATGGTTCGTTCTTTAAAGAAATTTTGTTTTGCTTTTTGTAGTTCTACGATGAATTTTTCGCCTTTTTCATTTTGGCAATAGATGTCGTATATGGCTTTTCTGTCGAGGTCGGTAATTCCGAGTTGCTCGGTGTTTTTAAAAGAAAGTTCTTTAATTTGGTCGTGTTCAGGCAATAGTGTGTTAAGGAAGTCTATAAGCAAATTTTTGCTGGCTTCTTCCCCAAATATTTTTTTAAATCCAAAGTCGGTAAACGGATTGATGTATTTAGCCTTCATGATTCCAAATGGTTTGATGATTCAAATTTACAAAAAATATTTGACAGAGTGTTTTTAGCTGTCATATAGACAAACGACTAATAGAACTAGATTTTCAGTAGTTTTATGAAAGACTATTTTTAATAGAAATACTAAAAATAAATATTATGATCACAAAAACGTCGAAAAAAATAAGGAGAAATAAAAACTTTATTTACTCAAACAAGAGGTCTATTTTATATTTATTAAATTTTAGAATGGAGTATTTCATTATTGAGTCAGTAAGTATTTTTTAATAATTATACGCGTTATATAGTGAATATGATGCTCTTTTTACTTATTAAAGTAGGTTTGAGTAATTTCAGGATTTTAGTAAAATAACAGCAATAGATAAAAGGAGTTTGCCTATTCATTTTTAAAATTGAGTACTATAGAATATATACAAAAACAAAAATGATAAGCTTAAAGTATAGGGATCTCTTTTTCAAATGCAGAGCCAAAAGAGATGAATGAATCAGTACTTCCAACACCTTCAATGATATGAATTTTTTCGTATAAAATTTTCCTAAACTCTTCATTGTTAGTAGCTACAATTTTTAAAAATAAAGCATATTTGCCAGACACAAAATGACATTCTACAACTTCTGGAATCTCTTTTAGTCTTTCAGCAATAGAATAAGAATAACGAGCTTCTTTAGTAGCAATTCCTGTATAGGTAATAGTTTCGTAGCCCATAGCTTTTGCATCAAGCTTAATAGAAAAACCTTTGATAATACCTGCTTCTTGCATTTTCTTGATTCGTTGGTGAACTAATGAATTAGAAATGTTTAATTCCTTAGCCAATTCAGAATAGGCAAAACGACCATCTAAACTTAGCTTTTGAATTATTTTTTTGTTGATATAATCTATTATTTTATTTAACCCTTGTGACATTTTTATCCTTTTTAAACTTTGGTATTAATGAGAAAATAAGTAAAAAAATAATATTGATCTTTTTGCCTATTTTATATTGTTTTTAAAATGTTAAATTAACATAATTAGGAATCTATAAAAGTCAAATTTTAATAAATTTACTTAGATGTTGTAAATATACTTATAAATACACTAATTTTGTGTCACATTAAAAGAAAACAACACCATGGATAAAGATCAATTATTGTCAAAATTATGGGAGCAATACATCGCTATTACTCCATCTGCTCAAAAAATTCACGCATTATTAGCTGCTGAAGGAGAAATAATAGGAAATGATCATATAGCTATTCGTACATACGATGATAAACGTGTCGATATTTCGGTTTTAGAAAAACCTTTTATAAAAGCAGGTTATGAGCCAAAAGGCGAATATGTTTTTGAATCTAAAAAATTATTTGCAAAGCATTATGAACACGCTACAGATAAAAGCGCGCCACGCGTTTTTATTTCACAATTAGAATTAGCTAAATGTTCGGAATCATTACAAAAAACAGTAAAAGAAACTTTAGATGCTTGTGACCAATCAGTATTTGAAAAAGAAGATTTAATTTTAAGCGGTGCTGTATGGAATAATTCTTCTAACGCAATCTATTCCAATTTATTGGAAGAGTCAGAGTATGCAGCGTGGATGTATATTTATGGTTTCCGAGCTAATCACTTTACAATTAATGTGAATGCCTTAACCCAATTTCCAACATTACAGTCTTTAAACCAATTTTTAAAAGATAATGGTTGGAAATTAAATACTTCTGGTGGTGAAATTAAGGGAACTCCTGCTGAGCTACTAGAACAATCAAGTACATTAGCTGATTTATATACAGTAAACTTTGATGAAGGAGCTAAAGAGATACCTTCTTGCTATTATGAATTTGCGTTGCGTTATCCAATGGCTAATGGAGAGCTTTATTCAGGATTTATAGCTGCTTCAGCAGATAAAATTTTTGAAAGTACAGACGTGAAACTTCAAAATGAAGCAAAATAAGTTTTTATATAAAAAATAATACAGAGTTCTCTTGTGAAAATAAGAGAACTCTTTTTGTTTTAAAACAAAAAATTAAAAGAAACTAGCATGATTAAAAAAATTTTCCTATTGCTCATTTCTCTAACAGCAGGCGCGCAAACTATTCAAATAAAAAACGAAAAAGTAACTATAGATGGCGTTCCAGTTCTTCAGCTAAAAGTAATATCCAATCGCTTCAAATATGATCTATATGATCTGAATAATAATTTGATGCTTCATGCGAAAATGATACCTTGTAGAGGTTGTAAAGAAATAAATGAAATTCAATTTGAATTGATTAGCCCTAACTACTCAGATGTAAAAAGATTAAAAGTTTTAGAAGAATCCTTTAGTCGTTCCAGAGAATTTATCAAGATGCTATGTCAGTACCATGTATTGAATCAAAAAGGACTTGATTTAGAACGTCTTTTTACAATAGATGAAGAAAGATTAAAGTTAGAACCCATTGAAACGAAACCAATTGAAGAAAACATAAGTACTAAAGAATTTAAAATCGTAGCAAATGACTTACTCGTTCACGGAGAAAAAGTTGGTTTTTTTGAACAGAAACAAGAAAGTCTAAAATGTAAAAATTATCAACTAAATTATATTAAATACATCCTATTTGATTTAGATCGTAATTTAATTGCTTCTTATTGCACAATAGAAGATACCGCTCCCTATGGACATCCTGATTTCTTCAGGATTTCAGAAGCTTTGCAAATCGATCGATTAGTCGTTCGAAACGGTGTGAATTATGTATATGACACACTGCCAAAAGAAGTAATAATGCAATTTTTAGCGACAAAGGCTTTTCAACAGAATTATCATTTGGGACATTTTATCAATAGGAACTATTCCCCTGTTTTGACCGATTCAGAACAAAATGAAGAAGTGAAATATATTGACAAAAGTTCTGAATATTTCTTGTGTAGACATGAAGATATTGTGGGAATAGGGACTTTTGATCTAGTAAAAGGATTTAATGATGACCCTAGTTTTAAGACTGGTAAACAACACATTTACTTTAAACCATTAGATACGGATTTGAAACCCTATGTTATTCATGGAAAATATGATGAAAAAGTAATTATAGAAAATCATTACGAATCCAATGCCTACATTGCTTTTGATGTAGTTAATAAAGATGTTTTTGAAATTTTTGAAACGATACAAAGTGCACAAGAATTAAGACCCGATTGGTCTGTATTTAGAAAAATAGTATATGAAAATCAAAAATTTTATATTGCATTAGATTTTAAACAATTCATCATAAAAGACAAAAGAAAAAATAAAGGCGTTCGGTTATCCAATAAAAAGGATAAAGCAAATAAACAAATCTTAAAATACTTAGATATAGACCCTCAAATCTTGAAAAAGTACGAATTAAAACATTTAGATGAATTAATTCAGATCGTTTCTGTAGCCAAGTAAATTCTTTTATTAATTTAGTTTTCAAATTATTAAAATACACTAAATCTGTTATGGCACAACGCAAAATCTTTATTTTCGATTTCGATAGTACTTTTATACAAGTAGAAGCACTCGATGAATTGTGTACTATTATTCATGGAGAAACACCTATAGCCGAAACAGTTCTAAAAACCATTCAAGAAATAACCAATCAAGGAATGGAAGGAAGTATTACCTTAAAAGAATCGTTATCAAAACGAATTCATTTATTACAAGCACATCGAGATCATCTAGAAGAATTAATAAAAAAATTAAAAGATAAAATTTCCACATCTGTTATTCAAAATAAAAACTTCTTTAAACTGCACAGCGAAGAAGTGTACGTTATATCAAACGGATTCAAAGAAATTATAGTACCTATTGTCCAAGAGTTTGGAATAAAACCCGAAAATGTATTAGCAAATACCTTCGTTTTTGACCATCATGGAAATATAGTAGGATTTGATGAAAAAGAAGAACTATGTGAAAACAAAGGAAAAGCATTAAAAATACAATCCTTAAAGTTAGAAGGTGAAGTAATCATGATAGGTGATGGCTATACCGATTATGAAACAAAACAATACGGAGTAGTATCTAAATTCTATGCTTTTACCGAAAATATAAAACGTCAAGTAGTATTAGATTTAGCAGAAAAAGTAGCTCCCTCTTTAGATGAGATCTTATACGATTTGTCCGTAAAAGCGTCCGTTTCTTATCCTAAGAATAGAATACAAGTCTTACTATTAGAAAACATTCACCCAGACGCAGTTGCTCAATTCGAACGCGAAGGGTATCAAGTTACAAGTTTAAAAGGATCACTATCAGAAGAGGAGTTGTGTGAACAGATTAAGGAGGTATCCATACTCGGAATTCGTTCTAAGACAACCGTATCAGCACGTGTTTTAGAAAACGCCCATAAACTGCATACAATTGGAACTTTTTGTATAGGAACCAATCAAGTAGATCTACAAGTTTGTAGCCAAAAAGGAATAGCTGTTTTTAATGCCCCTTATAGTAATACACGTTCAGTCGTAGAACTAGCAATAGGAGAAATGATCATGCTAATGCGTGCTACTTTTGAAAAAAGTCAAAAAATGCACCAAGGAATTTGGGATAAGTCGGCTAATGGTAGTGTAGAAATTAGAGGGAAAAAATTAGGAATTGTTGGATATGGTAGTATTGGATCTCAACTTTCTATTTTAGCTGAAGCCCTAGGAATGCAAGTCTACTTTTATGATGTGGTAGATAAACTAGCTTTAGGAAATGCTAAAAAATGCGCATCGTTACAAGAACTATTAGCAGTAGCAGATGTAGTGTCTTTGCATGTTGATGGAAGAGAAAGTAATGAACAACTGATGGATGCAAACACATTTAGTGCGATGAAAAATGGAGTAGTATTCTTAAATTTGTCCCGCGGACATATAGTAGATATGGATGCACTAATCGTTAATTTAGACAGTGGTAAGATAAGAGGGGCAGCTATAGATGTTTTTCCTTATGAACCTAAAAATAATGATGAGGTATTCCTCTCCGCTCTGCGTGGAAGAGATAATGTCATACTAACACCACATATAGGAGGTAGTACAGAAGAAGCCCAACACGATATAGGAAATTATGTGTCAAGAAAAATAATACAGTATATCAATACAGGAACTACTTTTGGAAGCGTTAATTTGCCCGAAATTCAATTACCTGAATTTGATAATGCACATCGAGTAATGCACATACACGAAAACGTCAAAGGAATATTGGCACAAATTAATACAATATTTTCCAATGCAAATTGCAACATTTTAGGACAATATTTAAAAACAAATGAACAAATAGGGTACGTAATTACAGATGTAGATAGTTTTTATGATCCAGATTTAGAAAAACAATTAAAAATGATACCCAATACAATACGATATAGAATTTTGTATTAATCATTAAAAACATAACGTATCAAAAGAAATTAAAAATTTCTGTTTAAAAAGAATTAAAAAGTGAGCATGAAATTAGATGTTTTAGAACAATCATTACAAGGAAAGTTATACCATGATACAACCATGCGTACACTGTATGCCACAGATGCTAGTGCATACCGTGAAATGCCTATGGCTGTTGCGGTGCCAGAATCAAAAGAAGATATAAAGAAAATAATAGATTTTGCTCGTACAAATAAACTAAGTGTTATACCACGCGCTGCAGGAACTTCCTTAGCAGGTCAAGTCGTTGGGCAAGGTATTGTTGTAGATATATCCCAAAAATTTACATCTATTTTAAGTGTCAATAAAGAAGAAAAATCAGCCTGGGTACAACCAGGAGTCATTCGAGATGAACTTAATTTAGATCTAAAAAAATACGGTTTATTTTTTGGACCCGAGACATCCACCAGTAATCGTTGTATGATTGGAGGAATGGTAGGGAATAACGCTTGTGGTGCTCGTTCAGTTGTCTATGGTTCTACTCGTGAACATTTATTAGAAATCAAAGGATATTTAGCAGATGGAAATGAGGTTACTTTTGGAGAATTAACCAATGAAGAGTTTGAAGCTAAGTGTCAAGGTATAAATGTTGTAAGTGAATTAGAACAAAAAATTTATTTGCAAGCCAAAGAAATACTATCTAACCCCGTAAACCAAGAATTGTTTAATGCCAATTATCCCAAAAAAACAATTCCAAGGCGTAATACAGGATATGCTTTAGATTTATTAGCTGATACAGCACCTTTTGGAAACTTTCAAGAAAAATTTAATTTCTGTAAGCTTATTGCAGGTTCGGAAGGAACTCTATTTTTTGCTACAGAAATCAAGTTAAACTTAGTGAATGCCTTAAAACCTAAAGCGGGTTTAGTGTGTGTGCACTGCGATAGTGTCAATGCTTCTTTAAAGGCTAATTTAATCGCATTAGAATACAATCCAGATAGCGTAGAATTAATAGATCATTACATTCTAGACTGTACTAAAGAAAATATAGAACAAAGTAAAAATCGTTTCTTTGTTCAAGGCGATCCTAAAGCTATTTTAGTGATAGAATTTCTTCGTGATACAGTAGAAGAAATTCAGGAAACAGCTCAAAAAATGGAAGAGCAAATGCGAGCAGCAGGGTTAGGTTATCATTTTCCAATTGTTTACGGAGAAGATACAAATAAAGTATGGAATCTTCGTAAAGCAGGTTTAGGACTTTTGTCTAATATTCCAGGAGACGCTAAAGCAGTAGCCGTAATAGAAGATACAGCAGTAGCTGTAGAAGATCTACCTGATTTTATTGAAGATTTCAATCAGATTTTAGAAAGTAGAAATCTATTTTGTGTACATTATGCACATGCCGCTACGGGAGAATTACACTTGCGTCCTATAATTGATTTAAAAACAAAAGAAGGTACGGCTATGTTCCGTACGATTGCTACAGATATTGCACATTTAGTGAAGAAATACAAAGGTTCATTAAGTGGAGAACACGGAGACGGACGCTTACGAGGCGAATTTATACCATTCATGTTAGGCGAAGAAATTTATCAAATGTTTATCCAAGTAAAAAATACGTGGGACCCATGGGGAATTTTTAATCCAGGTAAAATTGTCAATACTCCTCCTATGGATACTTCCTTACGTTATCAAGCAGGACAAGTAACACCAATGCCAGAAACATATTTTGACTTTTCAGAGTTAAACGGATTTGTACGTTCTGCAGAAATGTGTAACGGTTCTGGAGATTGTCGTAAAACCGAGAAAAGCGGAGGGACCATGTGTCCTAGTTATATGGCTACTCGTAACGAAAAACATACCACAAGAGCAAGAGCCAATATTTTACGAGAAACCATCACACACTCTAAAAAAATGAACCCATTTGATCATGAAGAAATAATAGATGTTTTAGACTTGTGTTTGAGTTGTAAAGGATGTAAATCAGAATGTCCTTCAAATGTAGATATGGCTAAGTTAAAAGCAGAAGCCCTGCAACAGTATCATGATAAAAATGGAATAAAATTTCGTTCTAAATTAATAGGTCATACACCACGAGTAAACAAAATGTTTGCTCAAGTACCCTTTTTGTATAATTTGTCAACCAAAGGATTTTTAGGAACCCTAGTAAAGAAAACAACAGGATTTGCTACAGAACGCTCTCTTCCTGAAATGTATAAAATAACCTTTGAAAAATGGATTGCTAAATTTAATCAAGAAGGAACTTTTGAAAACGGAGAAGTTTATCTGTATAGCGATGAATTTTTAAATTATTTTGATGTAACTATTGGGCAAACAGCTGTTAAATTATTAAATAAATTAGGTTATAAAGTTAACGTTCCATCAATAGGAATCAGCGGTAGAACCTATTTATCGAAAGGAATGGTAAAAATTGCCCGAGAAATAGCCGAAAAAAATGTAGAAAAAGTATACGATTTGCTGCCTAAAGAGGCTGTTTTAATAGGAATAGAACCATCTGCTATCTTAACCTTTAGAGATGAATATCCCGATTTGTGTCGAAATGATTTAAAAAATAAAGCAAAGAAAATTGCTGAAAAAACTTTTTTAATAGAAGAATTTTTAGCACAAGAAATAGAAAAAGGAAAAATAACTTCTGATCATTTTACAGATAAAGAAGAACGTGTACGTATGCACGGACACTGTTTTCAAAAAGCCTTATCTTCCTTAGTGCCCTTGAAACAAATATTGTCATTACCTAAAAATTATACGGTTTTAAATATACCAAGTGGTTGCTGTGGTATGGCAGGTTCATTTGGGTATGAAAAGGAACATTATGAAATTTCAATGAATATAGGAGAATTAGTTTTGTTTCCAACTATTCGTCAAGAATCAAAAGAAACAATTATTTCGGCATCAGGAACAAGTTGTCGTCATCAAATTGCAGATGGAACTGGTAGAGAAGCACAACATCCAGTAGAAATTTTATATAAAGCATTGAAGTAAAAATAAACCGATTATAAAATGAAGAGGAGGGAGCCAAAAATCAACGTTTGGTTTGTTATTTTGGTCTTTTCGGACAGTCTCTTTTTTTGAAAAAAAGAAAACAATATCATTTTAACGATATATAAAACAAGTTGAAACCCAAATTAATCTAAATAATAAAATTAATTTGGGTTTCTTATTTTTGAGAGTCGAAATTTATTAGGATTTACCCTATTGAATTATTTGTTATTTAGAGATTATTTTTGTATAATAATGTTTTGGTAGATTTAATTTCTAAATATAGGTTTTTTTATAATATAATATTCTGATAATATTATTTTTGTTAAAAAATAAACACAATGAGTAATCCCCATTTAGAAATCTCTCAGCAGTTACAACAATTATTATCACAAGTAGAAGATCGTACAAAATATTTTTTAGGATATCCAGTCTCTAAAGATTTTGATTATTCTGAACTACTTCCTTTTTTGCAATTTCCAATGAACAATTTAGGCGATCCATTTGTGAAATCAACCTACCAAGTAGATTCACGAGAGATGGAACGAGAAGTCGTTCATTTTTTTGCAGAACTTTTTAGAGCCAATCCTGAAAATGTTTGGGGTTATGTGACAAATGGAGGTTCAGAAGGTAATTTATACGGTTTGTATGTTGCCAGGGAATTGTATCTTAATGCTATGGTTTATTTTTCTGAAGATACTCATTATAGTATTCAAAAAAATGTAACGCTTCTTAATATGGAATATGTTATTGTACGTTCTCAAGAAAATGGAGAGATAGATTATAATGATTTAAAAGAAGCTATCCGTTATAATAGACACCGTCCTGTAGTAGTAGTAGCAAATATAGGTACTACTATGACAGAAGCTAAGGATCATATTCCAACAATCAAGAAAATTGTTACAGATATGGCAATTGAAAAACATTATGTTCATGCTGATGCTGCTCTAGCGGGTGGATTTGCTCCTTTCGTAGAGCCTCGTCCTGCTTTTGATTTTGTAGATGGATGTGATAGTATATCCGTAAGTGGGCATAAATTTATTGGTTCGCCTATGCCTTCAGGAGTAGTAGTAGTAAAAAAAGAGAATCGTGACAGAATAGCTAAAAAAATTGCCTATATAGGTTCTTCAGATGCTACGATTACAGGATCTAGGAATGGGCATAGTCCTTTGTTTTTATGGTATGCCATTAAAAAATTAGGTCTTGAAGGTTTTGCTTTACGTACACAACATAGTTTGCAAGTGGCAGCTTATACAGAGAAAAGATTAAATGAAATAGGCGTAAAGGCTTGGCGTAATCCTAATGCTATTACAGTGATTTTTTCGTCTCCTTCTATTGAGGTTCGAGCAAAATGGCAACTAGCAACGGAAAAAGGGCAATCTCATATTATTTGTATGCCTAATGTTACTTTTGAGCAAATAGACGAGTTTATTTCAGATGTGTTAAGTTTAAATGATTGATTTATAGTTTTTTAAAAATAAAATAAATTAAAAAAGATAAAAGTGCTTGTAGATGTCAATAAACGTTGTATATTTGCACTCGAAACAGCGCGGGATAGAGCAGTAGGCAGCTCGTCGGGCTCATAACCCGAAGGTCACAGGTTCGAGTCCTGTTCCCGCTACTAAGTTGAAAAACTGAAAATACAAATCGCACAGCGCGGGATAGAGCAGTAGGCAGCTCGTCGGGCTCATAACCCGAAGGTCACAGGTTCGAGTCCTGTTCCCGCTACTAAGTTTATAAAAACTAAAAATACAAATCGCACAGCGCGGGATAGAGCAGTAGGCAGCTCGTCGGGCTCATAACCCGAAGGTCACAGGTTCGAGTCCTGTTCCCGCTACTAAGAAGAGAATCTGATTACAGGTTCTCTTTTTTTATGGAATAAACTTGCTTATTCTGCAAGGGTTTTCTTTAAATCTACTTCTCTATTAAAATTTAAACCAGTTATATTTTGGGTTGCAATTTGGGTTGCAAGAGGCTAACTTTTAGGTTGCAACTTTTTTAATTATGGGTTGCAAAAAGGCTAACATTTAGGTTGCAATCTATTTTTTGCTGGGTTGCAATTTTTTATTTACTCAATATTCTAATATTCACACTAATGATGACACAACCATTAAAAATATTATTTGTTATTTCTGCAACCAGGATAAACAAAAAAGGATTAGTTCCATTAGTTTGTAGGATTACTTACTTAGGCATTAGAAAACCTTTTGCTACAGGAATTTTTATAAACCCAGAAAATTGGAACAATACAAATCAAAAAGCTATTCCAGAAGATATAGAACACAAACAAATAAACACTCAATTGAGCCTGATTAAACAAGAAATTAATCAGGCTTTTTTATTTCTACAAGTTCAAAAAGAGCAATTTGATGTAGAGGATATATATTTAAAATACAAAGGAGAAGATATTAAACCATCTAAAACCTTGATTGAAGTATTCAATCTACATAATTCAGCAATGGAAAAGTTAGTTGGTATTGAATATACTAAATCAACATTTTCAAAATTCATAGAAGCCAAACAGCATATTGAAAATTTCCTTTTACATAAATACAAAAAGAGAAACATAGTTTTAGAGGACATTAGTTTGAAATTCTTAAATGACCTTGACTACTATCTGAAAACAGAAAAGAAATTTAAACAGATTACAATTAATAAAAGCATTCAAAGAGTTAGGAAGATTATTAAATTGGCTATTTCAGAAGGATTTCTAATGACAGATCCTTTTATACTTTATAAACCTAAAAAGGTAATCAATAATGTAACATATTTAACCACAGAAGAATTGTTTAAGTTGGAAAATCATAGCTTTTCACAACCAAGATTAGACCAAGTGAGAGATATGTTTGTTTTCTGCTGTTATACAGGTTTGCCCTATCAAGAAATGTCAAGTTTGACAAAAAAGAACATTGTGAAAAAGTTTGATGGTAAACTTTGGATAGATATGTATAGGCAGAAAACCAAAAAACAATTTTCAGTGCCTTTACTTCCTAAGGCAACCTCAATATTGGATAAATACCAGGATTCTAAATGTATATTACCAATTATAAGTAATCAAAAGTTCAATTCTTATATCAAAGAAATAGCTGAGATTATTGGAATTGAAAAGAAATTGACTCACCACATTGCAAGAAAAACATTTGCAACAACTGTATTACTTTATAATGATGTACCAATTGAAGTAGTTTCAGAACTTTTGGGTCATTCTAAAATTTCCACAACTCAAGACCATTATGCTAAAGTGGTTCAGAAAAAAGTTAGTGAGCAAATTTTACAACTTGAGAAGAAGTTAAATTAACTGTGTTGTAATATCTTTACAGCACAGTCTTATTAAAAGTTTTATGAGTGCAATAGATTTTGATTTAGTAAATGTACCAGTTGAATACAAAAAAATAAATGTAGAAGATTTTGATTCTAATTACTATAATGCAACCAAAGAATGCATAAGTCCAAATCCTGAAACTGGATATATTTCTGAACAGTTAATGCCTATTCTTATTAGAGATTTAGATATTAAAAACACTACTGTAATAAATGCAGGCACAGGTCAAGGAAAATCAAAATGCATTATTGATATTGTCTCAGAATATGCCAATAAAGAGGATTATATTGTTGTTTTTGCATTGCCTTACAATAACTTGATTGAGCAATATTATTATGAATGCAAAAATATTATTGATGAAAATAAAATTTTCAGTCTTTTAGATATTAATAAACCAAAAACCAAAACAGATTTTGTCTTTGGAGCTATTAATGAAGAAGACTTTATTAACAATTCAAAAATAAATCAATTTAAAATTCATATTTTAACTGTTTACGCTTTACTTGAAAACCCAGGAGAAGATGCTTTATTCCAATCTCAAAGGAGAAGAGATTATTTCAAAGAGTTAATTAGGTTTTGTGAAATTCATAATAAAAAAATAGTTTTAATATTTGATGAATTACATGATTCTATCCACACTTTTAAAGAAGAATATATTTTTAATCTTTGGAGGTTTAAAAATGTTGTTCATAAAAACTATGCTGTTAGTGCAACTTATAATGAGTCATCTAAAGAAATTATAAAATATCTTTCTGAACTTACAGATAATAGAATCAAAATCATTGAATCTGAAAGAATTATTATACCTGAAAAGCAAGGTGACTTACATTTAATTTTACATCAAGATAATAAAGATATTGTAGAAAATGATGATTTAAAAAGACTATTTAAAAGATTACTCTATGAAGACAAAAAATTTGATGTAATTGTATATTCTAAAAGTCAATTAAAAAAAATGCAGAAAAAGACTTATTTTAATGGAATAAATAAGTCAATTTTAAATTTTTGTTATAATGATATTTTTAATCCTAATTTTATAAGAAAGTACAATAAAAGTAAAATTAATATTGGAACAAATTTTTCAACTGGTATTAATATTACTAATGAAAATCATACTCTTGTTATAATACTTCCTCCAAGAACAAATATTAAATACTTCAACAACAAAGGAGTTTTTACTTCAGGTTATGTGTCAATTCTACAAGCAATAGCAAGATTAAGAAAGACTGGAGATATTTATATTGTAATGTCTGAACCTTTTGGAATTTTAGAAAATAGTTTACCATCTTATATAGAAAATAAAAACAGAATAATTGAAATATTTCAAAAATTTCAAACTCTGGGTTCAGTAGAATATTATGATATTAATATTCAAAAAATTGACTTATTTAATGCTTATAAAGAATATACGCATAATATTAAAAAAGCAAAGAAAAATATTGAAGAGGTCAATAGAAATGAATTAAACTCTTTAAACTATTTAAGAAAAGAACAGTTTATTTTAAAAAAAGGAGAAAAGTTTCTTAATAGCATTTTCTTTAATGGAGACTTATCTACCTATATGTTCTATACAGCAATTACAAATCAACTCCCCAATTGTAAATTAAAAACTATTGACTTCAACCCTGATATTTATTTTTATAGTGAAACTTTGGTTGAGAGTATTAGACAGCATTATACCGTATTAGCTAATTCAGCCTACAAAAATAGTTTAGCTCAAACAAATTTAATGGCATATTCAGGGCATCAATTTTTTTCAATATTTGATTCATTTTTAAACAAAAGAAAAGTTTATTTGGATAACATATTGATTGATTCAGTTAAAATTAAAGAGTTAAAAATGCATTATTTACTTAATGTGTTAACTTATGGAGAATATATATATGAAGAAAGAGTAAGAGACTATAGAAAACTAATCAAACCTCTTTATTTCAAATCTTGTTTAAGTCAGGTAATAAATTTGAGTTCAACAGTAGATACAATTTCATTTGAAAATGAACAGTTAAATTTTTATTTTAATCACTATAAAAATTGGATAGAATTAATTGAGATTATTAATAGAGGTATTGAAATTAAAAGAAGAAGGAGTGTACTTAATACTCAAGCAACAAGTCTTTTTATTCAAAAATTCAATGAGCTTGATATGTTCAATCAGTTAATTAGACTTATAAATGAAGATACAGTTATTAATCTTGATTTATTTCCCTTTTATGATACTTTTAAAAGATATACAAATAGCTCAGAGGCAAGCCAATCTTTTTATGAGTTATTAATTGATTTATTTTTTAAAGTATCCAAGAATAAATCACAAATTATAGTTAATGACAAAAAGGTTAGATTTCATCTAATTGAAGAATCATTTTCTATAGAAAACTTTCAAAAAGAATTTTATGTCAATATGCTATTTAGTAATTCTGAAATAATTGGAAATAGACTAATAAATTAAATCACACATTTTCCTTATAGTATATATATAATTTAGGAAAATATGTGACTTTTCTCAAAACCAATCTCAATCAAATGAGGTTGGTTTTTTGTTTTGTATAAACCAGGAATCTAAAATATTAATCAATTTAAAATTATAAACTATGCAATTAAGACAATCAGAAAGAAGAAAAGCCAAGATAAAAATGGCTTTGCAAGGAAGTGCAGGTGCAGGAAAAACTTATTCAAGTTTGCTACTTGCTCAAGGATTGACTAATGGTGATTTAAGTAAAGTTGCCATTATTGATACAGAAAATGGAAGTGCTGACTTATATGCACATTTAGGAAATTACAATGTACTTACTTTAACACCACCATTTACACCTGACAATTACATTAAGGCAATTGATGTATGTGAGAAAGCAGGTATTGAAGTTATCATTATTGACAGCATTAGCCATTGTTGGGATTATCTATTAGATTATCATAGCTCATTAGCAGGAAATTCATTTACCAATTGGGCAAAAATTAAGCCTTTAGAAAAAGCCTTTATGGATAAAATTCTGCAATGTGATGCTCATGTAATTGCTACAATGAGAACTAAACAAGATTATGTTTTAAATCAAAAAGATGGCAAATTTATTCCTGAAAAAGTAGGATTAAAAGCAGTTCAGAGAGATGGATTGGATTATGAATTTACTATTGTGTTTGATGTAGATATTAAACATTTTGCAGTAAGTTCAAAGGACAGAACGGGCTTATTTATGGGTAAACCAGAATTTGTTATTAATTCAACCACAGGGAGAAAAATTTTAGAATGGTGTAATAGTGGTACTAATCTACAAGATGCTAGAGAAAAGATTAAAGCAACCAAAACAGTTGAAGATTTGAAAGTTCTTTATAATCAATACAGTAATTGGAGAGAATTATTGGAATATGATTTTAAACTTCAAAAAGACACCATTAATTCAAAAGAAATATTGTTAAATCCAAAAACATTCAGCACAAATGGAAGCACTTCTCACCATTGAATCCAAAATAAACCAGGATTCACATAAATTAATTCCTGTAAAGCAAACTGATAATAGTATGAATCCTGGTACTTTGCAGATTAATAATGTTATAACTCCTGGTATTTTAAAATTTCCAAACAAACCATTTATTGAAGCAAATACACAAGAAATCAGTTTGACTAATTTGAAAAATGATTGTGTCATTCCTGTGTTTAGTAAAGATAATGAAAGGACAATTTCACACCAGGAATTTATAGAAATTGCACAAAATGCAGTTTTAAAAGTATTTCCACATCATACTTTTGAGAAACCTGAAATTAGAGTATCACACCAAATTAAAGGTAGAACTCCAGAAGCAATTCATAAAAATGTGAAAGAACTGTTAGACCATGAGAGGACACAATATTTTGAAAGAATGGCTTTTATTATTAGGATTCCAAGTATTGTAGATAAAATAAATGGAAATGAAATTGCTCTTACAATAGGTGGGGTTAGAAGCTATAATTTGGAAAACTTGTACAATAAAAAGACTTTTGAAAAATTCAAGTTCTTTATTGGATTCCAGAATAAAGTATGCTGCAATTTATGTGTTTGGAGTGATGGTTTTGTTGATGATATGAAAGTAAGTTCTTATCAAGAATTACAGACCAAAATTATAGAAGTAATTCAAAATTATAATGCTGAAAAGCATTTGTTAGGAATGAAAGAGTTTGCTAAACATTCATTAACAGAAACTCAGTTTGCTCAATTAATTGGTAGAACAAGGTTATATCAACATTTACCCAAAAAGGATAAAGCATTGATTCCAAATTTAAACTTCACAGATGGTCATATTAACACTATTGTGAAAGATTATTTTGAAGATGATAGCTTTTGCAGAAATGAGCAAGGAGATATAAACCTTTGGAATGTTTATAATCTCTTTACACAAGCCAATAAATCTTCTTATATAGATACTTTTCTTGATAGAAATGTGAATGCCTATGATTTTACAAATGGTATTCAGAAAGCACTGATTGGTAATGGAGATTACAATTGGTTTTTGAGTTAATTTGAACCACTCTGTTTATTCAGAGTGGTTTTATTATTTTCATAATTGAGTTCAATTTTAAAACTTTCTATTTTTAAATCAAAAACTTTTTTTATTGAATCTATATTTTTTTTGTTTTCATCTTCAATTTTTTTTATATTAATTTGTTGAATTTTGTAAATTGAATCAATGTATTTCTTGTTGTCGATGATTTTAGAAGTTTTAATTTTTTCAAGTTCATTTTTGTCATCAACAAAATTTTTATACAAAAACAACAATGATAAAACTATTAAAAAACCTATATAAGTTGATATAATTATTTTTTTGTAATTTTTAATTTTTTCAATCCCTCTGGTAGAAATAAATATAAGCATAACAAATGACATTAGAGAAAAGGAAAAAATAAGTATGAAAATAATAGCTTTGATAAAAGAATCAATAAATGAGAATCCAGATATTGTACCAACAATAAATGAAATAATAGCAGTAAAAATTGTTAATGTTTCAACTGATTTTTTGTCTGAATTTTCTGTATTATTTTTTAATTCTTTTATAATGGCAAATTCTTTATTTAATGCACCTAAAATTTCATAATGATTGTATTTTTCTTGAAACTCTAATTTTAAATCTAAAAATTGTTTTTCTTTTTGTTCTATTGAGAGTGGTAATAGGAAAGAAGAAGCATAATATACTTCATCAAAATCTTCATTGTTATACTTTACCAATGATTCATCATAAGGTAATTGGTATAGTAAATTATGATGGTTTTCTGACCATTTCATCTTTCTTTCACAAGAAATAATTAAACTTCTAATAAGATGAATTTTTGTGTTAATCTCCGATTTTACTTCAAGAGCATCTCTTGAAGTAATTAATTCATCAAGTTTTTTTATATTAAATTTTAAAAATTTAAAATCTACAAAAAAGTTGTCAAAACCTGTCTTATCTTGTAAAGAATCTATTCTCTTTTTTAAATCAACAACATCTTGCTCATTTACAGAAGGTTCTTCTATTAATAAAGAAAACTGATTGTTTAAAGCGTATAAAATATTTTTTAAAAATATATGGTTATCTTTTTTAAATTCATCTTCTCTTTTATGAAATTTGTCAACTATCTCTTTTAAATTTTCGTAGTTAGGTTTAATGTCTTTAAAATACTTTATTAAAAGATGAAACTCCTGAAAACTAACTTTTTCTTTAATTAATAAATCATTAATTTTATTACTATAATGACTATTTTGTCGAACATAGTCATAATGATTTTCTAGAAATTCCTTCCATTCTTTAAGTTTGTCATTTTCAGGGTTATAGCTTGAGTTTTGATTAATTGATATTAAGTCGTTGTCAATAATATAAGTTTTATTTAAATTGTAATCTTTTAATTCATTAGCAGTTGTTATTTGTCTAATCGTCCATTTATATTTTAAAAAAGTAATTTTATGATTTATAGCACCAATAAATGAAATTGGTTCTTTTATGTTAATTTGATTTATTTGATTTTCAAAATTTATTAAACTTCTAAAATAACTAATGCTTTCATCAAAATAATGATCATGTGCAGATAAAACTAGAAGTTTTTGTATTTCTTTAAATTTATTAGAAATTTCATTTTCAAAATTTTTAAAGATATTTAAATCATATTCTGATGAATATTCTTTTGAAGTTGAAAATACAATATCAGTATTTGGGTTAGAAAGATATGTTTTTACTTGCTTAAAAAAATTTAAGTAAATAGAACAAATTCTTTTAATAATTGCAATAAAATTCTCTACATATTCATGCAATTTAGTATTTTCAATTAGAAGAATGTCATTCAGAATGGTACTGCAAATATTTAATGATTCTTTTAAAGGAGTTTCAATATCAACAATTATATATTCACCTCTCAATATTGATTTTGAAATTAATTTTGATAATTCTAAAAGATTGTTCTCTAGATATTTTTTTAAATTACTTTCGTCTAATAAAATATTTTGTGTTGTTTCTTCTATATTGATGAATTGTTGATGCCAATTTTTTTCATCAATAAAAGTTTTATTTAAAAAATCTGAAAAATTTTTAACCATTTTAATATTGATAAACTTTTATTTCTCCTTTAATATCTTCTATTGGAATGTTATGGCTAAATGAATTATTACTTAAAGCTATTTTGTAGTTTTTTTGCCATGAATACCATCTGTGGCTCAATTCTACTAGGTCGATTGAAGAATATTTTATTAAATCTATATTAATCTCTTTTAATAGCTTTATGTTTTTGTCAATCATGTTTTTAGAATTCAAGTCTAATTTTAGAATATTATCTAAATTCAATATTGAAGAGGATGAATTATTTAATGTAATATTTTTGATTTGACCATTTTTGATAAAATCATATACCTCACTCTCTACATGTCCATAGGGCATTGCCCAAAACTTATTAAATATTAAATCTATTAATGTATTGTGGGTATTTTTATCGGAATTAACAGCAGAGATAAAGAATAAAAGTTTTAAAACTTTTAAAGTGCTGAGGTCATTTGTTTCAGAATTACCATAAACTTCCTTGTACCAATTATGTAATTGATAAACAGAATATTCAAAAGCCAATAGCTTAGTATTCATAAATATGTTTTTTTACAAAAATAAACTTTTATATTCATAAAATTATGAAAAAAAAAATGAGAATAAAAATTCTAATTTTTTAATTATATTTGATTAAACTAAAGACAATGGAAGGGTTACAAATTTTAGAACAAAAAGTCAACTATAAAGGGTTAATTAATAGTATTGATATTAAACCTGATGAGTTTCTACTACCTCTTCATGAAGTTATTGTGAATTCAATACAAAGTATTGAGGATAGAATTGAACCTACTGAAAAAGGCTCAATAATAATTAAGGTTCACAGAAATTTTCAGGCAAAATTAAATCTTAATGATGAAGTTGAAGAATATCATCCGATTTCAGGTTTTACCATCATAGATAATGGTGTAGGTTTCACAAATAAAAGAGAAACAGCCTTTAGTACTCCATTTACTAATTTTAATTATGCAAAAGGAGGGAAAGGAATGGGAAGGTATACTGTATTAGCCTGTTTTGGGAGTATGGATATTGAAAGTTCTTTTTTAGATGGAGATGAGTTTTTTGAAAGAAAATATAGATTTGACAATGCAATTGGGTTACAAAAATATCCAGAAAGCAAATCTTTTGGCAAATCAGGATTTGAGAATAAAACAATAATTAAATTAAATAATTTTCTACCAGAGTATTATGAATTTGCAAGAAGATCCAAAATTACAATTAAAGAGATAGCAGATAATATTATACAGCATTGTTTGTTATTTTTTATTGGAAGTGAAAAATCACCAGTTATTAGAATTTTGTATGATGAGGATAAAATTGAAAATGCAATAGTTCTAAATGATATTTATAAGACAGTAATAGAAATTGAGAAAACTGAAAAAGATATTGTTGTTGAAAATGTTTCAAAGCCTTTCAAATTAAGTTATGTAAGGAATTATAATGGTGTTCATTCACACTCAATACACTTATGTGCTAATAAAAGAGAAGTTGGGAAAAAGCAATCTTTAACTAATTACCTTCCTTCATTTAAAGAACTATATAATAGTGATGAGAAAAAATATCATCTTTCAATATATGTTGAAAGCGTTTTTTTAGATGAAAAAAATCATCCTCAAAGAAACAAGTTTATGCTTCCTGAAAATTCATCAAAAAAGAATGATTATGATGAAATTTCATTAGATGAATTATTTAAAGATTTATCTGAAAAAATTAGAGAAAATTATTCTGAATACATTGAAGAGGCTGAGAAAGAAAAGAATAATAGAATTGAAAAGTACATCTTAAATCCAAGTAAACCTAGATTAAGATATAGACACTTACTTAATGTTAAGGATGCTTTTTTGGATATTCCAATCAATGCTTCTGATGAAACTTTAGAAGCTAAATTACATGAAAAGGAATTTAGATTAGAGCAAAAAAGAGAAAAAGTTTTTGAAAAAGTTTTCAAAAAAAGGGAGTATGATAAAGAAGAGTTTGGAAATATTGTTAGTAGTATTTTAAAAGAAGAAGCTGCTTTTTCTAAAGATAAACTAGCTGATTTAATGATTAAAAGAAAATCTGTTATTAAGTTATTTCAAAAATATTTGGAATGGAGAGATGAAGGTAATTTTATGCTTGAAGAGGATTTGCATAATATTATTTTTACTATGGGAGCTGAAACTGACAATATGCCATCAGAATATCACAATTTATGGTTACTTGATGAAAGATTTACTTTTCATACATACACAGCGTCTGATATTAAAACTAAAAGTAATAAAAATTTTGAAAGTCTTGGTAATAAAGAACCTGATGTTTTAATTTATGATGTCCCTTGGGCGTATTCTGATAATTTAGATAAAATTAATTCATTAGTAGTATTTGAATTTAAAAAACCAGGAAAAGAATTTGCCAATACAACAAAATTAGATGATTTAGTAATGAAGTATTTTCAAGATTTGATGCAAAGTAAAGCAAGAAGTCAAAAAGGAAATCTTTTAAATATTGAAGATAGTACTCCAAAGTTTGGTTATATAATTTGTGAATTAAATAAAGATTTGGTAGAGCATAATATTAAGTGGAATGGTTTTAAAAAGACTGCTCATGGTCATTTGTACAAAGTAATACCAGAATTGAATCTACATATTGAAGTAATGAATTATGAACAAATGCTTGATTTTTCTCAAAAAAGACATCATGCTTTTTTTAAAACACTTGGGATTGATAATGTTTAATTTTTCATAAAATTTAAATATTCTTTTCTAATCCAGCCAGATTCTACAGAATTATTCTTAATAACCAATGCCCACTTAAGACTATCTTTAAGAATTTGGACTTGTTCATTTTTTTTTAAAATGTATGTAGTTTTTGATTTATCTCTAGGGAAATTTTTTATGTTTACTTCCTCTATATTAATTATTGCAATTTTAATGTTTGTATAGGTGTTATTAATACTGAAGTTATTGTTAATATTTATTTCTTTTGTTGTTTTTTCACTACTATTTTGTATTTGATTCAAAATAGTAGGTATTATTATAACACCAATTAGCCAAAATATAAATTGTGCAGAATATTTTATTGAAGGATTTTCATCAATGATTTTTTTTATTGACAAGCAAATTTCATTAAAAAACTTGAGTGTATCTCTGTTAATTTCATCTAAATTAGAATTAATTACATCTAGATTATTACTAACTTCAAAAATTAATTCATTTGGTACTTCATTGTTGCTTTGCTCATTTATTGTTGAACTTTGGAGGTTATTAACTATTGAAATTTTAAACATTTCATTCCAATATGTTTCTGAGTTTATTTTATTTAAAATTTCATCACTAATATTTATTTTATGCGTTTTATTAATGTTTTCAATTAATAATTTTATTGAGCTTTCATTTGCCCAGTTGTAATAAGTAAGTTTGTCTAATGAAGAAGGAATGAAAAAATTATTTTCTATTTTCTTGATTGAGTTGATAGTGTCTAAAAAATGTTTGTTTGCATAAGTTGTTTTATCTATCCAATCAATACTCTTGAATGGTTTAATAGAATCTTCAATTCTGTCATTTATTTTTTTTAAAGAGGAATATAAATCTAATTCTTTCATGTTCTTAACTTAAATTATTTGCAAAATTATGTTATTATTCTAAATTTTTTTTAAAAAAATAAACACACAACCTACCAAAACAAAATAACCCCCACTTGTTTTGAGAATCAAATCCCCCTACCCAAAAGGTTGAGAAGGTGTTTTTTTTGACCAGGATATTAAATGACATTTTTTTCAGAGGTAAATTTTATTGCAAAAAATGAACACAACTTTTTTCAGTTCAAGGTTGAAATACACCAGTAATCTAACAAAATTTATTTCTTTCAATTCTTGGTACTTGTTCAATTTCTCAGAACTGTAATCCAGACTTTTATACTATTCTACATAAGCCAGCCAGCTTAAAAACCCCCACTCATAGTGAGCAATGAAAATCATTGTTTAATACTTTTTTGAATAAAGAAATTCAAGGTGATAGCTGAATTTTAAGAATCATTTGAAGTATTAGAAATTACAACTCAAAAACACTCAAAAAACAATGGTAACAATCATTAACTACAAAGAAAGAACAACAGAAGATGGGAAATCATTTTTTGTTTTAGAAGTACAAGGAGGGATTGAAATGGTTCAATCTAAAACTACAGGGAAATTTTATGCTACAGCAAGAAAAGCCTATTTATCAAGTACATTTGATGAATTAACCTGTAAAGCTCTTATTGGAACTCAAATGCCTGGAGCAATTGTTAAAGAAGTCTGTGATGCTTATGAATACATTGACCAAGCTACAGGAGAAATGGTAGTATTAACTCATAGATATGAGTATGCACAAGAATCTGCAATGGTAAATAACCAAAAGCCTGTATTTGAAAATTTCACTCCTTCTGTAGATGTGTTTTCTAAAAATGGAAAACATAACTATGAACCTGTTAACTAATTCTAATATGCCTATTATGTATAAAAACATAGTAGGCTATTTTTAATTATTATGGAAATAGCAGAGATTAAAGTTTCATACTCTACAAATAAGCCTGATAAAATCAAACTTACAACCTGTTATGAAGTTTATAATTTTATCCTATCTAAATGGAATACAGATGTAATTGAATTTCAAGAAGAATGTAAAATTATTCTATTCAACAGAGCTAATTATGTATTAGGAATTTATGATTTATCTAAAGGTGGAATTAGTGGCAGTATAGTAGATATACGAATAATTTTGAGTGTTGCATTAAAGTGTAATGCTTCATCTATTATCCTGGTACATAATCATCCAAGTGGAAATATGAAACCAAGTGAAGCAGATAAAAAAATAACCAGCAAACTAAAAAAAGCCTGTGACTTATTAGAAATCTATTTACTTGACCATTTAATAATTAGCAATCAGGACTATTATAGTTTTGCTCAAAATGGAATTTTATAAATCACACTTTTTCCTAAAGCATATATATAAGTTTGGGAAAATCTGTGATTTTTTTGAGAGTGTGAATTAACTTAAAAACAGCCTTTTTTAAGTAAAACTAATACCAGGATATTGGAAGTAGATTATAATTAATAGCTATTTCTTATGGATTCCTGGTTTGAAGTTATATAGTTCAGATAAATCAACTTCAATTTTTTGAGCTATTTTATATACTAAATAACTTGAAGGATTTGTATTTCCAGCTTCAATTCTATTCATATTAGACCTATCAATTTCACATCTATGACCAAGTTCAGTTTGAGAAAGATTTTTTTTCTCTCTCAATTCCCTGATTCTTTGTCCTAATGCTATTTGAAATTCTTTCTTATTCAATTTTGGCTATTTACACCAAAAGTTGTCATATTTGATAAAAATATTGTTATCAATTTTGACACAGTATGTATATTTGTTAAATTCTAATTACTATAACTATGAAATTTAAAAATCAAATTACAATTCTATTATTATTTGTTATCTGCTTTTCATACTCACAAAAGAAGTCAAGTGATTATGTTTGGCATGGATGGTATAAGGCTAAAAATGGGGATTTTAAGGGAGCTTTAGTAGATTACAATAAAGCTATAGAATTAAATTCTAATGATGCAACAATTTATTATAGTAGAGCATCAGTCAAAAATGAGTTAGGTGATTTTTATGGTGCAATTAATGATTGTAATAGAGCTTTGAAAATTGATGAAATTTCTTTTTATGCATTTTTCACAAGAGCTTATGCATGGAGTGGATTAGGTGAATATGAACATGCAATCATAGATTTAAATTCTGCCATTAAAATTTCTCCTTTGCCTAATTTTATTTTTTATAGGGCAGAAACATTTGTGAAATTGAATAAATTAAGTGATGCTTGCATTGATATAAAAAAATTATCAAATATTGACATTGATGATGAAAATTTAATAATAAAAATAGAATTGTTTAAAGAAAACTATTGTAAATAAATATAAAAAAAGAACTCAAATTAAAATTAAATGTACCATGGAAACAACAGTTTTTACAATATCAGCTTTACTTTTTTTAGTAAGTTTTGGTTCTTATGGACTTCATACTGAAAAAGTTGAAAAATTTGAAACAGGAAGTTTGCCAAAAAATGAATTACTTATTAAAATAGGGAATAATTTATATTTTGCTTATGTTCCAGTTATTTTACTAATTATTACATTGCTAAATTTAATAAACTTAAGCTGGTACTGGATTGTATTAATTACAATTGTTATTGTAAAATTTTTTGCTGTTTCTTTAGCTATAATTTATTCAAAAATATTTGGTTCTAAAACAGAAGAAATTTTTTCAATAAAGTATGGTGGAAATATGAAATTTAATATTCACATAAAAGATTTTATCATTTCATTAATATTAGGAATTTCTTTACTTATAATTGGGCTATTATATTTTTAAACAAATAAATGAATCCAAAATTACCACTTCAGATACATTTAAAAAACCTGTGCCAAGAAAGAGAAATATTTTCAGCACAATCAATTTATGTATTGTTAGATTTATGGAAAGAGGATTATGATTTGATATGTGAAATACAAGCAAACAATAAATGTAATATTTGTGATGATGATTTACATTGGATTCATAAATTAAATTGTCCTCAAAAAATTTATGCAGAGGCATTCAAATTTAAAAGACTTTATGAAGTGCTTTTAAATACAATAGAAATAGCAAAGTGCAATAAAGACTACTTATCATTATTTGAAAGCTATATTCCACAATCTGAAAATGATATAGAATTTGATAAATGGACAAAATCTGTAATGACTCACAAGTCAAATATTGATGACTTAAGATTTCAACTTTTAAATACAGATTTTTTTATTATTGATGATAAAGGAGAATTGCAAAAAGTAAAACCAAATATAGGAAGTGATTTTGATTTTGAAATTTACATTGAAGCAAAATATTTTTCAGGTATTTTTAAACTTTCACAATTGATTAATAATTACACAAATGAAAAAACAATTTAAAAAAGTAATATGTATTCTATTCATTGCAACATTTTTAATTAGTTGTAAAAAAACAGATTCTTCAAGTAGATTTTATGAGTATGAAGATAATGAGACAAGTTATAATGAAGAAGAGTTTCCAGATGGTGAATATTGTGCAGAAATAGATTATCATAATCCTGATACTGGAACATCATCTACATACACTTTGACAGTAGAAGTAGAAAGTGGAGAATTAGTAAAAATTGAATGGAATAATGGAGGTTGGTTAGATAGTTCACATTACTCTCCACCTGATATTTCTGATGGGACAGCTTCATTTGAAGATGATAGAGGAAGAGAATTTGAAGTTAGAATATTAAGTGATGGTTCATGTAGTAATAGTTCATATGTTGGTGACAATGGAAATGAAAACTATTATGGAAGTGAAGAAGATGAGAGTAATTCTTATTTTGAAGAAGAAGAAGAAGGAAGTGAAGAATAACAAAATTAAAAATTAACCACTCTTTAAGGGTGGTTTTTTTATACCAAGAACTAAATGAAACAACTTAATTTACCTTTCAAAATAGATAAACAATATGAGAATTGGGAATTTGAATTAGATGCTTTAGAGGATAGATTAAGTGGTTATGAAAGTTATAAATATATAGGTAAACAACTTAATTATTTTCTGAACTTTATTACACATCAAACTGAACTTATATTTAATGGAGATTATTTGACAGCAGTAATTATAACAATCAAAAAAGCAGATGAAAATCAAATTGCTGTTATTAATCAATTCCTGGTACAAAATGCATCCAAGCAGATTGAAGTTGATAAATTCAGTTTCAAATTTAAAGTTTGGAGAATTATGTACTACTCAAATTATAACCCAAAAAAGAAACAGATTACTGTTATTTATGGCAAACCAAGATTTATCCAAAAACATTTACTACTTTTGCAGAGAATTTGATTTTTTCAGGTTTAAGCAGGGTTGAAAATTAGGTTTAAGGCACACTTTTAGGCATACATAAAATTGTGAAGTCTGTAAAGTATTGGTTAATAAGCAAGAAGTGTCACAGGTTCGAGTCCTGTTCCCGCTACTAAGCTTCACAGAAATGTGGAGCTTTTTTTATAGCGTTATGGAAGAATTTGTGGTTTACATATTATTCTCAGAAGTGTATGGTAAAACTTATGTTGGTTTTACTTCAAATTTGATTGAACGGTTTAATTCTCACAATTACTTGAGTAAAAAAGGTTACACAATCAGATTTAGGCCTTGGCAAGTTATCTACGTTGAATTTTTTACAACAAAATCTGAGGCTTTAAAAAGAGAGAAACTTTTGAAATCAGGAAAAGGCAGAGAGTTTATAAAAGAAATAATTTCAAAACTATAAGATCGTTGGGCTCATATCCGCCACGGCGGACACAGGTTCGAGTCCTGTTCCCGCTACTAAGCTTCACAGAAATGTGGAGCTTTTTTTATAGCGTTATGGAAGAATTTGTGGTTTACATATTATTCTCAGAAGTGTATGGTAAAACTTATGTTGGTTTTACTTCAAATTTGATTGAACGGTTTAAATCTCACAATTACTTGAGTAAAAAAGGTTATACAATCAAATTTAGGCCTTGGCAAGTTATATACGTTGATTTTTTTACAACAAAATCTGAGGCTTTAAAAAGAGAGAAACTTTTGAAATCAGGAAAAGGCAGAGAGTTTATAAAAGAAATAATTTCAAAACTATAAGATCGTCGGGCTCATATCCGCCACGGCGGACACAGGTTCGAGTCCTGTTCTTTTTACTAAGTAAGGCATTTAGAAATGAATGGCTTTTTATTATAAAAATATGAAAAGAGTAGTAGAGTATCGCAAATTGTTGGAAGTAGATAAAAATGTAACCCTAAAAGAGTTGAAAACAATTTATCGAAATGCGATGAAAGAAGTCCATCCCGATAAATTTGCAAATGATGAAGCAGGGCGTATTTTGGCGGAAGAAAAGAGTAAAGACATTATCAACGCGTATCATTTTTTAGTGAGTATTGCTAATGAAACGAGAGATAAAAATCTTCCAGAGTATCAAGAAATGATTGTCAATTCTCCTATAGTTGATTTTTATCTTGAAAAACAAGTGTTATTTGTAACGTATCATAATGGAATGACCTACGAATATATTGGAGTGCCTAAAAATGTTTATATTAAAATGATTAATGCAGATTCTCCTAATAGATTTGCCAAAAGACATATTTATGGAGAATATATTTATCGTAAATCAGGAGAAGTAGTAGTAGATTAAAAAATAAAAAAGAAGGTGTTCTAAGAAGTAGTGATTTAGCGTCTAGTTTATCACTTCTCTTTTCATAAAAGAGAGAGGGTAACTACTGTATGATTGGGTCTTAACTGTCTACTTCGTTCCAGTGTTCCTTTGTAAATATGATGTGACAAAATTACATCCTCTTAGAACACCTTCTTTAGGTTTTTATATCTTGAAAAATATTTATTCTGATAATATTTTGTTCTAGATAGCCTATTTTATTTGAAATTATTCTTTTCCCTCTACATAATTTTGAAGATATTCAAATTTAGGTGTAAGTTTTCCGTCTTGGCATACAGTGGCTCTTTCCAGTATTTTATCAGCATCATTGTTGTAAAATGAAGGGATTACGTGTTCTAAGAATGTTTTTCCAAATCCTTCGCTTGCATCTTTAGGAAGTTCACAAGGGAGATTGTCAACAGCCATTACAACTATGGCTCTTGGATCTTCATAATGAATTTCACGATGTTCACCTGGTAGATAACCATAAATAGGCTCTGCAATTGTTGATGCTCTAAGTGTACATGCCACAGGGCCTTCTACATCACAAGATATATCTGCAACTACCTTTATTTTGTTATCAGATGCGGCTAGCATTTCTTTTGTAAGGATATAAGGAGCGTTATTCCCGTAAAAATGCCCCGCCATAAAAACATCCGCTACTTTAGTAAAACGCTCAAAGTTAGAAGTGTACTCCTCTGGATGTGTATAAAAGTCTTTTTTATCAAACGGTTTTCCGTCTTTTCGAATATTGTAGTCCTCTAAATCTATATGAGTATACACAGGACGATCGTATGATTTGCTTAAAAAATCTTCGATACTAACTTTTTTCATTTTCATAGCATCTAACATTTCTTTAGCTCCCAGACCTACTTTTCCATGTCCTGTTAGTACTATTTTAATTGGAGGGAGTGTGATTCTTTTTAGTCTATCTATTAGATCCTGTTGGTCTTTTAGTATTTCTGCTTTTGCAATATTATACAAATCATATTTTAATCCAAATGCTCTAATACCGTTATAAGCTCCCACTATACCAGCATAGCGTCCAAAGCCTATCAATCGTTTGTTATTTGTGTCTACTATAGTCTCATGGTCTATTAATCGAATGTTTTTTTCTAAACAAGCTGCTAATAATTTACGGTTATAAGGTTGTTTCTTTATAGTGTGCGAAAAAAAGAAGTAAGTCTTGTTAGGAATTAGGGCATCAACAGGTACTTCTTTTACTCCTATTAGAATATCACAATCAGTTAAGTCTGTATCTACTGAAATGCCTAAATTACTATACTCCTCATCTTTGAAGATTCGAATATTAGAAGTTTCAACTTCAAAATTAGCTTCTGGAAAAATTTCTTTTACTTTCAGTAATTCTTCTGGTGAAAAAACAACGCGTCTATCAGGTGGGTTTTTTCTCTCTTTAATAATACCAAATTTCATCTGTTTTAGTAGTTTAAAAGTATGGATTTATAACTTAAGAGTTTAAGTTTGTTGCAAATATAACATTTAAAAGATATTATACAATTTTAAAAAAGAGTTGTTTGTATGAAAAGTATAGAGGTTTCGTTATATTTGCCGCCCACTTTGAAGAAGATTAATAGAAGAGAATTAAGATGAGCGATGAATTTTAAAAAGGGAGTTGTTTTTTAAAAAAAGTTATGAGATTAGTTAGAGTTTTGATATATGGTATAGTGATTTCGTTTTTTTTCTTTGCTTGTACTGATAAAAAAAAGAAAACAAAAATCAAAGATGAATATAAAATAGGGAAAATTTATACTATGAAGCCTTATCAAGGGGTTTTTTCTATTGTTGGTTCAAAAGAAATTAAAATGGTACAAGATAGTATGGACTATCTGTACAATAAAGAATTTTTTAGTAATGATTTTTCAGGAGGTATATTAGTAGCTAAAAACGGAAAAATTTTATATGAAAAATATAGTGGTATGAGTAATTTTGAAAAAAAACTTCCCATAACCGTTGATACCCCTCTTCATATAGCATCAGTAAGTAAAGTTTTAACAGCTACAGCAGTATTATTATTGATTGATTCTAATATGTTAAAACTCAATGAAAAAGTAAATACTATTTTAGATGGTTTTCCATACGAAGATATAACAGTTCGAATGCTGTTAAACCACAGAAGTGGTTTGAGAAATTATAGTTACTTCATAGAAGATAAAGGGGTCTGGGAAAGAGGAAAAACATTGCATAACAGTGATTTAATATCCGTTATTAAGAACGGAAATATAGGTTTGGAGTTTAAACCAAATGCTCGGTTTAGTTACTGTAACACCAATTACGCATTACTTGCATTGATTATAGAAAAGGTATCTAAAATGGATTATCGCACAGCTATGAATAAAATGATTTTTGAGCCATTAGGAATGAAAAATACCTATGTTTTTGATTTAAATAAAGATGCTGACACAGCTAGTTGTTCCTATAAAGGGAATTATATAAAATACCCTTTAAACCATTTAGATGATATTTATGGTGATAAAAATATATACTCAACACCTCGTGATTTATTAAAGTTTGATATAGCAACATATAACTCTGATTTTTTAAACAAAAAACTACTGGCAGAGGTCTATAAAGGATATAGTTATGAAGCCAGAGGAATTAGAAATTATGGACTAGGAATTAGACTCTTAGAATGGAAAGATGGTAAACAAATGTTTTATCATAATGGATGGTGGCATGGAAACACTTCTGCTTATATCACATTAAAAAAAGAAAAAGTAACCCTGATTGCTTTGTCTAATAAGTATACACGTAAGGCTTATTATATGAAGTTGGCAACGGGACTATTTGGTGATTATCCTTTCCATATACACAAAAAAGGAGATGAGTTAATAGAATAATTTATTTTAAAATCAACTTTGTATTTTCTAAAATGTTCTTACCTTTGCAGGACTAATTGGGGTCGACTGGTTTTGACAGCGAGTGGAATTGATTAGTAAGCATGTCGAGCCAAGTATGGTAGGCTCGTAAATATCTGCTATACGAACATTACACGGCGAAAATAATTACGCTTTAGCTGCTTAATCCGAATTATAGTACGATTTGCCTAGTTCCTACAAGGTAGGAAAGCTAGATTCTTCTCAAAAGCCTTGGTTTGTGGCGGTTGGAAAAGAAGAACCGTAAAAATAAACCTAGAAAAGGTAAAGCTTTAAACCCTTTTTGACACGAATAAAGCTAAGCTAAGAGTGGTCGTTTTCAACCTTGCTTTTAGTCGAAAATTTAAGTGAAAACTAAACATGTAGAAAGCTCTTTGATTGCTTGTTTGGACCCGAGTTCGATTCTCGGCGACTCCACGAAAAGCCTTGTTTTTCAAGGCTTTTTTTTTGAACTTATGCTGATAATTTAATTTTATGTATTTTAAAAAAAAACAAAAGTGTTTTTAAAAATAATAGATAAAATATATAATTAGCATTTAAAAATTACATCTTATTTGCAGCTTCTCTACAGTACTCTTTTACTTTTTGAACATGATCAGTGTTTATATAATGTTTTTCCTGTTTGTCGTTTAGTATTTGGGATACTGTGTTATAGCTTAATCTTAAAATTTTGACCGTTTTAACTTTTAACATACCTAGGTCAAAAAATAAAATTCGTCTTAAAGATTCATTTTTTGAGAGGCTTTTTTATTTGCTTTATAAAAGTGGTTCGTCTATTTTTTAAATGATTTGTTCTTCTCTTAAATTTAGATTTAAAATTTCAACTGATTCTTTTGAAATAGTAATATTTGCAATAGTGTGTTGGTTTTATTAAAAAACGAGTATTTTATAATTAGAAATGAGGGACTCTTTTTAAATATGTCTAATACCTATATATAAAGGCATTAATGTTCATTCCAGCACCTACCGATGCAAAAATGATTACGTCTCCTTTATTAATTTGTTGATTTTTGATTTTTCCTTTAATAATTAAGTCGAATAATGTAGGAACAGTTGCTACACTAGAATTGCCTAATTTGTGAATGCTCATAGGCATAATGTCTGCTGGGGGAGTTTGTTTGTATAATTTATAAAAGCGATGAATGATAGCTTCATCCATTTTTTCATTAGCTTGATGAATTAACACTTTTTTTACTTCGTTAATATTTATACCGCTTTTGTCTAAACATTCCTTCATGGCTTTTGGAACATTGTTTAAGGCAAATTCATAAATTTTTCGCCCGTACATTTTAATGTAACGAACATTAGGATCGTGGTCTTTATTAAAAGAATTCCCAAAAAATAAATAATATGCTTGATCGTAAGTAAAGCTTGCTGATTCATGTGCTAGAATGCCGCCTTTATCTTTTGATGATTCAATAATGGTAGCGCCAGCACCATCAGAATAAATCATGCTGTCACGATCATGTAAATCAACAACTCGTGATAAGGTTTCGGCTCCAATTACCAAACATTTTTTTGCCATTCCAGCCTGAATAAAAGCTTTTGCTTGAATGACACCTTCTATCCAGCCAGGACAGCCAAAAAGCATATCGTAAGCCACACATTTAGGATTTTTAATGCGTAAATTATGTTTTACACGAGTTGCTAAACTTGGTAAAATGTCCGTTTGTATAGCTGCATGTTTTACGTTTCCAAAATTATGCGCAAAAATAATATAATCTAGTGTTTCTGGATCTATAGCTGCATCTTCTATTGCTTGTCTAGCCGCTATGGTGCCAATGTCGGAAGTTAATAAATCATTTGTAACGTATCTACGTTCTTCAATTCCAGTAATATCGTGAAATTTTTCTGTAATAGTCTCATTGGGTAGAGGAAAAGGTGTACCATCGTCATTTAAAAAAACATGCTTGGCAAAATCTAAATTGCTTATAATTTCAGTAGGGATATAGCTTCCTGAACCAGTTATCTTAATACTCATTTTGTATTGGGTTTTGAAAACTACTAATTTAGTTAAACAAATCTTTGGATTAGCTATAAATTGAATTTAAAGTTTTTTTTGTGGAATATCTAAAAAAAACTAATTTAAAACTAATATAATTTTTTTTACTGAGCTGATTTGTGATAATGATTAGAGAATGTTTAGTAAAATAAAAAGAAAATTAAGAAATAGATAAAAGTAATAATGCTAATTTGTTGTAAAAGTAGGGATAGAATGAGGAGAATATTGTTTTAAAAAGTTGTTTTTTATATCATTGTTGATTTTTGACTTATACCATTTAAACTTTGAAATTTCCTCATAATGCTATTTTTTTAACCTTGAGACTGTCCAAAAAGTTCGCAATCTTGTTATTTCTACCAAAGGGAGAAATTACATAATGTAGATTATGATACTCCTCCTTACGTCAGAGTGATAAACTACATGTTGATTTAGGCACTATCCTACAAAAGCAATAAAAATTAGTATTGGTTCTCAATGCGCTTCGCGATCGAACTAACGATGGTTTTCAATTAGATACTCAATCGTTTGTTCGAGTTGTTTTAAAATGGAAAAAACATATCGAGAATTTTACTTTTTAATCCAGTATATTTTAAGTTTAAATGGTATTATTTCTTGTACCTTTTAAAACGATAGATTCTTTTGTTGTAGTATTTTATTTATAATAGAATAACTCTTCTTTTTTTGTTGAATTTTAGAAGATTTAATAGTAAAATAGTCTTGTTAAAAATGATAAAGTTGAACTTTGCATAATCGTAAATTATGTGTTAAACTTTGTGATAAAGATAAAAAAAGGTAAGTAGGCAAAAATACACAGTAATTTTTCAACCTGGTTATAGATTTGTTATGATTGAGTAAAAAAGAGAGTGTTTATTAAGTTTAAAGTTGTTTTTATTTGTAATAAATTTCTAATGTGTAATCTGGGTTTAATTATGAATATTTACGGATGGTGAGGTTATTTAAAGAGTCTTTGTTAGTTTGATAATAAAAAGAGAGGCTGTCCGAAAAGGTTGTAATCTTGCCATTTCGATCAAAGGGAGGTTTCGAACGGACTGAACTGAACGATCAAAAAATCATATAACCTTGATAATTTGGTTTCTCCTATTGTCAAAGTGAGAAACTAGACGTTGAGTTTTGACTTTTCGGACACCCTCTTTAAAATTATAATGCGAAATAATAAAAAGGTTTTTATATTAGCTTTCTATATACGCTTCAATAGGTGCACATGAACAAACTAAATTTCTGTCTCCATAAGCATCATCTACACGACGCACTGTAGGCCAGAATTTGTTTTCGGTAATATACTCTAATGGGAATGCTGCTTTTTCTCTTGAATAAGGTAAATCCCAAGTATCAGCTGTTAACATACTTAAGGTATGCGGTGCATTTTTTAAAGGATTGTTAGGATTGTCAATAGTTGCCTCAGCAATTTCTTTTCTGATGGAAATCATGGCTTCACAAAAACGATCTAATTCTGCTAAATCTTCCGATTCAGTAGGTTCTACCATTAAGGTTCCAGCTACAGGGAAAGACACTGTAGGAGCGTGGAAACCATAATCCATCAAGCGTTTGGCTATATCACCTACTTCAATCCCGTTTTGTTTGAATTCACGACAATCTAAAATCATTTCGTGAGCTGCACGTCCCATTTCGCCTGAATATAAAACAGGGTAATGTTCTTCTAAACGCGCTTTCATATAGTTTGCGTTTAGAATAGCGTGTTCTGTAGAAGCTTTTAAACCTTCAGCCCCTAACATAGAAATGTAGCCATAAGATATTAAACATACCAAAGCGGATCCAAAAGGAGCTGCAGAAATAGCAGAAATAGCATCTTTACCACCAGTTGCTATCACAGGATTGGTAGGTAAGAAGTTAACTAGTTTTTCGTTTACACAAATTGGTCCAACACCTGGTCCACCGCCACCATGTGGGATAGCAAATGTTTTGTGTAGGTTTAAGTGACAAACATCAGCACCAATGGTAGCTGGATTTGTTAAACCTACTTGTGCATTCATGTTAGCACCGTCCATATAAACTAAACCACCATTTTCGTGAATTAGGTTTGTAATTTCAATAATGGTAGATTCATAAACTCCATGCGTAGAAGGGTAAGTTACCATTAAACAAGATAAATTATCTTTGTGTTCAATAGCTCTTGCTTTTAAATCTTCAACATCTATATTTCCTTCAGGAGTTGTTTTAGTAACGATAATTTTCATTCCTGCCATAGCCGCTGAAGCTGGATTTGTTCCATGAGCAGAAGAAGGAATAAGACAGACATTACGATGTCCTTCATTACGTGAAATATGATAAGCACGAATAGCCATTAAACCAGCGTATTCACCTTGAGCACCTGAGTTTGGTTGTAATGAAGTACCTTTAAAGCCAGTTACTGTATTTAATTGTTCTTCTAGTTTTTTCAACATCGTTAGATAACCTTGCACTTGATTAGCTGGAGCAAAAGGGTGAATGTTATTCCAATTTGGTAATGAAAGAGGAAGCATTTCAGCGGCAGCATTTAATTTCATAGTACAAGAACCTAATGAAATCATAGAATGATTTAATGATAAATCTTTGCGTTCTAGTTTTTTAATATAACGCATCAGTTGACTTTCAGAATGATGATTGTTAAATACATCATGTTGTAAGAAAGTAGAGGTTCTAATTAAGTTGGAAGGAATATGATTTTCTGTTGCTAGTTCTGAAACATGAATTGCTGATTTTCCAGTTGCTTCGGCAAAGATGGAAAGAATGGTGTTAATATCTGCAATTGAAGTGGTTTCATTAAAAGAAATGGCAACACAGTTTTCATTTGGATAAAAGAAGTTGAATTCATTCTTTTCAGCAATTTCTTTTACTTTAAGGCTATCTGCTTTTACTAAAAGTGTATCAAAGAAAGAAGAATTTACTTGATTAATTCCTAAAGAGGCTAATGCTTTTGAAGTAGTTACTGCGGAAGCATGTATTTTATTGGCAATATACTGTAATCCTTTTGGACCATGATAAACAGCGTACATACCAGCCATAACGGCTAATAATACTTGTGCTGTACAAATATTAGAAGTGGCTTTTTCACGTTTAATATGTTGTTCGCGAGTACCTAATGCCATACGTAAGGCACGGTTTCCGTTTGCATCTATAGAAACGCCAATAATTCGACCTGGCATCGAGCGTTTGTACTCTTCTTTAGTGGCAAAATAGCCCGCATGAGGACCTCCAAAACCCATTGGGATCCCAAAACGTTGTGTGGTCCCTACTACAACTGCTGCTCCTAGTTCGCCAGGAGGGGTTAATTTTGCTAAAGATAAAATATCAGCCGCTACCGCTACCTTAATATCATTTTCAGCCGCATTTGTTATAAATTGGCTATAGTCATATACTTGACCATATTTTCCAGGGTATTGTAATATAGCTCCAAAAATATCAGTCGAAAAATCAAACGTTTCATGGTTGCCAATTACCAACTCAATGTTTAATGGAGTTGCACGGGTTTCTAAAATAGATAGCGTTTGTGGTAATATTTCTTCTGAAACGAAAAATTTGTTTACATTGTTTTTCTTTTGATCTCGTGTTCTAACATCAAAAAGAAGTGTCATTGCTTCAGCCGCAGCAGTTCCTTCGTCTAATAAAGAGGCATTTGCAATTTCCATACCAGTTAACTCTATGATAGTAGTTTGGAAATTTAATAAGGCCTCTAAACGACCTTGAGCAATTTCAGCTTGATAAGGAGTATAAGCTGTATACCATCCTGGGTTTTCAAAAATATTTCTTTGGATAACAGGAGGAACAATTGCAGGATGATATCCCATTCCAAGATATGATTTAAAAACTTTGTTTTTGCCGCCTAACTGTGTGATATGAGCTAAGTACTCATATTCAGTCATAGGATCGTCTAATGTAATGTTCTCCTTTAAACGAATTCCATCTGGAAACGTTTCGTATAGTAATTGGTCAATGTTTTCTACACCAATTGTTTTAAACATGTGTTGAAGGTCTTCTTCTCTTGGACCAATGTGTCTTAAAGCAAATGAATCTGTTCTCATTCAATCAAAAAATAATGTGTTGTTTTGAGTGCATCAAAATTACTACTATTTAACTGATATTTGTAGCTGTTTAACGAAATTAATTTTTATGTGATATTTCTATGTATTAAAAACTGTACATTTACGTTAATTATTCAAGTAAACAAAATTTTAAAAACATGAAATTATCTAGGCTTTTTGCGTTGTTTTGTGCAATTTTATTCCAATTTTCTTGCTCCAAAAAAACATCTGATTTTGATTCTAATTTTGGATTGTTTAAAGGGTATATCTCGGCTTTTACTTCTGGATTTGTTTCAGTTAAATCGGATATTCGGGTTCAATTAGATTTTAATAATCCCACTTGGAAAGTAAATCAAGAGTTAGATTCTGATTTATTTGATATAACCCCTAGTGTAAGTGGAAAAGTTGTGGCACTTTCTTCTAATACAGTAGCCTTTGTTCCGAAAGATAAATTAGATCAAAACACGTTATATCAAGTGACTTTAAACCTTGGGAAAATAAAATCAGTTCCAAAAGAATTAGAAGAGTTTAAATTTTCTTTAAAAACAATCAAACAAGATTTTGTTGTCAAAACAGATGAATTGCAATCATCAGATAAAGAAACCTACTATTTAGTAGGTACAGTAAAAACTGCTGATGTGGCTGATTTTGACGACGTAGAAGATTTGTTAGAATGCTCACAAGAGGGAGATGATTTAGCTATTACTTTTGATAAAGAGGAAAGTACCAATACTGAATTTAAGTATCGCGTAGAAGGAATTAAACGTTTTGATGAAGCCAGTGAAATAGTACTTGAATGGGATGGTGATGAAATTGATGCAGAAAACGAAGGGAAATCTAAATTAGCAATACCTGCAAAAAATGATTTTAAAGTAATGAGTGTTGAGGTAGGAGATGAAAACAATCAGTCATTACTAATTAATTTTTCAGATCCCTTAAAAAAAGACCAAGATTTTAATGGTTTAGTAAATATTCAAAATACAAATGGAGTCAAATATGCTACTACGGGCAATGTTTTGAAAGTATTTTTTAATAACTATAAACCCGAAAAAGAAGAAGTTATCATAGCAGAACCTGTTCAGGTAACAACAGTTGCAGATGTGGATACCACAGCTACTGCTGTAGACTCAGCAGCAACAGTTGTTGAAGAAGAAGTCCTAGATTCAGTAGAAACCGCTTCTGTATCAGATGAAAGTCAAGAATCTTATGTTGAAGAAGAAACGGAGCAAGAAACGGAAGAAATTCAAACAACGGAACTAAATGGATCTAAATTAGTAGAGATTTTTCAAGGGATTAAAAATATTTATGGTGATGAACTAAAAGAAAATTACTCAAAAACAATTGATTTTGAATCTATAAAACCAGCTGTTAGACCAATTAAAAACGGAACTATTTTACCAAGTTCTAACCATTTACAAATAAATTTTGAAGCGGCTAATTTGAAAAAAGTAAATGTGAAAATATATAAAATATATGAAAATAATATTTTACAATTTTTACAAGATAATGAGTTGAACGGTAATAGAAACCTTAAAAAAGTAAGTCAACCAGTTGCCAAAACAACCCTTGAATTAAAACAAAATGAGCTTTTAGATTATAGCAAATGGAATACTTATGCTCTTGATTTATCAAAAATTATAGAATCAGATCCCGGTTCTATTTATAGAGTAGAGTTTTCATTTAAAAAAAGTGACGCATTATATAAATGTTCAGGCGATAATGAAGAAATCGTAGAGGAAGAGGAAATAGAAGAAGATGATGTAAACTATAGTGGGGAAGATTATGATTACTATTATGAGGAAGACTACGAATGGTTACAAAGTCAAGATCCGTGTACGGATTATTATTATAACAACACAAAGGTATCAACAAATGTTCTAGCTACTGATTTAGGAATTATAGCTAAGAGGGGGAATAATAAAAGTATAACGATTGCAGTAAGTGATATTGTATCAACTGACCCCGTAAGTGGTGCAACAGTAGATTTATACACTTATCAACAACAAAAATTAGCCACTTCAACTACTGATGGTGATGGAATCGCTAAATTTGACTTAAAGAAATTTGCTTATTTTGCTATAGTAAAACAAGGTAAAAACACAACTTATGTTAAATTAGATGATGAACTGTCTTTATCATTGAGTAATTTTGATGTAGCAGGAGAATCTCTACAAAAAGGATTAAAAGGATATATTTATGGAGAAAGAGGCGTTTGGCGTCCTGGTGATTCGATTCATTTATCATTTATTCTAAATGATAATGCCAATAAAATTCCTGTAAACCATCCGATCAAATTTAGATTGAATGACCCAATGGGAAAAACCATTTATCAGTATATTCATAAAACAAATGAAGAAAACCATTATCGTTTTGATTTAGTAACGAATACTTCAGTTCCAACAGGTAATTGGGAAGCAATGATAAGTGTAGGAGGAGCTAATTTTTATAAGAGTATAAAAATTGAAACGATTAAGCCTAATAGGCTAAAAATTAAAAACAGTTTTAATAAAGATATACTTTCTGCTTCAAAAAATAACAACAATACCGTTAAAGTTACTTGGATGCACGGAGCTGTTGCTAAAGATCTAAAAACAGAAGTACAAGCAAAGTTTACACAACAAGTTACCTCTTTTAAAGGATATGATAAATTTGTATTTGATGATCCTACAAGATCTTTTTCAACAGAAGAAATAAATGTATATTCAGGAAAAATTAACCAACAAGGTTTAACCCGTTTTTCTATAGATCCAACTTTACATGGACAAGCGCCTGGAATGTTGAATGCTGCGTTTATTACCAAAGTGTATGAAAATGGAGGCGATGTAAGCACTGATGTAAGTATGGTGAAATATTCGCCATACCCAACCTATGTAGGAATTAAAACACCAGAGCCTAACAAATACGGATTGTTAGAAACAGGAAAAAATAATCGTTACGAGTTTGTAACACTTAACGAAAATGGAAAACCCAAACCTGTTAAAGGATTACAAGTAAGGATTTATAAAATAGATTCTAGATGGTGGTGGGACGAATCTTCCGATAAGTTATCAAATTACAGTACCAGTACCTCAACAACCGCTTATAAAACGTATGTAATTAATACCAATTCATCAGGGCGTGGAGAAATAGCATTCTCTGTTCCCGAAAATGATTGGGGACGTTATTTAATCAGAGCTATTGATCCGAATGATGGTCATGCAACAGGAAATACGGTGTTTTTAGATTACCCTTATTGGTCTGAACGTTCTAAAAATACAGATGGAAAAGAAGCGGCTATGTTGCGTTTTTCTACAGACAAAAAAGAATACCATGTAGGCGAAACAGCTAAAATATTTTTCCCATCAAGTGAAGGGGGACGTGCTTTGATTTCTATTGAAAATGGATCAAGAGTAGTAAAAACTTTTTGGCAAAAAACATCCGACGGAGAAACGCAAGTAGATTTAGATATTACGCCAGATATGGCTCCTAATGTATATATTAATATTACTATGTTACGTCCGCACGCATCTGCCAAAAACGATGCTCCTATTCGTATGTATGGTCTGGTTCCGATTAGTGTAATAGATAAAGAAACTATTTTAAAACCTAAAATAGAAATGCCCGATGTAGTGCGACCTGAAAAAACAGTAGATGTAAAAGTAAGTGAAGAAAACGGTAAGCCAATGACCTATACAATTGCAGTTGTTGATGAAGGACTATTAGATCTAACCCGATTTAAAACCCCGAACGCTTGGGATAGTTTTTATGCTCGCGAGGCATTAGGTGTTCGTACCTGGGATATTTATGATAATGTAATTGGAGCGTATGGAGGACGAGTAAATCAAATATTTAGTATAGGAGGTGATGCCGAAAGAGGAGGGGCTAATGCTAAAAAAGCAAATCGTTTTAAACCTGTAGTCATGTACTTTGGGCCATTTAAATTAAATGGAGGCACTAAAACGCATACAATCAAATTACCAAAATATATTGGTTCAGTCAAAACAATGGTAGTAGCGGCTAATGCTGAAAAAGGAGCGTATGGTATGGCAGAAAAAAGTACCGCGGTAAAAAGCCCATTAATGGTATTAGCTTCCTTGCCTAGAAAAATTTCACCTTCTGAAAAAGTAACCTTGCCAGTTACGCTCTTTGCTACTGAAAACCATATAAAAAATGTAACAGTTCAAGTAAAAACAAACAATGCAGTTAAGTTAATCAGCCCAGCTATACAAAAAATATATTTTGCAAATCCAGATGAAAAAATGGCTTATTTTGACGTAAGTGTAGGCAATACAACTGGTATAGGAAAACTTCAAGTAATAGCAACCTCAGGGAACGAAAAATCAATATATGAAGTAGAAATAGATGTAATAAATCCTAATCCAGTTACAACTCTTACAACGGATGCTTTATTAGCCGGAAATGCTAAAAAAACAATGACATGGAAAGCCTTTGGTGTTACAGGCAGCAATCATGCAATGGTAGAAATAGCATCAATTCCTACTATTGATTTTGGAAGGCGTTTAGATTATCTTATTCAATATCCTCATGGTTGTGTAGAACAAACCACTTCTTCTGTATTTCCACAATTATATTTAACCGATGTAATAGATGTAGATTCCGATAAAAAGAGTCAAATACAACGTAATGTTACAGCAGGGATCGAACGATTAACTAGTTTTCAATTATCAACAGGAGGAATGGCTTATTGGCAAGGAAATACCACTCCAGATGATTGGGGAACGAGTTATGCGGGTCATTTTATGTTAGAAGCTGAGAAAAAAGGATACCATTTACCATTAAATTTTAAATCTAAATGGATTGGCTATCAACAAAAAATAGCTAAAAATTGGCGAATGGAATTAGATTATAACACGGATTTAAATCAAGCATACCGTTTGTATACTTTAGCTTTAGCAGGAGTTCCAGATTTAGCATCAATGAACCGTTTAAGAGAAACAAAAGGAATTACAAATGAAACAAAACTTCGTTTGGCAGCAACTTACGCTCTAGTAGAACAAAGCAGTGCCGCAAATGCCTTATTGTTAAAATCAAATATTAATGATACTGCAAGTCAATATTATTATAGCTATGGTTCAGAGGACAGAAATAGGGCGATGACTTTAGAAAGTTTAGTATTGTTAGGACAAAAGCAAAAGGCTTTTACAATGGCAGTCAAATTAGCTAAAAATTTATCATCAGATCAATGGATGAGTACACAAACTACAGCTTACTCATTGTATGCAATGGCAAAATTTGCTAAGTATAACGGTGGAAAAGGAATTAGCATTGAGTTGACAAATGGAGGTAAATCAGTATCTATAAATACTTCAAAAGCCATTATACAAAGGACTCTTGTTCGTGGAATGCTAGATATTAAAAACAATAAAAACAATACTTTGTTTGTTAGAATTATTAATAGCGGAATTTTACCAGTAGGAAAAGAACAACCTACTTCTAACAATGTTTCTGCTTCAGTAGTGTTTAAAGATAAAAAAGGAAAAATAGTTACGATTTCTAAAATAGCTCAAGGAACAGAATTAATAGCTGAAATAATATTAAAAAATCAAAAGAATGAAATGGTTCCTAATATAGCATTAACACAAATAGTACCTTCAGGGTTTGAAATTGTGAATACTCGTTATACTGATTTCGGTAATGCAACAGAAAATACGGCAGATTATATTGATATGCGAGACGATAGAGCCAATTATTATTTTAGTCTAAAATCAGGAGAAACCAGAGTATTTAAAATGCTTATTAATGCGTCTTATTTAGGAAACTATTATCTGCCAGGAGCACAGTGTGAAGCCATGTACGACCACAGTTTTATGGCTCGTACCAAAGGACAATGGGTTCAAATTGTTAAGTAAAAATTGAATTTAGCACAGTAACACAAAGTCTCACAAAGCTTCGTGAAACTTTGTGTAACTCTGTGAAACAAAAAAATCCGAAAATATTTAATCATAAATGGATTTAAAAAATAAATTTCATAATCTAAATTTCTTTAAACGAATAAAAAACTGGATTATTTCCAATAAAAAGAAATCGGTTATTGGTTTTATAATCTTAATTATTTATTATTTCTCATTACCACGTACACTTTTTGCAGAACCTTATTCAACGGTCATAGAAAGCAGTACTGGAGAATTATTAGGAGCAAAAATTGCAAGCGATGGTCAATGGCGTTTTCCAGAGCAAGACTCTATTCCTGATAAATTCAAACAATGTGTGGTCTATTTTGAGGACGAACACTTTTATCATCATTTTGGATTTAATCCTGTAGCTATGGTTAAAGCAGTAAAACAAAATAAAACTGCGGGAAAAGTGGTTCGAGGAGGAAGTACAGTAACACAACAGGTCATTCGCTTGGCTAGAAAAAATAAAAAACGAACCTACTTCGAAAAAATTATTGAAATTATTCTAGCCACTCGATTAGAATTTAGATACTCAAAACAAAGAATCTTAGAATTATATGCTGCACATGCCCCTTTTGGAGGAAATGTAGTAGGATTAGAAATGGCTGCTTGGCGTTATTTTGGAGTGCAACCACACCAATTATCATGGGCTGAAAGTGCTACTTTAGCAGTGCTGCCTAATGCTCCACGACTTATATATCCAGGTAAAAATCAGCAATTATTACTAAGAAAACGAAATCGGTTACTTAAAAAATTATTAGATAATAAAGTAATTGATCAAATGACCTATGATTTAGCACTAACAGAATCTTTGCCTCAAAAGCCTTACGATTTACCTCAAATAGCACCGCATTTATTACAAAAAGTAGCGAAAGAAAATTCACAACAAAAAATTGTAACAACAATTGATGTTTCCCTGCAAAATAGAGTAAACCAAATAGTACGACAATATTATAGTCAGTATAGCCAAAATGAGGTTCATAATATGGCTGTTATTATATTAGATGTAAGAAATAGAAACATACTCAGCTATGTAGGAAATACCCCTACAGATGCTAATCATGATAAAGATGTTGATATCATTACAGCTCCTCGAAGCACAGGAAGCATTTTAAAACCTTTGCTTTTTGCTTCTATGTTAGATGATGGCGAGTTGTTGTCTAATACTTTAGTACCTGATATTCCTACTCAAATATCAGGGTATATACCTCAAAATTATAATTTAACTTTTGACGGAGCTGTGCCTGCGCAACGAGCACTTTCAAGATCATTAAACATTCCAGCCGTATTAATGTTACAAGAACACGGAGTTCATAAATTTTACGAAACATTAAAACAATACAAGTTAAAAAATATTAATAAACATCCTGATCATTATGGATTATCGTTAATATTAGGAGGTGCTGAAAGTAATTTGTGGGATTTGAGTAGAACCTATGCTAATTTAACTTCAACCTTAAATTATTATAATGAATTTAAACAATATCGCAAATATGAATTTAGCGAACTCAATTATAAAAAAGATTTTCAACCAAATTTTGGAACGGAACAAGACCAAAAAGAAGTAGTAGGAGCAGGAGCAATATACCTTACTTATGAAGCTATGAAAGAAGTCAATAGACCAGCAGAAGATGAGGCTTGGCGTTTTTATGATTCCTCTATCCAATTAGCTTGGAAAACAGGTACTAGTTTTGGAAATAGAGATGCTTGGGCTATAGGCACAAATAGTGATTATGTGGTAGGTGTATGGGTAGGAAATGCGTCAGGAGAAGGACGACCACAATTAACAGGTATTGATAGTGCAGCACCTGTTCTATTTGACGTATTTAATTTATTGCCTAGAAAAAAATGGTTTAAACCACCTATTTCTGATTTAGTTGAAAAAGAATGTTGTGCTCAAAGTGGTTATTTAGCCAAGACAGGATGTCCTAAAGTAAAGCAAATGATTCCCAAAAACGGAACAAAAACAATAATATGCCCTTTTCATAAAACCATTCATTTAGACATTACAAAACAGTTTCAAGTAAATAACACTTGTGAAGATGTCGATAAAATAGTAACCCAATCGTGGTTTATACTGCCCCCCGTTATGGAATGGTATTATAAAGGATTACATATAGATTATAAACCATTACCCCCATACCGTCAAGATTGTCAGGGAGCCTCTCAAGGCACTATGGGATTTATTTATCCTAAAGCTAATAGTAAAATTTATCTAACAAAAAATTTTCAAGGAAAAATACAACCTGTAATTTTTAAAATAGCCCACTCTAATCGAGAATCAAAGCTATATTGGTATATTGATAAAGAATTTGAAGGTACCACACAAACTTTTCACGAAATGCCAATTATAACATCTACAGGAAGACATCTTATAACGGTAGTAGATGAAAAAGGAATGGAACTTAAGCAATATGTAACCATTGAAAATGAGTAGATTTTTAAAAAACATTTTTGATTTTTATATAAATAGTAGCATTCATGTTGCTTTAGCTGTTTTTGCCTTTGTGCAAATTAGCTGTATTGAATTTCATATTTCAAATACTAATAATGTTAGAGAGTTTGCATTCTATGGTACGATTGTAGGTTACAATTTTATTAAATACTATGAATTAACCAGAGTTAGAAAACAGGTTTGGCATAAGCAATTAAAATGGATCGTTTCGTTAAGTTTTGTTTCGGTATTATGCTGTGGTTATTATTTCTTTCTGCTCAACAGCATAACTCAAATTACAGCAATAGGAGTACTTTTACTTACGGGATTTTATACCTTGCCCATAGTACCTAAAAAAACTAATTTTAGAAACTGGAGCGGAGTAAAAATATATTTAGTGGCTTTGAGTTGGGCTATTGTAACCGTTTGGTTACCCATTTTTAATACTGAATTAGTTATAAAATATGATGTTGTTTTTTATTTCATTCAAAGATTTTTTGTTGTGTTTGTTTTGATGCTTATTTTTGAAATCGTTGATTTGTCAAAAGACAAATTAAGTTTACAAACTATTCCGCAGCAAATAGGAGTGAGACAAACAAAATGGTTAGGGTATGTTTTGTCGGTTATTTGTGTATTATTGGAAGTTTTTAAATTCAACAGCAATGGCAATTTCAATAATCAATTAGTAGCATTGCAATTGATATTGCCATTTTTTATTGCTATTGCATTATTTTTTGCTACCCCTAATCGTTCTAAATACTATACGTCTTTTTGGGTGGAGGCAATACCTATTGTTTGTTGGGTTTTATGTCTGATTCAACTTAAAAATTATTAAAGGAAAATGAAAAAAATATACATTTTACTGCTTTTTATGATTACTTTAAGTTGCAAGCAAAAAAATGATTCCAAACAAGAAGTTTGTAAATGTAACTCTAATTTATTTTCTAGATATTCTTTGTTTATAACCAATGTAGTTGTAATTGATACTTTAGATAATTATGAATTAACTTATAATTGTGCATCGGTTAATTTTAACATTAAATCAATTTTTAATTCAAAAGAAAATAATGAATCATTTAATACTGATTGTATTTCAGAAGAGGTAAATAAACTAAGATTGACTAAAGATTTTAGTTACAGTACTGAAGAAATGAAATATATGGAAATAACAGTTGAAGGAGCAAGATTAGATTTTTTTGAAGAGGTGAAAAATAATAAAAAAGCAATGTTTATGGTTAGATTGAATGAAAAGAAAGAGATAGATTTAATTGAAAAGATTTAAGTTTTAATTTTCAAGAATGTTTGATTAATTGCTTTCCTGTTTGTGATTTTAAAAAACTCGTTCATTTAACAACCTTTTCTCAACCAAGAGATTGGAAAATTTCTTTTTGATTCTGTAAACACTTGATTGTTAGGTGCTGTTAATTGTTTGGAATCAATTCACAAACAAAATACTCTTGTGTATCATTTATAGTTACTTTATACCAAAAAATACCTCTCTTATTCCCAAATAAAATTTCTCTCTCTTTAAATGGAGTAAATTATACCATTTAAACTTAAAATATACTGGATTAAAAAGTGAAATTCTCGATCTGTTTTTTTTATTTTAAAACAACTCGAACAAACGGTTGAGTATATAATTGAAATCATCATTAGTTCGAGCGCGAAGCGCATCGAGAATCAACACTAATTTTTATTGTTTTTGTAGGATAGTGTCTAAATCAACATACAGTTTGTTACTCCTACGTAAGGAGGAGTCTCATAATCAATAGTATGTGATTTCTCCCTTTGGTCGAAATACAAGATTGCGAACTTTTTGGACAGTCTCAAGGTTAAAAAAATAGTATTATGAGGAAATTTCAAAGTTTAAATGGTATTAGACTTAGAAATAAAAACAAATACTTTAGTTATTTGTTACACAGTGTAGTGTCACACAAAGTTTTTTTAGCGAATGTTTCGACTACTTTGAGTTCCTTGTGGTGAAGTTCAATTATTGCTTTATACGAATTTTTCTTTGTGAAACTTCGTGCCTACTTAGTGGGACTTTGTGTAATTATTTTTATTCAATAATTCTTTAAACGCCATTTCCAAATTCTCATATTCAAAACTAAATCCTTCTTGGATTAATCGTTTCGGAATTACATTTCTACTTTTTAAAACCAATTCGGTCTCAGTACCAATGATTTTTGCGCCAAATGCTAACATTCGTTTGCCAAGTGGGGTTCCAAAAGGTGCTTTCATTTCTTTACGAAGTGTTTTCATAAAGGTTTTGTTTTGGATTGGTTCGGGAGAAACTAGGTTCACTTTTCCTGTAATTTCTTTCTCGATGATGTACTCTATGGCTCGGGCAAAATCTTTTTCGTGAATCCAACTTATAAATTGGTTGCCATTTCCTTGTTTACCTCCAAAACCCATTTGTACCAGATTTTTAATAGGAGGGAAAGCACCCCCTTTTTTGCCTAACACAATAGAAGTTCTCAATGCTGTTTTTTTTGTTTGTGGGGTTTCGGTTTTAAAAAAGGCTTTTTCCCAACTTTGAGCTACATTCATCGAAAAGTCATTACCTATCTCTCCAGTGTATTCATCCATTTGCTTGTCTTCAGAATGACGATATATGGTCGCAGTTGAAGAATTCATCCAGTGTTTAGGCGGATTTTGACATTGTAAAACGGCTTCGTTTAGGATCTTTGTACTTTTAATTCTAGAAAGCAAAATCTCTTTTTTATTTTTCTCATTATATCTGCAATCAACAGATTTGCCTGCCATATTAATCAATACATCAGCATTCTCTAATTCGATTTCCCATCCACCTAAACTTTTAGCATTCCAATGCACATAACATATATTGTTTTCTTGTCTAGATTTTCCTCTAGTTAAGACGATGATTTCAGTGCATTTTTGTTGGAAATAATCTATAATGACATTTCCTAAAAATCCCGTACCAGCGGCAATGACTAATTTTTTCATATTTGTTTAATGATTTAATTTTTCAATCTTGTCATTTCGACGAAAGGAGAAATCACATTAGAGTGACTTCCCTTACTAAATTAGATGATCTTCTAATAGTTTTCTATTTTCAAGCTATAATTTGATTATTCAAACTCGTTTCTTTAGATTTTCTTTTTCCTCTAAAAAATAGGTACAAATTGAAGAACATCATCACACCTAAATAAATTGAAAATCCTCCTATTTGATAACTCAATTCTTCAATAAGTTCTTGATAGGTGTTTTCCTGAAGATTGATTTCTAGTATCATTAATGCGTAACCTAAGTTGAGGAGGTAGAATCCTGTTTCAAATAGCTTGTTGGTCGCAGTGGCAATTTCTTCTCTACCTTTAAAAATATCGAGCATAAAGGTTTTGCCATTTTTGAATAATGTTTTTGATACATAAAAAGTTAAGACAATTACAATAGGTAAATAGATTGTATAACCGATTAAAATTTTTGAAGTTTCCATAATGATTTTATTTAATTAATTTTTGAACGTAATTTGTTAGTATATAAAGATTTGAATAATGTAAGCAAGATAGTATAAAGGCAATCGTTGCAATTTTTAGGGCAAGGGTTTCGATGAGTTGTTGGATGGTGATTATCTCATTCCACCAAATAAGCGTCATAGCACTGTACCCTATGTTTACAAGATAGTAGCCAACTAAAAGTGTTTTATTTATTTGAACACATAAATCGGCGTGGTTTGGAATTAATTCGTTGACATACACATTCCCGTTTTTGTAACATATTTTGCCTACGACAGCTATGATAAAAATGATTATGATTAAAAAAGAGGTATAACCAATCAGATTATAATTAAAAGGGATCATAAATGTTAATTTTTCTTTTGTTTTTTACCGTAATCACTGAACCTTTGGCTAGATAGACAGAACAAGGTTTCACTGTATTTAAAAAGCGAAACTCCTTTCCGTAATTTTTTTCAAAATCTACTGCAATGTGGTAGTTCTTGATGGTATATTGTTCCCATTTAGGATGCTGTACTTCGTATTCGTAGGTAGTGTTTTTTGCATATTTGGCGTAACCATAATAATGTTCCATAATAAATTCGGCTTCGCTCTCTGGATCTAATGGAGATAAGAAATCATAAGCATTTACTTCAATTTTGTTGATTGTGTTTTCTTGATTCCAGGTATAGCATACATGTAAAATCTCAGCTTCTAATTTTATATTATGATTCATTGTTTGGGTTTCATAATGCTCTTTATATAAAGTGTTTGCTACGAAAGTAATGGCGCTTTTAGGAACAATTTCTTTAATAAAAACGACACCACGTCTCCATTCACCGTTTTCAAAGCGTTTTACATAAAATCGAAGATTTACTTCTTCAAAATTGTTATGATTAGGAATTTTAAGACCTAAAACTTTTGTGTCTTCAAACATAAATCCAATGAGACTCACATAACAGTTACCATTAAAATAATCCAATTCGGTGCCAGCTGGAAGGTATTTTTGTAAGACAGCTGGTTGGACAATATAATTTGCCATTGCCAAGTTTTTCCATTGTGCGGTTAAGAAGTTCATAGTGTTAATAATTATTTATAAATTTCAAACTTTCAGAAAAAAATGAAAGTTTTAATTAAATTTTTTTTGAAAATGAATGATATAAGTTAAATAGAATATCAGCAAAATAGGTAGTGTGAAAAACCAATTAAAAGTTCTATCCCAAAACGCAAAGAAAATAATGACAAGAGCAAAATAACTATATATTAATTTGTTTTTTGGAAATGCAATCAAGTATAAAGTTGCTGCTAATACTTGTAAAAACCCTGTTATTGCTAAACCATATCCGCCTAGGACTAGGAAAAGTAAAGCAATGATATTTATTATTTTGCTTGTTGTAACTATAGTTTTCATAATATTTGTATTTATTAAACTTTCAGAAAAAAATGAAAGTTTTTGATTAAAATTTTTTATTTCATAAACTTAACTAACAATTGAGCCAACCAATTGTCTTTGTATTCTGTGATTTTGTCCAAAACATTATCAGCTTTGAGTACAAAGTCATATAGTTTTGTGGTTTGTTCTACAAAATGTTTTTCTTCAGCTGATGTATTTGCGTCAATAGAAGACACTTCTTTTAGTACTTTTAAAGCGGGTTTTATTTCTCGCTTACTTCTTTCTCTAGAAATTTTAACGGCTAGTTCGTCTAAGTCTTTTTCGGCAGTAAAAAACTCACGTCTTTCACCTGCTTTGTATTCTTTGTATACAATGCCCCAATCCATTAAAGCACGTAAATTCATACTAGCATTTCCACGAGAAATTTGTAGCTCTTCCATAATGTCTTCCATAGAAACAGCTTCGTTAGATACCATCAACAAGGCGTGAATTTGTGCCATTGTTTTGTTGATACCCCACTGAGAACCTAACGCCCCCCAGGTTTGTACAAACTTATTTTTTGCTTCTTTGAATTCCATACCCCAAAGGTATAAAAATGTTTTTAAACTTTCAAAAAAAAATGAAAGTTTATTTTAAGAGGCAATTTTAAAAGTTACCTCTTATCTTCTTTGCTATAATTTGAAACGCCATCTATAGGTATTTGAGTTCCTGAAAATTTAGGTTTTCTATTTCGTAACACGTCTATAAATGCTTTGAATCTTGAAAAATATTCTCTAAAGCAAACATATTTGTATCCTTTGTACAGACCTTTATTGGCAGAGTAACCTATGGAATTAATTCCAATTTGGTTACCAATATAAATAGCTCTGTTTAGATGGTATTCCTGAGATATTAGCACAGCATTTCTAATTGAAAATATTTTTTTCGCTCTATACAAAGTCGAATAACTATCAAAACCCGCATAATCAATGTAAATTTTAGTGGTATCCACCCCGTGCTGATAGCAATAATTTTTCATCACAGTTAGTTCATCATATTCTTCTCGACCGTTATCTCCAGAGAGTAGAATTTTTTGTATTTTGTTTGCATTGTAAAGTTGTATGCCTGCATCTAATCTGTCTTTTAAATATTTACTTGGATTATTACCATTTATTCCAGCACCGAAAATAATCCCCACTTTAGTGGTGGGGATGTCTCTTTTAGATTTGTAAATATTTTTTTCTGTAATTGAATTGATATAGAGGTTTACTGTTACTACAGCTACCATAAATAGCGTAAAACTGTAGAGCGCTATTTTTTTATATTTTTTGAAGATCATGAGTGTTAAATTATAAAAGTCCCGCTCTCTTCAACAAAGCTTCGGGTTTAGGTTCTTGTCCTCTAAATTTTTTGTATAACGTCATAGGATGATCTGTACCTCCTTGTGATAAAACATAGTTTTTAAATTTATCCGCTACTTCTTTGTTGAAAATACCATTTTCTTGGAAATAAGCAAAAGCATCAGCGTCTAGGACTTCTGCCCATTTATAACTGTAATATCCTGATGAATAGCCACCTTGAAAAATATGAGAGAAAGAAACACTCATACAGTTTTCTGCTACATCAGGATAAAGCATTGTATTTGCCATAGATTGTTTTTCAAATTCTTTTACCGACTTGATTTCAGATGGATTTTGCCCGTGGAAATCCATATCTAGAAGACCGAAACTCAATTGTCGTAATGTTGCCATTCCTTCCAAAAAGCTTGCACTTTCTTTAATTTTATTTACATATTCCTGTGGGATCACTTCTCCAGTTTCATAATGTTTAGCAAAGAGAGCCAAGGCTTCTGGTTCATAACACCAATTTTCCATTACCTGACTTGGTAGCTCTACAAAGTCCCAATAAACAGAGGTTCCTGACAGACTTGGGTAAGTTGTGTTTGCTAACATGCCATGTAAAGCATGTCCAAATTCGTGAAATAGGGTCGTAACTTCTTGAAAAGTGAGCAATGAAGGCTTGGTAGGGGTAGGTTTAGTGAAATTGCACACAATGGAAACATGAGGGCGTTCATTTACTCCGTTTTGAATATATTGGTGTTTAAAAGAGGTCATCCATGCCCCATTTCGTTTTCCTTCTCTAGGGAAATAATCAGAATAGAAAACAGCGACTAAGTCCCCTTTTTCATCCGTAACTTCAAAAGTATGAACTTCATCATGGTATTTGTCAATATCGAAGACTTCGGTAAAAGTTAAGCCAAATAATCGATTCGCAATTTCAAAAGCACCAGCTTGTACTTTTTCCAATTCAAAATAAGGTTTTAGTTTTTCATCATCCAGATTAAATAATTCTTGTTTTAATTTTTCTGAATAATAGGCACCATCCCATTTTTCTAATTGATCAATGCCGTCCATTTTTTTTGCAAAGGCCATCAATTGTGCAAACTCTCTTTCTGCGGCAGGTTTTGCTTTGGTTAATAAGTCATTCAAGAACGATTTTACTTTTTCAGGATTTTGCGCCATGCGTTCTTCAAGGACAAAATCAGCATGCGTTTTATAACCTAATAAATTAGCTCGCTCATGTCTTAGATTTGCGATTTTAATTGCAATAGCTTCATTATTGTTTTCATTTTTCTGAAAGCATTTTTTTCCATAAGCTATGGTTAATTCTTTTCGTAATTCTCTATTCTCAGCATAAGTAACAAAAGGTAAGTAGCTTGGTATATTTAGAGTAAAAAGCCAACCTTCTTTGTTTTTACTTTTAGCTAATGCCTGAGCTGTTTCGATAGTATCTTCTGGTAGTCCTTTTAAGTTTTCTGGATTAGTGATGTGGAGTTCATAATTGTTGGTTTCAGCCAAAGCGTTTTCTCCAAAAATTAGTTTTAATTTAGCTAATTCAGTATCTATTTCTCGTAAACGTGTTTTTTTATCTTCAGCTAGTAAAGCACCATTTCTTGTGAAAGATTTATATTTTTTATCCAGTAAAGTATTTTGTTCTACAGATAAATTTAAGTTGTCTTTTTGATCGTAAACTTTTTTAATACGTTCGAAAAGTTCAGCATTTAATGTGATGTCATTGCTTAATTCTGTTAATAAAGGGGAAACTTCTTGTGCTATTTTTTGCATTTCTTCAGAAGTTTCGGCAGAATTCAAATTAAAAAAGATGCTGGTAATTCTGTCGAGTGTTTGTCCAGAGAATTCTAAAGCTTCTATTGTGTTTTTAAAAGTAGGCGTTTCCTGGTTTTTAATAATCGTGTCAATTTCTTTTTTAGTTAGCGCAATACCTTCAATAATGGCAGGTTTGTAATCTTTCAATTCAATTGAATTAAAAGGAGCTGTATTGTGTTTTGTTTCAAATTTATTAATGAGAATTTTCATAAAATTATGTGTTTTGTCTAATTTTTGTGTTATATAGTAAAAGGTTATATGTTTGGTGTCTTGATTTTAGAGATAAGTGTTGAAAATCTAATGATGTTTAAAATTTGAATATTGATTTAACACAATCGGTATTCATGTTACTTTAAATTTCTAAATACTACTGGATCTTTTTCTTTTTGCTAAAATAGAAAATATCCTAAATAAAAAATCCCGATTTACTCGGGATTCTATTATTTTTTTAAATTTTCTGAGGCATTCAAAACCGCTTGTTTTAAACCTTTTTTATAATCAATTATTCTTTTTAAAATGTCTTGATTTTGTGCACCAATAATTTGTGCTGCTAAAATACCTGCATTTTTAGCTCCATTTAAGGCTACTGTGGCAACAGGAACCCCGCCAGGCATTTGTAAGATAGATAAAACAGAATCCCATCCATCAATTGAATTGCTTGATTTTACGGGTACACCTATCACAGGTAGTGGACTCATCGAAGCGACCATGCCTGGTAAATGTGCCGCTCCACCGGCACCAGCAATAATTACATTGATTCCTCTTTTGTGTGCATTGCTACTAAAATCAACCAACTTTTCAGGGGTGCGGTGAGCCGAAACGATGTCAACTTCTGTCTCGATTCCAAATTCTGCTAATATGTTTATGGCATCCTGCATCACTGGCATGTCAGAAATGCTTCCCATTACGATGGCTACTTTCATAGTGTGTTGTCTAAATTATGTATTATTTTATGGTTGTGGAATCATTTTCCAAATGTCTATGTTGAATTCAATCTCTAAACTTCGTATAAATTGAAGGTGGTTTATGTTTTTTTGAATTATTTTTTGGAAATAAACTGTTGGATTTTCATAATGTTGTATTAATTCAAAACATAATTCAATATATTTTTTTCTTTCAATAGATAAGTCGTAATCGTCTAGTTTTAAAAGTTTTACTAAATTTACAGCTTCTCTGTCTTCTCTGTCAGTTGCTTCAAAAAGTTTTAAATCTTGATTGTAAGAAATTCTCTTTTCAAAATTTTCTTCAAGCGGATATAAAATAGGTTGATATTTATCCCACTTGTTTGATTTTTCTCTATTCCATTGAGCTTTACAAAGAAAAAGATTTTGGTACTTATTTCTATCTGTAAAACTTTTAGACGGATTAAAATGGTCAATATCTTTTTGATCAGTTCTGCCTAAATAAGTTTCAGTATAAGCACAAAATCCTTTTTGTTCATTGAATAGAATTTGGCAAAGTTTCGAATTATCCCCATCTATTATATAACTCAAATCTTTGGCTAAAGAATCTGTAAATTTAACTTGCTTTCTCATTAAAATTTATATGCTTTAGCAAGAATTAGAATTTCGTCTAATAATTTATCTTTTTCCTCTTCATTCTCTACCGTAGCAATTTCCCTCTTTAATTCTCTAAATCTCTCAAAAGCTCTTCTGCCTTTTTCGTTCATTAAAAATTCTAATTCAAAATCATTTTTTAAAATATCATTCGGGTCATCACCTATAGGAGACGTTCCTTGTCTTACAGCCACTTTTCCTTCTTCATCGAAATATAAAATAAATCGTTCACAAGGTTCAAAAGAGGCTGCAATAAATGGAGAGTGGGTTGCTATTATAAACTGAGCATTTTGTGCTAGCCTTTGATAATGATCCATCAGTTCCATTTGCATATCAGGATATAAAGAACGTTCTGGTTCGTCTATTAAGACGATTGATTCATTGGTTTCGAGTTTGTAAAGAGGTAAGGAGTTGAGTAAAAGTTGTTTGGTTCCCGTACTGATGTTTTTTATATCAACATTCTCTCCTGTGTTTTTATTTTTTAAAGGGATAATGTTTTTTGCATTTGTTAAATCAACTTCTAATTGAATTTTCTCTAAGATGATATTGAATTTTTCTGAAAAATCTATTAGAGGATTTATATTTTCTGATTTCCAAGCATCTATTTTGTTTTGAGAGGAATTGTCTAGTACATTTCCGCTATTAATTAATTCTGTTGCAAATTGTAAAAAGTTTTGTAAATAATTTATACTTGAATTTAGTAATCTGATCCAAATTTCTTCTTCAATATTGTCATTGAAAATTATGTTTTGATTTTCATTTACAGCAAATTGATCAATAAAAGAAAAAGTTCTAGATTTTTCTATTAACAAAATAGGTTCTTTTTCGAAAAATTCTAAATTTTTAGTTGATAGTAGTTCAGCTGTAAAATAAAATAGACTTTTTGCTTCTTTTATAAGTGTGCTAGTAAAAGTTGATTTATTCGAACTTCTTTGTATAATGTTTCCATTTAGGTAGTAATTGCCTTCTTTAAAACTAAAGTTATTTTCGTTTATCTGTAATCCAATAGTACTATCATATTTATTGAAATTTATCCAGATTTTGCTATCTTCATCTAATTCAGTACTCAGTAGATTGCTAATATCTTTGTGTATTAGTTCTAATAACTTCGTTTTTCCTGTTCCACTTTGCCCAATAAAACATATTTTGTTTAAAGGTTTTCCACGCATTGTTTCATCGTGAAAATCCATAGGATAGGTAAAGTCAAAATCTAAATTTTCTAAATGTCTGTATTGGTCTATATGTAACTTTGAAAGTTTCATTTATTTTTAATTACAAATTTATAACTTTTTATGAATTTTTAAATTCCCCCTTTGGGGGTTAGGAGGCTTTTCTATTGACTAATCACTCTAATATTATTTTTTACTTCTTCAGCAATTCTTCTTGCTTCACTCATGTTTTCATTTACTATCGTTACATGTCCCATTTTACGGAAAGGTCTTGTTTCGCGTTTTCCATAAATATGAGGAGTCACACCTTCTATTGCCATTATTTGTCCGATATTTTTATAGACTACTTGTCCAGAATAGCCTTCTTCTCCGACTAAATTTACCATAATACCAGCTACTTTACTATTTGTATTGCCTAGAGGTAAATCTAAAATAGCCCGCAGGTGCTGTTCAAATTGTGAGGTATAACTTGCTTCAATACTATAATGACCTGAATTGTGTGGGCGAGGCGCAACTTCATTTACAAGAATATCATCATCTTCTGTTTGAAACATCTCTACCGCAAGCAAGCCCACGTGGTTCATCGCTTCAGAAACCTTTAAAGCCACCTCGCGTGCTTTTTGTGCTACAGTATCGTCAATCCTAGCAGGACAAATGGTGTATTCTACCTGATTGGCTTCTGGGTGAAATTCCATTTCAACTACGGGATATGTTTTTATTTCTCCTTTAGGATTGCGAGCAACTATTACCGCTAACTCATTTTTAAAAGAAACTAAGTCTTCCGCTAAACATTCTACTTCAGGTAAATCAAGTAAATCCATGCTAGAACGAACAATTTTTACGCCATTCCCATCATAACCACCTTGAGCTGATTTCCAGACAAAAGGAAATTCTAATTCATTTTTTTTAATAGCTTCTTTTAGATCAGTAATGTCAAAAAAACGTTGGTGTACTGAAGTAGGAATATTGTTTTTTGAATAGAAATCCTTTTGTTGTCCTTTGTTTTGAATTAATCGTAAGGTTTTGGGCGATGGATAAATAGCTAAGCCTTCTTCTTCTAGTTTTTCTAAAGCTTCTAGGTTTACATGTTCTATTTCAAGAGTTAATAAGTTAACTTTTTTTCCAAATTGATAAACGGTGTCAAAATCTAGTAAATTACCTTGGTAAAATTCATCGCATCCTGTTCTTGCTGGAGCTTCTTCGTTAGGATCTAGAACAAATGTTTGGATGTCAAATTTTTGTGTTTCCCATAGAAGCATTTTTCCTAATTGACCACCTCCTAATATTCCCAATTTAAAATCGGAAGAAAAATAATAATTCATTGTAGTTGTTGTGTTGTGTGTAGAGCAAATATACTATTTTTTCAAAAAAACGAATGAAGATGAGGTATTAATAAAAAAAAATACCCCGTTTGGGAAGGGTATTTTAATGAAAGACGACTTTGGGTTAAAAGTACGCTTTGAAATAAGTAGGGTGTTTATTTATAGTTTTTTAGTTTGTTTTGCTTGATTCAAAATTAGAGAAAATTCTGTTAAAAAATATACGGTTTTTCCGTATATTTTGTTAAAGTCTGTTTTTTTTATTTTTTATTGGTTAACTATTTGTTGTTGAGCTTGTTGTGTTTTGTTTATTGTCTTGTGTTTTAGTTGTTTTATCTCTATGTTGTAGTCTTTGTCTTATATGATGCGAATTTTAGAGTAAAAAGTTAAACTTTGAAAGTTAAATTTTGATAGGTTAGAGGGGGATTTTTTTTATTTCATAAACTAACTAGAGTTTTAACGCTGTTTTGTGAGCAATATTTTATTTTATAGCGAACTACATAATGATAAAGAGAATGAAATAAATAATGAGAAATATTATTTATTTGATCATCAGAGTTTTTAAATTGGTTTTATAATTTAAGGAAACGAAAATCTGATGAAATAATTATTTTTTACTGAATTTGAATGAAAAAATAATTTTCTACAAGATTATTTTTTTAAAATAGAGTTCCAAAAAGTAAATAAAAACTTAAGAACTTAAAACTAATATCTAAAATCTTTATGTTATCTTTGCTGTTTATTTTTTTAAACAACACAAAATGGAGATTAAGTTACACGATAAGTATTTTAAACCGTTTATAGGGTCTGAAGAGCTTGATTTCGCTATAGGTAATTTAGCCCAGCAAATCAAAAATGATTTTGAAGATGAAATACCCGTTTTTATAGGAGTACTCAATGGATCGTTTATGTTTTTGTCAGATTTGATGAAGCATTATGATTCTTCTTGCGAAGTTTCGTTTATAAAATTAGCTTCTTATGAAGGGATCAGTACGACTCATGAAGTGAAACAGTTAATTGGTTTAAATCAAGATTTACAAGGGAGAAGTGTGGTAATCGTAGAAGATATTGTAGATACAGGAAATACAGTAGAAGAACTAAAAAATATTTTTAAGAACCAAGGGGTTAAAAGACTTAAAATAGCTACTTTGTTTTTTAAACCAGAGGCTTATACTAAAGAGATAAAGCTAGACTATGTAGGAATTAGAATTCCAAATAAGTTTATTGTAGGGTATGGCTTAGATTATGATGGTTTAGGACGAAACCTGAGGGAAGTATATCAGTTAGCAGAATAATAAAAATAAGATTAACAAAATAAAAATTTTAGAATAAAATGATTAATATCGTTCTTTTCGGAAAACCTGGAGCGGGAAAAGGGACTCAAGCTGAATTTTTAACAAAAAAATATAATTTAACTCATTTGTCAACTGGAGATATCTTTCGTTTTAATATTAAAAATAAAACGGAATTAGGAATGTTAGCTAAGACATATATTGACAAAGGTGATTTAGTGCCAGATGATGTTACCATTAAGATGTTGGAATCTGAAGTTGAAAAGAATTCTAATTCATTTGGTTTTTTATTTGATGGATTTCCTAGAACTATTGCCCAAGCAGAAGCTCTTGATCTTTTTCTGACCAGTAAAGAACAGATAGTTACAGCAACGATTGCTCTAGAAGCAGATGATGAAATTTTAGTACAACGATTACTAGAACGTGGTAAAACATCAGGACGTACAGATGATCAAGATGAAGAAAAAATAAGAAACCGTTACGAAGAATATAATGAAAAAACAGCCCCTTTAATTGGGTATTATCAAAATAAAGGAAAATTTCATGCTATAGATGGTATTGGTACAATTGAAGAAGTTACACAACGATTAAGTTCAGTTATAGAAAAATTATAAGATTTGTTTGTAGGGTTTAAATTAAAAAGGCGAAATGTTATATTTTTGTGTAAATTAAATCAAATAAAACAAATGATTTATAGTTTAAAACTTACCCAAATCAAACGAAGATAATTAATGGAAATAGTCATAATATTCTTGTTGATACTGTTAAATGGAGTTTTTTCTATGTCAGAGATTGCACTCATATCAGCAAGAAAAAATAGGTTAGAAACCGCAGCCAAAAAAGGCAATACGAGTGCAAAAACAGCATTAGATTTAGCCAATTCTCCCAATAAATTTTTGTCAACGGTACAAATAGGGATTACCTTAATAGGAATCTTAACAGGTATTTACTCTGGAGATAAAATAACGCATGATGTACAAGCGTTTTTTGCAAGTTATCCTGTAACAGTTCCATATTCTAAAAGCTTAGGGACAGGAGTTGTAGTGGTAATGTTAACTTTTTTTTCTTTAGTGTTAGGAGAGTTATTACCTAAAAGAATTGGTTTAAATTACCCTGAAACAATTGCTAAAGCGGTAGCTGTACCTATGAAAATGATTTCCGTAGCTACAGCTCCTTTTATTTGGTTATTAACCAGTTCTACTGAGTTTATATTGAAAGTTCTTAATATAAAACCAACAGCAGACGGAAAGGTTACTGAAGAGGAAATAAAGGCTATTATTAAAGAAGGAACTGAAGGAGGAGAAGTACAAGAAATTGAACAAGACATAGTAGAACGTGTTTTTCATATTGGTGATCGTAAAGTTAATTCCTTAATGACACATAGAAAATCAGTAGTTTATCTTTCATTAGAAGATCATGTGAATGATTTAAAATCACAAGTATTAGAAGAATTACACTCTGTATATCCTGTTTGTGAAGATAATTTAGATAATGTTGTAGGAGTGGTCTTTTTGAAAGATTTATTTGCAAGTTTTGAAAATAGAGGAAATTTTGATTTGCGTTCAATAACGAAAGAACCTGTTTATTTTATCGAACACACTTCGGCCTATAAGGCTTTAGAAATTTTTAAGAAAACAAAGGTACATTATGCTTTTGTAACAGATGAACATGGCGTATTACAAGGTATTATAACTCTTAATGATATTTTAGAAGCATTAGTAGGTGATGCTTCTGAGTTTTATGAAGAAGAATTTCAGTTAATATCAAGAGAAGATGGAAGTTGGCTTGTAGATGGACATTATTCTTTGCATGATTTCCTAACTTATTTTGATATGGATGATCTGATTAATGATTACGAAGTTACAACAGTAAGTGGATTAATTATGACAGAATTAGGTTCCATTCCCAAAGTAGGAGAAAAACTTATTTGGAATAGAATGGAACTAGAAGTAATAGATATGGATGGAGTAAAGATAGATAAAGTGATTGTTCGTTCATTAAGAGAAATAAATTAAAATTAAAAAAAATAGCTGAAGATCAAGCTAATGGTTGGGGAGAGAGAAGTAAAAGAAGGTTGTGAGTAAAGAAGAAAGCAATAACCTGTTCTTGAATACTTTTGATTTATATATAAAGCAATAAAAAAGAAAAGATGACAGAGGGTAACTTTGTAGATTACGTAAAAATATATGCAGCTTCAGGTAAAGGAGGGAAAGGTTCTTCTCATTTACACCGAGAAAAATTTATTGAAAAAGGAGGTCCTGATGGAGGAGATGGAGGTCGCGGAGGTCATGTTATAGTAGTAGGAAATAAGAATCTATGGACATTATTTCATTTGAAATTTTTAAGACATATTAAAGCAGGTCATGGAGGAGATGGAGGTTCATCTCGTTCTACAGGTCATGATGGAGAAGATAAGTTCCTAGAAGTGCCTTTGGGAACTGTAGTAAAAGACAAAGATACAGATGAAGTATTATTTGAAATTACAGAACATGGACAAAAAGAAATATTGGTAAAAGGAGGTAAAGGAGGATTAGGAAATTGGCATTTTAGAAGCGCAACTAATCAAACACCAAGATATGCTCAACCAGGCATGCCGAGTAACGAAATGGATATTATTCTAGAATTAAAGGTACTAGCAGATGTGGGTTTAGTTGGTTTTCCTAATGCAGGTAAATCTACATTATTATCTGTACTAACCTCTGCTAAGCCTAAAATAGCTGACTATCCTTTTACAACATTAAAACCTAATTTAGGAATTGTAGCATACCGTGATTTTCAATCTTTTGTAATAGCCGATATTCCAGGAATTATAGAAGGAGCAGCGGAAGGTCGTGGGTTAGGACATTATTTTTTACGTCATATTGAGCGTAATTCTACCTTGCTTTTTTTGATTCCTGCTGATGCGGATAATATTAGAAAGCAATACGATATTTTAATTGATGAATTACGTAGATATAATCCAGAACTTTTAGATAAAGAACGATTAGTTGTAATTTCTAAATGTGATATGTTAGATGATGAGTTAAAGACTGAAATGAAAGTACAATTAGATCAGGATTTTAAAGGTATTGAATATTTATTTATTTCTTCTGTAGCGCAACAAGGAATGCTAGAGTTAAAAGATAAGTTGTGGAAAATGCTTAACACGGTAAATTAAAATTTTAAAAAACTAATATATTATCTAAGTGATGAAAATAATTTTTAAGTTGTTTTTAGTAATTTCTGTCTTAGGGTTTGCTCAAGATAGAAAATGTGGTACGGAATCCTATATGCAGGAATATTTAAAAGATCCAAAAAACAAAATAGATCATTATAAATTACAAACTAAATTTAAGGAAAGACTTTTAAAAAATACTAGAGAAGGAAAAACAGAAGATAAACTAGCTGAACCTATAAAAATACCCGTAGCAGTTCACTTTCCAATGTTTACATCTCCTACTGAAAACGATAAAAAATGTATAGCAGGATTAGTACAAAGCCAAATAGATATATTAAACGCGGATTATAATGCGGAGAATAAAGACCTTTCAAAGTGGAGCGTTGATGCGCGTATGTATCCTAATACTTTGAACGGAAAAATGAATGTTCAATTTGTTTTAGCTACGAAAAATCATCCCAAAGAATCAGGATTAGTAGATGGCGTTCCAGCGATTACATTTGGTACAGATTTTTTAAATAATTCTGATTCAGATCCTACATGGAAGGGATATATGAATTTAGTAGTTCGTCAAATCCCTGAAAAAGATAATTCGCAAATATTAGGCTATTCTGTTTTGGGAGGAAGACCATCACAAGGTCATACTGTAGTCATAAATACTTTTTGTTTTGGTAGTGGTTTAGGATGTCCAGGGTATGTACCTGTGAAAAATAATGATTTAGGAAGAACATTGACGCATGAATTAGGACACTTTTTTAACTTAAGACATACTTTCGGTGATGGTAAAGGTTGTGCAACTAGTGATGATGGTATAGCAGATACACCAAAAGTGGGTTACGCAAGTTTTGGTTGTCTTAAACCAGGATCAGTTCCTGGTTGTGAGCCAAATGAAAAAGCTTTAACCATGAACTATATGGATTATCTAGATGATCCTTGTATGTATATGTTTACACAACAACAAGCCGCTGCTATGAAAACCTATTATGATTTGATATCATCTCAATTTGTTAAAGATGTATTTGATAAGGGGCCTGTAGTTGTAACGGATCCTAAGCCTAAAAAAGATTTTAATATTTACCCAGTTCCATTTAATGATATATTAAATATAACCTTTGAAAAGGCACCCTCTTTATATACCCTTCAAGTAGTAGACCGTATAGGTAGAATTGTTTATGAAATAAATGATACCCAAGTAGAAATAGAAGAAAAGCACGATTTGTCTTTCTTAGATTCTGGAGTTTATTTTATAATTATGAGATTTGATAATGAAGAAATAATAAAGAAAGTAAACAAACGATAAGATACATTAAAAAAAAGAGGCTGTCCAAAAAGTAATAAATCAAAATGCAGTTTGTCACTCCGGTAAGGAGGAGTTTCATAATCAATATTATGTGATTTCTCCCTTTGGTCGAAATGAACAAGATTGCGAACTTTTTGGACAGTCTCGTTGTATAAAACTATCGTTCAAGTTTAAAGTTATCAAGAAGTTTTGGACGTTTAGGTTCGTTAGCAACTTTCCATGAAGTTCTGTACATCCACTCCGTCATTTTATATAATTTTTTAAAATTGATATTTTCTGATTCATCTTGCGGTGTGTGATATTGATGATGTAAAACAGAAGTAAAAAAAATAGCAGGTATCCCCATTCGAGCATAAGGAGCATGATCACTTCTAAAATAAAAATATTCAGGATGCTCAGGTAAATCCCAATCTTTTAAAAATTTAAAACGGGTACTTTCGTTGTTAGCATCAATAGCCATTTTAACTAAATCATCAGAGTTTTTATGAGGACTTTCTCCTCCTAATAAAGCCGCCTCATCTAAATTATTACGCCCAATCATATCGCCGTTTAATACAGCCACTATTTTGTCTTTAGGAACCATTAAGTGTTGAGTATGATATCGAGAACCTAATAATCCTCGTTCTTCTGCACCATGAAATACAAATAAGAGGCTGCGTTTTGAAGGTTGCTTTTGATACGCTCTAGCTATTGCAAGCATAGCAACACAAGTGCTTGCATTATCATCCGCTCCATTATATATACTGTCATTCATTACTACGTGTCGGATACCATCGTGATCTTGATGACCGCTAATTAATACATATTCGTTTTTTAGCAGAGGATCTGTTCCGTCTATTTTTCCGATTAGGTTAACGGATGGATATTGATACGTTTCCGTTTCTAGACGAATTTCTATTTCTGGATTTTGAGTTAACCATTCTTTGTTGGATCTTTTAATCCAAAATAAAGGAAGAGTGTTTTCAACTTTATCTCGTAATCCCTCTATACCATATATACCTCGTGTCATTTGAGGGAGTACTTCTGTCCAACTTTTTTCGGAAATGGCGTCTGTTATAAATATAATTCCTTTAGCACCTAATTTTTTTACTTGATTGTAATATTTTGTTTTAATAAAACCAGGGTAACGGCGTTCAAACAAAGTCATCTCTTTGTCTATATTGGTGTCAGAAATTTCAATTGCAACGATTTTGTCTTGAATGTTCTTCGTAGCTAATTCATCGGGTTCCGCCTTGCCTACATATACAATAGCCGTTTTAAAATCAGCATTTACCACATCCGCTACTAATATGTCTTTCCATATATTAAGACTTTTATTACCTATCTTTATATAACTATTCGGACTTATTTGATGACGATACATGTCAAAAAATTGATAATAAGTGCCAAATTCTCCAGCTGGTTGCATACCTGTTTCTCTCATTTTATTAACAAACCAAGTAGATACTTTTAGTTCATCTAAAGTACCAGCCTCTCGCCCCAAAAATTGATCCCCTGCTAATTGGTACATATCAGTTCGAAGATCTTTTTCTTTAAGGGCTTCTACTAAGGGCTTCTTATAATCTTGTGCCTGTGCCGTTAAAGCGGCTAAATAAATCAATAAGATTTTTTTCATCTCTATTTGTAATTGAATTTAAAGTATATGTTTTTTAAATAATTCTGTTAAACCGTTAAATATTAGATCAAGAAAAGATCGTTTTTAATGTCTAAATGTAATTAGAAATAAAACACAAAAGAATTATTTTTTAATACAAGCCTGTAATTAAGTCTTTTCAGTTGCCGATCGTTAAATCTAAATGGTTTTTATTAAACTGCGTTTTGCTTTTTTAAAGATTATTTACTGAAAACACATATTTGTTGTTATAAAAGAAAGTTCTAGTTGTGTTTTTTGGTAAAAAATAAATATTTGGTTTTATTTATTTAAACAATAAGTATTTTTTGTTTATATTGCTTTTGAATTAAATATTAAATATATGTTAAAAGAATTATTATTTTCTTGTTTATCTCTTGTTTTTTTAGGGATCAACGAAAAAAAGTAAATTGTCAAAAAAAGATTTATCAATTGGATAAATCTTATCTGAAAAAAAGTAGAGTTCTAGGAGTTTTTGACCTAAATCTAGAACATACTGTTTATAATTCTAATATTCAAAATATTAGAGATGCTTTTAGAGGAAATGCAAATGTTCCGAATGTTTTACAAGTTAAAGTAAAGATTAATGAAGCCAGTTGCCTTCTGTACCTTAATGCAGCTTTTGAAAGTAGGGCTTGCATACCCGCCCCAAACGCTTCATTGTATGTCATAGGATTTAAGGGAGGAGATGGAAGAGATTATTTATTCAATATAGAACCTTTCCCAAATCCTGAATTGAAAGGGATCAATAGTATCATTCTTTCGATAGATGGTTCTTATAGAAGTTTAGGTCATGCTTCCTCATTGCCAATGATTAATAAAGCTGAGTTAGAGACTTTAGTTAGAACAATAAGTAATTTTAAAGGTACAATAATATCTTCTGCATTATCTTCTGCATTAACTAAAATCATCATCATGACTTGTGAAACTTCCCGTTTTAAGTCTGTTGAAACAGATGTATATAATATGTTAAGAACTTCTACTCCATTTGATGCGTCAACTCGTTATGATATGATAAAAAGATGGAATACAACTTTGTTAGGAGATAATAATTTTTAATTTTTTAAATCTATGAAATTTTATATACTGTTTTTGTTTTTTATAAAAGGATTTTCACAAGATCCTTGTAGTCGTTTTGCTATTGTATCTTCCAATTTGCAAACGGAACAGCAAAAGGAAGAGTTAAGGCAATATCTAGACAGAGCAAAAGATGCAATAAAAGAATTTATATCCACTAATGGAGGGGCATGTGTTGATGTTATACGTGTTAAAATGCTATTATCTTCAAAAGGTTTTTCAGTTGGTGAGGGGGCTACTTTTGCTTATTGGAAATGGCGTTATCCTCAATACGAATCATTTAATCACACTGCTGTAACAATAATTTTTAAAGGAAAAGAATTGGTATTAGATCCAACTCATAAACAATTTAGAGGAGTAGATCCACTAGATGAAGATATTATTTGTCTTCCAGCCAAAGATTGGATGAATGAGTTAGTAACTAGAACTAAAGGTCAAAATCCTGTTTTGGATCACCAACTTCGGAGTGGTGAGTCATTGTATACTTTTGTGTGTCCTGACTGTACAAAACCCAAATTAAGTGAACAGCAAAAAAAAGCTATTGAGGAATTTGATAAACTAGATGATATACGATTAAAAGTAGATATTAGAAGAGAGGTAAGTGATAGAAGGAGAGAACGCTGTATTATTTTTTAATTTTTACTATGTATAATTTTATGAAAAAGTTTATTACTACTTTGTTTTTCTTGTTCTTTTCTTTTTTGGGGTTAGGACAAAAAGGTTTTTATCCTGTTATGGATCCCATAAAGTCAACCAATAGTTATTGTTTAAATGAAAATTGTTATTACTGTTCTACTGCAGCATTGCTAAACACAACAGTTACAGATTTAGTTGCATCAACAGGTATAATGCAACAAGATACTGCACAGATAGATGAAATTATAGATTTATTTAGAAATGCAGGAGTTAGTGTTCGGTGTATTACAGGTTTAGATGAAGCTACTGCTTATTGTCTTCTTTCTACTTTACCCAATGGACAAAGTGTAGGATTAGCTTATACACGTCAAGGAGGTAGTGGTCACATGGTGGTAGTTACCCGTGATAGTGGATATTATAATAACGGTATCAATCCAAGTTTAAAATGTGTAGATTATCAATCAAATCCCCCCAGAATTACCGGTTTTCCGTATGAAGGGGGAAATTTAATATACAATATATTTATTAAAAATTGAACTATATTATAAAGAATTTTGATTTTTTAGATAATATAGAAATAATTATGAGATTTTATTTGTAGATATTTAAAATCAATTATAACTTTATAATATTATGTTAAAAAAAATATAAAATGAATCAAATTTTACCTAAATCTACAATTCCCTTGTTTTTAGGGAGTGTTTTTTCTCTTTTTGCATTTAAAAATGTGTGCAAAAAAGAAGTTATAGATCCAGAAGTTCAACGCGATATACGCGTTTTGAAAAGTCATAGTTTTGTGGTTTCAAATCCGTATTTAGCTATTGCTATCAAGGATGCTTTACGAAATATTGAATTAGTTACTTCTTTAAACAGAGAAGATACAAGACAAGGAGGATCCACAATTTGTAAATATGATACAGAAATAGGATTACCTAAAAGTTATACTATTGGTTATTCAAAAAATAGTGCAGGCACTCTTTTACACGAGTTAATACATGTTTCAGTTAATCAAAACTTACTTCAAGATTTTGTTAATTACAAATCACCTATAAAAGATAATCCAGTTGCTCCTCAGTACGTTGCTGATGGAGTAAGATTAAATGAAAATTTAAGACAAGCCAAATGGATGGATCTAGCAGAAAATACTAAACGAACAGAACAGATGCAAAAAATTGTTAGTTTAACTGATGTTTGCACTAAGTTGAAACCTGAGGTAAAGGCCTATATAAAGGATAAATGCAGTTATGCTTCTATAAATCCCCATATTGAATATTCAACTACTGTTGTTCAACTAGCCTACTATATGTTTTTACAAGGCTTTCCTGTAAAAAACGCTCCTGTAAATACTCCAGAAAACAATTTGTATGTAGAAATTGATAAAGCATTGATAGAAGATTTAAAAGCGCGTAATGTAATATCAAACACATGCTCCTTAAACTAACCCCAATAAACTAAATTTAACCTAATTTATATGCAATTATTTTTTTATTTATTTTTTATTCTTACAGGGTTTATATTGCAAGCTCAGTCAAGAATTCCAGTGGTGTACGCAACCGCTACCATTGAAGAAGAGTCCGTTCAAGCTCCAAATAATTTAGATTATGCTTATGATGAAGATGTAAAATCTGCCTATCATTCTAAATGGTCGATTAGTGGAGTGCCTAATACCTTACAATTTTATTTGAGTAACACCTGCTCTAGTGTTAGTAAAGTAATTTATAAACCTAGGCGTTTAGGATTAAATGGAATTTTTACCAAAGTAAATATATCCTATAGCCTTGCAAATGCTCCTACCGTTTTTATCCCTTTACCAGGCGGAAATAACGGAGAATTTATTTGGATTGCAGATAATACGGATAAAGTTATTAATTTATCACAACCTATTAATAATCCCGCAATTTTTAAATTTGAAGTAACTCAAGCATACGGTAATTTTACTAGTTGTGCTGAAATGGGGTTTGAAGGAGTAGTGATCGGTTCAGGAATTAAAACATGTAATTAAATATGAGACATAAAATTCTATTTTTCTTACTGTTTAATGTGTCTCTTTTTTCTCAAATACAGACTAATACATTAGAAACAGGTTTTTTCGGACCTTTTATACCACAGCAAAATATCTTGTGGAATTCAATTCAAACTAAAAAAGAAGCCTTTGATAAAAAAATACAAAAAGAGTACGATTTAATAAAAGATTGTCCAAATAAAACTAATTTGGATACACTTAATGGAAAATTGATCTATGAAGAACTTATTAATAATACAATAAAAGCTAATAAGGCTTCACGATTTGACGCACTAGGACACGATTATATAAACGAACAAATAGCTAAATACATTAATGGTGTTAAATCATTTGGTTCGATCATTATTTCTGAAATAGGTGGTTTTGCTAATATGACCCGAGATTATTTTAAAAATTTTAAAGATAATTTTCGGGAAATAGGAGGTGTGCATGCAATAGATGAACACGCTGAAGATGTTACAGCTGTAATGATCGGGGGAGACCCCACAAAATTTCAGCGTGGTGTTTTTGTAGGTAAAAACCTAAATAATAATGTAATAGGTCAGTATTCAGTTAGTGGAGGAATCGGTTCATTAAGAGACTATAAAGAGGAATTGAAAAAAGATCCGTCTAAATTTTTTGCCATTAATTGTTCATGGGGAGCTCCTTTTCAATGGACAGTAACCGAAGGAATACCTTATTGGCGAGGAGGTTTTAATGGAGATGATTATCTAGATAGACTAAAAGATATTTCTTATAAAGAAAAAGAGTATAATCAATTTTCTTATTTAAATAATAACCAAGCGGTTCTGTTATTTGCAGCTGGAAATCACGGTCATAGAGGATCGGAAGAAATTGACTCAAAAATACAGTTGGGCTCCGATATTTATGTAGATGACCAAAATGGAAAGAAAATTAAAATCCCCTACGGAAGCAATGGCGTTTTATACCCAAAACCTTCCCAAATAAATGGTTCTATTAATTCTTATGCTGGGGGGAAAAACCTAATAACTGTAGGTGCTACAAGTATGCTGAATGATGCTGGAAATTATTCTGTAACAGAATATACCTCTATTGGACCTACTACAGATGGACGTATAAAACCTGATATTTGTGCAGAGGGTCAGACTATTGATTTTAATTTTAAAAAAGAAGAAGGGACATCCTTTGCAACCCCATTAGTAAGTTCTATTGTCTCGGCATTTTCTGAAGAATATAAAATAAATAATGGTCAATATCCTACAGCTACAACAATTAAAGCCTCTTTAATAAATAGTGCATTGGATATAGGCGATCCAGGTCCTGATTATATGTCAGGTTGGGGGCAATGTAATGGAGAAGAATTATTTAGATACGCTGCTAAAAACGCCTTAGTTATCCAAGATGTAAAAACACTAAGAGCTAGTTCTGAAATAATATATAAAATTCCGTTGTATTATCCAGGAGGAGATGTGCCTAAAATAACAGCAGCATGGATGGATGAAGATTTTGGGTTTGGGTTGAATGCAAATATAGATTTAAGTTTACAATCACAGCAAGGAGATATTTATCAGCCCTATATATTAGATGCTAAAAATCCTAAGAAGCCAGCTATTAATGGTATAGATAAGATTAATACAGTAGAACAAATTTCTCCAGAATACTTATCAAAAGGATATTACACCCTTATTGTTAAAGGAGAATCTCTAAAAGGGAATCAATTAGCCTGCCCCTTGAGTATTGTTATGTCTGGTTTTCTGCCTTATGTTACTATTGATATGGATGTAGCTAATGCACAAGGTAATGTAGGAGACCTATTTAAAATAGGTTTTGTACAAGAAGCAAACCCGCTAGACAATAAAGTACAAACGGTAGAATTTGTAAAAGCTATTCTGACAAATAAAAAATCAGGTAATAATTATGAATTAAGTAAAGATTCTGGTTTATGCCTTTTAGGGGATGTTTGTTTTTTTAAAGGGTTAAATGAAATAGGACAATATGATGTAGAGGTTTTTGTGAAAATTATCAATACAGATGGTTTGGTTGTTGAATCTTCTCAAAAATTTAGAAGAGTATATGAAGTGATTGGTAATTTTACCATGCCTACTGTAGATTTTGACGTTCCTGACTTAGAGTTAGTACCAGGGCAATTTGAACCCGCTTATATAAACATTCAAGCGGAAGATACAGACTCAAATAATTACCCACAAAAGTTTGATTTAGTTTTAAACTATAATGGAAAAGAAATTACATTAGGAGGGCAAGAACTAAAATGCAAAGGAGATTTTATAAGTAAAAAAATAGAAATAAATTTTCCAGGAACTTTTTATTTTACAATAAAAGATAAATTAAACAATAGAAAGCTAGATTCAAATAAGGAAACGTTATCTTATGCTTTTACAGTTGCAGATAAAAAAATAACACTAGATTTTACAAAGCCTGACTGTGAGGATAATTTTAAAGTTCTAGTTAAAAATCCTTCGCCTGATGTTGTTGATTATGAATGGACTAAATTTACTAGTTCAGGAGGGACAGTCGCCGAAAAAACAATTACTACAGAATTACCTCTTAAAAACAGTGAATATATAGCTGTAAAAGTTAAAGAAAATTCAAAAAATAATTATTTCGTTATATCAGATCAGACTTTTAAAAAGTTTTTACGTTATAATGATACTAATGGAACAAACTTTAAGCCAACGGTAGAAGAATACAAACAAGATCCAACCGTTTTGTTACCAGGAGATTTTGTTTTTTATTATGATACAACCAGCAGAAAAATTATTTCTAAGTCTAATAAAAACTATGGCTTAAAATTTGTTGGGGGGGCTGTTGTTTGTTCTACAATGGATCAAGCCGATCTTTTTGATCTGAGTAGAGACAGTAATAAAAATGTATTATATACAGTAAAAAACGTTACCACAAATAGCTATTTAAATATTACTAAAGAAGGAACAATAGAAATTTCATCTACTGAAAAAAAACTAATGTTATCCATGGGATTAAAATCTACACCTAGTAATTCAGATAAAGTAGATTTACCAAATTCAGAAATACCGGCGATTAGCTTAACAGAAAGTACTGCTGAATTTTGTCCAGCTAAAGGAACCAGTTCTTTTACGCTAACGGCTCAAGCTACCGATCCTAGTAAACAAAACGTGTTACAAAATTTATTATCATCAAATCCTAATGCAACTGTCCAGTTTATAAAAGATGGAGTTGTTCAACAAAATAGCAAATCTTTAACAACTACAGGAACCAGTTCAGGTATTTATCAAGCAGTTGTAACCACAGGATCTTGTTATAAACGTTCGGAAGCGGACTTTGTAAAATCATGTAATCAGGAAGAAAACGAATCTTATGATAATACTCCTAAACCAGGTCCAGGGGGAGGGGCATTAGTTGCAATAGCAGGAGCCGCAGGAGCCACTATAGCAGGTTCAGGTCAGTTTGTAGTAGGGGTGTTAGGAGGCTTATTTGCTATACCAAGTGGTTTTGTTTCTTACACACCAAGTGGAAATTCTCTAAAAACACGCTTCAGTACTGTGAAAATTGAAGATAACACCAATGTCTTATTTACTAATTCATACACTGAATATAAAGATTATGATTTAGGTACTACTTCACAAGTGAGCTTGACATCAGGTGTAGATTATTATTTTTCAGCTGCTCAAAGTAATAACGATGGGACAACAAGTTTTAACAAACCTAAATTTTTTATAGACTTAAATAATGATGGTATTTTAGAAGCTAGTGAAGATGTTTTGTTCAAATCCGTACTAGTATCAGGACGATACAAATTTACATTACCAACTAATTTTAGAGTTAATGCTTCAACTAAAGCTCTTCTTTATGCTTCATCTAATAGTGCAAAACAAGAAATAATATTAAAAATACAATTAGAAGTTAAGACTAGATTTACAAAGGTAGAAGTAAAGGAAACTGCAGGTACAGTTCTATTTACATATAATTTTCCAAGTCCATATAATGGATATGCAAATTATGACATTAGTTCAGCAGCCCCAGTGGCTATTTATACAGCGGGTCAAAATTATCAGTTTGTTCCTACTCAAAACAATAGCGATGGTAGCACATCTTATGGGAAACCTAATTTCTTTGTTGACTTAAATGGTGATGGAATTTTACAAAATTCAGAAGATCTGTTATTAAGTAGTAATTTGGTAGCAGGACGTTATGATTTTCAAATTCCTTCATGTTGTGTAGGTACAGGTGCCGTTTTAGCTAAATATGTAGCCATTGCTGGTAGTGCAAAACAAGAAATTTTATTCAGAGTAAGTTTATTAAAAACACGTTTTAATCAAATTACCATTACTGATTCTTCTGGTTCAAAAATTTATGACAAACGTTTTGTAGGTTTTTATGGATCATATTCAGATTATGACATGATGTCTAAATCTAGTTATACTATATTTAAATCAGGAGAAACCTATACATTCAGTTCAACTCAAACGAATAGTAATGGATCATCTGTTTTTGGGAAACCTAAATTTTATCTAGATTTTAATAAAGATGAAAATTTTACAGAAGATGAAAATGTGTTGAAAGATGCAATACTCAGAAATGGTAATTATGATTTTGTTATAAATTCAAAAAATACTACAGGAAGTTATAACGCTATGTACGTAGCCATAAGTGGAAAAGCACAACAAAAAATTAAATTTAATACCAATTATAAGTTTGTTCCCAACTTTTCTACTACAATATCAGGCAATCCTAAGTTATGTGCTAATGATACTCAAAGATATTTAGTAAATATCACAGGAGATACAACGATTGGATATAAATATATATGGTATCTTAATAATATTCGTCAATCCACAAATAGTTCCGATATTACTTTTACAGGAGCTGTTTTAAATACAGGAGACACATTAAAATCAGTTGTATTTACGGATTTAGATCCTACTACTACAAAAGAAGTTTCTCTTGTAATAGAAAAACAAACCTCTCCTTCGAATATAGTTATTAACGGAGTACGCCCTTTTTGTTCAAATGATGATAATTTAACTTTAAGTTTGAATGTTACAGGAGGTAGTGGAACATTTATATACAAGTGGTATAAGAATGGGATTAAGTTAGTAGAAGGTACTGATATGTCGGCTTTCGCTCTAATTCCTATGGAATGGTCAAATAACGACCGTATAAAAGCATCAGTCTCTTATCAATGCACATCAGGTAGCTGGATTGAAACATTTTCGGAAGAACATACAGTTGTTAAAAATACTTCACCAAGTGCTGTTGCAGTAACTGGATTACGAGCATTTTGCAATTCAGATTTGATTTCTTTATCTGCTAATATAACAGGAGGCTCAGGAAGATTCTTTTATTACTGGACAAAAAACGGGATACGCGTATCAGAAGGCTATGATAAATCCACTTATATTTTAGAAGGAAATCAATGGAGTAATGGTGATAAACTAAAATTAGTGGTTAGCTATCAATGTATTTCAGGAAGTTGGGTAGAAACACCTTCACAAGAATATACTGTAGAGAAATACACGTCCCCAACTTCATTAGCTGTAAACGGTTTAGCTCCTTTTTTAGCAAGTGATAGCTTAAACTTAAGTTTAACACAAACTGGCGGTACAGGAAGTTACTATTACTATTGGACAAAAAATGGGACACGAGTATATGAAGGATATGGTCTATCAACCTACACTTTACAAGGGTCTCAGTGGTCAAATGGCGACAAATTACGAGTAGGAATAGCTTATCAATGCGTAGCAGGTAATTGGATAGACATCCTATCGCCAGAATATACAATAGATGAACGAACAGCACCTACTTCCGTTTCGTTTTCAGGATTAGGAACTTTAAGCGGTTGTGAAACTTCCTACCGTGTATCCGCAAATACAGTAGGAGGAGTAGGATGTGATAGACTATATTATATATGGTATAAAAATGGACAACGTGTTACAGAAGGATTCGATAAAGCAAATTATACAGTAGATAAAGCAAATTGGTCTAACGGAGATAAATTGAAATTACAAGTTGATTATTTAACTCGTATAGGAGGATCATGGTCTAATTTGTACTCACAAGAATCAACAATAGTAAAAAACAGTTCGCCAAGTTCACTTGCAATTTCAGGATTAAAACCTTTCTGTGATTCAGATGGTATCTCTTTATCTGCTAACATAACAGGAGGCTCTGGAAGATTTTTTTACTATTGGACAAAAAATGGAACACGCGTATCAGAAGGCTATGATAAATCTAATTATACATTGCAAGGAAATCAATGGAGCAATGGCGATAAATTAAAAATGGTTGTGAGTTATCAATGCGCATCAGGTAGTTGGATAGAAACAGCTTCACAAGAGTATAGCGTCAATAAAAATATTCGCCCATTGAATGTTTATGTAAATGGATTAAGAACTTTAGGAACTTGTGAATCAGGACTTGATTTGAATATTGTTACAGAAGGAGGAAATGGATCATTTTATTACGTATGGTTAAAAAATGATATACGTATTGCGGAAGGATATGACAAGAGAAATTATAGATTGAATAGAAATGATTGGACGAATGGTGATAAATTAAAAGTATTAGTTCAAGTTCAATGTGCAACAGGTTTTTTTGATGGTACAATTACTTACGATTTGCCAATAACCATATCTAATATACCTAATATACCTATTGTAAACAAAGAAATTATACAACTTTGTTCTAATGAAGAAACCTCAGTTACAGTTTCTGGTTTTGATTCAGGAGATCAAATAAGATGGTATAAAAACAACGTACTTACACAAGAAACAAGCAAAGATTTTTACTTGCAATCTAACAGTTGGAATAATGGTGATGTGATAAGTGCCGAATTTGTTCGTAATAATTGTGTTAGTCCAAGAAAAAATATAACGGTTTACAAAAATACTTCACCAAGTGCTATTGCAGTAACTGGATTACGAGCATTTTGCAATTCAGATTTGATTTCTTTATCTGCTAATATAACAGGAGGCTCAGGAAGATTCTTTTATTACTGGACAAAAAACGGGATACGCGTATCAGAAGGCTATGATAAATCCACTTATATTTTAGAAGGAAATCAATGGAGTAATGGTGATAAACTAAAATTAGTGGTTAGCTATCAATGTATTTCAGGAAGTTGGGTAGAAACACCTTCACAAGAATATACTGTAGAGAAATACACGTCCCCAACTTCATTAGCTGTAAACGGTTTAGCTCCTTTTTTAGCAAGTGATAGCTTAAACTTAAGTTTAACACAAACTGGCGGTACAGGAAGTTACTATTACTATTGGACAAAAAATGGGACACGAGTATATGAAGGATATGGTCTATCAACCTACACTTTACAAGGGTCTCAGTGGTCAAATGGCGACAAATTACGAGTAGGAATAGCTTATCAATGCGTAGCAGGTAATTGGATAGACATCCTATCGCCAGAATATACAATAGATGAGCGAACAGCACCTACTTCCGTTTCGTTTTCAGGATTAGGAACTTTAAGCGGTTGTGAAACTTCCTACCGTGTATCCGCAAATACAGTAGGAGGAGTAGGATGTGATAGACTATATTATATATGGTATAAAAATGGACAACGTATTACAGAAGGATTCGATAAAGCAAATTATACAGTAGATAATACAAATTGGTCTAACGGAGATAAATTGAAATTACAAGTTGATTATTTAACTCGTATAGGAGGATCATGGTCTAATTTGTACTCACAAGAATCAACAATAGTAAAAAACAGTTCGCCAAGTTCACTTGCAATTTCAGGATTAAAACCTTTCTGTGATTCAGATGGTATCTCTTTATCTGCTAACATAACAGGAGGCTCTGGAAGATTTTTTTACTATTGGACAAAAAATGGAATACGCGTATCAGAAGGCTATGATAAATCAACCTATACCTTACAAGGAAATCAATGGAGCAATGGCGATAAATTAAAAATGGTTGTGAGTTATCAATGCGCATCAGGTAGTTGGATAGAAACACCTTCGCAAGAATATACAATTGTTAAAAATACTTCACCAAATGCTGTTGCCGTAACTGGATTACGAGCATTTTGTGATTCGGATGGTATTTCTTTATCTGCTAATGTAACAGGAGGCTCAGGAAGATTCTTTTATTACTGGACAAAAAACGGGACACGCGTGTCAGAAGGCTATGATAAATCTAATTATACATTGCAAGGAAATCAATGGAATAATGGAGATAGATTGAAATTGATTGTGAGTTATCAATGTGTTTCAGGTAGTTGGATAGAAACAGCTTCACAAGAGTATAACCTAGATAAATATACCTCTCCAAGTACTGTTGCAATAGCAGGATTACGCTCATTTTGTAATTCAGAAGAATTGTCTTTAACAGCTAATCTTACAGGAGGAACAGCTAATTTTTATTATTACTGGACTAAAAATGATGTGAGAGTACATGAAGGATACGGAAGATCTACTTACACATTAAAGGGATCAGAGTGGTCAAATGGAGACAAAATAAGATTAGTAGCTAGTTACCAATGTATATCAGGAACTTGGATTGAAACCTCTTCGCAAAGTTATATAGTAGAAAAAAATACTTCACCAAGTTCCGTTGCAATATCAGGATTACGGATATTGTATGGTTCAGGAGATGCCTCATCATTAAGCGCTAGTCTTACAGGAGGGTCAGGAAATTATTATTACTACTGGACTAAAAACGGAGTACGAGTTTATGAAGGATATGGTAGATCTAGTTATACACTAAAAGGATCTGAATGGGCAAATGGTGATAAAATAAAATTAGTCGCCAGTTACCAATGTTTATCAGGGGTTTGGATAGAAACCCATTCTCAAGAATACACGGTTCAAAAAAGAGAAATACCTAATTTAGTGTATGATTATAATTATAATTGGCCAGGTTTTCATGTGTTTATATGGAAATATAATAATGGAGAAGTAGTGAAAGGAAAAGATGTGGCAGAAGTAACGTGGAGTTGGGATCAGATGGGATTCCCAGATCAAAATTTTTCTAGAACGTATTATCCAGGTGAAACGGATGGAATAACGGAAAGTAGAAGTACTTTTTTGATGAATTGTCTTTTTGGTAAAAGAGGGAATGTGACTTCTAAATTAAAAATGAGAGACGGTAGAGTATATGTTATACAAATTTACATACCATGTTATGGAGGTGACAATCCTGTTGTAGTTGCTTCTTCTAGATTAGATCAAACTCAAGTAGTTTCTACTAATAATAATAAATGTAAAGTGTATCCAAACTATATTTCACAAAATGAAGAAGTAATTAATTTAGATTGTGAAAGTTACGAAGATATTAAAGAAGTTGTTTTAGTTAATACCATAGGACAACGTTTTGAATTGAAATTTGATAAAACAGCTAAGAAAATTTATTTACCAATCAATATGAAAAATGGTATGTATTATATAAACTTAGAGAGATATCAGGCAGAAAATTCAGTTTACAAAATATTAGTTAAATAAATTGTATAAACTTTTCTTATAAAAATCAGGCTTGAAAATTTTCAAGCCTGATTAATTTTAAATGTTAAAGATATTAATTTCAAGATGGTATTGAATTATTCTTAAAATATCCTTTATATTCGCAACAAAAAAGATTATAATTAATATTATGAAAAAATTAGTTCTATCTCTAATTACGGCTATTATACTTATACCCACAAGTGTAAAAGCAGATGAGGGGATGTGGTTTTTAATGTTTATAGAACGTTTAAACCACCGCGATATGCAAAAAATGGGACTTCAGCTGACTTCTGAAGAAATTTATAGTATCAATAATAATAGTTTAAAAAATGCTATTGTTCAGTTTAATGGAGGCTGTACAGCTGAAATGATATCTAAAGAAGGTTTAGTTTTAACTAACCACCACTGTGGTTATGATGCTATAGCTGAATTGTCTAGTGCTGAAAAAAATCATTTAAAAAACGGATTTTGGGCTAGTTCTAAAAAAGAAGAATTAAAACCATCTAGTTTGTTTGTTCGTTTTTTTGTTCGTATGGACGATTGTACAAAAAGAATTTTAGCCGTTGTGAATGATTCAATGACCGAAGCTGAACGTGAAAAAGCAATCAACGCTGAAATTGCAAAAATTGAAAAAGAAAATAACGATGGCGGTAAATATGTAGTTTCTGTACGTCCTTTTTTTCAAGGAAATGAGTACTACTACTTTGTTTACCAAGATTATAAAGATGTACGTTTAGTAGGAACACCGCCAGAAAGTTTAGGTAAATTTGGTGGTGATACGGACAACTGGGAGTGGCCACGTCATACAGCGGATTTTTCTATGTTCCGTGTATACGCTGATGCTAATGGTAATCCTGCAGAATACTCTGAAAACAATGTGCCTTTAAAACCGAAACACCATTTACCAGTTAATTTAGGTGGTGTTAAAGAAGGTGATTTTGCAATGATTATGGGATATCCAGGTCGTACAAATCGTTGGATGCCAGCAGGAGGAATTGAGCAAAACGTAAAATATGCTTATCCAGCTTGGGTTGAAGGAGCTAAAACAGGTATGGATAATATGAAAAAATATATGAATCAAAGTGATGCTTTGAATCTAATATATGCTTCTAAATTTGCTTCTACAGCCAACTATTGGAAAAATCGTCAAGGAATGATCGATGCTTTGACTAAGTTTGGTACAGCTAAAACAAAAGCAGCTCAAGAAGCTAAATTCAATATTTGGGCAAATAAAGCAGAAAACAAAGCACAGTATGGAAATGTGGTTGAAACTATCAACAATTTCTATAAAATGACAAATGAAAAAGCACGTCATGATAACTATATGATGCAAATGTTCCGTACCTCTAACTTTGCTTCTATTGGTAGAACTATTGGTAAGCAATTAGAAATGTATGCTAAAGCAGATGCTGCCAAACGTGCACAATTAGCTCCAGTTATTTTAAAAATGACAGATGAGTTGTATAAAGAAGTGCATATTCCTGCTGAAAAAGATATTTTAGCTGCGCAATTAAAATTATATGCTACTAAATCTACAGGTTATTCTATTGCTCCTAAAGTGGCTGAATTAGCTAAAACAAATAATAATGACTTTACAGCCTATGTAAATAAAGCTTTCGATTTGAGTTTATTTACATCTAAAGAAAAAATTACAGCATTCCTTGCTAACCCAAATGAGACAGCTCTTCTTACTGATCCTTTGTATGTATTATCTGATGATATGTTAACGCATTTTTCATCTAAATCAGATGCGATTGCAAAAGCACAAAACGATTTTGGTGTGGCATTTCGTAAATTAGTACAAGGATTACGTGATTCTAAAATTGGAGATATAAAATATCCAGATGCTAACTCTACTTTACGTTTAACCTATGGTAAGGTGCGTGCATTGCCAGCAGATAAGCGTAATGAAGCAACTATCAATAACTACACTACTTTAGCAGGTCAAGTTAAAAAATACAAAAAAGAAGATGCAGAGTTTGATTTGCCAACTCGTGTGTTAGAAATGAATAAAAACAAAGATTTTGGTCGTTATGCCGATAAAGATGGAACTTTACACGTGAATTTCTTATCTGATAATGATATAACAGGTGGTAACTCAGGTTCTCCTGTCTTAAATGGTAAAGGAGAATTAATAGGTCTAGCTTTTGATGGAAACATTGAAGCAATGGCAGGAGATGTAATCTTTGATAAAAAATTACAAAGAACAATTAACTGTGATATTCGTTATGTATTATGGGTAATAGAGAATTTCTCAGGTGCCAAACATATTGTAGATGAAATGACATTAGTAAAATAATACGTTTATATAATGACATGTAGTGTAAAAGCTGGACTCAATTGAGTTCAGCTTTTTTATTTACAATATTATTATATTTTTGATGTATGAAACTACTATTAGAAGTTAGACACTAATACGATCAACTAATAAAAGTAATTTCAAGAGAAATTAATGACCTATAAAATTTAAATAAATGAAAATATTTCAAATACTAATACTGTTTTTTTGTTATTTATTGAATGCTCAACAACCGTTAGAACAAGCATTAGAATTATATAAACAAAAGAAATACCTTCAGGCTAAACCCATTTTAGAAACAATACTCAAAACAAATCCTAAAAATATAGAAATAGTCTCAAAATTAGGAGAAATAGCCTTTTACCAAAAAGATTGGAATTATATGGTACATTATGGACAAGAATTAGTACGATTAGAACCTCAAAAAGCCGATAGTTGGTTTAAATACGGAAGTGCTTTAGCCATGAAAGCGAAAAATTCTAATAAATTGAAAGCATTAACAATGATAGGAAGTATAGAAGAAACGTTTCTAAAAACCTTAGCTTTAGATCCCAAACACATAGGAGCTCGCTGGGCATTGATTATGCTATATTGTGAGTTGCCCAAATTTCTTGGAGGAGGACAAGAAAAAGCAGATCAATATGCTAAAGAATTGATAACCTTTTCACCTATAGATGGTTATTTAGCACAAGGGTATATAGCAGTTCAATTTGATGCTTATAAAACTGCAGAGTTTTGGTTTAAAAAAGCCTATCAAATAGGTCACTCTAAAATAACCTTTGAAAAGCTATATGATTTATATACAAATAAAATAAAAGACAAAGAAAAAGCAGAACAATTAAAAAATGATTTCAAAAAGTAATTATTCTTTTGTCTTCATATTTTTATAAATGAATTAACACGTTTTTAAATAACTATAAAAAAACAAGGTTTAAAAGGACTAATATAAAGAAATTGATAATGAATAATTTAGAGCTTATTTTAAGTTGTTATATTTATTTTATATAAGAGAAAATATTTAGATGACCTTTTTATAAAAAAGGAAAGACTAGATTTTTCAAAGATAATTTAACCAAGGCTATTTCCCATAAAAAACGGATAGCTTATATTTGAACAAAATAAAATCAGGTTACGATTTATTGGGTAAGCTATTAAATACCTATACTTCTAAACCTTTAAATTTCTAGACTTGCAAATGAGAACACACTTTATAGCCATAGGCGGTGCAGCTATGCACAATTTAGCATTAGCATTGCATAATAAAGGATACCAAGTAACAGGTAGCGATGATGCTATTTTTGAACCCTCTAAATCACGATTAGAAGCTAAAGGATTATTACCATTTGATCTAGGTTGGTTTCCTGAAAAAATTACAACAGATATACAAGCTATCATTTTAGGGATGCACGCCAAAGCGGATAATCCAGAATTATTAAGAGCACAAGAATTAGGATTAAAAATTTATTCCTACCCAGAGTTTTTATACGAACAATCCAAAAACAAAACCCGAGTAGTTATAGGAGGAAGTCATGGAAAAACTACCATTACCTCTATGATTTTACATATAATGAATTATCATAATATAAAGGTAGATTATATGGTAGGAGCTTTGTTAGAAGGTTTTGATACGATGGTACATTTAACAGAAGAAAATGAATTCATTGTTTTAGAAGGTGATGAATATTTAACCTCTCCTATTGATTTACGCCCAAAATTTCATTTATATAATCCTAATATAGCATTGATTTCAGGAATAGCTTGGGATCATATTAATGTGTTTCCAACGTATGAAAATTATGTAGAGCAATTTGATGTTTTTATTCAAAAAATTACAAATGGAGGAATCCTAATTTATAACGAAAATGATTCAGAGGTAAAACAAATAGCAGAAAAAGCAGAAAATCCTATTCGTAAGATTGCTTATTCTACTCCTGAATATACTGTAGAAAAAGGAATCACCCTATTACATACGCCCGAAGGAGAAATGCCTATAGAAATTTTTGGCGAACATAATTTAAATAATTTAGCAGGAGCTAAATGGGTATGTCAATGTATGGGAGTAGATGAAGCAGAATTTTATGAAGCAATAGCCTCCTTTAAAGGAGCTTCTAAACGCTTAGAAAAAATAGCAGAATCAGATAATAAAATAGCTTATAAAGATTTTGCTCATTCACCAAGTAAAGTATCTGCTACTACAAAAGCTGTAAAAAAGCAATACCCTGATCGTAAATTGATAGCTTGTTTAGAATTACATACATACAGTAGTCTAAATGTTGAATTTTTAAAACAATACGAAGGTGCTTTAGATGCAGCCGATATAGCGGTTGTGTTTTATTCACCCGATGCTGTGAAAATTAAAAAATTAGAGGAAGTTACTTATAACCAAATAGCACAATCCTTTAAACGTGACGATTTGATTATTTATACCAATCCAACGGATTTTAAAAATTATTTGTTTAACCAAGAATTAAATAATTCCGCTTTGCTTTTGATGAGTTCAGGAAACTATGGCGGATTAAACTTTGATGAGGTTAAAGGATTGATTCAGTAATAAATCACAAAATCAATCTTTTTAAGACATTATTTCAAAAATCAAAAAATAACATTTAGTTTATTCATTCCGACAAAAGGAGGAATTTCATAATTTGTATTGTGTGATTTCTCCTTCTGATCGAAATGAGAGGTTAGTTAACTTTTCAGATGGCCTCTTTAATAAATAATAACGCAAGTTTCTTTTACAAATCAATCCTGTGTTGTTATGCTATTGGCTAAATTTTTCCATAAGGCACCATAAAGCAAACAAAGTATTGTTTCGGTAATAGGAATCAATCCAATAGCATAAAAATAATTACTTTTTTGTATATCAATTAGATAATAAGCAAGTGGTATCTGGAAAATCCAAAAACCAAGAAAATTAACTAATGTAGGAATTTTAGTATTACCAGCTCCATTAAATAGATTATTTAAAATCATTGAAATTCCATAGGAGATATAACCTAAACTGATAATTTTCATAGACTCCTTTGCTTGTGCTATAGTTTGTATGTCATTAGTGAAAAATAAGCTAATACCCTCTGCAAAAAAAATATTTATTAGTGTAATCCCTAAGCAAAGTATAATAGTGTATTTAAGTACAATTTTAGTTAATACTTTTACTCTTATACTATGTTGTGCGCCTAAATATTGACCTGTAAGAGTGGCAACAGCATTACTTAAACCCCAAATAGGGAGTATAAAAAACATCATAACTCTAACAGCTATCTGAAATCCTGCTGATCCATATTCGCCACCACTTTTAGCAATTAATTGAGCTAAATAAATCCAACTTAAAGAGGCTAATACATATTGTAATATACCAGGTATAGCAATAGAAGTAATAGATTTTATGATAGGATAATGAAACTGTATACCGTTCTTTTGAAAACCTATAGATTTTCGGATTTTGAAAATAGAATATAATTGATAAAAAACGCCTATTGCTCTACCACTGACTGTTGCCCAAGCTGCTCCCTCAATCCCCATAGCAGGAAAAATTCCCCAGCCATTTATGAGTAAAGGACATAATATGAGATTAAAACCATTTGCTATCCAAAGACTTTTCATAGCGAGTAAAGGATTACCTATACCTCGAAATATTCCATTAATTAAAAACAATAATAGAATAAAAATACTATTGCTGAAGATAATTTTAGGATAACTTATACCATAAACAATAGCCTTTTGAGAAACATTTAAAGAAGCAAAAATATCAGTAGCATAAAAATAACCTAGTATACTAATTATTAAAGAAAGTAAGCAAGAGATGATTAATGCTTGAATGATAATTTTTCCTGTTCTTTCTATTTTTTTTTCACCAATAGAAATAGAAATTAGAGCAGTAACAGCTACGCTAAAACCTACCGCTATTGAATATATTATGGTGTTGATAGATTCTGTAAAACCTATAATTTGAATGGCTAAATGACTATCTGGCAAATGCCCTACGAAGTACAAATCTACCAAAGAAAAGACTGATTCAAGGATTAACTCTAAAATCATAGGGATAGCTAATAACCAGATTCCTTCTTTAAGTCCAATAGAATTAAAATCAACAACATCATGATGTTGAAGAAATTTTAATTTTGCTTTAATAGTTTTTACCATACGGGTTTATATTGATGAATAGGATTTTCTAATGTTCCTACAAATTGTAAACTAGAAGCAGGATCAGCAAGATTCAGCATTTGTTTGTTGTTTTTAAGCTGTAAACGATTTAGACAACAAGAATCAAACGTTTTACTAAATAAATCGTATTGTATAAATAAATCTTTGAGTTGAGGATTTTGTAATTGATATTGGGCAATAGAGCTTCCTACGCTTTCCCAAAAATCAGACTCACTTAAAATACCATATTGATCTAAAATAGCAGATAGAAAACGGAAGAAATGTTGGAAAATATCATTTTGAATACTTAATATCTTTAATTTTTCGGGTAGATTCATTCGTATTCTTTCAGCCTTTTCTGGCAAAGGAGTTGTGTGGTTAAAGAGCATAATTTCTTCTGTGATGTCTTTTATTAAAACACGTTCAACGATATGGTCTTTTACTACTAGAATAAGATTTTCTCCATGTGGCATAAATACTAATTCATGGGTATAAAAGCAATGAATTAAAGGTATTAAATAAGCTTGTAAATAATGATCTATCCACAGTTTAGCATTAATCCCAGATGCTTCAATGAGATGTTTGATAAAAGGTTGACCTTCATAGTCTAAATGAAGTAATGCAGCCATGGTAAAACAATCTTCATCTTTTTGAAGTTTTGTAGCGGGGCTTTCTCTCCAAAGTGTTGCTAACATTTTGTTATGAGGAATGGTTTTTCCAAGACTTTCCCATAAAATATTACGATATCCTAAAGTGGCTACTTCTCCTAAAACAGTAAATCTTTTTGATTGTAAGAAAGCATCAGCTTGTACAAGGTTTTCTAACCAAGTAGTAATAATAGGGGTACTTTCCATATAATATGGAGAAAGACCCCGCATAAATCCCATATTGATTACAGAGAGAGCTGTTTTTGTAAAATGCTTGTTTGTATTAGAAAGATTATAGAAGGTACGTATAGATTGTTGAGCGGAGTGTTTATCAGGAGCAAACCCTAAAGGGATTAATTTTTTTTGGGCAATATCATGAGTAAAAATCAAGGTCAGTTTATTATCCCATTGCCATGGATGTACAGGGAACCAGAAGTATTCATTAGGATTTATTTTTTCAGTTTCTAGTACTTTTTGAAATATAATTTGGGTGTCGGGATCTAACTCTGTTTTGATTAGTAAGTCATAACTGAGAGAATCAATACAAGAAAATTGAGCATTACTTTTATGACCTGCTACCCATAATAATTGAATAGGGTTATTAGCTTCAGGCGAAAAAAAATTAAAATCAATGCTGCTAAAACCATTTTTACCACTATTTGCTAAAAAACAAGGATGCCCCTCGGTAACAGAATGCTCTATAGTTTGATAATCTGCATTAGGAAGTTGATTAGCACTGATTTTTTCATTTGAAATTTTATAAGCAGTGCTATAAAGAGTTGCATTAATTTCTTCTAAGTAAGTAGGCAGTAAATCAGTTGGAATTTCAAGTACGTCTTTAAATTCAAGAATAAAACTAATCAGACATAAAGGAATATTATTGCCGTTAATATCTTCTTTTACAATGCTTTCATAAGGAATATGCCAATGGTTGAGTGTTTTTAAATGAGCAGAAAATGTATAATTGTATTGATTATCTATCGTGTTTAGTCGATATTTATTTATGTTTTCATCATAAATGGGATGAATAAGTGTTTCATGCGAAAATTCTGAAATAGCTTTTCGGGTAAGAAGTCTATTTGCTTTTTCCCAATGGGTTAATTTTAGGTGTTTTATATTTTCTGCAAGAGTAGGAGCAGTAGATGTTTTTGTATTCATAATGTTATTTTATAAAGAGGCTGCCTTAGATAGTTAAAGATAAAAATTTAGTTTAGGAACTCTTACTTCAAGTAAGAGTCTAATTTTACTTCGTTTGTTATAGAGTAGACTCTATTTTTATTTTAGGTTGACTAAAAGAAAACCTTTATACGAAGCTAAGAAACAGGTTAGATAACTCTTCAGGCAGCCTCATTTTTAGAAAAGTTCAATACTAATTTTTATCTATGAGAGCATTGTAGTATTGTTGTCTTGTACAAAATTCTAATCGTGCTTTTTTATGTGGTAAATCAATGAATTTTTGAAAAACAAACCCTGCTTTTTCATTCAAAATGTGTATTTTTTCATTTTTTGCATCAGGTTCTACAACTACACGATTAATTGATGAATCACTAAAGATAAAGTCTAAGATAAACTTGAAAATGTGCCAAGTAAAACCGTTTATTTTTTTGTCAGGAGGGGCTACTAAAATATGCATACCCATATCTCCTTTTTTTACTTCATAATGTTCCTTAATAATATCTTCTTGAGGATCATAACATTCTAATAAAAAAGCTACTTTCCCTTGAAATAAACCAATGTATATATGAGTGTTTTCTACTAGTTTTTGATAAATGGTTTTCACTTCATCGTAGTTTAAACCCATCATACCCCAATAAATAGCATATTCTTTTTGAACCCACTGATAAATTATAGGTAGGTCTTGGGTTAGGTTAAATTTTCTTAGTTCAAAAAAACCTATAGACTCTATTTTTTTACTAAAACAGATCGGGTTTTCTATATTTTGATTGGATTGCTGTGTACTGTTCATACTTTCTTGATTTAAGCTATTACTTTTTTGTACGGAGCAATAGGGTTAGAAATTTTACCTTGAAATTGTAATAAGGCAACAGGATCGTCTAGATCTATCATAGTCTTATTATTATTCAGTTGTAATCTGTTTAAACAAGACAATTCAAAATCAGTAGTAAATAGATCATATTTTTCAAATTTTGCTTCTAAATGAGGTTGTGTTTGTTGGTATTCTTGAATACTTTCGGCTACTAATTCCCAAAAACGATTTTCGTCGTACTGTATTTGAGATACTAAAATGCCAGACATAAAGCGGAAGAACCCATCAAAAACGTCTATAAATATTGAAAGTAATTTTACATCCTCAGGGACTTCAGCATACATTCTTTCTAGATTTATAGGAAGTTTAATTTCTGGATTTAGAATAACGGCTTCTTCTGTAATGTCTTTCATAAATGAACGTACAGGAACATGTTCTTTTAATCCTAAAATTAAGTTTTCTCCATGTGGCATAAACACTAAATCATATTCATAAAAACAATGAAGGAGTGGTGTAAGATAAATTGAGAAATAAGATTTTAACCATTTGTCAGTAGTAAGTTTTGACGCTTTTATTATTTCGGTTAAAAAAGAGTTTCCTTCTTTATCTATATGTAATAATGCAGCCATTGTCATTAATTGTTCTCCTTTTTGAAGGTATTTTACAGGACTTTCACGCCATAGTGAGGCAATCATTTTATTGTATGGATTATGTTTCCCATAGCTCTCAAAATAAGGATTAATGTAGCTAATAGATGCTACTTCACCAAGCATACCAAATCGAACTTGTTGTAAATAACGGTCATTTTTTAATAAATCTTCTAACCATTTTGCCATTTCAGGCGCGCTACCTAAATAATAAACTGGAAGTCCTCTCATGAATCCCATATTTAAAATAGATAAAGAAGTTTTTGTATATAATTTTTGTGGATGACTTACGTTGAAAAGTGTTCGGATAGATTGTTGCGCTTGATGATAATCGGTTCCGTAACCTAAACAAATTAGATTTCCTTGAGCTATTTCAGGAGAAAAAATAATGGCGAGTTTGTTAAACCATTGCCAAGGATGTGTTGGCATAAAGAAATAATCCGATGGATTTTTTCCTTGTTCTTTGATCATGATATTGAATATTTCAATGGTTTCGTCTCCCAATTCTTGACGAATTAGAGTTTCATAATCTAGTTCTTGTGTGCCAGCATAAACTGTTCGGTCTTTTTTACCTGCTAACCATACTAATTGAAAATGATTACCTGTTTCAGGGGTATAGGCTTGATAATCAGTGCTGTTAAAGCCTATTCTTCCATTATTAGCAACAAAACCAGGATGCCCTTCGTTCATAGATTGCTCAATGGTTTGGAAATCAGCATGTACTAATTGGTGAGCGTTTAAACTATCTTTATTTAATTTAAAGATGCTGCTTTGTAAGGTACTGATTATTTCTTCTATATAAGAAGGGAATAAATCATCTGAAATTCCGATGGTGTTTTTATACTCGTTGAAAAATAAAACAGCATCTATTTTTTCTTCGGGATTGTGATTTTTAATAATAGAACTTTCATTAATCAACCAGTGATTAAGAGCTAATTTTTTTGCTTTAAAGGAGTATGAAATTTCACTATTATCGCTGATAATTTGATAAATATCTTCTCCGTTTTCTCTAGAAATAAAAGTAGGAGTAAAAATGCTTTCATGAGAAAATTCACTAATTGCTTTTTTAACCAATAATTTATTAGCGAGTGCCCAAGAGTTTTCTGTTATATGATTCGTAGCTGTTTCAGGATTTTCAATTTGGCTAAATAATTGGGATATATTTAGTGTGACAGAATTTTCAGAATCCATTTTCTTAATGAATTGTCTTCTTGTACAAAAAGAAAGGCGCGCTGTTTTATGAGGTAATTCTACGATTTTGTCATCTTTGAAACCAATTCGATGGCATATTTTAAACATTTTTTCATTTCGAATATCGGGTTCTACTACAACTCTTTCAATAGTAAGATCAGAGAAAATGAATTTCATTATAGAGGAGAAAATATTCCAAGTAAATTTGTGGATAGGACGATTTGTAGGAGCTACAATTACGTGAATACCACAATCATGATCTTTTACTTTATAGTAATCAGAGATAGGGTCATTTTTAGGATTGTATTTTTCTAGAAGAAAGGAAATTTCGCCATTTACTTGTCCTAGAAAAACCTCTGAATGTTGTATGATTTTTTCATATTCGTTTTTAATTTCTTCACTATTTTTACCTATCATACCCCAATATTGAGCATATTCTCTATTTACCCAATCGTGGATAATAGGAATATGAGTTTGGATATTGAGAGGTATAAAATCGATGGTTCCTAATCCTTTTATTAAGGTAGAAAAGACAATTTCTGATGCTATATCGGTTATATTTTTTTCCATTGTTTAAGTACTTATTGATTGTTTTCAAATTGTATGATTCTTCGTGACTTTAATTTTCTGTATAAAATATTGACACAAAGCGTTAATGCTGTAAATAAGATTATTAGTGCTAAAACATTCCATTGATTGAGGCTCCAAAATCCAAAAACATACATTCCCCAATTAATTAAAGTCCATTGAATAAAATAGATACTAGTTGTATTTTTACTTAAATAGATTATGTAACTAAAAAATTGTGTGCTAGGATTTAAAAAAATAATTAATTGATTTGATATCCAAAAAGAGAGCATCATAATTCCTAGTAAAATAATACTTCCTCCAGGACCTAGATGATAATAATCTCCAAAATGGTATTTATAATTTGTAAGGACAAGTGAAAGACCTAGTACAATTAGTCCCAAACTCTGGATTGCTAAGTTTCTAAAGAAGATTTGAGTATCATTATTGATTTCTTTTAATTGTTTACCCAAAAAGACCCCCATAAGAATAAAAGCACTCCAAGGGAATACAGGAAAATAAACATTGTATTGATTACTAAAAAATAAGTCGCATATATATTGAAGACCTAAAATATTTATTTTTAATCCGCTTAATTCTTTGGATACTATTATTATCAATAATCCTAAAAAGAAGTATATCCATTTATTATTTGTTATTTGATTAATAAAGGCTATTAACAATAAGGTTATTCCTGCTAATTGTAATATATCTCCAAGACCTAAGAAAAATAACGTTGTTTCAAGTGTTTGTGTTTTTAAATGATAAGCATTTAAAAAACGATAAGGTAATCCACCGAATATAAATTCGGGGATTATAAATTTCACAAAATTTAAAGAATAGCCTATATATAATATATATAAAGCTCTTTTTGTGATAGCATAAAAGGATTGTCTTCTGGAAAATGTAAATGATATTCCCATAGCAATAAGATACATAGCAGCTCCACGTCCTAGCCAAATAATAATTTGTCCTATCGTTGTTTCTGTTTGAGTTTCGAGTGTTCCGTATATGAGCATTGTATGCACAATAATTAAAAAGAAAACACTTATACCTCTAGTAAAATCTATTGCAGCAATTCTATTGTTTGTCAATCCCATTATGCTTTTAGGTTTGATTTTTGTTTTTCCATTTCGGTAATGCCAAATTGTTGGAAAGCAATTTGTTTTTCAATTGGATAAATTTCTTTACCTACCATTTCTTTAATGATATAAGAGTTTTTATAACAAGCCATTCCTAAGTCAGGAGTTACAAAACCATGTGTGTGTAGCTCTGCATTTTGAACAAAAATTTCAGAACTTTCTATATCAATTGTATAGTTACGATTCGTTGCATAACGACCTTTGTTATCCCAGTTAATTCTGTGGTTAATATCATTAATAAAAGAAGGGATAGTACTTGAATATCCAGTAGCTAGTACTAAGGCCTCAGTAGTATGTTCGAAGTTTTCGTCTTGTTCGACGTGATGTAATTCTAATTCAAATTTTTGAGTAATTTCATTATATTTTGAATTAATGCAAGCAGCATTTGTTCTTAAATTTACATCAATAGGATGAAGGACTTTTTTGTAATATATTGTATCAAAAATACTACCTATTAAATCTTTGTTGATTCCTTTGTATAATTCTTTTTGATTATGAATTAAATGATCTCGTTTGGCTTCTGGTAAATTATAAAAATAGTCAACATACTCAGGAGAGGTCATTTCAAGAGTTAATTTACTGTAATCCATCGGGAAAAAACGAGGAGAACGTGTAATCCAGTTAAGTTGATAGCCATGAATGTCTATTTCCTGTAAAAGGTCATTAAAAACTTCTGCTGCGCTCTGACCACTTCCTAAAACAGTTATAGATTTTTTGGATTGAAGTTGTTCTTTATTAGTTAAGTATTCTGAAGAGTGAATGGCTCTGTTTTTAAGTGAATTACATGATTTAGGAATATAAGGAGTAGTCCCTGTACCTAAAACAAGTTTACGACAAGCGTAAATATTTACTTTTTTACTTTTTGTATCCTGTACGGTAACTAAATAAATTTTTTCTTGTTCATTGTAATCTATTGTTGTAACCTCTTTACCAAAATGAACATTAGCTAGTTTGTTTATAGCCCATTGGCAGTATTGATTGTATTCATTACGTAGTAGTAAGAAATTTTCACGAATGTAAAAAGAATAAATTTTTCCTTTTTCTTTAATATAGTTTAAAAAACTAAAAGGACTGGTAGGATCAGCTAGTGTAACTAAATCAGCTAGAAAAGGAATTTGTAAAGTAGTGTCCTGTAATAACATACCAGGATGCCAGTCAAATGTTTCATTCTTATCAAAAAACAAACCATTTAATTCTTTAATAGGGTTTGTTAAGCAAGCTAATCCAAGATTAAATGGACCTACGCCAATTGCAATGAAGTCGTATGTTTTATTTTCCATAAAGTTTTAATTTTTAATTGAATATTGTTGACCGTGATGGATGATTAAATCAATTATTTCATCAATGTCATTTGTGGTTGTTAAAGGATTTAAAAGGGTGAATTTTAAGAATACTTTTTCGTTTACCTTTGTACTTGTTATGATCGCTTTTCCTTCGTTAAAAAGAGCTTTTCTTATGTATGAGTTGAGGTTACAATATGAATTATATTGATCTTGAAAAGGAGTATATCTAAAAACGATTGCGCTAATTTCAGGTTGATGGATAATTTCGAAATCATTTCTGTTTTTTAATAAGCTGGCTGTATAAAGAGCATTTTCTATAGAAGTTTCTAAATAAGAACTCAAGCCTTTTACGCCTATACAACGAAGAGTAAACCATAATTTAAGAGCATCAAATCGTCTGGTTGTTTGAATAGATTTTTTAACCATATTAGGAATACCTTCATCTTCTTGTTCCTTAGAGTTTAGATAATCAGCATGGTATTTAATATAATCAACAAATGATTTGTCACGCATAAAAAAGCCACTTGAACTTACAGGTTGATAAAAAGTCTTATGGTAATCTATTGTGACAGAGTCTGAAAGTTCAATTCCTTTTAATTTGTTTTTGTGTATATCACTTATTAGTAAACCTCCACCATAAGCAGCATCAACATGAAACCAGATATGGTTTTCTTTTGCTATAGAAGCTATTTCTTCGAGTGGATCTATAGAACCGAAATCAGTAGTACCTGCTGTTCCTATGATGGCTATAGGGATATCACCATTAGCTTTTAATTCCTCTATTTTATTTTTGAGTTCCTTGATATTCATTTTAAAATTTTTATCAACAGGAATTTGTACTATAGCATTTTGTCCTAATCCTAATAAGCTAAGATTCTTTTTTAAACTAAAATGGCTGACTTCGGAACAAAGTACTTTAAATTTTGATGCCTCTGCTGGTAAACCTTCCATTACAGGGTTTATATTGTATCTTGTTTTGATATAATGATCTCTTGCTAATAAAAGGCCCATTAAATTAGATTGTGTACCACCACTTGTAAAAATACCTTCACCATTTTTAGGATAATTTAATAATTGAAGAGTCCATTCAATTAATTTTAATTCTATGTAGGTTCCTCCTGTACTTTGATCCCAGGTATCCATAGAAGAATTTAAAGAAGATATAAAGGCTTCTGCTACAAGAGTAGGGGTAAGAATTGGACAGTTTAGATGCGCAACGTATTTTGGGTGATGAAATAGTATGCAGTCATCAAGATATATTTTTTGAATTTCGTTTAAAACCTTTTTTAGAGGCAAACCATTTTCATTGTCATATAAATCTATTTTATCAATTAAATTTTGTAAAGAAGAAATGCTCTTACCTGTATAAGGAGTGGTTCTCTTTTCGTTATTTTTAATGATTTGTCTTATGGCTTTTTTCATACTTTTCTTATAGAGATTCAAGTTTTCTCTCTCGTCAGAAAAGATATATATGTTATTGTTTAGCAGCTTTTTGTAACCCTTTTTAGGTTTAGTTTTGATAGTTGAAACTAATTCGCTCATGATTTATTTAGATTAAATAAAAATTATGAAACAAAGTAATACTTACAAATTGGATTAATCAATACCTTAAATATTGTCTTTTTTTTAATATTATAATAGTATTTAAGTACCTAATATGAGGTATATTTAGATCTGATGGTTTGATTAAGTTTAAATTATGAGAGGGGTATTTATGGTATAAAAAATGAGTTTAAAACTAAAAAATATCTATTTTATTTGTTTTTTGATTTTCATAGTAAGAATTAATACCATTTAAACTTTGAAATTTTTTAATAATACTATTTTTTAACCTTGAGACTACCCAAAAAGTTCGTAATCTTGTTATTTTGACTAAAGGAAGAAATCGCATAATGTTAATTTAGACACTATCCTACAAAAGCAATAAAAATGAGTGTTGGTTCTCGATGCGCTTCGCGCTCGAACTAACGATGATTTCAATTATATACTGAACCGCTTGTTTGAGTTGTTTTAAAATGAAAAAAGCATATCGAGAATTTTACTTTTTAATCCAGTATATGTTAAGTTTAAATGGTATAACATGTAATTTGGATTAAAGAAAAGACTATATGATTTATAAAAAAAGCCTTCTTGAGATAGGCAAGAAGGCTTTATAAAGGAATATTTATATGTTAATGATTAGCAATGTCGTTCTTTAGGCTGTATAAAATTAGATCAGTAGTAGTATTGACACCTACTTTTTTCATAATATTTTTTCTGTGTGTGCGAAAGGTATGAATACTGATACAAAGGTTATTGGAAATTTCTTCGTTACTCTTACCTTCCGTAAGCATTTTTAAAATACAACGTTCTTGTTTTGTTAAATTAAAATCAATTTGTTTGTGAATACTTTTTGACGGGAAAAAATATTCATCTTTGTCTATATAATGAAATAATTCTATGATTTGGGATTCAGAACAATCTTTACTAATAATAGAATCAACAAAGTTTAAAATGTTTGATTTTAATGCTAAATGATTTTTGAGATAGGTTTCATTAGAAGTTATAATAATTAGTTTTATTATTCTTTTTTCTTTTTTTAGATTAAGAATTTGATCCAGTAAGTCTTCGTTAAAATTAGTGGGATCAAAAAAAAGATAATCTATTACCGCTTTATTAATTAAGTTTTCTAATTGATAAAAAGTATCTAGCTCATAATTTTTAGACTTAATTAATAATTTGAGCATAAAGGAGCTCAAAGCCTTTCTGAACAAAGTTGGAGAATCTAGTATGGCTGTTGTTTTCAAGCATTAAGTAAGTTTATAGTTTGTTTAAAAAAAGTTAATTCCAGTTGATAGATAAAATTTGGTTTTCAACTAATTTAAAAAATTCAGTTTTATTTGGTTTGGTCAAAACAAGAAGTTCAAATAATTCTATTCTATTTATCATAATAATGAAATTATCCTGAAGAGTAGGAATAGGAATCTTTTTTTCATACACTGATTGTTCATATTCTTTTTCCCAATAGGTAGGATTCATTCTTCTTAAATACTTGTAAAAAGCATCTAATTCTTCAGCAGACATACTAAAGTTTAAATTATTAAAAGTTAGTTGATATTTCTGGCAGCCTTTTAAAAAAATAAGCATACCATTATTGGTTTGATTAATGATTGAAAAATTACAACACATAAGCTATTTGTTTTTGCGCCCCCACCAAATTAAAAAACCTGTTATTGGTAATGATGCGATTAGAAGACTTATTAAAAAAGCGAAAGTTTTTCCTGCTAACCCAGCAATAGCACCCGTATGTATATCATAATTCATACGTAGGATTTTATCTGAATTATCAGCATTTTTAAATTGTCCCCATAAATGTTCAACTTTTTTTTCTTCTAGAGTATATTGATCAAAATAGCGATAATCTGTTTTCCAAAGAGTATGACTTTCTGGATTTGAATTGCACGCTATAGAAGTACTGTCATTTGTTGGAGGATGAATTTCAATTGATTTAGATTTTGGATATTCTGATTTCATAATAAACCAAGCTTTGTCTATAGAAAAAGAATTATCCTTAGTATTGATACTTTTACGTGAAGATGTGGGTTCTTGATAAATCATTGATTTTTCTCCGCCTACTGCTTTGTAGTATAAATATCCAAACCAAGGAAATCCCCAAACTAATCCTGTAATAATGAAAATTAAAGCAAATAGGGAAGTATATAAACCTATTATATTGTGTAAATCAAAATTTTTTCTTTTCCACTTTATTCCTTCTTTCCATTGAAACCATACTCTTTTTTTTATTTCTTTACTTTTTTTAGGGAGCCAAAGTATAAGACCTGTAATAACTAGGAATAGGAATAAGAATGTACCTGTTGCGACTATAATTTGTCCAATAGCGTGAGGTAGCCATAGATACATGTGACCTTCAAATATAAAATGGAAAAAGCCTGTATTTAGATCGCTTATTTTAATGATTTTACCATTATAAGGATTTAAATATAGGATAATATGATAATTAGGAGTATTTTTATAGAATATGATTTCAACTGCGTTATCATTTCCATTGTATTTTATAGCATGTATTTCTTTGTTGGGAATTTTTTTTGATGCTATACTTCGTAATACACTAGGGATTAATAAGGGTTTGTTTTGTATTTCAATTTTTGGGTGTTCTTGATTCCAAGCTTGAATTTCTTCTTTAAAAGTATATAAAGCACCTGTAATTGCTACTATGAAAACAATAATACCTGAGGTTAACCCAAGCCAAAGATGTATTTTTCGTGTTTTTTGTTTAATACTTTTTATTTCCATTTTATTTAATAGAGCATTAAGAAACTCTCAAATTAAAGTTTCTTAATGCTTTTGAATTTTTAAAATTTATAGGTTAGCATAGCTCTCCAGTTTCTACCAGGTTCACTTTGCCAATAAGCAACGGTTCCTGCTATTCCTCCAGAATAAAGGTATTTGTTTAATAGATTATTAACATTTAGAGCTAGATTTAATCCTTTATATTTCCAATTAATACCTGCGTCTAATCGTAAATAATCAGGTAATATAGTTTTGTTATCGGCTCCCCAATTAGATGTAGAACGGTCTACTAAATATTGGTATCCTAACATAGTTCCAAAACCTTTTAAAAAAGTGTCTTCTTTAAAATTGTAGTTAATCCAACCATTTGTGGTATGTTTAGAATGACCTTCAATTCTTTTACCAATATTTAATGGATTTATGTCTTCAATTGTTTTTACTTCTGTAAAGGCATAGTTTAAAACAATATTTAATTCAGGGGATAATTGACCTTGTATATCAAATTCTACTCCTTCTGATTGTACTTTACCTACTTGTAATCTGTTAATAATGTCGTTAGGATCAGTTACTAATACATTCTTTTTTGTGATTTGATAAACAGATAATGTTGTTTTTAATTTGTCTCTTAAAAAAGATTTTTTTAATCCTATTTCAATATTACGAGCATATTCTGGATCAAAAGATTTACCTTCTTTATCTGTGCCATAATTAGGCATAATTGAGTTGTCATACTGAGAGTATAAGGTAAAGTTTTTGGTAATATCAAAGCTCACACCTACTCTTGGTGTTATTTTTTTTATAGTAACTTTATTTTTGTAATCATCGTTGGTTTTTCCATTAAAATAACGTCCCGCAAGAGTTACTCTAAATCTATCATTTAAAAGCCATATTTCATCTTGTGCATAGATAGAAGCATATTCAGTTCCACTACCAATATTTGTTAATCCCGATTCCCTGTTAAATGTAGGATAAACAGCTTTGTCATAAGTAGGATCGAAAAGATTGAAAGGAATTATATCATAAGTAGCTGTATGTGACCAATCATACTTACTGCTAAGTTTTTTATAGTCAATACCAGTTAATAATTTATGCGTCATGCCTAAAAAAATTATTTCCCCGTTAACATATATTTGTGCTAGTTCATTTAATGATTTTGTGTCAAAATTATTAAGCATTCTATGAGTATATCCAAGAGGATGTATTTGATAGACCCAATTCGTATAGCCCAGTTGTTTATATTGCATAATCATATATTGGGAGTTGATAGACCATTTATTATTAAAATTATGGTTAAAATCTATAAATAGGTTAACTTCCTCTATATCAGAGCTAGGATAATTTTTGTCTATATGAGAAATATCTCTATCTAAACTTCCTAGTCCTTTTTCTACAGGAGCAAATACGTATGAAGCACTCAACATTTGTTTTGCTTTTTGGTAAGTGAATTCAGTTGTTATTGATGTATTATCATTAAATTCATATTTAAAAGATGGAACGATACTATATCTCGAATTTTTTTCAAATAGTCTATTGGTTTCTGAAAATTGATACATAGCATTAAAACGATATTGTAACTTGCCATCATCAGTTAATGCACCACCAGAATCTAAAGTTCCTCTGTAAAAATTAAAACTCCCACCTGAAAAACCTATTTCATTAATTGATTTTTTAGTTGGTTTTTTAGTTACCACATTATAAATACCACTTGGGGCTCCTGCTGAAGTCATAAATCCAGAAGGACCTTTTACAAATTCAATATTTTCAACCATTGAAAGATCCGTTGCTAATGGCCCATATCCAATGTCTATGTTCATACCATTTCTAAATGAAGGGAGTTTAAAACCTCTCATGTTGATATTTGCATAATTACCAAAATGCTCATTCATTTGAGCACCACTTATATTACGCGTTACATTTTCCATCATCGTGGTAATGTTTTGACTTTTTAGGAGCTCATTTGTTACGATTTGAATATTTTGAGGAATTTTTGTAATTTCTGTTTTCAATCTTAAACTGCTGGAAACTTTATTAGAGGCAAATTTATTTGCAGTTCCAGATATAGAAATTTCTTTTAGACTATTTATAGAATCTTTTTTGATTCTCTTTTTTTGACCATGTAGATGTATTGACATCGTTGCTAATAGAATAATTAAAACAGACTTATTCATATTTATTTAGATTTATTAAAAATAACAGCAAAGTAATTTATAAAAAGAATAAAAAACAAATTTATTTAGAATAAATAAAAATAAAAAACACTTGATAATTTTTCGAAAAAAAGGTATTAAATTGTAATTCGTTAAAAGCCAGATAAATATGTATACACCAATTAATAAGTGGGCCAAAGATGATCGTCCACGTGAAAAGTTCTTGAACAAAGGAAAAATAGCCTTATCTGATTCTGAATTACTTGCTATTCTTATTGGTTCAGGATCTCGTAATGAAAGTGCTGTACAGCTTTGTCAGCGTATTTTAGCCTCTACTAATAATAATCTTAATCAATTAGGAAAACTTTCTATTCAACAACTTCGAGAATTTAAAGGAGTAGGAGAAGCAAAAGCGTTGTCTATAGCAGCTGCATTAGAATTAGGTCGCAGGAGGAAGGAAGAAAATATAAAAGAATTTTTTAAAATTACATCAAGTTCACAAGTTTATTCATTAATGCAGCCTCTAATAGGAGAATTACCTCATGAAGAATTTTGGGTATTATTTTTAAATAATTCAAATAAACTAATTCATAAAACACAGATTAGCAAAGGAGGCATCACGGGAACTATTGTAGATGCTCGATTAGTTTATAAATTAGCATTTGAGTATTTCGCTACTGGGATAATCCTGTTACATAATCATCCATCAGGCAAACTTAAGCCCAGTGATGCTGATATACAACTAACAAAAAAAATAATAGAAGCAGGGAAATATTTAGATATTTTGGTATTAGATCATTTGATAATAACAGAAAAGGCGTACTTTAGCTTTGCTGATGAAAATTTGTTATAAATAATGATACAAATCAAACAATTACAGTATAGTTATGCTAATGATAAAATACTTTTATTTCCTGATTTTACCTGTCTAGAATCTCAAGTATTATTGCTTACGGGAAGCTCAGGAATAGGTAAGACGACTTTATTACACTTATTAGGAGGGATGTTATTACCTCAATCAGGAGAAATTATAATTAATGGATGTGCGTTACAATCCTTAAATGAAAGAGAAAGAGATCACTTTAGAGGGAAATATATAGGAGTTGTTTTACAACAAAATTATTTTATTGAGTCCTTAAATGTATTAGAAAATGTGTTAATGGCTTCCTACTTAGGAAAAGGAAAAACAAGAATTATTAAAGCAAAAGAAATTTTAACGCATTTAGGTTTAGAAGATTATCTTTATAAAAAAACCTATCAATTGAGTGTGGGACAACAACAGCGTTTGTCCATTGCAAGAGCTCTAATAAATGAACCAAAAGTCATTTTAGCGGATGAGCCCACTTCTAGTTTAGACGATGGAAATGTAGTTATAGTAGCCAAATTGTTAGAAAATATTGCAAAAGAATACAAAACAGCGATGGTAGTGGTTACACATGATTCTCGGTTAAAAGAACGCTTTGTAAATCAAATTCAATTAGTATGATTATAAAATTAGCTTGGCGAAATATTGTGTTTAAGCCTTTAAATACTTTTTTAAGTATCTTGCTTTTAACTAGCAGTATAACAATTATGACACTTTTAATATTGTTAGAAAAGCAGTTTGAAGAACAATTTTCATCCAATGCAGATGATATAGATTTAGTTCTAGGAGCACAAGGAAGTCCGTTGCAATTAGTCTTATCTTCAGTTTATCAGATAGATACGCCTACAGGTAATATAAATTATGATTCAGCAAAAGTATGGATGAAACATCCTTTCGTACAAAAAGCAATTCCATTGGCTTTTGGAGATAATTATGATAGTTATAAAATCGTAGGAACAACAGGAGATTATCTGAAAAAATTTGATGCTCAATTCATTGAAGGAAAAGAATTTTTAGCCGATTTTGAAGTAGTTGTAGGTTCTACCGTTGCTCAGAAAAAGAATTTAAAAATAGGAAGTACTTTTTATAGTATACATGGTGACGCAAAAGAAGGCGAAAAACACGAAACAAAACCATTTAAAGTTGTAGGAGTACTACAACCTACAGGTAAAATGATTGATAATCTAATAATGTGTTCCATAAAAAGTGTTTGGAATGTACATGAAGAAATTAGTGATGAAGAACATCATTATAATCATTCTAGAGAAATAACTTCAGTACTATTAAAATTTAGAAATAAGATGGCTATTATGATGTGGCCAAGAATCATTGCATCTAATACAAAAATGCAAGCCGTTTCCCCTGCAATTGAAATCAATAGATTATTTACACTTTTTGGAGTTGGAATAAAAGCATTATCTTATTTAGGATATGGTATTATGTTAATTTCAGGACTAAGTATTTTTATAATGCTCTATAACCGTTTGAAAGAACGTAAATATGAGTTTGCCTTATTGCGTTTACAAGGAGCAACAAAAAATCAATTAATCCTATTGGTTCTGTTAGAAAGCATATTTTTGTGTATAGTAGGTTTTTGTTTTGGAACGATAATTGGTAGATTTGCCCTTCAAATAATTTCCAAACTCTCAGAAGAAGATTTAAAAATGATCTTTGATCCCTTTGAAGTTATTTGGGAAAAGGAAGGAGCTTTGTTATCAGTAACTTTATTATTAGGAGTTATTTCAGCCTTAATTCCTGCTTTTAAAGCATATAAAATGAATTTATCAAAAATCTTAACAAATGCGTAAATGGATTATATTGATTACTTTGGTAAGTTTGACCTTAGTAAGTTTTAACAAAATAGAAAAACGAATAATTTCAGAACATTTTCATCAAAAAATAATACTTAATGATACCTTAAATTGGAAAAAATTAGGGTATATAAAATTTGTTAAAAAACAACATAAAGACTATGGTATGATTGATTACCCCGTAATCAGTCCTGAAATTAAGATGCGAAATAATAAAAGAGTTATTATTTCAGGTTTTATTGTACCTATTGATAATGTAAATTATGCCATTAGCAAAAATGTATTTGCTTCCTGCTTTTTTTGTGGAAAAGCAGGACCAGAAACAATAGCAGGTTTAAAATTTAAAGAAGGAAAGAAAAAACTTCGTACAGATCAATATGTAACTATATCAGGTACATTAAAATTAAATGAGACAGATGTAGATAATTGGATGTATAATTTGATAGATGTAGTAATTTTAAAAGGGGAATAAATACAACTCTTTGTTACAAGCAATTTTTACAAAAAGAAACTCGTGATAAAACTCGAAAAATAAAACCTAATTAATAAGTCAAAAGTATTTATAAAAAATAGTTATCATATTGAAATATAATCATGTACAACATATATTTTTTGATTTAGATCATACTCTTTGGGATTTTGATCGAAATTCAGAAAAGACATTTGAAGTTATTTTACAACCTTTATTTCCAGAACTATCTATTCACGATTTTGTGAAAATTTACAATCCAATCAATCAACGATATTGGAAATTATATCAGTTAGATAAGATAACGCATGAAGAATTGCGTTATAAAAGATTAAAAGAAACCTTTGATATATTAGATATTTTGATTTCAGATCAACTAATTTATGAAATTTCAGAAGATTATGTGAATTGTTTAACAAACAATAATTATTTGATTGAAGGATGCGTAGAGGTACTTCAATATCTTTATCCAAAATATAAATTACATATTATAACAAATGGGTTTAAAGAAGTACAATTAAAAAAAATGCGTAATTCAAATCTTTATCGTTTTTTTGATACAATTACTAATTCAGAATTAGCAGGCGTTAAAAAACCAGATAAAATGATTTATCAGTACGCATTAGATAAAGCAAAAGCTAGGAAAGAAGAAAGTATTATGATAGGAGATTGCGTACAAGCAGATGTTGAAGGAGCTTTAAATTTTGGTATTGAAGCTATTTTTTTTAATCCAAATTATCAACAAGTGGAAGGAAAAATTAATCAAATCAATACTTTAATCGAATTAAAAAATATATTTTAAACATGAATAAAAAGTTAATTATGGGATTAATGAGTTTATTTTCATTAACGAGTTTAGGCCAGTCTTTAAATGATTATAAAATAGCATTTATTCCATCAAAATTTTCATTTCAAAATGAAGATAATCAATACCGGATTAATACTACTATAAAGATGTATTTAAGACAAAAAGGAATTGAAGCGTATGTTTCTAACGAAAAATTACCAGAAGACTTTTTAGATTATAATTGCAATAAACTCTTTGTAAATGGAGTGGAAGAAAATACAATTTTTTCAACAAAAATTAAATTTGAATTTAAAGATTGTAAGGGGAATATTTTGTTTACAACAGATTTAGGAGAAAGTAGGGAAAAAGATGTAGCAAAAGGTTATAATTTAGCTACTATTGATGCCTTAAATTCATTTAGTAAAGCAAATTATAAATTTTCAGGTAAGGATTTTGATGAGGAAATTATTCAGTCAAAATTAAAAGAAATGAACAAAGAAGAAATTACAGAAACGAAAATCGTAACCGTAAAAACAGAGCTTTTTTATGAAGTAAATGATAAAATTACCGGAGAAAATTTAATTTTATTTAAAACTTCATCTCCTTCCGTTTTTTTAACCTCTTTTAAAAAACGTAACGGAATTGTAATAAAAAAAGAAGATACTTGGTTTTTTGAATTTTTAGAAGAAGAAAGAGTTAATAGAGAAAAAATAGATATTAGTTTTTAAAAACTATCTTAATAAGAAGCTAAAAGGCAATTAATTATTTATAAGGAGAAGTCTCGTAATCAGAAAAAGAGATTTCTCCTTTTTGATTAATAAAAGAGAGTTCTTTTAGGTTAGTACTATTATGATAAGGTTATAATTTAGAACGTTCTTTTATGTTCTCAATAATTTTATCACTATAAGGATTGAAATTATCCCATATTTTCCAAGTATTGTTTATTTTTTTTATAAAATAAACTTGTTCATTCGAAAAATTTACTATTTGTGTATTTGTTCCGTTACGATTAGTAAGAGTTAAATTCCAGTATTCATTGGTTGAAATGATGGCTGTTTTTTCTTCTATATCAATGGTTTTAAAGTTAAAAATTTCATAATTAGAATGATTGTTTTCCTTATGATAAACATATCCTTGTTTTGATAATTCATTTAAATTTCTTGTGATTCTTTTTAAAATAGGACTTTGAATATCCAAAACGTTATAAAATTCTTCCATTTTAAAATTAGGAATTCTTTTTATAGAATCTAACTCAATATGACAAAAATCTTTGATAATATTGTAGAGTGTGCTTTCAGAAATAGAATTTTTAGCGTCTATTTTTATTATATTCTTATTGGTATTCTCAGAATTAATAAAATTAGGATTTGTTCTTTTTTTTATAAAATCATCAAGACTTTGAAAACCTAAAAAAAGAGCTAATTTATCTAAGGTTTTGATGAAACGAATATCATCTGTATAGACTTTGTTTTTGTCAATTTCGAAAATTCTTTTTAAAGTTGTAGCGGATATAGTGGTTCCGATTTCTATTTTTCTCTTTTCGTTAATTAAGTTGGTTTTTTTTAATTCAAATTCAATTATTTCTGAAAGATAGATATAATGAGCTCTCTTCCAAGATTTAGTGTTGTTTAAAAAACTATTAGTAATCTTAGGGTCTTTTAAAATCGAAAAGATTAATATTTCTACTACCTCTTTCATATTCTTAAGTTTTTTGGTTGGGTTATAGGGTTGTTTTGTAAAAATAATACATTTATGTGTACCTAGTCTTACGTTCGGTATTTTTTTGATTTGTAGGTAATTTATGGTGAGTTTATGTTCAGTTTCTGTTTTTTTTTATAATAGGCTTCTTCTTTTATTTGTATCGTTATTAACCATAAAAATTAAAAAATGAACAAGAAAAAAAATCTAAAAAATTTCAGAAACCCTATTTATTTATTCGTTTCTATTTTTTTGTTTGGAGCTTGTCAAACAGAGAAATTGGATGTAAATGAAAAAAGAGAAGAATTATCTAGATTAGGAGTGCCAGAGTTTTCAGAATCCTATCTGAAATCAATAGATCCGTTAACTCCTCAAGAGTATGAGAATGATTTAATGAAGTATCGTCCAGATTTGCCACCTTCTAATGCTAGATCACTTCTAGCAATGCCAACCACTTTTGAGTTGCCTGCAATGCCTATAGGAAATCAAGGAAGAGAAGGATCATGTGTTGGATGGGGAGTAGGTTATGCAGCGCACAGTATTACAAGATATATTAATAATCCTGTTCATAATAAAAACTGGAGAAGTGCCTCAAGGAGTGCAGCGTTTATATACAATCAAATTAAAATTTCAGATTGTGCTAAAGGATCTTATCCTGATAACGCTATGAATCTTTTACAACAAAAAGGAGAATGTGGGGAAGATCAAATGCCTTATGTTGAAGGAGGTTGTTTTATAATGCCATCAGCTAAACAATTGGAGTATGCTACAGAACGTAAGATAAGTTCTTGGAAAAATATTTCAGCAACTAGTGTAGATGATATTAAATATTATTTAAGTAAAAATTATCCAGTGCCAGCTTGTTTTGATTATAATCAATCTTTTGAAGCAATTTCCAGAAATAATTACGTTTGGAATTCTGTATATGGGAAAAGAAATGGAGGACATTGTGTATGTATAGTAGGATATAATGATGTTACGAAACAGTTTAAAGTTCAGAACTCATGGGGTAGATCATGGGGACGTCAAGGTTATTTTTATGTGACTTATGATGCAATAAAACAAGGTGCTTTTAAATGGGCTGCAATTATGTTTCCTGAAGTTAAAACAGAAAAATTACAGCCTTTAGAATAATTATTATATGTTCAAGTAATTGAGCGGTTTAACTGCTTTAGAATAAAACGATATTAATAGTTTAAGTTCTAAAGCAGTTTTTTTAATAATCATATTTATTTTTCCATCTGTTTTTTAAAAATTGACGTAATTCCTTTTCTCTAGCATTATCTGCGGGATCGTAAAATTTAGTCGTAGAAATAGTTTCAGGAAGATATTCTTGTTCGGTAAAATTATTTGCGTAATCGTGGGAATATTTGTATTCTTCTCCATATCCTAATTCTCTCATGAGCTTAGTGGGAGCATTCCTCAAATGTAAAGGAACTGGTAAGTCTCCTGTTTGTTTTACTATTTGTTGTGCTTTTCCTATAGCTATATAGCTAGCATTGCTTTTTGCTGAGGTTGCTAAATAAATAGCACATTGACTTAATATAATTCGGCTTTCAGGATATCCTATTGTAGTAACTGCTTGAAAAGTGTTATTGGCCATTATTAGTGCAGTAGGATTTGCATTTCCGATGTCTTCACTAGCTAATATTAACATACGCCTTGCAATGAATTTTACATCTTCACCACCTTCAATCATTCTTGCCAACCAATACACAGCGCCATTAGGATCACTTCCTCTTATAGATTTTATAAAAGCAGAGACGATATCATAATGTTGCTCTCCTGTCTTGTCATACAAAACAGTATTTTTTTGAACCAGTTGCATCACTTTTTCGTTGGTAATTGTAATGAGAGATTCGTTACTGGCATTAATGATAAGCTCAAAAGTATTTAACAGTTTTCTTCCATCTCCACCTGATAAACGTAACAAGGCTTCGGTTTCTAGTAACTCAATGTTTTTTTCTTTTAAAAAGATATCATTAGTTATAGCACGATAGAGTAGGGCTTCTAAATCGTCTTTTGTAAACGGATTTAAGGTATACACCTGACAGCGTGACAGCAAAGCTGGGATTACTTCAAAACTTGGATTTTCGGTGGTCGCCCCTACAAGGGTTACCCACCCTTTTTCGACTGCTCCTAGTAAAGAGTCTTGTTGTGATTTGCTAAAACGATGAATTTCATCAATGAATAAAATAGGATTTTTAGCAGTGAATAATCCACCACTTTGTTTGGCTTTATCAATAACTTCACGCACTTCTTTTACCCCCGAATTAATAGCACTCAACTCATAAAAAGGGCGATTACTGTTTTGGGCAATAATTTGAGCCAAAGTGGTTTTTCCTGTTCCAGGAGGTCCCCAAAAAATTAGAGAAGGAATAATGCCGTTCTTAATTTGATGGGTCAAAGAGCCTTGATTTCCAACTAAATGAGATTGACTTATATATTCTTCTAAAGATTTAGGACGTATTCTTTCTGCTAGTGGTGCTTTCATAAGGGGTAAAATTAATTATTTCTGACAAAAAATCATTAAAACAGTTTTGGATCTTTTTTTGATAAAGATTTTAGTAATAGAAATATATAAAAAAGAGCTAATTAATAAAAAAATAACTTGTGTGTTTTATAATTGTTTGATTTAGAGATATGAAAGAGAGTGAATTTAAATTTACGCCATCTGTGGTGTTATTACCTTTATATTTTGTTTTGTGTCTTTGGATTGTTTTTTGGGTAGAAAAGGAATTTAAAATAAATCTAACGGAATATGGAATCTATCCCCGAAGTTTGGCGGGGTTGAGAGGTGTCTTGTTTAGTCCTTTTTTGCATGGTGATATAGGGCATTTGTTCAATAATTCTTTGCCTTTGCTTTTTTTATTAGCCTGTTTGCGTTATTTTTATAGGGAACACTCTTCTTTGGTTTTATGGTTGGGATTGCTTTTATCAGGTTTAGGTACTTGGTTAATAGGTAGAGAAAATTATCATATAGGAGCAAGTGGATTGGTGTATGTTTTGGCTTCTTTTATTTTTTTTAAAGGGATTCAAACGGGATATTATAGATTAGTAGCTTTGTCTTTTACAGTAATTTTGTTATATGGGGGAATGATTTGGTATATCTTTCCAAGTGTAGAGGAACATATTTCTTGGGAAGCTCATTTATCGGGTTTTTTGGTAGGTTTGGTTTTTAGTTGGTTATATGATGCGCCAGTATATCAAAAACCACTGATATATGACTGGCAAGAGCCAAATTATGATTCTAAAAAAGATCCTTTTATGAAACATTTTGATGAGGATGGTAACTTTGTTTCGAGTTCTAAAATGCGTCAAATAGAATTAGAAAAATGGATTTATTTTGTTTCAAATCTTCCTGTCATGTATGAAGTAAAAAAGCCTGATGAAACATCAGGCAATAACTATAATTAATTGCAAACTCAAGGTAATACAATATTGCTTTAAATGTATAATATATTAAATTTCTTGTCTTTGTCTTACTGTTTCGTATAGGAAAGCACCACATGCTACCGAAACATTTAAGGATGAAATAGTGCCAAACATAGGAAGTTTAGCTTTCTCGTCAACAATTTTTAGAACAGATGGATTTACTCCTTTATCTTCGCTTCCCATAATAATAGCAAGAGGTTCTTTTAAGTCAATGTCGTAAATATTATTGTTGGTTTTTTCAGTAGCAGCTATTGTTTTGATACCCGAGCCTTGAAGGTAGAAGACAGCATCTTTAATATGATCAACTTTACAAATAGGGATATTGAAAACAGCACCAGCAGATGTTTTTACGGTGTCACCATTTACGGGAGCAGAACCTTGCTTTTGAACAATGATACCATCTACACCAGTACATTCTGCAGTTCGGATAATAGCACCAAAGTTACGAGCATCACTTAATTGGTCTAAAATTAGGAAAAGAGGAGTTTTTTTATTTTCTGTTACTCTTTCTACCAAATTTTCTAAGCTAACAAAAGAAATAGGGGCAATGGTAGCAACAGCTCCTTGATGATTATTTGAGGTTAAACGATTTAACTTTTCAATAGGGACGTAACTAAAGTTAATATTGTTTTTCTTTAAAGTTTTGAGTAATTCTTGCATCAAGTCTCCTTGTGCATCTTTTTGAACAAAAACTTTATCTATTTCTTTTTTTGCATGTATAGCCTCAAGGATGGCTCTGATTCCGAAAATTTGGTTGTCTTTTTCCATGGAGGCAAAGATAAAAAAAAAGTGTCAAATTAAAAATTTGACACTTTTATTATAAAAAGGTTTAATTTTTATCCCAGAAAATTTTGGTGTATAATTTATCGCCACCAATAGCTTGTGAGGCTTGTGTGTAATTTAAACCGTTTATTGTTGATTCAGATATAGGATAAGTATATCTAACTGGAACTTTTTTGTCCGCTGCAGCTACGGCTTTTGTAGGAGCTTTTAATATAGGATAATCTAGTCTTCTGTAGAAAGTCCAAGATTCAAAACCTCTATTATACATAGCTACCCAAGCTTGCATACCTATTTTTTCTTTCCAACTACCAGTGGCTGTTGTGTAGTTAATTGTAGGTTGAGACAAGTAAGTGTTAATGTCAGCTGGAGGAATATTCCAATAATTCATTGATGCTGTAATAGCACTATTATAATAATGTTCAGCATTATTTCCAACTGTATAACCTCTTTCAGCTGCTTCAGCTAATAAGAAATTGATCTCAGCTGCGTCAATAAGAACTCCAAAAGCATCTGATTTTTTGATTAAGTCTCCAATATGAGAATAGGAGGTTGCGTATGGATTAGCATTCTGAGCTCCATAAATACCACCTACATAATTATTTTCCAATTTAGTGAAAAATACACTCCTTCTAGGATCCGTAAGAGAATTCATGTAGTCGACAATTGTTTTTGCAGGGACAAAATCATTTCTATTGCTAGCTACTAAATTGTCATAAATGGGATTATATGTAGGAGCAGATGGTGAATACTTAAACAAGGCGTTATCGTTGTTAGATATTATTAAGCCTCCAGCTACTGCTGTTTCTACTGTTTGCTTAGATAAAGCTGGATTGAAATCGCTTAAGTTTATACCCAATTTTACTTTTAAAGAATTTGCGAATTTAAACCATTTTTCAACATTTCCATTGTATACTAAATCACCACTTTTAAAGCTCTCAGAGTGTAAATCTAGATTATTAATTGCATTATTTAATCTGTTTATCAAATCTGAGTATATTGTTGCTGCATCATCGTATTTCGGTAAGATGTTAGCTTGGTTTTTTAATGATTCAGTATATGGCACGTTCCCAAAAGTGTCAACCAAATTTTGATAAGTATAAACTCTTAAAATTTCAATTATTGCTTTCTTATTTGTTTGTATCTTTACCCAGTCAGTAGCTGATGTTTTATCAGGTTTTATTTCGTTTTGAATAACCTCTTCTGCGGACTTTAAATTTCCTAATACATCTCTGTATAAATTATTCCAATGAAAACCAGGGATATTTCGGTTTATTAGGTTATATCTGGATTCTGCAGTATATAATGTGGCTGCCCAATATTGTGAAAAATACCTAAAAACATTTTCGTTAACGCTAGGAGATGCTAACTGATCAGATATGCCTTTTTGAGAATTGCTTAATAATGATTCAGCGGAAACATCATAAGCTTTTTTACTATCATCATTAAAATTTAAATCTTCGCTTATACAGCTTGTTATTAATAATGATGAAATTGCTGTTAATTTTATTATCGTTTTTTTCATTTCTTAGAAGTTGATTTTCATGTTAAATGAATATGTTTTAATTGCTGGCATTACACCTGATTGAAATCCTTGAATATTTCCAGCTGAAGAACCTGCTTCAGGATCACTATATGGTGTATTTTTATGTATTATCCATAAATTACTTCCTAATAAACTAAAGCTAACGTTAGAAAGATCTAGTTTTTCGATGTATTTATTAGGTAAGTTATATGTTAATCCAACTTCTCTTAATTTAATGTATGAAGCATCGTAAATATAAGCTTTATTTGGATTAGTGTCAGTGCTAAAGGCCGTTCCTCCCGACGAAGAGGCATCTGCTATAATATTGTTAGGTTGTCCGTTTTCTAAGACTCCAGGTAGTATGATACCCCCATTGTTTGCGTTTCTTACGGGTACTCCTAGATGGTTTAATCCCGTTGTTTCAGGATATATACCTGTTTCTTGTCCATACGCCTGGTCTAAAGAATAAACATTACCTCCTTTTTTAACATCAATCAAAAAGTTTAAGGAAAAATCATTATATCTAATTTTGTTACTTAGACCTCCTATCCAATCAGCTTGTATAGTTCCAAGTACTTTATTGTTTTGTGTTAAATAAAATCCATTTGAACCTACTACCTTGTTGCCATTAGCGTCATATACATAGTCAGTTCCTCTTAATGTACCATAAGCTTCGCCTACGGTTGCGTTCAAAGATACACCTCCTTGAAAGTTTGCTAAAAGTAAATTGTCTCTTCCTTGGTTTAAGGATTTAACAATATTGATGTTTTTCGACCAATTAAGACCAACTTCCCAAGAGAATTTTTGCGTTTTTATAGGGCTTCCAGATAAGGCAATTTCAATACCTTTATTTTCCATTTCTCCAGCATTAATACGCGCAGATGTATAACCAGTTGCTCCAGTCTGTGGGACGTTAAAAATTTGATTAGTGATATTGGTTTTATAAAGTGATAAATCTAGATTTACTCTATCATATAGTCCTAGTTCTAAACCAGCTTCTATTGATTTTTGAACTTCGGGTTTTAATTTTCCTTGTTCGTAATAAGTTGTAGAATTACCAAATAAAGGATTTCCATCTATGATTCCGTTAAAAGCACGTGAGCCTAATCTTCCAAAAGCTAAATCATTACCTACTTCAGCATAATTTACTCTTAATTTAGCTAGATTTAACCAGTCTTTTTTGATTATTTCGGATAATATCAAACTTGTACCTAGAGAAAAGTAATTGTATTTGTTTTCTGCTCCTAATAAGGCCGTACTTTCATCATGGCGTATTGTTCCTTCTAGATAAATTATTTTTTTATAATCTAACGTTCCTTGGGTGTAGATTCCGCTTTTTTCATATTTTAGTTCTGATTGAAGTGGGGCAAGAAATACATTAGAATTTTGTAATGAATACAAGTAAGGTTTTGCAAGACCTCCTGTAGTTGATCCAAATAAACTTCTTGAGTTCGCTTTTTTAAATGTATATCCTCCTAAAATTCTTGCGCCAAAATCTTTACTTATATTAAATTTGTAAGTAGCTATTAAATCATAAGTTTGTTGTAAGAAATCTCTTGTAAAAATACTGTAACCAGAAGAAGCATTACCTCCCGTTATACCAAAGTTTTCAGCATGACTTCCTATTGCTTTTCTTAGTTCTTGGTTGTCGTATGAATATTCCAGTGTAGCTCTTCCTAAAATATTTAAATTTTTTGAAATATCATAACTAAGGCTACTACCTGTTAGAACCCTAGTTCTTGTGTCTGTTTCGTAATTTTCATATCTATCCCAGTATGGGTTATTCCAGAAGTTCGCTCTTAAATCACCATTTGTAGGGTCTATTTGATTCCATGTTATATTTTGTTTTGTTCTGAAATATTCTTTCTCTAATTCTTTAACATCTACGTTCACTGGCCACCATTGTCTAAAACCAGTTATTATATTGTCTCCGTAACCTGTTGCATTTCTACCTTTTGTACTTTGGTCAGTAAATGTAATAAAGGTATTTGATTTTAATTTATTTGTAAAATCTCTTGAGAAGTTACCATTAATTGAGTTTTTATTCAAACTACTGTTTGGTAAAATTCCAGTTTCATTGTTATTTGTATACGATAAATTATAAGCAGATTTTTCATCTCCTCCATTGAAATTGATATTATTTACAGTGGAAAAAGCAGTTGTAAAGAAACTGTTAGGGTCATTTGAAGCTGCTACCCAAGGAGTAGCTTTTCCATAGTTGGGGTTTCCTATTACAAATGAATTCCATTGGTATACCAATTGGTTAGGATTGAAAGCATTTCCGTAAGAAGCATCATCTCCTGTTGAATTTACTACAGCATTAGGATTGCCAAAAATATCAGCATTATAGTTACTGCCTTCACCAGCATAACCCCCTCCATATTCTTTCTGATATGTTGGTAAGGTTTGCTTATTTGCATTTGATATAGATAATGTTGAACTTATACTGATTCCTAAGGCAGTTCTTTTTTTACCTTTTTTAGTTGTAATAATAATAGCTCCATTTGCAGCTTCACTACCGTATAGGGCGGTTGCAGAAGTGCCTTTAAGAACATTTATAGATTCAATATTATTTGGATCTATATCAGAGGCAGAGTTACCAAAATCAAAGCCTTGTCTTCCACTTGCTGTGTCGGAATCATTTAGGTTAGAATTGTTGATAGGTACTCCGTCAATTACGATAAGAGCTTGGTTATTACCAGTTAAGCTTTTTGTACCCCTTAGGACGATATTACTAGAACCTCCGAAATTAGAATTATTTCTTATTTCTAGACCTGCAACTTTACCAGATAGGTTATTAATGAAATTACTAGTCGGAACTTGGTTAATTGTGGCCGCATCAAGTTTTTGTGTTGAATATCCTAATGATTTTTTTTCTCTTGATATACCTTGAGCTGTAACTACTACTTCTCCCAAAACTTTAGAATCGTTTTGCATTACGGTGTTCATTATGTTAGAAGCTCCAACAACTTTTGAAGTTTCTTTCATTCCCATAAAAGAGAAGATTAAAGTTTCTCCTTCTTTCGCCTTAATGCTGTATTTACCATCAAATCCCGTTGAAGTTCCACGTTGTGTACCTTTAACTAATACATTTACTCCAGGTAATGGTCCAGAAGCATCTGTTACCACTCCAGTAATAGTTTTCTCTTGTGCAAAAGAAAACTGAACTGTCAACACTATCAGTAGTGTGTAAATCCATTTAAATTTTGATCTCATAAAATAATTAATTGATTAGTTCATGCAAATATGTGAAATAAATTTTAAAGTTTATTTTTTTTATTTGATTTTTTAGTGATTATTATAAATTAAAAGATAAATTTATATGAAAAATAGAATTTTTAATCTTTAAGTCAGTATTATTGCTTCTTCCATTGCTATATTGTATGTGAATAAGACTTTTTTTGTTGATTAAATAAAAACCTAATCCAAAACTTTTTAAGTCGTTCTTTGTTTTTAAAGTTGCATCTTCGGTATGCGCGTAGTCAATAATACTGTGTATGTATAAGTTGTGGTTGATTTTATATCGATATTCTGATATGATTGAAGTTAAGAAATGAGCTTGAAGGCTATTGTCGTTAAAACCTCTGATGGAGTTAATTCCGCCGAATCGGAATAATTCATTGGTTAAATAAAAATTGCTGTTTAGGTAATAATTTTGACTTTTAATGAATAAGCTGTTTTGGTTGTTGAATAAGAATAGATGAGATAATTCTGCGGATATGAAATATTGTGTTGTATGGTTTGTTGTGTTTCTTTTTCCAGCTCCTGTTTTAAAGATCAGATTCGTTTTTTCGCTAAACGGTGTTTCGTTTGAAATTTGATTTGTCAATTGAAAGCTAATAGTATAAAAATAATTTTTATAATCTGTTAGTGTTCTTAGTTTTGAGTTTTGTATGTCGCTTGATTCAGTTTCTTGGTAGCCTATATAACAACGGGTGTTGTAATTTATTAAATATCCTAATTCTATTTCGGATTTTGTTTTCTGAAAAGTGCTGTCTTGTTTGAAAAAGTTTAAATCGCCTTTTAAAGATAATGAAGTTCTGAATATGTAGGGTATTTCAGAACTTAAATTAAAAAGAGATTGCTGATCTCCATTATTGTTCCAGTATAGATTAAGTTTTTCTCCTGAATTTAATGTGTTTAGTAATTTTAAATCTAAATGACCATTTAGTTTTAGTTTGTTTTTTAAAGAAGTGAATCCGATATAGCCGTCAAAGGTGTTCTTTTTTTGTTTTTCTAAATAAGCGTAAATTATAGTTGAGTCCTTTGAGAAAAGAACTTCTTCTTCTTTTATTGTTTTGCAAAAAGGAAATTTTTTAAAACTATTTTTAATTTCTATAGAAATATTTTCATTAAAAGTTTTTCTTTGATAGTGTTTTTGTATGTGATGTAAATGATTTTTTGGAAAGTTGGAATAGCCATTTATTCGTATTTCGCTAATACTTCTTTTTGTGTCTTTAGGAATTGTGATTTCTGTATATAAAATTTGTTTTTCTTTCTTTATGTTGGAGAGTTTTATTTCAGTTAAAGGAAATCCTTTTTTTTCTAATATCTTAGTGAAATTTAAGAATTGTGTGTCTAGGTTTTTAAAATTTATTTTTAAAGTGTCCTGTTTTTCCTCTAATAAGATTTTATGATTTCCTAGGTAAATGTGGATTTTTTGTATACGACTCCCGAGTTCATATTTTATGATGCGTGTGCTGTCGTTAAATTTAGTGTTGGATATTATTTTTTGTTCTATGTAGCCTTGTTGAGTTAAGGTTTTAGTGATTTTATTGATTTCCTTAAAAAGAGAAATAGAATCAAGATGTTTTTTTGAAAAGGGTATAGAATCTATTATTTTGCTTTGATAGGTAGAGTTTCCTTTGATTTCTAGGTAAGTGTATTGTCCCCAGTTTTTGTGAGGAAAAATAAAAAAAAATATGATATAATAAAAAGGTTTCAAGGCTTGTCTTTTGGGGTAAAAATAATGTAAAAAAATCATTTTCATTGTGTAGAAAAGAATAGTGCTGAAAATTAATGTTTTAGAGTTTGTTTTTTTGGAAATTATATATACCTTTGCAGCCCGCGTAAATAGCGGGATTTTATAAACTAGTAAATAATTTAGTATTAATTATGCCAACAATTCAACAATTAGTAAGAACTGGAAGAGCCAAATTAACTAAGAAGAGTAAATCGGCTGCTTTGGATTCTTGTCCTCAAAGAAGAGGGGTTTGTACGCGTGTATATACTACAACGCCTAAAAAGCCAAACTCTGCAATGCGTAAAGTTGCGCGTGTACGTTTGACTAACGGTAATGAAGTAAATGCTTACATCCCAGGAGAAGGACACAATCTACAAGAGCACTCGATAGTATTAGTTAGAGGTGGAAGGGTAAAAGATTTACCAGGAGTTAGATACCACATCGTACGTGGTGCTTTGGATACTGCCGGAGTTAACGGTCGTTTACAAAGAAGATCTAAATATGGTGCTAAACGCCCTAAAGACAAAAAGTAATTTTTAATTAAGTAAAGAGTGAAAAGTGAAAAGTAATTAGTGAAAAGCGAAGAGCTGTAAACTTGAAACTTCAAACTTGAAACTTGAAACTTTAAAAAAGTAACAAAAAGAAATGAGAAAAAGACAGGCCAAAAAAAGACCTCTTTTACCAGATCCAAAATTTAACGATCAATTAGTTACACGTTTTGTGAACAACTTAATGTGGGATGGTAAAAAATCGACTGCTTTTGCAGTATTCTACGATGCTTTAGAGATCGTTGAAACTAAAAAGCAAGATGCTGAAAAGACATCATTAGAAATTTGGAAAGATGCTTTAACTAATGTTATGCCTCACGTAGAAGTTCGTTCTCGTCGTGTGGGAGGTGCTACTTTTCAAATACCAATGCCAATTCGTCCAGATAGAAAAATTTCTATGTCGATGAAATGGTTAATTCTTTATGCTAGAAGAAGAAATGAGAAATCTATGGCAGCTCGTTTAGCGTCTGAAATTTTAGCTGCGGCTAAAGAAGAAGGTGCTGCTGTTAAGAAAAGAATGGATACTCATAAAATGGCGGAAGCTAATAAAGCATTCTCTCACTTTAGATTTTAATTCGTAAAGAAATGGCAAGAGATTTAAAATATACTAGAAATATTGGTATTGCTGCTCACATCGATGCAGGTAAAACTACCACTACAGAGCGTATCTTGTTCTATACAGGTAAGTCTCACAAAATTGGTGAGGTGCACGATGGTGCTGCTACTATGGACTGGATGGCTCAGGAGCAAGAAAGAGGTATTACTATTACTTCTGCAGCTACAACTTGTACTTGGAATTTTCCAACTGATCAAGGTAAAAACATTGCAGAATCTAAGCCTTACCACTTTAATATTATCGATACTCCAGGTCACGTTGACTTTACAGTAGAGGTAAACCGTTCATTACGTGTATTAGATGGTTTAGTATTCTTGTTTTCTGCAGTTGATGGTGTTGAGCCTCAATCTGAGACAAACTGGAGATTAGCTGACCAATATAGAGTTCCTCGTATGGGATTCGTAAATAAAATGGATCGTCAAGGTTCTAACTTCCTTAATGTGTGTCAACAAGTTAAGGATATGTTACGTTCTAATGCAGTAGCTATTACATTGCCAATCGGTGAGGAAAACGATTTTAAAGGAGTAGTTGACTTGGTGAAAAATCAAGCTATTGTATGGCATGATGAAACACAAGGTGCTACTTTTGATATTATTGATATCCCTGCGGATATGGTTGATGAAGTAAAGGAATATCGTTCTAAATTAATTGAAGAGATCGCTTCTTATGATGAAAACTTATTAGATAAGTACATGGAAGATGAAAATTCAATTACTGAAGACGAAATTAATAACGCGTTACGTGCTGCGACTATTGATATGGCTATTATTCCAATGTTATGTGGATCTTCATTCAAAAACAAAGGAGTTCAGTTCATGTTGGATGCAGTTTGTAAATATTTACCATCTCCTTTAGATAAAGAAGGTATCGAAGGTATTCACCCTGATGATGCAGATTTATTAGAAGAAGATCAAACTAAAATCTTACGTCGTCCAGATGTAAAAGAGCCGTTTGCTGCTTTAGCATTTAAAATTGCTACTGACCCTTATGTAGGTCGTTTAGCATTCTTCCGTGCTTATTCTGGTCGTTTAGATGCTGGTTCTTATATCTTAAACACGCGTTCAGGAAATAAAGAGCGTATCTCTCGTATCTACCAAATGCACGCTAACAAGCAAAATCCAATCGAATATATCGAGGCAGGTGATATTGGAGCGGCAGTAGGTTTCAAAGATATCAAGACAGGTGATACAATGTGTGATGAGAAAAATCCTATCATCCTTGAATCAATGAAATTCCCTGATCCAGTAATTGGTATCGCTATTGAGCCTAAAACAAAAGCTGACGTAGATAAAATGGGTATGGCTTTGGCTAAATTAGCTGAAGAAGATCCAACATTTACAGTTAGAACTGATGAGGCTTCAGGTCAAACGATTATCTCTGGTATGGGTGAGCTTCACTTAGATATCTTAGTAGACCGTATGAAACGTGAGTTCAAGGTTGAAGTAGATCAAGGAGAGCCTCAGGTAGAGTACAAAGAAGCCTTTACAAAATCTGCGCAACACCGTGAAGTTTATAAAAAACAATCGGGTGGACGTGGTAAATTCGGTGATATCGTTTTCCGTTTAGAGCCAGCTGAAGCAGGGGCTGTCGGGTTAACGTTTGTTAATGAAGTTAAAGGTGGTAACGTTCCTAAGGAATATATTCCAGCTGTTGAAAAAGGTTTCAGAGAAGCTATGAAACAAGGTCCTTTAGCAGGATATGTTGTGGATAGTTTAAAAGTAACTTTATTAGACGGTTCTTACCACGCGGTGGATTCAGATGCTTTATCTTTTGAATTAGCTGCTAAATTAGGTTACAAAGAAGTGGCAAAAGCTGCTGGAGCTGTAATCCTTGAGCCAATCATGAAAATTGAAGTTATCACTCCAGAAGAAAACATGGGTGATATCGTAGGTGACTTAAACCGTCGTCGTGGTCAAGTAAATGATATGGGTGATAGAAACGGTGCTAAGACTATTAAAGCAAACGTTCCATTATCAGAAATGTTTGGTTATGTAACTACTTTAAGAACATTATCTTCAGGTCGTGCTACATCAACAATGGAATTTTCTCACTACGAAGAAACTCCATCTAACATTTCAGAGGCAGTAATTAAGAAAGCTAAAGGTAACGCTTAATTTTTAAGAAAATGAGTCAAAAAATCAGAATAAAATTAAAATCTTACGATCATATGTTGGTTGATAAATCAGCAGAAAAAATCGTAAAAACTGTAAAAAGTACAGGTGCAGTAGTTACTGGTCCAATTCCATTACCTACTAACAAAAAGATTTTCACTGTGTTACGTTCTCCGCACGTAAACAAAAAATCAAGAGAACAATTCGAAGTGAGTTCATATAAAAGATTGTTAGATATTTATTCTTCATCTTCAAAAACGATCGACGCTTTAATGAAATTAGAGCTTCCAAGTGGAGTAGAAGTTGAAATTAAAGTGTGATAAATCACTTAAATTAAAATATTTAAGCATTATGTTTTGATATTCAAAACATAATGCTTACTTTTGCGCACTCAAAATTAGAGTTTTATATATTATTAATAATTAATTATTTAAGTATGTCTGGGTTAATCGGAAAGAAAATCGGAATGACTAGCATCTTCGACGAGAACGGGAAAAATATCCCTTGTACTGTTATTGAAGTTGGTCCTTGCGTTGTTACCCAAGTCAGAACCAATGAGGTTGACGGGTATGAGGCTCTTCAACTTGGTTTCGATGACAAATCTGCAAAGCACACTACAAAAGCTGCTGAAGGTCACTTCAAAAAGGCTGGGACAGTTGCGAAAAAGAAAGTTGTTGAATTCCAAGGGTTTGAAAATGAGCACAAATTAGGTGATGTGATCACTGTAGACTTATTCGCTGAAGGTGAATTCGTAGATGTTCAAGGTGTTTCTAAAGGTAAAGGTTTTCAAGGGGTTGTAAAACGTCACGGATTTGGTGGTGTTGGACAAGTTACTCACGGTCAGCACAACCGTTTAAGAGCACCAGGTTCAGTAGGTGCTTCATCTTATCCTTCTAGAGTATTCAAAGGAATGCGTATGGCTGGAAGAATGGGTGGAGACAATGTTAAAGTTCAAAATCTTAGAGTTTTAAGAGTAGTTGCTGAAAAGAACCTACTTGTTGTTAAAGGATGTGTTCCTGGGCATAAAGACTCTTATGTAATCATTCAGAAGTAATGGAAGTAAAAGTATTAGATATCAACGGAAAAGATACTGGAAGAAAAGTACAGCTTTCTGATTCAGTTTTCGCAATTGAGCCTAATAACCATGCTCTTTACTTAGATGTGAAACAATATTTGGCTAATCAACGTCAAGGGACACACAAAGCTAAAGAAAGAGCTGAAGTTGCTGGTAGTACTCGTAAAATTAAAAAACAAAAAGGAACTGGTACTGCTCGTGCAGGATCTAAAAAGAGTCCTTTGTTTAAAGGAGGAGGAACTGTTTTCGGTCCAAGACCAAGAAACTATTCTTTTAAATTAAATAAAGCATTAAAGCGTTTAGCTCGTAAATCTGCTTTAGCTTTAAAGGCGAAAGAATCTAACTTAATCGTATTAGAAGACTTCGGTTTCGAAGCTCCAAGTACTAAAAATTTCATTAACGTGTTAAAAGCGTTAGGGTTAGAAAACAAAAAATCATTGTTCGTTTTAGGTGGTGAAAACAAAAATGTTTATTTATCATCTCGTAACTTACAAAAATCTTCTGTAATCACTAACTCAGAATTAAGTACTTATGCGATATTAAACGCAAATAATTTAGTTCTTTTAGAGGGATCTTTAGAAGGAATCGAACAAAATTTAAGCAAATAATAGGCCATGAGTATCATTATAAAACCTATCGTTACAGAAAAAGTAACTAAAGACGGAGAAATATTCAACCGTTTTGGTTTCGTTGTAGATAAAAAAGCTAACAAAGTTCAAATTAAGAAAGCTGTTGAGGCTGCTTATGGTGTAACTGTTGTAGAGGTAAATACAATGAATGTACGTCCAGATCGTACTACTAAATATACAAAAAGTGGTATGATATCAGGGAAAACTAATGCTTATAAAAAAGCAATCGTACAAGTTAAAGAAGGAGAAACAATTGATTTTTACAACAACTAAGTAAAGTAAGATGTCAGTAAGAAAATTAAAACCTATTACCCCAGGTCAGCGTTTTAGAGTTGTTAATGGTTTTGACGCCATTACTACTGATAAGCCGGAGCGTTCATTAATCGCGCCGAAAAAATCATCTGGAGGTAGAAATAGTCAAGGAAAGATGACTATGCGCTATACAGGCGGTGGTCACAAACAAAGATATCGTATCATTGATTTCAAAAGAACTAAAGATGGTATTCCAGCTACAGTGAAATCAATTGAGTATGATCCAAACAGAACTGCTTTTATCGCGTTATTAGCTTATGCTGATGGTGAAAAAAGATATATCATTGCTCAAAATGGTTTAAAAGTAGGACAAACTGTTATTTCAGGTGCTGATGTAGCTCCAGAAATCGGGAACACTATGCCATTAAGCAAAATTCCTCTAGGAACAGTAATTTCTTGTATTGAGTTACGTCCAGGTCAAGGTGCAACAATCGCTCGTTCGGCAGGTACATTTGCTCAGTTAATGGCTCGTGATGGTAAATATGCTACTATCAAAATGCCTTCTGGAGAAACAAGATTAATCTTATTAACTTGTACTGCAACAATCGGAGCAGTTTCTAACTCTGACCACCAGTTAATTGTTTCTGGTAAGGCAGGTAGATCTAGATGGTTAGGTAGAAGACCAAGAACTAGACCGGTAGCAATGAACCCAGTTGATCACCCAATGGGTGGTGGTGAAGGACGTTCATCTGGAGGTCACCCACGTTCAAGAAAAGGTTTACCAGCTAAAGGTTATAGAACCCGTGCTAAACAAAACCCGAGCAACAAGTATATTGTAGAACGTAGAAAGAAATAATAAGATATGGCACGTTCATTAAAAAAAGGACCTTTCGTACACTATAAATTAGAGAAGAAAGTATTGGAGAATGCTGAAGCAGGAAACAAGAATGTTGTTAAAACTTGGTCTAGAGCTTCAATGATTACTCCTGATTTCGTAGGACAAACAATCGCAGTTCACAACGGTCGTCAATTTGTTCCAGTATATGTTACTGAAAACATGGTAGGACACAAGTTAGGTGAGTTTTCACCAACTAGATCTTTTAGAGGTCACGCTGGAGCTAAAAATAAAGGTAAAAAATAAAAGAAGACATGGGAGTTCGTAAAAGAGAAACAGCAGAGGCAAGAAAAGAGGCTAATAAGTCTATCGCATTTGCTAAGTTAAATAACTGCCCTACTTCACCTAGAAAAATGCGCTTAGTAGCAGACTTGGTAAGAGGTCAGAAAGTTGAGAATGCACTAAACATATTACGTTTTAGTCAAAAAGAAGCTTCAAGAAAATTAGAAAAACTTTTATTATCTGCAATCAATAACTGGGAGCAAAAAAATAGTGAAGGTGATGTAGCTGAAGCAGGCTTATTTGTAAAAGAGATCAAAGTGGATGGTGGTATGATGTTAAAAAGATTACGTCCAGCACCACAAGGTCGTGCACACAGAATTAGAAAACGTTCTAATCACGTAACAATCGTATTAGGATCAATTAATAACACACAAAGCAATTAATAAAGATGGGACAAAAGACTAATCCAATCGGAAATCGCCTTGGTATCATCAGAGGATGGGATTCTAACTGGTATGGTGGTAATGACTACGGTGATAAAATCGCTGAAGATTACAAAATCAGAAAGTATATCCACGCTCGTTTATCAAAAGCTAGTGTGTCAAAAGTAATCATCGAGAGAACTTTAAAACTTGTAACCGTTACTATCACTACTGCTAGACCTGGTATCATTATCGGGAAAGGTGGTCAAGAGGTAGACAAGTTAAAAGAAGAACTTAAGAAAATTACTGACAAAGAGGTTCAAATCAACATCTTTGAAATCAAAAGACCTGAGTTAGACGCTTATTTAGTTGCTAATAGCATCTGTCGTCAAATTGAAGGTCGTATTTCTTACAGAAGAGCAATCAAAATGGCTATTGCAGCTTCTATGAGAATGAACGCTGAAGGTATCAAAGTAATGATTTCTGGTCGTTTAAATGGTGCTGAAATGGCACGTTCAGAAAGTTTCAAAGAAGGACGTATTCCTCTATCAACTTTCAGAGCTGACATTGATTATGCTTTAGCTGAAGCGCATACTACTTATGGTAGAATGGGGGTTAAAGTATGGATCATGAAAGGTGAAGTTTACGGTAAAAGAGACCTTTCTCCACTTGTAGGTATGGATAAAAAAGCTGCACAAGGTGGTAAAGGTGGTGATGCTCCACGTGGTGGAAAATCAAACGGTAAACAAGGAGCTCGTAAAAGAAAGTAATTTTTAAATTAAAGAAAAATGTTACAGCCTAAAAGAACAAAATACCGTAAGGTACAGAAAGGTAGAATGAAAGGGAACTCTAATAGAGGTCACGAACTTTCAAATGGAATGTTTGGAATTAAATCGGTTCACGAAACAGGTGCTTTCTTAACTTCACGCCAAATCGAAGCGGCTCGTATTGCAGCAACTCGTTATATGAAACGTGAAGGGCAATTATGGATCAAAATTTTCCCAGACAAACCTATCACTAAGAAGCCTCTTGAAGTACGTATGGGTAAAGGTAAAGGTGCAGTTGAATACTGGGCTGCTGTTGTTAAACCAGGAAGAATTATGTTTGAGGTAGGTGGCGTACCACTAGCAGTTGCAAAAGAGGCTTTACGTCTTGCAGCTCAAAAATTACCAGTAAAAACTAAATTCGTCGTTGCTAGAGATTTCGAAGCATAATATAAGAAGATTATGAAACAATCAGAAATTAAAAATCTATCTGCAGCTGAGTTACAAGAAAAGCTAGTTCAATTAAAAAAGACTTATGCCGACCTGAAAATTGCTCATGCTATTTCTCCAATCGAGAATCCACTTCAAATTAGAAGTATCAGACGTTCAGTAGCGAGAATCGCAACTGAATTAACTAAAAGAGAGCTTCAATAAATAGTATTCAGCTGAAAAGATGGAAAAAAGAAATTTAAGAAAAGAGAGAGTTGGTGTTGTTACTTCTAACAAAATGGATAAGTCTATTGTTGTTTCTCAAGTAACTAAAGTAAAACACCCATTATATGGTAAGTTCGTGTTAAAAACTAAGAAATATGTTGCACACGACGAAAAGAATGACTGTAACATTGGTGATACAGTGAAAATCATGGAAACTCGTCCATTAAGTAAAACTAAGTGTTGGAGATTAGTTGAAATCATTGAAAGAGCGAAATAATTATGGTACAACAAGAATCAAGACTAAAAGTAGCAGATAATACGGGAGCTAAAGAAGTTTTAACTATCCGTGTTTTAGGTGGAACAAAAAGACGTTACGCCTCAGTTGGTGACAAAATTGTAGTAGCTATCAAAGATGCAACTCCTAACGGAAACGTTAAGAAAGGTGCGGTTTCAACTGCAGTTGTTGTTAGAACTAAAAAAGAAGTAAGAAGAGCAGATGGATCTTATATCCGTTTCGATGATAACGCTTGTGTGTTGTTAAATGCAGCAGGTGAAATGAGAGGAACTCGTGTATTCGGTCCAGTAGCTAGAGAACTTCGTGAAAAACAATTCATGAAAATTGTATCATTAGCACCAGAAGTGCTTTAATTATTATTACGATGATGAAGCTAAAAATAAAATCAGGTGACACTGTAAAGGTTATCGCAGGTGACCACAAAGGTGCTGAAGGTAAGGTTTTACGTGTAATTCGTGAAAAAAACAAAGCGGTAGTTGAGGGGGTAAATATAGTGTCTAAACACACTAAGCCAAGTGCTCAAAATCCTCAAGGTGGAATCGTTAAAAAAGAAGCTCCTATACACGTTTCAAACTTAATGTTAGTAGATGCTAAAGGTAATGCTACTAAAGTTGGTTTTAAAGTAGAAGGAGATAAGAAAGTAAGATTTTCAAAAAAATCTAATCAAGTATTATAGTGATGGCTTATATACCTAGACTAAAAGAAGAATATAAGAGCAGAGTAATTGCTGCTCTTACAGCTGAATTCGGTTACAAAAACGTAATGCAAGTTCCTAAATTGGAAAAAATCGTTTTAAGTAAAGGAGTTGGTGCAGCGGTTTCAGATAAAAAACTTATCGAATATGCTGTAGAAGAATTGACAAAGATTACTGGTCAAAAAGCAGTAGCTACTATTTCTAAAAAAGACGTTGCGTCTTTTAAATTAAGAAAAGGGATGCCAATTGGTGCAAAAGTAACTTTACGTGGAGAAAGAATGTATGAGTTTTTAGATCGTTTGATCACCGCTTCATTGCCACGTGTGAGAGACTTTAACGGTATTAAATCTACAGGTTTTGACGGTAGAGGAAATTACAACCTTGGAGTTCTTGAGCAAATTATCTTCCCTGAAATTGATATCGATAAAGTAAATAAAATTACGGGTATGGATATTACTTTCGTAACATCTGCACAAACAGATAAGGAAGCAAAATCATTATTAGCTGAATTAGGTTTACCTTTTAAAAAGAATTAAGACATGGCTAAAGAATCAATGAAAGCCCGCGAGGTGAAAAGACAAAAAACGGTAGAAAAATATGCAGAGAAAAGAAAAGCTTTGTTAGAAGCTGGAGATTATGTATCTTTGCAAAAATTACCAAAGAATGCTTCGCCAGTTCGTTTGCACAATCGTTGTAAATTAACAGGTAGACCAAGAGGGTATATGCGTCAATTCGGTATTTCACGTGTAACTTTCCGTGAAATGGCAAACCAAGGATTGATACCAGGAGTTAGAAAAGCTAGCTGGTAAGATTATAAAAGAGATTATTAACAGGTTATAGGTTCAACCCACGAGTGTGGGTTGAAAACCATAACCGCAATTTTGTTTATATGTATACAGATCCAATTGCGGATTTCTTAACAAGAATTAGAAATGCTTCGAAGGCAAGCCACAAAGTGGTAGAGATTCCTGCATCTAATCTTAAAAAAGAAATCACAAAAATCTTATTCGATCAAGGTTATATCCTTAGCTACAAATTCGAAAATGAGACTGTTCAAGGAACAATCAAAATCGCTTTAAAGTATGATAAAGATACTAAGGAAGCGGTAATCAAGAACATTCAAAGAATTAGTAAACCAGGTTTACGTAAGTATGCAGGTGCCACTAAATTACCTAGAATTTTAAATGGTTTAGGCGTTGCTATTGTTTCTACTTCTAAAGGAGTAATGACTGACAAGCAAGCTAGACAGTTAAATGTAGGTGGTGAGGTAATTTGTTACGTATACTAAAAAAGAGTTAAGAGATGTCAAGAATAGGTAAAAGTCCAATCGCCATTCCTGCTGGAGTAACTGTAGAATTAAAAGATTCAGTTATTACTGTAAAAGGGAAATTAGGAGAGCTTTCTCAAGAGATTACTGACAACGTAACAGTAACTATTGAAGAAAATCAGGTTCTTGTTTCAAGAGCTGCAGATAGCAAAGAAGAAAGAGCTCAACATGGTTTATTTAGAGCTTTAATTAATAACATGATTACTGGTGTATCTACTGGTTTTACAAAAGAATTAGAATTAGTAGGTGTTGGATACCGTGCTTCTAATCAAGGGAATAAACTTGATTTAGCTTTAGGGTATTCTCATAATATCGTTTTAGAAGTAGCTTCAGAGGTAACTGTGGAAACTGTTTCTGAAAAAGGTAAAAATCCTATTGTAAAGCTAACTTCTTATGATAAACAATTATTAGGGCAAGTAGCGGCTAAAATCCGTTCTTTCCGTAAGCCTGAACCATATAAAGGAAAAGGTATTAAGTTTGTAGGTGAAGTATTAAGAAGAAAAGCAGGTAAATCAGCTTAAAAATTAAGATTATGTCATTAACAAAATCTGAAAGAAGACAAAGAATACAGTACAGAATTAGAAAAATTGTAAGCGGTACAGCTGCAAGACCTCGTTTATCTGTATTCAGAAGTAACAAAGAAATCTATGCTCAGCTTATAGATGATGTAAATGGTGTTACATTATTAGCAGCTTCTTCTCGTGAAAAAGAGGTGGATGCTAAAGGTACTAAAATTGAAGTAGCAGCAGTAGTTGGAAAATTACTTGCTGAAAAAGCTTTAAAAGCAGGTATCGATACAGTAACATTTGATAGAGGTGGTTATTTATACCATGGTCGTGTTCAATCATTAGCAGAAGGCGCTAGAGCGGCTGGATTAAAATTCTAAGAAATTATGTATCATAATTATAAAAACGTAGAACTAGTAAAACCAGGAGGTCTTGAATTGAAAGATCGTTTGGTTAGTGTTAATCGTGTTACTAAAGTTACTAAAGGTGGTAGAGCATTTGGTTTTTCAGCTATCGTAGTAGTAGGTGACGAGAACGGTGTAGTGGGTCACGGATTAGGAAAATCTAAAGACGTTTCTGAAGCTATTGCAAAAGCAGTAGAAGATGCTAAGAAAAACTTAGTAAGAATTCCTTTGAGTGGACAATCTGTGCCACACGAACAAAAAGGTAAGTTTGGTGGAGCTAGAGTATTATTAATGCCAGCTTCTCATGGTACTGGAGTAATTGCAGGTGGTGCTGTACGTGCGGTTCTTGAATCAGTAGGAGTTCACGATGTATTATCTAAATCTCAAGGTTCTTCTAACCCTCATAATGTGGTAAAAGCAACTTTTGATGCTTTACTGCAAATGAGAAGTGCAGTTACTGTGGCTAAACAAAGAGGAGTATCTTTAGAGAAAGTATTCAAAGGTTAATTCAAGGAAATTATGGCTAAGATATTAGTAAAACAAGTAAGAAGCATTATTAATTGTCCTCAGGATCAAAAGAGAACAATGCAAGCTTTAGGACTTCGTAAAATGGGTCAAGTAGTTGAGCATGAAGGAACTCCTGCTATCCTTGGAATGGTAAATAAAGTTAAACACTTAGTTTCTACAGAAGAAACTAAATAACAAATGACTGTTATGAATTTAAGTAATTTACAGCCAGCTGAAGGTTCAACACATAACCAAAATAAAAGAGTAGGTAGAGGAGAAGGTTCTGGTAAAGGTGGTACTGCTGCACGTGGTCACAAAGGAGCTAAATCTCGTTCAGGTTACTCTAAAAAAATTGGTTTTGAAGGAGGGCAAATGCCTCTTCAAAGACGTGTTCCTAAGTTTGGTTTCAAAAATATCAATAGAGTTGAATATCAAGGTGTAAACTTAGATACTTTACAAGCTCTAGTTGATAATGGTGTTGTAACTGATACAGTAGATTTTGCTACTTTAGTTGCAAATCGTTTAGCTACTAAAACTGAAGTTGTTAAGATTTTAGGTAGAGGTGAGCTTAAAACTAAATTAAAAGTTAGTGCACACAAATTCACAGCATCTGCTAAAGCAGCTATTGAAGCAGCTGGAGGAGAAGCTATAGAATTATAAATTTTCTAGACACGATGAAAAAATTTATTGAATCGTTACAAAACGTTTGGAAAATTGAGGAACTAAGAAACAGAGTCCTATTTACATTAGGACTTCTGTTAGTTTATCGTTTCGGAGCTCACGTAACATTGCCGGGAATTGATGCGACTAAGTTGCAAGGGTTAACCAATCAGACTGATAAAGGTATTGGTTGGTTAATTAATGTATTTACGGGAGGTGCTTTTTCACAAGCATCTGTTTTTGCGTTGGGTATAATGCCTTATATTTCTGCTTCAATTGTAGTTCAGTTAATGGGAATCGCTATCCCTTATTTACAAAAATTACAAAAAGAAGGAGAAAGTGGAAGAAAAAAGATGAACCAAATTACAAGATGGTTAACTATTGGTATTACGTTAATTCAAGGTCCTGGTTATATTTATAACTTATACCGTACTTTACCAGGTGAAGCATTTTTATTAGGATTTAATTCATTTGCTTTCTTGTTCTCATCTGTATTAATTTTAACTACTGGTACTTTATTTGCGATGTGGTTAGGTGAAAAAATTACAGATAAAGGTATCGGAAACGGTATTTCGTTGTTAATCTTAGTAGGTATTGTTGCTCGTTTACCACAAGCATTTGCTCAGGAGTTTTCATCTGCTGTTTCTCAAAACAACGGAGGTTTAATGAAGATTGTTGTAGAAATCATCGTGTGGTTACTTGTCATTATTGCCTGCGTTTTAATGACTATGGCAGTTAGAAAAGTGGCAGTGCAATATGCACGCCGTACCGTTTCTGGAGATCTAGAGCAAGACTTGATGGGGGGTAATCGTCAATTTATTCCTTTGAAGTTGAATGCTTCAGGTGTTATGCCAATCATTTTTGCGCAAGCTATTATGTTTATACCTGCTGCCGTGGCTGGTTTATCATCTTCTGAAACAGCTCAATCGATCAGTACAAGATTCCAAAATATATTTGGTTGGGAGTATAATTTAGTGTTTGCTACGTTAATTGTAATTTTTACGTACTTTTACACTGCTATTACTATGCCAACAACAAGAATGGCTGATGATTTAAAGAGAAGTGGTGGTTTTATCCCAGGAGTTAAGCCTGGAATGGAAACAGCTGACTTTTTAGATCATGTGATGTCTTTAATTACATTCCCAGGAGCTATCTTCTTAGCATTGTTAGCTGTGTTCCCAGCTATTGTTATGAATGTGTTAGGAGTACAGCAACAATGGGCATTGTTCTTTGGTGGTACATCACTCTTGATTTTGGTTGGAGTTGCAATAGATACAATTCAACAAATCAATTCATACTTGTTGAATCAGCATTATGATGGTTTGATGAAAACAGGTAAAAACAGAAAAGCAGTAGCTTAATATGGCAAAACAATCAGCAATTGAACAAGATGGAACAATTATAGAGGCATTGTCCAATGCCATGTTCCGTGTAGAATTAGAAAACGGGCATGTTGTAATTGCTCACATTTCTGGAAAAATGCGTATGCACTACATCAAATTGTTACCTGGTGACAAAGTGAAACTAGAAATGAGCCCTTACGATTTGTCTAAAGCAAGAATTACTTATAGATACTAAAATGAAAGTAAGAGCATCAATTAAGAAGAGAAGTGCGGAATGCATTATCGTTCGTAGAAAAGGAAGATTATACGTTATTAACAAAAAGAATCCTAGATTTAAACAAAGACAAGGATAATTATGGCAAGAATAGCAGGGGTAGATATACCTAAAAACAAAAGAGGTGTCATCGCTTTGACATATATCTTCGGAATTGGAAAAAGTAGAGCTATCAAAATCTTAGAGAAAGCTCAGGTAAGCCAAGATAAAAAAGTGTCTGAATGGAATGACGATGAAATCGGTGCAATCCGTGAAGCGGTTTCTTATTACAAAATTGAAGGAGAATTACGTTCTGAAACATCATTAAACATCAAACGTTTAATGGATATCGGATGTTACAGAGGAATCCGTCACAGATCTGGTCTTCCTTTAAGAGGTCAAAGAACTAAGAACAATTCTAGAACAAGAAAAGGTAAAAGAAAAACTGTTGCTAACAAGAAGAAAGCAACTAAATAATAATTAGTAATATGGCGAAAGCAAATACAAAAAAACGTAAAGTTGTTGTTGAGTCTACTGGTGAGGCACACGTAAGTTCAACTTTTAACAACATCATCATTTCTTTAACAAACAAGAAAGGTGAAGTTGTAGCTTGGTCATCTGCTGGTAAAATGGGTTTCAGAGGTTCTAAAAAGAATACTCCGTATGCAGCTCAAATGGCAGCAGAAGATTGCTCAAAAGTTGCTTTAGAAGCTGGTCTTAAAAAAGTGAAAGTGTTTGTAAAAGGACCTGGAAACGGAAGAGAATCAGCAATCCGCTCAATCCATAACTCAGGTATCGAAGTGACAGAAATTATTGACGTTACTCCATTACCACACAACGGATGTCGTCCTCCAAAAAGACGTAGAGTTTAAGGATGTTTGAATTTTTAACATCTTTATAGTTTGATTTAATTAAGTATAACTAGGTTGAATATAGATTATCGGAGGATAAATAAGACCTGAATTCATAATCTCAACCTTAAAAATGTATTAGAAATGGCAAGATATACTGGTCCAAAAACTAAAATTGCTCGTAAATTTGGCGAAGCAATCTTCGGAGATGACAGAGCCTTCGAAAAAAGAAACTACCCTCCAGGGCAACATGGTTTAGCTAAAAAAAGAGGTAAAAAATCTGAATATGCTGTTCAGTTAATGGAAAAGCAAAAAGCTAAATATACTTATGGTATTTTAGAAAAACAATTCAGAAATTTATTCGAAAAAGCTTCTGCTGCTTCTGGTGTAACAGGTGAAATCCTTTTACAATTATGTGAAGCTCGTTTAGATAACGTAGTTTACAGAATGGGTGTGGCACCTTCAAGAAGAGCTGCTAGACAAATTGTAACTCATAGACATATTACAGTAAATGGTGAAGTGGTTAACGTTCCTTCTTACCATTTAAAACCAGGTGACAAAGTTGCTGTTCGTGAAAAATCTAAATCTTTAGAATCAATCGAACGTTCTTTAGCTGCTGCTTCTCAAGTATATGAGTGGATCGTGTGGAATAATGATACAAAAGAAGGTACTTTTGTTTCTGTTCCTCAAAGATTACAAATCCCTGAGAACATTAAAGAACAACTAATTGTCGAATTGTACAACAAATAATAATAATTGACATCAGTCGAAATTTATGGCAATATTTAATTTTCAGAAGCCCGATAAAGTTATCATGATCGATTCTACTGATTTCGAAGGCAAATTCGAATTCAGACCTCTTGAACCAGGTTACGGATTGACTGTTGGTAACGCTTTAAGAAGAGTTTTACTTTCTGCTCTTGAGGGTTATGCTATCACTTCTATTCGTATTGAAGGAGTGGATCATGAGTTCTCTACTATACCTGGTGTTGTAGAAGACGTAACTGAAATTATCCTTAACTTAAAACAAGTACGTTTTAAACGTCAAATTGAAGATATCGATAACGAATCAGTTTCTATTTCTTTATCAGGTAAAGATCAAATTACTGCTGGTGATTTTCAAAAATTTATTTCAGGTTTCCAAGTGTTAAATCCTGAATTAGTAATTTGTAATTTAGACAGCAATGTAAATTTGAACATGGAAATGACGATCGAGAAAGGTCGTGGTTATGTTCCAGCAGAGGAAAACAAAAAACAAAATGCTGCAATCGGTACTATATTTACTGATTCTATCTTTACACCTGTAAAGAATGTGAAGTACGCTATCGAAAACTTCCGTGTTGAGCAAAAAACGGATTATGAAAAATTAGTTTTTGAAATCAAAACAGATGGTTCTATCCATCCTAAAGATGCTCTAACTGAAGCGGCTAAGGTATTAATTCACCATTTTATGTTATTCTCTGATGAGAGAATCACTCTTGAGGCTGATGAAATTGCTCAAACAGAATCATATGACGAAGAATCGTTACACATGAGACAGTTATTGAAAACTAAGTTAGTTGATATGGACTTATCTGTAAGAGCATTAAACTGCTTAAAGGCTGCTGAAGTTGATACATTAGGAGACTTAGTATCGTTCAACAAACATGACTTAATGAAATTCCGCAATTTTGGTAAAAAATCATTAACTGAACTTGATGAGTTAGTTGCCAATAAGAACTTAACGTTCGGAATGGATTTGTCAAAATATAAGTTAGATAAAGAATAATAGCCTTCATATTTTGCTCTCCAAGGTGGATTGATGCAAGATGAAGTTTAAAAAGCAACGTCATGAGACACGGAAAAAAAGTAAACCATTTAAGCAGACAGACTGGACATAGAAAAGCTATGTTAGCTAATATGGCATGTTCGTTAATCGAGCATAAGCGTATTAATACAACTGTAGCTAAAGCTAAAGCACTTAAACAATTTGTTGAGCCTTTAGTAACAAAATCAAAAGAAGATACTACTCATAATCGTCGTACAGTTTTCGCTTACTTAAGAAATAAATATGCGGTTACTGAATTATTCAGAGATGTAGCTGCTAAAGTAGGTGACCGTCCAGGAGGATATACTCGTATCATCAAGTTAGGTAACCGTTTAGGAGATAACGCTGATATGGCAATGATTGAGTTCGTAGACTTCAACGAAATCTATAACGGTGGTAAAAAAGAAGTTAAAAAAGCTAAAAGCCGTCGTGGTGGAGCTAAAGCTAAAAAAGCTGAAGGTGCTGCTGAAACTCCTGCAACTGAAGAATCTTCTGAATCTGCAGAATAATATGATGCTCAATTCATAAATATAAAAAAGGATAAACTTATTGGTTTATCCTTTTTTTTTTGAATAAATTTGTCAAACTTTTTTTAACAATGCAACACACAACAAAACAGTCTGCGACTTTACTTCTGGCAGACGGAACAATTTTTCACGGTAAATCTGTAGGAATATCAGGCAAAACTTTTGGAGAAGTTTGTTTTAACACAGGTACTACGGGTTATCAAGAAATTTTTACCGACCCTTCTTATTTTGGTCAAATCATGGTTACTACTAATGCACACATTGGTAACTATGGGGTAAATGCAGCGGAAGTAGAATCTGAAAAAATTATGATTTCAGGGTTAGTTTGTAAAAATTTTTCAAGTTCTCATTCACGCCCAAATTCTGAAAGTAATCTTTTTGATTATTTTAAAAAAGAAAATTTGATTTGTATATCAGATGTTGACACTCGTGCTTTAGTGAGTTATATTCGAGATCATGGTGCGCAAAACGCGGTAATCTGTACTGATGATACATCAATAGAAGAGTTAAAAAAAGAATTAGCAGCTATTCCAGATATGAAAGGTCTAGAATTAGCTTCTAAAGTTTCTACTACTGAGCCTTATTTCTTTGGTGATGAAAATGCAACGTATAAAATTTCAGCTTTAGATTTAGGGATCAAAAAGAATATCTTACGTAATCTTGCTAAACGAGATTGTTATATTAAAGTTTTTCCTTATAATGCTTCTTTTGAAGATTTAAAAGGTTTTGATCCTGATGGTTTTTTCTTGTCTAATGGTCCTGGTGATCCAGATCCTCTTTATAGTGCACAGGAAGTAGCTCGTCAAATATTAAATGAAAATAAACCCTTATTCGGTATTTGTTTAGGTCACCAAGTAATTGCATTAGCTAATGGTGTATCTACTTATAAAATGTTTAATGGTCACCGTGGAATTAACCACCCCGTAAAAAATTTAATTACTGGTAAAGGAGAAATTACTTCACAAAATCATGGTTTCGCTGTAAACAGAGATGAATTGGAAAAACATACAGATTTAGAAATTACACACGAACATTTAAATGATGGTACGGTTGCGGGTATGAGAATGATAAATAAAAATTGTTTTTCAGTTCAATATCACCCGGAAGCCAGTCCTGGACCTCACGATTCATCGTATTTGTTTGATCAATTTGTTGAAAATATAAAAAAATATAAAATTAAATAATAACTGTTTTAGAAAATCTATTTTTGATTTCTAAGATCTAAAAACTTAAACAAAATGAGTATTATAATAAAAATCCATGCAAGACAAATTTTAGACTCGAGAGGAAACCCTACGGTTGAAGTAGATGTAGTAACAGAAAACGGTATTTTAGGTCGTGCGGCAGTTCCTTCTGGGGCCTCTACAGGCGAGCATGAAGCCGTTGAATTACGTGATGGCGGTACTGCATTCATGGGGAAAGGTGTTATGAAAGCCGTTGAAAATGTAAATACAACTATTGCAGAAGCTTTAGTAGGTACTTCTGTTTTCGAACAAAACCTTATCGATAAAATTATGATCGATTTAGATGGAACAGCTAATAAATCTAAATTAGGAGCTAATGCTATTTTAGGAGTATCATTAGCAGTAGCTAAAGCGGCGGCTAACGAGTTAGGCTTGCCTTTATATCGTTACGTAGGAGGAGTGTCTGGAAACACGCTACCTGTACCTATGATGAATATCATCAATGGCGGTTCGCATTCAGATGCGCCTATTGCTTTTCAAGAGTTTATGATTATGCCCGTAAAAGCAACTTCTTTTACGCATGCTATGCAAATGGGAACTGAAATTTTTCATAATTTAAAGAAAGTTTTACACGATAGAAACCTTTCTACGGCAGTAGGAGATGAAGGTGGTTTTGCTCCTAATTTAGCGGGTGGTACTGAAGATGCTTTAGATTCAATCAAATTAGCAGTAGAAAAAGCAGGTTATACTTTTGGTGATGATATTATGATTGCTTTAGATTGTGCCGCTTCTGAGTTTTATGTAAACGGAAATTATGATTATACAAAGTTTGAAGGCGAAAAAGGGAAAATAAGAACTTCTGCAGAACAAGTAGAATATTTGGCAGATTTATGTGCTAAATATCCAATCATTTCAATTGAGGATGGAATGTATGAAGATGATTGGTCTGGTTGGAAATTATTAACAGAAAAACTTGGTAATAAAGTACAATTAGTAGGTGATGATTTATTTGTTACTAATGTTGAGCGCTTATCTCGTGGTATTTCGGAAGGTATAGCAAATTCAATATTGATTAAAGTAAACCAAATTGGTACGTTAACAGAAACAATTGCAGCCGTAAATATGGCACATAACGCAGGATATACCTCTGTAATGTCTCATCGCTCTGGAGAAACAGAAGATAATACTATTGCAGATTTGGCAGTAGCTTTAAACTGTGGTCAAATCAAAACAGGTTCAGCTTCACGTTCAGATCGTATGTCAAAATATAACCAGTTATTACGTATCGAAGAAGAATTAGGAGATGTAGCCTATTTTCCAAAAGAAAATGCTTTTAAAATAAATAAATAAAAACTTTGATATTTTAAAATCCTGATTGACTAGTCAGGATTTTTTATTTGAACATTGTGATGAAGTCCAAAGATATACGATTCTAGCTAGAAATGTTTATGCGTATGCTATTTAAAATTTGAATTTTATTTTATGATAATTATACTTACTTCTTTTTAGAGCATAGATCCCCAAAGAAATAATCATAATAATATGATTTAAGTGAAAATAAAAACTTTTTTAATATAAAGATCACATTTCGATGAATTCAAATTAGAAAAGTATAATATTTATAAATCAAAAAGGATGCTTGTTTTTGATGTTCAAGATAAGGAACAAAATAGAGTTTATAAAAAATAGATATAAGCTAGGATTCATAGTTTTTTACAAAAAAGATAAAGAAACTTATTGTTGTGCAATTCGTAGTGTCTAATCTAGAAGATTTTAGGACCCAAAGAAAATCTAGATTTAAACAATTCCTACAACAAAACAGTAATAAGTTTAAAAAACCAATATTACCAACAATTCAAAAAGGCAAAAGAACCGCTAGGAATCGTTGAAGCATTAGTAGTTAAAGGAATAGACACTTATGTAAAAAACTACAAAGAAAAATTTAAAAATAAGTCATAAAGACAGGAGTCATTTTTCACTCCATATAACTGATAAAAAATAAACAAACAAAATTCAATAAAAAATTGAATATGAATAGATTAAAATATTTTTTCTACCTTCTGTTACTACTGTTAAATAGCGTAGGATGGTCACAACTTTACCCAGTACAAGTAAACAGCAGCGTATTTCCTCCTTATTTATCCAGTTTGTCGAGCTATGCTACAACAGTTGATCAAAAATATCTAGTCAATATCTACACAGCGGATCTAAATGTTGTTCATCGTCAAGTACGATTACAGCTATACATAGAAGGAAATGGTATTCAAGCCCAATCGCTTCCAATAGTAGAAGGAGCTCCCATTATGTACCTAAACGGAGGCGAAACCCTACAACTATCCAATCTAGATCTAGCCCCTTATTTTCAATTAGAAAACCTATCCGGAATTAATCAAAACCAATACAGCAGTACCTTACCACAAGGCAATTACAAATACTGTATAGAAGTATATGATTTTATAACCAACCAGCGAATTTCACAAAAATCCTGTACCTTCTATTATTTTGTATACAATGAACCCCCGTTACTGAATAGCCCTAGTAATCATGAACTGGTTGGTTTTCAAGAACCCCAAAACCTTATTTTTACCTGGACCCCGCGACACCTCAATGCCGTAAATATAGAATACGAATTTGAACTAGTAGAACTCCTAGACCAGCAAGTACCCTCTAACCATGCCTTTCTAACCAGCATACCCTTATACAAAACCACCACCTCCACGACCGTTTTACATTACGGTCCCGTAGAGCCCCAACTAATTGCAGGACGTAAATACGCTTGGCGCGTAAAAGCCCTAAGTCAACCTGGATTTGGCGATAAAGCCATATTTAATAACAATGGTTATAGCGAAATTTTTGATTTTATCTACCCAGGTAATTGCCCCCCTCCAAAATTCGTAGTAGCTATTTCCCTTAATGCCACCCAATCCAAAATTACGTGGCAAACCAATCCCGACTTTGTAGATTATAAAATAGAATACCGTAAAAAAGGAACCAATAGTTGGTACCCAACAGCCTACTACAATAACGAAGCCAAACTATACGATCTAGAAGCAGGAGCAACCTACGAATATCGAGTAGGAGGAGAGTGCATAGGAGGACTTATAAATTATACCCCCGTAGAAGAATTTACCCAACCCCGTAAAGAAGAAATAGCCATCAAATGTGGCATAAAACCCAATATAGATTTAAGTAATACAACCCTTTTTGAAGGAGAATTACCCAATGATCAAATCATTCTTGCAGGCGATTTTTCCATCAAACTCACCGAAGTAAGAGGCAAAAGAAGCTATAGCGGCAAAGGCTACGTGAACGTCCCTTATTTATCCTTTGTAAAAATAGGCGTAGAATTTAAAGACATTACCCTTAATACAGACTTTAGGCTAGTAAAAGGCGAAATCAAAGCCCTATATGATCCAAGTTGGAAAAATATAATAGATCTCAGTAGCCTATACGATCAAATAGAAGACGGTTTTGATCTTCTTTCCCCCGATACCGAAGAACATCAATTTCAAACCAATTTTGATATTCCCGATCTGTCACATATTACAGTAAACAGTAATGAAGTAGTAGTCACCGGTACTAATGGACAAACCCAAAGTTTTGATCTAGACCCCAAAGAACTCATAATCATCCGCGACCCCAAAGGAAACGTATATGCAGTGCCCCCAGGAAGCGATAAGCCCGTGGTTTTAAATGAAGGACAAGCCGCAGGATTTATTCCTGATGCTTCTAATACACAAGGTATTACCAGCGCAGGCATGGTAACAAAGCTAGCTCCTATAGCCGCTCGTGTTACTTTTGAGCGATCGGCAGAAAGTAAGTATGCTGACGATGTAATGCCTGCAAAAGCACATCCTGACATTCAAAAACTATACAAAACCATTGCTGACGGAGCGACACCTTATACTTTATATCATAAAGGAATCCAAAATGAAGGAAAAGGAAGTCGTAGTTTTGATTTTATAGATGCAGTAATAGCCGTTAATGGTACAACAATAAAGCCTGAGAGTATCCTATTTAATATCAAAGGCAGCGTGGCTAAAAAAATAGGGGGGCTGGTTATGAAAAATGGCAAGGCCTATCAACGACTAGAAGTACCCGTATATCATAGCTCAACCCCTGAGGAACTATTGGCACTAATACCAGGAAAAGACGGAGCCAAGCACCAAGTATTAGGCGCGGCAAAAATTATTCCAATCAAAACACAAACGGATGTAAATATAACCTTAGTACCCGTAAATAATGCGACTATACCTGATGGGATCGCTACGCAACTTAATGCCATTTATGCAGATGCTGGAGTACAATTTAAAGTGACAATTGCGCCCAACCATGAGGTAGCAAAAAACACCTTAGAATGTGGTAAAGATGCCCTATTAGAAAAATTATCCGAAGACCAATCGCAATTTGTAGAGCAATACAAAGCCGGCAAAGAGATCCAAAAAGACCAATACTATGTGTTTGTTACCAAGGGGATTACCCCTAGCAGAGCCATTTCAGGTTTCATGCCACGCCATTCACAATTTGGTTTTGTGTTTACCAATCAAAGTGGAGAAGAGGTAAAAGCAGGCAATGACCTAGCAACAATAATTGGGCACGAATTAGGACACGGCGTATTCGAGTTGCAGCACCCATGGGAACAATTTTCGACAGGTGATAAAAACAGTAATACCCCTTGGTTAATGGATTATGCTTTGGGCACAAAACTAGCGTATCCACATTGGCAACGCATTAGCCACCCTAAATTTGGGGTGTATGTGTTGGATGGAAGTGAGAAGGGGGAGAATGCAGTTAATGATAAATTAAGCGATACTTTCTTAAATAAAGATGGTAAATCCGTAACATTTGTTACACCTGATGCTCAATTGGTGAGTTTTAATAAAAATGAAATTGTTGAGTATAATCTAGTTAGTGGGGGTGTTTCTGGTTCACAAGATAATTTGAGCTATAATCCAGATTTGCCATATGGTAGTTTAAGAAAGATAAAGCTAAAAAAAGGCAATACAAATATTGAGTACAATTATAAAGCAAACATCGGTTATGTGAATGTTTCCAATGAAAAAGATGTTTATGAAGATAAAACTAATTTCGATACTATTGATGGATTTTTGTTTTTAATGACTGGTGAAAGTAATAAATGGTGGTTGTATAAACTTCCTTTAACAAGGTCTAATCAACTTCAAAAAATAAGCAAAAGCCCTGATTCAGTTGTTCTTTTAGAATATTTGAATAAAGTTTCACCATACACTGTTGGTTTATCTGATAAGAAAGTTTTACTAAGTGACAAAATTTACAGTGAGTGTCTTTATTGTAGAAGTGAATTAACTTTAAAATTATTAAATGGTAATATTGGAAAAATTCAACAGATATATATAGATAAAGTAGCTGAAATAGCTAATGTTTACCCTCAATTTTTTGATGAATTTAGAAAGGATAGTGTGTGGGAAAGCTGGTTTGAAAATTTTTTAATATCACCAGATTTTTCTCAAAGTTGGAGAAGCTATGAAACTACTAATTATAGTTCAGCAGAATATGTGAAATACTCAGAGTTAAAACAATTATTAGAAAATGATAAGAGAAAATACTTTGAAAAATATTTAATAAATCTAAAAGCATTTATTCAAAAAAGAAAAAATACTTTAAATAAATGTTTAGAAAATGTTTTGAATAATATAGATTCAGATAAGGCTTTAACAGATAGTCAATTAGAATGCCTCAAATATGCTACCGAAATTGAATATCAGAAAATAGACGTAAATAAGGCTAAAAATTTATTCAAATCATTAGTTAGAACGACGTTGAATACTAACGATAAAGAAAAAATCGCTATTAACTTATTCAAGTATGTTAAATTTAAATCAAATGAAATCATAGAATTTGTTGAAAACGAGAAAGTCTATTTTCGTTTGTACAATTACGAAGTGCCTATTTGGGTTTTACTTTATGATAAAATTAATGACAGTAGTATGTTCTTTTCTGGTGATAATAGAAAGGAACTAATGAAAATATTATATAAAAATTTTATCAATTCTGAAAGGTATAAAAACGAATTGACTAAAATTATCGAAAAATATGGAGCAAAAACACCTGAGGATCTAACTAAAATTTTAAATGATTCTAAAAATGGTATAAAAAATTATACTTATGATTATCAAAATATTTTCAAACGAGGATGGGCTGATTTAAAAAAACTAACAATGACTCCATCTATTGGTTATTGTTATAATTATATTAATTCCAGTAGTGCTTTTTTAAGTTTAGATTCAAAAGTAGTTAAAACTGGTGATTTATATGAGATTGAAGTAAATCAGGTTATAAAAGATGGACTTGTAGCAGAAATGCCGCTTGGAAAAGAAAAATTAAAGCCATTTGATTTTGCTTTGTTCAAAAATATTTCTGAACAGCATTTATTATCTGATTTTAAAACTTCTTTCGATGCAAATGGGAATCCATTGGCAATACCGGTTCCTGCAATTTTGATGTTGTATAGTAGCGATGTAGGTAGCTTGCAAACACAAACGGATATTATTCAAACAAGTCTTGATGTTTTATCCCTTGCTATTCCAGCTGCCCAATTTACAAAACTAGGTAGGGTTTTATTTTATGCAGATAAAATCAGTTCAGTAAGTAGTATGGCTGGAACCGCGTTTAGAGAGGAAAATCCTGCTTTGGCAGAGTTTTTCAATAAAACAAGTTTGATTACTGGAGGTATTTCAGCTACAGATTTAGTTATTAATTCAAAAAATCTTATTAAATCTCCAATTAATGATATTATAAAAAGTGAATATCTTACTGATGCAGGGAAAGTTGAAAAAGCTACCGAAGAATATGCTGATTTTGTATTGAAAAATTTGAGTGAAGAGCAGCTTAATTTGTTTTCAAAAGATACTCGTGCTGCTATTGTAGGATTATTAGAAAAAGATTTATTTGTTTTCTCTAAAATGGATAATGTTGTTTTGGCTAATAAAATTGAAAAGACAATTGATAAGATTAATGGTGGAGCTTTTGAGCTTTCTAAAGAAGTTTTATCTAAATTGAAGGCAAAAGGAATTTCTGATGATGAAATTAAATTGTTTGTAAAAGACGTTAAAGGAAATCCCGAAATGCTTAAATTAATTAAAACAGATGCAGACGATGTTGTAGACTCTTGGTTACTATTAACTGAAAGAAAATTACCAATTTGTACAAAATAGATTTTTAGATGAAAACAAAAATAAGAATCCTTAAAAAACTTGAAACAAATATCAAATTGTTTGAAAATCACGATCAAAAACCAGCTGTTTTTAATTATTATTGTTCCAATTGTAATGCGTTGAATACAGTAAGTATTGATTTTTTTCAAATTTCAAGTGATACTGACGAACTTGTAAAAAATCAGATACTAACGGAAGAGGAGATTTTGAATCATAAAATGTTAATTAAGAATTCTACAGGTGAATTAGTTGTGGATAGAACGTTATATTCCTCTCGTTATATCACTAAAGAATGTGAATTTTGTTCACAAAAAAGCCTAATTATTTTTGGTTTAGGCGAACATAATCCGAATCGTTTTGTATGCAAAATAGCTGGAGTTTGGAGTTATGAAGAAAAATAAAATAGATATGAAAAAAATATATTTTTATGTTATAGCCTTATGGAGTTTGTTTTTTGTAACATCAGGATTTACACAATGTACATTTTCTGAATTAGCAAAAGATTTTTCTCGCAATAGAACTTTAAAAGATTTTGTAAAAAGCGATCCTAAAGCATTTGATGCTTGGTATTTGTTAAATAAAGAAAAGCCTTCTTTAAGAAATAGCCTTTCTGAAGTTAAAATAGTAGCCGAAAATTTTCAAGAAGTAAAAAATGCTGGCGGGTATCAAAAATGGATTGACAAATTATCGAGTGAAGAAAGAAATGTTCCTATCCCGTTTTTAGATAGTCAGCAAAAATTTGAACAAACAGTTGATGTTTCGAATCTTCCTAAACATTTAAGATCTTTAGCCTATCAATATTATAAAAAGGCAAATAATGAGAATAAATTACATTTATGGCAGCGGTTAGAAGAGATTTTTAAGGAGTATAAAATCAATGGAAATTGGCCTCCATACAATGGCGGATACAATATTGAAAGTGGTGTTTCACTCCAAAAGTATAAAAAATATGATCGTTTTGCTAACCCTATAGGAAACTGGGATGGAGTAGGGGAACCGCTATTGGGAGGCAATTTTACGAGTCCTATTATAAATGATCAGCCCTTTGATTTTTCTTCCAGAGCTTTAAATATACCTGAATCCAATTATACTTTTTATTATGAAATTGAAATACTTGAAGATTTAGGTTTTGATGGTGAACTTGCTGATGTTATTCCTTGGTTTGGATATAAAGGACAAGGGAAACAAATGAAATGGAACATCCCCAAAGACCCTGCGACAGGCAGACCTAAAACGTGGAATAAGCTAGCTGAAGAAGGTAAAGTAAAAATTACAATAAAGGACATTCCTAATGGTAATGCAGAGTTGATTAGAAAATGGAAAGGGTATGTTATTGGGAAAGATGTTGTAGATGGTATTGTTATTACATCAAAAGAAACTCAGTATCTGCAACGATTTAAGAGTAAATTTACGTCACTATCTGATATGGATTTTATAAGAGCATATAGAAGAATTGAGAATGCAGGATTTGATGTAAGAGGACTTCTTCAAAAAACTCAGATTAATGACGACATTGTTAGGCTTGAGAAAATGATTTCTTATGCTAAAAATGACGTTCAGAAAATAAATAATTTATTTGACAAAAATTTGCTATCAGGAGGATACAATCAATTTATAGAATTAGTAGATATATACTTACTAGCTTTTAAAAAAATACCTGTTTCTAATGTAAAGCCAAATTATTTTACTCAAGCTAACAGAATCTTTGATGATATTAATATGAAACACATTATGGATAAACATAGTGCAGAATGCTTCGATTTTAACGTAAATGGAATTTCAAATGATATTGATATGTTTCCTATTGGAACTACACAGCAACAAGTTTCTGCATACATTGATGAAGCATTGACTATATTGAAAAATACTAAAGGAGCTAACTATCCTTTGAATGGCAATGCTGAACTTGTAAAGTTATCTAATGGAATGGAAGTATTTATAGGCTCTAATCTAGGAGTTAAATTACTTAATGCTCCTGGAGTTTTTCCTAATAATGCGAATATAATAGGTCAATTTTATCCTAAAGCAGGAACAGGCGGAATAACAATAAAATCATCTATATTAAAAATAATAAATGAACTACAATGACAAAGATTTTTTTTGAGGTAGAGCTTGCAGAAAACTCTTATATAGGTTTTGAAGACTTAATGGAAAAGGTGGATTACGATGCAGAACTAAAAGCTAAATTATCTAAACCAAAATATAAAAATTCAAGATCTGAAATAGGTAGAGTGACGGTTCAGTTCTTTAAGCATACATTTGTTATTAATGAAGAATACATTGCTGCTGTATTGCTCAATTGTTATGTAAGTGCAGCAAGCAGTATTTTGGATGAAAGTATTTATAAACATAACTTAGAAGTGCTGTATAAAGATTATTTAGAGTTTGATTTTATTGATTGTAGAGATATTGGTGTTCGAATAAGACATTTTGGTTGTAAAACTTATGAAAATGATAAAGAAGAAGGGATTTTTTGGTCATATACAAATTATATGATTCAAGAAATAATGGTTCCCAAAAAGGACTTTATTGAACAAACAATTATCTGTTCAGAACAGTATTTTGCTTATTTAGAGAAAGTGAATTTTCCTGATCCACATTTAGATTCTTGGAAAAATACTGTAAGTGATTTGAAAGTTAAGTTTATTAATTCTGCGATTTTTCAAAGCTAACTTTTTTAGGATGAGACCCTTCGCACCCTATCGCTCGGATTTACACAATCCAAATCTAAGCGTCTAGTTTTCAACGTGGCAGTTAGCGCAGAATTGTACCCTATCGCTCGGATTTACACAATCCAAATCTAAGCGTCTAGTTTTCAACGCGGCAGTTAGCGCAGAATTGTATTCTGTGCCCACAATGACGAGAAAATAAACTAAAAAAACACAATTATAAATTGTGTTTTTTTAGTTTTGTAGTAAATAGTATATAAGCCATGTCAACAAAATATAAAGCCACTGCAACAGAAGATTGCCATTTCATTACCATTACAACTGTAGATTGGATAGATGTTTTTACAAGATTAAATCAAAAGCAAAATATCATAAGCGCATTACAATACTGCCAATCAAACAAAGGTTTAGAGATTTATGCCTATTGCATTATGTCAAATCACATACATATACTCTGTAAAGCTACAGTAGGTTTTATACTAAGTGATGTTATTCGTGATTTCAAAAAATTTACTTCCAAGAAAATTATTCAAACTATCATAGACCAACCCGAGAGCAGACGCGAATGGATATTGGATTATTTTAAAAAATCGTGTGAGCATTTAAAAAGGGATCAGACGTATAAAGTTTGGCAAAATGGATATCATGCAGAGCATATTTTTAGCAACAAATTTATAAAACAAAAATTGGAATAGATTCATCATAATCCTGTAAAAGATAAGATTGTCGATTTACCTGAGGATTATTATTTTAGTTCTGCTAGAAATTATGCTGGTTTAGAAAATGATCTAGAAGTGATACTTTTATATTTGTTTTGAAAGCCAATAGGAGTGGGCACAGAATGCAATTCTGCGCTAACTGTTGCGTTGAGAAATATGTTGAGTAGATCTGAGCGATCGGGTTATGCAAAAGCTAAAATAACTTTTAAGCAATTTAGAGAAGGAAGATTATATGAATTAAAAAGGCAATTCTCGGGACAACAACTTTTAGAGCAAATTCAACAGTTTGATAAAAGAAATTTAGCTTATTTTGAAGGTAAGATTGATAATGTGGATTTAGATTCAAATGATATTAAAATAAGTGGATCTAAGTATGAAGGAGAATCTATTTTTGATGCATATAAAGTAGATAAAGATGGTGGAATAGGAACAGACGGAGCTTGGAGTAGAGAGTTTGATACAGAATATGTAGGTTTGAGTGAAATTGCTCGCAAGTTAGGAGGTAAAAAAGGACAAAAGTTTCCTAATGTTAAAGGACAGATTATAATTTCTTCTGAGCTCCCATATTGTATTTCTTGTCAAGGAGTAATTCAAGATTTTGCAACCATGTTTCCAAATGTAAAAGTTTATCTTGTTGATGGAATAAAAGCCATAAAATGATATGACATATATAGATAATGATACAGCGCCAAACTGTAAGATAGAAGGGAAAAAGTTTGAATGGGGAGAACCTTATAATATTTACACACCTATTTTTAACTTAATAGATTTATCAAGTTCTAGATTAGAAAACTCCATAAAATTATTTGGAGAAAATAATTTTAAACATCAGCTTTTACTAATGTATAATACAATTAATAATTATGATGAATTTGAGAAGATTGTAAACTATGGAGGAGAACAGTTTAATAGAAATGCTATATTAGAATTAATTAATTCATATTTAAAAAAAAATGAAAATCTGGTATCTCCTTGGGATAAATATAACATAGGTTTAGATGAGAATGACTATTTGAGATATATTGAAGGGGAAATACAAGACAAGTTATATTATATAGCTGATAAAATTAATAGATAAAATCCAATCGCGCGGTTTGTAACCCGATCGCTCGGATTTACACAATCCAAATCTAAGCGTCTAGTTTTCAACGTGGCAGTTAGCGCAGAATTGTATTCTGTGCCCACAAAGACGAGAAAATAAACTAAAAAAACACAATTATAAATTGTGTTTTTTTAGTTTTGTAGTAAAAAGTATATAAGCCATGTCAACAAAATACAAAGCCACTACAACAGAAGATTGCTATTTCATTACCATTACAACTGTAGGTTGATTTAACTGTGGATTATTATTTTAGTTCTGCTAGAAATTATGCTGGTTTAGAAAATGATCTAGAAGTGATACTTTTATATATATATGTTTTGAAAGCCAATAGGAGTGGGCACAGAATGCAATTCTGCGCTAACTGTTGCGTTGAGAAATATGTTGAGTAGATCTGAGCGATCGGGGAAATTTTTTATGAGATAATATTGAATTAAGCCCAGAGGAATTAGCAGAAATTTTAGCTAAAAAACTGGATCCAAATAAAAAAGAGATTGTACTTTTATCATGTAATGATTTAGCCAGTGCCCAAGCACTTGCCCAAGCTACTGGTAAAAAAGTTTATACCACTGATGGTGCTATAACGATCTTTGAAAATGGTATAAAACGCGCTGATAATACCAAATGGTATGAGGTATCCTCAGACGGTACAGCAAAAGAACTATCTTCTCCGCCTGTTAAAGAATGTTCGACTTGTACAGGTGAAGGGGTTGAGATGGGGAAACCAAAAGAGTTCATACTAAATACTCCTGAGGATCTATACAAGAAAATAGAATACTATAGACATACTGTTCGTGATGTTTTAGAGACAGAAGAAGCAGTTATTTATGCAAGAAAATACTTTGACAAATATGTTAAAAACCAAAGTTTTGAAGAGTGGTGGGTTTATGCAAAAAAATACAATGTTGCCGATGATCTAAATTTTGAAGTACATCATGTTATTCCTATTAAAGTATTAGAAAAAAATCAAAAACTAAAAGATTTACTTTTCTGGGCTGAAAACAATGGAAAAAGTTTTGAGTTTAATGGATTAGATAATGCAATGCCTTTGCAAAAGAAAAAAGCTGCTATTGATTTGAACGGGCATACAAACCATCCTAAATATGATCAAGCTATGACTGTAAAATTAAATGAGATTCTAGGTAACGATTCTTATTCAGAAATAAGAAAGTTTAACGAAATAAAGAAATTAATAAATAACACTAAAATGAAGCTAGAAAATGATGTTTTATTAGGAAGTAAAGATGTAAATGAAATAATTAATTTATAAAATGAAATATTACAAAATTGCAATTAGAAGTTTTTATGGAGACAGGATAGTTTCAAGCGCAAATTTTATTAATAATCTAAATGAAAATTATTTTAAAAAAATTGGTGATGGAGAAATAATTATTGATGCACCAATTTTTGATTACTTTTTTTTAGAAAGCTTTGATAAAAAAAAATATTGGGATTGGAAATTATTTGATGTTCATCCATTTATTGGTGAATCGAGTAGTATGTTGGGTTCTTTACTTATATCTAAAAAGGCTAAAACAATATTTGACAAATTTAATATCTCAAATCCACATTATTTTTATAGTAGTAACCTAATTTTTGAAAATGATAAATATGATTATTTTATTTTTCAATTTACAGGAAAATTATTATTTAAAGAATTGGCAAAATATATTAGTTTTTCAAAATCAGAGTTTTTAAATCCTGCTTTAAAAACCTTAGTTTCATTTAAAAATATTGATGATTATATTGAAAAAAGTGAAGAGTTATATTTTGAAAAAGATATAGATTTTGTAAAAAAAAAAATAGTATTGAATGAGAAGCTAGATTATTTTCCTATGCAAAGTTTTTTTATAGACAATATAGTTTCGGAAAATCTAAAAGAAGCCATTGAAGAAAATAATATTACAGGCTTTGAATTTTCAGAATTAGATTACGAGATAATTATAGATCCATCACCCGATAGTCCGAGCATTAAGTAATCTTAGGCTATTGCGAGCTTCAAGCTAGTACTCATAAAATTGCGCAACCAAGTAAAGAACCACAATCAGTAGGAGCTTGTGGTTTTTGTTTGTATTTGCCTAAAATCTAATGAGTCGGAAATATAAATTCAATAAAAAAAAGATGCTTATTTTGTAAGTTTGGTTATTGTTAATTGGAGTGATGTATTTTCAAGAGATTTGTATTTTACTATAATAAAACCCGATGGCGCAAACTTGCATTCCGTAACCCGATTGCTCGGATTTACACATCTAAATTCTAAGCATTTTTTTTCACCCGCTGCGCAAAGTCTCCCGACTTTGAGCAACGATATATAAAATGAAAGAATGTTACATTTTAAGAAATCAAGAAAAAGCACATTTCATTACAGCTACAGTTGTAGATTGGATAGATGTATTTACACGACAAGTGTATAGAGATTGTGTGATAGAATGTTTAAATTATTGTGTAGCAAATAAGGGAATGATTGTTTAAATAAGAATATTGACTGTGTATAAAAAAGTCATCTTTTGATAAGTATGTTAGTTAGTAGCTCAAAGTCGGGAGACTTTGCGCAGCGGGGAATGGTTTTCGTTTTTGCAGGTAGCTCAAAACGACCTATAAGTATGCGTGTAAGATTATCAGAAAATGGAGCTGTTAAGAAAAACTATTTAATTTCAAATTAATTATGGAAGAAGTATTAGTTATTATAAATAAATTTTTCAAAGAAAAAGTTTGGGATAAAATTTTAATTGAAATAAATTTTACTGAAGCAGGTGGTTATGAACCAAAACTTACAGTAATTAAATGCGGTGAAAAATATTTATGGGGAGAGTTTGAATTGTTTGACATAGCTGATATAATACATAAAAAGCAAAAAGAAATATTAGATACATCAGAAAAATTTAACAAGGCAAAAATTGAGATTTATCCCGATGGAAAATTTTTAGAACATTACTGGTGGGATTCTGGTCTACAAAAGCAAAACCTTTTAAGTTATGCACAAGTATTTTATCAATGGGCAAATGACAGAATGATGTCTATGATATTTGAGTATGAGAAAGATAATAATTTGTTACCAACACAATATGATAATGATGGAGATTTAGAATACTTGAGTTCTTGGGATGGTGGAGTGTTTACTTTTTACATTAATAAAAATAATGAATTGGAGTATAAAATAGTCCTTATCAAAGATGGAGTTGAAAGAGTCTTGAAAATGCCATTGAAGGATTATTTTATCGAAGGTGTTTTAGAGCATCATAAAATAACAAATACTGAACTTTTAGATGTTTGGAAGCCTTGGAATACATTAATAATTAGGTCTCCCCACACCGGAATACCGTACGATAAAGAGGATGAATATGTAGATTATAAAGCTGTTATGTCCTAAAAAAGTATCTTATCCCCCGCTCCCGCGCGAATCCTTTCGCGTGGTAAAAAAATGTAACATAATTATAAAACAACAAATCCAGTGCATTTTAATCACTGGATTTTTATATAACAAAATAGTATATTTGATTACAACTGGGAATATATATTTTTCCCTTTTCTAAAGAACACAATTCCACTCGAAAGGATTTGCTCAGGAGACGAGTCAAGAGTTTTAGAAGAAGTAGCTTTAATCATGAAAAATCCTACTAATCAAGTAGGTGGAAATACCCGATCGCTCGAATTTACACAATCCAAATCTAAGCGTCTAGTTTTCAACGTGGCAGTTAGCGCAGAATTGTATTCTGTGCCCACAAAGACGAGAAAATAAACTAAAAAAACACAATTATAAATTGTGTTTTTTTAGTTTTGTAGTAAATAGTATATAAGCCATGTCAACAAAATATAAAGCCACTGCAACAGAAGATTGCTATTTCATTACCATTACAACTGTAGGTTGATTTAACTGTGGATTATTATTTTAGTTCTGCTAGAAATTATGCTGGTCTAGAAAATGATCTAGAAGTGATACTTTTATATATATATGTTTTGAAAGCCAATAGGAGTGGGCACAGAATGCAATTCTGCGCTAACTGTTGTGTTGAGAAATATGTTGAGTAGATCTGAGCGATCGGGTATTTGATTACAACTGGGAATATATATTTTTTCCTTTTCTAAAGAACACAATTCCACTCGAAAGGATTTGCTCAGGAGACGAGTCAAGAGTTTTAGAAGAAGTAGCTTTAATCATGAAAAATCCTACTAATCAAGTAGGTGGAAATATTAGAAAGTTTCAAGGGATAGCAACTGACGGGGTTACTAAGATCGAAGTAAGATTAACTGGACCAAACGGCAATTTAAATTTTGACACAGTTTTTCCTTATTAATTAAAACCTAAAATTGATTATGAACTATATGCAAAATTGTAAGGTAGAGAAATTGGACTTTATAGAAACTAATAGAATAATTAAAAACTTCAATCTTAAAAAATATTTTATTTTCATTGACAAACAAGAATTAATAGAAAATTCTTGTTTGTCAAAATTATATACACAGCAGGAATTAGATTCTCTAATCCAAGATGCAATTTATGATGAGTTAATAATCTTGAAATCTGATATTGCCAATTTCAGTTCTATAGAAGAATTTTTGATTTGCAGTATTGTGAAATCTAACTATATTGATTTTCAAAAGATGTTAATTGTAGAGTCTAAAATTTTGAGTTTCAAACAAGAGCTTTTAGAACAAGATTTTCAAGAGATTTTAGAATGGGTTTTTTTTGACTTATTTAACTATGAATTAGAGCAAAAATTAGAATTAAAGTATACACAATTTAAGGGTGCTTTCACATTTTTTGAACACCCATTAAAACCTCTTTTTGCATCCATATTGGATAATAATTATTATTTGTTTATTAATAATTCATATACTTAAATTACTTTAAGTTTACACCAGATGTTGCGGAAAATTTAATAGGTGGAGGGGTTAATAAAGAACATTATAATTTTGGAGAGTTTTCATTAGATATTTTTGATGAATTAAAATTTGAAGATTTGAAACTACATGAGCATGTAATATGGATAAATTAAGATATAACATAATTTCACAAAAATTCATTACGGAATGCAGTCAAGTGCCGTTAATAGAAACTTTACATTCAGGGTGTGGAAAATATAATATTTCACTAGATGTAATTAATACAGATTATATTACTTCGTTTTTTAGAAGTTATGATGTCTCTCAATTGTATTCAATTTATATTGTAGAAAAAGATAATTTTTGTTCTACAGATTATAATGTTATTTCCCTATTCAATAAATTTAATAAAAATATTTTTGTAGTAAAAGTCGAACCACGTTTTTTTATGAATATAGAATATAATAACCTAAATGATTTATCCTTGCCAATATTTTTTATGTCTAATGATATTGAAAATTTGAATATAGAAGATGTTTTAGGTAGTTGTTTGTATGAAAAAAAAATTATTTTAGGTAGTTTTGAAAAAAAAATTGTAAAAGCTGATGTTTTAAAGCTTCTTGAAGGAGTTGGAGTGGTTAATATTGTTAGATTTTATACTCGTATAACTGAAGAATTTATTGAAAATATTTTAAAACTACAGAGCAATGTACTTGATTCTAATGACGATTATGTTATAAAATTAGAGATAGGTTTAGTATAACTTTTTCCCCAAGCTACTGGTAAAAAAGTTTATACCACTGATGGTGCTATAACGATCTTTGAAAATGGTATAAAACGCGCTGATAATACGAAATGGTATGAAGTATCCTCAGACGGTACAGCAATAGAACTATCTTCTCCGCCTGTTAAAGAATGTTCGACTTGTACAGGTGAAGGGGTTGAGATGGGGGTTACAGGGGCAGGGAAGATTACTACAAGTGCTGAACTTAAAGCATTTTTGAATACAATTGATGAAACAACTACAATAGCTCAGCTGGAACAAAAAGGTATAAAATCATTTTTCAGAGGCACAACTAGAAGTAAAGCCGACAATGCATTATTTCCTGGCAATCCAAATTCACAAGCATTTGGTATTTCAACTTCGACAGATCCAATAAAGGCAACTATCTTTTCAATAGAAAGTGCAACAAGTAATGGGGCTTATAAAGGAGTTTTACAAATTGGATTACCCAATGACTTAAGAAACATTGCTCTTTCTGCTCCCAATTATAGAGTAGCAAAAGAATTAGAAGTTGTCTTAAATACTCCAGCGAATAATTTTGCCAATTTGTCTAAAGTGGAAATTTCAGTTGAAAATGCACGAAAACTTGTTAAAGAGGTTTATGAAGTAGATTTACCATCTAATTTGTCTAGAAATTATGCTGATGAGTTATTGGAAACCATACCAGAATCATCTTTGGATAAAGCATTTGAATTTTATCAGAAAGCTCTACAGTATAATATTAAGTAAAATGGAAAGACAGTTTGAGAAAATATATTTAAAAGTTGAATCCGAAGGGTTGTTTGATGAAAATAAAACTCTCTACCTATTGGATTTACCTAATGCGGATATGCTTAAAAATATTCCAGTAAAGCCAATAAAAAATGAATTGTTTGTATTTGCAAGGGGGTACAACGAGGATTTGAAAATAGGAAGCCTATTTAATGTGATTTTCCCAAGTAAAAATCCTAACGAATATATTGAAAATCTTATTGAATTGAAATACGTATCAGTCAATCCTAAATACGAAATAGATTATTTGCCTAAGGGATACTCCGGTATTTGTCTTTTGAAATTTCAAAATGAGATACCTAATGAGATATTAAAGAAGTTAGCAGGTTATGATGAAAAAAAAGATAATCAAAAACACGATACATTGATTTTGACCCAAAAAGCAGGATTAAAGAAATTGTTGAAAGAAATAGAAACCCTCGCTCCCGCGCGAATCCTTTCGCGTGGTAAAAAAATGTAACATAATTATAAAACAATGAATCCAGTGCATTTTAATCACTGGATTTTTATATAACAAAATAGTATATTTGATTACAACTGGGAATATATATTTTTCCCTTTTCTAAAGAACACAATTCCACTCGAAAGGATTTGCTCAGGAGCTGGGGTTCTTCAGATCAAGTAGCTTTAAGTTTACATGCTTTAGATAATGGCAACTTTTTATGGGATAATATTGAAGTAAGCCCAGAGGAATTAGCAGAGATTTTAGCTAAAAAACTGGATCCAAATAAAAAAGAGATTGTACTTTTATCTTGTAATGATTTAACCAGTGCCGAAGCACTTGTCCCTATCGCTCGGATTTACACAATCCAAATCTAAGCGTCTAGTTTTCAACGCGGCAGTTAGCGCAGAATTGTATTCTGTGCCCACAATGACGAGAAAATAAACTAAAAAAAACACAATTATAAATTGTGTTTTTTTAGTTTTGTAATAAATATTTAGATAAGTCATGTCGACAAAATACAAAGCCACAACAACAGAAGATTGCTATTTCATTACCATTATAACTGTAGGTTGATTTACCTGAGGATTATTATTTTAGTTCTGCTAGAAATTGTGCTGGTTTAGAAAATGATCTAGAAGTGATACTTTTATATTTGTTTTGAAAGCCAATAGGAGTGGGCACAGAATGCAATTCTGCGCTAACTGTTGCGTTGAGAAATATGTTGAGTAGATCTGAGCGATCGGGTTTTCTAAACAAACATCCTCAGTTTGCACGTGGTTTTGTTGGTCACAAACAAGATCCTCTTTATAAAGCAGAAGATTATGAGTTGCTTACTCCAGAATCTATAGAGGAAATACCATTAGATAATAATCTAATAACAACTATTAATGAATGGTTAAAGTATTCGAAAGAAGATGCCAATAGGAGAAATTACTTTAAGATGGGTAAAGACTTTGAAAACTATATTATAAGTAAACTATCTTCTCCAGAATCTTTGGAATATAAAGCATTAGAACAAAAAATTCCAGATTTATCAGAACGATCTATCTATACACAAGTATATTTTTGTATTAATGGAGATCAAACAGGTAACTGTACCAATGAGGGCGATTATTTTATAGCAGACTTTGTATTTGTGAAAGAAATTCAAGTTGGTAATACAAGTATATTAGATGCTAGAATTGAAGACACTAAACTATCTGTTAATACGGATTTTACTAAAAATCAAAAAGCAGCAATGAATTTATCAAAATATTATATTAGGTCAATCCCAACTGAATCAAGAAGTAATCCTATAAAAGGAAATCCTTTGCCTAATTTTCAAAAAGGGGCTTCAGTGTCTAAATCTGGCAGTTTTATTAAAATATACAGCGGTGGTTCTGCTACAAGTTTTGGAGGAGTAAAATAGAATTTATGAACAATAAAATCGAAGAAATACAACATAAAATATCTTATCTGATGGGCATAACTTCTTTAGGGTTTGAGCTAAACTCTTTTGAAGATTATTTTGCAATTTTCTTAAAACCAAAAAATGATATATCTTATAAAATCGTTTTTTCTCTTTTTCCTGTAAATGATAGAGTTTTTTTTACCCGATCGCTCGGATTTACACAATCCAAATCTAAGCGTCTAGTTTTTAACGCAACAGTTAGCTCCCAGCTGCCCGAAGTCTGAGCCATAATTTAAAGATGTAAATGCTTCGCATATGTACTCGGCTGCCCAGAGTCTGAGCCATAATTTAAAGATATGCATGCTACGCAAATGTCTCCTGACTTTGCGTTAAGATAATAATGTAACAATATTTTAAATTTTGCTTTTTCATTAAAAATCAAAATAAGTGATTTATTGAAAAAATAGTTTAATTTGTGGTAGCTCAAAGTCGGGAGACTTTGAACAGCTTGTGGGCACAGAATGAAATTCTGCGAAAACTGTTGCGTTGAAAAATACGTTGAGTAAATCTGAGCGATCGGATATTAAAATTGTTATAAGATGGAAAGTAAAAGGTCAAATTTTTAAACACATGGTTACTTGTCCTCATTGTTTTTATATAACGGAAGGGGTTTTCTTTCCTAATAGTAAATAAAATGATAAAATATTTTGAGCTACAAAACTGGGAAAAATTAAAAGTGAATGGTTCTATAAAACATAATGGTAAATCATTTACAGGAATAAAAGAAAATATAAATTTAGAAAATAACTCATGTAGTAAAGAAACTTATGTAAATGGAATAGATCACGGTTGTTCTTTGCAATGTGGTTTTAAAGATTGTGAATTATATTTGGCTATATATATATATATATGGGGTAAAAAGGTTCATTTTTAGGTTTCGTATGTCTAAAGAAATTTATAGCACTGAATATGAGTTGTGTTATGATTTTGTTTTATTAAATAATTTTGCTATTAATAATCGTGATAGAAAACAAAGAGAAGTGGGTTCAACTGAAATGTTGATTAGTCGTAATGATTTGGATTATGAAAAGTTAATTGCAAATAATCAAGATATAATAGATAAGTATCATTCTTATGATGAAAAAGGGTATATTGAAATAGATCTAGATACATTTGTTTATGTACATGGAGATGTTGAAAGATATTCAAAAGTTATTGTCGCTTATGCCATTCATAATCAAATGAAAGAATACCTAGGAAAAACAATTCCTGATACATTTATGGAAAAGTTTGTGTGGCAAGAAGAACAAATTGGTAAAACAATAAACGAGGATCAACTGCCAACTGATGTGCAATTTATTGGAGGAGTAACAGTAGCTTATCACGATATTACCCAAGTAATTGTAGCCGTTATCACAGTTATGAATGGAAATAGTCAAGAAATCGTTGACCAAGCAATTTATACTGAGGACAAGATCACTATGCATATTCCAGATGTTTTTGGTTTTAATGAAACGATATGGGCAATCAAAGCTTTTGAAAAATTAACCATAAAACCCCAACTTATTTTTTGTGATGGACACGGTATAGAACACCCTAAAAATATGGGCTTGGCTACTTTTTTGGGCATTCAACTGGATATGCCCACTATAGGTTGCGCTAAAAAACGTCTTGTAGGGTATTACAAAAAGGAAGATTTAGGGGATAAAAGAGCAGATCATATAGAACTTATATTTGACCAAAAAGTAGTTGGAAAAGCCCTCCGAACAAAAGAAAATACAAACCCAATATATGTTTCTATAGGACATAAGATTTCTTTAGAGACAAGTGTAAATTGGGTGTTAGAAACAACGCAATCAACAAGACTTCCTTTTGTACTTGAAAAGGCAATTGAGATTGCTCGCCAACAGATGCCAGAACAATTCAGAATCGATTTTATGAATGATGAACCTAATGAATACGGAATTATAAAATGATGAGCTAGGTTGTTTGGTGTGTTTTTTCATTAAAAATCAAAATAAGTGAGGGTGGGCTGATTTAAAAAAATTTGCAATGACAATAATCTATGTTGGAAAAACTGTAGATGATGGAAATAATCCGTCCGTTTATCGTTTTGAAACGGAGTTGTTTTATTGTGGAGATGAGTATGTCCCAGATTCAAGCAAATGGGGTTATCCAAAAGGTGTAAGCAAAGTGGCTTATAGTTTTAGTGAGATGATAAATATTATAGTTGCAGATAAAATTAAACAGCAGAACACTTTATGAAGTTGTTAATTCAAATATTATTCTTTCTAGTAACATGGTTTAGTTCTAATGTAAATGCAACTCCCGCGCGTACAATGCTATTAAGTTAAGGTCTTAATTAGTTTAAATTCAGTTTTTAAATTTTGTTTTATTTATCTGATTTTCCTTACGTCCTTTAGAGGAATGACCTTCTAGAAAAAAAATCTATATATGGTGTTTTTTTCTTTTCTAAAATTGTAAACTTATTGTAAAACATTTATTAAATTTGGAGAAAAGCATTGGGTAAGTTTTGAATTTAATATCAAATCCCTATTTTTGTTAAACCAATTTAAAAAGATAAATACCATAAACTTAATTATGTCAAAAACTGCGATATTAGAATTTGATGGCAATAAATACGAGTTCCCTGTAATGGTGGGTTCTGAGAATGAAACGGCTATCGATATTGAAAAATTACGCACCCTAACAGGAGCGATCACGATAGATCCAGGGTATAAAAACTCAGGTTCTTGTACAAGTGAAATTACTTTCTTAGATGGTGAAGAAGGAATCTTAAGATATAGAGGATATGCTATTGAAGATTTAGCTGAAAACGCTACGTTCTTAGAAGTGTCTTATTTGATTATTTTTGGAGAACTACCAACAAAAACTCAATTAGAAAAATTTGAAAATGATATTCGTAAATATACTTTGGTAAACGAAGAAATGAAGAATATTATTGATGGATTTCCTAAAACAGCTCACCCAATGGGAGTATTATCATCATTAACTTCTGCTTTAACTGCTTTTAATCCTAAAGTAGTAAATGTAGAAAATGAAACCGAGATGTACGAGGCAATCTGTAAAACTATGGGGAAATTCTTAGTAATTGCTACTTGGACATATCGTAAAATGATGGGATTTCCATTAAACTACTATGATAACACGAAAGGATATGTGGAAAATTTCATGCGTTTAATGTTTGAATTGCCTACAGCCCCCTATACCACTAATAAAACAGTTATAGATGCTTTAGATAAATTATTTACACTACATGCTGATCATGAACAAAACTGTTCGACTTCTACAGTTAGAATTGTAGGATCTTCACATGCAGGTTTATTTGCTTCTATTTCTGCTGGGGTTTCTGCACTATGGGGACCTTTACATGGGGGAGCAAATCAAGCAGTGCTTGAAATGTTAGAACAAATTCAAAAAGATGGAGGAGATGCGCAAAAAGCATTAGAAAGAGCTAAGGATAAAGAAGATCCTTTCCGTTTAATGGGCTTTGGACATAGAGTATATAAAAACTTTGATCCTCGTGCAAAAATTATTAAAAAAGCAGCAGACGAAGTGTTAGCAGAATTAGGAGTAAACGATCCAATTCTAAATATTGCTAAACAATTGGAAGAGGCAGCTTTAGTAGATCCTTATTTCGTAGATAGAAAATTATATCCAAACGTGGATTTCTATTCTGGTATAATTTATAGAGCATTAGGGATTCCAACCGATATGTTTACTGTGTTATTTGCCATTGGTCGTCTTCCAGGATGGATTGCACAATGGAAAGAAATGCGTTTAAATAAAGAACCTATCGGACGCCCACGCCAAGTTTATACAGGTTATCCATTACGACCATTTGTATCCATGGATAAAAGATAATTTAAAAATAAATAAAACATAAAAAAGCTTCTTCTCTCAAGGGGCTTTTTTTATATTTGCTATCGAAACAGATGAAATAGATGTTATCAATCATCATCATCCAATCTAAAACTTTATGGGTAAGTCAATTACTTTTCTAATAAACAAATCAGAAATTACAGCAGGTACACGTGGAGCTTCTTTAGGCCCAGAAGCCATTATAACCACAGCAAGGAAAAAAGAAAATTATATTTTTGGTGAGAATGATCTTCAAGAAATTAAAGATGTAAACACTTACCTAGATAAGTCAACAAAATTTCCTTTTGCAAAACGTATAGATGGATTACTTTCTATTTATGAGGAGCTAAATATAAAGGTTTCTTCTCTATTACAAAAAAAACAATTTCCTATTATTTTAGCCGCAGACCATGGTTCTGCTGGTGGAACTATAGCAGGTATTAAATCTGCTTATCCAGATAAAAGAATTGGGGTAATTTGGATTGATGCTCATGCAGATATTCATACGCCTTATACCACACCTTCGGGAAATATGCACGGAATGCCTTTAGCCTCTGTAATGGATATCGATAACTTAGAATGTCAAATAAATAAAGTAGATGAAAAAACAATTGATTATTGGAACCGTCTAAAAAATGTTGGAGGTATAACAAAAAAAATTAACCCAGAAGATCTAGTTTATATAGCTGTACGTGATACAGAGTCTCAAGAAGAAGCTGTTATTGAAAAGTTAGGTCTTAAATGGTATACAGTACAAGATGTCAGAAATTTAGGAATATGGACCTTAGTAAACAATATTAATACACAATTGCATCAATGTGATATCATTTATATTTCGTTTGATGTTGATTCTATGGATCCCCTCTTGACTTCACACGGTACAGGAACTCCAGTACCTAACGGAATAACACCACAAGAAGCAAAAGATTTATTGGTACATTTAACCTCTAATCCTAAAACGGCTTGTGTAGAAGTAGTGGAAGTAAATCCTTGTTTAGATGAAAAAATAAATACAATGGCGGAAATAGCTCTAGATATAGTAGATTCTATTGTAAATGTAGTAAAAAACAGATGATTAATTTTATAAATAAAAAGTTCTCTCAATCACTAAAATATAATAACTATCAGTAGTGTTTGAGAGAATTTTTTTTACTAAATAAATATGCAACAAATAACAAATTCTATATTAATGGTGCGACCTGCTTCATTTAGAATGAATGAACAAACGGCAGTAAACAATTATTATCAAAAACAAAAAGACACAATATTACCAGCAACTATTACGACTAAAGCACAACAAGAATTTGATGCTTTAGTTTATAAACTTCGTGAAGCAGGAGTTCATGTAATAGTAGTAGAAGATACGATAGATAGTGATACACCTGATGCGGTTTTTCCTAATAATTGGATTTCATTTCATGAAAATGGAGATATAGTACTATATCCTATGTTTGCCGAAAATCGTCGTTTAGAACGGAGAGAAGATATTCTAGATATATTAGAAGAAAAAGGTTTTGTTATTCAGGAAATAATGGATTACACACTTGCAGAAGAAGATGGCGTTTTTTTAGAAGGAACAGGTAGTATGGTTTTAGATCGCGTACATCAAAAAGCATATTGTGCTTTATCTCCTCGTGCCGATGAAGAATTATTTATTGAATTTTGTGAAGATTTTGAGTTTACTCCTGTTTTATTTAATGCCTTTCAAACAGTTGATGAAGAAAGAGAATTGATTTATCATACAAATGTAATGATGGCTATAGGTGAAACTTTTGCAGTTCTTTGTTCAGAATGTATAGATGATAAAACGGAAAAGAAAAATTTAGTAGAAAATCTAAAAAATGATGGAAAAGAAATTATTTATATTTCCGAAAGTCAAGTAAATGCCTTTGCTGGTAATATGTTACAAGTAAAAGGGAATGATGATAAAACATATTTAGTTATGAGTGAATCAGCTTATAATTCACTGAATAAAGGACAAATTGAACAAATTGAAAAACATACGGCTATTCTATATTCAAATTTAGAGATTATAGAAACCTATGGAGGGGGTAGTGCTCGTTGTATGATGGCAGAGATCTTTTTGCCTAAACAATAAAATATAAAAAATCCCAAGCAAAAAAGTTTGGGATTTTTTTATATGCCTTTTTTGAATCAAAAATTAGGTTAAATATTATAACAAAGAAAATATAAAAGGATTAATTAGATTGTTATTATTTATTGATATTCTGTCTAATTTAGACTAATAAAATTTGATTACGTACTTTGAAAGCAAAGAAAAGTAAATAAAAAAAAGACGAATTTAATCAACTTAACTTATTCAAATCTGTGGGATTTTCTTTTAAATTTGATGTATTCATTACTTAATTAGATGACTGTTTTCTATGATTTTTAGAATAGCATTTACAATATACTGAACACCTATTGCAATTACAAAAAAACCAACAATTCTTGAGATAGCCACAATGCCTGCTTCTCCAAGAAAACGAACTAGATAATGAGCACTGTTTAAAACTAAGAAAATAGAAACAGCTACTGCTAAAATAGCGCTTATAGCTAAACTTATAGCTATCCAGTTATTATGTTCTTGATAAAAAGCTATTAATAAAGATATAGAACCAGGTCCCGCTAACAAAGGCATGGCTAATGGAGTAAGAGCGATAGCGTGTTTTTGTTGTGCCTCATCTTCTACCTTTTTGTTTATTCCTTTGCGCTTTTTAACCTTTCCTGACAATAAACCAAAACCAGAATTGGCTATAATCATACCTCCTGCAATTCGTAAGGCTTCTAAACTAATACCAAAAAAGTGCAAGACATATTCGCCTAAAAAATATGACACAATCATAATTATGAATACGTTGATTGCGGTCCATTTAGATGTTTTGGTAAGTTCTTGACGCGTATATCCATTCGTGAGTCCAACAAAAACAGGAATAGCACCAATAGGATTAAGTACCGAAAATAAGGCAGCAAAAATGTAAAAAAATAGATCCATAGTTTTTTTGTAAAATTAAAATTCTAAACGGCTTTATTAGTAAAGAAAATGTTAAGTTCTAGTTTGCTAAGTTTAAAAATAGTAAATTTATTGTTTTAAAAATAGTAAAAATGAAAACTTTAGTTTTAGGAGCTTCTAGTAACCCAGAGCGATACTCGTTTATAGCGATGAGTAGATTGTTGCAATATGAACATGAAGTAATTGCTTTAGGAGTAAAAAACGAACGTGTTTTTGGGATAGAAATTCAGAAAGGATTTCCTCTTTTAGAAGATATACATACAGTTACTTTGTATCTAAATCCGCAACGTCAAAAAGACTATTATGATTATGTAATAGGATTAAAACCTAAGCGAGTTATTTTTAATCCAGGTACTGAAAATTCTGAGTTTTATGATTTGTTAAAAAAAAATAATATCATAATAGAAGTAGCTTGTACACTGGTACTTTTAGGTACTAAACAATATTAAAAAAGATACTTAGAAAGAATTTTTGATATTCAGAACTTTACAAATAAAAGAGAAATCACATCGCGTATTTTGTGTGATTTCTCTTAGTGATAAAAAGTGTCAATTACTCTCTAGAACTTTTCTAAGCACCTCTTTGATGTGTGAAATATATTTTTCTAGAAACGTGTACTATTTGTTGCTGGTTTACTAATAAATAATAAGCCAATGAAAGTAATTAATCCGTTAAAGATTATTAACTCTTCCGCGATGGTATAGCCGTCAAACCATTCAGCAGAGTGAGTTGATAAAAAATAACAAATGATAGGAGAAATTAGACAAATAAAAGGAACTAGTTTATCTCGAACAGTTTTGGTTTTCATGAATAAACCAAAACCATATAAGCCTAATAAAGGGCCGTAAGTGTATGAAGCAATTTTAAAAATCATTTTTACAACGGAAGCATCGTTTACAGTATTAAAAAAAACAATTACTAAAAATATTAATCCAGAAAAAAACAAATGAACGATATGACGTGTTTTTTTAAGTTTTACATCATTATTTAAATTTTTGTCGCCATTTTCGGATTGTTTTTTCTCCATTCCTAAAAAATCAATACAGAATGATGTGGTTAAAGCAGTAAGAGCAGAATCAGTAGTGGCAAAGGTGGCAGCTGTAAGACCTAATAAAAAAACAATAGCCGGAACTAATCCTAATGATTTTAAGGCTATTTCAGGGAACAAGAAGTCTGTCCGAACTACGTTGTCAACCATAGGAATGGCAATGCTGTTTTTTTCTGCATACATATACAGTAATGCTCCTACACCTAAGAAAAAAATATTAATGATCACAAAAATTCCTGTAAATGTAAACATGTTTTTTTGGGCTTCTTTTATGTTAGGACAGCTCAGGTTTTTTTGCATCAAGTCTTGATCAAGACCTACCATGGCAATAGTTACAAAAACCCCTCCTAAAAGCTGTTTCCAAAAATAATTGCCTTTAGAATAATCTTGAAAGAAAAATATTTGAGAATAAGAGCTATTTTTAACTTTTTCAAAAGCTTGTAATGTAGATAAATCTAAACTTTGACAAATAAAAAAGATAGTAAGAAAAACAGAAGATACCAAGAAAAACGTTTGTAAGGTATCCGTAATGATAATAGTTTTAAGACCTCCTTTGTAAGTGTATGCAAAAATTAAAAATAAAGATAGGAATACAGTAACTGTAAAAGGAATTGCATAATAATCAAAAACATATCGTTGCAAAACTATAACCACAAGATAAAGACGAAAGGCAGACCCAATTGTTCGACTAATCAAAAAGATAGAAGCAGCTGTCAAATAACTAATTTTACCTAAACGTTGTTCTATATAACCATAAATAGAAGTCAAGTTCATTCTGTAGTATAGAGGTAATAATACTGTAGCCACAAGGATAAAACCTAAAGCATTGCCTATTACGAATTGAAAATATTTAAATTGTAATTCAGGATTGCCTACTTCTCCAGGTACAGAGATGAATGTAACACCTGATAATGCGGTTCCTATCATCCCAAATGCAACTAAATACCATTTAGAATTTTTATTAGCTTTGAAAAAGGCATCATTACCACTATTGTTTTTGCTCATGAAGTGGGAAATGAAAAATAAAATCCCAAAATAGATAATGATTAAAGAAAGAATTGCAAATGGTGACATAAGTTAAATGGATAATTTTAGTTTTGTATTGCAAGATAGAAAAAACTTGAATTATCTTAAAAAAACAGCTTCTTTTTTTGAGGAATTTGAATACATAAGTGAAAGATTTGTTGTTTTGAAGAATCCCTTATAAACTAGAAGTTCTAGTCAATACATAAGCATAAAAAGAAGAATTTGAATATAATTTTTTATAGATGAAAATTCAATGTGTAGAACTTTTTTATTTCGTTTTTTTTGTGAAAATTTCTGTGTATATTTGTAGTACAAATAATGATTTTTAATATGAAAAAATTTTATAAAATACTAATCATAGCGTTATTCCTGTGTAGTGGAATTGCGTATTCAAACGGTGAGATACATTATACATATTTAATGAAGTTTTTCTTTAATGGAGCTACTTATACTACTGTTCAAGGAAGTTCAATTACTTTTATGAAGAAAGGAACTGATAAGTACGAAGTATCGGGGTTGTCAGGATGTCAATTTAAAGTAAAAGATCTAGTTTTAGAGTTAGTTGAAGAAGTAGGAAATAAAAAAAAGTATAGCTTTTCAAAATGTAAAATAGATTTTTTAGGAGGAACGATAAATAATGAATTTGCTGAATTAAGTTACTTGTTTAAAAAAGGAGGCGAAATTTATATGGATGAAGTAGGTGATTTAGAAATTATTTATGAAGGTGTAGAAGGAGAAAGAAAGATAAAATTTAAAAAGAAATGATTTTAATTTCATCTAATTGATTTTTTAAATCCAAATATGAAAGTGTTTGGATTTTTCTTTTTTTTAAGCGTAATTTTGCCTTATGGATTTTTCTTCAAAAATATTAGAAAATGCAGTGCAAGAGATTGCGCAATTGCCAGGAATTGGAAAACGAACAGCATTGCGTTTAGTCTTGCATTTGTTAAAACAACCTATAGAACAAACAACCTTTTTGACAGGCGCATTATTAAAAATGCGAAATGAAATAAAATTTTGCAAATCATGTCATAATATTTCAGATCTAGACTTTTGTGAAATATGTTCAAACGATAATAGAAATCAAACATTAGTTTGTGTAGTAGAGGATGTAAGGGATGTAATGGCTATTGAAAATACGGGGCAATACAGAGGAATATATCATGTATTAGGCGGTAAAATTTCGCCCATAGAAGGAATAGGGCCAAGTCAGTTAAAAATTAATTCTTTAGTAGAAAAAATAAAATCAGGTAATGTTAAAGAAGTTATATTTGCTTTGAGTTCTACTATGGAGGGAGATACCACTAATTTTTATATTTATAGACAAATAAAAGATTATCCTTTAGTGATCTCTTCATTAGCAAGAGGGATTTCTGTAGGAGATGAATTAGAATATGCAGATGAAATTACTTTAGGACGTAGTATTTTAAATCGAATTCCTTTTGAAAACTCGCTAAGAACTTCTTGAAAATTTAATTTTTAAAGTTTTTCTATTTACAAAATGAAAAACTATATTTGTTTTTTTGAAGTGAATATTTTTTAAAATTTAATCAAAAATAAAAACCTGTTTCTATTGTAAGTGAAATATAAACTGATGTTATAATATTAAAATGAATAAACTATCCTTATATTTATTAACTTTTATTTTATTTACAATTTCTTCTTGTATATCAAACAAAGACGTGATTTACTTACAAGGAAATAGAAAATCTGTTACCTTAGAGCAAGTTGCACTTAAGCCTTATAGACTTCAGATTTCAGATGTACTTTCCATAAAAATTAAAGCTATTGATCCTAAATTAGTAGAAATGTTTAATGTCTCTAGTGTATCGCAAGGAGGGACTTCAGCAGATGAATTGTATTTTGATGGATATCTAGTAAACGATCATGGATATATCAGAATTCCTGTTTTAGGTGATTTACAAGTAGTTGGTTTAACGCTAGAAGAATTGAGAATTAAGATAGAAAAACAACTGCTCTCAGAATATTTTCATAAAGAAGCAGATATCTTTGTTATGGTGAAATTAGGAGGTCTTCGTTATACGATAAATGGGGAGATAAAATCACCAGGAACTAAAGTGTTAATGCAAGAAAAAGTGACAATTTTAGAAGCAATAGCAAATAATGGAGATATTCTTCTTACAGGAGATAGAAAAGAGGTTATGTTGATTCGTCAACAATCTCAAGGTACAGAAATACATACACTTGATCTTACAAATGTTGATCTGCTGAAGTCACCCTATTATTACATTCAGCCAAATGATTATATTTATATAAAGCCTATTAAACAAAAAAATTGGGGATTAGGAACAAATGCTTTACAATCGTTTACTACCATTGTCAGTGCATTATCATTATTGTTTACAACCTTTTTATTAGTAAAAAACGTTAAGTAATGTTAGATATTAAAGATTTTAATTTTTTGGAATCTCAAACTAATTTTGATGTTAAATCTTTTTTAAATAGAGTTTTAGGTTATTGGTATTGGTTTGTGATAACATTATTAATTACCTTTTTTGTAGCTTATCAGATAAATATTAGAAAAGAAAAAATATACAGTATGACTACTACTGTAGCTTATAAAGAAGAAAGTAATCCTTTTTTTACTTCTAATACAAGTTTGATTTTTAACTGGGGAGGAACCTCAGATCAAGTACAAACATTAATGAGTACTCTAAAATCAAGATCTCATAATGAAAAAGTGGTTAAAGAATTACGTTTTTACATTCAATATTTACAAGAAGGAAAATATAACTTAGAAGATGTATACGGAACAACTCCCTTTGTTGTAGATGCTAATATAAATTATCCTCAATTATTAGGAAAACATTTAATAATAGAGTTTGTAACTAAACAAGAATTTATTCTCTCAACTCAATTTGATGAAACCAGTGCAACTCTATATAATTACTCAATTGACGAGTTTACCACAATACCAGTAAATAAAGGAATGTTTTCAAAAAAATTTAAAATAGGAGAACCTGTTGTTTTACCTTTTTTAAATCTTAAATTAAAACTAGTTAAGAATCCAGGTTTTTATGAAAAAAATAAATACATAATCACTTTTGCTGATTTTAATAGCACAGTAGCCACTTATCAAGGAATAGAAGTAGAAAATGATTCAAAAACATCCGCTATTGTTAGATTAAGTTTGCAAGGAACCAATAAGCCAAGGTTAGTAGACTATCTTAATGGAACAGTTAAGTATTTAATCAAAAGTCAATTATTGTCAAAAAATCAATTCGCTCAAAATACAATAGACTTTATAGATAGTACTTTAGTGTCTATGGAAAGAGATTTAAAAAATACTGAAAACGAATTAAGAACTTTTTCAAAAGGAAAAAATATTTTTGAGTTAGAAGAAGGAGGTACCAAATACTCAGATAAATTAACAGAATATGATGTAGAAAAAGAACTATTAAATAGAAAATATAGTTATTACAATTCATTAAAGAGTTACTTAATCAGAAATTCTGATTTTTCTAAATTACCAGCACCCTCCGTTGCGGGTATTGATGACCCTAATATATTAACTAATGTTGCTAAATTAACACAATTATCAGCGGAACGAGCAGAATTATCGTATATTTTAAAAAACGATAAAAAATTTAAAGATTTTGATGCACAAATGGAGGCTTTGAAAAGAGTTCTGTTGGAAAATATAGAATCAGCCAAGCGTTCAGTAAACTCTGATTTAGTTGCTATAAATAGAAAAATAGAAACAGCAGAAAACCTGATTAATAAACTACCAGAACAACAACAAGAATTAGTAAAGATAAATCGTAAATATGATTTAAATAAAAATATATACAATTCTTTTTTAGAAAAACGCAGTGAAGCGAACATAGTAAAAGCGGCAAATCTTTCAGATATTCAGTTTATAGATCCAGCTAAAGATGTAGGAGGAGGATTAATAGGACCTAAAACAAGCACAAATTATGTTTTAGCTTTTCTAATAGGTGTTTTATTTCCTTTGAGTATAATTTTTGTATTGACAATTTTAGATAATTCAATTAACAAAGTAGAAGATATTGAAAGATTAACTCAAATTCCAGTTTTAGGAGTTATTGGACTTAAATACAAGCAATCTAATTTAGCTGTTTTTGAAAAACCAAAATCACCATTAGCTGAAAGTTTTAGAGGAATCCGTTCGTCTTTGCAATTTTTATACAAAAAACAGGTTCAAACAGGAGCTAAAGTTTTGATGATTACTTCTTCGGTAGGAGGTGAAGGTAAAACATTTTGTTCCCTTAATATAGCCTCCGTATTCGCACTAAGTGAAAAGAAAACAGTAGTAGTGGGACTTGATTTAAGAAAACCTAAGTTATTCCAAGATTTTAACCTTACAAATAATGAAGGTGTTGTAAATTATTTAATTGGACAAAAAAGTTTAAATGAAGTAATAAAACATACACATATACCTTATTTAGATCTGATAAGTTCAGGACCTGTACCCCCAAATCCATCAGAATTAATCCTTAGCGAAGGTATGGAGAGTTTAATTAATGAGTTAAAACAATACTACGATTATATAATATTAGATACACCTCCGATTGGATTAGTAGCAGACGCATTAGAATTAACTCCTTTTTGTGATGCTTCTATTTATGTTGTAAGACAAGGAGTAACTAAAAAAGAAATGTTACGTATTGTAAACGAAAAACATAAGACAGGTGTCTTAAAAAGTATAAGTATAGTATTTAATGGGTATCACAATAAATCAAAATATGGTTATGGTTATGGAGATGGCTATGGTTATAGCTACGGAGCCTATGGGAATGGATATTTAGAGATAGATAAAAAAGAAACGTTTGTAAAAACGATCATAAATAAAATTGTAAATATTTATAAAAAATCTTAACATGAAGATTGTAATTACTGGTTGTGCAGGTTTTATTGGTTCTAATTTAACGGAATATTTTTTAAGTAAAGGCTACGAGATAGTTGGGTTAGATAATTTTGCAACAGGACATTTGAAGAATATAGAAGGCCTGATGTTAAATGAAAATTTTAAATTCTTTGAAGGAGATATTAGAGATCTCGAAATGTGTAAGAAAGTATGTGATGGAGCTGATTATGTGTTGCATCAGGCGGCATTAGGATCTGTCCCTCGTTCTATAAAAGATCCTTTAACATCTAATGATGTAAACGTAAATGGTTTTTTAAATATGTTATGGGCTGCTAAAGAAGCGGGAGTTAAAAGATTTATATACGCAGCAAGTTCATCTACTTACGGAGATTCGGAAAGTTTACCAAAAATCGAAGAAGTTATAGGGAAACCATTATCACCGTATGCCATTACAAAATATGTAAATGAACTTTATGCCGATATTTTTGGGAAAATCTACGGAATAGAAACGATAGGATTACGTTATTTTAATGTATTTGGGAGAAAACAAGACCCAAATGGAGCTTATGCCGCTGTGATACCTAAATTTGTAATGCAATTTATGAAGTATGAAAGTCCTGTGGTAAATGGAAATGGTAATTATTCTAGAGATTTCACTTATATAGACAACGTGATTCAAATGAATGAATTAGCTATGTTAACTCAGGATTCTAGGGCCATAAATACAGTTTTCAATACAGCATTTGGAGAAAGAACAACATTGAATGACATGATTCATATTTTAAAGGAAGAATTGACAAAAAAAGATCCTAAAATTACAGATGTAAAGATTGTTTATGGACCTACTAGAGCAGGTGATATACCACACTCTTTAGCATCTATAGATAGGGCAAAAGATATTTTAGGATATTATCCGTTGTATTCTTTAAGAGAAGGACTGGCAGAAGCAGTGAATTGGTATTATAATAATTTAAAATAAATAGCATAAAAAATGAAGATTGGAGTAATAGGATTAGGTTATGTGGGATTACCATTAGCTAGATTGTTAGCTACTAAATATAATGTAGTGGGTTTTGATATAAATGAAATGCGTGTAAACGATTTAAATAAGGGAAAAGATTCTACTTTAGAAGTAAGCTCTGAACTTTTAAAATCGGTGCTAAAAACTGAGAATAATGATAGCTTGGGGCTTTTTTGTGCATCAGAAATAGAAGAGATAGCTAATTGTAATTACTATATCGTGACGGTGCCAACACCAGTAGATAAACATAATAAACCAGATTTGACACCTTTGTACAAAGCCAGTGAAACGGTTGGGAAAGTGCTCAAAAAAGAAGATATTGTAATATATGAATCTACAGTATATCCTGGAGTAACAGAAGAAGAGTGCGTGCCTGTTTTAGAAAAACTAAGTGGATTGAAATTTAATGAAGATTTCTTTGCAGGTTATTCCCCAGAGAGAATCAATCCTGGAGATAAAGAACATACAGTAGAAAAAATATTGAAAGTAACATCAGGTTCAACACCTGAAGTAGGACGAAAGATAGATGCACTTTATAGTTCAGTTATTACAGCAGGGACACATTTAGCTCCTACCATCAAAGTTGCTGAAGCAGCTAAAGTAATTGAGAACTCACAACGTGATATTAATATAGCTTTTGTAAATGAATTGGCTAAGATTTTTAATCTACTAGATATAAATACACAAGATGTGTTAGCTGCTGCGGGTACTAAATGGAATTTTTTGCCCTTCAAACCAGGTTTGGTTGGAGGACATTGTATAGGTGTGGACCCTTATTATCTAGCGCAAAAAGCACAAGAAAAAGGATATCATCCAGAAATAATTTTAGCAGGACGTCGTTTAAACGATAGCATGGGAGAATATGTAGCATCACAAGTGGTTAAAGTGATGATAAAAAAAGGAATTTCAGTTAATGGATCTAAAGTATTAATGCTTGGAATTACATTTAAAGAAAATTGTCCTGATGTTCGTAATACAAAGATTATAGATGTAATTACAGCCTTAAAAGACTATGGAGTCGAAGTAGTTGTTTATGATCCTTGGATTAGTATTGAAGAAGTTAAATACGAGTATAATTTAGAAGCATTAACAGAATTGCCTTCCGATAAATTTGATGGAATCGTTTTAGGAGTAGCTCATCAACAATTTTTAAGTCTTGATTTTGCTACTTTGCAAAAAGAAAAATCAATTATTTATGATGTAAAAGGAATATTACATTGTAAAGTAGACGGAAAATTGTAACTTTGCCGCTTCATAAAAGAAAATGATGAAAGTTAAGAATATTTGCTGTATAGGTGCAGGATATGTTGGTGGACCTACTATGGCTGTAATTGCACAAAAATGTCCTAATATAAGAGTAACAGTTGTTGATTTAAATGAAGAAAGAATTGCAGCATGGAATAATTCTGAACTTTCAAAACTTCCCGTATATGAGCCAGGATTAGATAAAGTAGTAATGGAAGCTAGAGGTAGAAATTTATTTTTTTCTACTGAAGTAGATAAAGCTATTGACGAGGCTGATATGATTTTTATATCTGTAAATACCCCAACCAAAACCTATGGTGCAGGTAAAGGTATGGCAGCTGATTTAAAATATATAGAACTTTGTGCACGTCAAATTGCACGTGTAGCAAAGACAGATAAAATTATAGTTGAAAAGTCAACACTTCCAGTAAGAACAGCGGAAGCTTTGAAGAGTATACTAGATCATACAGGAAATGGAGTAACGTTTCATATACTATCTAACCCTGAATTCTTGGCAGAAGGAACCGCAGTTCAAGATCTCCACACTCCTGATCGCGTGTTAATAGGAGGTGAAAACCAAGAGGCAATTCAAGCTTTAGTAGAGATATATGCACATTGGGTACCCATAGAAAAAATTTTAACCACAAATGTATGGTCTTCGGAACTCTCTAAACTAACAGCTAATGCTTTTTTAGCCCAACGTGTATCTTCTATTAATGCTATTTCAGAAGTTTGTGAAAAAACAGGGGCTGATGTTAATGAAGTAGCTAGAGCCATTGGAATGGATACTCGTATTGGAGCTAAGTTTCTAAAAGCATCTGTGGGTTTTGGAGGATCGTGTTTTCAAAAAGATATTCTAAATTTGGTTTATATCGCAAAAACATACGGTTTAAATGAAGTAGCCGATTATTGGGAGCAAGTGATTATACTGAATGATCATCAAAAACATCGTTTTGCAAAAAATATAGTAAAAACACTTTATAATACCGTTTCAGGAAAAAAAATAGCCATGCTAGGTTGGGCTTTCAAAAAAGACACCAATGATACGCGTGAATCTGCTGCCATTGATGTAGCTAAGGACTTAGTAATGGAACAAGCAAATGTGGTGGTTTATGATCCTAAGGTTTCAGAAAAGCAGATTTTTATCGATATGATGGGGCAAAGAACAGAAGAATTAGAGGTTGTAACAAATCCCTATTCTGCATGTGAAAATGCACATGCTATTGCTATTCTTACAGAATGGGATGAATTTAAAGAATACGATTGGAAGAAAATATATAACAGTATGTTAAAACCAGCCTTTGTTTTTGATGGTAGAAACATATTAGATCGAAAAAAAATGCAAGAAATTGGGTTTGTTTATAATGCTGTAGGTTCTTCAAACGAATAATTTAAAAAAGATGAAAAAAAATATTTTAATTACTGGAGGAGCGGGATTTATTGGATCTCATGTTGTAAGACAATTCACAAATAAATATCCCAACTATCATATTTATAATCTAGATGCTTTGACTTATGCAGGTAATCTAGAAAATATTAAAGACATTGAAGATAAAGAAAACTACACTTTTTTAAAAGGCGATATAGTAGATGCTGATTTTATTAATGAAATTTTTAAAAAGTATCAATTCGAAGGCGTTTTACATTTAGCAGCTGAATCACATGTAGATCGTTCTATTAAAGATCCCTTAGCTTTTGTTAAGACCAATATCATTGGTACAGTTAATTTATTAAATGCAGCCAAAATGATTTGGAAAGGCAATTACGATGGAAAACGTTTTTATCATATTTCTACAGATGAGGTGTATGGAACCCTAGGGCAAACGGGATTATTCACAGAAAGTACAGCTTATGATCCTAATTCACCGTATTCGGCATCGAAAGCAAGCTCCGATCATTTTGTTCGTGCGTATGGTGAAACCTATGGTTTGCCTTACGTGTTAACAAATTGTTCTAATAACTATGGGCCATATCATTTTCCAGAAAAATTAATTCCTCTTTTCATCAACAATATTATAAATAAAAAACCATTGCCTGTTTATGGCGATGGAAATTATACGCGTGATTGGTTGTTTGTGAAAGATCATGCAGTAGCTATTGATTTAGTATTCCACGAAGGTAAAAATCATGAAACTTATAACATCGGTGGGTTTAACGAATGGAAAAATATCGATTTAGTTAAGCTATTGTGTGCAAGAATGGATGAAAAGTTAGGTAGAAATGAAGGTGAGTCAGCTCAATTGATTACCTATGTAAAAGATCGTCCAGGTCACGATTTGCGTTATGCTATTGATGCAACTAAAATTAATAAAGAGTTAGGATGGAAACCTTCTGTAACTTTTGAAGAAGGTTTAGAAGAAACCATTAATTGGTATTTAGAAAATACGGAATGGTTGAATAACGTAACCTCAGGAGAATACGCTAACTATTACGAAAAACAATATCAATAAACAAATACGTTTTTAGACTTATCAGAATTGAAAAATTCTAATTTCTAAATTCTAATTTCTAAATTTCTATGAAAGGAATTATATTAGCAGGAGGTTCAGGAACCCGATTGCATCCACTAACGCAGGTGGTTTCAAAGCAATTGTTACCGATATATGATAAACCCATGATTTACTATCCACTATCAGTATTGATGTTGGCAGGTATTAAAGAGGTATTAATCATTTCTACACCTCACGATTTACCTAATTTCCAACGCTTATTTGGTGATGGAAGTCCGTTAGGAATGCAATTGTCTTATGTGGAACAGCCTTCTCCTGATGGATTAGCGCAAGCTTTTATATTGGGTGAAGAGTTCATTGGCGATGATGATGTGTGTTTGATTTTAGGGGATAATATTTTCTACGGAGCAGGATTACAAAATTTATTGAATAATGCGGTTAATACCGTAATAGAAAAGAATGAAGCAACTGTTTTTGGCTATTATGTAGATGACCCAGAGCGTTATGGTGTTGCCGAATTTGATGCAAATGGAAAAGTACTTTCTATTGAAGAAAAACCAGAAAATCCAAAATCAAGTTTCGCAGTAGTAGGTTTGTATTTTTATCCAAATTCAGTAGTTGAGATTGCTAAAAATGTTAAGCCATCTCATCGCGGTGAATTGGAAATCACAACCGTTAATCAAACGTATTTAGAACAAGGCGCATTGAACTTGCAGTTAATGGGACGTGGTTTCGCTTGGTTAGATACGGGTACTCATGAATCATTGACCGAAGCGACTGAATTTGTTAAAGCAGTTGAAAAACGTACGGGATTAAAGATTGCGTGTATTGAAGAAGTGGCCTATCGTAAAGGGTTTATTTCTAAAGAAGAGTTTAATAAATGTGCAGATGGCTTAGGTAAAAGTTCGTATGCGGAGTATTTGAGAAAACTAACCCTGTGATTTATAAAGAAAAATTAAATTTTGTAAAAGATTTTTTAAGTCATTCATTGAAGTTATTGAGTTCTGGTTTACTAACGTCTATAGGATTTATAGTTTTGGCTTCTGGTGGATTGAGCTTTATAAAATCGGATATGGCTTTACAACTTATACTTTTTGCCCAATATCAAATGATTGGTTTGACCGTTTGTAAGTTTGGTGTTGATAATCAGTTGTATGCTAGTTTTTTAGTTGATGCTTCAAAGAAATATGATCCCTTATGTTATATGAAAAATAATGGGGTATATTTAGCTTTGTTTTTTTCATTGATAATTTATTTTTTAGAAAAAGATTTATTAAATTCCTTTTTAGTTTTTTTATTGCTAGTATTAGATGTGATTTCAATACTTATAATTGTTCAATTGGGAGCTAGAAGATTATTCGGACAAGTTTTTTTATCTAATTTTTTATCATATCCATTATTTTTTATTGTATTTCTTATATTTGAATTTTTTATGAATCTTAATAAAAGTGAATTTATATTGATTTTCTTATTATGTTCCTTTATTAGATTTTTGATTACTCTCAAATTTTATAATCAAATTGTTGCTATTGAATTAAATCCTAAACTTGAATTTAAGTTGGGGATTCAGCAATTACTGAATTATATATTATTTAAATATGATCAAATAATATTTTCATTAGGAACTGTTTCTATGATATGGTTCGGGTATAATAGTGATGAACTACAAAAATATCTTTTTTTGACAAGATTTCCAGAATTAATATCAGGTGTACTAGTTTCTTTAGTTTTTTTATATGGTTCAGAAATGGTTGTTACTAAAAAGGAAGATTTTTTGAATCATATAAATAAAAATAGATTAGGTATAATTTTTTATTTTTTTTTGCTGGCTTTATTTTTTTTTGTGTATTTATTTTTTTGGAAAGGTAATTCAATAATAACTTATTATGATGTATTACCTTATTTTTTAATTTCGGTAATGATTATTTTTGTTAATATGATTACTCTGGGAATGTTGAAAGTTAAAAAAGTTAACAATCTGAATTTTAATCTGTTTTTGAGTATTTTTTTGAGTATTATATTTCAAATTTTATTAATGTTCTTAGAAATAAAATCTATTGTTTTATGGAGTGTTCCTTTACAGATGTTATTTTTTATTGTTTTAATTTTATTTAAAAAAAAATGATGAGAAGAGATTTGAAATTTTTAATATATGTGCCCTCTTTCTATGGATTTATAACATTTACTTTTTTTTATGTTTCTTATATATTGGGTATAATAGAATATAATGAGTGTAATAATTATTCTCACTTTATATTTATTATAAGTGCTTTGTTTTTTTTTGTATCAAGTTTTCTTTACTTAAAATTGTACAAAAATAGAATTGTTAATGATTTTAATTTTTATTCTTCTTTACAATACTTAGATATAAATAAAATTAAGAGATTTGTTTTTGTTTTTTATAGCTTAGGAAATATTGGATTCATTATGTATTTGGTCAAATTAATTTCTTATTTTGGAGGAGTTAGTTTTTTTCTTGGAATGATTTTTTCAGATGATTCTAAACAAATTAGAATTGAAGGGGATAATTTTTCGGATTCAATAGGAATTCAGCTTAGTTATTTTTCATGGTTAGCGGTTTCTGTTTCTTTATGTGTTATAAAAGAAATGAAAAGTAAGAAAATATATTATCTTTTTATTTTGATTACATTTTTTGAAAATTTACTCTTTATTGATAGGACGAGACCTATATGGATTATTTTTACCTCATTGATTGCTATACTTCCATTTGTTTATCATAAGATTAATAATTTTAAAATTATATTTTACTCTTTATTTTTTATGATAATGGTGTATGGTCTCTTTTCAGCAATAGCAATTTTGGCAGGTAAAGATACTGATGAAAAAATGTATAAAGGATGGGATATTTCTCCATCAGCTCAGAGTTTTGTATACTATGGGACTTCATCTTTTGCTTATTTTAATCACATCATAGAGAACGAAAATATAGATGAGCTAAATATAGATAGAACAATGTATCCTTTATTGAAAATTACAAATTCATTAGGATTAACAGAAGAGCCAAGTTCTTTAATTAACGAGTTTTATTTTATTCCCTCACCTACTAATGTAGGAACTTTTTTAGAACCTTTTTATAGAGATGGAGGTTTTCTATATGTAATGTTTGCCATTTTTTTACACTCCTTTTTATTGAATAGCTTAGGACTCTTTTTTTTGAGAGGGGCAAATCCTTTTGGTTTATATGCTTATTCAAATGTTTGTTATGTTAATTTAATGGCTTTTTTTACCCCTAAAATAAATAATTTTCCAATCTGGCTATTTTTAATGATTGGTGTATATTTTATGATAAGTACAAAGAAAAAATATAAGTTTAAATAATATTCATGGAGTTTATTTTTTTTACAAAATATGATGAGTCGGGACCTAGTAGTCGGTATAGGATATATCAATATATAAAACATTATGAGGCTGAAGGAATAATTTGTAAAGTCTATCCTTTATTTGATAAGAAATATTTCACTGTAAGGGGAGGAGGAAAAGTTGTTTATGTTCTGAGAAGATATTTTCTTAGATTAGTTCAATTATTCAAGATTATACAAATTAAAAATGTATATATTGAATATGAATTATTTCCATATTTCTTTCCTTTTTTTGAGGTTTTATTACATCTTTTTGGAATTAAATATATTGTTGATTTTGATGATGCGATTTTTCATAATTATGATTCACATTCTAATATAATAATAAGATTCTTATTTGGAGATAAAATAAAGAAAGTTATTAAAAACGCTAAAAAGGTAATTACAGGTAGTCCATATTTGACATATTATGCAAAGAAAAATAATATATATGTAGAAGAAATTCCAACTTCTGTTAGTTGTATTAAATATCCTAAACCAAATTTAAAAATTAAAAAGAATAATTTTATTGTGGGCTGGATTGGATCAAAATCTACTAGTGTTAATTTAATAGACCTAGTTCAGGTTTTTAAAAATATTGATGATATTGATTATTGTTTATATTTAGTTGGGTTTGATGTTGATTTGGAATATAAGTTGAAAGGAATTAATTATAAAATTATACCTTGGTCTGCTGATACAGAAGTATACTGGATAAATAAATTTGATGTTGGTATAATGCCTCTTGTTGATAATTCTTTCAATAAAGGAAAATGTGGGTTTAAATTAATTCAGTATATGGCTTGTGCTAAGCCAACAATTTCTACGCCTCTAGAAGCTAATGTTAAAATTAATAGAAATAGAAAAAATCTTCATGCTAATTCTAGCTTTGATTGGGAGATTGAAATTAGAAAAGTTTTTGAAAACAGAGAAGTTTTTAATCGAGTAGGAATGGATAATTATAATTGTTTTCTTGATTTTTATTGTGTTGAAAACAATAAAAATGAATATATATCTATTTTGAAAAAACTATAAAGATATCAGTTATGTGCGGAATAAATGGTTTTGTAATACAATCTATAAATGAACAAGCAGCTATGAATAAGTTAGGGAATATGAATGCTCTTATACATCATAGAGGACCTGATCAAAATGGTTTTTTTGTTAAGTCTTTAGAAAATTGTACCCTTGGTTTTGCCATGCAACGATTATCAATTATCGACTTGTCATCAGGTAAACAGCCTATATCTAGTACAGATGGTAATTATACCATTGTGTTTAATGGCGAAATTTATAATTATCGTGTACTAAAACAACAACTCTTAGATTTAGGGTATCAGTTTCAAACCAAATCAGATACCGAAGTTATTTTGAATCTCTATATTCACTACGGTGTAGATGCTTTCAGTATGCTAGATGGTATGTTTGCTTTTAGTATTTACGATAAAATCAGAAATAAAGTATTTATAGCTAGAGATTATTTTGGCGAGAAACCATTATATTATTCACAAACAGATGAAGGTGTGTATTGGGGAAGTGAATTGAAATCAATAGTCAATCAGTTATCTCGTAAACCTGAAATTTCAAAACATGGATTAAATCTTTATTTTCAACTGACTTATATACCTGCCCCTTTTACTATTTATGATGGGATTTCTAAATTAGAAGCCAATAATTATTTGGAAATTAATTTGAGTAATACAAGTTTTTCTATTCATACTATCAAAGAGTCAGTATATGAAAATTACAGCCAGCTATCAAAGTCTGATGCAGTTAAGGTAAATCACGATTTGGTTCAAGAGTCCGTTTTAAGTCGTTCTGAGTCAGAAGTTCCTTTGGGGACATTTTTGTCTGGAGGGGTTGATTCTTCAATTGTTTCTTTATGTTTAGCGCAACAATCAAATAAAAAAATTGATACATTTTCGATAGGTTTTGACAAAAAAGAATTTGATGAGTCGGAAAAAGCAACTACTGTTGCCAATTTAATAGGTAGTAACCATCATAAATTTGTTATTTCTGAGAAAGACTTGATGCAAGATGTAAATCGAATTCTTTTGAATTTTGATGAGCCTTTTGCTGATTCTTCTGCTTTGCCTACTTTTTTAGTAGCACATAAAACACGTCAAAAAGTAACCGTTGCCTTAACAGGTGATGGCGGTGACGAAGTATATGGGGGATATAATAAATATTATATGGGGAAATTAAACCAAAAGTATACTTCAATAGTACCTAAGAGTGTAAATAACTGGATTAAAACAGGAGTGTCAAAATTTGTAGTTAATAAAGATGATCAACGTGGTTTTGCATTTAAGTTAAATAGGCTTATGAATGCAATGAATTATGAAGGAGATTACTATTATAATATTATTTCTTTAGCATTTCAAAAAAATGAATTAGAGAATTTATTGTATTCCAAATTTCAATATGCAGATGCTTTAAGTTATTACAAAGCTAAAATTACTAAAGAAAATTTAGGACTTACAGAATTTAGAAGTATTGATAGAATGTTGAGTTTGGAAGGGGATATGCTAGTAAAAGTTGATCGAACAACTATGTTATCGTCTTTAGAATCTCGTGCTCCATTTTTGAATAAAAAACTCTGGAATTTTACCTCACAGTTACCCGAACATTACCTTTTGAAAGGATTTGACAAAAAACACCTTTTGAAAGAATCATTTAAACAATATTTTCCTGAAAAATTTCTAGATAAATCTAAAAAAGGCTTCGGAGTACCAGTAGGAGATTGGTTAAGAGGGGTTTTAAAGCCAGAGCTTTTGCGTTATGTTGAAACTAAATTTCTTTTAAAGCAAGATCTTTTTAATGCCGCATATATTCAGGAGTTAGTATCGAATCATCTAAGTGGGAAAAAAGATAATACTTTTAGAGTATGGACTTTTTATTGTTTCCAAAAATGGTATTTTGAGACTTATGATAGCTGATTTTTCTATTGATTTAGTTGTATTGATAGAAGTTCTATTGATTAGTTTATTTCTCAAAAAACTTTATTTCAATATAATTAATAAAAAACAGATTTTTTTTCTTTTTTTTCTAATGTTAGAGCATTTTGTTATAGGTTATTTAGGGTATGAAATTATAATTCAAAATCCTATATCGGATATACAAGGTTATCTGATAGAAGTAACAAATACATCTTCTAAAGATCGATTTAATTTTGTTGGACATAACTTTTTTATACATTTATATCGTTTGCTTTTTAAAATAGGATTTAACTTTGAGTTATTGTATTTGCTCTCTGTTTTTTTGAGTTTTATTCCATTTCTCTTATTGTTTAAACGATATTTTGAATTAGATTCAGGAAAAATACATTGGTTACAGTATACTCTGTTAGTGCCCTCTTTTCATTTTTGGAGCGTCTTGCCAGGTAAAGATTGTGTGGTATTTGTAACGTTAGTATTTATATTTTACAAATTAAAAAAGATGAAATTAAGTTGGAGTATTTTAGTGGCATTATTTTTCTTGTTTTTAGTGCGCCCTTACGTAGGAGTAATAGTATTGTTGTCTTTAGTGTTTGTCTTATTTGAAAAATATAAGAATATAATTGATAAAAAGTTTTGGATTCCAATTGTACTACTTTCTTTTTTTGGAGTAGTCTTTTTTATGACCCAATTTGTAAAATTGGAGTCTCTTAGTGTTGAATCGATACTGTTGAAATTCGAAGGATATCAAAATTATGTAGAAAAACACACCGCCTCAAACTATTTAGCAGATCTGGGTTATATAGGGAGGGTGTTGATGTTGTTGTGTTTGCCATTATTTTATAAAGTGAATAATGATTTGCAATATGTAACATCAATTGAAAATGCTTTAATCTTGATTTTTATTATGTATTTCTTTTTTAAAAAAATCTACAACCGGACTAGCAATTGGTTAGAATTAGATGTTAAATTTGCACTTTATACATCAATTTTGATATTTCTGTTTCTAAGTACTTATATTTATAATTTGGGGTTAGCTTCCAGAATGCGATTAATGTTTTATCCTCTGTTCTTTTATGTCATGGCGCAGAGTCTAAAAAATGATAAACTAAACTGAATGGTAAAGAAAAAAATAGTTAGGATAACTACAGTTCCTATCTCTCTAGTAAAACTTTTAACGGGGCAGTTGACCTATATGAGTCAATATTATGATGTAGTAGCTATTTCGTCTGAGAATGAGAATTTAGAAAAATTCGGTAAGGAAAATCAAGTGGCTATTTTTTGTTTAAATCTTACTCGTAAAATTACACCAATACAAGACACAATAGCAATTTTTAGATTGATTGTTTTTCTATTGAAAAATAAACCAGAAATTGTACATACCCATACACCTAAAGCGGGTATGGTGGGTATGATAGCGTCAAAAATTGCTGGAGTGCCTCATAGGTTGCATACAGTTGCTGGACTTCCGTTGATGGAAGCAGTAGGAGTAAAAAGAAAAATTTTAAATCTAGTAGAAAAATTAACTTACGTTTGTGCTACTAAAGTCTATCCAAACTCGAAAGGACTTGAAAAATTTATTTTGGAAAATAATTTTGCGCCAAAAGAAAAGATTAAAATTATAGGAAATGGGAGTTCAAATGGAATCAATACAGCATTTTTTGCACCTGAACAAATTTCTGAAGAAGAAACCTTAAAGTTAAAAGCACAGTTAGATATTGCAAAAGATGATTTTGTTTTTATTTTTGTGGGGAGGTTAGTAAAAGATAAAGGAATTAATGAGTTGATTACTGCCTTTACCAATTTGAATTTAAGTAAAACAAAGTTATTGTTAGTAGGGGCGTTGGAATCTGATTTAGATCCTCTATTGCCTGAAACGTTAACTGAAATTGAAGAAAATATAAATATTATAAATGTAGGCTACCAATCCGATGTTAGACCCTACTTTAAGGTTGCTAATGTATTGGTTTTCCCTAGTTATCGTGAAGGTTTTCCGAATGTAGTGATGCAAGCTGGTGCTATGGAATTACCCGCTATTGTTTCTAATATTAATGGCTGTAACGAAATCATTGAAGAAGGAAAAAATGGTTTGATTATTCCAGTGAAGAATAGTAAAGCAATTGAAGAAGCAATGAGAAAAGTATACCAAGAAAAAAGTTTGTTTGATCAACTTAAATCAAATGCTCGTCAGATGATAGTTTCAAGATATGAGCAAAAAATAATTTGGGAAGCGATCCGAAATGAATATGAAAATTTAGAACATGTATAATTTTTTTTTAAAGAGATTGTTAGATTTCTTAGCAACACTCATAGGAATTGTAATTCTAAGTCCTTTTTTTGTCCTTGTTTTTGTTGGCTTGTTTATTGCAAATAAAGGGAATGTGTTTTTCGTGCAACCAAGACCAGGGAAAAATGGAAAAGTCTTTAAAATATATAAATTTAAAACAATGACGGATGAACGCGATGAGAATGGTATACTTTTGCCAGATGCGGATCGATTAACTATTATAGGTAATCTAGTAAGAAAAACATCATTAGATGAAATACCTCAATTGTTTAATGTTTTAAAAGGAGATATGAGTCTAATTGGTCCAAGACCATTATTAACTCAATACCTACATTTGTATAATGATTTTCAGAACAGAAGACATGAGGTTAAACCAGGAATTACTGGTTGGGCTCAAGTAAATGGACGTAATGCTATATCATGGGATCAGAAATTTCAATATGATGTTTGGTATGTTGATAATATTTCGTTTTTAGTTGATATGAAAATTTTATTTTTGACATTTTTGAAAGTAATTAAAAAAGAAGGGATAAATGCCGTTGACTCGGCTACAATAGAACCATTTAATGGACAATAAGATAATATTATACGGAGCTAGTGGGCATTGTAAAGTAATAATAGATATTTTATTTGAAAACAAAATTCAAATAAAAACTATTATTGATGATGTGGAAAAATTAAAAACTATTTTTGATTTTCCAATTATTAATTCTAAAAAATTTAAATTTCATCCTTTTGATAACTGCATAATAGCTATTGGTAATAATTTAACGAGAAAAAAAATTGTCAATACTCTAAATGTTAACTTTGTTATCGCTATTCATCCAAAAGCTATAATATCTAAATTTTCTAGTGTAGATGAAGGGACGGTTATAATGGCTGGTGTAGTTTTAAATGCTCATGTAAAGGTTGGTAAACATTGTATTATAAATACTTCTGCATCTGTTGATCATGATTGTTGGATTGAAAATTATGCGCATATCTCACCAAATGCTTCACTGGCAGGAAATGTTTTTGTAGGAGAAGGAAGTCATATTGGTATTGGCGCTACCATTATACAAGGGATAAAAATAGGGAAATGGTCAACTATTGGTGCTGGAGCAGTTATCATAGAGGATGTGCCAGATTATGCTGTTGTTGTAGGAAATCCCGGAAAAGTAATAAAATATAATTCAAATGAATAATACAAAAATATGGCTTTCTTCTCCTCATATGGGAGGGAATGAGCAAAAGTATGTTAATGAAGCTTTTGAAACCAATTGGGTAGCACCACTAGGGCCTAATGTGAATGGTTTTGAGCAAGACTTAGAAAGATACTTAGGTGAAAATTTAAGCGTTGCTGCCTTAAGTTCAGGAACAGCCGCTTTACATTTAGCTTTAATTCTTTTAGATATTAAAGCAGGTGATGAAGTAATTTGTCAGAGTATGACATTTTCGGCTTCAGCAAACCCTATTGTGTACCAAGGGGCAATTCCTATTTTTGTGGATAGTGAATCAGAAACGTGGAATATGTGTCCAATTGCTTTAGAAGAAGCTATAAAAGATAGAATTTCTAAAGGGAAAAAACCAAAAGCAATAATAGCGGTTCATCTATATGGGATGCCATACAAGCACGATCAAATAAAAGCAATTTCTCAAAAATATCAAATTCCTGTTGTAGAAGATAGTGCAGAAGCATTAGGAAGTTCCTATAAAAAACAAAAATGTGGAACATTAGGAGATATTAGTATACTTTCTTTTAATGGTAATAAAATTATTACAACCTCTGGTGGGGGAGCACTGGTAACAAATGATGTGAATATTAAACAAAAAGCAGTGTTTCTTTCAACTCAAGCTCGTGATGATGCACCTCATTATCAGCATAGTCATATAGGTTATAATTATAGAATGAGCAATATATGTGCAGGTATAGGACGTGGACAAATGGAGGTTTTAAACAAACATGTTGAGTTAAGGAGAGATATGAATCAGTTGTATAAAACATTTTTTGTAAATATTCCGAATATAATTGTTTTAACTGAGCCAACGGATTATTTTTATTCAAATCACTGGTTAAGTGCAGTTGTATTAGAGTCTTATGAACAAAGAGAAGCACTCCGTTTAGCATTTGAAAAAGCAAATATTGAAACAAGACCACTCTGGAAGCCTATGCACCTTCAGCCAGTATTTAAAACATACCCTTATTACGGAGCGAGAATATCAGAGGATTTATTTGAAAGAGGTTTATGTTTGCCTTCAGGTTCTAATTTGACAGAAAGTGAAAAAGAGAGAATTCTCTCGGAACTTCAATTATTTTTTCAGTAATTTGTAGCCCGAAAAAACTAAATTAAAATAATGTTCTTAAAGAAGTGAGAGAGTACTTAAATAAAAAAATTAATAATAAAATTCTGTCTAAAATTGACTTAAATAATGTAGGTTATTTACCTAGATGGTCTGTTCTTTTTCTAGATATTCTAGTAATTAGTTTTGCTACGGCATTAACCTATTATTTATTTAAAGGAATTAATCTTAAATTTATAACAACGCAATACGAAGGAATTAAAATTCCCTTATATTTTTTCGTTAATATTTTCTTCTTTTGGATATTCAAAACGTATTCAGGTATAATTAGGCATTCTTCTATAGTAGATGCTGTTAAAATTTTTTTTGCACAATTTTTTGCTTTTTCATCATTAGTAATAATAGATGCTTTTAGTAAAACTTTTTTTTCCGTAGATTTATATTTTACGACTGCCTTGTTAGTAAACTCTTTTATAGTTTTTTGTTTACTTTTTTTTTATAGAGTTTTTGTAAAAAAAGTATTTGAAATATATTTTTCTAATATTTTAGTAGGGAAACAAGAAATATTACTCATTTATGGTTCAGATGCAAACGCCATAGCTGTTGCAAATGCTTTATTGTCAGAAATACCTAAAAGATTTCATATTAAAGGTTTTATAGATAGATATGAATCTAATGATTCTAAAAGAGCTTTGGGATTACCTGTATTCTCTATAAGAGAAAATATAGTAGATTTATTGAAAGAAAATAATGTTTCAGGTTTAGTTATTGCTGATAAGAGTTTAACAAGAGAAGAAGAGATTCAAATAGTAGAAGAATGCCTAGAAGTAGGTGTTAAAGTTTTTACGGTACCTCTTGTTACAGATTGGGAGAATCAAAAAGAAATTTCAAAGAAAATTAAGAATTTTGAGATAGAAGATTTATTAGATAGGAAGCCAATAGTTTTAAATAATAAAGCGATTTCTAGTACACATACCAATAAAACAGTTTTAATAACAGGAGCCGCTGGTTCTATAGGAAGTGAAATTGTTAGACAAGTAATAGCCTTTAGACCTACTATATTGTTATTGATAGATCAAGCTGAAAGTCCTTTACATAATTTATTAATAGAATTAGATAAGTATGATACCTCCTCCATAGAAATTATAACAAAAGTTGCAGATATCAGAGATAAACAGCGTTTAGATATTCTTTTTAAAAAATATTTGCCTGATATTATTTATCATGCCGCGGCTTATAAGCATGTTCCCTTGATGGAAGAAAATCCGTCACAAGCAATCTTTGTTAATGTAATGGGAACTAGTAATCTGGCTGATTTAGCCGTTCAATACAAAGTAGAACGATTTGTAATGGTTTCAACAGATAAGGCCGTAAACCCAAGTAATGTGATGGGGGCAAGTAAACGAATTGCAGAAAAATACGTTCAGTCACTACACTTTGAATTATTAAAAAATAATATCAAAAGTACAAAATTCATTACAACTCGTTTTGGTAATGTTTTAGGATCTAATGGTTCTGTAGTACCATTGTTTACAAAGCAAATTTCTGAAGGAGGACCAGTAACCATTACTCATAAAGATATAATTCGATATTTTATGACTATTCCTGAAGCCTGTCAACTTGTATTGGAAGCTGGAACTATGGGAAATGGAGGGGAAATCTATATATTTGACATGGGAAAACCTGTTAAAATTTACAGTCTAGCAGAAAAAATGATACGTTTAGCAGGTTTAATTCCAAATGTAGATATTCAGATAAAAGAAATAGGGCTAAGGCCAGGTGAAAAATTGTACGAAGAATTACTAAAAGATGACTCAAAAACCTTGCCTACTCACCACGAAAAAATATTAGTGGCTCAAGATATGATAGAAGACTATAAATGTGTAAAAGAAAATATTAAATTATTGATTGATACTACATTTAATTATTCTAATAATGATATAGTAGGATATATGAAAATGATCGTGCCAGAATTTAAAAGTTTAAATTCAGATTATGAAATTTTAGATAAAAATTGATATATGAGAGGTAAAATTTATTTAATTATTTTTGGAATAATTTCTTTTTTTGTATTAGGATGCTCGCAGCAAAAGAAGATAGCATATTATTCGGATTTGTCTAGTAATTCGAATTTTGAAAATGTAGTTTTTTTTGAACCTAAAATACAACCTGATGACTTATTATTAATTACGGTTTCTGCACCAGATCCTGAGGCAGCAGCTCCATTTAGTTTAGAAAGTACAATGGCACCAAATGTTGGTAATCAAAGTGCGCCTGGTCAGAGACAGCAGCAATTATATTTGGTGGATCAAAAAAATCAAATAGAATTTCCAATTATAGGAACTTTAACTTTTGGAGGATTAAAAAAAGAAGAGGCAATTAATTTGTTGAAAAATAAATTAAAAGCATATATAAAGAATCCTATTGTAAATGTTCGTATAATGAATTTTAAAGTAAGCGTTATAGGAGAGGTCGCAAAGCCAGGAACTTTTAACGTAGTTAGTGAGCGTATTACCTTGCCTGAAGCATTAAGTTTAGCGGGTGATTTGACTATATATGGGAAAAGAGAAAATGTTTTATTAATAAGAGAAAATGAAGGGAAGAAAACATATCATAGAATTGATTTGACGAAGTCTGATTTTATGAATTCGCCCTATTATTATTTAAAACAGAATGATTTAATTTATATAGAACCTAATAAAGCAAGAGCTAACGCGTCTACATTTAATCAAAATATACCCGTTTGGATTTCATTGAGTTCTGTTCTTATATCACTAGTACTATTGTTTAAAAAATAATGATAAAATGCAAAATAAATTCATGTCCCAAGAAGAAAATATTAGTGAAATAAATATAAAGGAGATACTAAATAAATTTTTGAGAAATTGGTATTGGTTTGTTGTACTGGTTATACTGTCACTATCCCTAGCAAAAGTTTATTTACGTTATGCAACATCCATATACAAGGCATCTACTACGGTATTAATAAAAGATAAAGAATCAGGAGGTTTGGCATCTGAGCTTTCTGTTTTGGAGGACATCAGTAGTTTTGGAGGAGCTAAAAATAAGATTGATGATGAAATTGAAATTTTAAAATCTAGAAATATTGTAAAAAAGACCTTGCTCTCTGGCGGTTTTAATATAAATTATTATGCTGTTGGAAGGATTAAAACTACTGATATTTATGGAAAAAGTCCTATAAAGATTTTCTTTGAAAATAAAGAAAAGTCGGATTTAGATACAACTCTTGTAGTATCGTTGAAAGGAACTCATAAATTTTTATTATACAATCAAAATAAAGATTTAATAGGAGAGTATCGTTATAATCAGATTGTAAAATCTGTAGAATTAGGTAATTTTATTATAGAAAAATTACCTGTTTACACCAATGACGGAAAATTAAGAAATTATGATCAAGGGGTATATCAGATAAGTATTAAAAATATAGATAGAGAAACTAGTATAGTTCAAAAGAAATTATTGGTTGAACCACTCAATAAAAAAACAAATGTAGTGGAAATAACATTTACAGATCCAGTGCCTCAAAGAGCCATTGATTTCTTAGATAAGCTAGTAGTAAACTATAATCAGGACGCTATCATTGATAAGAATTTAATATCAGAAAAAACGGCAAAATTTATTAATGATCGTTTAGCTATCGTTACAGAAGAACTACAAGGAGTTGAAAAAAATATAGAAAAATATAAAAAAAATAACGATCTGACTGATATTTCTGCTGAAGTAGAATTAGATTTGAAAACAGAATCTGCATTTAATGCAGAGCAAGTTTCTGTTGGGACTCAGCTTACTGTAATAAATATGATGATCGCTCAATTGAAGAGCGATAAGATAGATGTCCTACCTATAAATTTAATTCCTTCTGATAATGCGTCAGCGGCTGGTTTAATCAATGAGTTTAATTTGTTAGTAATTGAACGCAATAGATTATTAAAAAGTGCAACATCTGATAATCCGAATATAGAAAAATTAAATGATCGTATTTTAACTCTAAAAGGTTCTATAGCTCAAAGTTTATCAAAACAAAAATCAGCTCTAGAATTTAAAAATAGCGATTTACTAGGAGAACGCAATTCATTAAATTCAAAACTAAATAAAATTCCAAAGTTAGAAAGAGAATATAGAGGTATATTTCGTCAACAACAAATAAAAGAAGAGTTATATTTATATTTGTTTAAAAAGAGAGAAGAAACAGCAATTACTTTAGCAGCTACAGCACCTAATTCTAAAATAATAGATAAAGCTTATGCTTTAGAGAATCCTATTTCACCAAAACCCTTAATTATTTATTTTGTTGCAATTTTAGTTGGTTTATTAATTCCGTTTATAATCATTTATTTAAAAGATTTATTAAACACAAAGGTTCAAACAAAAGCAGATTTAGATAAATTAGGGATACCGTTTCTTGGGGATGTGCCTCATTCCGATTCGCACGAAGAAATTATTCAATTAGAAAGTCGTTCAAGTGCAGCTGAAGCTATGCGTATTGTACGAACCAATCTTGAATTTATTTTAAATTCAAAATTAGAAACCAATGCTAAAACTATTTTCTTAACTTCTACTTTACCTGCTGAAGGGAAAACTTTTATAACAGTAAATCTTGCAGGGACTATAGCACTAACAGGAAAGAAGGTTTTGTTAGTAGGATTAGATATTAGAAATCCCCGTTTAGACGATTATTTACAATTACCTAATAGAGGAGTTACTAATTATCTTACAACTATTGATGAAAAAATAGAAGATTATATAGTTAAACTACCTAATTATGATTCTTTTGATGTTCTCCCAGCAGGTGTCATTCCTCCTAATCCTGCAGAACTATTAATGAGTCAAAAGTTAGAAAAGATGTTTGACTATCTAAAAGAAAAATATGATTATGTAGTAGTTGACACAGCTCCAGTAAGTCTAGTAACAGATACTTTACTTATTGCTAAAAATGCAGATGCTTTTATATATGTAGTAAGAGCTAAATATTTAGAGAAAGAATTACTAAAAATTCCAAGTTCTATTTATAAAGAAGGTAAATTACCAAATATGTCTATGGTGCTAAATGATACTGATGTTATAAACGGATACGGATACGGATACGGATACGGTCAGGAAGTAAAAGAAAAAACTTTTTGGGAAAAATTTAGAGATTTCTTTATTATAAGATAAAGAACTAAATTCTGAAAATTTAAAAATAAAGAAATGAATTAAAAATTTATCTGATATATTATTTTAAGAGGCTATCCTAAAAAGTTTAGGATAGCCTTTTTTTGTGAAAATTTAGAAATACCTTTTAATGTCGTTTATATTTTAAATTGAATGAAAATTATAAAGAAAGCTAAAATTAGACTTATGTGTTATGCTTAATGATGAAGGTGAAAAGAATAAAAAATATGAGAATTTTTCAAAAAATCTAATTTTACATTGAGGATAAAAAACATTCTTTTTTAGATTTAAAATTATTTTATCTGAAACAAATTTCTATTTCATAGTTTGGATTTACCACTCTTTAAATGTTTCATATTTTTTTAGTCTTACTTTAAAATATTTAGAATAATTATAGAAAATCTGATAATATTAAATTTTAGAAGTACCAAATACTTGATTACTTGATAACATAGTTAAGTTGTTTAAATTTTATTTAGAATAATTAAAAATAATTTTCTTTTTTAAAATTCTAATCATATATTTGCAATCCAAAAACAATTTAAAATTAGTCTAAATAAAATGAAGTTATATTGGTTAGGATGTTTATTATTCTTGTCAGGGCAAAGTTTTGGTCAAGATAAGTTTCAAGGAGAAATAGAAAATACCGTTGAAAATGATACGGTTAGAAAAAAAAGATATTCGTTAAAAGAAATAGAAATAAGACAACATAAACAAAAAAAGTTTGTTTCTACCGTTCGTACTGGGTTAAAACCTTTTGATAACCCTCAGAGCTTACAATCTATTGCAGGAGAAGTGATTTCTCAACAACAATCAGTTCGTTTGAGCGATGTAGTAAAAAATGCAAATGGTGTTTATGTAGGCTCAGCACGTGGTGGAGCACAAGAATCCTTTTGGTCAAGAGGTTATGATATGGGTACGAATAATATTTTTAAAAATGGTTTTCGTCAAAATGGAGGGGCAATGCCTGAGGTGATTTCATTAGAAAAAGTAGAATTTTTAAAAGGAAATAGTGCCTTGTTATATGGAAATGTAGCACCAGGAGGAATTTTAAATTTAGTAACCAAAACCCCTTTGTTTGAAAGAGGAGGAGAGCTATCTTTTCAAACAGGAAGTTATGATTTTTACAAACCTGTAATTGATTTTTATGGGCCTCTTAGTAAATCAATTGCTTACCGAGTAGTGAGTAGTTTTGAAAAATCAAAAAGTTTTAGAGATGTAGTAAATAGAGAACGTTATTATATTAATCCTTCTTTTCTATTTAAGGCAACTCAAAAAACAGATATACTTCTTCAAATGGATTATTTACACGATAATTGGACACCTGATTTTGGAACGGGTGCTTTTGGGAAAACTATTCTTGATGTTCCTATTAGTCGCTATTTAGGTGCTAATTGGTCTAACGGACAAACACGCCAAGGATCATTATCCGCTCTTTTAAAACATCAGATTAATGATTCTTGGAAGTTTATTGCAAATATGTCATTTCAAAACTATTCAAGACAATTTGAAGGAACAGACAGAATTCAACCTTCTAACATAACGGGTGATTTAACTAGAAAATTAGGTAAGAACAAAAATGTTGAAACACTATTAGGACAACAATTAGGATTACAAGGAAGTTTTAAAACTTTTGGTTTCAAGCATGAACTATTTACAGGAATAGATGGAGAAACTAGTTATACGGATAGTTATTCCTATTTGTTTTATACAAAACAAAAAGATGGTAAATTTATTGCTATAACAGATTATGATAAGATCAATATTTTTGATCCTATTACATTTTCAAACGAAAAAGGATCACAAGAAAATTATAATTCAGTACTAACAAAGAATCAAGGAAAACGTTTTGGCTTTTTTGCTCAAGATTTAATATCTATTCATGAAAAATTAAAAGTACTTGCTGGTTTACGTTGGTCATGGCAAGAAGTTCAAAGTACTGTATATAATGCCAAAATTGATGGTGGAAATAATACAAGTCCTAAAGGACAAACTCCTTTTGTGCTTAATCATGAAGCAGATAAAGATAATACACCAATTGAAGGCGCTATACAAGTAGATAAAGCATTTTCTCCTAAATTTGGTTTGGTCTTTCAACCAATGCAATCAATAGCAATTTTTGGAAGTTATTCAAATTCATTCACTACCAACACAGGTGTTGATATTTATAACAATCCTATAAAACCTTCTATTATAAATCAATATGAAGCAGGGGTAAAAACAGAATTTTTTAAAGGTAATTTAACAACAGGAGTAACTGTTTATAGCATTGAAAATAATAATTTAGTCCAAATGGCAGCTACAACCTTAGATGGTAAAGCCAATTCTAATTCGAATATCAAAGAACTATCAGGTAAAACAAGAAGCAAAGGAATTGAATTAGATGTTACCATAACACCTATTGAAGGATTTAAAATTAATGCAGGTTATAGTTATAACGATATGCGTTTTGTGAAAACATCTGGATTAGTAGGTAGTTCAGTAGAAGGGGATCGTTTGGCTCGTACACCTGATCAAACAGCTAATTTAAGTTTCTTTTATACAGTACAAAACGGATTTTTCAAAAATCTTTCAATAGGAGCCATAAGTAACTATATAGGAAATCGTATAGGAGGTTGGAATAACCGTTATGCAAAAGATAAAAATGGAACAGTATTTATAGAAGAACGTGAGATTCCAGTTAGTGGTTATGCAGTTGCGGATGCAACCCTAGGATATACTTATAAAAATATAAGTTTATTATGTAAATTGTCTAATGTGGCTAATACTTTAAATTATACAGTACATGAAAATTACAGTATTAATCCAATACCGCCAAGACAATTTATGGCAACACTAAAATATCAATTTTAAAAGGTTTTGTTTTTGTGAAAGGCAAATAGTATAGTTTTAAAACTATACTTTTGCCTTTATATTTTTTTATTACTTATACATAAAAGTTAGAAATGAAAAGAATACATATAATAATAGCAATACTATTTAATATAGTGTCAATTGCCCAACAAAAAAATACATTATTAGATGGAAATTTTTGGAAAAAAAATCCAAATCTAACCACCGTTCAAGCTGAAATAGCCAAAGGTAATAATGCTTCAGAGCTAAACTCTTCCGCTTTTGATCCCGTTACATTAGCTATTAATAATGATGTATCAAATGAAATAATTTACTATTTATTGGAACAAAAAGGAAATGAAATAAATAAACTCACACATGATGAAAGAACTTATTTGCATTGGGCTGCTGCTAAAGGAAATATAGAATTAGTACAAAATCTTATAAATAAAGGAGCTAATATCAATCACGAAGATTCTCATAATACGACACCTTTGGCTTATGCTTTGGCTAGTGGTAATGCTAAAAAAGAATTAATAGAAATTTTTTTTAAAGCAGGTTTAGACCCTAAAAAATTATATAAGGATAAAGCAACCCTATTAATGTTAGCTGTACCTTATGATAAAGATTTGTCCGTTACACAATTTTTAGAAACAAAAGGATTAAGTGTAAAAGATCAAGACGCATTAGGAAAAACAGTTTTTGATTATGCTGCCAGAACCGGTAATATTATTAATTTAAAAAAACTTATTGAAAAGGGAAGTAAATGGACCTCTAATGCATTATTAATAGCTGCTGAGGCTACTCGACGATCTGCTAATTCTTTAGAAATATTTCAATATCTTATTGACGATTTAAAATTAAAACCAACTGTTACGACTGCAAATGGAGAAACCATTCTTCACCTGATAGCTAAGAAGCAAAATCAAGTCCCAATTGCTCAATATTTTTTACAAAAAGGTGTTTTAATAAACACAATAGATAATGAAGGAAATACCGTTTTACATAAAGTAGCAGGAATGCGTGATCTAGCATTTGTGAATTTTCTATTAGAAAAAGGAGTTGATGTAAGTAAAACCAATAATAAGGGGGAATCTGCCTTAATGCAAGCCGTTAAATCAGGCTTAGTAGAAACAATGAATACACTAGTAAATAAAGGAGCTACTATTGATTTGTTGGATAAAGAAGGACAAGGTTTAGCTTACCATTTAGTGCAAAATTATAGAGCACCTAAAAACGAAAATGATGATTTTCTAGATAAACTAAAATGGTTAAAAGAAAAAGGAATAGATTTAAAAAAACCTTTAAGAAAAGGAGATACGCTCTACCATCTTGCCGTAATAAAAAATGATTTAGAATATTTAAAAAAGTTAGAAGGTTTTGAAATAAATATAAATGTTAAAAATGAAGCAGGATTAACCGCTTTGCACAAAGCCGCCATGGTAGCCAAAGATGAAAATATAATAAACTATTTACTTACTCTAGGAGCCGATAAAAAGGCAAAAACGGATCTAGATGAAACAGCTTATTCACTAGCCCGAGAAAATGAAGTATTAGTTAAAAAACAAATAAATTTAGATTTTTTAAAATAAAAGATGAATAAGAATACAAGATATTTAGGACTGATTGTTTTTTCATTGTTTTTTAATAGCATAACAGCTCAAACCTCTAAATACAAATGTATGTTACAAATGACAAACTATGTAGGAGAAGGAGCTTATATTGTAGCATCATTAATAAACCCAAAAGGAGAATATGAGAAAACATTATATGTAATGGGAGATGACAAAAAATGGTATAAAGATATCAAAGAATGGTATAAATTTTATAGCAAAAAAAATAAAGTAGATGCTAAAACAGGAGCTTCCGTGGCAGGTGGAGATAGAAGTGTAACCGTTTTAGAAATAGAAGACTCTAAAATAAATACAGGATATAAAATTCGTTTCGAATCAGCCGTAGAAAATCAAAAATATCATATTACAGATGCAGAATTTCCGTTAACCACAGAAACTTTATTAAATAAAGTAGAAGGAAAAGGGTATATTCGTTTTGTTAAATTAAATAAAATATAAATAGGCAATGACCTTATCTATTTGGCGACTGGCCCATTTTGCCTTAGCTCTTATAGCTTCTCTATTTCTAATACTAGCTTCTGTAACAGGAGGAATTTTAGCAATAGATACCATAAATAAAGAAATTCCATCCTATAAAGTTGATAATTTTAAGGAAATCAAACTTGCAAAAGTTTTAACCCCTCTAAAAAAAGAGTTCATCAAAGTAACAGAATTAACCGTTTCTCCTAGCCAGTATGTAATAATAAAAGGATTAGACATAGAAGCTAATGAAGTAGAAGCTATTATTAATCCTAATACAGGTAAAATAATAGGAACTCCTAAAAGAACAACACAATGGATTAAATGGGTAACTTCTTTACACCGATCGCTTTTTTTGCATAAAACAGGACGAATTATTCTAGGAATCAATGCCTTTCTTCTGGCTGTTATAACCAGTACAGGAATTGCCTTATTACTAAAACGTCAAAATGGTTTCATAGGTCTTATAAAAAAAATTAAAAAAGATCATTGGTCTTCCTATCTTCATGTATTACTAAGTAGATGGATGGCTATCCCTATTTTGATTATGACCTTAACAGGAGCCTTTTTAACACTATATAGTTTTAAAATTTTAGAGAAAGATTCTTTACTAAATCATAAGGAAATTGTTTCTCAAAAACCGCTTTCTCAAAAAAAAATAGAAGATTTTCCCATTTTTAAAAAGGTATTATTATCAGATGTTCAAAAGTTAGAATTTCCGTTTGCAGACGAAGTAGAAGAACACTTTACACTAAATTTAAAAGATCGAGTAATCTTAATTAATCAATGGAATGGAAATATATTGAATGAAGTTCCAATATCAAAATGGACGAGGTTAGAAAACCTCAGTTTAGATCTACATACAGGAAGAGGATCTATTCTTTGGTCGTCTGTATTATTAATTAGCGTATTCAGTATTTTAGTTTTTATTGTTTCAGGATTTGTGATTTCATATAAACGGTTACGTCATAGACAGACCAATAATTATACTTTAGAAGAGGGGGAATTAATCATATTAGTTGGATCAGAAAACGGGAGTACGATGAAGTTTGCCAATGCCATTCATAATCAGTTTTTACAACAAGGAATCAAATCCTTTGTTGGATCTATGAATCAGTATCAAACAGCACCCAATGCACATACCATTTTGTTTTTAACCTCCACTTACGGTGATGGTAATGCGCCTGCTAATGCCAGTCGTTTTAAAGAATTAATTCAAAAATACAAGCAATTACATACCATAAAAACAGCCGTAGTAGGATTTGGTTCGTCCCAATATCCAGATTTTTGTGGATATGCTAAACAAGTAGAAACATTATTAAAAAAACAATCTTGGAATCAAAAAATAATTGATTTACACACAATAAATGATCAATCTATAAACGATTGGCTACACTGGATATCAAATTGGAATAAGACTACTACCATTCAATTAAGTAATTTAGAAACGACGTATTTAGATAAGAATAAAAAGAAAACCCTGTTTAAAGTGATTTCTAAAAGCCAAGTGGAAGGAAATTGTTCCAATTTTATACTGGTATTAGAACCTCAAAAAAAAATAAAAGTAAGTTCAGGTGATTTGCTAGCTATAGACCCAGAAGATTCTCAAAAAGAGCGTTTATATTCTATAGGTAAGCTTGGAGATACAATACAACTCATGATAAAACTACATCCCAGAGGATTAGGATCTAATTATTTATATCAATTAGAAGAAGGACAAACGCTAAAAGGAACTATTGTAAAAAATGTTAAATTTAATCGACCTAAAAATAAAAAAGTAGTGATGATTGCTAATGGTACAGGTATTGCTCCCTTTTTAGGAATCATAACAGAATCTACATCAAACCAATCCTTATATTTGTATGCAGGGTTTAGAGCAAAAAGTTCTTTTGTACAAAAAATAGAAGCTCAGATAAAAGAGTTTAAAAAAGAAGAAAGATTACAAGAATTTAAATTAGCCTTGTCTAGAGAAGGAAATCAATCTTATGTTACAGATTTAGTAAATCGCGATTTAGATTTTATTTTTCAGATATTAGAGGAAGAAGGAATATTGATGATTTGTGGATCTTTAGCCATGCAAAAAGACATAGAAGCCTTGTTGGAAAATTATGCTTTAAGAAATAATACTAAAAAAATAGATTTTTACAAATCAAAAGAGCAAATTTTAATAGATTGTTATTAATGAAAATACTAGTCTTGATCCTACTTTTTCCCTTTTTGCAGTATGCACAGGTACAACGCCATAGAACTGTTACACTTATGGGAAGCAGATTTGATATTACCATAGTAGAAATAGATAGCATTTTGGCTGAAAAAAGAATTAATGAAGCCATAACTGAAATAGATCGCATAGAAAATCTAATTTCAGAATGGAAACCTACTACACAAATTTCACAAGTTAATCAGTATGCAGGTCTACAACCCGTAAAAGTAGATGACGAAGTAATACAACTCACAAAGTCAGGATTGTATTTTTCAAAAATAACAGAAGGAGCTTTTGATATTAGTATAGTAGCAATGGACAAAATATGGAAATTTGATGGTTCTATGACTGTAATGCCAACAGAAATTGCTATAAAAAAATCTATAGAAAAAGTAAATTATAAAAACATCGTAATAGATACGGTAACATCTACTATTTTTTTAAAAGAAAAAGGAATGAAGATTGGTTTTGGTTCTATAGGAAAAGGTTATGCGGCTGATCGGGTACGTACCCTTTTAGAGACAAAAGGAGTTTTTGGGGGAATTATTAACGCATCAGGTGATTTGACTACTTGGGGAAAACAAGCTAACGGAAAACAATGGAGCATAGGAATTACTAATCCTTTTGGAAAAGAAGAATTTGTAGATATTGTGAAATTAGGACGATATGCTGTAACTACTTCAGGAAGCTATGAAAAATATGTAGAAATAAATGGGAAAAAATATTCCCATATTATTAATCCTAAAACAGGTTATCCAAGCCAAGGTATTTGTAGTGCGACTGTTTTTGGTCCTAGTGCAGAAATTGCCAATGGTTTTAGTACTTCTATAATGGTTTTAGGACTAAAAGAAGGAACCAAGTTATTAGCTAATTATCCAGCTTATTCCTATGTTTTAGTTACGGATAAAGGGAGGATTATAAAATCTAAGAATTTTAAGAAAAACAAAAAAAAATTTTGACAGTATAAGTCTAAATCTTTGGATTATATTTATGATTAACCCAAAAATAACTTTGTAATCAATAATTAACCTAGTTTTTATGTTAATATTCAACCTACATCAATATTTGCATGTTGGTTTTATCTTGAGACTGAAAAAAAACAAAATAAAAATAGATCAACAACCTAAAAATTTTTTTTAAGTTGTTGATCGTAGTATTTGTGTTAAAATTCTAATTTTTTTCTTCTCAATTCAAAATTTTGTCCTAGATATACACGACGTACCATTTCATCTTCTACTAATTCTTCAGGAACTCCAGCTTTTAGAATACCTCCTTCAAACATTAGATATGTTTTGTCTGTAATTGCAAGAGTTTCTTGTACGTTATGATCTGTAATTAAAATACCAATATTTTTATTTTTAAGTTTCGCCACAATACGTTGAATGTCTTCTACAGCCACAGGATCAACACCCGCAAAAGGTTCATCTAATAAAATGAATTTAGGATCAGTAGCTAAACATCGTGCTATTTCTGTACGACGACGCTCACCACCCGATAGTAAGTCACCTCGGTTTGTACGGATATGATTTAATGAGAACTCCTCAATAAGAGCTTCCATTTTTTCTTCCTGTTGATCCTTAGTAAGATTAGTCAATTGTAAGACGCTCATTATATTATCTTCAATACTCATCTTTCTAAAGACAGAAGCTTCTTGAGCAAGATAGCCAATACCGTTTTGAGCTCTTTTGTACATAGGGAAATCAGTAATGTTCATGTCGTCTAAGTAAATGTTTCCCGAATTAGGTTTTACTAAGCCTACAATCATATAAAAGGAAGTTGTTTTTCCAGCCCCATTAGGACCTAAAAGTCCAACTATTTCACCTTGATTAACTTCAACAGATATCCCTTTTACAACGGATCTCTTTTTGTATGTTTTGACTAAATTATCTGCTCTTAATACCATGTTTTAAATTTGAAAATTTGAAAAATTTGAAAATGAATAAAATACTCAAAATCATTTTTTAAATCCAATCTGACAAATAAACTTAAAATTAATCAAAGAAAAAGAGAAATTAGTATAAAATTATAATTTCAATTTTTCAAAATGACTAATTTTAAAATAAATTAATTATTTTCAAGGGCTTCCCAAAACTCGTAAGCTCTTCTTAAGTGAGGAATTACAATAGTACCTCCAACTAATGTAGCAACGCTCATAGCTTCCATCATTTCAGCTTTGTTGATGCCTAGTTTGTAGCAAGTTTCTAGGTGATATTTGATACAATCATCACAACGTAATACAGCTGATGCAACTAGTCCCATTAACTCTTTTGTTTTGGTATCTAAAGCACCTTCCGTATAAGTATTTGTGTCCAGATTAAAAATTCTTTTGATAACCTTGTTGTCATCACCTAAAATCTTTTCGTTCATTTTAGAACGATAATCATTAAAATCTTTTACTAAATCAGCCATTTTGCTCTTTTAATTGGTTTTTGTATACAATTCTGGAAATAATAATACTCATTTCGTAAATTAAAAGCATAGGAACTGCAACAGTTACCTGACTTACCACATCAGGAGGGGTAACAATGGCGGCTATGATTAATACGATTACGATAGCGTATTTTCGAGTATTTTGTAAAAAACTTGGTTTAATCAGTCCTAGTTTAGTTAATAAATAAATAATGATGGGCATTTCAAAAAAAATACCACCTGCTAATACAGATGTTTTAACCATTCCTATATATGAATTTAAATCAATATCATTTTTGACAACACTACTGATAGAAAAAGAGGCTAAAAAGTTTACAGACATAGGAACTATGACATAATAACCAAATAGAACACCAATAAAAAAAAGAATTGATGCTGAAATGATAAAAACTTTGGCATATTTTTTTTCGTTATCATAAAGGGCGGGGCTAATAAAACGCCATAATTCCCATAATATATAAGGAAATCCTAAAATAAACCCAGCTGTAATACACATCCATACAAACACATTTACTTGCCCTTCCATACTAGTGTTTTGAATGGTAAAAGGGAGTTCTTCAATACAAATTGTATCAGCAAAACCAAGATAGTGAGAGGCATCGCAAAAAAAACGATATGTAACAAACTCTACTCGTGTAGGACCAAAAATTATTTGGTCAAATATAAAATCAGCAAAAAAGAATACTACGATTGCTAATATAACAATCGTTATAGTGCTTCTTATAAGTAGCCATCTAAGTTCTTCTAGATGGTCTAAAAAAGACATTTCTGATAAATTTTTCTTAGCCATTTATATAATTCCTTCTTTTAAAATGTCATGTATATGTAATATTCCTACATAGTTTCCATCAGTTTCTACTACTAATTGTGTAATCGAAAAATCTTCCATTGTATGAAACGCATCCATTACCATGGCATCTAACGCAATTGTTTTTGGCGTTTTCGTCATAATATCTTTTGCTTTTAATCCAGATATAGTTTCGGTAGTATTCAGCATTCTTCTAATATCTCCATCTGTAATAATACCGATTAGTTGTTTCTCTTCTATGACTGCTGTCACACCAAGTCTTTTTTCAGATATTTCTACAATTACATCTTTTATAGGAGAATCAGGTGTAACTTGTGGTTTATGGGTTTTGTCTAATAAGTCACTAACTTTTAATAAAAGTTTTTTTCCTAATGCTCCACCAGGATGATATTTAGCGAAGTCTTCACTTTTGAAATCTCTTTTTTTCATTAAACAAATGGCTAATGCGTCACCTAATACCAGTTGTGCAGTAGTACTATTAGTAGGCGCTAAATTATTAGGGCAAGATTCTTTACTTACATAAGCATGTAAGACTAAATCAGATTCTTTGCCTAAAAAAGAGTGAAGATTAGCAGTCATTCCTATTAATTGGTTTCCAAAGCGTTTTAATAAAGGAACTAATACTTTTATTTCGGGACTATTCCCGCTTTTTGATATGCAAATAATGACATCGCCACTTTGTACCATACCTAAATCACCATGTATTGCTTCGGAGGCATGTAAAAACATAGATGGGGTTCCTGTAGAATTAAAAGTAGCAACCATTTTTTGAGCAATAATGGCACTTTTTCCTATTCCTGTAACGATGAGTCTACCTTTTGTATTGTATATGATTTCAACTGCTTGTGCAAAATCATCTGTCAAATAATTTACTAAGTTAGCTATTGCTTCACTTTGTTCTAATAAGGAGGCTTTAGCAGTGGCAAGAAGGGTGTCTTTGGTTATCAAAACAAGAGTCTCTTTTTAAAATTTGTATAATGATAAAGAAATTTGTAACTTTATTAAGTGCAAATTTATAAAAATACCTAGTTGAAAGGATTTTTTATTTGATTGAAATTTTATTAATTTTGTTTAAAATTTCTCAAAAATACCAAACACATTTTTTTTTACTAGTTGGGGATAGTATAAAAGCTGTTTGATTTTCATCATTTCGTTAATTTATCAATAGAAAATAATTGAAGAATGAGTTCTGACCCAATTGATTTACACAAAGAATTAAAAAAGTATTTTGGATTTAGCCAATTTAAAGGATTACAAGAACAAGTAGTAAGAAGTATTGTATCTAAAGAAAATACTTTTGTTATTATGCCCACAGGTGGTGGAAAGTCGTTATGTTATCAGTTACCTGCGCTAATTCAAGATGGCGTAGCTATCGTGGTTTCGCCTCTGATTGCGTTAATGAAAAATCAAGTAGATGCCCTCAGAAGCTTAGGCTCAGGGGATGCGATTGCACATGTTCTTAATTCTTCATTAAATAAGACAGAAATTAATCAAGTTAAAAAAGATATAGCATCTGGTTTAACAAAGTTATTATATGTAGCACCTGAATCCTTAACAAAAGAAGAATATATTGATTTCTTAAAAGAACATAAAATTTCTTTCGTAGCAATTGATGAAGCACATTGTATTTCGGAATGGGGGCATGATTTTAGACCTGAGTATAGAAATTTAAGAAATATAATTAGAGCTCTGGGTGAAATTCCTATTATTGGACTTACAGCAACAGCTACACCCAAAGTACAAGAAGATATTCTTAAAAATCTAGAAATGTCAGATGCTAACGTCTTTAAAGCGTCGTTTAATCGCCCTAATTTATTTTACGAAGTACGAACAAAAACTAAAAATGTAGAAGCAGATATTATTCGTTTTATAAAACAACATAAAGGGAAGTCAGGCGTTATCTATTGCCTCTCGCGTAAAAAAGTAGAAGATATAGCAGAAGTATTAAAAGTAAATGGTATTTCAGCTGTACCTTATCACGCAGGTCTTGATGCTAAAACAAGAGCAAAACATCAGGATATGTTCCTGATGGAAGAGGTAGATGTGGTAGTAGCAACTATTGCCTTTGGTATGGGAATTGATAAACCTGATGTACGATTTGTAATTCATCATGATATACCCAAATCTTTAGAAAGTTATTATCAGGAAACAGGTAGAGCAGGTAGAGATGGAGGAGAAGGGCATTGTTTAGCCTATTATTCGTATAAAGATGTTGAAAAACTAGAAAAATTTATGGCAGGAAAACCTATAGCAGAGCAAGAGGTAGGTTTTGCTTTACTACAAGAGGTTGTTTCGTATGCTGAAACTTCTATGTCGCGCCGTAAATTTTTATTGCATTATTTTGGGGAAATGTTTGATAACGAAACGGGAGAAGGTGGAGATATGGATGATAATATGCGTAATCCCAAAAAGAAAACAGAAGCCCAAGACAATGTAGTCAAGTTATTAGAAACAATTCGGGATACTAAGGAAATATATAAAGCAAAAGAAATCATCCTAGCTTTAATAGGAAAAGTAAACGCTGTTATCAAAGCACATAAAACAGATACCTTGTCCTTTTTTGGAACAGGTAAAGATCAGGATGAAAAATACTGGATGGCATTAATCCGTCAGGTAATGGTTGATGGCTATATTCGTAAAGATATTGAAAGTTATGGCGTTTTAAAAATGACAGATAAAGGATATATGTTTTTAAATACGCCAGTATCCTTTATGATGACAGAAGATCATGAATTTGATGATAACGAAGACGATACAATCGTGACATCCTCTAAATCTTCAGGAACTTCAGATGAGGTTTTGATGACTATGTTGGTTGATTTGCGTAAAAAAGTAGGAAAGAAAGAAGGAGTGCCACCTTATGTAGTTTTTCAAGAATTTTCATTAGAAGATATGGCTTTAAAATATCCTATTACCGTTGCAGAGTTAAGCAATATTCAAGGTGTAGGAGAAGGAAAAGCTAAAAAATATGGAAAAGCATTCGTAGATCTCATTGCTAAATATGTAGAAGAAAATGAAATTATACGACCTGATGACTTGGTTGTTAAGTCCACCGGAGCTAATTCAGGCTTAAAACTTTATATTATTCAAAATATTGATCGAAAACTACCTTTGGATGATATTGCAAAAGCCAAAGGTTTAGATATGGATGCTTTGTTAAAAGAAATGGAACAAATCGTATATTCAGGAACTAAACTAAATATTAATTACTGGGTTGATGAAATTTTAGATGAAGATCAACAACAAGAAATTCATGATTATTTTATGGATTCTGAATCAGATAAAATTCAAGATGCTTTAGATGAATTTGATGGGGATTATGATACAGAAGAATTACGACTTATGAGGATTAAATTTATTAGCGAAGTAGCAAATTAATCTATATAAAAAACGGAATATGATAAAAGTCTTATTCCGTTTTTTTATATTTTCCTGAAAAACAAACTTTATTACTTAATGATTTTTATGAAATAATAAAGTTATATCATTTAAACTTTGAAATTTTTACATAATACTATTTTTTTAACCTTGAGACTGTCTAAAAAGTTTGTAATCTTATCGACCAAAGGGAGAAATTACATAATACGGATTATGAGACTCCTCCTTACGTTGGAGTGACAAAACGCATGTTGATTTAGGTACTATCTTACAAAAGCAATAAAATCATCGTTGGTTCTCTATTCGCCTCGCACTTGAACTAACGATGATTTCAATTATATACTCAACCGTTTGTTTGAGTTATTTTTAAAATAAAAAAAACAGATCGAGAATTTTCTTTTTAATCAGTATATTTTAAGTTTAAATGGTATTATTCATTACCAATTTGTCTTTATAATTACGCTTTTCTTTTGTAAAATTCTGTTATGCTATGCTTTATTTTATCATAATTAATTTTTTTTGAATAATCCATGAACGGTTTTTCAATGTTTCTATAAGATAAAAAGCTAGTTAAGATGATAATAGGGGTAATGAGAAATATTATAGAACAAAATGTTGAAGGAGGCATTTTTTCTACTACCTCTAGACTAAAACCAAAATAAAGCGTTATGAATATAATTATTCCGTGAATTAAATAAGTACTATATGAGATTTCTCCTAAGAATTTTAATGTAGTGTTTTTTAAAACTCCGAACATCTCATTGCCTAAAGCAATTAAGTTAAATACTATTATTATTAAAAGCTTACAGATATAGTTGTCTGAAGTATGAAAAAGTAAAATTAATCCCAAACATAATAAAATTATTATACTGTAAAAATTTGAATTAAAATTAATTTTTTTTGTATTATACTTAATGATAAAAGGAGGGATCACACCTCCTAAAAAAGAAAGTAGATGAGGAATACTTGATCCATAAATTTTAAAAAAACAAAGAATGAAAAAAAGGCTAATTACAGTATAAAAAAAGGATGTTTTCTTTTTGAAAATTAAAATAGAGATAATAGGCAAGCTGAAATAAAAGAGCCATTCATAAGGAAGTGACCATACAACACCTGCATTTATTATATGAGTAAATGATAAATCATTTATGGTTGGACTACTTAAAATGGTAAAAGTACCCCATTGCAGCACTTCTTTTAAAAGTTTAAAAGGAGGAACATTGAGTTGCCAATCACTAATTATAAATACAATTGATATTAGTAAAAATATTGAAACAAGGTACATAGGTACTAACCTAAAAAATCTTGATATAAATATAATAGGCCAATTAATTTTTTGATTTTCTGAGTTCAATAACTTGGTTATAAACAAAAAAGAAGTAATCATAAAAAAAAGAGAAACACTTGTTTGTCCTAATTGATTATATAAGTTTGATTTGGGAGCTACCCAAGATTTGATTTGTAAATATTGGAACCATATAGAGGCATGGTGAATAAAAACACCTATGGCAAGAAAACCTCTTATTCCATCTATTGTTTCGTATCTTGTGTCGTTATTTGTTATTTTAAATTTTAAATTTATAATATAGGCCGTTGTAAAAGCAATAAAGAAAATTATAATTGCAAAAAAAGGATTTAAAGGATTCATTTTAGCAGTAGGTGGATTTAAGAAATATGATTTGTTTAGATTTAAGTAGGTTTATGTTTAGGAATAAATAATTAAAAATGTTTATCAAAGCATAGTCTCAAGTATCATCTGATTTCTATTAAAACTGCCAGTATTCTATAGTTTTTTGACTAATACATAAAGATAAAAAAGGAATAATTTTAAAAATAAATCTGATTATAGTCAGGATAGCATAAACAATAAGGTTATAAAAAATAAAACATTATATTTTGAAATAATCATTATTTCGAATAGCATTTTTCAATGCGTCTGTATTTTTAATTTCTATTTTTGATAAAAAAGCTTTTAAATGTTTTTCGTGATGAACATCACTTCCTGTGAAATCAATTAGATCTTCTTTTAATAACTGGTCCGCAATATTTTTCACCTCTTTTCCATAATAACCAACAGTAGACAACAAGTTTAATTGAAACTTACATCCAGCATTTTTTAACTTTTTATAAGAATCAAATTGCTGATGGTAGAACAAGTAACGCTCAGGATGTGCTAATATAGGGGTATATCCTGCTACTTGTAAATCAAATAAAATATCAAATAAATTAATGGGAGCATTTAGGTAAGACATTTCCACCAAAACATATTGATCTTTTAAGGTGTGAATTTCCTTTTTTTTGAAGAGAGATACAAAATAATCATCCATTAAATATTCTGATGCGAAATTCATAGTGAAAGAAAGCCCTTTTTGATTCAATTCATTAACGGTATTGTGATAATTTGTAGCTATAGATTCATAAGTGTTGTCATAATACCCTGAAAAAGTGTGCGGTGTTGCCATGAATTGAGTGAAACCATAATCTGATAAAGTTGTTATTAAACGTACAGTATCCTCTATATTTTTAGCACCATCATCAATTCCAGGCAATATATGAGAATGCAGATCAATAAATTGGTTTTCAGTAAATTCTCTTAATAGAGGTTTTGATTTAGTAAAAAATAGCATAAAATTTCTTTATATTCTAGCAAAGGTATGGATTTAGACAATCTTTACATAATGATAATTTTTCTTTTTATTGTATTTAATAGTATATTTTATTAAGTTGCGCTCCTAACAAAGAAAAAATGAATATTTCTCAAGAAGATAAATGGGATCAGATTATTACAGCTAAATCTTCACTTTTTGATCTAAATTTAAAAGAAGCTTGGAGATACAGAGATTTGCTGCGAATGTTTGTAAAAAGAGATATTATTACGGTTTACAAACAAACCATTTTAGGACCACTATGGTATTTTATACAACCATTATTTACTGCAATAACTTTTACCATTATTTTTAATAGAGTAGCAGGGATTGAAACAGGAAAAGTACCTTCTTTTCTTTTTAATTTGGCAGGAATAATAGTTTGGAATTATTTTACATCCTGTTTAAATGAAACGGCTGATACATTTAAGAAAAATGCAAATATTTTTGGTAAAGTATATTTTCCCAGAATAATAATGCCATTATCAACTGTAATAACAAATTTACTGAAATTAGGAATTCAAATAATTATTTATATTGGATTTTATTTGTTTTATTTGTTTTTAGGAATGAAAAATATAATAAATTTTAATGTAATTTTTTTTCCTTTTCTTATAATTCTTATGGGACTTTTAGGGTTAGGCTTGGGAATGATAATATCTTCATTAGTAACTAAATACAGAGATTTGTCATTTTTGATCTCTTTTGGTGTGCAATTATTAATGTATATATCGGCTGTGGTATACCCTATAGAATTAATAAGTCAAAAATTGCCTAAATATGGTTGGCTTGTAGAATATAATCCGCTAGCATATATTGTTGAAACCTCTAGAATTATTCTTCTTAATCAAGGGGAAATATCCATTTTTGGTTTAGTATATACAATTTTTGTAACAATCATGATTTTTGTGTTAGGATTAGTAATTTTTAATAAAACAGAAAAAAGTTTTATTGATACAGTTTAAAAATGGAAAAAAGAGATATAATATTACGTGTCGAAAATATTTCTAAGCAATATCGTCTGGGGGTTATCGGAACGGGTACCTTAAGTCATGATATTAATCGTTGGTGGTATAAAATAAGAGGAAAAGAAGACCCCTATTTAAAAATAGGAGGATCAAATGATAGAACAACTAAAGGGGAGAGTGATTATGTTTGGGCATTAAAAGATATTAATTTTGAGGTAGAAAGAGGTGAAGTATTAGGTATCATTGGTAAGAATGGAGCAGGAAAATCTACTCTTTTAAAGATCTTATCTAAAGTTACCACCCCTTCAACAGGAGTTATAAAAGCAAGAGGAAGAATAGCTTCTTTATTAGAGGTTGGAACAGGATTTAATCCAGAACTTACAGGGCGTGAAAATATCTATTTGAATGGAACCATTTTAGGGATGACAAAAACAGAAATAACCTCTAAGCTTGATGAAATTATTGATTTTAGTGGATGTGAGCGTTATATAGATACTCCTACTAAGCGCTATAGTAGTGGGATGACTGTTCGGTTAGCCTTTGCTGTAGCTGCTTTTTTAGAACCTGAAATTCTAATTATAGATGAGGTGTTAGCTGTAGGAGATGCAGAATTTCAAAAGAAAGCCATTGGAAAAATGCAAGATATAGCTAAAGGAGAAGGAAGAACAGTTCTTTTTGTTAGTCATGATATGTCTACAATTAAAAAACTTTGTAAAAAAGTTATTTTACTAGAGCATGGAACTATTAAAATGATCGGAGAGACTGATTTCATTATATCCGAATATTTAAAAGTAACATATAATTCTCAGATAAATTTTCCTTTGGCAACATTTGATGAAAATTTAGTTGTGATAGATTCTTACGTTGCTAATGAATCTTTTGAAAATGTTGATTTAGTAGGTTTTAATAAAGATGTTAAAGTTGTAATGTGTCTAGAGTCAAAAGGATTTAAAGGGACTTTAATTATAGAATATAAAATTTACAATTATGAAGATAAGATTTTGACTACAGGCTCAACTTACCTTATGGCAGAAGAAGTAAAGATTGAAGAAGATGGATGTTTTCAAATTGCTTGTGATTTCTTAAATATTAATTATGTACCAAGTAAGTATTTTATTTCTGTTATTGTTATGGATGCAATTGTTGAATCTAAATACACGATATTTGACAAACTATTGTATTTCGAAGTAATAAAAAGTGAAAAATATCAGATAAAAAGAGAATTTAAGTCTAGACTTCATGGAGTACATCTTCTACCCCAGTATTGGTCTATTCAAAAAGTTTAATTCAAATAGAATGAAAACTAAAATATTACTTTTTTCTCCTGTTAGAAAACCAAATGAAATCGTTAAACTTCATCTTCACTCATTGTTAGATTTAGAGATTGCTGATTTTGAATTTACTTTTTCTTTCTTTGATGACAACCTTGATCCTCAAAGTACTGTTATATTAAATGAATTTGTATCTAAACAAAATAAAGCTTTGTTGTTGAATGCAATTTTTGATATAGAACCAGATACTAAAAAAAGAAAAGAGCGTTGGGAAGAAGATTTATACGATCGAATTACTTTGATAAAAGATAGCGCGATTCGATATTTTTTAAATCAAGATTATGATTATTTATTTTTTGTGGATGCTGATTTAGTCCTGCATCCAAAAACAATTATTAATTTATTTCAAGCTAAAAAAGATTTTGTTGCAGAGATATTTTGGACACATTTTTCGTACGCAGCTTCTTATATGCCTAATTGTTGGGATAAAGAGGGGAATTCGTTAGAACGTATGATGACGTATATAATACCAGGAACTTATGAAGTAGGTTTTACAGGGGCTTGTACTTTATTGACTCGAAAAATATTAGAATCAGGTGTTCGATTCCAACCTATAAAAAATATGACTTGGTTAGGAGAAGACAAACATTTTTGTACACGTGCAGCAGTAATGGATTTTGATATTTTTGTAAATACAGAATCTCCTGCATTTCATATTTACAGTACTACATTGGTTTCTCAAGCAAAGGAATTTATTGATTCAGGATATTCTTTGGCTTATTTACAAGTTTGGTTGGATGATGTTTGGGTTGAAAAAATTAAAATGTGGCAAAAGTTAACAACCTATAAGAAGCCATTAAGTGAAAAGATTAAAAAATATATTAAAAGATGGATAAAATACAATAATTAATCTTTTCTATATCTCTAGCTTAGTTTGTAATACTTATTTGATTGCTTCTTAATAAAATAAATTTGTATAAAGAGATATGTTATTGACTGTTTTTGAAAGTGAGAAAGTAGAAATCTCTTCGTATTTTATCATATTTTTATATTTAAATTGATGATAAGTTAAGCTATTCCTTTTTAATCAAATTTTTAGCTTTTGAATGAGATTATTTTAATAACATATTTTTTAAATTTCAATAGAGTCACTGTTTTTCAAGATATAGAATTTTGAAGTATTTGCATTTGTTTAAAAATATGAATGAAGATTTGAAATTTTCAATAGGCTATTAATTATTTGTTTTAAAATAATTGTAAAATAAAAAAGAAGGAAATATTTAGGTAGAAAACTTAGATTTGTTCGGAAAAATTGATAAAATATAAGTATTCTTGTAACGAATAAAAAAAAGTGATGAAAATTTTAATTTGTTTTGGGACTAGGCCAGAAGCTATTAAAATGGCACCTTTATATCATGTGTTAAAAGAAGAAGCATTTGATGTAAAAGTATGTGTAACGGCACAACATAGACAAATGTTAGATCAAGTGTTAGATTTTTTTGAAATTATACCTGACTATGATTTAAATTTGATGTCACCTAACCAAAGTTTGAATCAATTATGTGCCAAAATATTATTACATATTGATCCTGTTTTAGATGAAGTGAAACCTGATTTAGTGTTAGTACATGGAGATACAACAACTTCCTCAATAGTGGCATTAGCGGCTTTTCATAAACAAATTAAAATAGGACATGTGGAAGCTGGGTTAAGAACTTTTCATAAATATTTTCCATTTCCAGAGGAATTGAATAGGCAATTAACGGCTAAGCTTGCGGATTATCATTTTGCTCCTACTTCTCAATCGGTTTCAAATTTACAACGAGAACTTATTAACCCAGAAGCTGTTTTTGAAGTAGGTAATACTGTAATTGATGCTTTGAAGTGGGCGGTAAATAAAATCAAAATAGGATATGAAAATGAGGCTATATCTAAACTAAAAGAGCAATTAGATCCTACTAAGAAAATGATATTAGTTACTGGGCATAGAAGGGAAAATTTTGGTAAAGGATTAGTTCAGATTTGCGAAGCATTACTCACCTTAGCAAAAAGGGCAGATGTTCAAATCGTATATCCAGTTCATCTAAATCCAAAAGTTCTAGTTCCTGTAACATCTTTATTAGAAAAAAAAGAAAATATTCTACTAATTGAACCTGCTGAATACCCATTGTTTATTTGGTTAATGGAACAATCTTTTATGATAATTTCAGACTCAGGAGGTATACAAGAAGAAGCTCCTACTTTGGGAAAGCCTGTTCTAGTTACTCGAACTTTTACAGAACGAACAGAAGGTGTTAAGGCGGGAATTTCATTTTTAGTAGGAACAAACAAAAAATTAATTGTTGAAAAAGCAATTGAATTATTGGATAAATTTCAAGGAGAGGTTTTACCTGTGAATCCTTATGGAGATGGAACTACATCAAGTAAAATACTAAAAGAATTACAAAAAATAGAAAATAAAAATAAATCTTCTTTTTTAAAGGAATAAAAATCTTATGAGTAATTCATTTTTATTTCTATTTTTAGAGTTTTAAAGTAAATAATAAGTCAAAATAAAACAATAAATGACACATATTTTAATTACCGGAGGAGCAGGAAATGTAGGGAGTGCTTTAGCAAGTAAACTAGCAGAAGACAACTCAAATTATATAGTTATTATAGATAACTTATCTACGGGTTCACTGCATAAGATTCCACAAAAAGAAAATGTGAAGTTTATTAAAGCCAATTGTAATGTATATAACGATATCGTACCCATTTTTGGACGATATGATTTTAATTATGTTTTTCATTATGCAGCTGTAGTAGGAGTAAAACGCACATTAGCTAATCCAATTTCTGTTCTAGAAGATATTGAAGGAATTAAAAATATTTTGAGTTTATCTAAAAATTCAGGTGTTGAGCGTGTATTCTTTTCAAGCTCTTCAGAGGTATATGGAGAACCTTTTGAAATTCCTCAAAATGAAAAAACAACACCATTAAACTCAAGATTGCCTTATGCAATTGTAAAAAATGTAGGGGAAGCCTTTTTTAAGTCCTATCAACAAGAATACGGGTTAAATTATACTATTTTTAGATTTTTTAACACCTATGGACCTAATCAGAGCGAGGATTTTGTAATTACCCGATTTGTTAAAGCCGCATTGAAGAATGAACCCATTTATATCTATGGAGACGGAATGCAAACCCGTTCTTTTTGTTATGTAGATGATAATATTACAACTTGCGTAAAAATATTAAATGAAGGACTTTGTATGAACGATGTCATTAATATTGGAAGTCATAAAGAACAAACAATTCTGTCTTTAGCAGAAGAAATTATTAAGCATACACAATCGTTAAGTAAAATAGTATTATTACCCGCTCTGCCAGAAGGAGATATGGCCAGAAGATGTCCCGATAATTCAAAAATGCTTTCCATATTAAATAAAGATTTGATAACTTTAGAGGAAGGGATAGCTAAATTGACAGCCTTTTATAAAAAACCTAATTAATATGCGTTTAGGAGACAATCCCACAAAAATAGGGAAACTGGTGGAACGAACTGCTTGTGATCATCGTGTCATAATTCCTTTACATATTCCACATGAAGAAGACTATTACAAAGATGCTTTTCGAATATTTGAAATTTGTTTACATTCCGTTCGTAAAACAGCTTATTCACCTTTAAAGATTTCAGTGATAAGCAATGGCAGTTCAGTACTAATTAATCAGCGTTTAAGCATTTTATATTCCAAAGGATCTATAGATGAATTAATAATAGAAAGAGAAGGAATAGGTAAAATAAACAGTATTTTGAAAGCTTTACGAACAGCAGAAGAACGATTGATTACCATTACAGATGCTGATGTATTGTTTCAAAACGAATGGGAAGAACAAGTAATAAAAATATTTGAATCTTTCCCAAAAGCAGGGGCAGTTAGTCCAGTTCCTGTTTTTAGAAAGCATTTTGAACTTACCCATAACATTTGGTTTGATTATTTTTTTAGCTCAAAATTACAATTTGAATCCGTGACTAATGAAGAGGAATTGGAAATGTTTGCCAAAAGTTTAGGATGGTTATGGCTAGAACCCACATGGAAAGATACCATTCTAAAATTACATGCTACCAATGGAGTAAAAGCAGTAGTAGGATGTCCTCATTTTTGCGCTACCTACAAACGCGAAGTATTTCAAAATTTACCAAAAGAAAACAGTATTTACAAAATTTTGGGAGATAGTGAGTATAAATATACAGACTTACCCGTTTTAAAAAATGACGGGTATCGTTTATCAACTGATGACAATTTTGCTTTTCACTTAGGAAATATATATGAGCCATGGATGCAAAAACGTTTTGACTCATTATATCAAGAAGTTATCAGGTATCGTTCTTATACCCACTTACCAATGCTTAAAAGAACTAGAATAGCTTTTTATTTGAAACAAATTCTGTTTAAACGAATTTTAAAAAAGACAAGAGTTACCCGATATATACTACAAAAAAAAGGATTAACCCGAGAACAAATATTTAATTTTATTGGGAAATGATTATGATTAACGAATTAAAAAAACTATACAAAAAAATCTTTGTTAAAGAATTACCCATGTACCAAAGAATTGATGGTTTTTGGGTACAATATGTGGATAAAAAGAGTGTAGAAAACCGATTTGAATTTTTCAAGCAAATATGTGCTGGAAAAGATATAATTCATTTCGGATGTAATGATTGGCCCATTTTTAAACCAGAATATAATTTACATATTTTTTTGTCAAAAGTAACTCGATCTATTCATGGTTTTGATGTAGATGTAGAAGGACTTGAGCATTTAAAAGCTCACGTAAATCAACCTTATTTTTCTAATTTTAACGATTTAAAAGAGAATCGTTACGATATATGTATAGTTCCAGAAACTATTGAACATGTAGATAATGTTAGAACTTTTTTAGAAGGAATAGAAAGTATAAATGCTCAAACGTTTTACATTACCGCACCAAATTGTTTTTCTAAACGTCATATAAATCGTAATCATTATGAAGATGATTCGTTTATAGAAATAGTTCACCCAGATCATAATTATTGGTTCAGCCCATTTACTTTAAAAAATGTTATTCATAAATACACTTCATTACAAGTAGAAGAAGTAATATTACTAGAAAGAGATACTATGGTTTGTTGTAAGGCAATAAAAAAGAATGTATAAGTTAAAAAAAATAATAAAACTTTTTATAGGTTATTATCATTTATTTTGTTTGAACCTCAAATTGATTCGGGTTTTACCTGATGTTGAAGTTATTTTCTTTTTTCCTTATTACCACACAGGAGGTGCCGAAAAAGTACATGCGGCTATATTAGAAGCAATACACCCCAAGAAATGTGTTGTTTTTTTTACCAAAGCTTCCGCAACTTCTAATATGCTTCCTTTTTTTACCCAATTTGCTTGTTGTTTAGAGCTTAATGATATTCTAAATAAAAAAAATACTAGGTTAATACGGATGTTAACTTCATGTATTGCAAATAAAATAAATGCAAGTAAAAATATTACAAAAGTTTTCGGCTCCAATTCTGATTATTACTATGAAATCTTACCATTTATAAGTGTTGATATCAAAAAAATTGATTTATTTCATGCTTTTAGTATAGATGATTGCCGAGAAAAAATAATTATTGATAGTGCTCGTTTTATTACCACAAGAGTTGTAATTAACGAAGTTGCTAAATCTGTTATTACAAATTATTATTTGAGAGCCGGAATATCATCTTTTACTTCCCATATTCAGGTTATTTCTAATGGCGTTGCTATACCATCTAAAGTTCCAGCAAAGTCTGCAAATAAAATACGAGTTGGTTTTATAGGTAGATGGTCTGAGGAAAAACGACCCGAACTTTTTTTGAAAGCCTCTCAACTCGTTAAACAAAAATATCCTGAAACTATATTTTATATGGCAGGTAGTGGAGTTAGTCTAAGAAAAGATTTGGTTTTATCTTATGGCGTTGAACCTTTAGGGGATATTCGTGATATTGAAGTATTAAAAACATTATATCGGTCTACCTCAATTTTAGTATTAACTTCTGTTTATGAAGGTTTTCCGATGGTTTTTATGGAAGGGATGAGTTTTGGTTGTATTCCTGTCACCACAAATGTTGGGGGTGTTGATTCTCATATTAAAAATGGTATTACGGGATATTTAATAGATGAATTAGAAGAAGATAAAATTATAGCAAATTTAGTTACACATTTATGTCATTTAATTAAGCAGCCTTCATTAATACAAGAATTAAGTGATAATTGTAGAAAATATGCGCGGGCTCATTTTTCAATTCAGCAATTTAATGAAGCTTATCAAAAACTTTTAAATTAGTCGGATGAAAATACTTTTAGTCGCCATACCCAATCATCATTTTTTTCAATGGACTAATCAATTGAAAGAAACAGGCTATGAAGTACATTGGTTTGATATTACAGATGGTGCAGGGTTTTCGGATAAAATTAGTTGGGTAAAACAATATCCAGGTTGGAAAATGAAATGGAACTATCCATTTCGACAAAAAATTAAAAAATATTTGCCAAGTTTTTATTCCACCATTCAAAAAAAAAATGAACGATCTGTAACTACTGTTTTTTCGCAGCTAATCAATAAAATACAACCTGATATTATTCATGTATTTGAAATGCAATTAGCAGGGCATCCTGTCTTTTCCGTATTAAAAAAAAACAAGACCATTCCTTTAGTCTATTCCTCATGGGGGAGTGATTTATTTCAATACGAACGTCTAGGACTTGACACTTCTTTTGTACAACAATTTTTAAATAGAGTAGATTATTTAATAACAGATTGTGGTAGAGACTATGGAAAAGCGTTACAACTAGGTTTTAAATCCAATTTTTTAGGTATTTATCCAGGTAATGGAGGAATTGACTATCCTAAAGAATCAATCTTGGCTGTTGAAAATAGAACAACTATAATGGTAAAAGGATATGAAGATGGAGTAGGGAAAGCCCTAGTTATATTGAAATCTATAGAAAAATACATTCCAACTCTATTCAAAAAATATGATTTGTTAGTATACAGTGCAGATGCTGTTGTTGTAAATTATTTGCAGTCAAAACCGTTATTTAATCAAGAAAAAGTGCAAATTTTCGCCAGAAAAAAATATATACCCAATGCCATTTTGTTAGATTATATGGGTAAAAGTGCACTACATTTAGCCAATAGTTTGTCTGATGGTATGCCCAATGCTCTTCTAGAAGCAATGGGAATGGGAGCTTTTCCCATACAGTCAAACCCAGGAGGTGTAACAGAAGAAGTGATTCAAAATGGACAAAATGGATTTTTAATTCAAGATGCAAAAAATGAGCAAGAAATAGCTAATTTAATTTTACAAGCATTACAAGATCTTCAGTTGCGTAAAAAAGCCCAAGAAATAAATATAGTCAATGCTAATTACCATTATGATAGAGTCTTTCTTAAGTCAAAAATAGTAGATTTGTACCTTCAAATATCAAATGAATGGAGTTCTCGTACCTCATAGTAACACATAATCGTACTGATGATCTAAGCAAAACGTTATTAATTCTAAAACAAGCTATTGATCTAAAAAATGACGAAGTTTTAGTTTATATTGATGCTTGTCCTGAAACAGAAACGTTAAAAGAAGAATTTTCATGGGTAAAGTGGTACTCTGGTAAAACACGAATATCAGCTTCACCTGCCAGAGCTTTTTTATACCCTCATGCCATGGGTAAATATTTAATTGGATTAGATGATGACGCTCATTTAATTTCAACGAATTACAAGGAACAAATACGAACTTTGTTTACAACTTCAGTTATTGGAATATTAGCGTTTAAGGAAGTAAAAGGGATCTTTAAAACAGATCAAGCTGCCTTAGATTCCTATCAAGAACCTGTTCAATGGTACGAAACAAACGAATTTATAGGATGCGGATTTGCCATAAAAAAATCAGTTTATGAAAAAACGAAAGGATTTCCTGTATGGATTGATATTTATGGAGAAGAAACCTGTCTCTCCTTAGAAGTATTAAATTTAGGTTATGAAATATGGTATACTAATCAGATCATAGTAAATCATCGGGTAGATCTTATTAAGAGAAAAAAACAAGGAAAGAATTATTACCGTTTTCAAAAGCAATTACAAAACACCTTTTTTATTTTTTTAAACTATTATCCACAACCTGCCGTATCTATCTTAAAGTTACTATTACATAATCTTAAAAAATATGCACTACAAGATGTAATGTTTTTTAAACTATATTGTAAAGCATTACACTATATTTTTATAAACTATAAAAAAAAGAAAAAATTTAGAAAACCAATAGCTATTACTACAATAGATAAAATAAGAAAAGTAAAATCCTTAACCTATTAAATATACTTTTATACCCTTAATTTTATTTAGTTTATTAATATTATCCCTATTGGCTTCTAACAAAAAAAGATTTTAAAAAGTAAATATTACCATAAATTGAAATAAATATCATCCCAAAATAATGAACTTTATGTTATTTCATATTTAAACGAAAAATATTTACCCTTTTGCAAATAAGTTAAGTATCTGTTTAAAAAAAGCGTTGCGTTTAACTTGTATCAAAGATAAAAAAAACTTACATTTCGTAAATTCTTGCCAGAAATAATTTCATACCTAAAAGAAAATAGTAGTTGAAACTATTAGAAGAGAGAATTGTTTCTAAAGGAATTTACATAAAATAAATAAAACTATGATAAGTATTGTTATTAGAAATAAAAACGAAGCCAAATTACTTGAACGAACTTTGAAAATTCTAACAAAGTTTTACAATGATGATATTGATGAAATTATTTTAGTCGATAATTATTCTAATGATAATAGTGTTGAAATAGCAAAAAAATATAATTGTAAAATTATTTTTATAGATAAGTTTACTTATGGAAAAGCAATCAATATGGGAATTAAATCTGCTAAGAATAATATAATTTTATTATTAAGCGCTCATGTAATACCTATGGGAAATAGTTTTTTTAAAAATTCTCTTTCATTTATTCAAAATAAAAAAAATTGGGCAGGTGTTCGTTTTATTAATTCTGCAAAAAATTTTGAACGTGCATTAGAATTTAATTTTGAAGTGAGACAACCATTAGATTTTGGCTTGATGGCAGCATGTTGTTTAGTTTCAAAGGAAGTTTGGGAAAAAGTAAAATTTGATGAATCATTAGTATTTAGTGAAGATAAAGAATGGTCAAATCGTGTTACCAAATTAGGTTATAGTATTTACGATATCAATGAAACTTTTTTTTATGATATAAAAAGAAATGAAAAATCCCAATTAGAAAGACTGAAAAATGAGACTTTAGCACATTTTCAATTACATACAGAACTAAAATTTCCCAATAAGTTAAAAATACTTCTCTCTTTTGTTAAAAAAATTGTTATATCAAATACAGTCTCATATTTTAAAACTTTAAAACGAGATTTTATGATTCTTAAAATTAAATTTAAGATTGTTAATCAATTAAATAAAAAAAATGATTAAACTAAGAAGTTTATATAGAATTAATTTTAAAAATAGAATAGTCTTATTTTTTTATTACGTACTAAAAATTTTTGGATTCAAGCCCACTCAAAAACAAATACTAATACATGAGCTTTATCATCATTTAATTGTTTCAAATGGGATTTTAGTTTTTGAAGATCCAGAAAAATATAAAGTAAGGTTATTTGACTCTAAAATTGAATTATATATAAGAAAATTTCCATCTAGCGATGTAAAGGTTTTTGGACAAATTTTTAGAGGAAATGAATATAAAAAAGTTGTAGAATTATATTGTACTTTTTTTGGAACAAATCCCGAATATATAATTGATGCAGGAGGGAATGTTGGGTACACTTCTGTGTATTTTAAAAGCATTTTTCCAAAAGTTAATTTAGCTATTATAGAGCCTAGCAGCACTAATTTTTGTATGATTCAAAATAATTTTCTTCAGAATAACATTGATGCTCATTTGTTTAAAGGAGGATTATGGAATAAGAATACGAGTTTAAAAATTGTGCATGATTTTAGAGATCAGTCTGATTGGGCTATCCGAGTTGAAGAGTCTGAAATTCAGTCAGATTTAAAGGCTTTTACGGTTGATTTTATTCTGGAAGATACCAATTTTAAAAATATTGATATTTTAAAAATTGATATTGAGGGTTCAGAAAAGCAGATTTTTAGTAAAAATGGATCCATAGATTTTCTGAAAAAGACCAAATGTATTGCAATTGAAATTCATGATGAGTTTGATTGTCGCGAAGATATTATGACATTATTAGCAAATTATGGTTTTGAATTAACAAATTATGGAGAGTTAACAATAGGAATAAATCAAAATTTAATTCTCGATTAGTTATGAACAGATTAAGAGAACTAGATTTTCTTAGAGGAATTGCAATTTTATTGGTTTTGTTTCGCCATCAATTTTTATTTTATTGGACAAAAAATATGGGATGGATTGGAGTTGATTTATTTTTTGTTTTAAGTGGTTTTCTTGTTTCGGGATTACTTTTTAAAGAATATAAAATTTATAATAAGATTGATGGGAAACTTTTTTTAATAAGAAGAGGTTTTAAAATTTATCCGATTTTTTATTTGTTTTACTTATTATATATGGTGCCATTTTTTATGAATGGTACGACGTTAGATTTTAGGAAAATAATAACAGACTTATTGTTTTTACAGAATTATGCAACAGGTTGGGGCTATGCTTATGCTGCAAGTTGGTCATTGGCAGTCGAAGAACATTTTTATTTTGGGTTGGTTTTTATATTTTATTTTATTTCAAATGATAAATTAAAAGATATAAAAAAAGTACAGACTGATTTTTTTGTAGAAAAAATCTTAGTTTTAATTTTAGTTTTAATTTTATTGCTTCGTGTTATTTCAAATGTTTACTTTGAAGGACAGTTTATTCGTAATTTTACAATGACTCATTTGAGAATCGATGCTTTGCTATTTGGTGTTCTGATTTCCTATTTGTATCATTTTAAGGAACATTTTTTTAGAAAAAAATTTAACAACTTAAGATATTATTTATTTTTTATAGCTGTACTATTTTTAATATTTACTCCTTTTATAGAACCATTAAATTCTTTTTTTGTAAAAACAATAGGTTTTACGATGGTTTATATTGCATTTGGAGTCCTATTATGTTATGTTTTGCTCATTCCTAACATTAATGAAATTTTAGATAGAGTTTTATCTAAGTTTCTTGTTGATCTTATAGCTAAGATAGGCTTCTGTTCTTATTCAATTTATGTTATTCATACTTTTGTCATATTCTGGATTCATCAATTCAAAATCGAAAATCATTATATTAACTTTATTTTTGTAGTGTTTTGTAGTTGTTTTTTAGGTTACTTTATGACTCATTATATAGAAAAGTATTTTTTAAAAGTTAGAGAATATTATTTTAAAAGTAAATAAATGAAAAAAATAGGCATTATACCTTTACGAAAAGGATCAAAAGGAATCAAAGGAAAAAACAAAAAAAAAATGCTTGGACGGCCTCTCTTTTGTTGGGTGTTAACAGAAGCAATTTTTTCTGAATTAGATAAGATTTTTGTTTTTACGGATGATGAAGAAATACTAGCATTCATCGAAAAAGAATACACTTGGACAAATAAAGTATATCCCCTTTTAAGAAGTGCCGAAAATGCAAACGATACCGCATCAACAGAAAGTGCCATAAAAGAATTAGCAGAAAAAATTAATTACGATTTTGATATATTGTGCTTATTACAAGCAACATCACCATTTACAACATCCAATGATATTAATAAGGTTTTAAATAAACTCAATGAAAATTATGATGCTGCTTTAAGCGTTGTCAAAACACACCGATTCATTTGGTCTAATGAAGGTGAAGCCCAGAATTATGATATATTTAAAAGACCTAGAAGACAAGATTTTGAAGGACTCTTAATAGAAAATGGTGCAATATATGCCACTACAAAAAAAGAATTTCTGCAATCTAATAATAGAATAAGCGGTAAGATAGCAGTAGTTGAAATGCCAGAAGAATCATTAACAGAAATCGACAGCTTAACAGATTGGGAAATAGTAGAAATGCTTTTAGCTAAAAGACAAAAACAACTAAAAGAACAAAAAAGAATAGATTATTTAGTGCTAGATGTTGACGGAGTCTTTACTGATGGATGTGTATATTACAGCAAAGAAGGCGAATTAATGAAAAAATTTGATATGCGTGATGGAATGGGTTTAGAAATTCTTAGGCAAAATAACGTAGAGGTTGTTGTAATAACCTCTGAAAATTCCAAACTAGTAGAAGAGAGAATGAAGAAATTACAAATTAAAAACCTTTTTTTAGGAGTAAAAGATAAATTTTCATTATTAAAAGATTTTGTTTTAAATAAAAATACTAGTTTTGGAAATATAGCTTATGTAGGAGATGATGTAAATGATTTAACCTGTATTTGTTCCGTTGGTTGGTCTTTTACACCACAAAACGCCACGGTAACGCTGAAAAACAACGCAGACATTATTTTAAATAAAAATTCTTCTGAAGGAGCTATAAGAGAAACCTGTGAATGGATAATGAAATACAATAAAAGATATGATATTTAAAAAACCCTATGTAATTGCTGAAATAGGATGTAATCATAAAGGAAAAATAGAAATTGCCAAAGAACTTATAAAAATGGCAAAAGTATATTGTAATGTAGATGCCGTAAAATTTCAAAAACGAAACAACAAAGAACTCCTAACCGAAGAACAATACAATTCACCACATCCCAATCCTATAAATTCTTATGGCGATACTTATGGAGCCCATAGAGAATTTTTAGAATTTGATGTATATCAACATGCCCAATTAAAAAAATATTGCGAAGAATTAGGAATCGTATATTCTACCTCTGTATGGGATACTACATCCGCTAAAGAAATAGCTTCTCTACAACCAGAGTTTATAAAAATACCATCCGCATGCAATAATAATTTTGAAATGCTACAATGGTTGTGTGATAACTACAAAGGAGAAATACATATTTCAACAGGAATGACCACAAAGGATGAGGTAGATTCTTTAGTTAACTATTTTGTAGAAAAAAATAGAAATAAAGATCTTGTATTATATAATTGTACATCAGGATACCCTGTCCCATTTGAAGATGTTTGTCTTTTAGATATTAATTTCTTAATACAAAAATACGGTGATAAAGTAAAACATATTGGTTTTTCAGGACATCATTTAGGAATTGCTGTAGATATAGCTGCTTTTACTCTAGGAGCAAATGTGATTGAGCGTCATTATACATTAGATAGAACATGGAAAGGAACTGACCATGCAGCATCTTTAGAGCCAGAAGGAATGCGAAAATTAGCAAGAGATCTAAAAGCCGTTCATAAAGCATTGTCTTATAAAGAACAAGACATTTTACCAATAGAACAAATCCAAAGAGATAAATTAAAATTTAAAAAAGCTTAAAAAAGACATTTATGTCACAAAAAAAAATATTTATTTTTCTACCAGATGGGGTTGGTCTGCGAAATTTTGCACTTACAAATTTTAATCAAATAGGAAAAGATTTAGGATTTGAAATTGTATATTGGAACAACACCCCTTTTGATATCAAAAAAGAAATAGGATATGAAGAAATAAAAATTACCAATAATAAATTACATCCATTCACTACTGTTTTTACAAGAGCCAGAAAAAGAACAGAGTTAAATTTATTTGATAAAAAGTATAAAGAAACAGTATACAACACCTATAATTTTCCACAATCCTATAAAGGATTCAAAAACGCCTTTAAAAGTTTATACGTCGATTTTTTAGTAGCCACTAAATCCAATGAACAAGGCATAAAAACAATTCGAGAAAAAATAAAAAAATTAGAACGAACAACTGAAAAATACCAATATTCCAAAAAACAACTACAAGAACAAAAACCCGATTTTATTTTTTGTACCAATCCTAGGCCTACGCAAGCCATAGCACCTATTTTAGCAGCACAGGATTTAGGAATACCTACAGCTAGTTTTATATTTTCTTGGGATAATTTGCCTAAAGCAACAACCTTAATAGAACCAGACTATTATTTTGTTTGGAGCGATTACATGAAAAACGAATTGATTCAATACTGTCCTTATGTAAAACCAGAACAAGTTTTGGTCACCGGAACACCACAATTTGAAAGCCATTTTGATACGAGTTTGTTGCAATCAAAAGAAGATTTTTATAAGACACATCATTTAGATTTAGAAAAAAAATACATTTGCTTCTCTGGAGATGATATCGTAACATCACCATTGGATCAATATTATTTAGAAGACTTAGCAATATCAGTTAAAGAATTGAACCAACAAGGATATAATCTGGGGATTATATATCGTAAATGCCCTGTAGATTTTACAGATAGATATCAAAAAATATTAGATAAATATAAAGACGTTATCGTTTCCATAGATCCTTTATGGCGTCCCATAGGAAAAACATGGAACGAAATTATGCCAACAAAAGAAGATTTTGCCCTACAATCAAATATTTGTGAGCACACGGAATTTGTAGGCAACATAGCTTCTTCAATGGTTTTTGATTTTGTTGCACATAATAATTCATGCTTGTTCTTTGATTACGAGCAGCCACAGCTAAAAAAAGGAATTCGCGATATTGGTCAAAATTATAAATACATTCATTTTCGTTCCATGCCTTCCAAAGAAGCAGCTTTATTTGTACATGACAAAAAAGATTTAACAGCTATTGTAAAAAATATTTTAGATGAGAAGCTATCAAATGTTTCAGAAGGAAAAAAATGGTTTGATATTGTAGTTGGAAAAGAACCAACTTTAGCTTCGGAAAAAATTTGGAATAAAATAAAAACCCTTTTAACAAAGTAGTAAAAAATATTTTATTAGTAAGTACTTGGAAAAAAAGAGTTTTAAAAAGTAAATACTGTTGGTGATAACTTATTTGTTTTTAAATGAATGAAGAAATTTTTAATTTTTGTATTTAAAATAGTTGTACTTATTTTTTTAAGTGCTTTTCTTTTAGATGTTTTATATACTTCTGTTTATTTAAATTCAATAAATAGAGATAAAATCTTTAATGTCGTTAATTCTAAAAAAAAAGAATATGATCTTGTTATAGTAGGCTCATCTAGAGCTAATAATCATTTCATTACTAAAATATTTGTAGATAAGGGGATAAAAACATACAATTACGGTATGAGCGGTTCTACGTTACAAGAAACGCTATTGCTGTTAAAGATAATGATAGAAAATCAATTTAAAATTAAAAATGTACTAATTGAAGTAGATCTGAATCTTAGCACGGAAGGATTTTCAGAGGGAACAAGAGCAAAGTTTATGCCTTTTATAAAAAAAACAAAAGTTATTTCAGAATTTTATGAAAATAAAATAGATAGTTACTATTGGTTATGTTACCTACCTTTTTATAGATATATTAAATACGAAGCGAAAATAGGATTAAGAGAATTTTTTTTAAACCTAATAGAAAAAAAATCAGCTTATTTGTTAAATGGAGGTTTTACTCCTTTGATAGGAAAAGGAACTGAATTAGCTTATGATCTAAGATTAAGAAAGGCTAAAACGAATGTATACTATGAAGAAATAAAAAAAATTTGTATACAAAACAAAATTAATTGTATTGCTATAACAACACCTATATGTGCAAATACAAAAGGAATGAATTATTTTAAAAAAATAAAAGAAATTTATCCAGAGATAATACGTTATGATAAATTTATTGATGAAGATGTTTTTTTTTCTAGTTGTGGTCACATGAATGAAGAAGGCGCAAGAGTCTTAACAGAAAGAGTAATTCAAGATTTTTTTAAAAAATAATATGCATATAGCTTTTTTAACTCCAGAATACCCGCATGTCAAAATGAAACAGACAGGAGGTTTGGGAACCAGTATTAAAAACTTAGCAAACGCTCTAGTTATTAATGGAGTGAAAGTTACGGTATTTGTTTATAGACAAAAAAAAAATGAAATATTTAATGAAGACGGAATTGATTTTCATCTTATTCAAGATAAAAAATATTTATTTGTTAAATGGTATCTTTATAGAAAATATATTCAAAAATACGTAAATAAAGTAATTGATTTAGAAGGAATTAATTTAATAGAAGCCCCCGATTGGACAGGAATTACAGCTTTTATGAATTTTAAAGTTCCTTTAATTATTCGTTTTCATGGAAGTGATACTTACTTTTGCCATTTAGAAAAAAGAAAGCAAAAAATTAAAAATAAACTTTTTGAAACACTTGCCGTTAAAAAGGCGCAAGCTTATATAGCCCCCACTAAATTTGCAGGAGAACTTTCCGCCAGACTTTTTGGTTTGTCAAAGGAAAAAGTTACGACAATATATTATGGTTTAGATTTGGAGCAATTTCAAAATCCAAACTCAATAGAATTTGATAAAGGACTTATTTTATATATAGGAACATTAATTAGAAAAAAAGGAGTTTTTGAACTTCCCTATATTTTAAAAAAAGTATTTAAAGAAAACCCTTATGCAAAATTAGTACTGATAGGAAATGATTCCTACGACATAAAAACCAATTCAGTTTCTACATGGGAGTTATTGCAAAACGAATTCAAAAAATTAGAAATCTTTGATAAAATAGAATATTTAGGAAAAATTCCCTATAATGAAGTAAAAGATTATATTCAAAAATCAAACGTATGTGTTTTTCCAACGTATGCAGAAACATTAGGGATGGTTACTATAGAAGCAATGGCTATGCAAAAAGCCATAGTAAATAGTAATATTGGTTGGGCGCAAGAATTAATGGAAGATGGAAAAAGTGGATTTCTAGTTTACCCTGCCAATCATAAAAAATATGCTCAAAGAATAAATAGGATATTAAAAGAGGAAGACTTTGCAAAAAACATGGGAATAGAAGCCTCTAAATTTGTAACCTCTAAATTTGATGTTAAAATAATAGTACAAAAAAATATGCAATTTTACAAGAGTTTACTATGATTATAATTGTACATAATTTTTCATTTGTTACAAAAATAATTAATGATGATGCTGTATTTATTGATCCTTTCAAAAAAAAGAGGATAGGAGAGGTTATTTATAAAGTAGCAAAAAAAAATCCTGAGGAAATTATAGTATGGAGTCATGAAGACGCTCAAGAATTTATAAATAAAGAATATATTTTGAAAATTATGTCTTTTGATCGATTAATGATTTCATATACTCCCAATACGAATTATTTATCAGAAGATATAGGCTATATTGAAGATTCACCATTTATTAATATTAATAAAAAAATAAAATATCCCACTTGGCAAATGAGTAGTTTAGTGGGAGCTATCAATAGTAGTATTATATTACAAATGCCTATTGCTTTATGGTATTCTAAGAATTCAATTGATTTTATTCTTAATTCAGTAGCTAAGTTGTATCAACCATTAGGCTTGTTTTGTTATTCAGAACCTAGGTTGCTACTAAATTCTATTAATTCCTTTTCAAAAAAACAAGGAACACAAGGAGAAATTTTTAAGTTTGTAAGTCAACACTATAAAATAGTATGGTGTTATTTACTTTTTACAAATTATCTTGTTTATGAAAAAAGAATAACTCTTTTCAATCTTGTAAAAACTCTCTTTTATTCAAAGACTAAAAATAAAGGAAATGAATTAATTTTTAAAAGAATTTCACAAAGTATTGATTATAAAGAAGAAACGATTGATGTGATTATTCCCACTATAGGGAGGAAGAAATATTTATATGATATATTAAAAGATTTAAGTTTACAGACACATTTACCCAAAACAGTTATTATTGTAGAGCAAAATTCAGTACAAGGAAGTGTTTCGGAACTTGAGTATATTAATAGTGAATCTTGGCCTTTTTTTATAAAACATATTTTTACTCATCAAGTAGGAGCTTGTAATGCGCGTAACTTAGCATTAGAAGAAGTGAAAAGTAAATGGTGTTTTTTAGCAGATGATGATATTAGAATAGAACCAAAATTTTTAGAAAAAGGATTTGAATTTATTGTCAATTTAAAAATAGACTCGGTAGTTTTTAATTGTTTACAGAAAAATCAAAAAAATGAATGTACGGAAATATCACAAACCACTATTTTCGGTTCAGGATGTAGTATTTTTAATAGAAGATTCTACAATTTTATATATTTTGATAAAAAAATAGAATTTGGTTTTGGAGAAGATTTAGAGTTTGGAATGCAGTTACGAAATAAAGGATGTGATATAATCTATTTACCAGAACCATCAATATTACATTTAAAGGCACCGGTTGGAGGATTTAGAACTAAGTTTGTACATTCATGGGAGAATGATGTATATAAACCTAAACCATCGCCCACTATAATGTATGTAAAAAGGAAATATAGTTCTCTAAAGCAATTGCAGGGATATAAAACAGTATTGTTTTTAAAATTTTATAAAGTTCAAAATATAAAAAATCCCCTTGCATACTTTTTAAATTTTAAAAAACAATGGAAAATAAGTGAAAAATGGGCTGAAAAATTAAAAGAAAATGAAATTTAGTGTTATTATCTGCACCTATAAAAGGAAAAGCTCTTTAACTAATTTATTAGAGTCTATAAAAGCGCAAAAAACATATCCTCATCAAATAATTATTGTAGATGGTTCGCCCGATTCCGAAACAAAGGATACACTTTTTACACATCAGTATAAAAATCTGACATATTATCAAGTTTCTGAAGAAGAACGAGGTCTGACACGTCAAAGAAATTTTGGTATTACAAAAGTAAATAAAGAAACAGAAATTGTTTGTTTTTTAGATGATGATGTTATTTTGGAAGCAAATTATTTTGAAGAAATACTAAAAACATACCTAACCTTTCCAGACGCATTAGGAGTAGGAGGTTATATAACCAATGAGGTGAAGTGGGAAAAAAGCCAAAAAGAAAACATCGGATTAAAGTACTTTTATTGGGATGGATTTATAAGAAAAGAACCCAGTCGATTCAAATTTCGTAAAAGAATGAAGTTAGATACTAACTGTCCTCCAGGATATTTGCCTTTATTTGCTCATGGAAGAAGTATAAGTTTTTTGCCTCCAAGTGGAAAAACATATCCTGTAGAACAACTAATGGGAGGAGTTTCTTCTTTTAGAAAGAAACTATTTGAAAAGATTCAGTTTTCAACTTATTTTGAAGGGTATGGTTTATATGAAGATGCTGATTTTACTATTAGAACTTCTCAATTAGGGGAATTGTATTGTAATACTGCTGCAAGATTAGCCCATTATCATGCACCTTCGGGAAGACCTAATAAGTTTAAATATGGCAAAATGGTAGTAAGAAACGGATGGTATGTTTGGAGAGTGAAAAATCCTAATCCTAAATTTATAGACAGATGTAAATGGCACGTAATAACAGGTGTATTACTTATGATTAGAATTGCCAATATATTTAAAGGAAGTAAAAAGAAAGAAGCCTTTCAGGAATCTTTAGGAAGAATTTGGGGATGGATTAGTATATTTGTCAAAATACCTCAATAAACGAATAGTTAATGAGATTTGTAATAATTACTCACGTACAACATATAGAAAAAAAGGGCGAAATATATGGTTATGCTCCCTATGTACGCGAAATGAATTTATGGATAAAAAATACAGATGAATTAATTTTAATAGCTCCAAAATCGAAAGGGGATATTGACCCTATTTGGTTATCCTATGAGCATAAAAAAAAAAAATGGCTAGAAGTACCTAGTTTTAATCTTACTAGTTTCAAGGCTATCGCTCACTTTATAATCAGTTTACCTATTCTGATTTATCAGATCAATAAAGGTTTTCGAAAAGCAGATCATATACATTTACGTTGTCCAGGAAACATGGGGTTATTGGGAGCTATTATACAAATTTTTTTTCCAAGAAAGAAAAAAACAGCAAAATATGCAGGAAATTGGGATCCAAATGCAAAACAGCCTTGGTCTTATAAATTTCAAAAATGGATTTTATCGAATACTTTTCTTACGAGAAATATGCAAGTGTTGGTATATGGAGAATGGCCTAATCAAACGAGTAATATAAAACCTTTTTTTACTGCAACTTATGAGGAAAAAGAAAAAGTAAAAAGTTATTTTAGTGAAAAGTTCAATAATGTACTAAAGAAAGAAATCAAAATCTTATTCGTAGGAACTTTAACATTAGGTAAAAATCCTCTATACTCAATACAAATAGTTCAAGAATTACTTAGACAAGGATATAATATTTCTTTAGAATTATATGGAGAAGGTATATTAAAAGAAGAATTATTATTATATGTAAAACAAAACCATTTACAAAAATCTATCTTTTTTAGAGGAAATCAAACGAAAGAAAAATTAAAAGAAGCCTATATAAAAAGTCATTTTTTAATTTTACCATCTAAAAGTGAAGGATGGCCTAAAGCAGTAGCAGAAGCCATGTTTTGGGGTACTATTCCTTTAGTAACTAGAGTTTCATGTGTTTCTAATATGCTTAATAATGATGAACGAGGAATCTTATTAAAGGAAGATATTGATGATGATGTAAGAAGAATTATTGATTTTTTACAAAAGGAAAAGTTTTTAAAAAGGAAAAGTGAAAAAGCACAAATATGGTCACAATATTATACCATTGAACAATTTGAATTGGCAATTAGTAAATTATTAATCCCATGAGAATAGTACAACTAATAGACACTTTAGAAATAGGTGGAGCAGAGCGTATGGCAGTAAATTATGCTAATGCTTTATCTAAAACGGTTGAATTTTCAGGTCTAATAGCTACAAGAAGTGAAGGACTATTAAAGGAACAAATTATTAAGAATGTAAACTATTTGTTTATCGATAGAAAGAAGGTATTAGATTTTAAACCGTATTTATCTTCACGGAATTATTTAATAAAAAATAGGATAACCCATATTCAGGCTCATAGTTCGTCCTTTTTTTGGGCAGTTTTACTAAAATTAACGGTTCCAAAGATTAAAATTATTTGGCATGATCATTATGGGTTTAGCGAAAATATAGAAGAAAGATCATTTCTCCTCTTGAAATATTTTTCTTGTTTTTTTACCAGTATAATTTCAGTAAATAAAAAATTAGAATCTTGGGCAAAGTATAAATTACTTTGTAAAAAAAATATATACATACCCAATTTTTTTGATTGGAAGTTTACAAATGAGGTAGTTAATTTAAGAGGAAAAAAAGGGAAAAGGATTTTGCATCTGGCTAATTTAAGACCTCAAAAAAATCATGAATTTTTATTAAAAATTGCAAAAGAGATTGTTTTATTACATCCAGATTGGAGTTTTCATTTAGTGGGACAAGATACAAATGATGCGTATTCTAAATCTATAAAAGAAAAAATAGTAGATTATAATTTAAACAATAATATCTTTATATACGGAGGATTATCTAATGTAGCTGAGGTTATTTCTGGCTGTGATATAGGAATTTTAACCTCAATTTCAGAAGGATTACCCGTTGCGTTGTTAGAATATGGTGCAGGAGGACTTCCCACAGTAACAACAGATGTAGGGGAAATCCCGAATTTTTTTAACGAAAAATTCGGTGCAATTATAAAAGTAACAGAAACAGCTGAATTTATAAAAGAATTAAATGATTTAATTCAAGATGGAGACAAACGTTTAGAGAAAGGTTTGGCCTTTCAAAAATTTGTAAACGAATTTTTTAATGAATCTGAAGTAATAAAAAAATTTATTGAATTTTGTAAATGACAATATCAAAGAAGAAACAAACAGATATATCAACTCTTTTAAAATCAAATAAGTTATTAAAGATTGCTATCTATTTAATGATATTTTCTTTTTTTTATAATCTTCCCATAATTGGATATAGTTTAAAGGGAGATAATGAATTAAGAATTTATGATTTTGTAGGCATCTATATACTTGGATTGTATTTTAAAAACAAAACAGAGCTTGATAAATATATATATAAGATTTTTTATTATAGGTATTTCCATCAGTTCATACTTTGGTGTACACTAACGATATTATTTACGTTACTCTTTTCTGTTTTTATGGATAGGGTTTTATGGTTTGTTCAATCAGTACTTTATTTATATCATTTTTGGGTTTTTTATCTAACTACTGTATTTCTTTCCATTCTTATAACAGATCTTAAGTTTTTAAAAAATATAGTGTCATTTATTTTATTTGTATCAATTATTTCATTTGTAATAGTTATATTACAAAATATAAATGTAGTTCCTTTTTTGTGGTCAGATAAATATTTAATAAGTTACCACGGATTTTTGTCAGGAACTTTTGGTCCCAATAAAATAGTAGTTGGAATTTCGGCTCTTTTTATTTTTGTATTTTCTTTAGGATTAATAAATGATGAAAGAGTTTCAATAAACACCATACTGTTAATAGGGGCAATTGCAACCTCATTACTTACAATTGGATTAAGTGGATCTCGAACTACTTATGTAGGAGTGCTTGTTTTTATGGTCTATTATGCACTAAGAAATACATCTAAGTTCTTTATTTCTATGGTTTTACTAGTCATAATTTTAGTTAGCGTTTCTTTTTATAATTCTAGTATTATAGATAGAATTAGCGAAACTTTTGAAAAAAGGATAGAAAATAAAATTAGGAACCCTAAGGTCTTAAGGGAAGGAAATGTAAATGAACTATATGAAGATTTGGGATCTGGAAGAAAAGGTTTGTCATTGGAATATATTAATTACCTTTTAGAAAAACCATATATAATACCTTTTGGGATAGGTTTTAATAATAGATTGATTATAGGTTTTTCAGCCCATAACATTTATTTAAGTTTAATAAACGAAGTGGGACTTGTAGGTTTTTTCTTTTATTTTAGATGGCTTTTTTCTATTTTGTTACTAAAATTAAAGCCTTTTACTCAATTAGAACACGCTTTAAGAGGAATAGTTCTTGCTATGATAGTAACACTTTTTTTTGGAGAACATTTGTACGTATATAGACCTTTATTTGGATTATTCGGATTATTTTTTTCAATTATAACTTTGTTAAGCTCTCCTGTTTTTTGTTATATTGCGGAAAAAAAATATGAGAAATGACAAAACAGCAATTATAATTCCTTACTATAATGCAAGAGAGCATATTATAGATGTTGTTTCTCAAATTCCTGATTTTATTGATGCTCTAATTATTGTTGATGATAAAAGTCCTGATGTTTTTCCTGAAAAATTAGTTTTAGAAAACCTTAATAATCAAGTGAAATTCGTTTATTTAAAAAATGATAGAAATTTAGGAGTAGGGGGGGCTACTATACAAGGTTTCTTGTATGCAATAAAAAATGATTTTCAAATTGTTATAAAAGTAGATGCTGATAATCAAATGGATTTGAAATATTTGCCTGATCTGATAGAACCATTGAAAAAAGGTAAAATTCAAATGACAAAAGGAAATCGTTTTAGAGATATTAAAGCCTTATCAAAAATGCCTTTTGCTAGAAGAATAGGAAACTTAATGTTATCTTTTATTACAAAAATGGCTACAGGTTATTGGAATAATTTTGATCCGACCAATGGTTATTTTGCAATTCAAATTAATACCTTGAAAAAAATAAATTTTAATAATTTATCAAATAGATATTTTTTTGAAACCTCATTGCTTTCCGAGATGTATTTTACAGGTGCTAAAATAAAAGATATTTCTATGCCTGCAATTTATGCAAATGAAAAATCACAAATGCAACTTTGGAAAATTCCTTTTGAATTCAGTTTTAAACTAATGAAACTATTTATTAAGAGAATAGTAAAACAATATTTTTTATATGATTTTAATATAGGCTCAGTATATTTGTTTTTTGGAGTGCCTCTTTTTTTCTTCGGTATTACATACGGAGTTTACAATTGGATATACTATTATTTCAAAAAAGTGTTGGCTCCTACAGGTACAATTATGATAATCACACTTTCCATTATACTAGGGTTTCAAATGCTGTTACAAGCAATCCAATTTGATATATCTCAAGCTCCTAAAGCAAATGAAGAAAATTAAAGATGTTCCCTTTTGGTTCGTTGTATTTTTTAACCTGATGATTGCATCGGGTTTTTATTGGCAACAAAAAGAAGCAACCGTTTTAGACTTGTCAAGTGATTTGGCTAACATAATTCCTATTTGTAAAAAAATAGATGATCCATCTTTGTTTTCTAAAGACTTATTTTTAGCAGATATAAAAGATGTAGAATATTATACACCATTTTATGTAGAAACACTTCGTTTTATAGCTAAGTTTGTAGATCACAATTATATAAAAGCATTAAATATATTAGGCTTAATAACCCATTTCATGTTTGGTATATTATGGTATTTAGCTTTTTTAAAAATGTATAGATTTTCTTGGATTGCTTTTTTAATGTCTATATTGGTTCGTGGAATAGTTTGGCCTCCAGGAGGAGAACTATTAGGAATATCAGAACTATGGACTATAATGCCTCGTACATTATTCCAAGCATTTTTACCATTACCATTTTTGATTTATACGTATCAAAAAAAAGAGAAAATATTAACTCCTTCTTTATCTTTGGGGATTATTTCCAATTTTCATCCTATTTCGGGAATTGGTGGATTTATAATGTACTTGAGTTTGTATATAAGCTATCGTTTTTTAGAAGAAAGACGATGTGAAAAAAAAATAATTGGTCAAAGTATCTCAATAGCTCTTTTTTTTACGATAGGCGTTTTCCCCTTTATTACTAATTATTTTAGTCATATAGATAATATAGTAAAAGTGGATAAACAACTTTTTAATGATGCTTTTTTGACCCGAATCCCAGAAGTTTTCATTAATCCTTTACAATTTATTGTTCAATGGAATAGAAAGGTATTTTGGTTTTTTTTATTTAGTTTTTTCCTATTTATATTTTTAGATCAATCTCATAAAAAGAAAATAAGTAAAATTTTATTTTTTACTATTATAGTTATATTCATAATGTCCAATTCAATTTATTATATAGAAAATTTTATAAATCAAATAGCAGGAACAAGTTTAAGGATGGCTTTTCAATTTATACGATTTCAAAAAATTATTTTAATTCTTTTGGAGATTAGTTTTGGTTTTCTATTGATAGAATTTATAGAGAGATTTAAGCTTAAAAAACGTTATCAAATGTTTGGAATATTTAGTTTTGTATTTCTGTTAGTATTTTCACATACAAGAGTTATAGGTAAATTACCACTTATTGGAGATGATTTAGGAAAATCAATTTTACCTGAAATTTTTAGGATAAATACGCAAAAAACAAATCATAAAAAATCAGACTTAATTACAATTATTGAATATATTAAGAAAAATACATCTAAAGATGAATTATTTTACGGACATTTTTTAGTACGTGCTGGAGCAGATAGAAGCGTATATTTAGATGGCAAAGGAGCAGGAATGTTAATAGAAGGGAATCCAATAAAATTTATGAATTGGTACAATGATTATAATCAGTTTACTAAATTAAATGGTCAAAAACAATTAGAATTTTTAAAACAAAAAAAGGTTAATTATATAATAAGTAAAGAAAAATATTTTCTTGAAAAACTGATTGAAACAAAAACATATAAACTTTATAAATTATAGATGAAATTAGAAAGAAAAATTTTTAAAACAGCCATTCAAGAAATTTTGGTTAAAGAAGGGACTGACGAAGTACTCTCTGAAGCTGCTTTTCCTGCTTATGCTCATAAAAATCCATTAATAGACTATATTTTTTGGAAAAGATTAAAAATTGTTGTTAATTATATTATTAAAAAGAAACAAGAAAAAACAGAAATATTGGATTTTGGATGTGGTTCAGGAGTTTTTTCTTATACTTTAGCGTCTAAAGGATCTCATGTTACAGCGATAGATCTAAATCTAAAGCCAGTAAGGATTCTTTCTGAAAAAATAAAGTTTCCTCAAAATATACATTTTATAGAAAATGATATTTTTAAGATAGACTTCAAAGAAAATAAGTTTGATTATATTGTAGCTTTAGATGTTTTAGAACACATTCCTATAGCAGAATTAGATAATTATTTAGAGCTCTTTATTAATCTTTTAAAAGAAAATGGAGAGATAATAATATCAGGTCCTACAGAAAATGTTATCTATAAAATAGGAAGAAAATTAGCAGGAAATGATTTTACAGGACACTATCACGAAACAGATATAGTTAAAATAAAGCAGGTTTTTTTACGTAAATCTAAAATCCATATATTATCTAAAATATTTTGGCCAATTACACTATTTGAAGTTTTTGTAACAAAAAAAGGATAAATTGAAAGAACTTATTTACATAGGTAATAAACTATCAAAGAAAGGGTATAATGTTACGACAATTGATACATTAAGTTCTCTGTTAGAGTTAGAAGGGTATAGGTTGGTAACAGCATCTTCTCTTAAAAATCCATTATTAAGATTAATGGATATGTTGTTTGTAGTTCTTAAAAACAGAAAAGCAGATTATTTATTAATAGATACTTACAGTACTTCGGCATTTTGGTTTGCTTTTTTAGCAAGTCAATTAGCCAGAATTTTAAATATAGAATATATTCCTATTTTACATGGAGGTAACTTGCCTAATCGTTTAAGGAAAAATCCTAAATTATGTCAATTGATTTTTGGAAATGCCTATAAAAATGTTGCTCCCTCTAATTATTTGCTAAAATATTTTACAGAAGCAGGTTTTGAAAATATTTTTTTTATTCCTAATTCAATTGAAATAGAAAAATATCAATTTAAATTAAGGACTGATTTAAAACCCAAGTTGCTTTGGGTAAGAGCTTTTGCTTCTATTTATAATCCAAAAATGGCGGTAGATGTTCTGATTGAATTGAAGAAAAAATATCCCTTAGCAGAATTATGTATGATAGGACCTGATAAAGACGGTAGTTTAGAACAAACAAAAAAATATGCCCATCAGCAGGGAGTAGATATTGTTTTTGCAGGAAAATTATCAAAAGAGCAATGGATTACAATTTCCCAAAACTATGCTATTTTTATAAATACAACCCATTTTGATAATACACCCGTTAGTGTTATTGAAGCAATGGCGTTAGGATTGCCTGTAGTGAGTACAAGAGTTGGAGGAATACCTTTATTGCTCTCAAATAAAGAAAATGCTTTGTTAGTAGCTGATAACAATCCTAAACAAATGGTATCAGCTATTCATTTTTTACTGATGAACCCAGATAAAGCTTTAGATATAGCTAATCAGGCTAGAAAAAAAGTCGAAGCTTTTGATTGGAAACAAGTAAAAAATCTTTGGAAAGAGATATTATCTTAAAAATAATAAGCTAGACAATATATTTGACTCTATTTTTTTCTCTCCTTGAATTTGTTTAATTTGCGAGGAACTTTAAAAATGAATATGATAAATAAAAAACATTGGCATTTTGAGATTTCAGAAAGAAAAATTTTACTTCGATTTTTTGATGTTTTTGTTGTTGTTTTTGTTCTATACTTTATAGGAAATCATTTTGATTTCAGTTATTTAAAAATTTCAGATCAAAATTTCTATTGGACGTTAGTTTTATCAGTATATCTGCTTTTTTTTGGAACTGTTTTTGAAATGTACGATTTGCCTACAGCAAGTAATCAAACCAGTATTTTAAAAAGTATAGTACTCACAAGTTCTATTACCGTTTTAGTTTATCTTTTAACCCCTTTTCTTACGCCTTCTCTACCCGAAAATAGATTGCAAATACTGTTGTTTTATCTTGCCATCACGACTTCTTTAATGGGATGGCGATTAATGTATGCCAATTATTTAGCATCGCATCGTTTTGTAAAAAAAGCATTACTAATTTGTGAAGAAAAAGAAATAGATGAGTTGATAAATGGACTTCGAAAAAATGATCCACATTACATTATATTAGGGTATGTAAATTTATCCAAAATTTACGCGAAAGATACGAATCACACGGTGGCTAATATTTTAGTAAACGATTTAATTAATTATATTAAAAAAAATCAAATTTCAGAAATAGTAGTAGCTTCCTCAAGATCAGTAGGAATGCCTGTAGAATTATATGAAAAATTATTATATCTTGTAGAACATGGTTTTTCTGTACGAGAGTATTCGCAGGTATATGAAGCTATTACCCAACGAATACCCGTTCAGTTAGCAGAAAGAGATTTTTATCGTTATTTTCCATTTTCTCGTAATAATCAAAATCAGCTATATCTGATTTATGTTCGAATTATGGAAGTTTTAATCTCTTCTATAGGATTACTAATAGGGATATTTATTCTTCCTTTTATACTTTTTGGGAACCTACTAGGCAATCAAGGACCGTTATTATATAAACAAGAGCGTGTAGGGAAGAATGGAAAAGTATTTAATATTTATAAGCTGAGGTCTATGTTAGTAAATGCTGAGAAGAATGGGGCTGTTTTTGCTACTCCAAACGATGTTCGAATTACTTCTTTTGGTAAATTTTTACGTAAATCACGCTTAGACGAAGTTCCTCAATTCATTAATGTATTAAAAAATGAAATGGGAATTATAGGTCCTAGACCTGAGCGTCCTATTTTTGTTGATAAAATTAACAATATGATGCCTTTTTATCAAACAAGACATGTTATTAAACCAGGATTAACAGGTTGGGCTCAAGTTAACTACTCTTATGGAGAATCATTAAAAGATAGTTTAGTAAAATTACAATATGATTTATATTATATAAAGCATAGAGGTGTTTTCATAGATCTTAATATTATGATAAAAACAATCAGTACAGTTTTGTTTTACCGTGGACAGTAAAATATATTAAAAATAACAACCTACTTTTGTGCTTCTAACAAAAAAACGTTTTATTATCATAACTTATTTTTTTTGCTAAGTTCTTCTTATAAAACCTTAGCAGAATAACTAAATTTGTGATAAATAAAGGACTTATAAGAAATAAATGTGGTTTATTCAACATATAAACTAAATAGATCCCCATACTGATAAAACAAAGGAAAGCTACTTTTGAAGCTATTTGAATTTGTTTTTTAAAGAAAAAATAAACCAATACCAAGTAAAAAGGATTAAATAAAAGGATATTATAATTCCAGGTTACTTCTCGGTGAAGAGAATATACATTTACAATCATAAAAAATATTCCAAAACATCCTATTAGAGTAAAGAAAATTATATTTAATCCTTTTTTATTCAATAGAACAAAAATAAGTAATACAATAATCAGCGGAATACAGCTATTCAATAAAGAAAAAGGTTTGTCTTTTGGAGTCGTTTTGTATAATGTTTGAGGTTTTTCAGCCAAAGGTTTTCCGTTATGTTGCGTTACTTCTAGTACTTTCATTAAATCAAGTGGTAAAAATAAAAGTTCTGCTTGTTCATCTGGGCGATGACCAAATATGATATTAATCCCTAAATTTAGCCAATACTGTTTTGTTTGATAATTATACAACACTTCTCGGTAGGTTTCTTCTTTATGTAGTGTATTTATAATAGGCTTATCCTCTAACGTAGAATTGAGGATGTCAATTACTTTAGTAGTACAGTTTCGATCAATAAACTTATAAGTGTAATATTTACTTTTAGAAAAAACAGAATGGTTTAATTTTTCAAATAATTTATTTTTTTCAAGAGAAGAAAGATTTAATCTTTGCTCATAAATACTCCGATTTTCGTCTCTATAGGCGTATTCAAAATCAGCATAAGGATAAACAGCCGCATAATATTGTAAATCACCCTTAATGAATTTTAATATAAAGTTAGGCGTTCTAAAATCAAACATTCCATAATTATAAACCACATCAAACCCAGCCATAGGATCCTGAATACGTAAAGCAGTATGCCCATATAATGTATGAGATTCTTGAGCAACATCTACTGTTAAGATGCTGAATACCGCTTTTTCAGATAGACTAGGAATTTGTGAATAAGAAAAAAAAGAGAGTTGTACTAAAACTAATAAAAAGATAAGTTGTTTTTTCATTGTTTAATCTATTAGTTAAACCTTATTCTTTGTAAATGTAATATAACTGATTTTATGATTATCTAAAAATAGATAAATCTACTTTTAAAGAAAAAACATTAGAGTATAAAGCCACGCTTTGATTACCTATGTCAGTTAAAGCATAATCAATAGAAATACCTTTATAATGAAAGCCAAGACCAAAATTCGGTTGAAAACCAATGCTTTTTTTACCATCTATTCCTAGTGTGTTTTGAAAATTGCCAACTCCAGTTCTTAAAAAAGCAAGATTGTTGTAGCCTAATTCAAAACCTATAGCAGGTGTAATACTTACTAAATCAGAAGAAATAATATCTTTAGTACGTTGAAACTCCATATTTAAGTTGGTAGCAACTAAAAGACTCATATCATTATGAAAATTATATTTTTTAGCTAACCCCAATTGTGCCTTCGGTAATGTAATTTCAGATGTTGTAGGTAACTCTTGATTTTGTAATGGAATTTGAGTTTGTGCTTCCCGAATCTTTTGGAATTCCTTGTCATTAATAATCCAAATATTATAAGTACTCGTAATATCACGCACTAGAAAACCTAATTTCCAATTGTTTTTTTCGAATTGCATGCCTGCATCAAAACCAAAGCCCCAAGAACTCGCGAAATCTCCTATAATTCTTCTGATAACCTTCGCATTTACGCCATATTTTAAGCCTTGAATAGGCAAATTACGAGCATACGAAAATGTTGCCCCATAATCTGCAGCAGAAAATAAGCTAATTCTATTATAATCTATAGTACCATTAGCATCAATTAGTTGAGTAGTGTTTAAAATATTATCAACCCCAAATCGTATGATAGATGCTCCCCAAGCACTTTGAGAATCTATTTTTTTTGCATAGGCTAAGTAATCATATTGAGCAATGTTAGCAAAATAACTAGCGTGCATAAAGGCCGCTTCACTATCTTCAATTTTTAATAAACCAGTTGGATTCCAATAGCCAGAATTTACATCACTCGTATGAGCCACCATGGTATTAGCCATTCCAAAAGCTCTAGCATCAACACCAATATTCATAAATTCGTTAGAATATTTACGAGCCGTTTGAGCCTGAAAGGATTTGAAGACAATTAAAAAACTAAAGGTTAATATCTTTTTCAAAGGAACAGTTTTGGCAAATATCAAATAAAAATCTGATATATTAAACTCTAGAACTTATAAAGTTATTATATTACCTTTGTAAGTTTAAAATTAAAAATTACAAAATCATCTTTATGTCAATAAAATCGCAAATTCCAAATTTAATTACATTATTAAACTTGTTTTCAGGTTGTATAGCTATTGTTTTTGTTTCAGAATTACAGTTCGAGTGGGCCTTTTTCTTTGTGTGTTTAGGAATATTTTTTGATTTTTTTGATGGCTTTTTTGCGCGTCTTTTTAAAGTTCAAAGCCCATTAGGATTACAGTTAGATTCATTGGCAGATATGGTTACAAGTGGAGTTGCTCCAGGATATGTTATGTTTCAAATGATATTAAAAACAATAGGCGGAGGGCAGGAGTTAAATCATATTGCTTTAGAGAATTCGGTTGTTTTGCTTCCCTTTCTAGGTTTTATTATCTCGTTAGGAGCTTGTTTTAGATTAGCTAATTTTAATATAGATACTCGCCAAACAGATTCATTTATAGGCGTTCCAACTCCAGCTAATTCATTGTTTATAATGAGTTTGCCTTTAGTTATTAAATTTACGGATATTTCTATTATTGTAGATGTCTTACAGAATCCTTACATTCTTTTATTAATTACTGTTTTAAGTGCTTATGTTATGAATGCCGAAATACCACTGTTTTCTCTGAAAATAAAACAATTTACTTGGTCTAAAAACACATTACAAATTCTCTTTCTGATATTGAGCGTTATTTTATTACTAGTTTTTAAATATCTAGGAATCCCTCTAATAATTATTGCCTATGTGCTACTTTCAGTTGCTAATAACTTATTTTTGAAGAAGAGGTAAATGACTCAAAAAAAATATTCTAGAGAAGTTAGAAAGCGAACTAATACACGATCTCAAAAAAAAACAAAAAATCAAGTATCTTTTTTTTCGAGCTCTTTATTCTTTAAATTAGTCATGATACTAAGTGTCGCAGTGCTTTTTTATAGTCAAAAAAGAAGTATTGCTCGTTATTTAGGATTTACTACAGATAAGATTGTTTATAGTGAAGCTCGATCTATGCCTATTGATAAAGTATTAGATACGCATATTGAAAAATCTTTCGGAATTGATCTTTCAGAATATCAAGATGATATAAATTGGGCGAAAGTAAAAGAAATAGAAGGAGGGTATCCTATAGAATTTGTTTTTATTAGAGCAACTGCAGGAAGTAATAAAGTAGACAAAAAATTTAAAAAATATTGGCTAAAAGCAAAAGAAAAAGGGTTTTTAGTAGGAGCGTATCATTATTATAGACCTAACGAAAATTCAATAGAACAAGCCGAAAATTTTATAAAACAAGTTACCTTGGTAGAAGGTGATTTTCCGCCCGTATTAGATATAGAAAAATTACCCAAAGCCCAATCAATAAAACGTTTAAAAGTAGGATTGAAACGATGGTTAGAAAAAGTGGAAGCACATTACGGAATTAAGCCTATTATTTATAGTAGTGAAAGTTATTACGAAGACTTTTTGAAGGAAGATTTTGAAGACTACCCTTTTTGGATTGCCAATTATACCGCCTTCTATAAAGAAATAGATCCAGAATGGTCTATATGGCAGTTAACGGAAAATGGTAAAATACTAGGAATTAAAGGTTCTGTAGATGTTAATATTTATAATGGAACTTCTGTAACAATGAAAGATTTGTTGATTAAATAAAAAAAGATCCTTAATTAAGTAAAAAGAGGATGTCCTAAAAGTTTGTAATCTTGTCATAGACTATATTGCTTCTTCTATTGTTGAAGTAATAAACTAACTTAAGTTACTATTTTTTTAGTACATCCACTTTTTTACATGAACCTTTTTGGAATAATATTTATAGAAATAAAATTTTAATATTTATTTCTTTGATCCCAGTTTTTGATGAGGCTTTCCATCTTGAAAAGTAAAAAACATTTTATTTGCCTGTCCTTTTGTAAACATTGTTCTTTGTTCATCAGCAGCATAATCCATATAGTTTACAAACATTTGAGTATACTCTTTGCCATGACAAATCTCTTTTAAAGGATGCTTTTGAAATCCATAATGCTCTTTTGGAGCTAGAGGAGTGTCAGATACTAAATCATCACCACAATTGCCAGTAGGTCCAGAAAGGTGATATAATCCAAAATAATGTCCTACTTCATGAACAAGTATTTTTCCCTTAGTATATCCAAATTTTATGATACTTGGATTTTGAGGAGCAGAATCGTAAAGATATAATGAATTTAATGCAATTCCCCAATAATTTCTATCACCTGATAGTGGAGAAGCATATCCTGCAAAATCATCACCATCTTCATCATATAAACTGTCTAAAATCCATATTGTTAATGTTTTTTCAGTATTTTCAGCAAGAAAACCATGCTCTTTTGTTTTAAACCATTCTTGCTGACCTAATACAGCATCAAATTCAGTTTCTTTTCTATTAATCCCTTTCAATACAAAAGAAATGTTAGTATTTCCAGAAGCAAGTTTAGAAAATTCCTGAGGAGTATTAGCAAAATTGTCGTCTTTTCCTTCGAAAGATTTATTTAAAATTTCGATTTGTTTTCTTATATCTTGATCGGTTATTTTACTTCCTCTTTTTCCTTTTTTGTATAAAATATTAAATTGAACTGGGATTTCTCTTTTTTCTGTAAGGGTATAAGTCTTTTTAGAGTCGTAAGAGTCATCATACCTGTTTTTTAGGTTGTTAAAAGTTGTGTTTTTTGCATAATTTACAGTTTTATCTTCTGTAATGTTTTCTTTTTGGCAAGAAAGTACACCTAAAGATGCAAATAGCATCGTAATAAATAACTTTTTCATAAGATATTATTTAATTTAGTTTAATTCTATGTTGATTGTTTATCGTTTATTTATTATAAAAAACAATTAAGGAGAAAACGATAAGCATTAAAAAAATAAAGCTTTTGTTATTTGGTGTCATTAGATTTTCCAAATTTGGAGTTTCTTTGTTATGAAGAACAAAAAGAATAATGAACCATTTGGGTTGCACAAAGATATAATACTTTATGTTTTTTTATGTGTTAAAAAAAGAATTAGTCTTGTTTGTGAAATGTAATTTGCTTTATTTTAGGGTTTTATGCTTTTTGTCTTTTGTTTTTTTATGTTTTATTTAACTTATTTTTTGTAAAAAATTATTAGTCTATTAAGGTTTATGACTTGATCAGAGATTAGATTTGATTAACTTGTGGTAATAAAAAAGGTCATTCTATATAGAATGACCTTTTTTAGTGACCCCGCTGGGGCTCGAACCCAGGACCCCATCATTAAAAGTGATGTGCTCTACCAACTGAGCTACGGAGTCAATATTTTAATTTTAATTTTCAATAAATATGTGGTGACCATGATGGGATTCGAACCCATACGTCTTTCAACACCACCCCCTCAAGATGGCGAGTCTACCAATTTCTCCACATGGCCATTGAGAATAAAAAAGCCAAACTTTTGTTTGGCTTCAGTGACCCCGCTGGGGCTCGAACCCAGGACCCCATCATTAAAAGTGATGTGCTCTACCAACTGAGCTACGGAGTCAAAAAAATATCAATATGTAGTGACCCCGCTGGGGCTCGAACCCAGGACCCCATCATTAAAAGTGATGTGCTCTACCAACTGAGCTACGGAGTCAAAAAATTTAGCAATATGTTGTGACCCCGCTGGGGCTCGAACCCAGGACCCCATCATTAAAAGTGATGTGCTCTACCAACTGAGCTACGGAGTCAAAAAACTTAGCAATATGTTGTGACCCCGCTGGGGCTCGAACCCAGGACCCCATCATTAAAAGTGATGTGCTCTACCAACTGAGCTACGGAGTCGTAAACATTACTTGTTTGCGGGTGCAAATATATTACCTTATTTTTGATTTTTCAAAGAAAAGAAGCTTTTATTTCTTTTTTTTTTGTAGTTTTTTGTAAGTTGTTGATTTTTAAATTGTTTTATATGTGTAAAATTGTATTAGTTGGTTATATGGGGGCTGGTAAATCAAGTATAGGAAAGACTTTGGCCCAAAAGTTAAAACTTGATTTTTTAGATTTAGATGATCTAATCGTAGAACAAACAGGAAAAACGATCAGAGAAATCTTTGAAAAGGAAGGAGAAATCTATTTTCGAAAGTTAGAACATACTATTTTGAAAGCTCAATTACTAAAAAAAGAATCTTTTGTTTTAAGTCTAGGAGGAGGCACTCCCTGTTATGCGGGAAATCATTTATTGTTGCAAGAAGATAATGTGCTTTCAATTTATTTAAAGGCTTCAATTCAATTGTTGGTTGACCGTTTGATAGTAGAATCACATAAAAGACCTTTGATAGCTAATTTAAAAAAAGAGGAGATGATTGAATTTATAGCAAAACATCTATTTGACAGAAACTATTATTATAATAGTTGTAAAAAAATAGTCTCTGTCGATAATAAGACGATTGATGAAATTTGTGAAGAGTTGGCAACTCTTTATTCTAAATAGGCATATTGATTATTGTTCTCAAAAACAACATGTACATGCTCTAATATAGAAGTAGATAAAGAAATACCTTTGAAATCAGCTTTTATGGGGTATTTTTTGTGATTACGGTCTACAAGAACAGCTGTTTTGAATTTTTGAAGAGGAGTTTCTAAAAAGTGTTTTACGCCATATATAAGTGTTGTTCCTGTGTTGAGTACATCATCTACTAAAACAAGTCCTTTATTGCTGTAATCTTCCTTTTGTAGGCTTGTTTGTATAGGTGAGTTGGGATTTTTTTTGTCAATTATAACTTCGCAAAATCGAATAGATAGAGGAGAAATATCTTTTAGAATTATAATGAGTTTTTGAGCTAATATGCTTCCATTTCCTTGTATTCCTGCGATAATTATTTCTTTTTCATCTATAAACGTTTCATATATTTGGTAGGCAATACGTTTAATTTTAAATTCTATTTCGATGTTATTAAGTATAATATTTGTATTCATTGTGTGTTATTATTTTTTTGTGAATATAAAAAAGAGTTCTTTGTTTTGTCTGGGCTTGATAGAATTGTAGGCGGGTTCTAGTGTTTTTATATAGAAATCATTTGAAAACAAAATTTGATATTCTTTACTAGAACCGCCAAAAGGAGGTCCCTGTTTTGTTAAAGGGAAATCAAATAAAAGACCTGCTATTTTTCCCTGTGGATTTAATAGCGAAACCATTTTTGATACATATTCTTTTCTTAAAGAAGGAGGAAGCGCACATAAGAAAGTTTGTTCAATAATTAAATCATAATAATTATGATGTAAAAAAAAATCTTCGCATATAATCTGATTAGAAGATACTAAGGGTAATCTTTTTTTAATGTTTTCAATAGGAGTTTTTGCGTAATCAAGAACATACGTATTATAGAAACCTTTATGTATTAAATATTCAAATTCATACGAGTTGCCTCCTCCAGGAATTAATATTTTTAGGTCTTTATTTGTTAACTGGTCAATATATTCTTTCAAAGGCTGCGTAATATAGCCTACATCCCAACCTATTTCGTTGTTTTGGTAGCGATTTTCCCAATAGTTATTATTCAGATCCATCTTCTAACTCATTTTCAAAATCTAATTCAAATTCATCTAGGTCACGACGATCTTTTTTGGTGGGTCTGCCTTCTCCGTATTTTCTATAATGTGCTTTCGAGAGCTTAAGCATTTCTAAATGAGCAAATGCTTCTTCAGGAGTTTCATCCCTGCGATATATGTCAACCAATTTAGCACCTATTCGGTTTGGAGGAATGTCTAAAACTTGAATGCTGTAAGTAATCTGATCTTTTCTAAAAGTAACCTTATCTCCAGGGAAAATCTCTTTAGATGGTTTTGCTGTAATTCCGTTTACAGTTATTTGGTTTTTTTTGCAGGCTTCAGTTACCATGTTGCGAGTTTTGTAATATCGTACACACCATAAGTATTTGTCAATACGCATAAAATCAAAATTCTTAGTTAAATTAGTATACAAAAATAATTCAAAATTGTATCTTGCAGACAAATTTTTAAAAAGAATGAATAAAATAAAAAAAATAATAGGAGGCTTTTTTTTTATGGCTGCTTTAGTTTCTTGTAGTAAAAATAATGGATCAGGAGAAATAGTACCTCCTAAAGCATATTCAGAGCAAATACCTGGAGAAATTTTAGAAATAGAGAAGTTTTTTGAAGATTACCACATGGATGTTGATGGGGATAAAAATGTTGAATTTGTAAAAAGAATTGGCTCTAAAGCAGGTCTGATTTCTATAAAAGATCAATATGCCCCAAAGTTTAAAATTATACGCCATAATGATTATGATTTTAAAGTATATTATATTAACCATAACGGAGGGGGAGAGTTAAAGCCTGAAATTTCTAAAAGTCCTTGTCCTATAGATTCTGTTTTGGTTGCCTATCACGGTATGTTATTAAAAGAAAAAACAGGTTTTGATCAAGAGAAAACAACATTTAATAAAAACCAATTGTTTGACCGAGCAGAGTATCCAGTTCGATTTGATTTAGACAAGGTAATAGTTGGTTGGTCTAAAATGTTATCTTTTATGACTACAGGAACCGCAGAGGTAGATGCTGTTACAAATGTTCCGAATTTTAAAGATTTTGGTGCAGCAGTATTGTTTTTGCCTTCAGGATTAGCTTATTATTCTACTACTCAGGTTAATATTCCAGCATATTCGCCTTTAATTTTTAATGTAAAATTAATGTCAATGAAGAGAAAGGATCATGATTTTGATGGTCATACAACTTTTGAAGAAGAATATAGTTTTGATGCTTCAAACTTAAATGCTCCTTGGACTAATTTAAAGCGTGATACAGATGGTGATGGGTATCTTAATTATGTTGATCGTGACGATGATAATGATGGAATACTTACTAAATATGAAGCAGAAGGGGATGATAATCGTAATGGGATTCCCAACTATTTAGATAAAGAAGATAGAAGAAGAAAATAAAAAAATAATAATAAAAAAGGGTGTACAAAAGACACCCTTTTTTATTATTATTCAGTTTCTAGAAGCCAATTTTTGAAATCATAAAAATTTTGAGGAGCTACCCCGTGACCTACAGGATATTCTTTATAAATGTTTTGGATTCCTAAATTATTTAATATAGGTTGTGCTTTGCGAGCCCATTCTATAGGAACAACTTGGTCTACACTCCCATGTGAGGCAAATATTTGCAAATTACTGAAATCATTTTGATTGTAATTTTCTAATGCAATTTCTTGATTAAAGTAACCACTCATACCTACTATTCGTTGAATTTTATTAGGATATGATAAAGCGGTGGCATAACTTAAAATACATCCTTGGCTAAAACCAATTAACGTTATTTTATTGGGATCTATAGGGTAATTTTTTATTAATTCATCAATGAAGCTAATGATTAATTCTCTTGAATTGCGCGCTTGATCTAAATCTGAAAATTTGTTTTCATCTGCATCAAAGTTGATGGCATACCAAGCGTAGGCATTAGGCATAAGATTATAAGGTGCACGGGCGGAAATAACGTAATAATGTTCAGGGAGTTCAGAGGCAAACGAAAATAAATCCTCTTCATTACTTCCGTAACCGTGTAGTAATAAAAGTAAGGGATTTTTGTCTTTTTTAATTTTAGGTTCTTTGACTAAATGGTATAGAGATAAATTCATTAGATGGTTTTTAAAAATTTTTGAAATAAATTACCTAATAAAGGCAATGGACGTGATTCTCCTTTACCGGCAGTGTACAAGCCGTAAAAACTCAATAAAGTTATAAAAAACCACATACTGATTGTTGCCATTGGTACGTTGAAATTGGATAACATAAGTCCTAGTGCTACAAATGTAAGGGTTAATCCTAAGCCTTGTCGTACATGAAAAGAGCCAAATTGAGTTTTGTCTTCTCCACTATTCATTGATAAGGCAATAAGAGGTCCTATTATAAGTATATAGCTTATTATGGCGGTACTTTTTCCTTTCTTAATATCGTTTAAGTCAGTCTTCATTATTGGTTTTTGATAAATTGATAGTTGTTAATAATTCCAAATACTTTTCCTTTTGTAGGAAGGTTTATAAAAGCAGAATTTTTAGACTTAGATAGAATATTTTCTTTTAGGAAAAATGAGTTTTCAGTAGGACTAAAAAGAGTCAGATTGGCTATTTCTCCTTCTTTTATACTTGGTTCTTCTATGTTGAAAATTTTTCGACCAGCAGTTAATTTTTCGATAATGACTTCTATAGGTAAAATGTTTTGTAAGATTCCATAACCACTTTCTAATCCAATAGTTCCGTTTTTAGCTAAATCAAATTCTAGATTTTTGTGTTCAATGTCTATAGGATTATGATCCGTTGTAATGCAGTCAATTGTATTATCAAGGATTCCGTTAATAAGGGCCTTACGGTCTTCTTCTGTTCGAATAGGAGGTGTTACTCGATAATTAGAATCAAAGCTGGTTAGAACTTCATCATTTAGGGTTAAATTATGAACAGCTACACTACAACTTATTTGTAAACCTTTGGCTTTTGCCTGTCGGATTAATTCTACAGAATGAGCTGTGGAAAGAGTTGGAATATGGAGTTTTCCTCCAGTATATTCTAATATATATAAATTACGAGCTATAATTAATTCCTCTGCTAAAGAAGGAATTCCTTTTAATCCTAATTGGGTAGAGATTATTCCTTCATTTACAATACCTTTACCTTTTATATTGTGATCCATTGAATAGGCAATAACCTTTCCATTAAAATCTTGTGTATATTGTAATGCTATTTTTAGAATATTAGCATTATCTAAACTTTTATTGTAATCCCCAAATGCTATTGCCCCAGCATTTTTCATGTCTAAAAGTTCAGCTAATTCATTTCCATTACTGTTTTTTGTAAGTGCTCCAATCGGATATAAATCAGTAGCATTTTGATTTGCTTTTTGTTTTACAAAAAATATCTGAGATTGATTGTCTAAAATAGGAAAAGAGTTAGGTTGTAGAAGAACTGCTGTAAAACCTGACTTACTTGCTACTTGTAATCCGTTACTAATGGTTTCACAGTCTTCAAAGCCAGGTTCTCCTAAAGATACACTGGTGTCTATCCACCCCTTTGAAATGTGTAAATCAGGGAATGTAATGACCTCATAATCGTTTAGAATAGGTAGGTTTTTACCAATTTTTTCTATTTTTCCATGGCTGATTTGAATATCAGTGATTTCTTGATTTAGAGGATGGTTTTTTTCAATAATTCGAGCATTACGGATAATTAAATTCATTTTACAAATTTTTGAATGAGCAATTCGATGATCAAAAAGAATAAAGCTAAAATAAGAAACCACTTCCATATTTGCTGGTCAGTACGTTCTAATTGAAGGGTTTCAAAGAAGTTATTTAAGCTGTTTATAGTATTGATTTTATTATGGTTAGTAGCGATTAATTGACTTTCTTTACGATCATAATTAAAGCTAATAGGGTAAAGATTTTTTTTGTTTTGGTAGATGTGATAATTACCAGCTTTTTTAGGATTATCTCCACAGCTAAATTTAAGTTTGTTTTCCAAAACTTGCTGGATAGGAATAAAGTTTTCTTCTTTATTGGTAATAGAAACTATTTCATCTTTGTTGAGATCAACATTAATTATAGAAGTTTTATTTTGACCAATTATTTGATATTGTATTCCATTTTCATTAGTTGAAGTACCCATTTTATAAAAGGTAGGAACAATTAATGGTGCGTTTTGAAAATTAGAGTTTTCTTTGTTTAAAGGGGCTGAGAAAATAAAAACAGTTCCTGTGTTTTTATATAATGTACTTAAGAATGCTGATTGATCTTCATAAGAAAGAGCATGAGGAAGATTACTTCTTATTTCAAAAGATTGTTTTGTAATAGGATATTGAAAATTATGAATTTTTTTTTCAAAAACATTATTATATAAAGGATTTGAAAAGTTAATTTTACTTATTTTCTTCTCTTCATTTTGTGAATTAAGAAATAGGATGTTTGCAAAATTTTTTAAAAAAGAATTTAGATTGGAAGGAGGGATTTTTTCAGAAGGTATGATTATTAAACTGCCTCCTTTTTCTACAAACTTTTTTATGTTAGTGTGCATGGCTAAAGGAATATTTTCTAATTCGTTTAATATAATACAATCTTGGTTTTCGATATTTCTATAATCTAAGCTATTAAGAGGAGTATTAGAAAAATTAAATTCAGGTTGTGTGTAAATTCGAGAAAGGAAATTAGATTTAAAAGGGTCTCCAATGCTCAGGATTTTTAGAATTTTAGGTTTCAAAAAATTAAAATAAAAAGTATTATCAAAAGCTAAACTGTTATCTTGTAATGAAACATACCCACTAAAGGTTTCTTTAGGAATTGTAAAAAGTAAGGTTTGTTTACTTTTGTTTAGAGGCATGATTGCTTTTGCTATCAAATTGTTTTGATTATATAAGGAAACAGGTATTGATCTAGCTTCTTCAAAATTAGAAGAAACTAATACGCCAATTTCATAAAAATGATCAAGAGTTTGATTTATAAAAACGCTATCAATAGCTGCATTACTTGTTTTTTCAGCTTCGGGAATTAAGAAAAAAGTTTTATTAGTTGTGGGAGACTTTGTTAGAGATTCTGTTTGTAATCCAATTGCATCTGTGATTACAAGAATGTCTTTTCCTTGGTTATTATTGTGTGATTTTGTTTTAATCAAAGAATTTTCAAGAGAAAAAGGAATTGGACTATAATTTAGATTTTGAAGTTCTTTGGAAATAGTTTTTATATTAGTGTTCCAAAAATCAGTATCATTTGTTAGAATTGAGAAAGTTGTTTCTTCGGGTACGTTTTCTAATAAATCTTGTATGGCACGTTTAAGTAGCTCTCCCTTTTTTCCTTTCGCCTGCATACTAAAAGAGTTATCTAATAGTATGATCAGTTCATTGTTCTTACCCGTTTGATCCACGGCCTTAAAGAAAGGTTGAGAAAAAGCAATGATAAGAGTTGTTAATAATAACAGCCTAGTTGCTAATAGTAAGTATTTTTTTATTTTAGAGCTTTTGCGTGTTTGAACAATCAGTTCTTTTAGAAAGCGAACATTTGTAAAATATTCTTTTTTAAACTTACGTAATTGGAATAAATGCACAATTACTGGGATAATCAGTAAAAAAAGAAAATAAAGAATTTCAGGATGTTTAAATTGCATTTATATTTTGAGTTTGTCAAAGATACATTTTTTAGATTGAATCTTATGAATAGATTAATATGTTAGTAATTTTTGTTGGGAAAATAAGAAAAAAACAAGTCGAAATTCAAGAAGACAGTTCTCTTTTCTTTAATTTTTCCTTATAAAATTCTTTCTCTGCTATGTAAATAGTTTTTGTTACTTCACAAAATGTAATATCTCCTGTTTTATTGGTGATATATGTTGTTTTAGTATGTTCTATTTCTTTATTTATACGTACTTTTTCAATGATTTCGTTTATTTCCTCATCACTAAAATGAAAAGTTGCATATACGTTTTCTCGTGCAGGTTTTTTAAAACGAATTAAGGCTGCTTTATCCCATACAATATAATCTTCTTTAAGAAGGTACATTAATTGCGTCATAGGAATAGGATCTACCGCAGAAAAAAGACTACCACCAAAAATAGACCCAACATAATTTTTATTTTTATAATTATGAGGGATCTTAATGTATATATTTTTTAGGTTTTCTGATATATACATAACCCGAGCTGTACTTCGCCTGTACATAGGAGATAAGTTAAACCCATATTTTAAAAAAATAGAAGGTTTGATGAATTTTTGAGCAAATTTAGAAAGACGTTGATACATTGGTGTTTCATTCATTAAAATTAATGTAAAACAGTTTTAATTGTCAAAAATAAACTATTTTTGACTAAATTCCTTTCTTTAAAAAATCAAATAGTGAGAAGATGCGTCCTTTTTTTATAATTATATTGAGTCTTATTATTAGAACTAATGATGTTTTTTCACAAGAAGTAGATGCCGTAAAAAAAACTGAATTAAAAATAGAAAGAGCAAAAAAAGCATTGAGAGAGTTAGATCCCAAAAAATCAATGATGTTAGCTCAAGAAATACTATCAGAATCCTTTCAGTTAAACAACAATGCTTTGAAATCTAAAGCCTATCTGATTTTAGGGTCTAATTTTACTGAATTTGCAAATACTAAAAAAGCAAAAGATTATTTTTTAAAATCATTATATTATGCTAATATAGAGGATAATGATACCCTTAAGAATTTAATATATAATAATCTTGGAGCTCTTTGTTCTTATTATGAAAATAATTTTGAAGAAGGTATTAAATATTATAAAAAAGGATTATTTTATACAGAAAAAATAAATAAACCTATTCAAACCGTTTATAACTCTTTGAATATTGCAGGAGCTTACGTTGATGAAAATCGTTATGAAGAAGCAATACCTTTTTTAAAAAAGGCGAGTTTGTATATAACGGGGCAAAAGGAATCAGAGGCACAATTGAATTACAATGCTTTATGGGCGCGTTATCATAGCTATAAAAATGAAAAAGCTAAAGCAGAATACTTTTTTGAAAAAGCAATTCATTATGGATTAAAAGAAAAAGAAAATTTGCTTGATAGTTATTTGTCAGAAGTTTATCTTGATTATGCTTTGCATTTTGAAAAATTTAAAGAGTATCAAAAAGCTTTAAAATACCAAAAATTAAGTTCTCAATATAAAGACAAAGTTTATAACGAATCTCGTTCAGAATCAGTAAAAAGTGAAGAGGATGCTATCAAGATAAAAGAGTATGAGGAACAAATAAATTATATTGAAAAACAAAAAGAAGAACAAGAACTTAGTTTTAAAAAAACCTATCTAATCATTTTTTTGTTTATGATTATTGTAGGGTTTTTAATTATTTTGGTCTATATACTATATCAGAACAATCAGCATAGACGTAAAAGTTTTGTGCGTTTGAAAAGAATTAATAACGAGTTAGAAGAAGCCAAAGATAGAGCAGAAGAATCTACACGACTTAAATCACAATTTGTTTCAACTATTACACATGAATTGCGAACTCCTTTGTACGGAGTTATAGGGATTTCTGATTTATTAGCAGATGAATATCCCGAAATTAAAAATAGTAAATATTTAGAGTCTTTAAAGTTTTCAGCCCAATATTTGCTGTCTTTAGTAAACGATGTTTTACAAATTTATAAAATAACAGAAAAAAAAATTGTCCTAGAAAAGAGTAATTTTAATCTTTGGGATAAAATGGAAGCTATTAAAAATAGTTTCTATATGCAATCAGTTAAAACAAAAAACACAATTAATATAAAAATTGATCCTAGAATACCAGAAAAAATTATAGGAGATGGTCTTAGATTATCTCAGATTTTAATGAATTTGGTTAGCAACGCCCTCAAATTTACAGAAAAAGGGAAAGTAGATGTAAGTGTTCAATTGCTTACCAGAATAGATAATCAAATATGTTTAGAATTTGTTGTAGAAGATACAGGAATAGGAATTGCCAAAGAAAACCAAAAACGTATTTTTGAAGAATTTGTTCAAATAGAACGAAGAGAAGAAGACTATCAAGGAACAGGTTTAGGATTGCCAATTGTAAAAAAACTAATAGCTCTGTTTGGAGGTGCCATTTTTTTAGAAAGTGAAGAAGGTAAGGGGACAAAGGTAATATTTCAGTTGAGTTTTGAAATAGATGATCAGATTTCTTTACCTCACTTATTAGTAGAAGAAAAACAAGAAAGAAAACTTAAAGTACTCTTAGCAGAAGATAATAAGATTAATCAAATAGTAACAGAAAAGATATTACAATCTTTTGGCTACCACGTTATAATTGTTGAAAATGGTTTACAAACAATAGAAATTTGTAAAAAAGAACAATTTAATATCATCTTTTTAGATATTAATATGCCTATTTATGACGGATACGAAACCGCTATTCATATAAGAAACTTAAAAATTAAAACCCCTATTATTGCATTGACTGCTTTTGATAGATTTGAGGTGTTCAATAAATGTAAAAAAGCAGGAATGAATGATGTATTGATAAAACCTTTTGAAAAAGAACAATTATTGAATGTTTTAAATGAGTATGTTGAATTTTAGAAAACGTTCTAAGTAATACCATTTAAACTTAAAATGTACTGAATTAAAAAGTAAAATTCTTGATCTGTTTTTTTATTTTAAAACAACCCGAACAAACGGTTGAGTATATAATTGAAATCATCGTTAGTTCGAGCGCGAAGCGTATCGAGAACCAATACTAATTTATTGCTTTTGTAGAATAGTATCTAAATTAATATGCAGTTTGTCACTCCGATGTAAGGAGGAGTCTGATAATCGTATTATGTGATTTCTTTCTTTGATTGAAATGAACAAGATTGCGAACTTTTTGGACAGTCTCAAGGTTAAAAAAAATAGTATTATGAGGGAATTTTAAAGTTTAAATGGTATAAATTATTGTAGTAAAGTTAACTTTTTTCAATGGTTAACATTGTAATACTATTGCTCCCCAAGGAAAGTTTTAGAAGAAGAAATAAAGATTAGATTATTTGTGTGAAAAAATATTAAGCGATTAAAATAGAAGTAAATAATAATTTGTTTCTTCAGTTTGCTTTCTGTGTTTATATTGTGAGGATCATACTTAATTTGATGAATAAAAGTATCCTAAAAGTAAATAATTAGACTTATCTAGTTTCTTGAGTCCGTTGACTTTGTTTAGAATTAAGGTTTTAGACTTTTAGGATACTTTTTTTAGTAGTTTTATTTTTTCTTACGTTTTTCTGCGCGTTTGCGTTCAACGGCACGATTTCTAGGGGCTGTTTTACGCGGTTTTCTTTTGCCAGGGCCTCCTAAATTTATTTTTTTATTTTTTTCTGATTTTTCTTGAAAAGCGCTATTCTCTGATATTTTTGTTTTTTTAAGTAAATGTTTTATTTTTTGCTTTTCTTTTTCAGGACCTATTAGTTGTGTAGAAATTTCTATGCTGTCAGGAAGCTCTAAAATAGGAATTTCTAAATCCATTAGCATTTCAGCTTCTATTTTTATATCTTCTTCTTTAGGTGTAATAAAACTGATAGCAACGCCTTCTGAATCTGCGCGTCCAGTTCTACCAATGCGGTGGATGTATTGTTCTGGAATTTCAGGCATTTCAAAATTTATGACATGTGTAATGTTAGAAATGTCTAATCCTCTTGCCATTACATCAGTAGTAATGATCCCTTTTATTTCCCCTTTTTGAAAAGAAGACATAGTAAGTAAACGATAATTTTGCGATTTATTTGAATGAATTATACCAAATTCATCAGGGAATTCTGCCTCTATTTTATCATGAAGCATATCCGCAATTTTTTTATTATTAACAAATATTAGAATTCGTTCTAATGATTCACTTGTTTGTAATAAGTGTTTTAATAAATTGACCTTTGTATTGAAGTTAGGGACATGATATGATAATTGTTCTATCTTCTCTAAGGGAGTACCTGATTTGGCAAGAGTAACTTCCTCAGGGAAATCAAAATAATCATTCAGCATTTCGTCTACTTCATCTGTCATTGTAGCTGAAAAAAGAATGTTTTGACGTTTCGGTTTTAACATACTTAAGATAGATGTAATTTGAGGACGGAAGCCTAAATTTAACATTTCATCAAATTCATCAACTACTAGTTTAGTGACTTCTTGTAGTGATAAGACACCATCTAAAGATAAGTCCATTATACGTCCAGGTGTTCCTACTAGAATATCTATGCCTTGATATACTTGGTTTTTTTGAGTATTTATGTTCACACCTCCATAAATTCCCAAGGTTCTAACGGACATATATTGTGTGAGTTTTTCTACTTCATCTACTACTTGTACTACGAGTTCTCTGGTAGGAACTAAAATCATTATACGAGGATTGTATGTTTGAGCAAATTTATATTGCTTTAGTAAAGGAAGTAAATAGGCAAATGTTTTACCTGTTCCTGTTTGAGCAATTCCCATTACATCTCTACCCGACATGATTACATTAAATGATTTTTCTTGTATGGGAGTAGGACTGACAAATTTTAATTCGTCTAATGATTTTTGTAAAGATTTTGGTAGATTAAATTGCTCAAATGAAGACATATTTCTAATTATATTTTTTGCAAAGGTATTGTTTATAGTCGATATTTTTAAAATAAAGAACTATAACTTCAATTGAAATTTATATTTAGAAGTATTTTTCTTGTGAAAAAGAGAAATTAGCTGCTTAGGAAGTCTAGAAAGGTTGTCCGAAAAGTAATGACTTAATGTTTTGATTGTTTCTTTTTATAAAGAGGACAATTTTTATAATAAAGTTTATTATTTTCTTTTGTTATAGCAATGATAAGATTATGATCTTCTCGGACAGCCATTAGTATTTTTAACTATTTAGCATTACAGGCATTACAAGCATAGTAACGGTTTCTCCTTCGTCTAATCCATCAGCGGGAGTTAATATACCAGCACGATTAGGCATAGACATTTCTAACTGAATCATGTCGCTTTGTAAATTTGTCAACATTTCCATTAAAAAACGAGAGTTGAATCCAATTTGCATATCATCGCCTTGGTAATCACAAGTAAGACGTTCTTCTGCCTTATTTGAATAATCAATATCTTCTGCTGAAATGTTTAATTCAGCACCTGCAATCTTAAGACGGATTTGGTGTGTAGTCTTGTTTGAAAAAATAGCCACACGACGTACTGAACTTAAAAATTGTGCACGATCTATTAATAATTTGTTGGGATTTTCTTTAGGAATAACAGCTTCGTAATTAGGGTATTTTCCATCAATTAATCGACAAGTTAAGACGTAGTTGTCAAAAGAAAACGTGGCATTAGCATCGTTATATTCTATAGTAACTTCTGAGTCAGAGGCTGCTAATATACCTTTTAGAATGTTTAAAGGTTTTCTTGGCATGATAAAGTCGGCAACTTGAGAAGCTTTTACATCAGCTCTAGCATATTTAACTAATTTGTGAGCATCTGTAGCTACAAAAATTAATCCTTCTGGTGAAAACTGAAAAAACACACCACTCATTACAGGGCGAAGATCGTCATTACCTGCTGCAAAAATAGTTTTACTTACAGCTGTTGATAATACTTCTGCTGGTACTAATGTTTTAGAAGGGTCTTCTAAAACGACAGCTTTAGGGAACTCAGCACCTGGTGAGTATGCTAAGGCATATTTACCAGATTGAGAACTAATTTCAATAGTGTTATTCTCTTCTACTGTAAAGGTAAGAGGTTGTTCTGGAAATGTTTTTAAAATTTCTAATAGCAATTTAGCGGGTACAGCCACGCTTCCCTCACTGGTAGAATCTATGTTTAAAGAAGCCGACATAGTAGTTTCTAAATCTGAGGCAGAAACGACTAATTGGTCTTGTTTTAATTCAAATAAAAAATTGTCTAGAATAGGCAAAGTATTGCTACTGTTTATTACACTACCCAAGACCTGTAGTTGTTTTTGTAAATAAGAACTCGATACAATAAATTTCATCGCAAATTATTTAAGTAAGTAACCTTATGGTGTATAGATTTTAGTTTTTACAAATATATCGTAAACTAATTAGTTTTTGAAATTATTTTTTTAAATAATTATTGAGCAAATTTTCGCTTTCTTAAATAGTTTAAAATAATGCCAAAAAGAATTAAAATAAGTAATGGTGCACCAACGGTAATGAATTGAATATAAGCATATTCTTCGTATACTTTTTCTTTGTCTAATAATGGTAGATTTACCTCTTTACTACGTATGTAAATCAGTCCTGTATCGTCTAATAAGAAGTTTACACAATTCATCAAGAACTCTTTATTAGCATATATTTGATTGGTCCACTTGTCAAAACCTAGCTCCATTGGTTGTCCATTTTGATCAAGTTGGTTTTTAATAATGTCACCATCAGATACTATTATCATTTTAGAATCCTTACCTATATTTTTAAATTCAGATGATTTAAAGGCCAATATACGATTTTCAAAAACAGAATGAAATTTGCCTTCTAATAATAATGCTATAGGAAAATTTCCAGGAGTATAATCTTTTGCAAGAGGTTTTTCATTTACCATTTCAAGACTAACTTCCACAGGTGTACCTACTGTTTTTGAATAAGGAGAGGATTTTAGTAAAATAGTTTTTTTGATATTATTTTTTAAAGTGTCAATAGGACTCGAAAACTCAAACTTGACACCATCAATATTATTTACAATGGGGTGTTTGCTTTCTGTATATGCAAAAGGAGAATAGAACCAAGGATAGTTTTGATATTGTGTTTCACTTCCTCTTTTGCCTGTAGCTAATGCTATAGGAACAGCTTGCATATCTTTAATTAAAACAGGATTTATACGAAAACCATATTTGAAGAACAAATCATTTAAACCTAAATCGTTTGTGAATGCTAATGTATTTCCTGTTTGATTAAGATCTTCCATAGAAACATTTACAGCGTCTATTAACCAAAGTGTTTTTCCTCCATTTACTATAAATTGATCTAATACTTGTTTTTCAGCATCAGTAAAGCTGGATTTTGGTTTTGCAATAATAGCTAAATCAAATGTTTTGAGTGCTTTTTGTATTAATTCAGGTTTTGTTTTTACAGAATCAATAGGGAAAGGGGCAATAAAATAATTATCACGAACCGTTTGTAAAAAATCAGCTTTTAAAATATCTGGGAGCTCATTTTTGCCCTTTATGATTGCAATTTTTTTCTTTTTTGGGGTAGTTATTTTATGAAAGGCATCTGTAAAAGCATATTCTAGATGTTGTACTGAATGAATAACTTTTTGTTCTGTGCTAGCTCCCATACGATTTTTAAGTAGAGGAACTTTTGTGCTTTTACCCTTATATGTAGCAATAGCCCAAGGATAGACAACTTCTTGTGATTGTTTTCCTTTGTCATCAACCGTTATTTTGACAGGAGTTAGTCCACGTTCATAAAATTGTTGCATTACAGCTTCTGCTTCTTCGGGGTTTTCAAGTGGATTAACGAATTGAAAGATAATATTAGAATTATAAGCTTTTAATTCTTCTAATATTTGTTTTGTTTCTCGTTGTAGGCGTTTGAACTCTATAGGGAAATTGCCCTCTAAAAAAACATCCACATAAAGTGGTTCTTGTGCGTTTTTTAGAATATTTAAAGAGGTTTCTGATAATGTATATCTTTTATCTTGTGTTAAGTCAAAACGTTTGAAAATATAATGACTAATACTATTTAGTAGAACTAATGCAAGGATAAGACCAATTATTTTTTTTGTGGAATCTTTCATCTTATTTCTTGTATTTTTTAAGGTTAGTAACAGTTAGTGTATAAAAGAAAAAAATGACACTCATAAAATAGATTAGATCACGTGTGTCAATGACTCCTCGGCTGATACTTTTGTAGTGATAGTCCATTCCTAATGATGCTACAAAGTCATTAAAATTTCCAAAAAAGGTGAGTGTAGAAATACCTTGAAATCCAAAATAAAATAAAAAGCAGACTAATACAGCCGTTAAGAAAGCCACAATTTGATTATCTGATAAAGTAGAAGTATAAACACCTATTGAAGTATATGATCCTATTAGAAATAATAATCCAAAATAAGATCCTAATGTACTGCCAAAATCTAAATTTCCTTCGGGCAATCCTAAATCATAAATCATTTTTATGTAAACTAAGGTAGGGATTATAGCAATAAGAATTAATAAAAAAGCACCTAGGGATTTACCAATAACAATTTGACCTAAACGTATAGGTTTGGTTAATAGGAGTTCGATAGTTCCTTGTTTTTTTTCATCGGCAAAACTACGCATTGTTACAGAAGGAATTAAAAACAATAAAATCCAAGGAGCAATTGTGAAAAAAGGAGCTAAATCGGCAAAACCAGAATTAAGTATATTATAGTCACCTTCAAAAACCCATAAAAATAATCCCGTTATGAGCAAAAATAAAGCAATAACTAAATAACCAATAGGAGATCCAAAAAATAATCGAAATTCTTTAAAAAGTATGGCTTTCATAAAATATGGTATAGGTTCAAAAGTCCTAAAAATATAATAAAAAATTAATAGATAGATATAGAAGCAAAGCTTTACGCTAAAGAAACCAGTTTGTTTACACTCCAAGCCTCTGGTTTATCATTAAATAGTTTTTTTGTAAAGGTCCAAACTTCATCAAATAATGCAGAATTTCTATAATTTTCTAGATCTTCTGCGCTTTCCCAATAGCTGTAAGTAAAAAATATACACGGATTATCTTGATCTTGATAAAGTTCTAATAATTGATTTCCAGGTGAATTTCGAATTTCATTTTTTATTTGCTCAAAATTTTTTAAAAAAGTGGGTATGTTTTGCTCGTGAAAACTAAGTTTTACTATTCGGACTAGCATATAGATGGTTGTTATGGATTTAAATTTATTCAAAAATAACGCTAATAGTATCTCTATATTTTAAACCCAATAAAGATTTAGCTGTGCCAGTGGTATTTGGGTTGCTTTTAAATATAGCAATTTCTAAGTAGCCTGCTTCATTAAAGAGTGCTAATTTTTCGCCCTCATAGTCTTTAAGCGTATAACCTTCTCTGATGTTAAAATCAGAATAAGAACGATGTATTTTCTTTATGGTCTTGTTACCAAATTTTATTTCAAACTTTTTATCAATATTTAATTTTTCAAAAGAATTACGAGTAATATTGGTCACGCAGTTTCCGTAATGATCAATGTATATAACATTTCCTTTTATTTTGTTTGATTCTACTATTTCTTGTAGTTGATTTTGTGGCTTCAAATCCTCAATCTTTTTGCCAATGATATCTAATTGTCCTCCTTTTGCAATATGACAAGCTACAGCTAACAAAATGTCCGTATCAGTAGCCGTTTGAGGGAGGTGATTTGTAACATTAATTTCGATTATGTTTTCTGGTTTTTGGTTTTGACAGACCAAGCTCATGATGCCGTTATCAGCACACACAAAATAATGTTCGTTCCAATACACTACCAGATGCCTTGTGTTTATGGTTTGTTCACTATCTACACCTATTAGATGAACAGTACCTTTGGGAAAGTTGTAATATGCAGCACTAATTACGTAACTTGCTTCTATTATGTTGAATAGGTCTATTTGATGAGAAATATCAACAATTTGAGCATTAGGAATTTGTGTGAAAATTTTTCCCTTTAGTGCACCTACAAAGTGGTCTTTGACTCCAAAATCGGTAGTAAGTGTAATTATTGACATTCGATTGTTTATAACTATTGCTGTATTATTGAGGCAAAATTAGTAGATTTGGGATAAACAAAACGAATTTATTTTTAACTAAATTAATCTGACTTTGAACGAAAGGGTTATAGAATTAGAAAATATAGCTCCTAAAGAATTTTGGGGAGCTCATGACAAACATTTAGAAACAATAAAAAAATACTATCCAAAGCTAAAAATTATAGCAAGAGGAACTACGTTAAAAGCCTTTGGAGAGGAAGAAGTGTTAGATGAATTTGAAGTGCGATTTCGTAGATTGATGCTTCATTTTACACGTTTCAATAGTATAGATGATAATGTTATTATGCGAATTATAGAAGGAGATGTACAATCAAATTCTAAAATATCTGATCATGATAAAATATTAGTTCATGGTGTAGGAGGGAAGCTAATAAAAGCCATGACCCCCAACCAACAATTGTTAGTAGATACTTTACAAAAAAATGATATGGTTTTTGCTGTAGGACCTGCAGGAACAGGAAAAACCTATACAGGAGTTGCTTTGGCTGTTAGAGCTTTAAAAGAAAAACAAGTAAAGCGAATTATATTAACTAGACCTGCTGTAGAAGCTGGCGAAAATCTGGGCTTTTTACCAGGAGATATGAAAGAAAAGTTAGATCCGTATATGCAACCACTTTACGATGCTCTGCGTGATATGATTCCTCCTCAAACTTTAGAAGATTATATTATGAAAGGGGTTATTCAAATTGCACCTCTAGCTTTTATGCGTGGTCGTACATTAGATAATGCGTTTGTTATATTAGACGAAGCTCAAAATACAACACATAGTCAGATGAAAATGTTTCTGACTCGTATGGGACGAAATGCTAAATTTATTATTACAGGAGATCCAGGTCAGGTAGATTTACCTCGTAGAACAATATCAGGATTAAAAGAAGCTCTTTTAGTATTAAAAAATGTAGACGGAATAGGAATAATTTATTTAGATGATAAAGATATTGTACGTCATAAATTAGTTAAAAAAATTATTGATGCTTATAAAAGCATAGAAAATCAAGATTAATCAATAAACGTTGCTAAAATAACCTTGTGAGAATGGTTGTTGAATACGAGTAAATACACAAATAAGGATGTTCTGCGTCAGCAACGAGAACCTTTAACCAAAGAAGGAAAATGCGAGAAACGACAAAAATATTTACTGGAGGAAGCAAGACAATCATAGTTGACGGAAAAATAACCGAGACAGTTGGTGGAGATTATCATATTTGGGCAGAAAGTATTGAATATAATGCTGGTGAACAAATTATAATGAGCGGAAAAGAAAAAGGAGTTACATTTGGCGAATATGTTCCACCTGAAAAATATTACACTACGCATCCTTATGTTGAAAAAGTAGAATTTTTTGACCAAAACAATAAACTACTCAATCAAAACACCAAAGATTTTTATTATGGTCAAAAACTCAAAATAAAAGTTACCACCAAAAATGCCAAAGACGGCAAAATGATTTATCTTACCTTGCAAGGAAAATCAAAAAGCAAGAACCAAAATTTTGATATGATGAACGGTAGCGGTTACCGTTGGGGCTTTGTTCCTGTTTTTAACAATCAATACGAAACGCCACTTTTTGAACTCAATCCAAATTGGTACAGCGATGATTTAGAAGAATACGATTATGACCAACACATAACCAAAATAAAAGAAGAAGATTTAAACGAATTTTATGTCAAAATTAGCTTTGAAGCCAAACCCGTTTATTTCCCACTCGAAGGCGAACGCCTAAAACCAGTAACCTACAAACGAAATTATGAAGAGTTAATAGGTTTATTCAAAACAGATGATTCAGGTTCAAAAGATTTATTAACCAACTACGAAAATAAATTTATAGACGCGCACAAAGAAAAAAACGATGCCATAAAAAACATTGTAGATGGATTCTCTGAATATCTATGCGAGGATAACAGAGATTTAACCACAGACCAAATCGAGGTAAAAGTAATAAAAAGTGCTAAAGAATTGTGGGATTATGCCGTTTGGCAACACAAAGACCATACTTCTACCATTGTTACCAATATCAAAAAAACAGGCGAAAAGAAAAAGGAAATAAAAGAAATAGAAGCCATTCTTGATGACCGACCATTGTATTGGGCAAGAATTGCAATGCAAGTAATCCTAAAACGCCAATATGTTTACATAGAAGATATTAAAACATTACCCCAAAAAGACCAAGACGATTTCTTTATCAAATCAATAGTTCCGAAAAATAGTAAACTTTACAAAGCAATACAGCTTTTTGAAGAAAACAGCCGTAATTATACTGGAATAGATTTCTCAAAAGCGAGTGGCAAGAAAAAAGTTTTGATTACGGGGTTTGATCCGTTTGTTTTAAATCCTTTCCACAAAAAAATAAAAGGAGATATTAAAACTTCAAATCCTTCAGGAATATCAGCTTTATACCTTAATGGATTAACAGTTGGAAATGCTTATATTCAATGCGTTGTTGTACCTGTTCGTTATGAAGATTTTGACAATGGTATCATAGAAAATTTGGTGGAAAAATATATTTCTCAATTTGATATAATGATAACAACAAGTAGAAATGATTCTAACTTTGATTTAGAAAGATTTGCTAGTAAATTTCGTGGTGGATTTTTGGATAATGCGAATATAGGTTCTACGTATTTAGAATATAATCAAGAAAGATTTAAACAAATTTTAACAGGTAATGAGTTTTATGAAACAACCTTGCCTATTAATAAAATAATGACAGGAGATTTGTCTCCTTCAACTGGAAAAATTTACTTTGATCAAACCTATATTGATGATCTTAACAATTCTGAAGATCATCCCTCTAAAAATAACAATTCACCAACATTTAAAAAAATAAATATAAAAGGAAAATCAACAAATGATTCGGGATCTGGTGGGGATTATTTATCTAATGAAATTATGTACAGAGCCGCCAAAAAAAGAGATGATTTGGCTATGAATAATTTTAAAGCAGTTGGACATATACACATTGCTGACAATTTGAATACCGATGATTTTTTAGATATAATGACTAAAATAATTAAAAATGCGACTAAATAAATTATTACTTTTCTTAGCTTTTTTGTTTTTTATCAATATTTACGCACAACCAAGTACGAAAAAATATTATTTTTATGGAAATATTTATGTTTTAGATAACAATAAAAAGCTTCAATTTATTACTAAAGACTCAACTCACTTATTTTCAAAAACTGCTCAAATGGAACTATCAATAGTACAAACTGAAATTGATACTCCTAAAAACAACAAACCTCTAATGTTTGAAAATAGGGTTCATAAATTTATAAAAATTAGAAGTATAAAATCAGAATATTGGAATGAACAAAAAATAGGTGTATTTAAACTAATTTTTAAAATTGAAAAAAATAGTAAGATTATGTTAATACATTTTAATTTTTTAAATTCTAAAAAAGACACTAAATTAGAAAAATTTGTCATCAATTTTAAAGAAGGAGAATATGAAGTTACTGATTCTCAAAAACCAGAGTTGATTTTTGTAAAATAAATGAACAGTAAACGAACTATAATTGCACCAATTTTGCCGATCGCACAACAAGAGTTTTGAAATAGTGTGGCTTCAGACTCAATTTAATGTTGGTTTTGTATTTGTAAAGTTCAGTATCTCTCAAACTGAAAGTCTAGGCTTCTTTACTCACACCATCGCAAAGCTCTAAGACGACAAATACTAATTTATAAAAAAAATAAAACAATTACAATATAAGAGGTAATAAAAATTATTACGATTGGTTAAGTATTTCATTCCAGTTTTTAAAACGAAGGTCTTCTAAAGTATACTCATTTAAAGTTAGGATAAATGAATTATAGCCTTTCTGTAATAAATGTTTTAATTGGCATTCACTACTCGAAAAAATACAAGGTTTAGCTTTGCAATCAATAATAGGATTTTCATCCTGTTCTAATAAATGAATTAAATTGCCAAGAGGGGTTTCTAAGGTTTTTTCAGCAATACGTATTCCGCCTCCTTTGCCTCTTTTGGTTTCTATTAAATTATGATTAGAAAGAAACTGAATCACCTTTATGAGATGATTCCTAGATAAATTAAAAGTACTAGCTAGCTCATCTAAAGAAGTAGCTTTTTCTTTATTTAGATGAATTAAAAAAATTAGTACTCGCATAGAAAAATCAGTAAAATGATTCAGTTTCATAAACTTTTTTAATTAAGATTCAAAAGCTGTGGACCAAATTCTTCAAAATGAATAGCGTCTTTATCCACACCTAAATTAATGAGCGATTGATAATGTGATTTTATAAATAATTCAGGTCCACAAATATAATATTTAGCATCTTCTATTAAAATTTCTTCTTGATGATTTACTAAATTAATCCGTCCTCTCCTTACACTGTCCGTTTCAGAGTCTATTTGTTCATAATATGTATACGATTTTAAATTTTTGTCTTTTTGAGCTATTTCTTCTACTTCATCTCTAAATGCTTGTACTTTTTCATTACGACAACTATGTATCCATATAGTCTGATTGTCATAATCTTTTTGGCTTTGAAGCATACTTAATAGTGGAGTAATTCCTATTCCTCCGCTTATTAGAACCATTGGATAATCTATTTTCTTTTCAATATTAAAAATGCCTGCTGGTGCTGATACAAATACTTCACTTCCTTCTTTTTTATGATGTAGAGTATTAGAAACTAATCCGTCAGGATTATTGTTAGTGCCTTTTTCTGATTTTACAGATATTCTATAATATTTTTCGTTAAATGAGGATGAAAGACTGTATTGTCTTGGTTGTTCATGCCCTAATTCTTCTATATGAGTTTTTATTGTAATGTATTGTCCAGGTAAGTAATCAGCAATCGCTTCGTTGTCTTTGGGAGCTAAATAAAAAGATTTAATCTCTTCACTTTCTTCAATTATTCTCGTAATGATAAAACTTCTCCATCCTTTCCATCCTCCTTTTTTGCTAAGATTATTTTGATACATTTCTTCTTCTATTTGTATCATTAGTTGAGCTAATTGCCAGTAAGCTTTAGTCCAAGCATTTAATAAATCCGCTGTTGCTGATTCTTGTAAAACTTCTTGTATGGAAGCAATTAAATGATTTCCTACAATTTCATATTGCTCTTTAGTAATATTAAGACTAACATGTTTATTGCCAATTGTTTTAAGTACATTTATTAATACACTTGGGTTTTCTATATGTTCTGCATAAGCTAATACAGCCATAGCTAAAGCAGTTTGTTGTTTACCACTTGCTTGATTTCCTAAATTAAAAATATTTTTCAATTCAGGATTATAAGTAAACATTCTATTGTAAAAATGTTTTGTCAATGATACACCATTTTCTCTTAATACAGGGATAGTTGCTTTAATTAATTCTTTTTCGGTTGTTGTCATTATAAATTGTGTTTTATCAAGCAAATATATTAAAAAATAATAATAAGTTGTATTTTAAATACAACAAATAAAAAAATGATTTATCTTGTAAGTAAATAGGAAACCTTTACTTTTGTAGTACTGTTTACAACAATGTAAATTATAACAACAACACAATGAACACTATTACTTCTACCCAGTTTAATTTTCCTGGGCAAAAATCAGTTTATCACGGAAAAGTACGTGAAGTTTATAATATCAATAATGATCTATTAGTAATGATTGCTACCGATAGGTTATCCGCTTTTGATGTTATCATGCCAAAAGGAATTCCGTATAAAGGACAAATACTAAATCAAATTGCTACAAAATTCATGGAAATGACAAAAGATATTGTTCCTAATTGGTTAGTGGCAACACCAGATCCTAATGTAGCAATTGGTCATTTATGCGAACCTTTTAAAGTAGAAATGGTTATTAGAGGATATTTATCTGGTCATGCAGCTCGTGAATATAACGCAGGAAAACGCACATTATGTGGTGTTACAATGCCAGAAGGAATGAAACCTAATGATAAATTTCCAGAGCCTATAATTACACCCACAACTAAAGCAGAAGTAGGAGTACATGATGAAGATATTTCAAGAGAGACAATTTTAACAAAAGGAATCGTTTCAGAAGAAGATTATTTAGTTTTAGAAAAATATACGAGAGCTCTATTTCAAAGAGGTACTGAAATTGCTGCGTCTAGTGGATTAATTTTAGTAGATACAAAATACGAATTTGGTAAAACAAAAGAAGGGGAAATTGTATTAATTGATGAAATTCATACACCTGATTCTTCTCGCTATTTTTATGCTGATGGTTACCAAGAAAGACAAGATAGAGGAGAAGAACAAAAACAATTGTCAAAAGAATTTGTGCGCCAATGGTTAATTACAAATGGATTTCAAGGCAAAGAAGGACAAGAGATACCAGAAATGACCAATGAGTATATAAAAACCGTTTCAGATAGATATATAGAATTATACGAAAATATTATCGGACAAAAATTTGAAAAATCTGATATTTCAAATATTAATGAACGAATTGAGAAGAATGTTGTAACTTTTTTGAATGAAAAAAAACATATTTAATTTTTTTGTTATATTTGCGCTCTTGATCTGACTTATAAAAATAAGTCTATAAAATATAATGATATGAAAAAAGTAATTTTAGTTTTATTGATTAATTTACTACTATCCTGCAGTAATGATAAAGAATTGCTTAATCTAAATACAAATTTACCTACTGATGTAGCTGCTCAAGACCCAACAGAAGATAATATAAAAGAATATTTTAGTTTTCCAGTAACATCTATTAAAAAGACAGATGAAATTGTCAATAGTCTTACTAACACCAGAGGACTTAAAAAAGTAGGATACAAACAGGTAGATTTATTAGTTGAGAATACCATAATAGAAAAAAAAGATGCAGCAAAAGGAGAGGTAATTGCAAAAATTTCAGGAAAATTTGCTAATAAACCCTTTTCTAAATCATATACGTTTTTTTGCTCGTCAGATGGACCTAATGATAATTCTGAAGATTCGTATATTGCCAGAAATATTAAAATGGAATGGAAACCTGAATTTAAAGACAATCCAGAAGAATTAACAGATTTAGATTTTGATGCCCTTTATAGGTTAAAAAAAACGGATTTATTTACTACAGAATACCTAAGTAAATGGTTTGATTTCTATTCTAAAAAACCAAACTCTGATAAGGCATATAAATTCACTTCTGAGGATTTAAAAAATATTAAAATTACAGAAATAAAATATTCCGTATCAAACGCAGACATTATTTTAGAATATAAAGGGAAACATTCATTTTATTTATTCTTTGATTTTAATAAAGAAAAATATTATAACAAAAAGATTGTTTTCAACAAAGATGAAATAAAAAAATATTATGTATCTGGTGTGTATGAAAATTTAGAACAGTTCAAACAAACCTTGTTTAAAAACTCAAATGATTTTGTTTTAGAGATTTCTGCTAAGCATCATGTAGATTATAGAAATAATAGTATAAATTGTGATGTTTCTTTGTTAGCAAAAGGTGGTGAAAAATTAGCTGATTACATTGGCTATAAAATTTCAGGTTTCAAGCCTTTATCTGATTTTCCTAATGAATTTATAGTTCAAAGAACCGATGGATTAGATCGTTATATGCAAGATGTTTTGAAAGATATGCCTGATGGAAATGTAAAAACAATAGTTTCTCCTCTGCGTAATAGAATTAAAAAAGAGCTTCAATACAGTATAATTAGAGAAGATAATATTATTAATACCCTAGGAGATAATCTTGTTATTCGTTTATCAAACGGACAGTTAGCGCTAAAATTAAAAGAAAAAACCAATAATCCTGATTCTTTTGATACTTTGATACCTTTGAGTCAAGATATTACACATAAAGATATATACTTTAGACCTAATTTTAGTATAGAATCAGCAGTTAAAAAACAAGGTAAATTAATACTTGAATTAAACTTTCTTATTGATGGATACCCTACCATAGGTGGATTTAAACGAGAAATAGTAATAAATCTATAAAAACGGTAATGCGGTAAAAAATACACCAACTGTTTTTTTACCTTTTAATTCTTTTATTGTCCTATCAAATTAGAGAGGACTTTGGTTGTCTGAAGAGCAACCAATCCGTAATAAGTTTGATGATTATACGATAATTATAAGAGGCTGTCCTAAAAAGGCAGCTTTTTTTATGTTTTATTAATTATAAGGAACCTAATAATATAGCCAAAAAACTTGTTTCATTTGGCTTTTATAATATAAACACATCCCAATTACCCAATTTTTAAACCAAATTTATTTATTAGAATTTGAAACTGATTTATTCCCACTAGTAAATAATTTTTCGTAATTCTTACACTTAAATTATTGTTTATTTTTTTGAATTCCCCATTTTATAGTTTCTAGACTTTTACAAGTTGAACATCGTTTTTTTCTTTGAACTTTTCATAAATAAAAAAGCTTATTGAAATTCGTTTCAATAAACTCTTCGAAACTTCAAGTTTTATAATACTTAACAGCTATTTTGCCAACTTTTTTTTGCTATTAAACTATTTTTACCTTTTTTATTATTAAAAACTTTTATCTATAAAAGTGATATAAAAATAGTGTAGAAAGATCTTATATTCCTATTTGTTAAATAAAATTAAACAAAAAAGTTTTATTATTTAGTTTTTGGCATTATATTTGCAGTCTTCTTCTTGGATTTAGTTTATAATGAATCTAAATAAAATTAAAAATAAAATGTTATGAAAAAAATGATTTTACTCCTTTCGGTTAACCTGTTATTGTCTTGTAGTAAAGACAAAGAACTTACAGACCTAAAAACGGATAATACTGTAAATACTACTGATGTAGTTGCTCTAGTAGATCCAACCGAAAATGAATTAAGACAATATTTTGATATAGAATCTACACAAGATATTGATAAAGCAGCTAACAATATAACAAGAATAAAAGAACCAAAGAATATTAAAAACAAAGAATTATCAATAAAAGAAGTAATAATAGAAAAAAAAGATATTGATAGAGGTATAATCGAAGCGAAAATCTCTGGAACATTTGGGAAAAAAGCTTTTTCAAAAGTATATACATTTTTAGATTTTGTTCAAAAGCCTAATGACTCACAAATGGCAAATAGAGCTATTATAAGGTGGAAACCAGAATTTGAAAAAAATCCCGAAGAATTGACAGGTATAGATTTTGATGCTTTTTATCGATTAAATAAAAAAGATCTCATTACTATGGAATACTTGAGTAAATGGGTTGATATACATGCTCTTAATAGAGATCAAAAGAATTATAAATTTACTTATGAGGATCTGAAAAATATAGAAATTGTAGAACTAACCTATACGGATAGAGCGTTTAATTTTAGGATAAAATATAAAAATATAGTAGGAAGTTATAGAAGTTTATCTTTTGATAAAGATTTGTATTATAAAACAAAAGTAGTATTAAATAAAGATGAAATAAAAAAACGCTACGTTCAAGGAACTTTTAAGCACCTTGATGTTATTTTTGATGATTTAGTACATGTGCCAAATGAATTTAATTTACAACTAATACATGATAGTGAAAGATTAGAAAATGGGAATAATATATCATGTCGTTTATCTTTGTTAACAAGAGGAGATGTTGAATTAGCCAATTTTGAATATTATTTTGAAGGATTTAAACCATTATCTGAATTATCTAAAGAATTAGTTGTTCAAACAACAAGTGAATTAAACCAACATATGATACCTTATCTAATAAATACTCCTGATGGTGACGTTCTAGAAAAAGTAAAAAAAACATCACAGCGTTGGATAAAAATGGCTCAATTTGGAGTTATGATAAAAGATTACAATCCTCAGATAATAGATGAAGAATCAATCATCCATTTACCAAATAATCAATTGGCGTTAAAGTTATATGAAGAAAAGGTTAATTTATATGGAAGTTCTGTTTATGCTTTAGCTCCTAGAAGAAATAGGAAAGCATTCCGTCAAGACGTATTATTAATTGATCCTTATTTTAAAATAAACTCAGCAGTCAAAAAACAAGGAAGATTAATAGTAGAAATAGAATTATATCGTGTTAACGAGCAATCTTTAAAAAATCTCAAAAGAGAAATGATAATAGAACTATAAAATTTCAATAAATCTTATTATCATATAAACATATAATTTTATTCAAATGAGGGTGCTCTAAAAGGTCGTAATCTTTCATTTTAACAAAAAGAAGACTAGAGCCAAACCAATAGACAAAGTAAATTCACAGTACTGGCAATATACCTTTTTTCTATCATTTAAGTGATAAATTAAATATTAAGTTACCACTTTTTAGACACCCACATATAATAAAATAAACAACCCAAAATTTCTTATATATAATCTAAACATCGTTTTTTATCAAATTAGACCTTCCTCGTTATTTTATAAAAGAAATACTAAACAAATAGATTTTTTACCATATATTGTATTTGATTTAAAATAAATTATGTATAAAACTTTGGAATGAAAAGAGAAGAAGAAAAAAGAGTACATTTCTAAAATTTAAAAAAATATATGTAATAAAATTCTAAAGCCTAACTTGATTTAAAATCACGATCATTTCATATTATAATGATCCCTATCTTAGTTAATAAAAAAAATAAACATGAAAATAATTGATCTATCCAAAACAATCTATCAAAATCCTAACGATCCTTTCTTTATGAAAGTGAAAATCAAACATAAAACACATAAAAAATCAAAGTGGATTATAAGACTATTTGGATTACCCTTTAAATTATTTCCTAAACATTTTACAGGATGGGCAGATGATATGATTAAACAATTAGGAGTGCATGCTACCACCCATTTAGATGCACCCTATCATTATGGACCAACGAGTGAAGGCAAACCAGCCAAAACAATAGAACAAATACCTCTAGAATGGTGTTACGGAGAAGGAATTGTTATAGATATGAAACACAAAAAAGATTTTGAAATCATAACAAAAACAGATATCGAAAATTTTTTAAATCAAAAAAATATAGATATTAAACCAGGAAATATTATACTAATAAAAACAGGTCGAGATAAATATATATACGATAAAGATTATTACAAAAAAGGAACAGGAATGTCCGCAGAAGCAACGTTATTTTTAATTCAAAAAGGAGTAAAAGTAATGGGAATAGATCAATGGGGTTGGGATTTGCCATTACCTTATCAAATAGAACAAGCAAAAAAACAAAACCGAAACGACATATTTTGGGAAGGTCACTTAGTAGGCATAGATCATGAATATTGCCACATGGAACAACTTGTTAATTTAGAACAACTTCCTTATACAGGCTTTAAAATTGCTTGCTTTCCCCTAAAATTAAAAGGAGCTTCTGCAGGTCCATCTAGAGTAGTTGCTATATTAGAATAAAAAAACTAATCTACCTACCCCATATAATCACCTCTTAAATACCAAGAATACTTTAATAGACTATTTTTTCCACAAAATTTATTGTTATTTACAATAAATTTTGTGGAAAATATCCACTTTATCTAGAAGAAAAAACGCTAGATAAATCAATTTTCTATTTTTCTTCATGTGCAAATCACATATCAAGCAAAACCTATTTGTAGTAATTTCAAAAAAACTTAACTAAAAACTAATTCTAACCTAGGAATTTAAAACATAAAAAAAGAAAGTAAAAAAACATACTTTCCGCTCAATTGTATTTTCTAAACAGTAAGTAAAGCTGTTTACATTATATGATTTTGTAGACTTTTAGACGTTATTAATCAAAATATTTGATAAGAAAAAATAACTAAAAAGACTTTATTAAAAACATAACAACCATGTTCTTAAAAACCTAGTCTAAATTATTGAAAAATTAACAAAAATTAATATGAAAATGATCAATAAAGTTAAAACACTTCTATTTTTAGCGTTAAGTTATCCCGTTTTTGCCCAAAATATAAAATGCAAAACAACAGAAACCAATAAAAACCAAGTAAATAAAATAAGAGTTCAAGCAAATAAAAAATGGGATGAAGAAGTAAACATACCAGAGATAACAGATAAAGATTTAGAAAAAGAGTTTATCATCCCTGTCGTTTTTCATATTTTCGATGAAGGATATGTTTATTACCCAGAAACTAAAAAAGCAAAACCCAATGGCTATTATCTGGCAGATGAGAAAAATATTACAATAGAAAAAATAAAAAAAGCACTCGAAAAAGTAAATGAAGATTTTAACGGACTCAATCATGATTACAATACAGTTGATCCAGATTTTCAAGCTATAAAATCCAAATTAAAGATAAAGTTTGAATTAGCAAAAATTGGAAAAAATGGAAAATATAGACCAGAAGGATGTGTTATATTTTATAAAAAAGATGAAAAAGGCTTTGGAAATAATGATCAAAAAATCAAAAATTTAATACAAAACAAATATGCCTGGGACAACAATAAATACATCAATGTATATATTCAAAATGATATTTTTGATGATCAAGAAAATAACTCCGGTGTAGCCACATATCCAGATCAAGAAAAAACAAATCATAATTTTTCAAGAATAGTATATAGCGGTACATCCATTTATGGTAATACAAATGATGAATTTGCCTCCACACTTACTCATGAATTTGGGCACTTTTTAGGACTCATACACACCTTCGAAAACGGATGCAAAGGAACAGATGAAGTAGATGACACCCCACAAGAAGATACCATAGTAGCAAATACCCAATGTATCTCAGCCTTTAACTGTAATAAAGAAAAAATTAACAGCGAAAATTATATGGGATATAATGGAGCTTACGGATGTTATAAAATGTTCACAAAAGGACAAGTACAACGCATGTACAAAGCATTACATCACTCCAGTAGAAAAAAACTATGGCAAAAAGAAAACCTCGTAGTTACAGGATTACTACAAGAAGAACTTTTATCTAATAATCAATATGATGCAAAAAAAACAATAAACATATATCCAAACCCATTCAACTCCAAAATAGAAATTTCAGTAGAAGAAGATATAAAAGAAATAAAAATATTTGACATCCTAGGAAAAGAAATATTAACCAATCTTCAAACAACTAATCAAAAGATAATAAATATAAATCAACTAGAAAATTTAAAAACAGGACTATATATAGTTAAAATAATCACCGTTTCAGGAAAAATCATTTCTAAGAAAATAACAAAAAAATAAATACTAATAAAAAGAGACTGTCCAAAAAAGTTCGCAATCTTGTTCATTTCGACCAAAGGGAGAAATCACATAATGTTGATTTATTACTTTTAGGACAGCCTCTTCTTTAAAAATAAAACTATTTTCTATTTAAAATAAGAAAAAGTCTCATTATTCTCGATTCTTAAAAGACTTTCATAAATTAACTTTATAACATTTTCTACATCCTCTCTGTGTACCATTTCAACAGTTGTATGCATATATCTTAAAGGTAAAGAAATTAATGCAGATGACACCCCACCATTACTATAAGCAAAAGCATCCGTATCAGTTCCAGTAACCCTAGAACTAGCATGCCTTTGAAAAGGAATTCCTTTCTCTGTAGCAGTATCAACAATTAATTCTCTCAAATTATTTTGTACAGCAGGAGCATAAGCAATGACAGGACCACGTCCTATTTTTAAATCACCTTCAATTTTCTTATCAATCATAGGAGTTGTAGTGTCATGACATACATCTGTTACAATTGCAACATTAGGTTTAATAGTTTGTGTAATCATTTCAGCACCACGTAACCCAATTTCCTCTTGCACAGAATTTACTATATACAATCCAAAAGGTAATTTCTTATTATTTTCCTTAAGCAAACGAGCCACTTCAGCTATCATAAAACCACCCATTCGATTATCTATAGCACGGCATACAAACTTATCCTTATTTAAAATCATAAATTCATCAGGATACGTAACAACACATCCCACATGTATACCAAGAGCCTCTACCTCCTCCTTACTACCACAACCACAATCTATAAAAATATTATGCAAAGACGCACATTCTTCCTTACCTCTTCCGCGCGTATGAATTGCAGGCCAACCAAAAACACCCTTCACAATACCATTTTTAGTATGAATATTAACTCTTTTCGAAGGAGCAATTTGATGATCAGAACCACCATTTCGGATCACATATATTAATCCCTCTTCCGTAATATAATTTACATACCAAGAGATCTCATCACTATGACCCTCTATCACCACTTTATAAGGGGCATCAGGATTTATAATACCAACAGCCGTTCCGTATGTATCCGTAACAAAAGTATCTACATAAGATTTAAGATAATCCATCCAAATTTTTTGCCCTTCACTCTCATATCCCGTAGGAGAAGCATTGTTTAAATAACGTTCTAGAAAACTTATAGAAAGATCATTTAATATTGTTTCAGTACTCATAAAATTTTTTTTGCTAAAATAAAAAAATGGTACAACACTTGTAGAATAAATGTATAATTTTGAAGCAAAAATAAAACCCAATGTACAAATATAACATAACCCTAGTATTTCTCTTCTTATCCATGTTTACTATTACCGCCCAAGAAGTAAAAATTGATTCTACCGAAATCGAGAAAAAACTAGATATAAAAGATACAATAGCACAAGTATCCTACCAGTTAGAAGAAGTATTAGTAACCAATAGAGCCTACAATTTTAAAACAGAAGAAGAAAAAAAACGCTTCATGGTATTAAAACGTCGTGTTATGAGAACCTACCCTTACGCTAAAATAGCAGCCGATAGATTAGTAGCACTCAATAATGGAATGAAACTTTTAAAAACAGAACGAGACAAAAAAAAATATTTTAAACTAGTCGAAAAATTTTTAACAGAAGAATTTGAAGAACAACTAAAAAAATTAAGCAGAAAAGATGGACAGATTTTAGTAAAACTAATACATCGTCAAACAGGAATTACTACCTACGACCTAATCTCAGAGTTAAAAAGCGGATGGAAAGCTTTTTGGGCCAACAATACAGCAAGTTTATTTGATATAAACTTAAAGACCAAATACGAACCTGATTTAGTTGCAGAAGATTATTTAATAGAAAGTGTATTGTATCGTTCATTTATAGATGGTAGGTTAGTAGCACAAGAATCTAAATTAGGGCACAATTACAACGAACTTCAGAAAAATTGGCGTCAAAAAGTAAAAGAATATAAAGAAAGACATTCTGAACAACAAAAATAAATTATACCAACAAAGGCTATTTTCTTTTATCGAGAAAATAGCCTTTGTTAAATTACCCCTCTTCCTTTGAATAATAAAATTTTTAAAAATAAAAAAAAACTAAAATCTCAATTACAATATTTATGAGCGTGCCCCTTCGGGTCGGGCTGTCCGTTCTATCTTTTGCTGAAAGAACCATACCTATAAAAAAGAGCCATACAAATCAGCAAAAGGATGACACTTCCATCCCTCACGCATCCTTAGCCTCAAATAAAAAAAAAGAAACAAAAAATATCCTAGAAACAAACAAGAAAAAACAAAACAGCCAAATAGCTACAATTAAACCAAATACCAAACATATAATAACAAAGGAAAACAAACCGAGTTTTTTAGAACCAAACACGACCCAAAATAACAAATAAAAACCCCAAAACAAATAAAAAACAAAGTTAAATATTTGAAAAACAGCAACTAAAAAACAAAAAACAAAAAAAGCAAAAAAAGACTAGGAAAAAACAAAAAAAAGAACGTACCTTTGCAGCCGCAACAGCGAAGTTCTTTAACAAAACCTTAAGATAAATTTTAGAAGCTTACTTCAAAAAAAGTTTTCAAAAAAAATCTTGCGAATTTAAAAAGAAGTTTTACCTTTGCAGCCGCTAAGACAATAAGTCAAAAGCGAAAAACAAAAGAAACAAGTTCATAGACATATTGGATTGACAGCACGTTTTAATAGTAATATTAAAACAAAAAAAATAAGAGAGTAAGAAAACTAGCATTCTTTGTCAAAAATATTTAGCTCAAAAGCTATAAAAAACATACGATGAAGAGTTTGATCCTGGCTCAGGATGAACGCTAGCGGCAGGCTTAACACATGCAAGTCGAGGGGTAGAAGGAGCTTGCTCCTTTGAGACCGGCGCACGGGTGCGTAACGCGTATGCAATCTACCTTGTACAGGGGGATAGCCCAGAGAAATTTGGATTAATACCCCATAGTATTATTAAATGGCATCATTTAATTATTAAAGTTCCAACGGTACAAGATGAGCATGCGTCCCATTAGCTAGTTGGTGTGGTAACGGCACACCAAGGCAACGATGGGTAGGGGTCCTGAGAGGGAGATCCCCCACACTGGTACTGAGACACGGACCAGACTCCTACGGGAGGCAGCAGTGAGGAATATTGGTCAATGGACGCAAGTCTGAACCAGCCATGCCGCGTGCAGGATGACGGTCCTATGGATTGTAAACTGCTTTTGTACAGGAAGAAACACTCCCTTGCGAGGGAGCTTGACGGTACTGTAAGAATAAGGATCGGCTAACTCCGTGCCAGCAGCCGCGGTAATACGGAGGATCCAAGCGTTATCCGGAATCATTGGGTTTAAAGGGTCCGTAGGCGGTTTTATAAGTCAGTGGTGAAATCTGGTCGCTCAACGATCAAACGGCCATTGATACTGTAAGACTTGAATTACTTGGAAGTAACTAGAATATGTAGTGTAGCGGTGAAATGCTTAGAGATTACATGGAATACCAATTGCGAAGGCAGGTTACTACGAGTATATTGACGCTGATGGACGAAAGCGTGGGGAGCGAACAGGATTAGATACCCTGGTAGTCCACGCCGTAAACGATGGATACTAGCTGTTTGGAGCAATCTGAGTGGCTAAGCGAAAGTGATAAGTATCCCACCTGGGGAGTACGCTCGCAAGAGTGAAACTCAAAGGAATTGACGGGGGCCCGCACAAGCGGAGGAGCATGTGGTTTAATTCGATGATACGCGAGGAACCTTACCAAGGCTTAAATGGGAAACGACAGATTTGGAAACAGATCTTTCTTCGGACGTTTTTCAAGGTGCTGCATGGTTGTCGTCAGCTCGTGCCGTGAGGTGTCAGGTTAAGTCCTATAACGAGCGCAACCCCTGTTGCTAGTTGCCAGCGAGTCAAGTCGGGAACTCTAGCAAGACTGCCGGTGCAAACCGTGAGGAAGGTGGGGATGACGTCAAATCATCACGGCCCTTACGCCTTGGGCTACACACGTGCTACAATGGACGGTACAGAGAGCAGCCACTACGCAAGTAGGCGCGAATCTACAAAACCGTTCTCAGTTCGGATCGGAGTCTGCAACTCGACTCCGTGAAGCTGGATTCGCTAGTAATCGCAGATCAGCCATGCTGCGGTGAATACGTTCCCGGGCCTTGTACACACCGCCCGTCAAGCCATGGAAGCTGGGGGTACCTGAAGTCGGTGACCGCAAGGAGCTGCCTAGGGTAAAACTGGTAACTAGGGCTAAGTCGTAACAAGGTAGCCGTACCGGAAGGTGCGGCTGGAACACCTCCTTTCTAGAGACAAAAAAAAGAAAATAGACCCTTACTCTCGCTGTTAATTCAAAAAAAGAAAAGACTTAAAATACAGAGTCTCGTAGCTCAGCTGGTTAGAGTACTACACTGATAATGTAGGGGTCGGCAGTTCGAGTCTGCCCGGGACTACAAACAAATTTGAAAATTGATTAATTTGAAAATTTAAAAAAATTAAGTTTAAAAGGAAATTCTAGAAGCGAATTTTGAATTATAAATTTTAAATCATGAATTTGAAAAATAATTCAAAATATATAAATCAACATTCAAAATAGAAAAAGAATGGGGGATTAGCTCAGCTGGCTAGAGCGCCTGCCTTGCACGCAGGAGGTCATCGGTTCGACTCCGATATTCTCCACCAAATTGATTTGAAAATGAATTGATTTGAAAATTTGAAAATGAATAACATCTTCAAATTAACGAATCATCAAATCTTCAAATTGAATAAAGTTCATTGACATATTGAGATAAACATACAAACAAGTAGAAAGAACACTTTAGTAATTAGTACAGAGTGAATAGTAATTAGTCTTAGGGCTAGTCACTAATTACTAAGAACTAATCATTAAAAAAAAGAAAACAATAAGCAAAATAAGGGCGTATGGGGGATGCCTAGGCTCTCAGAGGCGAAGAAGGACGTGATAAGCTGCGAAAAGCTACGGGGATTGGCACACACGAATAGATCCGTAGATATCCCAATGGGGCAACCCAATGCATTGAAGATGCATTATCCAATAGGAGGCAAACCCGCTGAACTGAAACATCTAAGTAGGCGGAGGAGAAGAAAACAAAAGTGATTCCGTAAGTAGTGGCGAGCGAACGCGGAATAGCCCAAACCGTTGTTGTTACGGCAATAACGGGGTTGTAGGACCACAATATTTCTTATAAACAGAATTAGAATAACCTGGAAAGGTTAACCAAAGAAGGTGAAAGTCCCGTATAAGCAAAGAATATAAAGAATAGTGGTATCCTGAGTAGGGCGGGGCACGAGAAACCCTGTCTGAATCTGGCGGGACCATCCGCTAAGGCTAAATACTCCTGAGAGACCGATAGTGAACCAGTACCGTGAGGGAAAGGTGAAAAGAACCGTGAATAACGGAGTGAAAAAGAACCTGAAACCATACGCCTACAAGCGGTCGGAGCAGCACAAGCTGTGACGGCGTGCCTTTTGCATAATGAGCCTACGAGTTACCGTTACTGGCAAGGTTAAGTGATTAAGTCACGGATCCGTAGCGAAAGCGAGTCTGAATAGGGCGCTATAGTCAGTAGTGGTAGACGCGAAACCGTGTGATCTACCCATGGGCAGGATGAAGCTGTGGTAACACACAGTGGAGGTCCGAACCGGTTGACGTTGAAAAGTCTTCGGATGACCTGTGGGTAGGGGTGAAAGGCCAATCAAACTCGGAAATAGCTCGTACTCCCCGAAATGCATTTAGGTGCAGCGCTGTGGTAGAGTTATATAGAGGTAGAGCTACTGATTGGATGCGGGGGCTTCACCGCCTACCAATTCCTGACAAACTCCGAATGCTATATAATATACACAGCAGTGAGGGCTTGGGTGCTAAGGTCCAAGTCCGAGAGGGAAAGAACCCAGACCATCAGCTAAGGTCCCCAAATGTATGCTAAGTTGAACAAACGCGGTTTGATTGCATCGACAGCTAGGATGTTGGCTTGGAAGCAGCCATTCATTTAAAGAGTGCGTAACAGCTCACTAGTCGAGCGATCGAGCATGGATAATAATCGGGCATAAGCATACTACCGAAGCTATGGATTTGTACACTGTACAAGTGGTAGGGGAGCATTCTAACATCGCCGAAGGTGTCTTGTGAGAGATGCTGGAGAAGTTAGAAAAGAAAATGTAGGCATAAGTAACGATAAGGGGTGCGAGAAACACCCCCGCCGCAAAACTAAGGTTTCCGCAGCTATGCTAATCAGCTGCGGGTTAGTCGGGTCCTAAGGCGAATCCGAAAGGAACAGTCGATGGCCAACGGGTTAATATTCCCGTACTACTTATAATTGTGATGGAGCGACGCAGTGGTGAAAGTACCGCGAACTGACGGAATAGTTCGTTAAAGCACCTAACTATAGGCCCAGTAGGCAAATCCGCTGGGACTGGTGAAATGCGATAGTACTCGGAGTCTTCGGACAAAGGGATAGAGTACCTAAAGGCTGCCAAGAAAACCTTCTAAACATAGATTATAAGTACCCGTACCGTAAACCGACACAGGTAGTTGAGGAGAGTATCCTAAGGCGCTCGAGAGATTCATGGCTAAGGAATTAGGCAAAATAGACCTGTAACTTCGGGAGAAAGGTCGCCAGCGCAAGCTGGCCGCAGTGAAAAGGTCCAGGCGACTGTTTATCAAAAACACAGGGCTCTGCAAAATCGTAAGATGACGTATAGGGCCTGACACCTGCCCGGTGCTGGAAGGTTAAGAGGAGATGTTATGAGCAATCAGAAGCATTGAATTGAAGCCCCAGTAAACGGCGGCCGTAACTATAACGGTCCTAAGGTAGCGAAATTCCTTGTCGGGTAAGTTCCGACCTGCACGAATGGTGTAACGATCTGGACACTGTCTCAGCCATGAGCTCGGTGAAATTGTAGTATCGGTGAAGATGCCGATTACCCGCAGTGGGACGAAAAGACCCTGTGCACCTTTACTATAGCTTAGTATTGGTCTTGGATAAGTGATGTGTAGGATAGGTGGGAGACTATGAAATGGCGTCGCCAGGCGTTGTGGAGTCATTGTTGAAATACCACCCTTTGCTTATCTGAGATCTAACCCGCCCCTGGCGGGGACATTGCTTGGTGGGTAGTTTGACTGGGGTGGTCGCCTCCAAAAGAGTAACGGAGGCTTCTAAAGGTTCCCTCAGCACGCTTGGTAACCGTGCGTAGAGTGCAATGGCATAAGGGAGCTTGACTGAGAGACATACAGGTCGATCAGGTACGAAAGTAGAGCATAGTGATCCGGTGGTTCCGCATGGAAGGGCCATCGCTCAAAGGATAAAAGGTACGCCGGGGATAACAGGCTGATCTCCCCCAAGAGCTCATATCGACGGGGGGTTTGGCACCTCGATGTCGGCTCGTCACATCCTGGGGCTGGAGAAGGTCCCAAGGGTTGGGCTGTTCGCCCATTAAAGTGGCACGCGAGCTGGGTTCAGAACGTCGTGAGACAGTTCGGTCTCTATCTACTGTGGGCGTTAGAAATTTGAGTGGATCTGACTCTAGTACGAGAGGACCGAGTTGGACCAACCGCTGGTGTATCTGTTGTTCCGCCAGGAGCACCGCAGAGTAGCTACGTTGGGAAGGGATAAGCGCTGAAAGCATATAAGCGCGAAACCCACCACAAGATGAGATTTCTTTTAAGGGTCGTGGAAGATCACCACGTTGATAGGCTATAGATGTAAAGGCAGTAATGTCACAGTCAAGTAGTACTAATAACCCGTAAGCTTATTGGTGCCCCACCCAACCTCCCCAAAGGGGAGGAGCAAGGGTGGGGCGTAAAATTCTTTCCAAATTGAATATTTATCTCAATATGTTAAAATATTGGCAAGCAAAGCTTGCAGTGAAAAGTAATAAGTAACCAGTGACTAGATTTAAGCTAATCACTTCTCACTAATCACTCATCACTAAAAACCTTAAGGTGGTTATTGCGGCGGGGCTCACCTCTTCCCATTTCGAACAGAGAAGTTAAGCCCGCCAGCGTCGATGGTACTGCATACTGTGGGAGAGTAGATCGCCGCCTTTCTTTAGAAACCCTTCATCCGAAACGATGAAGGGTTTTTTGTTTTATACGTGTTTGTCCATGACAAAACTTACCAGAATGGGGTCTGTTTTCTCTTGCTTTTATCCAGGCTTTATAAGTGGTATTTTCCACTGTCATATCCTCACTTAATTGCCATCCAACTATCTTTCTATCAGCTAAATCCATTATTGTAGTGAGATAATTCCAATTGTCGTTTACTCGAACGTAGGTAATATCCGAAACCCATTTTTCTCCTAATTGATAACTGGTAAATTCTCTATTAAGTTTATTTTCAGCGATTGGATAAGAATGATTAGAGTTTGTTGTGATTACATATTTCCTTCTTAAAACACTCTTTAAGCCCATTTTTTGCATCCAAACAGCAATATAAGCTCTTGAATAATAGATATTTTCTCGTTCTAATGCTTTCTTAATTCTATAGCTTCCGTACACACTTTTACTTTGCTGAAAATGGTATTGAATTCTTTCTTTTAATACTATTAAAGAGGCTTTTTGCCGAATTTTATCTTTAGTAGTTAACCATTTGTAATAGGAGTTTTTACTGATTTTTAGATATTTACACATCTTCTTAACAGGATAATTGGATTCATGTTTATAAATGAATTCATATTTCATCTGTCGTTCTTGGAGAAGATGCTCACCGCCTTTTTTAAAATATCTCGTTCTAAAGTAATCTCTTTTAGCTCTTTTCGTAAGGCCTTTAATTCTAACTCTTCAGCTGAAAATTCTTTTTTCTTGGTAAAATCACCTGCTTTTGCTTCAAATTCTCACCTCCATCTACGTAACATACTGTCATTGAGACCGTATTCTTCACTTACTTCTTTGACTGTTCTACCTGAATTAAGTAATTCTACTATCATTACTTTAAATTCATTTTCATACACTTTTCCCATAATACAAAGTTAATATTTCGGGCTTACTTTTTTCGTACCATCAAAGATAGACATTCCACTCCTTTCCATTAAATAAATACGGCATAGAAATAGAGGAGGAGTGTTCTTCAAAAAGGACTTCTCCAAAAGGGATATACTCTACATGCTGAGATAACTGACCATTCATAGTGCTAATATACGAAGTACTTCCTAAATGATCGCTATGGTAATAAAAAATATCTTTTTCAAATAAGCCGTTGCCTACAAAACCATCGCCTGCGGTTACATCTGCGGGTTTTATAGGATCGCCAAACTGTATGGGTGGTCCTGGTATAAAAATACCTCTCGAAATGGAAATATATTTAAGAAATTTAAACCAAAATGTGACTTAAGATTTTCGTACCAAATTTTGTTGCTATTCCAATGCTTTTGTAGGTAAGAAAAAATTAAAAGATGCGCTCTCTGGAGTGTTGAACGATGTAAAATAATAAAGCCCCGATTTCGGGGCTTTATAGTTAATTACATAATTTGTCAATTATATTTTCAAGTATTTTTCCTTCTTGAGTTAATTCATAGTCTTCATCAAAACCAATTAATTGCTGTTCTTCTAAAGCCCAGTCTCTAATTTCATCAGCGAAGCTATTATCTATATTAATTATTTCGCTTTCTTTTACGGCAAAGTCATAATTTGTCTTGTCTTTAAAAAAATTATTCTTTAAAAGATTTAATTCGTCTTTAGAAAATTTCACTTTCATTCTTTAATCTGTTTTATTAGTTTAGCAGCTTTACTTGAAGATGTTGGATTTACAGATATAACTTTTCCTGTGCTTGGATTTATAACTACTTCGCCTGCTTTCCCTATAAATCTTTGACTTTGTCTCCCTAATCCATCCGTAATAGCATCTTTAACAACTAGTGGGTTTTTTAAAGCATCTAAAATCGCATCTGGTTTTACTCCCTTTCTACTAAAATCTCCAACTGCTCTATTTAGTGCGTGTTTACCAAATCCTGTAACTTTAATTCCATTAGCAGTTTCAACTCCTAGTTTTTTAGATACTTGTTCTGTTAATTCTGTATCTGCTTTTGTGTTTTTACCTTTGGATGTAATAACAACAGCTAAACTTGTAACTAACTGAACATTTTCAGATGTTTCTTTTGATACATCACTACCTGAAATTTTTTCTCCCAACCATTGTATACCAGCTGTTACCAGTTCATCTAATCCTTGACCTACATAACCTCCTTGTACTTTTGGAACTTCTAATTTCTTTAAAGTAATAGAAAGTTTGTTGATTTTGTTTTTTCTTTCCTGGTGGATCTATGACATCCTCTGACGACATACCAGTTGGGTCGGTAAATCGAAGTGGATTATTTTCACAAAATGCATAAGGTGAAGTGTCAGGAAACTCTTCCGCTAGTGGGTCAATAGACATCCAACACTGCACAACTTTCGCCTCGCGCGAGGGCTTGGGTTCGTGCCTACGAACAATTTGTAATGGATTATATGTGAGTTTGTAGCATCCCATTTGTAAAATCAAAAGTACTTATTTTTTCAATTGTTTTTCAGTTGAAAAAAAAAGAAGTTGTTTTTTATTGAAAAAGTAAAAGCAAGTACAAAACCAACTTTCCATTTTGCCTGTGGTTTGGGGTTGGTTTTGTTCTTTCGCTCGATTTTTTTGGAAGATTGCCACTTTTTATTTTTCAATTGAAAAAAAGGCTTCTTGGCAATCTTCTAAAAAAATGAGCCAACAACCGTAGGGCGTTAGTCATCGTACTGTTTTTTAAAATTTTTGTGATAAAAAACAAGTAAAGATTTAAGGCTACAAGTTTTCACGAAGTAGGCGTAATTTTGCGAAGTTTTTTGAACAAAGAATTTACAAATAATAAAGCTTTCGTAGTGCGTTGGCAGTAGGGTCGGCAGTGGGTGGGAGCGATGGAGTGGGGCTATTTTACATAATAAGCTTATGGTGCAAGGCGAAGCGAACCCTTTAGGGCTTGACTCATAATGGCTTATTATGTAACATAGCTTTGGGAGTGGTTGAGGGTTGGGTTTCGGCTCTTGTTTTTTGAGCGTGGGAAGTAAGCGGATAAAAAAAGGTTTTTTTGTGTGCGATGGGCTTTGGAAAACAAAAACCCTTTTTTTATTGGCTTACTGTGGGGAAAAACAAGTGCCGATAGCGTTGGGAGAACCACTGGAGCGTTGGGGTGCGTTGGCTGGGTGGGTGCAAATACTTCGTGCGAAGCACACCGCTTTTTTATTTGATTGGATGGTATTGGTTTACTGCTTGTTGTAATTGCTCCAGTTCAGTTTGTTTGTATTGGATTGTTGTACTTGCCCTGCGATGTCCGCTAAAAACTTGTACTATTCTAGTATCGTTTTCTTTTTTTAATAGATTAGCAATTACAGATTGTCGGATTTTCATTGGTTGTATTTGTTCGCTTTTTGGTTTTTGTTCGTTTATCATTTTACTGATTCCGTGTGCATTTATTTTTTCGCCGTATTGTCCAAGTATAAAAGTTTTATTTTCTTGTTTATTGTTGTATTTCAGTAGTTTAATTCTATCGTCATTTAAGTATTTATAAACTAATAATATTTGTTTGGCTTGTAATGGTAAAGTTCTTGATTGTGGACTTTTTGAAGTGATTTCTAGACTTCCTTTGATGTAAATTTCACACTTTTCTAAATTGATGTTTTCAACTTCTAATTCTGCTATTTCTTTGACGGTTAAGGCTTGATAAATGAGTAAACTTATAATTACTTTGTTTCTGTTTTCTAAATATTTTTTCTTTCTGATTTGATAGGTTTCAAAGAATTTTTCTAATGTTTCTGGGCTGTAAAGTGTATCAACTTGTATTTGTCTATCTATTTTATCTTTTAAAAACAATTCACTGCAAGGATGATCCTTTCTTTTTCCGATTTCTAATAAATAATTGAAGTAAATTTTAACTCCATACAACGAGTGTCGTAATGTTTTTGGACTTAAATCGTAATTCTTTCGTAAGTGTTCTATGTAGTTTAAAATATCTTTAAAAGTGGCTAATTTGGCTTTATTTCCGTAGTAATCTGTAAATCGTTTTATTAAAAATAAGTTGCTGTTTAATGTGCTTTTGCTGTATTTCTTTTCCAAATAATTACGTAGTGTCATTTCATATTATTAATTTGATTTTGAGTTATATGTGTATATATTTCTGTACTCTCGATGTGGCTATGTCCTAAAAATTTTTGAACCTGTTCGAGCTTCATTCCGTTTTGTAGTAAGTGTGTTGCGATTGAGTGCCTTAATGAGTGAATTCCGATTTTATTTAATTCTTCAATCTTTAATTTTTTACCAAATTCTGTTTTTAAAATTAGTTTCTTAAAGTGTTTATTTATAGTATCATCACTCATTCTTCTTGCTTTATTATTTATTAAAAACTCATTAGTTTTATGCTTTAAACTTTCTAAATATTCTTGTAATTCTTGGGCTAATTTTTCACTAATTGGGATTAATCTTCTTTTGCTGTTTTTACCTTTTTGTACTATTACTAAATTTTCAATTATTCTAATATCTTCTTTATTTAAATCGCTGATTTCTTGAACTCTTAACCCACAACCATACCCCATATTTAAAATCGTTTTTTCTTGTAAATTCGCTATTTTATAGAGTTCTTGTATTTGATTTTGAGTAAAAATAAATCGTTCTACTTTTTCATTGATTGGAGTAAATTTTAAATGTGATGCCGGACTGCTTTTTATAACTCCTAATTCTAATAAATACCCTAAATATTGTTGAAGATTTCGCATATTATCATAAATAGATTTCTGCTTTAGTTTTTGTTTAGTTCTTTGACTAATTTTTTCTTTTAGATAGTTGTTGTATTCGGCTATTTCTTTTGGTGTAACTTTTTTTATTTCAAATATTTGATACTTTTCCAGCCAACTAAAAAACTCCTTCAGATATAAATATCTCGCTTGTGTGGTTTCGGGGTTTAATCCTAAAATGTCTAAATGTTTTTTGTAGTTTATGGCTTCTGTTTGGTAATATTCTGTGTAGATTTTGTGTTTACTTGGAGCACCCATGCTTATGATGTTTTTAAGGTTTATGATGCTTTTGCTTACTCAATATTTTGAATTTAGGAACGCTAGACTATTTTTTTATTGTTTTCTTATATTTTACAATACTTTACAAGGTTTTCTAGTGTTCCTTTTGCGTTCTTTTAGTGTTCCAACTTACTTTTGCTCTTGTCGTAGCTGTTCAATCTGTAACATTAAAAAGTCTTTTATTTATTCACTTCTTTTTTTATTGTTTTTTTAAAGGAGTTCATGAATAAAAGATTACTTATTTTTAAGGCTTTCGATTTGGTTCATTAAGTAATCTTTTATTTCAGCTCTTAATTTTTGGTAATTATCCCAATAGGAGATTTTATATTTTATGCCTTTGTTTGCAAAACCGCCAACCTGTTTGATGTACTCTAACTCTAAAAGCGTTTGTATATATCTAAATATCTGTGTTTTACTTATTCCTAAATCTTGTCTTATATCTCTTAAAATAAACTCTTGATTTTCGTTTTTAACGTGTTTTTTTAATCGTTCAAAAAATTGTCTTAAACTTCCATCAAGTTCATCAACTTTTAAAATGATACTTTCAAAAAGTACTTCGGTGGCTTGTTCTATGTCTTCGATTTCGGTTATTAATTGGTTGTTGTTGGTTAGTTTTCTTTGGTATTGATTTAAGAAGGTTACTTGTTTGATTACGGCTTGATACATTTCGTTTAACCGTCTTATTTTATGCACTTTCTCTGGTAAATGTAATTGTGTGGCATACGGATTTATAACTTCATAAACCTTTAAATTTCTTACCATACTTTGTATAAATCCTATTGCTTTTTGACTTTCGTTTGGATCTATTTCTCCTGCATTGCGTTTGTTTTGGTATTCGATTATTCTTGCGGTTTGTTCCTTGCTCTCATCAACAGCAATTAAAAAACTTCTACTCATATTGTCCTCGTAGGTTTCGCCTTTTGTTGTTGCCGATAAACTACTAAACTGACCTTTTACTATTTTATGACTGCTTTTATTGTTTCCTTTTTTGTCTTTGATAGTTACAGAACTTCTTAATACTTGATTACTTATAAATTCCCTTAAAGCATATAGTGCATCTTCTTTTAAACCGTCTAAATCTTCAATAATCACCACCTTTTGGAATAAATCAAACTCACCCCAATTGTATAAAGAACTTTCTGTAATTCGTGTAAATCTTAAAACGTCTTCTTGAGGCATAAGGTCTGCAATTCTGCTTATAATATGGGTTTTTCCGCTTCCGCTTGAGCCTTGTACGAGTGCGTGTAATGGACTTTTATTTAAATAACTAATGATGATTAAAAATAATAACATTCTGCTGTTTTCTTCTCCAACTATTCCTGCTTTGCCGATTTCTATATTTAAGTTTTTTAGTAAATGTTTTCGTTTTAAGAAGTCGATTGCGTTTGATGGTTTTTGGCTTTCAGTTTTTGGCTGTTCTGTTGTTTTATCTTCAATTGAAAAAGAAGGATTTAACTGTGTTCTTTTGTCTAAAAGTTCAATAAAAATATCTTCGTTGTGTAGTTGTAGTGTTTCATTGATGTCTTTGTTTATGGGTTCTAACACGCTTATTTTTATTCCTGGTATAAGTTCTAATATTACTTTAGAATAATTCGCTGTCGCCGTGCGACCTGCGGTATCATTGTCAAAAGCAAAGATGATTTCTTCTAATTGTTTGAGTTCTTTTATTGCTTTTAAAATTTCATCATTCAATCCGTTAGTTCCAAAGCAAGCTATAAGCCCCCAACCCCCAAAGGGGGCTTTTTCAAGCGTTGGCAACAAACTTGCACCATCAATAATACTTTCGGTTAAGATTAGTTTTTTAGTATTTACATTGGGATAATTTGGATATAAACCTTGTCTGTTTTTTAAATAAAAATGTTTACTTTCTTTCTCGTTTAATGTGCTTCTAAAGTATAAACTCACTACTTGATCATTTCTGTTTTTTAAAGCAAAAACAATACACCATTTGCCAAAAACGTTGTAAGCTGTTTCTCCTGTTCTGCCTTTGTTTCCTTTGTCAATTAGTAATCCATATTCTAAACATTGATTAATTAAAGTTTTGTCTTTTCTTGCTCCGTGATGGAACTGCCCACCATTGTAACCGACTTCTATTTTTTTATTATCTAAATTTCTATTTTGTAGATATTTTTTGGCTGGTTTACTGTTGCTGATGGCATTTTTAAAATACTGGTACATATTACCCAAAAATTGCTCTCGTGATAAATCTTGCTGATACCTTTCATTTTTGTTGGGTTCTTTATGCCCTAAAATTTCAACCGCTTTGTTAATGGCTTCGTGTTTGGTGCAGTTTTCTTTATGCAGTATAAAATCGATCACATCAATACTTTTGCCGTGTGTTTTGCAATTGGAACTAAAACAGTATGCCGTTTGTGTTTTGTAATACACTTGAAAACTTGGGGTTTTATCTTCGTGAAACGGACAATTTAAACGACTTTGTTTGTCGGTTTTTAAGCCGTAGTAGTGTAATACGTTGGCGATGGTTAATTGCTCTTTGATGTCTTGGATTTCCATTGACTAAAAAATATTTAAAATTATTCTTGACAACTAATTAGGTGCAAAGATACCATTTTAGTTTTATTTTGCAAACTTTTTGAGTTTTGAAGAACTGATTTAGTTTTCATATCTTTGCAATTCAATAGTAAACAAGGTTTTTTAACCCTATAAAGTTTCTTATTATGGATTTTGGAAGTGTAGTTTCTGAACTTAGAAAACAAAAAGGAATATCCCAAACCGACTTAGCTAGTCAATTAGGTATTCATAAAAATGTATTAGGAAGATATGAGAGAAACGAAGTTTATCCCTCTATTGATTTAGCTCGTAAAATTGCTGATATTCTTGATGTGTCTTTAGATTACCTTACTGGAAAAGACGATGTACAAATTGATAAAGATACCAGTAGCCGTATTTTAGAAGTTTCTAAATTTGAAGAAGCTGACCGTAACCATATTTTTTCGGTTATTGATGCCTTTATTGCTAAAAGAAAAATTCAAAGTATTTTATAAAACAAAGAAAAGCCGAGCATCGCTCGGCTTTTATAATATTACGATGGGTCAAACCATTCTTTTCGTTTAGCAACTTCAATTAAATGAGATATTAGTAATTCCTGTCTCTCTGAATATACTTTCTTTTTAAAAAAAGGTTTAAAAAAAACTAATTCTCTCCAACTATAATCAGGATAATTAAAATATTTGTCAATGATAAAGCCTTTATAATTAATTTCAAATTTTTCGAAAAAATTTTCCATTAAATTTTCAGCATCTAAATCAAATATTTTATACTGATCACTTGCAATATTTGAATTCTTTTTTAAAGATTTTATACCAGTATAGGCTATTAAAAAATCTAAAACTTTAGTATCTTTTTCCATATTAATAGATTTAGTTACTTATTAAATAGCCTCCAAATCCGATTCTTCCTGTCCCAATAATTGGAGCATTCCTTCCTAAAAATGTACCCCAAGTGGTACTTCTTCCATATAGAGTTGGTAAAGATTTCACTCCCAAAACATTTATTGATTTAGAACCAATCATTTTTTCGAAATAAACTGAAGATTTTAAAGTATATTTCGAGCCACCTAAAACTGTTCTAACCCCAACAGAAGATTTTAATACTTTAGTGAACCCCATTGCTATTAATTTACCTCCATGATAAATTTCTCCAGCACCTACAAGATTTGTTGTAAAATTTAATGAATCATCATTAATAGCTCCAGTAGCCATTGGAAAACCTTTAACTCCATAGCCTCTAAATCCTCCAAGTTCTCTAAATTCTCCTTGCGATACAGCTCTAAATTGCACAGGTGTAGAATCTATAATGTTACCTTTCTCGTCATACAAATAATCAGTAGTATCTCCACCTTTGTTGTTAACTTGTTTTCCATTTTTATCGTAGCCATTATCATCCCCCAAATGCATCGCGTGATTGAGCCCACTATCATCACTATCCCCATCTGGATTTATTCCAGTAGTTCCTGTTTTGTTTATATTTAGTAACTTTTGTAAATTACTTTCATAACCAGAGCTAATAGGTACGGTTATATCAATTTTTCTTTCATCATTGTTTCTTTCATCTACTGGCTCCATCCCTGTTGGGTCTGTTAGCCTAATCGGATTTCCAAGACAATAGTTATATGGCGAAGCGTGAGGAAACTTCTCCGCTAGCGGGTCAACAGACATCCAACACTGCACAACTTTCGCCTCGCGCGAGGGCTTGGGTTCGTGCCTACGAACAATTTGTAATGGATTATATGTGAGTTTGTAGCATCCCATTTGTAAAATCAAAAGTACTTATTTTTTCAATTGTTTTTCAGTTGAAAAAAAAAGAAGTTGTTTTTTATTGAAAAAGTAAAAGCAAGTACAAAACCAACTTTCCATTTTGCCTGTGGTTTGGGGTTGGTTTTGTTCTTTCGCTCGATTTTTTTGGAAGATTGCCACTTTTTATTTTTCAATTGAAAAAAAGGCTTCTTGGCAATCTTCTAAAAAAATGAGCCAACAACCGTAGGGCGTTAGTCATCGTACTGTTTTTTAAAATTTTTGTGATAAAAAACAAGCAAAGATTTAAGGCTACAAGTTTTCACGAAGTAGGCGTAATTTTGCGAAGTTTTTTGAACAAAGAATTTACAAATAATAAAGCTTTCGTAGTGCGTTGGCAGTAGGGTCGGCAGTGGGTGGGAGCGATGGAGTGGGGCTATTTTACATAATAAGCTTATGGTGCAAGGCGAAGCGAACCCTTTAGGGCTTGACTCATAATGGCTTATTATGTAACATAGCTTTGGGAGTGGTTGAGGGTTGGGTTTCGGCTCTTGTTTTTTGAGCGTGGGAAGTAAGCGGATAAAAAAAGGTTTTTTTGTGTGCGATGGGCTTTGGAAAACAAAAACCCTTTTTTTATTGGCTTACTGTGGGGAAAAACAAGTGCCGATAGCGTTGGGAGAACCACTGGAGCGTTGGGGTGCGTTGGCTGGGTGGGTGCAAATACTTCGTGCGAAGCACACCGCTTTTTTATTTGATTGGATGGTATTGGTTTACTGCTTGTTGTAATTGCTCCAGTTCAGTTTGTTTGTATTGGATTGTTGTACTTGCCCTGCGATGTCCGCTAAAAACTTGTACTATTCTAGTATCGTTTTCTTTTTTTAATAGATTAGCAATTACAGATTGTCGGATTTTCATTGGTTGTATTTGTTCGCTTTTTGGTTTTTGTTCGTTTATCATTTTACTGATTCCGTGTGCATTTATTTTTTCGCCGTATTGTCCAAGTATAAAAGTTTTATTTTCTTGTTTATTGTTGTATTTCAGTAGTTTAATTCTATCGTCATTTAAGTATTTATAAACTAATAATATTTGTTTGGCTTGTAATGGTAAAGTTCTTGATTGTGGACTTTTTGAAGTGATTTCTAGACTTCCTTTGATGTAAATTTCACACTTTTCTAAATTGATGTTTTCAACTTCTAATTCTGCTATTTCTTTGACGGTTAAGGCTTGATAAATGAGTAAACTTATAATTACTTTGTTTCTGTTTTCTAAATATTTTTTCTTTCTGATTTGATAGGTTTCAAAGAATTTTTCTAATGTTTCTGGGCTGTAAAGTGTATCAACTTGTATTTGTCTATCTATTTTATCTTTTAAAAACAATTCACTGCAAGGATGATCCTTTCTTTTTCCGATTTCTAATAAATAATTGAAGTAAATTTTAACTCCATACAACGAGTGTCGTAATGTTTTTGGACTTAAATCGTAATTCTTTCGTAAGTGTTCTATGTAGTTTAAAATATCTTTAAAAGTGGCTAATTTGGCTTTATTTCCGTAGTAATCTGTAAATCGTTTTATTAAAAATAAGTTGCTGTTTAATGTGCTTTTGCTGTATTTCTTTTCCAAATAATTACGTAGTGTCATTTCATATTATTAATTTGATTTTGAGTTATATGTGTATATATTTCTGTACTCTCGATGTGGCTATGTCCTAAAAATTTTTGAACCTGTTCGAGCTTCATTCCGTTTTGTAGTAAGTGTGTTGCGATTGAGTGCCTTAATGAGTGAATTCCGATTTTATTTAATTCTTCAATCTTTAATTTTTTACCAAATTCTGTTTTTAAAATTAGTTTCTTAAAGTGTTTATTTATAGTATCATCACTCATTCTTCTTGCTTTATTATTTATTAAAAACTCATTAGTTTTATGCTTTAAACTTTCTAAATATTCTTGTAATTCTTGGGCTAATTTTTCACTAATTGGGATTAATCTTCTTTTGCTGTTTTTACCTTTTTGTACTATTACTAAATTTTCAATTATTCTAATATCTTCTTTATTTAAATCGCTGATTTCTTGAACTCTTAACCCACAACCATACCCCATATTTAAAATCGTTTTTTCTTGTAAATTCGCTATTTTATAGAGTTCTTGTATTTGATTTTGAGTAAAAATAAATCGTTCTACTTTTTCATTGATTGGAGTAAATTTTAAATGTGATGCCGGACTGCTTTTTATAACTCCTAATTCTAATAAATACCCTAAATATTGTTGAAGATTTCGCATATTATCATAAATAGATTTCTGCTTTAGTTTTTGTTTAGTTCTTTGACTAATTTTTTCTTTTAGATAGTTGTTGTATTCGGCTATTTCTTTTGGTGTAACTTTTTTTATTTCAAATATTTGATACTTTTCCAGCCAACTAAAAAACTCCTTCAGATATAAATATCTCGCTTGTGTGGTTTCGGGGTTTAATCCTAAAATGTCTAAATGTTTTTTGTAGTTTATGGCTTCTGTTTGGTAATATTCTGTGTAGATTTTGTGTTTACTTGGAGCACCCATGCTTATGATGTTTTTAAGGTTTATGATGCTTTTGCTTACTCAATATTTTGAATTTAGGAACGCTAGACTATTTTTTTATTGTTTTCTTATATTTTACAATACTTTACAAGGTTTTCTAGTGTTCCTTTTGCGTTCTTTTAGTGTTCCAACTTACTTTTGCTCTTGTCGTAGCTGTTCAATCTGTAACATTAAAAAGTCTTTTATTTATTCACTTCTTTTTTTATTGTTTTTTTAAAGGAGTTCATGAATAAAAGATTACTTATTTTTAAGGCTTTCGATTTGGTTCATTAAGTAATCTTTTATTTCAGCTCTTAATTTTTGGTAATTATCCCAATAGGAGATTTTATATTTTATGCCTTTGTTTGCAAAACCGCCAACCTGTTTGATGTACTCTAACTCTAAAAGCGTTTGTATATATCTAAATATCTGTGTTTTACTTATTCCTAAATCTTGTCTTATATCTCTTAAAATAAACTCTTGATTTTCGTTTTTAACGTGTTTTTTTAATCGTTCAAAAAATTGTCTTAAACTTCCATCAAGTTCATCAACTTTTAAAATGATACTTTCAAAAAGTACTTCGGTGGCTTGTTCTATGTCTTCGATTTCGGTTATTAATTGGTTGTTGTTGGTTAGTTTTCTTTGGTATTGATTTAAGAAGGTTACTTGTTTGATTACGGCTTGATACATTTCGTTTAACCGTCTTATTTTATGCACTTTCTCTGGTAAATGTAATTGTGTGGCATACGGATTTATAACTTCATAAACCTTTAAATTTCTTACCATACTTTGTATAAATCCTATTGCTTTTTGACTTTCGTTTGGATCTATTTCTCCTGCATTGCGTTTGTTTTGGTATTCGATTATTCTTGCGGTTTGTTCCTTGCTCTCATCAACAGCAATTAAAAAACTTCTACTCATATTGTCCTCGTAGGTTTCGCCTTTTGTTGTTGCCGATAAACTACTAAACTGACCTTTTACTATTTTATGACTGCTTTTATTGTTTCCTTTTTTGTCTTTGATAGTTACAGAACTTCTTAATACTTGATTACTTATAAATTCCCTTAAAGCATATAGTGCATCTTCTTTTAAACCGTCTAAATCTTCAATAATCACCACCTTTTGGAATAAATCAAACTCACCCCAATTGTATAAAGAACTTTCTGTAATTCGTGTAAATCTTAAAACGTCTTCTTGAGGCATAAGGTCTGCAATTCTGCTTATAATATGGGTTTTTCCGCTTCCGCTTGAGCCTTGTACGAGTGCGTGTAATGGACTTTTATTTAAATAACTAATGATGATTAAAAATAATAACATTCTGCTGTTTTCTTCTCCAACTATTCCTGCTTTGCCGATTTCTATATTTAAGTTTTTTAGTAAATGTTTTCGTTTTAAGAAGTCGATTGCGTTTGATGGTTTTTGGCTTTCAGTTTTTGGCTGTTCTGTTGTTTTATCTTCAATTGAAAAAGAAGGATTTAACTGTGTTCTTTTGTCTAAAAGTTCAATAAAAATATCTTCGTTGTGTAGTTGTAGTGTTTCATTGATGTCTTTGTTTATGGGTTCTAACACGCTTATTTTTATTCCTGGTATAAGTTCTAATATTACTTTAGAATAATTCGCTGTCGCCGTGCGACCTGCGGTATCATTGTCAAAAGCAAAGATGATTTCTTCTAATTGTTTGAGTTCTTTTATTGCTTTTAAAATTTCATCATTCAATCCGTTAGTTCCAAAGCAAGCTATAAGCCCCCAACCCCCAAAGGGGGCTTTTTCAAGCGTTGGCAACAAACTTGCACCATCAATAATACTTTCGGTTAAGATTAGTTTTTTAGTATTTACATTGGGATAATTTGGATATAAACCTTGTCTGTTTTTTAAATAAAAATGTTTACTTTCTTTCTCGTTTAATGTGCTTCTAAAGTATAAACTCACTACTTGATCATTTCTGTTTTTTAAAGCAAAAACAATACACCATTTGCCAAAAACGTTGTAAGCTGTTTCTCCTGTTCTGCCTTTGTTTCCTTTGTCAATTAGTAATCCATATTCTAAACATTGATTAATTAAAGTTTTGTCTTTTCTTGCTCCGTGATGGAACTGCCCACCATTGTAACCGACTTCTATTTTTTTATTATCTAAATTTCTATTTTGTAGATATTTTTTGGCTGGTTTACTGTTGCTGATGGCATTTTTAAAATACTGGTACATATTACCCAAAAATTGCTCTCGTGATAAATCTTGCTGATACCTTTCATTTTTGTTGGGTTCTTTATGCCCTAAAATTTCAACCGCTTTGTTAATGGCTTCGTGTTTGGTGCAGTTTTCTTTATGCAGTATAAAATCGATCACATCAATACTTTTGCCGTGTGTTTTGCAATTGGAACTAAAACAGTATGCCGTTTGTGTTTTGTAATACACTTGAAAACTTGGGGTTTTATCTTCGTGAAACGGACAATTTAAACGACTTTGTTTGTCGGTTTTTAAGCCGTAGTAGTGTAATACGTTGGCGATGGTTAATTGCTCTTTGATGTCTTGGATTTCCATTGACTAAAAAATATTTAAAATTATTCTTGACAACTAATTAGGTGCAAAGATACCATTTTAGTTTTATTTTGCAAACTTTTTGAGTTTTGAAGAACTGATTTAGTTTTCATATCTTTGCAATTCAATAGTAAACAAGGTTTTTTAACCCTATAAAGTTTCTTATTATGGATTTTGGAAGTGTAGTTTCTGAACTTAGAAAACAAAAAGGAATATCCCAAACCGACTTAGCTAGTCAATTAGGTATTCATAAAAATGTATTAGGAAGATATGAGAGAAACGAAGTTTATCCCTCTATTGATTTAGCTCGTAAAATTGCTGATATTCTTGATGTGTCTTTAGATTACCTTACTGGAAAAGACGATGTACAAATTGATAAAGATACCAGTAGCCGTATTTTAGAAGTTTCTAAATTTGAAGAAGCTGACCGTAACCATATTTTTTCGGTTATTGATGCCTTTATTGCTAAAAGAAAAATTCAAAGTATTTTATAAAACAAAGAAAAGCCGAGCATCGCTCGGCTTTTATAATATTACGATGGGTCAAACCATTCTTTTCGTTTAGCAACTTCAATTAAATGAGATATTAGTAATTCCTGTCTCTCTGAATATACTTTCTTTTTAAAAAAAGGTTTAAAAAAAACTAATTCTCTCCAACTATAATCAGGATAATTAAAATATTTGTCAATGATAAAGCCTTTATAATTAATTTCAAATTTTTCGAAAAAATTTTCCATTAAATTTTCAGCATCTAAATCAAATATTTTATACTGATCACTTGCAATATTTGAATTCTTTTTTAAAGATTTTATACCAGTATAGGCTATTAAAAAATCTAAAACTTTAGTATCTTTTTCCATATTAATAGATTTAGTTACTTATTAAATAGCCTCCAAATCCGATTCTTCCTGTCCCAATAATTGGAGCATTCCTTCCTAAAAATGTACCCCAAGTGGTACTTCTTCCATATAGAGTTGGTAAAGATTTCACTCCCAAAACATTTATTGATTTAGAACCAATCATTTTTTCGAAATAAACTGAAGATTTTAAAGTATATTTCGAGCCACCTAAAACTGTTCTAACCCCAACAGAAGATTTTAATACTTTAGTGAACCCCATTGCTATTAATTTACCTCCATGATAAATTTCTCCAGCACCTACAAGATTTGTTGTAAAATTTAATGAATCATCATTAATAGCTCCAGTAGCCATTGGAAAACCTTTAACTCCATAGCCTCTAAATCCTCCAAGTTCTCTAAATTCTTCTTGCGATACAGCTCTAAATTGCACAGGTGTAGAATCTATAATGTTACCTTTCTCGTCATACAAATAATCAGTAGTATCTCCACCTTTGTTGTTAACTTGTTTTCCATTTTTATCGTAGCCATTATCATCCCCCAAATGCATCGCGTGATTGAGCCCACTATCATCACTATCCCCATCTGGATTTATTCCAGTAGTTCCTGTTTTGTTTATATTTAGTAACTTTTGTAAATTACTTTCATAACCAGAGCTAATAGGTACGGTTATATCAATTTTTCTTTCATCATTGTTTCTTTCATCTACTGGCTCCATCCCTGTTGGGTCTGTTAGCCTAATCGGATTTCCAAGACAATAGTTATATGGCGAAGCGTGAGGAAACTTCTCCGCTAGTGGGTCAACATTGAGCCAAAGGGAAGTCTTCATATCCAAATACCTCGCCCCATAATAGCTAAGGTTAGTCTCTCTGTCTAGCTCCTTCCCATTAAATAAATAAGGCATAGAAAAACTAGAGCTATGTTCCTCAAAAAGCACCTCTCCAAAAGGGATATACTCTACATGCTGAGATAACTGACCATCCATAGTGCTAATATACGAAGTACTTCCTAAATGATCGCTATGGTAATAAAAAATATCTTTTTCAAATAAGCCGTTGCCTACAAAACCATCGCCTGCGGTTACATCCGCGGGTTTTATAGGATCGCCAAACTGTATGGGTGGTCCTAGTATAAAAACACCTCTCGAAATGGAAATATATTTAAGAAATTTAAACCAAAATGTGGCTTAAGATTTTCGTACCAAATTTTGTTGCTATTCCATTTTTATTAAAGCTACTAAATTGAATAGTTTGTAATAACAACAAAGCCCTCATTTGAGGGCTTTGTTGTTTATAGACTTTGACTTAAAAATACAGTAGATTCCAAATATTATATTTAAGAAGACCCCTAAATAAATTATAAAATACTGTTCTTTTGAAAGACACGGGGGACAATCATTTTTATCCAAGCAAGGTTCGCACAAAGGTTGATAATACCAATACAATAGCAATAAAAATAAATCAATCACTAATAACCTAAAAAAACAATTCCTAATTATTTTCTTTATTTGGTCTGTTAACATCGATTTCATATCTAAATTCTTTACCTGCGTTATTTTTATCTTGTGACCAATTTTCGTATGCTTTCATTGCATCCTGAAGAATTCCATCCACATTTCTCTGCTCCACTTTTCCATTTTTAGAGTCTCCCATTATGTTATTCCCCCAGCCTTTATCTGGTCCATTACCATCAGTATATCTATCATCTAATCCTAATAAATGCCCTACCTCATGAGGTGCTGGATCATCTTGCGCTAAAGTATTGCCATTTCTGCCTTGACTTCTCCATTCTCCTTCATCTCCGCCAGTGACATAAGATCGAGCGACTCCAGCTCCTACTTCAATAAAATTATCGCGATTGTTCGGATTCCAACTTTCAGGTATTATTGCTGGATCATTTTGTGCTTTTCCTTCGTACAATCCAACATTTACTTTAACATTTACTTTAAAAGACTGTTTTCCATCAGAGGTCTTTGCACTATATGTTCCTCCCCATCTTGAGTTTATATCTTTTTGGTATTGTGCCGCTACCGCTTTTGTAGCACCCGCACCATACAATTGTATATTTGATGATATGGTTATTTGTCCTCCTTTTATAACTATGATCCCATCCCTTCCATCAGGATCCATATAAATTATGGGGTTTGCATTGCAAAACAGATATGGACTTTGATTAGGATGCTTCTCGGCTAGTGGGTCAATATTGAGCCAAAGGGAAGTCTTCATATCCAAATACCTCGCCCCATAATAGCTAAGGTTAGTCTCTCTGTCTAGCTCCTTCCCATTAAATAAATAAGGCATAGAAAAACTAGAGCTATGTTCCTCAAAAAGCACCTCTCCAAAAGGGATATACTCTACATGCTGAGATAACTGACCATTCATAGTGCTAATATACGAAGTACTTCCTAAATGATCGCTATGGTAATAAAAAATATCTTTTTCAAATAAGCCGTTGCCTACAAAACCATCGCCTGCGGTTACATCTGCGGGTTTTATAGGATCGCCAAACTGTATGGGTGGTCCTGGTATAAAAATACCTCTCGAAATGGAAATATATTTAAGAAATTTAAACCAAAATGTGGCTTAAGATTTTCGTACCAAATTTTGTTGCTATTCCACTTAAAGATGCCGAGCTTATAAAAGAATTTCAAAAGATTGAAGAACTACCACAAGAAGAAAAAAATACTATCCTTAAAGTGATTTCTGCTTACATACGAGATTTTAAAACTAAACAATCTTATACTTTGTAAAAATAACAAACCCCGAGTGTTGGCTCGGGGTTTGTTTAAGTATAATTATAATTTTATCAATCTACTTTTTCATAAAATTGATTTAAATCTTTAAATAAATTAATTTTAAGGTTGCCTAAAAAAAATTCTCTCTCAAGAGAAGTGTCAAAACTATCCTCTTCTATACCTTGTCCATAGTTTAATACAATCTTTGTGCCTGTAATTGTATAGTAGATTTTATATTTCCCTTTCCCATAATATGAGCTACTAAAATTGTTATTATCTAATAGTTTTAACGTATCTGCTTCATATGGTATATTACTCAAAAAATGCTTCTGTTGGTAATTTCGATTTACATATGTTCCTTTTATTGTATTGATAACATAAAAATTACTATATAAGAATAAAGACAATAGAAATATTATAAAAAATATAATTAACCTTTTTTTTTGCATTTAAATTATTTTTTTGTAGTTAAAAATAAATAAGTTTGAAAAGTATTTGTTTCTCTGTTATTCAAATCAAAACTTTTAGTTCTAAAATTATATTCTAAACTTCCTCTTGGATAGTTATCTACTGGTAAATGATAATAAAAAGATGTTCTTGATTTAGAATCTTGAATAAGATTTAAGACTGTATCTCCTAACTTATAAAAACTTGCATTATAACTTCCCATCATTTGAACTTGCATATTGTTATATGTCCAATAATTATCCCATCCATAATAGAAGTTAGCTTCATAAGCACCTTTGCTTTTTCCTGAATCTAAAAATTTATCTTCTAAATCTCTATATAAATAATTGTCGTGAATAGCTTTATTGGCAGGATGTGACCCCTCAAAAATACTTTTTTCAGGACCATATCCTTCACTCCATTCATTATATATATCATTCCAATCAGTATTCCTATCTCTAATTTCACTATTTGCTAATAGTTCCTTACCATTTTTGATTGTATTCCAATTCCCTTTACGATCAGTCACATAAGTAATTTGATTTCCTGTTTTGTCTTTTTGATCAGAATGATAAAAATCTACTCCGATGCTGTCTCCAACATTAGATGTTTTTTGCCAATTACCATCTTTATCTTTTTCAAATTCTCCATCCAGCATTCCTGTTGGGTCAGTTCTACTAACTGGATTATTTGAACAAAAATGGTACGGTGTCTTGTTTGGTTGAAGTTCCGCTAGCGGGTCAACATTGAGCCAAAGGGAAGTCTTCATATCCAAATATCTCGCTCCGTAATAAGTGAGATTGGTCTCTCTATCCAATTCCTTTCCATTAAATAAATACGGCATAGAAATAGAGGAGGAGTGTTCTTCAAAAAGGACTTCTCCAAAAGGGATATACTCTACATGCTGAGACAACTGGCCATTCATAGAGCTAATATACGAAGTACTCCCTAAATGATCACTATGGTAATAAAAAATATCTTTTTCAAACAAGCCGTTGCCTACAAAACCATCGCCTGCGGTTACATCTGCGGGTTTTATAGGATCGCCAAACTGTATGGGTGGTCCTGGTACATTGCCTGGGGGATTAAACACGGGTTGTCTAGGCCAGCCCTCGGGTGTTTCTTGGTTTTGGTTAGCGTTTTGCTTGGGCGGGCTTGGGTAAGGCTTTCCTGTAGCGGCTGGACTGGCGTATAGTCCTTGCTGTGTGGGTGGTCCTGGAGGGAGTCCTAGGTTGCGTACATAGTCGTCTAACCACTGTTGTTGTTCTGTGCTTAATTGGGCATAGTTTATTCCGCCTGCTGTAATTTTGGTAGGTTGGGCAAAGGTTCCTTGTCCTATTTTGGAGGTTATACGCCCTGCGCCTTCGAAATAATGTTTGGTAAATTTGCCTTTACTTATTACAAAATAGGGGCTTACGTAACCTGTATAATTGTCAAAATGGTTTATGCTGGCGGCTTGTGCGCCGTTTATGCTTACGTTTTGGGTGTCGCCACTGCTTTTTAGTACCCGCTCGCCTGTGTGGTCGTAGGTGTATAGGTGCATACGCCCGTTGTCGTTTATGCCCATTAGGTGGTTTTCTTCGTCCCATGTCATTTTTCTAAAATTGTTAAATTCTAGGTATTGGGTAGGGTTGCCGTTGCCGTCGTATTCGTAGTTACGAGGTTCGGGTTTGCCGTCTTCGGTTATTACACTTGGGGCATTGGGGTGCTGGGTGTTGTTGTACTGGTAGTCTAGTTTGTAGCCTTTTTGGGTACCGTTTACCTGGTGTTGTAGCTCTTTGCTTACTATATTGTGCATATTGTTGTAGCGCATGGCTAGGGTGTAGGTGGCATGGTTGTTCTGGCCGTTGTAGCTGCCTGTGGCGTTTTTTAGTCGGTACAAATCGTCGTACTGGTAGCTTTGCTGGCTACTACCGCCTAGGCTATTGGCTACTACAGGCACGGTGTTTTTTATGCCTAGTACATTGCCTACAAGGTCGTAGGTGTAGGTGTTGTTTATAATGGCACGGTTACCACTGTTTACGTTTAGTTGTTGCAAACGACGTAAGGTGGGGTCGTAGGTGTAATGGGTTTGGGTATCGTTGCCGTATTTTAGGTACTTGCGTTGTTCAAACTCGTCGTAGGCTAGTTGCTTAATATAGAGGTAGGTTTGGTTTTCTTTGGTGCCTTGCATTGTTTGTAAATTTCCTGCACGGTTGTAGGTGTAGGTAAGCACCTCGCCATCAGGATATATCATTTTTTGCAAACGGTTCCAGGTGTCGTACTCGTATTGGGTAATGTAGGTTTGGTTATCGGTAGGGGTTATGCGTAGGGTTTTTATTTCTTTTTCAACCTCGCCTAGTTTACCATAAAAATACTCGGTACCTCCACTGGCATCGGTTACTAGCCACATACGTCCACGGCGTGGGGCATTTTCGGTAGCACTACCATAATAATAGCTTATATTGTTTTGTGGGTATCTAGGGTATTTTATGTGTTCTAATCGGTTGTAATCATATTCATATAGGATACCGCCATCGGGCATGGTTTGCTCTATTTGGCTAGTTACTCTTTTGGTCATATTGCCTGCTAGGTCGTAGGTAATGGTGGTAGTACCAGCATCGGGGTGTATGTACTGGGTGCGTCGGCCTAGCCAGTCGTAAGTGCTTAGGGTAGTTTGTCCCATAGTGTTTATAACAGCGGCAGTTTCGCCAAGGGCGTTGTAGCTAAACTGGGTAAGTAGCTCGTTGCCACCGTCATATTGTATAGTGGCTATATTTTTGCCAGTGGCATCGGTATAGGTTTTTGCCACCTTACCGTGTGGGTCTGTTTGTGTGGTTTGTAAAGCATTTATGCCTTTAAAATTTTCTATGGCAAAAGTGGTGGTGGTGGTACTACCATCGGGCAGGGTTGTTTTTGTGGCTCTGCCTAGGGCATCGTACTGGGTTTTAGTAGGGTTTACGGTGCTTGCTAGGGTACTAAAACTGTTGTTTAGGGTAGTGGTAAAGGTTGGGTAAAAACTCTCTACCGCTCTACCAAAAGCATCGTACACCACCTTGCCCGATATAATATGACCTTCTTGGTCTGGGGCATCTATACCGCCAAAAAGCGAGGCTGTTTTTTTGACCTGTAAGGTACGCCCAAGCCCATCTATATAGGTATAGGTTTCTATGTCTTTGTTTAGTTCAGGGTCGTAATTTCGGGTTTTGGCATAGGGTACTTCTGCGGTAGGGTAATACTCGTAGGCAATGGTGTAGGGTTTGCCACTGGCTATTTCGTAAGGGCCTTGTATGGTGCTGGTACGTCCTTTGTCGTCTAGGGTGTATAGGGTACTTTGTTCGTTACGATCGGTGGTTTTTATAGGGGTGTTAAAACGGTAGTCGTATTCCGTTTTGTTTGCATACCCAAAATGGTCTTGTATTTGGGTGATGTGGCTGTAGACTTGATCGTCGTAGGTATAGGTAATTTGAGCTCGTTGGTTTTTGTAATTAGGGGCGCCTGTAATTTTTATAATATTGCCATAGGTGTCATATACAATATCGGTTATGGCTACCTTGTCGTTACTAGCATACATTTTAAATTGTGTAACCTCGGCTGTTGCGGGGTTTATTTGGGTAGCTCGTTTTCGTTTTAGTCCATCAATGGTAAATACTTCTATTTGTTTAGGGATGCCATCGTAATAAGGGGATAGGCTGTTGTGGTAGCTTATTTTGGCGGTTACTTTATCTTGTGGTGTGCCGTTGCCTAAATCTGTATATTCTACAATATTACCTTGTGGATCATATTTATTATAGGTGTTTTTGTCTAAAAAGGCGGTGCCTGCTTCGTAGTGTTTTTCTTGGGTATGTATAGGTGCGATAAACACTGATAACAAATCGGCGGCAGGGTTGCTTAACAAGCCCTCGGTAATAGGGGTTTGGTTTTGAGCATTGGTTATACTATAGGTGGTGCTGGTTTCTTGTAGTTTTTTATTGTCTTTATCTAATAATAAAGTGCTTTTTAAGAGGTTTTTACGATAAAAATCGGTATTGTAAAACTCTTGTATTTGGGTGTTATATACGGTATTGTTGGTAGCATTTATTTGTTGTGTAGTAATTTTGGCATAGCCATAAAAATCACGTTCACGGCGGTCGTAATAAGGGTTTTCATAGGTAAAACGGCTAATAAGGTTGTCTACACCATCGCCTGTGTGGCCGTCAAAAAGGTTTACTTCTTTGAGTACCCATTTTGCTCCGTTCGCTTCGTAAGAGCTTGGTTTAAATTCGTAATCAACGGTAAAGCTATTGCCCATAGCGTTAGTTACGCTTTTTAGTTTGTTGGTACGTTTTATGTTAGAAAGACGTACGGTAAGGTTGTCTTCGTTTTCGGATTTTATGTAGTCTAAATTACCATCGCCATTAATATCGTTAAAAGTAGATTCGATTTTGCTTACTGAATTACCGGTGCTAGCCCCTGCTTGTATAGCAATCCGAATAGGAATAGGGGTTAAACTAAAATCGAAAGCATAACTAGCATTCATACCATAACTAGTTGATTTGTTTTTACTCATACTAGCGTATTTTGGGTATTGTAATGGGTTAGTATCAAAACCGTTTCCTAGGTTTAGGAAAATGAGGATGTTGTTTTGTGTGTAAATTATTTTATCGGGTAATCCATCGGCATTAATATCAAGAAAGGATTTAGATTGTTCATTAGAAGAGCCATTATAAGAAAATCCTCCAGATATAGAGCCTGATGCGAAACTAAAGCCTAATCCTGCTCCAAAATCGGATGAATTTCCTTCGTTTATTCCTTTGTTTAGGTTTTTCCAATTGTAATCGGGAAGAAATCGGTATCCTGTATTAAGTAAAACAATTCCGTTATCGTTAATTTGATCTGTTAGTCCATCACCATTGATGTCTGTATGTATTTTTTGGGAGTAATCATTTCCTGTGCCTATATTTCCGCTTATACTGGTGTATTTTCCTGCTTTTTGGGCATCGGAATTTGATTTTTTATCATTAGAACTTTTTTGCACAGTTGTTTTTGCATTAGTTTTTGTATCAGATGAATTGGCACTCCCATGACTGTATTTTCCATTGACACTTCCTCCTTTGCTTCCTATAATGGATACGCTAAAATTGCCAATATTATTTTGTAGGTTAGACAAACCTCCTCTAGGGGTTGTAAATTGTACGTTGCCATTGCGTACAAAATCGGGGTAACGATCTCCATTAAAATCGGTCATAGTTTCTATAACGATAGACTTGCCTTCTGAATAGTTGGCACCTGCCCCGGAAGAACTAGCGGATAAGCCGGCAGCATAGGCGTTACTTGTGGATTCTGATATGGTAAATAAGGCTCGACTGCCGCCTCCTTGAACAGTAGGTAAGGAAGTGTCTAAGAATTTTTGTAGATCATCTTCGCCTAGACGTGCTGAACTAATATATTCTTCTTTGATAAAAATAGCATCTTCTGCGCCTAACCATTTGTTTGAAGCGTAATTTCCTCGGGCTTGGATAAAGTATTCTTTGGAGGCTTCAAATTGTCCATGAGTTGCTGGGGTAACAGATGTGTTTCCGCTGATGTCTGGCATATTTTTTGGGTCAATATCGTAGGGTTTTTTATCTGATATTATAAGGTTTTTGTCAATGGTATTGGCTGCTAGATTTCCGTTAATTAAAAATACGCCCCAATTTCTATTTCTGATTTTTAATTTTTTTTCGACATCATCAAAATTGCCGTAGTAGCTGTTTTCTGAGCTGAAATAATTATATTCTACTAATGTTTTTTTGTTTTTTATTATGACAGAATCTTTTATAACGAGGAATGCGCTAGAATGATTTTGTTGAAAGAGGGTTGAAGTATTTTTGTTATTGAAGTAGTATTCTATTTTAATAGGTTTGTTAGCTACAATACTGTCGTAAGGATATGATAGATCAATTGCTTTTGGTGTGTAAGCTAGGTATCCATCTGTTAATTTGTATCTAATTCTAGCTACTAGTTTTTCTTCTTGTTTGGCTGTTATTAGTATGTCGCTATCAAAACTTTGATTAGGTCTAACTTTATTAAATTGAATTACTCCGCTGTAATTATGAAAGGTTGCTTTTCCTTTGGAACTAGGTATAATGTGGTTGAGGATGTATTTGTCATCTACTCGATTATAAATTGTATGTGTAACTTCTAGGGGTTTTGTTTCTTGGTTGTCGGAGTGGTCTTTGTATATAATGGAAGGGTTACATATCAAATTTTTCCAATCTATATTTGTTTCGGATTCTATGATTACTCTGAATCCGTCGCCTTTTAGGGCATTTATAAGAGGAATGGTGTTAAAATTGAATGTAATGTTTTCTGATGCTAAAAATTGTTTTGAAAAGACAACTGTTTCGCCAAGACTGAATCTATTGGAAATAATTTTTAAAAGGATGTGATCGGAAGTTGTTTTTTTAGAAAAAATACCATCAAATCGTATTGGAGAATCTTTTGGGGCCATAATAAGTGTTTGTGAACTTACTAAAAAATCTTTTTTAGGATTGTAAGTTTTTAAACTAAAGCCATTAGGGTCCGTATGACTAGGGTCTATGTCTTGATAGTTGATGGTAGGTTCCCAAAGGATGTTATCAAAATTACCATCTTTTATAGAACTAACTCTAAAATAGAGGTGTTCTCCTTTAGTAACAAAAAGATTGTCTTGTTTTTGTTTTGATAGATAGTTTGTTGCTCCAATAGTTTCAGACCAGATTAAATTATTGTTTTGTTGAAAATATAACGTTACACCATCGGCTTTATCTGTGCCATCATTGTTTTTATAATTTTGTCTATCAGTGGAGGTGTCTTCTAGTAATTTATAGATATGCGAAATTTGTATAAATCCAGTAGCTGGAGCTTGCCATAGGCGTACGATGTCGTGCAATGGGTTCTTTTTTATTATTTCGGCTTCGGAGTTTTGTGTATTGCCTGTTAGTAATAACTCGCCTTCATTAACTATGGGGGAAGGGGTTCCTGTACTGTTTGGGGTAAAAGTAGGGATGCCATTTACTAAACGGTTGTAATAAACGGTTCCGCCATCGGCAAAATCAGTGAGTCCATCGCCATTAAAATCCATAAAATAACTGGTGGTGGTGCTTTTTGATATTTGTCGATCATATCCTAAATTACCACCCAATTGTCCAAAGCCTAAAATTAGATCGACGCCGTAATTATAGGAATAGTTTCTAGAGAATCCAACATTCCCAATATTAATAACGTGGTATGTGTCTGAAAATTGGTTTATACCTGTTGCCCCAAGGTTTTTTCTGAAATAGACTTTATCTCCTTTGGTGAAAATTTTGTCAGGTAAGTTATCTCCGTCTAAATCTTCTAAGGCAACATAGGTAGAGGTATTGCTCCAGTTGTTTCCTCCTTGTCCGCCTAAAGTATTTTGATTTAAGACTCCAATTCCTGGAATTCCAATTCCTAATCTATAATTAAAACCTCCAGAAATAGAGCGGGAACTTCCTGTAAGAGTGTGAGTTCCTTTAAATTCTTTAAAAGCGGCAAAAGCAGGTGTAATACCATCATTAGGTACGCTCCAGGTTTGTTCTTCGCCAAAAGGGGTGTAGTTGCCACTAGCATCTCGTACATCGTCATAATAATCGAGGGAGTTTTTGTAAAACAGATTTCCTTTTGTATCATATACTTCTATATCTTTTAGCAATGTTTTTTTAAATGCACCTTGTTTATAGGTAAGTCCATAGCTACGAACCATTTGGTCTTTAAATTTGACTTCTATTTTTCGCAATAGTTTATTAGAGGTTTGCTGAAAACCTAATCTTGCTGCTATTTGTACGTCTTCTCTAGTGGGTTCTCCTAAATCTGTATCTTTAATAAAGTGTATGCTGTATGCTCCTTTTTGGTCATTTTTTCCAGTATAATATATATTTTTGATATATAATTCGCCTTCGGATTTTTCGTATTGATAGGCTATCGTATTTCCTTTTAAGTCAATTTGTAAAGTAATTGCCCAATGGCCTATATTGCCATTGGTATCTTGTAAAATAGCGGTGTTATCTATGCCAGCGGGTGTACCGCCATAGTAGGTTGTTGTACCGCTCTTGTCTGTTACTATCCAATAATAGTTGGTAGGGTTATTTCCTTTACGGGTTATTTTTTGGAAAGCACCTTCTTTTCTAGGATAAAACTGTTTATTGTTTTGTCTGTCTGTCCAAGCTTCTCTATGAGCGTTCGGCAAGAGTGCCTCACCCGCTAGGGTATAACTTTCGGTTTCTTTGCTCGCATCGTATCTTGGTGCTCCCCAACGGGTTTCTATGTCTACACTGGGTAGGTTTATTGCCCATCCTAGTCCGGTCCAGCTATGTCCGGCTTCGCTACTGTACTGTAGGGCTAGTGAAGGTTGCATGCCTGCTCTGCCTTTTGGAATTTCGATAGGGAAATTTGTGCTAGTACTTCCGTTTGGATTTGCAGTAGGTGGGGTAATAGGGGTTATGCCTACGGCTGGAGAGGCTGCTTTTAAATCTTTGATACTTGTAGGGGTATAGCCAGAGGTTTCGGGTGATTCGGGTAGTTTTATAATTCCTGCTATAAAATCGGTAAAATGGGTGGTTTTTCCTGTTATTTTAGATTCATGGGCTAGTAATGTGTCTTTAGGAATTTCTTTCCATAGTCTTTTCTTTTCATCAAAAAAGAAAAGATTTATATCTTTTTCTGTGTATCCTTCTGGAATTAATTTTTTGTCGTAAGGAATTGTAAGTTTTCCAGGTTTTTTGAATTGTATTCCGTGGGGTAATAATCTGTAAGCAAAAGAATTTTGAGTTACATTGACCATTGAAGGGTTTAACGGTGCAATATCTTTTGCATGGAGGGCTTCTATGGAAAATAATGTGTTTTTTTTGATTATATCTTTTTCTAGCTGAAAACTAGCATTTGAATTGTTTATAATCCCACCATTAATACCTATTGTGTGCTCTTTTTTTATGTTTTTATTGTATAAAGGGATGTAATAATCTACAGGGATAAAGTTATTTATAGATATAGGAATTATAGTGTTTGTGTTGTTTTCTTTTTTTATACAGGTTATTTCTTTTTGATTGGTATAGTCTATTTCGGTTTCAAAATGTTGATTAATGGTATTTATTTTTTTGTCATTTATATACAATGTTGTGTTTTTTTCGGGTTGAAATCCGGCAATGTAGAGTTTGTTTCCAAAACGAAATAATTCAAATTTTTGAAGGGTATTTTCGTTTTTGTAGAAGTTTAGTGTAACGTTTTTTATTTTATATTGGTTGTTTTTTATTTCTGGAGCATTAAAAAAAAGTATATTATTCCCTTTTTTTATTACACTATTGCTTATTTGCTCTTTTTGATGTAACCATTGGTTGTTTTTTGAAATAAAGTTTCCACCAGTACTTTGGGCATTATTGATGCTTTTAATAATAGATGTTCCATTTTTATAACCATATAAATCGTATTCTAAGAATACTGTTTGATCATTAGTAGGTAATTGGTTTATTTGAATATGAAATAAATTATCAAAGGCATCATCTATAATTTGACTTGAATTAAGACCTATAACTCCTTCTTTGATATCGGCTTTATGTATTAATACCTTAGATGAGATGGTATTTGAAAATGTTTTTTTATTTGCTATTAAGTTAACTTTTGCAGGTTTATTTATTATTGTTTTCTTTATGTGATTATAATTTGCAGCGAAAACTATGCCAGCAATTAATAGAAAAAATAAGTATATTTTCTTGCTCATTCTAGTAATAGTTTATTTTATTATTATTTTTATTGATTTTTCTTCTTCTGATGTACTTATTTTTGCTATATAAACGCCACTTGTAGGAATATGACCGTTATATATATATTGGGTTTTTCCAGACCATTTTTCTGTTGTTATTAGAGCTCCAGCTGAGTTGTATATATATAGTGTTGCGTTTGTAATAGTGTTGAAATTTCCAAAAATTTTAAAATGTCCATCTTCACTAGGATTGGGTAATGCTATTATTTGATTGTTTTTACTATTGTTTTTCTCCTCTACTCGAAAGTTAGTAACTGTTTCACAGTCATTTTCATGTTTTGTAATTAATTGATAATCGCCTGGATTTGTTAGCATTATGGTGTTGTCATTAGTAATCAATTCTTTATTTAAAAACCATTGAAATTGATAGTTTCCTTCTGGTAAATAACCGTTTGCATTTATGACTATTGGAGTGTCATTTAGGGTAAATGTTTCTTGTAGTTTAGGACTTGTTATATCTTGATCTGAAATAAATATTTTTTGTTCATAAATGGTTCCACTAGCATCAACAACTATATAATTATATTTTCCAGAATGTACTGCGATGTTTGAAGTATTGTTGTCATGAATCCATTTTTTAACAACATTTTTAGTATCATGGTTAATTAAAGTTATAGTATAAGGAGCTTTACCTCCAATAATTGTATATTTTAAAAACCCATCAGATATTCCGCATTTAGGTTGAGTAATTTTTACTCTAGCAAACATATCTGGTGCCATTTGAAATGTATAAACGATTTTTTTGTTTTTTTTACCATCCCAATTATAATTATTTAGGGTTGTAGTTCCGTCTGAGGTTTCTTCTAATTTTTTATATATTATTTCGTCAGAATCCCATTTTGCTTTTCCTGTTGGATCTATTACTAACCAGGGTTTTGTATCGGGTTGTTTTAAGTCTGTTATTTTTTTTAAATTAAATTGCCACTTTATCTTATGACTATCAATAGTAGAATCAATACACATAAGCCATTTTCTTTCTAGTAATTTAGGTAATCCTTCTTCTTGTTTAAATTTTAATGGTTTGGCATTATCACTCCAAAACAAAAAGCTATTATCAGGAACACTTTCTTTAATAGAACTTAAATCTATAGTTGTTAACTCATCTTCAATATTACGACTTTTACTTTGGTAGAGTTGTGATGTTTCATCTTTACCTATAGCGGTTACATGATTTAAATAGTGTTTGTTTTCAAGAGCGTTCCAAATGATTTTTCCTTTGCTATCCGTGTAATTTTGTAGTTCTTTTTGAGATAAAGAAATACCATATTTTATAGCTAAATAACTTGCTATTTTATTGGTTTCTTTGTTGTTAAGGAATCTATCATACATGATAATTTCACTAATATATCCTTTCAAAAAACGGGCGGGTATTGATAAGTTATGTTTTATTTTACCTATAGAGATTTGGTATTTATTATTATCGCTTAGGTTTGATTTTGTATGTTGATAAAAATGAATAGCTGAAGAATATTCTGACTTGTTTTTTAATGAATTGTATTTGAAATTAGAAAGATTGGCCAGTCTTTCTGTGGTTGTTAAAGTAATGTTTTTTGATTGATCAGAGATGTTCCATAATACTTGTTCGGTCAAACTGTCCTTTACTTTATAAACTAAAAAAATAGTTTGATAATTTATTTTTGGTATGTTAAAGGTTAGTGTATCTTGGCTTGCATCAAAAAATATGCTGGGATGATTATTTATTAGAACTCCTTCAGTCTTTTTTAATAATATAGTGTTAGGGACTAATTGATTTTTTAAAATAAACTGATTTTTATTTTTATCTGCTGTTATCCAAATATAAGGATTTTTTACTTGTGCTGGACATTTTTGAGCAAAGCATTTTATAGATATTATAAGGATAAAAAAGGGTATATATAGTTTCATGCGTGTAGTTTATTTGTTGTTTATAATACATAATAAATACCTTTACCTCAATGCTGTATAGGATTGCCTATTTTTTGTTTTTTATATTATTAGAATGTTAAATAATGATTTTAATAATTTTATGAGAAGAGACAATAGAACTAGAAATTGTTTGAATCATCAAAATCAAATTTGTATCCTATGTGTAATGAAAAAGCGTTGGTTTTATTATTATTATCTATAAATCGGTGCCCATTTTCTTTAGTTTCTAGAGCATCCGTTAAACCTAAATGATAACGAAAACCAAGAACTAATTTGTTTTGAAATTCATAACCAATGCCAAAAATACCTTGAAAATAGTCGGCTCCTTCAAGAGATTCTTTTAATGTTTTTTGTACAATAGGATCTGGAGTAAAGGAGACTCCGTACTTTTGTTCCATTTCAGCTCCATTAGAAGTGTAACTAATATTATTTCTGTTAAGATTTAGAGCAACATTAGGACCTATGCCTAAATACAACCCTTCATGAATGTAATATTTGAATAAGAATCCTAAATTTAAATTGTGATAGTCAAATTTTATTTGATAATTTAATCCTTTGTTGTCGTTGTAATTAAAATCAGTAGCTTGGCGACTGTAAAATATTTCAGGTTGAAAACTTATGTTTGCTCGAGGGTATTTCCAATTTAAGAAAACACCAGCTAGAGCCCCAAATTTATCTTTTTCAGTCGTGGAAAAATTGGTGTAAATGTTAGGAGGAATTATTGTGTTTTGTATATTATTCATTTTTGAATATACAGCACCTGCGTAAAAGCCGTAACTAATTTCTTTTCCAATTTGACTATGAGTAACTATTGTAAAAAATAAAAGAAATACAATTTTTTTCATGTTGTTGATTTTTTTATGTTACCAATTATGTAAACTATAACCTATAGAAAGACCTATAACAGAACTTCTATTGTAATTTTCTATAAATTGAAATGATGCCGTTTTGTTTTTTATAACATCACCTAGTCCTAAATAATATCTACCTTCAATATGTAAATCATACGGTAATTCATATCCTAGAGAAAAAGACAAGCTAAAGTCATCACTACCTACTAATGCGTCTCTATAAAATTGTCGTTTCGTAGTATCATACCTTCCATCGTATTCATTAGAAGTGTAATTTATATTGCTAGGATTTATGTTTTTAGAATAAAAAACCCCTGTTCCTACATTAAAACCTTTGTAAGGATATACTTTGTAAATAGCCCCAATGGTTATAAAAGAATAATCAAAACTTAAAGTATAATTTTTTCCCAAAGTATTGTTGAATATTAATTTATCTCCTGAATTTCTGTAAAGAATTTCACCTTGTAAGGCTACTCTTGTATTAGGTAATTTAGCATTCACAAAGAAACCACCTTCTACTCCGTAACTTCCTTTAGAATCTAGACTAAAATGAGTTAAAGAATTGTCTCTGCCTACAATCATTTCGGGGAGATTACTAAAAGATGAATGTACTGCACCTATTTTTAATCCGTATGTAAAAGATTCAGTGTGCTGTGAATAAAATTTATTAAAAGAAAGAAAGATTGTGAGAAATATGATTTTTTTCATTGTTTTAAAAAAAATAAGAAAATTCTATAAAAATATAGCTTTGTCTGGTTTATTTATTAAATAATTGTTTTGTCTGTTTTAAAAAATAAAATATTAAAATAATCCTTATCTAATTATTGTGTATTTCGTCCTGAAAAAGTTTGTTTATGTTGATAATTGAAATAAAAGGATTTGTTAAAAGTTTGTAAATTTATTGAAAAATTGGTATAAACTGTATAAATCTAAAGAGAATTATACAGTTTATTAAGATATTAGAAAGGCTGTTTTCGGAAAAGAAGTAATTATTCTTGAATAAGCAATGGTTGAGTTGTTGACTTTTGGAATTAAATAATATCCAAAATTCGCTCAAGAGCCATTCCTCTAGATCCTTTTATTAAGATCGTGGTGTTGTTTATTTCGTTAGGTTTATTTTTAATAAAATCTTCAAATGATGTGTAATAATAGATGTGTTCTTTTTCTATTTTTGAAGAGTAAAAATTTTTGCCTATAAAATAGAATTGAACATTTGTTGTATCAATGATACTTTCTATTATTTTTTTATGTTCCTCTAGGCTTTCGTTGCCAAGTTCGAACATATCGCCTAAAAAGGCAATTTTGGATCCGTCTAGTTGTTGGAAATTGCCCAGAGCGGCAGCCATACTACTAGGGTTAGCATTGTAAGCATCTAAAATTATTTTGTTGTTTCCTTTTTCTATTAATTGGGAACGATTATTGTTTGGGATGTAATTTTCAATAGCGTCTTTAATTTCGGTGTCAGCAACGTTGAAATATTTTCCGATGGTGATAGCTGCATTAATATTATTGGCATTATAAATGCCGATAAGGTGCGAATTTATGTTTATGTTGTTATAGTTTATGGTTACTAAAGGATTAGCAGTGCATTCAGAGATATAAACATTTGGTTTGTGATCTGGGTTCGTACTAAAGCTATATCTATTGGCTGAGGCTGTTTTGCTGAGTTGAATAGGGTCGTCAGAATTAATAAAAATGGTTTTGTGATTATGGATAAGGTAATCGTACATTTCACTTTTTCCTTTGATAACTCCTTCAATACCTCCAAAACCTTCTAAATGAGCTTTTCCAAAATTAGTGATATAACCAAAATCGGGCTCGGTTATAGAACATAATAACTCGATTTCTTTTTGATGATTTGCGCCCATTTCAACAATAGCAATATCTGTATCTTCTTTGATAGAAAGTAAGGTTAGCGGGACACCAATGTGGTTGTTTAGGTTGCCTATGGTGGCTATTGTTTTATATTTTTTAGAAAGTACCACGTTTATTAATTCCTTAGTGGTTGTTTTTCCGTTGCTGCCAGTGAGTGCAATGATAGGAAGTCCTAGTTGATTACGATGGTAGTGGGCAAGTTCTTGTAATGTTTCTAAAACATTTTTGACAAGAAACATTTTATTTTCATCAGTCAAGTATTTTTTTTCATCAATAACGGCGAAGAGTGCGCCTTTATTTAATGCTTCTTGTGCAAATTCGTTAGCATTAAAATGCTCTCCTTTTAATGCAAAAAAGAAGCTGTTTGGGGTTATTTTTCTTGTGTCCGTTGTTACGGTGTCACATTGTAAAAAACATTGGTATAATTCTTCTATTTTCATAATGCTAAATTACTAAAAAAATAAAATCCCGCAAAAGCGGGATCTTATCTTAAACGGAAAGTATGTTATTTTTTATTTCTTGGTGTTTTTTTAAAGTCTGATTTAGGACCTACGCGAGACATAGCACATCTAAATCCGATAAAATCGGTAGCTAGGTCTTGGTTTAAATATCTTCTTGAAGCAGGATCTAACCAATAAGCTCTGTCTTTCCAAGAACCTCCTTTGTAAACTCTTACATTGTCTCCTACTAGTGTAGTTCTTTTGTCTGATTTGTCAAATTTTCTACTAATATTTCCAGTACTATCAGGGGATACTTTATGAAGAGGAGAGTTGTACATTCTTTTTTTGTCTTTTAAGTCTTCTCCTGAGTCATCATTTAGGTTATAGAAACGAGAAGATTGCTTATCTCCATCTTTAAAACCAATGTTGTTACTTCTTGAGAAGTTTTGTCTCAAATATGTTTCGTTTTCATCAACTGGGACTTGTGCAATTTCTCCTGGTTTACTTACAGCGATTACTTTACCATTACTTAATGTATCGTATTTTATCGTTTCAGAAGTTATAAAAACAATTTTACCTTCTTTGTCTATCTTGTTTTTTGTATAGACGTTCCCTCTAAAGTAGTTGAAATCGTTTGCTTCATCATCAACGATAGGGCGATAAACGTCTTGTACCCACTCAGCTACGTTACCTGCCATGTCGTAAAGACCAAAATCATTAGGTTTGTATGATTTTACAGGTGCTGTTATATCTGCATTGTCATCTGACCAGCCTGCAATTCCTCCATAATCTCCTTTTCCTTGTTTGAAATTAGCCAATTGATCTCCTCGTGTTACTCTATTTCCAGAGCGAGTATATTGTCCTTTCCAAGGATATTTTTTCTGACCTCTATAAGTATTGTATTCACGAGTTCCTACATCTGAGGCTGCTGCATATTCCCACTCAGCTTCTGTAGGAAGTCTGTATTCAGGTAATAATAAACCTGAGGTTTTTTGAGCATACACGTTTTTAGGACCATCGCTACTAGCAGTTGCATCAGTATTTGTTGTAGAGCCTTTTTGACTTTTTTTGGCACTAGATCTACCGCGTTGTTTTTGAAGGATGATTTCTTCATTTCCTCCAAACGAAGTGGAAGGAGATACTAAATATGCTTCAGTGTCAAAGCTATTGTTTGCATCAACGTCTACTAGTTTTGCTCCTTTTTTCATATAACCTTCTCTTTCTAGAAGAGATTCATTTACACGATTTGTTCTCCACTTTGCAAAATCAGTAGCTTGTAACCAATTTACGCCAACTACAGGGTATTGAGAATAAGCAGGGTGGCGTAAATAATTATTTGTCATGGTTTCGTTATAACCCAAACGATTTCTCCATACTAAAGTGTCTGGTAAGGCACCATTATATATATGTTTGTAATTTTCTTCTGTTGGAGGGAAAACTCTCTTGATCCAATCTAAATACTCCATATACATTATGTTCGTTACTTCGGTTTCATCCATGTAAAAAGATTGAACATGTTGCTGAGATGGAGTGTTATTCCAATCATGCATAACGTCATCTTGAATTTTTCCCATCGTAAACGTTCCTCCCTCAACTAAAACTAGACCAGGACCTGTTTCTTGTTTTGTGAAATTCGAATTGTACTGGAAACCTCCATTAGGATCATTAATTTTCCAGCCTGTTGCAGCTGAAGTGTCTTTAGTACTAGACTTTTTACTACAACTGGTAGTAAAACTTAAAAGCACTATAGCAGATAAAAGTGCTCTTACTGTCATCGTTTTGTTTACTTTCATACTTTCAGTAGGTAATTATTTAAAGTGATGCAATATAATAATTAACGATTAATTAGCAATAATACTTCTCAAATTATTTTTCAGCATAAAAACATCCTATAAATATTATATATCATTAACGCTTAAAAATATGGTTTATTGTGTATTTAAGTTTATTTTTACCGATAATATGATGAGATAATTTGCGTTTATTTGTTTATGAGATGGTTTTTATTTTTTTTTAGTTTTTTGTATTCTGTTTGTTTAAATGCTCAGTGGTCAGGAAATATTGAGCTGAGGTGGACAACAAAACCTTTGAAATACGATGAAACAAGAGTTGTGATGATTCCTAATTTTCAACCAGAGTCTTTGGTATTCAGTTTTGAAAATAATAGTTTGTTGTTTTCACAAAAGATTGCTGAAAATGTCTTTTCAGAGGAAGGTTCTTTAAAATGTTATAATCTAATAACAGAAGAGATAGAGGAGTCTTTGTTAGGTGTTTTGGATTTAAAAAGAATTAATAACGTTGTAGATTTTAAGTTAAAAAATATAACCTTCAGAGATGAAAATTCAGTTGTTTTGAGTTTTAACCCAATATATAAGGAGGGAAATGTTTATAAAAGAATCGTTTCTTTTAATTATTCCTTTGGTGAAATGAGATCTCAAAAAATGTTAGCAAGGTCTCGTGCTTCTGTTTTGCAAAATTCAGTGTTACGAAATGGAAAATGGAAAAAGTTTTATGTTGGTAAATCAGGAGTCTATAAAATAACCAAAGCTTTTTTGTCTCAATTAGGTGTTGATGTTAATGTGGATCCTCGAACACTGAAAATTTATGGTAATGGAGGGGCTATGATTCCTTTGTTGAATTCTGAAAATCCTTATTTAGATTTACAAGAAAATGCAATTCAAGTGGTAGGGGAAGAAGATGGTATTTTTGATGATTCTGATTATATTTTATTCTACGGTTTGGGTATGGATAAGTGGAGTGAGGAAAATATGACTCATAATAATTTGTATGCTGATAAGTCCTATTATTATATAACCACTGAAGGAGATAAAGGAAAAAGAATACAAACAAAGGTTCAACCTATTGGTTCAGCTCATATTTTTTTTGATAAATATGATTTTTATGTATACCATGAAATTGATAAATATAATATTGGTGAGTTTGGGAGACGTTGGTTTGGTGAAGAATTACATTTAAAATCTAATTATACTTTTGATTTTTTAGTGCCTAATATTGCGCTGGGTGATGATGTTGAAATTAAATTTAGTTCTGTAGCAACGAGTTCTAAGCCCTCAAGTATAAATGTAGTTGTTAATGGAATAGATAGAGGAAGAACTAATTTTTTTGGAATTTCAGATTTGAGTACAGTGAAAGGTCAGGAAGGCTTTTTTGTTTCTAGATATAAGGAAAATACCTCGAATACCCTATCTATTAATTTGTCATATAATAATAATGGAGTTCCTTCAGCAAAAGCTTATTTAGATTTTTTAAGTGTTACAGCAAAATCAAACCTTATAGGTTATGGGAAACAGTTTGGATTTAGAATTAATCAAATTGAAAATAATCCATTAATTGCTCAATATAATCTTAAAAATGTGGGGCAGATTAGAGAAATTTGGGAGGTAACTGATTTTGATTCGGTTTCTAAAATAAATAAAGGAACTGAAAATGATTTTTCTTTTTTAAGTTTTATAGATGATAAAGTACATGAATATGTAGTAGTAGAACCTAATGATTATTACAGTCCTATATCTGATGAAATGTCTAGTGTGGTTAACCAAGATTTAAAAGGGACTATTTTTTTAGATGAGAATAACGAAGTACAACCTATTGATTATTTAATTGTAACTCCTAAAATTTTAAAATCTCAGGCTGATAGATTAGCTAATTTTCATAAAAACTATTCAAAGTTAAATGTTAAAGTAGTTGCTTTAGATGCTATTTATAATGAATTTTCGGCAGGTAAACAGGATATAGGAGCTATACGAAATCTAGTAAGATATTTATATGAAGTGGCACCAAAAGGAAAAAAAATAAGTTATCTATGCCTTTTTGGAGATGCCTCTTTTGATTATAAAGATCGTATTAAAAATAATACAAATTTGGTTCCTAATTTACAATCACTAGGAAGTTTTACCCTATCGGACTCCTTTGTATCAGATGAATTTTTTGGAATGCTAGATCCAAATGAAGGACGTATGACAGGAACAGAAGGTTGTGATATAGCCGTAGGAAGAATTTTAGCAAAAGATGTTTTGCAAGCTCAACAAATGGTAGATAAAATTATTCAATATCATGACAAAAAATCAATGGGAAAATGGCGAAATAATTTAGTGTTTTTGTCAGATGATGTAGATAAAGATTCAGACGCTACCTTGCAGGTTAATTTGAATAATATGGCAGATGCAATAGTGTTAAATCGTCCTTCCTTTAATGCAAAAAAAATTTTCACAGATGCTTATGAGCAAATTATTACCTCAGGAGGACAAAAATATCCTAAAGCGAAAGAAGAGTTTTTAAATTCTTTTTCACAAGGAGCATTAGCCATGATATATATAGGTCATGGAGGCGAAAGTGGTTTGGCAAGTGAACGTTTATTTGAATTAGCAGATATAAAATCATTAACAAACCTATATAAATTTCCTCTTTTTATGACAGTAACTTGTGAGTTTACTCGTTATGATAATCCTTTGAGAGACACAGGAGGAGAGGTTGCTTTTCAAAATCCATACGGAGGACCAGTTGCACTAATTTCGACTTCAAGATTGATTTATCAATTCATAGGAGAACAATATAATTTGTTAATTGCACCTTATTTGTTTGGGTACTCAAATAAAGGAAAAGTATCAATCGCTGAAGCAGTACGTTTAGCTAAAAGAGAGGCACTAAATGTTGGAAATCATGTGATTTCATTTATTGGAGATCCTGCAATGAAACTAGCTATACCTGATCCTAAAGCAATAATAACTCATGTAAATGATGAACCTATAGCGGATTATAAAGGGTCTTTGTCTGCATTGTCAAAGGTGAAAATTTCAGGCGAAATTCAAAGTGAAAAAGGACAATTAGAAAATGATTATGAAGGTGAACTATTTGTAAGTATTTTTGATAAGTTTGTGGATAAAACCACTTTGGCAAATGATGGAATATTACCCAAACTATCTTTTAAATCTATTGGCGAAACCATTTTTAGAGGAAACGCAAATGTAAAAGAAGGTAAATTTCAATTTAATTTTGTAGTCCCTAAAGATATCTCAATTCCAATTGGAAATGGTAAAGTAAGTTTTTATGTTGCCGAAAATGCAGGTATAAAAGATAGAACAGGAAATGATTTAAATATTAAAATAGGAGGTGTAAATCAAAATGCCCAACAAGATAATAGTCCGCCTAAAATGGAATTATATATTAATGATAAGACTTTTGTCGCGGGAAGTATTGTAAATCAAACCCCCATTTTAATTATAGAACTACAAGATGAAAATGGAATCAATACAGCAGGAGGAATTGGTCATGATATAGTAGCTTATTTGGACGGAGATGAGACAAAACCTATTATTTTAAATGATTTTTATAATTCAACTAAAGATGATTTTACCAAAGGCGTAGTAAATTATCAATTTGCAAAATTATCGTCAGGAACTCATACATTAACAGTTAAAGCTTGGGATGTCTATAATAACGTGGTGAGTGCAGATTTGAAATTTGTTGTAATAGATGATTCAGAGTTAGTGTTAACAAATGTATTGAATTATCCTAATCCGTTCGTTAATCATACAGAGTTTTGGTTTACTCATAATAAACCCTTTGAGCCTTTGGAAGTTCAAATTCAAGTTATGACAATAACAGGTAAGATTGTTTGGACTAAAAATCAAACCATTTCTACAACAGGTTTTTTGTCAAGAGATTTAAAATGGGATGGAAGAGATGATTTTGGAGATAAAATAGCCAAAGGAGTTTATTTGTATAAGTTGACAGTGAAGTCGATTTTGTCAAATAAAAAAGCGGAAAAAATTGAAAAATTAGTGATTCTTTGATAAAAGAAATTATATTTGTAAACATTTTATTTAATCCAATGAAGAAAATTAGTTTAGTATTAATCGGGATTTTTACTGGAGTGAGTGCCTTTGCTCAATTTCAGAATGATAATAGAGTTATAACTACGGCGGTACCCTTTTTGCAAATAGCAGCTGATGCAAGAGCTGCCTCTATGGGAGATATGGGAGTAGCAACTTCGCCTGATGCTTTCTCACAACAGTACAATCCTGCTAAGTATGCTTTTTCTTTAAAAAAGCATGGTGTTTCAGTAAGTTATACACCTTATTTAACCGAATTAGTAAATGATATGTCATTAGGACAGCTTACTTATTTTAATAGATTTAACGAGAGAAGTGCTTTTGGAGTTGGATTTCGATATTTCGGTTTAGGTGAAATTGAATTAAGAAATGAAACAGGAGTTCAAACAGGTAATGTAAACCCTAATGAATTGGCATTAGATGGGTCTTATTCTTTGCAATTAAGTGATAAATTTTCAATGGGTATCGCAGGACGATATATACGTTCTAATTTAAGAATACCAACTAGTACAAATGACGCTAAATCTGCTCAAACATTTGCAGTAGATGTAGCAGGTTATTATGAATCATCTGAAATAGCGTACAGTAACTTCAACGGTAGATGGAGAGGCGGTTTTAATCTTCAAAACATGGGGCCTAAAATCTCGTACGATTCAGATGTAGAACGTAGTTCAAACTTCTTGCCAGCTAATTTACGTTTAGGAGGAGGATTTGATTTTATTTTTGATGATTATAATAAGTTATCTACTACTTTAGAATTTAATAAATTATTAGTGCCAACTCCTAAGACAGCTATAGATAGCAATGGAAATGGTGTTTTAGATCCTTCAGAGCAAAAAGATTATCGTGACGCTGTTAATCAATATAATAGTACAGGCTGGGTAGCAGGTATGTTTAAATCCTTTGGAGATGCTCCAGGAGGTTTTAGTGAGGAGTTAAAAGAAACCACTTGGGCAGCAGGATTAGAATATTGGTATCAAGATTCATTTGCTTTTAGAGGAGGATATTTTAATGAAAGTGCTGTAAAAGGAGCTAGAAAATTTGCAACTATAGGTGCAGGGTTTAAATATTCATCTCTAAAAGTAGACGTATCGTATTTATTCTCAATGTCTAAAGTTAAAAATCCACTAGAAAATACATTGCGTTTTTCATTGACTATTAATTTTGGTGATGATTACAAACAATATTAAAAAAATAAATTATTAATTATAGATCCAAATTTCAGTAAAATGAAATTTGGATTTTTTTTCCCCTTAACCTTTATGATGAGAGAAATTAAAATTGATACAAAACTGAGTGTTTATGATTCAGTGGTTGAGTTATCGGAGGAAGTGAAGACATTAATGCAAAAAGCCATTGAAGCTCGAATGCAGGCGTATGCCCCTTATTCTAAATTTAATGTTGGAGCAGCTCTTTTGTTAGATAATGGGCAAATTGTGACAGGTTCTAATCAAGAAAATGCAGCTTATCCTTCTGGTTTATGTGCAGAAAGAGTAGCTATTTTTTATACAGGAGCTCAATATCCAAACGCCAAAATTTTAAAAATGGCAATTACTGCAGGTTCTACTTTGTCAGTTACAGATAAGCCTATTCCTCCTTGTGGATCTTGTAGACAATCTATTTTTGAATACGAGTATAAACAAGAACAACCTATTGAAATTTATTTTATGGGAGAAACAGGAGAAGTGTATAAATCAGATTCTATACAAAATCTTTTACCACTTACTTTTGATAAAAAGTTTTTATGATTTAAAAATTACCTATTAAATTTTACTACTTACTAGGAAAGTTATACTTTTGCAGAGCATTAATTTAGGGAGATTCCCTATTTGTGTATTAATTAGATAAAAAAAATGCTTTAGTTTTTTAACTCATTAAATAATATTATGTGTAATAAGTAAAGCAAATAGAAGCTAGATATGAAACCAATTACAAAAGAAGTCTACCTTAAGTGGTACGAAGACATGCAGTTCTGGAGAAAGTTTGAAGATAAACTTGCTGCCTTGTATATTCAACAAAAAGTTAGAGGATTTTTGCATTTATATAACGGACAAGAAGCGGTATTAGCAGGTGCTTTACACGCTATGGACTTGTCCAAAGATAAAATGATTACAGCATATCGTAATCACGTACAACCAATAGGTATGGGTACAGATCCTCGAAAAGTAATGGCCGAATTGTTAGGGAAAGTAACAGGTACGTCTAAAGGTATGGGAGGATCTATGCACATCTTTGATAAAGAACATGGTTTTTATGGAGGTCATGGTATCGTAGGAGCTCAAATTCCTGTGGGTGCAGGTATTGCTTTTGCAGATAAATATTTTGGTCGTGATGGTGTTACATTAACCTATTTTGGTGATGGAGCTGCACGTCAAGGGTCTTTACATGAAGCTTTTAATATGGCAATGAATTGGAAATTACCAGTAGTTTTTATCGTTGAAAACAATGGATATGCCATGGGAACTTCTGTAGAAAGAACCGCTAACCATACTGATATCTGGAAATTAGGTTTAGGATATGAAATGCCATGTGGACCTGTAGATGGAATGAATCCAGTAAAAGTAGCAGAAGCTATGCACGAGGCTATTGATAGAGCACGTCGTGGTGATGGACCTACATTTCTAGAAATGAAAACATATCGCTATAGAGGACATTCAATGTCAGATGCACAATTATACAGAACAAAAGAAGAGGTAGAAGAATACAAAAAAATAGATCCAATTATCCAAGTTTTAGATATAATTAAAGCCGAAGGGTATGCTACAGATGCGGAAATTGAAGTAATTGATCAACGTGTAGTAGACTTAGTAGCTGAGTGCGAGAAATTTGCCGAGGAATCACCATTCCCTACTATAGAACAATTATACGACGTTGTATACGAACAAGAAAATTATCCATTTTTACCTCATAAATTATAAAAGATTATGGCAATAGTAGTTACCATGCCTCGTTTGAGCGATACCATGACCGAAGGGACTGTAGCAACATGGCTTAAAAAAGTGGGAGATAAAATTAAAGAAGGAGATATATTGGCTGAAATAGAAACGGATAAAGCCACTATGGAATTTGAATCTTTTAATTCAGGAGTATTATTACATATAGGAATTGAAGCAGGTCAAACAGCCCCAGTAGATTCATTATTAGCAATCATTGGCCAAGAAGGCGAAGATATTTCAGCATTATTAAATGGAAATACTTCTAAAAAAGAAGAACCAATTGGAGAAACCAATATAGAAATGTCTACAACAAATGCTATTCCTTCTTTTGAAATACCAGCAGGAGTAAAAGTAGTTACTATGCCTCGTTTGAGTGATACCATGACAACAGGTACTGTTGCAAGTTGGTTAAAAAACATAGGAGATACTATAAAAGAAGGCGATATTTTAGCTGAAATTGAAACAGATAAAGCAACCATGGAATTTGAATCATTTAATTCAGGTACTTTATTATACATAGGCGTTCAAACAGGCGATTCAGCTCCTGTAGATAGTATTTTAGCAATTTTAGGACCAGCTGGTACAGATGTTGCAGCTATTTTAGCTAATTTTTCAACTGAAGGAGCTGTTGCACCTAAGACAGAAATAATACAAGAATCAAAAGAAGAAGCCGTATCAGCTCCTCAAAAAGAAGCATCAAACAATACAGGGAGAATTTTTGCCTCTCCATTAGCTAAAAAAATAGCACAAGAAAAAGGAATTAATTTAGCTTCTGTAAAAGGAACAGGAGAAAATGGACGTATAACAAAAGCAGATGTTGAAGCATACAATTCATCAGCAGTTCAGGTAAACCTACCAAGCATTTCTGCAACAGATACAGTAGCTGAAGCAGTAACAACAGTAGCAGCAGTAAAACCTTTCATACCAGCAGGTGAGGTATATCAAGAAGAAGTGAAAAACTCACAAATGCGTAAAGTAATTGCAAAACGCTTATCAGAATCTAAATTTACAGCACCTCATTATTATCTAACAATTGAGTTAGATATGGATAATGCAATGACATCTAGATCCATGATTAATAATTTGCCAAATACAAAGGTATCTTTTAATGATATGGTGATAAAAGCTTCTGCTATGGCATTAAAAAAACATCCACAAGTAAATTCACAATGGAAAGAAGAGGCTATGATCTTAAACCATCATGTGAATATTGGTGTTGCAGTTGCAGTAGAAGATGGTTTAGTAGTACCAGTATTAAAATTTGCGGATCAAATGACTTTATCCCAAATAGGAGCCTCAGTAAAAGATATGGCAGGAAGAGCCAAAATTAAAAAGATACAACCTAACGAAATGGAAGGAAGTACTTTTACCATATCTAATTTAGGAATGTTTGGAATCCAATCTTTTACCTCTATCATTAATCAACCTAATTCAGCTATTTTGTCAGTTGGAGCCATTGTTGAAAAACCAGTTGTTAAAAACGGACAAATTGTAGTAGGTAACACAATGACGGTTACTTTAGCATGTGATCATAGAACAGTAGATGGAGCCACAGGAGCACAGTTTTTACAAACTTTTAAAGCTTATATGGAAAACCCAGTAACGATGTTAGCGTAAAAAAATAAATCAAGAATTATTAAATCCCGAAAGTTGAAAAACATTCGGGATTTTTTTATTTTGTAGCTTGAAATTACAACAAACAATATATTATACAGAAACTTATCGTAAACAACATCCATATAGATGATTAAAAAAATAAAAATATTAATTATAGGCTTGATTTTGATATTATTTCAAAATTGTCAATCAGTGCATCAAGCAAATCAACACATAGAAACTCCTGTAGCAATAAAAAAACTACATAAAGATATAGATTTTGTAGAGAGAAAATTATTTAAACTACATCCCTCTTTAGAGTTATATATTAACAAAAAAGATTTAAAATTTAAATTTGATAGTCTAAAGAAAAGCATTAAAAATCCTTTAAAACCAAATGAATTTTATTTTGGAATTAGTAGGGTAGTGGCAAGTGTTAGGCAAGGGCATACTATTATACAGCCCTTATATAAACAATTTTCTAGAAATAAATTGAAAGAATTGAAAAAAAAGGAATCTATCCTTTGTCTTTATTTAGTTTCTCTTACATCAATGATGAGTTAATTGTTACACAAAATTACTCTAAAGATATCACGATAAAACCAGGAACCGTTATAAAAAATATACAAGGAATAACCCCTCAATATTTATTCGATAAATACAAAGGAACAGAAGCTTCAGATGGGTATAATCAAACATATTATAATCGAGCCTTTGCCAATAAAATTGTTAATTACATTAAATTAGAAAAGGAAAATACAGATAGTATACAAGTAGAATTTTTATATAAAGACAGTCTTTATACAAAACTTTTAACGAGAGTTGCCTTAACAAAAGGATTTAGAAAAGAAAAAAATAAAAAAAGAATAGATACAATTAAAAAAAGATCTAAAAACGAAAAAGAACTTCAAAGATCACATGAAAAAGAACTAGAAATAAAAAAATCAATTTTTGGATACGATGAAATAAAAAAAGAGTTTACCCGACAATTAATCTATCCTGTAGTAGATTCTTCATTAGCCATATTACGTATAAATAAATTTGTAGGAGGAAAACAGTCAAAAGCTTACTCACTCATATTTAAAGAAATTGAGAATAAAAAGGTAAAAACCTTAGTCCTTGATTTACGAAATAATGGAGGAGGAAGTATTGAAGAAATTAAGAATTTATTTACGTATATTAGTCCCGATTTTGTAAATTTTGTGGATACCTTAAAAGTAACAAATCGAACGAGTTTAGCAACTAACATGTTTCGTAACGTACCAAAAAGAATCCTGATTACATTAGCACCTATAATAATTCCATATACTATTAAAAATTTTTTTTCGATAAAAAAATCACCCAAAGGCTTTTTTTATCAAAAATCAAAATTAACTAATAGATTACAACCTAAAGATAATAATTATCAAGGTAAATTATATGTGTTAATAAACGGAGGAAGTTTTTCAGCCTCCAGTGTTATTTCAGCTAATTTGCAAAATATAAATAGAGGTATTTTCCTAGGCGAAGAAACAGGAGGTGCTTTTAATAGTACGGTAGCGGGAACACTTCCTGTTTTAACATTGCCTTATTCTAAACTAAAGTTTAGAGTAGGAATGATGGAAATAGGAGTTGTGAAAAAATCAGCTATAAAAGGAAGAGGAGTAATGCCACAAGTTACAATAATTTCTAAAAAAGAAGATTATCAAAATAATTGGGATGCCGAGTTACAATGGATTTTACAAACAGAAGGAAAAATTTAAAATAACGATAGCATGAATATATATAAGCTAGTAGGTATATTGTTAGTTAGTTCTTTTATAAAACTAAATGCTCAAGAAACAGAATATCAGAAAGAGGAAAGAATTAAAAAAATAATACAATTTTTAGCCTCAGATGAAAATAAAGGACGCGAACCAGGAACACCTGAAATGGAAAACGTAATGGTGTTTTTGGAAAAAGAATTTAAAGAAAATAAAATAAAACCTTTTTATAAAACATATCGAGATAAACTGTCAGATTATCATAAACCTGCTTATAATATTGTTGGAGTTATAGAAGGAAACGACCCTGATCTGAAAAATGAATATGTAGTTATTGGTGCACATTACGATCATATAGGTAATGCTACAGAAGTAGAAGGGGATATTATAGCCAATGGAGCTAATGATAATGCTGTGGGAACTACAGCTGTATTAGAAGTAATGCGCTATTTTTCAGAGAAAAAAAATAATAAACGCTCCATTATTTTTGCTTTGTTTACAGCCGAAGAAAAAGGATTATTAGGCTCACGTCACCTAGCAAAAAAGATGAAAAATGCAAAAATAGATATTTATTTTATGTTCAATTTTGAAATGATAGGAATTCCAATGAATCACAAAAAAATGTTGGTTTACATGACTGGTATAACGAAATCAAATATGGCTAAAAAAATGAATGAATATGCTGGTGAAAAATGGGTAGGTTATCTTCCTGTTGAAAGTAGATATCAACTTTTTAAAGCATCAGATAATTATCCTTTTTACGAAGAGTATCATATTCCAGCACATACTATCTCTACTTTTGATTTTGAAAACTATAAATTTTACCATCATGTAAAAGATGAATTTGAAAAAATGGATATACCTCATATTCAAAAAGTAACCGAAAAGACTAAAATTATACTTGAAAAAATGATTAATGCAGCTACAAAAGAAATTAAGTTAGATGAAAAATAAAAATATTATAATAACAGGAACTTCTAGAGGAATAGGCTATGAGTTAGCATTGCAATTTGCTAATGCGGGACACCAAGTATTAGCTATTTCACGTAAAACACAGCAGACTTTAATAGATAATAAAAACATTACCTGTTTAGCCCTTGATTTAGCTGTTGAAGAAGAATTAATACAAGTTGAAAATTTTTTAGAAAAATCATGGAAACAAGTAGATATCATAATTCATAATGCAGGAAGTTTATTACATAAACCCTTTGAACAAATTACTTCAGCTCAATTTGAAAATGTTTACAAAGTAAACGTTTTTGGAGTTGCTGCATTAACTCGTATTTGTATTCCTTATCTTAAAAAAGGAAGCCATGTTATAACCATTAGTTCTATGGGAGGAATACAAGGAAGTCTGAAATTTCCAGGACTTTCAGCCTATAGTTCAAGTAAAGGAGCAGTTATCACTTTGTCTGAATTATTAGCAGAAGAATACAAAGAAAAAGGAATTGCTTTTAATGTTCTTGCTTTAGGAGCGGTACAAACTGAAATGTTACAAGAAGCTTTCCCAGGTTACCAAGCTCCTATTAATGCATCTGAAATGGCAAACTATATTTTTGATTTTTCTTTAAATGGAAATAAATATTATAATGGAAAAGTTTTACAAGTGTCATCTACTACACCTTAAAAAGAATATAAAAGAGGAGATGATCTTTATTGTGAACCTAATAAAGTTTAACGAAAACGAGTCTTTAACAAGATAGAACATAATTAAAAAGAGAAGTTAATAACAGAAAAAAATCAGTTGTTTGAAAGAATTTAATAACTGAAAGAGTAGAGTTCGGATTATAAAATTTATATGAAAGTTATAGTAAAATTAAATTTTAATCTAAAAAGCAAGAATGATAAGTAATGCAAGAAGTTCTCTATAAATACTTGCCTGAACATTCTGTTCCTTTATGTTTTGAATTAATCAAAACGAATCATGTACATTTAAAAATTGTAAATGAAAGGGTAACCCGTCATGGAGATTATAGACGAGAAAGTAATGGTAGACATATTATAACAGTTAATTATTCTCAAAATGAATATCGTTTTCTAATTACACTTATTCATGAGATAGCCCATTTAGTTGCATTTGAAAAATATGGGCGAAATATAAAACCTCATGGAGAAGAGTGGAAGCATACATTTCAAAAATTGATGGTTCCTTTTATTCGTCCAGAAATATTTCCTCCTTCATTATTATCATTGATAGCAAGGCATTTTCGTAATCCAAAAGCCAGTAGCGATACTGATGCTACCCTAGCTTTAGCGCTCAAACAATTTGATCCAGAAAATGATAAACATTATGTGTTTGAAATTCCTTTTGGAAGTCTGTTTAGAATTCATAATGGTAAAATTTTTAAAAAAATAGCCCTTCGTACAAAACGCTTTGAATGCTTAGAGTTAAGTACTGGAAAAACTTATTTGTTTAACCCCAATGCTGAAGTGGAGTTGTTGCCAAATTAATTTTAATCTTTGTAACTTCGCACTTTGTTACTTTTAAAACCTATGAACAAAAATTATTACGCAATTATAATGGCTGGTGGAGTTGGTTCTCGTTTTTGGCCTGTATCTACTGTAGAATTTCCTAAACAGTTTCATGATATGTTAGGAACAGGTGAAACTCTTATTCAAAAAACGTTTTCAAGGCTTTCACAAATTATACCTAAGGAAAATATTTTGATACTAACTAATGAAAGTTATAATGACATAGTTTTAGAACAATTACCTGGAGTTAAGCAGGAGCAAGTTGTTTTAGAGCCTGCCATGCGTAATACAGCACCTTGTATTTTATATGCGACTCTTAAAATAAAAAAAGAAAATCCTAATGCAGTAGTTGTTGTAGCACCATCTGATCATTGGATTGAAGATGAAGTTCAATTCTGTGCTAATTTACAACATGCCTTTGATTTTTGTGAACGTGATGAAAACTTAATGACTTTAGGTATTTTACCTACATTCCCTAATACAGGTTATGGGTATATTGAGTATGATAAATTAGATTCACGACCGATAAAAAAGGTTAAGCAATTTAGAGAAAAACCAGATTATGCAACAGCTCGTAAGTTTATACAAAGTAGAAATTTTTTATGGAATGCAGGTATTTTTGTATGGAGCGTAAAAAGTGTTTTAAAAGCATTTGAAGAATTTCAACCTACTATGTACACCCATTTTATGAATGGATATGAAATGTATAATACTGAAAAAGAAGCAGCTTTTATTTTGAATAATTATCCATTAGCTCAAAATATTTCTGTAGATTATGCTATTTTAGAAAAAGCACAAAATGTATTTGTTTTACCTGCCACTTTTGATTGGAATGATTTAGGAACTTGGGGATCATTATATGATAAACTTCCTAAAGATGAACAAGATAATGCAGTTGTAAATGCTACTGTATATCTAGAAAATGCAAATAATAATATTATTCGTACAGAAGGAAAAAAACTGGTAGTAATAGACGGATTAAAAGATTATATAGTAGTAGACAAAGATGATGTGTTATTAATATATCCTAAAAATAAAGAGCAGGATATAAAAACTGTAGTAGCAAATTTACCTTCTTAAAAAACATACTTATTTATAAAGAGGTTGTCTGAAAAATTAAAAGTTGGTCTTAATCTTTGATGGACTACACCGTATGGTTTTGTATTTTTAGACAGCCTTTTTTATTTCTTATATTTTATAAAATTCCTTTATAAAAAACACTTACCTTTTCTTAAAATGTTATTGTTTACTTAATATGTGAATAAATTATTTAAACATTTATATAATAATAGATAAATTTAAATTAAGAATTTCCTAATCTAAGTCATATAGTTTTGTTCAAAAATTAAAACATGAAAAAACTATTATTTTTATTAGGTCTTCTAGGCATCGTATCTTGCTCAGATGAAAATGTATTTTTACTTGAAAACTCTGAAATGCCAGCCCAAAGGCTTATTAGTTCTTCTGAAACATTTTCTGTTATGAGTTATAATGTGTATCAAATACCCAGTGTTTTAGCTCAATATAAGAGTAAAGAGAGAGCCATTGAATTACAAAAGTATATCTCAAATTTAGGAAATGAAACTCCTGATGTTTTAGTCATTCAAGAAGGTTTTAATGCTCGTTTTAGCGATGATTTTTTAGCTAAAATAAAAACGGTTTATCCCTATATGACTTCTTTATTAGGTCTTTATTGTTCAAGTGGAAAAGGAACAGTCTTGTATCCTAATGATTGGGATGGTTATTATGGGGATTGTGGTAATACGCTTTTTCATATTAATGGAGGAGTTATTATCCTAAGTAAATATCCTATTCTAAAAAAATATCAATTAGTATTTAAAAATAGAATTAATTCACCAGAAGGATTAACCAATAGAGGGGTAGTATATGCTATAGTTCAAAAAAATGGAAAAAAATATCATATAATGGGAACTCATACTGCTTCTGAACAACCTGGTTTTCCTGGTAGACTAACACGTGAAAAGCAATTTGAAGAAATGAAAGATTTTAAAGAATCTTTTAAAATTCCTAATTCAGAACCTGTTATTTATGCAGGAGATATGAATGTAGAATATACCTTGACTGATGAGTATCAAAAGATGAAGGCAATCTTAAATGGTATAAATAATTATTCTTTTAATCCACTAACAGATAGAGGTACCTATTCTAACCAAAATACAGTAGTAAGATACCAAGGATTTAAAGATTATAACAATACATTAGATTACATACTATTAGACAAAAACCATAAACAACCTGATTATATAACACCAACCAGTCGTTTTAATGCTCAATATTTTGGAGGAGATATTTCAGATCATGATCCCGTATATACAAGATTTATATTTACCTATTAATTTCTTATCGTTGTGTGTTTAGAGAAAGAGGCTGTCCGAAAAGTTTATAACCATCTTTTAAATTTTAAGTGGTTTTAATAATAACTATTATTTTGAGCTAAATTATTTAATTTTCCTTTATCGATTAAACTCAAAAATAAAATTATACTTTTCGGCCCCCTTTTTCCTATTTTAAAGCTCTTCTTTTAATACAGCTTCTCTAACTTTTTTAAATAATTCAGAAGAATAAACAAAATCAGTAACGGCTTCATTATCTGTTTTAAAAATTTGAGTTTTATCTCCTTCCCATGCTTTTAGACCATTTTTAAGGAATACAATTTTATCTCCTATTTCCATTACAGAGTTCATATCATGGGTGTTAATAACAGTTGTAATATTATATTCTTTTGTGATTTCTTGAATAAGATTATCGATTACAATAGCTGTTTTAGGATCAAGTCCAGAATTAGGCTCATCACAAAATAAATATTTAGGGTTGTTAACGATAGCACGAGCAATAGCAACACGTTTTTGCATACCTCCTGATATTTCACTTGGTTTTTTATGGTGAGCATTCACAAGTTTTACACGCTCTATTACAAAATCTACCCGTTCTTTAATTTCTTTTTTTGATTTATTTGAAAACATTTTAAGTGGGAACCCTATGTTTTCTTCGACAGTCATGGAGTCAAACAAAGCACTTCCTTGAAAAACCATCCCAATCTCGGTACGTAAATCCCGACGATCATTATCACTCATTTCCTCATAAATACGACCATCAAAAGAAATTGTTCCACTGTCTACTTTATGGATTCCTAAAAGCGATTTAAGAAATACTGTTTTTCCTGATCCAGACTGACCAATAATTAAATTTGTCTTCCCTGCTTCTAGTGTTGTACTGATTCCTTTTAAGACCATTTGATCACCAAATGATTTCTTAACATTATTGACTTCTATCATGATTAGTTCGTTAAAAGAAGTTGAGTTAAAATATAATTACATAAAATAATGACTACAGAAGTCCATACAAAAGATACAGTACTTGCTTTACCTACTTCTAGAGCACCTCCTTTCATATAGTAACCATGAAATGAAGGTATGGTAGCTAATAAAAAAGCAAAAACAAAGGTTTTAATGAAAGCATATACTACATGAAAAGATATAAATTCAGCCTGTAAACCAGACATGAATTCATCTGCTGTCGCAAATCCTCCGTACACAGCAGCAAGCCATCCTCCAAATATTCCTAAAAACATACTTAAGCCAATAACAAAAGGGTATAACAATAAAGCTATTAGCTTTGGGAAAACTAAGTAGTTTAAAGAATTAACGCCCATTACTTCTAACGCATCAATTTGTTCTGTAACACGCATCGTACCAATACTAGAGGTAATAAAAGATCCCATTTTACCAGCCATAATGATAGAGATAAAAGTAGGTGCAAATTCAAGAATAACGGATTGTCTTGTAGCAAAACCAATTAAATATTTAGGAATTAATGGGTTTGTAAGATTTAAAGCAGTCTGGATAGAAACCACTCCTCCTACGAAAAATGAGATGAAAGATACGATTCCCAAAGAATCAAATATTAAATCATCTATTTCTTTAAAAATTAAATTTTCCATAACCGACCATTTGGTAGGTTTTTTGAAGATCTCTCGTAGCATTAAGAAGTATCTTCCTATTTGAGATAAGTATCTTACTAACATCATAAAGTAGTGCTCAGTTTACAGTTTTAGCATTTGGTTAAGTAAACGAAGGGGTAAAAATAATATTTTTTAATCATTCTTTTTTAAGAACAATCGTTAATTACTGTTTACTTAAACTGTTTAAAAAGTTTTTCTTTCATTTTTTTCCAACGATAAGCCCTTACAAATTGGGCTTGTTCAGAAGTTACCAGCATAGGTTTCTTTTCTATTTTAGCTTTCCAAAAACCTTTAATATAATCTAAAAACAAATGAGCTTTACCTTTGCGCGTGGCTAACTTTAAAGAGGCAATTGCCGTGATTAAAAAACCATAGCCTAAACTGTAAAAAGCCTCCCCTTGTTTATAGCGTGATGCCTTATTATAATTAGCCCCCGTGGGCTTTAAATGTTTGACATGTAGTGATTCATCAGTTACTACTTTCCAATTATAGAACTTACAAAGTAATTCATCTACAGTATCCCAACCCATAGCCGGTTTTAATCCGCCTATTTGTTTAAAAGTTTCTTTTCTATAAGCTTTAAAAGCACCACGTATATGATCTTTATCTGTTAAATTTTCTAAAATCCAATCACCATTTTTCTCTATGTAGGCAAATCCTCCAGCCATACCTATCTCAGGATCACTTTTAAAATGATTGAGTATAGTTTCGAAATAATTAGTAGGAAAAATTAAATCTGAATCACCTTTTACCATAATATCGTATTCCTCATCTAACGTATTCAATCCTGTTTGAAACGCTTGAATTACTTTGCTTCCAGGTAAATGAATAGCGTCTGATTTTTTTTCAACTAAGGAGATCCAAGGGTGTTTTTGAATATAAGAAAGAACAATTTCTCCCGTTTTGTCAGTAGAGTTATCATTAACTATTACTACTTTTTTAGGCAATATTGTTTGATTAACGAGTGATTCTAAAGTTAAACTAATGAACTTTTCTTCGTTATGGGCAGGTATGACAATGTAATATTTCATTTTTTATAAATAGTATGCAAATATCTTTATTTTTGTGATAAATATGAACAACTTTATCCGACTTTTAAGTGGCTCTATACACTCTTTAAATCGAAAGAACCTTAAAACTTTGTTTAACCCTACAGAATAGATTTGAAAAAGAAAATTGCTTTTATAGAAATGGAAACCCATTCAGCTTTGCTTGAACAATGGTACTTTTTAGTTACAGAAATGAAACATATAGATTTTCATTTTTTTGTTAGTAAAAAAGTATATGATAAATTAACAGCTATTCCAGAACAATATTTGACAATCATTAATTCTGTTGCTCAAACAAATTTTTATTCTTATGACGGGGTAGTGGTTAATACTATGCATCGAAATTATGATGATTATAAAAAACTTTTTGAAGAAAAAACAGTTTTATGTTTAGTTCATAATATCAATTTTAGTCTTTTTTTTAGAAACATCTCTTGGAAAAATATTTATAAAGACAAAGAAAAACTAACCTACTTTTTAAAACTATATTGGAAAGAAAAGATAGCTACTAAGCGAAAAATCATTACTAAAGCTAAAAAGTTAGGTGTAATTTCTAGTTCTGCTTTAAAAACTATAAAAGAACAAGGATTATTTTTAGATAAAGCAGAGTTAATTCAATTAAATTATTGTAAAGAATTTATACTTCCAAAAGAAGAAGTTATTCAAATTGTAATGCCAGGAAATGTATCTAATAAACGTAAAGATGTAGATATGATTTTTAGGATACTTAGAAAATTACAACCTAAATCAAAACTTCATTTTACCTTTTTAGGTAAACCAGAAAATAATATAGTTTTAAAAGAATTACAAACTTTAAAAAAAGATTCACATTCTAATATATCAATTACACATTATCATCAGTTTATTCCTTGGGAAGAATATAGCCGAGTTATTTCAAAGGCACATATATTACTTTGTCCCATAAAACAAGCTACCTCTTTTTATTGGGTTGATGAGGTATATGGTCAAACAAAAGTAAGTGGTGCTGAAGCAGATTGTATTTATAATGGAAAAATAGGACTATTTCCCAAAAGTTATCCCAAAATGGATTGGCATAACTTATTTTATAATGATGAAAATGAACTTTTAGAAATTTTACAGGAAATATCTGTAAAAAGATTAAAAAAAGAATATTTAGAGCTTGAAAAACTATATTTTAAGTATGATAAAGAGTTAGTTGTCAGAAATCTAGAGGATTTTTTTATACATTTGGTAGCAACTACAAATGATGAATAATCTATATTTATGAACAAAAAGTACTTATTGCTAAGTGTATTACTTAGTTGTTATGTTGTTTTTGCCCAGCAAACTCAAAAATTAAACCAAAAGAATGAAGAAAATGAAGATTTTGAATATGAAGTAAAGCATAAGAAACAGTTTTGGTTTTCTCAGTTAAAAGAAGGAAGTAACTATTTTGATGTGAAACAAAATTATGATAAATATTTTGGTAAACATAAATGGGAAGAAAGTAAAACACGAAATATTGGTGAAGATTGGTTAAAATCAAAATTGTATTACCTTGATAATAATGGAATAGTTCAGCCAGAGCCTATTTTAAATAAATTACCTATTATTAGTACTAATTTTGCAATTTCATCAACTAATCAAGTAGGAACTTGGAAATTAATAGGCCCTGTCAATAGTGCAACTACGGGATATTCAGGAAGAGGAAATCACGGGGGATATGTTTACTTAAATAGAATAGATCCTACAAATTCTCAAAAAATGTTTGTTTCCTTTGTTACAGGGGGTCTATGGGTAACCAATGATGGAGGTATTAATTGGACATTAACAGATAGTAGTTTTGAAGATGTTGCTTATAACGATATTGATGTCTGTAATGCTTCTTCACAACGTGTTTATGCCTTAAATTCAAAACGATTACTAAAATCAGTTGACGGTGGATTAAATTGGACTTCCACTACTATGACTTCTGCTAATTATTCAGGGACATCTTATGATATTGCAGCTTCTACAACAAATCCAGATATCGTAATAACAAGATGGGGGACCTCTCTTTATAGGACTATAGATGGAGGTACTACATGGAATTCTGTACAAACAGGTCTCTCTAATTATTCTATTTGGGATTGTTCAATTCATGGTGAAATGTTAGAATGGGATTCAAATGATCCTAATAATGTATATTTTGTAAATCTTTCAAACGGAAATAATTTTTCTCTTTATCGTTCTACTAATCAAGGAGCAAATTTTTCTGTTTTACAAAATATTACTTTAGATTCATCAGCTAATGGACAAGTTATTGGTTGGTGTAAGATTTTTACACCTAAAAACAATTTAAATTCAATTTATGTTGCTGTAGGAACAGGTAATTCTGCTTATGCTCATAATGCTGTTCATTTATATAAAATTAATAAAACTACAGGAGTTATTGAATTATCACGTATTAATATTGCTACAGGTGTAGGAGATCCTTATGCCCATGCTCCCGTTTTACATCATGGAGATATTCAAATGGATAGAACGGATGAGAATAAAATTATTTATGGCAGTTATGGAAATAATAAAATTCATTATTCTAATGATAATGGAGTAAGTTTTACCGTACAAAATGGAGCTACACACACTGATTTAAGGGCTACGGATTTTGTGAATGGAATCATATTACTTGGTAGCGATGGTGAAGCTGTAACATCAACTGATTTTGGAACTACATTAAGAACTGTTACTAATAGTATCAGTAATCATGAATTATGGGGATTTGGCAGTGCTTTTAAGAGTAATTTAGTAGCATCAGGTAATAATCATGGTCCTGTAATGATTAAAGAAACGTACAATGGATTTGATTGGTACAATGGTTCAGGAGCAGACCAAGGAAATACAGATGTAAATCCATTAGATGATAGGTATATTTATAGTAATGGATATAGTAATTATAGATATTTTAGAACAGGACCTCATACTTTAATTAATGAATCTAATTACCTAGATAACGGTGGAATCTATAGTTATTTTAATCAAATGGAATTTCATCCTAATAAGTATTATACACTTATAACCCATCATGCAGGACAGTATCCTAATGGAAACCCTAATTTAGCAACATGGAAAAATTCTTTAATAAAAACAGAAGATAATGGAGCAAGTGTAAGGATAATTAAGACTTTTACTAATCAGGTTTTTAGAGGAAAAATATCAGTTAAAAACTCTAATACAATGATTGTAGTAGAAGGATTGTCTAATAATAAATTATGGAAAACAACGGATGATAGTTTAACATGGACTAATATTACACCTAGCTTAACTGCTACTATAAATCAAACCAATATTTCAGATATTGCTATAGGTGACGAAAATCCAAATGAAATTTGGGTTACGTACAGTGGAGTACAAACTGCTTGCAAAATTGTAAAATCAATAGATGGAGGTGTTACTTGGATGAATTTAACAAACTCTATTTTAACAAGTTCGCCAATTACTAAGATCATTTATCAAAGAGGTTCAAATGGAGGAGTATATGTGGCTAATAAAGCAGGTGTTTTTTATCGCAATAATACAATGTCTAATTGGGCCATCTTAGGAAACGGATTGCCAACGTGTGAAATTCGTTTTATGCACATTAACTATAATGAAAATAAACTGAAAATAGGTACATCACGCGGTGCTTTTGAACATGATTTATATGAAATAAGTCCTCCAAACGCCTTAATTTCAGTTAATACAAATAAAATAAGTTGTGGAGCAGTAGAAACTCTCAAATTCAAAGACTATTCCGTTATAAGAAATGCTTCTGCAACTTGGCAATGGAACTTTCCTGGAGGTACACCGTCAACGTCTAATGAAGAAAACCCAGTTGTTTCTTATGCAGGAGCACCTAACGGGTTTTATAATGTTACATTAACTATCACAGATGCTTACGGAACCAGTACACAAACTTTGCCTAACTTTATTGAAGTTAATAATGTTTGTGGGACATCAAATCCTGATAAAATTCCAGGAAATTCAGTTAATCTAACTGGAAATACAAATGCTGATTACGTTTTAGTTGATAATTTAAATCTTAATAAAAACGCTTTTACTTTTTCTTGTTGGATAAAACCTAATGGTATTCAACCTGATTATAGCGCTATTTTTATGTCACAAAATGATCCAAATGCCTTTGGATTAAACTTTTTAGGAGGAAATAACTCAATAGGATTTCATCCTACCTGGAGTTGGAACTCAGGTTTACAAGCTCCTGCCGGACAATGGTCTTATGTAGCATTAGTTAGTAATGGTACCAATGTAAAGATTTATGTTAATGGAAAAGAAAGTGTGGTAAATACAGCTATGTCTTTAGAAAACTTTACTCAATTATTTTTAGGAACGTACGGAAGAGGAAGATCTGATCGTTATACAAATATGGAAATGGATGAAGTTTGTATTTGGAATAGGGCTTTAACTATAGATGAAATTCGTAAATGGAGGCATTTAACTAAAAGTATTTCGGGAGATCCAATTCTTACAGGATTAGTAGCTTATTATCAGTTTAATGAATCTGTAGGAAATATTACACTTAATAAAAATAATTCAAATAAATATGCTACTTATAAAGGGAGTGGTTATTCACGATCTATCTCTAAAGCTTCAATATTTGAGGGAGTTAGTGAAAAAATAAATGTAAATTCAGCAGGAATTAAAGATTTTACCTCTACAGGATTAACACTTGAATTTGCTTCAGGAACTTATCCTAATGGAGATGTTTGGGTTTCAAAAGGAAATATTAATCCAGATGAATTACCTTCTATTGGTACAAATTATAACTTTTATACAATTGTAAATAATTATGGGATAAATACCGTGTTTACTCCTCTTAAATCAATATCATTTTACGGAATAAATAGTTTTACTCAGGATATGAATCCAATGAATTATAAACTTTTTAAACGAGGAAGTAATGATTTTGGAAATACATGGGGAAGTCATATAGATATTGCAGACAGTATTTCAGGTTCAGGATTAGATACAAAATTAAAATTTGATTCAGGATTAAATATAACTAGTTTTAGTCAATTTGTAATAGGTAGTGATACCGCTTTAAAAGCGGATGAAGTATCCTTAATTAAAAATATAAGTATTTACCCCAATCCAATCAAGATAGGTCAAATATTAAATCTAGTGTTGCCAACTGATTTAAAAGAAAAAGTTTCTTTTAGTATATATGAAATGAATGGTGCTAAAATTATTGATTCAGAGTTGAATTTAAATGAAAATAAAATTTTACTAAATATTCCTCAAGGACTCTATTTAGGAATTATACACAGTCAAAAATATCAACAGACCTTTAAATTAATTGTGAAATAAATTCATATATAGTACTGGTGTATTATTAATAAATAGAGGGGCTTTAAAAGCCCCTCTATTTATTAATAATTATATAATCGTACAGATTTTATACCTTATTTATCTATAAACTCTACTGCCTTTTCTAAGGCCTCTTTAATTCCAGCTACATATTTTCCTCCAGCAGTAGCAAAGAAAGGCTGTCCGCCGCCGCCGCCTTGAATATGTTTTCCTAATTCGCGAACGACCTGGCTGGCATTTAAATTTTTAGTTTCTACTAATTCTTTAGAAATGTAGCAAGTTAGCATAGGTTTGTCTTCGTTAACAGTAGCTAATACAACGAATAAATTATTTTTATTTTGTCCTAATTCGTAAGCTAAATCTTTCGCTCCATTTGCATCTAAATCAACTTGAGAAGCTAAGAAATCAATTTCATTGATCGTTTGTATTTGAGAAGCTAATTCTGCTTTTAGATTTTTGGTTTTTTCTTTTAATAATTGTTCTATTTGTTTTTTTAATTTAGTGTTTTCATCTTGTAATGAAACTACTGATTTAATTATATCTTGTGGGTTTTTTAATAACTCTTTTACCTCTGTCATTACATTTTCTTGTTTAGCAAAAAAAGCTTTCACTGCATTATTTGTAATCGCCTCCACACGACGAATACCTGCTGCTACAGCACTTTCAGAAACAATTTTAAAATACCAAATATCTGCTGTGTTTTTTACGTGAATTCCTCCGCATAATTCCATGCTTTGACCAAATTTGATAGCGCGAACGTTATCTCCATACTTTTCGCCAAATAATGCCATAGCACCTTCTTCAATTGCTTGTGTAAAAGGAATATTTCTTCTTTCAATTAAAGGTAATTGTTCTTGAATACGCGCATTTACAAAGTCTTCTACTTGTTTTAACTCTTCATCTGTTACTTTAGAGAAATGTGAAAAGTCAAAACGTAAATAATTAGGTGATACTAATGACCCTTTTTGCTCTACATGTGTTCCTAAAACACTGCGTAACGCCTGATGTAGCAAGTGTGTAGCTGAGTGGTTGCTTGCGCACAAATCACGTAAATCTGTATTTACTTTTGCTTGGAAAGTAGCATTTATATTTTCGGGTAAACGTTTTGCAAAATGTAAAATTAAGTTATTTTCTTTTTTAGTATCAATGATTTCAATAGACTCGTTAGCTGAAATTAAAGTTCCTTTATCACCTACTTGTCCACCTCCTTCAGGGTAAAAAGGGGTATTGTCTAAAACAATTTGGTATAAAATACCATCTTTCTTAGAATCTACTTTGCGGATACGGGTAATTTTTACTTCGTTTTCCGTTTGATCATAACCAACAAATGTTTCCATATTTCCATCAACTAAAACATTCCAGTCCTCTGTTGAAATTTCAGAAGCAGCACGTGAACGTGCTTTTTGTTTTTCTAATTCTGCTTCAAATTCCTCTTCATTGTATGAATATCCTTTTTCTTTTAAAATTAAAGCGGTTAAATCTTTAGGGAATCCAAAAGTATCATATAATTCAAATACTTTTTCGCCTTTTACTTCATTTCCAGCTGTTTCAGTAACCACCTTTTCTAATAATTGTAATCCTTGTTCTAATGTGCGTAAGAAAGAAGCTTCTTCTTCACGGATTACTTGTGTTACTAAATTTTGTTGCGCTTTTATTTCTGGGAAAAATTCCCCCATCTGATTAGCTAAAACCCCTACTAATTCATTAATAAATGGTTCTTTTTTGTTTAAGAAAGTAAAACCGTAACGAATAGCACGACGTAAAATACGACGGATTACATAACCAGCTCCCGTATTAGATGGTAACTGACCATCTGCAATAGCAAATGCTACTGCACGAACGTGGTCTACAATTACACGAATAGCAATATTAATTTTGTTTTGCTCCTCTGTAATATCTTTAATTTCGTTATTAGTATATTTTAAACCCGTAATTAGACTTACTTTTTCAATTAATGGAGTAAAAACATCTGTGTCATAATTAGATGTTACGCCTTGCATAGCCATACATAAACGTTCAAATCCCATTCCCGTATCTACGTGTTGTGCAGGTAATTTTTCCAAGCTTTTATCCGCTTTACGGTTGAATTCCATGAATACATTATTCCAAATTTCTACTACTTGTGGATCATCTTGATTTACTAGATCTCTACCAGAAACTTTAGATCGTTCTTCATCACTACGTAAATCTATATGAATTTCAGAGCAAGGACCGCAAGGACCTTGATCCCCCATTTCCCAAAAATTATCTTTCTTGTTTCCTAAAATAATTCGGTCTTCGGCTACATATTGTTTCCAAATATCAAATGCTTCTTGATCAAAAGGTACATTTTCTTCAGGATTACCTTCAAAAACAGAAACATATAAGCGGTCTTTGTCTAATTTTAAAACTTCAGTTAAGAATTCCCAAGCCCAAGCTAGTGCTTCTTTCTTAAAATAATCACCAAATGACCAGTTCCCTAACATTTCAAACATTGTATGGTGGTAAGTGTCAAAACCAACATCTTCTAAATCATTGTGTTTTCCAGAAACACGAAGACATTTTTGTGTATCGGCTATACGAGGACTTTTAGGCGTTCCATTACCTAAGAAAAATTCTTTAAACTGTGCCATTCCTGAATTATTAAACATCAAGGTAGGGTCATCTTTTAACACGATTGGTGCAGAAGGCACAATTAAATGATCTTTGCTTTTAAAAAAATCTAAATACGCTTTGCGAATGTCTTGTGATTTCATTAATCTTTTGTTTAAAAGTTTAAAGTTTAAAAGTTTAAAGTGTTTACTCTAAATCCTGTTTAAACTAAAAAAATATCTTTAAAAATTTCTATTTTTCTTTTTAGTCCTGATGACGTTCTTCTTATAACTTCCTTCAAGAAGTAGCTAACGACAGCGGAATAAATGATACGAAAGACTGAAATAATAATACTTCAAAAAAAGGATCTGTTTATATTAATTTTTGAAACATTTTTTCTAGATTATTCGTATAATAATTGTTACTTTGTCATAACGAGTGCAAAAATAGGATTTTTAATTAAAATTATGTCGAAAAAAGTTAAGTATTACTACGACACAGAGAGTCTAGCTTACAGAAAAATAAAACCAAAAAAAGGAAGAAAAGTAGGAGTTGGAATATTATTTTTATTTGCTTCTATGCTTTTTGGATTTTTGTTTTTCTTTTTAATATCAGATTTAGGATATTTTAGTACACCTAAAGACAAAATGCAGGCTAGAGAGTTAGAAAATTTAAAGTTAAACTATGTTATCCTTAATAAAAAAATTGATCAGCTAAATGAAGTACTAGCTAGTATAGAAGAACGGGATAATAATATATATAAGGTTTATTTTAATATGGCAAGTCCTGGTGAAACAAATGAGGATAAGAAAATTATCTCCAAAGTGCGTTTCAAGAATTTACTTGCTATGAACAATGAACAATTAATAGTAAGTACAGAAACAAGGCTTTCCGGTCTTTCAAAAAGTTTAGTTGATCAATCAAAATCGTTAGATAAAATTTTGTCTTTAGCTAAATCTAAAGATCGTTTTCTAGGATCAATTCCTGCTATACAACCTGTTAAAAATGAGCAGTTAAAACGTATGGCTTCTGGTTTTGGTTACCGAAGTGACCCCTTTACAAAAGCAAGAAAAATGCACAAAGGAATGGACTTTACGGCTCCAACAGGGACCCCTGTATTTGCTACTGGAGACGGAGTAGTACGTAGAGCTGATGCGGGAGCTTCTGGTTTTGGAAATCATATTGTTATTAATCATGGATTTGGATATGAAACCTTATATGCACACTTGAGTCGCTATAATTGTAGACCAGGTAGAAGAGTAAAAAGAGGCGATATAATTGGTTTTGTAGGAAGTACAGGACGTAGTCAAGCGCCTCATTTACATTATGAAGTCCATAAAAACGGAAGTGTAGTAAATCCTATTAACTTTTATTACGGAAATATTTCGGCTGTTGAGTATACCGCTATTGCTAAAATGGCAACACAAGAGAATCAGTCATTTGACTAATTTTTTACCGTTTAGTTAACAGAATATTAAAAAAATGAATATAAACCTTCCTGAAAATAAACGTTACTATACTATGGGTGAAGTAGCTACAGCTTTTGGCGTAAATCAATCCCTTATTCGTTTTTGGGATAAAGAATTTGATGTCTTAAGGCCTAAGAAAAATGCTAAAGGGAACAGGTTGTTTACTCCTGAAGATATAAAAAACCTAGAGTTAATTTATCATTTAGTAAAAGAAAGAGGTTTTACCTTAGAAGGAGCAAAAATTCATCTGAAAGAAGGACAAAAAACAGCTTTAGATAAATTAGCCATCATTCATAAATTAGAATCTATAAAACAACAATTATTAAGTATAAAAAATGCTTTGTAATTGAAACTAGATAAAAGATGTAACAACGAATGCTTTGTTTCGACTAACTGTTTAAAATAGTTACGTATGAAAAAACTATATTATATTTATCTAGTGTTAGCAGTCCTTGTGTTGTTTAGTTTAATTAATAAAATAGCACAAGGTTCGTCAGAATATATGATTTTCAATTTTAAAACAAACGAATATGTTTATTTAGTATGGAAATTATTTCTAGTAGGAGGTTTATTTTTCCTTTTTTATACAAAACGAAAACCAGATTCTAAAAATTAAATTTTAACAACTATGAGAAGATTTTTGCCTTGGATTATTATTGGAGTATTAATTTTAATTGGATACTCATATTTTAAAGGAATTAACAACACAGCAGTAGCGTTAGATCAAAATGTAAAAGAGGCTTGGGGTAATGTACAAACTTCTTATCAACGTCGTAATGATTTGATTGGTAATTTAGTTAATACCGTAAAAGGAGCTGCTGATTTTGAAAAAGGAACTTTAACGGCAGTTATGGAGGCTCGTTCGAAAGCCACACAAATAACGGTTGATCCCACAAATATTACCCCTGAACAGTTAACACAGTTTAATCAAGCGCAAAGTGGTGTTTCTTCTGCATTATCTCGTTTATTAGTTACAGTAGAACAGTACCCACAATTAAAAGCAAATGAAAACTTCCTAAAATTACAAGATGAGCTTACCAGTACTGAAAATACAATTCAAACGGCAAGAACTCGTTTTAATGAAGCTATAAAACCTTATAATAATCACGTAAGTATATTTCCTAATAGTATTTTTACTGGTTGGTTTGGCTTTAAAGAAAAACCGTATTTTGATGCAGAACCACAAGCACAAAATGCTCCAAAAGTAGATTTTAATTTTGATGATAAAGCGGAAAAAAAATAATGTCAACCGTAGAAGATTTCTTGTCAAAAACAGATGAAGAAGCTATCGTAGAAGCTATCCGATCAGCTGAATCATTAACCTCTGGTGAGATCCGGGTACATATAGAAAAAAACACTTCTTTAGTAGCCTTAGAACGCGCTAAAGAGGTGTTTTATTTTTTAAAAATGGATCAGACCCAATTACGTAACGGAGTACTACTATACATAGCAGTAGAATCTAAAACATTTGCTATTTATGGAGATCAAGGTATAAATAATGCAGTGTCAGCAGACTTTTGGGAAAGTACCCGTGATACAATCCTGCAAGAATTTAAACAAGGAAATTTTAAGCAAGGATTGATTCAAGGTATTTTGAAAGCAGGAATACAGTTACAAAAACATTTTCCGTGGATTGAAACAGATAAAAATGAATTACCTGATACTATATCTAAAGGTTAAAATGAAAAATATCAAACCTCAAATAAAAAAATATACACTAGGATTATTCCTATTTGTCCTACTACATTTTGTTAGCTTTTCTTGGGCACAATTTGATATTCCTCCCAAACCAAAAAATCAAACCAGTGTTTACGATTATGCTAAAATATTATCAAATAGCGAAAGTAAAAAGGTGGAAGAAAAATTAATTAAGTATTCAGATTCTACGAGTACTCAAATAATATTTATTTCTATTGAAACACTTAAAGGAGAAAATATAGGTTTATTAGCACCTCGATGGGCACATACTTGGGGAATTGGAGATGCGAAGAAAGATAATGGAGTTATTTTGCTACTCGCTAAAAAAGAACGAAAAATTTGGATTTCGCCAGGTTATGGGGTTGAAGATCGTTTAACAGCAGGTGTGACAGGTGAAATTGTTCGTAATTACATAATACCTCAATTTAAAAAAGGTAATTATTATGCAGGAGTTGATGAAGGGACAGATGCTATTATTCAAGCTTTAAAAGGTAAATTCAAAGCAGAACAAAAGAAAGAAGAAGGAATTGATATAGAAGGTGTCCTCTTATTCTTATTTATTGTAATCGTACTTCTTATTATCATTTCTAAAAGTAAAGGAAATGGGAATAATCACGGGGGAGGTGGAGGATTAGATTTAGGAGATATCATTATTTTGAGCCGTATGGGACGCGGTGGGAGTAGTTGGTCTTCAGGAGAAACTAGTTGGGGAGATAGCGGTGGCTTTGGAGGCGGCTTTGGAGGCGGCGGTTTTTCAGGAGGCGGAGCAGGAGGCGATTGGTAAATAACCTTCTTGATTTTCAGTAGTTTTCTGAATGTTTTTTAGATAACATATTGTATTGTATTTATTTTTTTATAAATTTGTGCGCAACAAAGAAAAGAATGAAAAATTTTAATAACATTATTACTGTCATTATTATCACTATTATCACTATTATTTATACAATAGGGACAGGGGGTGTTATGTATCTATAATAAAATTTAAATATAAAAATATAACAAAAAGCCTCCTTGTAAAAGGAGGCTTTTTTTATTTATAAATTACAAAAATTACAAAAATGAAAACAGGTTTTAATAAGCAGAAAATGCGACAATGGGATTTATCTTTAAATCATATAATACATTACACTTCTTCTACTTCTTCTATTATTTTCTCAATAGTCTACATCTATATTATTAGCTAGTCTTTTTTAGTTAAATATTTTTAATAAAATCTCTTTTACCTGATAGATAAATCTATTGGGGCGGTATTTTATTTGTTAAAAAAATAGTAAAAATGTTTTTTGTTTTAAAAAAACAAAAAGTTTAACATCATAAAAATAATTAGTGAAAAGCCTTTATTTACAATAGATTACCCCGTGTAATACCTTTTTAAAGCATTGTAAATAATATTTTTTCATCATTTATAAAAAAACATCGAACCATACATTCGTGATTGAAATAAAATATTACAAAACAATTTAAAAAATAATTCTATATATTATGACAACAGCATCAGAAACCTTTGCTCCAACTAATAACTTATACTACAATGAAAACCATATTTTATATTTAAATGGTGAATTCTTAAAGTCAGAAAAAACGTTTTCAGATCTATATGGTCAAACTCTACACTATGGCTATGGTGTATTTGAAGGAATAAGAGCTTACAACACTCCTAATGGTACAAAAATTTTTAAATCAGATGAACACTATGAACGCCTTAAGAAATCTAGTGAATTAATTAATATACCTTTTGAATTTGATAGTAAAGAATTAACCCAAAAGACTTATGAGTTATTAGAACGTAACAATTTTACAGATGCTTATATACGACCTCTAGTTTTTTGTAGTCCTAATATGGGATTAAGTACCCCTAATCAAGTTTCATTAATGATATGTGCTTGGGAGTGGGGAGCTTATTTAGGTGAAAAAAGATTAAATCTAGGAGTTTCATCATTTTGTAGACCTCATCCACGATCAACAAAAATAGAAGCAAAAGTTTGTGGGCATTATGTAAATTCAATATTAGCATCTTCAGAAGCTAAAGCTAAAGGATTTGATGAAGCTTTATTATTAGATAGTGATGGTTTTTTAGCTGAAGGACCAGGAGCAAATTTATTTTTTGAAAAAGATAGAAAGTTATTCACACCTCAATTAGGAAACATTTTACCAGGTATTACAAGAGCTACCGTAATGCAGTTGTGTAAAGAATTAAAAATAGAAGTGATAGAAGGGCTTTATTTACCAGAAGAATTAGAAAAAGCAGATAGCGCTTTCCTTTGCGGAACAGCAGCTGAAATTATTGGAGTTGACTCATTAAATCATCAAAAATTTCCTCTTCAATGGGAAAATTCACTAGGAAGAAAACTTCAACAAGCTTATAAAAATTTAGTTACCGAAAAAGGAGACTCACTAGAAGCAAAATTTTAATAATGGAATTAAATAAATACAGCAAAACGATTACCCAAGATCCTACACAACCAGCTGCTCAAGCTATGTTATACGGGATAGGCCTAAGCGATGATCAATTAAAGCAACCTTTTGTAGGTATAGCCTCAATGGGATATGATGGCAATACCTGTAACATGCATTTAAATCACTTGGCCAGTTATATAAAAGCATCTGTAAATGAAGAGGATATGGTAGGGCTAATCTTTAATACAATAGGGATTAGTGATGGAATAACAAATGGAACAGATGGTATGCGTTATTCTCTTGTCAGCCGAGAAATTATAGCAGATAGTATAGAAAGTGTTGTTGCAGGGCATTATTATGATGCTGTGATAGCAGTTCCTGGTTGTGATAAAAATATGCCAGGAGCTATTATAGCTATGGGAAGGCTAAATAGACCTGCTATCATGGTTTATGGAGGAACTATTGCACCTGGAAAATACCAAGGCAAAGATTTGAATATTGTATCTGCCTTTGAAGCGTTAGGAGAAAAAATTGCCGGAACAATATCAGAAGAAGACTTTAAAGGAATTATAAAAAATTCCTGCCCTGGAGCAGGTGCTTGTGGCGGGATGTATACCGCTAATACGATGGCAATAGCAATAGAAGCTTTAGGTATGAGTTTACCTTATTCAAGTTCAAATCCTGCTATAAGTGTAAATAAAATTAAGGAATGCGAAAGCGCTGCAAATTACATTAAAATATTATTAGAACATAACATTTGTCCTAAAGACATCATGACTTTTGAAGCTTTTGAAAATGCTATCACTACGCTAATAGCCTTAGGAGGTAGTACTAATGCTGTTTTACACATTATAGCAATGGCAAAAAGTGTAAATGTTGTGATAACTCAAGATGATTTTCAAAGAATAAGTAATACCACACCTTTAATTGCTGATTTTAAACCAGGAGGTAATTATTTAATGCAAAATTTACATGAAAAAGGAGGAGTTCCTATGGTTTTAAAATACCTTTTAGAAAAAGGAAAACTTCATGGACATTGTATAACTGTAACAGGAAAAACAGTAGCTGAAAATTTAAAAAACATTCCATTAATTAATTTTGACGATCAAAATATTATAAAACCTCTTGAATCACCTTTAAAAAATACAGGTCATTTACAAATCTTATATGGGAACCTTGCTGAAAAAGGAGCTGTAGCAAAAATTACAGGTAAAGAAGGTGAATATTTTTCAGGACCAGCAAAAGTATTTGATGGCGAAAAAGAACTTATTGCAGGAATTGAAAATAAGAAAATTCAAGCTGGAGATGTAGTAGTAATTCGCTATGTAGGACCTAAAGGAGGACCAGGAATGCCTGAAATGTTAAAGCCTACATCCGCCATTATAGGGGCAGGATTAGGTAAAAGCGTAGCCCTTATTACAGATGGTAGATTTAGTGGAGGGACACATGGTTTTGTAGTAGGACATATTACACCAGAAGCTTTTGATGGTGGGACTATAGCATTAGTTAAAGACGGTGATATAATAGAAATAGATGCTAAAAATAATAAACTCCATTTATCTATATCTAAAGAAGAACTTCATAAACGAACATTACAATGGCAGCAACCGAAATTAAAAGTTAACCAAGGTGTTTTATATAAATATGCAAAATTAGTTACGGATGCCTCTCAAGGATGTGTTACCGATTAAAAATAATTAATAACCCCATACTATCTAAAAAATAGAATTATGGAAACAAAAAGAATAGAACAAGTTACTCCGCCTTTAAGAGAGGCAATACAAACTTCTGGAAGTATAGCCGTATTAGATGCCCTACTTTCAGAACAGGTTACAACTATTTTTGGTTATCCAGGTGGCGCTATTATGCCCATTTATGATGCCTTATTTGATTATAACGAGCAGATACAACATATTTTAGTAAGACATGAGCAAGGAGCAATTCATGCAGCACAAGGTTTTTCAAGAGCTAGTGGAAAAACAGGGGTCGTATTTGCAACCAGTGGACCAGGAGCTACTAATTTAGTAACAGGTTTAGCAGATGCTATGATAGATTCTACACCACTTGTATGTATCACAGGTCAAGTCTTTGCTCATTTGTTAGGAACAGATGCTTTTCAAGAAACAGATATTGTTAATATTTCAACACCAGTAACTAAATGGAATTATCAAATTACAGATGCAAATGAAATTCCAGATGTACTAGCCAAAGCTTTTTATTTAGCAAGTACCGGAAGACCAGGTCCCGTATTAATAGATATAACTAAAAATGCGCAACTTCAATTCTTTGAATACAAAGGGTATAAACCATGTCATTATGTAAGAAGTTATAGAGAAAAACCCATCATAAGACCAGAATACATAGAAAAAGCAGCCCAATTAATCAATCAAGCCAAGAAGCCATTAGTCGTGTTTGGGCAAGGAGTAATCCTAGGCAATGCAGAAAAAGAATTTCTAAAATTTATTGAAAAAGCAGGACTTCCTACTGCTTGGACCATAATGGGGATGAGTGCAATACCTACCAGTCACCCATTAGCTGTAGGAATGGTAGGTATGCACGGAAATTATGCCCCTAATTATTTAACCAATGAATGTGATGTTTTAATAGCTGTGGGAATGCGGTTTGATGATAGAGTTACCGGTAGATTGGATATGTATGCAAAACAAGCTAAAATAATTCATTTTGATATAGATCCTGCTGAGGTTGATAAAAACGTTCAAACAACCGTACCTGTCTGGGGAGATTGCAAAGAAACACTAGTTCAAGTAACAGAATTACTCAACCAGAATACACATTCTGACTGGATGAAAGAATTCAGAATAAAAAAAGAAAAAGAAAATACCTTATTAATTCAAAAAGAACTTTTTCCTACTGAAGGAGAACTTACTATGGCAGAAGTAATTCAAGTACTTAATGAATTAACTAGTGGTAATGCAATTATAGTAACTGATGTAGGGCAACATCAAATGGTAGCTTGTAGATATGCTTCACAAAATCAGACTAGAAGTAACATTACAAGCGGTGGTTTAGGTACTATGGGATTTGCTCTGCCAGCGGCAATAGGAGCTAAATACGGTGCACCTAAAAGACAAGTTATTGCAATTATGGGAGATGGAGGAGCTCAAATGAACATTCAAGAATTAGGAACTATAATGCAATATCAACCCAATGTAAAAATACTGATTCTGAATAATAGTTTTTTAGGAATGGTTCGCCAATGGCAAGAATTATTTCACGAAAAAAGATATTCATTTACAAATATTCAAAGTCCTGATTTTGTCCAAGTCGCAAAAGGCTATAGGATAAAAGGAGCACAAGTAGCAGAAAGAAGGCTTTTAAAACAAGCATTACAAGAATTTTTAGTATATGAAAAAGCCTATTTATTAGAAATAAAAGTAGCAAAAGAAGACAATGTATTTCCTATGGTACCACAAGGAAGAGGAGTTGCGCAAATCGTTTTATCTAAAGAAGAAATATAAAAAGTAGATTATGAAAAAAGAATATACATTAACGATTTATACTGAAAATCATATAGGATTGATTACAAAAATTTCGATTCTTTTTTCAAGAAGGAAAATTAATATCGAAAGTTTAAATACATCACCTAGTGAAATTCCAAACATTTATAGATTCACATTAGTAATAAATGAAACAGAAGAAAAGATTAAAAATTTAGCTAGACAATTAGAAAAATTAATAGATGTTTTAAAAGTTTTTTACAATACTAATGATGAAATTATTTGGCAACAAATGGCTTTATACAAAGTTCCTACCTCAGTTACAATGAAAGAAGTAAGAGTAGAACGATTATTACGTGAATATGGCGCTAGAGCAGTAGTTATTAGAGAAGATTATACCGTTTTTGAAACCACAGGTCAACAAGAAGAAATAGAAAAATTGCTAAAAAAATTAGAAGAATATCAACTTATCGAATTTGTTAGAAGTTCACGTATAGCCATCATTAAAGATAGTAAAGGAATTCATCAAAAAGTAACCGAATTAGAAAAAAAGAATTCAACTTTAATTTCACAGAGTACAAATGAACCATTTGTAACAAGCTTTGGATTATAAACAACACAATAAAAAATAAAATATTATGGAAAATTATTTTAACACTTTACCACACCGATTAAAGGTACAGGAATTAGCCAAGTGCGAATTCATGGATAAAAATGAATTTGTAAATGGAGTAAATAAACTTTTAAATAAAAAAATTATCATTATAGGTTGTGGAGCACAAGGTTTAGCACAAGGGCAAAATTTAAGAGATAGTGGACTTAATGTAGCCTATGCTCTTCGTAAAGAAGCTATAGAAAATAAAAGAGAATCTTATGTAAAAGCAACTTCTAATGGATTTGAAGTAGGGACCTTTGAAGAATTAATACCAACAGCTGATCTTGTATCTAACCTAACACCAGACAAGCAACATACAAATGTTGTAAAGAAAATAATTCCCTTGATGAAAAAAGGAGCTTGTCTTTCCTATTCTCACGGATTTAATATTGTAGAAGAAGGAGTTAAGATTAGAGAAGATATTACGGTCGTTATGATTGCACCTAAATCACCAGGATCTGAATTACGGAATGAATATTTAAGAGGTTTTGGAGTTCCTACATTAATAGCCGTTCATACAGAAAATGATCCTAATCAAGACGGATTAGAAATAGCCAAAGCATATTGTGTAGGTACAGGAGGGCATCGAGCAGGAGTTTTAAAATCGTCATTCGTAGCAGAAGTAAAATCAGATTTAATGGGAGAACAAACCATTCTTTGCGGTTTACTTCAAACAGGATCTATTTTATGTTTTGATAAGATGATTGAAAAAGGAATAGACGCTGAATATGCCGCTAAACTAGTTCAGTACGGATGGGAAGTAATTACAGAAGCCTTGAAAATAGGAGGGATAACAAACATGATGGACCGTCTTTCGAATACCGCTAAAATAGAAGCTTTTAAACTTTCTGAAGAATTAAAAAAAATTATGACTCCTTTGTTTAACAAACATATGGATGATATTTTGTCAGGTAAGTTTTCTAAAACAATGATGGAAGATTGGGCAGCAGGAGATAAAAACTTATTATCATGGAGAGCCGCTACAGCAGAAACTGCTTTTGAAAAAACAACCGCTACAAGTCAAGAAATTACAGAACAAGACTATTTTGATCATGGTACCCTTCTGGTTGCTTTTGTAAAAGCAGGAGTAGAGTTAGCATACGAAACTATGGTAGCAGCAGGAATAAAAGAAGAATCCGCTTATTACGAATCCTTACATGAAGCACCGTTAATAGCTAATACCATTGCTAGAAAAAAATTATTTGAAATGAATCGAGTAATTTCTGATACAGCAGAATATGGCTGTTATTTATTTGATCATGCTTGTAAGCCCCTGTTAGCTAATTTTATGGAAAAAATAGAATCCTATTTAATAGGCGAAAAATATAACAATCAAACGAGTAAAAGTATAGATAATTTTGAATTAGTTACCATCAATGCAGCCATTAGAAATCATTCTATTGAAATTTGCGGAGCTAAATTACGCTCTGCTATGACCGAGATGAAAACGATAGTAACTGATAATTCTAATTCAAAAAAAGAACTTCAATATGAACTTATATGAAGAAACAATCTTAGCTAAGAATCAATTAAGTGGAGTAGTATTTACTACTCCATTATTTCAAAATGTAAATATATCAGAACAATATAAAGCAAACATCTTTTTAAAAAGAGAAGATTTACAAATTGTTCGTTCTTTTAAAATAAGAGGAGCTTATAATAAAATAAGTTCATTAAATACAGAAGAACGTCAAAAAGGAATTGTCTGTGCAAGTGCTGGTAATCATGCACAAGGAGTTGCTTTTTCTTGTAATCACCTAAAGATTTATGGCAAAATATACATGCCTAAAACAACGCCAAAACAAAAAGTAAAACAAGTACAATTATTTGGTAAATCATATGTAGAAATTCAACTCATAGGCGATACTTTTGATGATGCTTACCAAAAAGCAATTGAAGATGCTAACAAAAACAATAAGACCTTTGTTCATCCCTTTGATGATTTAAAAGTTATAGCAGGTCAAGGAACCGTTGCCCTAGAAATTTTAGAACAATCAACAACAAAAATAGATTATGTTTTTGTTCCTATAGGAGGAGGAGGATTTGCTTCAGGAATTATAAACGTTTTTAAAAAACTCAGTCCTGAAACAAAAATAATAGGAGTAGAACCTTTAGGAGCTCCTTCTATGAAAGTTGCACTTGAGAAAGGAAGTAACGTTATGTTAGAATCAATTGATAAATTTGTAGATGGAGCTGCCGTTAAACAAGTAGGAAATCTTACTTATCAAATTTGTAAAGACACATTAGATGATATCGTATTAGTTCCCGAAGGAAAAGTTTGTACCACAATATTAAGACTTTATAATGAAGAAGCACTAGTGGTAGAGCCTGCTGGAGCATTATCTATTGCAGCCTTAGATTTTTATAGCCAAAAAATAAAAAATAAAAATGTAGTTTGCATCATAAGCGGTAGTAATAATGATATAGAAAGAACAGAAGAAATAAAAGAACGCTCCTTATTATACGAAGGGTTTAAACATTATTTTATGATTCAATTTCCACAACGTCCAGGTGCCTTAAAAGAGTTTGTAAATGAAATATTAGGAAATGAAGATGATATAACCTATTTTCAATTTACTAAAAAAAATAATAGAGAAACAGGACCCGTAATTGTAGGATTAGAACTAAAAAAACCAGAAGACATAGACGCTATTAAAAATAAAATGGAAATTAATCATTTTCAATATAGGTATTTAAATGAAAATAATGACCTTTTTACCCAACTTATAGGATAAAAAAATAGCTCAAAACTGAGCTTTGACTTTAATTTTTTTATAAAAGTGTGTCCCAAAAGACTACAAACAATCCTATTGAGAGATAAAAATCACATAATACTGATTATTAAATACACTCATACAACCTTGATTTTTTACTTTTGGGACACACTTTTTTTAAATCAACTCTTGTCAACCCCTTAGCCCTCATTTTAAAAACACAAACAAGAAAAGCAGGAGCTCACATTATTTTCCTATCCCTTTTCATAATCCCCCTCTTGGAAAATACAAGACACAATCTTTATAATTAAATAGATTAACACTCCGTATAATCTGTGTGGATTTTTTTTTAAAATATTTTTTCCGCACAAAGTTGTGTAGTTTTTTTTAAAAAATATTTTTTCCGCACAAAGTTGTGTAGTTTTTTTTGAAAATTTTTTTTTCCACACAACTTTGTGTAGTTTTTTTTTGTGAAAAAAATTTCCACACAAAAAAAATTCAGTAAGCATACAAAAACATTGCCCCATCAATAGACTGAACCCAAATTAGACAACAGACTTTGCAATGCAGAACAAAAGAGGAATATGAACCGCAATTTTTCCCCTAGTTCTAGTTTTACTCCATTGAAGACAAAAAATGGAATGTTTTTTTTCGATTCAAAGCCCTTTTAACAATAATAAATTTCCAACACTTATATGTGAGGTTTAACGTTTTGAATTAATTTTATTAAACCCCCAAACAAACCCATTAACCAATCTTGGTTTTAATACAAAATATTGTATTTTTAAGTTGCTGTAAAATAAAACAATGCGTTGTGTTATAATAAACACTGTTTTTAAATAAAAAAAACAAGAACTAAACAAGCTAACTAACTATGGAAAATTACAACAGTGATTATGGAAGGCTCAACCACCCAGATGACCTAGCCCAATACGCTAAATTACGCACCTTTAAAGACTACCTAACAGACAAATCTGATTTCTTAGTGTACTGCACCCTAAGTATAGAAGGCAAAGACTTTTTAGAAAAATCCCATTTTAACCTAGCATTCCATCAAAAGACTAACGACCACGACAGCTTTACCCTAGATACCCGTGCTGATTCTCTAGACAACGAAGAGGCGTACATCATGGAAAATTCTAAAAGCTATCTAGGCAAAACCCTACAGATCCACTTACACCGATTTGGGGAAATAAAACAAACCTTTACAGGGATTATAACCCACCTAAACCTCTTAAAAAAAGACGGTTACGGCAGACTCTACATAACAGGACACGCCCCAACGATTATGCTAGAACAAGGCCTTGAATCCCAAAGCTTTGAAAACAAAACCCTAGGAGAAATAGCCCAACAAATAGCAACAGATTACCCCAAGACACTCAACCTCATTACCCAAAATAACAACACCCAACACGTGTTGCCCTACACCGTACAATACAATCAAACAGATTACCAATTTTTAAAACAATTGGCCATACGCTATGGCGAATACCTCTATTACAACGGACAAAGCCTAGTATTAGGCAACAAAGTAGGCCCTAAAATCATCCAACTAGAAGAAGGCGCAGACCTAGTACACGCATCCTTTGAAATATCTGTAAAACCCCAGCAATTTACCTACACCTCCTACGATGTAGAATCAGGCAGCACCCTACAAAGAGATAGCGCCTCAGTTCAATTACAAAACAAATTCAACCCCTACCAAGTAACCGCAATAAACGCCTCAAAAGACGTATTCCATAAAAAACCCAATAAACACTACAACCCAACGGGTATTAATAATAAAACAGACAGAGAACTACAAGAGGCCGTACGAAAACAAAAAGAACACAGAGAAAACCTGATGATCGTAAAAGGCAAAAGCAAAGATCCCGAACTCAAACAAGGCGTTCTAACCAAGCTGATTGACATTAACGACAGACCCATGGAAACCTACCGCATCATAGAAATCAACCATTTTCATAACGGAAAGGATTATTACAACGAATTTGTAGGAATCCCTGATATGTGGACCCCACCTTATTTTGACGACAACATCCATCCTAACTGCGAAGAACAAACGGCACGCGTAGTAGATAACAACGACCCTATGGGAATGGGTAGAGTACGCGTACAATTTCCTTGGCAAGAAAAAAAGAATCAAAAAACCCCGTGGATTCGTTTGATACAACCCCACTCAGGAGCTGGCAAAGGCTTTCATTTCATCCCTGAAATAGGCGAAGAAGTCCTTGTAGGATTTGAAAACGGCAATGCCGAAAAACCGTTTGTATTAGGGACTCATTACAACGGAAGCGAAACCAGCGGGTACCATACCCCAGGAAATGATCTAAAAGTCATAAAAACCCGTAGCGGTATTGAAACCCTTACTAACGATTCCCAAGGAAGCTGGAAACAAAGCACACCTGACGGGAATTACTTGTATTTTGATGGACAAGGTAATGCAGTACTTAATGTGCCTAAAAAGTTAATAATTAATGCCACAGATGTAGAAATTAATGCGTTCAATAATGTGGCAGCTAACGTTTCAAACAGCATGATTTTAAACATCATGTCACAATTTTTTGTTTTTGCACCATTTATGAAACAGGTTATCAGCGGATTTATGAATCTGTTCAGTGGAAAAGCCCTTATCAATTCGAAAGAAACCATTCATATTGAAGCGGAAGAAGTTACCACATACGGAACAGAAAAGATGCTACTGCATTCTGATAAATTGACTTCCATTAACAGCATGGAAGTGGCTGAAATGCACGGTAAAACCAAGAATAACTTTACCAATAAGCCAACTAAACATAAGAAAAAACCAGTAGAAACAATAACCAATACATTAGTAGAATTTAGACCTCTAACCACATGGAAAGGAGAAGTTGGATATGATTGGCTAAGGATAGATGATAATAGCGCAGGACAAGAAACACCATACTATGATTGCTTAGAAAATGGATATGAAAAACCGACTAAAACTGATACCAATACAGAATATGAAAGTAAGGAAGAAGCATTTAAAGCCTTGGAAAAAGAATATTTACAAATTCCTATAAATAGAATCAGTAATCCTAACCTTAAAAAATATTATATTCCGTGGCTTAATTTATATCCCGAAGCAGTCAGTGCTGCAGCCACAAGTACCCCTGCACCACCATGCGAAATAGACTTAAGAGTTTTGACAGACATAGAAATAGAAGAGCCAGACCAAATACGAATTATTTTTGATAAAAAATATTTTACCATAGATGCAAAAGATGGGACAGATACCCATCCTGTACTGATTACTGATAAAGCGATTGCTTCTAAACATGACACAGGACAGATTATTAAAATAAAATGTATAGAAGAATTCTCTGTAAGACAAGAGATCACAGTGTATGCGTATCCGAAAGATTCTCTTCTAAAAACTCCTGCGGAACAGCTTACCCTGCGCAGAGTAGCAGGTAGAATTGTCCTAGAACCTAATAAAAATACTCCTGCTTCTAAAGGGAAACCTGCCGTGAAGAACAGAAAAGAGTTGAATGTGGTGTTGGTTTCTGTTTGGACTAATATATTAAACGGTTTAACTATAAGTAAAGGTTTATATAATCCAGCTTTATCACCTAATGAAAATACCTTTTTTCAGAATTCACTGCATCAGGCATTAATAGAAACTAAATTGATAAAACAATTGCCCGATTCAACAGGAATAATGAAGGATATTGTTTTGGATCTATCTGCGGTACCTCAATTTAAAATACATAGGGATTCTAGGGGTAATCCGATTGATTCTACTTATATTGATAGCTCAGGAAATTTAAAACCCATTAATGCTTTATTAGTAGAGCTTAAACGAAGGTTTCATCTTCAGACCTCCAATAATCACATTAATGATTTTATTATTTTTGCTTTTAATGAAAGATGTCCTGATACTTCAAACCCCAGATTTGTTATCAATGGTTTTGCAGAAGCCATAACTGTAGGCAATAAAACCATATTTAAAAAAAGTGCTGTAATGTTTAATACACGAAGAGATACCACATTACCTCATGAGTGTATGCATGGTCTTGGATTGTTCCATACACATGCAGATGGAACAATTTATGATTCTGATCAAAAATTTGTCTTTGCTAATGGAGGAACAGACCCAGTTCATTCTACAGATAATATTATGAGTTACAGGCAAGATAGAAGGAGTACTCTACACTGGCAATGGAAAATCTTAAAAAGAAATGTAAAATGAAAACATTAATAGTTAGCGCAATTTTATCACTGTATATGATAAATTGTAAAGGGCAACAAAAAGATACACTTAAACCTAATAATTTTAAAAAAGAGACTATGGAATATTTTGATTTAAAGAAATACAAGGATCTACCTATTAACAAAGAAAGACTAAAATCATCATCTGATTTTTATTTTAAAGACAATAATAAATATATTGATATTTTATATTTTATAAATACCATACAAGTTGAAGAGTATTATGATAATAAGTCAATAAAAATCATTAAAGTATATCATAACAATACTTTATTAAAATCTACAGTAAGAGAATTTAATAGTTTCCCCATTGGGATTACAAAAGAATATGACGAAAACGGCAAGTTAATTAAAGAAATAGATAATGATAAAAACTACCCTTTTAAAGTAGAAGATTTATGCAAACTCATTAAAGAAGAATATGGAGTAGATTTAATGGTAAAATCAGACTACAAGAAGAATATATTAGAATATAGAGTAGATAGAAGATACGAGTCTTTAACACAGCAATATCTATATCTCGTGGTTTTCTCTTGTGGCTATTCAGATGAAGGAGAAGGTAGATATCCTGTAAAAGTGGTATATATTGATGGTACTAATGGAAAAGTATTATATGAGGATGCAGAATTTTTAGAACTCCCTAACGGTGATAAAATACCTAAATCAAAAACAAAATTTCCTCAAAAAGGAGAAAAAGAAAAGAAAACTTCCTCTATTTACAAAACCCACCAAGGCAAGTCCTATACAAAGACAGAGTGGGAAGATTTTGAAGAAAAACAATATGAAGAATACTGTAAAAGAACAGGTAGATCTTATACTCCAAAAGAGAAAGCTACTAAACCCCAAGATTCAATTAAAAAAAGTTCTTTTATTGTAGATGAAGAAAAAGGAGATAATCATACACCCAAAAAGAAAAAAGGATTTTGGGACAACTTGTTCAAATAAAAATTGTAGATCATGCCACAAAAACTCACAGAAAAAGGGCTCCTATTTTGTAACAAAGGGACAAAATCAGGTCAATTAAAAGTAACTAGTCAGACCTTTAGTAGAGTAGAAGGAAAACTCATTGCAACAGAAGAAGACAAATACCCCGAAACCAATATTCCTAGTTTCGGAGTTTGCGCTATTACCAAAAGTAACTGTACTTCTGCAATCATAAAATGGGATAAAACCACAGAAAAAGACAGTATCAATAATTTTAAAATTCTTACAGAAGAAAGTAGCAGTCAATGTTCTGTTGGAGGAAAAATTTCTGTAGAATACAAAGGACATGAAGAACAACACGAAATAACTTGAATATAAAGAAAAGTTATATAAAAAAACGCAATCTAACCAAAATGATTGTTAACAACGACCCTATGGGAATGGGTAGAGTACGCGTACAATTTCCTTGGCAAGAAAAAAAGAATCAAAAAACCCCGTGGATTCGTTTGATACAACCCCACTCAGGAGCTGGCAAAGGCTTTCATTTCATCCCTGAAATAGGCGAAGAAGTCCTTGTAGGATTTGAAAACGGCAATGCCGAAAAACCGTTTGTATTAGGGACTCATTACAACGGAAGCGAAACCAGCGGGTACCATACCCCAGGAAATGATCAAAAAGTCATTCATACCCGATCTGGCACAAAAATAATCCTAAACGATGCCCAAGGTTCCGTTTTTATAGAAGACCCAAGCGGCAATACTTGGACAATGGACGGGCAAGGGAATATCAATGTAAATGCGCCTAAAACTTTTTCAGTAAATTGTACAGATATGGAAGTAAATGTATCTAATAATTACACTACTACTGTGGGAGTAAACAAATCGACTAATGTGGGAATGAATCAAACCACTTCTGTAGGGGCTACATCAAGCGAAACTGTAACAGGCGCAAAAAGCTTGACGGTAGGATTGAGTATGCTTACTCATATTACAGGTAAATTGGATGAATATATAGGAGGCGATGTGCATAGTGAAACAAAAGGAGGGAAAAATATAGTTAATTCTGAAAAAGGTATTGTTATAAATTCTGAAGGAAGTATTGATAAGAATGCTAAAAAAGGAGTCAACGTTAATAGTGCCGAAAAAACTAAAAACCACTAATATGAGTAGGACACGAATTGTTGGCGGTAAAATCACTGAGATTGTAGGAGGTGATTATAAAATATACTCCGCTGAAAACATTGAAATAAATTCGCAAAAACATATTAGCATAAACGGTAATGAAAATGGTGTTACTTATGGAAATCCTAAAAAACCACCAACGCTAGATAAAATGACTACCGAGTGTGTTGTAGAATTTCGCACCAAACAGGATGGAACTTACACAGGACAATTTGGATTTGACTGGCTACGTGTAGATGATAATGGATTAACCACCGAAGCTAAATATGAAGATTGTATTGAAAATGGGTATGAAGCACCAAACGGTAAAGCACCTCGCAGAGACGCTAATACCGAATACGAATCTAAAGATGAGGCATTTAAAGCCTTAAAGAAAGAGTATCCTAAAATAAAGGTTGATATTGTTCCAAAACCTGCTGTTGCACCATTCACGAAAGATTATTTTGTGCCTTATTTAGCCTTATTCCCTAAGCCTTATAGTGATGCAGCAGTTGTGCCTACGGGAATGCCTAAACCACCTTATGAAGCCGAGCTTCGTACACTTGTAGAGGTAGGTGGTACAGATGCACCCGATCAAATACGGGTAGTTTTTAACAAAAACTATTTTGAGATTAATGGCAAAGATGGTAGCGATGCTAATCCAGTATTGATAAGCGACAAAGCATTAGGGGCAAAACGTGAAGCTACGGCTGATAGTATAAAAGTAAAATGTATAGAAGGCTTTACCACACAACAAGAAATTAAGGTGTATGTATATCCTAAAGGCACACTAGCAAAACCAGTAGCTGAGCAACTATTTGCTCGTAAACTTGCTGGAAAGATTATCGTTTTACCTAATAAAAATACAACCGGGCAAAATGCAGTGAAGAATATTAAGGAATTGAATGTTGTTTTGGTAAAAGTAAGGACAAATATTTTAGGTGGATTATCAAATATAAGAACTGGTGCATTCGATACTGGAACTACAAATGCGTCAGGCGAGAAAAAAGATTTAGTTAATGGTTTATATCAAAGCTTGATTAAAGCTAATATTACTGATCAAAGAACCAACAGTGCAGGGACAATTACAGATATTATTTTGGATGTGACTGCTGATACTCGGTTTAAGCAACAATACAACAGTTCGGGTGCTCGACTAGGTTCTACATTTATAAAAAGTAGTGTAGATGAATTAAAATACAGTAATACTCTAATACCAGTATTGCGAACTTTGTTAAATACGGCAACCTCAAACGCCTATCAAAATGATTTTATGGTATTTTCTTTTGACGAACCTTGTGATAATCTTAATGGTTTTGCCGAAGATATAGAGAAAAAAGCGGTGGCTTTGTTTAATGCTAGAAACTCAAAAACACTTCCACATGAAGGAATGCATGGTCTCGGATTGTATCATACTCACAGGGATTTAACTCATGTATATATAGATACTACTGACCCTAATACAGCAACCATTTTTGATAAAGATAATAGACGTGCAACTGTAAACAACAATGCACTAAAAAATAATAAAAACAATTTGTATGTAGGTACAGATAATTCCACTTGGAATTACAATGTACCCACTGGTCGTTATGTGTTATCAGTTCATTATTGCAATTATGATCATCCAAAAACACAAAAATATGTGTATAAGCATGCATGGTACGATTCTGCACATGGCACAGATAATTTTATGAGTTATAATGGCTCATTGAGAAAAACAACTTGGAAATGGCAATGGGAAATATTAAAAAAACATGTATGATACGATATTTAGTAATAGTACTATTAATTAATGCAATTGGTTGTAAAAGTCAAGAAAAGAAGCAATTACAAATTATAAAAGCTAATAATATGGAAATTAATGATGAGAGAATTTTAAGAGATTTAATAGGAAAGCAAACTGGAGATTTTGTTACGTTATCAAATGGCAATAATGCACAATATTTTGATGCTGGTGATAAAATAAATTATATTTTTAGGATAAAAGATAAAATATTCCCAGTAACTTATGTTAAGATTTATTATATTAAGACTAAAACTATTCATATTGAAAGCCAAGATTTTTATGGTTTTCCAATAGGAATTTTAAAGGAATACGACGAATCAGGTAAATTGATTAAAGAAATTGATTATGACAAAGATTTTAAATTCAGTATTGAAGATTTGTGCAAACTTATAAAATCAGAATATGATATTGATTTAATGATTAAACCTAATTCAAATGATTCAAGGGCTGTACAATATAATGTAGGCAGAGGTAAATCAGAGTTTGCTAAAGGTTTTGTAGCAAATTGTTACACAGTACAATTTTACATCCAAGATGGTGGCGGAGATAAAATGTTAGTTATAGATGGCAATACAGGTGAAATTCTTTTTGAAACCCAAAGAGGTGGATTTGGAATTGAAGCATTGCCAAAAAATAAAAGAATTAAAATTCTTTCGAAAGAAGAGTTTGAAAAAAATAGAAAATAAAAATGGGTAGATATTTGTTGTTCATGTTCTACCTGTCTTGTTCACTAACTTTTGCATAGTTTAGGTTTATATCATTCCTTTGATAAAAATGGTAAATTTACTTTCAAATACAAATTGACTGAAAATATTATAGACTATTCAGATTTGCGTCGTGCAACTTGGAAATGGCAACAGTTAAAAAAACATTTATGACACGAGTATTAATATTAGGAATATTATTTTTTAGTATAATATCATGTAAATCACAAGATAAAAAAGAAAAATTAATTATAAAAAAAGATAGTATGGAATATTTCAATAAAGAGTATTACGCCAATTTAAAAATTGATCCGAGCGTAAATATGAAAGTATTACCTAATGGAGATCATGTCGTAATCAATGAATTTATAGAACCTACAAAAGAAACTATTTTAGATATTCATAAAAAAAATTCACCATTCATTGATTACTTTGTCTATTATGGTAACAGTAGAATTAAGGCAATAGGTAGTCTTTTCTATAATATACCATCTAATATTCAAAAAGAATTTGATCAATCAGGTAATCTAATCAAAGAAACTGATTATGAGAAGAATTATAAATTCAGTATTGAAGATCTTTGCAGACTTATAAAGACAGATTATGATATTGATTTAATGGTTCCATCTAACTCAAATATTGAAAGAGGCATTCAATATTACGTTAATAGAAGTAAAATTGAATTTTACCCTGGATTTGCACCTTACATTTATGAAGTAAATCTTTACATACAAGATGGAGGCGGAGCAAAAGCAATTGTAATAAATGGAAATACTGGAGAGATTTTATTTGAAGAATATAAGAGTGGTTTTGCAACGGAAACATTGCCACAAAATAAAAGAATTAGAATTTCTACTAAAGAAGAATTTATAAAAAAGAACAAATAATTCCTCGATTAAATAAGAATAGTTTTTTACAAACGCTATTTTGAAATAAATGATAAAGATGGTAGCGATACAAATCCAGTATTAATAAGCGACAAAGCATTAGGGGCAAAACGTGAAGCTACGGCTGATAGTATAAAAGTAAAATGTATAGAAGGCTTTACCACACAACAAGAAATTAATGTATATGTCTATCCTAAGGGTTCTTTGGCAAAATCTATAGCCGAGCAACTTATGGAACGTAAACTTGCTGGTAGAATAATTGTTTTGCCTAATAAAAATACTACAGGACAACACGCGGTCAAGAATATTAAGGAGCTAAAGTTTGTGTTTGTACAACTAAGGACTAACTTAACTGGATCAGCCGTATCAGGGATCTTTACAGATTCTGAAAAAGTAACTTTATATAATTCATTATATCAAAGTTTAATAGTGCCTAAAGATGAAAATTATTCAAATTCTGTTGGGATTAATGAATTTGATCTAACTACTGATCCAGATTTTATTGCAGGTGGGAAGTATGATCAAGCAGGTAAGTATAACGAAGACTATCGATCAACCCCAACAGATAAAATACCACATTTTTTCAGAGATATAAGACGTAAATTTATAGCTATTCCAGGTAACAGTAAATACAATAATTATTTTACTGTATTTGTTTTACAAGATGAAGTTTATGATAATGCAGCTGGTCAGATTGAAGATGTTGGTGTTAAAAATTTAATTTTATATAAGATGCGTAATAACTTAACACTTAGTCATGAAGCATTGCATGGGCTTGGTTTATATCATACTCATAGTAATGGTGTAATTACAGAATATAATCAAAAATTCACTTTTGTTTATGCACGAACAAATCCTTTATTAGCTACTGACAATGTGATGAGTTATAATGGAGCACTAAGAAAGACTACGTGGAAATGGCAATGGGGAATAATTAAAAAAAAGGTATAAAATGAGATTAATACAAATAATATATTTGCTTGCTTTTTTATCCTGTAAGAGTCAAGTCAAATCAGAATCTATAAATAATATTAATATGGAAACAATAGATATAGAAAAATATAGAAAAAATAAAACTAACAATGGTTACATTTTTCATGAAGACAATGAAAAAATTAGGCAAGTAGAAAGTGAAGATAAAACATTCTGGGAAGAAAGAAGTAATGAAAAAACAGGAATAAGGATATATAAAGAATTTCATAAAAACTCTAAATTAAAATCAATTTTAAAAAGTTTTTATTCTATAAAATTTGGTTTTAAAAAGGAATATGATGAGCAAGGTAAATTAATCAGAGAAACAAATTACGATTTACCATATAAATACACAATAGAAGATTTAGCTACAAAAATGAATAACCAATATCAAATTGATATTTATAATATAAAACAAATTCACTCAATAAACCGATATGAAGAAAAAAAACATTTAAAAATTCCTTTATATGAAGTGTGGAGTTATCATAAAACCAATCCATTAAAATTGACTTGTTATATAATAAACGGAACAACAGGTGAAACCATTTATGAAGACGAACGATTTATTGAAGGCAAACAAGGGAGTTTATTGGATCAATATTTAAAAACAAAAAACAAATAAAGTCTTATTTTTAAAAGTAGTTTGATATTACAATCAATTATAAATCAACTAAAATAAAATGCATAAGCGAATTTGAAAACAAACAAGAAATTAATGTGTATGTCTATCCTGTAATAGTTAATATTTAATCTGACAGTTGCCAATAAAAACAGTAACTTTTAAGATTGAATATGATAACAAATCAAGAATTAATAGGCAATAAGATAGGACTATTAAACTTAGCAACAAAGCCAAAAAATGTATCAGAAGCTTGTAGAATTATGGGCTATAGTCGTGATAGCTTTTATCGTTTTCAAGAATTATATGAAACAGGAGGAGAATTAGCGCTTCAAGAAATAAGTCGTAGTAAACCTATTCTTAAAAATCGTGTTGAGCCACATATTGAGCAAAAACTAATCACTATAACCACCGATAATCCAGCTCTAGGTCAACAACGAGTTAGTAATGAATTACGTAAAGAAGGATTGTGTTATCTCCAAGAGAGTGTTCGCTCTATTTGGCTTCGTAATGATTTAGAGACCTTTAAAAAACGTTTAAAAGCATTAGAAACCAAGGTTTCCAAAGAAGGATTGCTACTTACCGAATCACAGGTTGTCGCTATTGAAAAAGCGAAACAAGAGAAAGAAACTCACGGAGAAATGAAATTACAAATCATCTGCCAAGCAAAATTAAACTTACAACTGTCAGGTCAAGTAGTAGCTATTACACTTTTTAGGTAGGCTTTATTTTCTTTGACAAGTTTAGCTAAATAACTACTTTCTGCTGTTATAATTGCTTTAAGAATATGCAGTTAACTAGAAAGGTTGACCTCAAAAAACTATCTTGATGAGTATATTTCTAACTGTTTTTAATCATTATTATCGTTATATTTGGAAAAACAATACAAAATGCGAAGTACGCCTTTTTAAATTGTTTCAATAATAACAATAAATAGGATTAAGATAGGTTCGCCTATTTATGAGTTAGCCGTCAGTGTAACAGAACCGCATAAACGAAAGACAAACCAACAAATAACAGAAATAAAAATCATAAATTTGCGACATTAACGAATTGACAAAATAAATGGCGAAGAAAGAAATATTGACAGATTTGTGGGTTTACGAATTGCTAAAAGAAGCAAATGTTGATTTACATCCACAAGGAAGCAACATAAAAGACATTGACAACGCTTTAAAATCAGCATCAAAAGCTGGAACAGGAAAAGTTGGTTTTCCTGAATATAGCGGAATTGTTAAAGACTTCGTTTTGATTATTGAAAACAAAGCAGACGTTTCTTTTCACATAAAACGAAACGATAAAGATGTTATTTGTAGCGAAACAACAAGTGTAAAAAATTACGCTGTTAATGGTGCGTTGTTTTATGGTAAACATTTATCAAAAAACACAAACTATAAAAAATTCATTGTTTTTGGAGTTTCGGGCAATGAAAAGAGACACAAAATAACACCTATATTTATTGACGAAAGAGGCGGTTATAAAGAACTTGAAGATGTTGAAACGTTTACACTTTTCAACGAAAAAAATATTGACGAATATTACACAAAAAACATTCTAAAAGAGCAAACACCCGAAGACAAAACAACAGAAGAAATCCTAAAAGATGCTAAAAATCTTCACGAAGATTTAAGAAATTACGGAAGTATTCAAGACAAAGACAAACCGCTAATAGTTTCTGGAATTTTATTAGCTTTACGTGAAATGGAGCATAAAGGTTTCAGTATTGATAGTTTAATCGGTGACGAAACTAATACAGATGGCGAAAAAATCTATGAAGCAATAGAAAAGAATTTACGAAGAGCAAACGTTTCGCCCCAAGTTAAAAAAGATAAATTATTAAGTCAGTTTCTGGTCATTAAAGACACAAAAGCAATTAACGAAGTAAACGAGTTTTTAAAGAAAACACCTTTAAAACACTTTACAGAGTTTCTTTATGAAAACATTTATAAAAACATAAAATACATACATTCTGCCGAAGATTATTTAGGAAGATTTTATGGAGAATTTATGTCTTATTCTGGTGGTGACGGACAATCGTTAGGAATTGTTTTAACACCAAAACACGTTACAGAATTATTTTGTGATTTAGTAGAATTAAAACCTACTGATTCAGTTTTAGACCCTTGCTGTGGAACAGCAGGATTTTTAATTGCAGCTATGCACGATATGTTGCAAAAAACCGACAATCCTGAAACACAAAGAAACATAAGAAAAAATCAATTGCACGGGTTAGAATTACAACCGTATATGTTTACCATTGCAACAACAAATATGATTCTGCGTGGAGATGGAAAAAGTAATTTAGAACAAGAAGACTTTTTAAAATTTAATCCTTCTCAATTACAAGAAAAAGGATGTACAGTTGGTATGATGAATCCACCTTATTCAATGGGTAGTAAAAATAATCCAAGTTTGTACGAAATAAACTTTACAGAGCATTTACTTAATTCTGTAGTTCAAGATGCGAAAGTTGTAGTAATTGTTCCTCAATCTTCAATGACAGGAAAAACAAAAGAAGAACAAGCTATTAAAGAAAACATATTGAAATACCATACTTTAGATGGTGTTATTACGCTAAACAAAAACTCATTTTATGGTGTTGGCACAAACCCTTGTATAGCTGTTTTTACAGCAGGTATTCCACATTATAAAGATAAAATTGTAAAGTTTATCAATTTTGAAAATGATGGGTTTGAAGTTCAAAAACATCGTGGTTTAGTTGAAACTATTAAGGCGATAGACAAAAAACAGCATTTATTGGATGTTTGGTTTGAACATTTAGAAGCTGAAACCAATTTTTGCGTAAAAACTACAATTGAATCTGATGACGAATGGTTACATTCTTTTTATTACTTTAATGATGAAATACCAGAAGACAAAGATTTTGAAAAAACTATTGCTGACTATTTAACTTTCGAGTTTAATATGATATTGAATGGAAAAGAACATTTATTTGATGAAAATTAATCCAAACAGTATGAAACTAAATGAAGTTAAATGGGATGTCTTTTATCTCAAGGATATTTTTTCAGAAATACAAAGAGGCAAAAGATTAAAAAAAGGCGACCATATCGAAGGTAATCAACCTTATATTTCGTCTTCTGCAACTACAAACGGAGTTGATGGCTACATTGGCAATACTGAAAAAGTACGTGTTTTTAAAAATTGTTTGACAATTGCAAATAGTGGAAGTGTTGGTGCGACATTTTTTCAGCCATTTTCATTTATTGCGAGTGACCACGTTACAAAACTTGAAAATAAAAAATTTACCAAAAACATTTATTTGTTTATATCTACAATCGCAAAACGATTAAGCGAGAAGTATGGTTTTAACAGAGAAATTAATGACAAAAGAATTCAAAGAGAAAAGATTATTTTACCTGTAGATTCTAATAATTTACCAAATTTTGATTTTATGAACAAGTATGTTCAATATATTGAAAGCAGTAAAGAAAATAACCTAAATCTCTATTTAGAAAAAAGACTGAATCAAGTTAAAAACTTCAAACAAGTTGATTCACTTACTAAAAAAAAGTGGGGAGAATTTTTTATTGAAGACATTTTTAATATCAAAGCTGGTAAAAGGCTAACAAAAGCAGATATGATAAAAGGCGAAACGCCTTTTATTGGTGCTTCTGATTCTAATAATGGTATTACAAATTTTGTTTCAAATATAAATTCTTCATTAGATTCTAATGTTTTGGGAGTAAACTACAACGGAAGTGTTGTTGAAAATTTTTATCATCCTTACAAAGCAATTTTTTCAGACGATGTAAAAAGGTTAAGCCTAAAAGAAGTTGAAGGAAACGAATTTTTGTATTTGTTTATTAAGACAATCATATTGAAACAAAAATCTAAATTTCAATACGCTTATAAATTCAACGAAGCGAGAATGTTACGTCAAAAATTACTTTTCCCAATAGACCAAAACGGAAAAATTGACTACGACTATATGGAAAATTACATCAAAAAAATAGAATACGAAAAACTGACAAAATACCTCGAACGAAAAACTACCGCTAACAGCTAAGGTTTCGTTGCGTGCGGAGCACGAACAATAAATTGTAATCACTGAACACCAAAACAAAATAGAAACTTAGTGAAGTAAACCATTGTTGAATGAAACTGATTGAATTCCATTTACTTACTATGAAAATTTTGAATTAAAAGTTTAATGATATACAAGAGGCACACTGTGCCTATTTTTTTGAAGTCTGTATTTCGGAGTTTTTTATTGTTTCCCTTTGATACTGGGTATCAATACTTGTCTTCTAAGCTGGACAAATGTAACTGATTACGCGAGATTCCTTGGATATGTTGCCTATTTAAAAATACGAAAACTCGATTTTTTAACAAACTATTTTGGCTATATTTGACAGGGTTTGCGAAGTTTTTTCACAGACTGACGTTGTACGTAATTTTACAAAAGCAAACTAAAATAAAATTAATTTTGAGAATCGAACAATTAACATTTACAAGATTTATTGCAGCAATTTCTATAGTAATTTTTCATTATGGAAAAAATAGTTATTTGTTTAACAACGAGTACACTTCGTTCATTTTTAAACAAACAAATGTTGGTGTTAGCTATTTTTTTTTACTATCGGGATTTGTAATGATTATTGCTTATGGAAATAGAGAAAATGTTAATTTTATCGAATACATTAAAAACAGATTGGCTAGAATATATCCAGTATATCTTTTAGCAATTTTTCTGATACTTGATATTACTCTGTTCCAAAATATCAATAAATTTGATTTGCTATTAAACTTATTTATGATTCAATCTTGGGTTCCTCAAAAAGCACTTACACTGAATTATCCAGGCTGGTCTTTATCTGTTGAAATGTTTTTTTATATTTCTTTTCCATTTTTATTAAATAAAATATATTCCAAAAAAAATCTAAAAATTAATACCATTTCGATTATTTCATTTTGGTTAATTAGTCAAATAATTTTCCATCTAATAGTTTATAAAGTTTTAGAAGTACCAAATTATAGTAATAGAGATTTGTATTATCATCCCTTAATGCATTTTAATGAATTCTTGATTGGTAATCTAGCAGGTTTATTTTTTATTAATAAACTTAAAAACAATCAAAAAAACTACTTTTTATCAATTGCTTTTTTTATAGTCATATTAATACTTCTTTTAAGATTTCCAATTGGTTTTAATTTCCATAATGGATTACTTGCTGTAATTTTTGTTCCTCTAATACTTTTAATATCATTGAGTAATGACTTGATTACAAAAATATTTTCAAAAAAAATATTTATTTTTTTAGGAGAGATTAGCTTTGGAATATATATATTACAAGCTCCTGTTTGGGTTATATTTTCCGACTATAGAATGTTTAAATACTTAGGCCTGAATAAAGAATTTGACTTTACAATATCATTTCTAATTAGATTATTAATTTTGATTATAGTATCGTCTTTAAGTTATTTGTATTTTGAAAAACCTATAAGAAACTTGATAAAAAAACTACAGTTAACAGCTAAGGTTTCGTTGCGTGCGAAGCACGAACAATGAATTGTAATCACTGAACACCAAAACAAAATAGAAACTTAGTGAAGTAAACCTCTGTTGAACGGAACCGATTGCATTCCATCCACTCACTATGGGAATTTCGAACTAAAAGTTTAATGATATACAAGAGGCACACTGTGCCTCTTTTTTTGAAGTCTGTATTTCGGAGTTTTTCTGAGTGATTTCCTTCACTTTTGTGCATAAGTACCCTTACCCATAACGTTAGCTTTTACAGGAACTTGTGTTTTGGCTAGTGGCAAGATACCAAGCAGGAGGCCCTCTTTTATCAAACACAGCTAGGGTATGCAAATATCCGTTTTTACAACAGGGACATTTAAGTAATACTTTTGTTTTAACCCAGATTACGCATTAGGAAAAAAGTGTTAATTTTAGTGTAACTATTCTAACGCTACGCGTTAGAAAAATGTAGCCTATGAAAATTGAGTTATCCTTTACCAATAAAGCGATTACGCCTTGGGGCGGAATGGTTTTTTTAAAGCAAATGTTAGATAAAATCAACTTCAAAACTCATATCGAAGATTGTAGTTTTTTACCTACTCAAAATTCGAATCGAGGATATGATGTTTCCGTAATTTTAGAATCATTTATTACTAGTATTTGGTGTGGAGCTAATCGATTTTTGCATACAGAAGTTACTCGTGCAGATAGAGCATTAGCAGATATTTTTGGTTGGTCACAAACACCAGCACAAGATGTTTACAAGCGTTATTTTTCCAAATTTACACAAGCTACAAATCAAGAAGTTTCACGACATTTTTTTAGTTGGTTTTTTCAAAATTTGAATATTAACTACTTCACTCTTGATATTGATTCATCAGTAATTACACGTTACGGAATACAAGAAGGCGCTAAAAAAGGATATAATCCAAAGAAAAAAGGCAGGAACAGTCATCATCCTATTATTGCTTTTGTCAATGATGTAAAAATGGTTGCTAATTTTTGGCTTAGAAGTGGTGATACTAGTTCTGCCAATAATTTTGTTGGTTTTTTAGAAGATACTATGGCTAATTTTGGAACTAAAAAAGTAGGACTAGTTCGTTTAGATAGTGGATTTTTTCAAAAAGATATTTTGGATTATTTAGAACATAAAACCCTTAATTATATTGTAGCTGTACGCTTTACACACCCTATTCAAAACCTTATTAACAAGCAAGATTTGTGGATAAGTATTGATGATGGAATAGAAATTTGTGACAAAGAATATCAAGCAAATTCTTGGGATAAAAACAGAAGAATTGTAATTGTTCGACAAAAAATATCAGAGCGTCCAAATGCAACAGGAAGAACATTAAGCTTATTTCCAGAAGATGAAATACATAGAAATTATAGATACTCAGCCTATGTTACAAATGTAGAATATGCCGCTACAGATGTTTGGAGAAATTATAGACAAAGAGGTGATGCTGAAAATAGGATCAAAGAATTAAAATTAGATTTTGGAGCTGAAAGTTTCAATCTTAAAGGTTTTTTTCCAACCGAAGCAGCTCTAATTTTCTCTATGATAGCTTATAATTTAATGTCTTTATTTAGAATTTTTGTGTTACAAGAAAAAACTCAAAAAACGTTGTCCACACTAAGATATAGAACTTTCTCCATAGGGGCTTATTTTGAAAAAGTTGGAGACACAATAAAACTAAAAATCGCTCTAACAAAAAAACGCAGAAAATGGTTCGAAAGTCTTTGGAATTATCCTATTGACTTGACCAAAGAGATTCCTAACGCGTAATTTGGGTTTAATCTTCGTTTGTATAGGTTTTGCTTGGAGTTTTGCCTGCAAAGCAGGCAACTTATTTCGTTTCCAAGTACTACTCAAAAATCCGTAATGTCTTATTTTGACAAAGTTTTTGGGTAGTATATGCAAAGCAAAACGCCTTGTAAACTCCCCTAAAGAAAGTGTCATTTCCTTTTTTACTCCTTGTAGCTAAAAATTACCTCTTTTGCAGTCACCTCTCGGAGTCGGTGGTTGCTAATGGCTATTTTGTGGGTGTAACGTCCTAAATATTCCACTACTGATTTTGGACTACCAAAAGGCTTCTTGGCATAAACCACGCAGTTCTTTTGTCATGGTTATTCTTTTATAGCCCATATTGCTCAGGGGCTTGACTAAAGAACAAAGCACAAAACTTGGCTCTAAAGACTTTGGATAAAACTTTTACTGAGAATTCTAGAGAGATTTCCTAGATGTGTGCATTGTTAAGAATGCGAAATATTTTATTTTTAAACTAATTATTTTAGATATATTTGAAAAGGGATGTGAAGTTTTTTCACAGACTGGCGTTGTGCGTCATTATCGATAACCGCACAAAGAACAAATGAATCTTCATTATGAAACTGAAATTATATTGGGAATTTTATAAAAGTGTATTATTTATAAATCTATTTTTATTAATCATTTCTTTAGTGTTTAATCCAAGTAGTGTAGTTGTAAATTTGTCATTTTTAGCAATTCCTATTATTTATTTTTACAAAGAACAATTTAGAAAAAATGAGTACTATTTTTACTATAATATGAATATTAGTAAACTGAAATTAATATCGTTCTGTTTTCTTTTAAACTTTGGAATATCAATTATTATTTTGTTGATTAATGGAATATAAATTAGAAATTGACAGCGTAAATAAATCATTTGGCGGAAAAAAAGTATTATCAGATATATATTTAAAATGTGAAATTGGTGAAATAGTTGGGATTTTTGGTAGAAATGGAAGCGGGAAATCAACGCTTCTAAAAATATTATTTGGAACTTTAAAAGCAGAAAACAGTTTTATAAGACTTAACAATAAAGTGTTAACTCAATCATTTAAAATGGAAAACGGGATTTCATATTTGCCACAAAATAATTTTATTCCAAATAATTTTTCAGTTATAAAAACTGTAAATCTAACAATCGAAGAAAATAGAGTTGACGAGTTTTGGGAGGATAATATTATACAGAAACTAAAAAATTCTTCAGTCGGCGAACTATCAGTCGGTGAATTAAAATATCTACAAATCAAATTAATTTTATTTAATAAGTCTAAATTTTGTCTTTTAGATGAACCTTACAGCGGAATTTCTCCAGCAATTGCAACCGAAATTAATAAACAAATAAAAGAACAATCAAAAAATAAAGGATTAATAATAACAGACCATAACTACTCGCATTTATTGGAAATTACAACTAAAATATACTTGATAAATAAAGGATGTGGAAGATATTTAGAAAATGAAACTGAATTAGTTAGATTTGGTTATCTAAATGAAGGAATGCTAAAAAAATAACGAATGGCTAACATAGGTAACTGTTGTACAACTCCTGATTTTTAGAAAAAAATCCTCAAAAATCATAAAAACAACCTCTTTATTATAACTTATACACTTTTAGGATAGTGTCGAATTGAACAGTCTCAATTGGATACTTGCGCAAAATTCAATCTTCTTTTTTAATTGAACTTTGTATTAAAAATTCCCACTTTGGGCAATACTCAAAATATTAGGGGTAAGTATAGCGACCCCCGACACAAACTTATCAGATTTCATTTTTATAGACAGACTTTCTATAATCAATCCCCCATTTTGCTATTTCATCAATTAGAGGTGAAAGTGTTTTGCCATATTCAGTTATTGAATATGAAATAGTAATGGGTTTTGTATTCATTACTGTTCGACTTATTAATTTATTCATTTCTAAATCTTGTAGTTCTTTTGATAGCATTTTAGAGCCAATTCCATTTACTTCTCTTAGCAAATCCATAAAACCTAATGTGTTACCTTCTATTAAAGTACCTAAAATATGAAATTTCCATTTTCCCGATAACAAGCTCATCGCATCTTTAATTGCTTGTATTCTTACCTGACAGACAGGTGTTGCATTTATTTCAGCATTTTTTCTCATTAAGTTTAGTCATTTATATTTTACAAAATTACCAATCTATGGAATAGTATCCAAAAGGAAACTACTTTCTAAAAGGAAATGTATAACAAAATTATATTTAATGTGTAATAGTTTAGCACCATTAATAAGAATTTCAAAATTTCAAAAAAATGAAAAAAGTAATGAACAAATCGGTAGGCGTAATCTTATTAGCATTAAGCCTAACAACAATGAGTGTGAATGCGCAAACTAACAACAGTAAAGAAGTAGAGGTTGTAAATAAAATGCTACAAGCATTTGGAGCAGGAAATATGGAAGCACTAAAACTAACGCTTTCCGATTCTACAGTATGGAACTACAATGGAAGTAATTTGATTCCTTATTCAGGAACATACAAAGGGAAAAATGAAGTTGTAAAATTTATCGGCAACATCGTATCGAACGTTGAGATTCTTGATTTTAAAGTTGAACAAATTTTAAACAACGGAAATACTGTGGTTGTCCTTGGTTCTGAAAAACAAAAAATTAAACAAAATGGAAAAATTTTGGAACAAAAATGGGTACAGGTTTATACCGTTGAAAATGGCTTAATTACAAAAATGGAAGAATTTGCCAACACTGCATATTCTGAAAAATTATTCAAAAAATAATGTTCAAAACTTTAATAATACTAATTATGCTTGGCAACATTAGTTGCCAAGCTCAAACAAAAAAGAAAATGGAAAATAACAATCCTTTGATGTGCGATCTTGAAAGTGGGATTTGTGAAATACCAACAAACCGGACTAATTCTGGAAATACAAGTTCTGTAAAAGCAAACAAAAAACCGTAAAAATAATTTATTACACAGACCCTATTTGTTCTTCTTGTTGGGGCATTGAACCACAACTACGAAAATTAAAATTGGAGTATGGAGAAAATATTGAAATTGAATACAGAATGGGTGGTTTATTGCCGAATTGGAGTTATAATAGCGGTGGCATAAGTAAACCTTCTGATGTTGCACATCATTGGGACGAAGTAAGTGTTTATTACGATATGCCAATTGACGGAAATGTTTGGTTTGAAGACCCTTTAAACTCTTCTTATCCACCTTCAATTGCTTTTAAAGCAGCCCAAATGCAAGACAATGAAAAAGCAATTTTGTTTCTTCGTGAAATACGAGAAATGGTATTTCTACAAAAAAAGAATATTTCAAAATGGGAACATTTAGAATTAGCAGGAAAAAAAGTTGGGCTTGACATTATTAAATTTAAAACAGATTATGACGGAAAGGCAAAAGAACTTTTTGAAGAAGATTTAAAATTAGGCAGAGAATTAGACGTAAGAGGTTTTCCAACAATGTTTTTTACAGACACAGCAGGACAAAAGGAAATGGTTTATGGCTCAAAACCATATAATACATTTGAGAGTGCCTTACTCAAACTTTTTCCTACTGCTATCAAAACCAACTATGACAAGACTTGGAGTTATGTATTTTCAAAATATCATTCATTGACAGCAAAAGAATTTTCTGAACTGACAGGAACAGCACGAATTGAAAGTGAAAACTATTTGGACAATCTAACTGCAAATGGACAATTAGAAAAACTGACAATAAAAAACGGAGCATTGTGGATGTTGAAGAAATACTAGCTGCTAACAGTGTGGCTATTGTAAAGCTATCATTTTTTAAAAATAATATAAAAGTCATAAAAAAATAAGCTTGTTTAATTATTTTTAAGGACACTATCTTAAACGGAGGCTGTCCTAAAAGTAAAAAATCAACACACAGTTTGTCACTCCGACGTAAGGAGGAATCTCATAATCAGTACTATGTTGTAATTTGCCTGTTCGAGCGGAGCTCTCGGGTCTCCCTTTGGTTGACTAGAGCAAAGCGTGGACGAAGTCAAATGACAAGATTGCGGACTTTTTGGACAGCCTCTTAGTGAGATACTACAAGAGCGTCTTAAAAGGCTACAAACAAATCATTTTTATTAGAGATAAAAATCTCGTAATATTCGCTATAATATAGATTCATACAAACTTGTTTTTCTAATATATTTCTTTTGAATAATTAGAATGAGGCTAAAATAGTGAGCTTATATTTTTAGATATTCTTATTCATTTAATATACACTTATTGTAACCACTTTATTAATATGTTCATTATTTTTTGTTGATCTTCTTTTGAAAAATGTTTAATTCTTGTGGCATGTGTTCCTTGTGGAAGCACCATTTTTAAAGCGTCTAGTTTTTCATTAGGGGTAGGAGAGCAAGCATACCAAGGATCTAAGCCACCATAAATATATAAAATTTTAGTTCCCTTTTTTTCTGTATAATCGCGTACTTGTTTAATATAAGATTTATCGTATTTCAAATCTATATTTCTAGGAGCAAATCTACTGTTACTAGGTGATTTAACAATGCGTAGTAAGTCTTTTACAGGACTCAGATCAAAACCATAATAACCTAATTCTGTAAAGTGTTGATAAAAAGAAGGTAATAGTCTATAAACTCCTTTGTCAGAATAGACATCAAAACCAACTATATGATTTAAATAATCAAACAATTCTTTAGGAGTAGCATTTAGTTGAGGAATCTTATCACAATTAGCATTCCATTGCCAAAAAGAAAAAGGTAATTCTAGAACCGCGTATTCAAATGCTTCTGAAATAGGCACTTCATTAAAAGTTAAATTGTTTTTTTTAGCATGAGTGGCAATTTCTATTTCAATAGCTGTCCTATTAAGCATTAATTGTCTTTGAGTTTGTATGATTGAATTTCTGCATTCTGTTGTACCTGCTGTAGTTGTATAATGTTTAATAGTTCGTTCGTCTTCTGTGCCGTTTATCATGGGTGCTACATAAGGTATGACCACATCGATATCATTAGGATATTTAGATTTATAAATTAAGGTTGTTTCACCTCCTTTACTTATACCTGTAGAAATCCATTTTCCTGAGTATATTTTTTTTAATTTTTCTACTATTTTATGGTAATCCTCTATAGCTTGATTGTTAGTTAAGTATTGCCAAGGAATAGGGTTAGGTCTAGAACCGCCGTAAAAGCGATATTCTATTATTAATTGATTGGCATCTAATAATGAGGTTACTTCATTTTTTTCATAACGGGCATCATAACCTTCCGTTTCAATAACCATAGGTTTTGAAAAATCCTTATGAGACAGATAAATACAATGTTTAAAAGTACCTTTTGATAAGTCATTATGATCTAAAGGTTCGTCGAGTACAATTTTATAAGATTCTGTGAAATCTTTAAGATTTTTAATCTTTTCGATACTAGCTTTGTTAAAAATTTCTTGAAGCTTTAGTAGTAAATTTAGTTTATCCTGTCCAATACAATTAATGCTAAAAAGGGAAAATAGAGTAACAAATAAAAAGCAAGAATTTTTCATTTTAAAATTTTTAATCAAAATTGATTCAAATAGAAATTCAAAAAGGATAGTATATTAACTTAATATTATTTAATATTAACTACTTGAGCAATATTTAAAAAATAGAAACCTTGCTTGTTAAGAATTTTAATATTGAATAAAATATTAACTTTTGAATCTTTTTCGATAATTCATAGGAGATATCTTTTTAATCTCTTTAAACTTTCTATTGAAATTAGAAATGTTATTAAAACCAGTTAGTTCGGCAATTTCTATAACACTTATTTCATTGTCAGAGGTTAAAAGGCGAGAGGCTTTTTCTATACGTAATTCAATTAAAAATTGAAAAAAAGTTTTGTTTGTTCTAATTTTAAAATACCTACAAAAAGCATTTTTAGTCATATTAGCGATATCCGCAATTTCTTCTAAAGATATTTTTTTATCAAAATTATTCATTACAAATTCATATACAACTTGCATACGTTTACCTTCAGAATCAGTAATGTCTTTATCATATCTAAAAGATGAAAGTGATTTTTTTTTAGAGGCAGCCAGTTTATTTAGTAATTGTAAAAATTTGATAAACTTAGTGGTATCTTTTGCTGTAGCCAATTCAAACATCAGTAAATAAATTTTTTCCTTTTTAGATAATACCCTATAGCCATTGCGAGTATCATTAAAAAAGTCTAATATCTTTGTTGATTCAGGAAGTACTTGTAGACTTTCTTTGATTACGGTGGCGTCAAAAAAAATAGAATGAACTAAACTAAATTCTTCATCTTTATTTACATCACTTCTAAAGACATGAGGTAAATTACTACCAAAAACAATAATGTCACCTGAGTTATATTCTGATATTGTATCTCCTACTATTATCGTTCCTTCTCCTTTTTCAATATAACTAATTTGAATTTCTTCATGTTGGTGAAGCTTATCATATAACACTAATTCTTTATCAAATTGATAGATAATAGCCTCTTCTTTTGTCTTGGGTATTTTAAAAGGGAATACTTTCATAAGTAGGTACTTTATTTACTCAAATTTATAACTTCATCATGTTATTATCATAATTCTGGTATATTATTTTTAACAATGGCTAATATAGTATCATTTTAGGCTAAAAACTGAGTATTGCTTTGATAATATTCAAAATAATTTTGTCAAAAAACAGCAATTATGAGTTTTCAATGGAAAGGTGTAATGCCAGCAGTTACTACAAAATTTACAGCAGATGATAAGCTTGACTTAACCATGTTTGAAGTAAACATCAAGGCGCAACTTAATGCAGGAGCAGAGGGAATTATTTTAGGAGGAACCTTAGGTGAAGCCAGTACTTTATTTGAAGATGAAAAAAGAGAGCTTATCCGCGAAACAGTTCGTATTGTAAATGGGCAAGTCCCTGTTATAATGAATATAGCAGAACAAACAACTAAAGGAGCTATAGAAGCAGCTAATAAAGCAGAACAAGACGGAGCTAAAGGATTAATGATGTTACCTCCTATGCGATATAAAGCTACAGATTATGAAACTGTAGTATTTTTTTCTGAAGTGGCTAAAAGTACTACATTACCTATTATGGTATATAATAATCCAGTAGATTACAAGATTGAAGTAACTTTAGATATGTTCGAAGAATTATTAAAGTTTGATAATATACAAGCTGTTAAAGAATCAACAAGAGACATATCAAATGTTACTCGTATTAAAAATAGATTTGGAGATAGATTAAAAATTTTATCAGGTGTAGATACTTTAGCTCTAGAAAGCTTATTAATGGGAGCTGATGGTTGGGTAGCAGGATTAGTAGATGCTTTTCCAGCAGAAACAGTAGCTATTTACAAATTAGCAAAAGCTGGTAGGATAGAAGAAGCATTAGCAATTTATAGATGGTTTTTACCATTATTAGAATTAGACATTAGTCCTCAGTTAGTACAAAATATAAAGTTAGCAGAAGTAGCAACAGGTATAGGTACAGAATATGTTAGAGCACCGCGTCTACCTTTAGCTGGTGCTGAAAAACAAAAAGTTTTAGCAATTATTGAAGAAGGGTTAAAAACAAGACCCATTCTACCAGATTATAAAAACGCATCTCTAATAACAGAGACGATATAAAAAAAAATATTTTAATAAAGTTCATTTGATAGGCTTCTTTTCATAAGGTTGATAATGTTTTTTCAGAGGCTATCTTAACCTACAGGTAAAAGCTTGTAGGTTACTTTATTAAATATAAAAGACTAAATATGATTACAGGAAAAAATTATATAGGAACTAATTTAGTGGCAGGAGGAACTAAAGTTTTAAAAACTTTTAATCCTGAATTGAACCAAGAAAACAGCTGGGACTTTATAGAAGCAACAACAGAAGAAATAGAACAAGCAGTTCAATTAGCAAATAAGGCCTACCAAGAATATAAAAACGTTTCGGGAAAGAGAAAAGCCTTGTTTTTAAATGCGATTGCAGATGAAATACTTGCTTTAGGAGATACTCTTTTAGAGGTATATGTTCAAGAATCTGGTTTGCCAAGAGGAAGAGCTGAAGGAGAAAGAGGAAGAACGATTGGACAATTACGTGCTTTTGCTCAAATGTTAGAAGAAGGAAGCTGGGTAGAAGCTACAATTGATACAGCAATTCCTGATCGACAGCCTTTGCCTAAAATAGATTTGAGAAAAATGCTTTATCCATTAGGACCAGTAGTAGTTTTTGGGTCAAGTAATTTCCCTTTTGCTTTTTCTACAGCTGGAGGAGATACCGCTTCAGCATTAGCAGCAGGATGTCCTGTAATTGTAAAAAGCCATTCTATGCATATTGGAACAGGAGAAATGATTGCATCTGCTGTAATTAAAGCTGTACAAAAAACAGGCATGCCTGAAGGTGTTTTTTCTAATTTAATAGGAGAGGGTACAGCTCTAGGAACCATATTAGTAAAACATCCATTAGTTAAAGCCGTTGGGTTTACAGGGAGTATAGCAGGAGGTAGAGCTCTTTTTGATTTAGCATCACAACGTTCTGAACCCATTCCTGTATTTGCAGAAATGGGAAGTATTAATCCTGTTGTATTATTACCTAACGAACTAAGAAATAACACCTCTTTTTGGGCTAAACAATATGCAAGTTCCATTACTTTAGGAACAGGACAGTTCTGCACAAATCCAGGTTTAATAATTGGATTAGAAAGCCCAGAATTAAACTCTTTTGCATCCGAATTAGCATCCGAAATTTTACAAATAGCACCTTCTTGTATGTTACATTATTCTATTAGAAAAAATTATGACGAAGGACAACAAGAATTAAGTTTACAAAAAGGAGTAGAAATTTTAGCTATTTATGAGGGTAAAACAAAACCTAATTATGCTCCTCAAACCGTATTAAGGGTTAATGCAACAGAATTTTTAAAGAATAAAACATTAAGTCATGAAGTATTTGGACCATTTTCAGTACTAGTAGTTTGCGAAACGAAAGAGCAAATGGCAATGGTTATAAACAGCCTAGAAGGACAATTAACAGGAACAATTATCGCAGAATCAAAAGAACTAAGTCAATATAGAGAGGTAGTAGAAGCGTTAAAAGGAAGAGTTGGACGTTTAATCTTTAACTGTAATAGCCACTACTTTACCTGACAGTTGTAAGTTAAATTAAGTTTGTCAGATTGTTTGTTTTTTCAATTCCTGCGGGGCTTTTTCAGATGAAAGAAAAAAATGATTCTGATGCAATTTATTCAAGTTTTTTTCATCTGCCAAATATTTGGTATCTAAAAAAGTTTTTAAAGGAGTTTGTCCATAACAAAACTTACCAGAATGGGGTCTGTTTTGATTGTATTCTATAAGCCAAAGGTCAAGGTCTATTTGAAGTTGTTCAATTGAGTTATAAACTTTTTTTCTAAAAGCTATGGCATAAAATTCATTTTGTATAGTTCTATGAAAACGTTCGCAAATACCATTAGTCTGAGGACTTCTAGCTTTGGTTTTAGTATGATCTATGTCTTCAATAGCTAGATAAAGTTGAAAATCGTGATCTTGTGAACCACAATACTCTGTTCCTCTATCGGTAAGTATTCTAAGTAAAGAAACATCTTGTTCTTGATAAAATGGGAGCACTTTATCATTGAGCATATCTGCTGCTACGAGTGAATTTTTTTGGTCGTATAGTTTTGCAAAAGCAACTTTAGAATAAGTGTCTATGAAAGTTTGTTGGTAAATTCTTCCTACTCCTTTAATTGTGCCAACATAATAGGTGTCTTGTGCTCCCAAATAACCTGGATGAGCGGTTTCTATTTCTCCGTGAGCTTCTTTTTCTTCTTTAGCTTTTTCAATGGCTACGACTTGTGATTCAGTAAGAATCAAACCTTCTTTTGCTACTTTTGTCTCTAAGGCTTTTAATCGCTTTTTAAAGGTCTCTAAATCATTACGAAGCCAAATCGAACGAACTCCTCCAGGAGAAAGTACAATGCCTTCTTTACGCAATTCATTACTCACTCTTTGCTGACCTAGAGCTGGATTATCTGTAGCAATGCTTACTACTTTTTGCTCAATGTAGGGTTCAACACGATTTTTAATAATGGGTTTGCTTCGACTTATTTCTTGAAGTGCTAATTCGCCTCCTGTTTCATATAATTCTTGAAAACGATAAAAACTATCACGACTGTAGCCCATAATCCTACAAGCTTCTGATACATTTTTTAATTTGTTTGCTAAGTTTAATAGTCCAATTTTATTACCTATTATTTTTTGATTTGTTGTCATATTTAATCTTTGTTTAAAATTAATACTTTAATTGGTAACTGTCAGATTAAATATTAACTATTACACTTTAACGGTGTGCCAACCGGAGTTGAGGTTTGTGCGTCTATGCTACATGGTGGTCCTTATCCAGCCTCATCTGATTCAAGATTTACAGCGGTAGGTATTCATGCCGTAAAACGTTGGGTAAGACCTATAAGTTATCAAAATTGGCCTAACGAATTATTACCAGAAGAATTAAAAAATGAAAACCCATTAGGAATTTCAAGAACCGTAAATGATCAATTAGAAATAACAACAGCTTTTATTACAGCGTAAGCAATGGGAAGAAAAACTTTTTTTTGTGTAGATGCACATACCTGCGGAAATCCCGTAAGGGTTGTAGCTGGTGGTGGTCCTGATTTAAAGGGTGCAAACATGAGCGAAAAAAGACAACATTTTTTAAAAGAGTACGATTGGATTCGAAAAGGACTAATGTTTGAACCCAGAGGTCATGATATGATGAGTGGTAGTATCTTATACCCTCCTGTTGATCCAGAAAATGATTTTGGAATTTTGTTTATAGAAACCTCAGGATGTTTACCCATGTGCGGTCACGGCACTATAGGTACAATTACCATAGCTGTTGAAGAGGGATTAGTTACGCCAAAAAATCCAGGAAAAATTAGAATGGAAGCACCAGCAGGTCTTGTGCAAATAGAATACAAACAAATTGACAAAAAAGTAGAGTGGGTACGCCTTACAAATGTAAAATCCTATTTAGCAGCGCAAGATTTAACGATAGAATGTCCTGAATTGGGTGAAATAGTATTTGATGTAGCTTATGGAGGAAACTATTACGCCATAGTTGATCCACAAAAAAATTTTAGTGGGATACAAAATTTTACCGCAAGTAAAATAATACAATACAGTCAAGTGGTTCGTGCGCGTATAAATGAAAAATATCAAAACCAATTTATACATCCAGAAAATAATACAATTAGAGATGTAAGCCACCTATTATGGACAGGTACTCCAATTGATTCAAGTTCTTCAGGAAGAAACGCTGTATTTTATGGAGACAAAGCAATAGATCGTTCCCCTTGCGGTACAGGAACCTCTGCTCGAATGGCGCAATTACATGCAAAAGGAATCTTAAAAAAAGACGAAGAATTTATACACGAAAGCTTTATTGGTAGTAAATTCATCGGACGAGTAGTTGAAGAAACCAATATAGGTTCTATACCCGCAATTGTACCAAGTATTCAAGGATGGGCTAAAGTTTATGGTTATAACAACATTATTATTGATGATGATGATCCATACGCTCATGGATTTCAGGTAATATAAATAGAATTAAAAATTAGGAAAGTATAGTGAAAATAAATTTGCTAAGCATTTTTTTTAAATATCCCAAATCTCAAAAGTATTAAAAAATGAAAAAAATAAGTATAATAGGAGGCGGTATTATTGGGTTATGTACTGCTTATTATTTGACAGAAGAAGGATATGAGGTAGAAATATTTGACAGTTCTGATCTAACAGACGGTTGCTCCTATGGAAATGCAGGAATGATAGTGCCCTCTCACGTTATTCCCCTTGCACAACCAGGTATGATTGCACAAGGCGTTAAATGGATGTTTGATAGTAAAAGTCCCTTTTATATCCAACCTCGTTTTGATGTTGATTTGTTGAAATGGGGGTGGAAATTTTATAAAAATGCCACAAAACAACATGTAGAAAAAGCAAAACCAGCTCTTCGAAATTTGTCTCTGTTAAGTAAAGAACTTTATAAAGATTTAGCAAGTAAAAGTAATTCCTTTTACTATGAAGAAAAAGGACTTTTAATGTTGTTTAAAACAGATAAAACAGGTGCGGAAATTGTGCATGAAGGAGAAGAAGCTAAAAAATTAGGGTTAGAAGTCGAATTCTTATCAAAATCAGAAGTAGAAAGTTTAGAACAAGGAACGAAACTAGATATTTTAGGGGGAGTTCATTATAAATGCGATTCGCATTTATATCCTCAAAAATTCATAGCATACATAAAAGAAGAATTAGCTAAAAAAGAAATAAAAATTCATAGTAATTGTAGCGTGATGGATTTTGTTCTAACGAACGAAAAAGTAAGTCAGATAATTACTTCTAAAGGAAATTTTAGTACAGACGAAGTTGTAATTGCGACAGGGGCATGGAGTCCTAGTTTAGCTAAAAAAATAGGAACAGGTATTTCTCTTTTACCAGGAAAAGGATACAGTTTTACTTTATTAGATAAAGAAAAAAAACCTCAAATTCCTTCTATTTTATGTGAAGGAAAAGTAGCTGTTACTCCTATGAATAATGATATTCGTTTTGGTGGTACCATGGAAATTACTCATACAGGAGATACAAAAATAAATCGGAACAGATTACAAGGTATTGTTAATACAGTAAACACTTTCTATCCTGAAATGAAAGTAAAAATGCCTGAAAATCAAGATATATGGTATGGTTTTCGTCCTTGTACTCCGTCAGGTATGCCGATAATTGCCAGAGATAAAAGTATTCAAAATGTAATTTTAGCAACAGGACACGGCATGATGGGATTAAGTTTAGCACCTGCTACAGGAAAAATAGTTTCTGAAATTATAGCTAATAAGTCCCATTCTATATCTATTGGTCAATTTCAATTGAGTTAATCGTTTGTTTTATGGTAAAATAAAAAGTAGACTGGTTAAAAGAAAAATTTGTTTTAAGTTGGGTTAAAAAGAAGGGGTTCACTTTTTTAAAGTCGAACCCTTTCAAATTTTATTTTAATTTTAAAAAAGATTCATACACATTTGTATATTAAAAAATTATTACAAATAAAAGATCTTTGATGCCATTTAAATTTAAAATATACTGGATTAAAAAGAAAAATTCTCGATCTTTTTTTTTATTTTAAACTCAGATTACGCATTAGAAAAATTAATTTTTATAACTCATTGAAATAAAATGTTTTAATTTTTATCAATTCTAGTTTTTAAAAAAATAAAGTATTAGGGAATCAATAAAGTTTTTTTAAAATTCTCTAATGCGTAATTTGGGTTAAAACAACTCGAACAAACGGTTGAGTATATAATTGAAATCATCATTAGTTCGAGCGCGAAGCACATCAAGAATCAACACTAATTTTTATTGCTTTTGTAGGATAGTGCCTAAATCAATATACAGTTTGTTCCTTTTGTAAGGAAGAGTCTCATAATCAATATTATGTAATTTCTCCCTTTGGTCGAAATGAAAAGATTGTAAACTTTTTGGACAGTCTCAAGGTTAAAAAAATAGTATTATGAGGAAATTTCAAAGTTTAAAAATAGTACGATTTTAAAAATATCTGTCCATTTTATCTTCTTTGCTTTTTTCCTTTTCATCACAAAGTCTAACGCATAAATAGGGTTAAACATAATGAATTAGAATACTAAATAAGTACGGATTTACCTATTTTTAAATTTTCAAAATTAACGATTTCAATATCTTTATTCAGGATAAATTCAGCAATAGTATCTCCAACAACTTCCGTTGAATAATTTAAATCTTTATTTAAATCTACGGTTACTATTTTTGATTGTAAGGCTTTATCTACAGCTTTATTAATAGTAGTACTTTCCTCGTACAAACCAAAATGCTCTAAAAGCATAGCTGCACTTAAGATAGACGCAATGGGGTTCGCTATACCTTTTCCTTTAGCTTGAGGATAAGATCCATGAATGGGTTCAAATAAAGCGTTTTTGTTTCCTATTGAAGCAGAAGCTAATAGGCCAATGGATCCTCCTATTACGCTGCCTTCGTCTGAAATAATATCTCCAAACATGTTTTCTGTTAGAATAACATCAAATGAGCTTGGATTTAATATTATTTGCATAGCTGCATTATCTACAAATAAAAAATCTAACGTTATATCGGGATAATCTTTAGCTATTTCCGTGACTACTTTTCTCCAAAGTCTAGAGGATTCTAATACATTGGCTTTATCTACCAAAGTAACATGTTTTTTTCTTGTATAGGCTGCTTTAAAAGCAAGATGAGTAATTCTTTCTATTTCTTCTTTTGTATATTTACATAAATCAGATGCAATAGTACCGGTTTCATTTAATTTTTTTTCACCAAAATAAATACCTCCTGTAAGCTCTCTATAAATAATCATATCAGTTCCCTGAATAATTTCTTTTTTTAAAGGGGATTTGTCTAGTAATGTATCATAGGTTTTGATAGGACGAATGTTTGCAAATAGTCCTAGTTCTTTTCTTAGCTTTAGAAGACCTTGTTCAGGTCTTACTTTTGCTGTAGGATCATGATCGTATTTGGGATCGCCTATGGCTCCAAAAAGAACGGCATGACTATCTTTGCATAGTTTTAAGGTTGCTTCAGGTAGAGGATTACCTGTTTCATCAATTGCTAGGGCTCCTACTGGAGCTTCTGTAAAATAGAATGTATGATTATATATTTCTTCTATAGCTTTTAGTGCTTTAACTGCTTGTTTTGTTACCTCAGGACCAATGCCGTCTCCTGATAATAATGCTATTTTTATTTCCATACTTGTTTAACTTTATATTGTTATTTTATGATAAGATAAGTTTCTTGATTTTTCAAAGGCTTCAATTTTATTTTTATGACTTATCAAAAAATCAATATCATCATAACCATTTATCATACAGATTTTTTTATAAGGATCTATTTCAAAGTTTTCCGTTTTAGATAGGTCTGTAACTGTAATAGTTTGTGTTTCTAGATTAATTTCAATTAGGGCTTGAGGGTTTGTTTTTAATAAGTTTAAAGTTTCATTTAAAAAGACAGGAGTTACTTGTACAGGTAATAAACCATTGTTTAGGGCATTACCTTTAAAAATATCAGCAAAATAGCTAGAAACGATGACTTTAAAACCATAATCAGTTAATGCCCAAGCGGCGTGTTCTCTACTACTACCACAACCAAAATTATCTCCGGCAACTAAAATACTGCCTGAATAATCAGAATTATTTAATATGAAAGAATTAATGGGGTTATTTTGATTATCAAAACGCCAATCTTTAAATAGATGGTTTCCAAAACCAATTTTGTTTGTTACTTTTAGAAAACGAGCAGGTATAATTTGGTCTGTATCTATATTTTCTACTGTTAGGGGTACTGCTCTAGATATTAATTTTGTAAACTTTTCCATATTTTCTTTTTTAGATTTGTGCCATTACAATTTTACCTTCAATTGCAATTGCTGCGGCTAGAACGGGACTGGTTAATAATGTTCTTGCGCCTTGTCCTTGTCTTCCTTCAAAATTTCTATTAGAAGTAGAAACACAGTATTCTCCTGCTGGAATTTTATCCTCATTCATAGCTAGGCAAGCAGAGCATCCAGGTTGTCTAATTTGAAAACCTGCTTCTTCAAAAATTTTAGACAAACCTTCTTCTTTAATTTGTATAGCTACTTGTTGTGATCCAGGAACAATTAGTGCATATACATTTGATGCTTTTTGTTTTCCTTTTATATAGTGAGCTACAGCTCTAAAATCTTCAATTCTGGAGTTAGTACAACTACCAATAAAGACATAATTAATTATTTTGTTCAGTAAATATTCACCTTTGCTAAATCCCATATATTCTATAGCTTTATCAAAAGAAGGATCGTTGTTTATAAACGGAACTGTTTCGGTTATTTTTATTCCCATACCAGGATTTGTTCCGTAGGTAATCATTGGTGCAATATCTTGAGCATCAAAATGATATTCTTTGTCAAAAACAGCTTCTTCGTCTGTTACTAAGGTTTTCCAATAGTCTATTTTTTCTTTTAATTCGTTTCCTTTTGGAGCAAATTTTCTTCCTTGTATATATTCAAAGGTAGTTGCGTCAGGAGCGATCATGCCTCCTCTAGCTCCCATTTCTATACTCATGTTACAAACGGTCATACGTCCTTCCATAGACATTTCTCTAAAAACACTTCCAGCATATTCACAAAAATATCCTGTTCCTGCATTGGTGCCTATTTTGGAAATTATGTATAAGATAACATCTTTAGGGGTTACATTTTTCGCGAGTATACCATTTACAGTAATACGTAAGCTTTTAGGTTTGTTTAATAGTAGACATTGACTTGCAAAAACCTGTGCTACCTGACTTGTGCCAATTCCAAAAGCAATCGTTCCAAAGGCTCCATGAGTGGAGGTGTGGCTATCACCACATACCATAGTCATTCCAGGTAGTGTAATTCCTAATTCGGGGGCTATTACGTGAACAATTCCTTGATATTGATGACCTAAACCATAAAGTGTAATATTGTTTTTTTTACAATTTTTTGTCAATTGTTCTACTTGTTGTTTTGATAATTCATCTTTGATGGGGAGATGTTGATTAAAAGTAGGAACATTATGATCTGCAGTAGCTACAATTTGATTGGGTCTAAAAATAGAAATGTTACGATCTTCTAATTCAGCAAATGCTTGAGGACTTGTTACTTCGTGTATTAAATGGGTGTCTATATATAAAATTTGAGGGCCGTTAGGTATTGTACTCACCACGTGGCTATCCCATACTTTGTCAAATAAGGTTTTCTTTTTCATTAGGCAAATATTCTAATTTTACTTAATTCAATAATTTTGTGTACATCTTCATCTACTACTTCTTTTTTTCTATCGGCAAATTTTAAGAATTCTAGATAGACTTTGTCTAATTGTAGTTTGGTTAATTCATAACCAATTTTTTTGGCGCGATAGGCTAATGCTGCTCGTCCACTTCTTGCTGTAAGAATGATTGATGACTCATTTACGCCTACGTCATTTGGGTTTATAATTTCGTAAGTTTCTCTATTTTTGATTACTCCATCTTGATGAATGCCTGAACTATGGGCAAAGGCATTGGATCCCACGATTGCTTTATTTGGTTGGACTACCATTCCCATTTGTTCAGAAACTAGTTGACTCATTTCATATAGTAATTTAGAGTTTATATTAGTTGTAAAACCTAAATCGGGATGCTGGCGTAAAATCATTACGACTTCTTCTAAAGATGTATTACCGGCTCTTTCTCCAATACCGTTTATAGTACATTCTATTTGTTTGGCACCGTTAATGATTCCTGCTACTGAATTAGCAGTAGCTAAACCCAGATCATTATGGCAATGACAAGACAATATAGCATTGTCTATTCCTTTTACGTTTTCTTTTAGATATTTTATTTTAGCACCGTATTCGTCAGGTAAGCAATAGCCTGTTGTGTCAGGTATGTTTAAAACGGTAGCACCTGCGCTTACGACTTCACTACAAATTAGAGCAAGAAATTCATTATTTGTTCTTCCAGCATCTTCGGCATAAAATTCGACATCGTCTACAAACTTTTTAGCGAAGGCAACGGCTTCTACTGCTCGTTCAATAATTTCATCTTTACTTGCGTTGAATTTATATTTTATATGCGAATCAGAGGTTCCTATGCCTGTATGAATACGAGGTTTTTTAGCTTTTTCTAATGCTCTTACAGCGATTTCTATATCTTGTTTTATAGCCCGTGTTAAACCGCATACGGTTGCGTTTTTGACTAATTTAGAAATAGCATCTACAGCTTCAAAGTCTCCTGGACTAGAAACAGGAAAACCTGCTTCAATTACATCAACTCCTAGTTCATCTAAACGAGAAGCAATTGCTAATTTTTGCCTCTTATTTAGCTTACATCCTGGTACCTGTTCACCATCGCGAAGAGTTGTGTCAAAAATTTTTATTTTCTGATTTTCCATAAAACATTTTAATTTTTGATAACGAATTTATATTTTGTGTAAGCATTAAATTGATTTTAAAACTTTGATTTTACAATATCTAAGGAGTGATGAAAGAAGTGTAAGTGCTTTAATAGTAAGTATTTAATGAAAAATAAATTACAATGTCTAACCCTACAAAAGATAATTTGCATATTCTAATTCATTCGCTTTCAAAATCTGAAAAAAGACATTTTAAACTATATGTTAATAGATTAGGTGTTAATACGGATGCGAAATTTTTATCTCTTTTTAATTTGCTAGATAAAATGGTAGAATATGATGAAGAGGAAATATTGAGAAGTAAGATCGTAACAAAACTTCAATTGTCTAATCTGAAGGCTCATTTGTATAGGCAAATTTTAGTTAGTTTACGATTAAATCCTATTAATCAAAATATACGTATTTTGATAAGGGAACAATTAGATTTTGCAACCATTTTGTATCAAAAAGGGCTGTATAAACAAAGTTTGAAAATTCTTGATAAAGCCAAAAGTATGGCAGTTGAAAATGAAGAAAAAAATATAGCGTATGAAATTGTTGAGTTAGAAAAAGTAATAGAATCTCAGTATATAACTCGTAGTATTATTAATAGAGCAGATGAACTGGCTATTCAGGCAAAAGAACTTAGTATACAAAACGTAATTGCTAGTAAATTGTCTAATTTATCTCTTCAGCTTTATAGTATTATGCTCAAAAGTGGTTATGCCAAGAGTGATGAAGAAATGAGAGAGATAACAGATTTTTTTAATAAAAATGTTCCAAATTATAAATATGAAGAGTTGGGATTTAGAGAAAAATTATGGCTTTATAAAACATTTTTATGGAAACATTTGCTTGTTCAAGATTTTTTGAGCTGTTATAAATACTCTACTAAGTGGATTGGTTTATTTTATGAAAACGAACATCAAATATATATTAATCCTGTATGGTTTTTAAAGGGAGCTACTTATTTATTAGAATGTTTGTACTTGATTAAATATAAGTCAAGTTTTAAAACTACTTTATACCGGATTGAACAGACAATTCAATCGGATTCTTTTCCTAAAAATGATAATATAAACTCGCTTGCTTTTTTATGTATTTATAACAATAAGTTTAATTTGCATTTTTTAGAAGGAACTTTTAAGGAAGGGCTTTTGCTTATAGAAGAAGTAGAAACATTAATAAACCTGTACAAAAACACGATTGATGATCATCATATAATGGTTTTTTATTATAAAATAGCGTGTTTACATTTTGGAACAAACAATAATAAAAAGTGTATAGAATATTTAACTAAAATTATAGATAATAAAAACCTAAGCATGCGGGAAGACCTCATGTGTTTTTCTAGGATTTTGAATTTAGTGGCGCATTATGAGGCGTGTATGGATTATCAACTTGAAAAACAATTAAAAGCTACTTATAAGTTTCTTATTAAAATGAATGAGTTACATGAAGTTCAAAGAGAAATGATTAAGTTTTTAAAAAATTTGGGTGAAATTTATCCTCATCAATTAAAAAATGAGTTCAAAAAACTACATGCAAAATTAAAGTCATTTGAAAGTCATTCTTATGAAAAAAGAGCTTTTCTTTATTTAGATATTATTTCGTGGTTGGAAAGTAAAATTGAAAATAAACCTGTGGCAGATATAATTAAGGCTAAGAGTAAATTTTTGACTCGTTAGTTAGATGGAATCAGAATATTATAATGGGGTGTTATATAATAGAGGGTGTCCTAAAAGTTTGCAATGTTGTCATCCTATGATGAAAGAGAGGTTTGAACGAAGTGAATAAGCAAAAACCAATCAGATAATACGGATAATGTAACTTCTCTGGTAATTGAAGTTTAAGTTGCTACTTTTTAGACACCCACTGTTTAATCCTGAGGATTAATGAATAAAAGAGTTTATTATTTTAAAAATAAATGTTTACTATCTTCTACTTTTTCTTTAGAAATTAGTTTAACTTGGTAGGTTCCTCTGGGTAAATTTTGAATGGAATAATTTTCCATTTGTTGTGTTATTCTTACAAGCTGACCTAAGTTATTATAGATTTCTATGCGACTATCGTTAGAAATGCTTTCAGGTATTGAAAATGTTACTTGATCGGTAGCAGGGTTTGGTGCTATAATAAATTTAGATTCTTTTGTATTTATAGGTCCTGATAAAGGTAAGGTTACATTTACAGGAGTACTCCAATTACTTTCTCCTGTAGAATTAAGAGCTTTTACTTTAAATTGAAATTGTGTGCTAGATCCAGGTTTTGCCACATATAAATAATAACTAGTTGAAGTTCCTACTGTGTACCAAGTACCAGAGGTATTTAATTGTACCTCATATTTACTAGCGTTAGGTACTTTGTTCCATAAAGCATAAAATCCATTTTTGGAGATTCCACCATTTAAATAAGCATAAGGTGTTTCTAAGGTAGTATTTTGTTCTTGTATTTGTACGGTGTAGTCTTCAATTTCTCCATCGTTAATATAACCACAAGGAATATTGCTAATATCATTATAGCGCATTATGATACGCATACGGAAAGTACCTTTTGCGGTTAAAGGAATTGAAAAAGTACCTGTATATTCTTTGTTTGTTAGGGATGTTTTTAAGACGATTTCTGAATTTTCAAATTGTTTATTGTCGTTATAGTCAATCCAAATTGTCCATGCTTCATCAGAAGCAGAAGGATTAAAACCGGGGGTAAGTACTGTGGTTACTTGTTCTCCTGATTTTAAACTAATTGTTTTAGATACATAATTACCATATCCTTCATAATCCGCTCCAGAAGTATTTGTAAAAGAACTTAATTTAATGGATTTAATATATTCATAAGTATTTCTTGCGCTAACTTTACAATAATCTACATAATCACTAGGAGCTGTAATTATTGTTTCATTAGAATAGCTTGATTTTTCAGTTCCTTTGTAAGCACTTATTCTATATTTGTAAGTAATGCCTACATTAATAAGTTTGTCTGAATACGTATAAGTATTAGGTGGTAAGGAGGCAATTAGCTGATAAGCTCCTCCATTAGTTGATTTTTCTAGATAAAAACCATCTTCTGTTGTATTTTTATCAATCCAGTTTAGAACAATAGTATTGTTATTGATAGCAGAAGTAAGGTTTGAAGGAGATGTTAAAGATTGTAGATCTTTTTCACCTGCTTTTATGGGAGCTCCAGGTTGTGTGTTGTAAGCGTATTCTGTAATTCTATACCCTTCAGAGCCACTAATAGGCTCTACTTTAAAATAGCCATAGCAAGTATTGCCATCTATTTTGTATTCATAGCCAATATATCCTATTTGTCCTTTCCAATCATTATAAGACGGATTAATGATGTCTAGCTGATTAGGATAGGCTCCAGGTGCTGTAAAATTAGAAGAACCATTTATTTCAGTTCCTTTTGTTAAACGGCTAATATTTCTTGTGTTTGGATTGCAAATTAATCGCTTTCCGTAAGTTTCTAATTTGTATTTATCCGTTTCAAATAGCCAAAATCCATAGGAAGTATCGTCTCCTTTTTCTGTATTAAAGAAAAGCCATGTTTGACTAGGTGTTGCCATCCAGTTTGGTTGTCCTTTAGCTAAAAATATACCATAAGGATCAATAAATTCAAATTTAATGTTTAATTTGTCAGATATTAAGTTGTTAGTACCTCCAGAAAAAGCAGCGGGTAAAAATTGGATACTTGCTAAAATATTATGGTTAGTCTGATGGTTTTGTGCAGAACCTTCTAATGTAAGAGTTGCTTTAGAATTACTATTTATGGTTATGATAGGATTTAAACCTTGAGGGAAATTGGTTAAAGTATAATGGGTTCCTTGAATAAGTTTTCCAGAGGATAATGAAAAAGTTTTTCCTGCTGTTAGGCTTAATTCATTTATTTGTGAGAAAGTACCATTGTTGTTTATGTTTTCTTTGTAGAGGCTTAATGGAGCAATAATTGATGCTAGTTGGTTGTCATATACGCCTGTAGCTAATAAATTTGAATTTTGCCAAAGAGTAATTCTTGCTTCGTGTTGCATTGCTGCAATCATTCGGTCAACTTGACCTCTGGTAAACATTTTGTAACAGCCTCTTGCTCCGTTATATCCCATGTAATTTTCGATATTTACTTTGTCTCCATCACAATTTGTACCAGGGGTACAGCTCAAGGCATGTTTAGCATCTTCTTTTGGTGTGTCGTCTACTTGATCCGTTCCAGTACAACCATCTTCAAATGTATGAATTAAGTTAAAAAAATGACCAAATTCATGGGTAAGAGTAGAAGAAAATTCTTTATCTGTGTTACCCAAGAGATAAGCGCCATTAAATACTATTCTGGCGGTATTTCTATTGGTCATATTTATATCGGGATACCAGGCTACTCCAGAGTTGTTGTAAATATTTTGATTATATAAATCATTTTGGATATAAACGTTTACGTATTTTTTGTTGTCCCAAGCATCTGCTGCAATTTGATCGTCATATCCGCCTCCATTTCCGTACCCATTTTTTGTTGTATGAAAAACAACTCCTGTGGTGTTGCCTCCATTAGGATCAATTTTGGCTAGTCTAAATTGAATGTTTAATGTTGCTCGACGAGGTTGAAAAAAAGGTTCAACACTATTGAAGTCATCATTAAGTCCATTAAAATCATTATTAACAGCATTTAACGCGTTAACAATTTTGTCATAGGTAACACTTTTTCCACTTTGGGTAGTACCATAAATATGAAATACGACAGGAATAATGTAATTAGTAGCCAAAGCATTGTTTTTTACATTTTTGTTTTTACGTAAATCATGTACAAATTTTTTTGTAAAGATTTCAAATTCATTTCTTTTTTTTAAAGCATCAGGATTTTGTCTTTGTGTAATTTCGTTTTGTTCTTTTGTTCCACATTCTAGGATTTGAGCATATAAGCTCCCGCCAATATTTAATAAGAGGCTAATTAGGATTAATGTTTTTTTCATAATTCTGTTTTTTGGTTTTTTATTTATAGATAATGCAATTTATTTGTATTTTATTTATTGTTTTTGTATTTATTTAACAACAAGAGATACTATTCTACCCTGTGTTTTGTTTTTGTATTATAGGGGATAAATAGCTTGGTTTTTGAGGTAGGAAGTTGTTAAAAATAAAAAAAGCCACTGCTAAAAAGAAGCAATGGCTTTTAAATAAAGAAGGTTTTATTTTACTTTTCTCTTATATAAATATCAATTGGCACACCTTCAAAGTTCCAGTTATTTCGGATTTTATTTTCTAAGAAACGTTTGTATGGATCTTTTACATATTGAGGTAAGTTAGCAAAGAACACAAACTGTGGTGATTGTGTTGGTAATTGCATACAGTATTTGATTTTTATGTACTTGCCTTTTAGTGCTGGAGGTGGCATGTGTTCAATAATATTAAGCATATACTCATTGAATTTAGAGGTAGGAATGCGTTGTTTTTTGTTTTCATACACCTGAACAGCAGCTTCTAATGCCTTAAGTAAACGCTGTTTTGTCAATGCCGAGACGAAAATGATAGGTACATCTGTAAAAGGGGCTATTTCTTCACGAATTTTAGCTTCGTATAATTTTGTGGTCATTGTGTCTTTTTCAACTAAGTCCCATTTGTTAACTAAAATAACAATTCCTTTGCGATTTTTTTCAGCTAACCAAAAAATATTTTGATCTTGTCCTTCAAAACCACGAGTTGCATCTATCATTAAAATACAAACGTCACTATGTTCAATAGCGCGAACAGAACGCATTACAGAGTAAAATTCTAAATCTTCTTTTACTTTTGATTTACGACGTATACCTGCTGTATCAACTAGGTTGAACTCAAAACCGAAACGATTGTATTTTGTGTCAATAGCATCACGCGTAGTACCTGCAATATCTGTTACCACAAAACGATCCTCACCAATTAACGCATTGATAAATGAAGATTTTCCAGCGTTAGGACGACCTACTACACAAAAACGAGGTAATGGATTTTCTTCTTCTATAACTTCTGGTAATTCGGGTAATACTTCTACTAATTTGTCTAGTAATTCTCCTGTTCCACTACCATTCATACCCGCAATAGTGTGGTATTCTCCTAAACCTAAAGAGTAAAATTCAACAGCATCACCCATACGCATGGCGTTATCTACTTTGTTAACAGCTACTAAAACAGGTTTGTCAACTTTACGAAGTAAATTAGCTACTTCCATATCCATAGGGGTTACTCCTTCTTCTACGTCTACTACAAAAATAATAGCATCAGCTTCGTCAATGGCTAATTCTACCTGTTTACGAATTTCTCCTTCAAAAATATCATCAGAACCCTTAATATAACCACCCGTGTCAATTACAGAAAACTCTTTTCCATTCCATTCACTTTTACCATAAATACGATCACGTGTTACTCCTGCAACAGAATCCACAATAGCTTCACGACGTTGAATTAATCGGTTAAAAAAAGTTGATTTCCCTACATTAGGTCTCCCTACAATGGCTACGATATTATTCATTTTTCAATTTTTCAGTCCGCAAAGGTAAAAAAAACAAACTGGTTACACATTCTTTTTGATAAAATTATCTTTCCATGGATCTGATTTTTATATATTTGCTTCTCCCACAAAAAGTTTAAATGAGAAAAAATATCCTATTATTGCTTGCTTTTATTATACTCATGCATGCTGGGATAGTGAGTTCTATTTTTGAAATTAAACAAAGTTTTTTAAAATTAGTTGTGTTGGAGGAATATTCTGAAAATGATTGTTTTACGATAAAATTGACTTTTAGAGAATTTCTTAAAAAAAGAATTTCAGATCATGAAATTATAATTAATAAAGAACTTCATGATATTGTTAAAATAAAATCAGATAATGGATTTGTGGTTTTAAAATTGATTAATGATAAAATCGAAAAAAATTATCTCAACAGAACAAAAGATTATAAGGAAAAGAGTAATACAGGAGCAAAGAATAAGAACCAAAGGTTAAAAATCAATTTTTTGTACTATCAAGAAAATATAGCGTTTGTTTTGCTAAATAATTACTCAGATTGTCGGAAAGTAAAATTAAACATGGATGATTTAATGAATTATTTACAAAATAAACAATCAATAGAACCACCTCCACCAGAGTATACTTATTTAATAGGTTGATAGTTTTACCTCAATCTATTTTATTGAAAATAATATATTGATAGACAAATAGGATAAAAAAGCGTTTAGCTTTATTTAGATCTTTGTTTATCTCATTTAGTATTTAGCTAAAGTGTTAGCTAAATCTAGTATGATAATTTTTTTAAATAAGTTAAGTATACATGAAAATTAAAAATAAAATAGGAGTAGTTTTATTGGGACTTACTTCAATTCAAGCTATTTCTCAAGATAATAAGAAAAATATAGAAATTAATAAATTAAATGAAGTAGAAATTACAGCTACTTCGCAATCAGATAAGACATTATTAAAACAAGCTGCGTCTATTTCTAAATTAGAAACCAAAGAAATTCAACGTGGTACAGGTTTGTTTTTTGATGATGCTGTAAATACAAACATACCAGGAATGTTTATGCAACGTCGTACAGTATCAGCAGGACAAACGTTTAATATTCGCGGATATGGAAATGGCGCGCGAGGAACTAATGGGACTAATAGTAATTTTGATTCACAAGGAGTAAAAGTGTATTTAAATAATATTCCGGTAACAGATGCTGAAGGAATTACTTTAATGGATGATATTGACTTTAATTCAATTGGAGAAGTTGAAGTTCTAAAAGGACCAGCAGGATCATTATACGGATTGGCTATTGCAGGTGCTGTAAATTTAAAAACAATTAAACCAGAGGCAGGAAAAACCTCTATTTCTCAAAATACCATGTTTGGTAGCTATGGTTTAAGACGATTGACATCTCAAATAGCTGTGGGGAGTGAAAAATCATCTTTTTTAGTTAATTACGGAAACCAAAAGTATGATGGTTTTATGAATCATACAGCTTCTAAAAAAGATTTTGTAAATATTTTTGCTGATTTTGGCTTAAGTAACAAGCAAAAAATCAATGCGTATGTAGGATATACCAATAGTTATGAGGAAAGAAATGGAGAACTGACAATAGCTCAGTATCAAAATTTAGATTATTCAGGAAATCCAGCTTATATAAAAAATAATGCACATAGTAATGTCATTAGTTTCAGAGCAGGACTGAATCATTTTTATCAAATATATAAAAACCTGAGTAATTCCACTTCTGTTTTTGGTTCAGGAATTAGTAGTAATGTAAGTTCTGCTGGAGGATGGACCGATAAATTACCAGTAAATTATGGCTTTCGTTCTACCTTTGATAGCAAATGGGATTTAGGTAATGAGTTTAAATTGTCAGGAATTACAGGAGTTGAAATGCAAATGCAAAACGCACAAACACTGACATATCCTATGGGGAATCCTGTAAATGCAGAGGGATATAATACTATAGGTCTTTTAAGAAGTAATTTATACGTTTCCTCAAAAACAAATTCTGTATTTACTGAATGGACTTTTAATTTGCCTTATGATTTTGCTCTAACGGCTGGTATTAGCTCAAACTATATGGGAATAGATTCTAATGACAGATTTCCTTATATCTACAATCTTTCAGGAAATCCGCAAGTAACTCAAAACAGTAAACCATTAAACTTTAATGTATCTTATAGAGATATGTATTCTCCAAAAGTAGCTATTAGTAAAGTATTTTATAAATCAGTATCAGTTTATGCTTCTTATAACAAAGCGTATAAAGCGCCTGTGAGCGGTTATTTATTTATCCCTGAAATCAATCAGGTCAATAGTAATTTACGTCCAGAAATTGGAGAACAATGGGAGGTAGGTACAAAAGGAAAGCTTCTAGAAGGACGTTTAGGATTTGAATTGGCCGCTTTTAGAACAAATTTTAAAGATAAAATGTCAACCGTTTCAGTTACAGATCCAGCCAATATAACTAAGTTGTATACTTATATGATTAACGGAGGAAGCCAGCTGCATAAAGGGGTAGAAGGTAATCTAAAATTTGAAATGATAAAAACAACAAATGGTTTTCTAAAATCATTTGCACCATTTGTAAACGGGACTTATTCTGACTTTACATACCAAGAGTATAAATTTAGTAGAACCACAACTGGGGCTAACATTGCTCAAAATGTTTACGATTTTTCAGGTTTGAGTGTATTAGGAACCCCTAAATGGGTTGCTAATGCAGGTATAGATTTTCTGACTAAATTGGGAATCTATGGTAACGTAACGTTTAATCATAGAGGAACTGCTAATTTTGGATATGTTCCTGTAGATAGAACAAATCCAAATTTACAAATTGCAACTGCGGATAAATATAATTTATTACACGCTAAATTAGGCTTAAAAGTAAATGTAATCAATCACCTAGATTTAGATGTTTTTTCAGGAGTTAATAATATTACTAATGTACAGTATTACCAAATGATTTTTGTTAATCAAATGCCTGATGCGTACATTCCTGCACCTTTAAAAGCAACCTTTTTTGGAGGTTTGAATGTAAAATATACTTTTTGATACAGTTACGAGATATTCAAAAAAAGATTCAACATTTTTTATTTAAACAAGGTAGGAGTTAAAATATTTTGGCTTTTTGATTTCTTCTCATGTTTAAGTTTGTGTGTTGTGTAGATTTTTTTGAATATCTTTTAATGTTATTTTTTTGTTGTAAAAAATGATTTTTAAAAAAAGAAGTGAGTTTTATTAGTTTTTAATAATTTTCTTATCTTGGTTCCCCTCTAATCGAAATAAACTAAAAATGGAAACTGAAAACACTATTAACCTACGACTACGATTTTATAAAGACATTGACGAAACAGTTGAGGGGGTAAGACAAAAATTTATTGATTATAAAAGTCAAATCTCTCCAGATTATGTAATGAAAATAAGAAGAAATCATATACAATTTACGATAGGAGGTTTAAAACAACGTTATTGGTCACCATATCTAACAATAGAGTTGGAAGAAAAAGAAGGAAGTAATGGGCAAGCTACTCATCTCCGAGGATTGTTTGGACCCGCTCAAACGATGTGGACATTTTTTATTTTTATGCACTTCATGGTAGCTGGGGTTTTTATTGTCTTTATGATGTTTGCTATTTCTGATTATATGTTAAAGAAAAGTATTACATCTGACTTTATAGTGATGGGACTAATGTTTTTTTGTTGGATATTATTGTATATTCTTGGTCGTCAAACGCGTGAAAACGGGTATGGACAAATGAATGAATTAGAGCAAGAATTTTTAAAAATTATCCAATAAAATTAGTTTATATTTTAATTAAAAACCCTCGTTTTAGAACAATAAAGTTTAAAACGGGGGGGTATTATGTGTAATAGTTAATATTTAATCTGACAGTTACCAATTAAAGTATTAATTTTAAACAAAGATTAAATATGACAACAAATCAAAAAATAATAGGTAATAAAATTGGACTATTAAACTTAGCAAACAAATTAAAAAATGTATCAGAAGCTTGTAGGATTATGGGCTACAGTCGTGATAGTTTTTATCGTTTTCAAGAATTATATGAAACAGGAGGCGAATTAGCACTTCAAGAAATAAGTCGAAGCAAACCCATTATTAAAAATCGTGTTGAACCCTACATTGAGCAAAAAGTAGTAAGCATTGCTACAGATAATCCAGCTCTAGGTCAGCAAAGAGTGAGTAATGAATTGCGTAAAGAAGGCATTGTACTTTCTCCTGGAGGAGTTCGTTCGATTTGGCTTCGTAATGATTTAGAGACCTTTAAAAAGCGATTAAAAGCCTTAGAGACAAAAGTAGCAAAAGAAGGTTTGATTCTTACTGAATCACAAGTCGTAGCCATTGAAAAAGCTAAAGAAGAAAAAGAAGCTCACGGAGAAATAGAAACCGCTCATCCAGGTTATTTGGGAGCACAAGACACCTATTATGTTGGCACAATTAAAGGAGTAGGAAGAATTTACCAACAAACTTTCATAGACACTTATTCTAAAGTTGCTTTTGCAAAACTATACGACCAAAAAAATTCACTCGTAGCAGCAGATATGCTCAATGATAAAGTGCTCCCATTTTATCAAGAACAAGATGTTTCTTTACTTAGAATACTTACCGATAGAGGAACAGAGTATTGTGGTTCACAAGATCACGATTTTCAACTTTATCTAGCTATTGAAGACATAGATCATACTAAAACCAAAGCTAGAAGTCCTCAGACTAATGGTATTTGCGAACGTTTTCATAGAACTATACAAAATGAATTTTATGCCATAGCTTTTAGAAAAAAAGTTTATAACTCAATTGAACAACTTCAAATAGACCTTGACCTTTGGCTTATAGAATACAATCAAAACAGACCCCATTCTGGTAAGTTTTGTTATGGACAAACTCCTTTAAAAACTTTTTTAGATACCAAATATTTGGCAGATGAAAAAAACTTGAATAAATTGCATCAGAATCATTTTTTTCTTTCATCTGAAAAAGCCCCGCAGGAATTGAAAAAACAAACAATCTGACAAACTTAATTTAACTTACAACTGTCAGGTAAAGTAGTGGCTATTACATATTATGAGTTTACAAGATGTTTTAAAACTAATTTTTTTGATTATATCCAAAACGTCTTAACTGTCTTTCATTTGAGCGCCAATCTTTATTAACTTTTACATATAACTCTATATGAATTTGTTTACCAAAGAATTTTTCTAATTCTTCGCGGGCTTGAATTCCTACTTTCTTAATAGCAGTCCCTTTGTGGCCTATGATGATTCCTTTTTGAGTATCACGTTCTACCATTATTAAAGCACGAATTCTAATGATCTTATCATCTTCTTTAAATTCTTCTGTTTCTACTTCGCAAGCATAAGGAATTTCTTTATCGTAGTTTAATAATATTTTTTCTCGAATAGCCTCATTTACAAAGAAACGCTCAGGTTTGTCCGTTAAAGCATCTTTGGGATAATAGGGTTCAGATTCAGGAAGTAATTCTATGATTCTGTTAAAAACTGCTTGTACATTAAAATTTTCTAAAGCAGAAATAGGAAAAATCTCTGCGTTAGGTACTTTCTCTTTCCATAATGTTACTTGTTCTTCCAGTTGTTCTTGATTAGATTTATCAATTTTGTTTAAAAGAAGAAGAACAGGAATTTTAGAGTGAATAATTTTATTAAAAAAAGCTTCGTCTTTTAAGTCTTTTTCGCCTATTTCCACCATATAAATTAGTACATCAGCATCTTCAAATGCAGACTTAACAAAATCCATCATAGAACTTTGTAGTTCATAAGCAGGTTTTATAATACCTGGTGTGTCTGAAAATAATATTTGAAAATCATCACCATTTACAATACCCAAAATTCGATGACGAGTTGTTTGTGCTTTACTGGTAATGATAGATAATCGTTCTCCTACTAAAGCATTCATTAGAGTTGATTTTCCAACATTGGGATTTCCTATAATATTAACATATCCTGCTTTGTGCGACATAATGTACTTTTTTTTGCAAAGGTAGGAAATAAAACCAGATAGGTTCGTTTTCTATGAACATAAAGGTTATTCAGATGATAAAAATCAATAAAAATTTAAATTAAATAAATTATATTAGCTGTATGAAAGATATAGAAACAAGAGAAGATATATTGTTTATAATGAAGATGTTTTATAATAAACTCTTGACCGATGATAACATTAATTTCTTTTTTAAAAAGACAACTCATGTTGATCAACATTTAGATGAGCATTTAGATGTTTTATGTACTTTTTGGGAACAAGCTTTATTTTTAAAAGGAGGTTATACTAATAATATGTTTCAAATACATAAAGATATTCATGATAAAGAACCTTTTTTAAAGGAACATTATGATATTTGGTTAGATTATTTATATGACAGCATTGATCCTTATTTTGAAGGTAAAGTTGCAGAACAGATGAAGAAAATGGCAGTAAATATGGCTACCGTTTTAAAAATAAAATTAGTTTAATCTAATGTTTTACAAAAGACATTATTATCTCAAAGGTAATTAATAAAATAATAATCCACTCTAAACGAGAACTTTCTTTTACGTTTAAAACTTCGGTAAATATTTTTAGATTGTTTTCAACTATAGAGAGGCGGTAATCAACGTCTTTAAAACGGGGTAAAATTTCAAAATTAGATTTCATTTTTTTGTTTAAAGCATCTAGTTTTTCGTTTTCCCATACGGAGTTAGGATCGTCTAGTATATATAAGTTGTCTACAATACTGTTTTTTACGTTTAGTACTTGACCTATATATTTTAAGAGATTCTTTTTAGAAATATTAATATTTCCAGTATTTTCTAGTTGAAGTATAAATTCTTTTGTAGAAGAAACCAACTTGCCTGTAATGACTTCATAATATTCTAATGCTACTGATTGTGCCACATTAAGCATAATTATTCGTATAGCAGAACTATCTAATTCAGGTAAGAGAACTTCATTGTTTTTAACTTCAAAATTTGTATTATCTTCCTTTATCCTTATGAAATACCTCTCTTTTAAAAGCATATCTATTGGCGATTCCTGATGTCTTTTTATTTTTTGTAACCATTCAGTTTCTTCTTCAGGGCTAAAATTGGCAAAAACAACCACGCCATAATCTAATAAATAAATAAACTTATTTTGTTCTATTTGCTTAAAAAACTCTGAGCCAGAAAAACTATAATTAGCTCCCTCTAACTCATCTTTGAAATTTTTAATATTAATAATTTCAGCTAACTGAATTGCGGAGATTTTTATTTTCATGAGATTTTCTTTCTTGCAAAATTACGTACAAAGTTATTCTTTATAAAGTTTATTTGTATAAACTATTTGTAATACCATTAAAACTTAAAATATACTGGATTTAAAAGAAAAATTCTCGATCTGTTGTTTTATTTTAAAATAACTCAAACAAACGGTTAAGTATATAATTGAAATCATCATTAGTTCGAGCGCGAAGCACATCGAGAACCAACACTAATTTTTATTGCTTTTGTAGTATAGTGTCTAAATCAAACATTATGTAATTTCTCCCTTTCGTCGAAATGAAAAGATTGCGAACTTTTTGGACAGTCTCAAGGTTAAAAAAATACTATTATGAGGAAATTTTAAAGTTTGAATGGTATAAATCAATAGAATAAGCTGCTTTTTTGAGGTTAAAAGATTTTTTTAATTATTTGCCCTTTACCTCATTAATGATTTTGGTAAAACCTCCTTTATAGGGATAATTTTAAAAAATTCATTAGCAACAGCAAAAGCAATAAGAACTACAAAAGGTTTGTAGCATAAATTAATAAATTTATAAGGAGTATTAGGTAATAAACGACCGATGATAATCACAATAATTAAAACAAAAAATAAATGTAAAAACTTCCAACTAAAAGGATGTATACCAAATTTTTTATAATTAAAATAAATTTTTATTAAGTTGTAGGTAGTTAGAGAAATAGCAGTAGCAATAGAAACACCAATAATTCCTAATTTAAACCAGAATAAAAAAATTAGATTAGATATTATAGTCAACAACGCTAATGCAACGGTTGTGGTATTATTAAACTTATAGTATTTAGAATTAGTAATAATATAACCATTAAAACCTGTAGCTAGATCAAATAACAAAGCAAATCCCATAATATATAATACAGGTAAGCCCTTGATCAACTTATCTCCGTTTTTCATCAAAGCAAATAAATCTTCAATTCCAACAGCTACTAAACCAAATAATACGATGCCAATTACAAATAAATACAAAGATGTTTTATGATGTAAGGTTTTTAAATCTTGTATCTTGTTTTCAGCTATATACTGTGCAATAATAGGGGCTGAAATAGTATAAACACCTAAGGCAGGAACAGTGATCATTCGAACCAAATTAAGAGATGTATTATAGATAGAAACTTCTTGAAATGTTAACATTTCACCAATCATATAGGTGTCAATGTTCAGAGCAATTACAGACCCCATACTACCTAAAAACGTATAAAAAGAATAAATAAAAAGAGTCTTTCCAAATTGATCCTTTTTTAAAAAAGTAAAATCCATTTTTTGAGTTAGTTTTTCTAGGTGATTAAGATAAATGACCATTCCTAAAAAAGCAATTACAAAAAAGCTAACAAAGATCCATAAGGCTCTGCTTTCTTGTAGTTTATCCCAAAGTAATAATGCAAAGGCTGTTACCATTCCTAATTTAGGAAATAAATTTTCGAAAATATTAGGGATGACAATTCGTTTCTTGATAGAAATATATTTAGATGTTAATTGTATTAATGAAAGAAGAAATGCTACTGAAAGTATATAAGGTGAATAAATGTAAAAATCAGTTGACTGGAGTGATGGAAAGAGTATTGTTGTGAATCCTAATAATATAAATCCTAATAAAAAATTACGGCTAATAAAAACGATAGAAAATTTAAATAAATCTTGTTGCGTATTGTTTTGTGACATCTGAGGAAAAAATCGGACGTTAGCGTGCATGATTCCCAAGGCGATCACAGGTAGAATTAATAAAGCAGTTTGATGTATAAACTGAAGTTTACCCGAAAAATATAAATCATACGGATATAAAAATACGGTAGAAAATATACCCACAAGAGTACTTAAGTATCCTATGATACTATATTTTATACTCTGTCTTGCAACAACACTCATTTAACTACTTATTTTATGAATTTTGATAAACTTATAGAATATTTAACTCAATATCCAAAGGTTATATAGGTTATCTAATAGGATTTTTAACTATGCAATTATCCCTATGAATTCTACAACTATTTAGGTACAAAAATAAAATTATTTATATAGCGATTAAAATCATTTAGATATTCATCTTTTTGAAAATTAGATAATAAAGAAATGTCAAAAGGATGTAAAATCAATGATTTTCTATTAAAATAAAAAACCTCATAATCAAAACTATTTATAAAATCAAAAATTTCTTGGATTCTATAATGAGCATGGCGTAATTCAATTTCAATAATAAATGTTGGACGTAATTTTTCTAGAACTTTTTTACTGCCTTTAATGGTATCAAATTCATGCCCTTCAACATCAATTTTTACTACATCTAACTTTTCTATTTTATTTTGTGAAACCCAATCATCCAACGTTATTGTTTTGATTTCAATTTTTTCTACTTCGTCTCCCATGTTTTCTAAAGAAGCACGTGTGTCCTGTAAACCATTTTCTTTTTTAGGAATATGTAATATAGAAGTACCTGTTTTAGAAGAAACAGCTAAGGGAAATAGTTTGATTTTAGGAAATAAAGGTTGAATATAATGAACTAAGGATTCATTTGGTTCAAAACCAAAAATTTTACCTGTTTTGATCTTCTTCTCAGCTTGATATAAATAAATTCCTTTATTGGTTCCTATATCCACAAAAATAGAATCTTCTTGTAAGAGCTGATGAATAAGTAGTAATTCTGGTTCACACTTATAATCAGTTGTATGTAAAGAATCAAGTGTTTTGTAATATCTTTTCTTATATAAAGAAGGCCAAAAATGATAGGCTAGTTGTATTAAAAATTTCATTTTTATATGTTCGTTTAACTAAATATTTTAAAAAAAATAAACAAGGCTTTATAAACTTTGTTAATCTGGAAAAATTTTGTCATTCTAATCTGATAAATGATTTTTCAAAAGTAATCTTTTCCCCAAAAATAGGAAACATAAGACATTTAAGCAGATGAAATGCTCTTTTTTAGAAAATAAAACGATTCTATTTTCTTTCGCCTATTTGTTGTCTCCACATAGCATAATACAATCCTTTGCTATCTACTAAATTTTGGTGTTTCCCGTGTTCGATAATCTTACCTTTTTCAAGAACAAAAATCTTATCAGCGTGCATAATAGTAGAAAGACGATGAGCAATTAGAACCGTTATACGGTTGTGGTTAGAGATAGATTTAATAGTTTCATTAATAGCCTCTTCTGTAAGAGAGTCTAGAGCAGAAGTTGCTTCATCAAAAATCAAAAGATTTGGGTTTCGTAAAATAGCTCTAGCTATAGATAAACGTTGTTTTTCACCGCCTGAAACCTTAATTCCTCCTTCTCCAATGGTCGTATTAATACCATTTTCTGCACGATTTAAAAGGTTTTGACAACTAGATTGTTGTAGCGCATTTAATAAATCCTCATCGGAAGCATCGGGTTTTACAAAAAGTAAATTTTCCTTAATTGTTCCTGAAAATAATTGTGCATCTTGTGTTACAAATCCCAATTGTTTTCTAATTTCTAATAATTCTACCTCTGTTTCATTTATATTATTGTAGGTAATAGTTCCCTCGTTAGGTTTGTAAAGTCCTACAAGTAGTTTTACTAATGTTGTTTTACCTGATCCTGAAGGGCCTACAAATGCAACAGTTTCACCTTTTTTGATTTCAAAAGTAATGTTTTCAACCGCTTTAAAACTAGCTGTTTGATGCTGAAAACTTACCTGATTAAAACATAGTTTTTCTATTGTTCCAATTTTTTTTGGAGAGGTGGGTTTATATTCTGATTCCTGAGATAATAGCTTTTTAAAATTATCTAAAGAAACCTTTGTTTCATTTTTTACAATAATAAATTGACTCATTTCTTGTAAAGGATTAAAAATAAAAAAAGTAAAAAAAGTCATCGTTAACAAATCGCCAACTACTATTTTGCCCTGAAAAACAAAATAATAAAGAGTAAAAACCACTGCGGTTCTCATAAAATGAACCGTTGTTCCTTGTATAAAACTTAAACTTCGTATATAACGTATTTTTTGAAGTTCAAGACCTAGTATTTTAAGGGTGTTTTGGTTTAGACGAGCCTCTTCTTGTTCTGTAAGTCCAAGACTTTTTACTAATTCAATATTACGTAAACTTTCAGTGGTTGAGCCTGCTAAAGCATTTGTTTGAATTACAATATGTCGTGATATGGATTTTATTTTCTTTCCTAAAACAGAACTAACAAGACCAATAATAGGAGCTGTAATAATAAATATAAATGAAATTTTGACATCAATACGAGCAATGTATAAAAAAACAAAAATAAACCCGACTATTGTTTGGAAAACTAATGAAATAGAAAGATTAATTAATTTTTCGGAATCAATTCGAACTTTTTGTAATTTATTAAGAGTTTCGCCGCTTCGTTGATCCTCAAATTGAGCATAGGGCAAATCTAATGATTTTTTAATGCCATCAGCATACATCTCAGCTCCTGTGCGTTGTATAACAATATTGGTGAAATAATCTTGGAAGTTTTTAGTAATTCTAGAAATCATAGCCATTAAGATGGATAAACCTAACCAAAAGCCAACAGCTTTTACAAAAGCCAGATCATTTCCTTTGTATTTTTCAATGCCTACACCACAATCCTGCATTATTTTACCTGTGATAATAGAATCGCTTAAGCTAAAACAAATGTTCATTCCAGCCATTAATAAGGCAATGGCTAAAAGTCTATAATGTTTTTTTAAATATTGAAATAAAATCTCCATTTCTATAAAGTCCATATTTAGAGGATTGCTAAAATATTTGTAGTTTTGAATATGATTTTTTCATTAAAAATACCAATTGACAAAACCAAGAATACAATAAATTATCAATCCGATTTATTGTTATTGGGTTCCTGTTTCTCAGAAAACATCGGTAACAAATTTAGTTATTTTAAATTTAAGACCACAGTAAATCCTTTCGGGATAATTTTTAATCCCATTTCTATAGAGAAATTAATTAAAAGAATTGTAGAAAAAAAACATTTCACAGAAGAAGATATTTTTTTTCACAATGATTTGTGGCATTGTTTTGAAATACATTCAGAACTTTCAAATCCAGATAAAGAAAACTTTTTAAAAACACTCAATGACCTAATAGAATTTGCAAATAAACAAATAAAAGAAATTACTCATTGTATTCTAACCCTAGGGACTTCTTGGGTTTATAGAATAAATAAAACAGGAGAAACAGTGGCTAACTGTCATAAGGTTCCGCAAAAAGAATTTACCAAAGAATTGCTTTCTGTAGAAGTTATTCAGCAAAGTTTGATAAACATTGTTTTACTCGTAAGAAAAATAAACCCAGATGTGAAATTTATTTTTACTATTTCTCCAGTACGGCACATAAAAGATGGTTTTTTTGAAAATAATGTAAGCAAAGGAAATTTGTTTTTAGCACTTCATAAAACATTTTCTATTTCAAAGATAGAAGAGGCGTATTTTCCAAGTTATGAAATTGTAATGGACGAATTACGTGATTATAGATTCTATGAAAAAGATTTGCTACACCCTAATGAACTTGCTATAGATTATATTTGGGAACGTTTTTCAGAAATTTATTTCGAGACAGAAACGCAATCTTTAATGCTTGAAGTAAAAAATATTCAAAAAGATTTAGCACATCGTCCTTTTAATCCCAATACAGAAAAACATCAAAAATTTTTAGAAAAAATAGAATTCAAAAAAGCACTATTGTTTAAAAAAATACCTCATTTATCTTTTTAATTATGAATTATATCTACAAAAAACTATTTTACGGACTATTATTTTTAGTGCTCATTTTTTTTGCATATCGATATCTTAAAAATAATGATGAAACTTCTACAGAATATAATACTAATTTAATCCAAGAGCAAGTTAGAAATGTTGGGAAATTAGTGGTAACAGAAGGACATTATTCTCAAGTATTAACTTTTAAAGATCAAGATCATTATTTAGGAGGGTTCATATCATTTGATAAAAAAGCATTGATAATTGTGAATTCAGATGTAACGATAGGATACGATCTACGTCAAATGAAATATGAAATAGATGATAAATCTAAGGTTATTCGAATTATATCTATACCAAAAGAAGAAGTAAAAATTAGTCCTGATATACAGTATTACGACATTGAACAAAGTCAGTTTAATAAGTTTACAGGTTCTGATTTTAATGCGATTACTCAAAAAATTAAAAAGGATTTAGCTAAAAAAATTCAGAAATCTGCTTTGAAATCCAATGCTGAAAATCGGTTAATAAGTGAATTGTCAAAAATATTATTAGTTACCCATTCTGTGGGGTGGAAAGTAGAATATAATGGAGAAGAGATAAAAAAGGAAGTTGACTTTAAGCTTTAATGTATTTTGCTGTTGGGTTTTATATCTTCAAAAGAAAAGGGAATATTTTAAAAGATAAAGATTTTTTAAACATATACATAAAGGTTGTTATATAAAAAGAATTTGAATGTCTTTAATGATAAATTATAAGAGACTGTTCAAAAAGTTTGCAATCTTTCATTTCGACCAAAGGGAGAAATCACATAATCTTGATTATGAGACTCCTCCTTACGTCGGAGAGACAGACTGCATGTTGATTTATTACTTTTTGGTCAGTCTCTTTGTTATATGTAGTGTTTAATCATTCATAGATATTAAAAATTCTTCATTGTTTCGAGTCTTCTTAAAGCGATCATTAATAAATTCCATTGCTTCTACAGAGTTCATGTCTGCTAAGTATTTACGCATGATCCACATACGTTGAATGGTTTTTTCGTCTAATAAAAGGTCGTCACGACGTGTACTAGATGAAGTAAGATCTACAGAAGGGAAAATGCGGCGATTAGCAATTTTACGATCTAATTGAAGTTCCATGTTACCAGTACCTTTAAATTCTTCAAAGATTACTTCGTCCATTTTGGAGCCTGTTTCTGTTAATGCAGTAGCAATGATGCTTAATGATCCGCCGTTTTCTACATTACGTGCAGCCCCAAAAAAGCGTTTAGGTTTTTGTAAGGCATTAGCATCAACACCTCCACTTAATACCTTGCCAGAAGCTGGTTGCACAGTGTTGTAAGCACGAGCTAAGCGAGTAATAGAGTCTAATAATATAACGACATCGTGACCACATTCAACTAAACGTTTTGCTTTTTCAAGTACTATATTGGCAATCTTGACATGTTCTTGTGGTTCGCGATCAAATGTAGAAGCAACTACTTCTGCTCGCACACTGCGTTGCATATCAGTAACTTCTTCGGGACGCTCATCTATGAGTAGTACAATCATGTACACTTCTGGGTGATTTGCCGCAATAGCATTAGCAATATCTTTAAGTAACATGGTTTTTCCTGTTTTTGGTTGAGCTACGATCATACCACGTTGCCCTTTTCCAATAGGGGAAAATAAATCTATAATACGTGTAGAAATAGAACTACCTTTTTCTGCTAATTTAAATTTTTCGGTAGGAAAAACAGGAGTTAAATGGTCAAAGGAAACACGATCTCGTACTACTTGTGGGTCATGACCATTAATTTTTAGAACTTTTACTAAAGGGAAATATTTTTCTCCTTCTTTTGGTGGGCGAACAACTCCTTTTACTGTGTCACCTGTTTTAAGACCAAATAATCTAATTTGAGAAGTTGACAAATAAATGTCATCAGGAGAGGCTAAATAATTGTAATCAGCGGAACGTAAAAAGCCATATCCGTCAGGCATCATTTCTAATACGCCTTCACTTTCTATGATACCTTCAAACTCATAATCAGGTTCTCTGAAATTAGTTGTTTTTTTGTATTTAGGATTTTGGTTATACTTGTGTTTGTTTGATTCAATAGATGGGGGTAATTCAGGTTCTATAGTAGAATTGTTTACTTGGTCGGATGAAATTTCCGCTATTTCTACAGTTTCTTCTGTTTGGCTTTCTTGGAGGTTGATTGTAGTGTTTATCTCTTCTGTTGGAAGATTAGATTCAATAATCTTTTCGTTTGTTTCAGTAATACTCTTTTTGTCTTTAGGGAATTTCTGGTTTTTATTCTTTTTTACAAAAGTATCCTTTTTTTGTTCTGTAACTTCTTCTGTGTTAGTTGTTACCTTCTTGTTGTTTACTTTTTTAGATGTTTTTTTTTCATCTGTTTCTTCCGTAAAAAAGGACGTTTCTTGATTTATATCAACTTTTTCAGGTTCTGATGATGCTTCTTTTTTGTCTTTGACCATACGAGTTCGTTTAGGTTTTGAAGAATCTTCAGGGATGCTATTTGCATCAGGGGTTAGTTTTTCAGGGTTTGAAGCTTGGAAGTCAAGTATTTGGTAAACTAAATCGTCTTTTTTAAGAGTTTTAAAATTCTTGATTTTCGCTGCTTTTGCAATTTCTTGCAATTCATTTAGCTTCATTTCTTTTAATACAGAAATATCAAACATAAAGTATAGTTAGCTTAAAAAAATGGGGTTTAAAAATTGATTTTTTGAAACTTATGTTCCGAAGTATGAAGTGCTTACGGATTGTTCTTGCAATAATACAAAATTTTATTAAGGAAACAATAGTTTTTTTAAAAAAGAAAATATATTTTTGTATCAATATAGTAGAAAAGATGATTCAAAGAGTTCAAAGCATATATTTAGTTCTGGCTTTTGTTGTAATGGCGGTCTTGCCTTTCGTGTTTCCTCTTTGGAAAGAAGGGGAGAAAGAGGTATATTTTATGACAAATATTACCTATACTGCTTTCTTCGGTTTGAGTACCTCATTATGTATGATGAGTCTATTATCTTTTAAAAAGAGACAAACACAATTTGTTTTGAACAGATTGAATATAATATTAAACTTAATTTTACTAGGATTATTTGTGTATTGTGCACTAAATTTATCTGGAGGAACTCAGGTTCCTGTGAAGGGTATTGGGATGTTTCTTCCTGCAATCACTATCTTGTTGTTAGGGTTAGCTAACAAAGCCATTAAAAGGGATGAAGATCTTGTAAAATCAGTGGATCGATTACGATAAACCTATCATCTTAGTTTATTAGTGCGACTAGTCTCAGAGGTAACTCTGGGACTTTTTTATTTAGAAAAAATAAAAGTAGAATCTTTTTTGAAGAATTTTAAAATCCATGTAATGCTTTTAAATTCGTGTTAATTGACTTTATATGTGTGAAATAAGTTAAATGAAATAAAAGAGTTTGGATTAATGAGAGATTTGGGTTAAATCTAAGTCTTTTTGTCTGAAGCCCTTTGGAGTGTGAATAATATTCAAAATAATTCCATTTAAACTTAAAATATACTGAATTAAAAAGTAAAATTCTCGATATGTTTTTTTATTTTAAAACAACTCGAAGAAGCGGTTGAGTATATAACTGAAATCATCGTTAGTTCGAGTGCGAAGCGCATCAAGAATCAATACTAATTTTTATTGCTTTTGTAGGATAATGTTTAAATCAACATTCAGTTTGTCACTCCTACGTAAGGAGGAGTTTCATAATCCAATATTATGTGATTTCTCCCTTTGGTCGGGATGATAAGATTGTGAACTTTTTGGACAGTCTCAAGGTTAGAAAAATAGTATTATGAGGAAATTTCAAAGTTTAACCCAAATTACGCATTAGAGAATTTAAAAAAAAACTTTATTGATTCCCTAATACTTTAATTTTTAAAAACTAGAATTGATAAAAATTAAAATGTTTTATTTCAATGAGTTATAAAAATTAGTTTTTCTAATGTGTAATCTGAGTTTAAATGGTATTAGATCAAAAAAAGTCTTAAAACAGAAGAAGTTTTATCGAAGGAAATTTTTTGACCCAAAAAAAGGCTATCTAAATTTAGATAGCCTTTTGTTTCCAAAAAAAAACTAATAATGTGGTATCTTGATATGAAGAAAATTATAGCTTATGTTGTAAACTATCCCAACTCCCGCCGTTTATACACTCAAAATTGTGTTGTTTAAGTATAGAAACTGCTTGACTGCTACGTATACCACTACGACAACAGGCAATTACAGGTTTATTTAACTTTTTAATGTTTTCTATTTGTTCTTTGATGTTATCAAGAGGGATGTTTTTTGATCCTGGGATATGTCCAGAAGCGTATTCAGCAGGCGTTCTTACATCTATAATGATTGCTCCTTTGGCTATGAATTCTTGTAAATTGTTTTTTTTATTGAAACCTAGAAAGCTAAAAAAGCCCATACCTTTTGATTTTTGATCAAATGTATGGGGTCTTAAATTATTTTTGTGTGACAAAAGTTACATTAGAAAGAAACTTTTTCTAAAATTAGGTCTAAGCCATTTTGAATTAGTTTTTTTGCTTCTGGTTTACGAGTTTTAACATTTTCTAAATGATTTAATACTTTATTTACTAAATCATTATGATTTTGTTTATGTGCTATTTCGGCAATTTCTACTGCTAGTAGCCAATCATTTGGATGGTTGTTTGTTAAAATACTAAAAATTTCTTGAAGTGTTATGGTTGTATTTCTTTCTTCTCGAAGATTTCGAACATTTCTATATAATCCTTCTAACTCTTCTCGTTCGGCTGATTTTTGTTGTTTTATAGTTTTACTGGAAGGAACGTGGCTAATCATATCAAAACTGTTTACATCTGCTGGGCCAGAAAAAGCGGATATGATTTCTTTTCCTACTGCCATATCATAAATTCCCCATTCAGGTTGAAATAAAATTTGATTGTCATGTGTGACGGTACAGTTTTTAAATTTAATAATTAATATTTTACCTTGTATGTTGCGTGTACCTGTGATAATTTCACCTGTAACCTTTATGTTTCCTTCGAATTCTAATGTAATTTGTCTTCCTTCGTAAATATCATAAGCTCTTAAGTCACGTGGACTCATATCTTCAATAGCAAGATTAATTCCTTTTAGTTTGCCTATTGGTGAACCAAAGCCTTCTGCATGGTGTTGGGTTCCATGTCCTACTAATTCTTTTTCACGATAAGATAAAGCTGTTTTGCCTGTTGATTGAATATAGACAGGTTTTCCTTCGTTTTCTATTACGTTACTAAAGATGCCTGAAATTTGTAAACCAGTGCTTAGCTCAATACTTCCTAAAGCTTTTGAATTTATGAGTTTTTTCATGCCTGATAAACCTCCTGTTCGTAATGCCATTTTGTTTGCAAACTCTTCTAAAACTAAGCTCAAATGGGCAAAGTCAGGTGTTACATATAATTGTGGTTGAGGTTTTGTAATATCAAAACTTTGGTTTGCAGCAGTTAGGTCATAAGTAATTTTTTTAACATTATTTGTCATACACCATTCGCTTTCACCAATTGAAGAGAGTAATCCTGCACCATATATTTTAGGATTTTCGATGGTTCCTATTAAACCATATTCAACAGTCCACCAATGTAAGTTTCTGATTTGAGCCATTTCAGAGGGTTCTCCCATATTGTTTTGAAGGAAATTCACTTGTTCTTCGGCTTTTTGTATCTCCTCTTCTGGGGTGTTCTCCGCTTCTTTTAGAATAGAGAGTAAGCGTATGGCTTCGTATAGTTCGTAATCTCTTGCAGAGGAAATGGCTTTACATCCAATTTCTCCAAAGCGTCTTAAATATTCTGCATATTCTGGATTGGCAATAATAGGAGCATGTCCAGCTCCTTCGTGAATAATATCAGGAGCAGGAGTATATTCTATATGTTCTAATTGACGTATATCACATGCAATAACTAATACATTATAAGCTTGGAACTCCATAAAAGCACTGGGAGGAATAAAACCATCTACAGCCACTGCTGCCCATCCTATTTCTTTTAAAATACGATTCATTCCATACATATTAGGAATGTTGTTTGTGTCAATACCTGTTTGTTGAAGGCCTTCTAAGTAAGATTCATGAGCAACTTTTGAAAGATAATCTACATTTTTACGCATTACATAACGCCACACCGCTTGATTAATAGGGGTATAGTCCTCATAATTTTGAGGAATTATAAATTGTTTTAAATGTTGAGGTAATCGGTCGATTAAGGGATTGCTTTCAAAATGAGTTTCCATATTTTAATTAGTTATTTGAGCAAAAATAAGCCTTTTTGTAACGAATTTAAAATTTAAAATACTGATGATGCTATAAAAGGGGGTTATGATTGGCTTTTTTGAAGTATTCAATTTTGTATTGAAATAGTTCAGCCATTTTACTAGCTCTCCATTTAATTTCATCTGCTTTTTTTCCTGTAAATAGATTATCTACTGTGGTATTGAATAGTTTTATCCAACGGTTAAAATGTATTTCTTCTAATGGCATTTTAGCATGAGGAGGAAAAGGAGCTCCAGAATAAGTATGTACTTTTAGTAGTACGGTTTCCCAAAAATTATACATTTTGTTTAAATGAGGAGTCCAATCTTTTATAATGCCATTAAAAATAGGACCTATTAGGGTGTCGACTTTTACTTTTTCATAAAAAGTATTGACTAATAGTTCTATATCGGATCGGTTTTGGATGTCTTTCATTTTATGTACATAATTGTGACAAAGGTATTTAATTGATGCTTTTTAAAAAATGATAAATGTTAGTAAAAAATAAATGCTCCGATGAAGGAGCATTTATTTAATTCTTTATTTGAGGGGGATATTTTTCAAGTATTTTGGATACAAATTCTTTAATGCGAGCATCCTTTTTATTTACATCGTCTGTTAAATATCCAGAGCCTTTTCCTTGCCAGATCAATTCTTGGGTTTTGGCATCTATAATATCAATAATTAGTGTTCCTTCTATAGAGGTAATAGGCATTGAATAGTTAATGCCAGCACCCCACCAGGGATTATTCCATCCCATATTCCATCCCCAATTATTGTAGTAGTCTATACGTTCTTTTTCTTTTGTGAAAAAGCTGATGAGTATATCCGCATTTTCAGATTTTGTAAAACCTTTGGATATTAGAGTTTCATTTAAAGCATAAAGTATTCTTTTTTTGTCTAAATCTGATATTTCAGCTTTGTCAATTCCGCTTTTGAGATAGGCAAAAGTTTTATACTGATCAAAATGAGCTCTTTTGTCATAGTCCGTATTTACATACACAGAGCTGCATGCTGTAAGTATGAAAAAACAGAGTAGTACTAGTAATTTTATCGTTTTCATAATATTGAAAATTTTAAGAGACTGTTATAAAATTACAACAAAAAATATACCAAAGCAAATATCTGGTTTTATAAGAGTGTTTCGTCTACTAAGTTAGGTAAGGTCACTTTTAATAAAGGTTCTTGTTCCATTGCTCTTTTGATAGCAAAAATAGCACCTTCATTTCTTGCCCAACTTCTTCTTGAGATACCATTGTTAACATCCCAGAAAAGCATGGATTTTAGTCTTCTATCGCTGTCGCTTGAACCGTCTAATAACATACCAAAACCGCCGTTAATTACTTCTCCCCAGCCTACACCACCACCGTTGTGTATAGAAACCCAAGTGGCGCCACGAAAGCTATCGCCTATGACGTTATGGATTGCCATATCAGCTGTAAATCGAGACCCATCGTAAATGTTAGATGTTTCACGATATGGGGAATCAGTACCTGACACATCATGATGGTCACGACCTAATACAATAGGGCCAACTTCTCCTTTATTAATGGCGTTGTTGAATGCTTGTGCAATTTTAGTACGACCTTCAGCATCAGCGTATAAAATACGTGCTTGTGATCCTACAACTAATTTGTTTTGTTGTGCACCTTTAATCCACTGAATATTATCCGCCATTTGTTGTTGAATTTCCTCTGGTGAATTTTGCATCATTTCTTCTAAAACTTGACAAGCTATGTTGTCTGTTTTTTGTAGATCTTCGGGTTTTCCAGATGTACAAACCCAACGGAAAGGACCGAATCCGTAATCAAAACACATAGGTCCCATGATATCTTGAACATAGGAAGGGTACTTAAACTCTTTACCTAAAGTTGGGTTTTCAGCCATAACATCAGCACCTGCGCGTGAGGCTTCCAGAAGAAACGCATTTCCATAATCAAAGAAGTAAGTTCCTTTTGCGGTGTGTTTGTTTATAGCTTCTGCGTGACGACGTAATGTTTTTTGAACTTCTATTTTAAATTGTTCAGGGTTGTTAGCCATCATTTCATTGGCTTCTTCAAATGAGATGCCTACTGGATAATAACCACCTGCCCAAGGATTGTGTAGGGATGTTTGATCTGAACCTAGATCAATATGTAGGTTTTCTTCATCAAAACGTTCCCATACATCTACCACGTTTCCTAAGTAGGCTAAAGACACGATTTCTTTGGTTTCTAATGCTTTTTTAACACGAGTAATTAGAATGTTTATATCTTCATGAACTTCATGAATCCAGCCTTGTTCATGACGTATTTTGGTTATTTTAGGATTTACTTCAGCACAAACGGTTACACATCCTGCAATTGTTCCTGCTTTTGGTTGAGCACCACTCATTCCTCCTAATCCAGAGGTAACGAATAAGCCTCCATTTGGATTTTTATTGATTTTTCTAAATCCATTCAAAACGGTAATGGTTGTTCCGTGTACAATTCCTTGGGGACCAATGTACATATAACTTCCTGCTGTCATCTGACCATATTGAGTGACTCCTAAAGCGTTGAAGCGTTCCCAATCATCAGGTTTGGAGTAATTGGGTATCATCATGCCATTTGTAACGACTACTCTTGGAGCATCTTTATGGGAAGGAAACAACCCCATAGGATGTCCTGAATACATGACTAGTGTTTGCTCATCAGTCATTTCAGCTAAATATTTCATCGTTAATCTATACTGAGCCCAATTGCTAAAAACACCGCCATTACCACCGTAAGTGATTAATTCATGTGGATGCTGCGCTACGGCATAATCCAAATTGTTTTGAATCATAAGCATAATGGCTTTTGCTTGTAGGCTTTTACCAGGATAATCAGTAATAGGTCTAGCTTTTATCTCATAATCAGGACGTAAACGATACATATAAATACGTCCGTATTTTTCTAATTCTTCCTTAAATTCAGGAATTAGTTCAGCATGCTGATGGGGCTGAAAATAACGAAGAGCATTCTTTAAAGCTAATTTTTTTTCTTCTTCGGTTAATATTTCTTTACGCTTTGGAGCGTGATTAATTTGTGTTTCATACGTTTTTGCTTGTGGTAAAACGTTTGGAATTCCTTGTGTTATTTGTTCTTGAAATGTCATTTTGTTTAGCTTTAAGCTTTATGCTGTAAGCAATAAGCAGTATTTATGGTGTGTTTTTAAGTTTTAGAATAATTGTGGATATTAATTGGTTTTCTTAATAATTCCTGTTTTTTTATCAAATCCGTAAGGACAATGGCGACATCCGCTTTTGCAACAATAGCCTCGTTTTAAATGGTATTTTTCTGTAAAACATTTATATCCTTGGGGGGTGTAATAAAAATCTTCTCCTTCTTTTAAATTATTTGGATTTAAATCATTGTTCATGTGTACAAATTTATCAAATTTGTATATATGTTTTTTATAGTATCTAAATATTTAACACCTAGAAGATTTCGTGGAATTACTTTTTTTCCATTTGTTTTTATGAGGAAGAAAGAAGATAAAAGAGATCCGTATTTTATGAATCATGAAAGAATTCATCTCCATCAGCAAAAAGAAATGTTGGTTTTGTTGTTTTTTATTTGGTACGGATTAGAATATTTGTTTCGGTTAGTGCAATTTAGAGATAAGCAACAAGCGTATTATAATATATCATTTGAAAGAGAGGCTTATAGAAAAGAGAAAGACCTCAACTATTTAGGGAGGAGGTCTTTTTGGGCATTCTTGAAATATGTTTAGTAAATTACTTTTTTTGTTATTATTGCGCCATTTTCGAGCGTTATTTTTACGAGGATTATATTTTGGGTGTTTTTTAAATGAAGTAAGGATTCTTTTTGGTTGATCTCTTTTGCTTGAAATAAAGTTTTTCCTAAAATATCATAGATTTCAATATTTTTTAAATTGAATAACTCTGATTTAATTTGTAATTCATTAGTTCCGTAAATAACGACACTATTATTGTATTCTTCATTATTGTTAGATAATGTTTCTTTTGTGTATTTAATTATGAAACGTCCTTTAAATATTCCTGTTTCACTATTGAATGAATAAGGACTTACAGTTAAATCATGAATTGTATTTGTTAATAAATCTTCTAGATATATTTTTTGATTAGTAGATTTGAAAAGACCATCTACTTCAGATATAGCAAACTTATATGAGCCATTTGTAGGTACTTGATAGCCAATATTAAATTTGTCGTTTATATCAAATATTCCTTTTCCTTGAATGATATATGCGTCGTTATCTAGTAGCGAAAAAGCCTTTAAAGGTGCTTCATAATCAGTTTTAGCATCAAAAAGAAAATCTTTTTCTGGAGTGGCACCTTCTGCATAACCTATTAGAAAAGTACTACTAGCAGAGTTACTATCTACTAAATCAATCCAAATTCGATTGGGTTGGTTTTCGTTTTTGTTGTCTGTTGTTCTATAAAATTGACTGTTATTATAAGCGTTATTTGAATTGTCAATGCGCATACTATTTTTAAAAATGATATTGTTTGTTAAAGGGTTACCATCTTTCATTTTTATAAGAAATCCTTGTCCCGCAGCTATTTTTCCGTTAAATCCTGTATCTGCTCCTGTACTACTTCCTAGACTAGATCCTAGTTTAGTATAGGTTAAATAATCACTATATGAATAGTTATTAGAAAAATTTTGATAATAAGGAGAAGCATTGTTTTTAGATATAGTTCCTTTATGTGTCCAAATTTGAATTCCTCCTTCTAATAGTGCTTCGTTTTCGGTTAAAAATTTGATAGCATCTATAGCAGAAGGATATGGATTACCAATTAAATTTAAGTTATCATCTAAATTAGTTATATAACGTCCAGTAGTACCTTTATAGCCTGCTCCTATATATGGACCTCTTTTAATAGGTATTGTAATGATGCCATTTCTTGGTGCTCCAGTAAAGGTGGTTGAAAAAGTAGGGTTGTTATTAGCCACTCTAATAATATACCCTTTGCCTGGTTGCATATTTTCAGTTGTGTTAAACCAATTGCCAAAACCAAAACCGTTAGGATTAGGATGGTCTGTTACCCAATGAAAAATTTTACTAGTTGGTGTATCTGGAGAGACACTGGTAATAGGGAAATTGTTTACAGGAGAAGACCAGTATATGTAATCAAATAGTTTTAAGCCAGTAGCCGTTCTGTCCATAGTAAAAGTACCTGAAATAGAATTAGGAGGAGAAGGATTGTCATTTCTTTGAACAAAATTAGCATTGTTGCGAACATTAAAAATTCCTCCTCCTTTTATATCCATCCAGTCTGTAATAATTAAATTATTATTGGCTTGCAATTCTAAATTTCCGTTTGATTTTATAGTTAGGTTTTTTCCATAGCCTGTATATTCAGTACCTCTAATTTTGGCGGTACTAGGTATGATTACACAAGTATTACTGTCAGGAATAATAGCAGGTGCCCAGTTTCCAGCTGTATCCCAACGATCATTTATAGTTCCTTTCCATGTACGAGTACTATTGGTAATTGTAATAGGAATGGTAGATAAACAGCCATTAGGTGTTAATGATTCTACAGATGTTGACCAAGAAGGCAATTCTATAGAAGAACCCTTAGGAGCAAAATAAACAGTTGATGTGTTTTGATTAGTGTAAAGAGTATCACCTACATTATCATTGTTTGTGTCAACATATAATATACCTGATGAATTATTCCATGAATAATTAGGGATAAAAGGTTTTGTTGCGTTTATGTAAACATCATCAATTGCCCAGCCTTCAGCCCAAGTACCTTTGTATTCAAATTTTATAGATAGTTTTTGAACGCCAATAGGTAATGAATAATTAGCAGATACAAAAGAATGTGGTAATCCTTGATCTGAATTATATTGTACTAATTGGGTCCAATGAGAACTATTTGCAGGATCAGGAGAAGCAAGTGTTGAATAATAAACAGTGGCTGTATCTGTATTATCAAAATCAGAGTAATAATGTCTAAAAGTTAAGGTTGCACTAGTACAACCAACCGTTGAAACAGGGCTTTTAGTTGTCATTCTACTGGTCATTGTAAGATTATAATAGTCAGAAGTTGTGAGTGCAAATGTATTATCTGCGTTTCCTGAACTGATAGCAGGTTTGAAAACGGTTGTATTTATGGGAACCGTTGGACTTACATATAGTTTCCAAGTAGCATTAGAAAAGAAATTACTAAGTGTTTGTGTTACGAGAAAATTGGTGTCTGAAATGTCAGATTCAGAAAATGTTTCAGTTAGTAAATTAAATTTAGTTTCTCCAACAGATGCTGTAATTTTTGCTTGTGAATTTTCTCCACAAATAACAGTTGATGAGGCATTTAAATTAATGTCAGTTGTTGATTTTATCTCAGCATTAACAAAAGTATTATAGAAACTTTGACATGTTCCATTATACCCCTTAACGTTGTATGTTTTACTTGTGTTTAATAAAGGAGTGATCCAAGTAGTAGTAGCTTGTCCAGAAACAATGGTACTTGGACTAGTTCCTTCCAGTGTATTTGTTACAGAGTCATACCATCTAAATTCCGTGATATTAGTGGTTCCGTATGCCTGTAAAGTAACAGTTCCTGGACCACAACTACTTCCTGATGTGGCAGCACTAACTTTAGCAACACAATAAGGTAAGATTGTTATCGTGTAATCTTCTGTTTCTCCATGGTCGTGATTTCCACAAGGATCTAAAACATTAGATGAAAAAGTTCTAATTCGGAGAGTATATGTTCCAGCTGGTACTGTGGTAGGGATTGTAAAACCTAATGTGTTTTTTAGCTCCGTGTATATACTACCAGTGGTGTACACCAATTCGTTACTTTCAAAAACGCCATTTTTGTTGTTCCAATCAATCCATATCCTTATAGTCTGACGAAAGGGCTTATCTGGTAGGGTTGCTAATAGGTTTACACCGCCTCCTTGTACCTGTGTAAACAAGTTAATATGTCTGTAATTTCCGTAGCCATTAGGAGAGTAACCTGTATTATTGTTAGCATAAGTTGTTACAGTACCTATAGATTCTAAACTATTTATATATCTAGAATTATTATTAGAAGAAGGAATACAGTATGCAAAACTTGTACTGGTATTTCCTGATAAAGGATTTGTTGTATTGTATCTAGGTCCTCCAGAGCAATTGGTATTATTGTAAGAAAAAATGTAATAATAATACGTTGTATTAGTTGCTAATCCACTATCATTAAAAGACGTATTTGTATCTGTGTCTACGACTACATAATTAGATCCTAATGCTGTAGATCCTATGGTATAAACAGTTCCATTAATTGGATTTGGTCTTATATTAGTACTAGAACGTACTACTAGATAATTATTAGGAGAAGGCTTTGCTTCTATAAAATTTCCAGTTATTGTAGAGCTATCAGACGTTAGAGTTAGCTCTGTGGGCTGAATTGTAGGGGTTGAACAAGGTTGAATTTGAATGGGAGTCCATGTAAAGGTTAAACCATTAGATGGCGCACTTGAACCGTTAGTTGTACATGTATTGATGTTTGTGGTTCCTCTAGTAGTTGTTGAAGCCCAACTAGAATGATTGGTTTTGTTTCTATTGTTAAAATCCGTATTAGTTGCACCTCTTAGTCCCACTTCTACATTTATGTTTTCACTTGTAGTAGTGCCAGTTGGGGAACAAATTCCATACACAATTGAAACAACATTAGTAGTTTCATATAGTTTTATTTGAAAGTCAAAATTTCCATTTCTATTATATCTTTTAGCATCATCCCATTGAATAGTAAAAACTCTATTAGGAGCGGATCCTGTTGTTGAATAAGTGATTGCCTTTGTTCCTGAATCAGCCATATCAACTCCAAGCGCACTTACAGCACCATTATAACCCGTTCCTGATGAAATAGGATTATACAAAGAACCATTAGGTATTGTTGTACCAAATGTAATGAATCCATTGCTACTAACGGTACAATTTGTATAATTAGAATTATTGAAATTAAAAGAGAAACCTATAGGAATATTAGGTACTACGTTTTCGTCCCATCCAGTATTAATAGCTACACTACCTGAGATAGAATTATATACTCCGCTACTTTCTGAAAAGTTGTATGATGATACCTGTCCTTGACTTTCATCTATAAATAGAACTAGAAATAATATAAGAAAAAATAAACCTTTCTTTTTTGTATGAAATTCTTTCATAAATGTTTGTTTTTTTGGAGATATTTGCTTATATTTTAAGCATGTAGATCGTAAAAATAGAATTTGTTAGAGTTATATACAATTTATTTTAAGCAAAAAAAGCCTTTGTCGATTTTTTTCTACAAACAATAAAGTTTTTTTGTTTAATTTTTTTTATTGGAAACTACTACAAACACTAGGTTTTTTTAATGATTTGATTTTTAGATTATGTTTTTACTTTTTTTTAAAAAAATATAAGAATTTTCTTTCTTTGTTAATAAAAAAGAAATTCTAAAATGCTTAATTTATAAAAAAATATACCTTTGTCTAGTGAATAGTTTAATACAAAAAATAGATATTCCTTTACCTCATGAAATCACGCTTTTTATTAAGCGAGAAGATCAAATTCACCCCTTTATTTCAGGAAATAAATATCGAAAGCTTAAGTATAATTTAAAATATTTAGAAAAAAATCATTACGATACATTGGTAACCTTTGGAGGTGCTTTTTCAAATCATATTGCGGCTACTGCTTTTGCTTGTAAAGAAAAAGGGATAAATTGTTTAGGAGTTATTAGAGGAGAAGAACTTTGGAAAGAAATAAGTTATAATGCTACTTTACAATTTGCTCAAAAATGGGGTATGAAATTTGAGTTTGTAACCAGAGAGCAATATCGAGATAAAGAAAATGTAGATTTTAAAGATTTTATAGAATCTAAATACGGAACCTGTTATTGGTTACCAGAAGGAGGAACGAATGAGCTAGCAATTAAAGGATGTACTGAAATTCTTAATGAATCAGATACAGTGTATGATTATATATGTACAGCAGTTGGAACAGGAGGCACTATTTCAGGGATCATTAATAGTGCTCTATCCCATCAGGAAATTTTGGGATTTCCAGCCTTAAAAGGTGATTTTTTAAAGGCTGAGGTGCAATCATGGGTATTAAATAACAAGAAATGGGATATGGTAAATGATTACCATTTCGGAGGTTATGGAAAAGTAACGGAAGAATTGATTTGTTTTTTAAATAAATTTTATGCTAAAACAAAAATACCATTAGACCCCATATATACAGGCAAAATGCTGTTTGGGGTTATAGATATGATTCATAAAGGATGTTTTAAATCAGGAGCAAAAATTTTAACCATTCATACAGGAGGATTACAGGGGATAGAAGGAATGAATCAATTCTTAGATAAAAAAAATAAAACATTAATTGATTATGCTCATAGTTTAAAAAATCAATAATTTTGAACTTTTCTTTTAAAATAATTGTAAAAAGTAAAGAATAACTGAAATTTTGTTTTTAAAAAATATTATAAATAAAAACAAATTTTAAAAGAGTTCGTTTAAGTTATATACTAGAGAAATATAAAATAAAGTTACTTCATGAAAAAAATAACACATTTCTTATTAGTTCTCTTCTTAGTGAGTTGTGGAACTTCTAAACCGAAGATTCAAACAACCAAAAAAACAGCACATTCTACTACCCAAAAAAAAGGAACTCAATCTGAAAAAGAAATTACAAATGATCAAAATCTTCGTAAATCAGAAGAGTTAGTAGCAACCTCACGGGTAAAAGTTACCCCTGAAATAGTCAATGGTTATGTCTTACAATTTAAAGATGTTGCTATGAATAATATGAAAGAACATAAGGTACCCGCTAGTATTATTCTTGCCCAAGGAATTTTAGAGTCAGGTGCGGGTACAGGTACGCTTTGTCGTACTGCCAATAACCATTTTGGAATCAAATGTCATAAGGAATGGACAGGAGAATCTGTGCGTTATGATGACGATGCAGCTCAGGAATGTTTTAGGAAATATGAAAATCCTTCTCATTCTTATCGTGATCATTCCTTGTTTTTAACCTCTCGTTCTTGGTATGCACCATTGTTTAAACTTGATCCTTATGACTATAAAGGATGGGCGTATGGATTAAAAAAGTCTGGGTATGCAACTGATCCTAAATATCCTGAAAAACTTATCTCTATTATTGAACGATATAAACTTCATGAGTATGATTCTAAGGTTTTAGGTTTTGTTTTCATTCCTTTAACAAAAACAGAAGAGACAGTAAAGGAAACAAAAAATGCAATGCCCAAAGAGGTAACTCCTCAAGTGAAAGATACTGTGAAAATTTTAACCAAATCAAATTCTAAAACAGAAATTCCTAATACAGGTACCACCCATATTGTAGCACAAGGAGAAACATTGTATGCTATTTCAAAAAAATACAATACAACAGTAGAACAAATTCGTCAAAAAAACAGTTTGGTAGATAACGCAATAGCTATCGGACAAATATTAATAATTTTTTAGAAGCCTTAAGGCTATTTTTAAACATAGTTTTCGTTATACGCGTGTGGATCATTAAAAATAACATATTAATTCAGAATTGAATATTCAGGCATAATGAGAGTACTCCGTTTCAAGTAAAACTAAACCCAAACATTAGAAAAAAAATGATTTATCAAAGAAGCAGTCAGTTATTTCAGGAAGCGGCAGAAGTTATTCCAGGAGGAGTTAACTCACCTGTACGCGCTTTTAAGTATGTAGGAGGAATCCCTATTTTTGTTAAAGAAGCCAAAGGAGCTTATTTATATGACGAAGATGGTAATCGGTTAATAGATTATATCAACTCTTGGGGACCTATGATTTTAGGTCATGCCTATGAACCCGTAGTAAAAGCCGTAATAGAAAAAGCTCAAAAAGGAACCTCTTTTGGAATGCCTACCGAATTAGAAACACAAATAGCAAAATTAGCGGTTTCTATGGTACCTAATATTGATAAAATTCGATTTGTTAATTCAGGAACAGAAGCCTGTATGAGTGCTATTCGTTTAGCACGTGGGTTCACGAATCGTGATAAAATAATTAAATTTGCAGGATGTTATCACGGACATTCTGATTCGTTTTTAATCCAGGCAGGTAGTGGCGCTATTACTTTTGGTTCACCCAATAGCCCAGGAGTAACAGAAGGAACTGCTAAAGATACCTTATTAGCCAATTATAATGATATTGATAATGTAAAAGCGTTGTTAGAAGCTAATAAAGAACAAATAGCAGCCATTATCATAGAACCTGTTGCAGGAAATATGGGATGTGTACCCCCTAAAGAAGGTTTTTTACAAGCATTAAGAGAGATTTGTGATATTCATGGTACATTATTGATTTTTGATGAAGTAATGACAGGATTTCGTTTAGCAAAAGGAGGAGCGCAAGAATTATTTAATATCAAAGCAGATATCGTTTGTTTTGGTAAAGTAATAGGAGGAGGGTTACCAGTAGGAGCCTTTGCAGCACGAAATGAAATAATGAATCATTTAGCACCATTAGGACCTGTTTATCAAGCAGGAACTTTATCAGGAAACCCCTTAGCAATGGCCGCTGGATTAGCAATGTTACAAGCATTAAATGAAGACCCTGAAATTTTTAATCGCTTAGATCAAAAAACAGCTTATTTAGAAAAAGGAATACATGAAGTATTAACTAAAAATAATATTTTATACACAATTAATCGAGTAGGATCTATGATTTCAGTTCATTTTGATCAAGCAGAGATAATTGATTTTGAAACATCTAAAAAAGGAGATAACCAATATTTTAAAGATTTTTTCCATGGATTAGTAAAAGAAGGCGTTTATATTGCACCATCAGCTTATGAAACATGGTTTATTACTGATGCCTTGACCTATGAAGATTTAGATTATACCATTCATGCTATAGATAAAGTATCAAAAAACTTATAAAAAAAGAAAAGCCCGATAATCTGGACATGCCTCAAAAAGTTAGACACTATTTGGGGCTTTTTTTATAAAAATTCAATTATTCTTTTTATGATTAGGGTCATAAGAAATTAATTATGTTCGTAGGAAATTTGTATAGTAATTATAAATAAGAAAAATTATGAAACGAATTTCATCAATCATTTTAGGTTTAACAATCCTAGTTTCATGTGGAAAAAAAGAGGGAAAAACAGAAGATTTTTCTAAATCAACACAAGAACAAGTAACTAAGCAAGAATCTAATTCAGACGCTTCTTCATACGATCCCAATAGAGGAGAAGGAAAGTTTGATAAAATTGAACTAGGAACTTTAGACCTAGCAAAAGCAACTGAAGGAGAAAAAGTGTCCGCAGTTAAATGTATTTCTTGTCATAAAACGACAGATGAAAAATTAGTAGGACCAGGTTGGAAAGGAGTAACGGAAAGAAGAAAACCAGAATGGATAATGAACTTTATAACCAATCCAGATCCAATGATTGATAAAGACCCTGAACTTCAAGCACAATTAGAAATTTGTCTAGTACGAATGCCTAATCAAGGTCTGACAGATGATGAAGCTAGAAATATTTTAGAATATATGCGAAAAAATGATGGTGTTAAATAATAGAAATCATGTATGAAAATATTTCAAAACTCGGATTGTTAATTTTAGTTATAGGAGGTGTTTTTTCCTGTAAACCTAAAAATTCAGGCGATGCTGTAAGTGGTGATGCTGCTCAGAAGACTTATGTTGCACCAGGTAAATACGATGAGTTCTATAATTTTGTTTCAGGAGGATTTAGTGGACAATTAAGCGTTTACGGATTGCCAAGTGGTCGATTATTTAGAGTAATTCCCGTGTTTTCTGTAGATCCCGAAAAAGGATGGGGATATAGTGAAGAAACAAAGCCAATGCTGAATACTTCCAATGGATTTGTGCCTTGGGATGATTTGCATCATACGGAATTATCTCAAACAAATGGTGAAGTTGATGGACGATGGGTTTTTGGAAATGCTAATAATACGCCTCGTATAGCACGTATTGATCTAAAAACTTTTAAAACAACTGAAATAATTGAATTGCCCAACTCAGGAGGTAATCATTCATCGCCATTTATTACAGAAAATACAGAGTATGTAGTAGCTGGGACACGGTTTAGTGTACCAGCAGATTATTCAAATGGAGATGTTGAAATTAATACTTTTAAGAAAAACTTTAAAGGACATATAAGTTTTGTTAAAGTAGATAAGAAAGGAAAGATGGATTTAGCTTTTCAAATTGTAACACCAGGTGTAAATTTTGACTTATCTCATGCAGGTAAAGGAAAATCTCATGGTTGGTTCTTCTTTTCTTGTTACAATACAGAGCAAGCTAATACACTATTAGAAGTTAATGCTTCTCAAAAAGATAAAGACTTCATAATGGCAGTAAATTGGAAAAAAGCAGAAGAATATTTAAAAACAGGAAAAGCCAAAAAAGAAACTGTAAAATACGCTCATAATAAATGGAATGATAAAACACATTCTGCTACTTCAGAAATTAAAAATGAAGTTATGGTTTTAGATGCAGCAGAACTAAAAGATATTTGTTATATGATCCCTTGTCCTAAGTCACCGCACGGTTGTGATGTAGACCCTTCAGGAGAATACATTGTAGGTTCAGGAAAATTAGCGGCCTTAGTTCCTGTATTTAGTTTTGATAAAATGATAACAGCTATTAATCATAAAAAATTTGAAGGAACATTTGAAGGGATTAACGTAATAAAGTATGAAGAAGCACTGCACGGAGAGGTTCAAAAACCTGGTTTAGGACCTTTGCATACAGAGTTTGATGAAAGAGGCAATGCTTATACAACATTCTTTGTATCATCAGAAGTTGTAAAATGGGATTTAAAAACACTAAAAATACTAGACAGAGTACCAACCTACTATTCTGTTGGTCATCTATGTATTCCTGGAGGAGATACTAAAAAACCTTTTGGTAAATACTTAATAGCTTATAATAAAATTACAAAAGACAGATACCTCCCAACGGGACCTGAATTGGCTCAATCAGCTCAAATTTTTGATATTAGTGGAGACAAAATGCAAATGATCTTAGATTTTCCAACAATAGGAGAGCCTCATTATGCACAAGCAGCACCAGCAGATCTAATCAGAAATAACGGACAATTGAAGTATTATAAAATTGCCGAAAATAAGCATCCTTTTGCAACAAAAGGAGAAAAAGAAGCTAAAGTACTAAGAAAAGGAAAAGTCGTTCATGTATACATGACCTCTATCCGATCCCATTTTGCTCCTGATAATATTGAAGGAATAAAACTAGGAGATGAAGTATATTTTCATGTTACCAATTTAGAACAAGATTGGGACGTTCCGCATGGTTTTGCTATCAAAGGAGCTGATAATGGAGAGTTACTCATTATGCCTGGTGAAACCGCTACCTTACAATGGATCCCTAAGAGAGTAGGTATGTATCCTATGTATTGTACTGATTTTTGCAGTGCTTTACATCAAGAAATGCAAGGTTATGTAAGGGTATCTCCCGCCAATAGTAAAGTACCCATTACTTATAGTGTAGGAACCAATTTACCTAATACAAAATAAAATTACTTATAAGACTGTCTAAGTGTATAGTACTTAGTAATAAAAGCTTATTGTTTAGACAGTCTTTAGTTATTATGCTAATATTTTTCAAAATGAAAAATCAAAGAGTATCATTAGTATCAAAAGGACTTCTAATAATTGTGTCAGGACTTTTTATGGGATCCGTTTTTTTTCCGCTATGGCAAATACAACTAGATGCCCCTCAGTACCCTGAAGGACTGGTTCTAAGATTATATGCTGATAAAATAGGAGGAGATGTTGATATAATCAATGGTTTAAATCATTATATAGGGATGGCAACCCTTCATACAGAAAACTTTTTTGAATTTAGGATCCTTACATTTATAATTGTAGGTTTTGGACTAGTTTCCCTACTACTCCTATTTTTAGATAAAAAAAAATATGTGGGATCTTTTTTAGTGCTATTTTTTTTATTCGTAATTCTATCAGCAATAGATTTTTACCGTTGGAATTACGAGTATGGACATAATCTAGATCCTAATGCTGCAATAAAAGTACCAGGAATGAGCTATCAACCTCCCTTAGTAGGTTATAAACAGTTATTAAACTTTGGAGCCTATTCTATTCCTGATAAAGGAGGCTGGATGCTAATAACTGCTGGAATAATACTGTTTTTTATAATGATTAATGAAAAAAATATACAATCATGAGAGTATTATATAGAATTTTATTGTTTTTCAGTTTTATTTTCTCATTATCGTGTGGCTCTGATAAACCCCAGCCCATAAAACTAAATATAGATTCTTGCGATTTTTGTAAAATGACCATTTCAAATCCTCAATTCTCTTGTCAGATAATTACAGATAAAGGAAGATGTTACAAGTTTGATGATCTCTCCTGTTTGCTTCAATATATTAGGAATACAAAAATAAAAGCAGTATATGTGTCAGATTATTTAAATAAAAACATGATTTCTGCAAACGATGGTTTTTTTGTAAAACATATCAATTTTAAAAGCCCAATGAATGGAAATATTGCTTGTTTCTCAAATTTAAAAGAAAGTAAAAAATATCAATCAAAACTTCATACAGATGTACTAAATTGGAAAGAATTAACTCAAATATACAAATCATATTAATTGCTTTAGCCTTAATTTTTTTTCAGAATTTGCAAGCAAAAACAATCGTCGTTAACTATTCTATTAAAAAAGCTATAGAGCAGAGCGCAGACAATGATACAATTATTGTTCCTAAAAAAACATATCGAGAAGGAAATATCATGATTTCCAAAAAAATTGTTTTGATAGGCAAAGATTTCCCACTAATTGATGGTGAAAATAAATTCGAAATTTTTTCAATAAATGCCGATAATGTTACCATAAAAGGGTTTAAAATAGTTAATTCAGGTTTTGCCGCACTTCAAGATCCTTGTGGAATTAGAGTGTATGACAAAGAAAATGTTGTTATAGAAAACAATATTTTAGATAATAACTTCTTTGGAATTTATATTCAAAATGCAAAAAATTGCCTGATTAAAAATAATAAAATAAAAGCTTATGGTCAGAAAGAACAATTAATAGGGAATGGTATTCATTGTTGGAAAAGCAAAAATTTAAAAATTATAGGCAATACAATAGAAGGACATAGAGACGGTATTTACTTTGAATTTGTAACAAATTCTGTTATTTGGAGAAATAGATCAAATAATAACATTCGTTACGGTTTACACTTTATGTTTTCTCATAATGATGCTTATATAACAAATATGTTTAAAAACAATGGAGCAGGTGTAGCCGTAATGTTTACTAAAAACGTTAAAATGTTTAATAATTATTTCGAAGAAAATTGGGGCAACTCTGCTTACGGGCTATTATTAAAAGAAATATCAGATAGTTATATCTACAATAACAAATTTGTTAGCAATACTTCGGGTATTTACATGGAAGGAACCTCCCGAATTTGGGTAAAAAAAAATCAATTCAAGAACAATGGATGGGGAATGAAAATTCAAGCCAGTTGTATGGATAATATTATAACGGATAATAATTTTATTAAAAACACCTTTGATGTAAGTACGAATGGGAGTTTAGTGATGAATACTTTTACTAAAAATTATTGGGACAAATACGAAGGATACGACATAAATAAAGATGGTTTAGGAGATGTACCTTATCATCCATTAAGTTTATTTGCTGTTTTAACAGAAAGGATACCTTCAGCAATGCTATTATATAGAAGTTTTATGATCATGCTTTTAGATAAATCCGAAAAAGTTTTACCAACCATTACACCCGATAATTTTGTTGATAATCACCCCAAAACAAAACCTTTGCTTTTATGATTGTAATTGATAATTGTAATAAAAAATTCGAAAAATTAAACGTGCTAAAAAACGTGTCGATCACTTTAGAAAGCGGACAATGTGTTGCACTGATAGGGCCTAACGGTTGCGGAAAAACAACTTTAATCAAATCAATATTAGGAATGGTTATTCCTGATTCGGGAGCCATTTTTGTAAAGAACCAATTTATACAAAAAGATTTTTTGTACAGAAATAATATAGGTTATATGCCACAAATAGGACGATATCCAGAAGGACTAACCATTGGCGAAGTTATAGAAATGATAAAAGAACTAAGAAATTCAAAAGACAAATTAGATGAAGAGTTATTGCATTCTTTTGAAGTTCAAAAAATGTTTGATAAACCAATGGGCACATTATCAGGAGGAACTACACAAAAAGTAAGCGCTGTTTTAGCCTTTTTATTCAATCCTGATATTCTGATATTAGATGAGCCAACCGCAGGTCTAGATCCTTTAGCGGCTGAGATCCTAAAAACAAAAATTAATAAAGAAAAAGCAAAAGGAAAACTCATTATGATTACTTCTCACTTATTAAGTGAGTTAGACGACCTAATTACGCATATTATTTTTATGCAAGAAGGAGAAATACAATTCTATAAAACCATTAATGAACTAAAAAGTCAAACAGCTGAGGAAAAAATAAGCAAAGCCATTGCAAAAATTCTAAAACAAAAACTTTTTACAAATTAGAAAGATGAATTCGTTACTAAAAATAATTACAAAAGATATTTACAAGAATAAAATAATAGTAGCCTATACCATTATTTTATCTATTTTAAGTTGGAGTTCTTTTTTATTAGAAGACAATTCGTCAAAAGGAATACTAACCATCCTAAATGTAATTTTATTTACAGTACCTCTTGTTTCTATTTTATTTGCAACAATCTATTTATACAACAGCGCTGAATTTATAGAACTATTGTTAAGTCAACCTATTAAACGAAAAAAAATTTGGTCTAATTTATACCTAGGAGTATCCCTTTCATTAACCACTGCCTTTTTTATAGGAGCAGGAATTCCGTTGCTTATAAATTTTCCTGATAGTATAGGGATACTAATGTTAATTGTGGGGATCTTACTATCTATCATCTTTATTTCTCTAGCTTTTTTAGGTGTTGTTTTTATTCGAGATAAAGCCAAAGGAATTGGTGTTGCAATCATGATATGGTTATACTTTTCTATTTTGTTTGATGGAATAATTCTTTTTTTATTATTTCAATTTTCTGAGTATCCAATAGAAAATGCAATGGTTGGAATTACAATATTTAGCCCAATAGATTTAGCTCGTATTCAAATTTTATTGCACCTAGATGCTTCTGCCATGATGGGCTATACAGGAGCTATTTTTAAAGACTTTTTTGGAACGACATTAGGCGTAATGTTTTCCTTTTTATTCCTTTGTTTGTGGGCTTTTATACCTTTTGTAATTTCTTTAAGAAAATTCAAAAACAAAGATTTATAAGAACCCATTCAATCTAAAATAATACGATATGACACACCATCTTTTATTGATAATCCACCTATTAGCTGCTAGTGTTTGGGTAGGAGGACATCTTATCTTACTCATTAGATATTTGCCAAAAGCCTTAAAAAACAAAGACGTTGAAATTATTAAAAATTTTGAAAAACAGTATGAACCTATAGGACTACCCGCTTTATTGATTTTGGTAGGAACAGGCGTATTAATGGCCTATCAATACAATGTTACACTAACAAGCTGGTTTTCTTTTGAATCGAATATTGAAAGAGTGATATCAATCAAATTATGTTTGCTCATGTTAACTTTAGTTCTAGCCATTCATGCGCGACTATTCATTATTCCTAAGTTAACTTCTAAAACCATTATTTTAATGGCTGTTCACATTTTACTGATAACACTTATTGGTGTAAGTATGTTAATTGTAGGAAGCTTTGTTAGGTTTGGAGGATTATAGGTTGTACTTGTGATAGGAGTACAACCTATAAAACTCAATAAATCCAATTGATATTTAAAACACTTGTAAAATAAGCTTTTAGCATTGATTTAACACTCGGCAAACATAGTTAAATTTAATTAAATTCTATTTAATTTAAAAAATTAGGGGGTATATTTGGGGGTAAAATTTAAGTATAATTCTACTCTTTTAAATTATGGCTTCAATAAACTTTAGACTTAAAAGTAAAAAATCAGATTGGTCAACAATATACGTCAGATTCAAACAAGGCAGTCAATTTGACGCAGAAGCTTCAACAGGACTTGAAACACCCTCTGAACGATGGAGTGAATCAAAGCAAGAAATTTTAAGTACTAAAGAAGTTAACTATACAGCGGTAAATAAAAAACTCAATGAGTTTAAAATTTACCTAAAAAACGAATATGAAGCTACTAAAATAAACGACAAAACCATTGTAATAAATAACAAATGGTTGAAAAGTAAAATTGATGCTTTCTTTAATCGTGAATCAAATAAGGAAGCAGAAAATAATAAGACTTTTTTCACCAATTTTATTTCAACTTTTATTGATGAATCTAAAACATCAAGAAATCGATTAGGGAATGACATAAAGCCAAGAACTATACAGCACTACATAACCACACAAAATAAAATCTTAGCCTTTGAAAAAGAACACAATGTAAAACTTTAAATCTCAGATATAGATTTAGAATTTCATAATAATTTCATAACTTTTTTAGAGAAAAAGCAACAGTTAAACAACAATACTATAGGAGGGTATATAGATGACATTAAGTTGTTTTGTAATACTGCGGAGAGAGAAGGACTTAACACTTCTAACGATATAAAATCTCCAAAATTCTTTTCCCCAACTAACAAAACCAATGATATTTATTTAACGGAAGAGGAAATAAATAAAATATTTACTACAGAATTTGAAGCAGACTTTTTAGATAATGCAAGAGATTGGTTTATCATTGGATTAAGGACTGGTTTACGTATTTCAGATTTTTTAAATTTGTCTAAGGCTAATACAGATAATGACGGTTTTATTAATAAGACAACCCTAAAAACTGATTTTCCTGTTATTATCCCAATACACTCTCAAGTTAAATTAATTTTAGATAAAAGAAACGGGGAATTTCCTAGAAAAATAAGCGACCAAAAATTTAATGACTACATTAAAATCATTGCAGAAAAAGCGGGTTTAACTGAAATGGTGCAAGGAGCTCGAATGGATGAAATAGAAATAATAGAAAACGGTAAAAAGAAAAAAATACACCGTAAAAAAAATGGAAAATATCCTAAATTTGAACTAGTATCAAGCCATATATGTAGGCGAACCTTTGCAACTAATCTTTATGGTAAATTAGATACTTTAACTATTATGAAAATAACAGGGCATAGCACAGAAAAACAGTTCCTGTCTTACATTAAGATAACGCCTAAAGAATATGCAGAGAAATTAAAAGCTTTATGGGAAAAACAAAATAAAATTTAAACCTATAAGTTGATATTATTTCATTTTATTAAGCTTATAAGTTTAAAATATTTTTTTAATTTCAATATATAAGCTTACATTTGTTTGTAATTTTCAACATATAGACTGATGAAAGAAAAGAAAAGATTATTGCTGATTGAACAATTAGATGCAAAAATTCAATGTTTCAATACTATTGAAAGTACTATCTCTCCTTCTACAGGTTGGATAAAACCCATTAGAACCGCTCTAAAAATGTCGTTACGCCAATTAGGAAATAAAATGAAAATAAGCCCTCAAAGCATCAGCGAAATGGAAAAGAGGGAAGCTAATGGAACAATTACGCTTAATACTTTAAAAGAACTGGCTTATGCTTTAGATATGCGTTTAGTATATGGATTTGTTCCTAATAACGGTTCTATAGAACAAATGATTGAAAAAAGAGCGTTGGAAATCGCTAAGGAAATTGTAGGACGCACACATATTACGATGACTTTAGAAGACCAACAAAATTCTAATGAACGTATTCAGAAAGCCATAAAGCAAAAAGCAGAAGAAATTAAATATGAAATGCCAAAATATTTATGGGATTAACTATTGACTATATCAATGGTCAAACGCCATTAAGCGAAGAAGAAATGGAAGGCTTAAAAATCCCTTCTATAACTACCCGAAAAGAATTAGACGAATTTGAGCAACTTAATATTGAAAAGGCTATTGAGTGGACGCTCCGTGCAAAACTTAAGCCTGAACAGTTATTCAGTGAAAAATTTATAAAAGACCTCCATAAAAAAATGTATGGTGATGTTTGGAAATGGGCTGGGAATTTCAGAAATTCAGAAAAAAATATTGGTATAAAAAGTTATATGGTTACTATGGCACTAAAACAGTTACTTGACGATGCTTTATTTTGGTATCAAAACAACACTTATCCACAGGATGAAATGGCGATACGATTCAAACACCGCTTGGTAAGCATACATTGTTTTCCTAATGGCAACGGCAGGCATTCCAGATTAATTGCTGATTTGATAGTAACCAAACTTTATAATGCCAATTATTTTACGTGGGGCAGGAGCAACCTTGTACAAGCTAACGAAACAAGAACGGATTACATTAAAGCATTAAGACTTGCAGACAATCAAGAGTATAGTGCCTTGATTGAGTTTGCTAGAATTTAAAAAATAATTTGATTTTATGAGTAATAAAATATTTGAAAATGACTGCTTAAATCTTAATTCAACTATAAATGGTTTATTAACCGAAAAAAACATTGAAGGATTTATTTTTAACTTTTTTAATAAATATGAAAATAACGTTTTAGACATAAATAATTTAAAATGCGAAATCAAATTAAATAAAGATTATAAAAGTGAAATCCTTTATAATTCAAAATCATATAGTATTTGCAGGGATTCAAAATTATTTGACAAAATAAAGAATGAAATTATTCTGCGTGATGATGAAATCGAATTAATAAATAGCAGTTATTTTGAAAGCAAATTGGATTTGTTATATAAAAACATTTCAAAAAAATTAACGGAATTTCATATAAAAAACAAAGAATTATATAATGATGAAATGATTTTTTTTTATGATGAAATTTTAAATCGAATGAAGGATAATTTTTATAACTCATATAATTCTGGTCTGATAAAAAATTTCAATGAATTAAACATAAACTATTTTAGAACTTTAACTAAAGATAGATTTACATCCTTTGAAAAAACAATCAAATTATTTAGACAATCTCTTGAAATTATAGAGCCTAAAAATATCGATATGAATTGGATAAATATATTCAAAAAGGCGGAGGATTATTATAGCTTTAAAAACCTTATAAATGAAAGAAACATCATTAATCATTATTTAGACATTTCATTTTTTTTCTTTCAATTACTTGATGATGAAAAGATTTATAAAGTACCGCATTTATATTTTGTTGATTGGTTATTTAGAAACCAATTGATTAATCAAAGTCAAAAAGAAAAATTTGAAGACAAAAGAGGGTTTGAGAAAAATTCACATTCTGAAAGCAGATTAAATATTTACAATAAATACTTTTAATTAGTTCGGAAAAATCCGAACAATCCGTTTTTTTTACCGAAAACAGGCGTCTTACTTTTGTTCTAAATAATTAAAAAAGATGCTTATGTTAGAAAAAACAAATCAATTACTAGTCCAACTTTCAGTTGGCGACCTACAACAACTTATTAAAGAAGCGGTAAAAGAAGAATTAACTCAAATTACTTCTATGTTACCGCTTGCACCTCAAGAAACAGTTCCCAAAACTGATTTGCTATCAAGAGAGGAAACCGCCAAAATGTTAGGGGTTTCAACTACAACTTTATTTTTATGGAATCGTGATGCTATACTAAAAGCCAAAAAAATTGGTCGAAGGGTCTACTATTTCAAAGACGAAGTACTAAACAAACTAAAAGCAAGCGCATAGCTTATTTCTAGCCGTTTTCAGGCACTAATACAATTTATTTATCACTAAATATTCAAGCGTTGTTATCACATCGCCTAAACCTTTATTTTTTAAAAATTAAAAGAATGAAAACATATACAATATTAAAACCCAAAAACTTACATCTTGAAAACCGTGTTAACCGTTTCAAGCCTGATTTTAATTTCAATTTTGAAAAAGCCTATCTTTTAATCTATTTGGTAATCCTTTTCAGTAACAAAAAGACTAACACAAAAAAAGTGGAACTCTATTCAAAAACGCTTGAAAAACTGTTTGGCAAAGATTATCATAAGTATATAAACTATCTGTCGGAGAATTTTGGCGGAGTTGGCAATATTTTAAACCGTTACCCTTATTCTGAAAACCATAGTTTTAGTTATATACTGCGAGATTATTTTTATGAAAATGGATTTGAAATTGTAACTATTACTGATTACAAACTAATCAAAAAGTATAAAAAACTATTTGTAAGACAAAAGACAAGTAAAAACATACAAAAGCAGTATCATTTTTTACTAAAACATTTCAAACGGGAAAAACTAACAGTTCATAATCCGCAAAACGCCATTGATTCAATTCCGTTTTCAGAAAGGGGAAAATATATAAAAAAGGCCTTTAAAATTATGAAACACGAATTTTCATTAGTACTAAAAGCAAAAACTGATGGCAGGGTACATACCAATATTTTAAGATTAAAAAAAGAATTAATAAAGTATTTACGCTATGAAAACGAAAGTCTAGTTGAAATCGACGTAAAATCCGCAGTTTTATTTTTGCTGTATTTAATGTTGAAAATGTTTCAAAACCATCAAATAAGTTTCAATATAACAATTCACCTGTCATTTATATGTTCGATGAAATTACGACAGCTATTGATTATACTGGGCTTAATATTATAAGCGGACAAATTATATGAGAAATTTAGTAATGAATTTTTTAATAATTCAATTTATGAAAATCAAAGCTTGACTTTTGGTAAGGTAATGAAATACTATCTAATACAATTTTTTAAAACTTGAGGCTATTTGTTTGATGTTGATATAGATGATTTAAAATGTTTTGCGAAAAAAGAATATTGTCAGATATAAGTGAATTGCTTATGCTTAAAAAACTATTTATAGAAGGATAATAACAAGAAAATTTATATACGTACACCTATATGTAACATTCTCCTGTGTTTGGTCGGCTAAAAAACACCTTTTACTGCCTCACCTTATTTTAAGTCTTTACTTTGTGCGGGTGATAGTATAAAATTTTAAAAATAAATAGAATTGTATGAGTTTACAAATATAAAAAGTAGAATATAACGTAAAAAAAATATTATTTCAAAAACAAATTGTTAAATGATAAATATCATAAGGGTTTAATTAAGATTGGTTTACATTTGTTTTACCTTATAAAAAAAGAATTATCGCATTTAAGTTTTATTAAAAAACCGATTGTGTTTGATCATAAAAAAGAAAACCAAATTTGTTTTTTAGTAAAGCTTATCTAAATTGTATACATTTGTACTTTAATAATGAAAGGGTTATATACCATATTGGCTTTTTTAATACTGTTGCGTCCTGTAATGCCAGTTATTGATTATGTAGTAAATTACAACTACATAGCTGAGGTATTGTGTGTAAATAAAGATAAACCTACGTTAGAATGTAATGGAAAGTGTCACTTAATGAAAGAGTTGGCAAAAGTTTCTGAAACTGAAAAACCCACACCAGATAAAAAAAATAACCTTTCAGAACGATATGAAATACTATTTTGTCAAAGTATTTTTGAGTTTGAATTTATAAAACCTATTGATATACAAATTCACCCATTTAGTAATTATACAAATTGGTATCAACTTCTTACTAAATGTAGTATCCTCAAACCGCCTATTTTTAGATAATTATTTATCGTCCCAATTTTTTTAATCGCGTACAGATGCTATAACATTTTAGCACTGTTCACTTGCGTTTTGCATAAAAAATAATCATTTAAGAAAGTATGAAATTTCTAAAGTATTGGAGTATTGTATTGGTTTATACAATGACTTCTTGTACATTGGAAAAAACAGATTATGAAGCAGAAATAGCAACTGTGGTAACTGAATACGCTGCTTTTAGAGAAGTTACTTCTTTAAAAGTAGGTAATTATAATATTTGTATTGAAGCACTTAACGGAACTTTTTATAAAGGATATAACGAAATTCATGTAAAAGTTTTTGATTGCAATACAAATAAAACAGTAGTTCCTACTTCAGTATCTTTTTTACCAATTATAACATTGGCAAATGATACAAAATCATCTTGTCCTCATCAATATAATATGAAGTACAAACCAGCAGAAGAATATTTTGCAGGGTATTCTGTCTTTACTGATGAAAATAAAGAAGGAACTTGGCAAATAAATATTAAAATGACAATCAATAACCAAGTGATGAGCGGTACCCAAACGATTCCAGTTCTTCCTCAAAAGAATAAAAATCTAGGTATGACCACTTTTACGGGAAATGATGGCGAAAAATATTATATAGCTTTGGTCGCCCCACAAAAACCTAAAGTAGCAGAAAATACATTAATTGCAGGAATTTATAAATACAATAAACCTACAATTTCGGAACCCAATGAATATTCTTTTACGGAAGTTAGGAATCATACGTTAAAGTTAGATCCAAGAATGCCAGAACCCTCTATGGGCAATCATTCGTCTCCTAATAATAAAGATTTGACACAAGAACAAGATGGTTTCTATCACGGTATAGTTAACTATACTATGACGGGCAATTGGACGCTCAATATGATATTATTAGACTCAAACGGAAAAGTAATAAAAGGAACCAATGTTCCAGAAGACTTTACTCCTGGAGTTCAAGGATTAAAGAGCTCTCTTTTTATTGATATTCTATTCTAAGACCTTATGAAAAAAATAGGATTACTAATATTTGTTAGTATTTGCTTTTTAACAAATGCACAAAGTATAGAGGTTAATAAGGATTCAGTAAAAGTGATAAAAGAAATTTATTTGAAAAAAATTCAGAAAAAAAAGAAGATCGAAACAGATCTAAAATTGGCAGTTTCAATAGACGAATTTCTAGCATCATCTCATACGATATCTTTTGTAAAAAGAGGTGCGTATGCTTGGGAACCATTATTAAACAATATGAGTAGCGAGCGTTCCACAATTACTATTGATGGGATGCACATTTTTGGAGCCTGTACAGATAAAATGGACCCTGTTACCTCCTATCTAGAAGTAAATAATTTAGCTACTATTGATATCAAATCAGGACAACAAGGAGGATTACACGGATCCACTATTGCAGGAAATATCAATTTAGTTAGAAAAAATAGCTCTTTTACTGAAAAAACAAAAATAGTAGGCAGTTTTCAAGGAGGATTTGAATCCAATAACCACCAGCTTTTTAATTTGGGAAATATAGCTTTTACAAACAACAAATTTGTGTTAGATGGAAGTATCGCTTATAGAGAAGCAGGTAATTATTTTGATGGTAAAAATAGAGAAATAAAACATTCTCAATACTCTAAATTCAACTCCTCATTAGGTTTAGCTTATAAAACAGGATTGCTTTCATCTTTAAAAGCGGATGTCGTTTTTGATATGGCAAAAAATGTAGGATTTCCTGCCTTGCCTATGGATTTATACCTTTCAAGAACCCTAATAACATCAGCCGCTTATAAACAGCTTTTTGATGACAAACGAATCAAAGTATGGGATACGAAAGTATACTTCAATGCTATTGAGCATTATATGGATGATACAACGCGCCCTGAAAATTTGGTTCACATGGATATGCCCGGATGGAGTACAACCTATGGATTGCTTTCTAAAGTAAGCACGAGAACTAATAAACTCTCCTCAGAATTTCAGTTCAATGCGTATACTAATTTATCCATTGCAGAAATGAGAATGTACCCACAGGACCGTAGCAAAAGAACAATGTTTGCCTATAGTTGGCCTTGGGTAACTACACAATTTGCAAGTGTAGCTGTACAGAACTCATGGGATTTTTCAACAGAACGTCAGTTGTCTTTTGGTGCTTCTTTAGGAGCTCATTACAACTTTTCTAAATACATAGAATTTAATAGAATTTTTTATCCAAATAGTTCTCAAGAAAAAAATCGAATTTTGCCTAGTCTTAATTTAAATTATCAATACAAGAAAAAAGAGTATCATTTTTCTGTAGGTACAGGATATGGCCATAGAGCACCTTCTATTTCAGAAGGATATGGCTATTATATCTACAATAGTTTTGATAGATACGATTATATAGGAAACCCAGATTTAAAAAATGAAATTTCCTATGAAGTAAATGCAAGTGCAGGCTATAAAAATGCTACTATAGGATTAGAAGCTAAGGTTAACCATTTTTACATTGAAAATTATATTGTGGGCAAAATCCTAAATATAGGAAGTCCTATGAATTACCAATCTATAGGCGTGAAAGGGTACACTTCCTTAGATCATGCAAAACTTTATAATGTAGTAGTAAGCTCCTTTTATAACTTAGGAGAACATATTCGTTGGGAAGGCTCACTAACTTACGCCAGAGGTATAGATAGTAAAGGGATTAACCTCCCGTTCATTAGACCATTAAGTTATCTAACTTCCCTGCAATATAAACATTGTAATTTTGGAGCAAGAACAGCTATAAATGGTGATTTAGATCAAATACATTACAGCTCTTTATACGGTGAAGATCAAACACCTAAATACCTATTATGGGGAGCCTCAGTAGATTATGCAATTCTCTTTAACGAATACAAAATAACATTGCAAACAGGGGCAGAAAACATATTAAACGAAAATTATAGCACGTATGCTGATTGGGGAAATATTAATAGAATGGGACGAAATATTTTTATCTCGTTAAAACTCAATCTTTAAAAAAAATAAACACTTTAATTATTATGAAAAATTTTAAAAAATATTATTTATTAGCTATATCATCATTCTTATTTTTATCTTGTAGTAAAGAAGAAGATCAAAAAATACTTGAGCCAAACACATTTGCTAATGATGTAACATTGGTTTTTGAAAACACCTTCAAAAGTACCCCTATTGTACTTGGAGAACCTACTTCAACCGCTGTAACAACGAACGTTTCAGTAAACAACCAAAAACACCTCTTTAAAGAGCTAAAGTATGTAGTTAGTAATATAAGACTGATAAAAGAAGATGGTACAGAAGTGCCTTACAACGTATCAAATCTTGATTTAGGAGCTATTGTAATAGATCAATCAAAGCCTGAAACACTAAGTTATACTTTATCAAAAATCCCTTATGGTAATTATAAACAAATTAAATTTGGCTTAGGAGTAAAAAGTGATTTGAATAAAGTAGATCAAACAAAATTCCCTAAATTTTTTGCTAACGCTGGAGAAAATAAAACACAAATGATGTGGGAATGGGGAGCAGGTTATCGTTTTGTGAAAATTGAAGGTTATTATAGTGATGAAAACAAACCTCTTTCAATTCATACAGGAAGTACTGAAAAAAAAGATCCCAACAAAAATTTTGTTCAAGGAGTAGATGCTTATAGAGATATTACCTTGAATCTTCCAGTACAAGCAATTGTGAATAAAATGAACCCTAAAATTACTATAAACGCTGATTTGGATAAGTTATTAAGCGGAACAGAAAAAATAACGCTGATAACGAATGATAAAAATGATAACAATGCAACCCCAAGTGTTCATTCAGCTGTACAAATGATGCGTTTTGTAAACAATATAGGAGGAAATGGTACTACAAATGTTACAGGTATGTTTTCTGTTAGTAAAGTTCAAAATTAAAGATTAATATGAGGGGATCCAAAAGAACACAAACGTTTTGTTTTACTTATAAAGAGAAATAAAATAACGTGAGTAATAGTTTTATACTATAATCAAAAACAAGAAACTATTGTTTTTTTTGAGTCCCCTCTTTTTGTCATTTTGATATGACGGTTTGAGTATGCAAATAATATGTTCATTGAGTACCTATCATGAATCAATGTTGATCAAGTAAATACCAAAAATAGAAGCATACGATATTTACCGTTAAAAAAATAAAAAAATGAAATCATATATTTTACTTTTAATATTAGTATCTACCTTATACTCTTGTTCTAAGGACAAAGAAATAGACGTAGAACCAACATTTATTTCTGAATTTAATAATCCAGAAATTTTCATAGAAACACCTAAGTATTTTCCTCTATTGAATGGTTTTTTTCTTAAAAATAAACCCACAAAATACGGTGTACAGTTAGGCGAAAAATTGTTCAATGATAAAAGATTAAGTAGTAATAACTCTATTTCATGTGCAAGTTGCCACATTCAAGAAAATGCGTTTACAGATAAAAAAACAAAAGCGATCGGAATTTTAGGACGAGTAGGATTACGTAATACACCTCCAATTCAAAATTTAGCCTTTATGAATTTTTATATGTGGGATGGAAACGAATTAGAATTAGAGCACCAACCTATCGTACCCATTATTACGAAAGAAGAAATGGGGTCTTCTATTCTAGAAATAATAACAAAAATACAAGGAGACAAAGAGTACCAAGAACTATTTAAAAAAACGTATGGAGAGGATAAAATAACACAAGAAAAAATATTTAAAAGCATTGCACAATATGAATACACTTTAGTCTCTTCTAATAGTAAATATGACCAAGTCATGAAAAAAGACCAAGATTTTACTCCTAATGAAAAAAAAGGATATGAAACGTTTAAACAAAAATGTGCCAATTGCCATGCCACAGAATTGTTTACAGATCAATCGTTTCGAAATATAGGGTTTCCTGTAAATCCTGATAAAGATGAGGTTGGAAGAGCAAGAGTAACAGGAAAAAAAGAAGACATACAAGCTTTTCGAGTACCCTCTTTAAGAAACATACAATATACAGCTCCCTACGGAAGTTTTGGGCAGTTTGCCTCATTAAAAGAAGTATTAGATTATTTTGATAAAGGCGTTTTAGATGCAGATAATTTAGATCCTATTCTTAAAAATAAAAACAACAAAATTGCATTAACAGAAGAAGAAAAAACAAATCTTATTCACTTCATGAATACATTAAGTGATCCAACATTCATTAAAAAATAATTTTAAAAATCAGTTACAAACCCTAAATGAAATTTACCCTTCTAATATTAGTTTTATCATTTTTGCTACGTCCTGTAGAACCTATGGTTTCTTATATTATAAACTATGATTATATAAGCAACGTATTGTGTGAAAACAATGATAAACCTGAATTAAAATGCAATGGTAAATGTTATTTACAAAAACAAATGGCTAAAATAGCCGAAGAAGAAAAACCACTTCAAAAAGACACAAAACAAGTAAAACTAGAACACGAAACCTTGTTTCTTTATCCCGTTTTAGAAAGTTTAATACCCATCAAAATTTTTAATTTTCAAAAAAATCATTTTGTATATACCAACCTATATAACTTTTTAAAAGAAAACCTCATTTTTCACCCGCCTTCTTTATTTTAGAGGATTTTCAAAAAAAATATTTTTTAATAAAGCTTCATTTGTATTTCACAATAGAAGAAAACATATTATTAACTTTGTCTGATTTTCGTTCCTTTTTTTGAACCAAAGAAAAAAACAGAACAAAGTTAGACAATACATCCTTTTTTTGAACCTTCCTTGTCAGTTAGCATAATAGGTATAATTATCTAAAAATAAAAACCAAGTAATATATTGTTAGAGAATACAAAAAAAACGACCTCTACAAAAGCTATTTATTAAATAAAGATAAAAACAAACAAGGTTTTTTCTTTTTAGATAAAAAACCTCATAATCTTATGTCTTAGTCTAAAAAAACATAGTATTCATTTCATATTATGTATTGGACTTTATGATGCAAATAAAAAGAGTAAAGAAGATAAAAAAGATCCAAAATTTTCCACAAATGAAGTTTTACTACATTCAGGACAAAAGAGGAAGAACCTTTTTAGATTCAAAATCATTTTATCTGTAATAAATTTCTAATACGTAATCTGGGGATAAAAAGAATAGTATGCTATAAAACAAAAATCTTCCAATGAAAATAAAAATAAAGATCATTACTCTTTTAGGAGTTATGAGTGTATGTGCACAAAATAAGAAAAATCAAGACACAACAAAAATCAACCAGATAGAAGAAATAGTTGTAACATCTAGTAGAATACACACTAAAAAAACAGAAACACCTGTTGCTATTTCTAAACTCACAGAAAAACAAATTACAGAAACAAAAGCAACAGCTGTGTATGAGTTAGTAAATAAAACAGCAGGCGTTTTAATGACTAATTTAGGAAATGAACAACATAGTATGTCCATCAGACAACCCATGACAACAAATGCTTATTTTTTATATCTAGAAGACGGTTTACCTATTCGTCCCCTAGGTGTTTTTAACCACAATGCATTATTAGAAATAAATCAATTCAACATTGAAAGTATAGAAGTAGTCAAAGGTCCTGTTTCCTCATTATATGGGCCAGAAGCCGTAGGAGGAGCTGTTAATTTTATTTCAAAAAAACCGTCTGATAAACCACAATTAAAATTAGGATATCAAGGCGATCAATTTCATTTCAACCGCTTTCAAGCAATGGGTTCAGGAACTATAGGTAGGTTAGGATACCACATTGCCAGCTTATCATCCGTTCAAAAAAATGCTTGGATGACCTATTCAGACTATGATAAAAACAATATAAACGGGCGTTTTGATTATACTTTTAATCCCAATCATAAACTTATTGCTACGGTTTTTTATGGAGAATATTATACCCAAATGAGTGGAAGTGTAAATGAACAAGATTTTTATGAGAGAACCTATAAAAGCCAAACTAATTTTGCTTACCGAAAATCAAAAGCATTGCGGACAAAATTAATCTATGAACTAAACTGGAATCAGAATACTATGACTTCTCTAACAACTTTTATGCGAGAGAACCAATTAGGTCAAAATCCATCGTATGCTATTAGACTCTCAGAAGATAAAAAAACTGCTACAGGAGAAATTAATTCTAATAATTTTACCAGTTATGGTATTGTAGCACAACACAATCAAAAGTTTAATTGGCTTAATACAACCCTAGTAGTAGGAGGCTTATTAGATCGTTCTCCTATTGATTATGAGTCGTATAGAACGGATTTACAACCTATACTAAAACCAGAAACTACAATTGTTTCGCAATACGATTTTATTGCAGAACGACCAGATATTAGATTAAAAGTATACAACGGAACCATCTACAATTACGCAGTTTTTACACAAATAAAAACCATGCCTATAAAAAATCTCGTTCTTACATTAGGAGGACGATATGATAAAATGAATTTAGATTATTATAATGATATTAGTAAAAAAAATGGGACAAAAGATTATAATCAATCCACTTTTAAAGCAGGAATTAATTATAATCCATTAAAAACAGCAGGTTTTTACGCTAATTACTCACAAGGTTTTTCGCCTCCTAGTGTTTCTACTATTTTTGAAATCAAAGCAGGTACAGGAGGAAAAACAGGAGTTCCAGCTGAATTTAATTACGATCTAAAGCCTGCATTATTTTATAATTATGAAATAGGAGGTTGGTTATCCCTAATAAATACCAAATTAAAAATAGATTATTCTTTGTACTATATGAAAGGGAAAAACGAATTAATCAACACCCGTTTAGTAGATAACTCAACAGATTATCGCTCTGCGGGAAAAACATTACACAAAGGAGTAGAATTTGGATTAAATTATGGCATCTCAAAATCTATTAATCTCAGAATAGGAAGTGCTTACTCAGAACATCAATTTGTAGAATTTGAGTTTCCAGAGAAATCTTTAGAAGGAATAAAAAATTTAAATGGGAAAGAAATGCCTTCAGCACCACGTTGGATAGCTAATTCAGAACTTAGTTACCATCCAAAAGAGTTGCCAAATTTTAGGATCTCAGCAGAGTGGCAGTACGTTTCAAGTTTTTATCAAGATCAAATTAATACAACAAAATACCAAGGATATAACGTAATCAATGGAAGAATAGGCTACAAAATAAAAGGAATAGAAGCCTATTTAAATATAATAAATCTTACAGATCAATTATATGCTTACAATGTATCTAGAGGAAACTCATCAAAATCTTCCGCAAATTATACAGTCGCAGCACCCAGAACTTTTGTTTTTGGTGTGCAATACAACCTATCCTTATAAACTCAATAAAAATATGAAATTTCTAAAATTCTAAACCCATAAGACATTAATAATACTTTGAGTTTTAACTCATGAAACCCTGTACAATAATGATAAAAACAATTATTCAAAAAATAAATAAAAAAATAAAAAAGCGTATTTATAAAGGACATAAATTACTAGCCTATATAACCTTTATTCCCGTTATATTGTGGTGTTTTTCAGGAATTATGCACCCATTTATGGCACATTTTTTTAAACCCCAGATAAAAAATGAATGGATTGAACCAAAGGTAATTAACATACCCAAAATACAAGTTTCTCTAAAAGAAATTTTGAGAAAAGAAAAAATTGAAACCTTCAAAAACTTTCGTTTCATTGAAATGAATAATGATTGGTTCTATCAGATAAAATTGATAGATAATTCGCTGGTTTATTTTAGTGCCACCAATGGCAAAAAAATAGAAAAAGGAGATGAAAAATATGCACAATATTTAGCACAATATTTTTTAGAGGATTATCAAAGTAAAATTTTAAAAGTCGAATACCTCACAGAATTTGATCATCAATACAAATATATAAATCGCTATTTACCCGTTTATAAAATTACTTTTGATAGAAGTGATAATATGCAAGTATATGTAGAAACAACCTCCAGTAAATTAGCCACCTTTAATCCGCTTTCGAGACAAGTTTTTATATGGTTTTTTGATACCTTTCATAATTGGTCATTTTTAGATGCTATTACAACCAATGAAATACGAATAATCCTTATGATTATTTTGCTAGGAACCATTATCGCATCTGCTTTATCAGGAATTATTATATACGGTTTTTTTTGGAAAATTTTTAAAAAAACACAAATTTCATCGGAAAACAAAACCCGGATTCACCATCGAAAATTAGGAATGTGGTTTTCTCTACTAACCATTGGATTTGCGTTTAGTGGAGCATTCCATCTAACAAAAAAGTGGAATCCAAAGCCTGTTCAAGATATGGTATATGAACCTGTTTTGAATAGCAATAAAATAAAAATAAATCCAATAGAAATTGCCGTTAATAAAACAAAACTTCAAAATGTAAGCCTCATACAATTTGAAGATACAATTTATTACCGTTGCCAATTACAAGCTAATTTTAAATCTTTTGACCAAGACAAATCCAAAAAAGAAAAAAAGAAATTAGCTCCTGTAGCAGATGTTGTATATCTAAATGCACAATCTAACACTCTTGCCAAAGGTCTAGATCTGAAATATGCGGAATTTTTAGCCCATTATTTTGAAAATCCTTCAGTAGAAAACGCTCCTTGTTGTGAAAATCAAACCTCAGAAGAAACTAAAACGTGTGCTATTGATAGTGTTGAACTACTAGAAATTAAAGTTCTAACTGATTTTGATAATAGGGAATACGGTTTTGTAAATAAACGATTACCTGTCGTAAAATTAGCATACAATACTCCTGAAAAAACAACATACTTCGTAGAAACAGCAACTTCTAGAATTGCTTCGGTGATACAGAAAACAGATAGAACAGAAGGATACTCATTTGCAATTCTTCATAAATTTTTATGGATGGATTGGGCAGGAAAACCAATACGTGATTTAGTCATGACATTTGCAGCTATTACATTGCTAATATTAACTTTTTTAGGGATTAAATTATTAATTAAAAAAGAATAAATTTTTGTATTACAATCAAGATTGGTTAGTTTTATAAAACTAACCAATCTTTGTATTTATGAATTTTAAATTACTCAAATTCCGTTTTTTAACAACTGTTTTTGCCTCTTTCCAATTACTGCATTCTCAACAAAATTTGTCAAGTATAGCGGATAAACAAAGTTTGTTAACAAACGTCCAATGGGAATCGTTATTTCCTAATCGAGCAGGATTAGCTTCTGGGCATCCACAAGGATATAACACAGATTTTTTTTCCTATAATAATTTTATACAAGCCCGTAACGAAATGGCTGATTATTGGGTTAAAATTAGAAAAAAACAAGGTGTATATGGAGAACTCATAACCATAACTAAAAAATCTTCGCAAGTAGTCTATAATTATTCACAAGTAGACCCTTCATGGTATGCTAATACAACAGCTGAAACCGTCATTAATGTTGATTTTGCAGATTTTGTTAATACCTCCAACACCTTAAATAATACCCGAGAATTAGGCGCCTTTTTAGCGAATATATCAAAAGAAACCACAGGTGGATGGCAAACACCAGTAGGAGGAGGAAGTTTAGGAGATTACGCTAAATGGGGATTGTATTTTGTACATGAATTAGGATATAATACAACTAATTCAGCAGGAGCATACAGTCAAGCCAGTACAGAATACCCCGCCAATCCTACAAAAGGATATTACGGACGAGGACCTATTCAATTGTCATGGAATTATAATTATGGACAATTTAGTAAGTTTTTATACAACGACAAAAATGTGTTATTAGATAATCCTGATTTAGTACAACAAGATGGCGTTTTAGCTTTTAAATCAGCTATTTGGTTTTGGATGATGCCGCAATGGCCTAAACCTTCTTGTCATCAGGTTATGCACGATCTTTGGGTGCCAAGTATAGGAGAATATACTATGAACAAAATGTATTTAAAAGGATTTGCTCATACGAATAACATTATTAACGGAGGATTAGAATGTAGAGGTTCATCTAGTGCTGCTTTTACTCTAAAAGTAGTTTTACGTTCTGATTTATATAAATATTATTTGGGAATATTAGGCTTAAATCCTAATCAAATAGCTGCGGAAGATTCTGGACAATATACTACTACTTGTTTTCAAGATGCTTCTAACGCCATGCAAGACTATCAGAGTGCAAATGTTTTAGCAGCGAAAGGATTTGATCTAGAAAGTTTTTCTTATGGTCCTAATCCCGTTCAAGAAAATCTTAAAATAAAATATAAAAAAACGATAGATCAAATAAATGTCTATGGATTAGATGGGAAAGAAATTCAGAAATTACGTGTTCAAAAGGCAAATTTTGAATTGGATTGTAGCAAATTTGAAAAAGGAGTTTATTTATTACAAGTTATAAGCGAAGGGGAATCGGCAATTTTTAGGATTATAAAAAACTAACCTTCTGGAATATAGATAAAAACGATCTAAAGAAATGTTTTAGTACTCAAATTATCACATCGACCATACGGGAAGTCACATGATTAGTTTTTGCGATTTCTACTTATGGTCGATATGATTTACTTTTTTGCCAGTCTATTTGTATAAAATATAAAGCAATACAAGAGATGTTTAATTATATAAGAACAACCGTTTTGCTTTCGCCCTCAACGACTACTTTCGTCAAGCCCGCTTTTGTTAATTCTTTCATAGAAGCATCCCATTTTTTGCCACTCAATCCTGATTTTTCTTTTAAAAGAGCTAAAGTTTGATTGTCTTCAACTTTTAGTAATTCAACGATAGTCTTTGCATCATCACTTATAGCTAATGGCTTTACTTCTGGACGCATTTGAGGGAAGAATAATACCTCCTGAATAGACGCATTATTGGTTAAGAACATAATTAAACGATCCATACCTATACCCAATCCCGAAGTAGGAGGCATTCCATATTCTAAAGCTCGTAAAAAATCTTCATCAATAATTCCATTGGCTTCATCATCTCCTTTTTGGGCTAACTCCATTTGCGCGACAAAACGTTCTCGCTGGTCAATAGGATCGTTTAGTTCTGAATAAGCATTGGCTATTTCTTTTCCACAAACCATTAACTCAAAACGTTCCGTTAAATCAGGATTATCGCGGTGTTCTTTAGTTAAAGGAGACATTTCTTTTGGATAATCCGTAATAAAAGTTGGTTGAATGAAATTACCTTCACATTTTTCGCCAAATATTTCATCAATTAATTTTCCTTTACCCATGGTGTCATTTACCTCAATGCCCATAGATTTTGCTGCTTCACGTAATTCTTCTTCAGTCTTACCCGTTATATCAAAACCTGTAAATTGTTTGATCGCATCAGTCATCGTAACACGGGCGTAAGGAGCCTTGAAATTTACTTTATGTTCACCAAAAGTAGCTTCCGTAGTACCATTAACTTGTAATGCGCAGTATTCTAATAAATTTTCAGTAAACGCCATCATCCAGTTGTAGTCTTTATACGCTACATAAATTTCCATAGCGGTAAATTCTGGATTATGAGTCCTGTCCATACCTTCATTACGGAAGTTTTTAGAAAACTCATATACGCCGTCAAATCCACCTACAATTAATCGCTTTAAATATAACTCATTAGCAATACGCATATATAAAGGAATATCTAAACTATTGTGATGTGTGATAAATGGGCGTGCTGCCGCTCCTCCAGGGATAGACTGTAAAACAGGCGTTTCTACTTCCATGTAACCAGCGTTATTAAAAAATGTACGCATGGCAGTAAAGAGTTTCGTTCTTTTTACAAATACCTCTTTTACTTGTGGATTTACTACCAAATCCACATAACGCATACGGTAACGTAGTTCAGGATCTATGAATTCGTCAAAAATCTTTCCCGTTTCGTCTGTTTTAGGCATTGGTAAAGGACGTAACGTTTTACTTAAAAAAGTAAAGTTCGTTACACGAATACATTGTGCGCCTACTTGTGTAGTAAATAATTCACCTTCTATTCCTATAAAATCGCCTAAATCAACTAATTTTCTAAAAACTGTATTGTATAAGGTTTTATCCTCTCCAGAGCAAATAATATCACGGTTAAAATATGCTTGAATTCGTCCTTCGCTATCTTGAATTTCACTAAAACAAGCTTTTCCTTGGTCGCGGTTACTCATCAAACGACCCGCTACTACAACCTTCTTACCTTCTTCAAAAGATTCCTTTATTTGTTTCGAAGTATGATCTACTGGATACAAATTAGCGGGATATGGATTGATACCAAGTTCACGTAACTTGGTCAACTTTTCTCTTCTGATGATTTCTTGTTCTGAAAGTTGCATAACATTAATTTTTTAAAGACAGCAAAGATAACCATAAGTTTAAAAGTTTAAAAGTTTTAAAAGTTTAAAATTCAAGTATTGCATAACTATATTATTTGTTTTTGTGATTTATTTGAAAAATATTGATTTCTTGAGAGTTTTAGAATCTGTATCTTTGGCAAAAAGAAAATGAGATGAAACGTTTTTTATGTTTATTATTACCCCTAGTTGTATTAACAAGTTGTGTTTTTACAGAAGAAATAGAAATAAATCAAGACGGATCAGGAAAATATGCTTTTGCTATAGATGGATCTAGTTTGATAGCTATGATGCCAAAAGATAGTTCAAAGTTAGTAAAAACAATAGATTCAGTTTTTACCTTCAAACAATTGCTAGAAGAAAAAAAAGATAGTATAGCAAAACTCAGTATAGAAGAACAATCTAAATTTCGAAAAAGCGAAAATTTTTTGATGCGAATACAAATTAATCAAGAAAAAAAACAATTGCTATTTTCTTTAGAAACATTTTTTAAATCCGTAACAGATTTACAACAGTTAATAGAAGGAATGGAAAGCTTTCAAAAATTGACCAAATCAATTAAAAAACAACAAATACAACGAATAGGAAACTTAAGTGTTTTGTTAGAAAACGGAGTTAAAATGAATTATTTGTATGATGGTAAAAAATTCTTTAGAAAAACCATTGCTACCAATCAACCGTTTAAAAAAATAGATGCCAATTTCTTAGCGAAATATAAAACGATTTTAGAAGCATCTAAATATGTGGTAAAATACCATTTTCCCAAAGAAGTTAAAACCGTATCAAATAAAACCGCGGTATTTTCTAAAGATAGAAAAATAGTAACAATAGAATTTAAATGGGATGAAATAGTGAAATCCCCAGAATGTTTAAATTTAGAAGTTCAATTCAAATAAATTATTTAGAATTAAATATAATAATGAGTAGAAAAGTAAAATTCCAAGATTTGGGATGTCAAGATTATAAAAAGACATGGGATTATCAAGAAAGCTTATTTGCTGAAATTGTAGCCCAAAAAATGCTAAAGAGAGACGATTCAAAAGTAGAAACAGATAATTATTTTTTGTTTGTAGAGCATCCTCATGTTTATACTTTAGGAAAAAGTGGAGATTTATCAAATCTATTGTTGTCTGAAAAACAATTAGAAGAAAAAGGAGCCACATTTTATAAAATAAACAGAGGAGGAGATATTACCTATCATGGACCAGGACAAATTGTAGGTTACCCAATTTTAGATTTAGAAAACTTTTTTACCGACATACATAAATATTTGCGATTACTAGAAGAAGTTATTATTCAAACTTTAGCTGAATATGGTATAGCCTCTGAACGAAGCGAAGGAGAAACAGGAGTGTGGATAGGAGTAGGAACTCCCTTTGTTAGAAAAATATGCGCTATGGGGGTTCGTGCCTCTCGCTGGGTAACTATGCACGGTTTTGCATTAAATGTAAATGCTGATTTAGGGTATTTTGATCATATTATTCCTTGTGGTATAAAAGGAAAGGCAGTGACCTCTCTTCATGTTGAGTTAGGAAAACCAGTGGATGAAGAAGAAGTAAAAAAGAAAATATTAAAACATTTTAATAATTTGTTTAATACAAATTTAGTGTCGCTATAGACTCAAAATAACAAACAAAATCGTGAAACTGAAACCTTAATTAGTTTTCTACGATTTTGTTTGTCTAAAAAAAATAATTATTTATAAGTCCAATACAAACTGTTCAGGGAGTAATTTAAAAGACTTCCTGTGGTATTTTGTGACCCCATATTTAGCAATAGCTTCTCTGTGATCTTTTGTAGGATATCCCTTGTTTTTACTCCAATTATACATTGGAAATTCTTCATGAATTTTATTCATATATTCGTCTCTATGCGTTTTAGCTAAGATAGAAGCAGCAGCTATATTCATGTATTTACCATCCCCTTTTATAATACTTTCGTTAGGTATAGATTTTAAAAAAGCTATTTCTTCATGGTTTAAGTTGTAGCCAGTTAGCGTTTTGATTCCTAGTTTTCCCAATAAAGGACGGTTTCCATCAATAATGATAAAATCAGGTTTTTGTTTCAACTTTAAAATACTTTCCTGCATAGCCTTCATAGAAGCATTAAGAATATTGATTTCATCAATTTCTTCATTCAAAATATGCGTTACCGCAAAGCCCAATGCTAAATTTTCAATAGTAGGTCTTAAAATATCCCTCTTTTTTTCAGATAATTGTTTAGAATCGTTTAAAGAATCAATATTAAAATTTTCTGGAAGTATAATGGCGGCTGCTGTAACAGGTCCTGCAAGGCAACCTCTACCAGCTTCGTCACATCCGACTTCTATTGTGTAATTGCTGAATTTTAAAGATAACATAGTTTATATAGTAATAAAAGTGCTTAAATTTTTAGATTTTTTGAAAAGTAAATAAATAAGTTTTAATAGAAATTATACAAGTTGCAAAGGTACTTTATAAAGTTTAACATTTGTAAAAAATGAATATCTATAGATAATATTTGGGAATTTAAGAAATATTTAAGAAGTTTGCGGGATAACTAACTCAAATAAAATTAATATGAGATCAAAGTTCAAATGGATTTTTACGCTACTGTTAGCGTTAACAATGCAGTTTTCTTTCGCTCAAGAGAAAGCAATAACTGGGGTGGTTACAGACGCAAATGGTCCACTACCAGGGGTAAATGTTGTAGTAAAAGGTACACAACGTGGGGTTTCATCCGGATTTGACGGTAAATATAGTATTAAAGCAAAAGAAGGCGAAACTTTAGTTTTTTCATTTATGGGCATGAGAGAAGTATCTAAAGTGGTAGGCGCTTCTAATGTAATCAATACTGTGATGCAGAGTGATGCAAAACAATTTGGAGATGTCGTTATTGTAGGTTTTGCTAAACAAGAAAAGAAAAAAATGATTCAGTCAGTGGTAACTGTAGGATCTGATAAAATTAAAGATGTTCCTGTTGCTTCTGTTCAAGATGTTCTTCAAGGACAAACTTCAGGTGTTCAGGTTGTGTCTTCTTCAGGGGTAATTGGTTCTGCACCCGTTGTAAAAGTAAGAGGTGTTGCCTCTATCACGGCAGGAGCTAGACCTTTGTATGTTGTTGATGGAGTGCCATTGAATGATGTTAATTTAACTTCTGCTCAAGGAGGTCAGGCTTTAAATCCAATTGCAGACTTAAATCCTGCAGATATCGAGAGTATGTCTGTATTAAAAGATGCCGCAGCTACTTCAATTTATGGGTCTCGTGGTTCAAATGGAGTTATTCTTATTACTACAAAAATGGGTAAGAGAAATCAAGATGCTAAAGTTGCGGTTGGTTTTACTACTTCTTTCACAAATTATACAGATGCAATGAAAATGATGAACGCGTCTCAGTACAAGGAATATAATGCCAAATTTCCTCAAGCGTTAACAAATTCAGGAGTTACGATTGATGATATAGGGGAGACTAATTTTGATTGGTTAAATGCTGTTTCAAGAACAGGAGTTTCTATGGGTTCAGATGTTTCAGTTTCAGGCGGTTCTGAAAAAACAACTTACTTTCTAGGAGGTAGCTATGCTAAACAATCCGGCTTTATTATAGGTAACGGATTAGAGAAATCTGCAGGAAGACTTAATATTAATACAGAGGCAAATTCTTGGCTAAAGGTTGGTATGAATTTAGGTGTAACTACTTCTAAAATAGATAGGGTTGCTTCTGAAAATTCAGTGAATGCTCCGTTTACATCTGCTTTTTTACAAGAACCTTATGTAACACCTTACGATGCAAATGGTAATTTTCAACGTACAGGTTTTATAGCTAATGTTGTAGCAATAGAAGCGTTAAATATAAATGATTTAATTACGAATCGTATAACGGGTAATGTATTTGCAGATTTTAAATTATTTAAACCTTTAACCTATAGAGTAGAAGTTGGTTTAGACAGATCTTCAATTGAGGAATTTAGACGTGAAAAAGATATTAATCAAGCAGGTGGTTCTGCTTCAGATTATCAAGCCGTTCAGCAAAAGACTATTTTTACAAATACTTTAAATTTTAACAAAAAGTTAGCTGAAAAAATTAATTTAAATGCTTTAGTAGGTTTTACTGCTGAAAACACTGAAGTAAGAGATATTAGCGTAGCAGGTACGGTTTTTGCTTCTGATGATTTCTTGAATGTTACTTCGGCAGTTATAAAATCAACTACTGATAATACTAACGCTCAATCTAGATTAAATGGTTATTTTTCACGTTTCAATTTAGATTACGATTCAAAATATTTATTAGAGGCTTCTTTTAGAAGAGATGGGTCTTCTAGATTTGGTTCTAATAATAGATTTGGTAATTTTTGGGCAATTGGAGCAGCTTGGAATATTGCCAGTGAAAACTTCTTAAAAGAAAGTAAATATATTAGTGAATTAAAATTAAAAGCTAATATGGGAGTTTCTGGTAATGATAGAATTGGAGATTATGCTTGGAGAGAGCGTGTTAATGGTGGTATTTATCCAAATTATAATGAAACTTCTGGTTTAGCTTTATACAGATTTAGTAATCCAAATTTAAAATGGGAAAGATCAGAATCTGTTGATTTTGGGTTAAATTTAGGTATGTTTAGCGATAGAGTTAAAATTGCTGTTGATGTTTATAGAAAAGTGACTTCAGATTTATTGTTAAATAAATTGTTGTCTACAGCTGATAATGATGGAGTTAGGACTTACTTGATCAATGCTGGTAAAATGGAGAACAAAGGTTTAGATTTAGATTTTAATTTTGATGTTTTAAGAGATTCAAAACTAAAGTGGAGTACAAATTTAAATTTTAACTTTAACAGAAATAAAATACTAGAACTAAATTCTGATGCTTCTGTAGATGCACAAGGAAATAAATTTATTGGAGGCTCTACTTATCAGAGAGCAATTGAGGGATATTCTGCTAATACTTTTTACTTAGTGCCTTATTTAGGAGTTAATAAGGAAACGGGACATGCTGAATGGTTAGATATAAATGGTAATCCAACTACTACTTATTCTACTGCAAATAGAAGAATTGTTGGAGATGCAAACCCTGATTTTACAGGAGGATGGTCTAATAACTTGAAGTACGGTAATTTTGATTTATCAACATTAGTTAACTTTAGTTATGGGAATGATATATTTGTTGATGGATTACGTTTTGTTGATCGCGCAACATACGCTTACAATCATAGAGAAGTTGTAGGTAATGTGTGGCAAAAATCTGGAGATGATGCATTTACTCCAAATCCTACTTCTCCTACATTTAGAACCGTTCAAAATGCTTCAACTAGACAATTGAAGGATGGTTCTTTTGCTAGATTGAAGAATGTAACTTTTGGGTATAATTTTCCTATGAGTAAGTTTAGTAAAAGTTTTATATCATCTGTAAGAATTTATGCAACTGCACAAAATTTGTATACTTTGAAAAATAAAGAGTTACAAGGTATTGATCCAGAGGTATCTAATTCTATTTCTGCTGGTATCCAAGGTGAAACATTTTTTACTGCCCCTCAAACTAAAACGTTTTTGTTTGGTACACGTTTAACTTTCTAAGCTTTTAATTATGAAATATATATATATATCAACACTTTTTCTAACATTTGCAATTAGTTGTCAAACTGATTTAGATGTTAAAGCACAGGATGAATCTTCTCGTGAAGTGGTATTAACTACAGGATTGGGTGTGAAGTCTTATGTGACAGGATTATACGGATTAGCACAACAAGAAGGTGCTTTTGGAGGTGTTCCACAATTATTAGGAGACTGGCAGTCAGATAATATTAGTTTTAGAGGTACTTTTCCAACTCTACAAGAAATAAGAGATTATACAACTGTACCAACAAATGGTAACGTTGCTTCAATATGGCAAGATCATTATGAAATCATAACTCAGGCTAATACGGTGATTAATAAAGCTTACTTAGCCTCAGATGTTAACTTTTCAAAAGAAGAAAGAGATGAGGCTGTAGGTGAGGCTAAGTTTATGAGAGCCTTAGCTTATTTTCAACTAAATTGTTTGTTTGCGCAACCAATTCAAACAGTTGGAGTTAATGGTTTGTCTGTTCCATTAATTACTAAACATGTTAACTCTGTGGATGAAATTGGTATAAGAAATACTCCTAGAGCTACTATTGGTCAAGTATATGCTGAAATTGAAGCAGACCTATTAGATGCAATTAGTAAAATCAAAACTTTTAATAGAACAAGAGCTAATGTAGGAGCAGCTAAAGCTTTATTGGCTCGTGTTTATCTATATCAAGATAAATTTTCACAAGCAGCTGATTATGCAAATCAAGTTATAGGAATGCAAAATGAGTTTGTATTAGCTACAAACTACTTATTTTACGATAATAAGGATTCTTATGAACACATATTTAATTTAGTTAGCTTATCTAATGATAGTCAGTCGGGGAGCAATGAAAATGGACCGTCAGTTAGTTTTTCAACTCTAACTAATTCAGCTGCTAACGGAGGAAGAGGAGATTGTCCTTTCTCAGCAAGTTTGAACGCTGCTTTTGAGAATTCAGGAGATTTACGTTACACATTAAAAAGAAGAGATATTGAAAAAGCAGGAGTTCCTTTTTATACGACGAAGTATAATGATGGACTTAATCAGTCATCAGATTATTCTGTAATTCGTATTTCTGAAATGTATTTAATTAGAGCTGAGGCTAATTTAAGAGCAGGAACAATAATAGGGGATACTCCATTTAATGATGTTAATAAAATTAGAAGACGTGCAAATCTTCCTGATTTGGCAGTTGTAACATTAGATGATATTATAAAAGAAAGACGCCTTGAGTTCTGTTTTGAAGGTCATAGAAGAATGGATTTATTACGTAATGGAAAACAACTAAGATTATCAGGAACTGTGCCAGCACCAGCTGAAACAGCTCCTGGGAAACCAAGAGTGATTTTACCAATTCCTCAAAGAGAATTAGACTTAAATAAAAATTTAGTTCAAAATCCTAATTATTAATATAAAAGGCCCTCCTTAGTGAGGGCTTTTTTATCTCTTCTCTTTTCCCTATTTTTGTACTTCATTAAAAACCTATGAAGTATTTTTTTTATTTAATTATTGTTTTAGTTGTTATTCCAACATTTGGACAAAATGATTTGTCTGAAATTAAAAATGATACGGTTCGTAAATCCCTACGCGAAGTCCGAAAAGAAAACCCTAAAGCTCCCCATAACTGGTATAAAATTTATAATTTAAAAAGAGATACCACCTTTGTTGATACCTCGCTTACGATAAAAAGTGATTATAAGTTTAATCAACTCAGAAAAGATAATTTCGGTTTATTGCCATTTGCTAATGATGGTTATGTATATACCATTCTAAACTATGGTTTTAAAATGCCTAATACATCTCCTAATATAGGTTTTAGTGCTAAGCAATTTAATTACTTGCAATCAGAAGATATATCCTATTATAATGTGCCAACTCCCTTGACAGAATTGTATTTTAAAACTGTTTTAGAACAAGGGCAAAGCATAGACGCTTTTATTACATTGAATACCTCTAAAAATCTTAATTTTTCATTAGCCTATAAAGGATTACGATCATTGGGTAAATATCTAAATTCATTATCAAGCACAGGAAACTTTAGATTTACTTCAAGTTATCAAACTTCCAATAAACGTTATGGATTTAATTTACATTTTACAAGTCAAGATTTTACCAATCAAGAAAACGGAGGAATCTTAAATGAAGCCGATTTTATTTCAGGAGATCCTCAATTTAGTCAACGTTCAAGATTAGATATAAAATTAAAAGATGCAAAATCCTTTTTTGAAGGCAAACGTTATTTCCTCGACCAATATTTTCGTTTAAATCGAAATCAAAAGACTAATAATATATTGTTAGAACATCAATTTAAATACGAAATGTTTAATTTTAGTTTTGAAAAAGCCACTAAAACAGATTATTTTGGTTTAGGTTATGAAAATTCTAACTATTCAGATCTAACTAAATCTTCTGTCTTTTATAACAAAATAGGAGCTACTTTCTTTAATACATCAATAGGTAAGTTTAATGTGTTTGTTGAAGACAGTTGTTTTCGTTATGGATATAATCGTTTAGTGATTGAAAACCAGCAAATAAAAGTTCCAGCTCGAAATGATTTTTCAGTTCAAAATATAGGAGGGAAATATTTTTATTTAAAAAATAAGATCAGAGGAGAAGTACTTTTCTCAAAAGCCTTTTCAAAAGAAACAAATTCAATTGTTGATATTTTTGCAAAATATACATTGAATGATAAAAATAGTTTTTCGCTTCAATACGTTAATTTGAGCAAATTGCCTGATTTAACTTATTCTCTTTATCAAAGTGATTTTGTAAATTACAATTGGAAAAATTCATTTAATAATGAAAAAATGAATTCTTTCCGTTTAAACGCTCAAACTCAATGGGGAACTATAGAATCACAAATTATAGTACTTCATGATCATATTTATTTTAGTAATGATGATTTAACCCAAAAAACATTGCTTACAACACCTAAACAATATACAGGACCTTTAAATTATTTTTCAATTAAATTACAAAAAGAAATAAAACTAGCTAAATGGACATTGGATAATAGTGTTTTATATCAACAAGTAGTTCAAGCAGAACAAATTTTAAATGTACCCAAAATTTTGACACGAAATAGTCTATATTTTTCAGATCAATATTTTAAAAAAGCTTTATTATTACAAACAGGTATTACTTTTCAGTATTTTACTAGCTATTATGCTAATGGATACAATCCTCTGATAGGTGATTTTTATACCCAAAATCAAAGTCAGATAGGAAATCATCCTATAATTGATTTTTTTGTTAATGCTAGAGTACGTCAAACAAGAATTTTCTTGAAAGCAGAACATCTTAATACTACTTTCAGAAATAATGATTTTTTTGCAGCACCAGGTCAGCCTTATAAAGACTTTCTAGTGCGTTTTGGATTAGTGTGGAATTTCTTTCAATAATCATGAATTTCTAATACTGAAAATCATTAAATTAAGCTCCACTTTCAAATCTCTTGAAATTTGAAATCTATATTCAGAATATTTATACCTTTGCAAAGAGGTTGGTAAAGAATAGTTTAAAAATAAGAAAAACATTATAAAGATAAAAGTATGCAATACGCAAAGAACATACTAGAAACAATTGGTAATACACCTCTAGTAAAGTTGAATAAAGTAACGGCTGAGATTAACGCATTGGTTCTAGCAAAAGTTGAAACCTTTAATCCAGGTAATTCTGTAAAAGACCGTATGGCTATCAAAATGATTGAAGATGCAGAAGCGGATGGTCGTTTAAAACCTGGAGGAACTATTATTGAAGGGACTTCTGGAAATACAGGAATGGGACTAGCTTTAGGAGCCATTATTAAAGGCTATAAATTAATCTGTGTAATTTCAGATAAACAATCAAAAGAAAAATGTGATATACTAAGAGCAGTAGGAGCAAAAGTAGTGGTTTGTCCAACAGACGTTGAGCCCACAGATCCTCGCTCGTATTACTCTGTTTCAAAACGTTTAGCAGAAGAAACACCTAATGCGTGGTATGTAAACCAATACGATAACCCTAGTAATGCGCTAGCCCATTACGAACAAACAGGACCTGAAATTTGGGAACAAACAGAAGGAAAAATCACGCATTTTGTAGTAGGTGTAGGTACAGGAGGAACTATATCAGGAGTTGCTAAATACTTAAAAGAGAAAAATCCAAATGTTAAAATTTGGGGAATTGACACCTATGGCTCTGTATTTAAAAAATACCATGAAACTGGTATCTTTGATGAAAATGAAATATACTCCTATATAACAGAAGGTATTGGAGAAGATATTTTACCAAAAAATGTTGATTTTTCATTGATAGACGGCTTTACAAAAGTTACAGACAAAGACGCTGCAGTATATACACGTAAGATAGCATTAGAAGAAGGTATATTTGTAGGAAACTCAGCAGGTGCAGCTATTAAAGGATTATTACAACTAAAAAACGAATTTAAACCAGATGATGTAGTAGTTGTTTTGTTTCATGACTCAGGAAGTCGTTATGTAGGCAAAATGTTTAATGATGATTGGATGCGCGAACGAGGCTTTCTAGAAGAAGAACTAGCCAAAGCAGAAGATTTAATAAAAGACCATATCGAAAAACCACTTGTAATTGTTCGCACTGAAGAATTAGTTTCACACGCTATAGAAAGAATGCGTAAATATAAAATTTCTCAAATACCAGTTGTTGATGTAAATGGATTTGTTGGATCTGTTGATGAATCAGACCTTTTTCAAAGCTATATAACAGATAAAAATACTGCTGAAAAACCAATTAAAGAGGTAATGGGAGCACCATTTCCAATCGTAAAAAAGGGATCCTCCATAGAAGAAGTCTCTAAACTAATTACGAAAGAAAATCAAGCAGTATTAGTAGATTTAGGAGAAGGTAAACATCATATCATTACAAAACATGATATTATTAACGCCATAAAATAATAATCCTGTAATATTTAAATTACAAGACTTTTTTATCATCAAAAGAAAAAACCTAATAAAATTCATTAATAATGAATTTGTTAGGTTTTTTTTGTAACTTTATGATTATGATCGAATTATATATTTTGTATGAAATAAAATTACAAAATATACCTTTTTATACGCCTTATTAATATTATACGCCTGAATTATGAAAGAAGAATTTTTACACTATGTATGGAAAAATAAAAAAGTTACTTTACAATCCCTGAAAACAGAACAAGGTGAAAACCTTCAAATACTTCACTCAGGGTTTCAATTAAATCAATCAGGTCCTGATTTTTTTAACGTTCAACTCATTATTGGCGAACAAAGATGGGCTGGAAATGTAGAAATACATCTAAAGTCATCAGATTGGTATCATCACCATCATCAGCTCAATAATCAATATGATAATTGTATTCTACACGTAGTATGGGAACACGATATATCTATTTTTAGAAAAGACAACACAGAACTACCTGTTTTAGTACTTCAAAAATACGTTTCAAAAGAACTAATTATTCAATATGAAAAATTAAAAACAAAAAAAAGATGGATTAATTGTGAAGAAAGCCTAAAAAAGATACCAGAATTTATAGTGTATAATTGGATCCAACGACTATATTTCGAACGACTAGAATTGAAAAATAAACCCATTCAAGCACTACTACAAGAAACAAATTATGACTGGGAGTCAGTTCTTTTTATAACTTTAGCTAAAAATTTTGGATTAAACGTAAATAAAAATGCCTTCTTTAGCCTAGCTAAAAACATTCCTTTTACACTAATTAGAAAAGAAAGTTTTGATATAAATTATTTAGAAGCTTTGTTTTTTGGGATAGCAGGACTATTGCCGCTAAAACCACAAGAAAATTATATCAAAGACTTAGTCACATTATACGAGTATATTAAGATCAAATATTGTTTAGACTCGAAATATGTAGAACAATTTGAATTTTTTAGATTAAGACCTGATAACTTCCCTACAATTCGCATAGCACAATTCGCAATGCTTTATCATATTCGTAAAAACCTTTTTTCTCTTATTATTCAGGCAACATCTATAGAAGATTTTTATGAAATATTTTCAGTTGGGGTTTCAGATTATTGGAAAAATCATTACGTCTTTGAAAAACAAACAAGTTATAAAGAAAAGAAAATTTCTAAATCATTTATAGAATTATTAATCATCAACGCTATTATACCAATTCGATTTTCCTATGCACAATACAATAATAAAAATGATCATGAACTAGATCAAATGTTAATAGAAACGATTAAACCCGAAAAAAATAAAATACTGAATTACTTTCAATCCTATGGAATAAAAACAAAAAATGCAATGGAATCACAAGGACTTATTCAATTAAAAAATAAATATTGTGATACCAATCGTTGCTTAGAATGCGCCATTGGTCTTCAAACTTTGAAGTCTGAAAAATAAATTGTAGATTTACTAAAGCTTTCCTTTTTTTAAAACTATCTTACTTAAAATGATACAAAAACTTAAATATTTTTTTGAACGTCAAGGATTTCATATCGCTTCTAGATTAGCGGATCGATTAGGTATGAGAGCAAATAATGTTCGGTTGTTTTTTATTTACATCTCATTCGTTACTGTAGGACTTTGGTTTGGAGTGTATATTACCATTGGATTTATTATAAAATTAAAGGATCTGGTTAGAGCTAAAAGAACCTCCGTTTTTGATTTATAACTATGCGCCAATCACTCAAACCATATTTTGAATATACTAAAAATCAACGTATAGCTTTGTTGAGTTTTATCTTTTTGAGTGTATTGTTTCAAATCCTATATACCTGCATTGACTTTTCAGAAAAAAACAAATTGACAGAAGAAGAAAAAAAATGGCTCGCTCAACAAAATATAATAGATTCTTTAAAAAATAAAAAAGAAGAAAATAGATACAAAATATATCCTTTTAATCCCAATTTTATGACCGATTATAAAGGATATAAGCTAGGAATGTCAGTAGAAGAACTCAATCGTTTATTTGCTTATAGAAAAAAAGGCAAATACGTTAATTCAATACAAGAATTTCAAAAAATAACAAAAGTATCAGATTCCTTATTAACCTCAATTTCAACTTATTTTAAATTTCCAGATTGGGTACTAAAAAAGAAATATTTAAATAATTCAAAATCTCCTTCATTAGAAGATCAAAGAAAAGAAAAGAAAAGAGATAAAATAGAACAAATAGATATAAACCTAGCTACTAAAGAAGATTTAATGAAAGTATACGGTATAGGAGATGTTATTTCAGATCGAATACTAAAAGAGAAAGAAACCTTAGGAGGTTTTGTATCTATGAATCAATTAGAGTATGTGTGGGGAATATCCCCAGAAGTAATGATTGAATTAAATAAAAAATTTACTTTATTGAAAACCCCTGAAGTCTTAAAACTAAAAATAAACGAAGCATCCACTAAAGAACTTTTAAAAATTCCGTATATAAAATATCCTATAGCTCGGGAAATAATTGGGTTTAGAAGTATGAATAACGGAATCCATTCAGTAGATGATTTACTTAAAATTAAGAATTTTCCAGTTGATAAAGTAAAAATAATTACCTTATATTTGGACTTTAAATAAATAGCAAGAAGAACAATACAACTTTATGAACTCAATTTATTTTACAGAAGACCATCAATTATTCAGAGAGAGTTTTCGCGATTTTTTACAAAAAGAAGTAGTACCTCACATTGAAAAATGGGAAAAAGAAGGAACAATAGAACGTTTTATCTGGAAAAAATTTGGAGACATGGGGTTCTTTGGATTAAACTATCCTGAGGCTTATGGCGGATCAAATCTTGACTTATTTTATACAGTTATATTTTTAGAAGAACTACAAAAAATCAAATCATCAGGTTTTGCAGCAGCAATGTGGGCTCATGCCTATTTAGCAATGACACATTTAAATGCAGAAGGAGACGAACGTATTAAGGAGGAGTACTTAGCTTCAAGTATTGCAGGCGATAAAATAGGTGCGCTTTGTATTACAGAACCCTTTGGAGGGAGTGACGTGGCCGGTATGCGAACAACAGCAGAACGTAAAGGAAATAAATTTGTGATTAATGGTTCTAAAACATTTATTACAAATGGAGTCTATGCGGATTATTACGTTGTAGCGGCTAAAACTGATCCAACTTTGGGAAATAAAGGAATCAGTATATTTTTAATAGATGCTAAAACACCAGGCATTTCAGCTACTAAATTAAATAAATTAGGATGGAAAGCATCTGATACAGCAGAATTAGCATTTGATAATGTAGAAATTCCTTTAGAAAACCTAATGGGAGAAGAAGGAAAAGGCTTCCCTTATATCATGCAACATTTTGCATTAGAACGATTAATAATGGCTATTAATGCACATGCTCGAGCTGAATATGCAATAGACTATACACTAGGCTATATGTCAGAACGAGAAGCTTTTGGAAAAACAATCAATAAATTTCAAGCTTTGCGTCATACAATAGTAGAACATACAACAGAAGTAGAACATTGTAAACTCTTTAATTATGCAGCAGTATCTCGTTTAAATAAAGGAGAATATGTAGTAAAAGAAGCTACTATGGCAAAATTAAAGTCAACTAAAGTTGCAGATTTAGCAATTTATGACTGTTTACAAATGCTAGGAGGATATGGTTATATGGAAGAATATCCCTTAGCCCGTTTATTACGAGATAGTCGATTAGGTCCTATTGGAGGTGGAACTTCTGAAATACTAAAAGAAATTCTATCAAAAATGATCATTGATAATAAAGATTATCAACCAGCAGTAAAATAAAACCCTTACGAAAAAATACTGTATTTAAGTGAGATGCTAAAAAAGTATTCTCCTCCATTAGTTGTTTACCCCAAATTACGCATTAGCTTTTCTAATGAAGGATAAAATAATAAAAAATATATAAAATTTGCCACAGGTTAAATTTTTATATTCATAAAAAATAAGTACCTTTTCATTTTTAAAGAAAGTTTTTCTTACAAATAAAATTTAATGCGTAATTTCGGTTTAACACAAAAAGAAGTTTTGAAAACAATTGCTGTTGTTAAATCATCTCTTTTTTGTAAAACCAACTAAACTAAAAATTAATGGATAGACGTAAATTTTTAAAACATTCAACTGCGGTATTCAGTGCTTCAGTTTTAATGCCTTCAATTGTAGCCTCTTGTGTTTCTGAAACCGAAGAGAATAATTCAAAAAATGTAAAAGTATTGATCATTGGAGCAGGAGCAGCAGGATTATTTGCTGGATATACACTAAAGAAAAAAGGAATAAGTTTCAAAATCTTAGAAGCTTCTTCAAAATATGGTGGACGACTAGGAAAACAATCAGGTTTTGCTGATTTTGATATTGATCAAGGAGCAGAATGGTTACACTTAGAAAATAGTATAATAGGTAAAATAATTAAAGATACACAAACCAAAATAACTTTAGATGACACCGAAGTAAAATATTGGTATAATAATAAAATCACGTCAACTTTACCTCTACAAACTGATATTTTTAGAAGTGAAACAGAAGTCTTTCAAGATATTAGTTATTTAGAATACGCACATCAAAAAGGTTTAGATAATTCATATAATAATATTATAGAAGCTTATGCCGGAGATCAAGGAGCAAGCGCAACTAATATTTCTGTAAAATGGGATAATGAAGAGGCAAAAAAAACAAATAGCCAAGAAAAAAATTATAAATTCGAAAAGACCTATTTCGATGTTTTTGAAAGTTATATAGTTCCTTTTGTAAAAGAACATATAAGGTTAAATACAATTGTAAAAAAAATTGATTACTCAGGGAAATCAATTGAAGTAACAGATTTAAATGGAACCGTATTTATTGCGGATAAAGTAATTGTTACAGTACCCATTACTATTCTAAAATCAAATGACATTGTTTTTAAGCCTTCTTTACCTAGTCAAAAAACCGCAGCTTTTCAAAAAATTGGAATGGAAGCAGGAATGAAAGTCTTTCTGAAATTTAGTGAAAAATTCTATCCAAATAACTTTGTTTATGGAGGTTCCGTTTGTGCTGCCTATGGAGATGTTACACTAGGAAAACAAACTAAAGATAATGTTTTATTAGCATTCGTAATGGGTAAACAAGCTCAAGCTCTTTCAGATTTGAATAGTAATGAAGCAATAACAACCGCATTGCTGACAGAATTAGATTATATGTTCAATGGTAGAGCAAGTGCTACATTTGTTAAATCTAGTGTTCAGAATTTTACAAAACATCCATTCATAAGAGGAGCCTATTCTTATAGTCCTGTCGATATGGGAAATGCTAGAGAAATTTTAGCACAATCTATAGATGGTAAAATATTTTTTGCAGGAGAAGCAACCAATTTACAAGGAGATCATCAAACAGTTCATGGAGCCGTAGCGACTGGCGTAGAACAAGCAGAAAAAGTAGCCTCTCTGTTAGTATAATAAAACTGAATCATCTTATTAAGAATTATAAAAGTAATTTTTAAACAAGTTCTATAAAAATATCAGATAAATCTATCCTTTTAGAAAAAAAATGATTTATAATAAGATAATTTGCGATTTTTTTGAAATAACTATATATAGTTAGCCTATACGAATTTAGTGCTAAATATGTAATTCTAATGCTTGATACTATATGTATGATACAGAATAACTTTAGAAACAAAAAATTATTAATAAAGAAAAATAATTTGTGAATTATAATTCTTAATTCAAAATAAATCCTTACGTTTGCAGCCACAAATGAGAGGAGGTGTCAAGATTATGTTAATTATACCTATTAAAGACGGAGAAAATATCGATAGAGCGTTAAAACGTTATAAAAGAAAATTCGATAAAACAGGAGTTGTGCGTCAATTAAGATCACGTCAGCAGTTTACAAAACCTTCTGTAACAAGAAGAGCTGAAATTCAGAAAGCACAATATATCCAAGGATTAAGAGATGCTGTAGAAAATTAATAGCAAATTGTAATCATATATTAAATCGCTAGAGATAAAAGTACTACTTTTACCTAGCGATTTTTTTATGGACTTAATTTTTGAGCTCATGACTGAAAATTTAATTCGTTTTGAAGACTATTTGTTGAAAGAGAAAAAATATTCACTACATACAGTTAAAGCGTATGTGAGAGATTTGTTGTTGTTTTTTGATTATCTTTTAGAGATAAAAGGAGGAGAATTAGAGGAAGTTAATTATTCATTGGTTAGGAGTTGGGTAGTGATTTTGGTAGATTCGGGCCTGTCTAATCTTACGGTTAATAGAAAAATGGCATCATTAACGGCTTTTTATAAATTTTTATTAAAAATTAAAGTGATCGACGTTTCGCCTATGTCTCAACATAAATCTTTGAAAGCTAAAAGGAAAATTCAGATTCCTTTTTCAGAAAAAGAATTAGAGATGATGTTGAATGATGTGCAATATGATCAAGATTATGAAGGCTGTCGTGATAAGTTAATAATTAATTTATTGTATACAACAGGGATTAGGCGCTCAGAATTGATTGGTTTGAAAATAGAGAGTGTGGATTTTGATATAAAGGTTCTTAAGGTTTTAGGAAAACGTAATAAAGAACGTATTATTCCAGTGTTAGATGTGATTCTTTCAGAGATTAAGGTGTATTTAGATAAAAGAAAAGAGTTATCCTGTATTGTAGATGAAAAATATTTATTTCTTCTTCATAATGGAAAGAAAATCAATGAAACTTTTGTTTATAGGTTAATAAATTATTATCTTAGTCTTGTCTCGGAAAAAGTAAAAAAGAGCCCTCATGTGCTCCGTCATACTTTTGCAACCCACATGTTGAACCGAGGTGCAGATTTAAATTCAATAAAAGAGTTTTTAGGTCATTCTAGTTTGGCATCTACGCAAGTTTATACGCAGTCTAGTTTAGGGCGGATAAAAGAAGTGTATAAAAAGGCGCATCCTAGAGGGCGAAAGTAATTCTTTTAAATTGTTTAACCTTAAAAATATTTAATTATGAAGGTAAATGTTCATGCGGTTAATTTTAACATTGACAAAAAGTTAGTTTCTTTTACAGATGAAAGAGTAAACAAATTAGAAAAATTTTATGATAAAATTGTCTCTGCTGATGTGTTTATGAGGGTAGAGCAGACCAGTGAAAAAGAAAATAAAGTGGTGGAAGCTAAAATTCTAGTTCCTGGTGATGAATTTGTTGTTAAAAAAACCTGTAAATCATTTGAAGAAGGAGTAGATTTGTCTGTTGATGCTTTGGAAAGATTGCTTGTAAAACGCAAAGAAAAACAGAGGGCGCATGCTTGATTTGAAAAAAAAATAAAAAAAAATAAAAAAAAACTTTTGAAATCTAAAATATATGTCTAAATTTGCAGTCCGTTAGAAATAGCGGACTTTTTTACTGAATGCCGGTGTAGCTCAGCTGGCTAGAGCAGCTGATTTGTAATCAGCAGGTCGTGGGTTCGAGTCCCTCCATCGGCTCTTTGAAATATTGAAAAAATGTTTTATATTTGCACCTCGAAAACGAAAGCAAAATAAAAATAAGGAGGGGAGATACTCAAGCGGCCAACGAGGACGGACTGTAAATCCGTTGGGAAACCTTCGCAGGTTCGAATCCTGCTCTCCCCACAAATTAAGTTTCAGAGTTTTAAGTTTTGAATTTTATTGTAAATTTGAAAACTTTATTAAGAAACCTAAAACTTTACCGCCGGTGTAGCTCAGGGGTAGAGTGCTTCCTTGGTAAGGAAGAGGTCACGGGTTCAAATCCCGTCATTGGCTCACAAGATTTTTTTGAACACTAATTATTATAACTAAGATTAAAAATTAAGTAAAATGGCAAAAGAAAGTTTTAATCGTTCGAAACCGCACTTAAATATCGGTACTATCGGACACGTAGACCACGGAAAGACTACTTTAACTGCTGCGATCACTAAAGTGTTATCTGATGCAGGTTACTGTCAAGCTAAGTCATTCGACCAAATTGATAACGCTCCAGAAGAGAAAGAAAGAGGTATTACTATTAATACATCTCACGTAGAATATGAAACAGCTAACCGTCACTACGCTCACGTAGACTGTCCAGGTCACGCGGATTACGTTAAAAACATGGTTACTGGTGCTGCGCAGATGGATGGTGCTATTTTAGTGGTTGCTGCTACTGATGGTCCGATGCCGCAAACTCGTGAGCACATCTTATTAGGTCGTCAAGTAGGTATTCCTCGTATCGTTGTTTTCATGAACAAAGTGGATATGGTTGATGATGCTGAGTTATTAGAGTTAGTAGAGATGGAAATCAGAGATTTATTATCTTTCTATGAATATGATGGAGATAATGGTCCAGTTGTTCAAGGTTCTGCTTTAGGTGGATTAAACAACGATCCAAACTGGGTTCCTAAAATCATCGAATTAATGGATGCGGTTGATGCTTGGATTGAAGAGCCAGTTCGTGATAACGAAAAACCATTCTTGATGCCAGTTGAGGACGTATTCACAATTACAGGACGTGGTACAGTTGCTACAGGTCGTATCGAAACAGGTGTTGCTAACACTGGAGATCCAGTTGAAATCATCGGTATGGGTGCTGACAAGTTAACTTCTACTATTACTGGGGTTGAGATGTTCCGTAAAATCTTAGATAGAGGTGAAGCTGGTGATAACGTAGGTTTATTGTTAAGAGGTATTGATAAAGCTGACATCCGTCGTGGTATGGTTATTTGTAAGCCTGGATCAGTTAAGCCACACGCTAAATTTAAAGCAGAGGTTTATATCTTGAAAAAAGAAGAAGGTGGACGTCACACTCCATTCCACAACAACTACCGTCCTCAATTCTACGTACGTACAACTGACGTAACAGGTACTATCTCTTTACCTGAAGGTGTTGAAATGGTAATGCCAGGTGATAACTTAACTATCAATGTTGAGTTACTTCAACCAATCGCTTTATCAGTAGGTTTACGTTTCGCTATCCGTGAAGGAGGTAGAACAGTAGGTGCTGGTCAGGTAACTGAAATCGTTGAATAATTAAATTCACATAAAAACAAGTCAGTGTCGTTTAACGACGACACTGATTTATAACAAACGGGCGTAGTACAAGGGTCAGTATAGTGGTCTCCAAAACCATTGATGGGGGTTCGAATCCCTCCGCCCGTGCAAATAAGGAATATAATGAACAAAGTGACTAATTATATATCAGAAGCTTTTGAAGAGTTTAAGTCAAATGTGACTTGGCCAGGATGGGAAGAGGTTCAAAAACTAACAGTAGTTGTGGCCATCTTCTCTGTCATTTTTGCACTAGCCACTTGGGGCGTTGATGAAATTTTTACTAAAACAATTGAGGGTTTCTTTAATTTGTTAAAAGGATAAAATAAAGTTATGGCTGAAACTAGTGTGAAGAAATGGTATGTTGTAAGGGCTGTAAGTGGTCAAGAAAATAAAGTAAAATCCTACATCGAGCAAGAGATTAATCGTGTAGGAATGGCTGATTATATATCACAAGTATTAGTACCAACTGAAAAAGTGGTAACCGTACGTGATGGTAAGAAAATCAGCAAAGAAAGAGTTTATTTTCCTGGTTATGTAATGATCGAAGCAAATTTAACAGGAGAAATACCTCATATTATAAAATCTATTACAGGTGTAATAGGCTTCTTAGGTGAAGTGAAAGGAGGAGATCCTGTGCCTCTGCGTCAATCAGAAGTTAATAGGATGTTAGGAAAAGTAGATGAATTAGCAACTACTGTAGATCATGGTTCTATACCGTATTCTGTTGGTGAAACAATTAAAGTTATTGATGGACCATTTAATGGATTTAATGGTACTATTGAAAATATAAATGAAGAAAAACGTAAGTTAGAGGTAATGGTTAAAATTTTCGGAAGAAAGACACCTCTAGAATTAAGCTTCGTTCAAGTAGAAAAAGTATAATATTTATTTATATAATTCACATCAATCGCTTCCAATGATCGATGTGCTTAATTTTTTTTTAAAATGGCTAAAGAAGTTAGTAAAGTAGTTAAACTACAAGTAAAGGGAGGTGCTGCGAACCCGTCGCCACCGGTTGGACCTGCTTTGGGAGCTGCTGGGGTTAACATCATGGAGTTCTGTAAGCAGTTCAATGCTAGAACACAAGATAAACCAGGCAAAGTATTACCAGTACAAATTACTGTGTACAAAGACAAATCGTTTGATTTTGTTGTAAAAACTCCACCTGCTGCTATCCAATTATTAGAAGCTGCAAAAATTAAATCAGGATCTGGGCAACCAAATCGTAAAAAAGTTGCTAGCGTTTCTTGGGATCAAATTAAAACGATCGCTGAAGACAAAATGCCTGATTTAAATGCTTTCACAATTGAAAAAGCAATGAGCATGATAGCTGGAACAGCTAGATCTATGGGTATTACTGTAACTGGAGATTCTCCTTTAAACTAAGAGAAAATGGCAAAATTAACGAAAAAGCAAAAAGTTGCTGCTTCTAAAATTGAGAAGAATAAAGCTTATTCTTTAAAAGATGCTTCTGCATTAATCAAAGAAGTTGCTTCTGCAAAATTTGATGAATCAGTTGATATCGCTGTTAAATTAGGAGTAGACCCTCGTAAAGCGAATCAAATGGTGAGAGGTGTGTGTTCATTACCACACGGTACAGGTAAAGACGTAAGAGTATTAGCTTTAGTGACTCCAGATAAAGAAGCTGAAGCAAAAGCTGCTGGTGCTGACCATGTAGGCTTAGATGAATACTTACAAAAAATTAAAGACGGTTGGACAGATGTTGATGTAATCATCACTATGCCAGCTGTAATGGGTAAATTAGGTCCATTAGGTCGTATTTTAGGTCCTCGTGGTTTAATGCCAAACCCGAAAACAGGTACTGTAACTATGGAAGTAGGAAAGGCAGTAGAAGAGGTGAAATCTGGAAAAATTGACTTTAAAGTTGATAAAACAGGTATCGTTCACGCTGCTATCGGTAAAGTTTCTTTTGATGCTCAAAAAATTCAAGAGAACGCTCACGAAATTATTCAAACATTAATTAAATTAAAACCAACTGCTGCAAAAGGTACTTATATTAAGTCTATCCACTTATCAAGTACTATGAGTCCAGCTATTGCTTTAGATCCTAAAGCAGTGTAATTGGTAGTTAAAAAAATTTAGTATCATGACTAGAGAAGAAAAATCATTAGCGATTCAAGATTTAACTGCACAGTTAGCTGGAACAAATATCGTTTATTTAGCAGATATTTCTGGTTTAAATGCAGAAACTACTTCAAATTTAAGAAAAGCTTGTTACAAAGCAGGTATTAAATTAGAAGTTGTTAAAAATACTTTACTTGCTAAAGCAATGGAAGCTTCTGATAAAGAATTTGGTGAATTACCAACTACTTTAAAAGGAAATACTTCAATATTAATTGCTGACATTGCTAATGCTCCAGCTAAAGTAATTAAAGAATTCCGCAAAAAAGGTGACAAACCTTTATTGAAAGGAGCTTATATCAATGAAGAAGTATATATCGGTGATAAAGAATTAGAATCCTTAGCAGCTCTTAAATCGAAAGAAGAAGTTATCGGAGACATCATCGGATTATTACAATCGCCAGCTAAACGAATCATTTCTGCTTTACTTAACAACGCAGAGCAAAAAGGTGAAGAAACAGCTGAATAATTAGCGCACTAATTAAATTATATAAATTTTACAAATCATTTAAAAAAGATAGAAAAAATGGCAGATTTGAAACAATTCGCAGAACAATTAGTAAATTTAACAGTTAAAGAAGTAAATGAATTAGCTGCAATCTTAAAAGATGACTACGGTATCGAGCCTGCTGCTGCTGCAGTTGTTATGGCTGGTCCTGCTGCTGAAGCTGCTGCTGAGCAAACAGAATTTACAGTAGTATTAAAAGAAGCTGGAGCTTCTAAATTAGGAGTAGTAAAAGCTGTTAAAGAATTAACAGGTTTAGGATTAAAAGAAGCTAAAGATTTAGTAGATTCAACTCCTGCTAACGTTAAAGAAGGTGTTTCTAAAGATGAAGCTGAAGGCTTGAAAAAAGCTTTAGAAGAAGCTGGAGCTGTAGTTGAGCTTAAATAATTATACATAGTATAAATTATAGGTTTAGACCTTGAGTAAACCACTCAAAGGTCTAAACCATTTTTTCGTATAATATCTTTATTTATTTATAAAATAATACTTATACGAATTTTAACCCAACACGAAGAAAGAAACTAAAGTTTATCAATACGCTTGTTTTCAAAAGATGTGTAAGGTTATAAATAAAAAAGTATTGATCGTTTAAAATGTTAAATAGACTAACAGAAAATTACTTTTTTTTTAATCATAATTTTGTCCATAGATGATATTAAATCATACTGAAAGATTGAATTTTGCCTCGACAAAAAACATTCCTAACTATCCAGACTTTTTGGATGTTCAAGTGAAGTCGTTCAAGGATTTCTTTCAATTAGAAACGAAATCTGATGAAAGAGGCAACGAGGGGTTGTACAACACCTTTATGGAAAACTTTCCAATCACTGATACGCGTAATCAGTTCGTATTAGAATTCTTAGATTATTTTGTTGATCCTCCTCGTTATACAATTGAAGAATGTATAGACAGAGGTCTTACATACAGTGTGCCACTTAAAGCACGTCTGAAATTATACTGTACTGATCCAGAACACGAAGATTTTGAAACTATCGTTCAGGATGTATATTTAGGTACTATCCCTTATATGACACCAAGCGGTACCTTTGTTATTAATGGTGCAGAACGTGTAGTGGTTTCTCAGTTACACCGTTCGCCTGGTGTATTCTTTGGTCAATCTTTCCATGCCAATGGTACAAAATTATACTCTGCCAGAGTAATTCCTTTTAAAGGATCTTGGATTGAATTCGCTACGGATATCAACAGCGTAATGTACGCATATATCGATAGAAAGAAAAAACTACCAGTAACAACGCTTTTCCGTGCAATTGGTTTTGAGCGTGATAAAGATATTTTAGAAATCTTCGATCTTGCTGAAGAAATTAAAGTGTCTAAATCAGGTTTAAAGAAATATATTGGACGTCGTTTAGCTGCACGTGTATTAAACACTTGGCATGAGGACTTCGTAGACGAGGATACTGGTGAAGTGGTATCTATCGAGCGTAACGAAATTATCTTAGATCGTGATACGCTTTTAGATAAAGACAATGTAGAAGAAATTGTTGATGCTAATGTAAAATCTATCTTATTGCACAAAGAAGATTTAAATACTGCTGACTATTCAATCATTCACAATACATTACAAAAAGACCCTACAAACTCAGAAAAAGAGGCTGTAGAACACATCTACCGTCAGTTACGTAACGCTGAACCACCAGATGAAGAAACAGCTCGTGGTATTATCGAGAAATTATTCTTCTCTGACCAACGTTATAACTTAGGTGATGTAGGTCGTTACAGAATGAACAAAAAATTAGGTCTTGATATTCCTATGGATAAGCAAGTGCTTACTAAAGAAGATATCATTACCATTGTAAAATATTTAATTGAGTTAATTAACTCAAAAGCTGAGATTGATGATATTGACCACTTATCTAACCGTCGTGTACGTACAGTAGGGGAACAATTATCGGCTCAGTTTGGCGTTGGTTTAGCGCGTATGGCGCGTACTATTCGTGAACGTATGAACGTTCGTGATAACGAGGTGTTTACACCTATAGATTTGATTAATGCCAAGACATTGTCTTCAGTAATCAACTCTTTCTTCGGTACGAACCAGTTATCTCAGTTTATGGATCAAACAAATCCATTAGCAGAGATTACACACAAACGTCGTTTATCAGCTTTAGGACCTGGAGGTTTATCTAGAGAGAGAGCAGGTTTCGAGGTGCGTGACGTTCACTATACACACTACGGTCGTTTATGTCCTATTGAAACTCCAGAGGGACCAAACATTGGTCTTATCTCTTCATTAGGGGTGTATGCTAAAGTTAACGGAATGGGATTCATTGAAACACCTTACCGTAAAGTAGAAGACGGAAAAGTAGATTTAGTTTCAGAACCTGTTTATTTAAGTGCTGAAGAAGAAGAAGGAAAGTTAATAGCACAAGCTAACATCGAAATGGATGACACAGGAGTAATTACTACTGATAAAGTAATTGTTCGTGAGGAAGGAGATTTCCCTGTAGTAGAACCAAATGCCGTTCATTATACAGACGTTGCTCCTAACCAGATTGCTTCTATTTCAGCTTCCTTAATTCCTTTCTTAGAGCACGATGATGCGAACCGTGCGTTGATGGGATCAAACATGATGCGTCAGGCCGTACCATTGTTACGTCCTGAATCTCCAATTGTTGGTACGGGATTAGAACGTCAAGTAGCTTCCGACTCAAGAGTATTAATTAATGCTGAAGGAAATGGAGTTGTTGAGTATGTAGATGCCGATAAAATCACGATTAAGTACGAAAGAACAGATGTTGAAAGAGCAGTAAGCTTTGATCCAGATGAAAAAACATACCAATTAATTAAGTTCCGTAAAACGAACCAAAGTACTACTATCAACTTAAAACCAATTGTAAGAAAAGGTGACAAAGTTGTGAAAGGACAAGTACTTTGTGAAGGTTATGCAACACAAAATGGTGAATTAGCACTTGGTAGAAATTTACAAGTAGCCTTCATGCCTTGGAAAGGATACAACTTCGAGGATGCAATTGTAATTTCTGAAAAAGTAGTTCGTGATGATATCTTTACATCAATCCATATTGATGACTATTCATTAGAAGTTCGTGATACAAAATTAGGTAACGAAGAATTAACAAATGATATACCAAACGTATCAGAAGAAGCTACTAAAGATTTAGATGAAAACGGTATGATTAGAATTGGTGCCGAGGTGAAACCTGGTGATATTCTAATCGGTAAAATTACACCTAAAGGAGAATCTGATCCTACTCCAGAAGAGAAATTATTAAGAGCTATCTTCGGAGATAAAGCAGGTGATGTAAAAGATGCTTCATTAAAAGCATCTCCTTCATTACATGGTGTTGTTTTAGATAAAAAATTATTTGCAAGAGTTGTAAAAGACAAGCGTAAGCGCTCTGCTGAAAAAGATGAGTTAGCAGCTCTTGAAATGGAATATGAAACAAAATTTGTTGAATTAAAGGATCGTTTAATAGATAAATTATTCTTGATAGTTGATGGTAAAACCTCTCAAGGTGTAATGAATGATTTAGGTGAAGAAGTACTACCAAAAGGTAAGAAATACACTAAAAAAATGTTACAAGCAGTTGAGGATTTTGCACACTTAACAAAAGGACAGTGGGTTGCTGATGACGAGACAAATGAAATGGTTAATGACTTAATTCACAATTATAAGATTAAGTTAAATGACCTTCAAGGAGCTTTACGTCGTGAGAAATTTACTATTACAGTGGGTGACGAGTTACCATCAGGTATTCTAAAATTAGCAAAAGTTTATATCGCTAAGAAACGTAAACTAAAAGTGGGTGATAAGATGGCAGGTCGTCACGGTAACAAAGGTATTGTGGCTCGTATCGTTCGTCAAGAAGATATGCCATTCCTAGAAGATGGAACACCTGTAGACATCGTATTGAATCCACTAGGGGTACCTTCGCGTATGAACATTGGTCAGATTTATGAAACGGTATTAGGTTGGGCAGGTAAAAAATTAGGTAGAAAATATGCTACTCCAATTTTTGACGGTGCTTCTCTCGATGAAATCAACGCTTTAACTGACGAAGCTGGTGTGCCAAGATTTGGTCATACTTATTTATACGATGGTGGTACAGGAGAACGTTTCCATCAGCCAGCTACCGTAGGTGTTATCTATATGTTGAAGTTAGGTCACATGGTTGATGATAAAATGCACGCTCGTTCTATTGGTCCTTACTCATTAATCACGCAACAACCATTAGGAGGTAAAGCTCAATTTGGTGGTCAGCGTTTTGGAGAGATGGAGGTTTGGGCACTTGAAGCTTATGGAGCATCAAGTACGTTACGTGAAATCTTGACTGTGAAGTCCGATGACGTAATAGGTAGAGCGAAAACTTACGAAGCAATCGTTAAAGGTGAAACTATGCCAGAACCAGGATTACCTGAATCATTCAATGTATTAATGCACGAATTAAAAGGTCTTGGTTTAGACATCAGATTAGAAGAATAAATCAGTAGTTCGTTTCAGCCATAGAATACTGTGGCTGAAGCAAACACTAAAACTGAAAACTTTTAAAAAATCGACTATGACAACAAATAGAAATAAAGATAAAAATACCATCAAACGATTCAATCAAATCTCTATCGGTTTGGCATCGCCAGAATCTATCTTGGCTGAATCTCGTGGAGAAGTATTAAAACCTGAAACTATCAATTATCGTACACATAAACCTGAGCGTGATGGTTTATTCTGTGAGCGTATCTTCGGTCCTGTAAAAGACTATGAATGTGCTTGTGGTAAATACAAAAGAATCCGTTATAAAGGAATTGTTTGTGACCGTTGTGGGGTTGAAGTTACAGAAAAGAAAGTACGTCGTGACCGTGTAGGACATATTAATTTAGTAGTGCCTATTGCTCATATTTGGTATTTCCGTTCGTTACCTAACAAAATTGGTTACATATTAGGATTACCATCTAAGAAATTAGATATGATCATTTATTATGAGCGTTACGTAGTAATCCAAGCAGGTATTGCTAAAAATGCTGAAGGGGAATCATTACAAGCAATGGATTTCTTAACAGAAGAAGAATACTTGAATATTTTAGATTCTCTTCCATTAGAAAATTTATATTTAGATGACAATGATCCTAATAAATTCATCGCTAAAATGGGTGCTGAATGTATTATGGATCTATTAGCGCGCGTTGATTTAGATTCGCTATCTTATCAATTGCGTCACGCAGCTAATAATGAAACATCTAAACAAAGAAAAACGGAAGCTTTAAAACGTCTTCAAGTAGTTGAGTCTTTCCGTGAAGCAAATCTAAACAGAGAGAACTTACCTGAGTGGATGATCTTAAAAGTAATTCCAGTTATTCCACCTGAATTACGCCCATTAGTGCCACTTGATGGTGGACGTTTTGCAACGTCTGACTTGAATGACTTATATCGTCGTGTAATTATTCGTAACAATCGTTTAAAACGATTAATGGAAATCAAAGCGCCTGAAGTAATCTTACGTAACGAAAAACGTATGTTACAAGAAGCGGTTGACTCGTTATTCGATAATACAAGAAAAGCTTCTGCTGTTAAAACAGAATCTAACAGACCACTAAAATCATTATCTGACTCGTTAAAAGGTAAACAAGGACGTTTCCGTCAAAACTTATTAGGTAAACGTGTTGACTATTCTGCTCGTTCGGTAATTGTCGTTGGGCCTGAGTTAAAAATGTATGAGTGTGGTTTGCCAAAAGATATGGCTGCTGAGCTTTACAAACCTTTCGTAATCCGTAAATTGATTGAAAGAGGTATTGTAAAAACAGTTAAGTCGGCTAAGAAAATCATTGATAAAAAAGAGCCTGTAGTATGGGATATCTTAGAAAATGTAATCAAAGGACACCCAGTATTACTTAACCGTGCTCCTACGCTTCACCGTTTAGGTATTCAGGCATTCCAACCTAAGTTAATTGAAGGAAAAGCAATCCAGTTACACCCGTTAACATGTACGGCATTCAACGCCGACTTTGATGGTGACCAGATGGCGGTTCACTTACCATTAGGACCAGAAGCAATCCTTGAAGCGCAATTATTGATGTTAGGTTCTCACAATATCTTGAACCCTGCAAATGGTGCTCCTATTACGGTTCCATCTCAGGACATGGTTCTTGGGTTGTATTATATGACAAAAGAACGTTTGTCAACACCTGAATTAACAATTAAAGGAGAAGGTCTAACTTTCTATTCTGCTGAAGAAGTACATATAGCATTAAATGAAGGACGTTTAGAATTAAATGCTCGTATAAAAGTAAGAGCCAAAGACTTCAATGAAAATGGAGAATTAACATATCAAATTATCCAGACAACAGCAGGACGTGTATTATTCAATGAAGTAGTACCTGAAGAAGCTGGTTATATCAATGAGGTATTGACTAAAAAATCACTTCGTGATATTATCGGAAAAATTTTAGCAGTTACCAATGTGCCTACAACAGCAGCCTTCTTAGATAATATGAAGGATATGGGGTATGGATTTGCATTCAAAGGAGGATTGTCATTCTCTTTAGGAGATATTAAGATTCCTGACCAAAAACAATCATTAATTACAGAGGCTAGAGAACAAGTAGAGGTAATCTCTATGAACTATAACATGGGTCTTATTACAAATAATGAACGTTACAATCAGGTAATTGATATTTGGACTTCTGCCAATGCACAATTGACAGAGGCGGCTATGAAAAATATCCGTGAGGATCAACAAGGTTTCAACTCGGTATACATGATGCTTGATTCTGGAGCCCGTGGTTCGAAAGAGCAGATTCGTCAGTTAACCGGTATGCGTGGTTTGATGGCTAAGCCTAAAAAATCAACTGCTGGGGGTGGTGAAATTATTGAAAACCCGATTTTATCGAACTTTAAGGAAGGATTATCTATCTTAGAATACTTCATCTCTACACACGGTGCTCGTAAAGGTCTTGCGGATACGGCGTTAAAAACAGCGGATGCAGGTTACTTAACACGTCGTTTACATGACGTTGCTCAAGATGTAATTGTAAATCAAGTAGATTGCGGTACATTAAGAGGAGTTGAAGTAACAGCTTTAAAGAAAAATGAAGATATAGTAGAAAGTTTAGGTGAACGTATCTTAGGACGCGTGGCGTTACAAGATGTAGTAAATCCTTTAACTTCTGAAGTTTTAGTAGCTGCAGGTAGTGAAATCACAGAAGCAATCGTTAGAGAGATTGAAGCTTCTCCAATTGAGGCAGTAGAAGTACGTTCTCCGTTAACTTGTGAGGCTACAAAAGGAATCTGTGCTAAATGTTACGGTCGTAACTTAGCAACAGGTAAGATGACTCAAAAAGGCGAAGCGGTAGGTGTAATTGCAGCACAATCAATCGGTGAGCCAGGTACACAGTTAACGCTTCGTACGTTCCACGTTGGAGGGGTTGCTGGAGGTATTTCTGAAGAATCTAGTATCATTGCTAAATTCCCTGGACGTTTAGAAATTGAAGATTTAAAAACAGTTAAAGGGGAAGATGCAGATGGAGAAGAAGTTGATATCGTAATTTCTCGTTCTACAGAATTAAAATTAGTAGACGAAAACACAGGTATTTTATTAAGTACTCACAATATTCCTTATGGTTCGAGTATTTTTGTAAAGGATGGTGAGGTAGTAGCTAAAGGCGATACAATTTGTAAATGGGATCCTTATAATGGGGTAATCATCTCTGAATTTACAGGTAAAGTTGGCTATGAAGATTTAGAACAAGGACAATCATACTTAGTTGAAATAGATGAGCAAACTGGTTTCCAAGAAAAAGTAATTTCTGAAGCTAGAAATAAAAAATTAATTCCAACGTTACATATTTATGGAAACGATGGAGAATTAATTCGTTCTTACAATTTACCAGTAGGTGCTCACTTAATGGTAGAAGATGGAGAAAAAATTAAATCAGGTAAAGTATTAGTAAAAATTCCACGTCGTTCGTCTAAAGCAGGTGATATTACAGGAGGTTTACCAAGAATTACAGAATTACTTGAAGCTCGTAATCCTTCTAATCCAGCAGTGGTATCTGAAATTGATGGTGTTGTATCATTCGGAAAAATTAAAAGAGGTAACCGTGAAATCGTTATTGAGTCTAAATTTGGTGAAATAAAGAAATATCTAGTAAAACTTTCTAATCAAATTTTAGTACAAGAAAATGACTTCGTAAGAGCGGGTATGCCTTTATCTGATGGAGCAATAACACCAGACGATATTTTAAGAATTAAAGGGCCATCAGCTGTACAACAATATTTAGTAAATGAAATTCAAGAAGTTTACCGTTTACAAGGGGTAAAAATCAACGATAAACACTTTGAAGTGGTTATTCGTCAAATGATGAGAAAAGTACAAGTAAATGATCCTGGAGATACATTATTCCTAGAAGAGCAATTGATTCATACGAAAGATTTTATTGAAGAAAATGATAAATTATATGGTATGAAAGTGGTGGAAGATGCAGGAGACTCTGTTAATCTAAAACCAGGACAAATCGTTACTCCAAGACAATTACGTGATGAAAATTCATTGTTAAAACGAGAAGATAAAGATTTAGTTGTGGCTCGAGATGTAATTACAGCAACAGCTACTCCAATTCTTCAAGGTATTACAAGAGCTTCGTTACAAACTAAATCATTTATTTCAGCAGCTTCGTTCCAAGAAACAACAAAAGTGTTAAATGAAGCAGCCGTAGCTGGAAAAATTGATACTTTAGAAGGTCTTAAAGAAAATGTAATTGTAGGTCACAGAATCCCAGCTGGTACAGGTATGAGAGACTATGATAATACAATTGTAGGTTCTAAAGAAGAGTATGATGAATTAATGATTACTAAAGAAGAATATAATTTCTAATTTATTTAATGATAAATTTTAAAAGCTGTTCAGTGATGAACAGCTTTTTTTATTCTTAATTTATACATTTGTAAAAAAAAACTTATGGAACTAGAAGGTAAAAACATAGCTTCCGAAATTAAAAGACAAGTTGAAAATGGTTTTTCAAAGAAAGGAATTATTCAAAATCTATTATCTATGGGGTATAGTCAATCTGATATTGATAAGGCCTTAAAAGGTATTGATATTCCTGAGCCAGTTTACAATAGAGGGTCATCGGAAGAGAATTACGGAGGTGTAACGACTAAGCAAATGATCACTGGTGCAATAGTTGCAATTCTTATTATTTTTAGAATAATAAGAATTATTTCTAGAATCTAATGAATCAAAATTAAGAGAAACAGGTATTGGAAATAGATGAAATGTATTTGTTTTTAGTATTGTATTTATGAGAAACAACTATAAAATGATTAATAGGTTTTCAAGAAGAATGTAAATTCAATAATTTGAGTATTCTACTAAATATAAATCCGAACCGTGTAAACTCTTGAAATTTTTTTACTATTATTGTTCTAATAATACTGCGTAACATTTAAATAAAAATATAATGAACAATCTTAATCAAGAGCAAGAGGGACAGATAAATATAGAATTAGATGAGACAATTGCTGAAGGAACTTATTCTAACCTAGCTATAATTAATCATTCTGATACAGAGTTTGTAGTAGATTTTATTAATATTATGCCAGGTATGCCAAAGGCAAAGGTAAAATCTAGGATTGTATTAACTCCTGAGCATGCTAAGCGTCTAACTCAAGCTTTAATAGAAAATATTCACCGATTTGAAAATACACATGGAGATATTAAAGAGAGTGAACAACCTCAAATTCCTTTAAATTTTGGTCCTACAGGAAAAGCATAATAAAAACTGTTATTCCCTGTAGTAAATGATTTATTTAGTATGATTTAACAGCAAAAGGCGGTTCAAAAAAGATAATCTGATTTTATGTTCGTTTTATCTGACTTTCTATTTGATAAAAAGAATATTCTTAAGCTTTTTTGAACCGCTTTATTTTAGTTTTAATTCCCCGTTTTATTCAAATTCAGAAGTGAAATGTAATTTAACACTTGGGTATTTTTGTTGAGTCATTTGAATTGAAAAATCAGAATCAGCCAAGAAAACCATTTGACCATATTTATCTTTTGCTAAAAATTTTTGTTTAATACGTTTAAATTCTGCAAATTCTTCGTTTTTAGGGTCATCAGGTTGAATCCAACAAGCTTTAAAAGCAGGGAAGTTCTCATAAGTACATTTAGCACCATATTCATGTTCTAATCTGTATTGTATTACTTCGTATTGAAGTGCTCCTACAGTACCAATTACTTTTCTTCCATTCATTTCAAGAGTAAATAATTGAGCTACTCCTTCGTCCATTAATTGATCAACTCCTTTTTCTAATTGTTTTGCTTTTAAAGGATCTGCGTTGTTTATATAACGGAAATGAAGAGGGGAAAAACTAGGAATTCCTTTAAAATTCATTTGTTCTCCTTCTGTAAGGGTATCGCCAATTTTAAAGTTTCCAGTATCATGTAAGCCTACAATGTCGCCAGGGTATGATATGTCTACAATCTCTTTTTTCTCAGCAAAAAAAGCATTTGGACTAGAAAATTTTAAATTTTTACCATGACGAACATGTAAATAAGGTTTATTTCTTTCAAAAGTTCCTGAAACGATTTTAATAAATGCCAAACGGTCCCTATGTTTAGGATCCATATTGGCATGTATTTTAAATACAAATCCTGAAAATTTATTTTCATCAGGTTTTACTTCTCGAGTATCTGAATGTTTAGGTCTAGGAGAAGGGGCAATTTCAATAAAACAATCGAGTAACTCACGAACACCAAAGTTATTTAATGCAGAACCAAAAAATACAGGTTGTAAATCGCCTTTTAGATATGCGTTACGATCAAAAGAAGGATATACTTCTTCAATAAGTTCTAGTTCTTCCCTTAATTTAAGAGCTGCTTTTTCTCCTATTATTTTTTCTAACTCAGGGTTGTTAACATCTTCAAATGCAATGGTTTCTTCAATGTTTTTTCTGCTATCGCCTTCAAATAAATTAATGTTTTTTTCCCAGATGTTATAAATTCCTTGGAAATCATACCCCATACCTATGGGGAAACTTAGTGGTGTAACATGAAGACCTAATTTTTTTTCTACTTCATCCATTAGGTCAAAAGCATCTTTACCTTCTCGATCTAATTTGTTAATGAAAACAATCATTGGGATATTACGCATTCGACAAACTTCAACTAATTTTACCGTTTGTTCTTCAACCCCTTTAGCCACATCAACTACAACAATAACACTATCAACAGCGGTTAGTGTTCTAAAAGTATCTTCAGCAAAATCCTTGTGACCTGGCGTATCAAGAATGTTAATTTTTTTGTCTTTATAATTAAAAGCTAATACTGAAGTGGCTACAGAAATTCCTCTCTGACGTTCAATTTCCATAAAGTCAGAAGTAGCTCCTTTCTTGATTTTATTACTTTTTACAGCTCCAGCTTCTTGAATAGCTCCTCCAAAAAGTAGGAGTTTTTCAGTTAAAGTAGTCTTCCCCGCATCGGGGTGCGATATGATTCCAAATGTTCTTCGGCGTTGTATTTCAGTGTTGAAACTCATTGTTAAAAGAAAAAATTAAGTATTTTTGCGTTAAATAAATGTAAAAAACTTGCTTTTTTTTAAAAATTTGAATTGTAATTTTTTGTTAAAAAAGCCTGCAAGTCTGCAAAATTAATAAATAAACATGAATAAGCTTCAAAATAAATCTTACTTAAGTCTTATTGTAATACTTTTATTGCAAATACTATTTTTTTATTTAGTTTTTTTGGAATATAAAGGGGAAAAACAATTGTTGGTAATTACAAAAGAAGATAAAGTTGATAGAAAATTTAAAGACAAAGCACAAAAGCTTTCAGATTTGATCGAAGGAACTCAGTTATACTTCAATAAATATATTCTTTTTAGAGAATTGCCAGATTTGAAAAAATATAACGAAAGTCTTGTTTTAATGGCTAAACATTTGAACGATCTTATCACGGATCATAATCAAAGTGTAAAACTAAAAGAGAAGATTAAAAAAAACGTAACTCTTAATCAAAACTTAATTGATTTAAAGCAAAAAACAGATTCAATAATAAATGAACGTGCAACAATTTCTGAACAAGTCAATTTAGATGAATTCTTAAAGCCAAGTAATTATAAGTTTGAAGATGTTTTAAACAGTGTAGAATTTGAAACAGACAAAAAAGTTGATAGCGTAAAGAAAAAAGGTTTGTTTTCTAGGCTAGGCAGTGCCTTAAAAGGACAAAATGATATACAAAAAGAACAAATTAATAGTATACTACGTCTTAAATTTGGTAAAAAAGTAGTTTCAGGAGATATCAAACAACAATTTAAAAATGTTTTATTAGAATCTCAAAGACATTATAATAAACAATTTGGAGCTCTTGGTAAAAGTTTGTCTAATATTAAAAGAGCAGAAAAGAAATTAATTCAGAAAAATCAAACACTAGTTTCTTCTTATCGTCAAGTAAATGATAATTTAAGATTAATGATAGATGACGTATTAGATGATAATTCAGTAAAAATAGATAAACAAGCTAAAGTGAATAAAGAAGTTCGTTTCTATTTAATTATGACCGTTATGATCTTAATCTTATTTATGTTATTTGTGTTATTAAAATACATAAGAGATACATTTAAGGTTAAAAGAAAATTATCCGAAGCAAAAGACCAAATAACAAAAGATTTATTTTTGAAAAATCGTATTATTTCAACATTAACCCATGAAATAAAAACACCTGTAAGCATTATTAATTTATATGGGGCATTTATGGGAAATAAAAATAAAGATACAGAATTAAAGGAGTTTTTTGATACTGTAGTTTACACCTCCAATACATTAACTCATATATCCAATCAAGCAGTAGAATTGGTGAAAAATGATGAAGGAGAGATAAAATTGAAATTGGAAGAAGTTAATATGTTTGATGAAACAACAGCAATTATTAATTCATTAAAAATTTTTGCTTCCTCAAAGAATATTGATTTAGTTTTTAAAAATGAACTACCTGCCAGTTATATTGTACAATACGATAAAGCCAAGTTTTATCAGTTAGTTTACAATATAGTTGGTAATGCAGTAAAATTTGCGAAATCAAAAATTGAAATTATAGCAAAATTGGAAAAAAACGGAGAAATACAATCCTTTTCTTTTACAGTAAAAGATGATGGAATAGGAATTTCAAAAGAAGAAAAAGAAAAAATATTTGATTTAGAGTATCAAAGCAAGAATAATAAGTCTGTCGATGCCTTAAGTCTCGGATTGGGGTTGTATTTGTGTAAAAATATTATAAAAGCAAGTAATGGCACAATTTCTGTTGAAAGTGAAATAAATAAAGGAAGTCAAATTAAGTTTAATCTGAATTTTAAAAAATAATGAATATAAAAGGAGAAAAGAAAATTTTGATTGCAGATGATCATGCAGTAGTGTGCCGTGGGATAGAAGTATTGGTGAGACCTGCATTTGAGAAAGCAGTATTTTCTTATGCTAATTCAATTCAACAAGTTTTAGAGACAATAGAACAAAATCAATACGACGTTCTATTGTTAGATGTAAATTATGCCGATGGAAATTTAACTCAAAAGATTTCTGAAATCAGAGCGAAATCAGCTCAAGCAAAGATTGTTGTTTTTACGAGTGGATTATCATTTAAAGAATTTAATATTTTAAAAAAAGAAGTAAACGCCATTCTAACCAAACAGTCAGAAGCATCTGCTTTTATACATACACTCGAAACGGTTTTTAATACAGGAGGCTTTGTAAGTTCACCCCTAAATGAAGAAAAAGTAAAAAGGCTTGAAACACTTACAGAAAGAGAACTCGATATATTAGAATGTATGTTAAGTGGTATGGGAAATAAAGAAATGGTATACCATTTAGATATAAAAGAATCAACCATATCAACCTTACGTAAAAGGATTTTAGGTAAATTAGATCTCACGAATAATGTTGAATTATTAAATTATTTCACAGAAAATATTTTGTAAAATTCTACTTTATACTGTTGAATAAAAGTTAGAATTTGAATAAAAAAACATATTGATTGAAAAATGGATAGTCTTTTTTGGGTGTTTTTTACAAATAATATGTCTTGATTATTTTTGATTGAGGTTTTAAAAAGCATATAATAGAAATAGAGAATCTATGCTATTTTAAAGAACTTGAAAACTTTGTTTTGTATGATTTTCAATAGGATAGCTTTCTGTTAGTTTTTGTTGTGTAGAAAATTTTCTAGCAAAAAAGAAAAGAAAAAAATAAAAAAAGAATTACTTTTACAATGTAATTTGTTTAAAAAGAATCATATGAAGCTTTTTGTAGACCTTAAAAATGCCCCTCCAACTCCTTTTGATGATGTTCCTCCTGTAGGTTTGAGTGTTGGGTGTAGTGAAAGTGTCCTTGTTATTATGGCATTTTTTTTGTGGTTGTATCATTCCTATAGAAAAAAAATAGGATGATATTTGGATTAGATGCTTTGGGTTATAGTGCTTAAATATGTATGTTATGAGAAAAAAAACTATTTTTCTTTTTTATTTTTTATTTTTTTTATTTAGTAAAAACTATTCGCAATTGTATGTGGGAGGGGATTCTAATAAATATTTTTTTGTACAAGGCGTTCTTGTAACGGTTCAAGGAAATGTTAATTTAGCTAATTCTGAAGGAAATTTCTTTTTGAGAAAGGACGGTCAACTGATGCAAACATCCTCTGGAGTTTCTACTAACACAGGTTTGGGTAATCTTTCTGTTTTTCAAGAAGGGACGGTTAATAATTTTCAATACAACTATTGGTGCTCTCCTGTTGGAGAACCCAGTTCAGGAATAGGTAATTCTAAATTTGGAATTAGTAGATTAAAGTTACCTCTTAATTCGTTAGGAAAGTCAGATGCCATTATAACTTCAGGACTTGATGGTGTTTCAACAAATGGAGGACTAACAATTGCTAAAAGATGGATACATACCTATCAACAATCTAGTGTGTATAACGGGTGGGTATTCAAAGGAGATGCTATTGATATAAAAGCAGGAGAAGGCTTTTCAATGAAAGGGACAATGGGAACCGATAATATGATTCCCATGACGGGACTAACTCAGAATAATTCAGGGAGTAATCAACGTTATGATTTTAGAGGAAAACCAAATTCCGGAGATATAAAAGTACCAGTGGCAGATGGAAAACTTACTTTAACAGGAAATCCATATCCTAGCGCAATAGATTTAAACTTATTTCTTAATGATGTTGATAATATTCCTTTTTCTGATGGAACAGCCTTATTTTGGGAACATGACAAAACTGTTAATTCTCACTATCTAGGAGAATATAGAGGAGGATATGGCGTTTATAATGCTACTACAAGTGTTTATACTCCTGCAGTTTTTTATACCTATGATTCTGCCGGTACTAAGGGAACTATTTATAGTTCGCCTGGACATGATTACAAAAGGCGTTTTTCCCCTGTTGCTCAAGGATTTATGGTTAGAGGGAAAGCAAATGGTGAATTAACAATAAAAAACAATCATAGGGTATTTGTAAAAGAAAATGTAACAAGTACAACTTCACAATTTGAGAGAACTAGTAATAAAAATATAAATGAGTTCTATCCTGTAATTCCCAATGTTGCAGGAATTGATTACACAAAAGAAAGGGTAGTTAATCCAAACATTAAATTAAAAGTTTCTTTTTGTGGAGGAATAGCTACTAAAGAATTAGCATTAGTATTAATGAATGGATGTGAGGAAGGTGTTGATAGAGGAGACTCCAGAGCTCCTTCAAGATACACTAAAGATATTAACTTAACCATCAATAAAGAAACCTTTATCCATGATTGTAGACCATTTAATAAAAATACAAAATACTCGTTAAAATCGGTATCTGACCAAGATTGTGTTTTTAGAATTCAAAAAGCATCAGAAGAAGGAATAGAAAATTCTAAAGTCTATTTGCATAATATAAAAGACGATCAATACTATGATTTAGACGGAGATCCTGTTGAGTTTATCGTAAAAAAAGGGGAAGATTACGAAACTTATGAAATTGTATTTGATAAAAAATCAGAAGTTTTAAATACGGATGAAATAAAGTTGGCTCAAGATTTAATTGTCTATTATAACAAAGAACAAAGATCTATTATTATAGACAATAAACAAGAACACGATTTGCAAGAGGTATGTTTGTTAGACCTCACAGGAAAAAGTATTAAATGTACATCTTTACAATCAAATGAAAAATCCAAATATACATTAGCGGTTGATCATATTCAAACTCAAACATATATCGTCAAAATTCAAGATAAACTCAAAAGGATAGTATCTAAAAAAATAATTATTAATTAAGTACTTATCAAAAAATGAGAAAAGGATTAAAAAATCAGATTCTCATTTTTTTGTTTTAAAATTTGAATATAAAAAAGAATATCGGTTTTTATTTTTTTTAAAAAAGTATTAAATATTAATTTATTACTGTCTGAACCATAAAATAAAAATACTAAAAAAATAAAAACCATATCCTATAAAACAATGTATATAAGATGTTGCTTTATGATTCTATTTTAGATGTTGAAAAATAAATTAATCTTACTACTTTGCTAATTTTATGTGCTTATTGAATTAGATCCTTAGTGTTCTTATAAAATATTAACAAGGTAGTATCATAATTTGAATATCTTCTGATACGAAATATAGCAATATACATTGTGTGGCTTAAAAAAGAATAAATTAGTGTATAATAACAAAAAAATATGATATGGGATAAAAAATAAAGTTTAAATAATTACTTTACAATTTATTTTTCTAAGTGAATTGTTTTACTAAAAAATGGGTCATAATTTTGAGATTATAGTCTTACGATCTTTAAAAGATAGAACGTTTCGATTACATTAATTTTTTAGTTTATTACGGGTATTGTAGGTTGTATTTAACCTTATCAAGAAGGTAAAAGTCTTATTGAAATCAATATAGCTTTTGGTTATATCTTTTTAGTCTTAATAATAATAAGTTTATTTTAGAACATTAAAGAGATAATATTTTAAGTAATATAATATGTGAAAAACATATTTTTAAAACCTTATTCTAAAATTTAAAATTTAATATATGGTCGAAAAAATACCAAAAACATTTAGACATAAATTTAGAAGCTTAATTTTTCTAATTTGTCTTACCACATTATTCTTTTTACCTGTTCAAAAGTCATATTCACAATATGGATATAGTTTCAAAAAGAAAGATTTTTTGAAAGGTACAGTTAATGAAATTTATTTTGCTGACGTAAAAAATAGAAAACCTATAGCGGTGTATTCTATGCCTTTTTTAAATACTATGAGACAAGTTAATTTGTTGTCTAATGGTGTTTTGTCAGGTTTTTCAGATCATGGAAAGATCAAGAAGAGTGTCAGTAAGACTGTTTTTTTAGCATTAACTGATACGGATAATGATGGTATTGACGATTCTGTTGATTTAGATGATGATAACGATGGAATATTAGATATTCTTGAATCTAGATCATGTCCATCACCCAGTTTCAAAATGGAAAGAATGTTATCTGATTTTGAATCAGGGGTAAATGGTACATTGTCTTCAGTTATTTCTGGGATGAACAGTGTCGGGATTACAGGAACTTATACAAATGGAAGAAAAAAACCTAATAATTTTTCTACTAATTTGGGAGAGATTTTACAAATGAATGCTACAGGTACTTCAAATGCTTATTCTCTTAACTATCCTTCATATTCACCAGTAACACCTTCGGGGAATTATGCTGCATCTGCAACTACAGGATCAGCTAATCCTTTTCCTCTAAGTTTAGGAAATGCTAATAAAGTTTTTAACGCAGCTACTTTTTCGAGTACACAGTCAGGAGGAGTTTATACTTTAGATTTAGGAACACCTAAAACACCCTCTACCTTTACAACAACTGTTGATGTAAATAGTTTTGAATTTAGAAAAAATTTAAATCAGCTTACAATATATCCATCTTTTGTTATCGAATACGATTTTTTTCAAGCCAATGGAGCTGCTGGAAATGAACCAGGTGTATATATTAGCAATGGTGTTACAGATAATTTATGGGCAAATACGGGAACGACTTTAAGGGGGTTTTACACATATAGAGCCAATGCTTTATTTAAGGTTGATGCTGCCCCTTTCGTCGCTTCAGGGACACTTGTAGCGGCAGGGGATAACACTATTGATATTACAACTGCTGCAAATAATAATAAGTGGTATCATCAAAAGGTTACATTTTCTTTGAATAGTACTGAAAATATTTTAACCATAACATTGAACACTAGAGCCTATGATTCAAATGGAAATCTTACAGGAACGAATTATCAAAGATCATGGACTAATAATGTAAATCTTTCAGGTAACGAAAATTGGTTGAGAAATTTTACCGCAGGAATTTCTACAGATGGTGTAGTTGATAATGTGGAAACCTATTATCTAGTTTGTGATTCAGATAATGATGGTATAGCAAATCATTTAGATCTAGATTCAGATAATGACACCTGTTCTGATGCAAATGAGTATTATGATTCAGCAACTATAGATGGTGGTGATAATGGAGTATATGGAACAGGTAATCCTGCTGTTAACGGTAATGGTACTGTAAATGTAGCGGGTTACAATGGCTCTTATACAAATGTTGTGTTAGCAGGTTCGACTACTAACTTAAATGTAACAACGCAGCCTAACGATCAAACAATAGCCTTGGGGGCTAATGCAATTTTTTCGGCAACTGCAACGGGTGTTTCTGCTATTAAATATCAATGGCAAGAATCTCAAGATAATGGAGCTACTTGGGCTAATGTTGTAAATGGTGGGGTATATAGCGGTGCTACTACAGCTACCCTTACTCTTACTGCACCTCCAATAAACATGAATAATTACAAATATAAACTAGTAATTAAAGAGTCTAATTATGTTTGCGGTGAGAAAATATCGGATGTAAAAGCTCTAAAAATAGGGAATACTCTTGTAGCAAGTAATGAAGTTTTTGTAGATAAAGGAGGATCCGTATTAGGTAACGATGTTTTAAATGGCGTACCTGTGACTATTGGAAATGCTGTTGTTACCTCCTCAACAAATGGACCTTTATCTATAGATACAGCAGGTAACGTGACAGTAGCTGCAGGAACAACTGCCGGAACCTATTCTATTAATTATACCATTTGTCAAATAGGAGCTGTACCTGCAAATTGTACTACCGCTACCGCTACTGTTATTATTAATGATATTGATAATGATGGTGTCTATGATTCGGTAGATTTAGACAATGATAATGATGGTATTTTAGATACACAGGAAGGAATATGTACTCCTATTGGAACTGCAACATGGAATGTAATTAGTACTTCAGAGGCAACACAAAATTTAGGAAATGGGGTTATTGTTAGAGTAAAAGCATCAAATCCAGTTGGAAATGGTTCTGGTACTTCAAATGGTTGGTCAAATGATACATTTAATGCACAACCTTTTTGGTCAAGAGCATTAGCAAGTCAAAAATCCCTTGTAGGAAATGTAGGTTTTGGTACAGAACTTACAGTTAGTTTTGAAGATGCTTTAGGAAATCCTTTGGTAGTAAAGCGTCCAGAAATTCATTTTGATCGTGTAGGAGGTAGAGACTCTGTTATTCCTCAAAAGCAAAATAGTGCTTTAATAACATTACAAAATGGTCTTACATGGGAAAAATTAATCAACGGAACGAATGATTTCTTTGTTACAGCTAATTCGATGGAAGATGGAGGCGTAGGTATTTTATCTTCTGCTACTTGGAGTGGTGAAAGTACTTTAAATGATGTAGATGGAACAGCCGCAGGATCTTTACAATTAACAAGTAATGTATCTTCATTTAAGATGATGTTTAATCAAGACGGAGGGTTTGGTACTGGTTTTGACGGTGTTGAAATGATTTTCTTTGCCTGTAGGGATTTAGATACAGATAAAGATGGTACTCCTGATTTATTAGATTTAGATTCAGATAATGATGGTTGTTCCGATGCAAATGAGTACTATAATAATGTTACTGCTGATGGTGGTGATGGCGGTGTGTATGGTGTAGGTAATCCTACGGTTAATCCTGACGGGACTGTTACTACAGCAGGTTATAATGGTACTACAATAATTAATGTAACCACAATAGGCACTGCTTCTACAATTACTACACAACCTAGCGATCAGACTATTGCTTTTGGGTCTAATGCTACTTTTACAGCAGCAGTAACCCCAGGTACTGGTACTACTAGCTATCAATGGCAAGAATCTCAAGATAATGGCGCTACTTGGACAGATGTTTCTAATGGTGGAGTATATAGCGGTGCTACTACAGCTACACTTACCCTTACTACACCTCCAGTTAGTATGAATAACTATCAATACAAATTAGTCATAAAAGAATCTAATTTTGTATGTGGTGAAAAGGTTTCTGATGCTAAAATCTTAAAAATAACTAATGTTCTTGTTGCTAAAAATGATAATTTAGGAACCGTAGCCACTTCTGCCACAGCAACTACAGTAGCAGGAAGCGTTTTAGCCAATAATGGAAACGGAGCCGATACATTAAATGGCGTTGCAGTAACCACAGCCAACACAGATGTAACTCCTGTTACAACAGGTCCTATCCGTATTGATGCAGATGGTAATGTAACGATCCAGCCAGGTACAGCAAGTGGTACATACACAATTCCTTATACAATTTGTGAAACAGGAGCAACCCCAGTAAACTGTAAAACAGCCAATATAACTGTAGAAGTTAAAAACGAATTAATAGCTAAGGATGATAATTTAGGAACCGTAGCCACTTCTGCCACAGCAACTACAGTAGCAGGAAGCGTTTTAGCCAATAATGGAAACGGAGCCGATACATTAAATGGCGTTGCAGTAACCACAGCCAACACAGATGTAACCCCTGTTACAACAGGTCCTATCCGTATTGATGCAGATGGTAATGTAACGATCCAGCCAGGTACAGCAAGTGGTACATACACAATTCCTTATACAATTTGTGAAACAGGAGCAACCCCAGTAAACTGTAAAACAGCCAATATAACTGTAGAAGTTAAAAACGAATTAATAGCTAAGGATGATAATTTAGGAACCGTAGCCACTTCTGCCACAGCAACTACAGTAGCAGGAAGCGTTTTAGCCAATAATGGAAACGGAGCCGATACGTTAAATGGCGTTGCAGTAACCACAGCCAACACAGATGTAACCCCTGTTACAACAGGTCCTATCCGTATTGATGCAGATGGTAATGTAACGATCCAGCCAGGTACAGCAAGTGGTACATACACAATTCCTTATACAATTTGTGAAACAGGAGCAACTCCAGTAAACTGTAAAACAGCCAATATAACTGTAGAAGTTAAAAACGAATTAATAGCTAAGGATGATAATTTAGGAACCGTAGCCACTTCTGCCACAGCAACTACAGTAGCAGGAAGCGTTTTAGCCAATAATGGAAACGGAGCCGATACATTAAATGGCGTTGCAGTAACCACAGCCAACACAGATGTAACCCCTGTTACAACAGGTCCTATCCGTATTGATGCAGATGGTAATGTAACGATCCAGCCAGGTACAGCAAGTGGTACATACACAATTCCTTATACAATTTGTGAAACAGGAGCAACCCCAGTAAACTGTAAAACAGCCAATATAACTGTAGAAGTTAAAAACGAATTAATAGCTAAGGATGATAATTTAGGAACCGTAGCCACTTCTGCCACAGCAACTACAGTAGCAGGAAGCGTTTTAGCCAATAATGGAAACGGAGCCGATACGTTAAATGGCGTTGCAGTAACCACAGCCAACACAGATGTAACCCCTGTTACAACAGGTCCTATCCGTATTGATGCAGATGGTAATGTAACGATCCAGCCAGGTACAGCAAGTGGTACATACACAATTCCTTATACAATTTGTGAAACAGGAGCAACCCCAGTAAACTGTAAAACAGCCAATATAACTGTAGAAGTTAAAAACGAATTAATAGCTAAGGATGATAATTTAGGAACCGTAGCCACTTCTGCCACAGCAACTACAGTAGCAGGAAGCGTTTTAGCCAATAATGGAAACGGAGCCGATACGTTAAATGGCGTTGCAGTAACCACAGCCAACACAGATGTAACCCCTGTTACAACAGGTCCTATCCGTATTGATGCAGATGGTAATGTAACGATCCAGCCAGGTACAGCAAGTGGTACATACACAATTCCTTATACAATTTGTGAAACAGGAGCAACCCCAGTAAACTGTAAAACAGCCAATATAACTGTAGAAGTTAAAAACGAATTAATAGCTAAGGATGATAATTTAGGAACCGTAGCCACTTCTGCCACAGCAACTACAGTAGCAGGAAGCGTTTTAGCCAATAATGGAAACGGAGCCGATACGTTAAATGGCGTTGCAGTAACCACAGCCAACACAGATGTAACCCCTGTTACAACAGGTCCTATCCGTATTGATGCAGATGGTAATGTAACGATCCAGCCAGGTACAGCAAGTGGTACATACACAATTCCTTATACAATTTGTGAAACAGGAGCAACCCCAGTAAACTGTAAAACAGCCAATATAACTGTAGAAGTTAAAAACGAATTAATAGCTAAGGATGATAATTTAGGAACCGTAGCCACTTCTGCCACAGCAACTACAGTAGCAGGAAGCGTTTTAGCCAATAATGGAAACGGAGCCGATACATTAAATGGCGTTGTAGTAACCACAGCCAACACAGATGTAACCCCTGTTACAACAGGTCCTATCCGTATTGATGCAGATGGTAATGTAACGATCCAGCCAGGTACAGCAAGTGGTACATACACAATTCCTTATACAATTTGTGAAACAGGAGCAACTCCAGTAAACTGTAAAACAGCCAATATAACTGTAGAAGTTAAAAATACTATTGACGCTATAGACGATGCCAAAGTAACCGTTACCTCAGGAAGTAATACACCCAATGTAACGTTAAACGATAAGTTAAACGGATCAAACGTTACCATAGGTACAGCAGCAGGTCAAGTAAGCCTAACAGGAGTAAACGTTCCAGCAGGCTTAACATTAAATGCCGATGGTACCATTACAATAGGCGCTACCACACCAAGTGGCACATACCAAGTAGAGTATCAAATCTGTGAAAACGGAGCAACTCCAGTAAACTGTGATAAAGCAATTGCTATAGTAGAAGTTAAAAATACTATTGACGCTATAGACGATGCCAAAGTAACCGTTACCTCAGGAAGTAATACACCCAATGTAACGTTAAACGATAAGTTAAACGGATCAAACGTTGACATAGGTACAGCAGCAGGTCAAGTAAGCCTAACAGGAGTAAACGTTCCAGCAGGCTTAACATTAAATGCCGATGGTACCATTAAAATAGGCGCTACCACACCAAGTGGCACATACCAAGTAGAGTATCAAATCTGTGAAAACGGAGCTAACCCAGTAAACTGCGATAAAGCAATTGCTATAGTAGAAGTTAAAAATACTATTGACGCTATAGACGATGCCAAAGTAACCGTTACCTCAGGAAGTAATACACCCAATGTAACGTTAAACGATAAGTTAAACGGATCAAACGTTGACATAGGTACAGCAGCAGGTCAAGTAAGCCTAACAGGAGTAAACGTTCCAGCAGGCTTAACATTAAATGCCGATGGTACCATTAAAATAGGCGCTACCACACCAAGTGGCACATACCAAGTAGAGTATCAAATCTGTGAAAACGGAGCTAACCCAGCAAACTGCGATAAAGCAATTGCTATAGTAGAAGTTAAAAATACTATTGACGCTATAGACGATGCCAAAGTAACCGTTACCTCAGGAAGTAATACACCCAATATAACGCTAAACGATAAGTTAAACGGATCAAACGTTACCATAGGTACAGCAGCAGGTCAAGTAAGCCTAACAGGAGTAAACGTTCCAGCAGGCTTAACATTAAATGCCGATGGTACCATTACAATAGGCGCTACCACACCAAGTGGCACATACCAAGTAGAGTATCAAATCTGTGAAAACGGAGCTAACCCAGCAAACTGCGATAAAGCAATTGCTATAGTAGAAGTTAAAAATACTATTGACGCTATAGACGATGCAAAAGTAACCGTTACCTCAGGAAGTAATACACCCAATGTAACGTTAAACGATAAGTTAAACGGATCAAACGTTACCATAGGTACAGCAGCAGGTCAAGTAAGCCTAACAGGAGTAAACGTTCCAGCAGGCTTAACATTAAATGCCGATGGTACCATTACAATAGGCGCTACCACACCAAGTGGCACATACCAAGTAGAGTATGAAATCTGTGAAAACGGAGCTAATCCAATAAACTGTGATAAAGCAATTGCTATAGTAGAAGTTAAAAATACTATTGACGCTATAGACGATGCCAAAGTAACCGTTACCTCAGGAAGTAATACACCCAATATAACGCTAAACGATAAGTTAAACGGATCAAACGTTACCATAGGTACAGCAGCAGGTCAAGTAAGCCTAACAGGAGTAAACGTTCCAGCAGGCTTAACATTAAATGCCGATGGTACCATTACAATAGGCGCTACCACACCAAGTGGCACATACCAAGTAGAGTATGAAATCTGTGAAAACGGAGCAACTCCAGTAAACTGTGATAAAGCAATTGCTGTAGTAGAAGTTAAAAATACTATTGACGCTATAGACGATGCCAAAGTAACCGTTACCTCAGGAGGTAATACACCCAATATAACGCTAAACGATAAGTTAAACGGATCAAACGTTACCATAGGTACAGCAGCAGGTCAAGTAAGCCTAACAGGAGTAAACGTTCCAGCAGGCTTAACATTAAATGCCGATGGTACCATTACAATAGGCGCTACCACACCAAGTGGCACATACCAAGTAGATTATCAAATCTGTGAAAACGGAGCAACTCCAGTAAACTGTGACATCGCAATTGCTATAGTAGAAGTTAAAAATATTATTGACGCTATAGACGATGCCAAAGTAACCGTTACCTCAGGAGGTAATACACCCAATATAACGCTAAACGATAAGTTAAACGGATCAAACGTTGACATAGGTCCAATATTAGGTCAAGTAAGCCTAACAGGAGTAAACGTTCCAGCAGGCTTAACATTAAATACCGATGGTACCATTACAATAGGCGCTACCACACCAAGTGGCACATACCAAGTAGAGTATGAAATCTGTGAAAACGGAGCTAATCCAATAAACTGTGACATCGCAATTGCTATAGTAGAAGTTAAAAATATTATTGACGCTATAGACGATGCCAAAGTAACCGTTACCTCAGGAAGTAATACACCCAATGTAACGTTAAACGATAAGTTAAACGGATCAAACGTTACCATAGGTACAGCAGCAGGTCAAGTAAGCCTAACAGGAGTAAACGTTCCAGCAGGCTTAACATTAAATGCCGATGGTACCATTACAATAGGCGCTACCACACCAAGTGGTATATACCAAGTAGAGTATCAAATATGTGAGAACGGAGCTAACCCAGCAAACTGTGACATCGCAAATGCTATAGTAGAAGTTAAAAACCCGATAGTATTGGGAGGACCAGATAAAGAATTAATAGTGTCAGGAACTACAGGAACAATTTCAATTTATAATAATGACACATTTAATGGAAAACCATTATCATCTACCATAGGAACAGGAGTAGGTCAAGTAACAGTCACAATAACAGGATTACCACAAGGAATAACACTTAATTCTAATGGAACAATTACAGTAGATAATACGGTTGACAATAATACATATACCTTTACTTATACTGTTTGTGAAAATGGTGCTTTAATTCCAAATTGTGTTACACAAACAGTTGTTATAGATGTTTCAGCTAAAGTTGACGCAAATAATGATGAATTTGTAACAACTAATGGAGGATCAGGTTTAGTAGCAGGAAATGTTTTAATTAATGACAGCATAAACAACTTAAGTCAAGGTTCTGCAACAATTAATAATGTAGTGCTAAGTCAAATTACTTTAGCACAGCCAGTAATTACCGTGCCATCAAAATCTCCAGTGCCATATTTAGATGCTGCTACAGGAAGAGTAATTGTACCAGCAGGTACACCAGCTGGAACCTATACTTTTGATTACAAAGCATGTTTACTAATTAAACCAGGTATTTGTGATACCGCTACAGTAACTGTAAGAGTAGAACCATCAAACAAAGAGGAATTTGTTATTTACAACCACATGACTCCTAATGGAGATGGGAATAACGATGTATTCTTTATAGACGGAATAGATAAATTTCCTAATAACTCAGTAGAAGTTTACAACCGATGGGGAGTATTAGTATATGAGGCAAAAGGATATAATAATAATGATCGATCATTCCGAGGCATATCATCAGGACGAGTTACGATCAAACAATTAGAAGAATTGCCAGAAGGAACATACTATTATATGTTTAAGTACGAAGATACTAAAGGTATGCCCCAAGAAAAAGCAGGTTATTTATATATCAATAGATAAAGAATTAATATACCTCCGTCTTTAGGGCGGAGGATATTTAAAAAAGAATATGATATGAAAAACAAAATTATATATTTACTACTTTTAATGAGTGGAATTAGTTTTGCTCAACAAGAAGCACAGTATACACAATATATGTATAACACTGCCAATGTAAATCCCGGTTACACAGGTACCCGCGGTTGTTTTAGTGCTTTAGTAATGCACCGCTCCCAATGGGTAGGATTAGAAGGAGCCCCAAAGACAAATACAGTTGCAATGAGTACCCCCTTAGGTCTTAACAATAGGATGGGATTAGGAGTAAGCGTTATAAACGATAAAATAGGTCCTTCAGATGAAAATGCAATATCAGTAGACCTAAGTTATAATATTAACACTACAGAAAACTCTAAATTGTCTTTTGGAATAAAAGGAACAGCTAATTTTTTTAGTGTTGATTTTAATAAGACAAAGATTCATAATGTATCAGATGGTTTGATAAGACAAAATGTAGACAATCGTTTTTTCCCAAATATAGGAGCAGGAGCATTTTGGTATTCAGATAAGACCTATGTAGGACTATCCATCCCTTTTATATTAGAACAAAAATACTATGATAACGATGTTCAATACGTAGCCAGTGAACGTATGCACCCTCATTTAATAGCAGGACACGTATTTCGCCTAAGTAGTGAAGTACAATTTAAACCCACAACGATGATTAAATATGTAAATGGAGCCCCATTACAAGTCGATTTATCAGGGAATTTTTGGTTTAATGAAAAATTTTCATTGGGAGCCGCCTATCGTTGGAGTGCAGCATGGAGCGCTATGGCAGGATTTCAAATTAACGATTCTTGGTTAGTAGGATATGCCTACGATCGAGATGTTACCAGATTAGGAAATTTTAACTCTGGTTCACACGAAATATTTTTACGTTATGAATTGTTTAAACGTGTAGAAAAAGTGGTAGCCCCACGTTTCTTCTAAAACTATTATTATGAAAAGAATAATTTTATTTACTGTATTAGGATTGTCTTTGAATGGAATATATGCACAAGAGAAAAAAATCATAAAAGCAAGTAATCACTATAATGGTTTAGCATACGTCGATGCAATTGGCACCTATTTAAAAGTAGCTCAAAAAGGATATAAATCAAAAGAGTTATTTCAACGCTTAGGAGATTCCTATTACTACAATGCTAAATTTACAGAAGCCCATAAATGGTATACTGAATTATTTGCTTTAGGTGAAACAGTAGAACCTGAATATTACTATCGTTATGCACAAACCCTCAAATCGGTAGAAAATTACAAAAAAGCCGATGAATATATGGATAAATTTTATCAATTAACATCCAAAGATACAAGAGCCAGTATTTATAATAATCAAAAAGATTATAAAAATATTATCGCAAAAAATTCTGGACGTTTTGAAATAAAACCAGTAAGCATTAATGGCAGTTCTTCCGATTATGGTACAGCATTCTATGGAAACAAAGTACTTTTTGCATCCACTAGAGATACCATTGGAGTTTTCAAAACAAAAGCAAAATGGACAGGAAAATCATTTACCAACCTGTATGCTGCTGATAAAAATGAAACAGGAGACGATCTTATTAATACAGCTCGTTTTGCAAAAGAAATCAATTCCAAATATCACGAAGACTCTCCCGTTTTCACCAAAGATCTAAAAACAGTTTACTTTACCCGTAATAATTTCAATGAAGGAAAAGTAGGAAAAGACGATAAAAAAGTCATCAATTTAAAGATCTATCGAGCTAATTTAAATACAAAAGGAGAATGGATTAATATAACAGAACTACCATTTAATAGTGATCAATACAGTGTAGCACATCCCGCCTTATCCCCTGACGAAAAAACCTTATATTTTGCCTCTAATATGCCCGGAACATACGGGCAATCCGACTTATTCAAGGTAGCTATTTTAGGAGAAAACAGTTATGGAACCCCTATTAACCTAGGAAATACAATCAATACAGAAGCCAGAGAAACCTTTCCTTTTATAAGCGATAAAGGAGTATTATATTATGCAACCGATGGACAACAAGGACTAGGAGGATTAGATATTTACGCAACACAATTAGATGATAAAGGAATGGTTACTAATTTAGTAACCAATGTTGGATCCCCAATAAATGGTCCCATGGACGATTTTGCTTTTATCATAGACGAAAAAGGAAAAGGCTTCTTTTCCTCAAACCGTTCAGAAGGCAAAGGTTTAGATGACATCTATAGTTTTATAGAAAAATCCCCATTAAATTTAGAAATCCAACACCAACTAACAGGCATTGTTACAAACTCCGAAACAGGAGAAGCAATTCCAGAAGCAACCGTAACATTATATGATGAAAAATTTAAAGAAATAGAAAAAGTTCTAGCAGACAACAAAGGATTTTATGATTTTAAGAAAATTCCTGCGGGTAAAAAATATTATGTACGAGCAGAAAAAGAAGATTATGAAACCAAAGAAAAACCAGTAGAAATTCCAAATAAAACAGGAAAAACAAATTTACCTATAGATACTGCCAAAAAAGTAAAAGAAATAAAAGAAGGATCCGATTTAGCCAAAATATTTGAAATTAAAATTATTTATTTTGATCTAGATAAATCATTTATTCGTCCTGATGCAGCAGTAGAATTAGCTAAAATTTTAGAAGTGATGAAACAATACCCCACCATGAAAGTAGACGTTCGATCACATACTGACTGTCGTCAAACCGCAGCTTATAATGCAAAACTTTCAGATCGTAGAGCAAAAGAAACAGTGGCTTGGCTCATCAAAAAAGGTATTGCAAAAGATCGTTTAACAGGTCGTGGTTATGGAGAATCACAATTAATAAATAATTGCGGTTGTGAACCAACTAATCAATCTTCTTGTACAGAAGAACAACATCAAGAAAATAGAAGAAGCGAATTTATCATTGTAAAAATGTAATAAAATATAAAAGCTTGGTTAAAAAGCACCTCATAGGAGGTGTTTTTTTGTTAATAATTTTTTGTTAATAGATTTATCTTTACTTGTTTAATGTGTTCTAATTCTTATTTTTGCTTTGCTATTTATAAAAAACAATAGGATAATGAATCTAAAACAGTTTTTAACTACTGCATTATTAATAATTTCTACTACAGGTTTTTCGCAAAATCTCAATAAAGATATATTGTTTACAATTGATGATAAACCATATTATACAGATGAGTTTTTACGCGTTTATAATAAAAATATTGATCTAGTTAAAGATGAGTCACAAAAAGATTTGAATGCTTATTTAGATTTATATGTGGCTTATAAGCTAAAAATTAATAAAGCAAATAAATTAGAATTACAAAACGGAACACAATATAAAAACGAATTACGTTCCTATAGAAATCAATTGGCTAAAAATTATACCTCTGATACTAAAGTTACAAAGGCATTAATAGATGAGGCATATACCAGAATACAAAAAGAAGTAAAAGCAAGTCACATTCTGATATTATGTGATGAAAATGCAACTCCTGAAGATACACTAAAAGCATATAAACAAATTCAAGAAGTTAGAAATAAAGCCTTAAAAGGAGAATCTTTCGAATCTTTAGCAATTCAGTATTCTCAAGATCCATCAGCTAAAGAAAATAAAGGAAATTTGGGATATTTTTCTGCTTTTCGAATGGTATATCCTTTTGAATCTGTAGCTTATAAAACAAAAATAGAAGAAATTTCGATGCCAGTACGTACAAGGTTCGGATACCATTTACTAAAAGTACAAGATATAAGAGAAAATAGAGGAGAAGTAACGGTAGCTCATATTATGATCTTAAGACCTCAGAACAATACTGATGCAGATATTATAAAGTCGAAAAATTCAATTTATGATATTTATTCAAAATTAAAACAAGGAGAAAATTTTGCTACTTTGGCAAATCAGTATTCAGAAGATAAGAGTTCTGCTCCAAAAGGAGGTACTTTGCCTCGTTTTAGTTCAGGTCAGTTAAGTTCAGATATTTTTGAAGATAAAGCATTTGAACTAAAAAAAATAGGTGATTATTCAGAACCTTTCGAAAGCCAATTCGGATGGCACATAGTTAAACTTATTGAAAAACATCCCATTAAGAAATTACAAGAGATGGAACGAGAGCTAGATGCTAAAATTAGAAAAGATGATCGCTCCAAAATAATAGTTTCAGCATTAACTTCTAAATTACGTCAAAAATATTCTGTAAAACGTAATGAAAAAATGTTTTTAGAAATTAAAAATATTATAACAGATAGTTATTATAATCCAGAATGGCAAATGCCAGAAAATAAAAAGCAACTATTTGATAAAGAATTAGTAAAAATAGCCGATAAATCAATTGAAGGAACTCTTTTTATAAACGAACTAAATTCACAACAAAAAATAAAAACCAAAATAAAACCAATTGAAAAATTAATAGATCAAGCATATTCTAATTTTATAGATAACCAATTAAATATTTACTATAATGAAAATTTAGAAAAGGAATTTCCTGAATTTGCAAATATAGTAGAAGAATACAGAGATGGTTTATTGTTATTTGATTTAATGGAAAAAGAAATTTGGAATAAAGCAAAACAAGATACAATTGGTCTTAAAAAATATTTCCAAGAAAATAAATTAAAATATCAATGGAAAAATCGAGCAGAAGTGATAACTGTATCCTCAACTAATGAGGAATTTGTTAAAAAAGCTCAAAAGTTGTTAAAGGAAAATGCTACTATTGATGTATTAAAAGAAAAATTAAATACAAAAGAAATAGTTAATGTTATACCTAAAAAAGAAATAGTTGAAGAAGGAAACAATCCTAATATTATTTTAAAAGAAGGAGTTACTAAAATTTACAAAGAAAAAGAGTATTTTTACGTTACAAAAGTACTGAAAATTTTACCAGCTAGACAAAAAGAATTGGAAGAAATCAAAGGAAAAGTTATTAGTGATTATCAGCAGTTTCTGGAAGATAATTGGGTTTCTGAACTCAAAAAAGAATTTAAGGTTAATATAAATAACAATGTTTTTGAAAAGTTAAAAACATCTAAATAAAAAGTAATAAAGCAATAAAAATGAAATTAATTCAAAAAGTAAGTGTTTTTCTAACTTTATTCATTGCCGTTTTTTCGACTACTGCTCAAAAAACAAAAGTAGATGGTGTAGTTGGAGTAGTTGGAGATTATATAATTTTAGATTCAGATATTGATAAAACCTATATAGAACTCAAACAACAAGGAATTAATACAAAAGAAATTTCTCGTTGTCAAATGCTAGGCAAATTATTAGAAGATAAGTTATATGCTCATCAAGCAGTTCAAGACAGTATAAAGGTAACAGATGCAGAAATAAATCAAAAATTAGAGGAACAATTAGACTATGCTAAACAACAATTAGGCTCAATAGAAAAAGTAGTTGAATATTATAGAAAAACGAACGAACAAGATTTGAGAACTGAGTTATTTGATATTATTAAGTCAAATAAATTAACCGCAGAGATGCAAAAAAAGATTGTAGATCGTGTAACTATTACGCCTGAAGAAGTACGTGATTTCTATAAAAAAATACCAAAAGAAGAACTACCCGTTTTTGGAGCAGAAATGGAATTGGCTCAAATTGTAATAAAACCTGAAATTTCTAAAGAATCCAAACAAGCCATCATTGATCAACTAAAATCATTAAAAAAAGAAATATTAGAAAATGGGGCTAGTTTTTTTACGAAAGCAGTTTTATATTCAGAAGATCCAGGATCTAAAAATAGTGGAGGTTACTATAAAATGAATAGAAAAACACAATTTGTTAAGGAATTTAAAGATGTAGCTTTTAGTCTACAAGAAGGAGAAATATCAGAACCATTCGAAACAGAATTTGGCTATCATATTATACAATTAGAAAAAATTAAAGGACAAGATTTAGAGTTACGACATATAGTAATTGCACCTAAAGCATCTGATAAAGCCATAAAAGAAGCAAAAGAAAAAGCAGAAAAAATTAGATCACGTATTTTAAATAAAGAATTAACTTTTTCCCAAGCAGCTCGCCAGTTTTCAGATGAAAAGGAAACTAAAAATGATGGAGGAGTTTTAACAAACCCAAAAACACAAGACACTCGTTTTGAATTGACCAAAATGGATCCTTCTATTTACGGAGTAGTAGCAAATTTAAAAGACGGTGAAATATCATATCCTGTAACAGATGAAGATAGAACAGGTGCAAAATTTTTTAAAATTATGACCGTAACTAATCGTTTTGAAGAACATACGGCTGATTATGCAAAAGATTACTTACGTTTAAAAGAATTAGCACTAAAAGAAAAACAATTAAAAGAAATTGGGAAGTGGAGTGCAGATAAAATAAAAGAAACCCATATTAAAATTAATGGAGAGTATCGTGACTGTACCTTCACTAATAATTGGTTAAAAAAATAAATTTTATTATAATACAAAAAAAGAGTTAATTTTATAGTTTTATAGAATTAACTCTTTTTTTTAATATTTATTTTTAGAAAAAAGTGTTCGTTATAATTGTTGCCTATGTCTACTCTTTCTACCTTTTTAAAAGAAAATAATACAAAACTAAAAGAGATAAAGAAACTAACTGTTCGTGATTTAGATGAGTTAGAGCCCAACTCGTTTGTTGCTTATGTAGATCAAAAAGATAAAAGTTATGATGTACAAATAAAAATCAATTCCAAAAAAGAAATTGAGACAACCCTTTGCGATTGTTCAGCTAATAGTGTTTGTATACATATAATAGCATTAGCCTCTTTTCTTAAAAATCAAAAAACAATAACTGAAACATCAAAAAAAAGAATCCTTAAAAAACAATCCGAATCAGACCAATTATTAGAAACGATTTCAGATACCGATTTGCGGATTTGGATAGCAAATTTATTGAACACAAATAAAGAAATAGCCTTTGTTTTTAAAAATCAATTCTTTAAAGAAGAAATTCAAATTTCAGAAGAAAAACTTACAGATATTATTAATGAATCTATAAAATCTATTATAGGAAAAAGAAAAACAGTACAAACCAATGAGGTAAAAAAAATTATAGATACCCTTCAAATAAGTCTAAAACCTTATATTGAAATTCTTTTAAAAAATCAAACCCTAGAAAATCTAAAGCATATTGATTATATAGCCAAAGAGCTTTGGCAATTTTATAATGACTATTGTTTACATACGACTCGAATTGAAACCTTTATCAAAAAAATAAAAGAAACTTTTATTACAAATCTTTTACTCCTAAAAGATTTTGACTTATGGTGTGAAAGAGTAGAGGCTTTGATAGTCTTTGAAATAACAGATGGAAAAAAATATACTAATTTCTTTTATCTAGATAAGATTTATAAATTTTCAAAAACAAACGAGTTAAAACTTGCATTTTTCTTGAATAAATTAGAAGAAAAAGCAAAACCTTTTTTAGAAAAAAAAATAGATTGGAGATTAGAAAACTTTGATTTAAGAGAATTTGTTCTACCTATTTATATAGAACATGGGGTGTTTGCCAAGTATGTAAAAATTTTTGAACCTGTAAAATTTCAAAACGACTATAACCTCTTACTTATTAAAGCATTAAATGAATTAGGTGAAAATGAAAAAGTAGAAAAATACGCTTTAGATCAAATTCATAGTAATTATTATGAAGAAATTAATATCCCTTATGTTGAAATTTTAGATGAATTATATCGTAAACTAGAACAAAACGATAAATTAGCCTTATTACTAGCACGACACGGAAAATATATTTTTAGTCGAAATAACTATGAATTAATAAAAAAATATGCTCCTTTAGAAGATTTTAAAAAATACCGACAAGCTTTGTTGACAAACGCAACTAATGCCATATTTTATGGAAATCAAGAAGCATTTGAGTTATATTATCAATTAAAAAAAGAAGAAGGAAAACAAGAATTTCTTTTTGATATTTTAAATAAAACAAATAGTTACACCATTTTTAATAAATACAAAGAAGATGCTTTTAAAATGTCGGAAATTAAATTCTTAAAAGCATTATGTAATATCCATAATTCGTCATTATACGAGAAAAAAGAAGTGAACGAAATTGTTCAATTTATAATAAAAAATTATGATGAAAAACAATTGAAATTTTATCTAGAACAATTTAGAGGTTTTAATGAAGTACTAAAAATCTTACGAAAAATGAGCTTAGATGAGTGATTAGCTTTATTTCAAATTTTTTTAAATCAAATAAAAATATTAGTTTTAACTTTTTTAAAAGAAAAAGTTTTTTTGTAAATGAGTTTGGTTTTATCTGTTTTTCAATTTTAAAATCAAATTCAAAAAATCTAAAATAAAATGTCAGACGTAACAGCTATAGAGCAACTAGTTCAAAAACAAAAAGAATTAAAAACAGAAATTGCCAAGGTAATTGTAGGACAACAAGAAGTAGTTAACCAAATTGTCCTAAGTATATTTTCCGGAGGACATGCACTTTTAGTAGGAGTACCAGGATTAGCAAAGACATTAATGGTAAATACAATCTCGCAAGCATTAGGATTAGATTTTAAACGTATTCAGTTTACTCCAGATTTAATGCCGTCCGATATTTTAGGAAGTGAAATTTTAGATGAAAATCGGACCTTCAAATTCATAAAAGGACCTATTTTTTCTAATATTATTCTAGCAGATGAGATAAATCGTACACCGCCAAAAACCCAAGCAGCACTTTTAGAAGCTATGCAAGAAAAATCAGTTACAGTAGCAGGACACCATTATAAGTTAGAGCTACCTTTTTTTGTATTAGCCACTCAAAACCCTATAGAACAAGAAGGAACTTATCCTTTACCAGAGGCACAGTTAGACCGGTTTATGTTTGCCATCAAGTTAAACTATCCAACCTTTAAAGAAGAGGTGATGGTGGTTAAAAGTACTACGTCAGATTTTAAAGCAAGCGTAAATCCATTATTTACCCCAAGTGAAATTATTGAATTCCAACAATTGATTCGTAGAATACCTGTTACCGATAACGTCATAGAATATGCTGTAACTTTAGTATCCAAGACACGTCCTGACAATCCTTTAGCACCCAATCTGGTGAAGAACTATATTGATTGGGGAGCGGGACCGCGTGCATCTCAAAATTTAATTTTAGCAGCCAAAACACACGCTGCTCTACAAGGTAAATTTAGTCCTGATATAGAAGATGTACAAGCCGTAGCAGTAGGAATCTTAAGACATCGTATTGTGAAAAATTATAAAGCAGATGCAGAAGGTATTTCAGAAGAAAGTATTATTCAAAAATTATTTTAATATGAGATGGATTGGAGTAATCATTGCACTTTTTTTCTTATCCTTTCAAGAAAAACCTAAAAAAATCGAGGCTGTTAAAGGAAAAACCTCATATCCTTTTTGGGTACAAGCCCCTAAAGAAGGAGAAAAATTACCTTTATTACTTTTTTTACACGGAAAAAGCCTCTCCGGTACCAATTTGAATCGTGTAAAACGATACGGCGTTCTGCGTGCTATAGAACGCGGACGTAAGATTGATGCGGTAGTAATGGCACCCCAATTAGCTAAAGGAGCTTGGAATCCTGATAAAGTACTAGAACTCATTCAATATGCAAAAGAAAATTACGCTGTAGATGCAAGTCGTATTTATGTTTGTGGAATGAGCCTAGGAGGATATGGAACCTTACATTTTGCAGGAAAATACCCAAATGAATTAACAGCAGCCGTTGCTATATGTGGAGGAGGTAATACAGCAGATAGTTTTAACTTAGCACAACTTCCTTTATGGATTATTCATGGTGCAAAAGACTTTATAGTACCATTAAGAGAATCCTCAAAAGTATATGAAGCTATAAAAAAATGTATACCAGAAGCAGATGCTACTTTTACCATAGAGCCCAATGGAAATCATGGCAGTGTAGAACGCTATTTTCATAAAGATGTCTTTTATGATTGGTTATTTAAATATATAAAAGCCAAAAAATAATAGAAAAAACATTTTATAAAACTAAAACAGGTTGTATTTCGTTAAAATACAACCTGTTTTATTTATTTATTTTTAAATATAAAGTGCTTAATTTGATATTTTGGTAAAAAATAATGAAAGATTGCGATATTTGTTTTGAAAATTTTTAAGCAATCTGAACATTTCGTAAATTTGAACAACAAAAATAATAACCTTATATTTATAGTAATTAGATATGGAATTGTATAAAGAATACCTTAAAGAAATTGAAGAGCGAAAAGGACAAGGATTACATCCAAAACCTATTGATGGAGCTGAATTATTAAACGAAATTGTACTACAAATTAAAGATGTAAATAATCAAGATAGAGAAGATTCTCTAAAGTTTTTTATTTACAATACCTTACCAGGAACAACCCCAGCAGCAAAAGTAAAAGCTGATTTTTTAAAAGAAATAATTTTAGGAGAAGTATTAGTTGCCGAAATTTCACCCGCTTTTGCTTTCGAATTGTTGTCACACATGAAAGGAGGACCTTCTATAGAAGTATTGCTGGATTTAGCTTTAGGAAATACTCCCGAAATAGCCAAACAAGCAGCAGAAGTATTAAAAACACAAGTTTTCTTATACGATGCAGATATGGATCGTTTAAAAGTAGCTTTTGAAAAAGGAAATACAGTAGCAAAAGAAATACTAGAAAGTTATGCTAAAGCTGAGTTTTTTACAAAGTTACCAGAAGTGGCAGAGGAAATGAAAGTTATTACTTTCGTAGCTGGTATAGGAGATATTTCCACAGATTTACTATCTCCAGGTAATCAAGCACATTCACGTTCTGATAGAGAATTACATGGTAAATGTATGATCTCTCCTAAAGCACAAGAAGAAATAGAAGCTTTAAAATTACAACATCCAGATAAAAGCGTAATGCTGGTAGCAGAAAAAGGCACAATGGGAGTAGGATCTTCTCGTATGTCAGGTGTAAACAATGTAGCATTATGGACAGGTAAACAAGCAAGTCCTTACGTACCATTTGTAAACTTTGCTCCAATTGTAGGGGGTACTAACGGAATCTCACCAATTTTCTTAACTACAGTTGATGTAACAGGAGGTATTGGTATTGATCTTAAAAACTGGATAAAAAAGACAGACACAAATGGAGAACTAGTTCGAGATGAAAATGGAGAGCCTGTATTAGAACAAGTCTATTCTGTTGAAACAGGAACTGTTTTAACAATCAACACAAAAACAAAAAAATTATACAACGGAGATAAAGAATTAATTGATTTATCAAAATCATTTACTCCACAAAAAATGGAATTTATCAAAGCAGGAGGATCTTATGCTATTGTTTTTGGTAAAAAATTACAAACCTTTGCAGCAAAAACCTTGGGGATAACAGCACCTGTAGTTTTTGCTCCTTCAAAAGAAGTTTCTATAGAAGGTCAAGGATTAACAGCTGTAGAAAAAATATTCAATAGAAATGCAGTAGGTAATACACCAGGAACAATATTACACGCCGGTTCTGACGTTCGTGTGACAGTTAATATTGTGGGATCCCAAGATACTACAGGTTTAATGACTGCCCAAGAATTAGAATCAATGGCTGCAACAGTAATTTCGCCAATTGTTGATGGAGCTTACCAATCAGGATGTCATACCGCTTCCGTTTGGGATAAAAAAGCACAAACAAACATTCCAAAATTAATGAAATTTATGAACGATTTTGGTTTGATTACAGCACGTGACCCTAAAGGAGTATACCATTCAATGACTGATGTAATTCACAAAGTGTTAAATGATATTACAGTTGATGATAGAGCCATTATTATAGGAGGAGATTCACATACACGTATGTCTAAAGGAGTAGCGTTTGGTGCTGACTCTGGTACAGTAGCTTTAGCTTTAGCTACAGGTGAAGCCTCTATGCCAATTCCAGAATCAGTAAAAGTAACTTTTAAAGGAAATATGGCTAATTATATGGATTTCCGTGATGTAGTTCATGCAACACAAGCACAAATGTTACACCAGTTTGGAGGCGAAAACGTTTTCCAAGGTAGAATTATTGAAGTTCATATAGGTACATTAACAGCAGATCAAGCCTTTACCTTTACAGATTGGACCGCAGAAATGAAAGCTAAAGCATCTATTTGTATTTCTGAAGATGAAACCCTGATAGAATCTTTAGAAATTGCAAAGTCTAGAATCCAAATCATGATTGATAAAGGAATGGACAACAAAAACAAAGTATTACAAGGCTTGATTGATAAAGCAAATCAGCGTATTAGCGAGATTCGTTCAGGAAAAGAACCTGCATTAAAACCAGATGCAAACGCTAAATACTATGCAGAAGTGGTAGTAGATCTAGATGTGGTAAACGAACCAATGATTGCCGATCCAGATGTAAATAATAAAGACATCTCTAAACGTTATACACATGATACCATTCGCCCATTATCTTTTTATGGCGGAACCAAAACAGTCGATTTAGGATTTATAGGTTCTTGTATGGTGCATAAAGGCGATATGAAAATATTAGCCCAAATGTTGAAAAACGTAGAAGCACAAAAAGGCGAAGTAAAATTTAATGCACCATTAGTAGTAGCACCTCCAACTTATAACATTGTAGATGAATTAAAAGCTGAAGGAGACTGGGAAGTATTACAAAAATATTCAGGTTTTGAATTTGATGATAATAACCCTAAATCAAATGCACGTACCGAGTATGAAAACATGTTGTACCTAGAACGTCCAGGATGTAACTTATGTATGGGAAATCAAGAAAAAGCTTCAAAAGGAGATACCGTTATGGCCACATCTACTCGTTTATTCCAAGGGAGAGTAGTAGAAGATACAGATGCTAAAAAAGGAGAATCTCTACTTTCTTCAACACCCGTAGTAGTGTTGTCAACTATCCTAGGTAGAACTCCAACTATTGAAGAATACAAACAAGCAGTACAAAATATTAATTTAACTAAGTTTGCACCATCTCATAAATTATTGGTGAAATAATATGTTTTTAAAATGAATTAATGAGAACTGTTCAAAAAGATAAGTAAAATCCAAAAGGTTAAACAAATTTATAATTAATTCTAATAAAAATGAGCTCGGTATTTGATCGAGCTCATTTCGTCTAAACTTGATTTAATTCAAATAAAATACATTCTTGAATTTTTTTTAAACCCAAATTATACCTTACTTTTTAATGAAGATAAAAAGAGGAAAGAAGAAAAAAAGAGTACTTTTTTAGAGTTAAAGACATTTTTAGTTCTAATAAATTTATAATGCGTAATTTGAGTTTAACTAAATTTAGAAATAAACAGATTACAAAACAATACCTTTTCTATTTTTATAGAAAACATTACGAACACTAAATAACTTTAGATTTAATTATAAAAATATAATTAAGTTAATTTATATTTAAAAAATATAGAAATAAAAAACTAGTTAAAATACTTTCTGAAAGATTGAATAAAAACAAACTAATACATACAAAGATATAACATGATACTAGCCATAGATGTATATTATATAGATGATATAGCCAAAAGTGTTGGAGTACTTTTTAATTGGGAAGATGCAGAACCTAAAGAAATTATTATAGATATAAAGCAAGGAATAGAAGAGTATATACCAGGAGAATTTTACAAAAGAGAATTGCCATGTATTGAAGCACTATTAAAGAAGATACCTTTAGAAAAACTAGAGATTATCATAATAGACGGACACATTTATGTAGATGACTCCTTAAAATACGGATTAGGCGGATATGTATGGGAATTATTAGAAAAAAAAATTCCAATCATAGGAGTTGCTAAAAACGCATTTCATAGTAATAAAACAACGGTAGAACCTGTATATAGAGGAGAAAGTAAAAAACCGTTATATGTTTCTACCATTGGAATCGAAATAGGAAAAGCAGTTGGTCATTTGAAAAATATGCATGGAAATTTTCGTATTCCATCTATATTAAAAGAATTAGATACTATTACTAAAACATAAGATTAAAAAATAATAACATTCATTTAATACAAGAGTTTTGATTTATTTGAAATCCTAAAATATTAATTGTGACTAAAATTATACCATTTAAACTTAAAATATACTGAATTAAAAAATAAAGTTCTCAATATGTTTTTTTTATTTTAGAAATAACTCGAACAAACGGTTGAGTATATAATCGAAGTTATCGTTAGTTCGAGCGCGAAACGTATGGAGAATCAATACTAATTTTTATTGCTTTTGTAGGATAGTGTCTAAATCAATATGCGGTTGTCACTCCTACGAAAGGAGGAGTTTCATAACCTACGTTATGTGATTTCTCCCTTTGGTCGAAATGACAAGATTGCGAACTTTTTGGACAGTCTCAAGGGTAAAAAATAGTATTATGAGGAAATTTCAAAGTTTAAATGGTATTATACCATATTAAAAGGCAAATTAGGTATTCTTGATTTTAAAAAAATGTTAAATTTAAAGGAAGGACCCACTTTTATTATGTAAATTGCGAAACGAATAAAAAGGGCAAACCTTTTATACACCTAAATGTAAAAAATGGATTTTCAAAAAAAAATTATTTATAGCCTCTTGTGGTTCTCGGTTAGTGTTTTTGGGCAAGAAAAAATTAAACATAAAGTAGTGAGTGGTGAATCAGTTTATAGTATTGCTCAAAAGTATAACGTAAAGCAAAGTAAAATAATAGAACTAAATCCAAAAGCAAAAAAAACATTACAGCTTAATATGATTTTAGAAATACCGATTTCTAAAGTTAAAGATAAAGAACAACCTCAAGTTGAAATACTAGAACATGAAGTACTCACGAAAGAAACATTATACAGCCTTTCCAAAAAATATAACACAACCATAGAAAAAATAAAGGAAGTAAACCCTAATATTGAATTACAAGGACTAAAAATAGGAGAACATATCAAAATTCCAGCAGAAAAAGGCAACGAGTTAAATCTAATAGATGAAAAACCGAAAAAAAATAAAAAAAACAAAAAAGAAGAAACTCTTACTGCACAAGGAAAAACAGATATTTCTCCTAATTTAAGTGGTAATACCATAGAGTTATTACACGAAGTACAAATAAAAGAAACAAAATACGGTATTTCAAGAAAATATGGTATCTCCATTACGGAATTAGAATCTTTAAATCCTCAGATAAAAAATAATTTAGCCATAGGTGATAAATTAATTATAAAAACAAAATCAATACCTGAAAATACACCTGTACTAGCAATAGATACAAAATCTCAAAATTCAATAAAAGAGGTTGTAACATCTAAAGAAACAGTGCCTCAAAAAGAAGTTGAAGCAGTTAAAACATCAGAAAATATAATACCTGCTCCATCTAAAAAAGGACAAATTAAGATAGTAGAAATTAAACCTCAAATAGAAGAAGAAAATACAGATGAGTTAATCATTGAATCAGAAGCAGTACAACCAGAAATACCTATTACCGTAGTAGCTCCTTTGTCAGAAGAAAATATATCTAAAGCAGAATTTTTGATAACCAAAGCATCTGAAAATATAGGAGCTCGCTATCGTAGCGGATCTACAGGTAATGGAGGTTTTGATTGTTCCGGTTTAATGTTTGCTACATTTAAAAATATAGAAATGACTTTACCCCGCTCATCAAGAGAAATGGCGCAACGAGCAGGTGTTCGTATTGATAGAAGTCAAGCCCAAAAAGGAGATTTAATTTTCTTTGCTACAAGAGGTAGAGGAGTAGGACACGTAGGTATGATTACAGAAGTTATAGAAGATGAAATTAAATTTATCCATTCATCAACTAGCCAAGGAGTAATTATATCATCCACTAAAGAACCCTATTATGCTAAAAGATTTGTTCAAATCAATCGCGTTTTACTAGATGAATAGAATAAGGTTTAAAATATTAAACTTTTAAACTAATTCAACATAAAATAATATTAAAACCAGGTTTATTGAATCTGGAATAAACGTCCCATGCTATATTATATAGCTCTTCCTCTAAGAAAAAATTGTTTGTAAATATATTTTTTATAACAAATTTGATAATTAGAAATAATAAAAACTTTTAAATATAAAAAATGAATTATTTGAGATTACTAACACTCCTTTTTATAGGATTAAATTATTTAAATGCACAAAATTTAAAAATTGATAACACTTTAAGTAAAGTAGAAAAATTTGCAAAAAGACACAAAGTAGAATCAATTAAAAAAGAATCATTAATTTTCCTTACAGACGCTCTATCCTTAAGTAAAGATGTGTATTTAGAAAATAATGACAGTGATAACCCTAGATTTACAAACTGGATAGGGTTAAATCGTAAAATTGCAGGAGATAATCCTTCTACAAATTATTATTCCGCATTTATTTCAAGTAAAAATGATTACGTAATAAAAGGAAATTTAGGAAAAGCCTTTTATGTAGGTGTACAAGTATATAAACAAGATGAAGGTTATAATTTACTTTCAGAAAGTATTGCTTCAGAAGCAATGGAAATTAGTCCAAATGGAGATTATGAAATAAACCTGTCAGCCGCTAATACAGGAGGTAAAAAAAATTGGTTAAAAATAAGCGATGACGATTATATTATTATACTAAGAGAATACTATTCGGATTACAATAAAAGATTAAATGATATTAAAACAACCCCCATTATAGATAAACTTGCGTCAAATTCATCCAAAGAAATAGAGAACGAAGAAGAAAAGATTGATACCAACACCTCTTTTGTTAACTTCTTTGAAGGATTGGTTGAAAATTCAATAGATCTAACCAATTCGCTAAGTGTGGCACCTAATACCTCAAAACAAGAAGTTAAGTTGAATCCTAAAAATTCTAACGCATTATTTCCATCAAAAGATATATTTTATGAAGGTATTTATGTAAAACTAAATGACGACGAAGCACTAGAAGTTACAGTTAAAAATCAGCCTATTTCAGATTATTTTTCATGGACTTTTTATTCTCCTCTTTATACCACACCAGACTATAGTACTTATAAAGTACAATTAGTGAAAGAAGATATAAAGTTAGATAGAAATAATAACTATAAATTTTATGTTTCCAAAGAAAAATTAAACCTTCTTAATGCTATTCAAACAGGACAATATAACACAGGCGTGCTAAGCTTTAGATATTTAAAGAACAAAAAAGACTATAAAATGGATAGTTTAGATTATGAAATTAAATTAATTAAATTAAAAGACATAAAATGAAAAGATTAAAATTTATTGATTTAGCCAAAGCACTAGCAGCAGTGTTTATGGTTTGTGTACATATCCTCAATACACATACTTTATCGGCAATAGAAAAAGATACCTATTTCGGAAAAATAATTACCCTATTAGGTGAATCTCCGGCAGCTCCCGTTTTTATGTTTAGTATGGGACTTTCTTTTTCCTATTCTAGAAACTTTGATTTTATGTCAAGATTAAAAAGAAGTGGGTCTATTTTTTTGAAAGGGTATAAACTTAATTTTTTTAGATTATTAATTCCAGCCATTTTTTTTGGTATTGTTTCTTTATTCGTAAAGACAGAAACTGTTGAAGAAATTTCAAAAGAAGGCGATGTGATCCAAAACATATTAAATAACTTCTTAGTTATTGATATACTACAGTTTGCGGGATTATCCTATTTGGTCATGACTTTATTAAGCAGGTATAAAATACTTGTAAAATATATAGCAATTCTGATACTGCTTATAGGGAGTTGTTCAACTTATGTATGGGGTATTCAAACAGGTTATCCTTTTATAGACAGAATATTAGACTTATTTTGGGGTGACAAGGGTGATGCTGTGTCATTCCCTCTATTTCCATGGTTAGTATATCCTCTAACAGGATATGTAATGGGATACTATTTCTTGCATAAAGAAGATAAAGAAGTTTTGATGAAAAGTTTTTACTTAGGAACTTTCCTTTTTTTAATAGGAGGAATAATTACTTATAGAAGTCCTGTTTATCATTTAGGTGACTATTGGCATACTAGAATTGGAGGAATCATGCTATATATAGGATTTGTACTTATATGGATGAAAATTTGTGATATTTTAATTAAATATGTTTCCGAAAAGAGTTATAAACCTATAGCTTTTTTGAGTAAAAACCTTACTAATTTTTATGCTATTCAATGGATTATAATAGTAGGCTTAATACCTTTCTTAGGACAAAAAGAATGCAATGTATATGAATCTATTTTACTAATGATTCTCGTTTTTTTTGTTACTTATTGGATAACTATGATAATGGAAAGAAAGAAAATAAATTTTTAAATATTCATAAAGCCGTTGTAAAATTTATCCAATTTTACTTTTATGTAGAGAGAAAAAACAAATTTCTTAAAACCTACAAAAAATGGCATTTATACTTTGTTTTGAAAATGTTGTATAAATGCCATAATTTTATTTGAGCAATTTAGTGCTTTGAATTTTTAATTGTTGAGTATCTTTGAACCAAATAGATTTTTGAATGACATATTGAAATTTCAAAACTTCAGATTGATTGTCATAAAATACAGAAAATTCCTTGTTCTTTATGCCACCAATTTTTTCAATTGCTTTTTGAGAACGGATATTGGATGCGCCAACCGTAAAATAAACTTTATCTAAATACTCAAAAGCATAATCTAGCATTAATTTCTTTATTTGAGAATTGTATAGAGATCCCCAATAATCTCTACTCAAAAAAGTATAGCCTATTAATACACTTTTATCCTCTAGATTAAGATCATAATATCGTGAGCTACCTATTATTCTATTTTCTTTTTTATCAATAATTTTAAAAGCCCCTTTTGATTCAATAGCTTCCTTGAAAAATATTTCAAATACCTCTATTTGATAACGATTTTTTTTAGGATGTTGTTCCCAAATTAAAGGATCTGATGCCACATGATACAATATATCAAGATCTTCTTTTTGTAGAGGGACCAACAAAACGTTTTCATTTTCTAATTGCGGTTGTAAATTCATCTTAATGATTCTTTTTAGGATATAGTAGCTTAAAAGCATTAAATACAGCAGGATGTGTTACTGTTGCATGATCTTCCTCTGGTAAATAGTCAAAAACAACTTTTACAGTTTTAGATTTACCATATTTTATTTTATCAAAAAGTAAATTAGCATCTACTTCCATTACATGGTTATCAAAAATAGGACCTAGTCCTTCTTTTCCAACACCAATATAAATAGACTTATTTTGTTGGAAATTTTCCTTTAACACATCAGGATTTAATTTTAAAAGTTCTCCGTCATTCCACCACAAACTAGGGCTAATAATAATGTATTGATCAAATAAATGTGGTTTTTTAAATAAAATTTCAGTAGCTAAAAGACCACCTAAAGATTGACCAATAATAGTTTTTTCATTGGTTGTGGTGTAATTTTTGGAGATATAAGGCTGTAATTCATTTTCTATAAACGCCATGAATTTATCAGATCCACCTGAAGTAGGATAACGATCCCTCACGATTTGTTGATTCGGAATTGATGTAAAATCTCTTTTGCGATCTTTATTAGCAATTCCTACCACTATAGATTTAGGAATACGTTCAATCCAAGGAAATGTAAAGTATTGTACTAAACCTGCTATGTGAATAAAATCTTCGTCAGCACTTCCGTCTAAAACATAAATCACAGGATAACGCTCTTGTTTGTTATAGCCCTGTGGAAGATAAATGTTAAGAATTCTTTTTTCATTTAAGATACTAGATGTAATTTCATCAACTATTCCTAAATTAAATGATTTGGGAATTGGGGGTGAAATGTTTTTTTGAGCTTCTACTATTAAAGAATAGAAAAAAAAGCTCAGAAATAATAATTTTTTCATTTTCTATTTTTTTGATTGATTCTATTTTCAAATTTAAAAAATTTTAAAATAATAATAATCAGCCAAATGGCATTAAAAAAGCCGTTTCTTTTAGAAACGGCTTTATATACTTTCTGTTTGTTTGTCTATTAATAATAAGTATAACGTCTTACTTTAGCAATATATTTAGCTAAACGAATTACTTGATGGCTATAACCATATTCGTTATCATACCATACATACATTACTACATTTTTACCATCTGCAGAAACAATAGTAGCGTTGCTATCAAAAATAGAAGGAGCTGATGTTCCTACAATATCAGATGAAACAAGCTCATTATTTAATTCATATTTGATTTGCTCTACTAATTTGCCTTCTAAAGCATATTTTTTCATAATACTGTTTAGCTCTTCACGATTCGTAGCTTTTCCTACTTCAAGGTTTAATACTACCAATGAACCATTTGGAACTGGTACACGAATTGCATTCGAAGTTAATTTACCTGCTAAACTTGGTAATGCTTTTGCAACAGCACTTCCAGCTCCTGTTTCAGTGATGACCATATTTAATGCAGCAGAACGACCACGACGGTATTTTTTGTGCATATTATCTACCAAGTTTTGATCATTGGTATAAGCATGAATTGTTTCAATATGACCTTTTTCTACGCCTAATGTTTCCTCAATAGCAGCTAATACAGGGGTAATAGCATTCGTTGTACAAGAAGCAGCTGACCAAATTTTAACTTCATCTGGATTATAAGCTTCGTGGTTTACTCCATGAACAATGTTTGGAACTCCTTTTCCAGGGGCTGTTAACAAAACTTTTTCTACACCTACCGAAGTTAAATGACGACTTAATGCTTCTTCTGTTGTAAATGCACCTGTATTATCAATTACCAAGGCATCCTGAATGCCATATTTTGTATAATCTATTTCTTCCGGAGAATTAGCTGTAATAATATGTACTGGAACACCATTAATGATTAGCGTGTTATTATCAGCATCAGCTTCTACAGAACCTTGGAAATCACCATGAACCGAATCATAACGTAATAAAGAAGCGCGTTTTTCTAATAAAACAGCATCATTTTTATCACGTGTTACAATAGCTCGTAAACGTAATTGTTGACCTTTTCCTACTTTTGAAGAAAGTTCGCGTGCTAATAAACGACCAATACGACCAAATCCATAAAGAACAACATCTTTAGGTTTAATTTCATCCGAAGCCTTAGCATCTTTCAATTTGTCTACCACAAAGCTAGTAGCATCGTTATACTTATTGTCTTCCAAGTGAAATTCATAAGTTAATTTACCAATATCTAAACGAGAAGGGGGGAAATCTAATGCTTGAATAGCTCTTAAAATTTCTACAGAATCAAAAATATTAATTGGTTTTTGAACGAACTCTCCAGCATAATCATGTAAATTCATGATTTCGCTTACATTGCGATCTAGTAGTTGGTTTCTGAATAGAACCATTTCGATTGACTTGTCATACCATAAATCACTTACAATTTTGATAAACTCAACCGCTGCTTTTCTTCTGTCAGCTTGAAAAGCTAACTCTTTTTCATAAGTTGTATTGCTCATTTCTTTTTATAAAAATTAGACCCTGCAAAAGTATTTATTTAAAATCTTTTGCTAAACTTTTTTTTGATTTTTTTTATTAAAAAAACCAACGTTTTAACGTTGGTTTTCAATGGTTAATAGAGAAGACTATTTACAAAAGGAAACGTAATAATTCTCCTGTATTTGTTAACATTTCAATCTGAGTTTTTTGAGTTTCTCCCTTTTTTGCTATTACTCGTGTAACCGTTTCTATATCGGTAGCCTTTATGTTGTCTACTTTTAAGATGATTCCACCTTTTAGTTGTTCCGCATAATCGGTTAGTTCTTCATTTGTAACTTCTTTTATTTTTACACCATAACTTAAGCGAAATCGTTTCTTATCATGAGCATCTAAATCTTCTAATTCTAAGCCTTTTAGGTCATAATTAATCAACTCTTTTTTTACTAATTTTACAACAGTAGTTTGTAGGTTACCATCTCTTACAAAACCTACCTTTACTTCTTCATTAGGTCTTTTGGTATTAATATAAGCAGTTAAATCAGCAAATGTATTGATTGTTTTATCGTCTAATTTTTTGATTATATCGCCTGATTTTATACCTGCTTTCTCAGCACCAGTGCCTTTTGAAACTTTAGCAACGTATACTCCCGTTGTTTCTTTAGACCCAACCTCTTTTGCTGCTGTGGTATTCAATTCTCTACCCTCAATACCTAAAACAGCTCTTTGTACATTGCCGTATTCCATTAGGTCTTCTACAATTTTGCGAGCTAGATTAGATGGTACAGCAAAAGAATATCCTGTGTAACTTCCAGTAGGGGATGAAATCATAGTGTTAATGCCTATTAGTTCACCTCTTGTATTGACTAATGCGCCACCACTATTACCTGGATTTACAGCCGCATCTGTTTGAATAAACGATTGAATTCCTTGGTTACTCAAATCACGGGCTTTAGCAGATACAATACCTGCTGTAACGGTAGATGTTAGGTTATAAGGGTTTCCAACAGCTAAAACCCATTCGCCAACTTTTATTTGCTCGGAATTACCAAAAATAGCAGTAGGTAAATCGCCTTCAGCTTCAATTTTTAATAAAGCAATATCCATTTTACTATCAGTACCAACTAATTTTGCTTTATACGTTTTGTTGTTATTTAAAGTAACCTCTAGTTCTGTTGCATTTTGAATTACATGATTGTTTGTTACAATATAGCCATCTTTACTAATAATTACTCCAGAACCCGTTCCCACCTGCGTTTGTTGTTGACCACCTCTATGCCCGTAGAAAAATTCCATAAAAGGATCAGAAGGCAAATTATAAACCGTTTTATTTTTTACGTGTACAACAGTATGAACAGCTTTTTCTGCAGCCGATGTAAAATCTATATTTTCAGCTCCCATACTTACAGCTCTTGTGTAATTTGGGGCAATAGATAAGGAAGAGGCTGTAGAAGTGTTTTCAAAAAACAATTTGTAACCTCCTAAAGTGGTTGTACCACTTAATAATGAAATTAAAAATAAACTACTTAATTTTCTCATGGCATCTTCTATTTCTTTGTTTTATTTAAATGTAAAAATATAATTTTCTTATTTCAATTTTTTAGCTTTAACGCTCGTTTAACAATCTTTAACTTCCTATTAATATTTGTATCTTTGGTGAGGTTATAAAGAAATCGGATATGAGTTGCATAAATCAGTGCGAATAAAGGAAATTATAAAAATAGTCGATTTATAAACAACTTATAATAAATAAATCTTAACAAATGAAACACATATTTTACAAATACCAAGGAACGGGAAACGATTTTATCATATTAGATAACCGTGATTTGAGTTTTCCCAAAAATGATACCAAACTTATCAAATTCCTTTGTGATAGACGTTTTGGAATAGGTGCTGACGGATTGATGTTATTAGAAAGTGACAAATCGACAGATTTTAAGATGGTATATTACAATGCAGATGGGAATGAGAGTTCTATGTGTGGAAATGGAGGTAGATGTCTTGTGGCATTTGCTAAAAAAATAGGGGTAATTCAAGACGTAACCACCTTTGTTGCCGTAGATGGTATTCATCATGCAAGAATAACAGAAGAAAATCTTGTTTCACTTCAAATGATAGATGTAGCATCCGTAAAAGTACAATCAGGATATGTTTTTTTAAACACAGGATCTCCTCATCACGTACAAGAAGTAGAAGATTTAAAAGAACTAGAAGTTAAAAAAGAAGGAGCAAAAATTCGTTATAGCGATTTGTATGGGCAAGAAGGAAGTAATATTAATTTTGTAATTCAAAAAGGAGAAAATAGTTTCGCAATTCGAACGTATGAACGAGGAGTAGAAGATGAAACCCTTTCTTGTGGTACAGGTGCTACAGCAGTAGCATTAGCAATGTATCATTTAGGAAAAGCAACGTCAAATTCAATAGCAATCCAAGTTGAAGGAGGGCAATTACAAATTGCATTTCAAAAAAGTGAAAATGGATATAAAAACATACAATTAACAGGGGCTGCTCAATTTGTTTTTCAAGGAGAAATTAGTGTTTAAAAGAATCAAAAAGAGTCAATTTTTATAATACTATCACATTGACATAGAATATTGCTATTTTTAATTGCCATTTTATTAAGAACAACTTATGATTACATTAAAAGGAGAAAAAATATTTCTAAGAGCACTTGAACCAGAAGACTTGTCATTTATTTATAAAATCGAAAATGAAGAAACAATATGGGAAGTTAGTAATACACAAACCCCTTATTCTCGTTTTTTGATTAAACAATACTTAGAAAACGCAGATCAAGATATTTATCAAGCAAAGCAATTACGTTTGGCAATATGCGAGTTAGGAGTGTATAAACCAGTAGGGTTGATTGATTTATTTGATTATGATCCTAAAAATCATAGAGCAGGAGTAGGAATAGTGATAGAAAATAAAAAACATAGGAACAAAGGATTAGGAAGTGAAGCACTACAGATATTAGTTAAATACGCATTCTCACATTTACAATTACATCAAATATATGCAAATATTGGTTGTTCTAATGAAGCCAGTTTAAAGCTTTTTACTAATTTTGGTTTCCAGAAAATAGGAGTTAAAAAAGATTGGATTTTTCAAAATGGAAGCTATCAAGATGAACTCCTTTTTCAATTAATCAATCCAAATTATTAAAATCGAATTATTTTGAACAAAAAAGTATTTTTAGGGTTAGGACTAGTAGGGTTAGTGCTGGTCGTTTTTGTTTGCATTAAAGCCTTTACAAGCAATACAAAATTTGAAGAAAACGAAAAGTATATCTTTATCCCAACTGGAGCTACTTACGAAGAAGTAATTAAAATTATGACACCTGAGGTAGTCGATATAGAAAACTTTAAATTAATAGCAGAAAAACGTTCTTACAATCAAAACGTTTTTCCAGGACGTTTCTTACTAAAAAAAGGAATGGGAAGTTTTCAGATTGTGACAGCCCTGCGTCATAATATACCTTTAAATCTCTCGTTTAATAATCAAGAAGTTCTTGAGAAATTAGTTTCTCGTGTAGCGGGGCAAATAGAGGCCGATAGTTTGAGTCTTATGCGTGTTATACAAGACCCTGTTTTCTTGAAAAAAAATGGATTAACATCAGATAATGTTTTGGGAATTTTTATACCTAACACTTATGAAATAAAATGGAATATTGGAGCTGAGAAATTTAGAGATAAAATGCTAGAAGAATATCATAAGTTTTGGGATTCAGATCGTATGAAAAAAGCAAAATCCCTTGGACTTACTCCAGAACAAGTTATTACCTTAGCTTCTATAGTACACAAAGAATCAGTAAAAGAAGATGAACGGCCAAGAGTAGCCGGTGTTTATCTAAACCGATTAAAATTAGAAATGCCTTTGCAGGCAGATCCAACCATTATTTTTGCCATCAAAAAAAACACGAATGATTTTGATCAAGTAATAAAACGAGTAAAAGGAGATATGCTATTTGTAAATTCTCCATATAATACCTATAAAAACCTTGGGTTACCCCCAGGTCCTATTGCTATGCCAGACATATCAGCAGTTGATGCCGTTTTATCCCCAGAAAAGCACGATTATATCTATTTTTGTGCTAGTGTAGAACGTAAAGGATATCATGATTTTGCAGTTACGTATGAAGAACACCAAGCAAATGCAAAAAAATATGCAGAATGGGTAAATAAGTTAGGATTATAATATTTTTAGAATAATATAATTTTAAAATGCAATCTTTGATAAGGTTGCATTTTTTATATAAAACAATGATGAGCTTGATTGGAAAAATATTCTTATAAATGGTAGAAAAGTATATTATATCTTCTTAACCTTGAGACCGTACAAAAAGTTAGCAATCTTGTTCATTTCGATCAAAGGGAGAAATCACATAATGTTGATTTAGACACTATCCTATAAAAACAATAAAAATTAGTGTTAGTTTTCGATGCGCTTCGCGCTCGAACTAACGATGATTCCAATCATATACTCAACCGTTTGTTCGAGTTCTTTTAAAATGAAAAAAAACATATCGAGAATTTTACTTTTTAATCCAGTATATTTTAAGTTTAAATGGTATTAAAAGATTTTATCTAAAAATAATTTAGAAAATAATTGCTAGGAATAAACGAAGTCTTTATAAGCTTTGATGTTAATATTCAAAAAGTTAACAAACTTTTTTGTTGTGTATTTTGTTTTTAATTGTAAATTTGTCGGGTTAATTTTTTGGCGATGATAGTGTAAGTAGTGTTTTTTTACTGCACTTAGTTAAAAAGAAATTTATTTTTATGACAAAAAAACAAATATTCTATTTTGGATTATTTGGTTCAATCGTTCTTTTGAGTTCAGGTTTTAGACCTTTCAAAATAGAAATGTATCCTTGGTTGCATGCTTTTGAAAATAAAGAGCTGTACACAGTGCCAATGGAAGTAGAAGTAGAACAGCGATTTTTTGATGTGCCTTTTACAGGTAAGACTTTTGTAGGTTTTACACAAGATATAGGTGTAAGAGAATCGCGAGGGATTTACAACATAGTAAATTCATTAGGCTATCTAGGAAAATATCAATTTGGAAAAGAAACACTTGCTGCCTTAGGGATAGAAGATCAGGCGCAATTTTTAAGCAGTAAAAAATTACAAGAAAAAGCATTTCTAGCTAATTTGGCAAGAAATAAATGGGAACTTCGTCAGGAAATTGCTAATTATTCAGGTCAGGAAATCCGAGGTATTGTAATTACTGAATCAGGAATTTTAGCAGCTGCTCATTTAGGAGGAGTGGGGTCAGTAAAAAGATTTTTAAGAACTAATGGAAATCGTAAATGTAGAGATGGCTATGGTACTTCTGTTGCAGAGTATCTAAAAGAATTCGGGGGGTATGATACAAGCTGCGTGGAAGCTAATAAAAAAGCAAAAGCCCATCATTATACCTTTTAACTAATAATATTTATGAATAATAAAGATAGAAGGTCGGTTGTGTAAATCGACCTTTTGTTTTTTCCACTCCTTTACAGTTAGCGTTTTTATATACTCAGTTGGTAATGTAATGTCAGCTGCAATACATAAACTAGTATTAGGGTGTAAAATTAGAATCAAATCTTCTAATAATTTGTTATTTCTGTAAGGTGTTTCTATGAATAATTGTGACTGTTTTTTGTCAAAGGATAACTTTTCAAATGTTTTTAGAGCCTGTTTTTTTTCGCCTTTGTCTATTGGTAAATAACCGTTAAAAGCAAAACTTTGTCCGTTCATTCCTGATGCCATTAAGGCTAATAGGATAGAGCTGGGGCCAACTAAAGGAATTACTTGTATACCTCGTTCGTGAGCAAGTTTTACGATAGCTGCACCAGGATCTGCTACGCCAGGGCATCCAGCTTCGCTCATTAGTCCAATATTTTGACCATTTAACAAAGGTTGAATAAAAGTAATATGATCGGATTCTTGTGTATGCTTATTTAGAGTGTTAATGATAAGTTCAGGTTGTTTTTTTTCTGGGTGTATTGCTTTAATAAATCGACGAGCTGTTTTTTCGTTTTCAACAATATAATGGTTTATAAAATCAATACTTCTTTTAACAGTATAAGGCAAAACATCTTCAGGATTTATTTCGCCTAAAGTTGTTGGTATTAGATATAATTTTCCAAGAAAAGTTGTTGGTTTCATAGATTTTATATTCTTTTGTTGAAAATGTATTTTTATTATGGACAAAGATAGAATAAAAGAAATAGGTAGAAGTATTGCAATAGGTTTTTTAATCCTTTTGTTTGTGTTTGTAATGGTGTTTAAGGGCTTTTAGAAGCTCTTTTTTAGTAATAATTTATCAGCAATACTCTGACAGGCTTGCTCAAGTAAGTTAAAAACTTGTTCAAAACCTTCTTGTCCGCCGTAGTAGGGGTCTGGTACGTCTACTTTTTCGTTAGGAAAAATTTCATCTAAAATTAATTGTACTTTGTTTTTTTGATTTTCTGTCGTAGCTTGATTAATGATGTCTTTGTAATTTTGATTGTCCATGACAAATATGTAATCAAAAATTTCAAAATCTAATTTTTGAAATTTTCGAGCCCTTTGTTGACTGATGTCAATTCCTTTATTTCGAGCCGTTTGTATAGAACGTTTATCAGGTTGCTCTCCAGCATGCCATCCGCCAGTTCCAGCAGAATCTATTAGGTAAGTGTTGGGTAATTTAGATTTTAAGATTCCTTCAGCCAATGGGGAACGGCAAATATTCCCCAGGCATACCATCAAGATTTTTTGAGACATTATAATGAAAGTTTTTTGTTGATGTCGTCTACGAACTTTTTAAATTGTTTGTCTGTTGTGAGCAAGTTATCAACTGTTTTGCAAGCGTGTAACACGGTGGCATGGTCACGATCTCCAATTTGTGAGCCAATATTAGCTAAAGAAGCTTTTGTGTACTTCTTAGCAAAAAACATAGCTAACTGACGTGCTTGTACAACATGGCGTTTACGCGTTGTGGATTGTAACGTAGCAACATCTAACTGGAAATAGTCAGATACTACTTTTTGGATATAGTCTATAGAGATTTCTCTTTTTACATTTTTTACAAACTTCTCAACTACCTGTTTTGCTAAATCAATAGTAACTTCTTTTTTGTTGAATGAAGACTGAGCTATTAAAGAAATAATTGCTCCTTCTAATTCTCTTACATTTGATTTTATATTTCGAGCAACGTATTCTATAATGTCTTCTGGCATTTCAACCCCATCACGGAATAAGATGCTTTTTACGATTGCTACGCGGGTTTCGTAATCTGGTTGATTAAGTTCTGCTGATAATCCCCATTTGAAACGAGATAGTAAACGTTGTTCGATATCTTGCATATCTACGGGAGCTTTATCAGAAGTTAAAATGACTTGTTTGCCATTCTGATGAAGGTAGTTAAAGATGTGGAAGAAAACATCTTGTGTACCTGCTTTGCCTGATAAGAATTGAACGTCGTCAATAATTAAAACATCAATCAATTGATAAAAGTGTATAAAATCATTACGAGTGTTTTTCTTAACGGAGTCAATATATTGCTGTGTGAATATCTCGGCTGAGATATACAAAACCGTTTTTTCTGGATGTTTTTCTTTTATCTCAACACCTATAGCGTGGGCGAGGTGTGTTTTACCTAATCCAACGCCTCCAAAAATTAATAAAGGATTGAATGAAGTTCCTCCTGGTTTGTTTGCTACTGCTATTCCTGCGCTTCTTGCAAGGCGGTTAGAGTCGCCTTCAAGGAAATTGTCAAAACTATAATTAGAGTTTAGTTGAGAGTCAATTTTAATGTTACGTATTCCAGGAATTATAAATGGATTTTTTAATTCTGGATTTTTTTGTTGTACAGGTACGTCAATCTCCTGTGTTTTTACAGGAGCTTTATCTGCACTTGGTATTTGTTGTGTAAATGGAAGTTTATTCCCGTAAGGGTTTTCCATTTTGATTTTATATAGTAACTTAGCACTTTTTCCCAGTTCTTTTTGTAGTGCTACCTTAAGTAGTTTAACATAATGTTCTTCAAGCCATTCGTAAAAGAATTTTGAGGGAACTTGAATGTACAACGCGCTATCAGTAAGCTCTACCGCTTTGATAGGCTCAAACCAAGTTTTGTAAGCTTGCTCCTGGATGTTGTCTTTTATAAATAAAAGACAGTTAGCCCATACTGATTCAGCAGTTTTGTTCATTGTGTGCATTCTTAATTGTGTTAATTTTAAGGTTTTACTTGACAAAATTTAGGTCAAGATTTAGGGTCAATCGGGATAGCAAAGATGGTTGATAAAATTCTTTAAAAAAAATTTTTTTGATCTTGATTTTGTAGAAATTTTATTGTAAGAATTGAATTTTCACTTTAAATAAAACATAAAAAAGTAAGATAAATAGTATGAAAAAATTTGACATTCAAGTACGTGTCCGTTATGCTGAAACGGATCAAATGGGGGTTGTTTACCACGGTAATTATGCGCAGTATTTTGAAATGGGGCGAGTGGAATGGCTTAGAAATCTGGGGGTTTCTTATAAGTGGATGGAAGAAAACGGCGTGTTCTTGCCATTAGTGTCATTGAGTATGAATTATAAAAAACCAGCACACTATGATGACTTGCTTACTATTAGAACAATTTTTAAAAGTCAATCTTCTGTTAAGCTGGAATTTGATTATGAAATTTATAATGAATCGCAAGAGTTATTAACAACGGCTAACTCTATATTGGTTTTTGTAGATGCTAAATCAGGTAGACCTATAACCCCTCCTGAATATTTAGAAGAGTTGTTGAAATCTTTTTAGAGTTCCGTTATTGTTACTTCAAAAATAGATGAGAAGATGCTGAAAACCATATCAGCATTTTTTTGTCTTGTTGAAATGATAAGTTCGCAGCTTTCTTCCATTCTTTGTGAAATTACGTTTAGATCCTTTTCTTTTATGACTCTCATAACTTTGTTTATGTTTTTATAGTCAAAATTTATCTTATATTGAATATCAATTGTTTTTTCTATTAAGAACGAAGTTTCTAATGTCATCTTAGCACTTTCTCTATAGGCAGAAATTAATCCTCCAACGCCTAATTTTGTGCCGCCAAAATAACGTACTACCACAACGAGTATGTTAGTTAAGTCAAATGACTGAATTTGACCATATATAGGCATTCCTGCACTGTTATTGGGTTCTCCGTCATCATTTGCTCGATAGTGTTTTTGAGTTGTGCCAAGTTGCCAAGCATAACACCAGTGTCTGGCCGTATAATGTTTTTTTTTAAGGTGTTCTAAATGCGTTCTAATTTGGTCTTCGTTGGTTACAGGAAAAGCATAGCCGTAAAACTTACTGTTTTTTTCTTTGTATAAAACTTCGGGAGAAGCTTCTTGGAGTGTTGTATAAGTATCTTTTGTGTTCAATAAGTTCAAAATTTAACGCAAAAATATTGTTTTTGGATATAAAATGAAAATCCATCAAAAAGGGATTTCTTTTTTAGAAAGGAGATTTGTTACTTCTTCTTTTTCTATTTGTAAATGCCATACGTGCATACCTAGTGAAGAGGCTATTTCTATATTTTGTTTTTCATGATCTACAAATAAGGTTCTTTTAGGGGTTAATTCATGTTTTTTAAGAATAAATTCAAAAGCTTCTTTTTCAGGTTTTCGAAAACCTATTTCAGATGAAAAATATACTTTTTCAAAACATTGATAAAATTCTCGAGCAAAGGTCATTCCTACGCGATGTTCAAATTTGGCAATGCGTATTTCATCTATGTTGCTTAAAAGATAAAGTTTATATCTGTGAGATAATTTTTGTAAAAATTCAAGTCGTGAAAGAGGAAAATCATTTATAGTAGCGTTCCAAGCAATACGGATATCATCTATAGAAGCATTGGGCATTCTTTTTTTTAATTCAATTAAAAAATGAACTTCTGATATTTTTCCTTTTTCAAAATCTTGATTAATTTTTTCAAAATGGTCATCCCATTCTGAAAGCCCCAATTTTTTAAGAGCTTCAAGACAAGCCTTTTTATTTAAATTCATAAAAACATTGCCGAAATCGAAAATAATATTGTTAATCATAATTTGAAAAAATTAAAAGTTCATTATTCAATATTTTTTTACTTTTTACATTCTTACTAGAGATAAAAGGAGCGGTAACTCCTTCTGGAAATATACTTGTACTTTTAAAAACACGAGCTTCATCCCAGCAATCATGATCTATAAAGTGTTGTAATGTACGACTACCCCCTTCAATTATGACAGATTGGATTTGATTTTGATAGATCCACTCAATTATAGAAGAAACAGAGTTTGTGTTGTTGTCTAAAACAGCTTCATCTAAAATGAAAGTTGGAGCTGATTTATCAAATATAAGATTTTCTTTTGAAATTATATTTTTTTTATCTAAAACTATTCTTACAGGATTTGTTCCTTGCCAATCTCTAACAGTTAGTTGTGGATTGTCATCAAGAGCAGTTTTAGTTCCTATTAAAATAGCTTGTTCTTCTGTTCTCCATTTATGAGTCAATTGTCTACTGTATAAATTACTGATCCATACGGGTTTTTGAATGTTTTTATGAGAAGGAGCTATTAAGCCATTTGCTGTTTCTGCCCATTTTAAAACAATATAAGGACGTTTCTTTTGATGAAAAGTAAAAAAACGTTTATTAAGTTCTTGGCATTCTTTTTCTAATACTCCTACAATTACTTCGCAACCAGCATCTTTTAGTTTTTTTATACCTGCTCCGCATACTTTCGCAAAAGGATCTATGGTACCAATCACTACTTTCGGTATTTTGTGTTGAATAATTAAATCTGCGCACGGAGGTGTTTTGCCAAAATGACTACAAGGTTCAAGACTAACATAAATTGTAGATTCAGCTAACATTTCTTTGTTTTTTACCGAGTTTATAGCATTGACTTCGGCATGAGCCTTTCCTGATTTCTGGTGCCAACCTTCACCTATGATCAAATTATGATGTACAATTACACTTCCTACTAACGGATTAGGATATGTAGTCCCTAATCCATTTTTAGCTAATTCTATACAACGATATATATATTTTTGATGTATCTTCACCACACAAAAATAATAAATTGATGACGGAAAAATACCAAGTAAATGAGATTTTAGATTTTTGTGAATTAAATTAAGATTAAGAGATATGATTCGATTGATAAGGAAAGAAGATAATAGAGAGGTAGCAGCTCTAATTCGAACCGTTTTAGAAGAGTATAAGGCTCCTAAGGAAGGAACTGCTTATGAAGATCCACAATTGGATGTTATGTTTGAAACTTATCAAAAGATTCAATCAGCTTATTTTATATTAGAACTTTCAGGAAAAATAGTAGGTTGCGCAGGTATAGCTCCTTTAAAAAATGCTACCACAGAAGTTTGCGAATTGCAAAAAATGTATTTTTTATCTTCAGTAAGAGGAAAAGGATGGGGGACTCAAATGATGAAGATTTGTCTTGATAAAGCAAAGGAAATGGGGTTTGAAAAATGTTATTTAGAAACTTTAACCACTATGGAAAAAGCCCAAAGATTATATTTAAAATCAGGATTTATATATTTGTCTGAACCCATGGGAAATACAGGTCATTCAGCTTGTCCTATTTGGATGTTGAAAGAATTATAATTTAGATAAAAAGAAGAGTATGTTACTAAAAGAGTATAAGGTACAATTTGAAAAAGAATTAATGAAAATTTATGAATCAAAGGAAATAGAAAGCTTCTTTTACTTGCTGCTAGAAGCTTTTCATGCTATGAAAAGAATTGATTTTGTGTTGAATCCTTATTTAGAATTAGATGCACTACAATTGTTGCAATGGGAAACAGTTTTAGGTCAATTAAAACAAGAAAAACCTATACAGTATATTTTGGGTGAAACTAATTTTTTTGGAATGTCTTTCTATGTTAATGAGCATACATTAATTCCTAGACCTGAAACAGAAGAGTTAGTTGATTGGATTATTAAAACCGTTTCAACCTTTAAAAAAGAACAAAAAATTAAAATTTTGGATATAGGAACTGGAACAGGGTGTATTGCTATTTCATTGGCAAAAAATATACCAATGGCAGAGGTTTACGCGATAGATGTTTCTTTAAAAACCCTTGAAGTAGCAGAAAGAAATGCTAGAAAAAATAATGCAACAGTCCATTTTATTCATCAAGATATATTGATTTTAGAAAAATTAGAATCTACATTTGATATTATTGTTTCTAATCCTCCTTATGTTCGAAACGCAGAAAAAATAGAAATAAAGAAAAATGTTTTAGACTATGAACCTCATTTAGCATTGTTTGTAGAGGATACAAACCCCTTGATTTTTTACAAAAAAATAGCCCAATTAGCTATAAAAGGGTTGACTGAAAAAGGATGTCTTTTTTTTGAAATAAATCAGTATTTGGGAAAAGAAATGGTAGAGTTAATGAAAGAATTACAGTTCGAAAATGTTGATTTACGTAAAGATATTTATGGAAACGATAGGATGTTAATAGGCGAAAAATCTAGTTTTTTAATTTGACAAAAAAACAAACGTTTATCTGTGCTATGTTGATTTTGTAATTTAAAATAAATTTATTCATATCGTAAAGCTTCTATGGGATCAAGTTTAGAAGCTTTTAAAGCGGGGTAAGAACCAGAAATGATCGCTACTATAAAACAAACAATAAATGCAGAAATAATAGCGATCCAGGGAATTACAAAGTCAAATTCTAATAAAGTAGCAAATCCATATCCTATTGATATGCCTCCTATTGTTCCTACCAATCCACCCAATTGCCCAATGATTAAGGTTTCCATAAAAAATTGAAAAGCAATGGTTGTTCTTTTAGCTCCTAAAGCTTTTCGTGTTCCAATTTCACGAGTTCTTTCTGTAACAGAAACAAGCATGATATTCATGAGTGCAATAGAAGATCCAAAGATGGTTATAATTCCTATAACCCAAGCTGAAATATCAAGATAGGAAGTGAGCTCAATAATTCTTCGAATGAGGTCATCACTTCTTGAAATGCCAAAATCATTGTCTTCTACGGGATTTAATTTTCTAATAATACGCATTTTTAGAGTGGCATCATCTATAGCAAGGTCTAAAAACTCTTTTCTAGAGGTCATTACACTAGTTGTGTAATTAATATTAGGAGCACTAAAAAGAGATCGGGCTACCTGTAAAGGAATGAGTACCCTTAAATCTTGTTTGTTTCCAAAACTAGATCCTTTTTCTTTTAAAATACCAATTACTTTGAATTTAGCACCTCGTATACTAATAGTTTTGTCTAATGGATTAATATTTGCTAAAAGTTTTTTTTCAAAATCAGCCCCTAATAAACATACAGGATGATTATTACCAATGTCTAATGTCGAAAAATTTCGTCCCTTAGCAATTTCAAAACCAGCATTTATAGTATAATTTTCATCTATCCCTAATACGCTTACTTCAGGATCTGTTTTTTTATTTTCATATTTTATCTCTGCTGTAGTAGTAGCAATAAACGAAATAGAAGTATAAGTGAAAGGAAAATTGTATTTTTCTTTAAAAAATTGTGCTTGAGAATAAGTAATTATAGGATTTATTTTTTGATGTTGTTTTCCCTTTTTATGTCTCTTTATTTCGTCTTTGTACTGACTAATAGAAAAGGTATTAGCTCCCATAGAGGTAAAATCTTTAGTAATAGTGTTACTTAGAGCAGATACTACAGTTAATATTCCAACAAGAGCCATTATTCCGATAGCAATAATTAAGGCCGTTAACGTAGTTCGTAAGAATTGAGTACGGATAACATTTAAGGCAATTTTGATATTTTCTTTTACTAATCCTATCATATACCCATATTAGTCTATCAGTTTGGTGAAATGTTACAATTAAAATCAAAATTTTAGTTTTCTTCGAAAAAATAAGATATTTGCAGAAGATAATAGCTTAGCATTTTAAGAATTTTAATTCGTTGTTTGTATAGATAAGCTAATGAATCTATAGTTTTAACTTAATATAAAAAATAATGAAACCATCTATTCCAAAAGGGACTCGTGATTTTTCACCTTCAGAAGTAGCTAAAAGAAATTATATATTCGGAATCATTCGGAATCATTTTGAACGTTTTGGATTTCAACCTATAGAAACACCTACTTTTGAAAATTCAGAAACATTAATGGGGAAATATGGAGAAGAAGGAGACCGATTGATATTTAAAATTTTAAATTCAGGAAATTATTTTTTTAATAAAAGAAAAATTGATTTACCTATTAGTATTGAGCAATTACAAACGAATTCTGCAGAGACAATTTCAACAGAACAATTAATAGAATTAAATCAATTTACTAATAAAATTTCTGAAAAAGCACTTCGTTATGATTTGACTGTTCCGTTTGCGCGTTATGTGGTTCAACATCAAAACGAAATTGAGTTTCCATTCAAACGTTATCAAATGCAACCTGTTTGGAGAGCAGATAGACCTCAAAAAGGACGATTTAGAGAATTTTATCAATGCGATGCAGACGTGGTTGGGTCTACTTCGTTATGGCAAGAAGTAGAATTAGTTCAGTTATACGATGCTGTTTTTACTGATTTAGGTTTAAAAGGAGTAACTATTAAAATTAATAATCGTAAAATTTTATCAGGTATAGCTGAGGTAATAGGAGCTTCTGATAAGTTAATAGATTTTACCGTAGCTCTAGATAAATTAGATAAAATTGGAGAAGATGGCGTGAAAAAAGAAATGCTAGAAAAAGGAATTACTGAAGCAGCTATTCAAAAAATACAACCTCTTTTTAATTTTACAGGAACAATAACTGAAAAAATAGAAAAACTTTCAAAACTCTTAGAAAATTCTAATGAAGGAATGAAAGGAGTAGAAGAATTACAATTTATTTGCCAAAATATATTAGCGGTAGGACTTCAGGATTCTAAATTAGACTTAGACGTGACTCTTGCACGAGGACTAAATTATTATACGGGGGCTATATTTGAAGTCTCAGCGCCTATAGGAGTAAGTATGGGATCTATTGGTGGTGGTGGAAGATATGATGATTTGACAGGTATTTTTGGTCTAAAAAATATGAGTGGGGTAGGAATATCATTTGGTTTAGATCGAATTTATTTAGTTGTGGAAGAGTTAGGTTTATTTCCTGAAACAGTAACGGCTACTTCTAAAGCTATCTTTTTAAACTATGGAACCGAGGAAGCTTTGTTTTCAATGAAAGCCATAACTAAATTACGCCAATTAGGGATAAAAGTAGAGTTGTATCCTGATTCAGTAAAAATTGGTAAACAGTTTCAATATGCTGATAAAAGAGGTATTCCTTTCGCTATCATAGTAGGAGAAGAGGAAATGAAAAAAGATCAATACAATTTAAAAAATCTTCAATCAGGTGAACAAAAAACAATGTCTTTTGATGCACTATTTGAGATTTTACAATAAATAATAAACAAGGTGTTCTAAGATTTTCTTGAAAATAGAAGAACACCTTGTTTGAATTAAATATGATTTTTACTTCTGGGATGGTATTTGTGAAGAACCTGATTCAGATGAGTGCGATCAAGGTGCATATAGATTTCTGTAGTAGTAATGCTTTCATGTCCTAATATCATTTGAATAGATCGAAGATCAGCACCATTTTCTAATAAATGAGTGGCAAACGAATGTCTAAAAGTATGTGGACTAATTGTTTTGTTTAAGTTTATTTTCTTTGCCAAATCTTTGATGATTGTAAAAATCATAGCTCGAGTAAGTTGTTTTCCTCTTCTATTAAGGAATAAAGTATCTTCATCTCCTTTTTGAATTTTGAGATGACAACGAATTTGATTTTTGTAAAAAGTAATATATTTTTGAGTGAGTTCATTTATAGGAACAAAACGCTGTTTGTTTCCTTTTCCCGTTATTTTGATAAATCCCTCCTCAAAAAACAAATCTGAGATTTTTAAAGTAATTAGTTCAGAAACTCGAAGTCCACAACTATACAGCGTCTCTAATATGGCTCGATTACGTTCGCCTTCAGGGGTAGAAAGATCAATGGCATTGATTAAATGATCTATATTTTCAATGCTAAGTATATCAGGTAGCTTTCTTCCTAATTTTGGGCTTTCTATTAATTCTAGGGGGTTGTCTTCTCGATAGTTTTCAAAAATAAGATAACCAAAAAAACTTTTTAATCCTGAAATTAAACGAGCTTGACTCCTTGGGTTAATATTATTGGCAGTATAATATATGAAATCTTGAATGATTTCTTCTTTAATATTTATGGGAGAGTAGTTTAGATTGTAATGTGAAAGATATTGTATTAACTTCTCTATATCCATTGTATAATTTTCAATAGAATTTTTAGAAAGAGCTCTTTCGAGTTTTAAATAATGCTGGTAATCTTTTAAAAGGTTTTGCCAATTCATAAGACTATGTTATTATTTATAAAATAAAACCTCGGAATCATCCGAGGTTTTGTTTTTATTGATTTCGTTTTAATATTAGAATTGGAAACCTAATTTTAAACCACCAATTGCGTTAGTGTATGTGTTTGAAACTTTTCCTTCTCCAGTTTTTGTTACTGTAGTTGTGTTTCCATTTACTATTGTGGTTTCAACAGCATCTTGTGTTCCAGAATTGTAACCTAATCCAACTTCTACTCCAAGGTATAATTTTTTAGTAAAATAATAATCAGCACCTACTGTAGCTCTAACACCAAAAGTAGAAGAACCAACTCCATTTACTCCAAGAGCGTTAACTGAACCAACTACCGTTGTAGAGTTATTATTGTTTGATTGAGTATTTTTGTGCTCTGCTCCTGTAAAACCAAAAACAATATCAGCTCCTACATAAGTTGATAAACGATCTGTTCCTGCAAAATGCTTTTCAGCTCCTAATGTGATAACTCTGTTCGTTGTTCTAGCAACTTCAGTTGTAGTAAATTCTAAAGGAGTATTTTGGTTTACGATAGAGTTCTCTTCTCTCTTATTACTACCTAAACCTAAACCAGCTCTAACAGCTAAATCATCTTTTATAAAATATCTAAATTTAGCAGCTCCACCAATAGCGTCAAATTTAGTATTTAAAATACCTCCTGTAACACCTACTTCTGTAGTTAAAGTACCTTTAACAGGTTTGAAAGATTCTTGCGCATTAGCAAAACCGAAAGCAAAAACTGCAGCAGCAGTTAATAAAAATTTTTTCATTTTAGTTAATTTAATTTTTTTGCTAATTTAGAGAAAAAAAGAAATACTCTGCAAATTATAAATGTCAGAATTTACATTAAAAGTAAAAAATATCTGTTTTTAGGATGTAAACCTCTTTTTTTGTGAAATTTGTTTAATATTTTTAGAGATTTTATTGACTAAAAGGTTTAACTATAAATTATTTATAATATGAAGAAGCCACTTTTTATATTGCTCTTGTTTCTTGTTATTTTTACAGGAAGGGCTCAGTTGATCACATTAGGGATAAAAGCAGGTGCAAATTATGCTAATTTTAAAAGTACTACTTTACAAACAAAAGCATTAACGAGTTATCATGCAGGTTTAATTGCTCAAATTAAAGTTTTAGAAGGTTTTAATCTACAACCAGAATTATTATATTCTACACAAGGAGCAACTTATGATTACGCTTTTCAAGAGTTTAAATCAGAGTTAGGATATGTTTCATTACCTCTTATGACTAAAATAGATTTAGGGAAAACATTAAGTTTAGAATTAGGACCTCAGTTTTCATGGTTAGCTTCTAAAAAGGTTAATTGGCAAACAGATGTAAAAACACTTGATTTTAGTGCTAATGCAGGATTAGGTGTTAAACTTACAGACCGTTTATTTATTCAAGGAAGATATGTTTTAGGTCTCACCGAAATTGGAAAGAATGTGGATATTAAAAATAGTGTGGGACAGCTTTCATTAGGAGTATTGTTTTAAAATATAACATAAAAAATAAAAAAATCATTCTTAATAGAATGGTTTTTTTATTTTTACAAAAATCTAAATCAATGAAAATATGTATTATAAACGGACCTAATCTTAATTTATTAGGACGTAGAGAGCCAGAAATTTATGGAAGTAAAACTTTTGAGGATTTTTTTAAAGAGTTAGAACAAAGATTCCCTTTTATAGAATTGTCCTATTTTCAGAGTAATATAGAAGGAGAGATAATAGATAAATTACAACAAATAGGTTTTTCTCATGATGGTATTGTATTAAATGCAGGTGCTTATACTCATACCTCTATAGGAATAGGAGATTGTGTAAAAGCAATTATGACTCCAGTAGTAGAAGTACATATATCAAATACTTTTTCACGAGAAGAATTTCGTCATCAGTCCTATATTTCTCCTAATGCCAAAGGTGTAATCTTAGGTTTTGGATTAGAAAGTTACCGATTAGCTTTGGAAAGTTTTGTTAAATGATGCCAGAATATTTTTGTTTTTATAGAAACGATTAACATTCTTAGTTTTGTAATAGATATGCAGTTCGTAAAAGAAAATTTACTTTATAAAAATATCATAGCTTAGTCGTATTAGAGTACCTATAACGACTGTTAAAAAGAAAATTCTAATAACTTGATTTCCTTTTTTGATGGCTATTTTTGCTCCTAGCCATCCACCTAAACCATTGCAGATAGCCATAGGAATTGCTATAATCCAAATAATTTTACCTTTTAAGATAAATAAACATAAAGAGCCAATGTTGGAGGCTATATTAATTAATTTAGCATGTGCAGAAGCGTGTAAAAAATCAAGTCCTAAAATAACAATAAAAGAAACAATTAAAAAGCTTCCTGTACCAGGACCTATAAAACCATCATAAAATCCTATAAGACTACTAATAATACAACCAAGAAATAAAAAATTATTTTTAGAAATGTTTTTGGGTTGATGAATACCGAAATCCTTTTTTATGAAAGTATAAAAAGCGAGTGCAATTAAAATGAAGAATAATAATGGTTTCATGAAATAATTGCTTACTAATGTAAGTAAATAAGAACCCCAAAAAGCACTAAAAAAGGAAAAAAAAGCCATAATTAGTAATGATTTCCAGTACATAGTGACATTTTTTAGATACTGAACTGCTGCAATAGAAGTTCCTGTAATCGCGGGTACTTTTAGCGACCCTATTAAATTAGAAATAGAAAGATTAGGAAGTAAAATCAGAGCTACGGGAGTTTGTATGAGTCCTCCTCCTCCAGCGATAGCATCGATGAATCCTGCAATAAATGAAGCGAAACAAAGTATAATGATAAGATAAGTTTCCAAAAAAAGATATTTAGTTTGTAGTTTTTATTTCAAGAAACTGTCCTAAAGAAGTATAATTGTATCATCATATTTGGCTTTATCTAATTAACTTCATCCTAGTCAACTCAAAGGAGATTTTGAAGGAAGTAAAAAAATGGCTAATTATTAATGGTACACTAAAATTTATTATCTAAGTGATGGATTATACGTTATAATGCTACTCTTCGGACAGTTTTGTGTGTTTAAAGTAGGGTTATGCTCTTATAATATTTGCACCTAAAGCCCTCAAACGTTCATCTATACGTTCATAACCTCGATCAATTTGTTCGATGTTTTGAATAGTACTAGTGCCTTTAGCTGTTAAAGCAGCAATTAATAAGGAAATACCTGCTCTGATATCCGGTGAACTCATAGTTGTGGCTTTTAGTTGTGATTGGAAATTGTGTCCCATAACAACGGCTCTATGAGGATCACATAGCATTATTTTAGCTCCCATATCAATTAGTTTGTCAACAAAAAACAAACGGCTTTCAAACATTTTTTGATGAATTAAGACATCTCCTTTTGCTTGGGTAGCTACAACCAATATTATACTTAATAAATCAGGAGTGAAACCAGGCCAAGGAGCATCGGCTATTGTTAGGATAGAACCATCAATATCTGTTTTAATTTCATATCCATTAGTGTGAGCAGGAATATAAATATCGTCTCCTTTTTTTTCAATGGTGATACCTAATTTTCTAAAAACATTAGGGATAACACCAAGATTTTCCCAACTTACATTTTTTATTGTAATTTCACTTCGGGTCATGGCAGCTAGTCCTATCCAAGATCCTATTTCAATCATATCAGGTAAAATACGATGCTCGCAACCTCCTAATGATTCAACCCCTTCGATGGTTAAGAGATTTGAACCAATACCGTTGATTTTAGCTCCCATTGCATTTAACATTTTGCACAACTGTTGTAAATAAGGTTCACATGCTGCATTATATATTGTTGTTGTGCCTTCTGCTAATACGGCAGCCATTACAATATTTGCTGTTCCCGTAACAGAAGCCTCGTCTAATAACATATAAGTTCCTTTAAGTCTTCCATCTATTTCTACTCCATAGAAATGATCCGCTCTTTCGTACCTAAATTTTGCCCCTAAATTTATAAAACCTTCAAAATGGGTGTCTAAACGACGACGACCAATTTTGTCTCCACCTGGTTTAGGTATATAACCACAGCCAAAACGAGCTAATAAAGGACCTATAATCATGATGGAACCACGAAGACTTCCTCCTTCTTTTTTGAAAGTTTCTGTTTTTAAATAATTTATATTTACTTCATCAGCCTGAAAAGTATAATCTCCAGGACCGTTTTTTTGAATCTTAACACCCAAATTCCCTAATAATGAAATTAGTTTATTAACATCAATAATATCAGGGATATTCGTTATGCGTACTTTTTCAGAAGTTAAAAGTACCGGACATAAAACTTGTAGTGCCTCATTTTTTGCACCTTGTGGTTGAACGTTTCCTTTAAGAGGTTTTCCTCCTTCAATTTTAAAAGTTCCCATGTTTTGAATTATAAGTTATGGAGCTCTGTGGGCTCTTAGTTATTTTTTTTAAAAGGTCTTTTTATCTGAATGTTTTTCTGGTTTTTATGCTTACCATTGTTGTTGTTACTACTACTAGTACTTTGCATTTTATTAGATGTTCTTTTGTTAGTACGCATTAAATCATGTGTGTTGGAAAGTTCTTCAGTAGAAGAAGAAAGATTTATTTTTCCTCCAGATAATTCATATAAATGTTCAAATATGACAGCGTCAGTTACAGTGTCTTTATTCCAACTTAAATAGCTTTTTTTCATGTGATTTGCAATTACACGAATTAAAGCATTTTTAAGATCCCCATTTTCCCATTCATTGGCTTTGTCTATCATATAAGTGATATTGTTACCATAAAAACGATATTTTGGAAAGTTTTGAGGGTATGCTAAAGGAGCTGCTTTCATATTGATTACCTCGCGAGTAGGAATTGGATAAGGAGAATCAACATCTAATTGGAAATCAGACATGATAAATAATTGATCCCAAAGTTTATGTTGAAAATCAGGAACATCACGTAAATGGGGATTCATTCCTCCCATTACACCAATAATATACTTTGCTAGTTTATTGCGCTCTTCTCTACTTTCAACGGTAATCGCTTGATTAATCAAGTTATGAAGATGGCGGCCGTATTCAGGTATAACAAGTGATTTCCTTTCAGAGTTATACTCTAAAAATTGAATTGCTTCTAAAATTTGATCTGTATTAAATTTTGTACTCATTCTATAGTGAAATTATCCCTTCGATGGTTGATACTTCTTGATATTTTTTTATGATTTCTTCAGCATTCGGCATTATGACATCAACTGAAATACTAGTAAAAGTCCCATTTTTTGATTGGCGAGTATCTATTACAGCCCCCATACAATTAAAAGCTTTTTCTACAGCACTTATTTTATTAACATCAGTAGGAACTATAAATTTATATAAATATTTTGAAGGCCAAACTTTATTTACAGCATTTAATTCCTCTTTTAATCGAATATAAAATTCAGTTGTTTTTTTATCCATCTTCATATATTATAAATATAGGCAAATATAAGCTTTTTAATGGTTTTTTTGAAAGTCAGAGTTTTACTTTGTTTTTTATTTATAGCTTTAAAATAAAACGAGTTTACAACAAATCATTTTCCGATAAAAAAAAGAAGTTATAGAAAGAAAATATTATGAAATGATATTTACTAAAGATAAGAATTATTTTCATTTTTAAAAAAGAAATAGTTTGATTAATTTTGCTTCCTTGAAATTGATGTTTTGAAAAGAGGAATCGTTGTAATTACAGGTGGACCTGGTACAGGTAAAACCACTATTATTAATAGTTTAGTTGAAAAAGGATATGTTTGTTATCCTGAAATTTCACGTGAAGTAACTTTGGAAGCTAAAAGGCAAGGAATTGATCAGTTGTTTTTAACAGAACCATTACTGTTTAGTCAAATGTTGTTGGATGGACGTATTAAACAATTTGAAAATGCTCAAAATGAAGGAAATCATTTAGTTTTTATTGATCGAGGAATCCCAGATGTATTAGCTTATATGGATTTTATTGGAGATGAATGTCCAGAACATTTTGATCTTCAATGCCATGAAACACGTTATGATACGGTCTTTGTTTTGCCTCCTTGGGAAGAGATATACATAAGTGATGAAGCACGTTATGAAAATTTTGACCAAGCAAAGATAATTTATGAACACTTAAAACTTACGTATCAAAAATATGGGTATAAACTTATTGAAGTACCTATTGGTACAGTAGAACATCGTGTAGATTTTATTTTTGAACAACTCAAAGTAATTGGATAAGTTTGCTAAAGTTCTTAACTTTAGCCTGATTTAAAAAATTAACTTTTGCAAAAATCATTACAAATTCTCCAAAAATATTGGGGATATAAGAGTTTTAGACCTATTCAAGATGAAATTGTTCAGTCCGTTTTAGATGGATATGATACATTTGCACTTCTCCCTACAGGAGGAGGCAAGTCCTTGTGCTTTCAGGTTCCAGGAATGATGAATGAAGGATTATGTCTAGTCATATCACCATTAGTGGCACTAATGAAAGACCAAGTAAGTCAACTCCAAAAAAGAGGTATAAAAGCAATAGCCTTAACAGGAGGAATCCATACAGATGAACTGATACAACTTTTAGATAATTGTCAGTTTGGTAATTATCGTTTTCTCTATCTCTCTCCAGAAAGATTAGAACAAGATTGGGTTTTAGATCGAATTAAAAATTTGCCCATTCATTTAGTAGCAATAGATGAAGCACACTGCGTTTCTCAGTGGGGGCATGATTTTAGACCTTCCTATTTAAAAATTAATAAGTTAAAAAAATATTTTTCTAAAATCCCTTTCGTTGCACTCACAGCTTCTGCAACTCCAGAAGTTCAAGAAGATATACAACAAATTTTAGGTTTAACAAAACCTAAAATTTTTAAAAAATCATTTTTGCGAGATAATTTAAGTTATCATGTCATAAAATCAGAAGATAAACTTTATAAAATCCAGCAAATTTTAGTCAAAAATCCAGAACCATCAATCATATATGTTAGAAATAGAAAACTATGTTCTGATTATGCCAATCAATTAAACTCTATTGGTTTTAGTACAACCTATTATCACGGAGGTTTGTCAAATAAGGATAAGACAAAAAATATGGAATTATGGATGAATGAAAGTTGTCCTATTATGATTGCAACAAATGCTTTTGGAATGGGAATTGATAAACCAAATGTAAAAACCGTAATACATATAAACCTTCCTGAAAACCTAGAAAGTTATTACCAAGAAGCAGGCAGAGCAGGCAGAGCAGGACAAAAAGCCTTTGCTATTATGATTGCTTCCAATAATGATGTAATTCATGCTGAAGAACAATTTATTAATGTTTTGCCAGATGTTGTTTTTTTAAAAGAAATTTATAAAAAATTATGCAATTATTTTCAAATTCCCTACGGAGAAGGAATTAATGAAGAATTTACCTTCAGTCTAAATCGTTTTTGTACACATTATAACTTTCCTGTTTTAAAAGCTTTTCAGGCTTTGCAATTTTTAGATAGACAAGGAATTATTTCACTTTCCAATGAACAATCCGAAAAAATACAACTTCAATTTATAATAGAATCAAAAGAAATAATACGCTATATAAGTCGCCATCCTGATGAAGAAGCCATCATAACAACTATTTTAAGAAATTACCCAGGTATTTTTGAAATTCAAGCCAATATAAATGCTTCTTTCGTAGCAAAACAAGCGTTTTGTAAAGAAGAAAATGTTTTAAGTCTATTGCATAAACTAAAAGAACAAAATATGGTGCAATTGCTGACTGTTCAAAATGAATCTAAAATTACTTTTTTAGAAGTAAGAGAAGATGATCATACGATTAATAGAGTAGCTAAATACCTAGAAAAACAAAATCTTACAAAAAAAAGCCAATTGGCGGCAGTTATAACTTATGTAAAAGATCAAAACCAATGTAAAAATAAATTATTACTTACCTATTTTGGAGAAATAGGAATTTCAGATTGTGGAAATTGTTCTTATTGTCTAAAAAAGAATAAAAAAGTCTTTGATAAAGAAACACTAGTGCAGCAATTACTAAAATTATTAGAAACTAAAGAATTGACATCCCGTGAAATTTTAGAAAAAATAGATATAGAAGAAAAAGTCCTTTTTGAAATATTAAAGGAAATGCTAGAGTATAATATGATTGAATTAAATCATAAAAACCAATTTATTCTTAAATAATGAAATCGTTACGAATTGTTTTTATGGGAACCCCAGAATTTGCTGTAGGAATTTTGGATGCCATTGTAAAAGAAAATAAATATGAAGTAGTTGGAGTTATTACAGCTCCAGATAGACCCGCAGGAAGAGGGCAAAAAATAAAGTATTCAGCGGTTAAAGAATACGCTTTAGTAAAAGGATTACGGTTATTACAACCAACAAATCTAAAAGACGAGAGTTTCTTGCAAGAATTAAAATCTTTAGAAGCTAATTTACAAGTTGTAGTAGCATTTCGTATGTTACCCGCTGTTGTTTGGGAAATGCCAGAATTAGGAACTTTTAATCTTCATGCTTCATTGTTGCCAGAATACCGCGGTGCAGCACCTATTAATTGGGCTATTATTAACGGAGAGACTAAAACAGGAGTTACTACCTTTTTTATAGATAATAAAATTGATACAGGAGCTATCATTTTGAGTAAAGAAATACCTATTTTGCCAAATGAAAATGCAGGACAATTACATGATCGTTTGATGAATTTAGGTTGTGAAGCTGTTGTAGAAACCTTAGAAAAAATACAAAGTCAGAAAGTAGTTACTATTTTACAAAAAGATTTACCTGAAATGAAAACAGCATATAAATTAGATCGGGATAATTGCAAAGTAAATTTTACTAAAAGTTTAGATGTTATTTATAATCAAATAAGAGGCTTAGCTCCTTATCCAGCTGCATATTGTAATTTTATAGATCAAGAAGAACAATGGAGTGTAAAATTATATGAAGTAGAAAAAGAAATTATAATACATGACTTGCCAATAGGAAAAATAGAACACACTAAAAAAGAAATTAAGATTGCTTTAGAAGGAGGTTTTTTAATTGTAAAATCTTTACAATTTCCAGGTAAAAAACGAATGAGTGCACAAGAATTACTAAATGGACTGCGTTTTTCAGAACAAGCAAGAGTAGAATAGCTTATATTAAAATCAGTATTTTCTTTCAAAAAATAATTTTAATTTAGTTTAAAAGCGGTTTTTATTATGAAAATAAATAAAAAATAGTTAAAAATGTTGTAGGCTAAGTAAATCCTACTAAATTTGTGGGGCTTAGAATTAATATTAACATATCAATTAATAACTAATTATTATGAACAAATCAGATTTAATCGATGCTATGGCTGCTGATGCAGGAATTACTAAAGCTGCTGCAAAGGCTGCATTAGAGTCATTTTTAAGTAATGTTGAAGGAACTTTAAGTAAAGGTGGTAAAGTTGCTTTAGTAGGATTCGGATCATGGTCAGTATCTACAAGAGCGGCTAGAGAAGGAAGAAACCCTCAAACAGGAAATACTATTAAAATTGAAGCTAAAAATGTAGTGAAATTTAAAGCAGGAGCAGAATTAGAAGGAGCTGTTAATAAATAATAATTTTAAAATATTATATAAAAAAGCCACGCAATACCGTGGCTTTTTTATTTTTTTATAATTATATTTTGTTTGTAATGATTTTATTTGTTAAATTTAGTTAAAAAAGAATAGGTATGATACTAATGAAACCACAAAAAGGGCACTTGTTGATAGCAGAGCCCTCTATTATAGGAGACTTATCTTTTAACAGATCGGTGGTTTTGCTAGCTGATCATAATGAAGAAGGTTCTGTAGGGTTTATTTTAAATAAACCATTGAATTACACGATTAAGGATTTAATCCCAGAAATATCAGCCTCATTTAAAATATATAATGGAGGACCTGTTGAGCAAGACAATTTGTATTTTATACATAATGTACCTCATTTGATTTCTGCAAGTGTAGAAATTGCTTCTGGGATTTACTGGGGAGGAAACTTTCAGCAGACAAAAGAACTAATAAATAAAGGGAAAATTAATAGAAATAATATACGTTTTTTTCTAGGGTATTCAGGCTGGGATGCAGAGCAACTACAAAATGAATTACAATCAAACTCTTGGATTATTTCCGAAAATGACTTGAGTAATAATATAATAGGGAAATCTTCTTCTGATTTTTGGAGAGAAAAGATAATACAACAAGGAGGGGAGTATTTAGTTTGGTCAAATACTCCAGAAAATCCTATTTATAATTAAGATAACCGTATCTTAATGTTTAATTTTGAAGTTAATAATTCAGATGTTGTTGTTTTGTATTCTTTTTTACGATATTTTGTTATAGGCTGTATTCCTCTGATAACATTAGATATGAACAATTCATCTGCTTTTTGTAATTCAAAAGGAGATATAGGATTTTCCTCTACCTTTAAACCTTCTATGTTTCGAGCTATTGCTAGTAATTGCTTTCTCATAATTCCATTGATACACCCTTCTGAAAGAGGAGGCGTAGTCAAAATACCCTCTTTGATCATGAAGATATTACCATTTAATGCTTCAATTATGTTTTTTTCATGGTTTAATAGTAAACAATTGTCAAGATTGTTTTCTTTGGCATAAATACTTCCTATCGTATTGATCGTTCTATTGGTGCTTTTTATAGTAGATAAAAGCTGTTTTGTAATTAGAAAATCCTTGTAAATATCTACCTCGTAAGGAAGGCTTGATATTGTATATATAGTATTTTCTAAAGGAAAGGCTGTTGCAAAATAATTTACATCATTGGTTTGAGGTAAGTATAATCCGCCATTCTTTCTGAAAACATTAAAACGAACACGAGCTGATTTTTCTATTCCAGAGTTTTTTGCGGCTTCTAATATTTGATTTTCAAAGTATTCTAACGTAAAGTTTAAAGGAATTTCCATTCTTAGAATACGCATAGAAGCCATTAATCTAAAATAATGATCCTCTAAAAAAAGAACTTTGTTGTCAAGAACTTTTAAGGTTTCAAAAACGGCATCTCCATATAAAAAAGCTCTGTTATCCTGTAAAGTTAAAAATGTATCCATAAAAAAAATCCCGATAAATCGGGACAAATATAAGTTTTATTCTTTTTTAAATAGAACCTAAAACGTGTTTTAGATCAGAAATTTGATTCTCCCAAAGCATTTTAGCCTCTGATAGATCATCTTCTTCTGCAAAATCAACAACCATTAAGGAAACATCTTTTGTGATGTCATCTTCCAATATTCTAAGTTCAAAATAGTATTCTGTATCTTTGTTTTCTTCGTCGACCCATTTGAATTTAATTTTTTCACCTGTTTTTTTAGAGAAAATACGAGCTTTTTCCTCTGAATCATCCCATTTAAATGTGAAAAAATCACCTCTAGAATTAACATTATCTGCAAACCATTCTTGTAATCCAGATGGAGTTGAAATATATTGATACAATAATTGTGGTGATGAATGTATAGGGAACTCTAATTCGTATCGTATTTTATTGTTCATAATGATTTTTTTTCGAAATATAGATAATATGACTTATTAAAACAAGTAAAATGTTTTTTATTTGTTTCAAGAAAAGAATTGATTTCTTGGATTATTTTTTGAAAAGATCAAATTTTTATAATTATATCCTTTTTGAAGTGTATTAATAATTTTTTTTATTTTTTAAGTGATTGTTTTTGAGTGTATTATGTTTTTTTGTTTAAAAAAAATAAAAAAAAGTAAGAAAAAAATTTGCACAACTTGAATTTAGTTGTAAATTTGCACTCGCATTCGGGAAGGATGTTACCAACAGAAAAAAAGGCGAGGTAGCTCAGTTGGTTAGAGCGCAGGATTCATAACCCTGAGGTCACGGGTTCAACTCCCGTCTTCGCTACTCAATCCCCATAAACTCTTAATGTATAAAAGAGTTTTGGGGATTTTTACTTAAAATCTATGTCAAATCTATGACAAGAAGCGGATCAAAGATTAAGTCAAAATATGTAGACTTAATTTATTTCAGCGTATAATTAGTTAGTCTAAAAAAAATCATTTCTGACTCCTCTAAATTTACTTCTAAAACTTTTTATCTACATAAAAAAGACTCTTTGTGATGTTTTTATTGCTTTTTAGAAATTAGCAAATGTTATCATGTAAAAACATAGAGATTTCTGTTGTTAGTAAAGTTAAATGCGTTTTATGATTTATTTATAATATTTTCTTGTGTTGTATTAAGAAATTTGTAAAATGCAAAAGAAGGTTTTGAAAAAAGAAATTTGTTTATTAACTAAGACCATATTAAATGAAAAAAAACTATTTTTTACCTATTTAGGTTTATATAAAATGGTGTTTGTCAGTTTTATATGATATAATGTCATATTTATTGATATTTTTGTTTAATATTTTTTTAAAAAAAATCTAAAAAATGCAATTAGGACGGTCAGATCATTCTCTTTTAAATAAAATAATTTCTAATCAATCGTTACTTTTCTTTCAATTCTCTATAGATTTGGATGGTCGTTTGATGGTTGATTATTTGCAAGGACCTTATTATGATTTTTTTGAATCTGACATAGAAATGTTTGATAAAGATCCTTTAAGTATTTTTAGGAAAGTAGTATTTCCGTTAGATAAATCAAAAATTTTAAAATCTATAGATGAGAGTAAAAAAGATCTAAATAAATTAGAATTAGATTTTAGGGTTGTTCTATCTGATAAACTTAAATGGTATAGCATGATGGCTACTATTGAGAGGGGAAAAGATAAAGTTTCTTTTTTAGGTATAATGACAGACATCACAAATCAAAAAGAGGTTGAAAAAGAAAATAAAATAGTTGAGTTAAGAAATCAATTTGCTAATGAAGCCTCTGAGATTGGTGTGTGGGATTGGAATTTACTTACTAATGAAGTTTTTTATTCGGCTCAATCCCTTAAAATTCTAGAGATAGAGGGTAGAGAGGGATTGATTTCAGATCCTGAAAAATGGGATAAGTTAGTTCATCCAGATGATAAGGAGGCTTATTTTGATAGAATAAAAGAGCATTTTGAAGGGAAAACACCTCATTATGAAACGTATCATCGTGTTATGTGTAATGGTGTTTATAAGTGGATTTTAGATAGAGGAAAGGTTATAGAGCGTGATTCTTACGGAAAACCGTTGAGGATTGTAGGAACTCATACAGATGTTACAATTCAAAAAGAAAAAGAGGAAAAGCTAAGGGAGACTTTTGATGTGGTAAATAAGCAAAAGGGAAAATTGATGAATTTTGCTCATATTGTTTCTCATAACTTAAAAAGTCATACGGAAAATTTTTATATGTTATTGTCTTTTTATAAAAATGGATATGTTTCTACAGAAGAAGTTATTAAAAGTTTACAAGTTGTATTTAATGAGCTAAAAGAAACCATTGATAATTTAGTAGATTTAGTGGGATTACAAGCGGAGGTTATTAATGAAAAACAGAAAAATAAATTAAGATACTATATAGAAAGATCATTGTCTGTTTTAAAAGAAATGGTTTATGCTAAAGGTATTTTTGTGAATCTAGATATAAATGAAAACTTTGAAGTTTCGTTTATTCCTGCTTATCTAGAAAGTGTAATATTTAATTTAACTACAAATGCAGTCAAATATTCAGATCCTAATAAAAAAGATAGTTTTATTTCGTTTTATCTGAAATCAGAAATAGATGATAATATAGAATATGATGTTTTGTGTGTTGAAGATAACGGAATAGGGATTGATTTAGAGAAGTATCAACAGGCTGTATTTGGTCCTTATAAAACGTTTCATAAAAATAGAGAGTCTACAGGTATAGGGCTTTATATTGCAAAAAACCAAGTAGAAGCTATGGGAGGGAAGATTAGTGTGGTTAGTAAGTTGGGGGTAGGTTCTGTCTTTAAAGTTTATTTTAAGAGGTAATTGATTAATAGATAATAGAAAAGAAGGGGCTTAAAAGTTGAATTCACTTTATAAGAATCGAATATATGAAAATCATACCATTTAAACTTTGAAAAATTTCCTTATAATACTATTTTTTAACCTTGAGGCTGTTCAAAAAGTTCGCAATCTTGTTCATTTCTATCGAAGGGAGAAATCACATAATGGTGATTTAGACGCTATCCTTCAAAAGCAATAAAAATTAGTGTTGGTTCTCGATGCGCTTCGCGCTCGAACTAACGATGATTTCAATTATATACTCAACCGTTTGTTCGAGTTGTTTTAAAATAAAAAAAACATATCGAGAATTTTACTTTTTAACCCAGTATGTTTTAAGTTTGAATGGTATCATTTCTGGAGTAGGTATTCGAATATTTTAGTAATAAAAGAGGTTGTTCAAAATTTTGAACAACCTCTTTTATGTTTTAATAATAATTTATTTGGCTATATTGACAGCTCTAGTTTCTCTGATTACAGTAATTTTAACTTGACCAGGATAGGTCATTTCAGTTTGAATTTTATGTGAGATATCAAATGATAATTTTGCTGCCATTTCATCGCTTACTTTTTCGCTTTCAACAATTACTCGTAATTCTCGTCCTGCTTGAATAGCATAAGCACTTTTAACTCCTCCAAAACCATAGGCTATGTCTTCTAGATCTTTAAGGCGTTGAATATAAGAGTCTAATACTTGACGTCTAGCGCCTGGTCTAGCACCAGAAATAGCGTCGCAAACTTGAATGATTGGAGCGATTAATGACTTCATTTCTATTTCGTCATGGTGAGCACCAATAGCATTGCATACGTCTTCTTTTTCGCCATATTTTTCAGCCCATTGCATACCTAATAAAGCGTGTGGTAAGTCGCTTTCTGTTTCAGGAACTTTTCCTATATCGTGTAAAAGACCAGCTCTTTTAGCTAGTTTTACATTTAATCCCAGTTCAGCGGCCATAATACCGCAAAGTTTAGCAACTTCTCTTGAATGTTGTAATAGGTTTTGACCGTATGAAGAACGATATTTCATGCGTCCTACTATTTTTATTAATTCAGGGTGTAATCCATGAACTCCTAATTCTATTACGGTTCGTTTTCCTACTTCAATGATTTCTTCTTCTATTTGTTTTGTTGTTTTAGCAACTACTTCTTCAATTCTTGCTGGGTGTATGCGTCCGTCTGTTACTAATTTATGAAGTGATAAACGAGCAATTTCTCTTCTTACAGGATCAAAGCAGGATAAAATAATAGCTTCAGGGGTATCATCAACGATTATTTCAACTCCTGTAGCGGCTTCTATAGCGCGTATATTACGTCCTTCACGACCAATGATTCGTCCTTTTACATCGTCTGACTCTATGTTGAATACAGAAACGCAGTTTTCAACTGCTTCTTCTGTGCCTACTCTCTGAATCGTGTTGATGATGATTTTTTTGGCTTCTTGCTGAGCGGTCATTTTAGCTTCTTCTATGGTTTCTTGAATATGAGCCATAGCATTTGTTTTAGCTTCTGCTTTTAAGCTTTCTATCAGTTGGTCTTTGGCTTCTTCGGCGGATAGTCCTGAAATAGTTTCCAACTGTTCTACTTGAGCTTTGTGCATTTTTTCGATTTCAGAAGTTTTCTTTTCTAAGTTTTCAACTTTTGAATCGTATTCTTTTATTTTGTGTTCAATTTCTTCGTTTAATTTTTTTGTTTTGGCAAGTTCATTAGAAACTTGAGATTCTTTGTCGCGTGTTCTCTTTTCTACTTCAGCAACTTTTCGATCACGAGTTAAAATAACTTGCTCGTGTTCGGCTTTTAATTCGATAAATTTTTCTTTAGCTTGTAATATCTTATCTTTTTTGATGTTTTCAGCCTCTGTGTTAGCGTCTTTTAAGATAGAAGAAGCTTCTTTCTTTGCGTTTTTAATCAAGGTAGATACATTGATTTTTTCTAAGTATTTTGCAATACTAAAACCTGATGCAACTCCAAGAATTCCAATAATAATTACTATTAAAATGTCCATAGTCTGTGTTAAGTGTTATGTATAAAAAAACCTACATTAGAAAAATTGTATAAACTCGGAATATACAAGTTTTGGGTTAACTCAATGTTCAAGCTTCCTACTGAAAGGCTTGCTATAGTATTGATGATTTGCCCTTTTTAAACGTTAGTGTTGAGTTTATCAAATTGGGTACTAATGTAGGTAGTGCTTTAAATTTATTTTTAAGAACGTGTTTTTTATTTTATTTAGAGATGTTTGTCTAATAAACTGTGTAATCTTTTTAATTTTTCTGTCACTTGTAGGTTTGAGTTATTTATCTCCTCATTTTTTTGCTCTACTTGAGTGGCAAATTGCAAAGCACACATGGCAAGTAAATCTTGCCTGTCTTTTACCGCATAATTCTGTTCAAACTGCTTTAGCATATAGTCAACCCTTTGAGAAGCTTTTAACAAGTTTTCTTTTTGGCTAGGATCCACCGTTAGAGGGTAAAGCCTTTCTGCTATTGATATATCTATTTTTAGTTTTTCATTCATTATGCTTTCTAATCAGAAAGTTGTGCTATACAATAATCAATTTCTTTGATTAATGAATTTATTTTGAGTTTCGTATCCCTTTTGAATTCGTCACTACCTAAAAGTGAGTTTGTAATTTTTACGGAGTCAAGTTCTGCCTTTATTTTTTTTAGGTCTTCACTTTGTCTTAGTATAATTGATTCCGAATATCTAAGTTTTAATCTTAGTTCTTGGTTGTCAAGTTTCAGATTTTCCATTTTCTGGAAAAGTTCCTGAATCTTAACTTCAAGAGAATCAGTTATTCCGTTTAGTTCGCTCATCGTAATAAAAATACATTACATCACTTCACAAATTTAAATTTTAAAATGTATTTTAACAATAAGTTTGAAGAAAAAAATGATAATTATCAATTTTTTATTGTTAATCGTTTTAAAATGAAACTTTTAAAAATAAAAAAACAGGAGTGAAATATTGTAAAAGGAATCGTTATCTTAGCGCAAATAAAGAAAGTCTTTAAAGTTTACAGCTGTAATTTTTATAATATGATTAAAAAGTTTTGGTTTATTTGTTTACTATTTTCTTTTATAGCAATTGGTCAAGATAAGTATCCTAAGGATTATTTTGGTTCTCCTTTAGATATTAAATTGAGTATTGCGGGGTCTTTCGGAGAGCTTAGACCTAATCATTTTCATTCGGGAATTGATTTTAGGACACAACAAAAAGAAGGTTTTCCTGTATATGCAACAGCCGATGGATTTGTTTCTCGTTTAAATGTTTCAACTTATGGGTATGGAAAGTGTTTATATATTGATCATCCTAATGGCTATACTACAGTATATGCGCATTTACAACGATTTTCAAAATCAATAGAGCATTACGTTCGAGAAAAGCAATATTTAGATAAAACCTTTGTTTTAGAATTACGTCTAAAAGAACATTTTTTGCCTGTAAAAAAAGGTGATTTGATAGGGTATACAGGTAATACAGGAGGATCTAGTGGACCTCATTTACATTTTGAAATAAGAGATACAAAAACAGAGTTTGTTATGAATCCTTTCTTGTTTGGATATGACGGATTAATAAAAGATACTAAAGCCCCTTCTATAGATGGATTGTATGCTTATACTTTATCTAAAAAAGCTACAATTAACGGTTCTTCCCAGCCTATTATGATTCCTTTGAGTTTGCAATTAGATGGGACGTACCTAGCAGCTCCTGTTAAAGCTAAAGATACAATAGGATTTGCAGTAAATACTCATGATGTATCGGATTATAATTTTGGTAAAAATGGAATTTATAAATTAGAAACATTTTTAAATGGAACACTTCATTTTAAATATCAATTTGATAGTTTTTCTTTTGAAGAATCAAAACATATAAACTGTTTTATAGATTATTCAAGATATAAAAAAACACACCAACGTTTTCAAAAACTTTTTGTGGGGTATATATTTCCAGAAAGTATCATAAAATATAAAAACAATAATGGACAGCTGATAGTAGAACCCAGTTATAACCTCAATTATAAAATAGAAATTCATGATTTTCATGGTAATAAGAACACCATAATTATTCCAATAGAATATTCAAATACGAACAATTCAGTAGAAAATAATGATTTTAAAACTCCCTATTTTCTAAAATCACAAATAGAGCAACTATATTCAAAAGAAGGAATTTCAGTTTTTATTCCAGAACAAACATTCTACGAAGATTTTTACATCAAATTTGATGTAAAAAATCAAGAACTATATTTGCACGACCAGTCGGTAGCAATTAGTAAGCCTATGACTATAACTTTTGATGTCTCTCATTTACCTAAAGAAGGACGTGAAAAAATGTTTATTGCCAATTTAGATGGTTCAAGAATAGAATATAATCCAACCACTAAGAACGAAAATCAGTTTTCAATTAAAGTAAAAAAACTTGGAAAATTTTTAATATCTAAAGATACGACAGCACCTAAAATTTATGCCCCTAATTTTAAAACGTCAGAAGATTTAACTTTAAAGGATTCATTGAAAATTTTTATTTCTGATAATTTATCTGGGATAAAATCCTATAATGCTTACTTAAATAACCAATGGATATTAATGGAATATGAACCTAAATTAAATAGATTAATTCATTATTTTTCGGATTCTAAATTTATAGACGGTAAAAATGATTTTAAATTAGAGGTAGTGGATAATTTAGGAAATACAACTACATTTGAATCCAATTTTTATAAAACAAAAACATAATTTTGAAAACTAAACTTTCTTTTTTATTGCTGCTATTTTCGTTTACTCTTTTAGGTCAGATCGCTAGAGTGAAAGGAATTGTGTTAGATGAAAACGATATTCCTGTAGAGGGAGTAAATGTGTCTTTTCAACAAAAAAATACCAAAACAAATGAAAACGGCTTTTATCAATTAGTAATTCCTTCAAAAGTAAAATCTAATTTAAAGTTTACACATTTATCCTTAAAATCAGCTGTTATCTCTTTAGAACTTAATCCTAATGAAGATTATGAGTTTAATATAGTACTAAAAAGCACAACGGAGCAACTAGGAGAAGTTGTTATATCTAATAATAATAAAAAAAGAGTAGAAGGAATTACAACATTATCGCCTAAAGCTATTCGATTGATACCAGGAGCTAATTCAGGAGTAGAAAATATTTTAAAATCATTACCAGGAGTAAATTCTAACAACGAACTAAGTACACAATATGCCGTAAGAGGAGGTAACTATGATGAAAATTTAGTGTATGTAAACGAAATAGAAGTATATCGCCCTTTTTTAATTCGATCGGGACAACAAGAAGGTTTAAGTTTTACGAATGCGGATCTAATTCAACACGTTGATTTTTCATCAGGAGGATTTCAGGCTAAATATGGAGATAAATTGTCATCTGTACTAGATATAACGTATAGAAAACCAACTAAATTTGGAGCTTCCCTTGAAGCCTCGTTTTTAGGAGGAAGTGTTTCTATGGATAATGTGTCGAAAGATCAAAAGTGGAATGCAGTTACAGGAATACGTTATCGAGATAATAGTTTATTAGTAAAGAGCCAAGAAACTCAAACAAATTTCAAACCGCGATTTGCAGATTTACAAACATATATAACTTTTACCCCTAATCTTAAATGGCAATTTGGTTTTTTAGGGAATTTATCGCAAAATAGATACGATTATAGACCTTTTTCTAGACAAACGAATTTTGGCTCTCTACAAGAACCTATAGCATTATTAGTACAGTATGATGGAGTAGAAAAAGATGCTTATACTACAGCTTTTGGAGCATTAAAAGGGCAGTATAAAATAAATGATAATTCTAATTTAAAATGGATTAACTCAATTTATCATACGATTGAACAAGAGTACTATGATATAATGGCAGAATATAAACTAGGAGAGATAAACTCCAATTTAGGAGATTCTAGTTTTGGTAATGTTGAATATGCTAGAGGAATAGGTTCTCAGCTTACCCATGCTCGTAATGATTTAGATGCTTTAATTGTAAATACTGAACTAAAAGGAAATCATAAGATAAAAGAAAACCAAATAGACTGGGGATTTAAATATACGTATGAAAGTATACGAGATAGAATCAGAGAATGGGAAGTAATTGATTCTGCCGGTTTCTTATTAAACCCTCCTAAAATTGTACCCAAAAAAGATCAACCCTATACGCCCTATATAGGACCTTTAGTACCTTATAATAGTATTAGAGCTGTTAATTATACTAATATTAATCGTTTTTCTGCGTATGTTCAGTGGAATAAACGTTTGAAGTGGAGAGAACATGAATTATTTATAAATACAGGAGTAAGAGCTCAAAGCTGGAAAGTTATAGATATACTTAAAAAAGGCAATAATCAAATTACCTTTAGTCCAAGAGCACAATTTGCTATAAAACCTAATTGGCGCACAGATATGCTTTTTAGAATTTCAGGAGGTTGGTATCATCAACCGCCCTTTTATAGGGAGTTGAGAGATTCCCTAGGAGAAGTTAGATCTAATGTTAAGGCACAAGAGTCTACTCATATAGTGTTGGGACATGATTTTAGCTTTAAAATGTGGAAGCGCCCATTTAGATTGGTGACAGAATTGTATTATAAAGATATGAATAACGTAAATCCTTATACAATAGATAATGTAAGGATACGTTATAAAGCTCTTAATAACGCCGAAGCTTATGCTAAAGGAATAGATATTAGAATGAATGGTGAATTTATTCCAGGGACTGAATCATGGTTAAGTTTTGGATATATGGATACACAAGAGTCTATTGATGGAAAACGATACATACCTCGGCCTACTGATCAAAGATTAAAGTTTGGAGCTTTGTTTCAAGATTATGTTCCTAACATACCTGCTCTAAAAATGTATCTTAATTTAGTGTATAATACAGGTTTGCCTGGAGGATCACCTTCTTATGCAAATCCCTATGAATACCAATCAAGATTAAGAGATTATCGTAGAGCAGATATTGGTTTTTCATACGTTTTTACGGATAGAGCTAGAGCCAAAGAAAAAGATAATTGGCTAAGACATTTTAAAGAACTAGCTCTTGGAATGGAAATTTTTAATATGTTTGATAACCAGAACTCAATTACAAATACATGGGTAAGAGATGTCTATACTAAAAACCAATATGGAGTACCTAATTACTTAACAACTCGTGTATTTAGTATAAAATTAAACGTAAAAATATAAAATTTAAAAAGGTATATTTGGATTAAATAGAACTACAATGAAAAAAAAGATTTTATACTTTCTGCCTTTTATCATTTCATTAGGAAGTTGTAAAGAAGAAGAAAAACCAAAAGTAAAATATGATAGATCTGTAAAACAAGTTGAAATAAAGAAAGATACAACCCGCTTATTAGTTGCGGATTTGCCTATTTACTTTTCTAGCTCCAATGTTTTAATTTATCCAATGGGAGAGCTAAGGGTAAGTGATCTGAAAAAAGGAAATTATGATGGTGATAAGATGGATATGAATGGATTTAATGTATCAAATGTTTTAGATGAAGAACTTACAGGATACCTACAAAATGTTAAGTTTCAAGAAATAGGAAAAGATTCTTTACATGTGTTGACTGATAAATCTGTTTTAATTGAACGAATGACTTATCTTAAGTCAAAAAAGATATTAGTATATGTCATGGCCGATAATGATACAAATCAGGATGGTAAAGTTGATTCTTATGATGTGAAATCTTTGTATTTGAGTACTGATTTAGGGAATCAATTTACTAAAGTTTCAACTGATATGCAGGAATTGATCGATTGGAATTATGTAGAAGTAGCAAACAGAATCTTTTTTAGAACTATAGATGATCGCAATAAAAATGGAGCTTTTGATAAAACGGATGGCTTACATTATTTTTATGTTGATGTTAAAAAAGATTGGGTAGCCCAAGAGTTTAAAATATAATAAGATTTTCTTAATAAATGAAACTGTCCAAAAAGTCAGCAATCTTGTCGTTTCGATCAAAGGGAGAAATTGCATAATGTTGATTATGAGACTCCTACTTACGTTTGAGTGACAAACTACATATTGATTTATTACTTTTTGGACAGTCTCATTATTTTACTCTAAACTTTGCATCATTACGAGTTTTGCATACATACCCTCTTTTGCAAGTAATTCGCTGTGTGTACCTTGTTCAACAATTTCTCCTTTTTGCATTACAATAATATTGTCTGCTTTTTGAATGGTTGAAAGGCGGTGTGCAATTACAATAGAAGTTCTGTTTTGCATCATATTTTCAAGAGCTACCTGTACCAGTTTTTCGCTTTCAGTATCAAGCGCAGAAGTAGCCTCATCAAGAATCATAATAGGAGGGTTTTTTAAGACAGCTCTTGCAATTGATAAACGTTGTTTTTGTCCACCAGATAATTTTCCACCCGCATCGCCAATATTGGTCTCAATCCCGTTAGGTAGGTCTTTTACAAATTCATAAGCATTCGCAATTTTTAAAGCATTAACGATTTCCTCATCAGTGGCAGTAGGTTTACCTATTAATAAATTGTTTTTTATCGAATCATTAAATAAAATTGAATCTTGCGTAACAATACCCATCAAAGATCTTAAAGATTGCATTGAAATATCCTTAATATTGATTCCGTCTATACTTATTGTTCCTTCATTTACGTCGTAAAAACGAGTAAGTAAATTGGCAATTGTACTTTTTCCCGATCCTGATTGCCCCACTAAAGCAATGGTTTTGCCTTTCGGAACTTCAATCGTGAAATTTTTTAAAACCTTCTCGTCTTTATAACTAAAATTGATGTTTTCAATTTTTATCAAATTTTTAAATTCTTTTTGATCTAGAGCATTAGGTTGATCTACTATGTGGCTTTCTTGTTCTAATAAAGTAAAAACCCTTTCAGCAGCAGCTAAACCGCTTTTTACTTGATAAGAAGCTTTTGAAATAGATTTAGCAGGTTGTAAAATAGTGTATGCTAGTGCTATATAACCAATGAAGGCTGTTCCTGCAAGACTTTTTTCAATTAAAACCAAATGTCCTCCGTACCATAATAGGGTAGCAATGGTTAGGATACCAAAAAACTCACTCATAGGAGAGGAAAGATTGTTTTTATTGGCTATGTTGTTAGATAATTTTAATACACGATTAACAGAGTCATTGAACTTTTGTATAAAAATAGGTTCTGCGTTAAATCCTTTTACAACTTTTAATCCTGATAAAGTTTCGTCTAAAATAGAAATGAAAATACCTTGTTCTTGTTGGGCTCTTTGTGATTTAGCTTTTAATGTTTTACCAATTCTTGAAATGATAAAGCCTGAAATAGGAATAAATATAAAAACAAATAAAGTTAGTTTTATACTAATGAATAACATGGCAATAATTGAAAAAAGTATTGTCATAGGTTCGCGAACAATAAGTTCTAAAATTTGAAAAAATGAATTTTGAACCTCGCCTACATCACCTAACATACGAGCCATTACGTCTCCTTTTCGAGTATCTGAATAATAAGATACAGGTAGGTTAATGATTTTGTGATAAAGTTTAATACGAAGATCTCTAAGTACTCCATTTCTTAATATCGTAACTTGTCTTGATCCTAAATAATTAAATAAGTTTTTAAATAAAGCCGTAATGATTACAATACTTATAACTACTAATAATGCGTTTTGTTTGCCGTATTCATCTGAAATTTCAGTTAGTTTGTAGTTAAAAGAATCAGATAAGAATTCTTTTAAGTTAGATATACCTGTATAAAAAGGTTTTTTGTTAATCCTTGCGTTTTGTTTAAAAAGAACCTCAAGTGTAGGCATGATAGATACCATTAAGAGTGTACTAAACAAAGCATATAAGACGTTGAAAAGAACATTCCAAAGAATGTTCTTTTTATAGCTTAATGCGTATGGAATTATTTTTTTTAAATTGTGATCCATTAGTTCAATTGCATATCGTTGATGATATTTTTTATTTTAGTGTTCAGTTGTTTTTCTGCTTCTGGAACATCAGCTGTTGAACCAATAGTACAATTTACACTGAAGTAAAATTTAATTTTAGGTTCTGTTCCGCTCGGACGTGCGCAGATTTTACTACCATCTTCTAAGTAATAAATTAAAACATTTGATTTAGGAACATGAATATCAAATTCTTCATTATTCATAAAATCTTTTCCTTTAGAAGTCAGGTAATCTTCCACACAAACTACACGTTCATTATTGATTTCGTTCATTGGATTTTCACGAAGATTTTTCATCATGGCTTCTATTTCAGCTGCTCCATCTATTCCTTTTTTTGTAATAGAAATAAGATGTTCTTTATAAAAACCAAAGTCTACGTAGAGTTCTTCTAATCTTTGATACAATGTTTTACCAGCTTCTTTTGCTTGTGCGGCAATCTCGCAAATTAATAGAATTGCACCTACTGCATCTTTATCACGTACAGCATCGCCTACCATAAAACCAAAACTTTCTTCTCCACCGCCAATGAATTTTTGGTTTGGAAAATCTTTAATAAATTTAGCAATCCATTTAAATCCTGTTAGTCCTACTTTACATTCTACTTCATAAGCCTCTGCTAAATCAAGCATCATAGGAGTTGAAACAATAGTAGATCCAATAAATTCTGTACCTGTTAATTTATCAGCTTTTTTCCACTGTTCTAATAAGAATGCAGTCATGATTACCATAGTCTGATTTCCGTTTAAAAGAATCATCTCGTTTTGATTGTTTCGCACGGCAACTCCTAGACGGTCAGAGTCAGGATCGGTTCCAATAACAATATCGGCATTTATTTTATTAGCTAATTCTACGGCTAGAGTCAAAGCTTCAGGTTCTTCTGGATTAGGTGATTTTACAGTAGGAAAATTACCATCTGGAACAGCTTGTTCTTCTACGATATTTAGATCGGTATATCCAGCAGCGTTTAAAACGTTAGGGATTGCTTTTATAGAGGTGCCGTGTAATGAAGTATAAACAATTTTTAAATCTTTTTTAGCTTCCGTTGTTGTATTAAAACAGGCATTTTCAAGTGTGCTTTTTAGAAAAGCATCATCTATTTCCTTATCTATATATTCAATGAGAGTTTCGTTTGATTTAAAGTTGATATCAGTATACTCTAAAGCCTCAATAGCTTGGATAATTTCTTTGTCTTGTGGAGGTACAATCTGACCTCCATCTTGCCAATACACTTTATAGCCATTGTATTCGGGTGGATTGTGTGATGCGGTTAGTACAATGCCTACATGACAAGCTAAATATCTAACCGTAAATGATAATTCTGGCGTGGGTCTTAATTCAGAAAATAAAAAAACCTTAATTCCATTAGCTGAAAAAACATCGGCAACAACTTTCGCTAATGTGTTACTATTAGCGCGGCAGTCATAAGCAATAGCTACTTTTATTTCTTCGTTTGGAAAACATTTTTTTAAATAATTAGATAAGCCTTGTGTGTTTTTACCTAGAGTATATTTATTAATTCGATTAGTTCCCACTCCCATAATACCGCGCATACCACCTGTGCCAAATTCTAAATTTTTATAAAAACTATCTTCTAGTTCTTTAGGTGATGAGGTCATCATCTCTTTAATGATTTCTTGGGTTTCGCTATCAAAAGTAGGGGTTAACCAAATATTTGCTTTTTCTAAAATTGCCTGTTCAATGTGCATAATTCTGTTGTTTTTATAGTCAATTTTTTTTGTTCTTATTATAGCCTTAATTTATTTCTGTTAGAAAATAGTAATATTAAAAGAGTTGATTTTTATCTTCTAGATAGATAATGAAAGGTTGGTTGTGCCAAAAAAATATCGGTTATTTGGATTGATTTTTTTTTCAATAGTCAAAAAAAATAGACCTATTATTGGTACTATGATCTTGATTTTTATATCGTTTCTTGAATTTTATATCGCTCTTCGTTGTTTTTTGTACGAAGAATTATTTCGCCCAAAAAGCCTGCTAAAAATAATTGAGTACCTATAATCATTGTAGTTAGAGCAATGTAAAACCATGGATTATGAGTGATTAAAATTGTTTCCTGATGTGTGTAAAGTTTCCAAAGTTTAATAGCACCTATATAGCTTGCTGATAAAAAACCAATTACAAACATTAAAGTACCCAACAATCCAAATAAATGCATTGGTCTTTTTCCAAATTTACCTAAAAACCAAATGGTAATGAGGTCTAAAAAGCCATTTACAAAACGATCAATACCAAATTTAGATTCACCATATTTTCGAGCTTGATGTAGAACTACCTTTTCACCAATTTTTTTAAAGCCAGCGTTTTTTGCTAATACAGGGATATAGCGGTGCATTTCCCCAAAAACCTCTATGTTTTTTATTACCGTGTTCTTGTATGCCTTTAAACCGCAGTTAAAGTCATTCAGTTGCACGCCTGAAGTTTTTCTAGCGGCTGCATTAAAAAGTTTAGAAGGTAGATTTTTTGTTAAAGTATTATCATAACGTTTCTTTTTCCAACCTGAAACTAAATCAAAATTTTCTTTAGAAATCATTTGGTAAAGTTCTGGTATTTCATCAGGACTGTCTTGTAAATCGGCATCCATAGTAATGACTACACTACCTTCTGCCTTAGCAAAACCAGCATGTAAAGCCTGACTTTTTCCATAATTGCGCAAAAAACGAATTCCTTTTAAGTTTTCGTTTTTTGATGCTAATTGTTGTATCACTTGCCAAGAATCATCAGTGCTTCCGTCGTCAATAAACAAGACTTCGTATGAATACTGATTCTGAATCATAACACGTTCAATCCATGAAACTAACTCGGGTAATGATTCTTGTTCGTTTAATAAGGGTATTATAATTGATATATCCACTTTTATAGTTGATTTGACGATTTTGTTTTGAAAAATGCAGACAAAATTAAACCAAAAATTGCACTTATTAAAATTGTAAAAATAGTTCCTTTAAAAAAGTTACCTATTGAAAACTGATCTTGCATTTCAAGTTGTTTAATAGATTCTTTAATAACGGATCTAGGCGTTCCAAATTTTTGAAGCATAGTGCCTGTTTCTTTAATTATAATTTCCTTTACACTTTCTTTTAAAGAAGAATCTATAACATTAAATAAAATTAGTTCAAAAAGAGAACCCATAAGTATTCCAATGGTAGTAGCAATAAAATAAGTTGTAAATGTTTCTTTAAAAGTAATCCCTGTTTCAAAATCTTTTTGAGTCTTTCTTAGTAATAAAAAAATGATAATAAGATAAAGTCCATACTTAATAAAAGTAATCCATCCTGAAGTAAATAATTCAATATTGGTAAGGTAAATGAAAAGCGTAGTCAATATTGAAATGAGTCCTATAACCAATCCGTATTGAACCCCGTTTTTTTTGATAATTTCGTTCATAATTTAATGCTCTGATTTTAGATTAACAAATATAAGTATTTTGATAGTAAGTAGTTTTAAAATTAAAAATGTTACATAATAATTTGTATATTAAAAAAATATATTACATTTGCAACCTGAATTAAAAGTATTATATAGTAAAAGCTGTTGTAAATCAATACCTTTTAGCGATAAAAGCATCAAGATTGAATACAGCAAAACATAAACAGATTTATTATGAAAAAAGGAATCCATCCAGAAAATTACAGATTAGTAGCTTTCAAAGATATGTCAAACGATGATGTATTTATTACTAAATCTACAGTTGAAACAAAAGAAACAATTACACATGAAGGTGTAGAATATCCAGTATTTAAAATGGAGATTTCTCGTTCTTCTCACCCTTTTTACACTGGTAAATCTAAATTGGTTGATACAGCAGGACGTATTGACAAATTCAAAACTAAATATGCCAAATTCAATAAATAATATTGAATTTTATATAGTCAACAAAAGCACCATGAAAGTGGTGCTTTTTTGTTTTAACATTTTTTTGAAATTTATGAAAAAATGCTAATTTAAAAATGGAATTTGCTTATTTTTGGAATATTAAAAAAGGGTGTTCTAAAAACAAAAAACACTATCTGCTTTATTATTCCTGCAATAAGAGGAACTTTATACTCAATAGTATAAGCTCTATCCTTTTGGTATATAAAGTATAACATTGTCAGTTTTTGAAACATCTTTCTATAAAATTATAAAAATATATGAACTACATACTTTTTGATGGAAATGTACGCAATGCTTTGCTTCCATTTACTTTTACTCGTCCCGTAGCAGATATTCGAATAGGAATTTTGACTATTCGTGAAAAATGGGAAAAATTTTTAGGATATACCACTACAACTATTACCGAGGAATACTTATCAGAAAAATATCCTATGGTAGAAATGGAAGAAAATATTATGATTAATGCTTCTTTTTTACCCAACGATGTACTGGTAGAAATGATTAAATCTTTAGAAGAAAATCAAGCCCTTTTTTATAAAGATGAAGTAGTTGCTTTTTATAGTAAAGAAAATCAAGAAGTAGATTTTGATACATTTGAAATAATAGAATGCACAGTTGATTGTATTACAATTGAACATACATGGGATATTTTTGCTAAAAACGATATAGCGCTTCGTGAAGATTTTGAATTAATTACAGAAGGAAGAACCTCACAACCAATTCCTAAATCGGTGAATGTAATTGCTCCTGAAAATATTTTTATAGAAGAAGGTGCTAAGCTAGAATTTGTAACCCTAAATGCTTCTACGGGACCAATTTATATTGGTAAAAACTCAGAAATAATGGAAGGATCTGTTATACGCGGTCCTTTTGCTTTATGTGAAGAAGCACAAGTAAAATTAGCAACCAAAATTTATGGAGCTACTACGGTTGGTCCTCACAGTAGAGTAGGAGGAGAAATTAATAACTCGGTTTTATTTGCTTATTCTAATAAAGGACACGATGGTTTTTTAGGAAATTCAGTATTAGGAGAATGGTGTAATATAGGAGCAGATAGTAATAACTCTAATTTAAAAAATAATTATGAAGAAGTAAAACTTTGGAGTTATGAAACAGAAACTTTTGCCCGTACAGGACTTCAATTTTGTGGTTTAATGATGGGAGACCATAGTAAATGTGGAATTAATACCATGTTTAATACAGGTACCGTTGTAGGTGTTTCTGCTAATATTTTTGGTGCTGGATTTCCTCGTAATTTTGTACCTAGTTTTTCTTGGGGAGGCGCTTCTGGGTTTACCACCTATCTTACCGCAAAAGCCTTTCAAACCGCTAAAATTGTAATGTCAAGACGTAATATTGAATTTTCAGAACAAGATGTTAAAATTTTAGAACACGTTTTCGAAGAAACTAAAAAATATAGAAAAGAATAACCAAAAAATAAATTAAAATAAGAAACCGCGAGTGTAAATTCGTGGTTTTTTAGCTTTGAAAAAAATGTATAGAATAGAAAATGATTTATTAGGTGATTTACAAGTTCCTGTAAATGCCTATTACGGAGTGCAAACACAACGCGCCATTGAAAATTTTAATATTTCAGGAGTACGATTGTATCAATTTCCCGAATTTATAAAAGGACTTGCCTATGTAAAATGGGCAGCAGCCGAAACAAATTTTGATTTAGGGTTACTTGAAGAACCAATAAAAAATGCTATCGTACAGGCCTCCAAAGAAGTGATTGAAGGAAAGTTTGATCGCGAATTTCCAGTTGATATGATTCAAGGAGGAGCAGGAACTTCAACAAACATGAATATTAACGAAGTTTTAGCCAATAGAGCTCTAGAAATCATGGGATATGAAAAAGGGCAGTATCAGTTTTGCTCACCTAATGACCATGTAAATTTATCGCAATCTACAAATGATGCGTATCCAACCGCTATAAAAATTGGAGCTATACGCTCTAATATGAATCTAATTTCGCATTTAAAACAATTAATAACATCTTTTAGGAAAAAAGGAGAAGAGTTTAAACATGTTTTAAAAATGGGACGCACCCAGTTACAAGATGCAGTTCCAATGACTTTAGGTCAAGAATTTGAAGCTTTTGCAGCTACTTTAGAAGAAGAAATAGATCGACTAACACAAAACTCAAATCTTTTTTTAGAAATTAATATGGGAGCAACTGCCATTGGTACAGGACTAAATGCACCCATAGGATATGCTCAGTTATGTGCGGAAAAATTAGCGATAATTACAGGTTTAGCTATAGTATCAGCTCCAAACTTAATTGAAGCAACACCAGATACAGGATCCTACGTAATTTATTCTTCCGCTTTAAAACGTATGGCAATCAAAATGTCAAAAATATGTAACGATTTACGATTGTTATCATCGGGACCTCGTTGTGGACTAAACGAAATCAATTTGCCTCCCATGCAGCCAGGTTCTTCTATCATGCCTGGGAAAGTAAATCCTGTTATCCCAGAAGTAATGAATCAGGTTTGTTTTCGCGTTATAGGAAATGATTTAACCGTTACTATGGCAGCTGAAGCAGGACAATTACAACTAAACGTTATGGAGCCAGTACTCATTTATGCTATTCTTGAATCCATGCAATTAATGAGTCAAGCCATGGATACCCTAAGAGAAAAATGTATTAATGGTATAACCGCCAATGAAGAACATTGCCGTGAAATGGTATTACATAGTATAGGTATCGTAACCGCTCTAAATCCTTATATAGGCTATAAGAACAGTACTAAAATAGCCAAAGAAGCACTAGAAACAGGCAAAAGTGTATACAATTTAGTCCTAGAACACAACATCCTTTCGAAAGAGCAGCTAGACGATATTTTAAATCCAGAAAATATGTTAGCCCCAAAAGCCTTTCATAAATAAAAAAAATACCGATTTTACGAAAAAAAAGTAAATATAAAATTACTGTTTAAAGCGATTTTTTAGAATTTCAGAATGTAAAATCGGTGTTTTTCTTTTAATTAAGAATAGTAATAAATTAGTAAGGAGTGAATAAACTACTATTTTTTTAACCAAAAAATCTAGTTAAATTTGCCTTCTCAATTTTTGACAACGATTTCATCGATTGAGAATAAATTATGGAAAACAAAAAAAAAGTAGCGTTTTATACGCTGGGATGTAAATTAAACTTCTCTGAAACATCCACCATTGCACGAAATTTTCATGAGGAAGGTTTTGATCGCGTAGATTTTGAAGAAATAGCAGATATCTATGTAATTAATACTTGCTCCGTTACGGATAATGCAGATAAACAATTCAAGCAGATTGTAAAAAAAGCAATGAAGCTTAACGAAAAAGCCTTTGTAGCTGCGGTAGGTTGTTACGCACAGTTAAAACCCGAAGAATTAGCAGCTGTAGATGGTGTTGATTTAGTTTTAGGGGCTACCGAAAAATTTAAGATAACAGATTATTTGAATGATCTTTCTAAAAATGATTTAGGCGAAGTACATTCATGCGAAATAGAGGAAGCAGATTTTTATGTAGGAAGTTATTCTATAGGCGATAGAACCCGTGCTTTTTTGAAAGTCCAAGATGGATGTGATTATAAATGTACCTATTGTACAATTCCGTTAGCCAGAGGAATTTCTCGTAGCGATACCATGGAAAATGTAATGAAAAATGCTCAAGAAATTTCTAAAAAAGGAATTAAAGAAATTGTATTAACAGGCGTGAATATTGGAGATTATGGAAAAGGAGAGTTTGGAAATAAAAAACACGAACACACTTTTCTAGAGTTAGTTCAAGCCTTAGATAAGTTAGAAGGTATCGAAAGATTGCGTATATCCTCAATAGAACCCAATCTATTGAAAAATGAAACCATTAATTTCGTTTCACAAAGCAGAACCTTTGTTCCTCATTTCCATATTCCGTTACAATCAGGTTCTAATACAATATTAAAACGCATGAAACGTCGTTATTTGCGCGAGTTATACTCAGATCGAGTTACTAAAATACGAGAAGTAATGCCTCATGCCTGCATTGGTGTAGATGTTATTGTTGGTTTTCCAGGAGAAACAGACGAACTATTCTTAGAAACATATAATTTTTTACATAATTTAGATATTTCATATCTTCATGTATTTACCTATTCAGAAAGAGATAATACAGAAGCCGCAGAAATGGAAGGAGTAGTGCCTGGAAATATACGAGCCAAACGCTCAAAAATGTTACGTGGTTTGTCTGTAAAAAAACGCCGCGCCTTTTACGAGAGTCAAATAGGAACTAATAGAACAGTTCTTTTTGAAGGAGAAAATAAAGAAGGGTATATTCACGGATTTACAGAGAATTATGTAAAAGTAAAAACACCATGGAATCCAGAATTAGTTAATTCATTACATGAAGTTAGCTTGTCTAAAATAGATGAAGACGGAAGTGTAAGGATAGAATTTGTGAAAGACTAGTCCTTCTTTTTTTTATAATTCATAAAATAAGATGTCTAAAAAGTTATATTTCCATATATGGTTTTATCTCAAAAGCAGTTAGAATGACATACATCGTCAGTGATTTTCGTGATTTTTTGCAGGTTCCTTCATTCAAATCAATAAAAAGTAGATTTGAGCGAAGGAACTTAATAAAATAAATTATTGTAATAAAATCTCTTTAGATAATTTTCTTTTATGTAGAACGTTAAAATTCAGCAATGAAATCATGTAACGGTTTAAGTGAAATTTCAGTTCCCGTTTCGCCATTCTCAATATAATCAAAAGGATTGTCTAAATCTTTAATTAAAAAAAGCATATACCAAATTAAGAAGGTAATAAGTATAGTAAGAAACATGGCAGCTAAAAAAGGCTCTATCTGAATAATAATTAACCCAATTGAAGTTAAGAAAGCCATAGCCTCAACAATAGCATAAGCAGAAACAGCGAAATCAGTATCACGTATTGTATCCATTCTCATAATAACTTTACGTAATTGATTTTGTTCGTTTTTCATTTTTATGATATAATTAGCCTGAATTTCTTCTCTTTCAAGATTAACCAAATGATCATTAATAGAGCTAATATAGGCTAAAAGAGAAGAAGTGCTTTCTGATTTATAAAACCATTTTTTAATAAAGATAGGGAGCTCTTTTTGGTATTCTAAAAAAAAAATAGCGGCTTCTGAATTTTTAGATTTAATAATTGTAAGTGTATCATCTTGTAAAGTACGCATAGAACAGACTAATTCAGTAGGTAATTTCTCACTCTCTTTGTAGTCAGACAACACACCACTAATTAGAAAACCAATTAGAAAAATAGTACCAGCAACTAAACTAGTAAAAAGAGCATTGAGTTCCATTAGTTCAAAATTATAGTAATGACTCAGTAATTTAAAAATTCCAACAATCAAAATAATAGGGAAAATTTTAAAAGCAATTTTCCACTTAAGAGTTAAATTTTTCATTTTTATTTTTTTTGCAATTTTAAAGAAAAAGTTTTTTTCATGCTACTGTTTTACGGCCAGAATAAATAATTAATTTAGTCGAAAAAATAATAAAAATAAAAGAATGTCTAAGTTGCAAGTATATTTTATGCCAGGAATGGCTGCCAGTTCAAAAATATTTGAACGGATTCAGTTGCCTAAAGAATTTTTTGATACGTATTTTTTAGAGTGGGAAATGCCTCAAAAAAACGAAACACTTAAAAATTATGCTCAAAGAATGTCGAAAAAAGTATCAGGAGAAGATATTGTTTTAATAGGGGTTTCCTTTGGGGGCATTTTAGTGCAAGAAATGGCGCAATTTATAAATCCTAAAAAGGTAATCATTATTTCAAGTGTAAAAAGTAATGAAGAATTACCTAAAAGGATGAAAATAGCAAAGAGAACTAAGTTGTATAAAATATTGCCCACAGGTTTAGCCAAAAATATAGAAACCTTGGCGAAATACGTTTTTGGAAAAGGAATTGTAAAACAAAGAATAGAATTATACAAAAAATTTATGACACGTACTGAAAAAGAGTACTTAGATTGGGCTATAGAACAAGTAGTATGTTGGGAAAGAAACGAACCTGATTTAAAAGTAATTCATATTCAGGGAGATGCAGATGAGGTTTTTCCTGTGAAAAATATAGAAAAATATATAAATGTTAAAGGGGGGACCCATATTATGATTTTAAATAAATACAAATGGTTAAATGAAAATTTACCTAAATTAATAAAGGAATAAAATGAAGTTGAGAAATATTGTTTTTTTTATTTTATGTGTTGGCTTTATGTTAGTAAGTTGGAAAAATAATCATCTTTTTCCAATAAAAATTGATTTTTGTGGAGAAGAAGTGCCTCTTAATATACCTGATGTGCGTGAAAGATTAGATCGAGAATTAGTTATTAATGAATATATGCACGGTTCTACCATAATGATCATCAAACGGGCATATCGTTTTTTTCCTATTATCGAACCTATTCTGATTAAAAATAATATACCCGATGATTTTAAATATTTAGCTGTTATAGAAAGTTCTTTAACGAATGCTACTTCTCCTTCAGGAGCAAAAGGATTTTGGCAATTTATGCCTCAAACAGCTAAAGAAAAAGGAATGGAAATAACAGAAGGAGTTGATGAACGTTATCATTTAGAAAAGGCTACACAAGCAGCTTGTGAATATTTGTTAAAAGCAAAAGAGAAATTTGGTTCTTGGACTTTAGCGGCTGCCTCTTATAATGGAGGAATGAATGGTTTGCAAAAAGCTATTAATCAACAATTCGTTACGAATTACTATGATTTGTTGCTTACAGATGAAACATTCCGATATGTATTTAGAATTTTAGCACTAAAAGAAATTATGAAAAACCCAAAACAATATGGGTTTGAATTAAATGAGGAGGAGTTGTACAAACCGTTAAAAATAAAAAAGATAGAAGTAGATAGTACAATTACAGATTTGGCTAAATTTGCTAAAAGCCAAGGAGTTAATTATAAAGAATTAAAATTAATGAACCCTTGGTTACGAGATGTAAAACTTGATAATCCTAATAAGAAAAAATATATTTTAGATTTACCTGTTAAATAAAAATATAATTTTATTAGTTAGTCGGGTAGGTATTAGTGAGTAAAAAGAGATCGGATTTAGGGTATAATAGATAAAAATATGAGTGTATGAATACAATTACGATAATTGTTTTGATTATTACAGGGTTATTAGCAGGTATGCTAAGTGGCTTAGTAGGAGTAGGAGGAGGAATTATAATGGTGCCTATGATGGTTTTTATTTTAGGTTTTTCACAACACCAAGCCCAAGGAACTAGTTTGGCTGTATTAGTAGTGCCAGTCACGGCTTTGGCTGTGTTTAATTATTATAAAGAAGGATATATTAATTGGAAGTATGCTGGAGTAATAGCTTTATTTTTTGTTGTAGGGAGTTATGCTGGGAGTAAGTTGGCTGTTAATTTAGATCAAAAAATGCTGAAAAAAGTTTTCAGCATTATATTAATTGTTATAGGAAGTAAGATGTTCTTTGAAAAATAAGCTAATTAGAATCTGAAATTTGACTTTTATTTATTTTTTTTTCAATAATGATAGATTTTAGACCTAGGTTAAAGGTTTCATAGTTCATACTTAAAGCGGTTGCAAAACTTGAATTAGGTAAAGGATGCGCGCCTCCTCGTTTGATGTCAATGACTTTTAATTTTTCGTCTAAAAAATAAGAAGTAGGAAATCCTAAAGTATGTTTTAAATGAGCTACTATGGGGGCATCGTTCTTGTAAGATTCATTGGCGTAGCAAACCTCTATGTTATTGTTGAACTTTCGAGCTATTTCTTTGATGTTTTTTCGTTTATCCCAAAATAATAAGATGAATTTAATGTCCTTAGCATGCTTTTCTGCTAGTTTATTTAAAGCCTGGAACTCTCCTTTGCTAGGGACACACCAAGAGGCATAAGTAAGAATAAAGATAGGTTTTTGAATACTACTTAATTGGAGTTTTCTTTTTTCAAATGTTTTGAATGTATAATCTTCGAAATGTGTTCCTTTAAGATGAAACTGAACTAAAGAGTCAAATAATATTTTAGAAGTATTTACATCATTTCGTTCATAAGCATAATTTATTTTTTGATTATACTTTGCTAAATGAGCTCTTAATGCGTCAGGAAAACTTGTAGTTATCACCTTGTCTTGGCAAAAACTATAAATGGAGTATAACGCAACTATTGAGAAATATAACTTTTTCATGTTTATTATTTGCTGCGAAGATAAACGGCTCACTCTTAATGAAATAAAAAATCCGACTAACAGTCTTTTTTTTCGATTATCTACCCTAAATGTAGTAAAAAACCGCACTAGTTAGGTGCGGTTTTTTAAATTTTAACATATTTTGTAGTTAAATTCTTTTTAGTTGTTCTTTCATCATGTTTATCTGATCTTTTAGCATATTGTGTTTGTCTAACTTTTTAGCTTCATTTAAAAGTGTCGTAGCTTCTATTTTTCTCCTTTTAGATAACGCAATTCCTGCTAGATTTAATTTAGCAAGTGCTAAGTCCTGATCCATAGATAAACCTAATGAGATAGCTTTTTTGAAAAACTTTTCGGCTTGATTTAAGTTTGTTTGAGATACCATTAATCCATTCAAGTAATTGTAATAACCTTGTTGTTTTTGTATCAATGCCGTTTCAGGATTCTTAATTTTGTCTAACCAGTTTTTAGCTCCAGCAAAATCCTGATTTCTTAATTTTAAGAATGCAAGTAAAATGTACTCGTTACGAAAATATAAAAAGATAGGGATTATGGAAAGTAAAAATAAAAAAATGCCATTGTTATTTTCTATAAATTGCCAAATTCCTGTTACAACCAGCAAAGCTGCTAATACTAATTTGATATTTCTGTGAAACATATTAATTCCTTTTAATGTGGTGCAAATATAGAAAAGTTATACTAAGAAATAAAGGGAAGTTTTAGAGTCATCTAATAAAATTTGGTTATTTTTTTGTATTATTTTAAAAAAGGATTTGCAGAAATAAAAAATGATTGTATATTTGCACTCGGTTTTTAGAAGACCAAATAACTAGATAAATATACAGGATTTTAAAGATAAAAAGCTATGAGTAAGAGAACATTTCAACCATCGAAAAGAAAAAGAAGAAATAAACACGGATTTATGGAAAGAATGGCTTCTGCAAACGGAAGAAAAGTTCTTGCTCGTCGTCGTGCTAAAGGAAGACATAAGTTAACCGTTTCTTCTGAACCAAGACATAAAAAATAATGATTGTTCAACAATCTATACTAAGGCGTTACTTTTATTGGTAACGCCTTTTTTTTAAAAAATAATTTAGAAAGCACCTTTCTAAATTATTTGAAAAATAAAAAAGAATACACTAATACCGCTCGTTAACAGCATAAACAACACACAAAATGCCAAAAGACAACTCTATTAAATCGGTTTTAATTATTGGGTCAGGACCTATTATCATTGGTCAAGCTTGTGAATTTGATTATTCAGGTTCTCAATCTGCCCGTTCATTAAGAGAAGAAGGAATTGAAGTAATTTTAATCAATTCTAATCCCGCAACTATTATGACGGATCCTTCTATGGCAGATCATATTTATCTTAAACCGCTAACAACAAAATCAATTATCGAAATTCTTAAAGCACACCCGCAAATTGATGCAGTACTTCCAACTATGGGGGGACAAACAGCTTTAAATTTATGTTTAGAAGCAGAAGATAAAGGTATTTGGAAAGATTTTGGTGTAAAATTAATTGGGGTAGATGTAAATGCTATCAATATTACCGAAGATAGAGATCAATTTAAAGATTTGTTAAATAAAATAGGGATTCCACAAGCACCAGCTAAAACAGCTAATTCTTTCTTAAAAGGAAAAGAAATTGCACAAGAATTTGGTTTTCCATTAGTAATCCGTCCTTCGTTTACATTAGGAGGAACAGGAGCTGCTTTCGTTCATAAAAAGGAAGATTTTGATGCTTTATTAACTCGTGGTTTAGAGGCTTCACCTATACATGAAGTACTAATTGATAAAGCTCTTTTAGGATGGAAAGAATACGAATTAGAATTATTACGCGATAAAAACGATAACGTTGTAATTATTTGTACTATCGAAAATATGGATCCTATGGGAATCCATACAGGAGATAGTATTACAGTAGCACCGGCCATGACATTGTCCGATACAACTTTCCAAAAAATGCGTGATATGGCAATGCACATGATGCGTAGCATTGGTAACTTTGCGGGGGGGTGTAACGTCCAGTTTGCCGTTTCTCCAGATGAAAAAGAAGATATTGTTGCCATTGAAATTAATCCTCGTGTATCTCGCTCATCAGCATTAGCTTCAAAAGCAACAGGGTATCCAATTGCAAAAATTGCTACTAAATTAGCTTTAGGCTATACGTTAGATGAATTACAAAACCAAATTACAAAATCAACTTCAGCTCTATTTGAACCCACATTAGATTATGTCATTGTAAAAATTCCTCGTTGGAATTTTGATAAATTTGAAGGATCAGACAGAACATTAGGTTTACAGATGAAATCCGTTGGGGAAGTAATGGGGATTGGGCGTTCTTTTCAGGAAGCATTGCACAAAGCCACACAATCTTTAGAGATTAAGCGTAATGGCTTAGGAGCAGATGGTAAAGGATATAAAAATTATGAACAAATTATAGAAAAACTCACCCATGCAAGTTGGGATCGTGTATTTGTTATATACGACGCAATTGCTATGGGAATTCCATTATCAAGAATTCATGAAATCACAAAAATAGATATGTGGTTCTTGAAAGAATACGAAGGTTTGTATTTATTAGAAAAAGAAATTTCTAAATACAAATTAGATACTTTGCCAAAAGAACTATTACTTGAAGCAAAACAAAAAGGATACGGTGATCGCCAAATAGCACACATGTTAGGTTGTTTAGAAAGTCAAGTACATACACTAAGAGAAGAAATGAATATTCAACGTGTGTACAAGTTAGTAGATACATGTGCAGCTGAATTTAAAGCACAAACACCTTATTATTATTCTACTTTTGAAGCAGAGATAGAAAAAGCAGATGGTACAAAATATGTACATAACGAAAGTGTAGTTTCTGATAAGAAAAAAATTGTAGTTTTAGGTTCAGGACCTAACCGAATTGGACAAGGTATTGAATTTGACTATTCTTGTGTACACGGTGTTTTAGCCGCTAAAGAATGCGGGTATGAAACTATTATGATTAATTGTAATCCAGAAACAGTTTCTACAGATTTTGATACAGCTGATAAATTATATTTTGAGCCTGTGTTTTGGGAACATATTTATGATATTATTCGTCATGAAAAACCAGAAGGCGTAATTGTGCAATTAGGTGGACAAACCGCTCTAAAATTAGCTGAAAAATTAAGTAAATATGGTGTTAAAATAATAGGAACAAGTTTTGACGCATTAGATTTAGCTGAAGATAGAGGACGCTTTTCAGAATTATTAACGGACTTAGAGATACCATTCCCTAGGTTTGGAGTAGCAGAAAATGCTGAAGAAGCAGTCAAATTAGCAGATGAATTAGATTTTCCATTATTAGTACGTCCTTCGTATGTATTAGGAGGACAAGGGATGAAGATTGTAATCAATAAGCAAGAACTAGAAGAACACGTTATTGAAATCTTAAAACATATTCCAAATAACAAATTGTTGTTAGACCATTATTTAGATGGCGCTATAGAAGCAGAAGCCGATGCTATTTGTGATGCAGATGGAAATGTGTACATAATAGGAATTATGGAACACATTGAGCCTTGTGGAGTGCATTCAGGGGATAGTAATGCAACTTTACCGCCGTTTAATTTAGGTGAGTTTGTAATGCAGCAAATAAAAGATCATACTGAAAAAATAGCAAAAGCATTAAAAACAGTAGGTTTGATAAATATTCAGTTTGCTATAAAAGAAGATACCGTTTATATTATAGAAGCTAATCCAAGAGCATCGCGTACCGTACCATTTATAGCAAAAGCTTATGGTGAACCTTATGTAAACTATGCTACTAAAGTCATGTTAGGTGATAAAAAAGTGACGGATTTTGCATTCAATCCCAAACTTAACGGTTTTGCTATTAAACAACCTGTATTTTCATTCAATAAGTTTCCAGGAGTTAATAAAGCATTAGGTCCCGAAATGAAATCAACAGGAGAAAGTATCTTATTTATTGATGATTTAAAGGACGATCAGTTTTACGAATTATACTCTAGAAGAAAAATGTATTTAACAAAATAAAATTTTAAGAAAGCTGTCCAAAAAACAATATTTAAAAATATAGTCTATACTTTAACAATTCAATAAGTAGAATCCTTTAGCGTTATACTATTTACTTTTTAATCATTTATAAAAGCTTATTTAGGTAGAATAGAGGGAGAAAGACTCAATAAAATTAAATGACTTTTGGGGCAGCTTGCTTTTTATTAAATGTTTTGCTTATTATTATTTATATTTGGCATACTATAAACTAAATTATGCCAAGGAGAATTTCAGCTAAAATCCAACTTCTTTTCAGAACCCTTTTTGCTCGTTTAGAATATTTCTTTTTTAAAGCAAAAGAAATGCTTTCTGAACGCAATTTTTTATATTTATCCAGTGTAGCGATAGCAATTTCAGTTTCTTTGGCTGTAATTTTTCTTAAAACCTTTGCTCACAAAGTTTTTATTTGGGCTAATCTTCTTAATAAATACTTAAAATTACCCTACCCTAATAGTATGTTGCCTATTATTGGTTTGATTTTAACAGTTTTTGTAATCAAACGATTTTTGGGAGGAAGTATAGAAAAAGGAAGTGCAAAAATTTTGCATTCTATTGCAAAAAAAGGAGGAATTGTACCTAGAAAGCAAATGTATGCTCAAATTATGACCAGTTCTTTAACAGTTGGATTAGGAGGATCAGCAGGACTAGAAAGTCCGATTGTTATTACAGGGGCTGCATTTGGATCTAATTATGCACAAAAATACTCTTTGTCCAAAAATAATAGAATATTATTATTAGCCTGTGGAGTAGCAGCTGGTATAGGCGCAGCATTTAATGCCCCTATTGCGGGAGTCCTTTTTACTATTGAAGTTATATTGGCAGACATTTCCATTTCTGCGTTTATTCCTATTATGATTTCAGCTGCAACGGGGGCTTTGGTAAGTAAAATAGTTATTAGTGGTGAGGTTATTTTGAGTTTCCAAAAAGTACAAGCATTTAATTTTTCAAATACGTTTTTTTATATTTTATTAGGAGTATTGGCAGGTTTAGTTTCTGTTTATCATGCCCGCACATTTAGGAAAATAGAACATTTTTTTAACCACTTTTCAGAACGAATTTATGCAAAAGCTATTTTTGGAGCATTAATTTTAGCGGTTTTAATTTTCTTTTTTCCAACCTTATTCGGAGAAGGATATGAAAGTATAAAAATTTTATCTACATCACATCCTGAAATACTCTTAGAAAATACCTTATTAGAGTGTGTTAAAAATGAAAAATGGGTTCTGATTCTTTTTATCGGAGTTATTGTGTTTATAAAATCTATAGCCACAGGAATTACTTTAGGAAGCGGAGGCAATGGAGGTAATTTTGCTCCATCATTATTTGTGGGATCTTATTTAGGGTTTGTAGTAGCCAAAACAATCAATATATTAGGGATTTCTCAATTACCTGTAACAAATTTTACGATAGTGGGAATGGCAGGTATACTTAGTGGACTGTTTCATGCTCCTCTTACAGCTATCTTTCTGATTGGCGAAATTACAGGAGGATACGACTTAATGATTCCTCTAATGATTGTCTCTTCTGTCAGTTATGCGGTTTCTAAGCGTTTTGAAGAACATTCTATGGATGTAAAAATGTTAGCTAACTCAGGAGATGTTTTTACAAGCAATAAAGATAAAAATGTACTACAAAGTATCGAAGTACAAAAGTTGATAAATGTAAAAGCTGAAACACTATCGCCAGAAGATTTGTTGGATAAAATCATAGAAATAATATCGGATAGTAAACAAACCATTTTTCCAGTTCTAAATAAAGAACAAAAGGTAATAGGAATTGTGTATTATGATCTTGTAAAAAAAATCTTATTCAATTCTTTTCAGGTTAAATTTACAAAAGTACAAGAAATAATGTCAAGTGATTTTTTAGTAATTGATATTAATGAAGACATTGACGAAATAATGAATAAATTAGATAGTAAGGAAATAGAGAGTATTGTTGTGCTAAAGAATAATACATTTTATGGAATTTTAGATAAAATTAAAATTTTAGAAAATTATAGGTTGACTTTTAAAAATTTGTTGATTAATTAAGGAAATTTCAATCAAAATCCTTCTGACAGAATTGAAAGTAATTTGATATTAATGATTTTTATTGTTCTGCTATGGTTGATTAAAATACCTTCAGATTCAAAAAAGCTAATTACTCTAACGACCGTTTCTTCAGATGTTTCAGAGTATTTGGCTATGTCTGATTTTGTCATAGATATTTCATATTCTTCCTTTTCTGTCCTATACTTTTCATCTAAAATGAGCAAAATTAAAGCAATTTTTTCTTTTGCTGATTTATGAGAAAGTGAAGTAATCAAATTAATCCAAACATTAAATTCGAAACTTAAAATTTGAACCAAGTTAAATGAAAGATTAGGCGATTTTTTAGTAATTTCAATGAATTTATTTCCTTCATAAACTTCTACTTGACTGTCTTCTAGTAGAATAGCAGTCACAGGATGCTTTTCATTACTCAATAACGGTCTAAATCCAAAGAACTCCCCCTCAACGAAGATATATACAATTCTAGTTTTTCCATCTTGATTAAGTTGCTCTATCTTTACTTTTCCTTTTATTAATCTATATACAGCTTTAGCTTCTGTACCTTCTTCGTAAAGAATATTTCCTTTGAAATGGTTTTCAATTGATTTATTGGCTTCTAATTCTTGTAAAAATTTAGGTTTCACATCTTTAAGAAGTTCATGACTCCTAAAGGTATACTTTGTTATATCAAAACTCATGAAAAATAGTTTTATTTAAATATTGACGATGGTCAACTTTGTTAAAATAAAGGTTTATTATTTTTGTGATATGTAAAAGTATTAATAAAATGAAGAAGATTTTAACCTTGACTTTTTTTGTTTTAACATTTTGTAATAATTTGAATGCTCAGAGTAAAAATGTTTCAAAAAGTATAATTGATCCAACAGCACGTGTTACTAAATTTTACGAAAAAAGAGAACTAGAAGAAATGCAAAAAGGAGGATTAGTAGAACTATATTTAGAACGAATTCGCGTTTTAGCTAATAGAATTCCTTTTATTGCCTTAACGAATAAAGCTGGTATATCTATGCAAGATATAGGAATACCCGAAAATTCAGGATATGGAAAGTTTTTAGACAAACAACATGAGGCTATTAAGAATTTTATATTAGAGACAGAAAGTTGTCAAAAATCAATTACTCCTTTTGCTGATAAAAATAACATTATAAATGCAATTTTAGCTTATGAAACTATTTTAAAAGATCTAAAAATGTTGCATGATAATTAGTTATATAGTGCTTTATTTCTGTTTTTATAATTGAAATGGTTAGGTTTTCCAGCTGTAATTGTTATAAGTTTGGGTTGTGCACAAAAATGTTTTGTTCTTGTGATTGATTTTAATCAGTTACTGTTTTAACTAAGCTGGAAAACCTTCCATTCCGCACAGTCTCATTATGTGTTCTTAAAATTATGAATAATCAGATTATAGATTATATTTATTGCTTAACTCTAATTTTTAAAAGACTGTCTGAAATATACCTAATTTGTTATCTAGAATTTCCGTTTGATGTTTAACTCTAGTCGATTAAAACGAGAATAGATTATTTGTTCGAATAGATGAAATAATCATCAATACTAATTAATCCTCTTTTATAAAGATTGACAAAAATTTGATTTTTTACTTATTTACTAGATAGACAGTCTTTTTTGTTTTTTGAAAAAACAAACCTTGATTTTTTAAAAGAAAAACCTCTTAAAATAAGAGGGATAAGGTTTTTTAAACAGCTCTTACTTTTTGATTTTAAAAAGAAGAGCTGTTTTTTTATACCATTTAAACTTAAAATATACTGGATTAAAAAGTAAAGTTTTCGATACGTTTTTTAAATTTTAAAAACAACTCGAATAGACGGTTGAGTATATAATTGAAATCATCGTTAGTTTGAATGCGAAGCACATCGAGAACTAACACTAATTTTTGTAGATGTATTATTTTTTTTAAAAAACAAAGTTTAAATGATATAATTGGGTTAAAAGTAAACGATCCTAGTATAAAATAATACCAAAGAAAGTTGTTAAACTATAGTACATCATTAATATCAGTTGAAGCAATTTTTATTTAATGAATAAAAATAAATGAGATACAAATAGTAGCTCGTTATTTGAGGCTCTTTTTTAATACGGTTTTCAAGTAAAACAAACCTATAATTCCTGCTAATAAGGATCCAATAATAATATATAATTTAGAGTTGTTAATCGTCGTAGCATCTGTAAAAGCTAATAAATCTATAAAAATAGACATTGTAAATCCTATTCCGCCTAATATCCCTGCACCAAAAATGGTACTCCAGTTTAGGTCTTTTGGTAATTTTGCCCATTTTGATTTTACAGATAACCAAGAAAAAAAAGTAATTCCTAGAGGTTTTCCTATAATTAACCCTAAAATGATTCCTAATCCATAACTTGGTAATAAGCCCTGATTACGATCAAATGAAAGCACAATAGCAGTATTGGCCAAAGCAAAAATAGGAAGTATTAAGAAAGCAACAGGTTTATGCAATATATGTTCTAATTTATAAGAAATCGTATTCTCTGTTCCATCCTCAAAAGGAATAGCAAAGGCTAGTAAAACACCTGTAATGGTAGCATGAACTCCTGAGTGTAGCATGAAATACCACATTGCAACTCCTAAGATTAAATAAGGCCAGAGCTTATAAAACTTTATCCTATTCATTACTAAAAGGATACAAAATATTGCTAAAGCAATACCTAAGTTCATCCAATTTAAATCCGTTGAATAAAATAAAGCAATAACTATTATAGCCCCCAAATCATCAATTACAGCTAGAGCTGTTAGAAATATTTTTAGAGAAATAGGAACTCGATTACCTAATAAAGATAAAATACCAATGGCAAAAGCAATATCAGTTGCCATAGGAATCCCAATTCCATTTGTATAAGGGGTATTTTGATTAGTCAGAAAGTAAATTCCAGCAGGAATAAGCATTCCTCCTAAAGCAGCTAAGATGGGAAGTAGCGCATTTTTGATTTTTGATAATTCTCCAATATAAATTTCACGCTCTAACTCTAAACCTATCATTAAGAAGAAAATAGTCATCAAACCATCATTAATAATATGTTCTATTGAAAAGGAACCAATTTTAATATGCCACAAATGAGAATAACTTTCCCCAAAAGTTGAATTTGTTATGATAATAGAAAATAAAGTACAAAATATTAAGATAATACCACTAGCTTTTTCACTCTCAAAAAAAGATTGGAATAATTTAGTTAATTTCACAGTCAATGTTTTTATAAAATATATTGGTAAATTTACGAAAAAAAAATGATGGCAGTATTTGGAAGGAGAATAAAGAAGTTTACAACAGATGAACATACTGGTTTTGGCTCAGATCCTGAAAATTATGGAGGCCGTTTTGTTAGTAAAGACGGATCGGCTAACGTTGTAAAAAAAGGAATTCCTTTATTTGATCAAATTAGTTGGTTTCATACTCTCTTGCAATTACCCATTTGGAAATTTCATCTTATAATATTAGCCGTATTTGTAATTATTAATTTTTTCTTTGCCTCTATATATTACATAATAGGAGTAGAACATTTGAATGGAATTAGTGCTATAAATGAATTAGAAAAGTTTGGACAGGCTTATTTTTTTAGCGCACAAACTTTTACAACAGTAGGATATGGTCATATAAACCCAGAAGGTTTTTTGACTAGTGCAATTGCATCTGTAGAAGCTCTTATGGGGTTATTAGCTTTTGCTTTGGCAACAGGTTTGTTGTATGGTAGGTTTAGTAAACCTAGAGCTTATTTAAAATTTTCTCACCACGCATTGATTACTCCTTTTCAAGGAGGAGTAGCACTAATGATGAGAGTGGCTCCTTTTAAAAATACAACTCTAACAGATGCCGTAGCAAAAATAACGTTAGGTCTTAAAGTAGAGGAAAAGGGGAAATGGGTTAATAAATTTTATCCGTTAGAACTTGAGTACGATCATGTAAATGTTTTAACACTCAGCTGGACGCTAGTACATATCATTAATGAAAATAGTCCTCTTTATGGATTTTCTGAAAAAGATTTTAAATCAAGAAAAGGAGAAGTATTAGTTTTTTTAAAAGCTTTTGATGATATGTTTAGTAATAACGTTGTTAAAAGAACTTCTTATACATTTGATGAAGTCGTATATGGCGCAAAATTTAAACCTATGTACGAACATAATAATAGTTTTACCTCAACTATTTTACATATAGACCGATTAAACCAATTTGAAAATGTTGAGATATAACTAAAAAAGAAAATGAATATAAGGTTTTATTGACCTAATAGTTTAAAAGTAGTAGATACTTCTATTGATTTCGCAATTTTATAGCCAACAACACTAGGTATTTCAATATTAAATTCTTCTGGCTTTAAAATAAAGTTAGCTATAAGAATATAGTTGTTCCCTTCTTTTTTTAAAAAAGCAGGTACCGTCATATTTTTTGATTTTCCGTGAATTTCAAAAGTACCATTTATTTGAACTTTTGTTTGGTTATCAAAACTATAAGTGTTGTAATTTTCTATTTTTCCTTTAAAAATAGCTTTAGGAAATTTGTCGCTTTCCATATAGTTTTCATTAAAATGCTCTTGCATTAAGCTGTTTTTAAACTTAAAAGTTTTAATGTTTATGACCGAGGCAATATCTCCTGTTTTAGAATTTAAAACACATACAGCAGAGGAACTTGTAGCCTTTATTTCTTCAAAAGTGGCAACAGATGCCTCAAATGTTATAACTCCGTTTTTTGCTATACTTTTTTCTTGAGACCAAGAGTGTAAATTGATAAGTAAAATTAGGGAGTAAAATAGTTTTTTCATAACTTATTTGTGTAGTTTTAATAGTATTGAATCGTTAAATTAACTTTTTTGCAAGCACACTTTAGGGGGAAGTGTGCTTCTTTAGCTACTTTAAAAAAATTATTTTTCTAATAAGCCATCAGCTTGCCACTGTTTTATAATATCAATGTTAACTTGGGGCATTTTTCCTGAACGAGGCATAACTCCAGCTCCATCTCTTTGTATTCTATCTAAGATGTTATTAATATTTGTTTTTACACCACTGTATGAAGCAAAAGCAGGGTGGCAACCTACACAGTTATTTGTGAAAATAGCCTTAGCGTTTGCTTCATAAGTTAATTTAGCTCCAGTAGTAGTAGTAGTAGTAGTGGTAGGACCTGAAATAGAAGGTTCATTGTCTTTAGAACAACTTGCTAAACTGATTGTTAAAAAGCTTAAAAACAGAAATGTTTTTTTCATAATAAGTGATTTTAGTTATTAAATTTATATATTTGTCTATACAAATGACAGCAAAAATAATTTATTTATTTGATGTTTAGATGTTAAAAAACTAAAAAGTATGTTAAAAAAAATTTTATTAGGATTTTCTATTGTGTTAAGTAATAATTTGCAGGCACAAGATGATTTGTTAAAAGGAGTAGAAAATAACGACTCAGAAGTCGTTGAATCAGCATTTAAATCTTTAAAGATTGTGAATTTAGAGTCAACAAAATTGGCATCAAAAGGAGATTTATATTTTATTGTTTCTCACCGTTTTGGTTTTTTGAACTCAGGGTTTGAAAACTTTTTTGGGTTAGATGGAGCTACTACTCAACTAAAAATGGTTTATGGGTTAACAGATGATGTCACGTTGCATTTTTCAAGAAGTACTTTTGCCAAGACTTATGATGCGGGAATAAAATATAAAATTATAAGCCAAAAGAAAGAAGGATTTCCTTTTACAATAGTAGGATATAATGCTTTGGCAATTAATTCGGCTATGAAAAAAGAAGCTTATCCTTTGTTAGAATTTAAACACAGACTTTCTTATAATTCACAAATATTAGTGTCAAGAAAATTCAACGATCAATTAACATTACAATTAGCGCCTACATTTTTTTATGAAAATGTAGTTCTTAATCCCGAACAAAAAAACGCACAATTTGCAGTAGGTATGGGAGGTCGTTATAAGTTAAGTAAGCGATTTTCTTTAAATGTAGATTATGCAGCACATTTGAATAGAATTAAAAATTCAAATTTTAGAGATCCTCTTTCGGTTGGAGTAGATTTAGAAACAGGGGGACACATATTTCAAATGTTTTTTACCAATGCGAATGCCATGCACGATACAGGTTATCTAGGTAGAACAGCAGGTAATTGGGCAAAAGGAGAAATTAGCTTTGGATTTAATTTAGTAAGAGTATTTTAAAATTATTCTAAAAAAAGAAACTTTTCTAAAAGCTTGGATAATTTTGTTAGATTCTTCGTTCCGCTAGACTATTAAAGTAGTAACAAAATTAAATCTTTACAATATTATCTTTTAGGAAAGTTTCTTTTTACTTATTTCAAATCAACCTCTACGTTGTATTCTGATAGATGAGCTAGAGCTTCAGGGCTTTTATAATTAAAATGATCTTCGTGTTGTTGCTTTTCTTTTCTATTAGAGATTGTTTTGATACAATTATAAAAGCGCCTAACATCTTCAAAATTACTAAGAATAAGACCTGGAACAGGTGTTGATTGCCCCGTTTTATCTTTTGCAACCATAGTGAAATAAGATGAATTGCAATGTTTAACAAAGCCTGTTTGTATATTTTCAGCTTCTACTCGTATCCCTACAATCATAGAAGTTTTACCTACATAATTTACAGAAGCTTTAAGAGTTACTAATTCGCCGACCTCTATTGGAGCTAAAAAATCTACAGTATCTACTGATGCAGTTACACAATAATGTCCTGAAAATTTAGAAGCGCAGGCAAAAGCAATTTGATCTAATAAAGATAAAATATAGCCGCCGTGTATTTTACCACTAAAGTTAGTGTGTGATGGTAACATGAGTTCTGAAATAACTATTCTAGAGTCATTTACGGTTTTAAAGAGGGTATTCATTATATAAAGTTATCTTAAAATCATTTTTCAATTAATTCAAATAAAATAAATTGATTGAGTTGTGGGCCAAATTGTTGAAAATTATCATCTGATATAACCAAAATTGTTCTATTTCCATTGGGTAAATTTTTTCCAAAACAGATACCTTCAATATTATCTATTTTAGATTGCTTTAGATGTTTTTTTATGTCATTAAAATCCAAAACCAATTCTTTTTTCATAGGAACATACTTTTCTGATTTTAAGCTTTTTATGTTTAATGAATTTGTAGTGTTTGAATGAATAGAAGCTTCAAATATTTTTACAATATTTTCATTTTGAAAGGCTCTTTCTATTACTAAAAAATGATCTTTTTTGTATTCTAAAATATCAGATACACCATTTATGTCTCCGCTTCCTGTTCTAGGTTTGGTAAGAGGAGATAATTCATAAACAAATTCTTTTGTAGCTTGTTTTGTATTAAAATCATAAAAAGTAAATCGAACAGGAGAATCTGTTGTTTTATAATCTGGTTCTGATCCATCTGTTTTAAGAGGTAATTCGTTTGCACTCCATATACCTTGTTTATCTACACTTTTTGTCAAGGATTCAAAAGAACCATTATGCCTAGTTTCTTGGAAAAAAATAGGAGGGATAGAAAAATCGGATAAAAAATGTCCTTTTTCATCGGAATTAAAAATACTTGGTTTTTGATTGCCATAAATGCTTCCTTCTGATGATAACGTTATTTGATTGTTTGTAAAAACGATACTCTCTAAGTCTAAAAACCGAGAAGAATAAAAATTTTCTTTTGTATCAAAAAGAATCATGTCAGTAAAAACAGTTTTACTAATAGTGTTATTTTTAGTTACTATATTGGCAATATAGTAACGAGGGGTATTAGGATCGTCAGAAACAATATAGTAACGATCTTTCTCAAAATCATAATCTATACCAGATAAACCACCAATTAATAAATTTTGAAAATATTGATTTGAAGGGAAAATAAAATCATCTAAAAAATTTAATTTTATACTTGATGAATTAGTTATGTCGTTTACCTTAGTTGTCTGATTAATTTCTTCTATTTCAGTTTTATGACAGCATATAAAAAAGAAAAGAAGAAAGAATAGAATTATGTGTTTTTTAAAAAATAACATATCATTCCTGCCTGTAAATTAGTTTTATAGTATGAAAACTATCGGTTAAATATAGGAGATTTTTCCTCTTTTACATCGGTTACGAAATAAGTGGTGTCTCCCCACCAAGGAAATGTTTTATAACGTTCTATATAAGTTACTTTTACATAACGTCCCTCTAGATTTTTTAATTTTTGAATGGTGCTGTTTTCACTATCCAATAGCGAAAAAGCAAAAATTTTGTTTCCTGAAAGGCCTTGACTTAATTCGCCTTCCCACGTTTTAAAGATATAACCTTTTTTGCTGAATTTAATTAATTCTCCGGTACGAGTGCCTTCGCTATAAGTAGCATAGTACAAAAGAGTAAAGTACAAAGCAAAACAAAGAGCAAAAGTACCAAGGCTGAGTAAAAGAATTTTTTTTAACATACAATTATTAGTTTATTAAGTTATTTTCATTTTGTTCTGCTCGATTAATAATGGCTTCAGGAAGTGATTTTTTAGCTTTAGCTCCCATTTTTTTGAGTTTTTCAACGCTGGTAATTAAATTCCCTTTGCCTTCAACTAATTTATTCATAGCTCCTGAATACTCATTTTTAGCTTCATCCATACGTTTTCCAATTTTGATAAGATCCTGAACAAATCCTTCAAACTTATCATATAAAGCTCCCGCTTGACGGGCAATTTCATAAGCGTTTTCCTGTTGCTTTTGGTTAGCCCACATACTGTCAATAGTTCTTAGTGTAGCCAAAAGGGTTGATGGTGTAACAATTACAATATTTTTCTCAAAAGCTTTGTTGTAAAGAGTGGCATCTTCCTGTAAAGCAATGGCAAACGCGGGTTCTATAGGAACAAAAAGTAGCACAAAATCAGGGCTTTCTATTTTATATAAATCATGATAGTTTTTTTCGCCCAGTTGATCTACATGACGCTTTAAAGAAAGGACGTGTTCTTTTAGGTATTGCTCTTTTAGAGTTTCATCTTCTTCGTTTATAAAACGTTCATAAGCAGTAAGCGTTACTTTAGAATCGACGATCATTTTTTTACCATCAGGTAGATTGATGACCACATCGGGCTGCAAGCGTTGCCCTTCGTCGTTAGTAAAACTTTGTTGGACTTCGTACTCGCGCCCTTTTTCTAAACCCGATTTTTCAAGTACGCGTTCTAGCACTAGTTCACCCCAATTCCCTTGCATTTTACTATCGCCTTTTAATGCTTTGGTCAAATTGAGGGTTTCTTTACTCATTTGTGCGTTCATTTCGCGCAAACCTAAAATTTGTTGGCGTAATGCTGCGTGATAATCAATACTCTCTTTGTGAGTGTCTTCCACTTTTTTCTCAAAGTTTTGGATTTTGTCGTGTAATGGCGAAAGGAGATTTTTTATGTTTTCTTTATTTTGTTCAGTAAATTTAGTTGATTTTTCTTCTAATATCTTGTTGGCAAGGTTTTCAAATTCTTTCGTGAATTTTTCTTGCAGTTGTGCTACTTCTTGTTTTTGTTCTCTATTTCGTTCGAGTAAATTATCAAAATCAACTTCCTTTTTGGAGAGCTGAATCGCAAGGGCTTCTTTTTCGTTCCGAATAGTATCTTTTTCTTGATTAAGTTGCGATAATTGTTTTTCCCAAGTGCTTTTTTCGGATTGTATTTGGATTTTTAGTTGTTCATTTTGTGCAAACAAACCGTTGATTTTTTCTTCAAAAGTGGCAGTTGTAGTTTTAGCCGAAGCCGAAAAGATGATTTTTCCCAAATAAATTCCTATTCCTAAGGCAATGATGAATGTGGCTAGTACAATAAGTGTGTCTGACATGGTTTTGTTTTTTTGTTGTAAATTTAGGAATTTGTTTTTAAGTTTTTGTTTGTTTTTTTGTGAAGAACTAAGAGGGGTTGTGTGTGAAGTTATTATTATTTTGGAGTTTGTTTTTTTAAGTAATAATAATTGTATATAATAGGGTAGTTAGTAAAATGAATCTATCGTAGGTGTAGGCTTTCTGAAAAAAAACTAGGGTAAAAAGTATAATTAGTAATCTTCTATTTAAAAATGAAATTCAATCAGATTTTCAGAAAATCAAAGGAAGTTACAATTCATTTATGGGACTTAAGAAGAGAATTGTTAAAAGGAGTGAATAATATTACAATAATATTGATAACATAAGAATAATTGTGTGGTCTATTGTTATAACTTTATTTGTTTTTATTGTTAAGTTAATTCGTTAAATAGGACTATAAATCTTCTTTTTTAGAAGCATTTTTTTTGTATAGAAATACTCCTGCAATACCTACTATAACTCCTACAGCAATTGTTGCGGCTGTTTTAGGGTAGTCTTTTGTAATACATAAATATACTAAATATGAAATAACTAATACACTTGAAAAAGCAAAAAACATACCAATTATCATGGAAAATAAGATTCCAAATTGACTTCTTTTGTCTATTGAATGTTGATGAATTTGTTCCCTTTCAGCCATAATTAGTATCCTGTTTGCAAAGGTAGGATCTAATTGGTTGTATTTTTCCATCATTTCTGGAGAAGGTAATTGTCCTTCATAAGTTTGACTCAAAAGTAACTTGCCTTTCGAATGCTCTAAACCATGGTTTTTATTTTCTTTGTAATTCTTTTGCTTGTTCATCAAAAATCTTTTTGAAAAGAACACTTACGTTATTCCAATATGAAAAAATAGCTGTATTCGTGCTTTTAGATTTTGGTAATAATTCAGAAATGGAACATAAACCAAAAACCGCAAAAAAACCGTATTTAAAATATTTGAAGTTCATTTGTATTGTTTGAGTCTTAGCATACAAAGATACTATTTATTGCATATTAAAAACGTTTTTATACAATTAATATTGTGTTAATTTAGATGAATAAGTTATTATGATTTTTGAAGTAATGTATTGATTTTAGATGTAATTTTTTTATACCATTGATAAAGGATTTTCGTTCTAAGAATTATTTAAAAACAAAAGAACATAAATTATTAACACTGTGTCTTTGGAATCATGTAAAAAAACTTGAAAAACTTGTATAAAAACCTTTAGGTCTTTTGTTGTATTTTTGCCTTATGAGTGAACACCGTCATTTTATACTCCATAAACCCCACGGCTATTTAAGCCAATTTATTTACGAGAAAAAACGAAATAAGAAAAAGCTAGGCGAATTATTTGATTTTCCTGAAGGTACGATGGCAATAGGAAGGTTAGATGAAGATTCTGAAGGATTGTTATTGCTCACCACAGACGGAATGATGAGCGAAATTGTACGAAGTAAAACCATCGAAAAAGAATATTTTGCCCAAGTAGATGGTGTTGTAACTCCCCAAGCTATTGAAAAACTGAAAAACGGAGTAGAAATAGGAGTAAAGGGTGTTCGTTATACTACCAAATCTTGTGAAGCAAGAATCCTAGAGACATTACCTGATTTCATTGGCGAAGGTCGACGCATACGCCACGAACGCCACGGTCCTACTAGTTGGCTATCTATTACACTTACCGAAGGAAAATTTCGTCAGGTACGTAAAATGACGGCCGCAGTTGGATTCCCTACTTTGCGATTAGTCCGTGTGAGAGTTGGAAATGTTAATTTGAAGGGGTTGAAAGCAGGAGAAGTAATTGAAGTAAATGAATTTTAAATATCATTTTTTTAAACTAAATTACGATCTAAAAACTTAGTTTGGTTTTTGTATTACAATTATTTTAGATATAAAAATGCGCAATAATAATCTTGATGTACTGAAAATAATAATGGCTTTTTTAGTCATTGCGTTACATATTTTTCCTGTATCTAAAGAAACAGGGATAGAAGGACTAATTTCCTATGAAATTGCCAGTGGTATAACTCGAATTGCTGTACCTACATTCTTTTTAATTTCAGGTTATTTTTTGCGAAATAAATTAAATGATAAACCTTATTTGTGGAAGTATACCAAGCGAATTTTATTGTTATATGTGGTTTGGCAATTCATTTATTTACCTGACTTAATCCGATTTTATAATTTAGGTTGGTTTTCTAAATCAGATATGATTTTAAAACTTATTTACGGTTATTGGCATTTATGGTATTTATTAGCCACAACTATAGCGGTAGGTTTGTTATATCTTTTACGAAATTTAAGTACTGCGATAAAAACGAAGTTAATACTGTTTCTACTCATAGTAGGCTACAGTTTTCAAATAGGAATTCAATCAAATCGTTTAGACCTTATGTTTTTGTATAAAATAATAGGAACAACGCGTAACTATTTATTTTTTGCTTTACCTATGATGATGATTGGGACTATGTATGATAAATGGAAAAATGAGATAACCAAATGCAAATGGCTATTTATCCCATTATGGATTATATTATTAATAGAAGTAGGGATGTATTATAGATATAAGGTTAAAGCAATGGATTTTCTTTTAACGCTTCCTTTGCTAAGTATGTTGACTTTTTATTGGATAAATGAATCCCACCAATCGTTCATTCAAAAAACAATACCAGCTACACTCTCTTTAGGTATTTATTTATGTCATCCGTATGCTATAAGAATGGTAAATGAATTATTGCCCGAACAAGGATTTTATGATTGGCTATTAAAATATCCTATTATTTGTTTTTTAACACTTATACTTTGGTGGTTAATGGATCAAATAAATAAGAAATTGACCTATTTTTTTTAATTGGGATTATTTAAATATAAATTTTCTCTTTTCGTTATCAAATAGAATGTCTTCATCCTTAAATAAAGAATTAAAAACACCTTTTTCAATTAGTACGCAAGGTTGATCTTGTACAACAAAATCAGGAGTCATAACAACCATTTCATCGCTTAACTGAATGGCCAAATCAATATCATGAGTAGAAAATAAGATACACTTTTGGGTTTCGTGAGCTAACTTTTTTAATAATTTAAAAACAGCAACCTTATGATGTAAGTCTAAATGTGTGGTAGGTTCATCTAAAATAATCAAAGGGGTATTTTGAGCTAGAGCCCTTGCTATTAATGTTTTTTGCAACTGACCATCACTTATTTCGTAATGTTTCTTGTTTTGGATAGCTGTTATTTCTGTTAGAATTAAAGCTTCCTTTATTTTCAGACGATCTTCTTGTGTAAGCGTTCCAATCCAATTGGTATAGGGTTGACGACCTAAAGTAACTAATTCATAAACGGTTAGATTACTAGAAGGGAGTTTTTCAGTAAGAACAACTGCTAGGTTTTTTGCTAATTCAATAGTCGTGTATTTTTGAATGTCTAAAGAATTTAAAATAACCTCACCCGAAAGAGGAGATTGAATAGCTGTTAGCGTTTTTAAAAGAGTTGATTTCCCTATTCCGTTAGCACCTATAAGGGTAATTAATTTTCCTGCTTCAAAATTTAAATTTAAATTCTGAGCTATATAAATTGGATTCTTTTTTAATGTATAGCCAATACTAAGGTGTTTGGTTTGTAAAATGATTGGATTTTTCATTAATTTAAAGTACGTTTTTTTAGCAAAAGCCATACTACTATAGGAGCACCTATAATAGAGGTAACAGCATTTATAGGAATAGCTACCTCAAAACCCTGAGAAACAATATCGCAAAGAAGCATAATGCAAATTCCTGTTAATAAAGTGGTTATAAAAAGATGAAGATGTTGACTGCCTTGGAAAATAATTTTTGCAAGATGAGGAATTGCAAACCCTATAAAAGCTATGGGGCCCACAAAAGCCGTGAGTATGCCAGTAAGGATACTCGTTATTAAAATAATTTGATGTAAAGTTTTTTTATAAGGAACACCCAGACTTTTAGCGTAATTTTCTCCCAACAAAAGAGCGTCTAAATTTTTAAGAAGACGGATTGTATAAAGTAGCGTAATGCCGCAAACGATAAAAATAAAATAAATATTTTCCCAACTCACACTACCTAAATTTCCCATAGACCAAATAGAAAATTTTTGTAATTGTTCAGCTGATGAAAAATAACTTAAAATATTGATAATAGAACTTGTAAAATGACTAAACATCAATCCAATAACCAAGATAGACATAGTGTTTTTTATTTTCTGAGCCGTTAGAAGCACTGCTATCAAAACAATTAGAGAACCTATGATAGAGGCAAAGACAATTCCGTAAGACGATGTAAAAAGAGGAACAAGTAGAGGGGGTAAAAAATTACTTCCCATGATCACGAAAGCAACCATTAAGCTGGAACCTGAACTTAATCCTAAAATATAAGGACCTGCTAATGGATTTCTAAAAAGAGTTTGCATGAGTAATCCGCATATAGGTAATGCTGTACCCACGGCTAATGCTATTAGAGCTTTAGGAAGTCTAAAATTTAAAATAATATACTGCCAAGTAGTTTTAGAAGCATTGTTGCCTATTAAAACCTGAAAAGTATCCTGTATTGGGATTCTAACAGAACCTAAGCATAAGTCTAAAATAAAAAGAATTACGCTTAAGAGAATAAAACAAAAAAGAAGTTTTTTATTTTTCAAGACTTTTATTGTATGGGCGTTACAAATGTAAATGGATAATTAGGCAATAATTCAGGATGTATAATTTTTATGTAATCTTTCAGTACTTTATCGGGTTGACTAGGCGAAAATTCAAAGAAAAGAGTACCTCCTTTTTTTCCTTTTTTCCCTTCAAAAGTATATACCTTCTTATTTTGATACGCTTTAAATTGAGAGTAATGAATATTTGATTTTCCAAATTCGTTCCAATTTGTAATATCTCCTGTTGCAATCCAGATCAAAGCATTTTGTCCTTTTTCAAAAACCTGTTCAAAACTCAGAGGGATACTTCCTGTACCTTTTACATCTTTCCAAAGATAGTTGCCCCCCGCATCTTGTATATAGGTGCTTTTCCAACTATCACCTTTAGGCATATACCACTGATCCTGATACATTGTACCATAAAGAATAGTAGGTTTTTGTTGAATCGTTTTTACAATTTCTAGCGCATTTAAATAGTTTTTTTTAACTTGATCAAAATAGTTTTTAGCTTCTTTTTCTTTTCCTACTAAAGCACCAAAAAACTTAATCCATTCAGCTTTTCCTAGTGGTGTTTGCTCCATCCAATCTGCTTGAATTAGAACGGGGATTCCTGCTTTTTCAATGGTGTTTAAGGTTGGATTATTTCCATCTACTCCAAAAGCAACCAATGCGTTTGGAGCTAGACTAATCAATTGTTCGATATTAATTTTTTCATTTTCCCCCAAGTTTTTTATTCTTCCAGAATCAATTAATTTCCGAGTTTTATCAGACGAAATATAGTCAGTATGAGGAAAACCCACCAACTTGTTTTCTACTCCTAAAATTTCTAAAAAAGGAATATTAGTAGTAGAGGTTACTACAAGGTTTTTAAGAGGAACTGGTATTTGAAGATATTGTTTTAAGCTATCAGGGATGTTCTTATTACTTTTGGTAAGAACATAAGTAAACGGTTTTTGAGCATTAGGCCATGGAGTTGTAACTTTTATAACAGAATAATTTTCGTATTCATTTAAGGTAAAAGCTGTGGCATCTGTTAAAACGTTATTTCTTTGCGGAGCAAAAGTACGTGTAGCTTCATTTTTTTTACATTGTATAGTAAGAGAACAAAATAAAACAAAAAAGATATATTGTAATAGTTTTATCATAATAGTATATGGAAAATTAATTTTTTTAAATGATCAACAAAGATAAAATATATTTTATCTTAAAAGAGACTATTGATTGGTTGTATAATTCTAAAATATATTTTTAAAAAGGAGTATCGGTTTTTTCTATTATTGAAACCGATTTTTGTAAAATTAAAGAATTAGGAATTGTAATAGTTTGCCCATCAGCAGTTTTTAAATAAACAAAAAAATAGGTAAGCTCAATAATTTCACCTTCTAAAGGAAAGTCTTTATCAAGTATTCTTATGGTATCACCTAATTTAAGAGGATGATTAAAAAAAAGTATTAAACTTGATGTTATGTTAGACAATAAAGACCATTGAGCAAAAAAAGCAACTCCCAAAGCTGTTAGAATACTACTAGCAAAGAGGGCTATTTCATTTTGTTCCAGCCCCCAAATTCCAGAAATTAAAACAAAAAAAACAATAGTTATTAGAAGATGTAATACCTTAATAGATATCTTTCTCCTTGTTCTTTCAATGTAGGTCTTTTTTAACGTATTGTTAATTATGTTTTTAGTAAAGAAAAAAAGAAATATGTATATGACTAGAGCGGCTATTGTTTCTAAAATTTGAATTTTATAAGTACCCATAATTATATATTAAATCACGAACTTTAGTAAAAAAAGTAAGTTATAATGTTTTTTTAGTATTTTATAAGCAAAGATAAAGTTTTAAATATCTTTACAGCCAAAAAACAGAGTGTATGTTGTATCTTATAACAGGTGGCGAACGTTCAGGTAAAAGTGCGTATGCCCAAGACTTAGCGTTAGAGTTGTCGTCTAATCCCGTGTATATGGCTACTGCTCGCAAATGGGACGGTGATTTTCAAAAAAGAATAGATAGACATCAAAAAGATCGTGACCAACGATGGACGAATGTTGAAGAAGAAAAATATATAAGCAATTTTAACTTTTCTAAAAAAGTGACTATGATTGACTGCGTAACCTTGTGGTTGACTAATTTTTTTGTAGATACCCAAAATGATATTGAAAAATCACTAGAATTAGCAAAATCAGAAATTGAAAAAATATTACTTCAAGAAGATACAAATATTATTATTATTACAAATGAAATTGGTATGGGAGTTCATGCTCAGACCGAAATAGGAAGAAAATTTACCGAATTACAAGGTTGGATGAATCAATATTTAGCTCGAAAAGCAGATAAAGTAATTTTGATGATTTCAGGAATTCCTGTAGAAATTAAGTAATATTTATCATTCAAAAACAAGAGTATAAAAATCATACAAAATAATGAAAGCAATTCTTTCTTGGAGTGGAGGTAAAGACAGTTGTTACGCAACAATAAAAGCCATAAAATCAGGATATCAACCGACAGTGCTTTTAAACATGATGAATGAAAACGGAAAAGTATCCCGTTCGCACGGATTAACACAACTTATTTTAGAACAACAAGCCAATCAGTTAAAAATACCATTCATAGGAATACCAACCACTTGGAGCGATTATGAAAAAAAATACATAAAAACACTTCATCAATTAAAAGAAGAATATAAAGTAGAAAATGTTATTTTTGGAGATATTGATTTAGCACCTCATAAAGAATGGGAAGAAAAAGTATGCCAAGAAGCCAAATTAAATGCCATTTTACCTCTCTGGCAACAAGATCGTTTAGAATTAGTAAAACAAATGATAGAACAAAATATTGTTTGTATGATTGTTTCCTGTAATACTACTATGGGAGTAGAATTTTTAGGAAAAATTTTAACAAAGGAAATCATTCAAAAATTAATTCAATTAAATATAGATCCATGTGGTGAAAATGGAGAGTTTCACACAGTAGTAATTAACTGCCCGTTATTTGATAATCCTATTGTATTACCTAATTATAAAAAAGAAATTTACCAAGACTATTGTTTTTTAGTTTGGGAAAAATAACATAAGAAGTGATGAGTTTAACAGAAAAATTACAACATAAGATTGATTTTAAAACCAAACCTTTAGGAGCTTTAGGCCAATTAGAAAGTATAGCTTTGCAGATAGGACAAGTTTTTAATACACTTACACCTGAAATACGAAATCCACATATTTTAGTCTTTGCAGCAGATCATGGTATAGCAAGAGAAGGCGTAAGTGCTTATCCAGCTGAAGTAACCCCTCAAATGGTTTTGAATTTTGTAAACGGTGGGGCAGCAATTAATGTGTTTTCAAAACAAAATGGATTAACATTAGAAGTAATTGATGCAGGAGTAAATTTTGATTTTGATAATTCATTACCCATAATACATCAAAAAGTAGCAAAAGGAACTCAATCATTTTTAGAGCAAGCTGCCATGTCAGCAGAGCAATTTAAAGAATGTTTACAAAAAGGAAGACAGATTGTACAAGAAATACACACAAAAGGATCTAATTGCGTTGGCTTTGGAGAAATGGGTATTGGAAACACAGCCACTTCCGCTGTATTAATGAGTATTTTAACAGAAATTCCAATTCAAGATTGTGTAGGGAGTGGGACAGGAGTAGTTAATGAAGCATTAGATAGAAAAACAATTATTTTAAAAACAGCTTTACAAAATTACAAAGGATCCTCCATGATAGATGAAAAATTAGCCCATTTTGGTGGATTTGAAATTTATCAAATGGCAGGAGGAATGCTTCAAGCCTTTGAAAACAATATGTTAATTCTAGTAGACGGATTTATTAGTTCAGTAGCCTTTTTAGTAGCGTATACTTATGAACCAAAAATTATAAAAAACGCCATATTCTGTCATTGTTCACAAGAAAAAGCACATAAAAACTTGTTGCACTATTTAAATGGAAAACCATTGCTAGATTTAGGATTACGATTAGGAGAAGGTACAGGAATAGCCCTTGCTTTTCCAATCATACAAGGAGCCGTTAATTTTTTAAATCAAATGGCAAGTTTTGAAGAAGCAGGCGTTAGTGAAAGCCTTTAAAGAGGCTAGTTTTATACCCTAAGGTTTATAAAAAAAATGAAAAAACAGCGAGACATCTTTTTTACAGCATTAATGTTCTATACACGTATTCCCTGTCCAAAACATATTCATCATGATCCTAGTTATTTAAATAAAGCAACACGTTATTTTCCGTTAGTAGGTTGGTTAGTAGGAAGTCTATCTTATTTAGTATTTTTAGGAGCTCATTATCTTTTTTCATTATTAATAGCCATTATTTTTTCCATGGTAGCAGGCGTGCTGATTACAGGAGCCTTTCACGAAGATGGATTTGCGGACGTTTGCGATGGGTTTGGAGGAGGCTGGACAAAAGAAAAAATATTAAAAATTATGAAAGACAGTGCTATAGGAGCTTATGGCGCTATAGGAGTTGTACTTCTACTGCTAATCAAGTTTTTACTCCTTTTTGAAATAATGAACAGAATCCCTAATACTTCTTGGAACCAATATGCTTATGCAAGCTTTTTATTTATTACCTACCATAGTATAAGCAGAGCAAATGCCATTTCACTTTCCTTTACGTTACCGTATGTAAGAGAAGACGAATTAAGTAAAAGTAAACCTATAGCCAAAGGTTTTAGTAAATATGAAATAATAGGAGTACTTTTCTTTGGATTAGCACCATTGGCTTGTATGGCTTATATTTACAATCCATTTTATTTGGTAGTATTACCCATTTTACTCCTCACACGTTTGTATATGGGACGGTATTTTACCAAATGGATTGGAGGATACACAGGCGATTGTTTAGGAGCTTTAGAACAGATTAGCGAAGTAGTAACCCTTTTATCTTTTCTGACACTATGCAAATTTATTTAGTACGCCATACCGAAACCATTTGTCCCAAAGGAGTTTGTTATGGACAGAGCAATGTAAACTTAGCACCTAATTTTTTAGAACAATTTCAAGAGATAAAAAAAAAATTACCAGAAAAAGCATTCGTATATAGTAGCCCTTTGACACGTTGCTTAGAATTGGCTGAATATTGTTTCTCAAAACAAGAAATAACGGTAGACAACCGATTAAAGGAAATGAATTTTGGAAAATGGGAATTACAAAAATGGAATGCAATACCAGAGGAAGAATTAAATCCTTGGATGGAAGATTTTGTAAATATTTCAGTTCCAATGGGAGAGTCTTTTCAAGTTTTATACGAAAGAGTAGTTGAATTTTGGGAAATAATACAAAAAATGGCGTTAGAGAAACCATTAGTTATTTTTACTCATGCAGGTGTTATAAGAAGTTTAATATGTTACCTAGAAAAACAACCCCTAAAAGATGCGTTTAATTATAAAGTAGATTTTGGAGAAGTAAAAAAGGTTTCAATTAAATAAAAAGAGAACCTATCTTTTTTAAAATAATATTTTATAACTAACTAATTGATAATAATTTGTTTGTGAGGAACTGAAAACAAGGTGGTTTTTTTTCAAAACAGCAAGTGTTTTTATAAATACATGTGAAAAATATTTATTTTTTTGTTTTTTATTGTACCTTTGCGCTCCCTTAAACAAAAAAATATGAAAAAAAGTATTAAAACACCACTATTTTTGTTCGTGTTATTTTCTTTGTGTAATAACGTATTTGGTCAAGTAATAAATCATAATAATGATATTTGGTTGCATTATTTAGGAAAAAACACGATAGGAAAAAAACTTTCCTTAACACTAGAAGGATCTTTAATATTCGCCAACGGATTTGACCAAAAACAACAATATTTTATACGCCCATCTGTAGATTACCAGTTTACCAAACAAATCAGTGGTAGCATAGGTTATACACACCATGAATTTTTTGTTTATGGAGATGTCCCTTTAAATAGAGTCGTAACACCAGAGGATAACGTATGGATACAAGGTGTTTATAGCTGTGCTAAAAATGATTTTAAATTTACCCATCGTCTACGCGATGAGAGTCGTTGGGTAGGAGTAGCTACTAAAAATGAAGCAGGAGATTTTGTCATAACTAATAGAGATTATAGAAATCGTTTACGATACATGTATTTGGTAAATTACACTTTAACTAAAAAAGAAGATAAAACTCAATTGTTTGCTTTTTTAGGAGATGAGATATTTATGAATATAGGAGTAAAAGCAGCCAAAACATTTGTACAACAAAATAGAGTAATTGCAGGTTTAGGATATAATTTAAACCCTCAACATCAAATTCAAATAAGTTACATTCACCAAAATTTATGGAATGTACCTAACACCATACAAGAAAATAATCCCACGCTAAGGATTTCTTATGTAACGAACTTAGATTGGTCAAAGAAAAAATAATTTTAAAAGCTTCGTAAAAAGACCTTTGTTTTAAATAAAAAAAGCTACAACATTGAACATGCCCCAAAAAGTTAGACACTATTTGGGGCATTTTTTATTCAAATTTTGCTCAATATAGGTTAGGTATTAGAAAACTATTATAGATAAAGAGGTAATACCATTTAAACCTAAAATATACTGGATTAAAAAATAAAGTTCTCGATACGTTTTTTTTATTTTAAAAACAACTCGAACTCTCCCTTTGATCGAAATGAAAAGATTGCGAATTTTTTGGACAGTCTCAAGGTTAAAAAAAATATTATAAGGAAATTTCAAAGTTTAAATGGTATAACAATAATTGGAGATGAAATAAAACTAAATTATATTTTAAACTTTGAAATATATGGATTTTAGGGTTCTTTTATTGAATAATTTTTAATAAAGGAATCTGTTTTTTTTTATTTTTTTTATTTTTTTTAAAAGATGTGCTAACTTTGCCTGTGAATTTATGGTGCTCGACTTTTGTTAAAAGTCAGCTTAAAAGGGAATCAGAGTGAGATTATAGATAAATTATTTGAAGATTAATGATAACGGAATCGTATTCCTGAAAATCAATATCTAAAATAAAAAATCGAATATCAAAACCTGAGCTGTACCCGCAACTGTAAGCTATTCAGCTTGTAATGATCTACAACCACTGTTTGAAATTTAAAACGGGAAGGCTAATTACAAGACGCAAGCCAGGAGACCTGCCTAAATTTATTTTATTAACAAACTTTCGGGAAAAAAAGTTTGGGTATGGGTAAATTCTGTCTTTTTTTCCGCATTTAAAGAATTAAAATGAAAAAAAACATTTTATTAGCAAGCGTTTTAACGTGTATGTATGGTAGTGCTTTTGCACAAGAGCAAGAATCAAAAAAAATAGAAGAAGTAGTCGTATCAGAAACTAAATTTCAGCAAAACAAAACAAAAACAGGTAGAACGATTGAAAAAATCACAACAAAAGATTTAGAGCAAAGAAAAGGGCAAAGTGTTGCTACCGTATTAAGCCAGTTAGCTGGATTTGAAGTTGTAGGAAGTCAGAGTGGAGTAGGAAAGAATTTAGATTTGTTTGTTAGAGGAGGAAGTACAAAACAAGTATTAATTCTAATAGACGGTAATCCTGTAGTAGACGCATCGAGTATTTCAACTACGTATGATTTACGATTATTACCCGTAGAACAAGTTGAAAGTATAGAAGTACTCAAAGGAGCTTCCTCCGTATTATATGGTGCTAATGCAGCCACAGCAGTTATTAATATTACATTAAAAAAAGCAACTGACAAAGGAGTCATAGGAACAGCCTACTTTAATATAGGAACTCAAAATTTAACAACCACCAAAAAGTATAAACCAGAAGAATACAATCAAGGTTTTTCATTGAACGGAACAAAGGGAAAAATCTCTTTTTTAACCTCTCTAAATAGTGCTGAAATAACAGGTATTAGTGAAGCAAAAGGAGATGATTTTGAAAAAGATAAGTTTTCAAGAGTTAATCTTAATCAACAATTAGGAGTAGCAATAAACAAAGGAATTAAATTAGATTTTTTTGCTAACTATGATCGCTTAAGATTTGCTTACGATACAGGAGCCTTTGTAGATAATGAAGTAAATACTTTAATAGGAGAACAGTTTAGAGGAGGCTTTTCTCCTTCAATGAAGTATAAAAAAGGAGAGTTGAAAATAAATTCTTCTTTTGGCTTTTATGAACAAAAAAGACTATCAGGAGCCTCATTAAATAATTATACAGAATCCTTTTCTAAATCACGAAATATTAATGTTGACGTTTTTAATAAATACAATATAGGAAACTCTTTAGCTTTTATCACAGGGGTTCAATTTCAATATTTTGATATGCTTCAAGCTACCCCTTATGTTAATATTTATAATCAAGACGCTAAATACACCATGTTAGATCCTTATATTACAGCAGTATTAAACACTAAGTTTGGATTAAATGTAAATGCGGGAGCTCGTTATTTAAAACACAGCGTTTATAAAGACTATGTCATCTTTAATATTAATCCAAGTTTTAATTTTGAAAAAATCAATTTAAAATTATATGGATCAATAGGAGGAGCAGTAGTAGCACCAACATTATATCAAGTATATTCTGAGTATGGCAATAAAGATTTAACACCACAAGAAAATACTACTATTGAAACTGGTTTTGAAAAAAGTTTTTTAAATCAAAAATTAAAAATTTCAGCAGTTGGATTTTATAGAGAAGAAAATAATTCAATTGCTTTTAAAAAGAAGACCTCAAATACAGGATGGCAATATGAAAATACAGAAGGAATAAATAAATCAAAAGGGATTGAATCCAATATAATGATCAAACCTCTAGAAAAAATAACCTTAACTGGTAATTATACTTTTGTAGAAAATGATCAGGCTATAGCAAAAGCCGTTGCAAAACATAGAGTAAATGCTAGTTTATCGGTTGAATTGACTAAATCTATTGCATGGGATGCTCAATTTCAGTTTATAGATTTTAGAAACCTATCATATTACAATTCTTTCACTTTTAAAGCAACAGATGTATCCGTTTCAGCTTATAAATTATTTCATACGAATTTGAAAGTAAAATTAACAAACCATTTGAGTGTTTTTGGATCCGTTCAAAATTTATTAAATGAAGAATTTATAGAAACCATGGGATATAATACAAGAGGAAGAAACTTTAAAATCGGAATGAATTTTCAGTTTTAATTAAAACGAATTATAGCTTAAAAAATAATAATATTCATAAGTTCGTTACTTCAATAAATAGGAGAAATCACATTATCGCTATTTTGTGATTTCTCCTTATTTTTGGATAAAAAATAATTTTCCAGTTACAGAGTGTCGTTTAATCTATATACATTTCATATTTTAAATCACGTTTAGAAAGATCAATAATTTCATTGCCAATTTTAAATTGAGGTTTTTGAATACCAATTCTATTACCAGATTTAATTAAGCTCATTGCCTTAGCTAAATAAGGTTCAGAGCTGTTCCCTAAAATACCTAGATTACTTATATCTTCCATTAATATATTAGTCGTGTCAGGCGTAATACCCGCTTCATAATCTCCAAAACCCACTTTATTAACAATTTTTAAAACAATTAATTGCATAGCATATCTGTGAGTTGGATTTAAATTTCGTTTTGTATAATCAGGTGAGTCATACAATGTAATAGACCCCACATTCTTCCCTGTAGTAGTATTACCTATTTGAACTACTTGTATGTAAGGTTTTAAACAGTTAATGACTAATTCACTAGCAGATGCAGTATTAGTAGTTGTTAAGATATATACCTTATTTAAATTTAATGAATTAATAGGAGTGCCATTTTTTAGTTGTGAGGTAAATTTGTTTAATAATCTATTAGGATCTATTGCTCTATTAATTTTAGAGTTCCATTGCTCTTTAGCAAAAATTTGATCTTCAAATTGTCCCGTAATCATACTTGCTAAACGAGTAGCGGTTGCTACTGATCCTCCTGAATTATAACGTAAATCCAAGACTAAATCCGTTATTCCAGCCGCCTTTAATTTACCAAAAGCTTGATTTAATTCTGGTTCATAATACGTATAAAAACCATTATACATTAAATAACCAACTTTTTTATTTCCTTCCTCTATCACATCGGTAATATAAACAGGATTTTCAGAATACGCCTTTTTAGTTAACGCCACTGTTTTTCCATTAGGTGTAATAGCACCTCCATCATACGAAGCTAAATTTAAAGTATAATTTGTTTTAGATAACAATTCACGATAATTGTTACGAGTAAGAGGAATACCATCAACCCCATAAAAAAGATCCCCTCGTTTTAGATCTTTTGTACTAGCGTCACTATTAGGCATGATGTATTTTACCCAGCCAAAAACTTCAGTTTGACTTCCATTCTTAGGACTAATCCCATACTCCATACCATTACTGTCATTCGTTCCAGAAAGAATCTGTTCTAATACAGTATAATTAGAAGTTATAAAACTAAATTTATCAATATTCTTTCGATTGTAAATTAAACTTTCAAATAAAGTTTCAGGCTTTGAAAAAGTACCTAAAAACGAATTAAGTTCATATTGAGAATTAAAACGATAATCACTTAGATTGGCTACATTTTCTTGATAAAAATAATATTTGTTAAATCCCTTCCATACAAAATTATAAGGATCTAGCTCATTATATTGAGGTTGATCATCTAAGTCATTACAACTAAATAACGTACCGATTGTTAGGACCACGAAAAGCTTGATTATATTTTTTTTCATTTATAAAAGATATGATGTAAATTTATGAGCTTAAATTTAGATCAAATGCGTAAAGAAAAAGTGAAAAATCAAAAAATATTTTGGTTTTTAACATTTATAGTGGGTTCAGTAGCATTTGGGAGTTATTATTATAATCTTGAAGAACAAACAATAAAAAATGTTAACTCTCAATTAGGAACTTGTCAAACCCCAGAAGAAGCTTATAGAGAAACACAAAAAGCTTTACATCTGATTTCGGCTCAATTGAACTCTGGCATGAAAAATGTAAATAAGTTAAAAGAGTATGATCAAACGACACGCAAAATTTTTAAAAAGTAAAAAAATGAAAAAAAAAATAGTTTTAGTTTTTAGTATTTTATCATTTTATTTAGGCACGGCACAAACTCCTTTTGATAAATTTGAAAGTAATAATAATGTCTCTTCTGTTATCGTAAATGATAAAATGTTTGAATTAATGAGCAAAGTGAAAATGGAAACGAAAGAAGATCAAGTGTATTTAAATTTGATAAAAAAACTAGATTATTTAAAAGTTTTTAAAACTAGTCACTCTAAAACCATTTCCGATATGCGTACTAGTATAGAACAATATAGTGATAAATTAGAAGAATTAATGCGCGTGAATGAAAACGGAAAAAGTACTAAAATCTATGTAAAAATGATTCCAGGAAGTACAAATGTATCAGAATTATTATTGTTTATGGAAGGAAAAGAAACGATATTAATGTCTTTAACTGGTAATTTTTCATTGAATGAAATTTCACTTTTAACCAAACGAATGAATTTGCCAGGAGGAGAAGAATTAAACAGAGCCGCTAAAAAATAACAAAAAAATGGTCCCAAATACAAATAGTAAGCCGTATTTGGAACCGTTTATTTTAACTAAAAAGAGTTGTTAAAATTATCTTTTGTAATACATCACAATAGAAGCTTTTTCAATTGTATTGCCATTTAAGTAATAACCTACTAATGCAGGACTAGCATTTTTATCTAGACCTAACTTATCCGTTTTTAAGGCATAAACAGTAATCGTGTATTTATGAAAACCATGTCCTTCAGGAGGGCATGGACCCCCATAACCTGATTTGCCAAAATCAGTAATACTTTGTATTGAACCAGCAGGCATTAAGTTTTTAGTAACATCTCCCGCTCCTGTTTTTAATTCTTTAGTTGTAGCAGGAATATCAAAAGCAAGCCAATGCCACCATCCACTACCTGTAGGTGCATTTTCATCATGTATTGTAACAGCAAAACTTTTAGTATCTTTTGGTACATTTTCCCAAAATAATTGAGGAGACATATTTTCACCTGTACAACCAAAACCGTTAAAAACTTGTTTCATAGTTGCCTGACCTCCTAGATCATTACTCTTTAAAGTAAAAGTTTGCGCGCTTGCTGTAAAAGCAGAAATAAAAGCAAGCAAGGTTAAGATTTTTTTCATTTTTATATTATTTTATGATGCAAATTTAAGATTAAGGTTATGAGTATTATTGCGCTAAAAGTTCAAAAAGATGTTCTTTTAGTCCATTTTGAAGTTTTTTGGAGATACTCCATAATACTTTTTAAATTCGTTACTAAATGCAGATAAATTTTCATAACCCAATTCATGATAAAGATCAGAAGGTCTCTTGTTAAGTATTAACTCATTTCGAGCCTTTTCCATTCTTTTTGAAATAAAGTATTTTTTAGGTGAAATTTGATATATTTCAGCAAACTTTCTTTTAAACGTAGAAATACTCATATTAGATAAAAAAGCAAGTTCCTCAATAGTTAAGTGGCTATCTTCGTATTGTTGAATAATGTCTTTTATTGATTTATTTTTATGTCTACTTAATGTATTTTTAAAAAAATTAGTAATTCTCTCAGGTTCCTTACTTAGTAAGTAAAATAAAATTTCTTCTAACTTTATAGAAGTAAGATAAGGTGTTTTATTAAACTCGTTTTTTAATAAAAGTAATGATTTTTCGAATAAATTAATATAAGTGTCTTTATGAATGTTTAATACCGTTTGATTTGATTGCATTGTTTTGGGTAATTCAATTTGTTTTTTTGATAAGATTTCATTTAAAAAATGATCAGAAAAGAAAAAAAGAATACTATTATAGCCTGAATCTCCTATTAGACGTTCTGTCATTAGACTATTTCCAGATTGTAATAAAAAGAATTGATCATTTTGTATAGAAATATTATTCTGATTACTAATAACTTCTTTGTGTCCATTTAGTAAAAAACAAAGTACATTGTGAGTAAAAGTAACGGGAATATTTTTGCTAGATTGTTGTGTATTGTAAAAATAAATAGCACAATCAAAATGATTGTTCTGAAAAAAATCAAAAGGTAAATTATGAATAAGTTGTGTATTCATTATATTAGATTTAACAATAAAGAAACTAAAAGAAAAGAGGTTGTCCAAAAAGTAATAAATCAACATGCAGTTTTACTCTGATGTAAGGAAGAGTCTTATAATCAGTATTATGTGATTTTTTTCTTTGGGTCGAAATGATAAGATTACAAACTTTTAGGACAGCCTCTTTTATTCTCTATTTCTTTAAATAATCAGAAAATTTTTTACCGTATTTAGAATTGGCTACTTCTGGAGACATTTTGCTATGTATTTCCTCTAAAAACTTAGGTTGCATATCATAAATATCTGTAAGAGCTATATAGGGCGCAATTTCATAATCCGCATGAGTAAGTGCAAAATTAGCAGAGTATAAATATTTTTTTTTCAATAATTGGTCTTGCTTGTTTTGATTATCTAGTTCATTGTAGTTTTTGTTGCCCTTGCTACCTAGTATTTTAGATTGAAGTAATTGAAGCTGTTGCTCATTAAACTTAGCAATGATGTCTTTATATTCTTTGTAAAGCTCATGATTTTTAGAACCTGTAATTTTTGCATTAGCAAAAAAATATTCAAGATCCGTATCAATAGTTATTTTTCCTGGTTCCGCAAAAAATAACAAATTATTATCCATTGAGTTAGTTTGTCCTCTGTCTACAAACAAATAAAGCATTTCGGGAGAATCTAATTTAATTGAACTCTCAAAATTAGATGAACCATTTAATTCAATAGTATCTAAAGCTACTAAAGTACTATCTTGTACTTTTTGGATATATAGCTTTCCTTTCTTTAACCCTTTTATATTTCCCGTTATGATTACCTCATCTTTTGTAGGTGCTTTATCAGCACACGAAATAAAAAAAGCAAAAGAGATTGCTATGATAACTTTTTTATACATAGTTCTTATAAATTTCCCGCAATGTAATAAAAAAAAACCTCAAAATTCAATTGAATTTTGAGGTTTTAATTTTTTTTTAAAATAAGATTTATCCTTTTAGCCAAGCTTCTTTTAAACTTTTTTTACTATCGTCAGTAGATTTGTAGCCAGTTACTTCTTCAAATGGAAGTTTTATATTTCCTTTTAAAGTAATCTCTTTTTGATCCCTTTTAATTTTAATAGAAATATTGTCATTTTCTTTCCAGCTTTGACTTACCATAATCATATCGTAAATATTGTCTAAATTGTAACTTTTATCATTTATAGCTAAAATATAATCGCCTCCTTTTAAACCTAAATACTTGTAAAATTCGGGAAGTTCTATACCCGGAAGAATTATGATTTCTTTAGTCGTTTGATTAACTGTTATGTAAGGAGTTTGATCCTTTATAAAAACATTTCCAGGTACTTTTGTTTGTGCTTGTGTAATCCCCATTTTAGCAAAAAACTTTTCATAAGGAATGGGAGTTGGCCCGTCTACATAAGTTTTTAAAAAATCACCTACTTCTGGATAAGTAAGAGCTATGATCTTATCAAAAAGAGCATCATCCTTAAAAGGAGTATTAATACCATATTCATTATTTAGTTTTTGCATTAAATCTAATACACCACGTTGACCATTGCTTTTTTCACGAATAATAATGTCTAGGCACATACCTATTAAAGCTCCTTTTTGATATACATTTAAATATTGATCTTTATAAGGTTTTGTTAGTACATTAGTGCTCATTTTAGTAAAAGGAATTGTGTCGTCCATATTAGCCGATTGTCTAATTTTATCAGTCATACGACTATAAAATTCATCTTCATTAATTAAACCTTGATTAATTTGGAACAGATTAGCAAAATATTCTGTTATTCCTTCATACATCCATAAATGTTTAGACATTTTAGGTTCATTGAAATCAAAATAATGAATTTCTTCTGAATGAACACCTAGTGGACTTACTATATGAAAGAACTCGTGAGAAACAATGTCTTTTAACTGTTCGTCCATTTGATCAGAAGGCATCATTTCAGGCATAACAACAGTTGTAGAAGTAGTATGCTCTAAAGCTCCAAAGCCTTTTGCATCTTGTTTTTGTACGTCCGTAAGATAAATTAGGATTGAATATTTTTTAGTATTATTGATAGGTCCTAAAAATTTTTTTTGAGCCTTCATCATTTTTTCCATGTTAGGAGCTAAATCAGCCGCTTTGTATTTTCCAGTGGGCGAATATACACTTATTAGAATATCCATATCTTCTATTTTAAAAGTAGCAATGTCTGGTTTAGTATACATTATTGGATGATCTACTAGAGTAGCATAACGATTCGTTTTAAAAACATCAACAATTTTACTAGGATCACTATCGGTAAGAGAGGTAGCACCGTACAAATGGTCAGGATGAAGAATTGTTAAAGTATAAGGAGCTTCTTTTTTATCGCTAAAATAACCAATAAAGCCATGCGTGTTTAAAACAAAACAATTAGAATCTATATTCGTTCCAGCTGGAGAAAAAACATCATCACCTCCTATGCCTCCAACTTGTTCAGTATCATAAGTGTCATTTACCCAATAAGTAATTTTACCTAGTTTTTTAGCCCCCGTAATACGATAAGTGTTTTCGTCTAGTTTTGCTAACGGTAAATTCTCTCCCTTTGTAGTATAAGCTTTTATTTTTTCAATAAAACGACCATAATTATCTAATGAATAAGTACCCGGAACTGTTTTAGGAATACTAAAGAGAATGACATCTTCTTTAGAAGGAGTAGGAATTACCGTTACCATGACCTTGTCATCTTGTATTGTGTTTAAATCAATTGTAACGCTTACTTCTGGTGTTTTAGAACCATTTAAAGGTGCTGCTTTACCAGTAAAGAATAATGATGTTAATAGAGCGGATAAAAATATTTTTTTCATTAATAAATAATAAAAGATTTAAAAAATTTGCCAATAAAGGTATTAGTTTATTAAAATTTAACGTAATCTTTTTTAAAAAAATTAACAAAAAAAGAAGATGTCTAAAAAAATAAATATCTACTCTCTTATTTAAACAGATAGGAGAAATCACATTATCAAAGTTATGTGATTTCTCCTTCTTCTTGAAATGATAAGATTGTGACCTTTTCGGGCAGATTCTCTAACTTAATCAAATTTATTTTTAAGATAATACTTACCATCCAAATCATCATCAAAATCGTTATTTTTGATGAGTTTAGGTTTAGGTTTGGAAGCCGTCACTTTTTTCTTCCAAAGCTCAAATTGATCTTTTGATAGATGTTTGCGTATTAATTCTGTTACGTCACTTTCGCCAATACCAAACTCTTCCTTAATTAATTCAAAGGGTTTGCGTTCTTCTTTTGCCATGCTGATTAGTCTTTCTAAACTTTTTCTGTCTAATTCAGCGATTTTACTTTTTCTCATTTTAAATTATAAAAACAAAATTGTATTAAACTTTATGCAATACTTATTCCAATATTAGTAAAAAGGAATGATTTGTGAAAATTTTTTTATGTTTTAGGATTCCCATATTTTTGAAAAGGAATACTTAATAAATTACCTAAATTATTGTGCTCTTTAAAGGAGGTATGAGTGTCTATACCAAATACTATCTGATCCTGAGGTAAATTTTGATAAGTTCTTAAAAAACGATCCCAAATACTGAAAATATTTCCATAATTACTATCCGTATAAGGAAGTTGATAATGATGATGAACACGATGGATTTTTGGGGTAACTAATACAATTGATAGTAATGAATTGAGTTTTTTAGGGAGCTGTATGTTTGAATGGTTAAACTGAGATACTAAAACAGAGCAAGATTGATACATAAAAAACAGCCAAACAGGAGCACCTGTAATCAAAACAGCCAAAACGGTAAACAAAAAGCGAAAGATACTTTCTCCTGGATGATGACGATTAGCACTGGTTGTATCAAGCCAAGTGTCTGTATGATGAATGAGATGAAAACGCCATAAAAATTTTATTTTATGTTGTAAATAATGAGGAACATAAGCACCTATAAAATCCATAAGTAAAAGACCTATAAAACACTGTAATCCTAAATTACTAATGTTAAACCAATGTATGATGCCAAAATGATTTTGACTGTCCCAGACGCAACTTTCAAATAAAAGGATTGCTAAAAAAAAGTTGATAATTATCGTTGTAAAAGTAAAAAATAGATTTAGCAAAGCATGTTGTATTTTGTTGTATTCAAAACGAAAACGAGGAAAACCGCTTTCTAAAATCCAAAAAAAAGCAATGCCACCAAATAAAATCAAAGATCTATGGGACGAAGGTATCGTTTCAAAATAATTTGTAATCTCGTTAGTCATATTTTTTAATTCAAATCAAAATTACTAAACTATTTGTTATAAATAAAGCAAGAATGTTTATTTTATTTAAAATAATTCACCTCTGTGAGGTTTTAATGCGTCTCTAACTTGAATCATATTTTGATCATTTACCACCATCCAAGCTATAGCGTGCATATCATTTAATACAGAAAAACCTGTGATTTTAATAGGAAAACCTTCTATTTCAATATATTCTTTTAAATGAATTTCATGATGTTCTGCGGTTTTAGCTGCTGCGGAACCTCTAAAATCCCAAATAAGTTTGATTTGTCTTTCCATGATCTGTCAAATTTGAAATACAAATTTACAATGATTCACTTGAAAATAAGTAGTATTTTTGCATCGTAAAAAAAGGATAATGCCAAAAGAACTACAAATTCAAGTATCACCTGAGGTAGCTTCTAGTGAAGTCATACTAAAGAACCATCTTGCAAGATTAATGCAAATATCTACTACGGACATACAATACTATGTAATTCTTAAAAGATCAATTGATGCTCGACAAAAAACAATTAAAATAAATTTAAAAATCATTGTTTATTTTCAAGGAGAACAAATTATTGAAGATAAAATAATGTTACCTAATTACCAAGATGTTACCAATGCTCCAGAAGTAATTGTGGTGGGAGCAGGACCAGCAGGGTTGTTTGCTGCCTTACAATTAATTGAATTAGGAATTAAACCCATTTTGTTAGAAAGAGGAAAAGACGTAAGAGGTAGAAGAAGAGATCTAAAAGCAATTAATAGAGACCATATAGTAAATGAAGATTCTAATTATTGTTTTGGAGAAGGAGGAGCAGGAACTTATTCTGATGGAAAACTGTACACACGTTCAAAAAAACGAGGAGATGTAGATCGTATTTTAAGATTATTGGTAGCATTTGGAGCTTCTTCGGAAATATTAGTAGAAGCCCATCCCCATATAGGAACCAATAAATTACCTGAAATTATTCAAGATATTAGAGAGAAAATCAAAGAATATGGCGGACAAGTGTTATTTGAAACACGAGTAACGGATATTTTAATAAAAAATAATGAGGTAGAAGGAATCGTTACACAGTCAGGAGAAGTTATAAAAGCCAAAAAAATAATACTTGCTACAGGACATTCCGCTCGTGATGTGTTTGAATTATTAGATCGAAAAAAAGTTTTAATAGAAGCAAAACCATTTGCTTTAGGAGTCCGAGCAGAACACCCACAAAGTTTAATAGATTCAATACAATATTCGTGTGATTTTAGAGGAGCGTTTCTGCCACCAGCACCATATTCTGTTGTTAAACAGGTTAACGGACGAGGGATGTATTCTTTTTGTATGTGTCCAGGAGGAGTGATAGCTCCTTGCGCAACAAGTCCAGGAGAAGTTGTTACAAATGGTTGGTCCCCATCTAAAAGAGATCAAGTCACAGCCAATTCAGGAATTGTGGTAGAATTAAAATTAGAAGACTTTAAGCCGTATGCTAAATTTGGAGCGTTGGCCGGTATGGAATTTCAAAAAGCAATCGAACAAAAAGCATGGGAAATGGCAGGTAAAACACAAAAAGTACCCGCCCAAAGAATGGTTGATTTTTCTCAAAAAAAAGGGTCAATAGATATACCTAAAACATCCTATGTTCCAGGAACAACAAGTGTAGAGTTAGGAACTGTATTTCCTCCCTTTTTAACACAAATTATGCGTGAAGGATTTGTTCAATTTGGAAAATCAATGAAAGGATACTTTACGAATGAAGCCATTTTACACGCCCCAGAAAGTAGAACCTCATCACCCGTTAGAATTCCTCGTGATAACATTACGTTAGAACATTTTCAAATTACAGGACTCTATCCGTGTGGAGAAGGAGCAGGATATGCAGGAGGAATTATTTCAGCAGCTATAGATGGCGAAAAATGTGCAATAAAAGCAGCAGAAGCATTGCTGAATTAAATAGTTTGTATAAGAAATGTAAGGAGAAGTCTAAATAAAAAGGATAGGGCAGTAATTGATAGACTTTTCGTACTTTTACTCCCGTAATATAAAACTATGATTGAAGAAAAAGTAATATTGGTAAATGAAGCAGATGAGGTAATAGGATTAATGCCTAAACTAGAAGCACATGAAAAGGCACTGTTGCATAGAGCTTTTTCAGTATTTGTGTTGAATGATAAAGGAGAAATAATGCTTCAGCAAAGAGCGCATCATAAATATCATTCACCATTATTATGGACCAATACTTGTTGTAGTCATCAACGAGAAGGAGAGTCTAACATAGAGGCAGGAAAACGTCGTTTACAAGAAGAAATGGGGTTTACAACAGAACTAAAAGAACTTTTTCATTTTATTTACAAAGCACCCTTTGATAACGGATTAACAGAACATGAGTTAGATCACGTAATGATTGGATATTTTAATGAAGTACCATCTATAAACACAGATGAGGTAGAAAACTGGAAATGGATGTCTATCGAAGCAGTAAAACAAGATATAAAACTACATCCTCATCAATATACAGTTTGGTTTAAGATTATTTTTGACGAATTTTATCATTATTTAGAAGCGCACACATTATGAGAGTAACAGTATCAAGAAAAGCTCATTTTAATGCAGCTCATCGTTTGTATAGAAAAGATTGGACGGATGAACAAAATCAAAAAGTTTTTGGTAAATGCAATAATCCTAATTATCATGGACATAATTATGAGTTGATAGTCAGTGTTACAGGAAATATCAATCCAGAAACAGGTTATGTGATTGATATTAAAGATCTAGCCGATATAATTTGTGAAGAAGTAGAAATTCCGTTTGACCACAAAAACCTAAACTTAGATGTTTCAGAATTTCAAAATTTAATACCTACAGCAGAAAATATCGTAGTTGTTATCTGGAATAAAATTAGAAAAAGAATAAAAAAAGAAAATGATTTAGAAGTTACCTTGTTTGAAACACCACGTAATTTCGTTACATATAAAGGATAGTATAATTATGCAAAAAAGTTTGAAAGTAGGGGATAAACTTCCTCTTTTTGGAGCAAAAGATCAAAACGGAAATGATTTTTATATTAATTCTGTTCTTGGTAAAAAAGTATTAGTCATTTATTTTTATCCGAAAGATGATACGCCTGGTTGTACCAAACAAGCTTGTTTCTTAAGAGATCAGTACGAAGAGTTTAAAACCATAGGAGCAGAGGTAATAGGTATTAGCGGAGACAGTATTGCAGCACATAAAAAATTTGCAAGCAAATATGATCTGCCATATATATTACTATCAGATCCAGATAAAACACTACGAAACTTATTCGGAGTAAAATCAAATATGTTAGGATTAATACCAGGAAGAGTAACTTATATAGTAGACAAAGAAGGAGTGGTTCAAATGATTTTTGAAGACATGAATGCTACAAATCATTTAGATCGTACAGTAGAAAAAGTAAAAAGTTTGATTTAATGCCGATAGAATTATATCCTTTACAGTTTGAACCTATCTTTAAAGATAGAATTTGGGGCGGTACGCGTTTGAAAACACTTCTAAATAAATCCATACCTTCCGAAAAAACAGGAGAAAGTTGGGAACTCGCTGCCATAGATCAAGATGTAAGTCAAATCAGTCAAGGTATTTATAAAGGAGTACTTTTGACAGAATTAATAGAAAAATACCCAGTCGAAATATTAGGAAGCGAGGTATATCAACGTTTTGGAACACAATTTCCATTGCTCTTTAAGTTTTTAGATGCCAGAGAAGATCTTTCTATTCAAGTGCATCCTAATGATGTGTTAGCAAAAGAAAGGCATAACTCTTTCGGTAAAACAGAAATGTGGTACGTAGTAGAAGCAGAGCCTGAAGCAAAATTAATAGTAGGATTTAAAGAAGATGCTTCAAAAGAAGCCTACTTAGAACACCTAAAAAATAAAAACCTATCCTCTATTTTAGAAGCCTATCCAGTAAAAGAAGGAGATGTGTTTTATTTAGAAACAGGTACTGTGCATGCTATTGGAGCAGGTACTGTTGTGGCTGAAATACAACAAACATCAGATATTACCTATAGAATTTATGATTTCGATCGCAAAGATGCACAAGGCAACTTACGAGAACTGCATATAGAACTAGCTTTAGATGCAATAGATTATAAAAAGAAAAAAGTAAAAGTAGATTATAAATTATCAGATAATCAAGCAGTAAATGTAGTTGATAGTCCTTATTTTACAGTAAAAGTCATAAATCTAAAAGAAACGTATAACTACCATAACAAAGGAAATAGTTTTGTAGCGTATATGTGTATTAAAGGAAATTTACAAGTAAAAATAAATCAGCATATATACGAATTTGCTAAAGGAAATACTTTTTTAATTCCCGCAGCTCTAAAAGACTTTCAATTAATAGGAAAAGCTAAATTGTTGGAAATTGTAATTTCTTAACAGATATCGAAAGAATAATTGTAATTTTGTAAACGTAATTTAAAATACATACCAATGGCAAGTGTAAAAAATTTAAAAAAGAATATCAATTATGTAATTGGTCAAATTATTGAAGCGGTTTATTTATATGAAATGACTTCAACAGGTAAACCAACTGATGAAACTAATGCTGTTATAGAAGAAGCATTTGTTATTTTCGATAATTTGATTGTAAAAGTAAATGAAAAAAATATTGAAAATAAAAAAGCACACTTTAAACAAATAAATGTTGAATTAGAAAATGCTGCAAACCAATTAGTTAATAAAATTAACGCTTTGTAGTAAAAAAAAGTGTAAAAAAGTAGGGTGCAAAGCTTTGGAAAATAAAAAAACTCTCCTATATTTGCACCCGTAAATGAGTCGCCGGTGTAGCTCAGCTGGCTAGAGCAGCTGATTTGTAATCAGCAGGTCGTGGGTTCGAGTCCCTCCATCGGCTCAAAATTTATGCAAAAATATTGTAAAAATAAATTTATTAAAAGTACACTTTTGCCGGTGTAGCTCAGCTGGCTAGAGCAGCTGATTTGTAATCAGCAGGTCGTGGGTTCGAGTCCCTCCATCGGCTCAAATTTTATCAAAAGAAACTATTAAATAAATTTATTAAAATACACCTTGCCGGTGTAGCTCAGCTGGCTAGAGCAGCTGATTTGTAATCAGCAGGTCGTGGGTTCGAGTCCCTCCATCGGCTCAAAAAGAGAAACTTATTAAGTTTCTCTTTTTTATTTAAAAAAAGTACATCAAAACGAACCCATTTTATAAAAGGTCTTTTACTTCGCGTTCTTGTCCCGACCCTAGAGGGATCACATAAAGAGCGTAACAAACGTTTTTTACTTCGCGTTCTTATCATCCCGACCCTAGGAAGGATCACATAAAAAGCGTAACAAACGTTTTTTACTTCGCGTTCTTGTCATCCCGACGCTAGGAGGGATCACATAAAGAGCGTAACAAACGTTTTTTACTTCGCGTTCTTGTCATCCCGACGCTAGGAGGGATCACATAAAGAGCGTAACAAACGTTTTTTACTTCGCGTTCTTGTCATCCCGACCCTAGGAAGGATCACATAAAGAGCGTAACAAACGTTTTTTACTTCGCGTTCTTGTCATCCCGACCCTAGGAGGGATCACATAAAAAGCGTAACAAACGTTTTTTATTTCGCGTTCTTGTCATCCCGACGCTAGGAGGGATCACATAAAGAGCGTAACAAACGTTTTTTACTTCGCGTTCTTGTCATCCCGACCCTAGGAGGGATCACATAAAGAGCGTAACAAACGTTTTTTACTTCGCGTTCTTGTCATCCCGACCCTAGGAGGGATCACATAAAGAGCGTAACAAACGTTTTTTACTTCGCGTTCTTGTCATCCCGACGCTAGGAAGGATCACATAAAAAGCGTAACAAACGTTTTTTACTTCGCGTTCTTGTCATCCCGACGCTAGGAGGAATCACATAAAAAGCGTAACAAACGTTTTTTACTTCGCGTTCTTGTCATCCCGATGTAAGGAGGGATCACATAAAGAGCGTAACAAACGTTTTTTATTTCGCGTTCTTGTCCCGACGCTAGGAAGGATCACATAAAGAGCGTAACAAACGTTTTTTACTTCGCGTTCTTGTCCCGACGCTAGGAAGGATCACATAAAGAGCGTAACAAACGTTTTTTACTTCGCGTTCTTGTCCCGACGCTAGGAGGAATCACATAAAAAGCGTAACAAACGTTTTTTATTTCGCGTTCTTGTCATCCCGACGCTAGTAGGGATCACATAAAGAGCGTAACAAACGTTTTTTACTTCGCGTTCTTGTCATCCCGACGCTAGGAGGAATCACATAAAGAGCGTAACAAACGTTTTTTACTTCGCGTTCTTGTCATCCCGACGCTAGGAAGGATCACATAAAAAGCGTAACAAACGTTTTTTACTTTGCGTTCTTGTCATCCCGACGCTAGGAAGGATCACATAAAGAGCGTAACAAACGTTTTTTACTTCGCGTTCTTGTCATCCCGACGCTAGGAGGAATCACATAAAGAGCGTAACAAACGTTTTTTACTTCGCGTTCTTGTCATCCCGACGCTAGGAGGGATCACATAAAAAGCGTAACAAACGTTTTTTATTTCGCGTTCTTGTCATCCCGACCCTAGGAAGGATCACATAAAGAGCGTAACAAACGTTTTTTATTTCGCGTTCTTGTCATCCCGACGCTAGGAAGTGTAAATTATATGAAGTTTTTGTTTTTTTATAGGTATTTGAGGTGTTTTTGCGGTTTATATATAATAAAAATGCAACACAATATTTCTTAAAATATTTCGTTTTTACTTTGTTTTTTTGTTAATTTATTAAACTAAAAACATTTTTTTATATTTTTTAATAACTATTATTTAATTTCAAAACTAAAATCAATGGCAACTAAGAATCAAATCAGTATCACAATTCCTCAAGAAGTAATTGATACGGTAACACTAAAATTACAAGAATGCAAAACAGCTTTAGCGCCTTATTTGCAAGGTTTAACTGCCGAAGATCGTTCGACGCTGTTTAAAATGGGCAATAAAACCGTGGCTACGGTGCAAAAAATCAAGTCGTATGTAGAAACCAATCCCGAGTTTGTCCCTGTGTATATGGACAAAGCTGAGTTTTTAAAGGATGAGGCAGTGGTGAGTTCTTTAAGTCCTATAGGCAATTTAGCTTCTCAGTTATCTACTGATGTAAACGATACGATTATGCTAGCGGGTAGTGAAGCTTTACAATCGGCGTTGTTGTATTATGGTCAAATTAAGGAGGCGCAAAGTAAGGGGATTGCTACGGCTAAGCCTATTTATGAGGATTTGAGCCAACGTTTTATTCGTCCGTACCGTAAAAAAACAGAGGAATAAAGCGCCTAAGTCCCAAGCGGTTTAAGAAGAGGCTGTCTGAAAAGTAATCCATCTGTCGTTTGTCACTCTGAGCTAAGAAGGAGACCTGCTATTAATAGCAGGTAATTTCTCGCTTTAGTAGCCATGACAGGATGGTGCATTTTTTGGACAGTCTCTTTTTTTACGCACTATTTTTTCAAGACATGCAGCATTTGGGAATCATTTTTATCAGCAAAAACTTGCCAATATAAATCTTTTTTTATTTTAATTGAGTAAAAAAGGCTCGTCGTCCAGTAAAAAAGGCTCGCCGTCCAGTAAAAAAGGCTCGTTGTCCAGTAAAAAAGACTCGTCGTCCAGCCAAAAAGGCTCGTCGTCCAGTAAAAAAGGCTCGCCGTCCAGCCAAAAAGGCTCGTCGTCCAGTAAAAAAGGCTCGCCGTCCAGCCAAAAAGGCTCGTCGTCCAGTAAAAAAGGCTCGTCGTCCAGTAAAAAAGACTCGTCATCCAGCCAAAAAGACTCGTCGTCCAGTAAAAAAGGCTCGCCGTCCAGCCAAAAAGGCTCGTCGTCCAGTAAAAAAGGCTCGTCGTCCAGCCAAAAAGACTCGTGGTCCAGCTAAAAAGACTCGTGGTCCAGTAAAAAAGACTCGGCGTTGAACCAAAAAGAGTGGGGGTGGACTCTTAGCGGTATTGTTTAATTAATAGGGTAGTGTAGGAACGGTAACATACCCGCTGTTTTGATTGGGAGTAGGGGCATTGGTTTGATAAAAGGGGGGCTTTGGTAAAAAGTCAAACCCCATTATTATAACTTATACACTTTTTAAGATAGAGCTCGAGGGGAGTGTTTTAAATATGCTATTTTGGCATACTTACTTATTTTAATACCATACAATCTTTTTTAAAGCATTACATTTGCTGTTATTAAAATAAAACTATAAAAATTAAAAAATCACTAGTATTGACAATCTTCGTTTTTTTGATATTTTTAGTGTTTTATTTGCCTATTTTGTTTGTTAATTTTATTTCAATTATAAATGACCACACATCAACAACATATAAAATTCATTTGGGATATAGCCGATTTATTACGTGGACCTTACAGACCACCACAGTACGAACGTGTTATGTTGCCTATGACCGTATTACGTCGTTTTGATTCAGTGTTAGAAAGCTCTAAAGAGGAAGTAATAAACGAATACAACAGCCTCAAAAAGAAATATAACAACGATATTCCTGTTTCTATTTTAACCTCTAAATTAGAAAAAATTACAGGGCAAAAATTTTACAACACCTCACCCTTTACGTTCGAAAGGTTAAAAGGAGCACCTGATAGTATTGCACAAGATTTAGTAAGCTATATTAACGGGTTTTCACCCAACGTAAGGCAGATATTTGAGTTTTTCGATTTTGAAAAAGAAATATTTGCGATGAACGATGCTAATATTTTGTATTTAATCGTTTCTGAATTTGCTAAAGTCAATTTGCATCCTACTATGGTTTCTAACCGAGATATGGGTTTGATTTTTGAAAACTTAATTCGACGATTCAATGAGTTAGCAAATGAAACTGCGGGTGACCATTTTACACCTCGTGAAATCATCAAGCTGATGGTGAATATTTTATTCATTGATGATGATAACTTCTTACAAGGCAAATCGGTTATTCGCGAAATTATGGATCCTACTTGTGGTACAGGCGGTATGTTGTCTGAAGCTAAAAATCACGTAAAAGATCTCAATGAAGACGCAATATTAGTGGCTTACGGACAAGACTATAACAAGAGAGCATTTGCCACAGCGGCAGCCGATTTATTGATTAAAAACGATACCAATTCAAAATTTGAAGACACCATAAAATATGGCGATACATTAGTTGATGATCAGTTTACTGATAAAAACTTTGATTACTTGATTGCCAATCCGCCTTTTGGGGTAGATTGGAAAAAACAAAAACCGCAAATAGAACGTGACAAAACAGGTCGATTTACAGCAGGTTTACCCCGAGTAAATGATGGTGCTTTATTGTTCTTGCAACATATGATTAGCAAATTTGAACCGTATGCCCCTCAAGATAAAAAATATGGTTCGCGTTTAGCTATCGTGTTTAGCGGTTCGCCTATGTTTTCTGGTGGCGCAGGCTCAGGTGAGAGTGATATACGCAAATGGATTATTGAAAACGATTGGCTAGAAAGTATCATTGCTTTACCTGAACAAATGTTTTACAACACAGGCATTACCACCTATATATGGGTATTGACCAACAGAAAAAAAGACGACCGAAAAGGTAAAATCCAGTTGTTTGATGCCCGCGATTTTTATATCCCTATGCGTAAAAGTCAAGGGAGCAAACGCCGTAAAATGGGAGAAGGCAATGTAGATGATGGCATCATACAAGTAATGGAACCCGATCATATTGCGATGATTACCCAAGAATACGGTTTACACACCACTACCGAGCATTCTAAAATTTTTGACAATGCCGATTTTGGTTTCACCCGAGTAACCATAGAACGTCCTTTGCGTTTAAAATACCAAATGAGTTTAGTAGCTAAAACGGCTTTCTTAGACGCTTGTCCTCATTTGTTAGACGATGTACAAGCCATAGATAAAAAACTAGGGCGTGCACCTTTACTCGATTGGAATAAAACCCTAAAAGAAATCAAAAAAATTAACCAACTAAAATGGTCTGCTAGAGAACTCAGTTTATTTAGAAGTGTATTTACGACCAAAGATCCTGAAGCTGAGAAAGTACTAAAAAGCAAAGACGAGTATGAAGCCGATGCCGATTTACGTGATTTTGAAAACATCCCTTTAAAAATAGACATTCAAGACTATTTTAAAAATGAAGTACTGCCTTTTGTGCCCGATGCTTGGATGGATCGTACTAAAGATAAAGTAGGCTACGAAATCAATTTTAATCGTTATTTCTTTACAATGAGTGAAAATCGTTCGTTAGATGTTATTAATAAAGAATTGAATAAAGTTGAGGATGAAATTTTAAAAATGCTTCAAAACAGTTCGTTATGAGTTCAGTTAAGGAGTATCGTTTAAAACATTTGTTCATAAAAAGAATTGGTGGTGCTTGGGGTACAGAGCCTGATGATGATTCTGTTGTTTGTTTACGTGCCGCTGATATTGAAACAGATCAAATAATTCATAAAAGTAATGATTTAACATATCGTACTTTTTCTGATAATGAATTAAATTCAAGAAAACTTAGCCCTGGTGATATTATAATAGAAAAATCTGGAGGAGGTGAAAATCAACCTGTTGGTAGAGTAGCAAAGTTTGTTCTTAATGAAGCTGCTTTATGCTCTAATTTTTTAGACTTATTAAGGCCTAATAATAAAATTGTTAATACAGATTATCTTACCTACATTCTTTATTATTTGTGGAAAAATAGGACTGTAGTAAAGTCTATAAAACAAACAACAGGAATTCAAAATTTAGATATAGAAGATTATTTAAATAATAAAGCAAACCTTCCCAGTTTAGAACAACAAAATAAAATTGTTCATTATTTAGACCGCGAAATTGCCAAAATAGATGCCTTAATTGAAAAGAAAACAAAATTAATCGCGCTACTAGAAGAAAAGAAAAAAGCCGTTATCAATCAAGCGGTAACTAAAGGCTTAGATACTTCGGTAGCTATGAAGGATTCGGGTATAGAATGGCTAGGGGAAATTCCTGAACATTGGCATATTGAGAGATTAAAATTTTTAACAAATAAAGTTGGTAGCGGAGTAACTCCTCTTGGTGGAGCCAATATTTATACTGATGAAGGAGTTCTTTTTTTAAGAAGTCAAAATATTTATAATGACGGATTAAAGTTAAATGATGAAACCTATATTCCAGAAGAAATCCATAATGATATGAAATCTTCGCAAGTAATGAAGGGTGATTTGCTTTTGAATATTACAGGTGGATCAATAGGAAGATGTTTTTACTTTGATTTAGACATAGAGGCAAATATAAATCAACACGTATGTATAATAAGAGTTAACAATAAGATTTTGTATAGATACCTACACTTTCTATTCGTTTCATTTGTAGGTCAATATCAAATCGATTTATTGCAATACGGTGGAGGAAGAGAAGCGATTTCTTTTGAAAATATTAAGAATTTTGTTATCTCATTTCCTCAATCAATAGAACAACAAGAAGAAATAATTAATTTCTTGGATACAGAGTGTTCAAGGTTTGATAAAATTAAAGATAAAGTTAAGTCTGCAATAGATTTGCTAAAAGATAAACGTATTGCTATTATCTCAGCTGCCATAAATGGCGAAATAGAATTATAACTTATGAAAATAAACACACTAGAATTAACTAACGTTCGTGGTTTTACCTATGCAAAACTAGATTTTCAACCTGGTTTTAATTTGATTGTGGGGATCAATGGAGTAGGTAAAACAACCGTATTAGAAAGTTTACGAATTGTGCTTTCTCATATTCTTACAGAAATAAAAGCTCCTTTAATCTCGAAAGAGAGTTTTAAAAAATCGGATATTAATATTAATTCTTTATTAGCTCTTGATCATTCCACATTAATTGAAGAGCGAAAAAACGCTATTGAGGCTTTTATAGGCAAAACAAATCCTATAAAAAAGGCAAAAACAATACAAGCGATAGCAGAAATTGATAAGCTATCAAATGGTAAGTATGTTGAATTTTGTATTCCTTTAAAACACGCTTTAAAAGAGCATTTAGTTTTTTTAGAAAAACTTGAACAAAAATTAAAGTACGCTAGAAAGAAATGAGAAATACCCAAACTAAAGAAATAGCCTTTGAAAAAAGTATAGAAACCGTATTGCTTGCTACAGGATACAAAACGATAGCTAGTAGCAGTTACGACAAAGACAAAGCTATTTTTCCTGATACGACACTTGCTTTTATACAAGATACCCAGCCTAAAACCTGGGAAAAGTTGCAAACTATTTTAGGGGACAATACAGGGAATCAAATTTTATATGATTTAACCAAATGGATTGAGCTTCACGGTATTTTGTCCACTTTACGCCACGGTTTTAAATGCTATGGCAAACAATTGCACTTGGCTTATTTTAAACCTTCGCATTCTATGAATGAAGAGGTTTTAGAACGGTATCATAAAAATATATTTGGGATTACACGTCAGCTCTATTATAGTAATCGCAATCAAAATTCAATCGATGTTGTTTTAAGTGTGAACGGTATTCCTTTGGTTACTTTAGAACTTAAAAATCAACTATCCCATCAAAATATAACCCACGCTAAAAAACAATATTGTCACGATCGTGATCCTCGTGAACTGCTCTTTGAATTTAAAAAAAGAACACTCGTTCATTTTGCTGTAGATACTGATCAGGTCGAAATGACCACTCGTTTAGCTAAAGATGCCACTTATTTTCTTCCGTTTAACAAAGGCAACGAAGGCGGTGCGGGTAATCCTGTAGATCTAGAAGGCTTGAGTTATAAAACAGCCTATCTCTGGAAAGAAGTCTTGCAAAAAGATAGCCTAATGGATATTTTAGGAAAGTTCATTCATTTGCAAGTCGAGGAAAGAATCACGGATGAAGGCAGAAAATTAAAAAAAGAAACGATGATTTTCCCTCGTTATCATCAATTACAAGCCGTTCGCAGTATGATTGCAACAGCATTAAAGGATAATGTTGGGACAAATTATTTAATAGAACATTCCGCAGGAAGTGGCAAAAGTAATACCATAGCCTGGTTAGCACATCGTTTATCCTCTTTACATAAAGCAGATAATACCCGTTTGTTTGATTCGGTAATAGTGATTACAGATCGTGTGGTATTAGATAGACAATTACAAGATACTATTTACCAGTTTGAACATAAAAAAGGCGTTGTTTTAAAAATAGATAAAGACTCTAAACAATTAGCCGAGGCTCTAGAAAATGGTGTTCCTATTATTATTACCACCTTACAAAAGTTTCCGTTTGTAACGGAGCAATTACGAAAACTAGCCGAAGAACGTGGAGAAGAAACAACAGGCTTATTAAAAACAAAAAATTACGCCATTTTAGTTGACGAAGCCCACAGCTCACAATCAGGAGAAACCGCCGCCGATCTAAAAGAGGTACTGGGTGGCGAAGCCTTAGCACAAGAAGCGCAAGAAAAAGCACAAGAAGAAGAAGCCCAAGGTTTAGAGGCTCTTTACCGTAATATGGCAAAACGCGGACAACAAAAAAACATCAGTTTCTTTGCTTTTACCGCTACGCCCAAACATAAAACCATAAAATTGTTTGCTACTAATGGCGAACCGCTTCACAAATACACGATGCGTCAAGCCATTGAAGAAGGTTTTATCTTAGATGTTTTAGAAAATTATACCTCTTATGCTACTTTTTACAAATTGATTAAAGCTTCCGAAGAAGATCCTAAAGTAGAACGCAAGAAGGCAGCTAGAGCCTTAGGTCGTTTTATGCGTTTGCATCCGCACAATATTGCACAAAAAACAGAGGTTATGGTGGAACACTTTTACCAATCGACTCGCCATAAAATAGGAGGCAAAGCAAAAGCAATGGTCGTAACAGGTTCTCGATTAGAAGCAGTTCGATACAAGCAAAGTTTTGACGAAGTAATTAAAGCTAAAGGGTATAATATAAAATCATTAGTAGCTTTTTCGGGAGAAGTCAAAGATGATAAATTGCCTGATACCCTTTATACAGAAGTGGAAATGAATAAGGGCATTAAAGAAAAAGAATTACCAGAACATTTTGCCACTCCAGAATACAGTATCTTATTAGTAGCCGATAAATACCAAACAGGGTTTGACCAACCGCTTTTGCATACTATGTATGTAGATAAACGTTTGTCAGGTATTCAAGCAGTACAAACTTTATCGCGTTTAAATCGTACCCATCCGCTTAAAGAAGACACTTTTGTACTTGATTTTGTAAATGACCGCGAGGAAATTCAAGCCGCTTTTAAAACCTATTATGAATGTGCTGTACTAGGTCAGGAAGCAGACCCTAATAATTTATATCGTATTCAACAAGAATTATTATTAGAAGATATATTTACATATAATGATATAAACCATTTTACTGAAATCTATTTCAAACCTAAGGAAAAACAAAGCAATAAGGATCACGAGGACATGAATCATATCTTAGATATTCCTGTTGAAAATTTCAGACACTTTTTACAAGAGCAAGAAGAAGAAGCAGAATTATGGAGAGGTAAAATAACAGCCTATAAAAATTTGTATGCTTTTTTAAGTCAAATTATTCCTTATCAGGATTCTGATTTAGAGAAACTATTTATTTTCTTAAGGCATTTATCAAACAAATTACCCAAACGAAATACAGGAGCAGCCTATAATTTTGATGATACAGTTCGTTTAGAGTATTATCGATTACAAAAAATTAGCGAAGGCTCTATAAGTTTAAAAACTCCTAAACAATATCAACTTGATGGACCAACAGATGTTGCGACAGGAATGGTACGAGAAGAATATACCCCTATATCTAGAATTGTAGATGTAGTAAATGAACGTTACGGGACTGATTTTACGCAAGCCGATCAATATTTCTTTGATCAAATTGTAGAATCGGCTATTCAAAATGAAGATATTATCCAAGCAGCGCAATCCAATCCACAAGATAAATTTACCTTAATGTTTAAAAATGTTTTACAACAATTATTTGTAGAACGCATCGATCAAAATGAAGATATTTTTGCAAGGTATATGGAGGAAAAAGATTTTAACAAGACCATAACGGAACTTTTAGCCAAAGAAGCTTTTAAGAAAATAAATAGTGAAAAATAAACTACTTACTAATAGCCTCTTTTTAAATTATTTTTAATGAACCTATATCAAATAAATAATACTCAATTAAAAGCCTTAAAAGAAAAACCCTTTAAGCTAGAACGCGAAATACAAAACCTCTTTGAGCAAAACCTGACCTTACTCACGGGTTTAGAGTTTGTTAAAAGCGAATTTAGTATAAAAGGCAAACGCATTGATACCCTTGCGTATGATATGCAATCAGAATCATTTATTATCATTGAATATAAGCGCGATAAAAATGCGAGTGTGGTTGACCAAGGCTTTACCTATTTGAGTTTGATGCTGGAGAACAAAGCGGATTTTGTGTTGACGTATAATGAAACACTACATAAAAACTTACATAGTAGTACCGTGGACTGGTCACAAACACGGGTGGTTTTTGTATCGCCTAGTTTTACAGAGAATCAACGTTTAGCTACCAATTTTAAAGATATTGCGATTGAGTTATGGGAAATCAAGCGTTTTGAGAATGATATTATCAGCATTAACCCTATCAAAAAGACGAATTCGGCGGAAAGTATTAAGCCTTTAGCGCAAAAGGATAGTAAAATTCAAACGGTTACTAATGAAATAAAGGTATATACCGAAGAGGAAAAATTTCAAGGAAAGAGTGATGATATAAAGGAGTTGTACGAGACCTATAGAGATGCTATTTTACAATTAAATAGTGACATAGAAATTAAACCACAAAAATGGTATATAGCTTTTAAATTAAAAAGCAATATTGCTGATATTGAAATTCAGAAACAAGGATTAAAAATATGGATTAATTTAAAAAAGGGAAGCTTGGATGATTCAAAAAAACTAGCTCGTGATGTTTCTAGCGTTGGTCATATAGGCAATGGTGATTATGAATTAATGGTTACTGATACTTCTAACTTAGAGTATATTATGAGTTTAATTAAACAAGCAATTATATAAAAATAATATACCACGAACTGTGTAATTTAAAAAGTTATTCTAAAAATTTGAACCAATTTAAAAAGCTCAAAAAAATTTAGAATAACTTTTTGAAGTTTTATATATTTAATACCATCTAAACTTTGAAATTTCCTCATAATACTATTTTTTTAACCTCGAGACTGCCCAAAAAACTCACAATCTTGTCATTTCGACCAAAGGGAGAAATCACATACTATTGATTATAAGACTCCTCCTTACGCAGGAGAAACAAACCGCATGTTGATTTACACCATCTAACTTTGAAATTTCCTCATCATATTATTTTTTTAACCCTGAGACTGCCCAAAAAGTTCACAATCTTGTCATTTCGACCAAAGGGAGAAATCACATACTATTGATTATAAGACTCCTCCTCACGCAGGATTACGCAGGAGAAACAAACCGCATGTTTATTTATACCATTTAAACTTTGAAATTTCCTTATAATACTTTTTTTTAACCTCGAGACTACCCAAAAAGTTCGCAATCTTGTCATTTCGACCAAAGGGAGAAATCACATACTATTGATTATCAAACTCCTCCTTACGCAGGAGTACAAACCGCACGTTGATTTATACCATCTAACTTTGAAATTTCCTTATAATACTATTTTTTAACCCTGAGACTGTCCAAAAAGTTCGCAATCTTGTCATTTCGACCAAAGGGAGAAATCACATACTATTGATTATAAAACTCCTCCTTGTGTAGGAGTGACAAACCGCATGTTGATTTATACTATTTAAACTTTGAAATTTCCTCATCATACTATTTTTTTAACCCTGAAACTGCCCAAAAAGCTGACAATCTTGTCATTTCGACCAAAGGGAGAAATCACATACTATTGATTATAAGACTCCTCCTTCGTAGGAATGGCAAACTGGATGTTGATTTACACCATCTAACTTTGAAATTTCCTCATAATACTATTTTACCCCTGAGACTGCCCAAAAAGCTGACAATCTTGTCATTTCGACCAAAGGGAGAAATCACATACTATTGATTATAAAACTCCTCCTTGTGTAGGAGAGACAAACTGGATGTTGATTTATACTATTTAAACTTTGAAATTTCCTCATCATACTATTTTTTTAACCCTGAAACTGCCCAAAAAATTCACAATCTTGTCATTTCGACCAAAAGGAGAAATCACATAATATTGATTATAAGACTCCTCCTCACGTCGGAGTGACAAACTGCATGTTGATTTATACTATTTAAACTTTGAAATTTCCTTATAATACTATTTTTTAACCCTGAGACTGTCCAAAAAGTTCACAATCTTGTCATTTCGACCAAAGGGAGAAATCACATAGTATTGATTATAAGACTCCTCCTCACGTCGGAGTGACAAACTGCATGTCGATTTATATTATTTTAAACTTTGAAATTTCCTCATAATACTATTTTAACCCTGAGACTGTTCAAAAAGTTCACAATCTTGTCATTTCGACCAAAAGGAGAAATCACATAATATTGATTATGAAACTCCTCCTTCGTAGGAGTGACAAACCGCATGTTGATTTATACCATCTAACTTTGAAATTTTCTCATAATACTATTTTTTTAACCTTGAAACTGTTCAAAAAGTTCGCAATCTTGTCATTTCGACCAAAGGGAGAAATCACATACTATTGATTATGAGACTCCTCCTTGTGTAGGAGAGACAAACCACATGTTGATTTATACCATCTAACTTTGAAATTTCCTCATAATACTATTTTTTTAACCTAGAGACCGCCCAAAAAATTCGCAATCTTGTCATTTCGACCAAAGGGAGAAATCACATAATATTGATTATCAAACTCCTCCTCACGCAGGATTACGCAGGAGAAACAAACCGCATGTTGATTTATACCATCTAAACTTTGAAATTTCCTCATAATACTATTTTTTTAACCCTGAGACTACCCAAAAAGTTCACAATCTTGTCATTTCGACCAAAGGGAGAAATCACATACTATTGATTATAAAACTCCTCCTTACTGAGTAACAAACCGCATGTTGATTTATACCATCTAACTTTGAAATTTCCTCATCATACTATTTTTTTAACCCTGAGACTGCCCAAAAAATTCGCAATCTTGTCATTTCGACCAAAGGGAGAAATCACATAGTATTGATTATAAGACTCCTCCTCACGCAGGATTACGCAGGAGAAACAAACCTCATGTTGATTTATACCATTTAAACTTTGAAATTTCCTCATCATACTATTTTTTTAACCCTGAAACTGCCCAAAAAGTCCGCAATCTTGTCATTTCGACCAAAAGGAGAAATCACATACTATTGATTATAAAACTCCTCCTTGTGTAGGAGAGACAAACTGGATGTTGATTTATACCATTTAAACTTTGAAATTTCCTTATAATATTATTTTTTTAACCTTGAAACTGTCCAAAAAGTTCACAATCTTGTCATTTCGACCAAAGGGAGAAATCACATACTATTGATTATAAAACTCCTCCTTGTGTAGGAGTGACAAACCTCATGTTGATTTATACCATTTAAACTTTGAAATTTCCTCATCATACTATTTTTTTAACCCTGAAACTGCCCAAAAAGTTCACAATCTTGTCATTTCGACCAAAGGGAGAAATCACATACTATTGATTATGAGACTCCTCCTTACGCAGGATTACGCAGGAGTGACAAACCGCATGTTGATTTATACTATTTAACCTTTGAAATTTCCTCATCATACTATTTTTTTAACCTTGAGACTGTCCAAAAAGTTCGCAATCTTGTCATTTCGACCAAAGGGAGAAATCACACAATGTTGATTATAAGACTCCTCCTCACGTCGGAGTAACAAACCGCATGTTAATTTAGACACTATCCTACAAAAGCAATAAAAATTAGTCTTGATTCTCGATGCGCTTCACGCTCGAACGAACGATGATTTTAATTATATACTCAACCAGAATCCTCCGAAATTTAAGATCAACATCAAAGATTATTTTTTGTAAATTTGACCAAGAAAACAAGTTGAGAACATGAAGGCAAAATACATCAATCCCTTTACAGATTTTGGGTTTAAGAAGATATTTGGAGAAGAAGCCAGTAAAAACCTACTTATCGACTTCCTCAATGCCTTGTTGCCAGAATATGACCAAATCAAAGAACTTTCTTTTAAAAACACCGAGCAACTCGGGCAGAGTGACCTCGACAGAAAAGCCATCTACGACATCTATTGCGAAAACGAAAAAGGCGAAAAATTCATCGTAGAACTCCAAAAAGCCAAGCAAAACTACTTCAAAGAAAGAACCATCTATTACTCCACATTTCCCATTAGAGAACAAGCCGAAAAAGGCGAATGGAACTATAATTTGAAAGCGGTTTATTGCGTAGGTGTTTTAGATTTCACTTTCGACGATTACGAAACAGAACCCGAAAGAAGCGAAGTAGTACATACCATCAAACTAAAAAACCAAAACGGAAAAGTATTTTACGATAAACTGACCTATATCTACTTAGAAATGCCCAATTTTAACAAACAGGAAAACCAATTAAATTCCCGTTTAGACAAATGGTTATATTTCATCAAAAACTTGGAAGATTTTCAAAATATTCCTACAATTTTCAAAGACGAAGTATTTACCCAAGCCTTTGAAAAAGCAGAATTGGCAAATTTCGGGCAATTAGATTTAGACAAATACGAGAGCAGCCTTAAAGTTTACCGAGATCTAAAAGGCGTTATTGACACTGCTTTCGACGAAGGAAAGATGGAAGGAAAGATGGAAGGATTAATTGAAGGAGAAATAAAAGGAAAAATTGAAACGGCTAAATCCTTAAAAAGATTAGGTGTTTCAGTAGAAATCATTACGCAGGCAACAGGCTTAACCAAAGAAGAAATCAACAAATTATAATAAGGCACTACCGCCAACAGCTAAGGTTTCGTTGGGCTCGAAGAGCTAACAATCAAACTCGTGTTGAAAGCAACTGCTTACACTTCCGCTCACTATGGGGATTTATAGGTAAAAATTTAAGAATATACAAGAGGCATAAACGCCTCTTTTTTTGAAGTTATTTTATTTTGTTTTTTTATACCATCTAACTTTGAAATTTCCTTATAATACTATTTTTTTACCCCTGAGACTGCCCAAAAAGTTCGCAATCTTGTCATTTCGACCAAAGGGAGAAATCACATACTATTGATTATAAAACTCCTCCTCACGCAGGATTACGCAGGAGAAACAAACCGCATGTTGATTTATACCATCTAACTTTGAAATTTCCTCATAATACTTTTTTACCCCTGAGACTGCCCAAAAAGCTGACAATCTTGTCATTTCGACCAAAGGGAGAAATCACATACTATTGATTATGAGACTCCTCCTTACGCAGGATTACGCAGGAGTGACAAACTGCATGTTGATTTATACTATTTAAACTTTGAAATTTCCTTATAATATTATTTTTTTAACCCTGAGACTGTCCAAAAAACTGACAATCTTGTCATTTCGACCAAAGGGAGAAATCACATAATGTTGATTATGAGACTCCTCCTCACGTCGGAGTGACAAACTGCATGTCGATTTATATTATTTTAAACTTTGAAATTTCCTCATAATACTTTTTTTTAACCCTTATACTGCCCAAAAAATTCGCAATCTTGTCATTTCGACCAAAGGGAGAAACCGCATAATATTGATTGTGAGACGCCTCCTTACGTAGTGACAAACTGGATGTTGAGACACTATCCTACAAAAGCAATAAAAATTAGTCTTGATTCTCGATGCGCTTCACGCTCAAACTAACGATGATTTTAATTATATACTCAACGGTCTGTTCGAGTTGTTTTAAAATGAAAAAAACATATCGAGAATTTTTCTTTTTAATCCAGTATATTTTAAGTTTAAATAAGATAACACATAATCTGGGTTTCTGGATAAAATCTTAAACCCTCATTTTGCAATTACTCAAAATGAGGGTTTTTAGGATGTTAACTAAAAATCATATTGTATAGAGAATTAACAAATACTTTTTTTAGTTTATTATGATTTAAAGTCTTTTTAATTATTTTTTATGGACTGTAATGCTCTGATTTCCTATTTTTAATAGATATGATCCACTGGATAATTTAGACATATCTACTGTGTTACTATTAATTATTACAAGATGGGTTATATCTTGTCCTTGTAAATTATACAACTTAGTATTTGTTATATTCATTTGAACATTATCAACTCGTATCATAGCATTTGTTGGATTAGGATAAGCCAAAAGGTTCTTTGATGGATTTATTATAGGAGAACTCGTAATTGGTCCTATTAAGGTAATATGTTTTTTAAAAGTTGTTTCAATAGGTAATCCTTGATAGGTTAAAAACCTGAATGTAGTACTCGTTGAATTTGAAGAAACTAATTGAATATCTTTATGAGATTGTGGTAATTCCCACTCTCCATCAAATGTAATTTCTATGGGCTGAATTTTAAATGAGTCAAAACTTCTTTTGTCTGGAAGACCTAGATCAGGATTAGACAAGCTCAATGTCATTTCTGAATTAGAGTTTAACGGTCCATACATTATTAAACAAGGTTTATCATTTGAAATTAGGTTGGTATTTCCAGGAAGTACTGTATTTGCTTCAAAAAGTGCAAAAGCATGTATTCCTGATGCTGTATGTTTGATAATATGTGATTTACTATCTTTATTTAGTACCGTATACGGTCGTGTGCTGGTACTTTGGAATGAATTGGCTAAATTTTGCATATCTGAAGCATTCGTATTAGGAAGTACTACGTATTCGTATTGAGCATTATTAGGGGCTTTACCATGATCTATAAATCCTATAGCTGCTTCTGTATTGGGATTTAGAATTGCTGGATTGTTTTGATTATGTGATGGTGTTTGTTGATTCTTACGCTGAATCTTTACATCATTATTTCCAGTAACTAAGTAAAAGCCTGTATTAAAGTTATCTAAAATCCAGTTTGGATTTGTTCCTAAATAAGTAGATGTTATACCTGTTGAGGTATATGTATTGTTATTTATTATCACATTGTTAGGAGTTGTTGCATTTTGATATAAAGTGGTAACTGTTGCAGTATTAACATCGCTATTGCTTATATCAGAACCTAAACAAATGATCATATCATTAAAGAAAAACGAAGATTTCTTAAAGGTAAAAGAGGTATCATGTGTATTTGATCCTGTTGGTGTTCCTCCCCATCCTATATTTTCTGCTTCTTGAAAATCCATAGCAAACATACCTAGTGTTCCAAAAACATCTTTTAAATATTCGCCTTTTTTAAGATTATGTTGCAAAGAACCTGCTAATTTTTTACTTGAATATTCATCTACTCTTTGCCAAGGTACAATTAAATCTTGCCATGATAAAACTTTAGTAGTAGCACCTGGATTATAATTCCAATCCCACTTTGTATTATCAAAACCGTTGGCAGCAGCAGTTCCTGGATATAGGATATTCATAGCTCCATAACTTTGGTATCTACCATATCTATTACTATTACTAAAGGTTTCTGCTCCCCAAAGTTGATTGCTAAATCCTTTATTTAGTATCACTGTATTCTTGGTTCTAAATATACCTGCGCTTGCGTGATTGTTTTGATAAAAGCCATCGTGAAAAGGAGCAATTGTACTATGATTAAAAGAGGGCTCTACGCCATATCTTTTGTTATAGATGCTTGCTAAAAGAGGGTCTGCTGTCTGTAAACCTAAAATGTGTCCTCCTACAAGAGCTAAATTTTTTATAGAATTTTGATCTACAGATATTGTTTCCCAGTTACCACTTCTACCTGTCATAGATAAGGGGATCCATCCAGCATCATTAGAAATTAATATTTTGTGCATAACAGCATCTCTAAAAACTTTATATGCTGGGGCTTTTATTTGAAAACGGGTGTTCCCAAATACATCTAGGCAATAAATAAGGGTATTATAAGCGTACATGTACGTTTCGTAATTGTTCCAATGATGATATCCACTGCCATCTGGTTTTATTCCATCTCGGGTACCATCTGTGTATACAGAGGCAAATCGGGTAACAAATCGGCTTAAGGTTAACATATAACGATACTGTTCATCATCTGTTGAGAAACATTTTACTAAAGGCACAAGTGCGTCTAATTTATTATAAACATCATCTGTATTAATAACTCCTTCTGTGGCTTGGGAATTATAATCATAGGTTGGCTTCCAAAAAACATTCCAATTGGCAAATTCTTTTTCTATAATATACAAAATTCTTTGCTTGTTTTGAGGAGTTAAATACTCTGCACAGAAAAAGCCTTTTCTTGAAAAGTTTTTAAATACATAACCGTGTGTATCAACTGATAGGGTATTATTGCAAAGGTTTTCTGAAACCCACCAGATTAAATCATTTACTCTTTGAATTACGGCAGTATCATTAGGATTGAATTTTAGGTGATCAACAAACGTATTTAAAAAAGTAAGTTTATTGTAATCTGTTATAGGATTACCAGTAATGGTATTGCCGTTTACCACTATATTTAAATTGTTATAAAGCCTAATAGCAGTATTTAAACTTGAGGTAGATGGTTGGGTGGTAGCTAATCTTGTGTTTTTAGCTTTATCATAAATATTTTGAATTTCCGATTTAATGGCCGGATCACTGGATTGTAATGCTAAATCAGGAACAAAAGTAGGTGTACACTGAGCGTCTATTCCTAAGACACTCGTCAAGAATAGTGCTGTAATTAAAAAAAAACTTTGTTTCATTTGTTTTCTTATTTTTATTAATACTATGGCATTGCTTGGCTGTATTTTTATAAGCAATTGCCGTGACGAAGGTTGCTTTTATCTAATTTTTATATTTTTTATAGTTTGACTTAATAGCAATTCAGGCAACTAGTATACTTGTTGCAAAAAGGGAAACAATACTAAAAATTAGATTAATTAGAAAAAATTAATATAATTATAACCTATCTTGAAAAGCTAAAATTGTAGAATAATGATGATTTCTAATCATCCGGCTCATTAGATTATCATCTTTGATAAATTACTACTGAAGCGATAGGTATAAAGTCTGACAGGTTTACATTTTTTTATCTGTCTTATAACAAATTTAATAATTTATTTCAAAACAGAGTTTAATTCATTGAAAAAGTTTATTTTAGGATTTCTTATTTTATAGAAATTTTCTTTCTAAAAAATGCTTTGAGGCGAAACATTTTTTAAAATAAATAAAGTTTTTTCGTTCTTAAATTAGTTTTCTAAAATATATAATATATGCTTTGCTAAAGCAAAAACGTTATGTTACACTCTTTATGTGATCCCAAAAAGAACTGTCCAAGTTCAAAAGCAGAGAGAGAAAGGAACTAGCATTGCCTACAGTCTTTTTACCAATGACAAAATTTAGCTTTTATCTTTCTCTTTCTTCTGTTGAAATAAATTTATAAAATATTCAAAGAATTTTCCTATGCAAACATAGGATGACAAGATTGTGAACTTTTTGGACAGTCTCAGGGTTAAAAAAATAGTATTATGAGGAAATTTCAAAGTTTAAATGGTATAATTTTAAAATAATCCTCCTCCTTGTGATTCATCTTGATTTCTTTGTTTTCTATCTAGGGTTTTATTTTTGCCACTGCCAAAACGATAATTGAAATTAATATTTATAGTTTGGCTTTCCCACCTAAAGTTTCCGTTAATTTGAGCAGGTTCGTTACTATAAAAACGCGCTCTCATTGTATTAAAAATATCATTGTATCGAATGCTTAAAGATCCTTTTCCATTTAATAAATTCAATCGAGTGGCTAAGTCTGTTTTCCACATATCTTTATTAGAAAATTGTAAACCGTTTTGACCTGCTCTGTACATGGTAAACCAAATTAAGCGAAAGTCTTTAGTAAGTTTAAAAGTGTGATTTATTCTACTATTAAATAGAATTGCATTGATGCTTTGTGTATATAAGTTGCCATCTCTCTTTTCTATAATACCTGTTGAATGAGTAAAATAACTATCAGAACCAAAGTTTACACTCCACCATTTTTTTAAATCTAGGTTACCAGATAATTCAATTCCATATTCTGTATTGCGGTCAAAATTAGTAAAGGTTAATTGTTGTTTTGTTGGTTCATCAGGGTTTGTAGTAATAATTTGACTAATTTGGTTCTGAATAAAGCGTACAAAGGAACCTGATGTAAAAGATCCTGTTTTTAATTTTCGAGTGTAATTCAATTCAATAGAATTGGTAAATTGAGGTCTTAATTTAGAGTTTCCTACCTGCTGCATAGTAATTCCGTTCCATTGTCTAATTTCATTAACCTGATCCATATTAGGTCTGTCAACTCTTCTAGAATAGTTAAGGTTAAATGAATTATTTTCGGATGAATTATATGTTAAAAAAGTAGAGGGATATAGGGTAAAAATGTAATCTGAAAAAATTTTGTCTGTATTTCCTATTTTTTGAAAACTGCCTTTTGCATCATAACTTTCTAATCTAAGACCTATTTGATAATTCCATTTACCTAATTCTTTGCTGTAATTTCCATAAGCAGAATAAATATTTCTTTTGAAATTAAAATGAGCATCGAAAACAGAATTAACCTGAATTTTATTATTAGTATCATCTAATCGGCTTTCTACCCCGAGTTCTATTTTAGAAGTTTCGTTTATAGGATTTACAAAATCAATATTGGCTATAAAGTTTGTACCGTTTTTTTGAACATTGTTTGTAAATTTGATATTGTTATTGAGGTCTTTAAAAAGACTATTTTCGGGATCATCATTTGTATTGTAATTTAACTCAATATCCAGTGTTTTATTTTCCTTATCAAATTTGCGTTTGTAAGCAAGATTATAGGTCTGATTTCTTTCTAAACCATTAGCTTCTTGTGTTTGTAAATCTTTAAGATTACTATCTAAATAATGGATACCGTTTTTAAATTCAACGGCTGGGTTGTCAAAATTTTGAATAGAATAAAATGAAAGTGTATTTTTATCATTGATGTAAAAATCAGTTCCTATTTTAGCAAAATTATTTTTTCGGAAATGAACCACATCAATAGCAAGATCATAATCTTTTGTACTATTGTATTTGTTCCAATTTATAAGACCGTAATTTGTATTTTTTCCATGATTTAAGGAGTAAGTAGTATAGAAATTAAATTTATTAACTCGGTAGTTTAGGTCTATAGAACCATTAAATTTAGGTTTAATAGCAAAGTTAAGAGCTGTAGTTATAGTTCCGTTAAAACCTAAATTTGAATTTTTGTTGAGTATAATATTTATAATACCACTCATTCCTTCAGGATTATATTTTGCAGATGGATTGGTAATCAGTTCAATTTGTTTTATAGCAGTAGAGGGTATTTGTTGTAAAGCTTGAGCAGCAGAAAGGTTAGAGGGTTTACCATCAATGAAAATTTTAACATTTTCATTTCCCCTTAAACTCACGGTATTATTTTGTACATCAACACTTACAGTAGGAATGTTATTCATTAATTCAGCAGCGGTGGCACCTGCTGTTTGTAAATCTTTGCCAATTGTAATTACTTTTCTATCAATTTTTTGTTCAATTGATGATTTTTCTTTTGTGATGCTTATTTCATTTAATTGTTTAGATTCTTCTTCTAATACAATGTTTTTTAGATTGATGTTTTTATTCTCTGGGGTTAGTATTATAGTATTAATGTATTTTTTATAGCCCATATAAACAATTTCTAAGACTAGATTTTTAAGAGGGAGATTGGTAATAGTAAATAATCCATTGTCCTTTGTAATAGCTCCAGCTATTGTTTTTCCTTCGCTTTTTATTGTTACAGAAACATAAGGGAGAGGAGAATTGTTTTTTTTGTCGATTATTTTACCCGATAAAGATCCCGTAGTATTAGCATTAATCGTGTTATTACTATTAGTAGAAATTACTGGAGTTTGTGCTTGCATACAAGCCATAGCAGCTAGTAAGCAAACTAAAATTGCTTTTCTTTTCATTTTGATTGATAATTTTGATTGATGATGATTGAAACAATTTAAATTAAAAGCGATATTGTGTAATACAAGGTACTTTTAGAATTAAATTTGATTCTGTAGAGTAAGACGTAATATGATTTTTTTTGTTACAGTTTAGATAAAAAAAAAATCCCGAAATTTTTTCGGGATTAAAATATTATCTTTTTAAACTAAAATGGGATTTGAAAATTTTTGTACTATTTTTTTCATTGTATTCTACTGTAAACCAATAGTCATCGGCTGGTAAGGGAATGCCTTTATAGGTTCCATCCCAACCTTTTGAATTAGGAGAAAAGCGTTGAATTAGTTTTTCATAACGATCAAAAATTTGAATAGAGGCTGTTGGATTAGACTGGATTAAATCAGGAATATTCCAATAATCATTATAACCATCATTATTAGGGGTAAAATATTTTGGATGGTTAATAATTGATATTGTAATAGGAGCAGGGCTACAATGTCCTGAATTATCTTTTGATGCAATGGTATGTTCTCCTGAGCTTACATTATAGAATAGATTGCTCTCTTGATAGTTACCATTATCTAGTTGATAGCTATAATTGCCTGAACCATTCCCCATAACATTAATCTTAATATAAGATGGTATTTCAAAAGCATCATTATATTCTAAGAGAATGTAAGGTTTGTATTTAGTTACCTTTGTGGTGTAATTTTTTGTACAATTAGTGATAGTGTTGGTTATCATTACAGAATAATTACCATCTTGTGAAACCGTGATTGAAGGGTTTTTTTCTGCCAAAGGGGTATGGTTATAAAACCATTGAAATTGATAATTTTGTAAGGATAAACCTGTATCTAAAATTGCTTGATTGTATAAAGTACCTGTTGCATAATCTTCACAAATAATATATTCTGGTTGTAAATTAGATTTTGGCAATGGCTCAATGATTAATTTTATTTCATTGCTTACATCAAAACAAGAATTGAGCTTACGGCTTGATAATCTGGCCCAAATAGATTGGTTGAAAGGGATATTATTAATGTATTTTATAGTTAGAGGGGTTGCATTTAAATCATTTGCTTCATTAAAACTTCTGAAATAGTCTACTTTTAAATCATTAGTTGAAGTTGTATTTCCTAAAACAAGAGTATTAATTGTGCTTAAATCAAATTGAAAGATACCATCAAAAGGATCTTGAAACTCATCACATATAGGAAGAGTGCTTATATTTTTAGGAGCAACAGGTTGGGATATAATTGTTAGTTTAAAACTTTTTTCATCTATACACTTAAGTTTATTATTAGTACTCGTATATACATAAATAGGACTTATGACATTGGAAGTATTATAGGTAGTTCCTGCTGGAATAATTTTACCAGGATGAGGTAATTCAGGATGGGCAGGATCCAAAGGACTATCATAATATAGCATATTGACAGGTAGAGTAGGAAGTGTGTAAGAATTACAAACTACTAGATCTGTTTGTGGAGGAACCTCTAAACTATCAAATGTTATGGTAAAAGAACTTTGGCTGTAACAGTTAGATACCACAGGGTTTTGTGCATATATATAAATAGTTTTTACTCTAGTTGATTGTTCTATTCCAGGTCTTAGATCACTACTGTCTATGCTTAAATTAGTTATAAGGTTTTTACCATTAGGGTCTTGGTAATAATTTCCATTAGCTAAAGGAGTAAGATCGTATTTAAAGCAGGTAATTTGGTCCCCTCGGACATCAATAATAGGTTTGTTAAAGATAGTTATTTTCCAAGGGACTTCGTTAAAACATTTAGGGGTTAGGTTTCCTGGGGCTGTACTAGACTCTTTATAAATCCAGAGAGTTGTAGAGGTTTTTATTTCATTATTAGGGAATAGTTCAGTATTGCCAGGTGTATTAGGACCTCCTTGTAATGTGAAATACCTTCCTCCTTGGCTTTCTATTGGTAAAATATAATTTATACAAGATTTAGCCTCTTCAGGACTTACTAAAGAAGGTTGGTGAAAATTTATACTAAAAGAACTATTGTAAGTACAACTAGCATTTTCAATATAATGATAAATGGTTGTGTTTTGGGTAATCGTTTTAGGTGTTTTTATCAGGTTTCCACCCCCATTAGGAGCATCTCTAAATTCACCTATAACAGGTTGGGGTAAAACATAAAAATTACTACAAGAATCAATATTTTTTAATCCAATATCTCCTATATAAACCCAAAAATCATAAATATTTGAACGACAATTATTATTTATAGCATAAGCATATACATGAGTTGTTTTACTAATAGGAAAACTTAATACACTATACATACCAGTAGTATTATCATAGGTGTAGTAATCTACGGTTCCAAGATCTGTAATCAAGATTGGTAAATTGTTTATAGGAATACAACTAAATAAATTAGTAAAAGTGTTTTTTATAGTGGGGCTTTTTGAGATATTTATTTTAAAAGAAGTCGTAATAGGAGGACAATTAGGATCAGAAAAGACATAACTTACATATAAAGTTGTTTCTCCAATAGTACTGATGCTAGTACCAGGAAGTATTTGTTGAGTTAATGCACTATCTAAAAAAAACTTTGATCCAGGAATACGAGGGCCAGGAATAATATAACTGTCACAACTTGTTAAGGTAGTAGGAATTAATTGGGTTGATTTTACAACATGTACGGTAAAAGCATTCTCTATATAACAATCACTAAGATTTCCACTACTTATATATTGGTATACTAATGTTCCATCTATTGTTATGTTAGTTCCTGCAGGCCAATTAATGCCTGTTTGATTAGGACCAGACCAATATTGAGCTCCATTAGGTTGCTCTGGTAGGATATATTGAACACAAACATATTGATCTTTTATCACTTCTAGTGTAGGTCGTGAAATTACGATAACGTTAAAAGATTCCGTAACAAAACAATTGGTTTCCGTTTTTACAAATAATTTAATATAAATAGTCCTATTACCTGTTAAAAAAGGTTTATTTATATCTATAGGAGAATCACTAAAATCAGGTTGTAAGTGATAATTTATTTGATAAATAGAACTCGATAATCCGTTCAATAACTTATTCGTTAGAATTGAAAATTCTTGTGTAGAAATAAAGGTTTGCCCACTTCCAAAAGTATTTTCACATTTTGTAATGTCTGTGGGTTTAATTAATGAAGGAGAAGGGGTTAGTTGTAAATCAAAAGATTTTGTATTATAACAACCATTTGCATTTTGAATTCTGGTCCAAATAGTTTTAGGAAGCGTACTCGCTACAACGTTATAATTATTGCCTATAGAATTAATATTTTGTTGAGCATCTAACAATGTGTCATGAAAACTAATTGTTAGAGCACCTGTTGGATTTAATAAAGATTGATTCGAGCTGAAATCAAAATCATAACTAGTTGAATTCGTATTGCATTTATATAAAACTTTAGGATTTACGCTAGATGGAGCACTCTGGTAACCAATCTTAATTTCATCCTGTCCAGCAATACAAGGAGTTGACTTTATATAATAAATCAGACGATAACTTCCCGCTTGATTTAGAACTAAATTAGGAGCATTTGTACCAATAGGATTGTTGTTTTGATTTCTCCATTCAAAATCATATAAGGAGCTATCTAGTCCTGATTGTAATGTATATGTTTCGTTTATACCCTCGTTATTACATAGGGTTAGATCAGGTCCCAAAGGGGAGGTGTCTAAAGAAAAGTTGGCTCTACCTAAAAAAATAGCAGAATCATCACTAGTTACATTTCTATCTCCAATAACAATTTTAAGATGATAAGTAGCTCCTTTTATTAAATTATCTTTGGTAGCAGATAATAAAACCGTTTGCCCATTATAGTTAGTAGGAGAAGTACTAGTGCTAATTCCTCCATTAAAACTACCAAAAAAGGTTGAATTAGCTGAATTACAACTAGAGTTGTATAAATTATTACGGATTGTTTCCACAGAAATAGGAAGATTTGTATTAGGTACTAAAGCAAGATTTTCCACCTTTCCATCAGGATGCGTTAGTAAAATAGCAATTCCATCATAGGTATTGCATTGATAAGTGCCATATTCTTCAGAAGTAAAAATAAAAGGAAGCTGAATATGAGAACTCAAAGAGGTAAAGTCAAATTCTAATTTCGTTGCATTTAAAAAAATTGGCGGAAAAGCAGGATCAGTTGTAAATACAGAAGTCAAATCACTATCACCAGGCCATGTGTCGCTTCCGTCCTGTAATCTTGATGTATTGGGACCCGTAGATTTTAGGGCATTCCCTGTACTCAAAATGATTCCTTCACTAATAGGAAAAGCAGGATTTGTATTTTTAAAAGAACCAATGCCATTTGTAGATCCAAAGTTCGTTCCTGTAGAACTCTTGACATTAGAGACGTTTATGCAGACAGATTGTGTTAATACATTGCGTACTAAATCATCAGGAGTTCGATTTGTTTCAACAGAAATAAATTGCGCATTAGAATAAAAGTCTATAAAAAAGACCAATAAGAGTAGATATCTTTTGAGCATGGTACAATTCTTTAAAAATGAGACGGCAAACTTATATTAAATATAGGAAAAAACTGATAAAAATATAAATATGTTTATTTTAGATCCTTCAATTTGTTTTTGGGAGGTTTTTTTTAAAAACCTCGGAATTCTACTTGCTATATAAATTTAGTGAATTTCTATTTAAATAGTATCTTTGTATACTTAAAAAAATAATTAAATTATGACATTACAACAAATTCTTACGGAAAAGATTAAGATTGCAGTAGAGCAATTGTTTGAGGTTTCACTTGATAAAGTAGAATTTCAGGCTACCCGTAGGGAATTTGAAGGAGATATCACCATGGTTGTTTTTCCTTTATTAAAACTAATAAAAGGGAATCCTGTGGAAATAGGAAGTAAGATAGGTGATTATTTAGTTCAAAACGTAGCCGAAATTGAAAAGTTTAATGTGGTACAAGGGTTCTTAAATTTAGTAGTTGCCGACCGTTATTATGTAGATTTTTTTAATATAGCTAGAACAATTGAACAATTTGGTTTTAAAACACCTATAGAAGGAGATAAAGCTATAATGGTAGAATATTCTTCGCCTAATACGAATAAACCTTTACATTTAGGGCATATTCGTAATAATTTATTAGGTTATGCCGTGGCCGAAATAGTAAAAGCATCAGGAAAAAAAGTTTATAAAACACAAATTATAAACGATCGCGGTATTCATATTTGCAAATCTATGTTAGCGTGGCAAAAGGAAGGAAAGAATCAAACACCAGAATCAACAGGCTTAAAAGGCGATAAATTAGTGGGACATTTTTATGTTGAATTTGATAAACAATATAAAAATGAAATAAAAGATCTAATAGAAGCTGGACACACTGAAGAAGAAGCAAAAAAAATAGCACCATCTATTTTACAGGCACAGGAAATGCTCCGCAAATGGGAAGCCGGTGATGCTGAGGTAGTTGCTCTTTGGAAAAAAATGAATCAATGGGTATACGATGGGTTTAGTGTTACCTATAAAAATTTAGGAGTTGATTTTGATTCGTATTATTATGAAAGTAATACCTACTTGTTAGGAAAAGATGTTATAGAAGAAGGATTACAAAAAGAAGTTTTTTATAAAAAAGAAGACGGATCCGTTTGGATCAATCTAACGTCTGAAGGATTAGATGAAAAATTGGTTTTACGTGCAGACGGAACATCTGTATATATAACACAAGATATAGGAACAGCTATTCAACGTGTAAAAGATACTCCAGATGTAGGAGGAATGGTGTATACAGTAGGAAATGAACAAGATTATCATTTTAAAGTATTGTTCCTAATTCTAAAAAAATTAGGATTTGATTGGGCTGAGCAATTGTATCATCTTTCTTATGGTATGGTTGAATTACCTTCAGGTAAAATGAAATCACGTGAAGGAACTGTAGTAGATGCAGATGATTTAATGGCAGAAATGACATCTACAGCACAATCTATTTCAGAAGAATTAGGAAAATTAGATGGGTATACAGATCAGGAAAAAGCAGATTTATATAAAATAATAGGTCTAGGAGCTCTTAAATACTATATGCTAAAAGTAGATCCTAAAAAAACAATGATGTTTAATCCTGAAGAATCCGTTGATTTTAATGGAAATACAGGACCATTTATTCAGTACACTTATGCGCGTATTCAGTCTATCTTAAGAAAAGCAGATTTTGATTATTCAGGTAATATTCTTTTAGAAAATTTACACGAAAAAGAAAAAGAACTGATTAAACAAATTGCTTTGTTCCCCGAAGCTATTCAAAATGCAGCGGTTAACCATAGTCCTGCGTTAGTAGCTAATTATACGTATGACTTAGTCAAAGAATTTAATTCGTTTTACCAAAATGTATCTATTTTAGGTGAAGAAAATGTAGATAAAAAGATTTTTAGAGTTCAATTGGCTAAATTAGTGGGAGAAACAATCCAACGAGCATTTAGTTTATTAGGAATTCAAGTTCCTGAAAGAATGTAATAAGATAAGGCTGTCCAAAAAGGCACATTCAGAAGTAACCTCACTTTTGTAAAAAAATAAAACAATGACCCATTTTGATTTACAAATTTGGGTCATTTTTGTTTTTTAAAGGATTCAAATGTTTAAAAATAGGTTTTTGGGTCGCAACACGACGCACGTTCCCCTATGATGCTGGTCTTACATTTTTTTTATGCTACTAAAGTTTGCTGTTGTAGATAAATCCGTCTCCCTATTTCTAATGCATTGGCTGTGTGAATGCCAAAGAAAATCCAAAGGATCTCACTTTTTTGGGTTTTGGCTTTGATTTTCTTGAGATGGTAATGTTCCTTCTCCTTGCCAAAACTTCCTTCTAGTCGAGTAGCTCGTTCTTTCTTGATGTGTTGCGCTAAAATTTTGCGTTGTTCTTCATTTTTTCCAGCTTTTCCTTTACGTACAAAATCGGTTTGGATAGTATTGGTAGACGTGAAGGTTCGATTTTTATTGGTAGCATAAATGGCATCGGCTCCAAGTATTTTTACTTTTGTTTTAGTTAAATTCTGAGCGCAAAAAACACTGCTTTGCAGACGAGTTCCTTCGTTGAAAGCTCGATATTGAATGTGTTCGATGAAGTTAATGCCATCGATTTGAATTTTGTTTACTTTGGCTCCAAATTCAACTTGCTTTACTTCTTTCCCGCGAACAATTGGGCGGATATAACTTTTGCTAATACTTACAATCCTGTCTGGAACACTTTTACCAGTTTTAAATATCTGAATTTGTTGTTTGTATACTTGTTTGATAATCAGGCGCTGTTTGCTATATTTTGTAGTGGCTTCAAACGGATTTTGTGCTTCAATACGGCTAAGTTCGCCATTGAGTTTGTATAATAATTTAAGTAAACCTCGGGTAACTTTTGTGCGATGTTTTGATTGTTTTTTTCTCTTTTTTGAATATTGATTGTATCGCTTACACCAATCTAAATATTTAGTTCTTGGTAGTTTTATTTTAAACAAATGACACAAAGCTTCCATTTGCTTATAATTCCACTGTACACACTCCCAAAGCAATTTCTGGTTCGTAGGAAAGCGCACTTCACTCTCGTAACAAGTAGCATCCGTAAGCATTTTATCTAAATCTCCCATATAAGGAATCCAGTTCTTAGCTAGTACTTCTTGAGCTTTGCCAATGGTTAAAGTCTTGGATAGCTCCATTCTGATTTGACTCACGATTTTAAAGTTTTTCAAAGGTTTATCAATCGGAATCAGAATATCACAAAAAAATTGCATAAAGATATTTCCATTGAGAAGTTCAATCAACTTTTTATCCGAACAACCGTAGTAGTTTTTAAGCATCATCAGAGCAATTTTGCCTTTAGGACTAAAATAACAATGAGTCCCTTTTTGAGAATCTTTCAGTTTGAAGGCTTGAGCAAGCTCTGAAAAAGGCATCGAAAGATAAATTTTACCCAAATCTGTTTTTAAAAATTGGGCGTAAAAACCATCAAAATCTTTATTGATAGTAAAAAATGGAATTTGGTATTGAAATTCGCTTAAACGTATTATTTTTGGCATAGCATTTAAAGAAAAACCCCGTTTTTGACTCTTTTTGAGCAATTTCGGGGTTTGTTTCTTCTAAAATAACACTTATTTTGTTGATATGCAAGTGTTTGGGTAATTATGAATGTGCCCAAAAAGTAATAAATCAACATGTAGTTTGTTACTCCGACGAAGGAGGAGTCTCATAATCAATAGTATGTGATTTCTCCCTTTGATCGATGACAAGATTGCAAACTTTTAGGACAGCCTCCTTTTTTTAAAAGCAATAACGAGCACTTACCCCTACGTTCGGACCAAATCCTCTATCGGTTATGTCTTTGTATTCAGAACTGATATAAAGTTCAGGTCTTAGATCTACTGCTAATCTTAATGGGAAATCAAAATTATATTCAATTCCTCCATTCCCAGCAAGAATTAAGTAAATTCCCGTTTTGTCCTCATATCTACCATTATTTGAATTATAATAGGAAGACGCCGTCCAAGAACCTATTCCCGCACCAGGTCCAACAAACCATTTAAAACCGTCCTTTATATCAAAAACCCAGTGGTATAGAGCGGTAAGTTTTATTTCACGTTGATCATACTTATAGTTGCCATATCTTGTATATCCTTGATTTTTGAAGCCAAGATTAGCTTCTATTCTATTATCATCAGAGAGATCTCTTTGAAAAGTGATTTCAGCACCAAAACCGTTGTTTTCGTTAAGACGTATCCCTATAGCATTATCTTGAGCTATGCCCGTAGCTGTAATGCCCAATAAGGTAATGAATGTTAAAAAAGTTTTTTTCATTTTGTAATTTTTAGTTAGTTAACGGTATTAAATTAATAAATATTGTTTTAAAAAGCAGATAATACACAAAAAAGAAGCATAATACAACCGTTAAATTGTAAATAAATAAAAAAGAAAGATAGTTCACACTTCTTTTTTTCAAAAAAAGAATCTTAAATTTTATTGAAAAAAATAAAAAACTAATTTAACTTTTCTTGTAAAGCTTTTATTTCGTCACGTAATTTTGCTGCTTGCATAAAATCTAAATCTTTAGCGGCTTTTTCCATTGCTTTTCGTTTTTCACGAATACGTTTTTCTATTTCAGGTCTAGTTAGATATTCCGTTTCAGGTTCTGCAGCTTTAGAAATAAAATGTTCATGATGAGAACTATTTGTTGAACTTTTAGATAAATGATTTTCAATAGATTTATTCAAAGCTCTTGGAACCAAATTATGTGCTGTATTAAAATTAATTTGTTTTTCACGACGATAATTCGTTTCATCAATCGTACGTTGCATAGAATCCGTTATTTTATCAGCATACATAATAGCTTTACCATTAATATTACGAGCAGCACGTCCTACAGTTTGTGTTAAAGAACGATGACTGCGTAAAAAACCTTCTTTATCAGCATCTAGAATAGCTACTAAAGAAACTTCTGGTAAATCCAATCCTTCACGAAGTAAGTTAACACCAATTAACACATCAAATAAACCCTTACGTAAATCCTGCATGATCTGTACTCTTTCTAGTGTATCTACATCAGAATGTATATAACGACAGCGAATGGAAACTTTGGTTAAATATTTAGTCAATTCTTCCGCCATACGTTTTGTTAAAGTAGTTACTAAAACACGTTCATCTGCTTCACAGCGTTGTTGGATTTCTTCTATTAAATCGTCTATTTGATTGGCACTTGGACGTACTTCAATAATAGGATCTAATAATCCTGTTGGACGAATAATTTGTTCTACGTAAATGCCCTCAGATTTTTGTAATTCATAATCGGCTGGTGTTGCAGATACATAAATAACTTGATTTTGTAGTGCTTCAAATTCTTCAAACTTAAGAGGACGGTTATCTAAAGCAGCAGGCAATCTAAAACCATATTCAACCAAGTTTTCCTTTCTACTTCTATCTCCACCATACATTGCATGTACTTGAGAAATAGTTACATGACTTTCATCTACAACCATTAAAAAATCATCTGGAAAATAATCTAATAAACAGAAAGGGCGAGTACCTGCTTCTCGACCATCTAAATAGCGAGAATAATTTTCAATTCCTGAGCAATATCCTAACTCGCGGATCATTTCGAGGTCAAAATTCGTTCGCTCTTCTAGCCGTTTTGCTTCTAAATGTTTACCTGTTTCTTTAAAATAATCTACTTGTTTTACCAAGTCTTGTTGAATATTCCAAATAGCATTTTGTAAAACATCAGGAGAGGTAACAAACATATTAGCAGGGTAAATGTTTAGTTTCTCATAACGCTCTATTACTCTAGACGTTTTTACATCAAAAGCCTCAATTTCCTCTATTTCATCACCAAAAAAATGAATTCTAAAAGGATCATCTGCATAACCAGGAAAGACTTCAACAGTATCTCCTTTTATTCTAAAGTTACCAGGATTAAAATCTGCTTCAGTACGAGCATATAAACTTTGAACCAAACGATGTAAAAACTTTGTTCTTGAAATTTCTTGATTTCTCTCAATAGAAATAACATTTTTTTGAAACTCAACAGGATTTCCAATACCATATAAACATGAAACAGAAGCTACCACTAATACATCTCTTCTACCTGAAAGTAGGGCAGAGGTAGTACTTAAACGAAGTTTTTCTAATTCGTCATTAATTGATAAATCTTTTTCTATATAAGTCCCCGTTACGGGTATATATGCTTCTGGTTGGTAATAATCATAATAAGATACAAAGTATTGTACTGAATTATTAGGAAAAAATTGTTTGAACTCTGAATATAATTGAGCAGCTAATGTTTTGTTATGCGCTAGGACTAAAGTAGGGCGTTGTACTTCTTGTACTACATTGGCTACTGTAAAAGTCTTACCTGATCCTGTTACACCTAATAAAGTTTGATACTTTTCGTCATTTTGGATTCCTTCGGCTAATTTTTTAATAGCCTGAGGTTGATCTCCCATGGGAGAAAAATTAGATACAACTTGAAATTTCATTTAATACTAAAAATTAGAAATGTAAAGTTAAAGTTTTATTGATTATATAAAGCACGTGAACTCTAAGTGTTTTTTTATCATTGAAATACATTAATCAAAGGATTCTATTAATAATAAATGTCCTTCGGCATGTTCAATAGTTACAATACCATCTTCTGTTACAAAGTTGCTACTGCCTGTTTTAAAACCTAAAGTTAAGATGTCATTGTTTAAAGGATAAAATAAATTTTTAGAATGAATACCCTTTACTTCTCCAATAGGAATAAGTGAAAGAATACTGTTTTTAGTGTACCACTTTTCAAATTTTTGAGGCAATAAATGAATTTTTGAATAATCATCTAGAATTACAATTTTTAATTCCTCTCTATAACGAGCAATATTCGTAATATTTGTAAGCGTATGATCTGTTCGTCTTCCTGTAGCCCAAATAACATTTGCGGCTTTATGACCTTTATTAATCAAATAATCAAACGCTTTTTCTAAATCTGTTTTATCTTGGTCTGGAGTATGAACAATTTCAAGAGGATATTGTTTCTCTTTATAAGATTCAGCATCAAAACCTCTATCAAAGTCGCCTAATAAAACATCTACTTTTATACCTAAATTAAGAACTCTTTCTATAGCTGAATCTAAGACAATTACGAATGGTGACCATTCAAGTAATTGATCTAATAATTCGCGTGAGCATTCCGCCCCATTAGCAATTATTAATGCGGGTTCTTGGTTATCTCTAACAACGGAGTGTGAAGACATTTTTTCTACAAAAATAAAAAAGAGAGGATAATAATAAGGTAGTAAAAGTCTAAAAAATGAGTATCAACTATAAATTAGTATCTCTGTAACTAGAACTACTTGAAGTAAAAATATAAAAACATAAAAAAGAACCAATCAAAGAGACTAACCGATCAACATAAGCTATCTCAAGGTGTAGTTGGTATATTTGGAAACCAGGCAAAATGGCATGATAATAAGGTTGGTAATATATCTTGTGATGTTATTGAACAACTTAAGAAAGAATATCCTCAATTAACTTTTCGATACAGAAAGAGTGTTAAAAAAGAAGAAATAAATGAAGCTCTAAAAAAAGTAGATAAAGATTTAGGACAAACTCTTTTTGTTTCAAAATCAAGTATAAAGCCTGATGGAGGTATAATTGAAGTAAAAGATGATAATAATAATTGGAGAATAATTTTAGTTTCGGAAGCTAAACATCAAGGGAAAGATATAGAGAATATTTTAAGAGGGAAATTAGTAGGGAAATTAAATAATCAAGATATAAGTTCAGAAAGTATTGAACTACTCAAACAATCTGACATAGTTGTAACAAATCCTCCTTTTTCTTTATTTAGAGAGTTTGTAGCCCAATTAGTTAAATTTAAAAAAGAATTTTTAATAATCGGTAATATTAATGTTATAACCTATAAAGAAATATTTAAACTAATCAAGGAAAACAAAGTTTGGTTGGGAATAAATTTAGGAAGAGGTGTTTCAGGTTTTATAGTACCTAAACATTATGAGCTTTACGGAACAGAAACTCAAATAGATAGTTTAGGAAATAGAATAGTTTCACCAAATAATTGTTTATGGCTAACAAACCTAGATACATCTAAACGACACGAAGACATTGACCTTATAAAAAAATATTATGGTAACGAATCAGACTACCCTAAATATGACAATTACAATGGAATCAATGTAGATAAAACCCAGAATATTCCAATGGACTACGATGGATTTATGGGAGTACCCATAACATTTTTACATAAATTTAATCCTGACCAATTTGAAATAATAAAATTCAGAAAAGGAAATGACGAAAAAGATTTGTCAATAAATGGAAAATGTCCATATTTTAGGATCATAATTAGAAATAAAAGAATAAAAAAAGAATCACAAAAAACAGAAATTCAGCAAATAATAGAAGCCATATAATAAATGTAAGTTTCGTTTTTTTGAAAGTCCGAAAAAAAACGATTAATTAGCAATACGTTTTCTTCATACTAGAAAACATAAGGAATAAAAGTAAGTTTTTGAACCACAATCTACAACCTTCAAACTATCTTTTGTACAAAAACAATGAAGCAATTTTCCCAAAATCCTATTTTCATCCTCTCTTAATTTTCAATTTCATAAAAATAGAAGCCAGCCCTTAAATTCAAAAAGATTTCAGGCTGATTTTCTTATATTTGTGTTCGAAAATAAAACATACCATATAATGTCAAACAAATCAACGATTCATTACACTCTAACGGATGAAGCACCCATGCTGGCTACGCATTCGTTTTTACCTATAGTACAAGCTTTTACACAATCAGCAAACATTGATATTCAAATTCGTGATATCTCGTTGGCAGGTCGTATTTTAGCAAACTTTTCTGAGTTTTTAAACGAAGAACAACGTGTCGCAGATGCACTTACCGAACTAGGACAACTAGCCACTACGCCTGAAGCTAACATCATCAAATTACCTAATATCTCTGCTTCTATCGTTCAATTAAAAGAAGCAATTACCGAGTTACAAGCTCATGGTTTTGCGGTTCCTAATTACCCAGAAGAACCACAAACGGAAGAAGAAAAAAACATCAAAGCTAAATATGCTAAAGTATTAGGTTCTGCAGTAAACCCTGTTTTACGTGAAGGAAACTCGGACCGTCGTGCTCCTAAAGCGGTTAAAAACTACGCAAAAGCGAATCCGCACCGTATGGGCGTATGGGCATCCGATAGCAAAACTTCGGTAGCACACATGAATACTGGCGATTTTTATGGTACTGAAACTTCTACTACGGTAGCTAACGACGGTAAATTCCGTATTGTTTTCAATGGTGCTGATGGTTCTTCAAAAATTTTAAAGGATTTTTCATCATTAAAAGCAGGAGAAGTTATCGACTCTTCGGTAATGAATCTTTCAGCTTTAAAAGCTTTTGTTAAGGAAGCTATCGCAGAAGCTAAAGAGAAAAACGTATTGTTATCAGCACACTTAAAAGCGACGATGATGAAAGTGTCTGACCCTATTATTTTTGGAGCTATTGTAGAAACTTTCTTTGCTGATGTATTTACGACCTATGCTGCTACTTTTAAAGCTTTAGATATTAACCCTAACAATGGTTTACAAGATTTATATGCTAAAATTGCAGGTCACGCGCAAGAAGCTGAAATCAAATCGGCTTTAGATACGGCTTTAGCCAATGGTCCTCGCGTGGCTATGGTGAATTCTGATAAAGGTATTACGAATTTCCACGTTTCTTCTGATGTTATTGTAGATGCTTCTATGGCGGCACTAGCACGTAGTGGCGGTAAAATGTGGAACAAAGAAGGGAAAGAAGAAGATACAGTTTGTATTATCCCAGACCGTACTTATGCAGGTTTTTACCAGGCGGTAGTAGATGACATGATTGCTAACGGTGCTTTAGACCCTAAAACAATGGGAACAGTTCCTAACGTAGGTTTAATGGCGCAAAAAGCAGAAGAATACGGTTCGCACGACAAGACTTTCCAAATCGATGCTAACGGAACTGTAAATGTAGAAGATGAAAACGGAAACGTTTTATTAACGCAAAAAGTAGAAGCTGGAGACATTTTCAGAATGTGTCAAACCAAAGATGCGCCTATTCAAGACTGGGTTAAATTAGCAGTTACTAGAGCGCGTTTATCTGACACTCCTGCTATTTTCTGGTTAGACAAAGGGCGTGCACACGATAGTCAAATGATTCAAAAAGTAGAGAAATATTTACAAAATCACGACACTACTGGTCTTGACATTCGTATTATGGATGTAAAAGATGCCATGGCTGAAACACTAAGAAGAATCCGTGAAGGTAAAGATACCATTTCAGTTTCTGGTAACGTATTACGTGACTATTTAACTGATTTATTCCCTATTTTAGAATTAGGAACTTCTGCTAAAATGTTATCTATTGTTCCTTTAATGAACGGTGGTGGTTTATTTGAAACAGGTGCAGGAGGTTCAGCGCCTAAACACGTAGAACAATTTGTAGAAGAAGGGTATTTACGTTGGGATTCTTTAGGAGAATTCTTAGCATTACAAGCTTCTTTAGAGCATTTAGCACAAACACAAAACAATACTAAAGCACAAGTTTTAGCAGACACTTTAGATGAAGCCAACGCTTTATTCTTAGCAAATGACAAATCACCAGCGCGTAAAGTGGGTGAAATTGACAACAGAGGGTCTCACTTCTATTTAGCTTTATACTGGGCACAAGCATTAGCAAAACAAACAAAAGATACCGATTTGCAAGCTACTTTTGCGCCTATCGCTGAGGAAATGACCACTAATGAAGCTAAAATTGACGCTGAGTTAATTGCTGCACAAGGAAAAGCACAAGAAATCAAAGGATATTACCAACCTTCGTTTGAATTGACTGACAAGGCCATGCGTCCAAGTGACACTTTGAATAGTATCTTAGCCAAATTAAATTAATATAGAGCGACCTTCGGGTCGCTTTTTTATATATAAATTATGAAACTATATAGATTCCTATTCATTGGTATCAGCCTCTTTTCCTGCCAATCAAAAGAACATATCAAAGTCATTACCAAAGAAGTAATCGTTAAAGAAAAATACAATCCTATTGAACAGGATAGCCCTAATCCATTATTTGACTGTTATGAAGGTTCTCAATTAGACGTGAATATCTGTTCTTCAAAAGAGTTAGCCTAATACGACAGTATATTGAATTTAAAATATAAGCAAACGCTACAGCAACTAAACATTCAAATTAAAGAAGAAAAAGAAACCCAAGAAACCTATGCTTTACAACTTAAAAACACTCTAATAGACTCTCAAAAAAATGGATTAACAGGAAAGAATCTAATCTGGAAGTTATTGAAAATTATTATGACGATGGTTCTATAAGACCGTTAGGGAAAAGCACCCAAACTATAAACGGTACCAAAGAACGAATCAAATTCCTTGAACATATTGCTAGTGGATAAATTTAAAAAAGACTTGCTGAGAATATATTCTACGGAACACATTTCACAATTAATCAGTTTAATTTTCAGAAAAAAGCTCCTTGAAAAGAGGCTAGGCAATCTAAAGTGATCTTAAAAGATATACCTACAAGATTAACTAAATTTAGTGTTAATACTCGATACGTTTCGCCCACGAGCTGACATCGCTCCCTGATTTTGTAGTCTGGAAACCTTTAAAGAAATTATTGATAATCAAGTTAAGGACAATTAGCGGTTTAAAGAAATTGGAGTTTAAGTCTAAATTTAATGGTTATTTTATATATTTGACTTCAGTCTTAACGAAAGGTTTTGGAACAAAAATTCCCGACTTCTTAAAGCCAGCGGGAGGTTAGCTGTAATATTCATCAACACTATAACATAATATTATGAACAAAAACATAATTGTCCTATTATTGATTATTTCAAATAATCTTTTTTCACAAAAAATTAATTTTGAGAACTTAGGTAATTATCTTAATTATATTGAAAACAACAATTTAGGAACTGGTAGTGTATCAATTTTTAAAAACGGTGAAGAAATATATAATAAAGATTTTGGGCAGAAAAACATCCCAGATTTGATTTATAATAATACAACTAAATATCAAATTGGTTCAGTGACTAAACTGATTACAGCTACTTTGATATATAAGTTAATTGAAAAGAAAAAACTAGGAATCAATGATAAGCTATCCGATTTTTATCCTGAAATACCTAATTCAGAAAAAATAACTATTAAAAACCTGTTAGAACATACAAGTGGATTGGGTAGTTATGTCGTAAAAGAGGGACAAGTATGGGTAACTGAAAAGGTTACCGAAAAAGAAATTTTTAACTTAATAATAAAGCAAGGAGTAAGTTTCGAGCCAAATGAAAAAGTAGCTTATTCCAATACAGCTTATTATTTGTTGACTAAAATTATTGAAAAAAAATACAAAAAACCATTTCACAAAGTATTCACCCAAGAAATCGCCCAACCGCTTAAACTAAGAAATTTGGTATCCATAAAATCAAATCCAAAAAATGTGTTTAAACCTTATCATTATAAGATGAATAAATGGCAGGAATTAGAAAAAGAGATAGATTTTTTTAATGTTATTGGTGTGGGTGACATGGCTTCAACACCTAAAGATCTGAATATTTTTATTAATAATTTATTTCAAAACAAGATTATAAAAAAAGAATCTTTAGAGATGATGCTGCCTTCTGGAAATACCGATAGCTGGGGAAGAGGAATTGCAACCTGGATGTTTGATGGGATTGTGTTTTATGGACACGGAGGAGATACATTAGGCTCACATGCGCTTCTTATATATAATAAAGACGAAAATTTATCAATTGCCTATACCACAAATGGTGAAAGAATTCGCAAAGAAGAATTTACAAAAGATATTATTTATTCCCTTTACGATAAAGATTTTGATTTTCCAATAATTAAATAAAAAATACTAAAGCCAACATCTAAGGTTTCGTTGGACATCAAAGAGCCAACAATGAAATCCTTGCTAAAGAGAACCTATTATGTGTCGTCTACTATGGAGAGATTAATAGATAATTGACGGTTTTTTTGAAATTTATTTTTAAGAATTTATGAGTATTTTTTGTCGCTCTTGAACATGAAAATACATTGTCCACAAAATTTACTTTTACAGAAATTGGAGTTTTGGCTATCCTCAGGATACCAATCCAGTGAACCTCTTTTGTCAAAAACAGCTAGGGTATGCAAATTTCCATTTTTGCAATAGGAATATTTAGGTACTACTTTTGATTTAGGATTTTTTTGTATTAGCTCTACTTGTAATTTTGTCTGTTAAGCAGGTAAATTATTGCTTTTTATAGTATTCCTCAAAAAGCATAATGCCTTATTTTGACAAAGTTTTGGGGTAGTATATGCCATACAAATTTCTTTGTGAACTCCTCTAAGGAAAGGATCATTTGTTTTTTAATACCTTCTGTCTTGTAACCCTTGAAACTAAAAGTTACTTCTTTTGAATTTACCTCTTTGAGTTGATGGTTACGAGTACTATTTTAGTATATATTAGGATAATTTATACCTAGTCAGTATTATGTAAAAAAATATATTAAAATCTTTTTTTAAAATAAACCAAAATTTGGCAAGATTATTGGTTGATGATTATCATATATCAATATCAAATCATGAAAAAAATAACATTTATTCTTTTAGCATCTAGTGCATTATTATTAACTCATTGTAAAAAAAATGAGACGGGAGTTGTAAATCCTACAGAAGCCACTTCTGAAAACGATTTCATAGGAATGTATAACGGTACGATACCATGTGCTGATTGTCCTGGTATATACACAAATATTACATTTAAAAAGGATGGGAAAGTTGCAAAAAGTACACTGTATTTAGACAGTGATGATACGTCATTAACTGAGTATGGAGTATGGAGTAAAGAAAATAATATTATTGAGGTTACTATTCCTAATTCTCCTAAAGAATATTATACTATAAAACCAGATCATACTTTAACTTTGTTAAATGCTGATAAAAAAGAAGTTTCTGGTGAATTAGCTAAGGCATATATTTTTGAAAAAATAGAAAACTATACATCTAAAATGTTGAACGGAACGTACCAAACAAGTATTGATGGTAAAGGATATAATCAAATTTTAGAACTAAAAGCGGATAACGATAGTATTTACAATGTAAAAATTACCTTTACTGGAGCAACTAAAGGATGTACTTTTGAAGGAAAAGGTAAATTAGTGAATAACCAGATTGATCTTGATTTAAATAAAATCAAAAACCACTTAAAAGCTACTATGACCATTCAATTTAAGGATGATACTAAAATTGCAGAAGTATTTTCTTCTAAATTTGATGAACGTTTTGATTTAATGTATTTCTGTGGAGGTGGTGCTAGTTTAGCGGGAGATTATACTAAAAAATAAATTTAAAATAGATAAGGAATCTAATTTTATACCATTATTTATCAATCTAATATAGAGGCTGTCCAAAAAGTAATAAATCAACATGCAGTTTGTCACTCCAGTAAGGAGGAGTTTCATAATCAAAATTATGTGATTTCTCCCTTTGGTTGAAATGACAAGGTTGTGAACTTTTTGGACAGTCTTAGTTTTTGATAAAATAAAGCAATTGAAAGAGCTTTCACAATCCGATATAATGATTCTTTTATTGTGTTAGTATGTCTAGTAAAATAGATTTGATTTTATGAAAATCTTTTAATAAATATAAAAAAAAAGGATAATAATTTTCCTGTTTTTTATGGAATTATATGCTCAGGACAATCCATTCTGATCTCTGTTTTTTTTAAATGTGTTTGCATAAGATTGCAAAAATGGCCATCTTCCTTGTTTTCATAAAATTTACAACTAAAACACATACGTTGTACTGAAATAACATCTATTTGAGTTAATTTAAAGATTAATTTTGATAATAATTCCCAAACAACTTCTTTATCTGAAATTTCTTGTTTCTCAAAAAAAACTTGTAAAGGTTGGGTAAAGTCTTCTACTTTTAAAACAATTTCACATCCATTAGTTGTCAGCTTCATACAATAGCTTCTGGAGTCATTAGAATCTTGTATTTTTTCAATTAATCCTTTTTGTTCTAATATTTTTACAGCATCACTTATCGTAGGTTTGGTAACGCCAAATTCTTTTGCTAAGTAACTAACGGTAGAATATTTTTGATCATGATATTTTATAAAAATGAGTATTTGAATTTGAATAGGACTTAAAGCCCATTTTTTAGATTGTTCCCAAATTAAATAACGATGCACTGTTGCCAGTTTATCTAAACCTGCCACAATTTTATTATCAATTGATAAATTTTGATATTTGAGATTAAATACACTTTTCATAAAAAAGTAAATCAGGAATTAGCCTTAGTGGACAAAATTAGTAATACTATTTTTTTAATCATGTATAAAAACATAATTTATGAAATAAATTATAAAAAGGGTTAAGAGGATAAGAGATTTCAATGTTTAATTTGCTTCAATCAATTGATGATTCTTGAAATAAAGGGAGATTTAATAGTAGAATAAATTCAATATAATTGTAAAACTTTTCTTGTTGTTAGATTAAAGGCTCTCTGTTAATCTTAATTTTTAAGCTATTTTTCCTTTTTAAATGAATGTTTATAAAGAATTGATTTTTTTTAAATCGTATTATAAAACATTTTTATTTGGTATTCTATTTTAATGTAAATTTGATTAAAATTATTTCATTTTAAAAAGCAATATTTTCTGTAGAAAATGTAACATTTAGTCTTATTGTTAAACTAATTTATAGAATACAATAAGTGTATATGTCTTAAAATTTTAAATAAATGCTCTTCTAAAAATTAAAAAACAAACATACAATGAATTTAAAAAATATATTACTGTTCTTTCTTGCCTTGTACAATTCATTTCTTTTTAGTCAACAAAGATTTACCTTAAGTGGTATTGTTTCTGAAGCTAAAACAAATGAAACTATAATAGGTGTTAATTTACAAATTGAAGGGACTTCAATAACCTCTTCAACTAATGAGTATGGGTTCTTTTCTATTACTTTACCTGAAGGAACATATACTTTAGTTGCAAGCTCTTTTGGTTTTAAAACAGAACGCCAAAAACTGGAACTAAAAGGAGATGTTAAATTAAATTTTCGGTTAGAAGAAGAAAATAAGCAATTAAAAGAAGTGGTAATAACAGATACGAAACAAAAGGCTAATATACGTAAACCTGAGATGAGTGTTAATAAATTAAATATTCAAACAATCAAACAAATTCCAGCAGTATTAGGAGAAGTAGATGTAATCAAGTCACTTTTATCATTACCTGGTGTTACTAATGCAGGAGAAGGACAATCGGGTTTTAATGTTCGAGGAGGCGGAGCAGATCAAAACTTAGTTTTATTGGATGAAGCTACAGTATATAACGCATCACATGTTTTTGGGTTCTTTTCAGTATTCAATCCAGATGCTATTAAGGATTTAAAATTATATAAAGGAGGAATTCCTGCAAAATATGGAGGTAGAGCTTCATCTGTTTTGGATATTTATCAAAAAGATGGCAATAGTAATCGTTTTTCAGTCAATGGTGGTATTGGGCTTATTACAAGTCGATTTTTGGCAGAAGGACCTATTGTAAAAGAACGAGGTTCTTTTTTGGTAGGAGGAAGGTCTTCTTATGCTCATCTATTCCTTAAATTAAGTGATAATAAAAATGCGGCTTATTTTTATGATTTAAACGCTAAATTAAATTATAAATTAAATAGTAATAATAACCTATACTTATCAAGCTATTTTGGTCGTGATGTTTTTGAATTTAGTAAGACCTTCTACAATACTTATGGTAATACGACACTTAATTTAAGATGGAATCATTTGTATTCAGATAAACTTTTTTCTAATTTATCTCTAATTTATAGTGATTATTATTATGGTTTGAGGTTAGATTTTGTGGGCTTTAATTGGAACTCTGGTATCAAAAATTATAATATTAAATATGATTTTAAACATTATATAGCAGACAAATTAAAGCTAAACTATGGCTTAAATGCCATTTATAGTGATTTTAATCCTGGAATTATAGAACCAACGGATCAAAAATCACCTATAACTTATAAAAAATTAGATCAAAAGTATGCTTTTGAACCTGCCCTTTATCTAGATGTTGAACAAAAAATAGGTTCAAAAATTGGAATTTCTTACGGTTTGCGTTATAGTCAATTTTATCGTTTGGGAAATTCTACTATTAATTACTATGATAATGATAATCCTGTAATTTTTGATTCTGAATCAAAAATTTATGGAAAAGCGACTCCTATTGGTCAAAAAACCTTTGGTTCATTTCAAAAAATAGCTTTTCATGATTATTTAGAACCCCGTTTTGCAATGGCATACGAGTTAACTCCTGAACAGTCATTAAAACTAAGCTATAATCGTATGGTGCAATACTTACAACTGGTTTCTAATACAACTTCTCCTACCCCTCTTGATGTTTGGACTCCTAGTGATAATTATATTAAACCACAAGTTGCAGATCAAGTTGCTATAGGATATTTTAATAATTTTAAAAACGACATATATACCCTAGAAGTTGAAACATTCTACAAAAAAATACAGAATAGAATGGATTATATTGATGGTGCCGATTTGATAGCTAATGAAGCTATTGAACAGGTTGTTTTAAATGGACAAATGCGTTCGTATGGTTTAGAACTTTTACTCCGAAAAAATAGTGGTAACTTAACAGGATGGTTATCCTATACGTTATCTCGTTCTGAACAACAAACTCCTGGAAGAAATAATCAAGAAATAGGAATTAATAATGGAAAATGGTACCGTTCCGCTTATGATAAAACCCATAATATTGTATTTACAGGAGCCTATAAATTAAATGAAAAATGGAGTTTTGGAGCTAATTTTACTCTTCAATCAGGACAACCCGTTACGTATCCTAATGCTCAATATGTATATCAAGATCTAGTGGTGCCTAGTTATGGGGTAAGAAATGATAATAGATTACCAGCTTATCATCGTTTGGATGTATCTGCTACGTTAAAACCTAGAAAAAATATAAATAGAAAATGGCAAGCAGAATGGGTTTTTAGTATCTATAACTTATACAATAGAAAAAATGCCGCCTCTATTAGTTTTAGACAAAATAAAGATACTGGAATTAACGAAGCCGTTAGATTATCTATTTTTGGCATGATTCCGTCTGTATCGTATAATTTTAAATTTTAAAGTAAATACATTACAAAAAATATTAAATTACTATTAACGTAACGGGTATTGATTACAAATAAACTTACATAAATAAGAGTTATTTATATACACCCCATAAATTTTACACCCCATGAAAAAAATATTTTTATTTTTATATAGTTGCGTCCTTGTTTTATTCTTTGCAAATTGTGAAGACGTGGTAGATATACCTTTAGAAACTGCTACTCCTAAACTTGTAATTGACGCTAATCTTAAATGGTCTCCTAACACAACAGGACAAAACCAAACGATTAAACTGAGTCTTACTAATTCTTTTTATTCTAATAATATTTTACCTGCTAATAATGCTGCAGTAACTATACAAAATACAGCTAATCAAACTTATACCTTTAATCAAGTACCTGGTACTACTGATTATGTTTGTGACAACTTTGTTCCCTTAGTAGGTCAAACCTATACCCTGAAAATAATTTATCAAGGTGATGTTTATACTGCTAGTAATACCTTACTTGCTACACCTAAAATAATTGAAATTAAACAAGAAAATCAAAAAGGAGTGAACGGAAAAGATCAAATACGAATTAAAGGTTTTTTTCAAGATAATGGAAAAGAAAAAAATTATTATTTATTTAAAATAGATAATAGCAAAATTGCTTTTCCTGAATATAGATTACTAGATGATAAATTTTCTCAAGGAAATGTTATGTTTGGTCTTTTTTATGATGAAATAGAATCTAATGATAAAATAAAAATCAGTATACAAAGTATTACTGAAAAACATTTTTATTATATGAGTAAATTGCTCAGTATCTCAGGACAAAATGGGGGAGGACCTTTTAGTACACCTCCTGCAACTTTACGAGGAAACATTATTAATCAAACCCATAATGATCGTTTTCCTTTTGGCTATTTTAATTTAAGCGAGGTATCATCAGAAGATTATATTGTAAAATAAGAACAAAATTCTATTAATTGAGTTTAATTTATTCGTTTGGATAAACTAAATAAATGAAAAATTAAAACAATCAGATGATATTAATCTTACATTCTTTCTGGTGTTAAAATCTTGTTTTTGATAGATTAGGTTAATGGAGGATGTAATAGTAAGGGATTTTTACAAACAAAACATTAGATTTTTATAATCATTTAAAAAAAGAAACACATTGACAGTTTTCCAAGAACAAAACGAGAGAAAATTTTAAAAGGCATGATTTTTTTGCAATGGAAACAGAAGATAAAATCATTAAGAATTTGCTTCGTTTTGTAAAAAAGTAAGTGAGATAATATTTCTAGTTATTTAATATCTATTCTTTCTATTGTTTTATTGAAAACTAAAATAAAAAAGCTCCGAATTTCGGAGCTTTTTTATCGGTTAAAGAAAGATTATTTACGGCTTTCTTTGATTTTAGCTTTTTTACCAGTAAGGTTTCTGAAGTAGAAAATACGAGCTCTACGAACTTTACCTTTTTGGTTAACTTCGATTTTTTGTAATGCTGGCATGTTGACAGGGAAGATACGCTCAACACCTACAGCACCTGACATTTTACGGATTGTAAAAGTTTCAGTTGCACCAGTACCTCTTCTTTGAATTACTACTCCTTTAAAGAACTGAGTTCTAGTTTTTTCTCCCTCTTTAATTTCATAGTACACAGTGATAGTATCACCTGCTTTAAATGAAGGAAAATCATTTTTTGCAACTAATTCGTTGTTTACGAAATCTAATAAACTTGACATTTTTATAAAAATTATAAGTTAAAACCTGAGCAACATACACGATTCTCGCCAGAGGTTGGTCAAACTAAGCCGCAAATATAATTATTCTGTTTTAAAAAGACAATTCAATTTGGATAGAATTTATTTTAAGATTCTTGTTTTATAAAAAAATAGTGTTTTTTGAATATTTATAAATTTAAAATAATTGATTTATAAAAACTTTATAGATATACACCATTTATAAAAACTTAAATGTTAAATCTTTTTTTTATGTTTTTTATTTAAGTGTTTGTTTTATAGTGTTTTGAATCTTTTTTTGTGTATTTCTGTATTTAAACAGTAATTTTGTTGAACATTAAAAAAATAAAAATATGAATAGAAAATTACTTAAAACATTATTTTTTTTCTTTGTTTCGTCTTATTCTTTTGGTCAAGTAGGGATTGGAACAGACCAGCCTAGAGGAGCATTAGAGATAAAATCATCTACAAACGGTTTTGTACCTCCTCAAGTAGCTCTAACTTCTTCGAATGCGTCAGCTCCAGTAGTAAATCCGCAAGGAGGAGGAGCACCTGTAACAGGAACCATTGTATATAACACAGCAACAGCGGGAACAGCACCAAATAATGTGGTGCCTGGATTTTATTATTGGAATGGTGCAAGTTGGTTGTTATTAACAAGCCAAGCTAGTTCAGGTCCCTCACAATGGACAATAACAGGAAATTCGGGAACATCAGCTTCTACTAATTTCGTAGGAACTACAGATGCAGTTGACTTTGTAACACGTACTAATAATACAGAAAGTATGAGGGTAACAAGTACAGGCAATGTAGGGATAGGATCAACAAGTCCATTGGGTAAATTTCAAGTTAATAACGGAGGTTCTGCAATAAGTGGAATGTCAGTAAGAGCTTTAGCTGATTGGGATGCGGTTTCTATATCTCATGATGGAAGCACAGGCTATATTAACGCAGCAGGCGTTGAAAACGGTCTTGTTTTTAGAACCAACTCAATTGCTTCGGGCGATTATTTATCTAATGCTTATACCGAGCGAATGAGATTGTTAAGTAATGGGAATTTAGGTATCGGAACGGCATCTCCTGCGAGCAAACTTGATGTAGCGGCTGGAACAACAGGAGTTCAAACGGTTGTAAATGCAACAGGAAATATTAATGATTTTCTTCAATTTAATGTTCAAAATACAAGTTCAGGGCTTCAAGCTCAAAGCGGATATTCAGCTACAGCTAATAATGGTACAGCTACTTCTGGTTTTGTTTGGATGGGAATTAATAATTCAGGTTTTAATTTTCCCACAGCGTATAATATAGGAGGAGCAAATGATGTATCTTATATAGGAAGCGGACAAGATATGCACATTGCTAATGCAAATAATACAAAATCAATAATTTTTTCCACAGGAACTGCCTCAACTCCTTTTTTTAACGAAAGGATGAGGGTTACTAATGCAGGAAATGTAGGGATAGGAACTACTAATCCTACAACAAAATTACACATTAGTAGTGCAGGTTCTCCCGCATTAAGAATTGTAGACGGTAGTGAAGGTAGTGGTAAAATGTTAGTTTCCGATGCAAATGGAAATGCTACTTGGCAATCTAGTAATTTACCCTTAATTTCTGCCTTTCAGGGTATGGTAATACCTATATGTGCTAATGTGTCGGTAAATTCAACGGGTTCTTTTGTAACAAGCATAAGTGGTGTAAATACCACAGTAACTTGGACGGTATTGTCAAAACAAACCTCTAATGCTAGTTTTCCAATAACTGCAGAAAGATTACAGGTTAGGTATAATTTTTCACCACAATTACCATTCAACCCTAAGGGAATCATATTTAATGCTCTTAACAATAGCGGATACCCTGATACCTTTTCGTTAAACTATGCTGCAAAATCGCAATCTTCCATTACCGTTAATATTACCCGAAATGATACACTTGGAAATGGAACAGTATCTTGCTGGGCAGGTCAATTTTACTTCGATGTTATGGTTATGAATTAAAGGATATAAAAACGAAAGATTATTTTTTTGATCCATTTTAAATTACAATAGTTTTATTTTTTTATACCATAATAAGATAAAAAAAGCAAAATAGTAAGAAAATGATGAAGTGTAACAAAGATAAAATAGTACTGCTAGGTCTTTATTATTTGCGTTTTTAAGAATAAAAATATAAATAAGTTTGAGCAATACTATATATTGTAGAAAATTTGTATATTTCGTAAATATTGAAAGATATTTTTATAGATTATTAAAAACAATAAGTATATGGGTGTGAAATTACTTAAAACATTATTTTTTTTCTTTGTTTCGTCTTATTCTTTTGGTCAAGTAGGGATTGGAACAGACCAACCTAGAGGAGCATTAGAGATAAATTCATCTACAAACGGTTTTGTTCCTCCTCAAGTAGCTCTAACTTCTTCGAATGCGTCAGCTCCAGTAGTAAATCCGCAAGGAGGAGGAGCACCTGTAACAGGAACCATTGTATATAACACAGCAACAGCGGGAACAGCACCAAATAATGTGGTGCCTGGATTTTATTATTGGAATGGTGCAAGTTGGTTGTTATTAACAAGCCAAGCTAGTTCAGGTCCCTCACAATGGACAATAACAGGAAATTCGGGAACATCAGCTTCTACTAATTTCGTAGGAACTACAGATGCAGTTGACTTTGTAACACGTACTAATAATACAGAAAGTATGAGGGTAACAAGTACAGGCAATGTAGGGATAGGATCAACAAGTCCATTGGGTAAATTTCAAGTTAATAACGGAGGTTCTGCAATAAGTGGAATGTCAGTAAGAGCTTTAGCTGATTGGGATGCGGTTTCTATATCTCATGATGGAAGCACAGGCTATATTAACGCAGCAGGCGTTGAAAACGGTCTTGTTTTTAGAACCAACTCAATTGCTTCGGGCGATTATTTATCTAATGCTTATACCGAGCGAATGAGATTGTTAAGTAATGGGAATTTAGGTATCGGAACGGCATCTCCTGCGAGCAAACTTGATGTAGCGGCTGGAACAACAGGGGTTCAAACGGTTGTAAATGCAACAGGAAATATTAATGATTTTCTTCAATTTAATGTTCAAAATACAAGTTCAGGGCTTCAAGCTCAAAGCGGATATTCAGCTACAGCTAATAATGGTACAGCTACTTCTGGTTTTGTTTGGATGGGAATTAATAATTCAGGTTTTAACTTTCCCACAGCGTATAATATAGGAGGAGCAAATGATGTATCTTATATAGGAAGTGGACAAGATATGCACATTGCTAATGCAAATAATACAAAATCAATAATTTTTTCCACAGGAACTGCCTCAACTCCTTTTTTTAACGAAAGGATGAGGATTACTAATGCAGGAAATGTAGGGATAGGAACTAATACTCCCTCAAGAAGAGTTGAAATTAATTCAGGTACTTTAGGAACTCCTCCGATTCGTTTAACACAACAAAGAGCTAACGTTGCTGCAACATCTACAGCTGGGGATGGGACAAAAAATTTAGTGGTAGACAATAACGGTGATTTGGTAACTAAGATAAATGAAAAAAGATATACGCCTAATACCTGTTCTTGTATAGGAGCATTTCCGTATACATTACCTGCTGATTTTACTACTTATGAAGAGTATGATGGTAATTGGTCGGGTAATCTTCAAACGAATACTACTTTAGCAGATTTTATACTTCCAACAGCTGCTAATGCTATTGCGGCAGGACATAAATACGGCGATGTGGTAATAATTCATAGAGGGTCATCTTATAATGTAGTCATGGGTACTACTAATACAAATCTTACAGGAGTAATTAGTTTACCAGCAAATACTTCTGTGGGCTTTGCGTTAGGATTAGATAAATGGTATAGAGTTTTTTAAAGTAAATTCTTTCGGGATTTTAGAATAAATAGATTCTTTGTTTAATGATCTATTATTTTAGAGTGATTTCTTATGATTCTTCGATAAAGAGATTCAAAAGAAATCATTCTTTTTTTAAGAAGAAAATATTTTACCGAGATTGATCCGTATTACTACACATTAGAAATTTATTATAAATAAAAATGATTCTCTTTTCCTTATCATTAAAATTATATTTATAAGAAAATATATCCGTATTTTTATTTTATTTGACCTGTTCATCTTCGTCGGAAAACTCAACACGTATAAGATTAAATATTTAAAAAAAGAAATATTAATGTCAAGAATAATATTAAAAAATAAAAAAGTGCTTATTACTGGAGGAGCTTCGGGAATAGGAAAAATAATGGTTCGGAAAGCCTTAGAACGAGGTGTATCAGAAATAATTATATGGGATATAGATAAAGAAGGCTTAGAAAAATTAAAAAAAGATTTTGCTACTTTCGAATCAAAAATAAAGATTTATACTGTTGATCTATCAAAAATAGAAGAGGTAATAACATTGGCGAATCAAATAAAAAAAGAAATAGGAATAATAGATATTTTAATAAATAATGCAGGAATTGTAGTTGGAAAACACTTTTTAGATCATACAACTAGTGAAATATCTCGTACGCTGTTGATTAATGCTGAGGCTCTGATGCAGACAACACGGGTGTTTTTACCTGGTATGTTAGCTCAAAATTATGGTGCTATTTGTAATATTGCTTCATCGGCTGGATTGGTATCCAGTCCTAAAATGTCAGTTTATGTAGCCTCTAAATGGGCAGTTGTGGGGTGGAGTGATAGCCTTAGGTTAGAGTTGCTAGAACAAACAAAAGACGTTTCTGTAACCACTATTATGCCGTATTATATTAATACAGGTATGTTTGATGGAGTTCAGTCAAAAGTATTGCCCATATTAGAACCCGAAAAAACAGCCGAAAAAATTATTTGCGCTATAGAAAAAAGAACTCGAATCCTAGCAATGCCTTTACCATACTGGTTCATTCGTTTAGCTCAAGGGATATTTCCTTTGTCTGTTTATGAATGGATTATGGATAATGTATTGGGTATTTATGATACGATGAATCATTTTAAAGGACGTAAATAAAAGTGGGACTTTGTGAAACTTTTTTGGGGTTTCACAAAGCTTCTTATCAATCATCTAAAAGATCAGGTCTTCTGTTCTTAGTGTGTTCGTATGCTTTTTCTTCACGCCATTTGTCAATATTAGCTTGGTGTCCACTAAGTAACACATCAGGCACTTTCATCCCTTTATATTCAGCGGGGCGTGTATAGATAGGAGGGGAAAGAAGATTGTCTTGGAAACTATCAGTAAGTGCTGAGGTTTCATTGCTTAAAACACCTGGTATTAGGCGTATAAGAGCATCACACAAAACAATAGCTCCAATTTCGCCGCCACTCAAAACATAATCACCTATAGATATTTCTTTTGTAATATGTAAATCGCGAACCCTTTGATCGACTCCTTTGTAGTGTCCACAAAGAATGATAATGTTTTCATACATAGACATTTTGTTTGCTAATGGCTGACGTAATGTTTCACCATCAGGAGTCATGTAAATAACTTCATCATAAGTACGTTCTTCTTTTAGTTTAGAAATACACTTATCAATAGGTTCTATCATCATTACCATACCAGCACCGCCTCCAAATTGATAATCGTCTACGCTACGACGTTTATCAGAGGTGTAATCTCTTAAATTATGAAAATGAACTTCTACTAATCCTTTTTGGATGGCTCTTTTCATGATAGAACCTTCAAAGGGGCTTTGCATAAGCTCAGGTAAAACGGTTATGATATCAATACGCATTTTTTAAATCAAAAAGTTAAAGATGGCAAAGTTACAAACTTTCTGTTAACTTTAAATGATTGTTATTTCTTGAATTATACGCCAAACTGTCTTAGATGGTGATCTAAGTGATTCCATTGGAGCTTATTCCAGTCTTCATTTGTTAATTTACCCCAAAAAGGATGAAAATTGAGTTTGATAACTTTGGTTCCGTTTTGAAAATTTCGTGTTTTTTGGATTAACTCTAACTTTACCTTTTCAAAATCGTATTTTTCTTTGAAAATAAACTGAGGAGCAGTTGGACTATTATGCTTAAATTCGTTATTTAAAACTTTGTTTTTCATTAATTTTCCTAATAAACTCATTAAAAAAGGGATTTTTAAAACTAAATCACCTGTAGCAACATCTATTGGAGCAATACAGTGTTTCATCATCTGATCTACAGTCATTTTACCCCATAAAGGTTGCGTTTCGGGCGTTAGTTTTGCAATACGATTTATTAATTCTTCATTGTCTGAAAGAGTAAAAATATTTTTCATTGAATGTTGTATTTTTATGATGTTTGTATAGAATTATGTTTTTTGTCTTAGGTACTATTTTTTACTAGCTGTTAGACTGAATATCATAGGGATTTTATTTTTTAAATGTTTAATTCTAAACTTTCCTTTTTCAAATTCTTCTGTTTGATTAAAACAATTATAAGGAGAATAATCGTATTCCTCAAAAGAATTAATCTGAAGACCATTTTTAATTAACGCATTCAATACTTCTGATGTCGGGTGATTCCACGATATGGTTTTTGTCTTTATATCAGAATCTCGATCGCCATAAGTTCCTTTTTCCTCTTCTATTATGGTTTCTATATTGAAATAATTATAGGATATTTCTTTAAAATTATTATCAAATATCCAAACAACAGGATGGAATTCTACAAAAATAAATTGACCATTAGGTTTTAAAAAATGAGAAACTACTTGAGCCCATTTATCTAAATTGGGCAACCAACCAATAGTTCCGTAGCTAGTAAAAACAAGGTCAAATTTTTCTTGAATATGATTAGGACTGTCGTATACATCACAACAAAAGAAACGTGTGTTTAATCCTAATTGAGCATTGAAAGATTGAGCGGTTTCTATTGCTTTATCAGATAAATCAATTGCTGTTACTTGTGCTCCCATTCGTTGTAAAGACATAGAGTCTTGACCAAAATGGCATTGTAAGTGCAAAATACTCTTGTTTTGAATATTTCCTAAGAGCTTTAATTCAATATCATTTAGTGTAGATTTTCCTTTTAAAAATGAAGCAGTGTCATAAAAGTCAGAATTGATATGGATGGCTGTTTTTTCGTTCCAAGTTTTTCTGTTTATTTCTAAATAATTTAAGTCTTCCATGATTTATAACTTTAGTTCCATTTGTATATCAGCCCTCACATAATCAGTTTCACCTAATGGTACTTCAATAAAATTGAATTTACGATATAAATTAAGAGCAGGAATTAGTTTAGTACTTGATAAAAGAAATATTTTTTCAGCTTTTTGAGAAATAGCATAATCAATACAAGCATTCATTAATAAAGGGCTTAATTTCATTCCTTGAAAATTTTTATCTACTGCCATTTTTGCTAATTCATAAGTAAAAGGATTTGTTTTAATCATTGCAACAGTACCTACAACGATATTGTCAATTAAACAAAAAAAGAGCATTCCCTCTTTTTGAATAATATCTTGTTCTATATTTTCAAAAGTGACAAGATCATGAGGCTCTATATGGAAATACTCTTCTAGCCATGCTTTGTTGAGTCTGATAAAATCTTCTTTATATTTAGAGGTATAGCTAACTATTTTGATGTTCATTTGAATATAAAATTGTAATTTTGTTTCTCAAATTTAATAAAATAAAGTGATGCAAGACGGTATTTACGTAAAATTTAATACTTCTAAAGGAGCTATTTTGGTGAAGCTAACACACGATTTAACTCCTGGAACTGTTGGTAACTTTGTAGGTTTAGCAGAAGGTAATTTAGAGAATTCAGTTAAGTCTCAAGGGCAAAAATATTATGACGGACTAAAGTTTCATCGTGTTATTCCTGATTTTATGATCCAAGGAGGGTGTCCTCTAGGAACAGGAACAGGTGATGCAGGATATAAATTTGATGATGAATTTCATCCTTCATTGAAGCATGATCGTCCAGGGGTGTTATCTATGGCTAACGCAGGTCCAGGTACTAATGGGTCTCAGTTTTTTATTACACATGTTGCAACGCCTTGGTTAGATGGTAAGCATACTGTTTTTGGTCATGTTATAGAAGGACAAGATGTAGTAGATGCAGTACTACAAGACGATTTAATTGAGTCAGTTGAAATTATTCGTGTAGGTGCCGAAGCTGAAAAATGGAATGCTATTGAAGCTTTTCGTACATTTGAGGGATCACGTGTAAAGAGATTAGAAGAAGCAAAACGTTTGGCAGAAGAAGCTGTAGACAAATTATCTGCAGGGTTTGAAAGAACAGAAAGCGGACTACGTTATAAAATTATTCAAAAAGGGGAAGGGAAAAAAGCAGAAAAAGGGAAAACAGTTTCTGTGCATTACCAAGGGTCTTTAGAAAACGGTCAGGTTTTTGATTCATCTTACAAAAGAAAACAACCTATCGACTTTCCATTAGGAAAGGGGTACGTGATTGAAGGATGGGACGAAGGAATAGCTTTGTTGCAAGTGGGAGATAAAGCTCGTTTTGTAATTCCATCATATCTAGGATATGGAGATAGAGGTGCTGGAGGTGTAATTCCACCTAATGCTACTTTAGTATTTGATGTAGAGTTGATGGATGTGAAATAATAATTAAATTTTACATTCGTATAATTTAAAAATCCTACCTTGAAAAAGATGGGATTTTTTTATATTTACCAAAATCAAAAAAACAGGTTATGTTAGATAAAAAAATAATAGGAGCTATCGTTTTAGGAAGCGTTCTTTTTTCATGCTCAAAAAAAGCAATTGCCCCTACTACCTCTGTAGAAAGCAAAACAGAAGTTGTTAAAGAGCTGCCTGCCGAAATTGCAGAAGGAAAATCTTTGTATGAAAACAATTGTGCTAAGTGTCATAAATTATTTCCGGCTTCAAAACATGATAAAGCAGGATGGGCTAAAACAGTTGACCGTATGACACCTAAAGCAAAAATAACAGACGAACAAAAAACCTTAGTGTATAATTATTTGACCTACGGAATGTAGTATGACTTAAATAGGGGAGTCAAGAAAACAAACTTGTTGTTTTAAATTCCCCTATTTTCTTATTTTTTTACGGTAAATCCTACAGGTATCATCAATTCGCCTCTTTCATATTTGTTTAAATAAATTAAGACTGGTTTGTTTTGTCCAGGGTAGGTTATTTCATAAATATCTAACATACCTGCGCCTATATCCGCTCTATTAGTAGGGAAAGGACAACAAGATTCTATCAGTTTGTATGAAATAATTTCTCCTTTTGGACCCGCCAAAGCATTTAAAAAACGTTTCTGATTGTTTTCCCCATCTTCTATTGAGGTAAAGCCTACATTTACAGGGTAAAACTCAGTAAAAGCATATTTTTTATCAGAGGCATTCTTTGTAATAATAAAACTATTGTGTTTCTCATCGAGTGAGGGACCAGGTATGTTATTATCTATGTTTCGAATAGTGTTTCGTGTGCTAATACAACTATTTAATAACAAAAAGGGTGTTAGTAACAAAAAGTAAAAATTTTTCATTATTCTGTTTTTTTTTACAAATATAAAAACAAAAATAGGTAAGAAAATATTCCTTTTTAGTTAAAAACTTTGTTTTTTTGAAAAAAATAATAGTAACTTTGCACCCGAAATTTTAATCCAGGCTTTTGCTTGGGTCTAGATATTTCTTTTTCATTATATTGGTTGGGTTAATAAAAGAGTTATCTTAGAATTTCATAGAAAGCACCTCAAAAGGGTGCTTTTTGATTTTCTTTAATCTAGAAAATTTAATAAAATGCAATGTATCCATTATGATGTAATTGCTTATTTTAGGAAGAGAAAATAATTGAACATATTTATAGATTTGTAGATTTTATTTTTTTTTTTTTTTTCATAACTTTTTACCTCATCACATCATTTCTTTTATTTTTGTGTAAAAATAAAAGAAATGGAAATTTTAACTCAAACTTGGCATTGGGCTATTTCTGGGGCGTTAATAGGCCTCGTTATGTTGTTGTTAACTTATTTTGGGAAGACTTTTGGAATGTCTTCAAATCTGAGAACAATATGTTCTATGACAGGAGGTAAGAGATCAGCTGAATATTTTAATTTTGATTGGAGGGAACAAAAATGGAATTTAGCAGTAGTATTAGGGTCCATTGTAGGAGGATATATTGCCTTTCATTTTTTAGAAGGGATCCATAATGTGGAAATTAATCCTAATACAATTGTACAATTACAAAAGATGGGAATTGATGCTCCTAATGGTAAGTATTTACCTGATGCGTTATTTAGTTTAGATTCTGTTTTTACATATAAAGGATTAGGTTTGCTTTTGTTAGGAGGTTTTCTAATTGGTTTTGGAACCCCTTATGCAGGAGGATGTACTTCAGGGCATGCTATATCTGGATTAAGTAATTTACAACTACCCTCTTTAATAGCTGTAATTGGCTTTTTTTTAGGAGGATTAGTTATGGCTCATTTTATTTTACCTTTACTTTTTTAAACAAATGAAATTACTACGTTTTTTTGCAGTTGGGTTGCTTTTTGGAATAGTTTTAACAAAAGCAGAAGCCGTATCTTGGTATCGTATTTATGAAATGTTTATGTTTCAGTCATTTCACATGTATGGTATTATTTCGGTAGCCATTTTAGTAGGTGTGTTAGGAATACGACTTATCAAGAAAAAAGAGTTGACAGACGTTGAAGGGCGACCTATTTTAATCCCAGATAAGGATATTTCTGTTGTTCGTTATTTGCTGGGAGGTATCATTTTTGGTTTAGGTTGGGCTCTGGTAGGGGCGTGTCCAGGTCCTATTTTTATATTGTTAGGAACAGGAGTTCCTGCTATTTTTATCGTTCTTTTAGGGGCTCTTTTAGGAACCTTTGTATATGGGTTGTTAAAGGATAAATTGCCTCATTAAGCAACTGTTGTTAGAATATATTTACTATAGAGAGTATTTTGTATAAAATTTATTTAAATAAAAAGAGTAGATTGAAAATGTAACTTTCTTCAAGAGAATGGCGTTTTATAGAATAGCTATTTAATTTAAAAGTTTAAAGAAGAGAAGTATTCTGAAAATAATTCAATAGTTATATCATTTAAACTTAAAATATACTGGATTAAAAAGTAAAATTCTGGATATGTTTTTTCATTTTAAGAGAACTCGAACAAACGGTTGAGTATATAATTGAAATCATCGTTAGTTCGAGCGCGAAGCATATCGAGAATAATACTAATTTTTATTGATTTTGTAGGATAGTGACTAAATCAACATGCAGTTTGTCACTCCGATAACGCAAGGAGGAGCCTCGTAATCAATATTATGTGATTTCTCCCTTTGGTCGAAAAAGATTGTGAACTTTTTGGATAATCTCAAGGTTAAAAAAATACTATTATGTGGAAATTTCTAAGTTAGATGGTGTAAATAAACATCCAGTTTGTCACTCCTACGTAAGGAGGAGTTTGATAATTACCATTATGTGATTTCTCCCTTTGGTCGAAATGGCAAGATTGTGAACTTTTTGGACAGTCTCGAGGTTAAAAAAAGTATTATGAGGAAATTTCAAAGTTAGATGGTATAAAAAACCAAAATAAAATAACTTCAAAAAAAAGAGGCGTTTATGCCTCTTGTATATTCTTAAATTTTTACTTCGATGTTCCCATAGTGGATGGAACCTCAACGGTTCCGTCCAACATGGGTTTGATTGTTAGCTCTTCGAGCCCAACGAAACCTTAGCTGTTGGCGGTAGTGCCTTATTATAATTTGTTGATTTCTTCTTTGGTTAAGCCTGTTGCCTGCGTAATGATTTCTACTGAAACACCTAATCTTTTTAAGGATTTAGCCGTTTCAATTTTTCCTTCAATTTTTCCTTCAATTTTTCCTTTTATTTCTCCTTCAATTAATCCTTCCATCTTTCCTTCGTCGAAAGCAGTGTCGATAACGCCTTTTAGATCTCGGTAAACTTTAAGGCTGCTCTCGTATTTGTCTAAATCTAATTGCCCGAAATTTGCCAACTCTGCTTTTTCAAAGGCTTGGGTAAATACTTCGTCTTTGAAAATTGTGGGAATATTTTGAAAATCTTCCAAGTTTTTGATGAAATATAACCATTTGTCTAAACGGGAATTTAATTGGTTTTCCTGTTTGTTAAAATTGGGCATTTCTAAGTAGATATAGGTCAGTTTATCGTAAAATACTTTTCCGTTTTGGTTTTTTAGTTTGATGGTATGTACTACTTCGCTTCTTTCGGGTTCTGTTTCGTAATCGTCGAAGGTGAAATCTAAAACACCTACGCAATAAACCGCTTTCAAGTTATAGTTCCATTCGCCTTTTTCGGCTTGTTCTCTAATGGGAAATGTGGAGTAATAGATGGTTCTTTCTTTGAAATAGTTTTGCTTGGCTTTTTGGAGTTCTACGATGAATTTTTCGCCTTTTTCGTTTTCGCAATAGATGTCGTAGATGGCTTTTCTGTCGAGGTCACTCTGCCCGAGTTGCTCGGTGTTTTTAAAAGAAAGTTCTTTGATTTGGTCATATTCTGGCAACAAGGCATTGAGGAAGTCGATAAGTAGGTTTTTACTGGCTTCTTCCCCAAATATCTTCTTAAACCCAAAATCCGTAAAGGGATTGATGTATTTTGCCTTCATGTTCTCAACTTGTTTTCTTTGTCAAATTTACAAAAAATAATCTTTGATGTTGATCTTAAATTTCGGAGGATTCTGGTTGAGTATATAATTAAAATCATCGTTCGTTCGAGCGTGAAGCGCATCGAGAACCAAGACTAATTTTTATTGCTTTTGTAGGATAGTGTCTCAACATGCAGTTTGTCACTACGTAAAGAGGAGTCTTATAATCAACATTGTGTGATTTCTCCCTTTGGTCGAAATGACAAGATTGCGAATTTTTTGGGCAGTCTCAGGGGTAAAAAAGTATTATGAGGAAATTTCAAAGTTAGATGGTATAAAAAACCAAAATAAAATAACTTCAAAAAAAAGAGGCGTTTATGCCTCTTGTATATTCTTAAATTTTTACTTCGATATTCCCATAGTGGATAGAATCTCAACGGTTCCGTCCAACATGGGTTTGATTGTTAGCTCTTCGAGCCCAACGAAACCTTAGCTGTTAGCGGTCGTTTTTATGCCCAAAATTCCCACCATTTTTTTAGTCTTATTTGGTTTCTGTTTGTTTTTGGTATATCTTTTAAGGTTTCTCCATTGTAGTCGATTATATATTCATTATTTTCAAAATCAATTAAATGAATGTTGTCGGAGTTATTTTTTACCTCTTCTTTACCGTTTACATTAACCCAAATGTCTCTGCCACCATAACTCCAGATTATCTCTCCATTTTTATTTATTCTGTGTATTGCCAATTCTCCACGAATTAAGTAATCATTCTCTATTTCATAAAACTCAAATATTTCTGCGGTGTCAGATCTGATTTTCCAATTCAATTTTCCTGTTTCACAGTTGAATGAAAGAAAAGTAAATCCTAAGCTCATTATAAGATTTTGATTTTCTAACTTTATGATAAAGGATTTACTTATTTCGTCTGATTCTCTTAGATAAAAACCACCATCAATACCAGTCAGAAAATAAGTCTTTTTATTGTTGATAGAATCAAAGCAAATGATTTTAAGAAAAGTACCACTTTCAAAATCGTTAATATATATGGGATTCTCAATTACGTCCTCGGATTTCTTTTCTGAAAATTCGTGTTCGTAATACAATTCAATTTTCCAATGATTATTTGAAAGCTTTAAGTTTTGGTTGTAAATATCTTCTATTTGCATCTTGCTAAAATTACCGCTAACGTCAGTCTGTGAAAAAACTTCACAAACTCCACCAAATATAACTAAAATAGATTGTTAAAAAAGGGGGATTTTCGTATTTTTAAAAATGCAGCATATCCAAGGGATTTCCCGTAATCAGTTACATGCATCGAGTTTAGAAGACAAAATTACTTCTGAAAACCCAGTTCGATTCATAGATGCTTTTGTTGAACACATAGACCTTCAAAAAGTAGGATTTACACCTGTTGTTTTAAAATCCGAAGGTCGTCCAAGTTTCAATATCCAAGTGTTTCTTAAAATCTATTTATATGGTTATTTAAATGGCATACGTAGCTCCAGAAAGCTAGAAAAAGAGTGTATTCGTAATATTGAAATGCAATGGTTACTGGAAGATATTCGTCCTAATTATCACAGTATTTCTGATTTTAGAAAAGACAATCCCAATGCATTGAAGCAACTCTTTAAACTGTTTGTTTCTTTTTTGAAAGATGCCGATGGGGATACAATTATACCAATTTAATAGGACTTGAAAAAGTAAACGGTGAACATAGCTTGATTATGCTAGTCTATAACATCAAGCGTACCATAAATATCCTTGGAGTCCCTGATTTAATAGCAAAAATCAAAGCTTGGAACTCACCTTACAAGACAAAGGACTTTTTTTTGATAAAAACGACTTATTTAAACTTCTTTTTAGCGTTTGTATTTTTTGAAACACCTCAAAGTAAGTTCAAAAATAGCATTGCTTAAAACAAAGTTATGTCAGTTTGGTGGGATGAATTGTATTCAAAAAAGAGGTTTTTTCACAGCCTGACGGCGTTTTGTGGCTTTGCGAGGTGGCGAGCTTCGGAAGCCGTTAATATTCTATTAATTTTATTTTTCTTGCGGGCGAAAAACGTGTAGCCACCACAATTCTCGCCATCTTGCAAAACCGCTGTTGTGTGTTCGGTTTTTATTTCTTCACTAAGTTCTGAAATTTTTTCTTACGTTTGCACCATAACTTTTCTTTTTATGCCAACACAAAATATTTATCAAAGAGTTCTTGAAATTGGTTCTGAATGTTTGGAATGTGGAATATCATTTAACCAGCTTAAAGAACGTCTAAAAGAAGAGGGATTTGAAACAGAAAATGATTGTTTAGACAGATGTTTACGAGAGTGGTTTTTCAACTCTTTTTTCCACGAAGAAATGGTTTGTGACCACGGTAATATGACAATACATACATTAAAAGACCACTACGGCTGTAATTTTATTCTAAAAGCTGAAACTTGTTTAAGAATATTAAGTTACGAAGAAGCTGAAAAATCTAATCAATTAGTTGAACAACTTACACAACAAACTGCTTTATATCAATACCAAGTTCAGATGCTACAATCTCAACTCTCTTTAGCTCAAACTTCTATAGAAAACTCAGAAAAAGATTCTAAATCTGCTCGTAGTTTTGCTATTTGGGCTTTAATTCTTTCTGCTATTTTTGGTGTTTTAGGTATTTTTGATGCGCTTACATATTTTGGAATAAATTACAGAGAAGAAGATAAAAAATACGAGAGTACAATATTACAATCACAGGAACAACAGTTATTAAAACAAGATTCCCTGCTAAAGTCAATAAATCAAATTCATAACGATATAAAGGTTTATAGTCTTCAAAGTAAAGTTTCCGCGAACAAAAAAGTTTATAGTAAACGACCTTAAAAAAGTTTGTCATTTTTCACATTTCGTTTTTAGACAAAGTTGGGTCAAACTGATGCACAACGTCCCGCCGGCTTCACGAAGTGGCGAACTTCGGAACCGATTATTTTCTATCAAAGATAAAATTTCTTGCGAAATGTAAACGTGTATTTACTACAAAATTCGCAATCTTGCCAAACGCCTGTTATGCACAGTTACTTATCTTTTTCGGGTATTTCAATAAAGCTATAATGAGAATGTTTTTCATTTATAGCGTTTTGAATCAACTTTCTTTGTTCATCAGTTATTGGTGTGTCAGCAGGTTCATGTCCATATATTCCAACTTTTTTTTCAAATTGTCTTTTTTCATAACCTTTGACTATTTCTCCAATTTTCTTCTCCATTAAACTATAATCAATTGATATTTTCATTACTTCTTTTGTAGTAATCTCACTAATTATATAACGGTGAACAACTTTATTGCGTTGATTATATAGGTTGTATAATTCTGCATTTAGACTTTCGTCTATAATTCCTTTATCTAAAGCTAATTTGTAAATTGCTTTCTCCATAATTGCTTTGTCATCATCTTTTTGATATATCAATTTTATATCAATATACTCAGACTCAGTTTCTATTTGTTCATGGAGAATTAAACATAATCTTAATGCAGCATCAATTTGATTTGCCAAAAGGATTACTAATTCAATAGGATTGTTGTTCTTGTATGCTTTATCAGTTAATTCACGAGATGTTACAAGTGAAAACATAAATTTATCAAATTGAAAGCTGGCTAAAACAGCCTCTTGATATTCTGTCTCTACAAAAATTACAGTATCAAGTGCTTTTCTTGCTTTGGTAATTTCTTGCGTAATAATTTCTTTTCCTCTGTCAATCGAGTTATAGATGTATTTAGCCATTAAAAAGAAGTTGTCTACAACTATAAACCACAAATGCATGTCGAATTTTTCGCTTGGAAAAAAATCTTCAGTAATTTCTAAATTATTTTTACCGTATTCTTGACTTTTCAAATTATGTTTTTTGATTATGTCAGGAATTCTTCCTTTGTCAGTTGAAGTTAAAGTTAATTGAAAAGTTCCAACTGGTTCGGTTATAAATTCAAACGAATCAGCTTCGCCATCTTTAGTTTCGTATAATTTGTTTTTATGAAACCAATCTTCTGGTAATGTGATTATAAATTTTCCATCCTTATTAATGAATTTTCTCATTTAAGTACAGTTTTTCGGTAATTGTGGATAACACACAAATATACGCAACTCAGCGATGATTACAAGGATAAACAAACAAAACTAGGTTCGTTTAGCTAATTTCTTTAAAATCAATGCTTTTTAAAGACACGTCAAATGCGTATTTTATGTATCTTTATATAGTTTTATTGCGAAAAATAATATTTAATTCAAATTACACATTAGAGATTTCAAAGGGATAGGTGATGTTATAATTTCAAAGACCACTGAACCAAGCTTTTCTTTTTTGTTAAGTGCAATTTTCAAAATAAGCCTGTCATTTTGTTTTTCAAAATATGCCCCTATAGCAAAGGTTTTATATCGCAATGTTGTTAGTGTTTTCTGAGTTTTTCTTGTAAAACAAATGTTCTGAAAAGAAACATTAAATTATAAGCTATCATAGTAAAAATAAGAGCTGCTTCGGTTGGGAAAAAATCTTTCAAATTAAAGTTGTCAAAGATAAAATCATATTTCAATTCTTTTATTTTATTTTCAGCATGGCCTCTACCACGATAGAATCTTCAGATTTCTGATGGAGCAAATTCTAGATTTGTAAAATAGGCTGTGTATCTGTATTTTTTGTGAATCTCATCCTCAGGAAAAAGACTTCATATTTTACTTGGCGCATTGGTTTTTTCTTTTAATTTTTGACGTACAACTACCATTCTTCTTGATTTTTTCCAAGGCTTAGCCTTATAATTTTGCTCACAAATCTCAATACCGTCATCTAAAATAATCCAATTGTTAGATTAGTTAATTATCCTTTGAGTTGAATGATTAAATTTAGCCGCAATGATGTAATTCTTTTTAGAAGTTTCTAAATAATCCATTATCTCGTTTGAAAAAAAGCCACTATCTAATCGAATTAAACTAACGTTTTGTTCTTTAATTTTGATAACGTATTTTCTAAAAAAGAAAAAAAATTATTTGTAGAAGTACTATCTCCACTGTGCAACTACATATCTGGAACTAATTTCATATCATTTGTAAAAGTTATTAAAGTATGGTGTGATAATTTGCCTTTCTTAGAGGGGTTGTATTCTTTTTTTGCTCCTTCTTGAGTATCATATCTTGTTACTACAGAAGAGTTTATATCTAAAGTAAAATTGTCGAATTTGAAATTATCGAAAATCCAAGAATAGAAAAAATCGCTTATTTTTTGATTGGTCACTTGGTTGAATTTTTTCCTAATGTGGAATTTGGGTTTTAAGGGCTCGATTTTTTGTTGAATGTTTTTGATAACGGCAGCATTTTCTTGGCTATCATTTTGATCTAATTGATCTAAGTATTCTTGAATTCGGGCTTCAATATAAGCCAAATGTTTGTCTATTTTTTTTTGTTAAAATTAGACTTTTTACCGTTATGTGCTCTAGATTTAGCACCATCAATAGAGATAGTTTCGTCTGTAATTAAATCAGCATTTTTTAAAAACGAAACAAATAATTTAAAGAGTTTTTAGAGTGCTTTGGGGTTGTTTTTTCTGAAATCAGAAATGCTATGCTAATTCGGACGAATATAGGTTAAAAGTCATTGCATCTCGATATTTCGGATGAACTCTTTTCTAACTTTATGGAGTTACGAATGTTGTTTAAATAGTCATACAAATAGATTTTAAGAAAGATTTGTTCTTGAAACTCTGACGATTCTTCGGTTTTTAAAACAACGGTCGTAAATCCTGTTTTATTAAGATCTATTAGTCTAACAAAAGCATCTATAAAACGTATTGGATTATCTAGAGCTATTTTGTCTTCTAAATTGGTTGTTTGTAGTTGATGACGGGAGATTCCTTGGATATGTTATATACTTAAAAATACGAAATTTATTTTAAATTAATTGTTTTAGTTATATTTGACAGGGTTTGTGAGGTTTTTTTATAGATTGTCGTTAGTGATAATGTAAAACGAGACCCTATATAAACAGAAAATTCTAAAAAGAAATGACAGAAGAACAAAAAATAATAAGCAGATGTTTTAAAGATATATTTGATACAAATGTTAGATATGAAATTCCATTTTTTCAACGTGGATATGCTTGGGAGAAAAAGCAATGGGACAAATTGTGGGACGATATCTATGAAGAAATTTTACCAGCATTAGAAAACAACAACTTTGAAGATGAAGAACATTTTTTTGGACCAGTTGTAGTGTTAGAAAAAAGCAATGCACCACATCCAAACCTAAAAAGATATTTAATCATTGACGGACAACAAAGAATTACAACAATCTATTTACTTTTAGGACTAATAAGGAAATCACTAAACAATTTAAGTCATCTTTCATCGGAAGCACAAAACTACTGTGCAGAAATTGATAAATTGTTGAGTAATAATGTTAATGGTGGAGACGATTATTTAAAGTTAAAAGTTTTTAGTAGTAAAGGCGACAGATACCCAACATATAAAACCGTATTCCTTGAAAATCCAAGTAGTCCATATTTAGTAGAAGACCAAAAGTTATACTTTCCTGACACAAATAAAATCGATCAATTTGTTAAGTTCTATGACAAGAGAACTAAAACTTATAATGTTCAAGACCTATGGCAGTTATTTCAAGTAATTACAAAATCCCTTACAATTGTCTGGATACCATTGGACGAAAAAAAAGATGATGCACAAGCAATTTTTGAAAGTTTAAACGATGCAGGAATGCCTTTGACTGCATCAGAATTATTATGTAATTATATTTTTAAGCCAATATTAAATGACAGTACGAATGAACACGAAAAACTTCATAATGACTTTTGGCTAAAAGCAAGAAAAGAAGTTGGAGAAGGTAACTTTGAAGATTATCTTATCAACTTGTTTTCAATTGGAGAAAAAAAGCGAATTGGACAAGGACGAAGAATGTATGTTCATTTTAAAAACCGAAATAAGAAAATTACAAAAGATAAAGCGGTGGCAACGCTAAATGATATTTTGGAAAATGCCAAGTATTACAACAATATAAAACAACCTTTGAAATTTCCTCATAAAGACGGAAGAATAAAAAGTTTACTTTATAATATTTCACAAACTAATATGACTTCAATTACACCATTTTTAATGAGTGTTTTAAAAAGTTACGAGTTAAACAACCTATCTGATACTGATACCATTGATCTTTTACAAGAAACTTATGTATTATTAGTTCGTAGTAAATTTGGAAACAGACGTGTCACAAAGTTTGATACATTTTTTCCTTCTTTATTAAACGATATTATCAACGAACCGGACAAGTCAAGAGCTATTGAGAAAAAATTTCAATCAGAAGGTTTATGGGTATCAAACCAAGAGTTTGAAGATGCTTTTTTAACCAAAGAACTTTACAATCAGCGAGAATTAAATTTTGCAAGACATATTTTACAAGAGTTAGACAAATATTTGCAGGAGTTTAAAGAATATCCAGACTATTCAACAATTAATACTATTGAGCATATTTTGCCCCAAAATTTAAATGAACATTGGGCAACATATTTAAAAGACGATGCAGAAAATCCGAATTTAAAAGTTGTAATTAATACTGTTGGCAACTTGCTTTTAAACAGTAGCCCTGCAAACAGTACATTTGGACAGAAACCATTCGCAGAAAAGATAAATCTTTATACAGAAGTTTCTGCATTATCGAGAAAGCTTAAAGAAAGTAATTTGCCAAAGTGGGATATTGAAGAAATAAATAATCGTTCTAAAAAATTATCAGAAAATGGACTTGCTATTTGGAAATGGAAGAGCCAATAATGAAACCTCTGTTGAACGGAACTGCTCTACTTCTATTATTATGGTTTTTTCGTAAAGTTTTGAGAGAGAATAACGAGAGGCTGTCCTAAAAGTTTAGGATAGCCTTTTTTATTGCTGTTTTATTCTTAAAAATGTATTTTATACCATTTTAAACTTTGATTTTTTTAAATAGCACATCTACAAAAGCAATAAAAATTAGCGTTGGTTCTGGGTATGTTTCGCGCTCGAACTAATGATTATTTCAATTATATACTCAACCCTTTGTTCGAGTTGCTTTAAAATGAAAAAAAACGTATCGAGAACTTTATTTTTTAATCCAGTATATTTTAAGTTTAAATGGTATAATTTATATATAGTCTGGAAAAAAGTAACAAAATATTTTTAATTATGCTTCTTTGATAATATCTGCTAATAGTTTTTTAGCACGAAGAATCTTAATTTTTACGTTATTTAATGGTTCGTTCAGGTCGTCAGCAATTTCCTGATAAGTCATTTCCTGGAAATAGCGCATCTGAATAACTTCTTGATAAGCGGGTTTTAGTTGCTTGATAAATTGAAGTAAACGATTCAGATTTTGTTCGGTAATAAGTTGGTCTTCTGCTGAAGGTGAGTTGTCTGCTATGGCATAAGCAATGTGATCTTCTTCATCAGTAATGTCTATAAATAGGGAGGATTTCTTTTTTCTTAATAAATCAATATGTACGTTTTTAGCTATTGCAATGAGCCATGTATTAAATTGAAATTCAGAATTGTAGCTGTTTATTTTGTCAAATGCTTTTGAGAAAGTTTCTATGGTGATGTCTTCCGCATCGGTTTCATTTTCGGTGCGTTGTAACATAAAGGCATAGACCTCATTCCAGTATTTATCTAATAAATATGTAAAGGCTACTTGATCTCCTTTTATGGCTTTTTCTATGTGTTTTTTTATTTCCAAGTAACAGGTTTTGAAATGAGGTTTCTGATAAACATGTTTAGTTGTGTGAAAATTAAAATAATTTCAAGAATAGGATACCAGTACATAACATCTTTTTCTTCTAATTTTCCAGCGGAAAAGCCTAGTGAAATCCAGCTGCTTAAGTAGCGAACACCTATAGCACATAATACAATAATCCATTGGTATTGCATAGCTAACAAGGTAATAGGTGTAATGAAAAATAAAAATTGGCTTAGATAGAATAGGATTAATTGGTTTTTGTCAAAAGCTTTGTATAATTTAGCGGTTGAAGTATGCCGTCTTTTTTGGGTAAACCATTCTCCAAAGGTTTGTTTAGGAATAGAATAAGTAAAGCTGTCAGTTGAAAAACAAATAGTGGTATTGGATTTGTTAGCTGCTTCATTGATGAATAAATCGTCATCGCCTGAGCGCACTTTTATGTGGTTAATAAAGCCGTTTGTATTGAAAAATTCTTCTCTTTTGTAGGCTAAATTTCTTCCTACGCCCATATAGGGTTTTCCTAATTTTGCCCAAGAAAAATATTGTGTAGCGGTTAATAAAGTTTCAAATCGGATTAGTTTGTTTAAAAAACCGGGCTTTTTTTCATAAGCGCCATATCCTAAAACAATTGTTTTGTGCATAGTGAAATGAGAACTCATTTCTTTTATCCAATTTTCTGAATTAGGAAAGCAGTCAGCATCTGTAAAAAGTAAGTATTCTTTAGAGGCTGCTTTGATACCTAAAGTAAGGGCAAATTTTTTGTTTCCCCAAAAAGCTTCGTTGTTTTCTACTTTTACTAATTTTAAGTTTGGGATTTCTTTTTGTAGATCTTCTACTAAAAAGCGGGTGTTATCATAGGAAGCATCATCAATGATGACAATTTCATAGTTAGGATAGTTTTGTTTTGCTAATAGCGGAATTAGTTTGGTCAGGTTTTCTTCTTCATTTTTTGCGCATACTATAACTGAAACAGAAATGTGCTTTTCCTTGCTTTCTTGTGGTTTTGTAAAAGAAAATTTGCCAAAAACAAATAAGTAATAGATTATTTGAATGACTACTACGGTAAGGAAAAAATAAAATAAAATGAGTAAAAATAGCTCCATATATCCTTTCAAAAAATAATGTGCAAAGGTAGCGGTTTAAAATTCAAATGCCAAATAACAAGAATCAATTATAGATTAAAATTTTCTTGTTTTTTGCTGTTTGTTACAGGTTTTAATAGTTGTTGATTTTATCTTTTTTAAAAAGGATAAACACATCTTTAATAGGAAAAGAGGATGAGATGTTTTTTTAATGTGGTTATTGGAATTTATAATATTTACTCTGTTGTCTAATTCTTTGTTTAAAAATTCAATATGTATTATGCGTTTTCTTTTTTTCTTGTGTGGTATGAATTGTTTAAATTTTAAAATAGGGTGTGATTTGGTTTAATTTTAATAGGCTTATGAATAATGGAAGTTCTTTTTAGTGTGTTTTTTGATAAAATAAATAGTTACAAAAAAACAGGATTTGTAACTATTTAGAACTTTTTCTATAAAATTATTTGGAATGATTTAAATGATATTAACTTCTGCTTCAATGGCAATTCCAAACTTATCCCAAACTGTTTTTTGAACGAATTGAGAGAGGTTTAAGATGTCTTGTCCTGTAGCATTTCCGTAATTTACTAATACTAAAGCTTGTTTTGTATGTACACCAGCATCTCCTATACGATGTCCTTTTAGACCTGCTTGTTCAATCATCCAGCCTGCTGGAATTTTTACTTCGTTTTCGGATACATCGTAATATTTTATTTCAGGATGTGCCGTTTTGGCTTTGTTAAATTCTTCTCTTGAAATAATTGGGTTTTTAAAGAAGCTGCCACTATTTCCTAATTCTTTTGGATCGGGTAATTTACTTTTACGAATAGTAATCACGGCATTGCTTACATCTTTTATAGTTGGAGAGGTAATGTTTTTGTTTTCTAATTCTTTTAGAATATCGCCGTAACCTGTATTGATTTTATGGTTTTGTTTAGTTAGTTTAAAAATAACGGAAGTAATAATATATTGGTTTTTGGCTTCTTGTTTGAAAATACTTTCTCGATAGCTAAATTTACATACTTCGTTTGTAAAAGTTTTTGTTTCTTGGGTAAGAATGTTAATAGCTTCACATGATATAAAAGTATCTTTAATTTCAGCGCCATAAGCACCTATGTTTTGAACGGGGGTAGTGCCTACATTTCCTGGGATTAAAGACATATTTTCGAGTCCTCCATGATTGTGTTCTATATTCCATAAAACAAATTCGTGCCAGTTTTCACCTGCTTGTGCTTCTACCCAAACATAATTTTCGTCTTCTTTTATAACTTGTTTTCCTTTTAGATCTATGTGAATAACTAAGGCGTTTAGGTCTTTTGTTAAGAGCATGTTACTTCCGCCTCCTAGGATAAACTTTTCTTTGTTTTTGTTTTTTTCTAAAACTTCTTTTAACTCAGTAATGCTTTTAATAGCAATAAATTCAGACGCTTTAGCTTCAATACCAAAGGTGTTGTAGTTTTTAAGAGAGTAATTATGTTGGATATTCATTGGTTTAATTTATTTGTTTGCAAAGTACGCAAAGATTTTACAAAGAACATAAAGAAAAAAGATTGAACTGTGCTTTTTATTCTTCTGTTTCTAATGCTCTATTTAAAAAATCATTAAATGGTTTTATAAGAATCAGTTTAGAGGCTATTTTTTTTGCGAAATCTTTGGTTGTAAACCATTTTTCATCAATAGGTTGTGAAATGGTGAAGCTTTTAAGTTTTAAGAACTCTATTGCGGGATGATTAATATCGTATCCTTTTGGTGCTGATTTTAAAATTTGACCTTCTTCTTTGTCTATAGTTTCAAATTCTTTTTTAAAAAGGGTATTATTTACGATTTCATCTAGATCTTCGTAAAAGAAAGCTATTTCACGACGTATTTTTTTTAATTCGTTTGGTTCAGGACACCATACACCTCCTGCTATGAAGCATTTGTCTTTTTCAAAATGAATATAATAACCAGGACTGTTCTTTCTTAATTTGTTAGTAGACATCCAAATCCCCATATTGGTTTTATAAGGTGATTTGTCTTTAGAAAAACGAATGTCACGGTTGATTCTAAAAGTACAATTTTTTACTTCTAGAGGTTCTAAAGAAGGATCTAAAGGTTTGATTTCTTCTAGAATAGTATAGATTAGATTATGATAATCTTTTTTGTATGCTTCATAACGCTTTTTGTTAGCGTGCATCCATTCAGTGTTATTATTAGCTTTTAAATCCTCTAAGAAATTGATGGCTTCTTTTGTAAACATTATTCATTAGGTTGTATGTTGATGTAAAGATACGGAGTTATTTTTATTTTTTAACTTCAAAAAAAAGGTATTAGATGTCTGAAAAAAAACAAAATATTTAAAAGAATTGTAGGGATTTAAGCTTTTAAGAAAATAGGAGAGAGGGTTGTGTTTTGTTTAAGTAAGATTATACGTTAGTCTTTGTGATGAAGATAAAGGATGGGAAAATTTTTTTTTAAATTCAAAAGTTGTTCTATTTATAATGGGGGGCTGAGTTAAAACAGAAAAGATATAAAGTGTAAAATCTTTATGTCTTTTCTGAATTTTGTCTTGTTTATAAGGATATTATAATTTTTTCTTTAATTCTTCTTCTTTCATAAAACCTAAATTTTTCCAAACTTCTTTGCCTTCTTTGTAAAAGATTAAAGTAGGGAGTCCTTCTATTTGCAAATCTTGTGTTAATTGTTGGTTTTTGTCGGCATCTATTTTTATAATTGTTATTTTGCCTTTCATCTCCTCTTTCATTTTTTCAAGATAAGGAGCCATTTTTTTACAAGGACCACACCATTCAGCGTAAAAATCAATCAATACCTTTTTATCGGATTGTGTTAATTTTTGAAATTCAATAAGGGTCATTCCTGATGTAGAGGATGGTTTAGATAATCCTTCGGTATTCCATTTCATAATGCCTCCCGTCATATTATGAATTTCTTTGAATCCCATAGTACTCATTTTAGCCATTGCTTTTGTACTTCTTCCTCCGCTTAAGCAATATAAGTAAACAGGTTTGTTTTTGTCTAGTTGAGATAATTTATTCTCAAAATCAGCGGCGTTATAATCTATGTTAATTGCCTTGTCTAAATGTTGAGAATTGTATTCTTGAGGTGTTCTTACATCTAAAATATATCCATCTGTATTTGCTGTTTTTTCTGCAAATACTTTAGGTTCTAAATGATCGGTTATAGAATTATTTTGTCCTTTACAACTCGTAAAAAAAATCAGGGCAGTACAAAAAGTATTAAATAGGAATTTTTTCATTTTTTTCTTTTTGTAGGCTAAATTAAAAAATTATATGTTAAAAATTTTGTAAAGTTGATGGGTTTGTTTGACAATATTTTCAGTTCGATCAGGATGAGTGTCTGAAATAAAAAGTTGGCCAAATTCCTCATTGTTTACCATTGAAACAATTTGGCTAACACGATCTTCGTCTAATTTGTCAAAAATATCATCAAATAAAAGAATCGGTTTTTCTCCACTTTGTTTTTTTACAAATTCAAATTGTGCTAGTTTTAAGGCTATTAAATAAGATTTTTGTTGTCCTTGGGAACCAAATTTTTTTATAGGATAACCTTCTATTAAAAAAGCTAAATCATCTTTGTGGATTCCAATACTAGTGTATTGTAATGTTCTGTCTTTGTGTATGTTTTCTGATAAGAGCTGCTTTAAAGAATTTTGTTTTAGTTGACTTTCATAAGCTAAAAAGACATTTTCAGCAGAATTAGAAATGAGTTTGTAATAATGATTAAAGATGGGGATGAACTCGGATAAAAATTGTTCTCTTTTTTTGAATATTTCAGTACCTAAATTGGCTAGTTGTTCATTGTAAATATCTAAAGTGTCTTGTTCAAAGATTCTATTTAGAGCAAAGTATTTTAGTAAAGCGTTTCGTTGAGCTAGTACTTTTTGATATTGTATTAGTTGTTGTAAATAAAGATTATCTAGTTGAGAAATAACACTGTCTATAAATTTTCTTCTAACTTCGCTTCCTTCTCTAATTAGATCGGCATCTGTTGGCGATATGATGACCATTGGGATTAAACCTAAATGATCAGAAAATTTTTCATAAAGTTTTCCATTGCGTTTTAAGATTTTTTTTTGCCCTTTTTTTAAACTACAAATAATACTTTCGGGACGATCTTGCTTTATAAATTCACCATCTATTACAAAAAAATCACTTCCATGTTTAATGTTTTGTATAGCAAGGGTATTAAAATAACTTTTGCCAAAAGCTAGATGATAAATAGCATCTAGAATATTGGTTTTACCAATTCCGTTTTTTCCGACAAAACAATTGATTTTATGTTCAAATTCGAAATTTGCTTCTTCAAAATTTTTAAAGTTAAATAGCGAAATTTTTTTTAGATGCATAAATCGAGGGATTCTAAATTTTTTTGAAATAGTTATTAAAAAACGCTCGCAAATTATTAAAAATAAAGTGAAAACTTATTTTGTTTTTCAATAAAAATTTTATTTTTGCACCTCACTAATTTAAAATTATAATGGCAACTTATAATAAAAGAGGATATAAAGCTCCAAAACCACAAGTTGAGAAGACTGAAGAAGATGTACTTGAAAACGTAGCTGATTTAGAACAAACCATTGCGGTTGAAGAAAGTGAAAGTACAACCGCTAACGTTTTTAATACCTTAGACGAAACAGCAAGTAAAACAGAAGAATTTGTTGCAAAGAATCAGAATGTGATTTTATCTGTTCTAGGAGGAGTGGCTTTAGTTGTAGTGGGCTATTTGATGTATAACAAATTTGTGTCAACGCCAGCTGAAAATGAGGCGGCGAGTGATATGTATCAGGCGCAAAAATATTTTCAACAAGCAGTTGATGCACCACAAGCAAATGATTCTTTATTTAAGTTAGCACTAAATGGAGGTGAAGGAAAACAAGGCTTCATTGATATTGCTAAAAATCACAGTGGTACAGACGCAGGTAATTTAGCCAATTATTATGCTGGTATGGCTTATTTGCATACAAAACAATTTGATAAAGCAATAGAATATTTGAATGATTATAAATCAGATGATGCTTACACGAATGCTTTAGCTTTAGGAGCTATAGGTGATGCAAACGCAGAGTTAAATAAGGCAGACGAAGCTTTAGAGTATTATGTAAAGGCAGCCGAAAGTAATGTAAATGAGTTAACAACACCACGTTTTTTATTAAAAGCAGGACAGTTAGCTTTTGCTAAAGGAAATAAAGCAGATGCTTTGAAATATTTTAATGAAATTAAAGAAAAATACGAAGACACTCCAGAAGCTCAAAATATTGATGCTTTAATAGGAATGGCGCAATAATTAATTTAACAAGTTATAGTGTTTTGGTATTAGCCAAAGACTGTAAACGGAATACTGTAAACTGAATACATGGCTACAGCAAATAAGAATTTATCAGAATACAATAAAAACATGATCCCAAATGCGAAAGACTTTCGATTTGGGATTGTCGTTTCTGAATGGAATGACAAAATTACAGAAGGTCTTTTTAAAGGAGCCGAAACAGCTCTTTTAGATTGTGGTGCTTTGCCTGAAAATATTATTCGTTGGAATGTACCAGGGAGTTTTGAATTAATTTACGGTGCAAGTCAAATGCATAAAAACCTAGATTTAGATGCCGTTATTGTAATAGGTTGTGTTATTAAGGGAGAAACTATGCACTTTGACTTTGTTTGTGAAGGTGTTACACAAGGAATTAAAGATATGAATGTCATATACGATGTACCTACTATTTTTTGTGTACTAACAGATAATACAGAAGAACAATCTATAGCTAGGAGTGGAGGAGCTCACGGAAATAAAGGAACAGAAGCAGCAATAGCAGCTATAAAAATGGTGGATTTAAGGAATCAGTTTTAATCTAAAGAAAAATTATTTTTTAATAAAAAACTTAAGAAAAAAGAATAATAACAGACCATTCTAATTACAATGTAATAGAATGGTTTTTTTGTAAAAAAATTAAAAAACTTGGGTGTAAAAACCCATTCCTTTTCTTTAAATTTGTTCTCCAACCCATTTAGAAAATTAATTTAGTAACTCATTTAATGTCAAGTATAATACAATTACTACCCGATCATGTGGCTAACCAAATAGCGGCAGGAGAGGTAGTACAAAGACCTGCTTCGGTAGTCAAAGAATTGGTGGAAAATGCAATTGATGCAGGATCAACTGATATTAAGCTTATTTGTAAAGATGCAGGTAAAACACTTATACAAGTTATAGATAACGGTAAAGGTATGAGTGTAACAGACGCACGTCTTTGTTTTGAACGTCATGCAACGTCAAAAATTAGAAAAGCAGAAGATTTGTTTGATTTACACACTAAAGGTTTTCGCGGAGAAGCTTTAGCTTCTATAGCAGCAATAGCGCATGTGGAACTCAAAACAAAACAAGATCAAGAAGAATTAGGGACCCATTTAATCATAGAAGGTAGTAAATTTGTATCACAAGAACCTTCCGTATTACCTAAAGGGACTTCATTTGCTATTAAAAATTTATTTTTTAATATACCAGCACGTAGAAACTTTTTAAAATCAGATAGCGTAGAGTTACGTCATATAATTGATGATTTTCAAAGAGTAGCTCTAGCGCATGAAAACATACATTTTACATTTTATCATAACGGAAGTGAAGTGTTTAACTTGCCTCAGTCTAACTTACGTCAACGTATTGTTAACATATTTGCTGCTAAAACAAATGAAAAATTAGTACCTATAACAGAAGATACTGAGATTGTTAAGTTAAAAGGTTTTATTGGTAAACCTGAATTTGCTAAAAAGAGTAGAGGTGAACAATTCTTTTTTGTAAATGATCGTTTTATTAAAAGTGGTTATTTGCATCATGCTATTATGACGGCCTATGAAGGTTTATTAAAAGAAGGTATGCAACCCAGTTATTTCCTTTATTTAGATGTTCCTCCTCATACCATTGATATTAACATTCATCCAACTAAAACAGAAATAAAGTTTGATGATGAACAGGCTTTGTATGCCATTATACGTTCGGCTGTAAAACATAGTTTAGGACAGTTTAACGTAGCACCTGTTTTAGATTTTGATCGCGATGCAAACCTCGATACACCTTATAGTTATGTAGGGAAAGAAGCCGAAATGCCTACTATACAAGTAGATGCAGGTTTTAATCCTTTTGCAGAAGAAGAACCTGTAATTAAAAAAACATCTGCTACTAGTTTTAGTTCTTCTTCAAATAATAACAGCTTTAATTATCATTCTAAAAAGGAGAATCAGAGTTGGGAGAGTCTTTATGTAGGATTAAAAGACGCATTTGAATCAGAGGAAATAAATTTTGAATCAGAATCAGTTACAGGATCTTTATTTAATGATACAGAAATAGAAAAATCAAAATCTATAACCTATCAATTACAAAAAAAATACATAATAAGTCCTATAAAATCAGGAATGTTGATTATAGATCAACAACGAGCACATCAACGCATTTTGTATGAGCAGTTGTTGAAAAATATAACTGTTCAACAAGCAAATAGTCAGCAATTGCTCTTTCCTTTGACTTTGTATTTTTCAGGAATAGAAATGGCATTGTTTTTAGAGTTAAAAGCCTCGTTAGAAAATGCTGGATTTATTTTTGAATCAGCCGCTTCGGGTTCAGTAGTAATATCAGGAATTCCTGTTACAATGTCAGAAAGTGAAGTAACTAAAGTTTTAGAACAATTAATAGCAGATTTACAGGAAGAAATACCTGATAGCAGTTTTAGTCAAATGGATAGTATGGCTAAATCTATGGCCAGGAGTTTAGCTGTTAAAACAGGGACTTTTTTAACCGAATTAGAACAAGAGAATATAGTTAACAATCTTTTTGCTTGTAAAGAGCAATCCGTTTCACCCTTTAATCGTCCTACATTTATTACATTGAGTGTGGAAGATATAGATAAAAAGTTTAGTATATGATACAAATTACCCCAACAGTTAAGCAACTTTTAATCATTAATGTTATTTGTTTTATTGGAACCTATTTAGTACAACATTCAAATAGTATATTAGCTTTGTATTATTTTGAAAATACAAATTTTCGACCGTGGCAATTACTAACTTATATGTTTATACATGGTAATTTTATACATATTTTATTTAATATGTTTGCTCTATATTCCTTTGGAACTGCATTAGAACATTTTTGGGGAGCTAAGAAATTTTTATTTTTTTATATCTCATGTGGTATAGGAGCGGGATTAATACATTCAGGAGTAAATTATATTCATTTTCAAGAAGGGTTAAATTTATTGCTAGAAAATGGTGAGAAAAAAATAGAGATTTTTGAAATACTTAAAGAAGGGAAATATAAATTAGCTTGGGAAGAAATCTTAACCCAACAAGAATTAACTTCTTTTATTTCAACCTATTTATCACGAGCAGTGGGGGCTTCGGGAGCTATTTATGGTCTTTTAACAGCTTTTGCTTTTATGTTCCCAAATGCTGAATTAATGATGATGTTTATTCCAGTGCCAATAAAAGCAAAGTATTTTGTTCCAATAGTCGTTGGTTTAGATTTGTTTTCGGGAGTTACAGGATCTTCAATTTTTGGAGGAAATATTGCGCATTTTGCACATGTAGGTGGAGCTTTAATAGGTTTTTTGATGATGTGGTATTGGAAAAAGAACTCGTTTAACGATAAACGTTGGAACTAAAAAATAATAAAAACAAACTGGAACTAAATTACATGATATGAATATTTTATATGACTTAAAGCAGCAATATAAAGTAGGTGATTTAACCTTGAAATTAATTTTTTGGAATATTATATTATTTGTTTTTCCAGTCTTTACTGTTTATTTATTAAAAATTGGAGGAACAGAATTTAATATTTATGAATGGGTTGCTTTGTCAAGTAATTTTAAACAGTTGTTTTGTAGACCTTGGAGTCTGATTAGTTACTGTTTTTTTCATAGTAGTTTTGTTCATTTGATATTTAATATGTTAATGTTGCATTTTGCAGGTCGAATTTTTACGACTTATTTTACACAAAAGCAACTTTTGTCCGTGTATCTTTTGGGAGGCTTCTTTGCTGGATTAATTTATATTTTTACTTATTTATTATTACCTTCTTTGTCTACTAAAACAGTTTTGCTTGTTGGGGCTTCAGCTTCTATTATGGCTATTGTTTTTGCTACGGCTACTTATCAACCTTATATGAGGGTTAGATTAGTTTTGTTTGGTAATATTTATGTATGGCAAATTGCGTTAGCTTTCCTAATAATAGATTTAGTACAATTGCCTCTAGAAAATACAGGAGGCCATATTTCACACTTAGGAGGTGCTTTTTTTGGTTTTATTTATATAAAATTATTACAAAAAGGGTTTGATTTAGGTAAAGGATTAAATTGGTTTTTAGATAGATTGGTTGGTGTATTCAGCGTGAAAAAAAGAGCCCCTTTTAAATCTGTTTATAAAAACGTTACTCCAGCTAATGAAATAAAAAGCAGGATTATTAGGAAAGATAAAACACAACAACAAATTGATGAAATTTTGGATAAAATTAGCCAGTCAGGTTATGAAAGCCTTACGAAAGAAGAAAAAGAGTTTCTTTTTAGAGCAGGCAAATAATTAGTGTATTCTGATAAAAAATTGTTTCTTTGTAATTATTTCAAATAGAATAAAATGAAAAACCTTACGTGGTTTAATAAACTCGTTTTTGTTGCTAATCTTTTGCTTACGTTGTTGACATTTTTAGCGTATGCACTGCCTTTTTTAGCACCTAAATGGTTTCCATTTTTATCTGTACTTACCTTGATTTTACCCTTTTTTTTAATAATCAATGCTTTGTTTTTTTTGTATTGGCTTTTATTATTAAAGAGGCAAATGATTTTTTCAGGTTTAATACTACTATTAGGAATTACCTTTGTTAATAAATTTTATAAGTTTTCTTCTAAAGAATTAGCGGATTCTGAAAAGGATTTTGTGATAATGAATTACAACGTTCGGTTATTTAATTTATTTAAATGGATACCAAGAGAGGATGTAGCAGATCAAATTTTAGAATTTATAAATGAGAATAATCCTGATATTCTATCTATTCAAGAGTATTCTACCTCTGCATCATCTAAGGTAGATTTTAAGTTATATCCATACCGAGCTATTTTTACAAAAGGGAATTTAATTAAAACAGGGAATGCTATATTTTCAAAATTTCCTATCGTTAACGAAGGAGAGGTAGTATTTCCGGAATCTAATAATATTGCCATATTCGCGGATATTAAAATAGGAAAAGATATTGTAAGAGTTTATAATTTACATTTAGAATCAATTAAAATTTCCCCTGATGTAAATGAAATATCAGAGAAAGCAGAAGGTTTTAGTCAGGCTAAATCAGAAATGATTTTTAAGCGTATAGGAAAAGCATTTAAAAAACAACAACAACAGGCTGAAATATTCGTAGAACATAAAAAAGAATGTACTTATCCTTTAGTTGTTTGTGGAGATATGAATAACAGTGCTTTTTCGTATGTCTATAGAACGGTAAAAGGAAGTATGCAAGATGCTTTTGAAGAGGCAGGAAAAGGATTCGGACAGACTTATAACTTTAAATATTATCCTGCCCGAATTGATTATATTTTTGCAGATCCAAAGATGAATGTTAAGAGTTTTAAAAATTTTCCAAATTTTGTTAATTCAGATCATTTACCTATTTTAACTAGGCTTTCGTTATACTAAAATATGTTTTGATTTAATAAATAGTCCTTGGCATAACGACCTTCGTTAAAAAGAAGATCTAAAACACTTAAATTGTTTATAAAACCATGTTTTTCATCAAAAACTTGTGTGTAAGGTGTAAGTTGTGTTGAATCTTTTTTGCCGTTTGCTAATGACCGTAAATCAGTAAAGTTTGTAGTTTCTTTAAAGTATTCTGTTGTTTTATCATAGTTAAAATGCAATCCTAAACATTTAGAAACGATTTCGATGGTTTGATAATTTAAATCCATTAAAAACTCGTGTTTTTTTGTAAATATAGGAGCAATAGCATCTTCATAGTATTCAAAGAAAGGAGAGGTTCTGTAGGCCGCTTCTAGGGATTTAAAATGTTGTTTTTGCCAGTCAAAAGCTGTTTCTAATCGAATATCTCTTGTTTTTTGATGGGTTTCTTTAGAATGTTTTACAGGAATATTTAGTAATTGAATCCCATTAGGACTATAAATATACATTCTATTTCTATTAGTCTGCTTTTGAAAATTATCATCCATTTCAAAAGTTATCTTTTCTGCTTGTGCAATAGCCACAAAATGACTTATAGAGGGAAAATAAGTAGGGTGGATTAATAGATTCATATTTGTTTAAAAATTGAAGGTTTCAAGTTTCAAGTTTTATAGACCTGAAATTTGAAACCTGAGATAAATTTATTGATTTAAATTATGCTTTTTTCTTTTTGTTTCTGTACCAATCAAAGCCAAACCAAGCAACAAGTGCCACTAAGAAAAATTTGAAATAAGAGGTAGGTTGTCCGTCACCTCCCACAGTACAAAATAGTCGATCCCAACGAATTTTGTCAATGGCTTTGCTCCAAGGAATGTTAGGGTCAATACTCCACCAGATAAATACAGGTTTTCCTACCACATGATCCATTGGAACGAATCCCCAGTAACGACTATCTTCCGAGCGATGACGGTTGTCTCCCATCATCCAATAGTAATCTTGTTGAAAAGTATAATTAGTAGCTTCTTTGCCATTAATATATATTTTTCCTCCTTTTTCTTCTAAAGTATTGCCTTCATAAATGGTGATAATTCTTTTATAAAAAGGGAGTGTTTCCTTATTTAAGACAATTGTTTTATTGGCTTCAGGAATATAAATAGGACCAAAGTTATCTAAAGACCATTTTTGGTTATGAGGAAAAATAGATTTATCTATTTCTTTTGGAGCGGGTGTTAGGTTTTTGGTAACGGATTTTACGATGGGTATATTTTTAATACGCGCTATGTTTTCATCTGTAACTGCTCCAAAGAAATACTCGTTTGGCTTGTCAGTTGGATAGATGCCATCTGTTATTTTTAATTCTTCAATGAGTAAACTCGCATAAGAAGCTAGATCACTACCATCTGTTGTTACATAATAAGAATATTGAGGTTTTGCTCTTTCGGGTAAAATTAATTTTTTATTATTAATGTACACATATCCATCTTTTATAGATAGGTTATCACCAGGTAGTCCTACACAACGTTTTACGTAGTTAGAACGTTTATCTTTGGGTTTATCTATGTGTCTTCCTGAACGATCAAAAAATTGATAGACAGTATCCGCTGGCCAGTTAAAACAAACAATATCATTGTGTTGTATTTTTTGTAATCCAGGGAATCGGAAAGAAGGTAATTGGGGTTTGCTTAAATAAGATTTTGCTTTTACGATCATCATACTATCATGAACCATTGGCATGGCTATGGCTGTAGAGGGGGTTCTAGCACCATAGTGAAATTTACTTACAAACAAAAAGTCACCTACTAATAATGATTTTTCTAATGATGAGGTAGGTATGTTAAAAGGTTGCATGATATAAGTATGTACTAATGTAGCTACTACAATAGCATACAGTAGAGAAGCAATGGTATCTCCTGATTTTGTGGTTGGAACTAAGCTTCGGTCTCTTTTGTATTCGACATCTAAAAAATAGTTGACGTAATAAATATAAAAACCGAGTGTTAGAACGCCTAATAGGGTGTCTTTTTCTTTATTTTGTCCAAAGCTTCTTAAGGTTTCTACCCATATAACAATAAACATAATTAAATTTATTACAGGTACAAAAAGTAAAGCTGTCCACCAAGTTGGACGATTAATGATTTTCATCAAAACGATAGCGTTATAAACAGGAATAAAAGCTTCCCATGATTTTCTATCTGCTTTTTGATAAAGTTTCCAAGTTCCTAGGCCATGAATTATTTGTATGACCAAGACAAAAATAAACCACTGTGTTGCTGTCATCTTTAATGTTAGAATTTATAATATTATAGAACTTTGTTTAGACTAAAATGTTATTGTAATTAAATTATTTTAAGGAAAGTACGTCTTTCATGGTAAATACACCTTTTTTACCTATTAACCATTCTGCGGCTACTATAGATCCTAAAGCAAAGCCTTCTCGATTATGAGCGGTATGTTTTATTTCTATTTGGTCTACTGTACTATCGTAAAAAATACAGTGTGTGCCTGGTATATTTTCTATTCTTTTGGCTTCTATATGAATTTGTGTATTGCTAGGAGGATTCATGGTCCAATGTTCATATTTTGAATTTTGTATGATTCCTTCTGCCAAGGTAATAGCGGTACCGCTCGGAGCGTCTAATTTTTGGGTATGATGGATTTCTTCCATAGAAACTTTATATTGTTCTAGGTTGGCCATCATTTTAGCCAAATAAGAGTTTAGTTCAAAGAAAATATTAACTCCTAAGCTAAAATTAGATCCGTAAATAAAAGCTCCTTGTTTTTGGTTACATAAATCAACCATTTTTGGGTATTGTTCTAGCCAGCCTGTTGTACCACTTACTACAGGAATGTTTTTTTCAAAGCAAGTTGTAATATTTGTTACAGCACTTGTTGGAACACTAAAGTCAATGGCTACATCTGCTTTTTCAAGTCCGTCAAAAAGATCTTGACTTGATTTTTTTAAGATAATTTCGTGACCTCGTTCTAAAGCAATTTTTTCAATTACTTTCCCCATTTTGCCGTATCCTAAAAGAGCTATTTTCATTGGTTAAAATTTAAAGTTTAGAGCAAGGCCTATGTTTTGCTGTGTGTTAAAATCGTTAGTTTGTATTTCAGGACGAATGGTTAATCCGTCGTTTACATTAAATTGTTGTAAATGAGCATCTACATTGGCATCTATAATATTAAGTGCATAAAGAGCTACTGTGATGAGTAGGGATAAGTCTCTATTTCTTTGATAGAATTGTTGTCCTTGAATTAACTTATCGTCAGTTAAACGATTGTATTCTGGATTTAAATCGGGATCTTTAGCTAATCTTTTGATGTATTCTGTTCGGAAACTGTCATATTTTTTTTGATTCCAGAAATAAGCATAGGCTCCTGTTCCTATTGCAGCATATACAATGGGGATTTTCCAATAACTTTTGTTGTAGGCTTGTCCAGCTCCTGGAAGTAATGCTGAGTAAAAAGCAGCTTTGGCAGGACGTAAAGGGTCTATGTTTTGTTTAGTTATAGTATCGTTAGCTATTAGTCTTATCTTATTTTGTGCATTTGCGGAAAGAAGACCTAAACTAAAGCTAACAATAACTATGTATATGCAATATTTCACTAAGAGTTTATTAGTTTTAAAATTCTGTTAAAATCTTCTTCTGAATGAAAAGGAATCGTGATTTTTCCTTTTCCAGAACCTGCTACCTTAATATCTACTTTGGCTCCAAAGTAGTCGTTGAAAGATCTTTTTTCGTCTAGACCTATATCAAAAGCAGCTTCAGTAGGCTTGGTTGTAGGTTTGTCTAATTCGCCATTGTGATAAGCTTTTACTAGAGCTTCTGTTTCGCGAACGGAAAGGTTTTGGCTTACTATTTTTTGATATATAGAAGCCTGTGCATCATGATCTTCTATGGTAATGATGGCGCGACCGTGTCCCATGGATATAAAACCATCACGAATGCCGGTTTGTATAATTGGATCTAGTTTTAATAAACGAAGATAATTAGCAACAGTAGAGCGTTTTTTTCCTACTCGATCACTTACTTGTTCTTGGGTTAGTTGGATTTCATCCATCAAACGTTGATACGAAAGGGCGATTTCAATAGGATCTAAATCATGGCGCTGAATGTTTTCTACTAACGCCATTGTTAGCGATTCGTTGTCGTCTGCTAAGCGAATATAGGCAGGAACTGTTTTTAATCCTACAATTTTAGAAGCGCGTAAACGACGTTCACCTGAAATTAATTGGTATTTATTAAAATCAGTTTTACGAACTGTAATGGGTTGGATAACACCTAACTCTCTAATAGAGGTTGCTAGTTCTTGTAAAGCTTCTTCATTAAAATTAGTACGAGGTTGAAAAGGATTAATTTCAATAGACTCAATATCCACTTCTAGGATATTACCTACTACTTTGTCTGCATTTTTATCGGTTGCTGATTTAATATCATTCTCTGGATCTTTCAGTATAGCCGATAATCCTCTTCCCATTGCTTGTTTTTTTGCCAATGCCATATAATCCTCCTAAACTTAATTGATTAACTATTCTTTTTGATAATTTCAGATGCTAAATCTAAATAGTTTGTAGCGCCTTTGCTGGTGGCGTCATAATTTATAATACTTTCACCAAAACTAGGTGCTTCACTTAATTTGATATTACGCTGAATAACGGTGTCAAATACCATATTGTTAAAGTGTTTTTGTACTTCTTCTACTACTTGGTTAGATAATCGTAAACGTGAATCATACATAGTTAGTAGAAGGCCTTCAATATCTAAATCAGGATTATGAATTTTTTGAACACTTTTAATGGTGTTTAATAATTTACCTAGTCCCTCTAGTGCGAAATATTCACATTGAATAGGAATTACTACTGAATTAGCTGCAGTTAGTGCGTTTAATGTGAGTAATCCTAAAGAAGGAGCACAATCAATAATAATGTAGTCGTAGTTGTCAGAAACGGATTTTAATGCTTCTTTAAGCATATATTCACGATTTTCTTTGTCTACTAATTCTATTTCAATAGCAACTAGGTCAATATGTGCAGGAATTACATCTACATTAGGAGCTGTACTGTTAATTAAGGCTTCTGTAGGCGTACAACTATGCTCTAAAATTTGGTAGGTGCCTAGTTCAACTGACTCTACATCAATACCTAATCCAGAGGTAGCATTTGCCTGCGGATCAGCATCTATAAGTAATACTTTTTTTTCTAAAGCCCCTAAAGCGGCCGCTAAATTAATGGAAGTGGTTGTTTTACCTACACCACCTTTTTGGTTAGCAATTGCAATTATTTTACCCATCTTGATATTCGAAATTTTGAGCCGTAAAAATACAATTATTTATGGGTTTTGAAAATCTATTTTGTTAACAATTTAATAAATGATCTAGATGTCATTTTATAATGCTTTATTTTATTGACTTGGTTATATTTTTAGAAGTTTTTCAGCGGCTTGAATTAATGTTTCGTCTGTTTTAGCAAAACAAAAACGAAGCATCTTTCGGTCTGTGTGATTATTGTAAAAGACAGACATAGGAATGGCGGCTACACCTTGTTTATCAATTAATTCTTTTGCAAATTTTATATCATTTTCTTTTGAAATGTTTTCATAGTTTACAACTTGAAAATAAGTTCCGTCACATGGCATCAGTTCAAAACGACTGTTTTTTAATAACTCTTGAAATAAATTTCTTTTTTTGAGGTACATATTTGAAACTTCATCAAAATGAACTACATCTAGGTATTCCGCAATAGCAAATTGGGAAAAACTGTTGACACTGAAGACTAAGAATTGATGTATTTTTTTAATTTCATTCATGATTGATTCAGGGGCTATTAAATAACCAATTTTCCATCCCGTAACATGTAAAGATTTGCCAAAGGAGGAAGCAATTATGCTACGATGAATTAATTTTTTTCGCGTGTTAAACGAAATATGGGCTTGTTTGAAAGTAATATATTCGTAAACTTCATCTCCTAAAATAAGGATTTTAGGGTGTTTTTCTAATATGATTTCCAGTGATTCAAAATCTTTTTCGGTCCAAATTCTACCTGTTGGATTATGAGGATTGTTGATGATAATCATTTTGGTTCTAGGAGTGATAGCTCTTTCTATGATGTTAAAATCTGGGGTATAGTCTGGATTTAGAGGAAGACGTATTGGTTTTCCGCCTGCTACTAAAACGGAGGGTTCATAACTATCATAACATGGGTCTAAAATAATTACTTCATCATTTGTAGATATTAACGCATTGATTGTGCTGTATATACCTTGTGTAGCACCAGCGGTAATAAGCATTTCTGTATTACAATCTACAGATCGCTGGTACTGGGTTTGGGTTTGTTTTGCAATTTTTTCCATTAAGGTAGGTAAACCTGCCATAGGAGTATATTGATGGATGTTTTCTTTTAAGAGTCGTTGACTTATTTCAATTAATCGTTTGTCCTCAGGAAAGTTAGGGAATCCTTGTGATAGATTAAGGGCTTTTTTTTCATGTGCAAGCTTAGACATGGTAGCAAAAATGCTGGTTGTAATGTGTGGTAATTTAGACATGATTAGGGATAGTTGGTATGTTAGGGTATTTTATAGAGAGTAAAAATAAGAAAGTTTTAGCGATCTTTATAATACTGGTTTAGAAGGAGATTTGAAGACAAAAAAAGCGTCTTTTAAAAAGACGCTTTTTTTGTTATTTGGGTAAAATTTCGGTTAACGGTATGGCATCTGTACTGTTAGGTAGTGTTGTTTTTAGTTTTAGAGCTAGGGTAGGAGCAATTTGAGTAATGTCTTTTTTGTCAAAATTTTCCCCTTTTTTAATTCCCCAACCATAAAATAAGCAAGGCACGTGTGTATCATAGCTATAAGGTGAGCCATGAGAAGTTCCTGTGGTTTGGTATTGCATATAAGCGGGTTTGTCTACAATGATCAATTCTCCATTTTGAACTGGGTCATAACCTTTGGATACAAAGTTTAAATAATTATCGGCTACAGAGCCTGCTATGATTTCATTTTCATCATATACTCTTTTAACATGTTTTTGTGTATATAAAAATTCCTTAACGGCATTTTTAACTTTGCTAAGTTCTAAGCCTTTTTCTTTAATTTTTGCTTTGTCTAAGAATACATTAAAAGAATCGTATAGTAATAATAAGTTTTCTCCAAATTGTGTTTTTGTAAATTCAGCTATAGCGTGTTCTATATTCTTTTCGTTGGTGTCTTCTACATCATAGCGATTGTCTTTTAGGTGCATAACGTTTTCAGCACCTGCATGATCTGCTGTTAAAAAAAGTAAGTAGTTATCTTTGCCTACGTTAAGATCTAAATATTGCAAAAAGCTTGCTAATGTTTGGTCTAAGCGTAAATATGTATCTTGTAATTCAATAGAACGTGGGCCATACATGTGACCAATATAATCAGTAGCAGAAAAACTAACGGTTAAAAAGTCGGTGTCTTCATCTTTTCCCAGTTGTTCATTTTCTATTGTTTTTTGAGCAAAATCAGCTAAGAAATTATTTCCAAAAGGGGTTGTTCTTAAAATTCCTACATCTCCTGGTTTTGTTAGTTCCGAAAGGGAATAAGGAAAGAAAGCCTGTTTTTTATTTAGTTTTCCTTCGTATGGGTTATCATCTGGTAAACTTTCATTGTAAGCTGTTTTATCTTTTAGTAAGTCCCAATTTTGATTAACGTATTTTTCGTAATTTTTTTCATTGTTAAATTGGGTTACCCAAGAAGGTAATGATTTGCCATAAAATGTACTGGAAATAAAATTTCCGGTTTTACTAAACCAAAAAGCCCAGTCTGCAAAATGTCCAGCTGGCAAAATTGCCCCACGATCTTTAACGCTTACGCCAATTACTTTTCCTTTAAAATTGGTACTTAATTTTAGTTCGTCTGTAATGGTTGACGCTTGTAAAATTTTGGGAGACATCTTACCTTCTTGTTCCGTTCCATTGCCTACTGTAGAAACATCGGTATCATCTGTACAGTATAGGTTTTTCCCTGTGGCTTTGTTAAACCATTCATTGCCTACAATTCCGTGTATTGCTGGTGTAGTTCCTGTATAGATAGAAGCGTGTCCAGGACCTGTAAAAGTAGGCATATAGTTATAGTGCATATTATGATATGTGAAACCATCTCGTAATAAACGTTTGAATCCATTTTCTGAAAAGTCGCTATAAAAACGATTCAAATATTCCATTTTCATTTGATCTACAACTATACCTACAACTAGTTTAGGTCTTTTTACTTCCGCATTGATTTTAGGTGTTTGTGCGCTAACCGCTAAACTCAATACTGAAAAATATACTTTGAAAAAATTCTTCATTTTAAAAAAATTAGCTCGCAAATTTAATTATAAATCTAATGAATAAGGCGAAAGTTATATGATTTTTTTGTCTTGCTTTTGTAATAGTATATTTTTTGGATGAAATCTATGCTTGATGATTTGTATTTGACTTCTCCTCATAGAATTGATAACGAAGGTATTTTATTTTTTACTTGGACAGAGAAGTTATATGTAGTAGCTGAAATGATAGTTTTTTAACTTGTTTTTTTAGTGCTAGGAGGTTTAGTTTCATACTTGCTCCATTAAAGCAAACCGTTTGTTAAATTTTCTATTAAAAATTTTGAAGGTTATTAAAGGAGTATTAGTATAAAAATTCATTAGGTAATTCTCTAATCTATGATTGATTTAATGTAGTTAAACCTATTTTTTATTATCTAATGATTTCTAAATCATTAGAATTTTGTGGTATATGAAACAAAATGGGATAATTGTATATTACAGATTTTCCATTTAAGCCCCCCAAATTAAAACATACACAACCACAAACATAAAAAACCCCTCAAAAACCCAGCAAACACAAGCCCTGACGACCGTTTAGGGCTTTTTTTATGGAAAAATTGAAATGTACATATTGTGCCATTTAGTACCATTATACTACCATTTAGAAAAGCAGAACCCTCCAAAAAACCCGTGGTACTACCATTTGAGCTATAAAAAGCCCTTATATACTACCATTAAACCCACCAAAACCCCTGTAAACACTAAACCCCAGCCGTTTTAAAGCCTTTTAAAACAAAAGCCTACAACATAACCACACCAACCCAAAACAAGCCTTTAAAACGCCTTTTTGCTACTCAAATTTGAGTAACACCCAAAAACCGCTTTTTTGATTTTTACCCAGTACAGGGAAACTTAGGGGGAAGCTTACGGGGACAAAATTTACTTGTTTTTTAACGAATAAAGTGCCACCTATTGCCGACTATAGATAGGTAAAACATACAAAAAATGCGAATAAGTGGGTAGCGAATGCCTACTATTTTTATGCGTTTTCCTATATTTTACAAGGGTTCCCAGCGTTTTTAGCCCAAATGCCCCCTATATTTTGCCATACCCTATGCATATTTCATTATATAGAATGGTAGGTTTTTGGCATATTTTAGTAATAACTACACCTCCTCCAGCACATTGCGGATCACTTTCCAGCCTACAGGCACTTTAACCCGCAACTCTGGCGCTCTCTTGCGACTCGTAACCCGATAGCTTAGCCTTTAATTGTGCGTTTTCCTGCTCCAGTCTACTATTATCTTTCCTTAATAACTCTATAGTTTCTTTTCTAGCATCTGCCAGCTCTTTATAATCTAGCGTACTATTTTCTTGTACTACCGTGGTGGATCCTGCCGATTTAAGCATTTCACCTTGTCCTGTTAATAGCCATTCTGGATTAATATGAGTACATTTTGTATATATTAATTCAGCATCATAAGTGTTCCTATTCTTCCATTTTGACAAGTTTTGAGCTGGTATTCCTAAAAATTTAGCAAATTGGCTATCTTTTTGGAATTTATAATATTCTTTTATCTTATTTAAAATCAGTTGTTTGTCCATTTATTATAAAAAATATATACAAAAAGTATTGTTTTATTTGTTTTAAAGTACAAAATGTATTTATATTTGCTACATCAAAACATTATAACAATGACAAAAGTAGTTGAATTATCGGAGATTGTTACGATTTGCGAACAAAATAAACAAACAGGTGATGTTTATACACTTTCTAAAATGTTTAACATGACGACTGATGCAATTCGTATGCGTATGACACGTAAAGACGAAAAAACATATAGAGCTTTATATATCATTGTGTGTCAACGTGAACAATTAATAAATGAATTTAAAAATAATTCTATATGAATCAATTAATTAGCATCAGCCAGCAAAACGGCAACCAAGTAGTAAACGCAAGAGAATTACACGATTTTTTAGAAGTGGGTAGAGATTTTAGCAACTGGATAAAAAACAGAATTGAAGAGTACGGATTTATTGAGGATCAAGATTTTAGTTTGCTCGCCAATTTTGGCGAGCAAAACCAAAGAGGTGGTCACAACAAAAAAGAATACGCCATCACTTTAGATATGGCAAAGTGAGTTGGCTATGGTTGAAAAGAATGATAAAGGACGAAAAGCACGTCAGTATTTTATTCGAATTGAAAAGGAGCAACGCCAAAACACCATTGCCATTCCTGAAAAAGTAATTTCAAACGGTGTTACTTGTTTTTCTTATACGCATTGGTTACTTCAAAATGGTTATTCTGTGAATAGTGGAGCGTTTCGATCAAGAATCCGAAAAAACCCAACTCAATTCATTAAAGGCAAAAACGGCTGGTATATCAGCGAAGGAATCGCCAATTACTATTTAGCCCACCGTGACAATGCCCAAATGGTAGAACAACTCCCACCAGCTAACCCAGCGCAACTAAATTTATTTTAAATATGATACAAGAACAGATTGAACAGCAACAACGAATCTCAGAATTAGAGCAAGAGCTAAACGAAAAAGATGAGCTATTGAGGGAAGCAATTGAAAAATTAAAATCAAAAGCTACTGATTTGATGATGGAAACTATAACTGATAGTGGATTGCACTATATAAAAATGGATTGTTTAAAACTAGCAGAGGGTAATTTGCGCATGGCTCAAGAGTTTTTCGACTGGGTTCTTAAATCTCAATGTACTGCCCCTTAATATAATCATTAAAAAAAACTGTTACTATATTTTTATGTGAGATTACAATATAGTAAAACTCCCGCCACGGCATTGCGTGGTTTCGACACCACGGCGGGAACTAACTTTAATAATTAACCAATGATAACTTTAAACATCAACTCTTTAGTAGGGAAACTTGTTGTAGAAGTTCCTTCTTTTGACGGTAATAATCATTCAGAGGAATATTCAAAATTTTTAGAGAAACTCTCGAGTGAGGTTCGGGAATCTGTCCTATCAGCAATTCTAGATGCCCTACATAATGCCGCTTTAACTCTTGATAAAGATTGTCCTTGTAATAATCAAAAAAGGGAATCCCATTAAAACTAGAATTAGCAAATACCCTAAAAGACTCCTCTAAAGCATTTTTAAACAGCACATTTAAATTACTATCAAAGTTAAAGGATTCTTTCAGCCATTGCGAAAAATCAATACTATCCATACAACTATATTTTTTAAGTGAGATTACAAATATAGTAAAACTCCCGCCACGGCATTGCGTGGTTTCGACACCACGGCGGGAACAATTAACCTAAACAAACACAATTGGTCATGTATCAATTTATCAATAACAAAATATCTATACCCGCAAGGCTCATTTACAAAGAATGGCAGTTGGTCGATTATGAAAATTATAAAAAAATGTGTGTGCGTGGCAAATTAGTCCGCACCCTCGAAGGTCGAGGCGAAGGTCGTGAGGCCTATGTATCGGCAGAGGATTTACCCGTGCATCGTGGGGTTGATTTTAAAGAGGTCTGCATCCAGCAATTGGGCAAATTCCCCACGGAGGTAACCAATAAGCTCGCCTATCAACTGGAGCAATTAATGGAACGGGATAAAGAGGCGATTAGTTTTTTTGCCAAACATAAAAAACCCAATGGCGATAATTTGAGCATCGAAAAACAAGTACAGCTTTACAACTCAGCCATGATTTTAAATGCCATTCAAAAGCTCTTTAAAACCACTAATGCCCGAGTCAACTCCACCAAGATATGGCAAAATTTGAGCGATGCACTCAAAGCCTTACAGGACAAACTCGATTTTAAACTGCCTTTAAACGGGCGGTTGCTCAAAAAGAAATATTTAGCCTACGTTCCTAGACAATATGAAATACTGGTCCATAAAGGCGAAGGACACGTGAACTCAGTCAAAATAACCCCTGAGGTGGGCGATTGGCTCATCGCTATGTATGCCCTACCCATTAAGTACGATATACCTGCCTTGCACAAGTTACACGAGCAGGTACGCAGTGAAAAGGGATGGAAAGCCGTAACCCACCAAGCCATTTACAACTATTTATACGAGCCTGTAAATATGCGCAAGTGGATTATTAACCGCGACGGAACGGAAGAGTATCGCAAGATTTTTGGTCATAAACTAAAAATGAACAAAACCGACAATTTCCCGAATGCTTACTGGATGATTGACGGGACTAAAATTGACTTAATGTATTTAGAAGAAGGTAATCGTCGCGCACGCCTCACGGTAGACGCAGTAGTCGATTATTATTCGGAAAAAATTATAGGCTACGCCTTTGTAGAAGGCGCAGAAAACATGCACACGCACTTTGAAAGTATTGAAATGGGAATACAAACCGCTGGATGCCGTCCGTACCTGATTACCTACGATCGTCAAACAGGACACAAATCGGCACGAATGCAGGAACTATACTCGGATATAGTGGCACGTGAGGGCGGTACGCACTACCCACACAAGGCACGAGCGCACTCGAATCCTATCGAGCAGTTGTTTAACCGCTTCCAGCAGGACGAATTGGGTAAATGGTGGTTTTCGGACAAACAAAGCATTAAGACGCGAATGACCAAAAACCAAGTGAATGCGGAATTTATTCTTGAGAATGAGAAAAAACTCCCTACCAAGCAAGAAGCGATTAAGGCGTTTCTTATATCGGTTCAAAATTGGAACAACGCCCAGCATCCTAAGCTTGGATGCACCCGTAACGAAGCCTACCAGCACGAAATGCCACTGCGTGAAGAAATTGGTTTCTTAGATATGGCTAACCTATTGTGGTTAGAAGAAACCAAACCAATTACCTACCGTGGTGCAGGATTACGCATGAAGATAGGCAAACAAGAACACTGGTTTGAGGTGTATGATGAAAACGATGCGGTGGATTTAGAGTTTAGATACAAGTATCTAAACACCAAATTCCGCATTCGCTACCACCCGAAGTACTTAAACGATTATGTACAACTGGTTAAGGTAAATGAGGATAAAACCAAAACGGTAGTGGCTTGTGCCAAACCAAAACGAGAGCATAACATTATTCCAGTGGTGGCTACCGAAGGCGCAAAAGAAGCGTGGTACAGGGATCAAGAGGTAAAACGTCTGGAAGAAGAAAGGGATAAACTAGCTTATCAGGAAATAGCCAAACGTACAGGGATAACCAATGAGCAAATGATGGCTGACCAAGCCCTAACGCTAAAATTTGGAGGCAGTGCCAATAAAATTGAAAGAGCAAAAGCAGAACAATATTCAGGATTTGATTTTTAAAATAACACAACCATGACAAACGATCAAAAAGCACAAATAACTACCGAAATCAGACGCTTAGTGGCGATGACTTCGGGCGAAAAAATAGCCAAAAAAGCAGGCGTTTCAGGGGCTACCATTTCGCAAATGCTCAATAACAATTGGGAATTGATAAACGACAAAATGTGGCGTAAGGTAAAAATCAAACTAAAAATTGATTTAGACTGGAACATAGCCCCAACTACTAACACCCTTGAAATTATGCACATGCTCAAAGAGGCACAGGCTCGTGGAGAAAGCTTCGCTATATCGGACAAAGCGGGTTTTGGCAAAAGCGAAACCTACAAGCATTATGCCCGAACCAACCCCGAGGTGGTGTATGTGGAGTGCAAAACCTATTGGAACACTAAAACCTATATTAAAGCCATTGCCAACGCTTGCGGATTGAATGATTTAGGCACAACCGAGGAGCTGGTGGAACGTGTGGTAAACTACCTCGCTGGATTAGACACCCCGCTGGTAATCATTGACCAGATTGATAAGCTAAAGGATGGTGCTTGGGACTTCTTTATTGACTTTTATAATGACCTGGGTGATAACTGTGCTTTTTGCCTTTCAGGTGTTCCTGCCTTTGAAAAAAGGTTGTTACGAGGGGTGAGCCGTGACCGCTCAGGCTACTTTGAAGTATGGAGCCGCATTGGTTGCCGTTTTTTCAAACTAAAAGATATTACCCCCACTGATGTAGCCGAAATATGCAAAGCCAATGGGTTAACCGATGCCGTGCTAATTGAAATGATATACGACAAATGCAATAACGATTTACGCCGCGTAAGAAAAGATATTAAAAATTATTACAACCGTTTAAAAAATGCAAGCTAACAACCTACAAGCTAAAGAAAAAATAAGAATACCCAGTGCCACTAAGCCCAAAGCACTGATACAAAAAAAGTTCTCTGAAATTCTGATAGAATCCCCAAAATGGAAAGCGCACTTAGGCAATCCCGAAAAGCCCAAACCAGCCACCAAAACCAAGAACAATCCCAATGTAAAGATAACCAAAACAGGTTGGTTTGTCTTTGGCGATTCAGGACACGGCAAAACGACCTATATGCTCATGATGGCAAAGGAATTGGCTAAAAAATATAAGGTGCATTACAACACGCTGGAGGAAGGTGACAAAAAGAGTTTTCAAACGGCACTGATTCGAGCGGGTTTAAATGACTCGAAAAACTTTCAGTTTGCCCAAGAAAACTTAGAAGAGTTAAGCACCCGACTAAGGCAAAAGAAACAACCTAAAATCGTGTTTATCGATTCGGTGCAGTACTTCTTCAGAGGCAAGCAGTTTAGCCAATATGAAAAGTTTATTGAAGAGTTTAACGATACACTTTTTATATGGGTATCGGGAGCGGTTGGAAAAATCCCAAAGGGCAAGTTAGCCGATGATATACGCTACGATTGTGACATTGTGAACTACATAAAAGATTTTAGAGCTGAGATAAGAAAAAACCGATTTGAAGCCACCGCCCCTTTTGTTATTTGGGAAGAAGGTTACAATCAACGAATGTTAGAACTATGAAAAAAGTAATTGAGTTATTAGACCTAAGTACCCCCGATTATGAAACACTGCTTTTTGAAACCTACTTCAATTGGTGTACTGATTTTTGCAGTAATTATCAGGACGATTTGCAAAGTTTAGTCGCTAACAGGGCTTTAAATAAATACTTCCTTCAGGAGTATAACAAGCTTGAAGAAGAGTTCCTACAACTAGCCTCACGCTATGAAAACAATATAAACATCACCTCGGTGCATTACCGTGAGTTGTACGCCGATTGTACGGTGAAAATTTTTAACCGATTTAGTAAAGTATTAATCAAAAAAGCAAAACAAAACACAATTACCAACTATGAACGCAACTAAAACATGGCTTGAAACAAAAATTACCGAATTGAACCACTGGTTACAAGCCGCCCCAAACAAACACCCTGAGTATGCCCAAAAGGAACAAAACAGAAACTACTACGTGCGCAAGCTCATTGAATTAGAAGAGTACGAACTAGAATATATAGAAGTATAAAATAGAAGCAACAATTGATTTATTAACTGAGTAATTATAAATAAAATGGCTGCATTAAAAGCAAAATTAGAAGATTTAACACCCGAAGAAAGAAGGGCTTTAATTGAAGAAGCAAAGGAACTGGATAAAAAAGAAAAGGCTGAAAAATCAGAAAACACCAAAGTGTTAAAAGAATTGTCAGAACTATTTGTAAACCAAAACATCGATAACCTTGTTTCACAACATAAAAAAGTAGAGGACTTCATTGCACTACTTTTCAAAGATTATCAAGTGATCAAAGAATTAAAGGCACAAGTTTACGGCTTGAAGATTAACAATCAAGACAGCCACACCAGCACCCTTGCCGATGGTTCTGCATCTATTACTATAGGCTACAATGTTACCATAGGTTTTGACGGCACTGAAAGCGTAGGGGTTGAAAAAATTAAAAGTTTCATTAACTCATTAGCCTCTGAGGATGAAAATGTGAAGAAACTAAGTAAAATGGTAAACACCTTTTTAAAACCCAATGCTAAAACAGGCATGTTAAACCCTGTGAAAATTATTGAGTTGAGCAAACTTAGGGATGACTTTAACTCAGAAGAGTTTAACGAAGGGATTGAAATTATTTTTCAAGCACAACAAAGAAGGCAAAATAGCATGTATGTAAGTGGTTGGAAATTTATAGAAACGGAACAAGGTACTAACAAAAAATTAGAATTCCGTTTTACTGTATGATAACTATAACCCCCATCACCGATCACGAAGTGTATAAAGTGAACGGTAAAGAAATTTTTAAAAACAGTTACGGCAATTGGTTTGCCCCCGTAGAACTCACCACCCAAGAGCGCAAAGCCTTTGAGATTTACAAAACCAACGTAATTGAAAACAAGAACTTCAAAAAACATACTAGGGCAACCTATAAGAGTTGATTTTTTTGGTTGATTGGTCTCCCGAGCATGATGGTTCTTGCAGGTTCGAATCCTGCCTCGGGAACAAAATTAAAAAGCATAAAGATGAAAGCAATAGTAACAGCAACAATAGAACAATTATTAAGTATAGGTATTCCTTTTGATGCAATCGGTAATAACGACTTTAGACCGGGTGTTGAAGTGACAATTGTCAACAATAATATCTATAAACATCCACAATTCGGTGCAATAGCAGAGGTCGAGTATCTGTATAAAAACCTTAATTATCAAATCCCTACTAAATGGTTAAAATTAAAGAATAATGACAACAACTAAAACCCCAACACAGTACGACCCCAACGGCACCATAACCCCGTTTCAAATTAAAAGGATTCGTCAGCTATGCAACTTTAGCGAAGATGAAAAAAACAAAATCCTCATGGAGTTTACCCAGGGCGCAACCAGCTCATTGAAAAACCTGACACAAAACCAAGCGGTAGCTCTAATAAAGCAATTATCAGGCAATGAAAGCGTGAACGAACCACCAGTGGAAAACTGGGCAGTATTCAATAAAAAGAGCCGTCAACACATTTACATTTTATCGCTACTACTCCAGTTAAACTGGAAAGTTAGTTGCGATAAATACGGATCCAAAGCCGATTTGGTTCGGTTATCCAACTGGTTAAAGAGTGACAAATCGCCCGTTAAAAAGCCATTGCAAAAAATGAATCCAGAAGAAACCAGCAAAATTATTTATGCACTGGAAAGCATGGTTACCAAAAGTTATTAAATGCGAAAATGTAAATATAATGCTAATCAATATTGTGCTAGCACTACCTACTGCGATAATTACCGTTGTAGTCCTATGGATGAAAATCAGTGCAAGCACACACACACCCATTTAGTAGTACTGGACGTAACCCCATCGTGCGAAACCACAGCTTTAAAATGTGCCAGTTGTGGAAAAGTAGTAAGTGAACCCAAAAAAGACTGCAGATGAAAAAACCATTATTATTAAAAGAAGAATTAACCGAATTGGGGTTTACTATAAAAGGAACTTTCCCCCTTGAAGATGGTGATTATTATACTTGGTTTTGTTTAAAAAAAAACGACTCCGAAATTCATATAACCTATGAATATAATCGAAAAGCAGAACTAACAAGCTACTCGGTAGAATTTAACACAGAAACCCTAAAAGGAAGAAACTTAACCAAAGAAGATATAATCCTGCTAATTGAAATAATGTGATGAAAATCGAATTAAAAATAAACGCCGACACGGTTTTAGCCGTAAACGAGTTGCTTAAAAACGTCTACCAAATGGAGCGCACTATTGATAAACGCCAGCAGGTGTACCGCTCCATAGGTTTTGATCTAGCCGACAAATTTGATACCAAGGCTAAGGAGCTGGTGAAAAAGTCAACTTTGTTTGATGCTAAGAAAAAGCACAAAATAAGTTTGAAGTTTCACGAAGCTTGGGCACTCGAAGCCATCTTGTACGAGTTACTACACACCACCGAAAACGAATATTATAAAGTACTAGTGGCAAAAGTAATCAGCCACCTAAACGAAAAAACAGCATGAGACTGGGACACAAAAACAACAAACCTCCAAAAGACACTACCATTTTTGACGAAATGAGTTTAGCCCGAAAGAAAGCCTTAGAAATAGCCAAAACAAGAGTTGAAGTGAAACCTATAAAATATTTATTAAAGAGATGAGTGAACAGTTAATAAAAACCTATACCGTCAAAATGCAATCAGGCGATATTTGGATTTTTAAATACAATTTAAAAGGCATTTTAATAGACTTTAAAGCAGTCGACGGCGAACTCACCGAAAAGCAAATCGACTTCTTGTACCTTAAAGGCAATTACCCTTTTAAAGAAAGCCATATAAAAGAATGGTTTTTAAAATACAAACAAGTACATATTGAAATTGGCGAACCAAATATTCATTTCGAAGTTTTTTGGAAATTATACCCAAAAAACGAACTATCAAAAAAGAAACTAGCCCTAGAACGCTGGAACAAACTCAAAGAAGGCGAAAAAATCAAACTACTCATGAACTTACCCGAGTACAAAAAGTTGAAAGCCAAAGAAGGGACAAACTTTCCTTATGCGGAGGTGTTTATAAACCAACGATGGTGGGATAAATGAGAAAGTTGAATTATAAAGCGTTGAAACTAAAATTTTGGTTTCGTTTATTCGCAATGCTAGACGTACTGTTTGCCGAACGCTTTGAATTGACAACGTGGAATAAGCAAGAGGAACGAACCTCAAAAACCAAGTTTTCAAAATCTGAAATTGATAACGCCAACTATTTATAATTAACATTAGAATAAAACAAATGATCTCAAAAGAAATACACATTTTAGAAAAGAAACTAGCCTTTATTAATGGTTTTATGATAGGTGGTATAGTTTCCAGTATAATAGCATCCATTATATTGATTTGGATTTAAAAAGAGCGCATTTTTGCGCTCTTTGTGTTTGTAATCAAAGGGTTATTTTATTATTTTTGTGCTAATAGCTTAAAAAAACTTTATATTTGGTTTTAATAATTATAACGTTATACAATTGCATTCGAAAGTCAAATTACAACGCCGATGGTTATTTAGACGGCATAGACGTGGTAAGGCAGGATTACAAGGAGTTATTTGCAAAGTACAAGGATTGCCCTAACGTAGTGTTTCTTGTCGATCCACCTTATTTATCCACCGATGTAAGCACGTATAAAGGGTATTGGAAGTTGGTCGATTACCTGAATGTACTGAATGTATTGAAAAACTCAAATTATTTTTATTTCACCTCAAACAAAAGCCAAATTATAGAGCTTTGCGAGTGGTTAGAAACACAGTCGGCGACTTTAAATCCAATTTTTGGGGCTAAAATAGAGTGTGTACAAGGTAAAGCAATGTATAAGACTAAATACACTGATATGATGATTTACAAGCAGGTTTCATAAAGCAATTATCCCCCTTTAACGCGATATTAAAGTGGGATAATTTGTATTTTTGCACACGCACGAAAAAATATTTTTTTGTACATTTCAATTTAAAAAAGTGTACATTTCAATTTTGCGATTATACAAATTTACAACAAATAATTTTAGCCATAATTATTCTATTATCATGTGGTTGTAAGGTTCTTTTTTCTCGAAGTTGCTCATGTTGATCACAGGTAGTATATGAGCTAGTAATTCAGGATCTGCATTTTTTAAATTTTGTTTTGTGGGTTCGGCAGTTTGTCCGCTTTTAAGAATAGTTATGCAGTCTTTTCCTCCAATAGGGCAGGTGGCTTTGCTTTCTTTTGTAAGAGGATGACCTTTAGAGGAACCGTAGGTTACTTTTTTATAATAATGATGCCATTCAGTAACACTTGCGTTACAAGGGTTGTTGTTTGTTTTTTTGCAAGAGCCAAAGGTGTTTTTTTCAAAAGTAGCGCCTATGTCTTTATGAGTGGCTACTAATTTGCTTTTGCCTTCATGATCGTTGAGATAGTATTTGTTTTGAGTCAAAACTTTTAGAGTATCAGGAGTTGTACCAAAATTGCATTTGCACAAGGCTCCTTGTACTAACATTTCTTGTAGTGCCATGGTTTAGTTTGTTTGTTTGTTTGTTAAAAATAATCAATTATTTGATAAGTTAAATGTTTTTAATCGGTATTTACTGTGTTTTTTATGTTTTATAAAAGAAGGAAAATACAAAAAAGCGCGCATATTTTTTAATATCTGAATAGTATTCATTACGTATGTTTTAATCTAATCAGATTGTGCGTTAGGCTTTGTGATGAAGATAAAAAGACCAAAGAAGGTAAAAAGGGACTGAAATTTTTTACCACAATTATAGTTTTACTATATTGAGGTGCAAAAAGGAGTATTTTTTAGATTCAAAGTCATTTTTTATATCTGTAACAAATTTCTAACGAGTAATTTGGGTTCAAGGAAAAATTATTTCCAAAAATCCCAAAATCCTTTTTTATTTTTTTTCTCTTTGTATATTCTGTATTGTTCTTCTTCAAAAATGATCCATTCTTGACGAGTATAATTTTTTCCTTGATAAGTCTTATAAATTTCGGTGTCTTCTGCTTCGTTTTCATCTACTAAAAAAGGACTTTTGAAGGATAGGGGCGTTTTTTTATTATTTTGAGTTTCTTGTTGATACTGCGTAAATTGAATCCGCTGTATGTGCGTTTCCATTCCGTCAGCATTTTTTGAATAAATTTCAAAATAAGCTCTTGTATGTACTGTAAAAAGATGGTACACATCTAAATGAAAATATACATTAAGCCTCATATAAACTTTATTTTCTAAAATAGATGCCTTTTTTTTAAAGGTTGAAATAAAATAGGGGTGTGCGAGTATCTCATCTGATTCAAAATGAATTTCTACACCATGATAATCCGTAATTTTAGTATGTATTCTTTGTTTTCCGCTGAATTGTATAGGATGTTCGTAAGGAACAACAGGAAGAAATAGAAAGGTTTGTACCGTATGCTCTTCTCCATAATCAATGTATTTAGGATGAAATAACAGACTCCAGAGCCAATCATTTGTCATACTTTTTTCAAAAACTCTTCTATTTTCAAGATTTTTTTCAAAAGCCTCGTAAAAAGATTGCATAATTTTAGACGTATATTTTTGAGTAGCCTTTGCTTTATTTCTATACCATCGGCCGTTTACAATCTGATTAAAATTACTAATTCCCAAACAAGCTCCCGTTTCATCCATTCTTACCTGAAGAGGATAAATAGTGTTGCATAGCTCGTCGGCTATCATTTCATTGATGAAATCAGGTTCATGCTGGTTAAACCAAATATTTTTTTTGTATAGATCTAATAAACAAAAGTCAGTGTTATTACGAGTAATAATAATTTCAGTAGCATAATCCATCTGTTTGGTAGGAGAAGTGTTTTCCTCATCAAAATATTTTAGAGATACCACATACTTCCGAGGTTTTATACCTCCTAAATTCATTTGGAGCACGTTATTATTTAAAGTGATCGTATTTTGCATGGCAATTGTATTTTATAAATATTAAGATATACGGTATTGAAATATAACAAAAAAGATAATTTAAATTTAATGCGATTTTTAATTTAATATTTTGTAAAATAAATAAACTTATTTGTTGAATAAAACAAATTTTTAGAAGTTGTGTCGTTTAAACTTTGAAATTTCCTCATAACAATTTTTTTTAACCTTGAGACTGTCCAAAAAGCTCGCAATCTTGTCATTTCGACCAAAGGGAGAAATCACATAATATTGATTATCAAACTCCTCCTTACGTAGTGACAAACCGCATGTTGATTTAGGCACTGTCCTACAAAAGCAATAAAAATTAGTGTGGGTTCTCGATGCGCTGCGCGCTCGAACTAGCGATGATTTTAATCATATAATCAATCGTTTATTTAAGTTGTTTTAAAATAAAAAAAACATATCGAGAATTTTACTTTTTAATCCAGTATATTTTAAGTTTAAATGGTATAAACTTAGGACATGTTTGATTTAAATAAAAATTAGGAGAGGAAAAGAGTTGCTTGATGAGGTTTAAAATAGAGAGGATGTCTGAAAAGTTAATACACAACATCTAGATTGTCACCTTTACAAGAAGAGAAGACATATTTTAGTGTTATCTGATTTTGCTTCGTCTATTCATTTGGTTCGAGCCACTTTGATTGAAATGACAAGATTGAGCTCTTTTCGGACAGCCTCTATAAAATGTATTATAGATAAAAATGATTTTCAATCTACAATAAATCGGTATTCTTTTACTCTTATTATAAAGTCTAATGCTTAATAAGAACTTAATTAAGGTTTACTTTTTATTATCATTAGACTTTCATTCTTTTTATAGATTAGAAGAAACGGTGCTGTATTTTTTTTGAATTACTTGTGCGTGGTGTATATTATGTCCAACGACCATAAAACCTAATGATCGAGCAGTCAAGATAATTGGGTTTGTGACTCCTTTGAAATCTAACATTTCTTCTGTCATATTTTTATATAGACTAATGGTAGCATTTCTTACGTTTATATATTCTTCTCGTAAATCACTTAATTTATAATTTACTGATTTGAGATTTTGGATGTATTTGTTTTGATCAAAGCCTGTTAATTCTGTAGCATCAAATCGGGAAAAGCGCAATGCCCTATAGGTAAGTATTCTTTCAGCATCTATGATATGAAGAAGGACTTCCTTTGTAGTCCATTTATCTGGAGCATAAGAAAAATTTTCTATTTCAGGAGTTATGCTATCTATTAAGGCAAGGGTAAAATTTTTACTTTTCTCTAATTCTTCCACTAAATGATCGGATTCTATAAGATCAAAAAAAGAATGAAAATAAGCAGGTGCGTTTTCGTAAATAAACGGATTGTTCATAATATGATTTTAGTTTTAAAGATTATTTAAATGATAAGGTTAAAAAAAGAGGATCAGCATTCTTAAAAGTAGGCGGCTGTTCAATGATGGAAGCTACTCTTTTCTTGTTTATTTTCATAGTTATGTCAGCTTCGCTTGTAAATAATAAAAGGGACATAAAAGGTTTTTGAATATAAGGAATCGTTTCGTTTTCTAGTTCCGTTAGGTCAACTATTTTTTCAATTTCTTGAAGACCTTCTTTGTATATTTTGTGTGTAATCAATAGTTTTAATTGGTTTTCAACTAAAGTAACTTTGATGTATATGTTTTGTAGTTCGGGTTTTCCAATGGTTTTGGCTAAAGTTAGTTTGGCAAAGGTTTTGTTCGCAATGCTTTCTTTTACCAAGTTTAAAAAAAGAGTATAAGTTTCATTATATGGCATCATGATTTGAGATTTTGAAAATTATAGAGATATAGATTTTTTAAAACAAGCCTCTACAATAATAGGCCTCTTTATTAAAAATAAAAATTATTTAGTAAAGATAATTAATCGGTTTATAATATCGAAATCCGAAAAGCCAAAGGATTGTGCAATCCAACGAATTGTTTCTTTTTGATACATAAACACGTGAGTCGTATCGTTTTTATAATACCATTTGTTAAAATCTATAGAAGGATCATATAAATGGGGCATACAATATAGTTTTCCTTTTGGAATTAAAAGATGATGTAGTAATTCAAATTCTTTAGCAGGATGATGAAAATGTTCGATGACTTCACAACAAGCAATATAATCGTAGGTTTTGGCTAATACCTCTGGATAAGGATGGAAAAACGGGTCGTAGGAAACGATAGCATAGCCATTATCATTAAGGACTTTACTAACCGCTGAACCTGTTCCTGCGCCAAAATCCAAGCCCGAATGTGAGGGACTAAAATCATGTAAAATACCTTGGGTAATTGGGGAAACAAAATGAAGATAACCCGCATCGGTCACATCGTTATTGTGAAAACGATAGTGTTTTTCTTCGTCATGTGCGGTCATATACTGCTCAGGATGCAGAAGAATGGCTTGACAGGTGGTGCATTGAAAATAGTCACGGTTTTTAATTTGATGGAAAGGTTGGGTGTGAGCGTTGCAAAGCGGACAGTTGAGGTGCATGTGTAAACTATTGTATTTGTTGCAATATAATAAAATACGTTTTAAAGTTAGAGTTTTTTAGTTTTCAAAAGTTGCGTTTAATAATTGCATCCTGTATTAAATGTTAGAATATATAGTTTTATCAATCGTAATAACCAAAAATCCCTAACTACAACTGTAATTAGGGATTTTATATTTATTAATGCTGTCAACTGAAGCACTGAACAGTGACCACTGCAAACTAATTTAGTTCTGAACTAAAACCCATTCACCCGAAGCTAATAAATGCTCCGCTTTCTTGAATTTCATGGTTTCTGTTTGACCACTCAAGATGTGTTTGATGGTTACTTCGTCATTACGGTTAATTTTAGGTTGATCACGAACAATGGTTTCAGTAACTGTATTTTTTTGAGGAGCATTTACGTTTTGTATTGCTTCACGGTGACGTTCAGCTTGCTCTTCCATATTTAATACTTCTTCTTTGCTTTCTATATAATGATCTTGGTGTAATTCTTCTACGGCTTCTTGTATTTGTGTATTTTGTTTTGGTAAATCCGCTTTAAATAAGAATGAAATAACCTCTTTGTTGATTCCTTCTAACATATTTTTAAATAAGTTAAAAGATTCAAATTTGTAAATCAATAACGGGTCTTTTTGTTCGTGTACAGCTAATTGTACCGATTGTTTCAACTCGTCCATTTTGCGTAAATGTTTTTTCCAAGCCTCGTCCACAATTGCTAACGTGATGCTTTTTTCGAAATCAGCAATTAATTGTTTTCCTTGTGAATCGTATGCTTTTTTCAAATCCGTTACTACATTCATTCCTTTGATACCATCCGTAAACGGAACGACGATACGCTCGAAATGATTTTCAGGATCTTCAAATACATTTCGTATGATAGGGTAGGCCTCGTTTGCATCGCGACTATTTTTATTTTGGTAATATTCGCTAGCTGATTTGTAAAGAAGACCTGTTATTTTAGCGTCGTTTAAACTGGCAAATTCCGTTTCTGAAACAGGTGATGTAATGGATAAATAACGAATTAATTCGAATTCGAAATTTTTGAAATCTTTCGTCAATTTATTTTTCTCCACAATATTGTCACACACATCGTAAATCATGTTGGCAATATCTAGTTTCAAACGCTCTCCGTGTAAGGCATGACGACGACGTTTGTACACTACCTCACGTTGTGCATTCATAACATCATCATATTCTAACAAACGTTTACGAACGCCAAAATTGTTTTCTTCTACTTTTTTCTGTGCTCTTTCAATAGATTTGGTCATCATTGAATGTTGAATGACTTCACCTTCTTTTAAGCCCATTCTGTCCATGATTTTTGCTACACGATCAGAACCGAATAAACGCATTAGGTTATCTTCTAATGATACGTAGAATTGAGAACTACCCACATCTCCCTGACGACCTGCACGACCGCGTAACTGACGGTCTACACGACGTGAGTCATGACGTTCAGTACCTATGATAGCTAAACCTCCCGCTGCTTTTACTTCATCACTTAGTTTAATATCAGTACCACGACCCGCCATGTTGGTAGCAATGGTTACTACGCCTGGTTTACCCGCTTCTGCTACAATTTGTGCTTCTTGTTTGTGCATTTTAGCATTTAATACATTGTGCTGAATACCTTTCATTTTAAGCATACGGCTTAATAATTCAGATATTTCAACAGAAGTAGTACCAATTAGTACAGGACGACCTTGGGCTACTAATTCTTGTACATCATTTGCCACGGCATTAAACTTTTCGCGAACAGAACGATAAATTAAGTCTTCTTTGTCTAGACGAGCAATGGGTCTATTGGTAGGAATTTCAACTACGTCTAATTTGTAAATTTCCCAAAATTCGCCTGCTTCTGTAACTGCTGTACCCGTCATACCGCCTAATTTATTATACATACGGAAGTAGTTTTGTAGGGTAACGGTAGCGTAGGTTTGTGTAGCTTCTTTAATACGAACGTTTTCTTTTGCTTCAATGGCTTGATGTAATCCATCTGAATAACGACGACCGTCCATGATACGACCTGTTTGTTCGTCTACGATTAGAATTTCACCATCCATGATAACATATTCTGTATCTTTTTCGAATAAAGTATATGCTTTTAATAATTGGGTTAAGGTATGGATACGTTCACTTTTTACTGAAAAATCAGCAAATAACGCTTCTTTTTTTTCTGCTTCTTCTTCTTTGGAAAGATTGGCTTTTTCTATAATTGCAATTTCGGTTCCTATATCCGGTAATACGAAGAATTTATCATCAGTATTTTTAGATAATTCTTTAATACCTCCTTCTGTTAGTTCAACTTGGTTGTTTTTTTCTTCAATAACAAAGTATAATGCTTCATCTACTTGAGGCATTTTACGGTTGTTATCCGCCATGTATTCATTTTCTGTTTTTTGAAGTAATTGTTTGGTTCCTTCTTCTGATAAGAATTTAATTAAGGCTTTGTTTTTAGGTAAAGCACGATGTGCTCTCAATAAGTTAAATCCAGCTTCTTTAGTATTACCTTCTTTAAAAAGACGTTTTGCTTCTGCTAAAAAGCCGTTTGCTAGTTGACGTTGGATAGCAACTAGATTGTCAATAAAAGGTTTTAACTCGTTAAATTCGTGACGGTCTCCATCTACCACTTGACCAGAAATGATGAGAGGAGTACGGGCATCGTCTATTAAAACAGAGTCTACCTCATCTACAATAGCAAAATTATGTTTGCGTTGTACTAAATCATCAGGCGTATGCGCCATGTTATCACGTAAGTAATCAAAACCAAATTCGTTATTGGTACCATACGTAATATCCGCTTCATAAGCTTTACGACGCGCTTCGGTATTGGGTTGATGATTATCAATACAATCTACGGTTAATCCATGAAATTCAAATAACGGTGCTTTCCAGGTACTATCACGTTTTGCTAAATAATCGTTAACAGTTACGAGGTGAACACCATTCCCTGTTAAAGCATTTAAGTATAATGGAAGTGTTGCTACTAACGTTTTACCTTCACCTGTTTGCATTTCGGCAATTTTTCCTTGATGTAACACCACACCACCAATCATCTGTACATCGTAGTGAATCATGTCCCAAGTAACGGTTTTACCTGCTGCTTCCCAAGAGTTAGCCCACAGAGCATCATCTCCCTCAATGGTAACATAGGTCTTATTAGCAGATAATTCGTGGTCTTTTGGAGTTGCTTTTACACGAATTTGAGTGTTTTCTTTAAAACGACGCGCAGTTTCTCTTACAACAGCAAAGGCTTCTGCTAAGATGTCGTTTAACACCTTTTCAGAAAGTTCATAAGCTTCTTTTTCTAATTTATCAATTTCAGTATAAACATCTTCTCTAGCATCTATATCTTGAATGTTTTCTACTTCGGACTTTAATTGAATAATTTTAGTGTCTTTTTCAGCACGAGCTTGTTTGATTTTTTCTTTAAATTCAAAAGTTTTAGCGCGCAATTCATCATTTGTTAATGAACTTAATGGTCCCTCAAAAGATCTAATTTTATTAATTATGGGCTGAATGGCTTTGATGTCTTTCTGTGACTTATCGCCCACAAAAACTTTTAATATGTTGTTAATGAAACTCATACGTTTTGTTTTAAAATGTCTGTAAAAATACCAAAAAAAAAGCCTCTTAAGAGACTTTTTTAGTAGGTTTATGCTTAATACTCATCCTCGTTCCAAAGATAATCTTCGTCTGATGGATAATCTGGCCAAATTTCTTCCATTGATTCATAAATCTCGCCTTCGTCTTCTATTGATTGTAGGTTTTCTACCACTTCTAATGGAGCACCAGTTCTAATAGCGTAGTCGATTAATTCGTCTTTAGTAGCAGGCCATGGAGCATCGCTTAAATATGATGCTAATTCTAAAGTCCAATACATCTCTGTAAAATTTTAATTTGTGCAAATATAATTTTTCTACTCAAAAAATCAAGTTTTTTTGATTTATTTTCAGTTGATTTTAAGAACATATAGATTGATAATTTTAGATTTTAGGCATTTCATTTTATAGGAATGATTGCAAATGATCTTTAGAAAATCAACCTGAAATAACTTATAAAAGAGCTTGTTTAGGATTTAATTTTAGAAGATAAAAAATAATCTAAAGTTATTTCCTCGGTATCCAAGGCACTTCGTTAGCGTGCAAGTCTAATGACAACTTTCGTGCCAACACAAAAAGGTAGTCAGAAAGTCGGTTCAAATACTTTAAAACGAGTTCATCGGTGGGTTCTTCCTCGTGCAAATGGGTGGCTAAACGCTCGGCACGACGGCAAACACAGCGTGCAATGTGACAATATGACACCGTGGTGTGTCCGCCAGGTAGGACAAAGTGTGTCATAGGGGGCAAATCGGTTTCCATTTTGTCAATCTCATTCTCGAGGTATTCAATATCTGTTTCGGTCAAGCCTAAATTTTGTAAACGCTTTTGACCATTTTTTAGTACTTCTTTTTCAGGAGGGGTGGCTAAAATAGCACCAAGGGTAAACAAACGGTCTTGTACTTCAATGAGTACGGCTTTGTACAACGGATTCATTGCTTGGTCGCGAATCAGTCCGATGTAGGAATTTAATTCGTCAACAGTGCCGTAGCTTTCAATGCGGATATGATGTTTGGGAACGCGAGTCCCTCCAAATAGGGCAGTGGTTCCTTTATCTCCAGTTTTTGTGTATACTTTCATTTTTGTGGGAAGGTTATTAGTTTAAAAGTTTAGAGGTTTAAAAGTTTAAAAGTTTTGTTGTGCTAAGTGTTCTTTGTGTGCTTCGTGAAATTCTTTGTGAACTTTGCGGTTAAATTTTATAAATTCAAAAGTATAAAAATGAAATTAAAATAACTTGCAAGGTTTTGTTTTTGGTTTCCATTTTCAAAAATAAAGTTCTTTTTTTTGCGAACGTTATGCGTTTCTTTATTTCAATTGTATTAAAAACAAAAAAGACCACTCTTTCGAAATGGTCTTTTTAAAAATATTTTTTTTGAAGTTTTTAGTATCCAAAAAGTTCTTCTAACGAAATCTTTTTCACCTCACCTAACTTTTTCATGTCCTCTAAAGAAACTTTTTTCTCTGAAGCTACAATAGCATAAGTATAAGGTTTACCTGCTAAATGTGTGTTGTGGAAATTCTTCACATCTTGCATGGTAATAGCATCTACCGCAGTGTAGATTTTCTTTCTAGCATCGGTTGTTTCGCCCAATTGCTTGTTGGCTAAATACGTAAAAATAATATTGTCTTGCGTGATGCGCTCGGTTTGAATGTCTTTTTTAACGCCTGTTTTTGCTAAATCTAAATTAACAGGTAATTCAGGCATTTTAGTCAATAACTCATTCATAGCCGTTGTTGCTTCATTGAATTTATCGGCTTGACTCCCCACATAACTCATCATATAGTATTGTTGGTCTTTCTTTTGTGGTGCTACATAATACCCGTAAGTGCTATAGGCTAAAGCTTTACTTTCACGAATGGTTTGGAAAACGATTGACCCCATACCGCCTCCAAAATAGCTATTAAATACATTTACGATTGGCGTTTTGTTAGCGTCATACGTTTCAGTGTTTCTAATCCAACGGGTTTCTGCTTGTACCATGTCGTAATCAGTAAATAAAACTTGGTTTGCCGTTTGTGCCACTTGTTTGAATTCTTTCATTGCAGGAGCCGTAGCAAAAGTTGCAGGTACAGTATGCATTGTTTTTAATTTACCTACTACAGCTGGTAAAGGTTGTGGACCGTAGTAAATTACGGTTTGTTCATAGGTATTCAAATTCTTAATGCGGTCTACCAATTCTTGTGCGGTAATTGCTTCAAGGTCTTTGTCAGAAAGGGTATTGTTGAATTTGTTTTTTGCACCGTACATAGCATAACTGGTCAACCCTTGTAAAATAGCCCCTTTGTTTGCTTTAGCATCTTTTCGTGATTTGGCAATACGTGCTTTTAATGCTTTCAAGGCATTGTCATCGGCTTTAATGCCTGCTATCACGTCTTCGTACAATTTAACTGCTTTTTCAAAGTTTTCTTGTAAACCTTCAATAGCTACTGTAGTATATTCTTCGTTCGTACTCACACTGAAACTACAAGCAATTTTGTAAAATTCTTTAGAAATTTGCTCAGCCGTCATTTTATCCGTTCCTAAAAACTGGATGTATTGCGAGGCAATAGATTGTTTCAAATCGTTTAATGAACCGATTTTGTAACGGTATTTTAAACGGAAAATGTCGTTGTCTTTATTAGCAACGTACAATACTTCTGCTTTGCCAATTTTTGATTTTTGAATGTCTTTGTCAAAATCTAAAAACACAGGTTGTGCTGAAGTACTAGGCATAGCATTGACCATTTTAACAAAATCCGATTGTTTGTCCGCATTGGTTTCAACAGGTGTAATAGAAGGTTTTTCGATTTTGTTGCTTATAGGAGCTTCTCCTTTGCGTTTTAAAATAGCCACATAGTTTTCACCTAAATATTTATTAGCAAAAGCAACGATATCTTCTTTTTTTATTTTTGACAAATCATTTACATAAGCTACTTGGTCTCTCCAGTCTAATTCAGAAGTAAAAGCATCCATTAAAGTATTGGCTCTTTCCCCGTATTTTTCAGTTTCGTAAATTTTTGATTTTTTGATGTTATTGATGATAGATGGAATCAAGTTGTCATCAAAATTTCCTTTTTTCAAGTTTTCAATTTCAGCTAACACCAAAGTTTTAACTTCTTCTAAAGATTGTCCATTAGTAGGCGAAGCAGAGAAATACAAAATTCCGTAATCGATTAACGAATAGGTGAAGGCACTAGCTCTTAACAAACGTTGTTTTTTAACCAAGTTTAAGTCTAATAAACCCGCTTTACCATTGGTTAAAATTTGACCTACTAAGTCCGCTAATAAAGCATCTTTGTCTTTATTGCCTGGCAAACGATAACCAAGAGTTAAGCTTTCTGCATCAGGTCCTACAATTTCTTTAACGATAGGAGCCGAGATAGGACTTTCGGGTTGGAAAGTATATTTAGCCACGGGTTTGTTTTGCATATACCCAAAAGCTTTGTCAATCTTAGCAATCATCATATCTGGGTTAAAATCACCAGAAAGTATGATACCCATATTATTAGGAACGTAAAATTTGTTGAAATAATTACGAATTTCTACTAATGATGGATTTTTTAAGTGTTCTACGGTACCGATGGTAGTTTGTAAACCATAATTGTGGTTTTTGAATAAACTAGCAAATAAAGTTTCAAAAACTTTACGACCATCGTTATCTAACGTACGGTTTTTTTCTTCGTAAACCGCTTCTAATTCGGTATGGAAAATACGTAAAACAGGATTGCGGAAACGTTCAGCCTGTACAGCTAAATATTTATCAATGGAACTGCTAGGTACATCATCTGTATACACCGTTTGTTCAAAAGAGGTAAATGCATTGGTGCCTTGCGCTCCCATAGCCGACATCATTTTGTCGTACTCATTAGCAATGGCATATTTACTAGCTACCCCAGAAACCGAATCGATTTTTTTGTAAATCGCTTTGCGTTGTGCTTCGTCTTTTGTTTTGTTGTATTGCTCGTAAAGGGCATCTATTTTGTTTAATTCTACTTGTTCTTTAGCCCAATCTAATGAACCGTATTTGTCCGTTCCTTTGAACAACATGTGCTCTAAGTAATGCGCTAAACCAGTATTGGTAGCGGGGTCAGTTTTGCTACCCGCTTTTACCGCTACATAACATTGAATGCGTGGGTCTTTATTGGTAGGACTCAAGATAACGGTTAAACCGTTTTTTAACGTATAAAAACGTGCTTTGGTTGGGTCGTTTGTTACATATTTGTAATTATAACCGTTGGCAGAGGCATCTTTCCATTGGTGTTGGCTTTGAGCCAAAGCGGCTGTTGAAAAAATAACAGCTGTTAAAACAAATTTAAGTTTGCGTAGCATTGTAAATCAAATTAATTTAAAAGTCAAAAATAATTGTTATCAATCTAAAATATGATAATTAAATGTTAATGCTTATTACTATTATCACTTTCGATTATTCCGTCTTTTAAGCGAATAATTCTATGAGCGTGTTGAGCAATATCTTCTTCGTGAGTAACGAGAATGACAGTATTTCCATTGGCATGAATTTCATCAAAAAGACGCATAATTTCAACCGAAGTTTTACTATCTAAGTTTCCAGTAGGTTCATCAGCAAGAATGATTGAAGGTTTGTTGACTAAGGCTCTTGCCACGGCCACACGCTGACGCTGACCTCCTGAAAGCTGATTAGGTTGGTGGTCCATACGGTCGCCTAAACCCACTTGTTTGAGAACTTCAGTAGCACGAAGGTTACGGTCGGTTTTTGAATACCCTGCGTAAATCATGGGTAGTGCTACATTGTCTAAAGCAGTTGTACGAGGCAATAAGTTAAACGTTTGAAATACGAAACCGATTTCCTTGTTACGGATTTCAGCCAGTTCGTCATCAATCATTTTAGAAACGTCCTTGCCGTTCAAAATATATTGTCCTGAGGTAGGAGTGTCCAGACAGCCTAAAAGATTCATTAGTGTTGATTTACCCGAACCCGAAGGTCCCATTAGGGCAACATATTCACCTTTATTGATTTGTAAATCAATGCCTTTTAAAACGTGGATAATTTCGCTGCCTAATTGAAAATCCCGTTTGATGTTTGATATTTTAATTAATGACTTATCCATTTTATGAATACTTTTTACATTAGTGTTTGAATATAAGATTATGTTACACTAAAATAGAGTTAAAAAAAAAGCTTAAGTTATTTTACTTAAGCTTTTTTTTTAACTCTATTTATAGGATTATTGCGCTACTTCAAAAGTTTGATTAACATTAGGAGCAACCTCTCTAACATTTAATGATTCGCCATTATTATTTAAAATCATAGTAACAAATTTCATTTTGTTTACATTTTTTACATTTTTTGGTAGAGGAATGTTTAATTTTTTAACTAGTAAAGTATTAGCCTTAATTTCTCCTAGTGCATCTCCGTATATGTTTGTTAAGCATTCTCTTAAAACATCATTATGAATAAAATCTTTTATTACAGAACCACCTCCATAAAAACTGGTGTAATTAGATTGGTTAAAAATTAAACCATCTTCCACAACATACACAACAAATTTAAGGTCATTATGATCTTTAGTAGATATAACTTTTATGTCTAAGTTTATATTTCCTGAGTCTACAATAGAGTTCATGGCAATTCCTAGATCAGCATTATCTTTAGTTAGATCTATTACTTGATTTATATAGCTGTTTTGAGGTGTTTTCCATTCAATTTTTCTATTAAGCATACCTGTAGGGAAACTTTTAATTACAGCAGGTAAAGATCCTGAGTAGCTATAAGGATCAAATCCACCTCCGCTTGATCCTCTATGTATTGCTACACTTACAACTTTGGTTGTGCTTTCTTTTACCTTTGTAATACTATAACTTACTCTAGGACACCATCCGCACCAAGCACCTGTATAATCCTCAATAAGAGCATTTTTTATAAATTTTGATGTAGTAGATGCTACTTCATTGTCAATATTTGTTTGGGATATAGGTTCACTCGTTGCGTTTTCTTTGCTACAAGATAACAGTAAAAACACACTAAGAGATGATAATATTTTTGAAAGTTTCATAATATTATTTTTAAGTTAATTGAAATAAATATTTGCGAAGATGATAAAAAAAAATACTTTAGCAAAAAAAAAATTAGTAAAAAAAATCTTATCGTATGTTTAAAGTACTTAAAAACCTGTTTTTTATTCTTATTATGAGTACGGCTATTGCTCAACAAAAAATGCCAGATGTTATATTAAAAGATCTAGAAAACAAAGATGTATCAGTTAAAAAAGATTTTATAGAGAAAGATAAATTGTATGTTTTTACCTTTTGGGCAACATGGTGTGGGCCTTGTATTAAAGAATTGGAAGAAATGAATGAAATTCAGGAAGAATGGAGACAAAATCTAAATTTTGAAATTGTAGCAGTTTCAATTGATGATTCAAGAACTCAAAAAAGAGTAAAACCATTAGTAAAAGGAAAAGAGTGGACATATAATGTTTTATTAGATACCAATCAAGATTTTAAAAGAGCTATGGGAGTAGTTAATCCTCCTTTTACAGTGGTTGTTAAAAATGAAAAAATTGTTTACACCCAAAATGGATATACACCAGGAAGTGAACAAGAATTATATAATAAATTAAAGACTTTGTAATCTTATGTGTAAAAAAATAATTTCATTTTTTTGTTTATTTATTTCAACAATATTATTCTCTCAAGAAAATCAAACAGGAGAAACTTCTAAAAGGGACTATGGGAAAGTATTTGGTTTTTTTGAATCAAATGGACAATGGTATCTCAATGATAAAGAATTAAAAGTTGATCAACCAGATGATCCCATACGTTCAAATAATTATTTAGGACTTAATTATAATTATAAACGTTTTACAATGGGTGTTCAAACAGAATCCTATGTAGATAAGGCTTTATTGAATTTTAATCCTGAATATAAAAAAACAAATATAGGAACGTATTATTTAAATTATAAATCGAACAAACTTGACATAACCGCAGGTTATTTTTATCAGCAGTTTGGTAGTGGTTTAATCTTACGAGCTTGGGAAGATAGAGCATTAGGTATTAATAATGCTTTAAGAGGAGGGAGAGTAACGTATAAACCATTTGGTTTTATTTCCTTAACTGCATTGTATGGTAAGCAGCGTACAGGTTTTGAAGTAGCAAACTCTGATATTTATGGTTTTAATACAGATATTGATATTACTAATTTATTAAAAAAAGACGCTTTTACTCTTGAAATAGGTTTTAGTTATGTAGGTAGAAATGAGTTGACGGATGTTTTACGTCCTAATTTTTTAAGTCTAACAAATACTTATTCAGGAAGATTAAATTTTTCAAAAGAATCATTTTATATTTCCACAGAATATGATTATAAATCACCTGATGCAGTAGTAGAATTTGATCAAATTGAAAATAATTTTATAAAATCAGGTTCTGCACTTTTAATAAATACAGGATTTTCAAAAAAAGGATTTGGTATTGATGCAACTTTTAGAAGATTAGAAAATATGAGCTTCTTTTCAGAAAGAAAAGCTAAAGGGAATTTTTATAATGACAAAATAGTAAATTTTGTTCCAAGTTTAACAAAACAGCATCATAATAGTTTGTCCAATATTTATGTTTATCAAGCACAACCTAATGTTTCAATGCCTGATGAAACTATCTTAAAAGCAGGAGAAATAGGAGGACAGATAGATATTTTTTATAACGTTAAAAAAGGAACTATGTTAGGAGGAAAATATGGTGCCAAAATAGCATTTAATACCTCAAATTGGTTTGGATTAGGAGGGAAATTTTCATTTGATTCACCAAGAGATTATCAAACGGATTTTTTAAGTTTTGGTCAAAAATATTTTTCAGATTATAATATTGAAATTGATAAAAAAATAAACGAAAACTTTTTTATGAATTTAATATATGTTAATCAGTATTACAATAAAAAGCAAGTTGAGGAAACCTATGGACTGGTTAAAACAAATTGTATTGGATTAGAAGGAACATACAAGTTTAAAAATACAAATCGTTCATTAAGAGCTTTAGGAGAACATCTTTGGGCAGACTCTGATAAGAAGAATTGGTATGGAGGAACTCTTGAGTTTAATTTTAATCAAAAAATTTCTCTTTATGTTGCGGATCTTTATAATTATGGCAATGAAGAAGCGGAAAAACGTCAACATTATTACAATTTTGGGGGTGTCTTCAGAAAAAAATCAACCCGTATACAATTAGCCTATGGTAGACAAAGAGGCGGTTTAATGTGTGTAGGAGGAGTGTGTAGAATAGTTCCTGAAAGTAGTGGACTATCACTAAATATAAATACTGCTTTTTAAAAAAATAAGTATAAGAGACTGTCCAAAAAAATCGCAATCTTGTCATTTCAATCAAAGGGAGAAATCGCATAGCGTTGATTACGAGACTCCTCCTTACGTAGGAGAGACAAACTGCATGTTGATTTTTTACTTTTTGGACAGCCTCTTTCTTGTTCTCTTCTAAAGGAAACAAATCCCATTGCTGGGAGTAATAACTCAAAATATTCTAAAGAGGCTTTTTTAGAATGGTTACCTTTGAAGTAAATTAAGTTTATTGTTTCAATATTATTGCAATTGATTTTTTGCAATTCTGTGAAAGGTATTGGTCATACACGTATGATAAAATGCTCTTTTTGTTGCTCTCTTCTAAAAAAAACAAATCCCCATTGAAAAGTGTCTATGGTTACTGTTACTTTAGGATGGTTTTTTATTTCTGCCCAAGCTTCTTCCATGTCTTTCGACCAATGAATATCATCAAAAATCCAAACTGATTCGTTTGTTATGGTAGGAAGTAATAACTCGAAATAGTCAAGTGTGGCTTTTTTGGAATGATTGCCGTCGAAGTAAACGAATTCAAGCCCCCTAGCCCCCAAAGGGGGAATTTGTTTTAGGAAAGTTGAAAATTCTGAGTTTATTGATTCGACAGTATTGATATTGAATTTTTGTAATTGATTTTTTGCTATTGTAATTGTATTCGAGCATCCTTCTAAAGAAGTAATCTTAGCTTTTGGGTTGCCCAATGCTAATGCAGAAGTTGCTAATCCTAAGGAAGTACCAATTTCTAAAATCGAATCTGGTTGAAAGTAGCGAACAATTCTGAATAATAATTCGGCTCTTTTTTTAGAAATACCCGCGTTTTTAGCAATAGCAGATATTTTTCGTGTATTCGATTTAAATACACGCGAACCCGCACCAAAATCAGTTACTTGGATAGTTTCGTGGTTTTGTAAAAGTGTGTTACGGTATTCGTTTAAAATTTTGTATTCAGGATAGCTGGTTTTATCGTAAAAACATTTGGTGACTAAATTAAACACAAAAGGGGAGTGAACTCCGTGTTGGTTAGTGGAGTTTTTTAAAAAGGTAAAGTATGATTTTATGAGTTGTAGCACAGCGTTTCTCAAAGTTTAGCACAAAGAAACACAAAGTAAATATAAAATAAAAACTTTGTGAGACTTTGTGAATACTTCGTGTTACTTTGTGAAACTTTTATTCCATTTTAGCGCTCAATTCAAACCAACGCTCTTCGTTTGCTTCTAATTTCTGAATTACTTTTTGTAATTCATTTGCCTTGGTTTCAATTTCATTATCAGCCACATTTCCGTTTGAAAATAAATCTTCAATTTCTTTTTTCTTAGCTTCTAAATCTTTGATTTCACGCTCAATTTTTTGGAATTCTTTTTGTTCTTGAAAACTTAATCCATTAGTTGCTTTTTGGTTTTGTTTCCAATTTGACTTCGCAGTTTGCGTTTCGTCAGCTCCCCCTTTGGAGGCTGGGGGGCTTGAATCTTCGTAGGCTCTAAAATCAGAATAGTTGCCAGGAAAGTCTTCAATTTCGCCTTGTCCTCTAAACACAAAAAGGTGGTCCACAATTTTATCCATAAAGTAGCGGTCGTGACTTACTACGAGCAAACATCCAGGATAATCTAATAGGAAATTTTCTAATACGTTTAGGGTAACAATATCCAAATCGTTTGTAGGTTCGTCGAGGATTAAGAAATTCGGATTTTGAATGAGCACTGTGCATAAATACAAACGTTTCAACTCACCTCCACTTAGTTTTTCAACATAATCATGTTGCTTTTTGCGGTCAAACAAAAAACGTTCTAATAAACCACCCGCTGAAATGGTTCGACCTTTACTTAACGGAATGTATTCTCCGTATTCTTTGATGATGTCAATTACTTTTTGTTCAGGTTTTGGGTTGATACCCGCCTGAGTGTAATAGCCCACTTTTATAGTATCGCCTATGACTACTTTACCGTTATCAGGCTGAATAGTTTGGGTTAAAATATTTAAGAAAGTCGATTTTCCAGTTCCATTTTTACCAATGATTCCAATGCGTTCGCCTTTGTTAAATGTATAGTCAAATCCGTTTAAAATGACTCTATCATTGAATTTTTTATAAACTTTGTGAAGCTCGATAATCTTACTTCCCATGCGTTCCATATTGATTTCTAATTCCACCGTATTCTCTTTACGACGACTCATGGCTTTTTCTTTTATTACATAAAAGTCATCCTGACGCGATTTCGATTTGGTAGTACGTGCTTTAGGTTGGCGACGCATCCATTCTAATTCTTTTACAAAAACGTTTTTAGCTTTGTCAATACTCGCATTTTCAGAAGCAATGCGTTCTTCTTTCTTTTGTAAATAATAGGAATAATTCCCTTTGTACTGGTAGATTTTTCCGTTTTCTAATTCAATAATTTCGTTACACACACGCTCTAGGAAAAAGCGGTCGTGTGTAACCATAAACAAAGTGATATTTTCTTTGGCAAAATAATTTTCTAGCCATTCAATCATTTCTAAATCCAAGTGGTTGGTAGGCTCATCAAGGATTAATAAATCGGGTTTGTTAATCAAAATGAGAGCCAGTGCTAGACGTTTTTTTTGTCCACCTGATAAGTTTTTAACTTTCAGTTTTAAATCCTCTAATTTTAATTTGAAGAGAATTTGTTTGTATTGCGTTTCAAAATCCCATGCGTTGTGGCGGTCCATGTTGTCAAAAGCCTTTTGGTAAGCTTCTTCGTCTTCTGGATTTTGAATGGCTTTTTCATATTGCTCAATGACTTTCAGAATTTCGTTATCGCTGGCAAAAATACTTTCCTCGATGGTCAATTCACTTTGCAAGTTGGGTTCTTGTGATAAAAATGCCATGCGAATGTCCTTGCGCATAACAATTTGACCACTATCAGGAGTGTCTTCGCCTGTAATAATTTTTAGAATTGAGGTTTTTCCCGTTCCGTTTTTGGCTACAAAGGCAATTTTTTGGTCTTTATTGATTCCAAAAGATAAGTCTTCAAACAAAACGCGTTCGCCATACGATTTGGCTATATTTTCAACTGAAAGGTAATTCATTGTTAAATGATAAGTTATGAATTAAGAGTTGCAAAAGTAGGGTTTTGTGGGCAAACAATGTTATTTTTTTATAACTTTGAAAAAAATGATGCCATGGACGATAAAAAGAAAAATAAGCAGGAAGAGCCTGCTGAGGTTTATAATACTGCATCAAGAATTCACGAGGAATCTGCGGAAGTGAATGAATTTCTTTTGCAAATGCTTGAAGAAGCTAAGCAAGATATTGTCAATGGTAAAGGAATAACTCATAATGAAGTTCAAGAGAGAATGAAAACTAAATTTTCATTTTTGAAATGACTTTTGAAATAATTTGGCATCCTAAGGCAGAAATTACTTTACAGGATGAAATGAATTTTATTTTAGCCAAATGGAATCAGCAGGAAGTTTTAAAATTTTATATGCTTGTTCTGGAAAATTTAGACAGACTCGCAATTAATCCACGTTTAGGGAAGTTTGAAAACAAATTGAAGGTTTTTTGTATGCCAATTTCAAAACAAACCACGCTTTATTATGATTTTGATACTTCAACGCAAACACTTCAAATATTGTTGTTTTGGAACAATCAGAGAAAGCCTAAAGAACTTATGAAGATTTTAGAGCGCTAATTAAGCGCTCTTTTCATTTTAGAAATAAAATCCCAAACCTGTAGTTAGGTAATTGTATGAAGGAGATGCAATTTGTAGATGTTCATATCCTAATGCAAAAAACATGTTTTTTAAGTGATATTTTCCTTTGATATCAAATGTGCGTACGGTTTGGTTGTTGATGTTGCTCCAGTGAATAGAGGTGTCAAGACTATAATTTTTAACTATAAAAGCATCAGCATGTAGTCCAAAATTCACTCCTGTTTTATTTACGGTACTACCTACATGAGTTGCGCCAATCAAAAATCCAAAGTTAAAATGTTTAAAACGCAAACGGTCGTATCCAAGATTGAATTGATAAATGGGTAAAGAAGCTGTTTTGCCTTGATAATTTTCAAAAAGACTAATTTGGTCAAATTGTCCGTAGATGTACTGTTTTACTCTGCCTTTTATTTTAAAATGATTTCCATACGAACTGTAATTTGAACCTAATTTTTCGGTTAAAAAACTGTTTTCTACATCCAGTCGGAAAGTTGTTTTTTGAGATTCACCACCATAATTTCCAGTACGCTTATCAGCATACGGATAAGTTGTAAGCTCGTTGTCTAGATGATTTTCCAATTCATAATTTCCAACAATGGCGTAGTAGGAAAGGTAAAGGAATAAATCAACAAATAAGTTATCGCTTGAATTATGATTAGAACGATTTGTTTGATGTGTACTTGTATGGGAAGAATTCTGTGTGTTGGTTTCTTTGGCGTTTAATTCTTTTTTAGACTGGTCAATTTTTTGACAAAAGCCGTTCAAGTACAGTAATAAAGTTAAAAAATATAGAGGTTTTGTATTCATAATTTTAGTAGTGTTCAAATTTTATGGCGAAGATATGTTTTTTAAGTTTCAACTTGATTCTAAAGCCGTGTTAGTTTTGAAATAAGTTATAGATAAGTACTTTTAATAATTTTACTTCTGAAATAAGCTTTTTGTTTTACCAAATAAAAATCGCAATTTTGATTTTGCTAAGAACTATTTGAAAATTGATAGTTACACATTGTATAAACGATGAGTTATATTCAGGAAATAAAGCAAATTCTATCGCAAGCGCGACAAAAAACCTATCAGGCAATAAATACTGCAATGGTAGAGGCATATTGGAATATAGGTAGGAAAATTGTTGAAGAAGAACAAAACGGGAAGGAACGTGCTCAATACGGTAAAGAAATAATTAAAACAATATCTATTGAACTCACTCGTGAATTTGGAAAAGGTTTTTCAGAACGAAATATTAGAAAATATAGACAATTTTATCAAACTTTTCCTGAAATTGAAATTTGGCCGACACTGTCGGCCAAATTGAATTGGTCTCATTTTGAATTGATTATGAGGGTGCAGGATGAAAAGGCTAGAATGTATTATCTAAAAGAAGCTTCTGAAAACACTTGGTCAGTGAGAACATTAGACCGAAATATTTCAACCTTATATTATTATCGATTATTGTCCTCAAACGATAAAGAAACAATAAAAGGTAAGAGTATATCGGAGAAAAATAATATTCACGACTTTATAAAAAATCCATCCGTTTTAGAATTCTTGAATTTGTCAACATCGTTAAGTTATACTGAACTTGAATTAGAAAAAGCTTTAATTGATAATTTGCAAAAATTCATTTTAGAATTAGGAAAAGGTTTTGCTTTTGTGGAAAGACAACAGCATATAAAAACCGAAACCGCTGATTTTTATATCGATTTGGTGTTTTATAATTACATTTTAAAATGTTTTGTAATTATAGAATTAAAAACGCATACCATTACGCATCAAGACATAGGGCAATTGGATATGTATGTTAGAATGTATGATGATTTAAAAAAACCTAAGGAAGATAATCCTACTATAGGAATTTTGCTTTGTACCGAAACCGACAAAACAATTGCAAAATATTCTATTTTGAATCAGAATAATCAGCTGTTCGCTTCAAAATATTTACCCTTTTTACCAACAGAAGAACAATTGCAAGATGAAATTGAACGTCAGAAGTTGATATTTAAAAGCCAACATAATTTAGAAATTTAATTCATTTTCATACAGTGCAACTCTCCGTAATCATTCTTAATTATAACGTACGACATTTTTTAGAACTATGTGTTTTAAGCGTGCAACAAGCCCTTAAAAATATTGATGGGGAAATCATCGTAGTAGATAATGCTTCGCAAGATGATAGCTGTGCGATGATGCAACAACGTTTTTCTGAAATAAAACTTATTCAAAACACTGAAAACGCTGGTTTTCCAAAGGGGAATAATATAGGTGTCGCAGCAGCCCGTGGTGAATACATTTGTATACTAAACCCCGATACTGTAGTAGCCGAAGATACCTTTCTGAAAATTTTAGGCAAAGTTGCTCAAACTCCCCCTTTGGGGGCTGGGGGGCTGGGAATAATAGGTTGCAAACTCATTGACGGAACAGGAAATTTTCTTCCTGAGTGTAAACGTGGGGTGCCAACGCCTTGGGTGGCTTTTACCAAAATTTTTGGGTTGTATAAATTTTTTCCAAAAACAAAATGTTTCAATCAATATTATGCACAGCATCTCTCAGAAAATGCCTCTGGGGAAGTCGCTATATTAGTGGGGGCTTTTATGGTAATGAAGCGGGAAGTATATCTGAAAGTGGGCGGTTTTGATGAAAAATGCTTTATGTATTCGGACGATATTGATTTGAGTTATATGGTGACCAAAGAAGGTTTGCAAAACTACTATTGCCATGAAACTACCGTTATACATTATAAAGGAGAAAGTACTGTTCGTGACGAACTCTATGTAAAACGTTTTAGCGACGCCATGCAATTTTTTTACAACAAACATTTTGGAGGTTCGCTAGTCTTCAAGTGGATGATGAAATTGGGGGCAATAGCTTTTGCTTTTTTTAAAAGGAGTCAGCAAAAACAGCTGGTATATGAAGTCGATGGCTATTTAGTGTATACAAAAGAAGATGCTACAATGTTGAAAATTGAGCAACAACTCAAAAAAAAAGCTACTCAGCTGATTGATATTAATCAAAATCCGTTATTTTCGCATAGTTATCCTACAAATTTTAAACTAGAAATTGTATTGGATAACAATAGTTTTTCTTTTAAAGAAATCATCGCTTTTTTAGAAAAATATAAGAATTATGGTTTTACTTTTAAGATTCTTCCAAAAAATTCCGATTTTATCCTTGGAAGTAATAGTAGTAACGACAAAGGGCAAGTAATACGATGGAAGTAAAAATTATATTTAATGAAATTATTAATCAAAATAATTATTAATTTTGTAATCTAAATAAGAAAACACAACTTTAGTTTAAGAATATGGCAAGGTTTGAATTGAAATTACCTAAGATGGGTGAAAGTGTTGCTGAGGCAACGGTAACCAACTGGTTAAAAAATGTGGGCGACCGCATTGAAATGGACGAAGCAGTGCTTGAAATTGCTACTGATAAAGTGGATAGCGAAGTGCCAAGTGAAGTAGCGGGTACTTTGGTTGAAATTTTATTCCAAAAAGATGATGTTGTTCAAGTAGGACAAACCATTGCTATTATTGAAATCGAAGGTGGTGCAGTGGTAGCTGAAACTCCAAAAGTAGAGGAAGTTTCAACTCCAGTAGCTGAAATAATAAAAACCGTTGAAGTAGCGAAAGAAGCTGTAGCTCCAGCTGATTTTTCTGCATCAGATAAATTTTTCTCACCATTAGTAAAAAACATTGCAAAAGAAGAAGGTATCTCTTTAGCAGAGTTAGAGTCAATCCAAGGAACTGGCAAAGACGGTCGTGTAAATAAAGAAGATATTTTAAATTATATTAAAAATAGAGGGAATCAGGCTAGTGCTCAGGCATCAGCGGTAACAACTTCTGCTCCAAAAGCTACGTCTGTTGCTACAGCTCCTGCTACACAAGCAGTTCCGGTATCGGTTAATGGTGCGGATGAAATTGTGGAAATGGACAGAATGCGTAAGCTTATCTCGAAATACATGGTGGAGTCAGTGCAAACTTCAGCTCACGTACAATCATTCATTGAGGTAGATGTGACCAACATTGTGAAATGGAGAGATAAAAATAAAAATGCTTTCGAAAAACGTGAGGGTGAAAAACTAACATTTACTCCTATTTTTATGGAAGCGGTAGCAAAAGCTTTACGTGATTACCCAGGAATGAATGTTTCTGTAGATGGTGATTTTATCATCAAAAAGAAAAATATTAACTTAGGTATGGCTACAGCTTTACCAAATGGAAACTTAATTGTTCCTGTAATTAAAAATGCAGACCAGTTGAATTTAGTGGGTATGGCTAAAGCGGTTAATGATTTAGGAAACCGTGCAAAAGCTGGTAAGTTAAAACCAGATGATACCACGGGAGGTACTTATACCGTAACGAACGTAGGTTCTTTCGGTTCGGTATTTGGTACGCCTATCATCAACCAGCCACAAGTAGGTATCTTAGCGTTAGGGGCTATCCGTAAAGTACCAGCAGTAATTGAAACTCCAGAAGGTGATTTTATTGGTATCCGTCAAAAAATGTTCTTGTCGCATTCATACGACCACAGAGTGGTAGATGGTGCTTTAGGAGGAATGTTTGTAAAACGTGTGGCTGATATTTTAGAAGCTTGGGATATTAATAGAGAGGTGTAATATTTCTAATAGAATAATTAAAAATCCAAATAAGGAAACTTATTTGGATTTTTTGTTTTGTAGATTTATATATTTGTAGTGCTAACCGAATAATAAATTAATGGAGTTAAAATTAAATCGCCCGATTTGTTTTTTTGACTTAGAAACTACAGGGACAGATATTTCAAAAGATCGAATTGTTGAAATTTCAATAATAAAAATTTTTCCAAACGGAAATAAAGAAAGCAAGACGTGGTTGGTAAATCCTACCATTCCTATTCCTGAACAAGCAGCAGCCATTCATGGTATATCAGATCTGAAAGTAGCTAATGAACCTACTTTTGCAGAATTAGCTAATCAAGTACATAACATGATTAAAGATTCTGATTTAGCGGGATTTAATTCAGATCGCTTTGATATTCCTTTACTAGCTGAAGAGTTATTACGTGCAGGAGTTGATTTTGATATGAAAAACAGAGTGTCTGTAGATGTTCAGACTATTTTTCATAAGAAAGAAGAACGAACGTTGGGAGCAGCCTATAGATTTTACTGCAATCAAACGTTGGACAATGCACATAGTGCCGAAGCAGATACAAGTGCAACGTATGAAATATTAAAGGCTCAATTAGATCGTTATCCTGATTTAGAAAATGATATGAAAATATTGTCAGAGTATACCACTCGTAAAAAATCAGTTGATTTTGCTGGATTTATAACTTTAAATGATAAAGGACAAGAGATTTTTGCTTTTGGTAAACATAAAGGAGCTTTAGTAGAGGAGGTTTTTGATAAAGAACCTGGCTATTTTGGTTGGATTCAAAATGCGGATTTTCCTTTGTACACTAAAAAGGTATTAACAGGAATCAAATTAAGAAAGTTAAATACAAAAAAGTAAATAGTGAAGAGTAATTAGCTAAAAAAATAAGCTAATTCTAGTCACGTATCACTAATTATTAGAGAAATGAAAATAATCTGTATAGGTCGTAATTATACGGACCATATTAATGAGTTGAATAATGAACGACCATCTGAGCCGGTGATTTTTATGAAACCGGATACAGCCATTTTGCCTAAACAATTTCCTTTTGTTTTGCCCGAGTTTAGTAATGATGTACATCACGAAATAGAAGTTTTAGTAAAAATTAATAAAGTTGGGAAATATATTGACTCTAAATTTGCTCATAAATATTATGATGAAATAAGTGTAGGGATTGATTTTACGGCTCGTGATTTGCAATCAAAATTAAAAGAAAGAGGTTTACCATGGGAAATAGCAAAGGCATTTGACGGTTCAGCGGTAATAGGTGACTTTTTATCGAAAAAAAATTTCAGTTCGTTAGAAAATCTTAATTTTGAATTAAGAAATAACTCACAAGTCGTTCAGAAAGGTAATACCAGTCAAATGTTGTGGAAAATAGATGAAATGATTGCTTATATTTCGCAATATTTTACTTTAAAGACAGGAGATGTTATTTTTACAGGAACTCCAGCAGGGGTAGCAAAAGTAAATCCAAATGATATTTTGGAAGGATATTTAGAAGATAAACAACTATTTAAGATTCAGGTTAAGTAATGGCGATTCACTATAATTTAGCAAAAGTATATGCGATCTCAGATGATGATGATGATTTTGTGCGTCAAATAATAACACTTTTTGTAGAAGAAGTTCCTAGAGATCTCAAGCAAATAAAAGAAGGAATTGAAGATAAAGATTATGCCAAAGCGTATGGTTTTGCTCATAAAACCAAACCAACTTTAGATTTGCTAGGTATGGATGCTGCCAAAGAAGAAATATTATTAGTAGAACAATGGACAAAAGACCAAGGAAAAAAAAGGGAAATAAAAGAAGTATATAAAAGCTTAAAGGCGAGGATAAATGCTGCTTTAGATGAAGTAAAAAAAGATTTTAATTTATAGTGTAATACTAAAATATACAAGATTAGAGTAAGGATTAGAAGGAGATGGTATTTTAGACTCTTTTTGATCCTTATTTTTTGTTGAGAAATATAAAAAAAGACCAAGATGAAAGCAGCCGTTGTAACCATAGGAGATGAAATATTGATAGGGCAAATTACAGATACAAATTCTGGATATATAGCAAAATCTTTAGATAAAATAGGTGTTCAAACAATAGAAATGCTTTCTATTTCTGATGATAAACGACACATTTTAAAAACACTTTCTTATTTACAAGATCAAGTAGAAATTGTAATTATAACAGGAGGGTTAGGGCCTACCAAAGATGATATTACAAAAAAAACCTTATGTGAGTATTTAGGCGATGTTTTAATCTATGATGAAGGAGTTTTGGAGCATGTAACTAAAATGATTGAAAATTATTTTAAAAGACCGATAAGTCAGATGAATAAAGAACAGGCATTAGTTCCTTCAAAATGCAAAGTCTTATTTAATCAAGTAGGTACAGCACCAGGAATGTGGTTGGAAAAAGGAAAGACCGTTTTTGTTTCTCTTCCAGGAGTTCCTTACGAAATGAAATATTTAATAGATCATGAAGTAGTACCTCATTTGGTAGAAAAATTTGACAGACCTTATATATATCATCAAACATTAATGACTTACGGTGTAGGAGAAAGTATGTTAGCTGAACGAATTGAAGAATGGGAAAATAAATTACCTGATTTTATTAAGTTAGCCTATTTGCCAAGTCCTTTTCAAGTAAAGCTTAGATTGACAGCTAGAGGTGCAAATGAGCAACTTTTGAAAGAACAGGTAGCTTTAGAAGTAGAAAAAATAAAACCTCTTATAAAAGATTGTTTAGTAGGGTTAGATGAAGGAGAAACAATTGAGGTTATGTTAGGAAGAATGTTAACTCAAAAAAAAATGACACTTTCCGTTGCAGAAAGTTGTACAGGAGGAAAAATGGCTTCTTTGTTAACCGCAACTTCAGGAGCTTCAGCTTATTTTAAAGGAGGGATTGTAAGCTATGCTACAGAGGTAAAAGAAGAGTTGTTAAAAGTAGATAAACAAATAATTAATGATTACTCCGTTGTAAGCAAACAAGTAGCAGAAATGATGGTTAGAAATGTAAAAGAATTGTTGAAAACTGATTTTGCAATTGCTACAACTGGAAATGCAGGCCCTTCAAAAGGAGAGTCAGATGCTGATGTAGGAACTGTATATTTGGCAATAGCAACACCTAAAGAGATTATAGTTGAAAAATGTGAGTTAGGTCAGCCAAGAGAAAAGGTTATAGAAAGAGCTGTTAATAAGGCGTTTGAAATGTTGTATAAAGAAATTTTAAAAAATTACTAAAATAGTTTGTGTAATCGTTTTATTTTTTGTTACTTTGCACCCTGATTTTGAATAACGATAAAACATAAGTATAATGTCAAGAGTTTGTGACCTTACAGGAAAAAGAGCGATGGTAGGAAACAACGTTTCTCACGCTATGAACAAGACAAAGAGAAAATTCTCTGTAAACTTGATTAAAAAACGTTTTTACCTTCCTGAAGAAGATAGATGGATTACTTTAAGAGTAGCTGCTTCTACAATTAAAACGATTAATAAAAACGGAATTTCAGCTGTGCTAAAACAAGCCCAAGCTAATGGATTAATCAAATAATCTATTCCTAAATTAAATATATTTTAAGATGGCAAAGAAAGGTAATAGAATTCAGGTAATTTTAGAATGTACTGAGCATAAGACTTCTGGTGTACCAGGGACTTCTCGTTACATCACTACTAAGAATAAAAAGAACACTCCAGATAGATTAGAAATTAAAAAATTTAATCCTATCTTAAAAAGAGTGACTGTTCATAAAGAGATTAAATAATTTAGAAATTTTTATTAATAAAAATTTCAGCTAAAAAATGTAAGTCATGGCAAAGAAAACCGTTGCAACCCTACAGACAGCATCTAAGAGATTATCAAAAGCTATTAAAATGGTAAAATCTCCTAAAACTGGTGCTTATACTTTTGTTGAGGCTATCATGTCTCCTGAAGAAGTTGATGAATTTCTTAAAAAGAAATAATTTTATCTATTCAATATAACAAAGCTGCTTCTTTCTTGAAGTGGCTTTTTTGTTTTATATTTGCTAAAAAAATATCAAATACTTACTTGTAAAATTAGTATAGTTAGTATTTTTGAATATTCAAATGATAAAACATTGTTGTAAATTGTAAATCATATATAATAAATGAATTTCTTTAAAAAAATTTTTTCTTCAGAAAAAAAAGAAACACTTGATAAAGGGTTAGAAAAATCAAGTGCTTCTTTCTTGTCTAAATTAACTAAAGCAGTTGCTGGTAAGTCAAAAGTAGATGATGATGTATTAGATAACTTAGAAGAAGTGCTTGTTACTTCAGATGTTGGTGTAAATACAACTTTAAAAATTATTGAACGTATTGAATCACGCGTAGCGCGTGATAAGTACCTAGGTACTGATGAACTTAATAAAATATTAAGAGAAGAAATAGCCTCTCTTTTATCAGAAACTAATTCGGGAGAAGATACAGATTTTGCGATTCCAGCTAATAAAAAACCGTATGTAATTATGGTGGTAGGCGTAAATGGAGTTGGTAAAACAACTACTATTGGAAAATTAGCTAATCAATTTAAAAATGCAGGTTATAAAGTAGTATTAGGTGCCGCGGATACATTTCGTGCCGCAGCAATTGATCAGTTACAGATTTGGGCAGATAGAGTGGGAGTACCTATTGTAAAACAGCAAATGGGTAGTGATCCAGCCTCAGTAGCATTCGATACTTTACAAAGTGCTGTTGCACAAGACGCTGATGTGGTCATTATTGATACGGCTGGACGTTTACACAACAAAGTAGGTTTGATGAATGAGCTTTCAAAAGTAAAACGCGTAATGCAAAAAGTAGTAGAAGATGCGCCTCATGATGTATTATTAGTATTAGATGGGTCTACTGGACAAAATGCGTTTGAACAAGCAAAAGAATTTACTACAGCAACAGAGGTGAGTTGTTTAGCTGTAACAAAATTAGATGGAACGGCTAAAGGAGGAGTTGTAATTGGAATTTCTGATCAATTTCAAATTCCTGTTAAATATATAGGGGTAGGAGAAGGGATTAATGATCTTCAGGTGTTTAATAAATATGAGTTTGTAGACTCTTTCTTTAAGTAATATGCAAAATTTTAAAGCCTTTCATTTTTTCCTTTTTGGAACATCTGCTCTTTTAGTGGCTCAGTATACTAAAAATTTAAAAATTTCTTTATTATTTTATACAATAGCTTTAATATTATATATTTCAGCCTTAGTGAAGTTTTATAAAGAAAAAAAGTAATAAAAAGAAGGTGTTCTAAAGTTAAACTCACTTTCTGAGAATCAGATATACGAAAATCATCTCCGATGGGTTTCGAATATTTTAGCAATGAAAAGGCTGTCCTAAAATTTTTTTTGGACAGCCTCTTTTTATGGAAAAGTTTGAATGTGAGTATTTTTCTTTTTCTTGTGAAAGATAAAGGCACATTCATAATTACCCAAACACTTGCATATCAACAAAATAAGTGTTATTTTAGAAGAAACAAACCCCGAAATTGCTCAAAAAGAGTCAAAAACGGGGTTTTTCTTTAAATGCTATGCCAAAAATAATACGTTTAAGCGAATTTCAATACCAAATTCCATTTTTTACTATCAATAAAGATTTTGATGGTTTTTACGCCCAATTTTTAAAAACAGATTTGGGTAAAATTTATCTTTCGATGCCTTTTTCAGAGCTTGCTCAAGCCTTCAAACTGAAAGATTCTCAAAAAGGGACTCATTGTTATTTTAGTCCTAAAGGCAAAATTGCTCTGATGATGCTTAAAAACTACTACGGTTGTTCGGATAAAAAGTTGATTGAACTTCTCAATGGAAATATCTTTATGCAATTTTTTTGTGATATTCTGATTCCGATTGATAAACCTTTGAAAAACTTTAAAATCGTGAGTCAAATCAGAATGGAGCTATCCAAGACTTTAACCATTGGCAAAGCTCAAGAAGTACTAGCTAAGAACTGGATTCCTTATATGGGAGATTTAGATAAAATGCTTACGGATGCTACTTGTTACGAGAGTGAAGTGCGCTTTCCTACGAACCAGAAATTGCTTTGGGAGTGTGTACAGTGGAATTATAAGCAAATGGAAGCTTTGTGTCATTTGTTTAAAATAAAACTACCAAGAACTAAATATTTAGATTGGTGTAAGCGATACAATCAATATTCAAAAAAGAGAAAAAAACAATCAAAACATCGCACAAAAGTTACCCGAGGTTTACTTAAATTATTATACAAACTCAATGGCGAACTTAGCCGTATTGAAGCACAAAATCCGTTTGAAGCCACTACAAAATATAGCAAACAGCGCCTGATTATCAAACAAGTATACAAACAACAAATTCAGATATTTAAAACTGGTAAAAGTGTTCCAGACAGGATTGTAAGTATTAGCAAAAGTTATATCCGCCCAATTGTTCGCGGGAAAGAAGTAAAGCAAGTTGAATTTGGAGCCAAAGTAAACAAAATTCAAATCGATGGCATTAACTTCATCGAACACATTCAATATCGAGCTTTCAACGAAGGAACTCGTCTGCAAAGCAGTGTTTTTTGCGCTCAGAATTTAACTAAAACAAAAGTAAAAATACTTGGAGCCGATGCCATTTATGCTACCAATAAAAATCGAACCTTCACGTCTACCAATACTATCCAAACCGATTTTGTACGTAAAGGAAAAGCTGGAAAAAATGAAGAACAACGCAAAATTTTAGCGCAACACATCAAGAAAGAACGAGCTACTCGACTAGAAGGAAGTTTTGGCAAGGAGAAGGAACATTACCATCTCAAGAAAATCAAAGCCAAAACCCAAAAAAGTGAGATCCTTTGGATTTTCTTTGGCATTCACACAGCCAATGCATTAGAAATAGGGAGACGGATTTATCTACAACAGCAAACTTTAGTAGCATAAAAAAAATGTAAGACCAGCATCATAGGGGAACGTGCGTCGTGTTGCGACCCAAAAACCTATTTTTAAACATTTGAATCCTTTAAAAAACAAAAATGACCCAAATTTGTAAATCAAAATGGGTCATTGTTTTATTTTTTTACAAAAGTAAGGTTACTTCTGAATGTGCCGATAAAACAACTAACGAAATCATTTATATTTATAGATAGATTGAAAAGTGTAATTTAGGTTACTTTTATTACGTTTTAAAATGATTATTTTTGATGTTTAAAAATTAATATTATGTCAGATACAATAGAAAGAATTAAATGTTTAATTATAGGTTCTGGTCCTGCAGGTTATACTGCTGCTGTTTACGCTGCTAGAGCTAATATGAATCCTGTTTTATATCAAGGAACTCAGCCAGGAGGTCAGTTAACAACAACTAATGAAGTAGAAAACTTTCCTGGTTATCCAGAAGGAGTTACAGGTCCAGAAATGATGGTGCAATTAGAAACACAAGCTAAGCGTTTTGGAACTGATATACGTAATGGTTGGGTTACTAAAGTAGATTTTTCTGGTGATTTGCATAAAGTATGGATTCATGATGGAAAAGAACTTTTGTGTGATACGGTTATTATTTCAACAGGAGCATCTGCTAAATATTTAGGATTACCTTCTGAACAGCATTATTTAAATATTGGGGGAGGTGTTTCAGCTTGCGCAGTTTGTGATGGATTCTTTTACCGCAATCAAGAAGTAGTCATTGTAGGGGCTGGAGATAGTGCTTGTGAGGAAGCGCATTATTTATCTAAAATGTGTAAAAAAGTAACAATGCTTGTTCGTAGTGAACAGTTTAGGGCATCAAAAATTATGGAAGAACGTGTGCGTAAAACAGAAAATATACAAATTTTAATGCACACAGAAACAGAAGAAGTTCTAGGAGATGGACAAGTGGTAACAGCTGTAAAAGCAAAAAATAAATCAACAGGGGAAATTACGGAAATCCCTGCTACTGGTTTCTTTGTAGCAATAGGGCATAAACCTAATACGGATATATTTAAAGATTATATTACTTTAGATGAAACGGGTTATATATTAAATATTCCTGGAACTTCTAAAACGAATGTAGCGGGTGTTTTTGTGGCAGGTGATGCTGCAGATCATGTATATCGTCAAGCTATAACGGCAGCGGGTACAGGTTGTATGGCGGCTCTTGATGCAGAAAGATATCTGGCTGCAAAAGAATATTAAAGAGTATTCAGTATTATGTAGTTAAAAATACAATTTTTTTTAGAATAGAAAACCCCGAAATTAAGAAAAACTTAAAAACGGGGTTTTAAAAAGGATTTATTTACTAATGTATGGATCAATTATATTGCTTATTTCTTCTGGAGAAGATTCTGGTTTTAATTCGAATAATTTTGTAAATAAAGGTTGTTTTTCTTTTTTAAGTATTAAGTCTTTGTTTTGATTGAAAACAGTAGACCATTTATTTCTAACATTTTTCCAAATGATACGGTTCTTTTTCCAATAATTTTGAGCTAAAGTACATTTTGAATCATCTATTTTTTTGTATACATCATAGCCTTTTTCCTCAGCTAATACAATTTCTTCATTTTCGCGTATTATTTTTTTATTATCTTGATTATGAATCCATCCAAAATCTTTTATTTCATGGATGTTATTTCTTTTTAAAACATTATAATCGTTTCTTATAGTATGTTCCCTACGAGGTAAAGGTGCATCTGTTGTGTTCTCCCAAAAATGTCTTCCATCAACGTGTATCCAAGACGCTGTTCCTTCATAACGAGGACTATCATCAACTTGATATACTTTTTGAGTCCATTGGCCTGCTACTTGTTTTTTATTCAATTTGTTGTACTTCCAAGTTTGATCTTTATCAAATAGATATAAATCAGTATTTTCATATAGCCAATCTTGTCTCCAATGTTTTACTATTGATTCTTCTGTTGTTCCGGTAATAAGTAAGTGTTGTAAGGAAATTTTGTTTGATTCATCTTCAATGAGTTCTATCCATTCTATAGCTTTTTCATGTTTTGAAGGAGAAGGTTTATAGTCATTATTTTTTGAGTAGTTAAATGTTTCGGCAAAATTAAACTCAACTTCATAGCATCCGCACATAGATTTGATCGCTTTTCTATCTTCTTCTTTTTTGTTTTGTCCATAATTTGTTGAAAATAGACTTATTAAAATAAGTGTTAAAGTTGTTTTTTTCATGTAAAGAGTATTTTAAAAAATTTGTACAAATATATTAAATTTATTTAGAATAAATAAAAATAAGAGTATATTTGCACTCAAATAAGAATACACTTACTATCATGTATAAAATAATAATGCTTGTCCCTTTTGTTTTTAGTAATATCGTAATGGGGCAAATTGATTCTAGGGATTCATTGCGAGTAAAAAAAATAGATGAAGTAGTAATTACAGGACAATTTACTCCTCAATCATTAAAAAAATCTGTTTTTAATGTAAGAGTTATTACTTCTAAGGATATACAAAATTTATCAGCAAATAATTTTACAGATGTATTAAATCAGTATTTAAACATTTCATTACAGCCCAGCGGTTCAAGTGGTCGTTCTACTGTTTCTTTATTTGGATTAGATGGACAGTATTTTAAAATATTAGTAGATAATGTACCGCTAATTAACGAAAATGGTTTAGGGAATAATATAGATCTTTCTCAAATTAATTTAAATGATATAGAACGAATTGAAATTGTAGAGGGATCTATGGGTGTTACGCATGGGGCTAATACTGTTACGGGAGTTTTAAATATTATTACAAAAAAGAAGCTTTCAGGGAAATTTGCTTTACGTATGGGAATTCAGGAAGAAACTATAGGTAAGGAGTTTCAAATTTTTGATAAAGGAAGGCATATACAAAATTTTAAATTCTCCTATAATTATAAAGGTAAATGGTATTTTGATTTAGGTATTAATAGAAATGATTTTAAAGGGTTTTATGATACAAAGCAAGGTAAGTTTTATAGGGAAAATGATGGGACTAGAGGATTAAGATGGTTACCTAAAGAACAATTAAATGGAACGACAACAGTTGTTTATCATGCTAATAATTTTGATTTGAATTACAAATTAGAAATGTTTAATGAATTGGTTCGATTTTATAACAGTACAGTTCAATCAGGATATAATGATGATTTCGGGTATTATCGTTACGCTAATGATAAACGATATTTTGTAAATAGAATTTTTCATAATTTAAATCTTTCGGGACGTTTTTTTTCAAAAATTAATTATACGGGATCATTTTCTTATCAAAAACAGGAACGAAAATTAGAGAATTTTAAATTTAATTTATACGATAAAAATGAACTAAATAATGATCTTTTTAAGGATCAGTCTATGGAGGTTTATTATAGTACAGGTTCTTTGAGTAATTTTTTTAATACTGATAAAGCAGATCTATTGTTAGGATACGAAATAGTTTCTAATAAAGGATTTTCTTTGATTCAGAAGGAGAATAATGTTTTGGAGCCTATTGAAAAAAGAATTAATAATTATGATTTTTATGTTTCTAGCGAATTGTCAATTACAGATAAATTTTCTCTTAAACCAGGTTTACGCTTTTCAATTCAATCTTTATTTCAAGATCAATATGCTTCCTCATTAGCTTTGCGTCATTTGTTTAACAAAGGAGTAGAGATGCGATTATCTTATGGCACTTCTTATAGGACCCCAAATTTTACTGAACTTTATTCTAAACAAATTTTTGATGGACATTTTTTTTCAGGTAATGAAAAATTGATTCCAGAAACCAGTACTTCTTATGAAGCTAGTCTAAAACGAGTACAAGAGTTTAAAAAAAATACCATTTTCTCTAATCAGTTGTCTACTAGTTTTATTGATTTAAAGGATAAAATAGATATGGTTTTGTCCCGATTTAATCCAGATACAGGTAATCCAGAATATCAATATATTAATATTAGTAAATATAGTATACTTAATATAGCCGCTCTAACCCAGCTGAAAAATCAAAAAGTATCAGCTAGTTTGGGAGCCTCTTTAGTAGGGATTTCTCAAAAAATAGATAACCAAGTTTTTTCTTCCAATAAAGATTATTTGTATTCTTTTAATTGCAATGCAAGCCTATCTTATTCTTTTTCAAAACCAGAATTAAATGTGTCTCTTTATTATAAATATAACGGAAGGGTTCAGCAACTAATAGAAGGAGCAACTAAATATGAAGTTTCAACAGTAGATTCTTCTAATTGGCTAGACTTTACTTTGCAAAAAAAGATTTTTAAAGACAAAGTAGAAACTAGTATGGGAGCTAGAAATATATTGAACATAACTAATATAAATCAGTCAGGAATGGAGCAATCTAGAGGACATGCAAGAAACTCTCAACTGATGTTAGCTTATGGTCGTTCCTTTTTTGTAAAAATAGTATATAACCTAAATTTTTAAACAAAAAGATAAGGTAAAATGAGCAATAAAAATAATTAATAAACAATAACAATAATCTATATGAAAAAAGGACTATTACTACTGTATTTAACTACATTTTTTATCTCTTGTTCAAAAGAAACAATAGATGAAAAAACAAAGACCGTAATCTCTAAAGAAGAAATTTTAAAACCAGAGATAGGAGGTCCTAATCAGCCTAATCAGGTTTTTTTAGATTTGAGTAAAGAGACATCTAAAGTTGTAAATAGAGCAACATGGGATTTAGGTTTTTATTCTGGAGATGGTTTTAGAGTAATTTTGAACAGTTCTATTTTTATGGCGGTTAAAAAAACAGATCAAACAGATATAACTTTAGTCCAAAACTCGGATAAAAATGTAGTCTCTTTAGGAGGGTTTAATTTAGCTAAAAATGGATACTGTGATGATGCTACAGGTGTTTTAAATGGTAAAGGAAAAGGAGAAGGAACTGCAATAGCAGAAATTTCTGCGGTTGATAACGAAAACAAAGTGTACCTGCTCAATCTAGGTTTTGAAGTTTCTACAAACACACCTGCAATAGGTTCAGTTAGTACAGAAGGAAAAGCAAGAGGCTGGAAAAAAATTAGAATATTAAGAGCTAATAATGGAGGATATAAAATTCAATATGCTGATTTATTAGATAAAGATTTTAAAGAAAAAATAATAGATAAAGATAGGTCATACAATTTTACTTTTTTCAGCCTATTTAAAGATGAGGTTGTAGTTGTAGAACCTAAAAAGGAATCATGGGATTTATGTTTTACTACTTTCACTAATTATATTTTATCGGGAGATGATATTGTGACTTATGGGTTTGCAGATTTTGTTATTTCTAATATGAAAGGAGGAACACAGGTATATGAAGTAAATACATCGGAATATACTTATGAAAAATTTAAAAAAGAAAATGTAATAGAATCTAATCTTATACCTTCTAAAAAGGATCAAAGGATAATAGGTTCTAATTGGAGGGTAGGAGGATCTCAATTTGGAGGATTACCAAGTATCAAAACAGACCGTTTTTATGTTTTAAAAGATATTGAATCTAATTATTATAAAATAAAATTTCTTACAATGACTAATGATAAAGGAGAAAGAGGGAATACCAAAATTCAATATTCTTTATTATAAATTAAAACTTATTTGAAAATACAATTTCAAAGAATAAAATAGAATCATTTCACAGTTGAGATTACGATATGATTTTAATCTTTTATGTTAGAATTACAAACTAAGTATTGATTTTGAGATAGTCTTTTCTTCTAGCTTAAAGAAAAACAACTAGAAAATAATTTAAAACTATATATATGAAAACAATAAAACTATTTTTATTGATGATTTTCAATTGGTGTTCTTATACTCAAATAGCTTATAACCCAATTGTTGAAAAAATTAATTTAGGAAATGATGGAGAAAATAAGGCCTATTATAAGCTAAATTCAGGAGTTATAAAAAATATCAAAAATGAAATTAATTGGCATCTGGCTTTTCAAATAGATAATGATCGAGGTTTTGGAATTAGAGTTAATACCAGTAGTGCAATATGTACTGTTTATAAAACAGATAAAACGGAATTAAGTCAAGTAACGAAAGATAATTATAATTCATTGGCAAGAGGGAATGATAATGAACTCTATAATAGTACTGTAGATTGGAATATAGGGGCACTAAATAATGATTATTGGGATGATCAAACCAATCCTCATAAATATTATATAGGTTGGGGAGCTTATGATATAAAGACACATAAGGTTAATGGAAATCGTGTTTTTATTATAAAACATTCGACTTTTATAAATGGAGCTTGGAAAGGGAATTATTATAAATTAAAAATTAATTCTCGTTTTAGAAATTACGTCTTTACTTATTCAAAATTTGATGGAAATGATTGGGGACCAGAAAAAACAGAAGTAATAAATGATTTAGATTATAGAAATTCAGGAAATAAATTTGTGTATTATAATCTAGAGACTCATTCTGTTGTGGATGAAGAGCCTCAATCATGGGATTTCTTATTTACGACTTATGATCAAAATTTAAATAAAGCTGAAATTAGACCTAGTGATTATATGTATACAGTTACAGGTTGTTTACATAAGTATGGAATTGTTGTAGCAGAAGTTTTAGAAGAAGATCAAATTATTAATTCTAATTTCGAAAATTTAACATATAAAGAAGATATGAATGTTATTGGCTATGATTGGAAGGAATTTAATTTTGAATTTTATAATCCATCATATACAATGTCTAAAAAGAAATTTTACGTAAAAACGTTAGAAGGAGATTATTATAGAGTATTTTTGAAATATAAGGTTGTTAATAGATACGAACGAGAAATAGAAATTTATAAACAAAAATTAGAAAAAAAGGTGTTGTCTAATGAAGAATTTAAAAACGATTCTTTTAATATATATCCTACTGTTTTGACAAATTCAAAAGTAACTATAGAAACACCAGAACCGAGAGCATTTAAAGAAATTGAAATTTTAAATTCTACAGGTCAGATGGTTTATCATAAAAATATTAATTCAATAGTAAATCAGTTAGAAATAGATTTGCCAGAAAATATAAACAAAGGTATTTATGTGATAAAAATAAATACAGATAACAAAATTTTTACGACAAGACTTGTTAAGTAATTTTAATTAAGAAGCCTTAAAGTGAAAAAATAAAGTGGTTATATGATTATAGAAATGTATTTTTAAGATATGTGTATCTTTACAGTACTAACTATATAATTTTTAAGGTTGTTCAAATATTTTGGTTATGAAAAGGCTGTCCTTAATTTTTTTGGACAGCCTTTGAAATGATGAATCTTTTAAGTGCCTGTGTGAAAGATTGTATTCTTTTATTTAAACCTTAAAGGAGAAACTACATAATTTTATCATTGATATCTTTTAAGAGGTAAGAGATGATGAATTATTGTTTTAAATCAATTTACTCTTATATTTGAAAAAGGCTCAGATTATAAAACCCAAGCCTTAACTTTTAACTTACACACTTTGTGGGATAGTGTCGTTTTTTGGAATCTCAATTACTTTGTTTTTTTCATTAAGATTGCTTCGTCTGCAAATTTTAGGATTTCAATTTTAGGTTCTCCGTAAATGGCTAATTTACTTTTTCCTGACGCAGATATAGACAATTTACCATTTGTAGATATATCACAATCAGTATATCCTTCAACGGTTAATGTAGTACTTTTTGAAGCTAGATTTTTTCCTTCGTATTTAGTATTATTGTCTAATCGTAGTTTTAGTTCATTTGTATCTCCTTCTATAGCTGCTGAGGATTTTTGATACATATCTATTTTTAAAGTATTAGCATTTATTAAAGCTTTTAAATCAGCATTTTTACTCATTTCTACAATTGCATTGGTTCCTTTGTAGTTTAATTCTATTTTAGATTTGTCATTACTGATTAAAGTAAAATTAGGAATTGTGGCATTTATTGATACTTTTGAATAGTCTAATGCTTTAAGTGTGAGTTTTTTTACATTTAAATCATTAAAGGCGTTGAGTTTTGCATGATGTTTAACGTTAATTAGTTTTAAGCTATCAGTATAAAATACACGAACATCAATTTTTTTATAAGTAGCTATTTCTTTGTTGGTATTAAGGCGTAACGTTTTTCCATAAATCTTACGATCTATAACATCATGTAAATTATCATCAGCTTCAATTTCAATTGCATTTTTGTCAGCTTTTATTAAATAAACCTCTAAGTTATCTTCTATTTCAATTTCTTCAAACACTTCCGTTCCATATTTTTCAGTTTTCACCATTTTGGTTCCCTTAATCCTTTCTTTGTTTTGAGAGAAAGCAAGGGTTGTCATAAGGCTAATAAATAATAAGCTAATTTTTTTCATTTTTGTAGAATTTGGTAAAATACAAATATAAAAAAAAATCATTCTGATCTAAGGAATGATTTTTAAGGTTAACTACTTCTATTTATTGACTTTTTAAAAAGTACAGAAGAGATTATAAGTTATTGTTTTTCAATTGTTCCTTCAGAAGAATCATTTAAATTTTTTATTTTGGGAGATCCAGCATAATAAATACTACTACTACTAGAAGCGTCTGCATGTAATGAAATTAGAGGATGAACTCGTATTTCACTACTACTAGAGCTATTTGCAATAATATCATTAGCAAGTAAATTACGAGCATTTACAGTACTACTACTAGATGAATCAATGGTAAGTTTTATTGCTTTACCCGAAACCGTTATTGTACTACTACTACTAGCATCTATTGTTATTTTTTCAGATTCTATTAAAGCTGTTAGATCAGCGCTACTATCTGTAATTAACTTAATATTATTGCTTTTTATGATGCCTTTTGTTTTTAATTCAGCAGCACTAGAAGCTTCCAATTCTTCAATAAAAGGGAGTGTTATATGAATTTTATTTGCTTTGATATTAATGTAGTTCCCATTTTCAGAACTTATTTTTAGCGTGTTATCTTCTATTTCGGTTAGTATATCATCATATATATTCTGATCCGCTTCTACCATTACTTTAAAGTTAGGACCTTGTGTTATTTCGCATTTTAAACCTTCTGAAATAGATATTTTATTAAACCCTCTTAATTGTCTATCTTTTATTATGACTTTACCATTGCCTTTTATAGATTTTTTATTAATATTTAAATTACAAGAACCAAAGATGAAAGCAATTATAAAGGTTACGATTATTTTGGCTAGATGAATCATAAGTTTTATCATAATGTTATTTTGTTTTTATAATTTTTTATCAAAGAAAAAGGGAGAATTATTATTGAAAAACAGATATTAATTTAAGATAGAAATAATCTTGTATTGTGTAAATAAAAATACAATCTTTATATTTCCATGTTATAGAATTATTTAATTTTCTAATATTTTCCCTACGAGCATAATCAATTTTATACAATTTCAGTCTTTTGAATTTAGTTGGTTTTAATGATGATACCGTCTTTACTTATTTTTAATTCTTTAATATCTTGAGTATTTGTAATAGTAGTATCTTTTTTTATTTGTAAACCATTTCCGTTTAAAATGACAGTTGCATCATCATTTAGTTCATCTTCTTGATCTTCATCGTCTAATAGATTCCTTGGGCAATTTTTACATCTTATTTTATTTTCCTCCACTTCATATATATAGTCATTAGAAGAAGTATAAAATCTAAAGTAATCCCCACTTGTTATATCGTAATGTTTTAAAGAACTATCAGGTTTTATATACATTCCTTTAGGAACAAATAAAAAAATTCTAACTTGATGATCTCGAAATTTATATTTTGGATCTATTAAAAAATAGTTTTCAAGACTCAAAAGATGAGGATTAGCATCGTCATTTCTGAATTTATATCCTATTCTATTCGCATTTTTTCGAGCTTCCGATAAAGTTTTACCTTTGGCAGTATACTCAATTTGTATATAAGGTTTTGTTTCATCAGTAGGCATTAATTCTAATTCAATATTGTTAGAGTAAATATATTCATGACCTAAAGAATCTTGTACTAGTTCAAAGTCTGTTCTATCATTTACATCTTTAGAAAAATACTCATTGTTTTTAAATTTAATAGTTAAGGTATCGTTTGTCTTAAAATTTTGATTTAAATAACTTTTGTAAACAACCTTGTTTTCATACGCGAATTCACTAGAAGTTATAATTCCTAAAGTAATAAGACCTATGATAGAGCTTAACCAAATAGCCGATAAAGTTAGTTTGGCAACATTTCCTATAGAGTTAATAGTAGGAATTAATATTTTTAATCCTAAAATTAATAAGCAAAAAAAGGGAATAGCTACAGCAAAAAAGGATACTAAACAAATGATCCACAATGATGTACTTGTATAATTAAATGATTCAAAATACTCAATCCAAGGCAACTTCATAAAAGAAGTAGATCCTAAAGTAAAAAATCCAATTAATAATCCAATAATAGTAATCCCGCCAGTAAATACCATCATGGCACCTATAAATTTAGAAAATACTTTCATGATGTTTACAATAATATCACCTAAAGTACTTCCTACTCTTTGTGCTCCTGATTTTACGTTTTCTCCCATTTGGGTATAATTAGCCCTTTGAAATTTTTCTGAAACAGATTCAAATTCCTCTTTTACTTTTTTCTCAATATTTGAAATAGTAATAGGTTCTCCTTTCATTTCTAGTTTTTCAGAAGTGCTTATAGCTTCAGGAGTAACTAACCATAAGATGATGTAAGCTAATAAGCCTATACCAAAACCAGCAAAAACTAGTAAGGTTAAAGCAATTCTAATCCATACGGGATCTATTCCAAAATAATGCCCCAAACCAGAACAAACTCCCGCAATCACAGCTGTTTCTTTGTCTCTGTATAATTTTTTAGTTTTTTCAGTATGAGTATAATTAGGGCTAATAAGAGGTTCTTCTTCTATTTTATAATCTTCAGGTTGCCCCATAATAGTAATCACATCATCTATATCATTTAAACTTAAAACTTGTTTATTACTGCCTAGTTTTTCAGAAAAAAGTTCTGCAATTCTACTCTCAATATCATTCATAATTTCATCTCGTCCTTCAATAGAAAGCGAGTTACGTATAGCGTTGAAATATCTATTTAATTTTTGATACGCATCTTCATCAATGTGGAAGAAGAAACCACCTAAATTCATATTTACTGTCTTGTTCATAAGTCTTAGTTTTGTGATGTTATAGTGTTTACTGCACCCGCAAGTTCATTCCAGGTTATGCTTAGTTCTTTTAAAAAATTTTTACCCTCTTCTGTTAAACCATAATATTTTCTTGGTGGTCCTGAGGTAGATTCTTCCCATCGGTAAGTTAACAAACCATCATTCTTTAGTCTTGTTAATAATGGATATACGGTACCTTCTACTACCAGTAATTTGGCATTTTTCAATGTATCTAGGATTTCGGAGGTATAAGCATCCTGTTCTTTTAATACAGACAAGATGCAAAACTCTAAAACTCCTTTGCGCATCTGAGCTTTTGTATTCTCAATGTTCATAAGATTCCTTTTTTGTTGTTAAACTGTTCATTTTTGATTGATTGATTGATTGATTGATTGATTGATTGATTGATTGATTGATTGAAACTTTTTATTTTATTGGTTGATGATTATAGCTATAAATTCTTTTCATTTTCCATAGATTGTTTTCAAGTAGCCAAAGATGTATAAACTTAGCTTTTCCATCAGCATACTCTCTATTTTGATTTATTGTTAGTAAAAAAATATGTTCTCCACTATGTATAAGACCATAAGGCTTTTCCTGATTATATAATATAGAAAAATGTTCTGTCCCTTTAACTAACTCTCGTCTTATTTTATAATTGTTATTTGAACATAAATTATTCTTAATAGAACTTACTAAATTTTCTTTTCCTAATGTTATACCTCCTTTGTCATGATAAAATTCTATATCATCATAAATATATTGTGCTATATTTATTGTGTTACAAGAATTATAACTTTTCCAAAATTCAGTGTCTAAAGTTTGTATTTCTTGTATAATTTCCTTATCCGATTGAGAAAAACAAGAAAAACTTAAAAGACTAAAAAAAATAAACTCTCTTATCTTCATTATTTAAAAAAGTTGATAGTTATAGGATATTTAAAATAAGCTCCTTCTTCAGCTTTAATCGCCCCATATATTATATAAAATAATTCTATTATTTTTAATAATATAGTAAGACCAAGAATAATCAAACCAAATACACCTATAGTTGATAGATTTAAAAAATCTAAGTCTTCAAATATTATATCTCCCCTTTCTATTTCTTTCCAAGAAAAATTACTTAATATACTCCCTATTATACAAGGAATAGAAATCATAATCATTACAATCGTGTAAACTAAAATACTGAGTTGAAAATTGATGATTTGTTTACCATGAAAATTAACGAAAAAAGAATTTTTTTTTCTTGAAGTCCATAAAATAACAGGAATAATATAATTTCCTAAAGGAAAAATAAATTTAGCAAAAGCACTCAAATGTGTAATTGAAGCATAGTTTTTTTCTTGTTTTGTAATTGGTAATGTTTCCATAAATATAATTTTTGATTGATGATGTTTTATATAGTTGTTTGATAAAGCTAATACTTTTTTAAACTTATTAATTTCTTATACAAAGATAATGTAAAAAAAAGGTACTATGTAAAGCAAAGTAGTTTAATTTAACAAAAAATTAACATTTTAAAAAACTAGGCACGCATAGTATTTTTTGTAGATTAGCCAAATCATAGCTTTGTATTAAGTGTATTTTATTTAAATTAAACAAGTCAAAAACATAATATTATAAATTAAAATAAATATGAAATTTACATCAACTAAATTAAATTTATTTCTTTTCTTTAAATTACCTTCAGCTTTTTGGAGTGGTGTTAGAGTTAAAACTATAGAAGATTATGTATGTCAAGCAACCGTTAAGCATAGATGGGTTAATCAAAATCCATTTAATTCTATGTATTTTGCAGTTCAAGCCATGGCAGCAGAGCTAACAACAGGGGCTTTAGTGATGAAGCAAATTAAAGAAAGCGGTAGAAATATTTCAATGTTAGTAGCAAATAATAAAGGAACTTTTACCAAAAAAGCTACTGGTAGAATTACATTTACTTGTAATGACGGACGTTTGATTGAAGAAGCAATAAAAAATACAATTGCTACAGGAGAAGGACAAACTTTTTGGATGAAGTCTATTGGTACAGATCAAAAAGGAGACCAGGTTTCTGTTATGGATTTTGAATGGACAGTTCGTGTAAAGAAATAATATTCTAAATAGTTAAACTAATGCTAAATAAGATAAAGTACATTTTTTCTGTCGTTAAATTTGTATAAAAAAGATAGTGAAAGTTTTAGTTACAGGAGCTACAGGTTTAGTAGGTAAAGAAATTATAAAGATTTTGCATGAAAAGGATGTTTTTGTGCATTATCTGACCACTTCTAAAGATAAGTTAATACATTCTAATAAAACAAAAGGGTTTTATTGGAATCCTCGAAAAGGTAAAATAGATTTAGCTTGTATAGAGGGAGTGGATTCCATAATTCATTTAGCAGGAGCTTCCATAAGTAAAAGATGGACATCAGGGTATAAACAAGAAATAATAAACAGCCGTGTAATTCCTATGCAAATATTATATGAGCTTTTGCAAAATACCCCAAATCAAGTAAAAAACATAATTTCAGCTTCTGCTATAGGTGTCTACCCATCTTCTGTAGAAAAATATTATACAGAAGATTTTTTAGATTTTGATGATTCCTTTTTGTCTAATGTAATAAAAAAATGGGAAGAAAGCATAGACAACTTTGCAGAGCTAGGAATACAAGTATGTAAGTTACGAATTGGTTTAGTTTTGTCTCAAAAAGGAGGCGTATTACCTAAAATTCTTAATCCCTTACAAGCAGGTTTAGGACTCCTGTTTGGGTCAGGACAGCAATGGCAATCTTGGATACATATAGAAGATTTAGCAAAATTGTTTGTTTTTGCACTAGATTTTCAATTACAAGGAGTTTATAACGCAGTAGCACCAGATCCAGTTACACACAAAGAGTTTATTTTTAGTTTAACAAAAATTAAAGAACCTCCCCTTATTATACTTACCTTACCCAAATTATTAATGAAATTAATTCTAGGTGAAAAGCACGTGTTGTTATATGATTCGCAACGTGTATCATCGGCAAAAATTGAACAAAAAGGATTTCAATTTCAGTATACTAATCTAGAGGAGGCATTGGGTAATTTATTAAAATAATTTTAGTAGCAGGTTTAGTCTAATTTATTTTTCTAGCTACTATATTTACCTGTATCTGAATGTAATCACTTATAAAATCATCTTTTAAGTTATTAAAAATACCGTTTGATCCATGACAAACATTCCAATATGTCCTATTTAATTGTAATGTGTCACTTTTTAGATTCATTTGATTATTATGAAAACTAATTTTTGCAGGAAAATTAACAGACTTAGTGATGCCTTTAATTGTTAAATTTCCATAGATTATGGTTTTGTTTTTCTTTAACTCAGAACTAGTAATTCTAAAATCAGAAATAGGAAATTTAGAAACATTAAAAAAATGATCCTTAATGTTTTTATTAGTAAACCCTTTCAGATAGTTTTCTAGCTTATTTTTGTCTTTTTTATTCTTTAAATCCGTTACCGTTATAGAATTCATATTCATATAAAAACGACCTAAAGCAATAGAATCTAGATTGTATATAAAAATACCTTCTTTTAATTTTAAGAAACCAGTATGTTTTTTAGAAGGTTTAAAGCCACCCCAATAAATTATAGAACTTAATGTGTCTACTTCATATTTTGTTCCTTTTACTTGAGGTAAATGAGTTAGATAACTGTTATGAATCTCTGTGCTTTCCTTTTTACAAGAATTAAATAGAAAAATGACAAACAAAGAAAAAAAGAAGAGTAACTTTTTCATGGTGATTAAAGTGTTGATTATTAGTTACTAATTTACAAAAAGCCTTTTTTATTTACAATTTAAATAAAGATAAAAAGTGACAATTTGGCATTTTTAATTTTTTGGCAATACTTTTGCAATCGCAATTAAAAAAAGACAAGATAATGAGTGCCGAAAATACAGAAAAAGAACTAGAATTAAATAATACAGAAGAAACTCAAGAAAAACAAGCAGAAGCAAATCAAGCTACTGATTTGACTGTTGAAGAAAAATTACAAGAAGAATTAGCAAACGAAAAAGATAAGTTTTTACGTCTTTTTGCAGAATTTGAAAATTATAAAAAACGTACATCTAAAGAACGTATAGAATTATTTAAAACAGCAGGACAAGAAGTTTTACAAGCAATGTTACCTGTTTTAGATGATTTTGACAGAGCATGGGTTCAAATTTCAAAATCAGAAGATGAAGCATTAGTAAAAGGAGTTGAATTGATTCACGAGAAATTTAAATCAACATTAATTTCAAAAGGATTAAATGAAGTTGAAATAAAACAAGGCGATCTATTTGATGCTGATTACGCAGAAGCAATTACCCAAATTCCAGCAGGTGATGATCTAAAAGGAAAAATAGTAGATATCGTTGAAAAAGGATATAAACTAGGTGATAAAATTATTCGTTTTCCTAAAGTAGTGATAGGGAATTAATAATTTGAGATTAGACATTGGTAAACAATTTCAAATTTCAAATTTCAAATTTAAATTATGAGCAAGAAAGATTTTTACGAGATATTAGGCATTAACAAAGGAGCTTCAGAATCAGAAATTAAAAAAGCATATCGTAAAAAAGCGATTGAATTTCATCCAGATAAAAATCCTGGAGATAAAGCAGCAGAAGAAAAATTTAAAGAAGCAGCAGAAGCCTATGAAGTATTAAGTGATGCTGATAAACGTGCAAAATATGATCAATATGGTCATGCAGCATTTGATGGAGCAGGAGGTTTTGGAGGTCATCACATGAATATGGATGACATCTTTAGCCAATTTGGAGATATTTTTGGAAGTGCTTTTGGCGGCGGCTTCGGCGGTTTTGGAGGTGGAGGCGGTCAGCGCCGTGCAAAAGGAAGTAATCTTCGTATTAAAGTAAAGTTAACACTAGAAGAAATAGCTACAGGTGTTGAAAAAAAAATAAAAGTAAAAAGAAAAACACAAGCAGAAGGAGTTACCTACAAAACTTGTTCAACCTGTAATGGCTCAGGTCAAGTAGTTAAAATACAAAATACGATCTTGGGTAGAATGCAAACAGCTTCTCCCTGTCCTTCTTGTGGAGGTTTAGGTCAAATGATTGATAAAAAACCTTCTAATGCAGACTCACAAGGAATGATCCTAGAAGACGATACCGTATCTATCAAAATTCCAGCAGGTGTAGTAGATGGAATGCAATTAAAAGTAGCTGGTAAAGGAAATGATGCACCTGGTAATGGAGTAGCAGGCGATTTAATCGTAGCAATTGAAGAAATTGAACATCCTACCCTAAAACGAGAAGGAGAAAATTTACATTATGATTTATATATAAGTTATCCCGAAGCTGTATTAGGTGTATCAAAAGAAATTGATGCAGTTACAGGTAAAGTACGTATTAAGTTAGAAGAAGGTATTCAATCAGGTAAGATTTTACGTCTAAAAGGAAAAGGAATTCCAAGTCTGAATAGTTACGGTAATGGAGATATGTTAGTACATATCAATGTATGGACACCTAAAAACCTTTCAAAAGAACAAAAAAGATTCTTTGAAGAAAATCTTGAAAACCCAAATTTTAATCCAAAGCCCGAAAAAACAGACAAATCTTTTTTTGAGAAAGTAAAAGATATGTTCTCGTAATTTTTAAATACTTTAACATTGTAAATAAAAAATTCAAAATAAATCCCAGCTTTTGATACTGAAAGTTGGGATTTTTTGTAAAATTTTCTGTTTATCAACAACTAATTATTTATTTTTACAACTTGACATAGAAACAAAGAAAACGACTCAAACTTATATAATGAATAATATTCTTGAAGTAAATAATGTAGTGAAACAATACGGTAATTATACTGCACTGAATTCGATTTCCTTACAAGTTCCTAAAGGCAGTATCTATGGACTTTTAGGTCCTAACGGAGCAGGAAAAACATCCTTGATCCGTATTATCAACCAAATCACAATGCCCGATAGCGGAGAAGTATTCTTGGATGCTGAAAAATTAGCCCCCCATCATGTATCGTATATAGGATATATGCCTGAAGAACGAGGTTTGTACAAAACAATGAAAGTAGGAGAGCAAGCTTTATATCTAGCACAATTAAAAGGAATGCCTCATACAGAAGCAAAAAAGCAACTCAAATATTGGTTTGAAAAACTAGGTATTGAAGGATGGTGGGACAAAAAAATACAAGAACTATCCAAAGGAATGGCACAAAAAATTCAGTTTATAGTCACCATTTTACATCAACCTAAATTACTAATATTAGATGAACCTTTTTCAGGTTTTGATCCTGTAAATGCTAATTTAATAAAAGATGAAATTATTGAATTAAACAAACAAGGGACCTCCATCATTTTTTCAACTCATCGTATGGAAAGCGTAGAAGAAATGTGTGATTATATAGCGCTTATTCATAAATCAAACAAACTTATTGAAGGCAAAGTAAGTGATGTTAAAAAAGAATATCGCACACACAAATTTCAAGTAGGAATCTTATCCGATAATGTAGAAAAATTAATGTATGAATTAACACAAAAATTTACTATCGGACAAACAGCTTTCAAATCACTAAATAACGATCTTAAATTAGAAATTGATCTAGGAGATAGAAAACAAAATGAATTGTTAGAAATTTTAATAAAAAATGGGCAGGTAACACATTTTGCAGAAAATATACCATCAATTAATGATATTTTTATCCAAACAGTAACCAATAAAAAATAACATAAAACAAAATTTAAAATAACAAATGAAACTTTTAAAGCTTCTATTTTAGAATTTACCACTTGTTATTTTATTTGTTTGGTGATTTGAAAATTAAAATTTACGAAATATGAATATATTGAGTTTAATTATAAAAAGAGAGTTTATTGCCAAAGTTCGCAATAAATCATTTATTGTAATGACTTTCTTGAGTCCTTTGTTACTTTTAGGAATGTCAATATTAATAGGAGTTTTAGCTAATATAAACAAAGGAGAAATAAAGAAAGTTGCAATTCATGATAAAGCTGGAATTTTAAAAGAAGACTTTAAAAATAATAAAGAAATAAAATACACAGACTTATCTCAAATGCCTTTTGATTTAGCCAAAAAAACAGCATCAAAAGATTTTGAAGGATTAATTTACATACCAAAAGTATCTAATTCAAAAGACCTAATAAATAAAGTCGAATACATTTCAGATGAGAGCCCCAATTTAGAATTTGTTGCAAATATTGAAAAAGTAGTAGATACTCATTTGACTAAAGAAAATTTGCAATCATTAGGTTTTGATTCTAATAAAATTGAAAAAGCAAAGGTGGAATCAGAACTTCATATCACAAAATTTTCAGGGGAAGAAGGCTTAAAATATTTAAACGAAATAAAGATATTTTTCGGAGGTGCTTTTGGATATTTAATAATGATGTTCATTATTATTTATGGAAATTTTGTAATGCGTAGTGTTATAGAGGAAAAAACATCTAGAATTATAGAAGTAATTATTTCATCAGTAAAACCATATCAATTAATGATGGGAAAAATTATAGGAAATTCGTTAGCAGGAATATTACAATTTGCAATTTGGGTTGTGTTAGGTTTATTATTGTTGTTTGGCTCTTCAATGTTTTTAGGTAATTCAGTCAATGCTGTACATGATACTATGCAACAATTACCTTCACAAGCAGGAAATATAGCTTCTATGATTGAAAAGATAAATCTTTACTATAACGAAATACCTGTTTTAACTACCCTTGTTTTCTTTTTAATTTATTTTATAGGAGGTTATTTCTTATATAGTTCCTTATATGCAGCCATTGGAGCAGCTGTTGATTCAGAAACAGATTCACAACAGTTTTTGTTACCTATTATTATGCCTTTGATGTTGGGTATTTATGTTGGGTTCTTTACAGTAGTAAATGATCCGCACGGTACAGTAGCAACTCTCTTTTCTATGATTCCATTTACATCTCCAATTGTAATGTTGATGCGTATTCCTTTTGGAGTACCTATCTGGCAATTGGTAGTTTCTATAACATTACTTTTTGGAACTTTTTTAGGTGTCGTTTGGTTTGCCAGTAAAATCTATCGAGTAGGAATTTTAATGTATGGTAAAAAACCAACTTGGAAAGAGTTATATAAATGGCTTAAATATTAGAATTAAATTATTGGATTTTGTAAATTCGAGTAATCAAGTAAAAGATATCTTCAAATAAATAGAATGAGTAAAATATTAATAATAGAAGACGAATCAGCCATTCGTAGAGTTTTGGCAAAAATTCTTTCAGAAGAAAATGATTCATACAAAGTAGATGAAGCAGAAGATGGAGCGCAAGGACTTGAAAAGGCTAAGAATGAAGATTACGATTTAATCCTTTGTGATATTAAAATGCCTAAAATGGATGGCGTAGAAGTATTAGAAGCTATAAAAAAAATAAAACCAGAAATCCCGATGGTTATGATTTCGGGACATGGTGATTTAGAAACAGCCGTTAATACCATGCGTTTAGGTGCTTTTGATTATATTTCAAAACCACCCGATTTAAATCGTTTGTTAAATACGGTTCGTAATGCCTTAGACAAAAAAAAATTAGTCGTAGAAAATAAGATTCTTAAAAAGAAAGTATCCAAGAATTATGAAATGATAGGTGAAAGTGTCTCTATATTACAGATAAATGAGATGATTGAAAAAGTAGCTCCTACAGAAGCTCGTGTTTTGATTACAGGACCCAATGGTACCGGTAAAGAATTGGTAGCTCATCAAATTCATCAGAGAAGTGAGCGTTCTTCAGGCCCAATGATTGAAGTAAATTGTGCTGCTATACCATCAGAACTGATAGAGAGCGAATTATTTGGACATGTAAAAGGAGCTTTTACTTCCGCTGTGAAAGATAGAGCAGGTAAATTTGAAGCAGCAGATGGAGGTACAATTTTTTTAGATGAAATTGGAGATATGAGTTTGCCAGCACAAGCTAAGGTGTTGAGAGCACTACAAGAAAATTTAATCCAACGTGTAGGAGCTGATAAAGACATAAAAGTTAATGTACGTGTTGTGGCGGCAACAAATAAAGATTTGAAAAAAGAAATTGAAGAAGGTCGTTTTCGAGAAGATTTATATCATCGTTTGGCAGTTATCTTAATAAAAGTTCCTTCACTAAATGATAGAAGAGACGATATACCTGCTTTAATTAAACATTTTACTAATAAAATAGCTCAAGAACAAGGAAGTGCAACTAAATCCTTTTCAAATTCAGCCATCAAGTTATTACAAGATTATGATTGGACAGGAAACATTCGTGAGTTGCGAAACGTTGTTGAACGTTTAATTATTTTAGGAGGAAGTGAAATTTCAGAAACAGATGTGAAATTATTTGCATCAAAGTAAAGTCAATTTTTTAAACTTAGTGCTTATTATCTGATGCTTAGCACTATTAATTAAGGACTAAATATATTATGAATTTAAAAAAAATAAACCAAAACCTTCAAAAAGCGTTAATAGAAAATAATATTATTGAACCCACAGAACTTCAATCGGATTGTTGGGGAACTTTAAAAGGAGGGGCTGATGCTATTGTAGTAATGAATCAAGGAGAAGGAAAATCATCTACTATAGCTTATACAGTTATTCAAAAATTAGAAAAACCAATAGGAGAATCTACACGAGCATTGATTCTTGTAAAAGATAAAGAATCTGTTTTACAAATGTTAGATTATTTTCAAAAATTTGGAAAACACAATGATCTTAGGGTAATAGGAGTCAATGATAAAACAGATATAGATGAAGAAAAAAATGTGATTTCCGCAGGAATGGATATTTTAATAGGAACTCCAAATAAGATTAATGCAATGTTCTCAGGGGCTGGATTTAATATGAACACAGTTAAAATTTTTGTGGTAGACGATGCAGATCTTATTTTTAAACAACGTTTAGAGCCTATTGTCCAACGTTTGTCTTTGAGTGTAGAAAAAACACAAAGATTATTTTTTACTACTGAATTAACAGAGCGTGTTGAAATTTTAGCTGATAAGATAATGATTGAACCATATCTTTTTGGAGTAGAATATGATGAAGATGAATATAATGAAGAATAATTAGATCATAAATTAAAAAGAGACTGTCTAAAAAGTTCGCAATCTTTCATTTCGACCAAAGGGAGAAATCACATAATGTGATTATGAAACCAGAGTTATCGGAGTGACAAGCTGCATGTTGATTTATTACTTTTTGGATAGTCTTATTTTTTTATTTTAATTTTTAATATCGGATATTTTTTTTTAAAATTTAAACGATATTAATAAATTTGTGATATGTGGAATATAGATTTGTCATATCGAAAAGAATTTCAAACAACTTTTGAAAGATTATATGAAAAAAAGGAAATGTTGGTAAAAGCCAGACCATTACCTAAAATGGCTATTGAAAAAATTAAAGAATCGCTTTCGATCGAATGGACTTATAATTCTAATAGTATTGAGGGAAATACCTTAACTTTAAGAGAAACACAAATGGTACTTCAAGAAGGAATTACAATAAAAGGAGTTTCACTTAGAGAACATTTTGAAGCAAAGAATCATGAAAAAGCAATAGATTATTTGTATGAAATAGTAAATGAAGAATATATTTTTAGGAGTATAGATATGCTTGCTTTACACGGGTATGTTTTAAGATCTATAGAAGATGATTTTGCAGGACGTTTACGTAATGGAGGTGTTCGTATATCAGGTGCTAATTTTATTCCTCCCAATGCTAATAAAGTCTCATATTTAATAGATGAGTTAGTAGAATTTGTTAATAAAAATCCATTAAGTTTGAATGACATAGAGTTAGCTGCCATATTTCATCATAAATTTGTTTGGATACACCCATTTTTTGATGGCAATGGACGAACGGTTCGTTTATGTATGAATTTATTATTAATGCGAAGAGGTTTTCCTCCAGCTATTATTTTAAAAAATGATAGGAAGAAATATTATGAAGCCCTAAATCAAGCTAATAATGGAAACTATCAAAAACTTGTCTTATTGATGTGTCAAGCAGTAGAGCGAACATTAAATATTTATTTAACAGCTTTGCCTGATAATGATAATGATTATTTACCAATAGCGAATATTGTTAGTGAGCCGTCATCATCGTATGGCTTTACTCAAGAATATGTTAGTTTATTGGCTAGACAAGGAAAGATAGATGCTCATAAAGAAGGAAAAACTTGGGTTACTACAAAAAAAGCACTTCAGGAATATATCGAAAATAGAAAACGAAAAAGAGCTTTAAAATAAAAAGAAATACACTTTTGTTTTAAAAATTATTAGAAAAACCCTTATGTCTTTAGGAGATTTTCTGTTTTATAGGTAACTTGTGTCAAAAAAATGATAAATACTAAAAGTATGAGAAAATATAAAATAATTTTTACAATCTTAATTTTCTTTCAATTAACCTATTTAAAAGGGCAAAATACAAAAGGATTGATATCAGAAAAAGCAATGGTGGTATCTGCAAGAGAGGAAGCTTCAAAAATAGGCGTTCAAATATTAAAGAAAGGAGGAAACGCATTTGATGCAATGGTAGCAACTGAATTAACATTGGCTGTTTGTTATCCACAAGCAGGAAATATTGGTGGAGGCGGATTCATGGTATATAGAAAAGCTAATGGTGCCATTGGAAGTCTTGATTATAGAGAAAAGGCACCTCTAATGGCTAATAAAGATATGTTTTTAGATAAAAATAAGGATGTGATAGATGGTTTAAGTACGGCTTCTGGCAAGGCTATAGGTGTGCCAGGTACGATAGCAGGAGTATTAGAAGTACATGAAAAAATGGGGGCTTTACCATTAAAAGAAATTTTTGAACCAGTTATAGATTTAGCAGAAAAAGGGTTTTTAGTTACATCAAAAAATGAGATTACTTTTGCGCATTATAGAAATGATTTCGTAAAGATGAATGGAATTAAAAGTTTATATTCTAAGATTTATAAAGAAGGAGATACTATAAAACAAATACAATTGGCTAAAACATTAAGAAAAATTCTTAAGAAAGGAAGAAAAGAATTTTATGAAGGAGAAATAGCCAAAGAAATCGTTCGTTTTATTAAGGAAAGAGGAGGGGTAATTTCTCTAAAAGATTTAAAGGAATATACCCCTGTTTGGAGGAAACCAATAGTCTTTAAATATAAAAAATATAATTTAATAACAATGGCTCCTCCCAGTAGTGGAGGGATTACTCTTTCTCAAATCTTAAAAATGATAGAACCTTATTCTTTAAAAGATCTCGGGTATAACTCAGAAAAAACGATTCAGGTAATTGTAGAGGCGGAACGAAGAGCGTATGCAGATCGAAATTATTTTTTAGGAGATCCTGATTTTGTAAAGATTCCTCAAGACGAATTATCCAATGAAAATTATTTAAAAGAAAGGATGAGTACGTTTTCTTTTGATAAAGCAACTCCTTCAACCGAAATAAAACACGGAACAGTTCATTTTTCTAAAGAAAGCACTGAAACAACCCATTATTCTATAGTGGATTCTCTAGGTAATGCGATTGCGGCTACTACAACATTAAATGATAATTTTGGAAGTAAGTATTATTCAGATGAATTAGGTTTTTTCTTTAATAATGAAATGGATGATTTTAGTATAAAACCTGGAGTTGCTAATTTATACGGACTTGTAGGGGCTAAAGCTAATGAAATTCAACCTAAAAAAAGAATGTTGAGTTCTATGACACCTACAATAGTAGAAAAGGAAGGTAAATTATTTATGGTTTTGGGTACACCAGGAGGATCAACAATTATTACGTCTGTATTACAAACTTTTTTAAATGTTACGGAGTTTGGAATGAATATGCAACAGGCTGTAGATGCCCCTCGTTTTCATCATCAATGGTTGCCTGATGAGGTAGTTTTTGAACCTAATAAATTTTCAAATGACCTGATTGATGGTCTAAGAAGAAAAGGTTATATAATTAATGAAAAACAAAATAAGATAATAGGAAAAGTAGATGCAATATTAGTTCAGCCTGAAGGAAAATTGGAAGGAGGGGCAGATTATAGAGGAGATGATAAAGCTGTGGGGTTTTAAAGAATAAAAAATATGAGTCTGGTGACTGTTTTTTCTGGGAATGAAATAAGTGCTTTAGCTATAAAAGCAGAATTAGAAATAAATGGGATTTTGGCAATTTTAAAAAATGAAATTCAAGCTGCAGCTATGGCTGGATTTTGGAGCCCTTATTCAGGTGTTGATGTTCTGGTGAACAAAAAAGATGTAATGCAAGCAAAATTATTGATAGAAAAAATGATTAATTTTTAATTTTCTCATTTTCAAATTATTTAATTTATTCATTAATTTTATCTTTGCATCTTCAAAAATTTAAGGAATATTTTTAAATCCTTAAACTTCTAAACTTCAATTATGATTACAGTAAATGATATTGCCGTAGAGTTTGGCGGAACTACGCTTTTTAGCGATGTGACTTTTGCAATTAATGAAAATGATAAAATTGCCTTAATGGGTAAAAATGGGGCAGGAAAATCTACTTTGTTAAAAATCGTTGCAGGTGAAAACAAGCCTACACGAGGTAGTATTTCAGCACCTAGTGATGCTGTAATTGCATACTTGCCTCAGCATTTGTTATTAAATGATGATAGTACAGTAATGGAAGAAACCTCAAAAGCTTTTGCTTCTGTTTTAGGAATGAAAGCGGAGATAGATGAAATTAACGAGCAGTTAACTATTCGTACAGATTATGAAAGTGATGAATATATGAAGTTAATTGAACGCGTTTCGGAGCTTTCTGAAAAATATTACTCTATAGAAGAAGTTAATTACGAAGCAGAGGTTGAAAAAGTATTAAAAGGACTAGGTTTTGTTCGTGAAGATTTTACCCGTAAAACTTCCGAATTTTCTGGTGGATGGCGTATGCGTATTGAGTTGGCTAAAATTTTATTAAAAAAACCAGACTTAATATTGTTAGACGAACCTACCAATCACTTGGATATGGAAAGTATTCAATGGTTAGAGGATTTCTTAGTTACTCAGGCCAAAGCAGTAATGGTTATTTCCCATGACCGTGCTTTTGTAGATAGCATTACTAACCGTACCATTGAAGTAACGATGGGCAGAATTTATGATTATAAAGCAAAATATTCAGATTATTTAGTTTTACGTCAAGATAGAAGAATACAACAACAAAAAGCGTATGATGAACAACAAAAATTTATTGCTGAAAATCAGGCTTTTATAGAGCGTTTTAGAGGAACTTTTTCAAAGACAGAACAAGTGCAATCTCGTGTACGTATGTTAGAAAAATTAGTTTTAGTAGAAGTAGATGAAGTTGATACATCCGCTTTAAAACTAAAATTCCCACCATCACCACGTTCAGGACAATATCCTGTTGTTGTAGAAGAGCTTACAAAAAAATATGATGACCATATAGTGTTTAATAATGCCAATATGGTAATTGAGCGAGGTCAAAAGGTAGCATTTGTAGGGAAAAATGGAGAGGGAAAATCAACAATGATTAAAGCTATTATGAAAGAAATTAATCATGATAGTGGTAAATTAGAAATAGGACATAATGTACAAGTAGGATATTTTGCTCAAAATCAAGCAGCATTATTAGATGGCGATTTGACCATTTTTGAAACTATAGACCGAATTGCAGAAGGAGATATTCGTACCCAAATTAAAAATATTTTAGGAGCCTTTATGTTTAAAGGAGACGATATTCAAAAGAAAGTAAAAGTCCTTTCGGGGGGTGAAAAAACACGTTTAGCTATGATTAAACTATTGTTAGAACCCGTAAATGTATTGATTCTAGATGAGCCTACGAATCACTTAGACATGAAAACGAAAGACATTATCAAAGAAGCTTTAAAAGATTTTGATGGTACATTAATTTTAGTTTCTCATGATCGTGATTTTCTAGATGGTTTAGTAACTAAAGTATTTGAATTTGGAAATAAAAGAGTTCGAGAACATTTTGAAGATATTAAAGGTTTCTTGGCTTTCAAGAAAATGGAAAATCTAAAGGAAATTGAGAAATAAAATGATTACATACCTAAAAGAGGCTCTTTTCAATTTTAGAAAGAGCCTCTTTTTTTATGTGAAAAATCAATTCTGTGCAAAAGAAATTGCAAATTAATCAAATTAGTTGAAGATATTTGAAATCTAAGATGTACTTGTACTGGAATTTTTGTAAGCACTTGTGATCTTTTTGGTTATCTCGAATATGAAAAAGGCTTGAGTTTGCCTAATTCTAAGGCGACGTTTTTGATGGTAATAAAAAAACAATAATTGAAGAGTTGAAAAAACTAAACCAGTTGTTTTTTCTAGAAGCCATAATATTCTTAGTGTTGATTATAGATGGTTATAAGTATGATCAAAATAAAAACCTTTATTTGAGATTTGATTGAGGATGGAATGGAGAAGTAAATAGATATCTTTGTAGTTTATTTTCTATGAAAAGATATAATTTTAATTCTAATTTTTATAGCTCATTATAATTTCTAGTTTCTTTGTGAAATCTTAAAAAAAACTTAGATTTGTTGTTTTAAAAATTCATTTTTTTAATTTTTAAACGTTTGTTTTGTGAAGGATTTTTTTTTAATATTTTCATTTCTTTTTTTATTATCATGTTCAAAGGATGATGATAAAAATACAACTTCAGTCGTAACTGATGGAGGAGGAACAGTTGTACAATCAACAGTTTTGCCAAAAAAAATAAATGTAGAGAGTAAATATGCCCCATATACTTTAATTTTTGATTATGATGGCAAAAAGATTAAACAATGTGTTGTAGTAGGATATAATAAAGAAGTTTATACCTATGACGGAGATAATATCGTTAGAAAGGAAGTTTTGCTAACGGATAATACCTTGTTAAATAAACATGAGTATAAATATGTTAATAATAAGTTAGAATATTATTTAGCAGTTATATATAATACTCCTAGTGGTAATATTACGAATAAAACGGTTTTTACTTATAATGCTGATAATTCTATTTCTTATGTTACTTATAGAGTAAAATATAATGGAGATTTAGATCCATTATGTAATGGTAAATTATTCTTTTTAAATGAGAATTTAATTAGACACGAGATAAATGATGGTTCATCAACTAGAACACTTGAATATTCTTATGATGATAAAAATAATCCATTTAAAAATATCTTAGGTTTTGATAAACTTTTGTCGTTTGAAGACTCTGACTATGTTTCTAAAAATAATATTGTTGAATATAAATCGACATTTAAATCAAATTATAATAATATTACTGATGTTAAGAAATATACTTATAAATATGATTTAAATGGCTACCCTGTTGAAAAAAAATCTGATAGTTCAGATTCTAAAAAATATATATTTTCATATTAGCGAATTGTTTTTTAATTAATCCTATCCTAAATAAAACAAACATATATAGGAGGCTGTCCAAAAAGTTTGTAATCTTTTCATTTCTACCAAAGGGAAAAATCACATAATGTTGATTTATTACTTTTTGGACAGCCTCTTTTAAATCCAGATTACGCATTGAAAATTTATTACAGATAAAAACTTTGAATTTTTTTAAAAAAAATACTCTCAATATAATAAATCTACAACTGTTGTAAAAAAGCCGTGTATTTCTACCTTCTTTGTTCTTTTAATCTTTATTTTAAAGGCTAACATATAATTTGGGTTTAAAAAAAAGGATTATAATTTGGCACTTTTAATGAGTCGAATAAATTCCGTTTTATAACCTTCCAAATCGTTATGTATACCTTTGTTAGCAAGAGCTATGATGTCTTCTGTTTGTTTGTTTTCAATATATTTAGAGTCTCTTAATTTCATGCCAAACCAAGCCACAGAAGAAGCAAATTTAAAATCGGAACTAGAAATTTTTAAAGGTTTGCTTAAATTAGAAACAGTTTGAATCATCTCTATACTTTTTTCACCATCAGGCCTTTTGTATCGAAATTTTACGGTAGCCAATTCTTTTGAAATTAAATTTTGAGAACCTTCTTTCGATGTGTATTTTAATTGGGTAGGAGAGTAAGAACTTTCAACGCCTGTAGGGATAATTTCATATAGAGCAGTTACGGTATGCCCGCTTCCTAATTCGCCTGCATCAATAGCATCATTTTTAAAATCCTCATTATTTAATTTTCTATTTTCATATCCTATTAATCGGTAGGACTGTATTTGATTTGGGTTAAATTCAATTTGAATCTTAACATCTTTAGCTATAGTAAACATAGAACCGTTGAATTCTTTGCCTAAAAAACGAGTAGCTTCCTGCATATTGTCTATATAAGCATAGTTTCCGTTTCCTTTATTAGCAAGGGTTTCCATCTTACTATCTTTATAATTTCCCATGCCGTATCCTAGACAGGTTAAGAAGATCCCTGTTTTACGTTTTCTTTCTATTAAGTGTTCCATTTCTTTGTCTGTTGAAGCCCCTACATTAAAGTCGCCATCAGTTGCTAAAACAATTCTATTATTGCCTTCTTTAATAAAGTTTTCTTCGGCAATTTTATACGCTAATTCTATTCCTTCACCTCCAGCAGTGCTTCCTCCAGCCGTTAGTTTATCAAGAGCATTCATTATTTTATTTTTTTCATTTCCAGAAGTAGGAGGTAGTATCATTCCTGCCGCTCCTGCATATACAACCATTGAAACTTTATCTTGAGGACGTAATTCTTTTACCAGTATTTTCATGGATTCTTTTAGTAAAGGAAGTTTGTTTTCTTCTTCCATAGAGCCTGATACATCAATAAGAAAAACAATGTTAGAAGGAGGGAGATTGTTTTTGTCCATTTTTTTACCTTGAAGACCAATTTTTAATAATTTATGGTTGGAGTTCCAAGGACATTCGCTGTACTCTGTATTAATAGAAAAAGGGTGATTATCTTTAGGTTGAGGATAAGAGTATGAAAAATAATTAATCATTTCTTCTAAACGTACAGCATCTTTTGGAATTTCTTGACCGTTATTGATAAAACGACGAATGTTGGTGTAAGAGGCATTATCAACATCAATGGAAAAAGTAGATAAAGGTTTAGTGTTTGGGGTTTCAAATTTATTTTCTTCTATTTCAGCGTAACTTTCTTCGCTTCTATTTTCTTCTGGAGTTTCTATTTCCGGATTGTTTATCATTAGGTTGTTAATTTCGGCTTCGCTGGCCATTTCTTCGGTCATCATGTCAGGAGATTGTTTGCATGCGGTGAATGATAATACGAATATTGATAGTACCAAAAATGTTTTTTTCATAGAGATAATTGTTTTTTTGTTAATTGTTTTTTAGTTTATAACAAATTATGTGCCTTGTTTTTTGTTATTATGTTAAAATATGTGTAAAAAGAATAGGGTAATTTCTGAGGAGATTTTTTAAAATAAATAATCACTTAATAAAAAACTACTAAACTTATAAATTCTGTTTTGTAGCTTTAGGTATTCTGAAAAATGTTTTTTGAAATGAATTAGATTAGCTGATAGCTGAGTGTGACTTTTGTTAAGAATAGTAGTCGTAATTAGGAATTATTATTGTAATTGCCATTGAATGAATTATCTTTGCATATTATGAAGCTTTCAACTTATACTCGCGAATTCAAAGAAAATATTAAATTGGCTTATCCTATTGTTTTGGGTATGTTAGGTCATACTTTAGTTTCTATTGTAGATAATATAATGGTAGGGAAACTAGGAGCTAAAGAGTTAGCGGCAGTTTCTCTTGCAAATAGTTTTGTATTTATAGGAATGTCGTTAGGATTAGGTTTCTCAACAGCTATAACTCCTTTGGTGGCGGAAGCTGATGGAGAAAATAATCTAATTAAAGGACGTAGTGTTTTTCATCATGGATTATGGCTTTGTACAGGATTGGGGATCATTTTGTTTGGAATTATTTATTTTGCTAAACCTTTGATTGTATATATGGGGCAACCTGAAGAAGTGGTTGAGTTAGCTAAACCTTTTTTAGATTTGGTTGCATTTTCATTAATACCATTGATTGTTTTTCAGGGATATAAGCAATTTGCTGATGGTAAAAGTGAAACTCAATATGGTATGTGGGCCAATTTACTTTGTAATGTAGTGCATTTATTCTTCAATATAGTATTGATTTATGGTGTTTGGATTTTTCCAAAAATGGGAATGCTAGGAGCTGCGGTTGGGACTGTTTTGTCTAGAATTATCATGGTGGTTTATATTCATTTTGCTCTAAAATCTAAGAAAAAGTTTAAACCTTATTTCGAAGGATTTAGCATTAAAAGTATAGGGAAAACAATGACCAAAAAAATTGTAAATTTAGGATTGCCTTCTGCAATGCAAATGTTTTTTGAAGTTGCTTTGTTTACGGGAGCCGTTTGGTTATGTGGAAGTATTGGTACCACTAGTCAAGCTGCTAATCAAATAGCACTAACTTTAGCCACTTTTACTTTTATGTTCGTTTCAGGTTTAGGTGTTGCAGGGATGGTACGAGTGGGAAATCAGAAAGGAATACAAGATTATAAAAAGTTACAAATTATTGCACGTTCTATTTTTTTATTAGCAATTCTAATCCAAGGATTTTTTGCACTTATTTTTGTGTTGACAAATAATTGGTTACCTAAAATTTTTATAGATTCTCAAAATACATTAACAATAAAAGATAATTTAGAAGTAGTTTCAATTGCTTCTAATTTAATTTTAATAGCAGCTGTTTTTCAAATTTTTGATGGCATACAAGTAACAATGCTCGGAGCATTACGAGGAATTCAAGATGTAAAAGTACCTATGTACCTTACATTTGTTGCATATTGGATTATTGGTTTTCCTATATCAATATATTTAGGTTTATTTACTTCTTTAAAAGCTATAGGAATATGGATCGGATTATTATCAGGGCTTATTGCAGCAGCATTACTTTTATATTATAGGTTTGAAAAATTATCAAAACAAATGATTTTTCAAAGCCTTAAAACTTAATATTTAAAACCATTATAAGATGACATTACCAAAATTTGTTTTAGCAGATAATTCTGATTTTCCAGATGATATTTTTATCATTCATTTAGAATTTCCTCGCTTTTTAATTAATTTAAAAGATGATTCTGTAGAATTTATAGAAGAATTAGATGATGAAGATGAAACAGAAATAGCAAGAGAAATGGAGCATTTAATTATCTTAGCAGGTGAATTTTATGATCGCGAAATGGAGCGCTATGAAGAATAATAAGAAATAAGTTTATTTATGAAAAAGACTATCTAAAAAATAATGATCTGGTGTTTAGTTTGTTGTTTCTGTAAAACAGAGGTTAAATGATCAATAGTTTTACTGTTAGTTAAAATAACATCGCAATCCTTTTTTAGATAGCTTTGTTCGTTTTTTAATTCTATCAAGGAATGTTTAGGTGTAAGATTCCTAAAAGATAAAATATATTTTCAAAAGTAAGAGAAAAGAAAGTAAATAAAAAAATAAAATAGTTTAATATGAATGAACACCCAATTTTTGCAGAGCATCCTTGGTTAATTGTCACATTTGCAATTGTAATATTGTTTATGCTGTTGTTAGACTTAGGAATCTTTAATAAAAAGAGCCATGAAGTATCTAGTAAAGAAGCTGTAACTTGGTCATTTGTTTGGATAGCCTTAGCAATGGGATTTAGTGGGCTAGTATATCATTTTGCAGGAGCAATTAAATTCTATGAATTTCAATCAGCATATTGGATAGAAAAAGCACTTTCAGTAGATAATCTCTTTGTGTTTATTATGGTCTTTAAGTTTTTTGATGTAGCCAATCAAAATAAGCACAAAGTTTTATTTTGGGGAGTTATTGGAGCATTGGTTTTAAGAGCAATATTCATATTTTCAGGAGCCTTTTTAATAGAGTTAACTTATTTGAATAAAATTTTAGGACTTATAGGGTTGCAAGGGCTTAAATACGATATTAATCTAGTAATGACACTTTTTGGCGTGTTTTTAGTGTATGCGGGTGTTAAGTCCTGGTTTGCCAATGAAGAGGATGAAAATCAAGATTATAATGATACCAAGGGAGCACGTTTAGTTCGTCAGTTTTTTAATGTTAGTGATGATTATGATGGAAATAATTTTTTTACAATTGAAAATGGAAAGAAAATAGCAACACCTTTATTAGTTGTAGTAGCAGTTATTGAATTTACAGATTTGCTATTTGCAGTTGATTCTATTCCCGCTATTTTTGCTATTTCAACAGATCCATTTATCTTATACACCTCTAATATTTTTGCTATATTAGGATTGAGAGCATTATTTTTTCTGTTAGATAATTTTATATACTTATTTCATAAACTGCCTTATGGTTTGGCTATTATTTTGAGTTTTATAGGAATTAAGATGATTATAGCACCTTTTTATCATGTTGATTCAATTGTATCACTCCTTATAATAGGAACTGTTTTAGTATTATCTGTACTTTTATCAATTCTTATGCCTAAGGCAGAAGAATAGTAAATTAGTTTAAAAATATAAAGTACAAAATTCTAATAGGGAGTAACTAAACATTCAGTTTGTCACCTTTACGAGAGGAAAAGTTATAGGATTATATATATGATTTTTCCTCTCGTTTAAATGATAAAATTAGAGTCTTTTAAGGTGTCCTTTTTTGTTAAAATCAAGGACATTTACGTTTTTTGTTTTCTTTAAAATATAAATTACGCCATAGAAAAATATTACAGGTAGAAATGGCTTTAAATTTATAAGAGTACTTTTTTTTCAATGTAGAAAAAAGCAGAGTATGTTTTTCCTTTACAAAATTCTACCCATAATTTCAGTTAAATTATGATTTTTTGGATTAGTTAATGGTAACACAAAAAAGTGTATTAAAATTTATTTCTTAGGGCTAAATACTAAAAAAGGAATAATCATTTCTTCTAATGAAATACCTCCATGTTGGTAAGTATTTCGATAGTAACTAGCATAGTGATTATAATTGTTTATGTAAGCTAAGAAATGATCACTTTTTGCAAAAATAAAAGAGCTTGTCATGTTAATAGCAGGCAACCCTATTTTTTTTGGATCTTTGATAGCTAAAACGTCCTTAGATTCATAAGTAAGACTTCTTCCTGTTTTATAACGTAAGTTTAAACTAGTGTTTTTATCGCCAATGACTTGAGAAGGGTTTTTAACATTAATAGTTCCGTGATCTGTTGTTAGGATTAATTTAAAACCTAAACGTTGTGCTTGTTGAATGATTTCTAAAAGAGGCGAATTTTTAAACCAACTTAATGTTAAAGAACGATATGCTTTATCATCAGAAGCTAATTCTTTTACCACATCCATGTCTGTTTTAGCATGTGAAAGCATGTCAACAAAGTTGTAAACAACGGCTACTAATTTTTTATCTTTTAATCCTTTGAAGTTTTCGGCTAATTTTTTACCATTGGCAAAATTAGTTACTTTGAAATATTCATGCGAAATATTTAATCTAAGTCGTTTGAGCTGTTCTGTTAAAAATTCAGCTTCATATAAATTTTTACCACCTTCGTCTACATCATTTTTCCAGTATTGAGGGTACATTTTTTCCATTTCTATTGGTAACAATCCTGAGAATAGCGCATTTCGAGCATACTGAGTAGCTGTTGGTAATAACGCAAAATAAGGAGTTTCATCTTCTAATTTATAATGATTTCCTAAGACCGTTTCGAAAGATTTCCATTGATCATATCGTAAATTATCAATTACAACGAAGAGTATATTTTCATCTTTCCTTAATTCGGGTACTACAAGCTTTCTGAAGACTTCATGAGATAAAATGGGGCGATCATGAGATTTTGTAAACCAATCTTCATAGTTTTTTTCAATGAATTTGCCAAATTGTGAGTTAGCTTCAGCTTTTTGAGATTCTAAAATTTGAAACATATTTTGGTCATCTATATTTTCTAGTTCCATTTCCCAAAACATTAATTTCTTATATAAATCTACCCATTCTTCATAAGTATCAACCATAGCCATATCCAAGGCTATTTTACGAAATTCTTTTTGATAGTCTAATGTAGTTTTTTCGGATATTAGACGAGAATGATCTAAGTTCTTTTTTAAGCTTAAAAGAATTTGATTGGGATTAACAGGTTTGATTAAATAATCCGCAATTTTAGCACCAATTGCTTCTTCCATTAAGTATTCTTCCTCGCTTTTTGTAATCATAATAATAGGAATAGCCTGTTTTTTTTCTTTCATTTCAGAAAGAACTTCAAGTCCAGTCATTCCAGGCATATTTTCATCCAAAAAAATGATGTCAAAATTCTCTTCCTGAAAAAGATCTAAGGCATCTCTACCATTATTGCAAGTCGTAACTTGATAATTTTTCTTTTCTAAAAATAATATATGTGGTTTTAATAAGTCTATTTCGTCGTCAACCCAAAGTATTTTCATGGTCTCCTTTTTTTGTATTAGGTAATGATTTTTAGATTCTATTGCTGCAGAATCAATGCAATTTACTATTTTAAAAACTATCGTTTCTTAAAAATAGTATAAATTATAGTATTTTTTTTACATTTAAAATATATTTGACCTTTAAAAATATAGAAATAATATGAAAATCAATAAACTATTCATTTTATCATTGATCATTACTCTTTTTATAGGAAGTTGTAAAAAAGAAATGATAAATGTTAATACTCCTGATGTTTTAGTTAGCAATAGAGATACTACAACCGCTCTTTCAAAAGACTTTTTTGAATACGCTAATGGAGGCTGGTTTAAAAAAAATCCAATTCCATCATCAGAAAGAAGTAATGGTATTTTTAGAACTATTCAAGACACAATAAATAATCAGATTAAACAGATTTGTGAAAAATCAGCTAAAGAAGATGCAGAAAGAGGAAGTAACAAACAAAAAATTGGCGATTTTTATATTTCAGGAATAGATACTTTAACCATAAATAGAATAGGAATCAATCCTTTAAAAAAAGAATTATCTAAAATTGAAAACATAAAAAATCCAACTTCATTGCTAGAACATTTAGCATATATGCACACCATAGGAACAAATCCAGGTTTTGATTTTTATATTGCTCAAGATGATAAAAATAGTGCTAAATATGCTCTTTTTTTTAGTCAAGGAGGGTTAGGCATGAGAAACCGTGATTATTATTTTAATACAGATAAAGAAACAGTAAAAATACGTGTAGCATATTTAGAACATTTAAAGAAAATATTTAAATTAATAGGAACTGAAAAAACAGCCTTAAATGATGCTCAAACAGTTCTAAGACTAGAAACAGAATTAGCTAAAAAATCCAGAAAGTTAGAATCACTTAGAGATCCTAGACTAAATTATAATAAAATGACTTTGGCAAAGTTTAAAGAGTTAACACCTAACTTAATGTGGGATAAAATGTTAGGACAATTAAAAATTAAAAAAGTAGATTCTGTTATTGTAGGACAGCCCGAATTTTATAGAGCATTCAATGAAACAGTCAAAAAATACACACTTCAAGAATGGAAAGTGTATTTAAAATGGAATTTAGTTAATTCCTACGCAATTTATCTAAGCAACAATTTTGAAAAAGAACATTTTTATTTCTATTCAACCGTTATGAGCGGTGTAAAAGAACAAAAACCAAGATGGAAACGAGTAGTAGAGCAAACAGATGAAGCACTTGGAGAACTTATTGGTCAGGTGTATGTGGAAGAATACTTGCCAAAAGGGACAAAAGAAAAATTATTAGAAATAGGGAATGCTATTCGAGAAGTTTATGCAGAACGAATCAAAAAATTAGATTGGATGAGTCCAGAAACTAAGAAAAAAGCCCTCTTCAAATTATCTAAAATCGTTATGAAAGTAGGATATCCAGATAAATGGAAAGATTTAAGTTCCATTTTAATTGATAAACATCATTATTTAGCTAATGTAATGGCAGTAAATCAATGGAATTATAATGAAATGGCTTCTAAATACGGTAAATCTGTAGATCGTACAGAATGGGGTATGTATCCACAAACTTACAATGCCTATTATAATCCAAGTAATAACGAAATATGTGTTCCTGCTTGCAATATAATCGTTCCTGGTTTTAAAGGACGTATGCCAGATGATGCAGTATTGTATGGAATAATAGGAGGGTCAACTTTCGGACATGAGATGACACATGGTTTTGATGATCAAGGAAGTCAATATGATGAAAAAGGAAATCTAAAAAATTGGTGGACAACTGAAGATTTAAAGAAATTTAAAGCTAAAACTAAAGCCATCGTAAAACAATATAATAAATATGAAGCATTACCCGGAAAATACGTTAATGGAGAAGCAACCCAAGGAGAAAATATTGCGGATTTAGGAGGAGTAATTATGGGATATGAAGCATTTAAAAAAACAAAACAGTTTAAAAATAAACAAAAAATAGCCAGTTTAAATCCAAATGAACGCTTCTTTTTAGCTTATGCTTATGCCTGGATGGTTAATGTTAAACCAGAAGCATTAGCACAACAATTAATAGAAGATGTTCATGCTCCAGCACGTTACAGAATCAATGGTCCTTTAAGTAATATAGATATATTTTATGAAACATTTAAAATAAAAGAAGGAACAAAGATGTTTATTCCTAAAGACGATAGAGTAATTATTTGGTAATAATATAGCTATGATTAAAAAAAAACTGATAGTGGATGAAAATTCTCAGGTTTTTTTATCTTTGTTATACTAAATCTACATTTGTGAGTAATACAAACAAACTTAAGATATTCAATGATCCAATATATGGTTTTATAACCATTCCAAATCCCTTTATCTACGATTTAATACAACACCCTTATTTTCAAAGATTAAGAAGGATCACTCAAATGGGAATGTCATATTTAGTTTATCCAGGAGCCCATCATACTCGTTTTCATCACGCATTAGGATGTTTACATATAATGCAAAAAGCAGTAAGCGTACTTCGGTTTAAAAATGTGGCAATTTCAGAAGAAGAAGAAAATGCACTCTATATCGCCATATTATTACATGATATAGGGCATGGACCATTTTCACACGCCATGGAACATAGTATAGTAGAAAATGTTCATCATGAAGAAATATCGCTTTTATTTATGAATAAACTCAATAAGGAATTTGAAGGGAAGCTAACCCTAGCCATTCAAGTTTTTAAAGGAGAATATCATAGAAAGTTTATGCTTCAATTGATCTCAAGCCAGTTAGATATGGATCGAATGGACTATTTAAAAAGAGATAGTTTTTATAGTGGAGTAGAAGAAGGAAAAATTAATTCCGATCGTTTAATTCAAATGATGAATGTAGTAGATGATGTTTTGGTTATAGAAGAAAAAGGAATTTATTCAGTTGAAAAATTTTTAATGGCTCGTAGACTCATGTATTGGCAGGTATATTTGCATAAAACAAATTTAGTAGCAGAAGAGATTTTAACCAAAATATTAAAAAGAGCTAAAGAATTATATCAAAAAGGAATAGAAGTAGAATGTAGTAAACCCCTATACTTTTTTATAAAAAATAAAGTCTACTTTGAAAAATTTAATGATTCCATATTAGAAGAATTTTCAAAATTAGATGATGCAGACATAGTAGGAGCCATTAAAAATTGGCAATATCATGAAGATTACACCTTAAGTGAATTAAGTAGAATTATAATTAATAGAGATTTATTAAAAATAAAATTAGGAGAAGAGAAATTTCCTTCAGAAGAAGTAAATCAATTAATAGATGATTTTGCTCGACTAAAAAAAATATCAACTTTAGAAGCAAAATATTTTGTTTTTAAAGGGAAAATAAAAAATCAAGCCTATAGTAAAATAGCAGAACCCATTAGAATACTAAAAAAAGACGGAATATTGGAAGACGTAGCCGTTTTGTCAGATCAATTATCCTTAAAAGCTTTGTCAAAACAAGTAACAAAATACTATTTGTGTTATCCAAAACAACTAAATAAAAGTTAAAATTTCCGCAAAATTTTATACTTTTGCAAGAATTATGAAGTTTACAGCAGAACAAATTGCAGCAATATTAGATGGACAAGTAGTAGGGAATCCTAATGCAGAAGTCTCTAAGCTATCTAAAATAGAAGAAGGTACAGAAGGATCATTAACATTTTTAGCCAATCCTAAATACCTAAATTATATATATGAAACGAAGGCAACCATAACCATCGTAAATAAAAGTTTTCAACCCGAAAATGAATTGACTACGACTTTAGTTAAAGTAGAAGATGCTTACAAATCATTTTCAAAATTATTAGAATTTTATAACCAAATAAAACACAATAAAATAGGTATAGAGGAACCCTCTCTATTATCAAAAAGTGCTAAATACGGAGATAAATTTTACTTAGGAGCTTTTAGTTATATAGGTGAAAATGTGACAATAGGTGAAAATGTAAAAATTTTTCCAAACACATTCATAGGAGATAATGTTGTTATTGGTGATAATACAATGATCTTTGCAGGAGCAAAAATTTACTCAGAAACCATAATAGGAAAAAATTGCACAATTCATTCAGGAACAGTTATAGGAGCCGACGGATTTGGTTTTGCTCCTGATGAAAATGGAGAATATACCAAAGTACCTCAAATAGGAAATGTTGTTATAGAAGATAACGTAGACATAGGAGCAGCAACTACCATAGATAGAGCAACCTTAGGATCTACCATTATACGCAAAGGAGTTAAGTTAGACAACCAAATTCAAATAGCCCATAATGTAGAAATAGGCAAAAATACAGTAATAGCTTCCCAAACAGGAGTAGCAGGTTCTACTAAAATTGGAGAAAATTGCATGATAGGAGGGCAGGTAGGTATTGTAGGACATATTATTATTGGCAACAATGTTAAAATACAGGCTCAATCAGGTATTGGTAGAAGTTTAAAAGACGGAGAAGTTGTACAAGGAAGTCCAGCTTTAGGTTATAATGATTTTAATAAATCCTATGTACATTTTAAAAACTTACCAAAAATTGTATCAGAAATAACAGAACTAAAAAGAAATATAAAGAAGTAGTAGTCATGGTTAAACAAAAGACCATTCAGTCAGAAATTACACTAAAAGGAGTTGGTTTACATACAGGTAAAGAAGTTACAATGACTTTTAAACCCGCTCCTATAAATAACGGGTTTACTTTTATACGTGTTGATTTAGAAGGACAACCTATTATTGAAGCAGATGCAAATTATGTTGTAAATACCCAAAGAGGTACAAATCTAGAAAAATTAGGAGTTATGATTCAAACTCCTGAGCATGTCTTGGCAGCATTAGTAGGATGTGACTTAGATAACGTAATTATTGAATTAGATGCCTCAGAATTACCCATTATGGATGGCTCCTCAAAACATTTTGTAGAAGCTATTGAAAAAGTAGGATTAATAGATCAAGATGCAGAACGCGATGTTTATGTAGTAAAAGAAGTTATTTCCTATTTAGATGAGTCAACAGGTAGTGAGATTACCGTGATTCCATCTGATGAGTATTCTGTAACCACAATGGTTGACTTTGGAACAAAAGTATTAGGTACGCAAAATGCTTCAATGAAAAATATTTCTGAATTTAAATCAGAAATAGCATCTTGTAGAACTTTTAGTTTCTTACATGAATTAGAAATGTTATTAGAACACGGTCTAATTAAAGGAGGAGATCTTAATAATGCCATTGTTTATGTAGATAAAGAATTATCAAATGAAACAATGAACAAACTAAGAGTTGCTTTTGGTAAAGATGAAATTTCAATTACACCTAATGGAGTACTAGATAATTTAACCTTGCATTACCCAAACGAAGCAGCACGTCATAAACTATTAGATGTAGTAGGTGATTTAGCTTTGATAGGAACCAAGATAAAAGGTAAAATCATAGCTAATAAACCAGGACATTTCGTCAATACACAATTTGCAAAAAAAATCGCAAAAATCATTAAAAATGAACAACGTAATAATGTCCCCGTTTATGATTTAAACAAGGAACCTTTAATGGATATTCATAAAATAATGTCCATGCTTCCACATAGGCCGCCCTTTTTATTAGTAGATAGAATTTTGAGTATGAGCGATACCCAAGTGGTAGGTCTCAAAAACGTTACTATGAACGAAGATTTCTTCGTCGGACATTTTCCAGGAGCTCCAGTAATGCCAGGAGTCTTAATTGTTGAAGCAATGGCACAAACAGGAGGAATACTGATTTTAAGTACCGTTCCAGATCCTGAGAACTATCTTACTTATTTTATGAAAATAGATAATGTTAAGTTTAAACATAAAGTTTTACCAGGTGATACTTTAATCTTTAAATTAGAATTATTATCACCAATAAGAAGAGGTATTTGTCACATGCAAGGATATGCGTTCGCAAATGGGAAATTAGTAGCAGAAGCTGAATTAATGGCTCAAATTGTTAAAAACCAATAAGTGTATAGTGTTTTTAAAAAAAACACTAGTTAATTTAAACTTATAATAAATTAGAAATGAATCAACCATTAGCATATGTACATCCAGGGGCTAAGATTGCAAAAAATGTTGTAATTGAGCCTTTTACAACGATACATAATAATGTGGTAATAGGAGAGGGGACTTGGATAGGTTCTAATGTAACAATTATGGAAGGAGCTCGTATAGGTAAAAACTGTAATATCTTTCCTGGTGCCGTTATATCGGCTGTTCCGCAAGATTTAAAATTTGGAGGAGAAGATTCCTTAGCCGTTATAGGTAATAACACCACCATTAGAGAATGTGTTACAATTAATAGAGGAACAGTAGCTTCTGGACAGACAATAATAGGCGATAATTGTTTGATTATGGCCACAGCCCATGTTGCTCATGATTGTCATATCGGAAATAATGCCATAATAGTAAATGGCGTAGCATTAGCAGGTCACGTTACAGTCGGAGATCATGCCGTAATAGGAGGATTAGCCGCAGTTCATCAGTTTATATCCATAGGAGATCACGCCATGATTTCAGGAGGATCATTAGTTCGAAAAGACGTACCACCCTATACAAAAGCAGCTAAAGAACCATTGTCTTATGTGGGAATTAACTCAGTTGGACTCAGAAGAAGAGGGTTTTCTACAGAAAAAATTAGAGAAATTCAAGATATATATAGAATTTTATATCAAAAAAATTATAATACAACTCAAGCACTAGCAATCATTGAAGCTGAAATGACAGCCACCCCAGAGCGAGATGAAATTCTTGATTTTATTAGAAATTCATCTAGAGGTATTATGAAAGGTTATACAGGAAATATTTAAAAAAAATAGTAAAATAAAATGGCAAGTACGGCAGACATTAGAAACGGATTATGTATTAAGTATAATAACGATATTTTTAAAATCGTTGAATTTTTACACGTTAAACCAGGGAAAGGACCTGCTTTCGTTAGAACCAAATTAAAATCATTAACTTCTGGAAAAGTACTAGATAATACATTCTCAGCAGGTCATAAAATTGAAGTAGTGAGAGTTGAAACACACACTTTTCAATATTTATATAACGAAGGATCAGAGTTTCATTTTATGAACCAAGAAACTTTTGAGCAAATAACTTTAAATAAAGATATTTTAGACGCTCCTGATTTGTTAAAAGAAGGAACTAACGTAATGGTGCAAATCAATACAGAAACAGAAATGCCTCTGTCTGTAGATATGCCAGCTTCAGTAGTTTTAGAAGTAACCTATGCCGAACCAGGAGTAAAAGGAAATACCGCAACAAATGCTACGAAACCTGCTACTGTAGAAACAGGAGCTCAAGTAAATGTACCTTTATTTATTAATGAAGGAGATAAAATTAAAATTGATACAGCAACAGGCGCTTATATGGAGCGTGTTAAGGAATAATGAGATTTCTTAGGCAATATAGTTTAGAAGAAATAGCATCCATCATAAATTGTAAATTTATAGGGGATGCTAATTTTCCTGTTTTAGGGATGAATGAAATACACGTAGTTCAATCAGGAGATATTGTCTTTGTAGACCATCCTAAATACTACGATAAAGCTTTGCAATCCGCAGCTACAATTATTTTAATCAATAAAGAAGTTCAATGTCCAGAAGGAAAAGCTCTATTGATTTCAGAAGATCCCTTTAGAGATTTTAATTTTCTTACAAAATATTTTAAGCCCTTTCAGGCTTCTAATACCTCTATAGCTTCTACCGCTCAAATAGGAGAAGGAACTATAATACAACCCAATTGCTTTATTGGAAATAATGTAAAAATAGGCCTAAACTGTTTGATTCATTCAAATGTTTCTATTTATGATCATACCGTTATTGGAAATAATGTTATTATCCATTCAGGAACAATTATTGGAGCAGACGCATTTTACTATAAAAAAAGACCCGAAGGATTCGATCAATTATTGTCAGGAGGAAGAGTGATACTCGAAGATAACGTAGGAATCGGAGCATTATGTACAATTGATAAAGGAGTAACAGGAGATACCACTGTAGGAGAAGGAACTAAAATAGATAACCAAGTACATATAGGACATGATACCGTAATAGGTAAAAAATGTTTAATCGCTTCACAAACAGGTATTGCGGGTTGTGTTGTTATAGAAGACGAAGTTACATTGTGGGGGCAAGTAGGTATTACTAGTGGTATAAAAATAGGTGAAAAAGCAGTAATAATGGGACAAACAGGAGTTACAAAATCACTTGAAGGATCTAAAGCCTATTTTGGAACACCAGCAGAAGAATCTCGTGAAAAATTTAAGCAGTTAGCAAACCTTAAAAAAATGCCTGAAATACTGAATAAACTTAATCAAAATGAAGAATAAATAAGAACTAAATATTCTAAAAAAATCACATATTCTTTTCAAAAAATAATTTTAAAGTAAAAGTAAAAGGTTTACTTTTGCGTCATATATTTTATAACAAACAATACACATATTATGAGTGTTTTAGTAAATAAAGATTCAAAAATAATCGTACAAGGTTTTACAGGAAGTGAAGGAACCTTTCATGCTTCTCAAATGATAGAGTACGGAACTAATGTGGTAGGAGGAGTAACTCCTGGTAAAGGCGGTTCTACACACTTAGAACGTCCCGTATTTAATACCGTTAAAGATGCAGTAGATCAAGCAGGTGCAGATACATCTATTATTTTTGTGCCGCCAGCATTTGCCGCAGACGCTATTATGGAAGCAGCAGACGCAGGTATTAAAGTGATTATCTGTATTACCGAAGGTATTCCAGTAGCAGATATGATTAAAGCATATGATTATATCAAAGGAAAAGGTTGTAGATTAGTAGGTCCTAACTGTCCAGGTGTAATTACTCCAGAAGAAGCAAAAGTAGGAATTATGCCAGGATTTGTTTTCAAAAAAGGAAATATTGGAATTGTATCTAAGTCAGGAACCCTTACTTATGAAGCAGCAGATCAAGTAGTTCGTCAAGGATTTGGAATTACTACAGCTATTGGTATTGGAGGAGATCCAATTATAGGAACAACTACAAAAGAAGCTGTTGAATTATTGATGAATGATCCTGAAACACATTGTATCATCATGATCGGTGAAATTGGAGGTCAATTAGAAGCAGATGCGGCTAAATGGATTAAAGCAGACGGTAATCGTAAGCCAGTTGTAGGTTTTATTGCAGGCGAAACGGCTCCAAAAGGACGTACAATGGGGCATGCAGGAGCAATCGTAGGTGGAGCTGATGATACAGCTGAAGCTAAAAAAAGAATTATGAGAGAAAATGGCATTCACGTTGTAGATTCGCCAGCTGAAATTGGTAAAAAAGTAAAAGAAGTATTAGGGTAAATTTTTATACACAAAATACTTAAAATAATAGGGATATTTAATTTTTAGATGACCCAAAACTAAATAAAAAGGAATCCAAAGCATGGATTCCTTTTTCGTTTTTAAAGAATCCATTTAACCCCAGATTACGCGACGTAGTTTTATGAAATAATACCATTTAAACTTTGAAATTTCCTCATAATAATAATTTTTTAACACTGAGACTATCCAAAAAAGTTCACAATCTTTTCATTTCGACCAAAGAAATAAATCACATAGTGTTGATTATGAAACTCCTCCTTGCGTAGGAGTGACAAACTGGATGTTGATTTAGGGACTATCCTATAAAAGCAATAAAAATTAATGTTGGTTCTCGATGCGCTTCGCGCTCGAACTAACGATGATTTCAATTATATACTCAACCATCTGTTCGAGTTGTTTTAAAATCAAAAAACATATCTAGAACTTTATTTTATAATCCAATACATTTTAAGTTTAAATGGTATAAAATACAAAAAAGAGTACTTCTTTAGTTTTGAAATTATTTTACCTACAATAAAAATTTATCAGATAATTTGAATTTAAATTCCTTTTAAATTAACTTTTATACATTCAGTCTGTAAAAGACAAAAATCATTTAATAGATTCGTTGTTATTGTTTAAAAACAGGCTTAGATAGAATACTTTTATTCAAACAAAAAAACTTTTTTGTGTAAAATTTTGCTAATTAATTTTAAAAAATAAATTAAAATTGTATTTTAAGTTTAAATTATTTAATTTGCACTATAACTTTACCCACATTTAATAATGACGAACATTACAAGATTATTTGATTTTCCTTATTATCAGCTAGAACAGAATAACTTACCAGACGCGTTAGTTACAAAATATAACGGAAAATGGGTTAAAACCTCTACCCAAGAATATTTAGATAAAGCAAATGCCGTTTCAAGAGCACTTATCGCTATGGGGGTGCAAAGAGATGATAAAATAGCCATTATTTCATCTAATAATAGAACAGAATGGAATATTATGGATATAGGAGTGTTGCAAATTGGAGCTCAAACAGTTCCTATTTATCCCACCATATCAGAACAAGATTATGAATATATTCTAAATCATTCTGAGTCAAAGTATTGCTTTGTATCTGATAAGGAAGTTTTGAATAAACTAAACGCCATAAAAGCTAATTTATCTAATTTAATAGATGTTTTTACATTCGATGAGATACCTAGTGAAAAAAATTGGACAGACCTATTGACTATAGGAAAAGACACAAGCACTCAAAATTTTGTTGAAGAACGAAAAAATAATGTAAAACCAAATGATTTAGCCACCATTATTTATACTTCAGGAACCACTGGTAAGCCTAAAGGAGTAATGTTATCTCATCATAACATTGTATCGAATGTTTTAAATAGTTCTGACAGAATTCCATTAGTAGCAGGTAAAGCAAAAGCAATGAGCTTTCTTCCTATTTGTCATATTTTCGAAAGAGTTATTTTATATATTTATCAATATTATTCAATTTCAATTTATTTCGCTGAATCTATTGATAAAATCTCAGATAATTTTCAAGAAGTAAAACCTGATGTATTTACCGTTGTTCCTAGACTATTAGAAAAAGTTTATGATAAAATTTATGCAAAAGGAACCGAATTAACAGGAATCAAAAAGAAAATCTTCTTTTGGGCAGTTGAACTAGGTTTAAAATATGAACCATACGGTAAAAATGGTTGGTGGTATGAATTTCAATTAAAAATAGCACGTAAATTAATATTTAGTAAATGGCAAGAAGCTTTAGGAGGAAATGTAAAAATAATGGTTTCAGGAAGTGCTGCCTTACAAACTCGTTTAACCCGTGTCTTTTCTGCAGCTGGAATGCCTGTAATGGAAGGATATGGTCTTACTGAAACATCACCTGTTATAAGTGTAAATGACATGCGAAATGGTTTATTTCGTATAGGAACGGTAGGGAAGCCTATAAATAATGTAGAAATAAAAATAGGAGAAGACGGCGAAATTCTTTTTAAAGGACCCAACTTAATGATGGGGTATTATAAAGATCAAGACCAAACAGACGAAGTAATTAAAAACGGTTATTTTCATACAGGAGATATAGGAGAATTTGATAAAGATGGTTTTTTACGTATAACAGATCGTAAAAAAGAAATGTTTAAAACATCCGGAGGTAAGTATGTAGCTCCTCAGATTTTAGAAAATATATTTAAACAATCTCGATTTATTGAACAAATTATGGTGGTTGGAGAAGGACAAAAAATGCCAGCAGCAATCATTCAGCCAGCTTTTGAATTTATAAGAGAATGGGCTCATATTCATCATGTAAATATTGGCTCGACTAATGAAGAACTTGTTCAAAACCCAGAAGTAATAAAAAGAATTTACCAAGAAATAAATCATTTTAATGCTAAATTTGGAAATTGGGAACAAGTAAAGAAAATTGAATTAACACCTGACGTTTGGTCAATAGATGGTGGGCAGCTTACACCCACTCTAAAACTAAAACGCAAAGTCGTTTTAGAAAAATATAAAGATCTATATGCTAAAATTTATCAATAAAATAAAGCGTTTTGTAAATAAAGAAAAGACTCCCTGAAAATTAGATGCAGTTAGTTCTGTCAATTTGCCTAATTGATTCACTCTAGCCAGCCATCAAGAGAAATCAGATAAAATGTATATAGTGTCGTTTCTCCAATTACTGAAGAGATAAATTAAACCTTAAAAATATACCCAAAATATACTGATTTTGAGTGTCTAGCTTTTACTTATTGATTGAAAATAAACGCTTACGTTTTTTCATCGTGCTTTCTTTTAAGGTACATTCATAATGATACAAACACTAGCATATCTTAAAATAAATGTTATTTTAGAAGAAACAAACCCCGAAATTGCTCAAAAAGAGTCAAAAACGGGGTTTTTCTTTAAATACTATGCCAAAAATAATACGTTGAAGAGAATTTCAATATCAAATTCCATTTTTGTCCTCAATAAAGATCTTGATGATTTTTTCGCCCAATTTTTAAAAACAGATTTTAGAAAAAATTATCTTTCAATCCCTTCCTCAAAGCTTGTTCAAGCATCTTCAAACTAAAAGACTCTCAAAAAAGAACTCATTGTTATTTTATACCTAAAGGCAAAATTGCTCTGATGATGAAAACTACTACAGCTCTACTTGTTATGAAAGCAAAGTACGCTTTCTCACAAATCAGAAATTGCTTTAGAAGTGAGTACAGTAGAATTATAAGCAAATGGAGACGCTTTGTGTCATTTGTTTTAAAAAAATACCATTTAAACTTTGAAATTTCCTCATAATACTATTTTTTTAACCCTTAGACTGCCCAAAAAGTTCGCAATCTTGTCATTTAGACCAAAGGGAGAAATCACATACTATTGATTATAAGACTCCTCCTTACGTAGGAGTGACAAACCGCATGTTGATTTATACGATTTAAACTTTGAAATTTCCTTATAATACTTTTTTTAACCCTGAGACTGTCCAAAAAGTTCGCAATCTTGTCATTTCGACCAAAGGGAGAAATCACATACTATTGATTATGAGACTCCTCCTTGTGTAGGAGTGACAAACTACATGTTGATTTAGAGACTATCCTATAAAAGAAATAAAAATTAGTCTTGATTCTCGATGCGCTTCACGCTCGAACTAACGATGATTTCAATTATATACTCAACTCTTTGTTCGAGTTATTTTAAAATGAAAAAAACAGATCGAGAACTTTATTTTTTAATCCAGTATATTTTAAGTTTAAATGGATAAAACTACCAAGAACTAAATATTTAGATTAGCGTAAGCGATACAATAAATATTCAAAAAAAGAGAAAAAAAGAAATTAAAAAGAGCAAAAACGTTCCAGACAGAATGGTCAGTATTAGCAAAAGTTATATCCGCCCAATTCTAAACCACAAAATAGCAATATATATTAAAAAATCCAGAAAATCTAAGGTTTTCAAATGGTATCACAAAAATAATCCATCTAGAGGACTTTTTATTTTAGAAAGTGTCACATCGGTAACATGCGTGTAAATTTGAGTTGTTTTAATATTGCTATGTCCTAAAAGCTTTTGCAAAAAACGAATATCTGCCCCTCCTTCAATTAAATGTGTAGCATAACTATGTCGCAATCCATGTATTCCAATAGTTTTAGTAATCTTAGCTTTTTTCATAGCACTTTTAAAAACAGCTTGAATACTACGAATCGAATAATTGCCACCGTAAGCCCCTTCAAACAACCATGTCTTAGGACGATATTCTAAATAATAAGCTCGGAGGTCTTCTAAAACCGATTCAGGAAGATTCGTATAACGATCTTTTTTTCCTTTTGCATTTACAATCAAAACCCGCATAGACTGACTATCAATATGTTCTACTTTTAGATTAACAATTTCACTCACGCGTAGTCCCATCCCGTAACATAATTTTAAAATAAGCCGATGCTTTTTATTTTCCAAAACTGAGAATAATTTCACAATTTCATTTTTGGATAACATTTTGGGTAATGTTAAAGGGTTTTTGGGTCTGGGAATATCAAAAAACATTTGCTCGCGATGCAAGACTTTTTCAAAATAAAATTTGATTGCATTAATTTTAGAGTTCATACTTTGCTCCTTAAGTTCATTTTTTTGCAAACAGTACAGAAAGTAATCTTTCAATCTATCTGGTGTTAGAGAATTTACAGAAACGTTCCCCAGTAGTGACAATAATTGCATAAACTCTTGCAGATAGGTACGCTTGGTGTGGGGGCTGTAAGCTATTAAATCTAACTGATTACTATATTGAATTACAGCCAAGCGATTATTTTCTGAAATATGACTAAAAGTTTGCTCTTTCAAAGTTTTAAGAGGCAGTTTTAGCTCCTTACGAACGGCAGCTAAGTCAGGTAAATACCATGCTTTATGTGTACTACTATAACGGGCTGATGGAAAGCGTTCGCGGAGTGCGTCTTTCAAACTAAGCTGATATTTAAACTGAATCCAAATGATGTTTCGACCTTGATGTGTGCCGAATGAAAATTGATATTGTGATAAATCCATAACTGCGCATTTTAAATATTTAAATATTATTTTTCGCAATAAAACTATATAAAGATACATAAAATACGTATTTGATGTATCTTTTAAAAGTATTGATTTTAAAGGCATTAGCTAGATGAACTTAGTTTTGTTTGTTGTTCTTTGTAATCATCGCTGAGTTGCGTATATTTGTGTGTTATGTGCCATTCTAAAAGACCGTGCTACAACGAAATGACTGTGAACAAAAACAGACAACTTTCAATCGAACGACCTGTTATTTTGACTAAATTTGAAACGACTTTTAATTGAATTTGAAAATGGAAATATTAGGAAACGAACAACATAAAATTATTCACGGAGACGCTTTGGAAGCATTAAAAATACTTCCTGACAACTCTGTGGACTTAATTTTTGCTGACCCACCCTACAACATTGGCAAAAACTTCAACGGACACATTGAAAAATGGAAAACTGAAGAAGCCTACCTTGACTGGTGTTACGAATGGCTAGACTTGTGCATACAAAAACTTAAACCCAACGGCAGTTTTTATGTAATGACAGCGACACAGTTTATGCCGTTTTTCGACATTTATCTTCGTAAAAAGTTAGACATACTTTCCAGACTTGTTTGGTATTACGACAGTTCAGGTGTTCAAGCTAAAAAATACTACGGTTCGATGTATGAACCAATCTTGTTTTGCGTAAAAGACAAAAACAACTACACTTTTAACACGAATGACATTTTAGTAGAAGCCAAAACAGGAGCAAAACGTAAACTTATTGACTATCGCAAAGCAGTTCCAACAGTTTACAGCTCAGAGAAAGTTCCTGGCAATGTTTGGGAGTTTGCAAGGGTTCGTTATCGTATGGATGAATACGAAAATCACCCGACACAAAAACCAATCGCATTACTCGAAAGAATTATCAAAGCAAGTTCAAACGAAGGAGATTTAGTTATAGACCCATTCTCGGGAACATTTACTACTTGCTTTGTTGCAAAAGAACTTGGAAGAAATTCCATTGGTATAGAGCTTCAAGACGAGTATGTAAAAATCGGTTTACGGAGATTACAGTTAGCCAATGAGTTTAAAGGCGAAAAATTAGAAAAGGAAATCCGCACCTTTGAAACACAAAAGATTGCAAACATTAATCAACAAACATTATTTGAACCTAATGGAACATATATTCACGCAAAACATTAAACAAGTTTTACAAAGTCACTTCGGAGACTTAGCTGAAGACGTATTCAATAATAGCTATTTAATTCGCTACATAAATTTAAAAACTAGGTCGGCAAATAAAGGGTCAAAATCAAGGGGGAGTTTTCACCCTCTTGCAGTTTTATATGTTCTTATTGAAGATTACATTTCAAAAGGATTCGATACAAATGACAGTTATAAAGATTATGACGGGGCAACTTTCACAGTAATAAAATCGAGAGCTACCGAATTGCCATTTTGTAAGAAAATTCAAAACCACTCTTTCAACAATAGAGTAAACTCAGAATTTGAGAAGTTTTTTAAGGAAGAAATTGAATTCATTCCGGTTATTAGAAATCTTGAGACAAAAAAATATTGGATTAATGAGAACTTACTTCGAGTAAAAGAACAGAATATCGCAAAAGCGGTAATTGAGATAATCAACTCTTATTTTGCCGCAAAGCAAGAAGCTTTTATGGGTTTTATTAAAGCTTGTGAAGAACTTCAAAAGTTTGAAGAAGATAAAACTAAGAACATTGAAGATTTTATTATTGGTTTATTAGCTCCGAATGTTGATGCAAGACTATTTGAAATCGTGAGCTACTCGATTTTAAAATTCCATTATCACGACCAAAACATTATTTGGGGATTTGATATGGATAATTTGACAACTGAATCTTTACAGTTATATAAAACAGGCAGAACAAATGCAAACGATGGTGGAATTGATTTTGTAATGAAGCCATTAGGTAGATTTTTTCAAGTCACTGAAACAATTGACTTTAAAAAGTATTTCCTTGACATTGACAAAATTCAGAAATACCCGATTTCATTTGTAATCAAATCAGAAGAAAGCACAGAAGATTTGCTTCAAAAAATAAGAGACAATGCAAACAAAACTTACTCAATAAAATCTATTGTCGAGAAATATATGAGTTGCATTGAAGAAGTAATCAATATACAAGTTTTACGTGAGAGATTTAATATCGCAAATCAACAAGGGTATCTAAAACCTATACTTGACGAAATAATTTTACAAAGTAAGGTTGAATTTAATTATGACGATTCGGACACAGAAGATGACGAAGAATAGAAGAACGGCACATAACAGCACCTACAAGAAATTGGCGGTTCAGTGATTTAATGAACATTTGTGCTTCGAAATCGTCAACTTCTTGTAGCTGCAAAACGTTATGTGCTAGCTTAAAACCTAAAATATGAAAGAAAATCTTCAATACAAACTTGACCAAATAGCAAGTGTTTGGAATGATTTCATTTGGGAATATGATTTTTGTAAGCGTACTATAAAATTCACACCGGAAGTAAGGAGTAATTATTTTGGAGATATATTAGGATATTTTGGGGATACATTTGACATAATATTTGATAACAGAGAATCAAAGTCTTATTCAGACAGATTTTCAAATCAAATTAGCTTTTTACAAAGTATATATGTTCAACAAGATTTTATTGAGGAATTACTTTTAATTTTTAAATGCAAAACAAATAAAGGAGATTTAAAGAAAGATAATAACTACATTATAAATAGAGACATAAGAAATGAATTAGTCGGACATCCAATTAGAAAACAAAGTGGACAATTTATCTCTTCTTGTTTATTTGGTTATAATGGTGGAAGTGATAAAATTACCTACTTAAGATATCATAAAGACAATAATTATGAATTCGAGTCAATGGAATTTGAAGTATCAGATATTATTTTACGCCATAATAATTTTTTAATAAAATACTTTGACGAAATCTTAAATAAGTTAAAACGTATTCTGACAAGTTTTGTAAAAGAAATAGAAAAATTGGAATCATTCATACAAACTAAAAGTTTCAATGAAGTTCTTAATATCTCATCTGCCTTCTTTGAATCAATTTTTAAATATGATTTTATTTATGATAAAGAATCTTTGCTTAAAATTTACGCACGAAGAAGTGAACATAAAAGATATCAAAACCTAATTGACAAATTTTACAGAGACTTGAAAAGTTCTCTCAAAGAGAAAAAAGATTCTGCAATAGAAGTTTTTCAGGCAAAAAAAGTTTTTGAAGAATATGAAATTAAAAGGCCTGCTTTAAATTTGGATATAATAAAATTCATTGATACGTCAAAAATAACAAAAACTGAAAATAACGTAATACCTGTAACATATAATTACGAACTTGGAAAACTCGCAACAAAGAGAAATCTGAGAGATTTTAGTCATTTTGGAAGTACTCTAAAATTAAAATGTGTAGAAAATAAAATTGTCTTAGATGAATTGGAACATATGGAATTGAATTTTTATGATGATATTGAATATTATTCAGCATTTAGATTGATTTGGAGTGAACTAAATAATAATGATTAAAAAGCCAGCACATAACAGGCGTTTGGCAAGATTGCGAATTTTGTAGTAAATTCACGTTTACATTTCGCAAGAAATTTTATCTTTAACAGAAAATAATCGGTTCCGAAGTTCGCAACCTCGCCAAGCGCCGGAACGTTGTGTGCAATGTTTCGCGAAATCTACAGAATAACAAGCCTAAAATATGATATTTAACATTTACTACATAAATTTTCCAAAAGTTTACGAAATTAAAATGATGTTAAGCAACATTATTTTACTAAACAAAGAGCTTGAAAGCAATAAAAATATTGAAGGAGATACAGAGTTAAGAGCAAAATTTGATTTTGGAACAAAATTTTTGAATCTTTTTAATGTTGAGGCTGAAGGAAAAGCAAGAGTCGCAGGAAGTTCAGCACAAAAGGTTTTAGAAACATTCGAAGTAAAAACAACAAAATCCGTTATTCTTAATGATATTATTGAAAATTCTAAAGCAATACAAAACTTTGAAGACTTAAATGAAGGCGAAATAATTAGAGTTGATAATGTTTCACTTTCATTGGAGAATGAGCCAGAATTGAGAATTGTAAAACTTATGACAAGCGATGCTTTTAAAGGTTTATCCATACCAGGAGCAAATGGTTTTGATATGGGAGGGTTATTCAATTCAATGTTCAAAGATTATGCATACAAACTTAAAGGAGAACTAACAAATTCAACTGATAAAATACTTGTCAAAATCCCACTAACTTTTGAAAGTGAATTTGAAAGTTCATACAGTGTCGATGATTTATTTATTGGAAAGGTTTCTTTGTTAGGCTTATATAAAGGAAAAATAAAATTAAGTGAATTAAAAAACTCGCTAGAATTCTTTCAAGAAATTGGAAATTTTCAACAATCATTTAATAAAAATGAAGATGAAGAAATACAAAATAGTCAGTATGAGGATAATTTACAAACAAATTCCTTTAATCCTTTCGTAAGTAGCTTAAAGGATAATACAGAATACCATTATATTGATATTTTGTCAATAGTTCAAATCATTAAAACGCAAAAAAAGAATGATTAAAAAAAGTGAATTATTACTATATACAACATCTAAATATAAAGAATTAAAAGCGTTTTTTGATGTTCAAGAAAAATCCATATTAAGTATAACTGACTTCATAATGGATGAAGAATTAATAAATGAGCACTATGCTTTCGAGACAGTAATAGATGTGTCTGCTTTAGCAGTAATAACACAATATCATTCTGAAAGAATTATCAGCTTATTTGATGAATCTTTCGTATTCATTGCAGATGAAAAACATAGAAATTTTTATGAAAAAGAATTAAGATTTTGCTTTTCAGAGTTTAAAATTTTTGAAGCTTATTTTGAAAAAGAATCAAGTGAAAATGATTCAAATAATAAACATTTAGCAAAAAAACATAAGAAAATTATTGACTTGGAACCCCAAGAATTAGAAACCTTTTTTAATTCATTTAATAACTCACTTTATGGTCACAATAAATTCAAGGATGATTTCAAATCTTTGGTTGATAATTTTAGAGTTTTTAATAAACTTGGAGAACATAAAATTTTATCATTGTTTTTACTAGGCGATTCAGGTGTAGGTAAAACAGAAGTAGCAAGAGCTATACATAAAGCATTAAATGGACAAAATAAAGTTGCAAAAATAAATTTTGGAAATTACAGTAGTGACAATTCTTTAAATTCATTAATTGGTAGCCCAAGAGGATATATAGGCAGTGAAGATGGAGAAATATTTATTAGAGTTGCAGAATCAGATACAGGTATAATTCTTATTGATGAATTTGAAAAATCAAATTCTACGCTTTTCAATTACTTTCTTGATGTTCTTGAAAATGGAAAAATGATTAGCTCATTAGTACACGAAATTGATTTAAACGGTTTTATTATAATATTTACTTCTAATATTTCTAAAGATAATTTTAAAAATGTAATTTCTCCAGAGTTAAGATCAAGATTTGATTATAAAGGATATTTTTCGATTTTAAAAAATCAAGATAAGCTTAAATACGTGGAATTTAGAATTAATAGTATAATAAAGAAATTTAACAAGAATGTCGCAAATGTTTTAGACGACACATTTAAGTACGAGGTTTTTCTTGAAATAAATGTTGGGAAGCACAATAATATGCGAGATTTAAATAAAGAAATAAAGAAATTATTTGTTGAAAAATTAAAAACAAAAATTATAAATTAACACTGCACACAACAGCGGTTTGGCGCCATTGCTGGGCTTGGGCATACTTGGAAAAACTCTGTTTTTCCCAATCTTGGTTTTGTACCTGCAAACTTTTGTGCTATATTTACGCAACGGCAAGCCAAGCCGTGAAACGTTAGCCGTCATTTTATGAACACTCCGAAAGTCACAGAAAATTATTATAAAGAACGTGAAGGCGTTTTGAAAGTTGCGATAGAGTTGAACTCTAATGGTTATGTATTTCGTGAAACTTCAAATGGTGATATTGGAATTGACGGACAAATAGAACATGTAAATGAACAAGGAGAAGCGACAGGGAAAATTGTTGCTGCACAAATAAAATCAGGGAATTCTTATCTAGTTGACAAGGGAGACCATTTTGCATTTTACCCTCACGAGAAACATAAAAATTACTGGTCAGTCTTTCCGCTTCCTGTAATCTTATTTGTGTACTATCCAAATGACGATAGAATATATTTTACAGATGTAAGATATCAACTAAACATTCCAAAGCAAAATCACACCTATATAACATTAGATAAGAGCTCCTTCTTGAACAACTTAACGGCTAAAAATATATTTGAAACAACGGGAGATTTAAGTGTTCCCTACTATTCAATTGACCAAGTGTTTTCTATAATGGCAAAGACCATATGTCCAAACCCAACCTTTCATATTAGCTACCTAGACTTATTTACACAAGGGCTGACTAACTTGTGCAGACATGTTTATTTCAGTATGGATGTTGCTTTGGTAATTGCGGATTACTACAATGAAACGGAATTTGGACTAGGAATGGGTTACGGTGAGCATGAGTTTTTACATGAGTATGCAAAGTTTTTGATGAGCCAAAATCTAGCAACTATTGACTATTCAGACTATCTTATTGATTGGAAGGAAAGGCAATTACAGCCAACGTTTATTGCACCATTAACAGTTAGGGGACGTGAACTTCTAGAATATATTAAGATTACTGAAAGCAAGTTTAAAACAGAATTACCACCGACAACTTTGGTAAGAGAGAGGTATATTGAAATGCAATTTCGTACCCAAGACGATTATATGAGATTAGACTTAGGAAAAAAAATAAGAGAAATAATAACAAAAACGAACGGCTAACAAGGTATTGCCAAAAGCGGGGCTGAACGGCTTCGATTGGACATTTGTGCAAGGTTCAAGTTTGGTTCTTCGATTGAACTTTAGTGCTAAAAGTCCCCGCCTTCGGCAATACCCTAAACGTTAGCGGGCATGCTAAAACACAACAAACGACAAAATATGGAAAATCAAAAAGAAAAAGAGAAAGAAATTAATTGGTTTGCTAGAATAGGACTAATAATCCTTACTATATTGATTATTTCAATGATAGTTTACAAATTCTTTTGTAATGAACCTATTGCTGAAATATCAACAGGATTAATTGTTTTACTAGCTTTTTCTATTGTTTTAATACTTTCTGAGTCGTTTGACAATTTCTCTGTAGGGAAAATTATAACCTTATCACGAGCTGTAAAAGAAAAGGAAGCAGTAATAGAAAAAAAGAATGTTGAAATTAGACAAGTTGAAAATGAAAAAAGAGAGCTTCTTTCTCAAATCATTTCATTATCAAACAATTTTTCACAAAGACAATCAAATACGAATATTTACGGTGCTACTCCAGAAACAATCAAACAGTTTACAATCCAAAAGGCGGAAGAACCTGAAATTGAAACATTAAAGCAAAAAGAACAAGAAGAAGAAAATAAGACCACTCAAGAAAGAAAAAGAATTGACTTTAGAAAAGTAGAAGAAATCGCACTTCAATATTACATCAAAGAAAACAATGTTGATGTTTCAAAAATGTTTAAAGAAGTGAAACTTCAAGCATTTGAAGGAATTGACCCAATTAGTGATAATAGTCCAATATATGACGGATATATTAACGAGATTGATAGGGAAGTTTTTATTGAAATTAGACCAACTCCAATGATGGCATCTATGATAACAGACAGACTTTATATGATGTTAAGTAAAATTCATCACTACAGACAATTCAAAAAGACAAATTGCTACTTAAATTTAGTTCTAGTTGAAATTCCAGAAGACGACAGAGATAATACAAGATTTTTAAATGGTATAATAGAATTATTTAGACCTGCTTTAAGTAGCGGACTTTTAAAGATTTCAACTGTAAAACTTGAAAAATCAGACCTAAAAAAAATCTACCGTGAATAGTGAAAATACGCACATAGATAAAGCACGACCCGCTAACAGCCGTCATTGTAGAGCGACACATTAAAACACAAATTTGACAATGCAAGAAACAGAAAAACATAATCAACGAATTGCGAAAATGACTTTTGCTTCTGTTTTCCCTTATTACGTTACAAAAATTGAAAGTAAGGGTAGAACAAAGGACGAATTATTTCAAGTTATTGAATGGTTGACAGGTTTTGACCAAAGTAAACTTCAAGAACTCATTGACGAAAAAGTAACTTTTGAAACTTTTTTTGAAAGAGCAACCTTAAATCCAAATTCGGAAAAAATAACAGGATTAATTTGTGGTTACAGAATTGAAGAAATTCAAAATACATTAACTAAAAAAGCAAGATATTTGGACAAAATAATTGACGAATTAGCAAAAGGAAAAAAAATAGAAAAAATTTTAAGACAATAAAAAAACAAAAAAATGGCAAAACAAGTATTTATCAATTTAGCAGTAGCAGACCTTCAAAAATCTATGGATTTTTATACTGCATTAGGTTTTTCAAATAATCCACAATTTTCAGACGATACTGCAAAATGTATGGTTTGGAGTGAAAACATATTTGTGATGTTACTAAACCACGAAAAATTTTCAACTTTTACTACTAAACAAATTGCTGACACAAAATCTAAAATTGCAGGACTTTTCTCATTGTCTTTAGAAAGTATCGATGAAGTGAATAATCTTATGACAAATGGGCTTAAAGCAGGTGGAATTGAACCCAATGAAATGAGAGATTATGGATTTATGCAACAGCGCACTATTGAAGATTTTGATGGACATACTTGGGAAGTATTTTTTATGGATATGACTAAATTTCCAACTGAATAAAAACAACGAACGGCTAACAGCAGTTTGGCAAAATGACGGGTTCAGTGCTAAAATGAACATTTGGTTTTCAAATAAAGTTTATTGCTAAATTGAACATTTGTGCCTTGAAATCCGCCACATCGCCAAGCCGAAAACCGTCAGGCCGTGAAAAAACCTCTTTTTTGAATACAATTCATCCCACCAAACTGACATAACTTTATTTTAAACAATGCTATTTTGAACTTATTTTGAGGTGTTTCAAAAAATACAAACGCTAAAAAGAAGTTTAAATAAGTCGTTTTTATCAAAAACAAATCCTTTCTCTTGTAAGGTGAGTTCCAAGCTTTGATTTTTGCTATTAAATCAGGGACTCCAAGAATATTTATGGTACGCTTGATGTTGTACACTAGCATAATCAAGCTATGTTCACCGTTTACTTTTTCTAATCCTATCAAATTGGTATGATTGTATCCCCATCGGCATCTTTCAAAAAAGAAACAAATAGTTTAAAGAGTTGTTTAAGAGCTTTGGGATTGTCTTTTCTAAAATCAGAAATACTGTGATAATTAGGACGAATATCTTCCAGTAACCACTGCATTTCTATGTTACGAATGCATTCTTTTTCTAGTTTTCTGGAGCTACGTATGCCATTTAAATAACCATATAAATAGATTTTAAGAAACACTTGATTCTTAAAACTTGGACGACCTTCGGATTTTAAAACAACAGGTGTAAATCCTACTTTTTGAAAGTCTATGTGTTCAACAAAAGCATCTATGAATCGAACTGGGTTTTCAGAAGTAATTTTGTCTTCTAAACTCGATACATGTAGCTGATTACGGGAAATCCCTTGGATATGCTGCATTGTTAAAAATAAGAAAATACTTCTTTTCAAACAAACTATTTTAGCTATATTTGGTGAGGTTTGTGAGTTTTTTCACAGACTGACGTTGTAGGTAATTGTAAGAAAAACTATGCGTTGAAAGAAAAAACTTCAAAAACCTATCTTTGTAAAAGCAAATAAAATGATTACAGAATTAGAAAAGTAAACTTTGGTATAAAATTTGAAATTATATAAAAAATAATCATTACTTTTGTCATAACTATCTATGAAGAAGACTGTTAACATATTTGAAAAAATACCAAATTATATTTTTTGGGATTTGGATGTAACCAAACTTAACATTCAAAGGGATAGTGATGTTATTATATCTCGTATTCTTATGTTTTCAGATTTTTCAAATTACAGTGATAATATCTTGCTTTTGGAAAGTTTATACACCGAAGAAACAATAAAAAGAACAATTATCGCTTCAACTGATAGAATTTCGGATGAAATTTGTTCACTTACTTCAAAAAGATATAATCTTCCTATTAAAAGTAAATTCAACAAATATGTATATCTCTAATGAGTTAGAGAAAACTATTAAAGAATTACAGAAATTAAATTCATTAAGTAGTTTTTATTTAGCTGGCGGTACAAATTTAGTGCTAAGATATTCACACAGAGAGTCAGTAGATATTGATTTATTTTGTGAGTATATTATCGGTATTAATGGCTTTGAATTAATAGAAAAAGAAATAAAAGAGGTGTTCAAAGATAGAGTTTTGTATATTGGTTATCCTACAAAACAAAATGACGAACTTGTTTTTCTTCGAACTATTATTTCAACCAACAACACAAATTTTAAAGTTGAAATAATACAAGGATTTAAATTATTCCATCCACTTGAAATAATTAACGAAATAAGACTCGCTAGCGAGACCGATATAGGACTTTTTAAATTAGACTCTATAACCAATAGATACGCAGAAAAAGATTTATATGATTTAGATTATATAACAGAAAATCCTAATCATTCTTTAAACAAACTAATGGAATTATATGAAAAGAGAAAAAACTATTATATTGAAAATAGCATAAATACAATATTTAGCTTGTCAAATGATTTTTGTCCAGTTGAAAATACGGAATTGTTAATACTAGAAAACCACAAAGAAAGCAAAGATAAAATTCCATTCCATTCAGACTCAAGACTAAAAAACAACAAATCATCACTTACATTTCACAAATCTAATTGGAAAATAAAGGTTAAAACATACTTGAATAGAAAGTAAAACAACTAGTACTAACAGCTAAGGTTTCGTTGCGTGCGGAGCACGAACAATGAAACCTCTGTTGAACGGAACCATTAAGATTCCGTGCACTATGGGGGGTGCTAAGTAAAAATTTAAGGATATACAAGAGGTATTTAACGCCTCTTTTTTTTGAAGTCTACTTTAGGTGGTTTTTTGAGTGATTTCCTTCACTTATGGACACAAATCACCTTACCTATAAAATTAGCAGGGATTTGAGTTTTGGCTATCGCCAAAATACCACGCCGGTGATCCTCTTTTGTCAAAAACAGCTAGGGTATGTAATATTATTTAAACTTAAAATATACTGGATTAAAAAGTAAAGTTCTTGATACGTTTATGTATATAATTTTATTTTAAAAACAACTCAAACAGACGGTTGAGTATATAATTGAAATCATCGTTAGTTCGAGTGTGAAGTGCATCGAGAACCAACATTGATTTTGTTGCTTTTGTAGATGTACTATTTTTAAAAAGAAAATTTAAAGTTTAAATGGTATTATTATGTTTTTTTATGATTAATTTATTTATCTGCTTTTGAAATAGTTATCTAACAATTTCTGTGCAGAGGTAAAAGGGGTACTTTGATTGTCTTGTATTAATTTTTTTTCAATTTCTAGAAGAGATAAAGTTGTAGGATGATTAAAAAAGTGGTCTTTAAGTTGTTCGTTTATGCTTTCTAAAAGCCAGTATTGATTTTGGTTACTTCTTTTGTTGTCAAAATAACCATTTTTTTTTGTTAACAAAGTATACTCTTCTATGATTTGCCATATAGAATCAATTCCTTTTTTTTCTAATGCACTACAAGTAGTGACTTTCGGAATCCAACCAGAGTTTTTTTCTGGAAATAAATGTAATGCTCTATTGTATTCTGTTTTGGCTAGTTTAGCTTTAGTTGTGTTGTCACCATCTGCTTTGTTGATTACTAATAAATCGGCCATTTCCATGATGCCTCTTTTTATACCTTGTAATTCATCTCCAGCTCCAGCTAAATTTAGTAATAAGAAAAAATCAGTCATGCTATGCACAGCAGTTTCACTTTGGCCTACGCCAACAGTTTCTACAAGTATTATGTCAAAACCAGATGCTTCGCATAGGATAATACTTTCTCGTGTTTTTTTGGCTACACCGCCTAAACTTTTGCCAGAGGCACTAGGTCGGATATAAGCTTGTTGATCCTTTACTAACTCTTCCATTCGGGTTTTATCGCCTAAAATGCTTCCGTGACTGATGCTAGAGCTTGGATCAATGGCTAATACTGCAACCTTTTTTCCTAAAGAAGTTAAGAGTTTTCCAAAGGCTTCTATAAAGGTACTTTTTCCTACTCCAGGGACACCTGTAATACCTATTCTGATAGATTTATTGCTGTAAGGAAGGCAGTTTTGAATAATTGTATTTGCCTTTTCTTGATGCTCAATATTGGTGCTTTCAACTAATGTAATAGCCCTACTAAGAGCTGTTTTATCTCCTTTTAAGATGTTTTGTGTAAGTATTTCTGGAGAAAGGCTAGTTTTTCTGTATTTTTTAATTTGATCAATTGCCTTTGGGTTGGTACTTTCAGGTTGCTCTATGCCTTTGTTTTCTTTTAAAGCTGATTTTTTTCCGTAAGTATTCAAAGTAATTAATTTTAAGTAAAGATAATTATTTTTTAGAAAAAAATAATCTCTCTTAAGAATTTACATTGTGAAAATATCTTCTAATTTAGTTATTTTGTTGAAATTCAAATATATTTTATCATGAATGAAAAAAGCTTAGATGAAGATTGTCGGTCAGTTGATATGTTTTTTAATTTGGAAGCATATCAAAATAAAATTATGATAAAAAAATTTAGAGTAGGAGATTATTTAGTTGTTCAAGGAGATTCTTTTTTGTATTTGCCAATTGTTAAATCTGGAGTTGTTAGATTAGATTGTGCTTCTATTGAAAAAGATGTATTGTTAGATTATGTAGTGGCAGGAGAAGCTTGTGTAGTTAGTTTTTCGCATTGTGATATAAAAGATAAGTTGGTGTTTTCAGCTCAAGCTTTAACAGAGGTAGAGGCATGGTTAATACCAAAGAATATAGTAAATGAGTTGTTGGAAAAAGATCAGGTTTTTGTAAATTATCTTATGAGAAGATTGACTTTTGAATTTCAGAATATGCTTCAATTGTATGTGAGTCTACAAAACGAGGATTTGGAAAAAAGATTAGAGAAATATTTAGATAAATATAGTTCTAAATTGCAGTTAAATGGAGTTAAATTGACTCATCAGCAGATAGCAATTGATCTAGGGGTTAGTAGAGAAAGCGTTTCGAGAATTATGTCTAAGAAGAGCTAATGTTGTGATTTAGATCACAGTGCTTTTGGGTTTACTAAAATATTTTTGATAAAAAATAATTTTTATGGATGCTTTAATACCAAATAATTCTTTAATTACAGCTACTCCTGAAGAAGGAAGGTTGTTGGCTGTAAAAATGGCTAGATTGATTATAAAATATACACAGCCTGATGCTTTGATTCGTGAAAAATTGAGACCTGTTTATGCAGAAGATGCTGCAATGCTGATAGCAATAGGTCAGACGGTAGCCTTGGAATTTGCTACTATAGCAAAAGCCAATAACTACTGGGTAAAATAAATGTGTTAATTTTTTGTTTTTAAGGCTGTTCAGGCGTTTTGCTGCTTTGTTCTAGGGGTCAGAATAAATTTAGCTATTTTGTATGCTAGTTAAAATTTGAGAACAAGAAGTAGGACTTATTGGACAGCCTTTTGCTTAAAATTAAAAAAGTAGATTTCTGTTATAGGCAGTATTGTTTTTAGGGTTTTTTAAATGGGGTTTGTCTTTTGTGAAATTTACGAACCATTTAGCTAATTCATCAATTTCTGATGAAATAAGGATTTTAATAGACTGATTTAACTCCTGATTAAATTGTTCAGGATTTAAACTAACTTTTTCTAATCTTCTCTGGATATAGATGGACATTGTACTCATAGGTTAAAGAATTACGTTTGGGTTAATAAAATTAATAAAAAATTTTTATTAACCAAATAAAAATATCATTTTTTATAAAATAGTTTTAAAAGTTGGTATTTTAAAACATTTTGACTTTTTGTTTTTAACAAATTATCGTTAATAAATTTAAATATTAGATGATTTAAATATTTTTAATTTTACATAAACAAATAGTCTATTGTTATGCCTGTTTCAAAAGAATTAATTCAAAAACTGATAGCGATTGTTGGAGAATCCTATGTTTTTACTGATATAGAAACATTAGAGAAATATGGACATGATGAAACTGAAGATCTTCGCTTTCCTCCGAGTGTTGTAGTAAAGCCAAGCTGTACGGAAGAAATTTCAGCTGTTATGAAATTAGCAAATGAATTTTATACAGCGGTTGTTCCTATAGGTGGACAAACAGGTTTGAGTGGGGGAGCTTTGTCTATTTTTAAAGGAATTGGTCTTTCGACCGAACGATTGAATAAAATTATAGAAATAGATGAAAAAAACCTTCAAGTCATTACTGAACCAGGTGTTATAACGCAAGTATTACGAGAAGCCGTTTCAGAAAAAAATCTTTTTTATCCAGTAGATCCTAGTAGTATGGGAAGTTGTTTTATTGGAGGAAATATAGCAGAAAATTCAGGAGGTGCTAGAGCTGTTAAATATGGTGTAACAAAAGATTATGTGCTGAATTTAGAAGTCGTTTTACCTAATGGAGAAATTATATGGACAGGAGCTAATACGCTAAAAAATGCAACAGGTTATAATTTAACGCAATTAATGATAGGAAGTGAAGGAACATTAGGAATTGTTACTAAAGCAGTTCTTAAATTGCTTCCTAAAGTATCTTTTAATCTATTAATGTTAGTTCCTTTTTATAAGGCAGATCAAGCTTGTGAAGCTGTTTCCGCTATTTTTAGAGCTGGTGTATTGCCTAGTGCTTTAGAATTTATGGAACGTGACGCTATTGACTGGAGTTTAAAATATTTAGAAGGAATAGCAGTTCAAGTAAAAACAAACCATCAAGCACATTTATTGATTGAAGTAGATGGAAATTATCCTGAAATATTAATGTTAGAGGCAGAAAAAATTATGAATGTTTTGGGAAAATTTCAAATTGACGAAATTCTTTTTGCTGATACAGAAGAACAAAAGAATGCTTTATGGAAAATGAGAAGAGGTGTGGCCGAAGCTGTTAAAGCTAATTCGATATATAAAGAAGAAGATACAGTCGTTCCTCGATATGAATTACCTAAATTATTAAAAGGAATTAAATCAATTGGCGCTAAATACGGTTTTCAGTCAGTTTGTTATGGACATGCAGGAGATGGTAATTTACATGTAAATATTATAAAAGGAAATTTAACAGATGACCAATGGTATGAGGAAATACCAAAAGGAATCCGTGAAATTTTTGAGTTAACACTTTCTTTAAAAGGAACTTTGTCTGGAGAACATGGAATAGGATGGGTGCAAAAAAATTATATGGATATTGCTTTTTCAAAAATACATTTAGAGTTGATGGAACAAATTAAATATATTTTTGATCCTAATAATATAATGAATCCAGGGAAAATTTTACCAGACGATTTTAATTAAAAAGTTATTTAATCCTAGAATAGATAGATAAAGATATAAACTTTGGGAAATAAAGGCTATTTAATAACTCTAAATGTTAAATTTATCCTAGCTCCTACGTTTTTTTGAGTTTTAGGTACTTGGTGTTTCCAAAAATGCTGAATTGCACCTTGCATGATTAGTAAACTTCCATGTTGTAGATGTATATTTTGTTTAGCAGTTTCAATAGAGTTATGTTTTAGTTGAAAATTTCTTTCAGCTCCAAAACTAACAGAAGCAATAATTGGATTTCTGCCTAGTTCTTTTTCATTATCAGAATGCCATCCCATACTATCCTGTCCATTTCGGTAATTGTTTAATAAAACGGTTGTAAAATGAGTATCACAAACTCTTTCAACTTCATCTTTTATATGAGTTAATAAAGGAGTCCATGGATGCGGACGCATTACTATATTAGAATACGCATAAGGTTTTCCCTCGTTTCCAAATAAAGCTGTTAATCTAGGTTGAAAATGTTCTTTACCATAAACCGTTATTTTGTCCTGTTGCCAAGGGATTTCGGATTCTAACTTTTTTAAAAGAATGTTAGCTTGTTCTAAAGAAAAGAAAGAAGGATAATAAATAAGTTCTGCATCAGGAATTAAGAACTCTATTTTTTCATCAGGAAAAAGCATTTTGTTAGTTTTTTATATTTGTGTAAAATAAAGAAATTTTATTTTACACAAATATAAAATAAATTAATACTTATAAGATTGTTCTGATGTGTGTATTTTATATGATTATCCCCAGATTACGCATTAGAAATTTAGTATAGATAAAAAAAATTGAAACTAAAAAACACTCATTTTTTATTCTTAATACAGATAACGACAGCTATAGTAAAAAAATATGTGTATTTCTTTCCTTCATCTTTATTAGAAAGCCTAACGAGTAATCTGGAGTAGATAAATAATGTTATTTTTTATTGAGGTTTACGTTCATTATTATAATAGCTATTATAATAAGTCCTATTCCAATCCATTGAGATGTAACAACTGTTTCGTTTAATATAAAAAATGCCATCATAACAGAAACAGGTAATTCTAAAGAAGAGACAATACTGCCTAATCCAATTCCCGTGTGAGGAAATCCTGCATTCATTAAAATAGGAGGAATGATTGTACCAAATAAAGCTAAAAAGATTCCCCATTTGGTAAAAATAGTCATATTAAAAGGTGTTATTTGTGTGGCTATAGAAAAACCAAAAACAATAACAGCACCCCCTAAAAGCATATACAAACTACGTTGGGCAGACGATATTCCTAATGCAATTCGATTAGCCGTAAACATAGTAGTAGTAAATGAGGCAGCAGCTAAAAGACCCCACATAATTCCTCTCCAATCTAATTCAATTGATTTGCTCAATAAGTTTGTGGCTAAAACAGTACCTAACAAAACGATTGCAACTGAAATTGCTTTTTGAATAGAAGGGGCTTTTTTATCTAAAAACCATTCTAATAATACTCCCATCCAAACGGTTTGCATTAATAAAACAATTCCAATAGAAACGGGGATATATCTTACAGCTAAGTAATAAAAAACACTAGTCATCCCAAGTGAAGTCCCTGCTAACATTAAATGTAAAATATTAGCAGAAGTTGCTTTTACAACTTCTTCTTTCTTTTTGAATTTCTGAAAAGCATTTATTAATAACATGCCTAAAATTCCGTATATAAATTGTGAGGATGTAACCTCTGCTGTAGTAAAGTTTTCCTTGTAGGCTAATTTTACAAAAGTAGCTAACATTCCGTAGCTAGTTGCTCCCAATCCTACTAAAAAAACTCCTTTTAAAATACTATTTTTTAACATTTTTACAAAATTAAGGGGGGCAAAGATACAATAAGTTAAATGTTAAATATTAAAATTTGTTAGTTTTTTTAAAGTAGCAAAAAACAAAATATGTTCGCTTTTTTTGATTAACATTATTTTTATTGTTTTTATACGGCAATTTAAATTTTAGAAAACCTATTGTGTAGTTTTTTAATTATTTTTATAAGTATAAAAAAATAAATAGCGATCTAATTTGAAAAACCAAATAAATTGGGCAGAGTTTTAATTAAATTTACAGAATAGAATAATTAATATGTCAACTTTTAAATTTAAATTATATCAACAATTAGAGCATAAAATAAAACATTTGGGAACAGTAATGAGCAGTGTGTACGCTTTGTTTTTAGGTGCTTTTTTATTGTTTTTAGATTTTCAAATTAATTATAATAATCATTTTTTTACCCATTCATTAGAAATTTATTCAAGGTTAATTCCTGTTTCTAATGTTTTGGTTTCTATTATTATTGGAATTTCCTTAACAACATTTTCGGTTATATTTGTAGTAATGCAATTAGCTTCTTCTCAATTTTCTCCCAGAATTTTAAGACATTTTTTAGCTAATGATTTTAAAATACAGGCCTTTATAGGCTTGTTTGTAGGAACTATAGCCTTATGTGTATTGCCTCAAATAATGTCTGTTTTTTATCCTAATCAATCTTTTTTAATAACCTTATTTGTAGGGACTTTTTTAGCTATTAGAGGTTTAGTATGGTCCTACCCATCTATGATTACGTATTTAAGTGTAAACATGAATGTATCGAGTATTACACACCATATTAAGAAAGAAGTAGTAGATGAAATAACTATTTTATATAGTCAAAAATGGGAAAAAGGGAATGATTTAACCTATGAACGCCAACAATGCCTGAATAATAGAAATGTATTGAAGATAGTGAGTCCATTTCAATCAGGTTATTTAGAAAGTGTTGATTATGCTTTGTTGCAAAAAGGATTGCTAGAGTTAAAAGAAACAAATCAATGGGAAGAAGTATATCAAAAACCCGTGATTGGTGAATTTATAATGAAAGATACAACAGTCTTATTACAAATTGTTGTTGATCAAGTTTCAGAAAAACAAAAAGAAACTTTTCAAAATTTAGTTTCTAAAACGTTTAAAGTAAACCGTTTTAGAAGTCATACACAGGATATAAATTTTGGTGTACGTAAATTAGTTGATATAGGTATTAAAGCAATTTCACCAGCAGTAAATGATCCTACAACTTGTTTAAATTGTATTGATCAGTTAGGTGAAATTGTAAAAGTTTTATCAGAAAGACAATTTCCTTCTACAGATGCTCGACAATTAATTAAAAGTGATATTCATATCAATGAATTTAATTATGACGAGTTTATTGATTTTTGTTTTGATCAAATTTATCAATGGGGAAAAGAAGATCCAATAATTGTAAAACGAATTTTACGTACCATTAGATCTATTTTACCAACGATTCAAAATCCATATCATTTAAAAGTATTAATACAGCAAGTAGAGGAAATGGAGCTAGCAACTATTTATAATTTAGATAATTATCAAAATAGATATTTGAAAATTTCTAAAGAAAAATTAAATACAATAGAAAAAGAACTTCAAGGCTTTAGAGAAAAAGCCTTGAAGCAAATAGAAAATCTTAAAAAATTAGGTTTTTTTGAAGGCACATTCATAATTACCCAAACACTTGCATATCAACAAAATAAGTGTTATTTTAGAAGAAACAAACCCCGAAATTGCTCAAAAAGAGTCAAAAACGGGGTTTTTCTTTAAATGCTATGCCAAAAATAATACGTTTAAGCGAATTTCAATACCAAATTCCATTTTTTACTATCAATAAAGATTTTGATGGTTTTTACGCCCAATTTTTAAAAACAGATTTGGGTAAAATTTATCTTTCGATGCCTTTTTCAGAGCTTGCTCAAGCCTTCAAACTGAAAGATTCTCAAAAAGGGACTCATTGTTATTTTAGTCCTAAAGGCAAAATTGCTCTGATGATGCTTAAAAACTACTACGGTTGTTCGGATAAAAAGTTGATTGAACTTCTCAATGGAAATATCTTTATGCAATTTTTTTGTGATATTCTGATTCCGATTGATAAACCTTTGAAAAACTTTAAAATCGTGAGTCAAATCAGAATGGAGCTATCCAAGACTTTAACCATTGGCAAAGCTCAAGAAGTACTAGCTAAGAACTGGATTCCTTATATGGGAGATTTAGATAAAATGCTTACGGATGCTACTTGTTACGAGAGTGAAGTGCGCTTTCCTACGAACCAGAAATTGCTTTGGGAGTGTGTACAGTGGAATTATAAGCAAATGGAAGCTTTGTGTCATTTGTTTAAAATAAAACTACCAAGAACTAAATATTTAGATTGGTGTAAGCGATACAATCAATATTCAAAAAAGAGAAAAAAACAATCAAAACATCGCACAAAAGTTACCCGAGGTTTACTTAAATTATTATACAAACTCAATGGCGAACTTAGCCGTATTGAAGCACAAAATCCGTTTGAAGCCACTACAAAATATAGCAAACAGCGCCTGATTATCAAACAAGTATACAAACAACAAATTCAGATATTTAAAACTGGTAAAAGTGTTCCAGACAGGATTGTAAGTATTAGCAAAAGTTATATCCGCCCAATTGTTCGCGGGAAAGAAGTAAAGCAAGTTGAATTTGGAGCCAAAGTAAACAAAATTCAAATCGATGGCATTAACTTCATCGAACACATTCAATATCGAGCTTTCAACGAAGGAACTCGTCTGCAAAGCAGTGTTTTTTGCGCTCAGAATTTAACTAAAACAAAAGTAAAAATACTTGGAGCCGATGCCATTTATGCTACCAATAAAAATCGAACCTTCACGTCTACCAATACTATCCAAACCGATTTTGTACGTAAAGGAAAAGCTGGAAAAAATGAAGAACAACGCAAAATTTTAGCGCAACACATCAAGAAAGAACGAGCTACTCGACTAGAAGGAAGTTTTGGCAAGGAGAAGGAACATTACCATCTCAAGAAAATCAAAGCCAAAACCCAAAAAAGTGAGATCCTTTGGATTTTCTTTGGCATTCACACAGCCAATGCATTAGAAATAGGGAGACGGATTTATCTACAACAGCAAACTTTAGTAGCATAAAAAAAATGTAAGACCAGCATCATAGGGGAACGTGCGTCGTGTTGCGACCCAAAAACCTATTTTTAAACATTTGAATCCTTTAAAAAACAAAAATGACCCAAATTTGTAAATCAAAATGGGTCATTGTTTTATTTTTTTACAAAAGTGAGGTTACTTCTGAATGTGCCTTTGAAGCTTATTTAGTAGAAAGACAACTAGATGAAAAAGGTCTTTCTGAGTCAACAATACAAACTCTAAACTATTTGAACACATATTTGAAATAAAGAAAAAAAATTATCTTCTGTGTCTTTTTTCTCTAATATTATGATGTTCCGCTCTTCTTGGTTTTATAAAGGAAGCTCTAGCTTTTTTTCTAGAAAGATATCCTCTATGTGGCTTAATAATATGGGATCTTGTTCTATGAAAATGAAATCTGTGTTTATGGATGTGTGTAATAAATACAGAATGATTCATCGGACGCCAAGGTTTCCACCAACGCGGATATATTGACCAACGTACAGGTGATACCCAAATATGATATCCTGGAGCATAAATAAATCGAATGCAAGGCCATGACCAAACATTAACGGTTATTCGAGTTGGAACTAGATCTAAAATGGAAGGTCCCTTATCATCAATTATTTTTTCAGACACATTATAAGGCTCTACAACTGTATTTTTATCAAATAAATCTTCATTTCCGATGATTTGAATATAGGCCTCTTCATCACCTACTTTCTCAATATTTAAAGTTGCAATATCTTGTTTGTCAGAATTACCTACTAATGCACTTAGAATGATAACATGATCTGAACCCTCGATTAAATCTTCTACAGTAATATAATCAATAGTACCGTCATCATTTAAATCAAGATTGTTTACGTTGTTGTTTTCTTCGTTTATAGCTTTTTCAAATTCCTCTAACGAACTAGAAGTTTTAAAGATAGCTAAAGCACCTTCTAAACTAAAATTTTCTGGACTTGTTTCGTTTACCTCTGAATTTTGAGCATGTTCTGGAGTCAAAAAGAGACAGGTTAAATAGATAAAAAGAAATTTTCTCATAGGAATTAAATTTGTAAGTTCGTTTGTATATGACTAAAAAAAAATTAAAAGGTTTAATGAACGTTTTATAAAAAAGTTTCTGTTTATTTGTAATGTATGAATAATTGGGGAATTTATGCTAAATACAGTTAATACTATAGAACAAAAGCTGGTAGAAGCTTATTCTATTAGGATTAATAATCTTACAAAAAGTATAATAATAGCAAATCAAGCTTTAAAGGCTTCTTTGTTTATTAATGATAAAACTCTTATAGGAAAAAGTTATAGCCAACTAGCTTTGTATCACATGATAGTTGGTGAAATGCAAAAAGCAAAACAATATTCTGAAAGGGCTATAGAAATTTTTAATGAATTAGGAGACGAAAGAGGAGTAGCTGATGCTAAGTATGGTTTAGCTGGAGTTTACTATAAAACAAATCAATATCATTTAGGTCTCATTCATTTTAGTGATGCTTTAAAAATTTATAAAAAATATAATGATTATTATAATCAATCTCGTGCGGAAAAATCATTAGGAACTATTTTTGAATGTATAGGAGATGCCACCAGTGCTTTTAAAGTTTATAAAAGTGCAATTCGAAACGCTAAAAAGATTAAAGATCTTAACTTAGAATCGAATGTCTACAATAATCTTTCTGGAATTTTGACTAAAAAAGGAAAAATTCATTTTGCAAAACAAATTATTAATAAATCCATAGAACTTAAGAGCCAGACTGATGATATGAGAGGGATGGCTTATGCACTATACGGAAAAGGAAAAGTATACCATTTCTGTAAAGAATATACTAAAGCTAAAGAACTATATAATAAATCTTTAGATATTCATAAAAAAATGGGGGAAAATACAGGAGTTGTTATGACTATGACAAAGTTAGCAGCCCTTTATTTTGAAACGCAACAAGTAGATAAAGCTCTTCAATTTGCACAAGAAGGATTACTTTTAGGAGAATCATTACAGTTTTCAATGTGTACAATAAAATTAAATCGTATAATTTATCTTATATATAAAAGTTTAGGAGATTATGAAAAAGCGTTACATTATTTTGAAAATCACCTTTCAGAAAAAGAAAGAGTTATTAATACTCAAACATTAAAAGTAATTGAAAGTTATGAGTTAATAGCAAGAATGGAAAAAATAGAAAACGAAGCCATTTTGCAAAGAGAAAAACAAAAAATATTAGAAAAGAAAAATTTAGATGAACTAGAAAATTATAAAAGAAAACAAGAGTTTTTATCTATAATGAGTCATGAAATAAGGACACCATTAAATGCCATTGTAGCTTCACTAGTATTATTAGATGATAAAATCGTAAATGAAGGTAAAAAGATTATAAGAAATTTAAAATTTGCATCTGACAATTTAATTAGTGTCGTAAATGATGTTTTGGACTTCAATAGACTAGATGGACAAAATGTAAAGTTAGAATTAGTATCAACCAATATCAACTTTTTATGCCAAAACACAGTTGAAGTGTTTGAACGTTTTGCAAATGCTAAAAATATTGAGTTAAAATACATCTCAACAGTAAATATATCTAATTATTATCTGATAGATCCTACGAAGCTAACGCAAATTTTAAACAACTTGATAAACAACGCTATAAAATTTACAGATAAAGGAAGCGTACAACTAGAAATAAAGATAGTAGATTGTGGAGAACAAAAAGATCTAATTTCATTTAAAATCACAGATACAGGAGAAGGAATATCACAAGAAAATTTACCACGTATATTTGATAGCTTTTCACAACTAAAACCATATTTAACCCGAAAACATGGAGGAACAGGCTTAGGATTAGCAATCGTAAAACGTTTGATAGAATTACATAAAAGCACCATAACCGTAGAAAGTAAATTATATAAAGGAACCTCCTTTTATTTTGAACTTGAATTAGAAAAATCAGAAGAAATCATAATAAAAGTAAATGATAAACAACAATTAATAGGTAAAAAAGTACTAATCGTAGATGATACGAAAATGAATGGGATGCTACTCTCTAAATTATTAAGAAAATGGAGCATGGAAATTCAATATGTAGATGGAGGAAAAAAAGCAATTGAAATAGTGAAATATCAAAAATTTGATTTTATTTTAATGGATATACACATGCCCGAAATGAACGGCTTTGAAGTTTCTAAAGAAATAAAAATGACCCCAAATTTAAATATTCAAACGCCTATTTTTGCACTCACAGCGGATATATTAGCAGATGCAGATCAAAATTTTAAGAAATACTTCTCAGGCATCATCTTTAAACCATTTGATATAGATAAGCTTTACAATTTATTAGTAACCTACGGAGATTAAAAGATGCAAATTTTAAATTTGTTAAAATAAAAGTTAAAATCTGTAACAAATAGCAAAACAAGAGGTCTATTAGAATAAATGATTTACACATTACATGAAAAAAACTAAATTCACCCTTTTGTTATTATCTTTTTTGTCGTTTGCTACGTATTCACAAGAAAATAAAGAAAAAACAAACGAATTAAAAGAAGTGGCAATTGTTAAAGAAAAAAAAGCAATTGAACAAAAAGCAGATAGAACCATTTTTGAATTTGCAAGTCAAGCTCATCTAAATTCAGGATCAGTCCTAGAAGGAATAAAAAAACTACCCGGTTTGGTAGCCTCCGATTTAGCAGGTATGATGTATCAAGGAAAACAATTAGATGTATTCTTAGATGGAAGACCACTCAATATTTCGACAAACGAATTAAATGCCTTCCTAGAAGGACTACCTGCTAATTCAGTTGAAAAAATAGAAGTTATAACAAATCCAGGAGCTGAGTTTCCTGCTACCTCTGGTGGTGCTATACTAAACATCGTTACCAATAAAAAAGCAAAGAACTACCTAACCGCTACCTATACTAATAGCAGTAATTTTACTTCCTATGATAAAAATCGTTGGCGTACTAATAATAGCATACTTTTAAGTGCTAAAAACAAATTTTTTGGATGGCAGCTAAACTTTGGACAAAATTATGCCGAACGAGGTATGTGGTCTGAAGTGCTTAAAAAAGAAGGCGATCAGTCTACACTATTAACCTCCAGCGATTCAGATCGTATTTTACGAACACTGTTTGCTAAAACAGGACTTACATTTGATATAGGTAAAAATAGATTATTATTAAATTATGATATTTATTCTAATACTAATTCTAGTACAACAGAAGCCAAGGGGTTGCTGCCTAATTCAACCTTTTTTTCTACAATAGATGACAGTAAAACACTAACACTACGTCAAGATGCAGTAGCAGCATATCAAATGCGGTTTTTAGATTCCGATAAAAAATTAGATTTTAAATTTAATTTTAATAGTGTCACAAATGATTTTGATTTATTTTCAAGAAGTTTAAACCTAAATACATTGAGTAACGGATCTGATCAACGCCTTTACAATTTTAAAATAGATTATACTCAATCTGTAAAACTATTACAAGAAGGAAAAATTAGCATAGGAACTCTATACGAAGAACTCTATTTTAATACATTTAATAAAAATATTAATAATTTAGAGTACAAAAGGATGACAGCTTCTACCTATATAGAACTACAGACTAAATATAGAAAATTTGAATTTACTTTAGGGCTAAGAGGAGAAAATTATGATATTTCTGGAAAAACAGAAACACAAGCCTTGAATCCTTTTAAACAATATAGATTATTTCCTAATGGAAGTATTCAATACAGTTTAGCTAACAGCATAATTCTATCAGGTAGTTATAATAAAAAAATAACCTTACCAAGTACCTCCTCTCTTAATCCTAATAATACAAATTATCAAAACCCCAATGTAGGGTATTTAGGAAACCCACAATTACAACCTACACTTTTTAATAATTTTGAATTTAAATTATCAGCTTTTGAATATGCTTTCATAGGATACAATATCAGCGAAGGACTTAATCAAGTAACTCAGAGAATGTATCTAAATGGAAACAGAATGGTTAGTACAAATGAAAATATACCTTCAATAAAAATTCATACATTTAATTTTGGATTACCCATTCCTTATATGTTATTTACAAAAGGACTAAAAGAAACAGCTAAATTTAATTTTAATCCAGATAAAATTAATTTCATGTTTATTTATGCAGGTAGACAAAAACATGATATTCCAAATGTTGATACAAAAGCATTTTGGATTTTTAATATCATGTCTCAAGTCGTATTGCCAGGAGATATAAAATGGGTAACGAATTATAGCCATATTACAAAAGGAGGTAATTATTTTTATTTTGTAGCACAAAGACCTTTTAATCATAGTTTAGATATGACATTTTCTAAAAAGTTTTTATCCAATCACTTGACTGTTTCAGTAAATGTTGATGATATATTTAATTTAAATAAGTCATCATTCAATGCTTTAAATACCGCACTTTATATGTCTAATAAAAATGATACACGTAGAATAGGATTAACCCTAAACTACAAGATTCCTACCAAAAATAAAATAGCAAAAGAAGATCCTAATATGTTAAACAAAGAAAAGAAAGAAGATAATGGAAATATAATAGGAAATTAAAATACACTTAGATTATCAATAGTATTAAAAGAGGCTGTTTTGATTTTTTTCGAACAGCCTCTTTTTGTAATTAAAATAAATAAAAAGACAAATTTTAAGTTTAAATGGTATTAATGTCTTTCGTTATAAAAATTTTAGATCAAAAAAATTAATGCTTTTTCGAAAAATCTTCTAAATCACTTAAATGAAGTCTTAAAGCATGAACAGAAATACTGATTTCCCAAAAAGAAATACCTAAAGAAACTAACAGACTAAATAAACTAAATCCAAAAAAATAGATAGCTATATATTGTAAATCAAAAAATAATAGCAGCATAGCAAAAACAGATAAAAATAAACAAAGTACTCCCATTAACTGCATAAAACGGATTAGCGTTAAGCGATCATTTAGATTTTTAATTTCAAGAAGAATAGATTTGCGATGAACTTCTTCATAATTCTTTTTTAAACTTCTAATAATTTGAGCGATGGTTAGAAAACGATTCGTGTATGCTAATAAAATTAATGAACTAGCTGAAAATAGTAATGCAGGAGTTTCAATTGATAGGGTCATGTTAATTCTTTTTCTGTTTATTATATAAAATGAGGTTAATTTTTTGTAAAAAATATAAAATCTATATATCCAAGGCGTATTATTAAAAAATGACACTTATGTTATCGAAAATATAGAATATGTGGCAAAGCAATCATATAAATAATAGTTTCTTTACAGATGTAGTAGAGAAAGGAAAATAGGATGATAAATATAAATTAGGACGAATAAAATTTCTATATACTATAAAAAAAGAAGGAAATCATCAGCGTATAAATTTTTAAAGTTAAAATAAAAAGACAATATCTTTCGTTTAAAAGTAATTAATTGTTTCATATTTGGTAGTATCAGCCTAATGATCTACTCTGACGTAGAATAGATTTTGTCAAATTTACTAAAATACCTAATGATTTTTATACTTATAAAAACATAAAAATATATGGAACTATTTATTTTGAGTGAAATCGAAAATTTTAATAGAGTTGATTTTTTTAAAATAATTATTATAAAATATATTTTTAATAAAATGAAGATCAATAATATTGTTTTAGAGATGTTTTTATGAGAAAAATAAAAAATGATAACAAAAGATAAATAAAACATTATTTATCAATAAATTGATGTACATTTGCCCTTTAATTTAAAGGTTACTGCTTTTTGATTTTCTGTTCAAGTAGTTTTTTTAGACTTCCTCAGTGATTACTCTCCAGCTGCCATTTTTTTAAAATCTATTTTTTAATTACAAATCATGATTTACATAGTAAGGTTTAATACTATAATTATTTTGATTTGGTTAATTAATAGTTAATGATACAAGTAAATCGAGATATATATGGCAGATTCTTATTCTAAAAAAGAAAATAATAAGAAAAAAGTAAAAAAACAACAAGATAAAGCGCTTAGAAGAAACGAGCGTAAAGTCAATAATAATAAAGGAAAATCCCTAGAGGAAATGTTTGTATATGTGGATAAAAATGGAAAGTTAACGTCTGTTCCACCTCATTTACAAACTGTTGAAACAGATAAGAATACTGAAAATACAAATAAGAATACTAACGAGATAAGAAAAGATTTTTCTACAGGTCTTATTACTTTTATAAAAGATACAGGTTTTGGTTTTATTACGGAGGATGAAACAAGGGATAATTTATTGTTTCATTTTGAGGCTTCTAATACTAAATTTAAAAAGAACGTAAGAGTAAGTTTTAAAAAAGAAACAACCCCAAAAGGATTTAGGGCTACACATTTGATAATTATTAATTAAATATAAATAGAAATGCAAGAAGGTACAGTAAAGTTTTTTAACGAAACAAAAGGTTTTGGATTTATTACTTCTAATGATGGACAAGAAATTTTTGTTCATACTACAGGTTTAACACAACGCGTAAGAGAAAACGATGTAGTGGTTTTTGAAGTTGAGCGTACAGCTAAAGGATTATCAGCTGTTAATGTGAAAAGAAAATAAATAAAATTACTTTTTAAAAGCCTGATGAAAATCAGGCTTTTATTTTGGTATTTTTATTTTAAAGATTCAAAACTTCTTTTTACAAAAGCAGTCAATTCTTCACCCTTTAATAAACCTTGTGATAATTTAGCTATATCTAAAGCTTGTTTTACCAAGTCTTTTTGGATGTTCTCATTGCTGTTTAAGATAGCTGTAGCCAGTTCAGAGTTTGTGTTGACTACCAAATTGTACATTTCAGGAAAATTTCCCATACCAAACATACCGCCACCGCCAGTTTGACTCATTTCTTTCATACGACGCATAAACTCTGGTTGTGTAATCATAAATGGGGCAGAGGTGCTTTCTAAAGCTTCCATTTGAACGGTATAGTTTTCTTTAGGAACTACTATTTCAATTGCATTTTTTAATTTTTCCTTTTCTTCATCAGATAATTTAGAAATTGCAGTATCCTCTTTTTGAATTAATTTATCAATATGGTCAGCGTCTACACGTGTAAACGTTATATTTTCATTATCAGCTTCTAATTTTTGAATCAAATGCGAAACAATAGGTGAATCCAATAATAATACTTGATAGCCTTTTTCTTTGGCAATATCAATATAACTATGTTGAGCATCTTTATTAGAAGCATAAAGAATGACTAATTTACCGTTTTTGTCAGTTTGGTTATCTTTTAAAGATTCTTTTAGTTCAGCTAAAGTATAATATTTATTATCAGTAGTAGGATATAATACAAAATCACCTGCTTTTTCGTAAAATTTAGCTTCGGATAACATACCATATTCTAAAACCACTTTGATGTCATTCCATTTTTTCTCGAAATCTTCACGGTTTTCGTTGAATAATGATTTTAATTTATCAGAAACTTTACGCGTAATATAATTAGAGATTTTCTTTACATTACCATCTGCTTGTAAGTATGAACGTGAAACGTTTAATGGAATATCTGGAGAATCTACCACTCCTTTTAACATCATTAAGAACTCAGGTACAATACCTTCTACATTATCTGTTACAAATACCTGATTTTGGTATAATTGAATTTTATCTTTCTGAATTTGTAAATCACCAGTTAATTTAGGAAAGTATAAAATACCTGTTAAATTGAATGGGTAATCTACATTTAAATGAATATTGAATAAAGGATCTTCAAAATTCATAGGATATAACTCACGATAGAAGTTTTTGTAATCTTCGTCTGTTAATTCTGATGGTTGTTTTGTCCATGCAGGATTTGTGTTGTTAATAAAATTATCTACTTCTGTATATTCCGTTTTGTAATCTTCGGGAGCGTCCTCAGGTTTAGGTAAAGCTTCTTGTTTAGTGCCAAATTTGATAGGAATAGGCATAAACTTGTTGTACTTTGTTAATAATTCGCGAATTTTAAACTCTTCTAAAAATTCTACAGAATCATCAGCAATATGAAGGATAATTTCAGTACCTCTTTCTTTTTTATCGTGAGGAACTAAAGTAAATTCAGGACTTCCATCACAAGTCCAATGAGCTGCTGACTCGTCTTTAAAAGACTTGGTAATGATTTCTACCTTATTAGCCACCATAAAAGCAGAATAAAAACCTAAACCAAAATGTCCAATTACACCTGAATCTTTGGCTGAATCTTTATATTTCTCTAAAAATTCTTCAGCGCCTGAAAAAGCAATTTGGTTAATATATTTTTCTACCTCTTCAGAAGTCATTCCCAGACCTTGATCAATGATATGAAGTTTTTTCCCTTCTTTATCAACTTTAACCTCAATAATAGGAGTGCCATACTCTACTTTAGCTTCGCCAATACTAGTCAAATGCTTCAATTTTAAAGTAGCATCTGTAGCGTTTGAAACCAACTCACGTAAAAATATTTCGTGATCACTATATAAAAACTTTTTGATTAAGGGAAAGATGTTTTCTACTGAAACATTAATTTTTCCTGTTGTCATACGTTATTTATTTAAATTTAATACGTATCATTATTGTCAAATAAGATACCAATTCTTAAAATGTGACAAATTGACGGTTTTTGTAGTAGAGTTTCTACTAAAAAATTGCTAAATTGGTATTAAATTTGCTTTATTGGCAAACGTAAAAAATCAAAATAAAATGAAAAAACTAGTTTTAATGACTGCTATGTTAGGTGTCATGATTTCCTGTAAACCTAAACAATCATTAGTAACAACAAGTGTAAATAGAAAAACACAAGTGTCGCTAAAAGGAGATTGGGTAGTTAGTGGGGTAGAATACGCAGGGTCTGAATATTTTAAGGTGACATCCTTTGAAATTGCAGATGCAAAATGTTTTGAAGGAAGTGAATGGCATTTAGTGTCTAATAATGATTCGGGTAATATGACCCTAAATAAAGTAGGTTGTCCTTCGTATGCGTCTGATATTAAATGGTATGTAACAGATGAAAATCAAATGGTTTTGAAGTTTATCAAAGAAGGCGAAAAACCAAGGAAGGTAACTTCTGGGTATATTTTGATTGTTTCAAATGTAACACAAAACACATTTGATCTAACTAACAAAGTACAAGTAGGAAATAGCGCAGGCAAAGTAGTTTACCATTTTAGAAGAAAATAAAAAGATAGAAAGATGAAAAAGATAGCAATATACGCTCTGTCAGGAACTTTTTTGATTAGCGGAATGACAAGTTGTGAAGCAATAAAAAATACAAATAACACACAAAGAGGAGCGGCAATAGGAACCGTAGCAGGTGCTGTTTTAGGTGGTGTTTTAGGTAATAATATTGGAAAAGGAGGCAATGGCGCGTTAGGAGCTGTTCTTGGAGGAGTTATAGGGGGTGTAGCTGGAGGAGTTATTGGAAATAAAATGGACAGACAAGCACGAAAAATTAGCGAATCATTACCAGGAGCACAAGTAGAAAGAGTAGGAGAAGGAATTAAATTAACTTTGGGAGAAAATTCCGTTAATTTTGATTTTAATAAAGCAACTTTAACAACTAAAGCAAAAGCAAATTTAGATAAATTAGTGCCTGTTTTTAAAGAATATGCTGATACAGATATTAAAATTTATGGTTATACTGACAGCAAAGGATCTGATGAGTACAACTTAAAACTATCTGACGATCGTTCAAAAGCAGTAAAAAATTATTTAGCATCTAAAGGTTTAAATGGAGCACGTTTTATTACAACAGGTATGGGAGAAGCAGATCCATTAGCAAGCAATGATACTGAAGCAGGAAGAGCGCAAAATCGTCGTGTAGAGTTTGCTATTACAGCCAACCAAAAGATGATTCAAGATGCGAAGAATGAAAGTGGACAATAACCACTACAATATGTAAAATATGAGGTGTCTAATTTTGTCACCTCATATTTTTCGTTATTATTGAATTGTAAAATCAGATTTTTTGGTAGAAATAATCTTTTTAGTTTCTAAATCATATAAATCCAAAGTTAATTTGTGTGTTCCTATTCTGTTTAATCCTTCTAAAACCTTTGGAACCCATTTTTCGCTCAAAAAAGACGTTTGATTTAAAGTAATTCTAACGGTGTATTTTTTGGAATCAATATTCATTTTAGAAGCTTCTGTTAGAATATAATCAATTAAAAGCCTTTTAGCGTCAGTTGTAGAATAAGATCCCCTAGGTCTGCTGGCAAAAATGTCTGATTCTTGATTAGTATTTACCCTATTTATTTCTTCCCCATTCTTAATTGTGCTTTTTACCGTAATGATTGCTTCAGGATTTTTATATATTTCATGATAAGAACGTCCTGCTGCAATTACAATACTATGTTCACCGTCAGTTAGATTGTATTTAAAAGGATTATTAGGAATCCCTATATAAGGAGCATCATCTATAATTAAGTGCAAGTGTTGCCCCATTGGTGAAAAAGGAAGATTAACAGTTGCTTGATCAGGCGTAGAAATTCCCAATTGATAATTATTAAACGCAAAATTAAATTCACCCCCTTTGTAAGTCCACGGCTTAATACTAGGTAAGTTTGAAGGTTGGTAAGTCATAACGTCAGTTAAGGTCAACAACTCAAAAGGGAGAGCTGTTTTAGGATCTAAATTTCTTTTAAATGAATTAGATAGTCTTTTAATGACCCCATCTTTTACATCTAAATTTGTAGGGTATATTGTAACAGATTTGATTTTTACCGTTTGCTTATCTGAAGTTAACTCTGTTTTCAAAATAATTTTTTCTAGTTTCTGATTTGACCATAAATGAGCTAAGTTTGATTTTTTAACATTAATAGTAACTTCTCCATTTGTGGACGTATAATCTCCTTCTACAGCAAAGTTGTTAGCGTAAGATTTATCCGAAGCAATCCATCGTTGAGCTGTAAATTTTCCATCTTGTGAAAAGGAAATCCTTACAGTATCCTGTTTGTCCCATGCTCCTATAAACTCATTTTGAAGAGAAGGAGTTATCTCTGAAGGAGAAAGATTGTCTTTTTCACAAGAAAGTAAGCTTAGGATACTAAGACTACTGAATAAAGCAAATTGTAATAATTTTGATTTCATTGTTAGTTAAAATTGGTTAAACATTACTGAAACAAAACTACTTTTTGCTAAGAAATAATAGAATAGACAAAAAAACAGATATATGGATAAAAAAACTAATCTTTTATCTGGAAATCTTCAATATGATTTTGTTTTAAATTTACGCGGAAATCTTTTGGAGAAACAAGAGTATGCTGTTTAAAGATGCGACTAAAGTATAAAGGATCTTCAAAACCTAATTCATAAGCAATTTCTTTAACACTTAAATTAGAATTAAAAAGTTTACTTTTGGCTAATGCAATTAGTTTTTCATGCAAAATTTTTTGAGTGGTTTTGCCCGTTTTAGATTTGATTATAAAATTGAGCTCTCGGGTTGTTATATTTAATTTTTGAGCATAAAAATTAGGTTGATGTTCAGAGGTAATATACTGATTTATTAAAATCTTAAAACGATTTAAATCAGTATCTAATAAAACTTCTTTATGAGAAGTTATGATTCTTAGACATAGAAGTAATAAAATCCCTATATAATTTAAAATTAGAAAATAAGTTCCGATAGTAGTATTCCGTATTTCATCTTCAATTAAATTAAATGGATGTATTATTTTGTTATAATCACTAGTTGAAAGTCTTATGATACGGGTTTGCAAGACATTTTGAAAAATAACTCCTTGACAACCATATTCTTTAGCTTGTATGTCTAAACAAAAATAATTAGGATGAAATAAAAGTAATTTACCAGAAAGATTTGATGTAAATTCTAATTGTTGATAAGGATAAAAAAATAAAATAGAATGAGATTTGATTTCATATTTTATATTTTCAAACCATATAGATGAAGGTGTTTCGTTATCAAAAACAAAAATACCATAAAAGTTTTTACTTACTATATAATTCCAAAAATTAGTGTTTTTAAATTTTATAATTGAAACAAGTATATCTTTTTGATTGTTCTTAAAATCAATTCTTTCCATTCTTTTTTCTAAATTTATTATTATGAATTTTAAAAAAAAGATTTTTAATATCAATTTTTCTTTTTAAATCATAACTAAATCTTATTATTTATGTTGAAAAAATATTTGGATCTTAGATATTCTTGTTATTTTTGTGACCCCTAATTTGATAAAATGCTTCAAGTAAAAAATATTTCATTCGGATATACAGATACCCCTATTATAAAGGCTATAGATTTTGAGGTTCAAAAAGGACAAAATATTGCATTAATTGGAGAAAGTGGTTGTGGAAAAAGTACTTTGTTAAAATTAATTTACGGATTATACGATGTAAATGAAGGTAGACTTTTTTGGAACGATAAAATTATTACAGGCCCTAAACAAAATTTAGTTCCAGGTATGCCATTTATGAAATATATGGCACAAGATTTTGGATTAATGCCTTATGAAACAGTATCTGAAAGTGTAGGGAAGTTTTTATCAAATCAATTGTTGGCAATTAAACGATTACGTATCCAAGAATTATTGGATATAGTAGAAATGGGAGACTTCTCACGACGTAAAGTGAGTGAGTTGAGTGGAGGACAACAACAGCGTGTTGCCTTAGCAAGAGTTTTGGCTTTAGAACCCGAAGTACTGCTTTTAGACGAACCTTTTAGTCATATTGATAATTTTAGAAAAAACGCATTAAGACGTAATTTATTTGCTTATTTGAAGTCTAAAGGTATTACCGTAATTGTGGCTACCCACGATAGTACAGATGCCTTAGCTTTTGCAGACGAAACCATCGTACTAAGAGGAGGAGAATTAGTTGTAAAAGCACCTTCTAAAGAAATTTATACAAATCCTAAAAACAAATATGTTGCTTCTCTATTTGGAGAAGTTAATGAATTAGTTATTAATAGAAATGGATTGTCAGAAACAATATTATTATATCCTCATCAACTAAGAGTTTCAGAAGAAGGACAGTTAAAAGCAACTGTTAAGCAATGTTATTATAAAGGAGGTCATTATTTGATTAAAGCAGCTTTTAATGGTCGTCCAATTTTTTTTGAACATCGTGAAATATTAGAGTTACAATTAGATGTAGCTTTAGAAGTGCTTATATAAAACCCACTATAAGACAAAATCCATACATAAATAATAAGAAAGCCACTACTTGTTGAGGAAAAACAAGGGTGGTTTTTTTTAATATTTTGGTGGCCTAAAAAATTCCACAAAAAGCAGATAATGTAGCTGTTATAGCTAATTTAAAATTATTGTTAATAATTTTAGGTGGGTAAATACTTATCCCTTAAATATCTATTAAACAAGCAATTACTGCTCCCGTTGCAATAAATGACTCTTTTGTTAGTCCTGCTCTAATTAAAAAAGCACTTCCTAAAGCTCCTTGATGATCTGATATACCACCAAAAAAAACACTTAAAATTCCGCCAAGACTTAAATATTTTTTATTAAATTCTAAATTTTTTAGTTTAGGTATAACATCGTACAATGCAAAGAAAATGAGAGAAAAACCAATAAAAATTTTTAAAAGACTTATTCTAAAAACTTTGTCGGCTAATTTATATTCAAACAAGCTATTTTGATTCGTTAATAATGTAAGAAAATACAGTAATAAAGGCAGATATTATTGCGGGTATCCCAAATTTTAGAATTACGTCTTTATCAGCCTTTTTACCAAAAAAAAACTTAAAAATAGTATTGAAAAAATGAACAATAGCTGTTAATGTAATTGCTATTTCAACAGGAAAAAATAATCCAAAAACAGGAAATAAAAGAGTTCCTAAGCCAAAACCAGAAAAAAGCGTTAAGTCAGCCCTTACGAGTGCAACAATGCAAATAATAATATAATCAAATCATAGTTTAAATAATAAAAAAGAGGAAATCAATTAAATAACAAAGATCCAATAAAATTAGTATTCATAAACATGTTATATTTTAAATTTTAAAGTTCTGTCTTTTGAGGTTTGTTATTTTAAAGCCGTTTTTTTTAAAATTATTGATTTGTAAAAAAAGAGTTGTAAATTTTGTTAATACTGTAAGTTAAGTTAACTTTGTTGGCTGGTTTTTAACTAAAATTTTAAGTATGTATCATTCTAGAATTTCAGGATTGGGTTATTATGTTCCAGAAAATGTAGTAACTAATGACGATTTATCTAAAATTATGGATACCAATGATGAGTGGATCCAAGAAAGAACAGGAATCAAAAGAAGACGCCATGTAAATAGTCCCGAAGAAACAACGACTTCAATGGGAGTAAAAGCGGCTGAAATAGCAATAGAAAGAGCAGGAATTAATAAAGATGATATTGATTTTCTGATTTTTGCAACGCTAAGTCCAGATTATTATTTTCCAGGACCAGGAGTGCTAGTGCAGCGTGATTTAGGACTAAAAACAATTGGAGCGCTAGATGTACGCAATCAATGCTCTGGTTTTGTATATGCTATTTCTATTGCAGATCAATATATTAAAACAGGAATGTATAAAAATATATTAGTCATTGGTTCAGAAGTTCATTCTAGAGGATTAGACATGACCACTCGAGGACGTGGAGTATCCGTTATTTTTGGAGATGGAGCAGGAGCAGCTATTTTAACACGTGAAGAAGATTTATCTAAAGGTATTTTATCTACTCACTTACATTCTGAGGGGCAATATGCAGAAGAATTAGCTCTTATTGCGCCAGGTATGGGAAAACGTTGGGTAACAGATATAATTGAAGATAATAATCCAGATGACGAAAGTTATTTTCCTTATATGAACGGACAATTTGTTTTTAAGAACGCAGTAGTTCGTTTTAGTGAAGTAATTATGGAAGGACTAAAAGCAAATAATTTACAAGTGTCTGATATAGACATGCTTATTCCTCATCAGGCAAATTTACGTATTTCTCAGTTTGTTCAGCAAAAATTCCAATTAACAGACGATCAAGTATATAATAATATTATGGAGTATGGAAATACTACAGCAGCTTCTATTCCTATTGCACTAACAGAAGCTTGGGAACAAGGAAAAATAAAAGAAGGAGATACAGTTGTATTAGCTGCTTTTGGTTCAGGTTTTACTTGGGGAAGCGTTATTATAAAATGGTAATCTATAAAAAATAATTTTAGAAATAGATGTTAAAAAAAATACGAAGCTTTAACATCTAGTTATTTCAATATCAGGAGAAATCATATTATTAGTGTTATATGATTTCTCCCTTTGATTTAAATAACAAATTGAAGTCTTTTAGAATATCTTTCTTTATAGAGAGAAAATCTTTTGTACCCAGTTCGTTAACTTATACTGTTTCATAATTAATTCATCAATTTTTGTATCAGAATTAAGAAAATTATCAATATTGTCAAGTTCATTAAGGTCGTTTAAATAAAAAATAGAATTAATTTTAATCAAATCATACTTTTGTATAGAAGGATTGTTTGTAATTATTTTTTTATTAAGACCCAATGCTTCAAAAATCCTAAAACTTAAACCGCTCTGATTTTTTCGTATAATGTCTATTATAACAGAACTTTGCTTATATAAGTCTAATGTTTCAGATTGACTAAAACGTTTTCTTTTAAAAATAATATTAGGATAACGACCTAAACATCTCTTTTTAAAATTATAAATCCAAGATTTTTTACCAACACTGTAAAAGCTAAAAGAAAGTTTTTTCCTTTTTAATATTTCACCTATTTGATTCAATAAGTCAATTCTTTCGTCAATAGAACCAATGTAAATGAAATTCTGGGTTATATTCTCTGCGGATTTATTTTCTACAGTATAAATATAATTGGATGTTTTGATAAAGCAATGTTCTTCGCAATTTTTAATGTCAAAAGAATATATTTTATCAAAAATACTAGGTGGTAAATGGTTAATTGGATTTCGTTCTATGCTATCATATAGGTATGCTAGATATTTATTCGTAAACTTTTTTATTTCTAAATGATACTCAAGCTCTATGAGTTCTGGATTTATAACTAAAATTTGATCTTGTTTCCCTAATTGCTTTAATGTTGATAATATATACTCTTGACGTTTTTTGATTTTAGGGTTTTTGCCTAAAAAAATTTTAGAACAAGTATTGGCTAATCGTTCAATAAAATTCTTGTATTTTAAATTTCCAATTTTTATATGGTGACTTTCATGGCCTAGTTTTTTAAGTTCTGCAACAATATGATAATCATAATTCCAGTGATCAAAACTAATAACACAAATTTTTTGACTCATTTTATTCTAATAAAAAGCGTAAAGATATTAATTTTAAGTTATTTTTGTCCTCATTAAAATTTGTTTCATGGATAGAGGGATTCAAGACTTATTGCTACAACTAAAAGAAAAAGGGACCAATTTTACGATAGGAACAAGAAATCAGATAAAAACTATTCCTTACGAAGGGAAAGTATTGAATGTGAAAATCTTTAAAATTCCTTCATTGTTTAACGGTGTTGTATATAAATTTTTTCGAAAATCAAAAGCAAGACGTTCTTATGAATATGCTCATCTTTTAACAAAAAAAGGAATAGGGACTCCTTTACCAGTAGGTTATTATGAAAATTTTTCTTTGTTCACTTTGAAAGATAGTTATTATGTATGTGAGCATATTCAATATGATTTTCTTTTTAGAGACCTATTAGATTTGCCAATAGAAGAATCAGATCATATAAGAGTCTTAAAAGAATTTGCAAAATTTACTTTCTTACTCCATAGCGAGGGAATAGAGTTCTTAGATCACTCACCTGGTAATACATTAATCAAGAAAAATAACACAGGAGAATATGATTTTTATCTTGTAGATTTAAATAGAATGAAATTTCATACCAATATGACTTTTGATCAAAGGATGAAAAATATGGAGAGAATTACTCCAAGACAAGATCAAATAGAAGTCATAAGTGAAGAATATGCCATTCTTTATGGTAAAACAAAACAAGAAGTTTTTGAGAAATTAGTATATCATACATCTGCCTTTCAAAAGAAGGTAATTGCAAAGAAAAAGTTCAAAGAAAAATGGTTGAAAAGATAAAAAATATTTTCACAGTTAGTTTTTTTCAAAATCCAAAAAATATAGCAATAATTTGGATAATTATTTCGGCTGTTTCAGCTATAAAACAATTTGCAAGAGGAAGCTATAATAATTATTTAATCTTTAAAAATGTTTTTTGGCATACATTAGAAAAACAATCTTTGTATGCAGAGTATCCTAGTTTATATTTTGATCATAATCATTATGGTCCTATATTTGGTATATTTATAGCTCCATTTGCCATTTTACCTGATGCCATTGGGATTGTGTTATGGAATTGTTTTAACGCTTTTTTGCTGGTATGGAGTGTTTCTAAACTTCCCTTGAATACCCAAAAAATAAATTTGATTTTATGGATTTGTTTAAATGAATTTATAACATCTAATTTAGGATTACAATTCAATCCAATTATGACTGCGTTGATAATTCTTACCTATGTTTTTATCATTGAAGGAAAAGAACTTTGGGCCGCCTTTTGTATAATTTTAGGTGTTTTTATTAAATTATATGGAATTGTTGGGTTAGCTTTTTTCTTTTTCATCAAGAACAAACCTAAATTTATTGGCGGGCTTGTTTTGTGGAGTGCCCTTTTATTTGTATTGCCCATGTTTATTTCATCGCCTAGTTTTGTTTATCATTCATACATTGAGTGGTTTGAAAGATTAGTAGTAAAAAACAACGAAAATGCGTCATTTACTTCTAGACAAGATATTTCTGTAATGGGAATGTTTAGACGTATTTCAGGACATGCAGAATGGTCTAATTTACCTTTTTTAGGAGTAGGAGTCATGCTTTTTGGAATGCCTTATCTAAGATGGTCTGCGTTCAAGGATAGGAAATTTCAATTACTCTTATTGGCTTCAGTCTTAATATTTACAGTAATATTTAGTTCAGGATCAGAATCACCCACCTATATAATTGCATTTTTTGGAGTAGCCATTTGGTTTGTATTAAAAGGAAAAGCTATTACTGAAGTAGATTGGTTTTTATTTGTTTTAGCCATATTATTAACGAGTTTTTCTCCGACTGACTTATTTCCAAAATTTATAAGAGAAAAGTATATTAACCCCTATGCTTTAAAGGCTCTACCTTGCGTATTAGTCTGGCTTAAAATAGTATATGAAATGTTAGTACTGCCTACTTCAAATAATAATCATACAAGGTTGGAAAATGACAAATAATAAAAAAATAGCTGTAGTAATTCCTGCTTATAATGAATCAGGAAATCTAAAAGTTATGGTTGATTCTTTACATCAAGTTTTTTCAACTCTTAATTATGAATATAAATTAGTTTTCGTAGATGATGGAAGTAAAGACTCAACATTATCCATATTAAAGAAATTTTCGGAAAAAGACGATAAATTATTTTATATCGAATTATCCAAAAATTTTGGACATCAAAATGCACTAAAAGCAGGAGTAGATATTGTAGTAGATTCAGTAAATGCTATTATAACAATGGATGGAGATATGCAATATCCACCTGAATTATTACCTCAATTATTAGCTAAATGGGAAGAAGGATTTGATGTAGTATATACTATTAGAGAAGAAGATGAAAATCTTTCCCTTTTTAAGAAAAAAACATCTCGAGGATTCTATAGCTTGATGAACTATCTCTCAGAAGTTAAATTTGAGCCAGGTACCGCGGATTTTAGACTGATGGATCAACGTGTAGCAAAAGTCTTTTCTGGTTTTTCTGAAAATGAATTATTTATTAGAGGATTAATAAATTGGCTTGGGTTTAGACAATACGGAATTTCATTTCAACCTGCAAAACGATTTGCAGGACAAAGTAAGTATACAGTAAAAAAAATGTTCCGTTTTGCACTACAAGGTATCACATCTTTCAGTACACGCCCCTTGTATCTGGCAGTTTTGCTAGGATTGTTCGTTACATTAGCTTCTTTTATAGGGTACCTTTTTTATATCCTATTTAGTATTTATCATGGACACGTAATTTCAGGATGGGCTTCTCTTATAAGTACAGTTGTGTTTTTTGGAGGCTTAAATCTGATTGTTTTAGGAATTATAGGAATTTATGTAGGTAAATTATTTATGCAATCTAAAGGAAGACCTAATTATTTAATTCGAGACACTAATTATAAAAATTAAGTATGATTTTATTAAGTTTTGATATAGAAGAGTTTGATATGCCTTTTGAATATGGTAAAGAAATTGCATTCGAAGAACAAATGTCTATTTCTATTGATGGAACCAACAAAATTTTAGACCTATTAGATAAACATCAGATTAAAGCTACTTTCTTTTCCACCGCCACTTTTGCTATGAATGCAAAAACAGTCATAGATCGTATCATTCAGTCAGGACACGAAATAGCCTCACATAACTATTATCATACAGATTTTGAAATAAAACATCTTAAAGAGTCAAAAGATAAACTAGAAGAATTAACAGGTAAGGAAGTAATAGGTTTTAGAATGCCTCGTATGTATCCAGTAGATGAAAAAGAAATTCAAAAAGCAGGTTATACATATAATTCATCTATAAATCCAACGTTTTTGCCAGGACGCTATAATAATCTAAACAAACCAAGGAACTATTTTTATCAAGACCAAGTTTTACAAATTCCAGCTTCAGTAAGTCCTTGGGTACGTTTTCCGTTGTTTTGGTTATCTTTCCATAATTTACCAATGTGGGTTTATAAACTATTGACTAGTTGGACTTATAATAAAGATGGTTATTTAAATATATACTTGCATCCTTGGGAATTTATAGATTTAAATCAGCCAGAAAAATTTAATTTCCCAAAATATGTTGTCAAAAACAGTGGTGATCCATTAATAAAACGATTAGATGATTTTATTCTTTATTTTAAGAAAAAAAATAAAATATTTGGAACATTTAAAGAATTTATAGCAACAATTAAATAAAATGAAAATATCTGTCTTTATTATAACTTTTAACGAAGAAAATATAATAGCTAAATGTTTAGAAAAGTTATACTGGGCTAATGAAATACTAATTGTAGATTCAGGAAGTTCTGATCAAACTGTTGCCATTTGTGAACAATATGGAGCTAAAATAATTTATAATAAATTTGAAAATTTTGGACAACAAAAACAATTTGCACTTCAACAAACAACTAATAAATGGGTGTTGTCCTTAGATGCTGATGAGGTTCTTTCAGATGAGTTAATAAATGAAATTCAAAAATTAGATTTAGAACAAAGCACTAAAAGCGGATTTTTAATACCAAGAACACATGTTTTTTTAAATAAAGTCTTTCAATATGGAAATGAAAATAAAAAACCAATTTTGAGACTATTTGATAAAACAGTAGGAAGTTTTACACCAGATAAAGTCCATGAAACCATAAAAGTAGAAGGCAAAACAGGAGTCTTATCAAATGAAATGTTACATTATACAGTCTTTGATATTTCTACTGCCATACAAAAACAAATCAAATATTCTTTGTTGAGCGGTGAACTCTTTTTTGAAAAAGAAAAAAAGGCTTCATTATTGAAGCCTTTCATCAAATTTCCCTTCGAATTTATTAGAGTATATTTTATACATCGTAACATATTAAATGGTTACGAAGGGTTTGTGTGGAGTATGTTTTCAGCCTTTGGAAGTTTTTTAAAATATGCAAAATTGTATGATTTATATCAAAATAAAGAGAGATAACAATCCATTAAATTATTTGCAATTACCTCGTCAGAAAATTGCTGAGCATATTCAAAACCTTTTTTAGAAATGATTTCAGCCTCATGAGGATTATTGAGTACCCATTCAATTTTTTCTTTTATTTCTTCTGGATTATTCGGGTTGATATATAAACTATTTGGACCACCAGCTTCAGGAAAAACACCCGAATGAGTAGTAATAACAGGGGTTTTCGAAAAAAGAGCTTCTATAATAGGAATGCCAAATCCTTCAAAAATAGAAGGGTATACAAAAACACTTGCCAACTGGTAAATAATAGCTAGTTCTTCATTGCTTACATTTTTTAAAAAGCTTACTTTGTGTTGAATTTGATGCTTATTTATATATTGATGAATTTCTTTCGTGTAAGGAGTTTCTTTACCTATAAGGACTAAATGAGTGTCTATATCTCTTATCGCTTTTACTATATTGAGTGCATTTTTTCGAGTTTCTAGAGTTCCTACATTTAATACAAATTGTTTCGGTAAATTAAATTTTTTTAAAACTTCTTCTTGTAATTCAGTAGCATAAATCATCTTAAATACATCTTGACAACCCTGATAAACAACTTTAATTTTAGATTCAGGAATTTTTAGAAAATGAACAATATCTTCTTTAGTCTGCTTGCTTATAGCAATAACAAGATCAGCTTCTTGAGCAGCTTTTTTGAATTTATAAAAATGAATTTTTCGATCAAAAAAAGAATATAACTCAGGATACCGTACAAAAATTAAGTCATGTATTGTTACAATACTTTTAATCCCATTTTTTTGAAGACCGCTAGGGAGTTCTCCCGAAAGACCATGAAATAGCGCTATTTCATCTCTTTTAAGATCAGATAAAATTCCAAATTGCCTCCATATATTGTAAAACTTCTTATAAAAGCTAGAAAAAGGAAGTTTTTCTTCTACATTACTTTTATTAAAAGGAAATAAAACAGTACTTGCTTTTTTAGGATTGTACAAAAAATACTGATTTTCTGAAAAAAAAGTAGCAAGGATTCTAACGCAATCCCTGCTATAATTTCCTAAACCTGTTTTATTATGAAATACGCGTTTAGCTTCGTATCCTATTTTCATTTATTTAAATGTTTATGCTATTAATTGAGGTTATACAGCTACATTGTATTCTCTTAAAGCATCGTTTAAAGATGTTTTTAAATCAGTAGAAGCTTTACGTTTTCCAATTATTAATGCGCAAGGAACTTGATATTCTCCAGCTTCAAACTTTTTAGCATAGCTACCAGGTATAACCACACTTCTAGCAGGAACAACGCCTTTGTATTCTACAGGTTCTGACCCCGTTACATCTATGATTTTAGTAGAGGCAGTAAGACAAACATTAGCTCCTAAAACAGCTTCTTTTTCTACTCTAACTCCTTCCACAACAATACAACGAGAGCCAATAAAAGCACCATCTTCAATAATCACAGGAGCAGCTTGTAGTGGTTCTAAAACCCCTCCAATACCTACACCACCACTAAGGTGAACATCCTTTCCTATTTGAGCACAACTTCCTACTGTAGCCCATGTGTCTACCATTGTGCCCGCATCTACATAAGCTCCTATGTTTACATAAGAAGGCATCATAATTACACCTGATGAAATATACGCTCCGTGTCTCGCTACGGCGTTTGGAACCACTCGAATTCCTTTTTCAGCATAATTCTTTTTTAAAGGCATTTTATCATGGTACTCAAAAATACCTACCTCAAAAGTTTCCATTTTTTGAATAGGGAAAAACATTACAACCGCTTTTTTTACCCATTCATTTACTTGCCATCCATCAGAAATAGGTTCTGCTACTCTTAATGTTCCTGCATCAAGTAAATTTATGACTTCTCTAATAGCTTTTTGTGTAGCTTCTTCCTGTAATAAAGACCTATCTTCCCAAGCTTTTTCTATTATATTCTGTAAATTTTGCATGTGATTTTTATTTTGAGCAAAGATAAATGATTTGAAGCAAAGCTAAAATCAAAGTTTTAGCTATTTTTGTTGAAATTTTTAATTCATGTCAAGAATTTTAGCGATAGATTATGGCGTAAAACGTACAGGTATTGCTGTAACGGATGATTTTCAGATTATAGCTTCAGGGCTTACTACGGTAGCTTCTTCAGAAGTTTTAGATTTTTTGAAAAACTATTTCCAAAAGGAAAAAGTAGAAAAAGTTTTAATAGGTGATCCTAAACAAATGAATGGACAACCCTCAGAAAGTGCTCCATTTGTGGAAACTTTCGTTCAAAAATTTTCTAAGCAATTTCCAGAAATAAAAATAGTCCGAGTAGATGAACGTTTTACATCTAAAATGGCTTTTCAGACTATGATTGATAGTGGACTCAAAAAAAAGCAACGTCAAAATAAAGCGTTGATAGATGAAATTTCAGCAACAATTATGCTCAAAGATTATTTAACTAGAAAAATGATTTAACATTCTTTACAATTTTTGTAGAATTAATTCGTTACCTAAAAAATTGTAAAAAAATAATACTTTTACGATGTATCTTTGCATCACAATTTACTAGAATGGCAGCAACAACTCAAAATCAAGAAACAGATGTAGTGTTAATTGGCGCTGGAATAATGAGCGCTACCTTAGGTTTGTTATTAAAACAATTAGAACCAGGTATTAAGATTCAAATTTTTGAACGCTTAGATGTGGCAGCAGCCGAAAGTTCTGATGCGTGGAATAATGCAGGAACAGGACATGCGGCATTTTGCGAACTTAATTATACCCCAGAACAACAAGACGGAACAATAGAAGTAAAAAAAGCAGTCAAAATATCAGAAGCTTTTGAAGTATCTCGTCAGTTATGGGCTTATTTAGTTGAAAAAGGATTGCTTGCCAATCCAGAGTCTTTTATTAAATCTGTTCCACATTTGAGTTTTGTATGGGGAAAAGAAAATGTTCTATACTTACGTAAACGTTTTGAAGCCTTACAAAAACACGAGTTGTTTAAAGAAATGGAATACTCAGAAGATCCAGAAGTTATAAAAAAATGGGCTCCATTAGTAATGGAAGGACGAAAATCTAATACTGATATTGCATGTACAACAATGAAATACGGTACAGATGTTAATTTTGGCGCGTTAACAAGAAGTCTTTTTAAATACTTAGAAAGCTTAGATGGAGTAAGTTTGCATTTTAATCATGAAGTTAAGAAACTACGAAAAAAAGAAGATGGTAAATGGCGTCTAAAAATAACGGATCTTACCACTGGTGAAAAGAAAAAAATCTATACACCATTTGTATTCATAGGAGCAGGGGGAGGCTCATTGTTATTATTAGAGAAAGCTAATATTCCTGAAGGATATGGATATGGTGGATTTCCAGTAAGCGGACAATGGTTAAGATGTACCAACGAAGAAGTAATCAAAAAACATGACGTAAAAGTGTATGGAAAAGCCTCAGTGGGCGCACCACCTATGTCTGTACCCCATATAGATACACGTGTAATAAACGGAAAAAAAGAATTACTGTTTGGACCTTATGCAGGTTTTTCAACAAAATTCCTGAAAAATGGATCCTATTTCGATTTGATCTCATCCATAGAAATGGATAATATAAAACCTATGTTACAAGCAGGAATTAAAAATATACCTTTAACAAAATATCTAATAGAGCAAGTATTTCAATCTACTAATGATAGAATGAAAGCCCTAAAAGAATATGTTCCTTCTGCAAAAAAAGAAGACTGGGTATTAGAAACAGCAGGACAGCGAGTTCAGGTTATAAAAAAAGATAAAAACGGAAACGGAGTTTTAGAATTCGGAACAGAAGTTGTAGCTGCTGCCGATGGATCATTATCTGTATTACTAGGAGCTTCTCCAGGAGCATCAACAGCTACCTCAATCATGATTGAATTACTCGAAAAATGTTTTCCTCAAAAAATTAAAAGCGATGCTTGGCAAGCCAAACTAAAAGAGATGATTCCTTCTTATGGTCAAGAGCTGAATAAAAATCCTCAAATGACAAAAGAAATTCGTCAAAAAACAAATGAAGTTTTAAAATTAAATGTGTAAAAGTATTCGTACTTTTGCATACCCGAATTTATTTTGAAAAAATAGAAGAATGATATATCCAATTGTAGGTTACGGAGATCCTGTGTTACGAAAAGTAGGTGAAAATATTTCAAAGGATTATCCTAATTTGAAAGAAGTAATTGCTAATATGTACGAAACCATGTACAAAGCACACGGTGTAGGACTAGCAGCTCCACAGGTAGGTTTAGCCATCCGTTTATTTATTGTAGATACAGAACCATTTAGTGATACAGAAGACTTATCAAAAGAAGAAGCAACATTATTAAAAGGGTTTAAGAAAACATTTATTAATGCTAAAATACTAAAAGAAGAAGGAGAAGAGTGGGCTTTTAATGAAGGTTGCTTAAGTATTCCAGATGTTCGTGAAGACGTATATCGACATGAACAGATAACCATCGAATATTTTGATGAAAATTTTGAAAAGAAAACAGAAGTATACGACGGATTAGTGGCGCGTGTAATTCAACACGAGTACGATCATATAGAAGGTATTTTATTTACAGATAAAATTTCAACCTTAAAAAAAACTTTAATAAAAAAGAAATTACAAAACATTATGGAAGGAAAGGCTCGACCTGATTACCGTATGCGTTTTGCAAAAATAAAATAAAAGTAATATAATTGCTCTTTCTATAGAGGAGCAATAAAAATAATTTAACAAAATGAATTTAGAAAGAATATTAGCCATTTCAGGAAAGCCAGGTTTATATGCTTTAAAAATGCAAACAAGAACTGGTTTCGTAGCAGAATCATTAGTTGATGGTAAAAAGGTAACAGTAGGTATGCAAAGTAATGTAAGTCTATTATCTGAAATATCAGTATACACTTACTCAGAAGAAAAACCATTAGTAGATGTAATGAGTGCTATTGCCAAAAAAGAAAATGGTGGTGAAGCCCCTCGTTTAAAAGAGGATAAAGCTGCTTTATTAGCATATTTTGGAGAAATTTTACCAGATTACGATCAAGATAGAGTATATCCTTCTGATGTAAAAAAAATCTTGAACTGGTATAATATACTACAAGCAAAAGGATTAGTGGTTTTAGCTGAAGAAACAATAACAGAAGAAGTAACAGAAGAAAAACCAAAAAAGCCGAGAGCAACTAGAGCTAAAAAAGAAGAAGCAACTGGTGAAAAAGAAGAAAAACCAAAAAAACCAAGAGCTACAAAAAAAGCAAAATCTGAAGAATAATCAGTTGTAATTTTAACAAAAATATAAGTCCTGTATTTGATCAACAAATGCAGGATTTTTTGTTATTTAGTAAACCTATTATTTTTTATAAAAAACAATATGAATACACGTTCAGAACAACTACAAGCTTTTAATCGTCTACTGGACATTATGGACGAACTTCGCGAAAAATGTCCATGGGATAAAAAGCAAACATTAGAAAGTTTACGTCATCTGACCATAGAAGAAACCTATGAGTTGGGAGATGCTATATTAGATAATAATATAAATGAAATTAAAAATGAACTAGGAGATTTATTACTCCATATTGTTTTTTATTCAAAAATAGGTAGTGAAACTCAACATTTTGATATAGCTGATGTAGCCAATGCTATTTCTGATAAACTCATTCATCGTCATCCTCATATTTATGCAGATGTAGAAGTAAATAATGAAGAAGAAGTAAAACAAAATTGGGAAAAACTAAAACTCAAAGAAGGTAAAAAATCAGTTTTACAAGGAGTACCTAAATCATTGCCTGCTATGGTTAAAGCCAGTAGGATACAAGATAAAGTAAAAGGAGTAGGTTTTGATTGGGAAGAATCATATCAAGTATGGGATAAAGTACAAGAAGAGTTACAAGAATTACAAGAAGAAGTAAAAAAAGGAAATCAAGATAAAATAGAAGCAGAGTTTGGAGATGTCATTTTTTCAATGATTAATTACGCTCGTTTTTTAAAAATTAATCCAGAAGACGCTTTGGAAAGAACGAATAAAAAATTTATTAAACGGTTTACCTATTTAGAACAAAAAGCAAAAGTGTTAGGCAAAGACCTTTCGGATATGACACTTGCTGAAATGGATGTTTTTTGGGAAGAAGCCAAGCGTATACCCTAAAAACTTTTTTTTAAAAAGAATAAACCTTTTAAAAAAGATAAGAAAAAGAAAGATTTTTGATATACCCATATGATACGATACCAAATTTTTATAACTGTAGTTTTTGTATGTTTCAAGTTGCAAGCGCAAAACGATGGAAAACGATTGCCTTCGTTAAAAATACCACGAATAGATATTCCTGAACCTAATAAAAATAAAGAACAACAAGAAATAGCTCCTCAATATTCGTTAAATAAACCTTTTGAGCCTAAATTGTTTAGAGTACCTCCTAAAAAATATGATTTACCTAAAACAGATAAAGAAATGCAAATGACAGGAGGAGGTAGTGATCTAGACTTAGGAAAGCTTTATGCAGAAAAAATGAATGATAAACTAAAGCCTCAGATTAAAGAAGGTGTTTTGGATCCAAAAGAGTTTAGAAAACATCAATATTTTGGAGATTTTACTATAGATTCAGAAACCATAACCTTAAACTATCGAGATTTCGGAGAGGTAGATGGAGATCAGGTTCAAGTTTGGGTAAACGGCAAAAATGTGACTGACTATTTGTATTTAGAAGGATTTAGAAAGAAAGTAATAATTTATCTTACAGAAGGGATTAATCATATAGAAATTGAAGCTCTAAACGAAGGAACTTTTACTCCTAATACAGGGGAATTTTTGTTTACAGATAGTCAATCTAAAATTTTGATGGGCGATAAATGGGGATTGGCCACAGGGTTTAAAGCAAAATTTAATATCACAAGAATTGCTAAAAATAGCAAGACAATAGAAAAAAAATAAAAAATTATCTTACTATTTTTACTGAAAAGTTTATATAGGTAAATGTTTTTCAAATTCTTTAGCTACAAATTTTTCAAATTTTTTATCCTGATTGTAAAAAACAGAGCCATGCCCAAAACACAAAATACGCGGATTGAGTTTAGCTATTTTTTGTAGAGAATAAAGATTTTCTTTAAGATTAGAAGTAAATAGATAAGGAGGTAAATACAAACCTTTTTGAGTTGTAATTAGGTTCATGTTTGTAGCTACATCACCAGCAATTAAAACACCATCTTTTTCTCTAAAAAAAGCAATATGTCCATCAGAGTGTCCAGGCGTTTCAATTACTTTAAATTCACCCAAAAAGTCTCCTTCTCGAAGTACCTTGTTTACTTTTATTCCTTTTCCTGCCCAAAATTTTTGTTGTAATAAAGAAATTATATTTTTAGGTGAAGGATAATCTTTAGTTGCCAATCCAGATTCAGCTCTTTCTACCTCTTTTGTATGACAATACAAAGGGATGTTTAAAGTATGACAAATTAATTGCGACGCGCCTTGGTGATCAGGATGAGCATGTGTTAACGCGTGTGCATAAATAGGGATTTCTTCTGTTGCTTTTCTTATTTTAGAAAAAGAACTTCTTATGCCAGCATCTACTAATACTCCCTCTATAATATAACAGTTTACACTATTTCGGGGTAATAAAGGAATATGAAATACTTCGGGTGCTATTTTTTTTATCATATAAAAAAGATATTTTGGTTTAAATATTCAAAAATGAATCTTAAAAATTTATATGAAACGAAAATAGAACAGAAAAAATGAGTAAAAAAAGACATTTGTCTTATTCTTTTTGATAAAAATGTAGTTTAGCCCTATTTAATGTACGAGTAGTAATTCCTATAAAGGAAGCTATATCTTCTGTTTTAGCTCGGGTAAGAAGAAAAGGATAAAACTTAATTAGGTTTCGAAATTTTAAATTTGCTGATTGATGATGAAAAAGTTGTAAAAAACGTTCTTTTTCTAAATACTCTTTTTGTATAATATGTTGTGCAACTTTTTCCCAATTAGTACTTTTTTTAATAAGTAGGTTTAAATTTTCTAAGGTAATAGTAAGTAATAAACTATCTTCTATTGCCTGTATGTTTTTTGTAGAAAGTGTTTTATTTTGAAAACTAGTTAAAATAGTTACAAAATCGTTTTCAATACCAAAACAATAAATGTTTTCTTTACCATAATGATCTACAGAGTAAGCTTTGACCATTCCTTTTGCAATAAAACCTAAAAGCAAGCAAGGCTCATCTTGTTTGATAAAAAAATCAGATTTTTTTAGAATAATGATTTTAAAAAAAGAAGATCCCCAATTAATTTCATCTTCATTTAAAATGTGGAGTGAACTTAAATACTCCTTTAAATGATTTTGTATTAATTGGGGATTCATAATTATTTTTTAAAATTATTGATGCCGTTTTCTAACCAAGATTTATATTCATCTATACCTGAAAAGCCAATAGGTTTAGACAAGTCATTTCCGTTAGAATCTAAAACTACATAAAGGGGTTGAGAGTTGCTTTTGTATCTCGTAATTTGGAAATCACTCCATTTATTACCAATTGTTATGATTTCTTTACCTGTTGCTTTTGAAATATATTGTTGCTCTTTTGGTAATTCAATTTTTCGGTCGCAAACTAAAGAAATGATAACAACTTTTTCTTGTAAGATAGATAATACTTCAGGGTTAGACCATACATTATCTTCCATTTTTCTACAATTAGCACAAGCATCTCCTGTGAAATCCAGAAGGACAGGTTTGTTAACTTCTTTTGCGTATGCTAAACCTGTTTCGTAATCATCAAAAGTAACAATGTTATGCGGTCCGTAATGCGCGTGTTCAGGTAATTCTGATTTTGAAGCAGCGGAAGAAGAACCTAAACCATTTGTGCTTTCTGCATAATTTAATGGAGGTGTTAATCCGCTTAAAATTTTAAGAGGAGCTCCCCATAACCCAGGAATCATATAAAAAGTAAATGAGGTAACAATAATAGCCATTATGAGTCTTCCAATACCAATTTTATCAGCTTTTTCGTAATCATGAGGTAACATATATTTACCAAATAAATACAGAGCCCAAGCACCAAAAATACCAATCCAAATAGCTAGGAATAATTCTCTTTCTAATAGATGCTTTTGTAAAACTAAATCCGCATTAGATAAAAATTTAAAAGCAAAAGCCAATTCTAAAAATCCTAAAGAAACTTTTACGGTGTTTAACCATCCTCCTGATTTTGGTAAAGTGTTTAACCATCCAGGGAACATAGCAAAAAGCATAAAGGGAAGTGCAATAGCTAAAGAAAAACCAAACATTCCAACGATAGGAGCAATTCCTCCTTTTGTAGCAGATTCTACTAATAATGTTCCTACAATAGGTCCTGTACAAGAAAATGAAACCACCGCAAGAGCTAGAGCCATGAATGCAATTCCAAGGATTCCTCCCTTATCCGCTTGTGAATCTAACTTTGTTGCCCAAGAACTTGGTAAAACAATTTCAAACGCGCCTAAAAAAGAAAGAGCAAATACAATTAGTAATCCAAAGAAGATTAAGTTAAACCAAACGCTTGTTGATAATTCGTTTAAAGCTTCTGCGCCAAAAACACCTGTTATTAAAGAACCAAGGATTACGTAAATAACAATAATTGACAATCCGTATAGAATGGCATTTCTTATACCTTCTGCTTTTGTTTTGCTTTGTTTTGTAAAAAAACTTACCGTCATTGGTATCATCGGAAAAATACAAGGCATCAGTAAAGCAGCAAATCCTCCTAGAAAAGCTAATAAAAAGATCGTCCAAAGACTTTTATCGTTATCTTCCGTTTTTGTAGTAGAGCTATTGTTTGTGTCAATATCTGATGATGGCTTATTTTCTTTTGTGATCAAAGGAACAGCAATTATCTTATTAGTTGTGTCTGTAGGTGTTACTTCTGTGTTTGTAACGTTTTCTTTTGCTGCTTCCGTGTTTGTTAGGGGTAATTGTATATCAAATGTTTTGTCTTGTTGTATACAAGCTTCTTTACATACTTGATATTCTACATATACTTTTACATTTGTGTTTTTAGGATTAATAAGCTTTATTGTTTGTTTAAACTGTGCTTTGTTTTCAAATAAATATTCATCTACTTCAAAAACCTCACTATATACCTTTTTATAAGTACTTTCAGATGTTTTGCCAACTAATTGGTAATTTCCTTTTGCATTTTTAAAAGTAAAAACAGTAGGTAAAGACCCACCATCAGGTGTAAACTGTGAAAATAGATGCCATTCGTGTTCTATTTTTGCATCGAAAGTAATAATAAACTCAGTGTCTGATTTTTTTTGGACACTTGTTTTCCAGCTTACTGGATTTAGTATTTGAGAATAAGCACCTAAAGAGCTTAAAAAAAATAAAAAGGCTAGTAATTTTTTCATTCTGTGAAAATTATATTTAATACGTTTTTTGTTTCGGAATGGGCAATAAAACGATTATCAGCTCTATGATTGATAATCCAAACAATTTTGTCGTCTGAAAGTAAAAGCCAAGTATCTTCTTTATCAACTAATGAAAATTTTTCATCTTTAAAGTATTTACTTATTTTTTTCTTACCCTTCATTCCAGATGGATAAAAATAATCACCTTTTTGCCATTTTCTAAGTTTTAAAGGAAATTTTAACGTTTCCTTATCTACAAAAATAGAAGATTTTGTAGGTATTGTATTGTAACCTGAGTTACAAAAACGCAATTTTATTGGATTTTCAGTGTACTTAGTTTCATTAGAAATAAAGAACTCTAAAGTAATAAAAGTTTGTTTTGTAGTTAGAATAAGAATATTTCTATCTTTTATTAATCGGTAGTCGTCGGAAAATATTTGTTTACCTGATTGATTTTCTACTAAGTCGTAAATAGCATCCCAATCATGAAAGTCGTATGATTTGAGCCATTCATATAAATAGGCTTTATAATTTGGTAAAGTTTGTAATTTTACAACATCAAAATAAATGTCATCTCCTTTTTTAATTGCTATTTCTTCCAATTTATTATAAATAGAATGACTTGCAAGAGACTCAGTTTGTTTTAAATTTTTAATTGTATTTTGAAAAGAACTTAATAGATTCGTATTCAATTCTTTTAGAATAGGAACTACGTGATGTCTAATTTTATTTCTGAAATATTTATCAGAAGCATTGCTTGCATCTTCTCTCCATTGAATATTATTTTCTGCTGCGTATTTTTCAATTTCTTCACGAGAAAAAATTAATAAAGGGCGTATAATTTTATCATTGATTTGTGGGATTCCTGTTAGTCCTTCAATACCTGTACCACGGGTGAAATTGATTAAAAATGTTTCTAACGAATCATCTAAATGATGTGCGGTTAGCAAATAATCAAATCGTTGTGTGTTTAATAATTCATAAAACCAATTATAGCGTAATTCGCGTGCTGCTTGTTGAATAGAAAGTTTATTGTCGTTCGCATATATTTGCGTTTCAAAAATTTTAATAAAACTTTTAACTTTTAATTTTTGACTTTCAAATTTTACAAATTCTTCGTCCTTATTACTTTCTTCACCCCTTAATTGAAAATTACAATGTGCAATAGCTATTTGTAAGTTTAATTTTGAAAACAAGTTTAATAAAATCATGCTGTCAATACCACCACTAACAGCTAGAAGTAATTTTTTATCATTTAAGAAGGGAAGGTTTTTATTAATGTGATTCTGTAATTGTATCAGCATTTTTGTTCATTGAATTTTATTAGTAATAATTGAGATTGAAATTATTTAAAAAATCTAAACTATGAGTATAGATCCCTTTTTTTAATTTGATACAATATAGGTGTTCAAATTATACATTGAGTATTTCTGCATTTTATAATCAAAAGATTTGTAGAAAACCTTATTCTTATATTGTTTAGACTTCGTTGGAACCAGTATAGAAGTAATAGGAATGACATAATTTATTTTTTAATGGCAAACTATAAAAGTAAATAGGATACTAAAGAGAAATTGTGAAAATTAAATATTTTTTGATGGATTTATAATAATATTTATTTTTTTAACTTAATACTTCACGCATGGCTTTAGCCTTTAATAAACATTCTTCGTATTCTTGTTCAGGGTCAGATAATGCGGTAATAGCACTGCCCACAGAAAAAGAAAGATAATGAGTATTAGAATTGTATAAAATGCTGCGAATGACTACATTAAAATCAAAATTACCAGAAGGAGTAAAGTAGCCTACGGCTCCACTATACAAACCTCTTTTGGTTTCTTCTAATTCCTCTATAATTTGCATAGCCGAGATTTTAGGAGCACCAGTCATACTTCCCATAGGAAAAGTGGTTTTTATAATATCAACAGGATTAGTTGTGCTTTTTACTTCAGAAATAACCGTTGAAATCATTTGATGTACTTGTTTGAAAGAATAAATTTTACATAATTCTTCTACTTCTACAGAACCTTTTATAGCTGTTTGGGCTAAATCATTTCGGACTAAATCCACTATCATAATATTTTCAGACCGTTCTTTTGGATTCTGTTCTAATTCAGTTTTAGAATTTGTATCTAAAATGAGATCTTCAAATCGTTTAGAAGTTCCTTTAATAGGTTGGCTGATAACTTTTTGATTTTCTTTCTTTATATAACGCTCAGGAGAAGCACATAGCAAATAATGGATATGATTTTTTAAAAAACAAGCAAAAGGAGCTTCTGAAATTTTATTTAATTCTTGAAAAATTTCAGAAGGAATGATTTTAACGTTTTTAGCATAAAACTCCATACAAAAGTTAGCTTCATAAAGATCACCTCTATGAATATGAGTCAACATTTGGTTCACTTTTTTTATATAATGCTCTTTTGAAACACGTTGTTCTATTATAATTGCAGATTTTTTGGTTTCCTTTTTGTTTTTCTGCAATATTTCTTCAAGATCTGAATCAATTTCATCATCGCACATATTTAAATAAGCAATTTCTAGTTCATTTCCTCTTAAGAAAAATATTTTTTTAGGTTGAAAAAAAAATAAATCAGAAAAATTTAATTCATCATGATTTTTAGAATTTAGTAATTCAATATCATTTTTTAGGTCGTAAGATAAGTAACCAAATAGCCAATCATTGGTTTGTTGTTGATATTGTTTTAAATCATCAAAAGCATTAAAATAGTCTGTTTTTAGGGAAGTAAAAGCATCTACGGCAACAATTAAGTCATAAGAACTATATTGTTGTGGATAGTCATTACTGTTTAGGTAGGCTACTTCACGAAAATTTTCTGCCCAAAGAAGTAATTTTTCTTTTATAATTATGGGATTAACTTTTATTTTTTTTAAGATTCTCACAATATACTTTTTTCAAAAGGCTAAAATATTACATACTTTACAGAATAGAAAATCAGAATGCTTTAAATAGTTGTTAAAGTATATAAAAGATTAGATAAGCAGTAGTAATAAATAATTTGTAGAAAAGATTTAGAGCCTTCTTATACCATTTAAACTTTGAAATTTCCTCATAATACTATTTTTTAAACTTGAGACTGTCCAAAAGTTCGCAATCTTTCATTTTACCAAAGAGAAAAATCACATAATGTTGATTATAGGACTCCTCCTTACCGGAGTGACAAACTGTATGCTGATTTAGGCACTATCCTACAAAAGCAATAAAAATTAGTGTTGGTTTTCGATGCGCTTCGCACTCGAACTAACGATGATTTCAATTATATACTCAACCGTCTTTTCGAGTTATTTCTAAAATGAAAAAACATATCGAGAATTTTACTTTTTAATCCCGTATATTTTAAGTTTAAATGGTATTAATAATCTTTTTATAGAGATATTTCTTAATTTTAAAACTTTAAAAATGTCAAGTCCTTTAACTAATGAATATTCCACAAAGTTCAAAGAAAAGAGTTGTTATAATTGGCGGTGGTTTTGCAGGTATTGCGTTAGCCAAAAAACTAAGAAATAAAAATTTTCAAGTCGTATTGATTGATAAACACAATCATCATACATTTCAGCCTTTATTGTATCAAGTTGCTACAGGAGGATTAGAAGCAGGTTCTATAGCATATCCTATTCGTAAAGTAATTCAAGGATGTACGGATTTTTACTTTAGATTGACTAATGTAAGAGAAATTGATACGAATCATCAAAAAGTTTTATCAGAAATAGGCGATATACATTATGATTATTTGGTTATTGCTACTGGATCTAAAACGAATTATTTTGGGAATAAAGAAATTGAACGTAATTCAATGTCTATGAAAACTATTCCTCAGTCACTAAATATTCGAAGCTTAATTTTAGAAAATTTTGAAGAGGCTGTTTTAACAAAAGATGAAGTAGAAAGAAATGCTTTGATGAATTTTGTTCTGGTAGGGGGAGGACCAACAGGAGTTGAATTAGCAGGAGCCTTGGCAGAAATGAAAAAAGCCATTTTTCAAAAAGATTATCCCGATTTAGATATTCAAAAAATGCAGATTCATTTAATACAAAGTGGCGATCGGATACTTAATACAATGACAGAAAAATCCTCTGTAGCTTCTGAAAATTTTTTAAAAGAATTGGGTGTTAAAATTTGGAAAAATGTACGTGTAACAAATTATGATGGACGCACAATTACGACTAATACAAATCTTGTTTTAGATGCGGCAACGGTTATTTGGACAGCAGGGGTTCAAGGAGCTTGTATACATGGTTTGCCAGAAGAATCTGTTGTCAAAGGAGTGAAACGAATAAGAGTGAATGAGTTTAATCAAGTAAAAGGGTTTGAAAATATTTTTGCCATAGGGGATATTGCTTCTATGGAAAATGAATTGTATCCGCAAGGACATCCTATGATGGCACAACCTGCCATACAGCAAGGGGATTTATTAGCAGATAATCTACTTAATTTACAACAAAATAAATCTATGAAAGCCTTTGTATATGATGATAAAGGCTCTATGGCAACTATTGGTAGAAATTTAGCTGTTGTAGACTTACCTAAATACCATTTTAATGGCGTTTTTGCTTGGTTTGTATGGATGTTTGTTCACTTGTTTTCATTGATTGGATTTAAAAACAAAGCGGTTGTTTTTTTAAATTGGGTTTATAATTACATTCGCTTTGATCGAGAAGGACGTTTGATTATTCGTCCTTATAAAAAGAAAAGTTTTATTACATTTACTAGTGACGAGATTTAGTGAATTATGGCTTAAGTTTAATTTTTTTAAACTTAAGCCGTTTTTATATTAACTAATTTAACTAATCACTTTTTTGAGAATGTAAAGATGATAATATCTTTTTTAAATTATCATTGTCCCATTTTAAAATAATAATCAGCAGAGTGTTTGCCACTTCCATAAAAAAGAAAGAAAGCACAAACACATAGTAAAAAGAACGATAAAATTAAATTTGTTGGATTCATTTGGTCGATAAAATTAATTAAGAATGCGCCTAAAAGAATAGGAATTTGAGCTATAATGGACCAACGTGTTAATAACCCAAATACAATCATAATTCCACCCATTATATGAGCTGCCATGACATAATGTACAATTAGCATTCCACCACCAAAATTTTTTATGGGTTCAATTAATTGTGTGTAATAAAGGGTATTAGTCATAAAAGAAACCCCTTTCATGAATAAAAAAATACCTACAAAAATTCTCAACAAATCCAATGAATAATAAGTGTGCGCATTTGCCCACTTATTCAAATTTTTTACTGTTTCCATAGCTGTTAGTTTATAAATTTTTATCTAATATACTAAAAATCAGCTTATTGTTTTAATTTTTTGGATTATATTTTATATAAAAAGCGTTTTCATTGGGTTGTATGTCGCTTATTTTGTTTATATCAAAAGGAATCGTTTGCCAATTATTGGAAACCAAGATCGTTTGTTTTTTATTTTTTATAAAGAGTTCGATAGGCATTTTAAAATTAGGCTCCTCCGTAACCCATCTAATTTCAAATGTACGGTCTTTTTTTTGAATTTCTAAGAGGGGAATAGTGGTGTATTTTAGATACTGATTAAATATAGGGGTTAGATTCATCTTAGATTCTTTGTTAAAAAAATCAATTACTGTTTTTCCTTCGATAATTTGTTTTTTGTATTTTTTAGAGAAATTTAACAAAATATCCCACCATTTATCTATGCCTATAACATGACGTAGAGTGTTAAGCATATTAGCTCCTTTATAATAAATATCGCCACTTCCTTCTTTGTTTACCCCAAAATCTCCTATCATAGGACGGTCATGAGCTATGTTCATACGAAGTCCTTTACAATATTCTAGTGCTTTTTCATATCCGTATAGACATTCTATGAAAACTATTTCGGAATACATAGTAAAGGCTTCATGTATCCACATATCAGCAATGTCTTTGCTTGTTATACTATTGCCAAACCATTCATGACCTGTTTCATGTATCGTTATATAATCAAATAATAGTCCAATCCCAGTTCCTGATAAATCCTTCCCTTGATACCCTTTTTTATATTGGTTTCCGTATGCTATTGCACTTTGATGCTCCATTCCTAAATATGGACTTTCTACTAACTTATAGCTATCTTCCTTAAAAGGATATTCGCCAAATTTTGATTGAAAACAATCCAACATAGGTTTTACTTCTTCAAAGTGTTTTCGAGCTTTTGATTCATTATTTCGTAGGACATAATATTTTAGATCTAAGCCCTTATGATGGTCTTCAATTAATACATAATCACCTATATTCACAGTAATGTCGTAGGTGTTAATCGGATTTTTAACTTCCCAATCCCAACGGGTATAACCATTTTTGAGATCTTCATTTCCTAGAAATCGTCCGTTAGATATATTCATCAGTCCATTGGGAACGGCCACCTTAATAGAAGCTCCTAAATTGGGTTCATCACTTTGTGAATCTTTTACGGGGTACCAAGAACTGGCCCCAAATCCTTGACAGCTAACAGCCACCCAAGGTTTGTTGTTTAGATCATGAGTAAAGGTAAAACCACCATCCCAAGGGGCTCTTTTGGCTACTTTAGGATTTCCGGAATAATAGAATCTGATTTTTTGGGTGCTTCCTTTAGGAAGTGTATTAGGGAAATAGATAAAAGTAGCTATTTCATCACGTTTGTAATTCAGTTTTTGGTTGTCATAAAGGATGCTATCTATTTTCATGTTTTCAAATAAATCAATTTGAATTTTTGAAGTATGGTTTACTACTTTAAAAGTAATATCATTATAACCTATTATTGATTTTTGATCAATATTGATTTTGATGTTTAAATCATAACGTTGTACATCAAAACAGCTGCGTTCTGTTCGTAATCCTCCTTGTAGAGAATCTCGATGGCTATATTGTTCTTTGGCTACAGTTAGCTGTGCTGATATAGGTTGAGTTTTTAAAAAAAGGAATAATAATAATAAAATATATTTTCTCATAATAAAAAAAAATCTACCGTGTAAAGGTAGATTTTTATGAGTTTTAATAAAAAAATAATTTATTATTGGATTTTTTAAATAGACTATGAATAATTAAGAAACATAGATGTGGTTTTTTATAACTAAACTTGAATGACTCCTAAATTAAAAGGTTTTTCTATAGGAGCATGATTAGCAGCTTCTATTCCCATAGAAATCCAAGTACGAGTTTCAAGAGGATCTACAACAGCATCTGTCCACAAACGAGAAGCAGCATAGTAAGGAGAAACTTGTTCGTCGTAACGTGATTTTATTTTATTGAATAGTTCTTCTTCTTTTTCTGGGGTAATTTCTTCGCCTTTGGCTTTTAATGAGGTGGCTTCTATTTGTGTAAGTACTTTTGCTGCTTGTGCTCCTCCCATAACGGCTAATTCAGCACTCGGCCAAGCAAATATGAGTCGAGGGTCATAGGCTTTACCACACATAGCATAGTTGCCAGCTCCATAAGAGTTGCCTATTACGACTGTAAATTTAGGAACTACAGAGTTAGATACGGCGTTTACCATTTTAGCACCGTCTTTTATAATTCCTCCATGTTCAGACTTAGAGCCTACCATAAATCCTGTTACATCGTGCATGAATACTAAAGGGATCTTTTTTTGATTACAGTTTGCTATAAATCGAGTTGCTTTATCAGCACTATCAGAATAAATAACACCTCCAAATTGCATTTCACTAGGTTTTGTTTTGGCTCCTGTGGTTTTGGCTATCAAGCGTTGATTTGCTACAATTCCTACCGCCCATCCGTCAATACGAGCATAACCTGTGATGATTGTCTGACCATAACCTGCCTTATATTCATCAAATTCAGAATTATCAACTAAACGCTTGATGATTTCCATCATGTCATACTGTTCTGCCCGTGATTTTGGTAAAATTCCAAAGATTTCGTTCGGATCTAAAGCTGGCTTTTCGGATTTGATTCGGTTGTAACCAGCTTTATCAAAATCGCCCATTTTACTAACAATACTTTTAATTCTATCTAAAGCATCTTTATCATCTTTAGCTTTAAAGTCTGTTACCCCTGAAATTTCGCAATGTGTAGTAGCACCCCCTAGAGTTTCGTTGTCAATTGTTTCGCCAATGGCTGCTTTTACTAAATAACTGCCTGCTAAGAAGATACTTCCTGTTTTGTCAACAATCAAGGCTTCATCGCTCATAATAGGGAGGTAAGCACCACCTGCTACGCAGCTTCCCATTACGGCTGCTATTTGAGTAATTCCCATACTACTCATTAAAGCATTGTTCCGAAAAATACGTCCAAAATGTTCTTTGTCAGGAAAAATTTCATCTTGCATAGGCAGATAGACACCAGCGGAATCTACCAAATAGATGATAGGTAATCTGTTTTCCATTGCAATTTCTTGTGCACGTAAGTTTTTTTTAGCTGTAATAGGAAACCACGCGCCTGCTTTTACGGTTGCATCATTAGCCACTACTATACATTGTTTGCCTTGTATATAACCTATTTTTATAACAACTCCTCCTGATGGACAACCTCCGTGTTCTTTGTACATACCTTCCCCAACAAAAGCTCCTATTTCAATTGAATTTGTGTCTTTATCTAATAAATAATCTATTCTTTCTCGTGCAGTCATTTTGCCTTCAGCATGAAGTTTGGCAATACGTTTTTCTCCGCCTCCTAATTTTACTTTTGCTAAACGCTGTTTTAATTCAGATAGTAGAAGTCTGTTATGATCTTCGTTCTTATTGAAGTTTAAATCCATAGTGTATTGTTTAATTTCGGTGTGCTAAATTACAAAATCCGTTTTATTATTTAGAAAACCGTTAAAATACTGTTAACAGAATTAATACCTAATTCATCTTGACTTAACATTAACTTAACACACTCGGGGTATTTTTGCTTTCGAAATTAAATTGATTAAAAATGGCATTTAGAGACGTACTAAAATTCTTTTCACCAAAAGATACAACTTTTTATCCTTTGTTTACTAAGGCAACAACAGATTTACTTGCTTTATCTGAAAATTTACATGAAGCTGTAAATATAGGAAAAAGCGAAATGGAAAATAGAACGAACTACTATAAACAAGTAGAACAATTAGTAGCTGATATTGAAAGTGTAAACCATAAAATGAATATTGAACTAAGTAGAAATTTTATTACTCCTTTTGATCGTGAAGATATTCACATGTTAATTACTACTATTACAGATGTAGCCAATAATATTTATACGGCCTCTAATCGTATGAACTTATATAACGTAGTTAAAATTAATAAATCTATTCGTAAATTAACTGAGATCACTTTAGAGGCTTGTACTCATATTAATGGAGCAGTGTTAGAGTTGAAAGATTTAAAAAATTTAGACAAAATTAACAGTGCTGTTAAGAAAATAAATAAATTGGAAAGTAAAGCCGATTTAGTATTTGATAAGGCAGTAGCTGAGTTGTTTGAAAATGAAACAGATGTTGTTAATATTATTAAATACAAAGAAGTATTATATGCTTTACATAAAGCAACAGATAAATGTAAGGACGTATCTAGAACTTTAGAAGCAATTTCAGTTAAACACGCTTAGTCGCTCTAAATTATTTAAAAAAATGGAATTTGCTTTATTAATTATAATAATTGTTGTAGCTATGGGCTTCGACTTGGTTAACGGTTTTCACGATGCGGCCAATTCGATTGCTACAGTGGTTTCAACAAAGGTATTATCACCAACTCAGGCTGTAATATGGGCTGCAATATTTAACTTCGCCGCTTATTGGGTTTTTGATATGAGTGTAGGTAATACAGTAGCGAAAACAGTAGATAACTCAGTTATTGATTTATGGGTTATTTTATCAGGTCTATTAGCAGCTACAGTATGGAATTTATTAACATGGTGGTTAGGAATTCCTTCTTCTTCTTCCCATACTCTTATTGGTGGATTTGCGGGCGCAGCCGTAGCACATGCAGGATTTGATGTTTTGAAGTTAGAAGAAATTACAAAACCCCTGATGTTTATTGTTTTAGCACCAATTATAGGGGGAGTTATATCTTTTGTTATTACACTCATGACAATTCAAAGAAATTTCTTTATAAAATTGTTCTGTTATATCCTGTTAACCGTTTTTACAGTTTATATGACTTGGGCTTATAAAGATATTTTTGATATCAAGCCCATTATGATTTGGATCATAGGCGTTTTATTGTCTTCGTTTGTGTTAATTTTTATCATTTTTGAAATAGTTGTAGGTAAAAATAATACAGCTATGAAAGAAGGTAATTTATACAAAAAACTACAATTATTATCTTCCGCAGCCTTTTCATTAGGTCATGGTGGAGCCGATTCTCAAAAAGTAATGGGGATTATTTGTGCCGCTTGTATCGTATATGCTAATGGAGTAAGAAGAGGAGAGGTAAAAGGAGAAGTACCTAGTTTATTACAAGTAACAGAAGTTTTACAAGTGAAATATACTAACGACGAAGGTAAAATTAAAAAATTTAAACCAGCTATTGGTATCTTTGATAAAGATACAATTTATGTAGATGGTAAAAAGATTATTGATTTATCTGCAAAACAAAATATTTATGAAGATGAAAAGTTAGTAGCAGGAATTAATCCTAATAATCCTTTTATTTTACATTTGAAAAAAGAAAATATTGATTTGAGTAACTTTGAAAAAGCGGCTAAAGAGCTAAAAACATTACATGTATATACTGATAAAAAAGATGTACATGATACAGATACAAAAGAAGTTATTTTTAAAGACAAACAATTAAATTCTTCTTATCGTTATGCTAAAATTTTTGCAAAGTATGTAGATGAAAAAGGAAAGTTAAAAGAAGAGATCAAAGCAAAAATAGAAACTAAGGTTACAAATAAAACAATGCCTATATGGATTGCTTTTGGTTGTTATTTAATGATAGGTTTAGGAACTTTGATGGGCGGTTGGAAAATCGTAAAAACAATGGGAACGAAAATTACCAAAGTTACTCCTTTAGAAGGGGTTTGTTCTGAAACAGCTGGTGCCTTAACGCTTTTTACTGTTTCTCAAATGGGGGTTCCTGTATCTACAACACATACAATCACAGGGTCTATTATAGGAGTAGGAGCTACTAAACGATTAAGCGCAGTAAGATGGGGAGTAACCATTAATTTAATTTGGGCTTGGATTTTAACCATTCCTGTATCAGCATTAGTTGCTGCAATTATTTATTATATTTTGTCAGTTTTTAATTAATTATACTATTTCTCTAAAAAGAGGCTATTTTAGCCTCTTTTTTTTTAAACCTAGATTATATATTATAAACTTATTACAGATAAAAAAAGAGTTTGAATCTAAAAAATACTTCGTTTATTGTTATTAATTTACTAAAAAGATATTCATAAGAAAAAAATATACATTCTTTCATAACAGGGTATAAAACATAACCCAAGTTAAAAAAACAATAATTCAATATACAGCACACAACTTTAATTTAAAATTTTTTTAATCTAACACTAAACATGAAAAAAAAAAATCTAATCCTGTTACTAATCTTTATTACGGGAAATGTTTTAGGACAAAACGAAGAGCATTTGTCTGGTTTTTCTACTCTTTCATTAACGTATAAATTTAATAAAAAATGGTATGTCTATGGCGAGTTGCAAGCTCGATCAATTGTTGATTTGACCACTGTTGATTATTATGAAGTAAAAGGAGGAAGCGGATATAATATAAATTCAAGTAATCAAGCTTTTTTAGGTTTAGGAAGATATGCTAATTATAGAGAAAAAACTATTTCAAACGAAGAATTACGCTTCTGGCTACAGTATACTTATACAAAAACAATTGGACGTGTTAAATTTGAAAATAGAATGAGGGGAGAAAAAAGACTTTTTCATAATCCTATTACAGATATAAATACAAATACAGAACGTTATAGAAATCGAATAAATATTATTGTACCTATTAATAATAAGAAAGTTGATACTAATACTTTTTTTGTAAATACGTATGATGAGCTATTTTTAGGACCAGATAATCCTGTTATAAAAAGAAATAGGATGTATATAGGTGGAGGTTATCAACTTTCCAAAGATTTTGGAGTATCCTTAGGTTATTTATTTCAAAGAGATTTTGGTTTAAAAACAAATACAAATTTGCATTTTATATTTTGTGGTCTAAATTTTACAATTGATAAATCAAATAGTGTCCCTGTAGAAGCACCTACGCCAGATCATGATTAACTTTTTTTTGTAAAAGAAAAGAGGCTGTTTGAAAAGTAATAAATCAACACATAGTTTGTTACTCTGACGTAAGTAAGAGTCTTGTAGTCAATATTATGTGATTTCTTCCTTTGGTCGAAATGAATAAGATTGCGAACTTTTTGGGCAGTCTCTTTTATTATTAAAATATTCGGATACCTATGATGGTTATATATCAGATTCTTAAAAAGTGAGTTCAGCTTTTAGAACATCTTTTTATTTTAAATGTTTAAAAAAATAAAAAATTATTTTTTCTTAAGTATTTTATATTCCTCATAACAACCATTGATGGCATCTAGAATTTGAAGATCATTGGCTGTTTTTATGAAAGATTCAGAATAATTACAGCGTTCCAGAATTTCATTTAATTCTTTTTCATTGATACCAAACATTAGATAAATGGTTTGACGATCATAACGATTTTGTAGTATATTTCTTATGTTGTCATCTTTTCTTAACTCTTTTAATTTCTTGAGTTCTGTTGGCTTCTTTCCAAAGAAATTATAAAGAGCATCGGCAGGATTAAATAAAGAACCAATTACCCTGTTAAAAGCATTAGGTGAGTTTTCGCCTCCTTCGTATCGTTTGGTAAGACCTGCTATAGAGTACCAATAATTTTCTCGTTCTGGAATTAATTTAGAGTCTACTTCTAAATAACCTGTAAGTTCATAAGGAGGAATTACAATTTCTTCTAAAGCATAAGCTTTTTCAGTTAATTTTATTCGGAAATTTTGATTTTTTATCCAGTCATTAGTTACTCTAATTTCAATAGATTGAAATCCTAAACAAGAAATAAGTAAATTGTCATTTACATCAGCTTTGATTTCAAAATTTCCTTTGGCATCTGATATAGCACCACGAACTTTATTGGTATTCACTATATTAACATTCCAAATTGGAGTTAAGGTATTGTTGTTGATGATAGTTCCTTTTACGGTGGTTTCTTGCCCCAAAACAGGAGAAGCTAAAAAGCTTAAAAATATAAATATAAAATATCTCATAACTAGAATTGTCTTTGCTAATGTAGTTAAACCTTATGATATTTCTTAGAGTTTAAAGTAAAATTAACAATGTGTTTAAGAAAAAGGCAGTGTTAAAAAGAGTGTTTTGTGAAAAATATCTAGAAAAAGAGAGTTAAAATAATGAATAGATGTTTCCTCTTTACGTAATAAGTAAGAGGAAACGATAGTATTAGCTTTTTTTCTTACCGTTTTTAAAACGTACAGATTCGAAAACAGGATTTGAAGTTTTGGTGTTTTTTTTAAAAGAAGTTTGCTTGTCTGCTGACTTAAATGTTTTGTCAACTGACTTCTTTTCGATAGGTTTATCAGATTGATTTTTTTTAATATTTTCTTTGTTTATTTGTAAAACTTCCAAAGGATTTTTGGGAGCTTCTTTGTTTCCTCTTAAAAAAAGAATTAGACCATTTAAGAAATTACGAAGTATCTGATCACCACATTCCATATATTTAGGATGATCTTCATTGCGAAAAATATTTCCTAATTCACCCTTTGAAATTCTAAAATCTACGAGTCCAAGAATTTCTACTATTTGATCGTCTCTAAGTTGAAGAGCAACTCTTAATTTTTTAAATATATCGTTGTTTGTCATGTGACATTAATTTTTTTCAAAGATACGGTTTTAATCTTTATTATTTATCGTATAAAACGGCTTGTTCACAGGATACTATCATATTTGTTTTTGCATATTCAGTACAAAAATTATAGATTTGTTAGGAAATGAAATAAGTATGAGTATCCAAAAAGAAAAGATTAATTTGTTACAAGAAATGATTGCATTTGCGGTTATAGATGGAGAATTACATGATAGAGAATATGATTTTCTCTGGATAGTGGCGCAAGAATTAGAGATAGATAAAGCAAAATTTTTGGAGTTATTTAATTTGAAAGAAGAAAAACAAGTGTTGAAAGATGAGTTTCAACGTGTTTTGCAGTTTTATAGACTGGCTTTATTGATGCACTGTGATGGGGTTTTGCATACTAGAGAAAAAGAGAAAATATTTGAAATAGGGATTAATATGGGATTAAACCCAAGTGCTATGAAAAGAGTACTTTATTTAATGGAAAAGTCGCCTAATCAAATGCTAGAAGCAGAGGTCGTTATAGGAGCTTTTCAAGAACAATTAAATTAAAGTATTTTTATGAAAATAAAATAACTTTTTTGTTCTCAAAAAATAAAAAAATCTTAGACTCTATACAATGAGCAAAAAGAGATTAATTTTTAGATACAAGGAGTAACTATTATCAAAAGAAAAGATGTTTCTTTTTTAAATTAATTAGGAAAAGTTATAAAAAGGTGTGCGGAATATTAAAATTTATAATACGAGTCTAATGTTTGATTAGTTTTTGGATTTGAGACGGGCTATGTAATTGAAGAGTTACTTATCATAATGAAATAAAAACGGTGTGTTTTAGAAGATCTAATAAAAAACGACTTAGGGTGAGTTATCTAAGTCGTTTTTTAATATTTTATAGTGTAAAGTTATACTTTTTCTATCTTTTTGTTTTCGTCACAACTAAAAAGATGATCGCGTTTAATTAGTTCTGCAATACCTTTTGGGAGCATTTCTTCCCAACCTGGCTGACCAGATCCAATCATTTTTAGGACTTCTCGAGAAAATATTTTTAAATGGGATTTGTCAAAATCTGTAATATCAATTACTTTTCCATTGTAAGCAAAGAATTTATATAATTCTTTCATTCTAGGATGGACTTTAAGGTTTTGAGAAGTAAGAATGGTTCCATCTTCATCTTCCATAGGATACAAATAAACTTTCATATCACGATAGAATAATTTACCGAAAGCTTCTAAGATACCACCACTTAAGTGACGATAGTACTTTTCATCAAAAATATCAATTAAGTTGTTTACTCCCATAGCAAGTCCCATACGCTCTTTGGTATAGTTAGAGAAATATTCTACAACTTTATAATATTCTTGGAAATTTGAAATGAGAACAGTTTGTCCTAATGAGCAAAGTAATTCTGCGCGATCTAAGAAATCTTTTTCATCAATTTCGCCATCGGAACGTAAATTAGATAGAGTAATTTCAAAGACCACAAGAGTGTTTTCTTCTTTTACTTTGTTTTCTTGAAGAAACATTTGTAGTGATTTTTCATACATATCCATGTTTACTTTCGTAACAGGACGAAAACTCCCTCTAAGAGCTAAAATATTTTTCTTATATAAGATTTGAGCGGGTAATACGTTTTTGGCATTAGGATCAAACATAACGGCATCAGTCATACCATTGCGTACTAATTGTAAACTCATTAAGCGGTTGTCAACTTGGTTGAAACGAGGTCCTGAAAAATTTACAGTATCAATTTCTAATTGGTCTTTGTCTATATGATCGTATAGATAGCGCAATAAACGTTTAGGATCATTGTATTTATAAAAAGCACCGTAAATTAAGTTTACGCCTAATTTACCTAAAGTTTCTTGTTGTAATTTAGCATCATTTTCTTTGAAACGAATATGAAGAATAATTTCATTATATGCTTCATCTGGGTCTAATTGAAAAATAATCCCCACCCATCCATGTCCTTTGTATTGTTTTGCAAAATCTATAGTAGCTACCGTGTTTGCATAACTAAAAAATAATTTATTAGGATGTTTTTCTCTTTTGAGTCGTTGTTCAACTAATTCAATTTCGTGTTGAAGCATTTTACGTAAGCGACTTTCTGTAACATAACGGCCATCATCTTCTATACCATAAATAGCATCACTAAAATCCTTATCATACGCACTCATTGCTTTGGCAATAGTGCCAGAAGAAGCTCCAGCTCTAAAAAAATGTCTAACAGTTTCTTGTCCAGCACCTATTTCGGCAAAAGTACCGTATATGTTTTCGTTTAGATTGATTCTTAGGGCTTTATCACTTATAGAAGGGATTTGTTCAATCTCTCTATCTCCTTTTAATCTAATTTCGTTTTGTAGATCTTTCATCTTCATAATTAAATACGAGGCAAAGGTAGTAAAAGCCTTATTTTTTATCAAATAATATTTATTTTTGTGCAAAAAGGATTTCTATTGAAAATATATTTTTTAGGTACGGGAACTTCACAAGGAATACCCGTTATTGGGAGTGATCATCCTGTTTGTTTAAGTGAGGATGTAAGAGACAAACGTTTGCGTGTTTCTGTATGGATTCAATGGGATCATGATTCTTTTATAATAGATTGTGGTCCTGATTTTAGACAACAAATGCTCTTGTCTAAATGTTCTAAAATTGATGCTCTTTTTTTTACACATGAACATGCTGATCATACGGCAGGTCTAGATGATATACGCCCTTTTTTCTTTAAGCAAGGGAATATATCTATTTATGCACATGAACGGGTTTTGAAAAATTTAGAAAAAAGATTTGATTATATCTTTGAAAAAGTTGATAAATATCCAGGAGCTCCTAGTGTAGATGAACATAGGGTAATTAATGGACAAGTAATAAAAATAAAGGATAAAATAATAGAGCCAATAAGTGTTTGGCACGGTAACTTACAAACCTTTGGTTATCGTTTGGATCGTTTTGCTTATTTAACTGATGTTAAAAGTATTGATGAAGAAGAATTAAATAAACTTTTAGGATTGGAAGTTTTAGTGATTAACGCGTTACGAGAAGAATTACATGACACACACTTTAACTTAGAGGAAGCCTTGACATTAATAAAAAAAGTAAAACCAAAGAGAGCTTATTTAACTCATATAAGTCATTTGTTTGGGTTTCATGAAGAAATTCAAAAAAAATTACCAGATAATGTATGGGTTGCTTATGATAATTTAGAAATAACCATTTAATATATGAGAAAATTACTTTTATACGGATTCATCTTTTCCGTTTTAATGAATATTTTTCAATTGATGTATGCTACTAAAAAATTTAATCATGATAGCAAAACAACAGAAAAATACAAGAAAAAGATAAAAGATTCAATAGCTAAGATTGTTGCAGAAAAAGAAGAAGGTGATTATTTTTCATTAATGTACAATGATAAGGCCAGAGATTATTTTGAAGATCAGAATATAGATGAATTAATGCCTCGAATAAAAGAGCAATTAGTAGAAATGAATAATAATCCCAAAGGAAATCCTTTAGTTTCATACGAAGGGATGGTAATTAATAAAGTTCGTTTTTTAAATCATCGTTGGATAATTGCTGATTTTACAGGAGAATCAGGTTGGGGAGAAGTTATTTTAAAGTACTTTGTAGAACCAAAGGGAAAGGTATCTTTTGAGCCAGCCGAAATTTTAATGTATCCCAATGATTAAAAAAGTAATATTTTATAAAGAACTATATGCTCTTGTTCTAAGTATATTCATTTTATTGTAATACTTTAATTAATTTAAAGAATTTGTTTATAAAGGTTTGTTGGATTTTTTTCAATAAACCTTTTTTGTTTTAAAATTTTAAAAATGAATGTCTAATCTAAATTGCACATTAGAAATTTATTGAATTTAAAAAAGATTTTTTCCGTGTATTAAATTCTATTGTTTCCTTTTTTGAATAACGTTTAGGTTGTTTTTCCTTCTTAAGAGGATGGAATCAGGATATTATTCTGTATATACGATAAGCGTTTTTTATTACTGTGATTAAGGTTTCTTTTGGTCTTATGGATCCCCTTTTTTTATAATCAGGCTTCGTTATGGTTACGGTTCATTTCTTCTTGAAATTCTTCAATATTTATAATGGAGTTGTATACGTATTGTTTTTGTATTGATTTTTTTAATAATGTGTTTAAAATAAATTTCTGGGTGAAACCATAATATATCTTAAAAACTAGATATAGGAATTTATAGAATAAAAAAAGAGACTGTTCAAAAAATTCGCAATCTTGTCATCGACCAAAGGGAGGAATCACATAATGTTGATTATAAGAACCTTCTTTACGCCGGAGTGACAAACTGCGGTTGATTTATTACTTTTTGTACAGCCTCTTTTAAATATAAATTTTTAAACGATAATTTTATATCTCCCAAAAACAAAAAAATAAGATAAAGAGTGGTGTTTCTGCTAATCAATAATATTTTGTGAAGAAAATTACCCAATAAAATACAAAACATGATTAGTAGTTTGCTTTATCTAAAGTTCGTTTAAAAATTTAGTTTGTTTACTTGATTAAGAACGTGTTTCAAAGGTAGATGATTGAAAATGAATTTATTTACGGGTTTGCCGTATATTATGTTAAAGTTTGTTTTTTGTTATAAGAGTCTTTAAGCTTTATTTGTGTTTTTCAAAAAGAAAAATAGAGTTTTGTGTTGATAGATAGAGGATTTTGTAAAATGTGTCTAATAATTGAAAATCAGCTACTGGTTGTTTTTATTGAAAAAATGGTTGAAAATTTATTTTTACTTGATTAATAATGTGTTGAAAAAGAGCTAAATGAGAAGTGTTTTTGTGATAGATGTTTTATGTATTGTGTATAATTAAAAACAGCCATGCAAATAATTGCATAGCTGTTTTTTAATAAATTTTTAAACGATAATTGTATATCTCCCAAAAACAAAAAATAAGATAAAGTTGTAGTGTTTCTACTAATCAATAGAAAATTTTAAGAAATTACCCAATAATACAAAATTTACATAGTAGTTACTTTATCGAAAATTCGTTTAAATTTAATTGATTAAGAACGTACCCAAAGATAGATAATTAAAGATTATTTTTATTACGGATAATCCATACATTATGTTAAATATTTTAATCTAATTAAAAAAAGCTATGCAAACAATTGCATAGCTTTTTTTTGATAAATTTTTAAACGATAATTGTATATCTCCCAAAAACAAAAAAAATAAGATAAAGCGGTAGTTTTTCTACTAATGAATAGAAAATTTTAAGAAAATTACCCAATAATACAAAATCAGTTAGTAGTTACTTTATCGAAAATTCGTTTAAAAAATTTAGTCTGTTTTAATTGATTAAGAACGTATACAAAGGTATGTGATCGAGTATAAAAATTAGTGTGGATTTTCCGTATATTATGTTAAATTTTATTCTGAAAAATAGTATCTTGCTTTACAAAAAACTAGAATATGAAAATAGTCTTCGCATCTAATAACCAAAATAAAATAAAGGAAATCAAAAGACTAATACCTGATGAAATTGAAATATTAAGCTTGAAGGATATTAATTGTTTGGTTGATATACCAGAAACGGCTACAACTATTGAAGGGAACGCAAGGCTTAAAGCAGATTATATTACTCAACATTACGGTTATGCTTGTTTTGCTGATGATAGTGGGCTAGAAGTGGAGGCTCTTAATGGAGAACCAGGTGTTTTTTCTGCAAGATATGCTGGAGAAGAAAAAGATGACCAAAAGAATATGGATAAACTTTTAAGTGTATTGTCTGGAGAGCTGAATCGTAAAGCTAATTTTAAAACGGTTATAGCACTTAATTTAAAGAATCAGCAGTATTTGTTTACAGGAACGATAGATGGAAAAATAACGTTTGAGCAAAGAGGACTTAATGGTTTTGGGTATGATCCTATTTTTATCCCTGATGGATATGAAAATACTTTTGCAGAGATAACGCTTGAAGAAAAATCAAAAATAAGTCATAGAGCAAAAGCGGTTAAACAGTTAGTAGAATTTATAAATAAAATCTAATTAAAGTTACGTGGTAGAAAATAATTACAGATAAAAATTTCTATGTATTTTATTTTTTATTCTTCAACATAAATTCAATAAAGGGGTTGTATTTTAGAGAATTAAAATATTTTTATTAAGGCATTGAAATTAGGTCTGTAAATTTTTAGGTTCTTGTTTGAATTTAAAAAAATTGTGGATAGTATAACCGTAGTTTTGTTCTTTTAATTAATCAATTTTACTTTAGGTATTTTTAGAAAAAGGAAGAGGTTGAACAAATTAGTATAAATCATATTTTGGACAACCTCTTTTGAATCATAATAAAGGATAAAACGTGTATTTCTTAAATTTTATCCTATTATGTTTAATTTAGCAAAACGTAATAATAATTTTTTAATACCTCCAATTTCAAAACGTATTTCTGCTTTTTTATCTGCTCCAACACCTTCAAGATTTAATACCTGTCCTTTACCAAATCGTTCGTGCATAACAATATTACCAATTGTTAAACCTGTATTGTTAGTTGTATTGCTAATTTCGGATCCTGATGTAGGATTAGATAAAGGCTTTAAGCGTCTAATTGCAGGGTTAGATGTTGGCTCTGTGTTAATTTGTTTAGGAGGTGTACCCGCAATAGGTTTTTGTAAGCGTAGTTTGGATTTGTCTACTTCTCCAAAAATATCAGCATTGATAGTAGGTTTGTAACGATAATTTGTTTCTACAGGAGACAAAAATTCTAAATATTGGGAATTAATTTCTTCTATAAAACGAGAAGGTTCTGAATCTATTAATTTACCCCATCTATAACGAGATTGAGCATAGGTTAAGTAAGCTTGATGTTCAGCTCGTGTGAGAGCTACATAAAAAAGTCGTCTTTCTTCCTCTAGTTCACTTCTAGTATTTAAACTCATAGCACTAGGAAATAAATCTTCTTCCATACCTACAATGAAAACAGTAGGGAACTCAAGTCCTTTGGCTAAGTGAATAGTCATCAATGCTACACGATCATCATCGCCTGTATCATTGTCTAAATCCGTAGCTAAAGCTACATCTTCTAAAAATTCAGATAAAGCACCTCTAGCTCCATCCACTTCTTTTTGTCCTTCTATAAAGTCCTTAATACCATTTAGTAATTCTTCAATATTTTCTATTCTGGCAATACCTTCAGGGGTTCCGTCTTTTTTTAGTTCTTGAACGAGTCCCGTTTTTTTAGTAACATGTTCTGTTAGATAAAAGGCATCTTGATTTTCGTTGATGACCTGAAAACTTTTGATCATGGTTACAAAATCACTTATTCGTTGTTTTGTACCTGAATTTAATTTTAAATCAATTTTGTCAACGTGTTCCATAACTTCAAAAATGGAACGTTTATAATAATTGGCGGCTACGGTTAATTTTTCTACGGTAGTATCGCCAATGCCTCGGGCAGGATAATTAATAACGCGTACTAATGCTTCTTCATCTTTAGGATTTACTACTAATCTTAGATAAGAAAGTACGTCTTTAATTTCTTTTCTTTGATAAAAAGAGAGACCTCCATAAATTCTATAAGGAATATCTCGTTTTCGCAATGCGTCTTCCATAGCGCGAGATTGTGCATTGGTACGATATAAAATAGCAAAATCACTGTTCTTTTTTTGATTTTGCATTTTGTCTTCAAAAATACTAGATGCTACAAATCTTCCTTCTTCACCATCGGTTAAACTTCGGTGTACTTTTATTTTAGGACCATTATCGTTAGCAGTCCATACTACTTTATCAAGTTTCGTTTTATTGTTATCAATAACATTATTTGCTGCTTCTACTATATTTTTTGAAGAACGGTAATTCTGTTCCAAACGATACATTTGCACATTCTCATAGTCTTTTTGAAAATTTAGGATGTTATTAATATTAGCTCCTCTAAAAGCGTAGATACTTTGAGCATCATCTCCCACAACACAAATATTTTGAAAACGATCAGAGAGTGCCTTAACAATTAAATATTGAGAATGATTAGTATCTTGATACTCATCTACTAAAATATATCGGAAACGATCTTGATATTTCATCAAGACATCAGGAAAACGAGTTAAAAGTTCATTGGTTTTTAATAACAAATCATCAAAATCCATAGCTCCTGATTTGAAACAACGCTCAACATAATTTTGATAAATTTCACCTAATCGAGGCTTTTTGCTCATGGCATCGGCTTCTTGTAATTCAGGATTATTAAAGTATGCTTTTACTGTAACAAGACTATTTTTGTATTGTGATATCCTACTTAATATTTGTTTGGGTTTATAAATATCCTTGTCTAATTGCATTTCCTTAATAATTTGTCCTATCAAACGCACAGAGTCTTGAGAATCGTAAATAGTAAAGTTAGAAGGATAGCCTAGTTTTTCGGATTCTATACGTAGAATTTTTGCAAAAATAGAGTGAAAGGTTCCCATCCACAGGTTTTTGGCTTCATTATTTCCTACAATACTTGCAATTCGGACCTTCATCTCACGAGCTGCTTTGTTTGTAAAAGTTAAGGCCAAAATATTAAAAGCATCTACTCCTTGACTCATCAAGTTAGCAATACGAACTGTTAATACACGTGTTTTGCCCGAACCAGCTCCAGCAATTACAATCATGGCACCTTCTTTTTGTAAAACAGGCGCTCTTTGTGCATCATTTAGTTTTTCTATTATCTCTTGAATCATAACCAAAAATCAAAGGGTCAAAAATACTGCTACTAAAATTGGATTACAATAATTTTTTTGAGTTTATTTGTATTCACATCATAAATTAATAAAAAGTATTTTTAAAAAATGAGTTCAATAAACATATTAGAGATTGCTGCGTATACAATTCCTTCTGTAGTGACAGCAGGTGTTGCTTATTATTTTTTTCAAGCATATTTCAAAGATCAACAAAATATGCGCTATTGGTTGTTACAAAAAGAAAATCAAAAAGACTCTTTACCTTTAAAATTACAAGCATACGAAAGAATGGCTTTGTTTTTAGAACGTATTAATCCTTCTAAATTATTAATGAGAGTAGCCCCAATGAGTGAAGATAAAATGCTGTATGCTGTTTTTTTAATAGATCATATAGAGCAAGAACTAGAACATAATATTACACAGCAAATCTATTTAACAGATAATTGTTGGAATGTTATTTTAACTGCAAAGAATACAGTTATACATAACATTCAAAAAAATGCCAAAAACGAAAAAATAAAAAATGCTGATGATTTACGTCAAGTTATCGTAAGTCAGTTATCCCATCAAGAATCTCCTACATCGGTAGCTCTTGCGTATCTTAAAAAAGAAATAGGACAAGTTTTGTGATTTGTTTAAAAAAAACAGATATTTTTTCGTTATTAAAAAAGGATTGTTTATTTTCGTTAAATGAATAAAAAGATAAATATAGTTAGTTTCTTGCTACTAGGAGTGTTAGGCTTTGTCTTAGCATTCCAATCTTTGCATTCATTAGAACATTTAATAGAACAATTAAGGACACCCCATTGTAAACATAAGTATGATCATTCGCATACGGTTGTTTCACATAGTCACCAAGATTTTGATGACTGTTTTGTTTGCCATTATTCTTTTGGTGATTACTTAAATTTTGTATTACCTACTATTGAATTTGAATCAATAGATTACAATACTGCGTATTTGTTTGGTTATATTGAGAAAGTAAGTTTTTTCAATGGCAGTTTACAAAATACCAGAGCGCCTCCATTTTTTATTGTTTAAATTATTATATATCCCACATATTAACAATAAAAATATTCCAACTTAAATGAGAAAAAAAATAATAGCCCTATTATTGGGGCTTAATGCTATTGTATATAGTCAAAATATTCTGAAAGGAAAAGTTACAAACATAAATAAAGAAGAAATAAAAGGAGTATCAATTTCAATTCCTGAACTGCACAAAGAAACAATAACAGATGATTTTGGGAACTTTAAAATAGATAAATTAGCATCAGGAGTTTTTTCAATTATTTTATCACATCCAAATTACGATGTTTATACCTCAATAGTGATGTTGAATAAAAAAGAGAATACCTATGATGTTGTTTTATTAGAAGAACATACACATCATATAGAAGAAGTAATTGTTTCTACCGCATTTAATAAAGCTCAGAGCCAAAATGTAATGAAAGTAGAACATAGTTCATTAAAGGCATTACAACAAAAAGGAGGAGCAACATTAATGGAAAATATTGCTACAATACCTGGTATTTCTAACGTGTCAACAGGAGTATCAATAGGTAAACCTGTGATTAGAGGATTAAGTAGCAATCGTGTTTTAGTATATTCACAAGGTGTACGATTAGAAAATCAACAGTTTGGAGAAGAACACGGTTTAGGCTTGAGTGATAGCGGTGTAGAGAGTGTTGAAGTTATAAAAGGACCCGCTTCTCTATTATATGGTTCAGATGCTTTAGGAGGGGTCTTGTATTTTAATCCAGAAAAATTTGCACCATCAGGCGCTTACGCCGCTCATTTTTCTCAAAAATATTTCAGTAATACTCAGGGAAGTTCTACAGGTTTTGGCTTGAAATCATCAGGTGAACATTGGAAATTTTCTATTAGAGGAGCACATAATACACACTCAGATTATTTGACAGGAGAAAATCAAAGAGTAACTAATTCACGTTTTAATGAAACAGATGCTAAAATAGCTTTAGGATATTATCATTCAAGATTTTCATCTGTATTAAGATATAATATTAATAATCTAGATTTAGGCTTGCCAGAAGAATTGAGTGAGCAAAGTTTGTCTAAAAAAACGCTTGATCCCAAACAATTAATAATAGGTCAAATAGCCAGCTGGAATAATACATTATTTTTAAATAATTCAAAATTAGAAGCCGAAATAGGATATGTGGCTAATAAAAGAAAAGAATTTGAAAATTCACCAATAGCTTCATTGAATATGAATTTACAGACACTAAATTATAATCTAAAATATTACACTCCTAAAATAGGCAATCTTGAAACAATTGTAGGTGTGCAAGGAATGTATCAAACTAATAAGAACTCTGGAGAAGAACTTTTAATACCTGATGCAAAAACAAATGATCTAGGTGTTTTGATAACGTCTATGTATACTTGGAATAAAAAAGTTTTACAAGCAGGAATTCGTTTTGATAAAAGAAATGTAAAAACAGATTTACATGGAGAAGAAGGCGAAGAAGGATATTTTAAGCCCATTGATAAAAATTTTAGAAGTATTAATGCGTCTTTAGGTTATAAAACAAATTTGTTTGATAATTTTATTATGAGATTAAATCTAGCTACTGGATTTAGAGCACCTAATCTAGCTGAGCTTACATCTAACGGAGTGCATGAAGGAAGTAATCGTTATGAAAAAGGAAACGAAGATTTAAAAAATGAACAAAATATTCAAGCAGATTTGAATTTAGAATACGGAAATTCTCATATCGAATTATTTGCTAATGGGTTTTATAACCATATAAAAAATTATATCTATATAGCTCCAACAGGTGATCGTATAGATGACAAAGATGTTTATACTTATGAACAGACAAATGCTAAATTGTATGGAGGAGAAATGGGAGTGCATTTACACCCGCATCCTATAGACTGGTTGCATATAACTTCTAGTTTTGAAATGGTAATAGGTAAAAAACAAAATGACGAATTTTTACCATTAATACCCGCAAACAAATGGATGAATACGATAAAAGCCCAATTTAATATAAATAAGACAATAAAAGAAGGTTATCTTTTAGCTAACTATGAAACAAATTTTGCTCAAAATAATATTTCTACTTTTGAAAAAAATACATCCTCTTACTCATTATTAAATTTTGGATTAGGAGGTGATTTTTCTGTTTTTAAATTAAATTTTAATTTGAATGTTGTAGCAAATAATATATTAAATCAAAAATATATAGCCCATCTGTCTCGTTTAAAGACAGATAATATTCAAAATATGGGAAGAAATATTGTACTGGGAATTAATTTTAAACTGTAAAATAATTCATTTTTGGACAAAAAAGCACTCTTTTCTTAAAGAGTGCCTTTTTTTTAACGTATTTCTAACATTTGAAAACGTATTTTTGTTTAAAATAAATTAAAAAATGAAAGTTTTAACATCTACAGTGATTTTGGCTACTAGTTTGGGGGCTATAGCACAATCTAAAATAAACATGAATTCTATGGAATATCCTGAAACAAAAAAAAAGGAACATGTTGATACCTATTTTGGAACAGCTATTCAGGATCCTTATCGTTGGCTTGAAGATGATCGTTCCTTAGAGACCGAGGCATGGGTGAAGACTCAAAATACCGCTACCTATAAATATTTAGATCAAATACCTTATCGGGCTGTATTGAAAGAGCGTTTAGAAAAAATGTGGAATTATGAAAAAATTAGTTCCCCATTTATAGAAGGAGATTATACTTATTATTATAAGAATAATGGTTTGCAAAATCAATCTGTTTTATATAGAAAAGATAAGCACGGAAAAGAAGAAGTATTTTTAGATCCTAATACATTTTCTAAAGATGGAACAACATCCTTAGCAGCTGTCAACTTTTCAGAAGATGGAAGTAAGGTAGCTTATCAAATCTCTATAGGAGGATCAGATTGGAGAGAAATAATTATTATAGATGCCAAAACCAAAAAAATATTAGATACCAAAATAATAGACGTAAAATTTGGTGCAGTTTCTTGGTATAAAAATGAGGGTTTCTATTATTCCAGTTATGACAAGCCCAAAGGAAGTGAATTATCAGCTAAAACGGATCAACATAAGTTGTATTATCATAAATTAGGAACCAAACAAAAAAATGATCAAATAGTTTTTGGTTTAGATAAAAAAAGATTATATGTAGGAGGATTTGTAACAAGAGATAATCATTATTTAGTCATAACAGCATCTAATTCAACTTATGGTAATGAATTATATATAAAAGACTTAAGGAAAAATAATAGTCCCATTATAACCTTAGTAGATAATTTTGATTCAGATAATGATGTAATAGAAAATAAAGAAGATGTTTTTTATATAACAACGGATTATAAAGCACCCAATAAAAAAATTGTGACAGTTGATTTATCAAATCCAAAACAAGAAAATTGGAAAGATTTGATAAAAGAAACCACGGATGTATTAACTTCCACGGTGGGAGCTGGATATATTTTTACACACTATATGCAAGATGCCGTTTCTATGGTAAAACAATATGATTTTTCAGGAAACTTAATACGCATAATTAAATTGCCAGGAATAGGTTCAGCAAGTGGTTTTGCTGGAAAACCAAAAGATAAAACATTATATTTTTCTTTTTCTAATTATTACACTCCTAATAGTATTTATTCTTTAAATCCAGAAACAGGAGAGACGGCTATTTATCAGAAACCTAAAGTAGACTTTCAGAGTGATCTGTATGAATCAAAACAAGTGTTTTATAAATCTAAAGATGGAACAAAAGTTCCAATGATTATAACATATAAAAAAGGGACTAAATTAAACGGGAAAAATCCAACTATATTATATGGATACGGAGGATTTAATATAAGTTTAATGCCTAATTTTAGTGTTTCAAATGCACTTTGGTTAGAAAATGGAGGAGTTTATGCCGTAGCCAATTTGCGTGGAGGAGGTGAATATGGTAAAAAATGGCATATAGCAGGAACTAAATTGCAAAAACAAAATGTTTTTAATGATTTTATAGCAGCAGCAGAATATCTCATAAAAAATAAATTTACATCTAGTGATTTTTTAGCAATTCGAGGAGGTTCTAATGGAGGTTTATTAGTAGGAGCAACCATGACACAGCGTCCTGATTTAATGAAAGTAGCTTTGCCAGCCGTTGGAGTGTTAGATATGTTACGCTATCATACCTTTACCGCAGGAGCAGGATGGAGGTACGATTATGGAACAACAGAAGATAGTAAAGAAATGTTTGAGTATCTCAAAAAATATTCGCCAATACATAATGTCAAAAAAGGAGTAAAATATCCAGCAACCTTAGTAACTACGGGAGATCATGATGATAGAGTAGTGCCTGCACACAGTTTTAAGTTTGTATCAGAACTTCAAGATAAGCAATCAGGAACAAACCCCACTTTGATACGTATTGATATAAATGCAGGACATGGAGCTGGAAAATCAGTTTCCGCTACTATAAATGAAAATGTAGATATACAAGCATTTACATTATGGAATATGGGGATCAAAAAAATAAATTAGCATAAAAATATTTTATGTAATATAAAAAAAAAATCGTCTGAACACAAACAGACGGTTTTTTTTTGAAGTGAATTTATATCATTAAAAGATTCTTTTTATAGAAACTAATTTACCCTATCTTTAGTTATATTATAAAGAATATTTGATTAAATAAAAAAATAAAATCTAAAAATTATTTTTAAAAATTTTAGATAATTCTTAATTATAGTATCTTTGCAACTTCTAAAAAAATAAGGAATTATGTTTAATAATTTATCAGAGAAGTTAGATAAGGCGTTTCATATATTAAAAGGACACGGTAAAATTACAGAAGTAAATGTTGCGGATACCTTAAAAGAGGTGCGTCGTGCGTTGCTTGATGCTGATGTTAATTTTAAAATTGCAAAAGATTTTACAACAAGAGTAAAAGAAAAAGCATTAGGACAAGATGTATTAACAACCTTACAACCAGGGCAGTTATTAGTTAAAATCGTAAAAGATGAATTAACAGAGCTAATGGGAGGTGATGCGCAAGGAATTAATCTATCAGGAAATTTCTCTGTTATCTTGATGTCTGGTTTACAAGGTTCAGGAAAAACAACTTTCTCAGGTAAATTAGCTAATTTCTTAAAAACAAAGAAAAATAAAAAACCCCTATTAGTTGCCTGTGATATTTATCGTCCAGCAGCTATTAACCAACTACATGTTGTAGGAGAACAAATAGGTGTAGAAGTATATTCAGAACCAGAAAATAAAAATGCAGTTGAAATAGCACAAAATGCTATCAAATACGCTAAATCAAATGGGTTTACCGTAGTTATAGTCGATACAGCAGGACGTTTAGCAGTTGATGAAGAAATGATGACAGAAATTGCTAATGTTCATAAAACAATTACACCAAATGAAACCTTGTTTGTAGTAGACTCAATGACAGGTCAAGATGCAGTCAATACAGCCAAAGCATTTAATGATCGTTTAAATTTTGATGGAGTTGTTCTTACGAAATTAGATGGAGATACACGTGGAGGTGCTGCTATATCAATTAAATCCGTTGTTAACAAACCTATTAAATTTATTGGTACAGGTGAAAAAATGGATGCTATTGATGTGTTTTATCCAGAACGTATGGCAGACCGTATTTTGGGAATGGGAGACGTTGTGTCTTTAGTAGAACGTGCCCAAGCACAGTACGATGAAGAAGAAGCTCGTAAATTACAACGTAAGATTGCTAAAAACGAATTTGGTTTTGATGACTTCTTAGCTCAAATACAACAAGTTAAGAAAATGGGGAATATGAAAGATCTTGTAGGTATGATACCAGGAGCAAGTAAAGCCCTAAAAGATGTAGAAATTGAAGATGATGCTTTCAGACACATTGAAGCTATTATTTACTCTATGACACCAGCAGAAAGAAGTAAACCCTCATTAATTGATACTAAACGTAAAAATAGAATAGCCAAAGGATCAGGTAGAAAAATAGAGGAAGTAAATCAGTTGTTAAAACAATTTGATCAAATGAGTAAAATGATGAAAATGATGCAAGGTCCAGGAGGAAAACAATTAATGAAAATGATGGGAGGAATGAAAGGAGGACTTCCAGGAATGAAATAAAAAAAGGTGCGTGTTTTCGCGCCTTTTTATTTTAATTTAAATTAAAACACAACACACAAAAAAAATAATAATGCAAATTTTAGACGGGAAAAAAGTTTCTGAAGACATCAAAAATGAAATAGCAGCACAAGTTCAAACAATGAAAGCAAAAGGAGAAAAAGTACCTCATTTAGCCGCTTTGATTGTAGGAAATGATGGTGCTAGTTTAACCTATGTAGGAAGTAAAGTAAAAGCATGCGAAAAAGTTGGCTTTGAATCTACTTTAATTAAAATGCCTAGTACTACTTCTGAAACAGAGTTGCTTAAAAAAATAAAAGAATTAAATGAAAATGACGAAATAGACGGTTTTATAGTTCAGTTACCCCTGCCAGAACAAATTGATACACAAAAAATTTTAATGGCAATTGATCCCAGTAAAGACGTAGATGGATTTCATCCTGAAAATTTCGGAAAAATGGCATTAGATATGTCAACCTTTATTCCCGCTACACCATTTGGTATTTTAGAATTATTAGAACGCTATAATGTTGAAACAAAAGGAAAACACACAGTAGTTATTGGACGTAGTCATATTGTTGGAAGACCAATGAGTATTTTAATGGGAAGAAAAGGATTTCCAGGAAATTCAACAGTCACCTTAACTCATAGTCATACTAAAAACATTAATCAAATTACATCACAAGCTGATATTATTATTTCTGCTTTAGGAGTGCCTGGTTTTTTGAAAGCAGAAATGATTAAAGATGATGCAGTAATTATAGATGTTGGAATTACAAGAGTACTCGATGAAACCAATCCAAAAGGATATGTGATAAAAGGAGATGTAGATTTTGAAAATGTTTCTAAAAAAGCATCTTATATAACCCCTGTTCCAGGAGGTGTGGGGCCTATGACAATTGCTATGTTGTTGAAAAATACATTACTAGCTCGTGAGTTTAAGATAGAAAGGACTAGGTGATTTTTTTAAGATAAACATACGTTTCTTACCTCACATATAAGAAAATATTTATAAGTAAATATTATTTAATTTTTTTAAATTATAAGATAATTCAATGGAGTAATCGTAAATTTAAATGTTTTTTAGCTATCCTTTTTCACATTATTAAAAAAAATGAAAATTATTGAAGCACAAAAGAAAGATATAGAAAAAATCAGGAATTTAGCTTATACTATTTGGCCTGATACTTACGGTGAAATTTTAGATCTAAAACAAATAGAATACATGCTGGATTCGTTTTATAATGAAGATAATTTATTATTACAAATGAATACTAACCAGAAATTTTTATTAGTAAAAAATGATTCCCAATATTTAGGTTTTGCTTCCTATGAAATAAACTCAAAAGCTAAAAAGACAAAACTGCATAAAATCTATATACTTCCAAATTTACAAGGAAAGGGAATAGGTAGACTCTTGTTAAATGAGATAGAAAATAGAGCCAAAAAAGCCCATAATTTATACCTCTATTTAAATGTTAATAAATATAATAAAGCATTGTATTTTTATAAAAAAATAGGATTTGAAATAATAAAAGAGGAAGTAATTGAAATAGGTGAGGGGTACGTTATGGATGATTTTGTACTTGAAAAAAAAATGGGATAATGATTCAGTAGTTTTCTTTGAATTAAATAAACCTTAAAGAAACAAGGAAAAATAAGGTATTTAAAAAACGGGTTTGATGAAAATAAATTTTTATACAAACCCGTTTTATATTTTTATTTAATTTTAGTAATATTTTTTAAAACAGCTTTATCTTCAAAGTTTTCTATTTCTAATTCAATAGACTGTTTTTTAGTAGTAAACCCTTCTATTATGTAGCGTTTTCCACCTGATTTAGTTTGAATGTTACTTCTGCTAAAATCTACATCACCATAAGTTAAAGTGTTTTTAATATCAGTGGTATCAATCCATTTTTCTGATAAAATTTGAGAAGCTTCTTTTGAGTAATGAAATGGTTTTGAACGTAAGTTGTTTAAAACGCGATCATTTGGGAAATAACTACAGCTTGTCTTTTTTTGATTTAAAACAAAAAATAATACAATGCTACCTCCTAATACACCAAACAAATAATAAGCTAAGCGATATGTAAATGTACTCATTTAATTTTTTTTTGCAAAAGTAGTAAATCTTATGAACTAAAATACGATTAGGTTAATATCTCTATAAGTTAAACTAAACCATTCACCTATCGTTTTGTTACTTAAAATTCCATGATAAAAGTAAATCCCATTTCTTAGTCCTGAGTCACAGCGTATAGCGCTTTCTATTCCTCCGTCATCTGCAATTTGTAGTAGATAAGGCGTTATAATATTACTAATAGAAAGAGATGCTGTTTTTGCATAACGGGAAGGTATATTCGGGACACAATAATGCGTTACACCATGTTTTACAAAAGTAGGGTTTTCGTGTGTTGTAATTTCTGAAGTCTCAAAACAACCTCCAGTATCTATGCTAACATCTACTATTACAGAGCCTTTTTTCATGTGCCCTATCATGTCTTCGGTTACTACAACAGGCGTTCTGTGTTTGCCTCGCATTGCACCTATAGCTACATCACATCTTCTTAAAGATTTTAGTAGCGTTTTGTTTTGTATTGTTGAGGTAAAAATACGTTGTTGTAAGTTGTTTTGTAAACGTCGTAATTTGGTAATTGAGTTATCAAAAACTTTTACCGAAGCACCTAAACCAAGAGCCGTTTTAACAGCATATTCCGCTACAGTGCCAGCTCCTAAAATGATAACTTCAGTGGGTCTTACTCCTGTAATATTGCCAAAAAGCAACCCGTTTCCTTCTTTGTTACAGGTCATTAATTCTGCTGCTATTAGAATTGAGGCCGTCCCTGCAATTTCACTTAAAGACTTAACAGCAGGAAAAGAATTGTCATCATCTTTTAAATATTCAAAAGCAAGAGCTGTTATTTTCTTTTTTTTGAGAGCTTCAAAATATTCTTTTTTACGCGTTTTTATTTGTAATGCTGAAATAAGAATTGTTTGAGATTTCATCATTTCTATTTCTTCTTGAGTAGGAGGTTCTACTTTAAGAATCATAGGACAAGCAAAAACTTTTTTGGTATCGTTAGTAATTTCGGCTCCTGCATCACTATAATCCTTATCGCTATAGCTAGCATTTTTACCAGCTCCTGCCTCAATTAGGACTCTATGACCATGACTAACAATTGCATTGACAGCATCAGGTGTCAAACAAATGCGTCGCTCTTGAAATGCGGTTTCTTTTGGAATACCAATAAAAAGTTCGCTTTTGTGTTTGGTAACTTCCAGTTTTTCTTCTTGTGGAAGTAACTCTTTTTTGCTAAAAGGAGTAATGGCCATGATGATATTTTATATAGGAACAAATTACGAAAAAATCTTAATGGGAACAAAATTACCTTTTGTTTTATTTTGAATTCTAAATCTGTATAAGTTACAAAACTTCATTTGTTAGTTGAATTTAAAAATAAGAACTATTTTATATGATTGAATGTTTGAAATTAATTATGTTTTTTAAAATAGTTCATTGTTTTTATATGGATTTTAAGGGTTTAGATGAAGTATTCTTTTACCATCCTCTAAAGTTGAAATAGAAATAACAGTATGTTTTTCAGGAATTAAATCGGCTATTTTTTCGGCCCATTCTATAAAACACCAATGACCAGAATAAAGATATTCGTCTATTCCCATATCTAAGGCTTCAACTTGTGATTTTAGTCGATAAACATCAAAATGATACACGATTTCATTATAATTAGTTTGATATTCATTAACTAAACTAAAAGTAGGACTACTGGTTGCTTCTTGTACTCCTAAAACTTTGCATAAAGTTTTTATAAAAGTTGTTTTTCCAACTCCCATTTCGCCATTAAAAAGGATGACTTTCTCAGGATTAGAAGCTAAAACCTGAGCTGCGACTTCTTCTATTCTGTCTAAATAATATTCTAATTTCATTAATTTAAAATTCAATTCTTTCAGTACAAAAATAGATAATTGTAATTAAAATTAGAAAAACAAATGTTTCGAGTTAATATTCTTACAAAAAAGTAATAAAGAGTAAGGTGTTTCTGGTAACGAAACAGATATAATAAAACTACAGTATTCTTATAACTAATTCAAGTTGCTACTACTTGTTATACTATTTAAACTTTGAAATTTCCTCATAATACTATTTTTTGACCTTGAGACTGTCCAAAAAGTTCGCAATTTTCATTTCGACCAAAGGGAGAAATCACATAATGTTGATTATGAGACTCCTCCTTACCGGAGTGACAAACTGTAAGCTGATTTAGGCACTATCCTACAAAAGCAATAAAAATTAGTATTCGTTCTCGATGCGCTTCGCACTCGAACTAATGATGATTTCAATTATATACTCAACCGTATATTCGAGTTGTTTTAAAATGAAAAAAAACAGATCGAGAATTTTACTTTTTAATCCAGTATATTTTACGTTTAAATGGTATTATAAAGAAAAAAACAAAGAATTGGTTTGGTTTTTAGTTTGTAAAACAAATTTACCAAACCAATTTTTTGTAAAGACAAAAAGGTATTAATTTTTTGTTTAATCCGTTATTTTTTTAATGAAAATTGACCAGAAAGAAGATGTAAAGAGACTAAATAATGATATTATTTAGGTATGTTTTATTTGAAAATCTGTTTGTTTTTGTGTATAATAAAAAAACTAAATTAAAAACGATACAGTTTCTCTTATTACATTATCATCTCCTAGTATTTTTCTATGACCTAATTTTTCGGTTTCTATAAGAAAACCATCAGGCAGTTGATTGTAAATAGTTTGTCCGCAAATAATAGGAACTTCATAATCATCTTTGTCGTGTATTACTAAGGTAGGTATTGTGACTTGTTTGGCTGCACCAGCCGCATCATAATTATCTATAGATTTTCCAAAATTAGTTTCAAATTTTTGTTTCATGAGTTCTGCAATTTCTGGTTTTAATTCTAATTGCTTAACAAAAGAATGTAAAATATCAATAATTCTGTCTGCAGCTCCAATTGTAACCATTTTTTTTATTTTTAACCCTCTTTTTACAGAATTAAGTAAAGACATACCTCCTAAAGAATGACCAACAGCATAATCAAATGGTCCAAATTGTTTTTCTAGCTCAAAGTTACAGGCTATAAAATCAGTTATTAATGTAGAACTTGATTTTGATTCTCCATGCCCTGGAGCATCATAACTAATTGTAGAATATCCCATTTTTAATAATTCGTCAGCTATTTTAAAAAGTTGAGTGCCTCTTCCTGACCAACCATGAACTAATAAAACTTTTCTCGGACTATTTCCATAATGGTAAACTACTATTGGTTTGTTTATCTTCGGAATAAAAAGAGATTCTTTTCGTGATTTTTTTACCATTTCCCATTCTCTCTTAGGTGTTTTATGCTTTGTAGGGGTTGTAAATAAATGAATACAAAATTTTGCAGTTAACTTTTTAGAAAAAAGAGAGAATCCTTTTGCTGTATAAATAATTATCTTAGGTACAGTAATACCATTTTGTTTTTTCTTCTTCAAAATAGAGTAATTTTTTAAAGCTAAATTAATACAAATTAATGAATCATAAATATAGATGTTAAAAATATATAAGCATTGCTATTCCTGTTTTTTATTGAAATTTTAAATGGGATTTTTTTGAGAATAACTGAAAAAAATATAATAAATTAGAAAAATATATAGAATTTGAGTTAAAATGGACTAATGTAACTCTGTTTTATTTAATTCTAATTATATATTCTTATTAATTTATCTATTTAATTAGAGAGTATGTAAATGAATTATTGTATGAAAAAATAATAAGAAATAAACAATTATTTTATTTGTTTTTTCTTGAAAATTTTTCATGATAAATAAAAAAAATGGTTTAAGATGATGTTTAAATAAAGAATTTGATTTAAAAGAAGTATTTATAGATGAATTTCTACTTATTTTATGAGAATGACTTTTTAAAAAAATGTAATTTTACTTTTTTAAAAAAGAAATAATGAAAAAAATAATTGTACTCGGATTTGGTATTTTATGTCTCATAATAGGATGTGCTAAAAATCCTTTTACAGGAAAAAGCACGATGGCATTAGTGCCTGATAGTCAAATTTTTCCAACCGCTTTTCAGCAATACAATCAGTTTTTGTCTGAAAATAAGGTTCTAAAAGGAACGGCAGATGCAAAGCGTGTAGAAAATGTTGGAATAAAAATTAAAACAGCAGCGGAAAGATGGTTAAATGCAAATGGGAATTCAACCTATTTAAAAAATTACGCATGGGAATACAATTTAGTTGATAGCAAAGAGGTAAATGCTTGGTGTATGCCAGGAGGTAAAATAGTAGTTTATACAGGTATTTTACCTATTACTAAAGATGAAGCAGGAATGGCAGCAGTTATGGGGCACGAAGTGGCACATGCACTTGCTAATCATGGACAACAACGCATGAGCGCAGGTTTATTACAACAAGCAGGAGCTATAGGGGTTGCTATTGCTACAAGTAGTAAATCACAACAACAACAAGCTGAGTTTATGCAATATTACGGATTAGCTTCTCAAGTAGGAGGAATGTTGCCTTTTAGTAGATCACATGAATCAGAAGCAGATCAAATAGGACTGTTACTTATGGCCATTGCAGGTTATAATCCTGAAAATGCAGTATATGTTTGGGAACGTATGTCGGCAAAAGCAGGAGGACAAGCACCTCCTGAATTTATGAGTACGCACCCTAGCAACGAAACTCGTATTACAAATCTAAAGCAGTGGATTCCTAATGTAAAAGTAGAAGCCGCTAAATTTGGTGTTGTATTTAAATAAAAAAGACTACTTTAGGAGCCCCGAAAGGGGCTTTTATTTTTTTAATCTAAATCAAAAAAAAATGCAACCACTTCAAAAAGGAGATAAAAAGTTGTTAAATGCTTGGGCTTTTTATGATTGGGCAAATTCAGTATATAGTTTAGTTATAACTTCTGCTATTTTTCCTATTTACTATAGTGCTATTTTTAAAATTAGAGGAAATCATTTTGTTGATATTTTTGGATATCATTTTAAAGATACCGCTGTAATTTCTTTTGTAACAGCAATTGCTTTTGTCATAGTAGCACTCATTTCGCCCATATTATCAGGAATAGCAGATTATGTTGGAAATAAAATGGCATTTCTTCGTTTCTTTTGCTATATGGGAGGGATAGCATGTATGGGGTTGTATTGGTTTGATTCGGATAACTTTTTTTTAAGTTTTACAATATACCTTTTAGGATTAATAGGTTTTTGGGGAAGTTTGGTATTTTATAATTCCTATTTACCCGATATAGCTTACCCAGAACAGCAAGACGCTGTAAGCGCACGCGGTTTTTCTATGGGATATTTAGGAAGTACTCTTTTGTTATTAGTTAATCTAGGAATGGTAATGAGTGCAGACTCTAATGAAAAAGCAATTGAAATGATGCGTTACTCTTTTGTAATGACAGGTATTTGGTGGATTGCTTTTAGTCATATAACCTATTATTATCTTCCCAAAGGAGTTAGTACAGGACATAGAGTTACAAGAGCCGTGATTTTAGATGGTTTCAGAGAATTGCAATTAGTTTGGAAAGAATTAAAAAAAAATCTAGCATTAAAACGTTATTTAGCTAGTTATTTTGTTTTTATTATGGCTGTTCAAACGGTAATGTTAGTAGCTACCTATTTTGGAGCAGAAGAAATTACTTGGAAAACAGATAGCCAAAAAACATCTGGATTAATTATAAGTATTTTATTGATTCAATTAGTAGCAATTATAGGGGCTTATTTAACATCTAGAGCTTCACGTAAATTAGGAAATATTAAGGTATTGATTTTTTTAAACGCATTTTGGGCTATTTTGTGTATAGTTGCTTTTTATGTAAAAACACCCGTTCAATTTTATGGAACAGCAGGATTTGTAGGATTGGTAATGGGAGGAATTCAATCATTAGCCCGTTCTACTTATTCTAAATTTTTACCAGAAACTACAGATACCGCTTCTTATTTTAGTTTTTATGACGTAACGGAAAAAATAGGAATCGTAATAGGAATGTCTATTTATGGTATTATAGATCAAATTACAGGTACCATGAGAAATTCAGTATTATTTTTAGCTGTTTTTTTTATGATAGGCCTATTATTACTTTTAAGAATACCAAAAAATAAATACTCAAGTATTTAAAAGAAATGGCATAATCCTTGAAAGTTTACTCGGGCTTACAAAACCCAATATGTGTTTAGGGCTTTGTAAATCAATGTTTTTTATACTGTTTACAATAATAAAGACAAAACAGATAAAATTTTTTTAATGTCAAAATGGCTTAGTTTACGATATGTCACAACAAAAAATCATTACACTTGACAACATGTCACTTCAGGAAATAGATCATGAAGCAGAATTAATCCCTCTTCTAACACCAGAAGATGAGGAAGAAATGAATAAAGAAAGTCTACCTGTAGATTTACCGATCCTACCTTTGCGTAATACGGTACTTTTTCCAGGAGTAGTTATTCCTATTACCGCAGGTAGAGATAAATCAATAAAATTATTGAATGACGCAAATAGTCTTGATAAAATCATAGGTGTTGTTTCGCAAAAAAACGAAGAAGATGAAGATCCTACAGAAGATCAGATTAATAAAGTAGGTACTGTAGCACGTATTTTAAAAATATTAAAAATGCCAGATGGTAATATTACCGTCATTTTACAAGGTAAAAAACGCTTTGAAATAGATGCTGTAACTACAACAGAACCTTACATACGAGCTACTATAAAAGAAGTACCCGAGATTCGTCCTGTTCAAACAGATGATGAATTAAATGCTATTATAGATTCAATACGCGAGCTAGCAATTCAAATAATAAAAGAAAGTCCTAACATTCCTACGGAAGCTACTTTTGCCATAAAAAATATAGAAAGTGATCCTTTTCTAGTAAGTTTTGTTTCCTCTAATATGAATCTAACAGCAGAAGAAAAGCAAAAGCTATTAGAAATAGATGAGCTAAAAGAACGCGCACTAGAAACATTAAAACACATGAATATTGAACTTCAAAAATTAGAATTGAAGAACGATATTCAATCAAAAGTTCGTTTTGATTTAGACCAGCAACAGCGCGAATATTTCTTGCAACAACAAATGAAAACCATACAAGAAGAATTAGGAGGAAATTCTACTGAGCAAGAAATAGAAGAAATGCGCAAAAAAGCAAAAGTCAAAAAATGGAAGAAAAAAGTAGGCGAGCATTTTGAAAAAGAATTACAAAAATTACAAAGAACGAATCCTAATTCTCCTGATTTTAGTATTCAACGAAATTATTTAGAACTTTTCTTAGAATTACCTTGGAACGAATATACTAAAGATAAGTTTGACTTAAAAAGAGCGCAAACCATATTAGATCGTGATCATTATGGTATGGAAGAGATTAAAAAACGTATAATAGAACATCTAGCTGTTTTAAAATTACGAAATGATATGAAATCTCCTATATTATGTTTTACAGGGCCTCCAGGAGTAGGTAAAACCTCTATTGGACGTTCTATAGCAGAAGCATTAGGTCGTGAATATGTCCGTATGTCTTTAGGTGGTTTACGTGATGAAGCTGAAATTAGAGGGCATAGAAAAACATACATAGGAGCAATGCCTGGACGTATTTTACAAAATTTAAAAAAAGTAAAATCATCAAACCCTGTTTTTATTTTAGATGAAATTGATAAATTGTCAAGTAGCCATAGTGGAGATCCATCATCTGCCTTATTAGAAGCACTAGATCCAGAACAAAATAAGGAATTTTACGATAATTTCTTAGAAATGGGTTTTGATCTATCTAAAATTATGTTTATTGCTACCTCTAATAATATTTCAGCCGTGCAACCCGCTCTCAGAGATCGTATGGAAATTATAACCATGACAGGATACACCGTTGAAGAAAAAATTGAAATAGCAAAACAACATTTAGTTCCCAAACAAATAAAAGATCATGGACTAAATACCAAACAATTTTCTATAGGTAAAAAACAAATAGAAAAAATAGTAGAAGGTTATACGCGTGAATCAGGTGTACGCGGTTTAGAGAAAAAAATAGCACAGATGGTTCGTAATGCGGCAAAATCAGTAGCTATGGAAGAAGAGTACAATATAAAAGCTACAGATGAAGATGTTGTAAAAGTATTAGGTGCTCCTCGTATGGAACGTGATAAATATGAAAATAATGAAACCGCAGGAGTTGTTACAGGTTTAGCATGGACTAGTGTAGGAGGAGATATTTTATTTATCGAATCAATTATCTCAGCAGGTAAAGGAGGACTCACTTTTACAGGAAATATAGGAACTGTAATGAAAGAATCCATTACAATTGCCATGGAATATGTAAAAGCTAATACAAGTAGTTTAGGCATAGATACCGAAATTTTTACTAAATATAATATTCACGTACATATCCCAGAAGGTGCTACTCCTAAGGACGGACCAAGCGCAGGTATAGCTATGTTAACTTCTTTAGTTTCTTTATTAACACAAAAAAGAGTTAAAAAACAATTGGCAATGACAGGTGAAATAACCCTAAGAGGAAAAGTATTGCCAGTAGGAGGAATAAAAGAAAAAATACTAGCCGCTAAGCGAGCTAAAATTAAGGAAATCATCTTATGCGTAGAAAATAAAAGAGATATAGATGAAATTAATCCAGATTATTTAGAAGGATTGACTTTTCATTATGTAAGTGAAATGAGCGAAGTACTCGAAATAGCAATAACAAAAGAAAAAGTAAAAAATCCAAAAACATTATAAAATAAGACTGTCCAAAAAGTAATAAATAAACATGCGGTTTGTCACTCCGACGTTAAGAGAAGTCTCATAATCAATATTATGTGATTTCTCCCTTTGATCGAAATAACAAGATTGCGAACTTTTTGGACAGTCTCATGAAAAAATAATATCTTAGCCCCTGCGTTATAAATATTTAATTAACGCAAATTTTGATGCGATCTAAACTCCTATTCTTAGCTTATATTTATTCCTTTTCTATCTATTCACAAATAGGAGGGAATAGTATATATCGTTTTTTAAATTTAAGTATATCCCCTAGGCAAGCAGCCTTAGGAGGTAAAGCGATTACGATATACGATAACGATGTAAATCAGCCTATCTTGAATCCAGCCTCTATCAATCAAGAAATGGATGGAAAGTTAGCGGTTAATTACGGTAGCTATTTAGGGGATATAAATTATGGAACAGCATCTTATGCCTTGACCTATGATAGACACGTTCAAACAATTCATGGGGGAATATCCTATATTAACTATGGTAAATTTGATGGAAGAGACGAGTTAGGTACTCAAACGGGTAATTTTACTGCTAACGAATTAGCTATGTCTTTAGGTTACGCATATAATATTCCTAGAAGCGATTGGTATTTAGGAACAAATGCTAAATTAATAGCATCTTCTTTAGAAAATTATCAGTCATTTGGAATAGCTACTGATATTGGAGTTACTTATTTAGATGAGCAAAAATCTGTTAACTACGCTCTATTAATCAAAAATTTTGGCACCCAGATAAAAACCTATAATGGAATACAGGAAAACTTACCATTTGAAATAATGCTAGGAGTTTCTCAAAAATTAGAACATTTACCAATACGTTGGCATCTAACATTAGATAATTTACAAAAATGGCAATTAGCATTCTCTAATCCCGCAAGAAGCGAGCAAACTCTAGACGGAACACTAAAAGAAGAAAAAGTAGGTTTTTTAGGAAATGCCATACGTCACGTAATCTTAGGTGCTGAAATTTTACCAGATAAAGGGATTAATTTTAGAATAAGTTATAATTTTAGAAGAGCAGCCGAACTTAAAATATTAGAACAGCGCACTTTTGCCGGATTTTCAGCAGGGATAGGTATCCGTTTTTCTAAATTTCGTTTTGATTATTCTTACGCAAGATACACTTTAGCATCCAATACTTCGATGTTTGGATTAACTATAAATCTTTAAAAATTGAAAAAAATTACAATTGCAATTGATGGATTTTCCTCTACAGGAAAAAGTACTTTAGCTAAACAAGTAGCGAAAGAATTAGGATATGTCTATGTAGATACGGGAGCTATGTACCGAGCCGTAACTTATTTTGCTATGAAACATAATTTAATTGATAAGTCAGAAATTGATGTTAAGCAATTAATAAAGCTTTTACCAACGTTAAATTTAACTTTCCAGTTTAATCCAAGTCTTGGATTTGCAGAAATACACTTAGATGGAATTAATATAGAAAAAGAAATACGCACATTAGAAGTCTCTAACTATGTGAGTAAAATTGCAGAAATATCAGAAATTAGGACTATGTTAGTAAACCAACAAAAACAAATGGGAGTTGATAAAGGAGTAGTAATGGATGGCCGTGATATAGGAACTGTTGTTTTTCCAGATGCAGAAGTTAAATTATTTATGACTTCCAGAGCAAATGTTCGTGCACAACGTCGTTTTGATGAACTGACTGAAAAAGGACAAATCGTTTCTTATAATCAAGTGTTAGAAAATGTATTACAACGAGATCATATTGATACTACACGTAAAGATTCGCCTTTAGTTAAAGCAAATGATGCAATAGAAATTGATAATTCAGAATTAACACGAGAAGAACAATTTGAATGGGTTATGAAAATTATTAAAGAGAAAATGTAAAAAAACTCGATATTTTTTTATAGAATCGTCACAAAGTACTGATTTTTTCATAGATTTACTCGCTTTTTAGAATATAATAACCAAATCAAAACGTATGAATATAAAAATTAGACTAACCCTAATGAGCTTTTTACAGTTTTTTGTGTGGGGAGCTTGGTTAATTACAGTTGGGAATTACTGGTTTGGAACCAAACAATGGAGCGGAGCGGAGTTTGGAGCCATTTTTTCAACACTTGGAATATCTTCTATTATTATGCCAGCTATTACAGGAATTGTGGCTGATAAATGGATGAATGCTGAAAGATTATACGGAATACTTCATATATTAGGAGGATTGTGTGTAGCCTATCTTCCACAAGTAGATAATCCAACCACTTTTTATTGGGTTATTTTTGCTGCAATGATGTGTTATATGCCTACTATTTCCCTATCCAATTCTGTAGCATATACAATTTTAAAAGAAAATGATTTCGATGTAGTTAAGGTATTTCCTCCTATTCGTGTATGGGGTACTGTAGGGTTTATTTTGGCCATGTGGGCTACTAATTTAACAGGAAATAAAGCATCTGCTAATATGTTTTATATTTCAGCCTTAACAGCTCTAGTTTTGGGAGTGTATTCATTTACTCTACCAGCTTGTAAACCTCAAAACTTAATTGATGAAAATGCTACATTATCTAAAAAATTAGGTTTAGACTCGTTTAAATTATTTGGAACTTATAAAATGGCATTGTTTTTTGTTTTTTCTATGTTTTTAGGAGGAGCATTACAATTGACTAATATGTACGGAGATGTGTTTTTGTCAGAATTTGGAAATATGCCTCAATATGCAGATAGTTTAATAGTTAAAAACTCGACCCTAATAATGTCTATTTCTCAAATTTCAGAAACATTATTTATATTAGCTATTCCTTTTTTTCTAAAACGTTTTGGTATTAAACAAGTAATGCTAATTTCTATGTTAGCATGGGTGTTACGTTTTGGATTGTTTGCTTATGGAAATCCCGCAAGCGGATTATGGATGATTATTTTATCGTGTATTGTATACGGGATGGCGTTTGATTTCTTTAATATTTCAGGCTCTTTATTTGTAGAAACAACAACAGACTCCTCTATTCGTTCTTCTGCACAAGGATTATTTATGATGATGACAAATGGTTTTGGATCTTTCTTTGGAGGGTTAATTAGTGGTAAGGTAATAGATGCTTATTTTACAATCAATGGACAAAGAGATTGGCATAATATTTGGTTTTCTTTTGCTATATATGCGTTAATTATAGCAATTGCTTTTGCTTTTTTATTCAAGCACAAACATAATCCTAAAGATGTAGAATCCTTCTCGCACTAAAAAAAATAAATTATTTTAAAAGCCGATTTTTAATAAAATCGGCTTTTTTGTTTATAAAAAGAAAAAACTTTTGTTAATTAATTAATTATGTGTAATTTTGCAAACCTTTTAGCGGTAGGTGTATCTAAAAGGAATTCAAGTAATTATATGTAAAACGCTTCTGTTTTTTACTGCTTAATGAAACACCGAAGAGACAGAATACAAATTTTAAAAATCAGATCATGTCTGAAATTACAAAAGAACAAGAACAATTTTTAGCAGATTTTAACTGGCATAACTATGCTGAAGGTATTGACGCAGTAGATGCTAAAAATTTACAAGAGTTTGAAGATTTAGTAGCAAAAACCTTCATTTCTACAGGTGCTGAAGAAGTAGTAGAAGGTGTTGTTGTTAGAATTACTGAAAGAGATGCAATCGTTGATATTAATGCAAAATCTGAAGGTGTTATTTCTTTAAACGAGTTCCGTTATAATCCTAACTTAAAAGTAGGAGATAAAGTAGAAGTATTAATTGATATTCGTGAAGATAAATCAGGTCAATTAGTATTATCTCATAAAAAAGCTAGAACAATCAAAGCATGGGATAGAGTTATCGCTGCTAACGAGTCTGGTGAAATCGTTAATGGTTTTGTGAAATGCAGAACTAAAGGTGGTATGATCGTTGATGTATTTGGTATTGAAGCTTTCTTACCAGGTTCTCAAATTGATGTGAAGCCTATCCGTGACTACGATCAGTATGTAAACAAAATGATGGAATTCAAAGTGGTAAAAATTAACCACGAATTCAAAAACGTTGTTGTTTCTCATAAAGCACTTATCGAAGCTGATATTGAAGTTCAGAAGAAAGAAATCATTGGTCAATTAGAAAAAGGTCAAGTATTAGAAGGTGTTGTTAAAAACATTACTTCTTACGGTGTATTCATTGACTTAGGAGGTGTAGATGGATTAATCCACATTACTGACTTATCTTGGTCAAGAATCAACCATCCATCTGAAGTATTAGAATTAGACCAAAAATTAAACGTAGTTATCTTAGACTTTGATGATGAGAAAACTCGTATCCAATTAGGTTTAAAACAATTAAACGCTCACCCTTGGGATGCTTTAGATGCTAACTTAAACGTTGGTGATAAAGTTAAAGGTAAAGTAGTTGTTTTAGCTGATTACGGTGCTTTTATCGAAGTGGCTGAAGGTGTTGAAGGTTTAATTCACGTTTCTGAAATGTCTTGGTCTACGCACTTACGTTCAGCTCAAGATTTCGTGAAAATTGGTGATGAAGTAGAGGCAGTTATCTTAACTTTAGATAGAGAAGAAAGAAAAATGTCTTTAGGTATCAAGCAATTAACAAATGATCCTTGGACAGATATTACTGCTAAATATCCAGTAGGTTCTAAGCATACAGGAACAGTAAGAAACTTCACTAACTTTGGTATCTTCGTAGAATTAGAAGAAGGTATTGATGGTTTAGTATATATTTCTGACTTATCATGGACTAAGAAAATCAAACACCCATCAGAATTTGTTAACGTAGGTGATAAATTAGATGTTGTTGTATTAGAATTAGATGTTGATGCACGTAAATTGTCTTTAGGTCACAAACAAACTACTGCTAATCCATGGGATAAACACGAAGATGCTTTCGCTGTAGGTACAGTTCACAACGGAACTATCTCTGAAATGGTTGACAAAGGTGCAACTGTAGATTTCGGTGATGATGTAGTTGCTTTCATTCCAACGCGTCATTTAGAAAAAGAAGATGGTAAAAAATTGAAAAAAGGTGATACAGCTGACTTCAAAGTAATTGAATTCAACAAAGAATTCAAAAGAGTAGTAGCGTCTCACACAGCTATCTTCCGTGAAGAAGAAGAAAAAGTAGTTAAAGAAGCTGAAACTAAAACTACTTCTACTCAAGCTGAGAAATCAACTTTAGGTGATATCGACGCTTTAGCTGAATTAAAAGCTAAAATGGAAAGAGGAGAGAAATAATATTTGATTTCTTTATATAATTAAGCCCCGCATTCGCGGGGTTTTTTTGTATAAAATTGTTCTTTTGAAAAGAAGGTTATTTATAGTTGTTTTTTCTTATGTCTAGTTTGAATAATAAAAGGTTTAGAATTTCTTAAATCATAAATGTGTTCAAATTCAAATAAAAACACTAAATTTACACTCCAAACGAAATAACACAATATGAGTCATAAAACGCTCCTTACTTCTAAAGAAGTAAATATTATACTGCATCGTTTGGCTTGTCAGCTTATCGAGAACCATCTCGATTTTTCTCAAACCGTTTTAATCGGTATTCAGCCCAGAGGAACTTATTTAGCGAAACGTTTGGTTCAAGTACTTGAACAAGAATATCAAGTAAAAAATATTCCCTTAGGATTCTTAGATATTACTTTTTTCCGTGACGATTTTCGTCGTGGCGAAACTTTGGAAGCTAACAAAACACAAATCGACTTCTTGATTGAAGGGAAAAAAGTCATTTTCATCGACGATGTTTTGTATACTGGTAGAAGTATCAATGCCGCTCTACAAGCGATGCAATCTTTTGGTCGACCTGTAGAGGTGGAATTGTTAGTGTTGATAGACCGTCGTTTTAGTCGTCATTTGCCCATACAGCCTGATTATAGAGGTCGTCAAGTAGATGCGATTAATAATGAAAAAGTAGTAGTAAAGTGGCAAGAAATCCACGGAGAAGATTCAGTTGAAATAATTACCAAATAAAATGAAGGAGTTAAGTGTAAATCACCTTTTAGGAATAAAATATATTACAGAAGAAGATATTCAGTTGATTTTTGAAACAGCTGACCATTTTAAAGAAGTGATTAATCGTCCGATAAAAAAAGTGCCTTCGTTACGTGATATTACGATAGCCAATATCTTTTTTGAAAATAGTACGCGCACCAAGCTTTCTTTTGAATTAGCCCAAAAAAGATTATCGGCTGATGTGGTAAATTTTGCAGCTTCGAGTTCATCGGTAACCAAAGGGGAAACGCTGATTGATACGGTGAATAATATTTTAGCTATGAAAGTAGATATGGTGGTGATGCGTCATTCTTCTCCTGGAGCAGCTGTTTTTTTGTCTAAAAATGTAAAAGCAAGTATTGTAAATGCCGGTGATGGGGCGCATGAGCATCCCACACAAGCCTTATTAGATGCTTACACAATTCGTGAGCGTTTAGGAGATGTTGCGGGCAAAAAAGTAGTGATTGTAGGGGATATTCTGCATTCGCGTGTGGCATTGTCTAATATCTATTCTTTGCAAAAATTAGGAGCGCAAGTGAAGGTTTGTGGGCCAAACACTTTAATCCCACGATACATTCGTGAATTAGGAGTAGAGGTGGAACCAAATTTAAGAAAAGCATTAGAATGGTGCGATGTGGCTAATATGTTGCGTGTACAAAACGAACGTTTGGATATTAGTTATTTTCCTTCGACTCGTGAGTATAGTATGCAATATGGTGTGAATAAAGAGTTTTTAGATGATCTGAATAAAGAAATAATAATCATGCACCCAGGGCCAATTAATAGGGGAGTTGAAATTACCAGCGATGTAGCTGATTCTAAACAATCAGTTATTTTAAATCAGGTTGAAAATGGAGTAGCAGTTCGTATGGCGGTGATTTATTTATTAGCATCAAAGATTAAATAAAATAGATTATCATTTTAATTTAATAAATGAATGTTTAATTTAGCAAATAAAAAATAGCAATGAAAGTTGATCATAAAGGCCATACTACCATTATAAAAGATACAGAAGGAAATTCTGATATTTTTCTACAAAAATTAATAAGTCAATATAATTCCTTTAAAAATTCTAATTTAATTATTGATATTACACATGATCAATCATTTGATTTAGAAGCTATTAGTTCTTTTGTGGAATTGTCAGATAAGCATAGGGTACTAAAAAAATCTTTTGTATTAGTAGCTGAAGGAATTGACTTTAATGAAATTCCAGATACTATTTTGGTGGTTCCTACCTTGTTAGAAGCACATGATATAATTGAAATGGAAGAAATAGAACGTGATTTAGGATTTTAATTCTATATAGAGCAAATTTTTTTTGAAATTAAATAAATTTCTGGTTTAACTTAGTTCGGTTACTTTTGTTTTTTTAAAATATTTAAATAAGAATGAGGCAAATAAATTATATGATATTTCTTATGTAGATTATGTGCTGTTAGGAGGATGTTAAACTAAATGATGATTTTTTTCTTTTAAGGAATTTTTTTTTGATTAAGAATTAGGGTTCTGGTAATTGAGGATAGAGGGAGGTATTCTTGTCTGGGACAGCTAGAGAGGTAGATGTTTGATAATAAAATATACTTTGTTTTTTATGAATTTCCAGATTTATACTAAAATTATGTATTTACTTTTTATTTTGATAATAAATAAGATCTGTTATTTATAATTAATGATAATACTATTTTTTTTACCTCGAGACTGTCCAAAAAGTTCGCAATCATTTCGACCAAAGGGAGAAATCACATACTATTGATTAAGAGACTCCTCCTTACGTAGGAGTGACAAACTATATGTTGATTTAGGTATTATCCAACAAAAGTAATAAAAATTAGTGTTGGTTCTCGATGCACTTCGCGCTGGAACTAACGATGATTCCAATCATATACTCAACCGTTTGTTCGAGTTATTTTAAAATAAAAAGAGATCGAGAATTTTACTTTTTAATCCCGTATATTTTAAGTTTAAATGGTGTAAGTTTGATTCAATATTTTAGAAGAAGTATTAAATGATAAAGATTTCTGAAAAGAATCGAGTGAATTTGTATATAAAGAAAAAGGGTTCAAAATTTTTTGAACCCTTTTCTATTATTATTCTTCGTCTTCTTCGTCTTCTTCGTCTTCTTCGTCTTCAGAATCTTCCTCATCAGATGAGTCTTCTTTTTCTTCATCAGATGCTGCATCAGAATCAATTTCTAAGTCTTTTAATGCGTCTAATGTATCATCACCATCGATATCGTCATCGTCATCAAAGTTCACAATTCGATCAGCTAGTTTAGTGCTTACTTTTACTAAATAAATAGTATCTTCAGTTCTAACTTCAACAGCTTCAATTGTTTCATTTTTAGCATTTTTAAAACGAATGATGTCAGAATCATCATAACCTTCAGGGAATTTTTCTACTAAAAGGTTTAAAATTTCACTCGTAAGTTTTGAATAATCTACAATAACTCTTTTCATAAATTGGGGGTAATCTTTTTTTATTGACCTAAAACGTATGCGAAAATTAGTGGAGCAACAATAGTTGCGTCAGATTCAACAATGAATTTTGGAGTCGTAATATCTAATTTACCCCAAGTAATTTTTTCATTAGGAACAGCACCAGAATAAGAACCGTAACTAGTAGTTGAGTCTGAAATTTGACAGAAATAACTCCAGAAAGGAACGTCGTGCATTTCCATATCTTGGTATAACATAGGAACAACACAAATAGGGAAATCACCTGCAATACCACCTCCTATTTGGAAAAATCCTATTCCTTTTCCTTCGCAGTTTTTAGTGTACCAATCAGCTAACCACATCATGTATTCTACACCGCTTTTCATGGTAGTTGCTTGAAATTCTCCTTTAATGCAATAAGAAGCAAAGATGTTGCCCATTGTACTGTCTTCCCATCCTGGTACTACTATTGGTAAGTTTTTTTCAGCAGCTGCCACCATCCAAGAATCTTTTGGATCAATTTCATAATATTGTTCTAATACACCAGAATTAATCATTTGGTACATGAACTCATGAGGGAAATATCTTTCGCCTGATTTATCTGCTTTGTTCCAAATATCAAATAAATGTGATTGTAAACGACGGAATGCTTCTTCTTCAGGGATGCAGGTATCTGTTACACGGTTGTAGTGATTTTCTAATAGATCCCATTCTTCTTGTGGTGATAGATCTCGGTAATTGGGCACTCTTTTATATGAATTATGAGCAACAAGGTTCATAATATCTTCTTCTAAGTTAGCACCAGTACATGAAATGATGTGTACTTTGTCTTGACGTATCATTTCTGCTAATGATTTGCCTAATTCAGCAGTACTCATAGCTCCTGCTAAAGTAATCATCATCTTACCATTGTCTAACAAATGTTCTTCATATCCTTTGGCTGCATCTACTAAGGCTGCTGCATTGAAATGAAGATAATGTTTTTCAATAAATTGACTAATAGGTCCTTTACTCATTTTTATTTATTGTTTGTGTTTGTATTTTTTGTGATTATTTTTTATTGTATCCTAGGATTTCTAAAATTTCTTCTGCTTTTTGTTCTTCTGAGAAAACTTCTGTTGCAAAAATGCCATTTTTGTCCTTATCAATTAAAATGTGTTTAGGTTGTGGCAAAATACAGTGATGTAAACCTCCATGTCCTCCTATAGTTTCTTGATAGGCACCTGTGTTGAAAAAACCGATATATAAGGGCTTTTCTTTATTGTATTTAGGTAGATAAATTGCATTCATGTGCTGTTCAGAATTATAATAATCATCACCATCACATGTTAAACCTCCTAGGAGTACTCTTTCGTAAGTGTCATTCCAGCGGTTTACGGCTAGCATGACAAAGCGTTTGTTAATTGCCCATGTATCAGGAAGAGTTGTGATAAAAGAAGAATCTATCATATTCCAGTTTTCTCTATCGTTTTGTTTTTTTTGATACAATACCTGATAGATAGCTCCTCCTGCTTCTCCAACTGTAAAGGATCCGAATTCAGTAAATATATGAGGAACAGGAACTTCTGCTTCGTCACAAGCAATTTTAATTTGATTCAATATTTCATCTACCATGTATTGATAATCGTATTCAAAAGCTAATGAATTTTTGATAGGAAATCCTCCTCCAATGTTTAAACTATCTAAAGTAGGACATTCTTTTTTTAGATTAATGTAAACCTTCATACATTTTAATAGTTCATTCCAATAATAGGCAGTATCACGTATACCAGCATTAATAAAAAAGTGAAGCATTTTTAATTCAACTTTTTTATTGTCTTGAATGTTTTTTCTATAAAAAGGGACAATGTCTTTATAACCTATCCCTAAACGAGAGGTGTAAAATTCAAATTTAGGTTCTTCTTCGGCTGCTATACGGATTCCTATTTTAAATTTACCGTCTATTTCTTCTTGTAATAGGTCTAATTCTTCAAAATTATCAATTACAGGAACTGTATTTCTATGTCCATTGTTGATTAATCGGGCAATATTGGTTACATATTGTCCGCGTTTAAAACCATTGCAAACAACAAAAGTGTTTTTATTGATTCTTCCATCTTCCATTAATTTTTCAACAATATTAATGTCAAAAGCAGAAGAGGTTTCAATGTGAATATTGTTTTTTAAAGCTTCATTTAAAATAAATTCAAAATGTGAACTTTTAGTACAATAACAATAATAATATTTTGCCTCATATCCATGTTTTTCCATGGCATTACGAAACCACATCTTGGCTTTGTTGATATTTTGAGAAATTTTAGGTAAATAAGTAAACTTTAGAGGTGTTCCGTATTGTTCCACTAATTTCATTAGGTCAATACCATGAAATTGTAGGTGATCTTTGCTTAAAGTGAACTCTTCTTGAGGAAAATAAAATGTTTGATTGATTAAGTCGAAATATTTTGTATTCATTTAGCTATAAATAAATTGTAATTAAAATTAATAAAAAAACTCTATACAATTTATTCAAATACGAATATTCGCAAAAATGATTTCTAGTTCGGTGTAAAGGGGTTCATCCATGCTGGCAAAAATAAAAAATAATAGCTTTTTACTCCAAAGAAAATTTTTAAAAAAATCAATTTTTATAATCATTAAAAGCAGCCAGAATTTCAGAGTGCTCTACTGTTTGATTTATTACGCATTGACCGATAGAATTTAGAAGACTAAATTGTACTTTTCCAAATTCGTTTTTCTTGTCATGAATTAATAAATTGATAATAAAATTAATTTCATCAGAATCAAAAGAAATAGAATCGTATATGCCACAGATTAAATTTTTTATTTCTAGATATTCATCTGCTGATAAAAGCTTTTTTTTGAATGATAAAAAACTTTCTAATATCATACCGCAAGCAATAGCTTCTCCGTGGAGTAATCGTTCTTTGTTAGAATGTTCTAAAAAAAAAGTTTCGATTGCATGTCCTAATGTATGCCCAAAATTAAGCGTTTTTCTAATGCCTATTTCTCGAGGATCTTGTTCCACAATTTGTGCTTTTATAGTTACTGATTCCTTAATTATTGAATCAAAATCCTGAAAATTAATAGAAGAAAGATCTTTAAAACGATTCCAGTGATTTTTGTTAGCAATAAGCCCATGTTTGAGCATTTCTGCTAAACCTGAGCGGAGTTCTCTTTGTGATAAAGATTGTAAGTAATAGGAATCAATTAATACCATATTAGGTTGTGTAATCGTTCCAATTTGATTTTTGAGTCCGCCTAAATCAATTCCGTTTTTACCTCCAATGGAAGCATCTACCATAGAGAGTAAGGTTGTGGGAATATTTATAAAAGAAAGACCTCTTTTAAAAGTAGAGGCAATAAATCCTCCCATATCTGTAATAACCCCTCCGCCTATGTTAATAATTAAACTTTTTCGATCAGCACCTAATTCAGTTAAAGCTTCCCATATATTCACGCAAGTTTCAATTGTTTTATTTTCTTCACCTGCTTCTAGTTCTATTATTTCTAAAGATAGTTCAGTTTCTAATTTTGGTAAAAAATAAGGAAGGCAATATTCATTAGTGTTTTCATCTACAATAATGAAAATTTTTGAAAATTTATTTTCTTTTAGAAAATGATTTAATACATAATAATCATTATTTACAAAATATACTGAAAAAGGAGCCTGCATTTTTTTGAGAATTAAGTTTTTGTGCAAAATAAAATAAAAAATACTATATAAATTATGAAGTCATGACTTTATATTTGCATAAGAAAAAAAATAAGATGGAAAAAATATTTGACAATACACAAAATGCTTTTAGTTTAAAAAGCGATACAGAGTTGGAAAGGGCTCATTTTTTGTTTAAAGTAATTGATTCTGAGCCTTTAGTGAAAATAGGGACAGCCGTTACTAATTTTGCTCTAAAAGCAAAATTGCCAGTAGAAGGATTAATTAGAGCTACTGTGTTTGATCATTTTTGTGGAGGAGTATCAGAAGATGATTGTATTCCTGTAGTAGATAAAATGTTTACGAAAGGAGTTTCATCAGTTTTAGACTACTCTGTAGAAGGAAAAGAAGATGAATCGGCTTTTGATGATGCAATGAATAAGACGTTAAAAATTATTCTTTTTGCTAAAGAAAAAAAAGCGATTCCTTTTGCTGTTTTTAAACCTACTGGCTTCGGGCGATTTGAATTGTATCAAAAAATAGGGGAAAGAGAAGAATTAACAGAGTTAGAACAGGCAGAATGGAAGCGAGTAGAAGAACGTTTTGATAAGGTATGTAAGTTAGCTTATGAAAATGATATTGCTCTATTAATTGATGGAGAAGAAAGTTGGATGCAAGATGCTGCTGATAATTTAGTAGCTCAAATGATGCAAAAATATAATAAAGAAAAAGCCATCGTATATAATACATTGCAAATGTATCGTTGGGATCGTTTGGGGTATTTAAAAAAATTACATGCTCAAGCTGAAAAAGAAGGATTTCATATAGGAATGAAATTAGTTCGAGGAGCCTATATGGAAAAAGAAAATGCAAGAGCGCAAGAAAAAGGCTACAAGAGTCCAATATGTGAATCTAAACAAGCAACAGATTATAATTTTAATGATGCAGTAGCTTATATGATGGAACATATAGATAAAATGGCCATTTTTGCAGGAACTCATAACGAAGAAAGTTCATATAAGCTAATGGAAATAATGGCACATAAAGGAGTCGCTAAAAATGATTTTAGAGTTTGGTTTGGTCAATTATACGGAATGAGTGATAATATTAGTTATAATTTAGCAGCGAACGGGTATAATGTTGCTAAATATTTACCTTTTGGCCCAGTTAAAGATGTAATGCCTTATTTAATAAGAAGAGCCGAAGAAAATACATCAGTAGCAGGTCAAACAAGTAGAGAACTCACACTGATAAAAAAAGAACGAAACAGAAGAAAACAAAAATAAAAATATTGCAGCTCCATATATCGTATGATTTTAAAGCTGCAATGTTTGTTATATTTTATGAATTAGATGAATTTAACTATTTTAGGTTGCTATGCTGCTACACCTAGGACATTTACCAATCCTACATCGCAGGTTTTAGAAATTAATAATCGTTTATTTTTAATTGATTGTGGAGAGGGAACACAAACACAATTGAGGAAAAATAAAATTCGATTTACGGCTATTAATCACATTTTTATTTCTCATTTACACGGAGACCATTTTTATGGACTGATAGGGTTAATCTCTACTTTTACCTTATTAAACAGACATAACCCACTCACGATTTATGGACCTGTAGGTATAAAAGAAGTTATTAAATTACAATTACGTTTAGCAAACTCATGGCCTCAATATGAATTGAATTTTGTAGAACTTAAATCTAAAAAAACAGAAATTATATACGAAGACAAAAAAGTAATAGTACGAACAATTCCTTTGAAACATAGAGTTTATACCAATGGTTTTTTATTTATAGAAAAAGAAAAGGAACGAAAACTAAATATAGATAAAGTACAGGAATATCAGATAGAAAGTTGTTATTTTCAAAATATTAAAAATGGACGAGATGTTGTTTTAGAAGATGGACGTGTAATTTCAAACCAAGTTCTAAGTCTTGATCCTCCTAAGCCCAAAAGCTACGCTTTTTGTTCTGATACAATATATGATGAAAGTATAGTACCTATCATAAAAGGAGTACAAGTCCTTTATCATGAGTCTACGTTTTTAAATGGAGAAGAACATATTGCTGAAAAAACAATGCACTCAACAGCTCAACAAGCAGCCTTAATAGCTCAACAAGCTAATGTAGAGAAATTAATTCTAGGACATTATTCTACTCGATACGAATCTATAAAACCTTTTAAAAAAGAAGCAGAAGCAGTATTTAAAAATGTCTTATTAGGAGATGATGGTGCTTGTTTTGAATTTTAAATAAAATTCTTCTAAATTAATAGTAAGAAAAAAACTATATTAACCATCGTTATTAGAAGATAAGTAACAATAGATTTATTCTGAGAACTTCCATCAAGTTTAAATCTATACCATTAACCTATCTGAATAAAATGAAATATTAGATTTAGTTAATGGTAATTTTAGATAAAAAATTTTTAAATCTAAAAAAGTACTCCATTTATGATTTTAGTACGTGGAAAATTTTAGTATACTTTATCTGTCGTAAAATAAAGATTAAAATAAAATTTAGGATAAATTAAGAAGTTTATTCTATACTGAAGAATCATTTATATTATCAATACAGAAATATAAAGAAACAATAGCATACAGCTATAAAACCAAAGTCGCTTGAAATAAAAATAAATCATGATACAAAGTAAGTTTGTAGAATAAAAAAACTTTGAATTGTTAAAAATAATAAGTTTGTATTTCTTACACAGTAAAAAAAATAACAACTGAATTAGCAAAAATGGAAGATTTAAGTAATTATAGAAAAGTATATCAAAGGAGTGAATTATTAGAAGAAAACATTCCAGAAGACCCTATAAATCTTTTTCATCGTTGGTTTCATGAGGTAGAAGAATTTGGGGGAGTAGATGAAGTAAATGCTATGACGATTTCAACAATAGGACTAGATGGGTTTCCAAAAGCAAGAGTGGTTTTGTTGAAAAGATACAATGAAGAAGGTTTTGTTTTTTATACCAACTATTTATCAGAAAAAGGGAAAGCAATTACAGCAAATCCAAACGTATGTCTTTCTTTTTTTTGGCATTCAATGGAGCGTCAAGTCATTATAAAAGGAATAGCTCAAAAAATTTCACCTTCTATCTCAGATGCTTACTTTGATTCAAGACCTAGTGGAAGTAAATTAGGTGCAATAGTTTCAAAACAAAGTGAAGTAATTCCAAGTAGAGCCTTTTTAGATCAAAAATTACATAAATTAGAAATAGATTTAAAAGGAAAAGATATTGTTCGACCAGATTATTGGGGAGGATTTCTAATAGAACCTAAAGAAGTAGAGTTCTGGCAAGGACGTCCAAATAGGCTACATGATCGTATTAGGTATCAATTAAAAGAAGAATTTAATTGGGAAATTAGTCGATTATCCCCTTGAAAATAACTCATAACGTAAGTTTTTTCTTACTTTTTAAAATAAAATATGCTTTTTATCGATTTTATTTGTAATTTAATCGAAACTTGTTTTATATTTGTAACAGAAATCAGAACAACATTTGTTTTTAGACCTTTAAAAAATCTGAAAATAAATTCATGATAGTTTAGTTTTTTAGTTTGTTTATTTGATTGAGAAGTGCCTCTTATCCCCAAGAATAGAGGTGCTTTCTTTCATTTTATAGAGCTATTTAAAAGAAGATATTGTAAGAATGTTTGTTTAGTATACACTCATTTCATTTAGTGTGGTAAAAGTCAATTTTGAAAATTTCAAAGTTGGCTTTTTTTATAAATATCAGAATTATAAATTATCTCTCTATTGACTTTGATTTTTTTTACTTGAATAAAAAAGAGAGTGTAAAGGTGGGAGTAAAATAAAAAAAAGCAGACCTGTAAGCCGGATTCTGTACATAATAAATATGTCCTTATCATTTATCTAGTCAAATTATTGCTAATTTGATCCATCTGCCTACCCCTCAGCAACGGGCGAGCAACCCTTAACTACTGATATACATGGCATTTCACCGCATAGAGTTTACCTGATTTCACTACAGCATTATCTGTACATTCTTTCTGTTGCACTTGTCCTCCTCTGAATTATTTCAAAGTGACGGGTGTTACCCGCTACGCTTGCTCTATGGTGTCCGGACTTTCCTCCCTCTAAAAATAGAGAGCGATAAGGCGATCTGCTCTGCAAACTTATGAATAACTAATGATATAATTGCCAATTTAATTCTAAAAAATAAAATATTTTAGTTTTCATGTTTAAAGCAATCTGAAAATAAAAAAACTTCCTTTTGGAAACTATCGTTTTAATCTGTTATATTTGTAGCTCATTTTTGTCTATGGAACAGTTTATTGTATCAGCTCGTAAATACAGACCTCAAACATTTAAGGATGTTGTTGGGCAACAGGCTATTACTAATACTTTATTAAATGCCATTGATAATAATCATTTAGCTCAAGCGTTATTATTTACAGGTCCTAGAGGAGTAGGAAAGACTACTTGTGCTCGAATTTTAGCAAGAAAAATTAATCAGGAAGGATATGATGATCCCTATGAAGATTTTGCCTTTAATGTATTTGAGCTAGATGCAGCTTCTAATAACTCAGTAGATGATATTCGTAATTTGATAGATCAAGTACGAATACCACCACAAACAGGTAAATATAAAGTATATATCATAGACGAGGTGCACATGTTGTCAACTGCGGCTTTTAATGCTTTCTTAAAGACATTAGAAGAACCTCCTAGGCATGCAATATTTATACTTGCTACAACCGAAAAACATAAAATTATACCAACCATTTTATCTCGTTGTCAAATTTTTGATTTTAAAAGAATAACAGTTAAAGATGCCAAAGAACATTTAGCAGAAGTGGCAAGGAATCAAGGTATTATGTTTGAAGATGATGCTTTGCATATAATTGCACAAAAGGCAGATGGAGCTATGCGTGATGCTCTATCTATTTTTGATCGCGTGGTATCTTATTGTGGTAAAAATTTAACAAGAGCTGCTGTAACTGAAAATTTAAACGTACTTGATTTCGAGTACTATATAAAGGTAACAGATTTAATATTAGAAAATAAAATTCCAGATTTATTATTAGCTTATAACGAAATTTTAGCAAAAGGTTTTGATAGCCATCATTTCGTGGCAGGTTTAGCTTCCCATTTTAGAAATTTGTTAGTTTGTAAAAATCCAACCACTTTAATACTTCTTGAAGCAGGAGAACATGCACAAAAACTTTATGGAGAACAAGCTCAAAAAGCATCACAAGATTTTTTATTGCAAGGTATTGAATTAGCTAATGATTGTGATTTAAAATACAAAACCTCCCAAAATCAACGTCTTTTGGTTGAGTTGTGTTTAATGCAGTTAGCCTCTATCACTTTTGATGGAGAAAAAAAAAAGCTAACTCATTTATAATCCCACCTACTTATTATAGAAACTCTAGTTTTTCCATTACAGAGGTAAAACCAATTGTTGAAACGCCAAAAAATCAGCTCACCAATAAAGTAAATCTTTCAGGAAAAGAACTAAATAAAGAGCAAGTTTCTCCTGAAAAAAAAGAATCTAAGCCTGAAACTACCCAAGATATAGGGCCTAAAGTATCCTCTTTATCATTGTCAAGTATCCGAGTAAAAAAAGAATTAGAAGCTCAATTAAAACCAGAACAAAAGCATCATGATGAACTACCAGTAGAACCATTTACTGAAACCGAAATGCTAGAGCAATGGTTAAAGTATGCTCAAAAATTAGGAAACAAAGGATATAAAATTTTAGAATCCTTAATGCTCATTAATGATCCTATTTTAGAAGGAACTACTATTATTCATGAATTGCCTAATGAAAGTTCAAAAATAGATTTCGAAGGAGAAAAACATGATTTGTTAGGTTATCTAAGAGGAAAACTACATAACCATACTATTAATTTAGAGATTAAACTTAACGAAACCATTGAAACAAAAAAAGCATTTACAGCAGAAGAAAAATATCAATTAATGCGCGATATAAATCCAGCTTTAGATACCTTAAGAAAATTGTTTGATTTAGATGTTTGATATAAACTGAATTTTTATTAACACTATTTTGTTTAATTTTTTATCTCCAAAAGTTTTACTAGTGAAAGTATAACGTCATTTTTCATCACTAAAAAACATAGAAGCATACCAAAATAACGAACTCTTAAATATAAAATATTTTCTACCTATTCAAAAAAACAACATTTATCGTACTCATTTCGGTCAATTCGTTGTTGTTTTTTGCTTCTGATCTAATTTTTTTATAATCATCTACAAGAAAGATATAACTCTGTCATTTTGACTGTTTTGTGTAAGTTGTATGTTTAAATAAAAGACATTTTGTCTTAAGAATTGCAATGGAACATAAATTGTTTATTTTAAAACAAATAAAAGTTTAAAAATACTCCTAAGATTAAAACTAAAATGTTGAACTTGAAATTAAAACTAAAATGAACTTAAATAATTTAACAATTAAATCGCAAGAAGCCTTGCAAGAAGCCCAACAAATAGCACAAGGCAGTGGACAACAACAACTGGAAAATGAACACATTTTTAAAGGAATTCTAGAAGTAGATGAAAATGTAGCACCTTTTATACTAAAAAAACTAAATGTAAACGTAGAACTTTTTAAAAAAATACTAGAAAGTACAATTCAGAATTTTCCTAAAGTATCAGGTGGTGATCTAATACTTTCTCGTGAAGCAAACACATCATTAATTGAAGCAAATAACATAGCCAAAAAAAGAAATGATGAATATGTTTCAATAGAACATCTAATTTTAGCTATTTTCAAATCAAAAAGTAAAGTAGCTCAGATTTTAAAAGATCAAGGCGTTACCGAAAAAGGACTTGAAAGCGCTATTGCAGAAATTCGAAAAGGCGAACGAGTTACATCAGCATCAGCAGAAGAAACCTATAATTCATTAAATAAATATGCCAAAAACTTAAACGAATTAGCTAGAATTGGAAAATTAGATCCAGTCATTGGAAGAGATGAAGAAATAAGAAGAGTATTACAAATACTAACGAGACGAACAAAAAATAACCCAATGCTTATAGGAGAACCTGGAGTAGGAAAAACAGCCATAGCAGAAGGACTAGCATACCGAATAGTGGATGGAGACGTACCTGAAAATCTAAAAGATAAAATAGTCTATTCGTTAGATATGGGGGCTCTTATAGCAGGAGCTAAATACAAAGGAGAGTTTGAAGAACGTCTAAAGTCCGTTGTAAAAGAAGTAACTTCAGCAGAAGGAGATATTGTATTATTTATAGATGAAATACACACATTAGTTGGTGCAGGAGGAGGAGAAGGAGCAATGGACGCAGCGAATATCTTAAAACCAGCTTTAGCAAGAGGAGAATTAAGAGCTATTGGAGCTACCACTTTAGATGAATATCAAAAATATTTTGAGAAAGATAAAGCATTAGAACGTCGTTTTCAAAAAGTAAATATTGATGAACCTGATACAGAAAGTGCCATATCTATATTAAGAGGAATTAAAGAAAAATATGAAACACATCATAAGGTACGTATCAAAGACGACGCTATTATAGCCGCAGTCGAATTGTCTCAACGTTATATTACTAATCGTTTTTTACCTGATAAAGCAATTGATTTAATGGATGAAGCAGCTTCTAAATTGCGTATGGAAATCAACTCTAAACCAGAAGAATTAGATGTTTTGGATCGAAAAATTATGCAAATAGAAATAGAAATAGAAGCCATAAAAAGAGAAAATGATGAGGTTAAATTAAAAACATTAGGTTTAGATTTAGCTAACTTAAAAGAAGAACGAAATGATATCTTTATTCGCTGGAAATCAGAAAAAGATCTAGTAGACGCTATTCAAAATGTAAAACGAACAATAGAAGATCTAAAGCTAGAAGCCGAAAGAGCCGAAAGAGATGGAGATTATGGAAAAGTAGCCGAAATCAGATACGGAAAAATTAAAGAAGCTCAAGAAAAATTAAATAGCTTACAAAAAGAATTAAATGAAAACCAACAAGAAAATTCTTTAATAAAAGAAGAAGTTACGCAAGATGATATTGCAGAAGTAGTAGCTAAATGGACAGGAATACCAGTAGTAAAAATGTTGCAAAGTGAACGCGAAAAATTATTAAAACTAGAAGACGAACTTCATAAAAGAGTCGTAGGACAAGAAGAAGCAATACAAGCTATTAGCGATGCAGTACGCAGAAGCCGAGCAGGCTTACAAGATATTAAAAAACCAATTGGATCCTTTTTGTTTTTAGGTACAACAGGCGTTGGCAAAACAGAATTAGCAAAAGCATTAGCGGAATATCTTTTTGATGATGAAAACGCCATGACTCGTATTGATATGAGCGAATACCAAGAACGTCATAGTGTAAGTAGACTCGTTGGAGCACCTCCAGGTTATGTTGGATACGATGAAGGAGGACAGTTGACAGAAGCAGTAAGAAGAAAACCGTACTCTGTAGTATTACTAGATGAAATTGAAAAAGCACACCCAGATACTTTCAATATTTTACTACAAGTTTTAGATGAAGGTAGATTAACCGATAATAAAGGACGATTGGCCGATTTTAAAAATACCATTATTATAATGACCTCTAATATTGGAAGTCAAATAATACAAGAAAAATTTGAAAATTTAGGAGGATCCATAGAAGCTGCTACAGAGTTAGCAAAAATAGAAGTCTTAGGCTTGCTTAAACAAACCGTTCGACCAGAATTTATTAATAGAATAGATGAAATTGTTATGTTTACTCCATTAACCAATACTAACATTAAAGAAATTGTAGCCTTACAACTAAAAAGTGTAACCAAAATGTTAGCACATCAAAATATAACAATGGATGCAACACCTGAAGCAATTACCTATTTATCAGAAAAAGGATTTGATCCAGAATTTGGCGCAAGACCCGTAAAAAGAGTAATTCAAAGAGAAGTTTTAAACCAGCTTTCGAAGGAAATTTTAGCAAGTAAAATAACCACAGAAACTATGATTCTTTTAGACTGTTTTGATAATCATTTAGTCTTCAGAAATCAAGATGATATCAAAAAAAAATAATTATTTTAACAACAAAAAAATATAAAAAGAAGGATTCCTAAAAGAGAACAACTTAGTGTTAAGTTTCTTATTTTCACACTAAGAAAGAATCTAAACATAATAATATTTGATTCTTTATAGCTGCTCATTTTGCCTTAATTTCGATTTAAGTAAGATAATTAAATGAAGTTAAAATACAAAATGCTACCTTTTAGGATAACTTCTTTTTTCTTTAACTCCTAAAAACAATAAATTTCTCAGCTTGTAGCTTATTTAATAAAAAGTTAGAAAATAATAATAATAATATTTTTTGACATTTTTTTAAAAATAGATTTTGATTTTGTTATATTTGGTAAAACTATGCGTGCATATTATGTCAAATTATATATTATCATTAGATCAAGGAACTACAAGTAGCCGTTCTATTTTATTTGATTTAAAAGGAAATGTTGTAGCAGTATCTCAGAAAGAATTTTCACAAATTTACCCTATACCAGGTTGGGTAGAACATGATCCCATAGAAATTTGGGAATCACAACTTACAACTATTTTTGAAGTTATAAAAAAAGCACAAATTAAAATTTCAGAAATAAAAGCTATTGGTATTACCAATCAGCGTGAAACCACAGTATTATGGGATAAAAAAACAGGGAAGCCCATTTACAATGCAATTGTTTGGCAAGATAGAAGAACAGCTGTCTTTTGTGATGATTTGAAGTCTAGAGGTCTAAACAACATAATTCAACAAAAAACAGGTTTAGTAGTTGATTCTTATTTTAGTGGAACAAAGGTAAAGTGGATTTTAGATCATGTTGAAGGAGCAAGAACAAAAGCTGAACAAGGAGAAATTTTATTCGGGACTATTGACACTTGGTTACTTTGGAATCTAACTCAAGGTAAAGTTCATGTTACTGATGTTAGTAACGCAAGTCGCACCCTATTTTGTAATATTCATAATTGTGAATGGGATGAAGAATTATTGGAAATATTAAATATTCCGATGAGCATTTTACCCCAAATCTGTAGTAGTAGTGAAATTTACGGCTATACAAATGTTTTAGACGAAACAATTACTATTCCAATAGCAGGAATAGCAGGAGATCAACAAGCAGCCTTATTTGGTCAAATGTGCATTCAACCAGGAATGGTCAAAAATACATACGGAACAGGCTGTTTTATGCTAATGAACACAGGAGAAGAATTAATACCCTCTCAAAATCATTTGTTAACAACCGTTGCCTGGAAAATAAATGGAGTCACACATTACGCTTTAGAAGGAAGCGTTTTTATTGCGGGTGCCGTTGTTCAATGGTTACGAGATGGTTTAGGTATTATAGAATCTTCGGAAGATGTAGAAACATTAGCTGAAAAAGTATTAACCACAGAAGGAGTTTATGTAGTACCTGCTTTTGCTGGTTTAGGGGCACCTTATTGGAATCAGCATGCAAGAGGAACTATTACAGGATTAACAAGAGGAACTAAAGCAGCTCATATAGCTAGAGCTTCTTTAGAAAGTATAGCCTATCAAACACGCGATGTATTATTAGCAATGCAAGCAGATAGCCATATTTATATAAAAGAATTACGCGTAGATGGAGGTGCCACAGTTAATAATTTACTCATGCAATTTCAGGCCGATGTATTAAATAGCAAAGTAATAAGACCTATTATTACAGAAACTACAGCCCTAGGAGCTGCTTATTTAGCTGGTTTAGCCATTGGTTTTTGGAAAAGTATAGAAGAATTACAACAACAATGGCAAGTAGAAAAAGTATTTACCTCCACAATGGAACCTGAATTACGAAATTCTTTAAATGAAGGTTGGAAAAAAGCTATTAACGCATCCGTAGCATTTATATAAATGAATAGACAAGATCAAATACAAAAACTAAAATCTACTAATGATTTTGATATTATTATAATTGGAGGAGGAGCAACAGGATTAGGATGTGCCGTAGATTCTGCCTCTCGTGGATATAAAACATTATTAATAGAAAAAAATGATTTTGCCAAAGGAACTTCAAGTCGAGCTACAAAACTAGTTCATGGAGGAGTTCGATATTTAGCCCAAGGAAATATACGATTAGTAAGAGAAGCCTTATTAGAAAGAGGAAGATTATTAAATAATGCACCTCATGTTTGTAAAAAAGTGCCTTTTGTAATGCCTGCTTATCATTGGTATGATAAATGGTTTTATGGAATAGGATTATGGATATATGAACTGTTATCAAGTAAATTAAGTTTAGGAGTAACTCAATTCTTATCTAAAAAACAAACAAAAGAATATTTACCAGATTTAGAATCAAAAGATTTATTTGGAGGAGTACTGTATTATGATGGTCAGTTTGATGACAGTCGATTAGCAATAAATTTAGCACAAACAGCCGTTGAAAAAGAAGCAATAATTATTAATTATTTTGAAGTAATAGATTTTATAAAAGATAAAAAACATTTAAAAGGAGTTAAAGTAAAAGACGTGTTAACTCAAGAAGAATATTCCATTAGATCAAAAGTAGTGATTAATGCAACAGGCGTTTTTGCAGATGATCTCTTGTCTTTAGCTGAAAATACTAACTCTAAAACAATAGCACCATCTCAAGGAATTCATTTAGTTATTGATTCCTGTTTTTTTAAAGGACATCACGCCCTAATGATGCCTAAAACAGATGATGGTAGAGTTTTTTTTATCATTCCTTGGTATGATAAAATAATTTTAGGAACTACAGATACAGCGGTCGATAAAGTCTTAACCGAACCCTTAGCTCTAGAAGAAGAAATACAGTTTATATTAAAACATTTTAATAAATATTCCTCTCACAAGATAACTAAAAACGATGTTAAAAGTATATTTGTAGGATTAAGACCTTTAGTAAAAAAAGAAGATATAACTACAACCAAAGTAATGCCTAGAGATCATGAAATAACCATTTTACCATCAGGTTTAATTCATGTTATTGGAGGAAAATGGACAACTTATAGAAGTATGGCAGAAGATACTATAAATACAGCTATTCAAGCAGCTAATTTACCGTTTAAAAAATGCCAAACACAACAATTAAAAATACATGGTTGGACTCGTCTAAACGATTCTACTCATTTAACTATTTATGGAGCCGATATACCTAAAATAAAAGAACTATTAGTTCATAATAATGAACTTGCAGAATTACTTCATCCAAAATATCCTTACACAAAAGCAGAAGTAGTATGGTTTCTTCGTAACGAAATGGCTCAAACAATAGAAGATATTTTAGCAAGACGCATTCGGTTATTATTTTTAGATGCCTCTGCTTGCTTAGAATGCACAGATACAGTTGCCGAAATAATAGCCAAGGAAAAAAATATAACATTTCAAAGTATGGAAAAACAAATTAAAGAATTTAAACAATTAGCTAATCAATATTTAATAAAATAAAAATGATGAATCCTTTTTTAGCAGAATTTATTGGAACCATGATCATGTTACTACTAGGTAATGGAGTAGTTGCTAATGTGGTATTAAATAAAACGAAAGGACATAACGGAGGCTGGATTGTCATTACATTTGGATGGGCGATCGCTGTATTTGTAGGAGTTTATATAACCGCTTCAAGCAGTGGCGCTCACTTAAATCCTATTGTATCATTAGCTTTAGCCATTTTGGGTAAACTAACTTGGAAAGACATGTCATATTATATCTTATCTCAATTTTTAGGAGCTATGATGGGAGCATTATTAGTGTATTTAATTTATAAACAACACTATGATGAAACAGAAGATACTGGATTAGTAAAAGCTACTTTTTGTAATGAACCAGCAATTAGAAATGTTTTACACAACTTAATTTCAGAAATAATAGCCACCTTTGTTCTAGTCATAGGAATCTTGTTTTTAACAGGAGCAGAAAATTCTTTGGGTAGTTTAGACGCATTGCCCGTTGCTTTATTGGTTTTAGGAATAGGACTTTCATTAGGTGGAGCCACAGGATATGCTATTAATCCCGCACGAGATTTAGGTCCTCGTATCATATATGCTATTTTACCTATTAAACATAAAGATAATGCTGATTGGTCTTATAGTTGGATTCCTGTAATAGGACCTATTTTAGGAAGCATGTTAGCAGTTTTGATTTTTACGATACTTATCAAATAATAACTTTAAAAAGCATTCTGAACCTGCCTTTGTAAGAAAAAATATTTTTATAAAAATGTTAAAAAAAAATATTTTTTCTTCTTATAAAGAAAATAGTTATAAATTTGTGTTATAACATATAATATAGAGGCCTATAAAGCAATAATACTTTTAATTTTAGTTTTTTACCTGAATAACTTTTAAAAAGTATTGTTTATGACTACTACTATAATTCCAGATGCATTCTTAGTAAGGAGCTATATAGAAGGTAATGAGAATGCCTTAGCTCAATTGGTTGATCGTCATCAAACTAAAATTTACAGTTTTATATATTCAAAAGTACAAGATACTGAAATAGCAAATGATATCTTTCAAGATGTTTTCATTAAAGTAATCAAAACTTTAAAAGGAGGTGGAAAACATTATAATGAAGAAGGAAAATTTTTGCCTTGGGTTATGAGAATTGCTCATAATTTAATTATAGATACTTTTAGAAAAGAAAAGAAAATGCCTAAATATCGAGATACAGAAGAATTTTCTGTTTTTTCTCTGATTACAGATGGTTCGCCTAATATTGAAATGAAGATGATCACAGAACAAGTAGAAAATGATTTGATCCGTTTGATAGAAGAACTACCAGATGATCAACGTCAAGTATTAGAAATGAGAATATATGACGATTTGAGTTTTAAAGAAATAGCAGAAATAACAGGAGTTAGTATCAATACAGCTCTAGGTCGTATGCGTTATGCTTTACTTAATATGAGAAGAAGTATAGAAAAAAATAATATAACTTTAGCTAGTTAAAAACAATAAAAATAAAAAGTTTACGTTGTAATACAAATGATTATTTAATACTATTATGGCAAAACTTTACACGAAAAAAACATCTCGATTTTCTAAAATAATGCCAAAAAAAGAAACGGTAAATTTTATTTTGAGTTACTCAAGAGATTTAAAAATAATAAAAGTAGATGGTAAAAAAATTGAGTTAGTTACCAATTAATACTTGATTATGTAATGTTAAAGCATCCTTAAATAGGATGCTTTTTATTATATTCCTTGATAACACTACTTCTTCCAATCGTTTTAGTAATAATATCATTTTCAAGTTTCCAACCTCTTGCCGGAGAATATTCTCGACCATACCATATAATCTGCAAATGAAGATCATTCCACATTTCTTTAGGAAAAAGCCGTTTAGCATCTTTTTCAGTTTGTTGTACAGAAGAACCATCTGAAAGATTCCAGCGATACATTAACCTATGAATGTGAGTATCAACTGGAAAAGCAGGAATACCAAAAGCTTGACTCATAACAACACTAGCTGTTTTATGTCCCACCGCAGGTAAAGCTTCTAGCGCATCAAAAGAAACAGGCACTATTCCTTCATGTTTTTCAATTAAAATTTGAGATAATCCATAAATCCCCTTTGATTTCATAGGAGATAGTCCACAAGGTCTAATAATTTCTTGAATTTCCTCAACACTTAATTTAATCATATCGTATGGATTATCTGCTTTTGCGAAAAGAAGAGGTGTAATCTGATTAACTCTTACATCAGTACATTGAGCAGAAAGTAAGACCGCTATTAATAAAGTATAAGGATCTTTATGATCTAAAGGAATAGGTATAGTGGGGTAGAGTTCTTTAAGAGTATTAATTACAAAATTAACTTTTTCTGCTTTGTTCATTATTCTTTATTTTTACCAAAAATAAGTAAAACAATGACAAATTTAAAAATTGGAGATAAAGCTCCTGATTTTTCAGTTTTAGACGAAAATGGAAATTTGCATGAATTGAAAAATTATACTGGTAAAAAAATAATACTATTTTTTTACCCAAAAGCAAATACCCCAGGTTGTACTGCTGAAGCATGTGATTTAAGTAATAATTTTGAAAAATTTACCTCACTTAATTATGTTCTTTTAGGAGTAAGTGCAGATAACGCTAAAAACCAAAAAAAATTTTCAGAAAAATTTAGTTTCCCTTTTCCTTTATTAGCAGATGAAAATAAAGAAATAATTCAAGCATACGGAGTATGGGGGCCTAAAAAATTTATGGGAAAAGAGTTTGATGGAATTCATCGTACCACATTTATAATTGATGAAAAAGGATATATAGAAGATATCATCTTAAAAGTAAAAACAAAAGAACACGCATCTCAAATTTTAAAAACAGTTTAATTGTCTAAAGTATAATACAGAAAAATATCTTAACTTAATATTTTTCTGTATTATTTACATTAGAAGATGCTCTAAAAAGTTCTCTCAATCAGAAGAAAACATCTAAAGCAAGTTACATAATGCTTATAAATTGATTTTTTTAGCCAATAGGAAAACTAATATTAGATAATTACTTTCAAACAACTTCTATTTTTTTAACCATAATAAATTGTTTAAAAAGAAGCTCTTTTTAAATCAGACTCTTTCATTAGAATTTCAAAAAAAGCCGTAAATTCTTCTTCAAAAAGAAGATAAAACTCTTTTAGTTCACAAATTGCTTGCGGCATATTTACCCTATGTTGCGTTCTATAATCCATCTGTAAAAGAATCATTTCAATTCCTGTGAGTGTGCTATAACTTACAAGCCAATTATTAGCAATCATATAAGGAAGCATATTTTGCGTCTTATGAGTCAATAAATTATAATTGTCTTTTAGTAATTGATAAAAAGCATGAGCATATAGATCTAACGGTATAGAATGATAGCTGATCCAATTTTTTGCTAAAAAATGATCATAAAAAATATCCATAATAACACCAGCATAATGACCGTAATTTTTATGAAGCCTATGTTTACTCTTCCTATACAAAGGATGAGCATCTGTAAAAGAATCTATAAACCTATGCAAAAGAATACCTTTTTGAATTTCAATATCAAATTTGGTATACTCTTTTCCACGTATACCATCAGCCATGAAATTACCTATTTTAAGTAATTCATTTTCACCAGATAAATAAATATGAGCTAAAAAATTCAAAATTATTATGTTTTAATCATTTTAGAAGTGTTATAAATATAGTTTTTTTACTTAAATCTTTAAAGTATATTTGTTTTTTAATTATAAATATAACAAAAATGACTTTAATAAAATCAATATCAGGAATTAGAGGTACCATAGGAGGGAGCGTAGGCGATAATTTAACACCAGTAGATGCAGTAAAATTTGCTTCAGCTTACGGAACTTTCTTAAAACAAAATATTTCAAAAGATAAATTAAAAGTTTGTATTGGTCGTGATGCTCGTATTTCAGGACCTATGATTCATAACTTGGTTGTTAATACGCTAATAGGCTTAGGAATTGATGTAATTGATTTAGGGTTGTCTACTACCCCTACAGTTGAGGTTGCAGTACCTTTAGAACAAGCAGACGGAGGTATTATTTTAACCGCTTCTCACAATCCTAAACAATGGAACGCGTTAAAATTGTTAAATGCCAAAGGAGAATTTTTGAGCGGTTTAGAAGGAGCTAAAATTTTAGAAATTGCAGAAAAAGAAGCATTTGATTTTGCAAATGTTGACTCTTTAGGAAAAATTATAGAAAATAATGCTTACATGGATATTCATATTGATGAGGTATTAAACTTACCCTTAGTAGATGTTCAAGCCGTTACTCAAAAAAAGTTTAAAGTAGTAGTTGACGGAGTTAATTCTTCAGGAGGAATCATTATTCCTAAATTATTAGAAGAAATGGGAGTAGAAGTAGTCAAGTTATATTGCGAACCTAATGGTCATTTTCCGCATAACCCAGAACCATTAAAAGAACATTTAGCAGATATTTGTAAATTAGTGGTAGAAGAAAAAGCAGATTTTGGAATTGTGGTAGATCCAGATGTAGATCGTTTAGCTTTTATCTCTAATGATGGTGAAATGTTTGGGGAAGAATACACATTAGTTGCTATAGCAGATTATGTTTTAAGTAAAACACCAGGAAATACAGTCTCTAACATGTCCTCATCTCGTGCTTTAAGAGATATTACAGAAAAACATAAAGGAACCTATCAAGCCAGTGCAGTAGGAGAGGTAAATGTAGTAGAACTAATGAAAGCCACACAAGCCATTATTGGGGGCGAAGGAAATGGAGGAATCATTTATCCAGAAATTCACTACGGACGCGATGCGTTAGTTGGAGTTGCGTTGTTTTTAACTCATTTAGCTAATCAAAATAAAACAGTTGCCGAAATGAGAGCTGATTTTCCTCAATATTTTATGAGTAAAAACAAAATAGAATTGACACCTCAAATAGATGTTGATGGCGTAATGAACCAAATAGCAGAAAAATATAAAAATGAGAATATTTCAACAATTGATGGAGTAAAAATTGATTTTCCAACGGAATGGGTACACTTAAGAAAATCAAATACAGAGCCTATTATTCGTATTTACACAGAAGCACCTTCACAAAAAGAAGCTGATATTTTGGCGGAACGTTTTGTGAGTGAGTTAAAAGAATTAGCAGGTATTTAATTAATTGTATATATAAAAAAAATTCAAGCTATTTTTAGCAATAAATTTCAGTATTCAATCGTTTTCAGATCAAGATAACTTGTTTTATAGATAATATAAAAATATCGAATGAAAAAGATTGAATACTTTTTTATAATAAAATCGTAAAAGTTTGATTGTTTCTATTTTTTGAAAAAACAAAAAATTATAAGAAAATAAAATATTTGTTCTAAAAATATTTTTTAATAGTCTATTCTAAAAATCTTATCTCCGTTAGAAGTTAACTAAAAGTATAGTATTCTTTAGGATTAGAAAAACCGTTTCATAGAAAACCAAATAAAAACATAAAAAAAAATAGATAAATAAAAAAAAATCCGCAAGTTTTATATATTTGTTGATCTTAATAAAAAAAATCAATCAAAAAATATGTCATTAACACGATTATTTAGAAAAAAATCACTAGACGTAATCTTAAAACAGGGAGGTGATGGAGAACACTCAGGATTAAATAAAGTGTTAACAGTTAAAGATTTAACCTTTTTTGGGATTGCAGCTATTATTGGAGGAGGTACTTTTTCAGCTATAGGTAATGCCTGTTTTTCAGGAGGACCAGGTGTAATCTTGTTATACATTATCTGTGCTATAGCCTGTGGTTTTACAGCTATGTGTTATGCTGAGTTTGCTTCAAGAGTTCCTGTTTCAGGTAGTGCTTATACCTATGCTTATGTCTCTTTTGGAGAATTGTTTGCCTGGATCATCGGTTGGGCATTATTAATGGAGTATTCAATAGGAAATATTTATATTGCTTTTTCATGGAGTGGATATTTCACCAATCTTTTAGAATCCTTCGGATTACATTTGCCAGAATGGCTAACAATAAACTATAAATCAGCACATGTAGCTTTTTTAGAAAATAAGACAGGAGAAGGATACTTAGCTTGGCAAAATGCTCCAGAAATAGCAGGATTAAAAATTATTTTTGATATGCCAGCCGTATTGATAAACGTATTAATAACCTATTTAATTTATAGAGGAACCAGCGAGTCAAAAAATGTAAGCAATTTTATGGTATATCTAAAATTAGTTGTCATAGTACTAGTAATAGTAGTTGGCGCATTTTATATAGATATTGATAATTGGACTCCTTTCATGCCCAATGGTTTTAAAGGTGTTATGGCAGGAGTTTCAGCCGTTTTCTTTGCATACATAGGTTTTGATGCCGTTTCTACTTTAGCAGAGGAGAGTAAGAATCCTCAACATGATTTACCCAGAGGAATGATTTATTCATTAGTAGTTTGTACGATCGTATATATTATTTTAGCATTAGTATTGACTGGAATGGTAAAATATGACCTATTAGGAGTTAGTGATCCTTTAGCGGAAATTTTTGCATTAAAAGGAATAAAGTGGATGTTGTTTATTGTATCCATTGCAGCAGTAGCAGCTATGACTAGCGTTATGTTAGTTTTTCAGATGGGACAACCTCGTATCTGGATGACCATGAGTCGTGACGGATTAATGCCTAAACAATTTGCCTCCATACATCCAAAATACAAAACACCTGGATTTGCTACCGTGATTACAGGAATTGTTGTAGGATTGCCAATCTTTTTTACAGATGAAAATTTTGTTCTAGATTTTACTAGCATAGGCACTCTTTTTGCTTTTGTGTTAGTTTGTGGAGGTGTTCTTATGTTAGCACCTCATAATGACGAAGAAGCGAATGCTCCTACAAGAGGAAAATTTAGAATACCATATATAAATTCAAAATGGATTTTTCCAATTATAGTTATTTTATCTTTAGGAACCATAAACTTTCTATTACCTGATTATTTTAGCACCACACTCAGTTTAAATGAGGTTAATTTAGCAACAAACTTGCCTTTAATAGTATTTTTTATCTTTACTTTAATTATGACTGTTCTGTCTTTCTTAAAAAAATTATCACTTATACCTTTATTAGGATTAATATCTTGTTGTTATTTGTTAACAGGAATGGCAGTATCTAACTGGAAATGGTTTGGTATTTGGTTAGTAATAGGATTAGTTATTTATTTTTCATACGGATTTAAAAACAGCAAGCTTAATAAAAAGAAACTATAAAAATCTAAAACGAATATTAGAAAATCTACAAAAAAAGTTGTTCTTATTTTTAGAGAACAACTTTTTTTATGGTAATGTGGTCAAAAATGGTTGGTAATTTTTGATTTTAAATTGCTTATATTACAACATCAAATTGAAGAGGAAGTTGGCTCTGCTGAGGAGCAACCAACCAGCAATAAGTTTGATGATTATACGATAATTAAAGGATAGGTTTTAATCTATCCTTTTTTAATTATCGGTAATCAAATATGGCTGAAAAAACCTATTTTTCAATTTGATTTTTATAGTATAAATACCATCTTAAAAAGTTCTTCCTGTTTTTTATACTTAATCCTCTATGAATATTTAGATTGTCTTTCAAATGTCCAAAAAATGATTCAAGAGCATTAGTTGAATTTGGTATTTTATCATCTTTAAGATAGGTAAACATATGTGGTAATGCTTTTTTAATTACAGTAAATGATCTTCTAACCATTTTATGAGTATACCAATATTTTTTACTTTCGATTTTATATGATCTTTCATTAAGATAGTCTCTATATTTTTCTTCCCAATGTATAAGCTCTATTAACCATAATTGTCTTTTGTATTCAGAATTAATCTGATGGATTTTAATTATAATTTGCTTTAATTCAAAGCCTGATTTGTGTTTTGGATTGGCCGTGAGCCATATTTTACACATTCTTGAAATATGTACTAAACACCTTTGAAAAGCTATGTCAGGGCAAATATTTTGTATCGCTTTTAATACAGATTTATCACCATCAGAAGTAATACATTTTATAGTAATCCCAAGATTTAATAAATTTTGTAAATCTTCTGCAACTTCTTCATAATTTTCGTTATCAGTTATTCTATAAAGTTGAGTAGATTTTAAATGAAAATTTCTATAAACTACTAGACAAATATCATTAGGAAAATAAGTTCCATCAATCATAAGATAAACATCATCAGTGGAGCTAAACTCTAAAACAGGAGCTTTAGATAACATTTTAGAAAAATAACGTTGTAAAGTACTTTTACTGTAACCAGATTCAAGTGAAATTTTATCAAAAATATCTTTACCGATTATCCAGTTTTTAAACCAAATCTCTTTATTAGAATCTGAAACTGATTTATTATTTGAAGTAAATAATTGACCACAATCATTACACTTAAATCGTTGCTTATTTTCTCTTATTCCCCACTTTATCGTATTGAGGCTTTTACAGGTTGGACAACGCTTTTTTTTGAAGTTTTCATGAAATAAAAAAAGTTTATTGAAACTAATTTCAATAAACTTTCGTCAATATCATATTTTATAATGCTTTACAGCATTTTTACCAACCATTTTTGACTATTAAACCTTTTTTATGGGCTAAATGAATACCCTCTATAAAAACAATTAAAAGAATTGTCATACCATTTAAACTTTGAAATTTCCGCATAATACTATTTTTTACCTTGAGACTGTCCAAAAAGTTCGCAATCTTGTCATTTCGACCAAAGGGAGAAATCACATTGTTTGATTTAGACACTATCCTACAAAAGCAACAAAAATTAATATTGGTTCTCGATGCGCTTCGCGCTCGAACTAACGATGATTTCAATTATATACTTAACCGTTTGTTCGAGTTGTTTTTAAAATAAAAAAACAGATCGAGAATTTTACTTTTTAATCCAGTATATTTTAAGTTTAAATGGTATTATTTTTTATAAAAAAACCTTACAAAATATCAACCAGTTTTTTTGTTAAATTTTTACGAGAATATTGTTGTAATCCTACAGCATATACCTTTAAATTGTTTTCTAAATAAGCATTAAAATACACTAATATCTTTTCTTTAAGAGATTCTTTTTCATTATAAGTAAAGAAACTACCTGTATTAGTGTCTGTTATAATAGATGCAAAATCAGAACCATTTGGACCAATAGCTATTATTGGTCGTTCCGAAACTATATATTCAAAAACTTTACCTGGAATAATACTTTTTGTTTCTTCAGAGTCTATTTCAATTAAAAGTAAAACTTGAGATTTTCGTTGATGTGCAACAGCCTCTTCATGGGAAACATAACCCAAATTATTTACAAACGAATCTAGATTAAAAGATTTTATAGAATTAAGAACTTCCTGACTAGTTGCACCAATTAGTTTTAATTCAAAATTCTTAGAAAAAATAGAATTTTCAATAGTTAAATCTTTTAAAACCTGCCATAAAATTTCAGGATTTCTATCGGATAGGAAAGAACCTATATGAGCTAATGAAAATTTTTCATCTAAAGTTTGTTTATTTATTCTTTCTACATCATAACCATTTGTAATTATATGTATAGGCTTTTTTGTAATAGATTGAAATTCCTTTTTAGTAGTTGGACTAGTAACAATTAGTTCATCTGCCGTATTCATAACTTTATGTTCAAGTTTTTTATGTTTTTTAGCAGAACTCTTAGTTAATTTTAATGCCTTATGATAACCAATAGTTGTCCAAGGATCTCTAAAATCAGCTAACCACCTGATATTTAGTTTTTCCTTAAGTTCTAATCCGATTAAGTGTAGGCTATGAGGAGGGCCTGTAGTAATTATAGTATCTATATTGTTTTGTTGTATGTACTCAGATAAATAAGTAATAGAGGGGGTTACCCATAAAACACGTGCATCAGGAATAAATAAATTTCCTCTGATCCATAATAATAATTTTTGTACTAATGATTGTTTTTTTTGTACGGGAATTATTCCAGAACTTATTTTTTTAGTACTATTTTTCGAAAAAAAAGAAGCCCATGTATAAGGTTCTATAATAGGTCTTTTTAGTATGGTTATAGTAGAAGATATTTCTTCTGTTAACTTTTTATCTAGTAAAGGATAAGTAGGGTTTTCAGGTACGTATACAATCGGGTCAATATTAAAATCAGGTAAATATTTTACAAATTTCAACCATCTTTGAACGCCTGGACCACCAGCAGGAGGCCAATAATAAGTTATGATTAATACTTTTTTCATTACAATACTTTTTTTTAAGAGGAGCTAATTTTTTACTAAATGAATACCTAAGTAAGTCATACCAAAACCAATGGCTATACTTAAAAAAGTATACAAAAAAGCGATTCCTATTTGATTATTTTGTAATAATTGAATAGTTTCATTAGAATAGGTAGAAAAGGTAGTAAAACCACCACATAGTCCAGTTATAAAAAAAAATCTCAATTCGGTTGTATGATAAATTTGTTTTTCAAAATAACCAAAAAAAAGACCAATTAAAAAACAACCTATGCTGTTTACCATAAAAGTTCCAGTAGGAAAGCCACTTATAACAAACCGATTAAAAAAAAGAGAGGCTAGGTAGCGTAAAATACTACCTATCCCTCCTCCAAGTCCTATATAAAATATTGATTTCAGTTTATTGATTTCTTTTTAATTAAATAAATACCTCCTATGATAAGTCCTATCATTAGAATAAAGCTTATTAATGCTATAATGCTACCTATTTTTACAACTTGAGGTTCAAACTTAAATTCTATATTATGTTTACCAGCAGGAATAGGCAAGCCTCTTAGAATATAATCTACACGATAATGATCAACTAATTTTCCATCTATATAAGCATTCCAACCTTTGCCATAATAGATTTCAGAAAATACAGCAAAACCATTTTTTGGATTTATAGACTCATATTTTAGATCATTTGATTTGTATGATTGTAACGTAATTTTAGCCTTTTCGTTTGAAATAGTTTTAGTCTCTTTAAGCTGTTGACTTTTTTCGGAAACAGTATTTAAAATAGCAACTGATCTTGAATTAAAGTTGCTTAGACTTTTCATTTCTTCATCTGCTGATTTAACGAATTTAATTGATTTTACAAACCAAGCATTACCATTTGCTTGTTGATTACGAATAGGAAATTGTTCTCCTTTTTCATTTTTTTGTATTAAATATTTTACATTGAGCATATTTAACACTTCTATATTATTTTTTGCAATTTGATAATCAAAAAGCTCTTGCATTCTTCTTGGTTTAGCAGCATGATATCCTCCGATAGATTTATGAAAATAGGATGCACGAGGATCACTCATTACGTTTTGAGAAACTTCAAAAACTCTGTAATGTGATTTGTCTTGTAAGATAGCCTCATCAAAAGGAGCCATGATAAATGGGGTGTCTACTTCAGAAGCATTAACGAAATCTGAAGAATTTACATAATTTTTAGCAATTAAAAATAAATCAGTAACCATTAATAAACCTACAACCCAAGTGGCTGCTTTCTGAGAAATAGTCTTTTTAAAACTTAAAAATAATGTTCCAGCAGTTAATAGGATTAAAAGCATTGAACGTAGTAAGTCAGATGTAAAAAGTGATTTTCTATCTTCCTTTAAAGCATCAACAAATCCAGGGCCGTACGAATCAATAAAATAGCCATCTCCTGAACCTGAAAAACTAAATAATGACTTGCAAAGTAATATTAACAAAAGCGTTCCTATGCTGAACAAACTAGCTTTCATAAGACCTTCTTTTTGTTCTTTTTCTTCGGATATAAAATAAGACTGTAATCCTAGTACAGCCAATACAGGCATACATAGTTCTAAAACCACTTGTATAGAAGATACTGCTCTAAATTTATCATAAAACGGAATATGATAAATGAAAAAATCCGTTAATAAAGGGAAATTTTTGCCCCATGAGAGTACCAATGAAACGATAGCTCCTATGAGAAAAGCATATTTAATTTTTCTCTTATCAATAAATAAAGCCAAAACAGCCAAAAAGAACACAATAGCACCTATATACGCAGGAGCCGCAACTATGGGTTGATCTCCCCAATAAGTAGGTAATCCTTTTACTATTTCCTTAGCTTGATCCTCAGGAACTTCTTGCGATAAAACAAAATTATACATAGCTGATTTTGTTCCTATATTTTCACTATTAGAACCCCCAAAAATTCTAGGTGATATTAGATTTAAACTTTCGGCTAATCCGTAACTATACTCAGTTATATAGTCATAAGTCATAGAGGTTTCAGTATTGTTTTTTTTGCCATCAGGGCTAAAAGTTAACTCGTTTTTACCGCGTGTACTTTCCTTAGCATATTCTTGAGTAGCTAATATACCCGTTGCATTTACTCCAATTGAAATAATGCCTGAAACTACAAATATTCCAAAACTATAGATTAATTCTTTTAGATCATCCTCTTTAATAGCCTTGTAAACATAATAAGAAGTTAAAACTAATAAGAAAATGAACAAATAATAAGTCATTTGAAAGTGATTGGCATTAAGTTCTAATGCAGCAGCAAGCATTGTTAGAATTCCACCAATAATCCATCTTTTCTGAAAAACCATTAATACACCAGCTACTACCATAGGCATATAAGCAATTGCGTGCGCTTTTGCATTATGACCAACTCCTAAGATAATGATTAAATAAGTAGAAAAACCAAAAGCTAATGCACCAAAAAAGGCCTTTAAAGGTTTTATTCTTAACGCCATTAACAAAATATAAAAACCAAGAAAATAAAGAAATAGATAATCAGCAGGTCTTGGTAAAAAACGTATAATAGAATCAATTTTCTTAATATAATTATGAGGATAATTAGCACCTAATTGATAAGTTGGCATTCCTCCAAAAGCACTATTAGTCCAATATGGCTCTTCTTTATATTGTGACCTAAAATCATTTTGTTCTTTAGCCATTGCGGTATATTGAACAATATCAGATTGCAGAATTTTTTTACCATTTAAAACAGGATAAAAATAGATGATGGCAACCAATACAAAACCTATAATGGCTAGTGCGTGCGGATAAAAACGTTTTAAATTATTCATAAAGTAAGAGTCAATCAAAATAAGGCGTGAAGATAGTAAAATTTTAGATTTTAGGTGTCAGAAAATCATTTAACAAAAGGCATTGTTAATATTCATTAATTTTATTTCCAAGCCTTATTTTGTTTGATATAATTTTGATCTAATAAAGAAACAATAAAGCTCTTATCTTACACAATTCCTAATTTTATCAGTTGAATTTATAGAATCGTTTAAAGAAAATGGACTAATTAAAAATAAGGACAAACCAATATTAAAAACATTGAAATATTAAACTTTATTCTATTTCTTCATAATCTACATATTCACCCACTTGTTTTGTTGGTTTTCTAAAATCTTTATTAGATTTTTCATTTTTATAGGAAGTTTCATGTGAAGATTGTTCAGAATTACCCTGCTGATATTGACGATTAAAATTTTCTTGCGCTTTGTTTATTACCTTTCGCATAATAATAGGTAGAAAAACACGACTTAGAATTTTTACCAGATAATAAAAGCCTAAAATGTAGATAATGGTTTTAAATAAACCAGGTATAGAAGCTTCTTGCATTTTTTATTTTTTTTCCAAAAATAAAAAGATTCACTACACGTTTGAACTGTTTTAACTTATTTTTTATCAGAAATAAAAATACTATTATTATTAGAAGCCTTATTTTAAAAAATCTTTTTTCTTTAAAATAAAATAGTACTTTTGAAACTATAGAATATCAGTCATGAAGCAAATCAAATATTTAGCTGTAGCACTTTGTTTAGTCGCTTTTAATCAGCTTACTGCACAATACACAGATGAAATTAATACCAATAGACCTGGAAATTCAGCAGGCGCTTTTTCGGTAGGAAAAAAGGTTTTGCAGATAGAAGGAGGCATATACTACATAAATGAATCTCATTCTGTATCAAATTATGATGCCAATGGTTCTGGAGTTGATTTAACGGCTCGTTATGGACTTTTAAAAGAAGAATTAGAGCTGTCTCTTGATTTACAATATCAAATGGATCACTATACTGCTGGAATCTTTAATAAAAACAGAAATGGTTTACGTCAAACAACCTTAGGAGCTAAATATCTTTTTTATGATCCGTTTAAAAAAGGTGAAAAAAAAACTAACATATATAGTTGGAGAGCCAACCATAAGTTTGATTGGAAACGATTGATTCCTGCTATATCAGGATATGTGGGTGTAAATTATACAATGAATAACGATTATGCTATACCAGAAGAATTAGCTTTTTCGCCTAAAGCTATGTTCATTACACAACATCATTTAGATAGACGATGGGTAGTAGTAACTAATTTTTTTGCTGATAAAATTATATCTAAAACATTTAACTACGGCTACGTAATAACAGTAACTTATGGAATTAATGAAAAATGGTCAGCAATGCTTGAAAATAAAGCCATTAAAGGAAATTATTATTCAGATGGAATCTTTACTTTAGGAGGAGCTTATTTGTTAAACAAAAATCTTCAATTAGATGCTTCCATCAGCAAAAATATAAAAAATTCTCCCGATTTATTATACGGAGGATTAGGTGTATCTTGGCGATTTGATAAAAATCATCAAGATCCAAAAATTAAAAATGGTAAAGAGATCAAGGAAGTTAAAAAAGAAGAAAAGAAAAAATCAAAAACGGGTATTTTATCAGAAGAAGAATTAGAAAAAGCAGCTGAAAAAGCAGAAAAACAAAAACGAAAAAACGAAAAAAATAAAATAGAAGAAGTAAAACCTGTAGAAGAAAAGAAAAAGAGAGTTGACGATCTAGAAGAATCAGGTAATTAAGCGGTTTTATATATGATAACAATTATAGAAGCTAAGACTAAAAAAGAAATAAAAGAATTTATAAAATTTCCTTTTCAATTATATAAAAATAATTCCTATTGGGTACCGCCATTAATTAGCGATGAAATGGAAACTTTTGATAAAAAGAAAAATCCTGTTTTTAAAAATGCAGAAGCCTATTTTTATTTAGCTTATTTAAATAATCAAATAGTAGGACGTGTAGCGGCTATAATCAATTGGGACGAAGTAGAACAATTAGGTAGAAAAAAAATACGATTTGGTTGGTTTGAAACTATTGATAATTTAGAGGTTACAAAAATTTTAATAGAAAAAGTAACAGAATTAGGTTTGATAAAACAAATGGATCATATAGAAGGACCTATGGGGTTTTCTAATCTAGATAAAGTAGGATTTCTTACAGAAGGGTTTGATCAAACAAGCACAGCTATAGGTTGGTATACACCTCCATATTATATAACCCATTTTGAACAATTAGGTTTTAAGATGGAAAAAAAATTTATAGAAAGTGATTTTAGTTTTAATAGTGTTCCTTATGAACCCATAAAAAAAGCTTCTGATCTTGTAAAAGCACGTTATGGTTTTAAATCTATAAATTTTACAAATACAAAACAAATAGAACCCTATGTAGATCGTATGTTTGATTTATTTAACAAAACATACGTAAAACTTCAATCATTTGTAGCTATTAGTAAAGATCAAATTGATTATTTTAAAAAGAAATATATCCCCTTTGTTAATCCTGAATATATAAAATTTGTTGAAGATAATAGCGGTAACATCATTGCTTTTGCTATTGTTATGCCTAATTATGCCCCTGCTCAACAAGCAATAAAAGGAAAACTTTTCCCTTTTGGTTTCTTAAAAATGCTTCAAGCAAAGAAAAATAATAAAGAAGCAGTCTTTTATTTAATAGGAATAGCCCCTGAATATCAAAGTAAGGGAGTAACAGCAGTTATATTTGAAGAATACCATAAAGTTTTTACAAAAAAAGGAATAACCAAATGTATAAGAACGCCTGAATTAGAAGAAAATATGGCAATACAAAATTTATGGAAAAATTTTAACCCTAAAATTACAAAAAGAAGATGTACCTTCATTAGATCTTTGTAAATTACTGAAAAACAGATAAAAATGAATCTAAAAATAAAGCAGATAATGTTCTGATATTTAGTATAAACGAAAATAAATATAAAACACTAAAAAAGATTGAATACCTAAAAAAAACCCCTGTTTTTTAAAAAAATCTATAATTTTAAAAAACAGGGGATTTTATTTAAAATTTAATCATAAGACTCGCGTAAGGCTATTATAGTCTAACAGTCCAGTTAAAAGGATCATGAGTTACTTTATGTTGAATAAAAGTTAGAGATTCTTTTAATTGTTTAGCATAAGAATTGTCAATATTAGGGAGTTCATAATATTCGTCTTTATATTGAAAACCTTTTATAGGACTAACAACTGCAGCAGTACCTGCACCAAATATTTCAAGTAGACTACCCTCTTTTGAAGCTTGAATTAATTCAGAAACAAGTATTGGACGTACGAGTACTTGTATTCCTTTACTTTCAGCTAAAGTAATCAAGGTTTTACGAGTTATTCCATCTAAAATACGATCGCTAGTAGGGGCTGTAAGTAAAGTATCGTTAATTCTAAAAAAAACATTCATTGTACCACATTCTTCTAGTTGTGTATGTGTAGCATCGTCAGTCCAGATTATTTGCTGAAATCCAGCTTCGTTTGCTAGTTTAGTAGGATAAAATTGTCCAGAGTAGTTTCCTGCGGCTTTTGCAGCACCTATTCCGCCATTAGCAGCTCTACTATAATAATCAGCAATTATTACTTTTACATCGCCTGAATAATAAGCTTTAGCTGGTGATAAAATAACACAAAAACGATACTGTGAAGAAGGTTGTGCTATTACCCCGCTGCCTATAGCTATCATAAAAGGACGAATATAAAGAGTATTACCTATTCCTTTCTCAATCCAAGCCTCATCTATTTTTAGTAATTCTTTTAAAGCATCTATAAAAATAGATTCAGGAACCTCAGGCATACACATACGTACAGCTGATTTATTCATACGAATATGGTTTTCTTGAGGACGGAATAACCAAACTGAATTATCTTCGGCTTTATATGCCTTCATTCCTTCAAAAATCGCTTGACCATAGTGAAAAACTTTCGCTGAAGGATCTAACGTAAAGGGCTCGTAAGGTTTGATAATGGGTTTTTCCCAAGCACCATTTCTATAATCACAAACAAGCATGTGATCTGTAAATACGCTGCCAAAAGCTAAATTATCAAAATCAATTTGATTGATCTTGGAAGAAGTACTTCTAATTATTTCAATGTCACTTATAGTTTGTAAGCTCATCACCTTTTTTTTTGCTAAGTTAAAAAAATAATATGTTTTGTTGTGAAATATGTATTTTTTTTCATTCAAAAGAGTTTATTTTTTTATTTTATTAAAAAATAATGCTTTTTGTTGGTGTTTTTTTTTATAAATTAAGAAGAATAGAATTAAATATATTCACTCAAAAGCTTTTTTGTGAATAAATTTAAATTCATAAAATAAATTTTTAAACAGACAACCTAATTAGTATAGGATATAAAATTTATAGTTTCATCAATCAGTAAAAATATTCGTAAAAAAAATAATAACAAAAGAAGATATATAAATATAATAGAAAAAATCAAGAGGATAGACTTCTTTAAAAAATGAAACGAACTTTATAGATTTGTAAAAAAATACAAATCATAAAACGTATTAAAATCTAGAAAAGACCTTTGACATAAAATAAATAAAAATTATATAAAAATAACATTGGAGAGAAAAATTATAACAACTTTAGATGGATCTACCACGATTCAATTAGTAGATTGGAATGAATGTTACCATTCAAAAATGGGAGCCATTCAAGAGGCTTATCATGTTTTTATAAAAAATGGTTTGAATTTTTTTGAAAACCAATCTATTTCAATTTTGGAGATAGGCTTAGGAACAGGATTGAATGCTTTTATAACATTTTTAGAATCAGAACAAAAAAAGCAATACATAAAATATGAAGGAGTAGAGGCTTATCCCATAAGTATAGAAGAAGTACAACGGATGAATTATTGTACTACATTAAATAAAGAATCAAGAATGGATATTTTTGAAAAAATACACATTTCTGAATGGGAGCAAGATATTCTGTTGAGTGAAAACTTTTTATTTAAAAAAAGAAAACAGTTTTTTCAAGAAATACAAGATTTAAATCGTTTCGATTTGATCTATTTTGATGCTTTTGGTTATCAAGTACAGCCCGATTTATGGACTGAAGAAATATTTTGTAAAATGTATAACGCATTAAAAGACAATGGAGTGTTAGTAACGTATGCAGCACGAGGTGTTATTAAACGGAATATGAAATATGCTGGTTTTGAGGTAGTTAAAGTTGAGGGGCCTCCTGGGAAAAGAGAAATGATGATAGGATTTAAAAAAAAATAAAAAAAAATTATAGTTATTTTAAGACTTCTTTAACCTCAAAATAGTTAAATTTGGTAAACTAAAATTAAACTAGAATAGCATGCCAAAGAGAAATATTGATTTTGTTAAATCAATCTTAGAGAGAGTAAGTTTTGATGCCAAATTATTTGCAAAAGAATTACAAAAAGCACTTAAAATTCTTTTGCCCTATGAAGTGGAAGAGTTATCATCTTGGTTTTATCAGTATACACATGAAAAACCAGAATTAAGAAAATGTAAAATCTATTTAGAAGATTAGATACTTAAAAAAAGCTGCCCTTTTACGGAGGTCACTGAAAAAATCTTTTTAGAATTAATTGTTAAAGGAAAGGAGTATAAAACTTAGTTTTTCTACTCCTTTTTTTGTATATTCAGCTGTAATTGCAAGTTTTTTTTTAGATGTTAGTACAGCAACAAACGATACAATTCAGTGAGCATTCTTCTTTATACGATTTAATTATTCCAATTGCCAAATGACCCTACTTAAGGCAAAAAACACTGACTCATATAACCTAAAATAAAAAACAGTTACAAAATAAAAACGTTTATAAAGTATCTTTAAAATCCTTTTATAAGCGTTTTTTATATCTCTAGAAAACCAAATTGATCAAAATAAACGAGGTTTTTCAGTGCCCTCGATATTGTCAGGCTCTTTTTTTTATTTTTATAAACTAACATTATATGAAGAGATTTTTTGTATATTACATACTTTATCTTTAATACTTATCATATAAAAAAATCTTTTAAATGAATAAAATATTATTTGTTTCCATAATGCTTTTTTTAAGCTTAAAGAGTTTTACACAAGAACAATTTTCTGTTCATTTCAAAAGTGGACAACACGAATTGACTCCATCTGAAAAATTAGAAGTAGAAAAATGGATTCAAGAAAATAAAAAAAGTAAAATTTTAAGCATAAGTGGTTACACAGATGAAGATGGAACTAATCAATATAATGATAGTTTAGCCAAAAAAAGAACAGAAACTGTTTTTAATTTAATAAAAGGAAAGGTGGCAATTCGAACAGATTTTAAAAAAATTAATTTTGGAGAATTACACCAACAATCAAAAATAAAAGCAGAAAATAGAAAAGTCATACTCTTTTTTTTAAAAGAAAAAGATTTAGAAAAAGAAAAAGAAATCATAGTTCTAAAAACACCTGCTAATAATACGGATAAGGTAATTGTTTTTCCTAGTAGTATACTGTTAAATAATCCAGATGGAAGTGAAACAGAAATAAAATTGGACGTACAATTTATGAAAAAATTGAGCGAGTCAAAAGTAGGAGATAAATTAAAAATAGAAAATTTGAATTTTGTTTTAAACACCTATGCTATAACACAAGAATCCAGAGGGAAACTTTATGAATTATGGTTAGTTATGCAACAAAATCCAAATTTGAAAATTCAGATTCAAGGGCATATATGTTGCGTAACAAAAGATAGACAAGATTTATCAACTCAACGGGCAAAAGCAGTATATAAATTTTTAGAATTTAAAAATATAGAAAAAACAAGAATGTCTTATAAAGGATTTGGTAGCAGCCAACCATTATATAATTTGCCTGAAAAAAACGAAGAAGAAAGAGCCGCTAATAGAAGAGTAGAAATAGAAGTAGTTGATAATTAGTTTAAAAAAAAAGATAGGATTCCATGCTAAGAATTAACTTCTTTTTATCTTTGCGCTACAACAACATAACTTAATATAATGACTTCTGATACTTCAAAGCGTTACGCAATGCGTGGTGTTTCTGCATCTAAAGAAGATGTACATAACGCTATAAAAAATATTGATAAAGGTTTATTTCCTAAAGCTTTTTGTAAAATTGTTCCCGATTATCTAACGTCAGATGATGAGTACTGCTTGGTTATGCACGCTGATGGCGCAGGTACAAAATCCTCACTAGCTTATATGTATTGGAAAGAAACAGGCGATTTATCTGTATGGAAAGGTATTGCACAAGATGCACTAATTATGAATATAGATGATCTGTTATGTGTAGGTGCAGTAAATAATATAATGTTATCTTCTACTATTGGACGTAATAAAAACTTAATTCCAGGAGAGGTTATTTCTGCTATTATTAATGGTACAGAAGAACTTATAGAAGAATTAAAAACTTTTGGAGTTACGATTCACACCACGGGTGGTGAAACGGCTGATGTAGGAGATTTAGTTCGTACCATTATTGTAGATTCTACCGTTACGGCCCGAATGAAGCGTTCAGAGGTTATAGATAATGCCCGCATTAAAGAAGGAGATCTAATTGTTGGTTTAGCTTCTTACGGACAAGCCAGTTATGAAACAATGTATAACGGAGGAATGGGAAGTAATGGTTTAACTTCCGCTAGACACGATGTATTTATTAATGAATTAGCAAGTAAATATCCTGAAAGTTATGACGCTTCAGTTCCACCGGAATTAGTTTATTCAGGACGTATTCAACTTACAGATACTGTTGAAGGATCCCCTATAGATGCAGGAAAATTAGTATTGTCGCCCACACGTACTTATGCACCTATAATCAAACAAATTTTAGAAAAATATACTTCAAATCAAATCCATGGAATGATACATTGTAGTGGAGGAGCTCAAACAAAAATTTTACACTTTGTAGACAACCTTCACGTTATTAAAGACAATTTATTTGAGGTACCTCCTTTATTTAAACTAATTCAAGAACAATCTAAGACTGATTGGAAAGAAATGTATCAAGTTTTTAATTGTGGTCATCGTATGGAATTGTACGTTCCTGCCGAAATAGCAAACAATGTCATAACAATAGCCCAATCATTTAATGTTGATGCAAAAATTATAGGGCGAGTGGAAGCTTCTGAAACTAAAAAATTAACCATTAAGTCTGAATTTGGTAGTTTTGAATACTAATTTAGGTAAAACAAATCAAGCCTAGATTAAAAGTAATTACAATGTATAAAAAATAAAAGCGAATCTAAAAATTCAATACCCAATGTACGAATTACTATTTTGGAAATATAAAGATGAATTCTACCTTAATAATCATGAAGTATATGAAAGATTGTTAGAAAAAGAAATGATTAAAGAGCTAGAAGAACTCCCTGTTACAATTATTATGAGTCGTATTTCCAATGTGTTTTTTAAATGGGAAAAAATAGACGAGATGAGTTTTAAAAATACAATGGGAGTAGGTGCTTTTCATATACAAACAACTAATCAAAGTGTATTAATTAATTGTTACGGAACTAAAGGAACCGATATGGATAAACTATGCCAAATAATGGATGAATTTAAATGTCCCTTATATGATCCACAAATACCGATACGATATGATGAATTTGCTGAATAATGATGAAAATTAACCCAAAAATAGGAATTGATCAATTGGTTTTCGGGATGAAACCCAATGATGTTATAAAATTATACGGTCAACCCAATAAACAATTTGAAGATGAAGAACAAAACTTAATCTATTTGTATAATGATCAAAAATGGCGTTTGACGTTTTATGAAGATGAAGAATTTCGTTTAGGATATATTATTTCCTCTAATCCAGATTTAATACTATTTGAAAAAACTATCTTAGCACAACCTATTAACGAAATTCAGGAATTACTGAATACTAGAAAATTGAAACCCTTAGAAATAGAATCCTTCGATTCAGTAGATAACTATTTTAATGAATCAAATTGGATGATTTTTCAAGTAGAGTATGGTTCTGTAATCCGTTTTGAATTAGGAGCCGTATTTAACGATCATTCAGATGAATTTGAATGGAAATTTAGAGGATAATAAAAAAAAACTTTATTAATGAGGCTGTTCGAAAAAAAACTATCCATAATCTAATCTTTAGGTTTTATAATAATAATAAATAGATGTATAAAAGTCAAAACTTAGCGTTTAGTTTGTTACTTTAACGATAAGAGAAATCACCTATAAAGTTTACGGTATTACCTGTTTATTCGTTCTTGCCCCCTTTTATTACAATTTTTTAGATCCCCCTTATTCTCATTCAAATAATACATTATAAGGTTTTTTATATTTAAAAAAAATATACCATTTAAACTTAAAAAATACGGGATTAAAAAATAAAGTTCTCGATACGTTTTAACTCGAACAGACGGTTGAGTATAATTGAAATCATCGTTAGTTCGAGCGCGAAGCGCATCGAGAACCAATATTAATTTTTGTTGTTTTTGTAGGATAGTGTCTAAATCAAACATTATGTGATTTCTCCCTTTGGTCGAAATGACAAGATTGCGAACTTTTTGGACATTTTTAGGGTTAAAAAAATAGTATTATGAGGAAATTTCAAAGTTTTAAATAATATAAATCGACATGCAGTTTGCCATTCCTACGGAGGAGGAGTCTCATAATCAATATTATGTGATTTCTCCCTTTGGGCGAAATGACAATATTGCGAACTTTTTGGACATTTTTAGGGTTAAAAAAATAGTATTATGAGGAAATTTCAAAGTTTAAAATAATATAAATCGACTTTGAATCTGCATATACCTCCAAAAGTATTTGTTATAATTTAAAAGGAATGATATACTTCAAAAATGATACAATAACTACATTTTTAAAATAGTGTAATCAATTGATAGGTTCTTTTTTACTCCAGAAAGAGAAGCCAGACTATTGACAATTAAATGTTTCATTGGTTTAAGAACTACAAGAGAGTTGTGAACATCCTATTTTTTCTTTTGCCCAATCAGGTCTTTTAGCAAACCATTTTTCATATTCAGGCTGTTCTTCATAAGGCTTTTGAATTACTTGATAGAGTTCTTCCAATAATGTATAATCTTCCATTTCAGCTTTTTCTATAGCAAGTTGAGCCATATAATTCCTAAGAATATATTTTGGATTTACTAAATTCATTTTTTCTTTTCTTTCTTCATCAGAAAGAGGTTCTAGGTTAATTCTATTTAAATAATTTTGTAACCATATTGACCATGAATGTTCAAATTCAGGATTGTTATTTGATGTCTCATAAAAAGAAGATTGTATCGTTTCAAATGCGCTTTTCATAGTTTTTTCTTTAGAAACATTTCCAAGCAATCGGAAGAAAATAGTATAATCTGTTTCTTTTAATTCTAAGGAATTTATAAGTTGATAGATTAGTTCACGATCAGTGTTATGAGTTTGAGTAAGACCTAATTTTTTTTGCATCATATCTATATAGTCATTTTCGTACTCATTTTCATATTCGTGTAGTATTTTTTCTAATTCCTCGGTTTGATTAATTAAAGGATATAGAGCATTGGCGAGTTGGTATAAATTCCAAAGAGATATTTGAGGTTGATTGCCAAAAGCATATCTATGCTGATGAGCATCGGTAGTATTGGGAGTCCAATTAGGATTAAAATTATCTAACCAGCCATAAGGACCATAATCAATAGTAATGCCATGAATAGACATATTGTCTGTATTCATAACACCATGAACAAAACCTACTTGTTGCCAGTCTATTATTAATTTTCGCGTTAGTTGAGCAACCATTTTAAAAAAAGCAATATAGGCTTCTTTTCCTGTAGTTTTAATTTCAGGGAAATAGTGTTTAATTGTAAAATCAGTTAATAATTGTAAGTTTTTTAAATCATTTCTAGCAGCAAACAACTCAAAATTACCAAATCGAATGAATGAAGGAGCAACGCGGCAGACTATAGCACCTTTTTCATAAGCAGGGTTTCCATTGTATAAAATATCTCGTAATACATCATTTCCTGTTGTTATAATACTTAAGGATCGGGTAGTAGGAATACCCAAAGAGTTCATGGCTTCAGCACATAAATATTCTCTAATTGAAGAACGAAGTACAGCTAAACCATCAGCATTTCTTGAATAAGGTGTTTTTCCAGCACCTTTTAATTGGAAGGTGTATTTTTTGTTCTTATTTTCAATTTCAAATAAATTAATGGCACGACCGTCTCCTAGTTGTCCTGCCCAAACACCAAACTGATGGCCTCCATAACACATTGAAAAAGGATTTGTTTCAGGATAAATTTTTTTTCCTGAGAAAAAAGAAAGAAAATCTTCTGATTTTACATCATTTACGGAAAGTCCTAATTCGTTTGCGAAATTAATATTTGCATGAATTAAATGAGGGTTTTTAGGAGGGGTAGGAGTAACAAACGAAAAAGCTGATTCGAATACTTTACGAACTGTATTTTCATTAATTGAGTCAGCGGGTAACTCCTTTGTAAATTTATTTTTAATTGAAAAAGATAAAGACATAGTTTTAATAAATAAAAAAAATAGAACTTTGGATATTTAGCATCTGAATCAAAAAAATGATTTGTGTATATGTTTGCGTCTATGTTTGGTTTGTACTAAATTATTTTCTCCAGAAATCACACTAATAGTTCCATTGGTTTCAAACATAGCAAGTTTAACACTATCAAAATGTTCAATTCCATGTTCTCGTATGGCTTGTTCTAGTTCTTCTAAAGTTATTCCTAGACGAGTTAAAGTTTTATAATCAGTAATTCCGTCATGTATTAATATTTCTGGTTTACTTGTTATTAAATTTTTAATAACATTTGATTTTATCATAGCTTTTTTAAACACCATGTTGATTATAAAAAGAGCTAAAGCTGCTGTTAAACCTCCTAATAGAGAAGTATCACTTCCTACCATTGCATTTTGTACAGAATTACTAATGAGTAAAATGAGAATAACATCAGCAGTATTAAGTTGTGATAGCTCTTTTTTGCCAAATAGTTGAAGCGCAATTATCATAAAGAAATAAACGCATGAACTACGAATAATAATGTCTAGAAAAGGATTCATTATTTTATTTTAAAACTTTTTTCAATAGCTTTTATCATTTCACCAGCAATATCTTTATGTGTAGCTCCTTCTATACCTTCTAATCCAGGAGAAGAATTTACTTCTAATAGAAGAGGTCCTTTACTAGAGCGAATGATGTCTACTCCAGCTACTTTTAAATCCATTGCTTTTGCAGCTTTGATTGCAATTCTTTTTTCGGCAGCAGTTACTTTTATAACAGATGCACTTCCTCCCATGTGTATATTTGCTCTGAACTCACCAGGAGCGGCTTCTCTTTGCATAGCGGCTACCACTTTGCCATCTACAACGAAAAGACGTAGATCTTTACCGTTAGCTTCTTTGATGAATTCTTGTACTAAAATATTTGCATTAAGACTTTTAAAAGCATTGATTACGGATTCAGCTGCTTTTTTTGTTTCTGCTAATACAACTCCTTTTCCTTGAGTTCCTTCTAATAATTTGATTATTAGTGGTGATCCTCCAACCATTTTAATTAAATCATTTGTGTCAAGAGGAGAATTGGCAAACCCTGTAGTAGGAATGTCAATGCCACTTTGTAATAATAATTGAAGTGAAAATAACTTATCTCGAGATTGAGTAATAGCGGCTGCAGAGTTAAGGGTAAAAACCCTCATGGCTTCAAACTGCCGAATCAGGGTACAGCCGTAGTATGTAATACTTGGTCGGATACGAGGAATAACAGCATCAAAATTATCTAATACGCGTCCGCCTCGATAATGAATTTCAGGAGTTGTGGCATCTAACTTAATATAACATTCTTTGATGTTAAGAAACTCCATTTCATGACCGCGCATTTCACCAGCTTCCATTATCCGACGATTACTGTATAGGTTAGGATTACTAGCTAATACAGCAATTCTTAGTTTAGCACTGGATTCTTTATTAACGTGGTAATTAGATTTAATTTCGTCAAAGGAAGGTTGACCTAAAATATATTTTTCTTGAGGATCTACCATCATTTTTCCCACCATGGCTTCACGACCTAAAAGCATACGGAATCCCATGGAGTCTCTATTGGCTAAGGTTACTTCTATGGGAAATGTTTCATTGCCAATACTTAAATTCGTTTTTATGACATAACGCTGTTCCCTATAGCCACTAGAACTTTTTACAATCCTTTTATCAATTAATTTAGCTTCACAATGTCTAGTTATTTTAACATTGCTTTGAAGAGGATTTACATCAAATTTGACCCAATTTTCTCCATTTTTGGAAAACGGAGTAATATTTGTGGCATGTATAGCAGATGTTTTAGCACCTGAATCCACTCTTGCTTTTATATAAGGAATTTCTAACTCAGGGAAGGAACACCATTCTTCACTCCCTATAATCTCTTTTTTAGATGACATATTTTTAAACAAACAAAATAAGATAACAATAATTATTTTCGAATAAAAAAGCCTACTAGTCTGTAGGCTTTTGAGATTTTTTTACTTGAATTTTTAATTCTTGTGAACTAGTATCTAAATCCATCTCAATTATATCTCCTTCATGAATTTTAGAAGTGATAATTTCTTCTGCAAGTGCATCTTCTACATATTTTTGGATGGCTCTTTTTAACGGACGAGCACCAAATTGTTTATCAAAACCTTTTTCTGCAATGAAAGCTTTGGCTTCTTCCGTTAGTTGTAATTCGTATCCTAATTCTTTAATACGAGCATATAATTTTTGTAATTCAATATTGATGATTTTATCAATATCTTCTTTTTCAAGGGCGTTAAATACAATTACGTCGTCAATTCTGTTTAAGAACTCAGGAGCAAAAGTTTTTTTCAATGCGCTTTCAATAACTCCTTTTGCATGGTCATCTGCTTGTGCTTGTTTAGCAGCAGTACCAAAACCTACACCTTGACCAAAGTCTTTTAACTGTCGAGCCCCTACATTAGAAGTCATAATGATAATAGTATTTCTAAAGTCAATTTTTCGACCCAAACTATCTGTTAAATAACCGTCGTCAAGCACTTGTAACATCATATTGAAAACATCGGGATGTGCTTTTTCAATTTCGTCTAAAAGAACTACACAATAAGGTTTGCGTCTTACTTTTTCGGTTAATTGCCCTCCTTCTTCATAACCAACATATCCTGGAGGAGCTCCAACTAAACGTGATATAGCAAATTTTTCCATGTATTCACTCATGTCAACTCTAACTAGAGCTTCTTCTGAATCAAATAATTCTTTAGCTAATACTTTTGCTAATTGGGTTTTACCAACACCTGTTGAGCCTAAGAAAATAAATGAGCCTATTGGTTTATTAGGGTCTTTTAATCCCGCTCGATTTCGTTGAATAGCACGTGCAATTTTTTGAACTGCATCTTTTTGACCTATCACTTTTTTGTCTAGAATTTCAGGTAAATGAGCTAACTTGTTACTTTCAGTTTGCGCAATACGATTTACAGGAATACCTGTCATCATAGATACTACATCGGCAACATTGTCTTCTGTAACGCTTATTCTGTTGTTTTTAGAATCCTCTTCCCATTGTTCTTGAGCTATTGCTAATTCTTTTTCAATGCGTTTTTCATCATCACGTAGTTTAGCTGCTTCTTCATATTTTTGACGTTTTACAACGGTATTTTTTAATTCACGTACTTCGTCTAATTGACGTTCTAAATCTAGGATTTGTTTAGGTACATCAATATTTGTTATGTGTACGCGAGAACCCGCTTCATCTAGTGCGTCAATAGCTTTATCAGGAAGAAAACGATCGCTCATATAACGTTCCGTTAGTTTCACACAAGCTTCAATAGCTTCTGGTGTAAAACTCACATTATGATGATCTTCGTATTTCCCTTTTATGTTATTTAGTATTGTGATAGTCTCTTCAATGGAAGTTGGATCTACAATAACCTTTTGAAAACGACGTTCTAGCGCGCCATCTTTTTCTATATACTGACGGTATTCGTCTAATGTAGTAGCCCCAATACATTGTATTTCACCTCTTGCTAGAGCGGGTTTGAACATATTAGAAGCGTCAAGAGAGCCTGTAGCTCCACCTGCTCCCACAATGGTATGAATTTCATCAATGAATAGAATGATGTCATCATTTTTTTCTAACTCATTCATAACGGCTTTCATACGTTCTTCAAACTGACCACGATATTTAGTACCAGCTACTAATGAAGCAAGGTCTAATGTTACAACTCTTTTGTTGTATAAAATTCTAGAAACTTTCTTTTGTACAATTCTTAGAGCTAAGCCTTCCGCAATAGCTGACTTTCCAACGCCAGGTTCGCCTATTAATAGCGGGTTGTTTTTCTTTCTTCGGCTTAAAATTTGCGAAACACGTTCTATTTCTTTTTCACGTCCTACAACAGGATCTAGTTTACCTTCTTCTGCCATTTCGGTTAAATCGCGTCCAAAATTATCTAAGACAGGAGTTTTAGATTTTTTGTTTGATTTATTGGCAGGATTAGAAGGGGGGCCTTGACTAAAACTGTCATCTTGTCTTGAATCATCACCATAAGACGACTCGTTTTTAGGAAAATTGTCTTGAAAATCTTCTTCGTTTGGCATCATAGTTAAATATTGTTCTTTAGCTGTATCGTAATCAATTTTGAGTTTATGTAATAATTTTGTGGTAGGATCATTTTCATTACGTAGTATACATAAAAGTAAATGAGCCGTACTGATTGTTGTACTTTGAAAAACTTTGGCTTCTAAGAAAGTAGTTTTTAAAGCTCTTTCAGCTTGTCTTGTTAGATGTAAATTTTTTTTATCATTACTTAAAGAAAGATTGGGATTTGCAGGACTTAATATCTCAACTTTTCTACGCAAATGCTCTAAATCAATCGAAAGATTGTTTAAGATATGAATGGCAGAACCATTGCCATCTCTTAAAATTCCAAGCATAAAGTGTTCAGTACCAATAAAATCATGACCTAAACGCAGTGCTTCCTCTTTACTGAAAGTAATTACTTCTCTAACTCTTGGTGAAAAATTGTCATCCATATCTTACAGTTATTAGTAATTGTAAATTTAATAATTTATAAACGGAATTACAAAAAACATTCCATTTCAATTATACTGTCAGGCTAAAAGACAAAAAAAAAATGAGACAAACAAAGGTTATTGTGTGTATTTATTAACCAATACAGGTTGTTTGTTTGTTAATAAAAAAATGAAATAACAAGAGTAAGAGTGTGTTCAAAATCAGATAAATCCGTATATTAGCGCGTTTGTAAAAAATTTGATAAATTAACGTAAATACTTATGTCTGAGGGAGAAAAGTTAATTCCAATTAACATTGAAGACGAAATGAAATCAGCTTATATCGATTATTCGATGTCAGTTATTGTATCAAGAGCGTTACCAGATGTTAGAGATGGTTTAAAGCCTGTACACCGTCGTGTGTTATTTGGAATGCATGAATTAGGAGTTTTTTCTAATAGACCACACAAAAAGTCAGCGAGAATTGTAGGGGAAGTGTTAGGTAAGTATCACCCACATGGGGATTCTTCTGTATATGATGCCATGGTTCGTATGGCACAGGATTGGAGCTTACGCTATTTAATGGTAGATGGTCAAGGAAACTTTGGATCAATAGATGGAGATAGTCCTGCGGCTATGCGTTATACAGAGGCAAGAATGAAAAAGTTCTCTGAAGAAATGTTAGCTGATATTGATAAAGAAACAGTTGATTTTCAATTAAACTTTGACGATACTTTAGAAGAACCTAAAGTAATGCCTACAAAAGTACCCAATTTGCTTGTAAATGGAGCATCTGGTATTGCTGTTGGTATGGCTACTAATATGGCTCCTCATAATTTATCTGAAGTAATAGAAGGAACTTTAGCTTATATAAATAACAATGATATTGAAGTAGATGAATTAGCTACCTATATAAAAGCACCTGATTTTCCAACAGGAGGCGTTATTTATGGTATGGATGGGGTGCGTGAAGCATTTAAGACAGGACGTGGTCGTGTGGTAATTCGTGCTAAAGTGGGTTTTGAAGAAGTAGATGGACGTGAAGCAATTGTAGTAACGGAAATTCCTTATCAGGTGAATAAAGCAGAAATGATTAAAAAAACTGCTGACTTGGTAAATGATAAAAAAATTGAAGGAATATCAACCATACGTGATGAGTCTGATAGAAACGGTATGCGCATCGTTTATATATTAAAAAGAGATGCTGTACCCAATGTAGTATTAAATACACTCTATAAATATACACAATTGCAATCATCGTTTAGTGTTAATAATATTGCATTAGTAAACGGAAGACCTCAATTGTTAAATCTGAAAGACTTAATACATTACTTTGTAGAGCACCGTCATGACGTGGTTACACGTCGTGCACAATTTGACTTACGAAAAGCAGAAGAAAGAGCACATATTTTAGAAGGTTTAATCATAGCATCGGATAATATTGACGAGGTTATTGCACTTATTCGTTCTTCTAAAGATGGAGAAGAAGCACGTGGAAAATTAATAGAACGATTCAATCTTTCTGAAATTCAAGCTCGTGCCATTGTAGAAATGCGTTTAAGACAATTAACAGGTCTTGAACAAGACAAACTACGTGCAGAATACGAAGAAATTATGAAATTAATAGCGGAGTTAAAAGCATTATTAGCTAGTAAAGAACTTCGTATGAATTTAATAAAAGAAGAATTACTAGAAGTTAAAGAAAAATACGGTGACACGCGTCGTTCTACAATTGAATACTCAGGAGGAGATATGAGTATTGAAGACTTAATTGCTGATGAACAAGTTGTTATTACCATATCACATGCAGGCTACATAAAACGTACTCCGTTATCAGAATATAAAACTCAAAATAGAGGAGGAGTAGGACAAAAATCAGCGGGGACACGCGATCAGGATTTCTTAGAACACATGTACGTAGCAACCAATCACCAATACATGTTATTCTTTACCCAAAAAGGAAAATGTTTCTGGATGAGAGTATACGAAATCCCTGAAGGAAGCAAAGTTGCTAAAGGACGTGCTATTCAAAACTTGATAAACATTGAGCAAGATGATAAAGTAAAAGCCTTTATTTGTACAAAAGATTTAAAAGATCAAGAATACATCAATGGTCACTATGTAATCATGGTAACAAAAGAAGGACAAGTTAAAAAAACTTCTTTAGAACAATATTCACGTCCACGTACTAATGGGGTAGCGGCTATTACTATAAAAGAAGGTGATGAGTTGTTAGAAGCAAAATTGACAACAGGAAACAGTCAAGTCTTAATTGCTGTTAAGTCCGGAAAACTAGTTCGTTTTGAAGAAGAAAAAACCAGACCAATGGGAAGAACAGCATCAGGAGTAAGAGGAGTAACCCTTGCTGATGAAAAAGATGAAGTAATAGGGATGGTGTCTATTGATCGAGATCATGTAAATGATTCTCAAATATTGGTAGTTACAGAAAACGGTTATGGAAAACGAACTAAATTAGTAGATGATGATGGAGAAGATGTGTACAGAATTACAAACCGTGGAGGAAAAGGAGTTAAAACCTTAAATATTACAGAAAAAACAGGCTCACTTATTGCTATTAATAACGTTACAGATGATGATGATTTAATGATTATCAATAAATCAGGTTTAACTATTCGGATGAGAGTTTCAGATTTACGTGTTATGGGACGCGCAACACAGGGAGTTCGTTTGATTAATATCAAAGGAAAAGATTCTATTGCGGCAGTTTGTAAAGTAATGAGAGAAGAAGATGAAGAGGAAATTAATTCAGAAGAAAATGAATTGAATAATCATTTAACAACTGATTCTGAAGAAGGAACAGAATTAGAAAATCAAGAATAATATAAATAAAAATAAAATGAAAATAAAGAATTTAGCACTAGTAACGGCTTTGTTTTTGTCAGTTACTACAAATGCTCAAAAAGAAGATATCAAAGTAGCTGAAAAAGCATTACGATCAGGAAATCCTACTGAAGCTAAAACAGCATTAGATAAAATAGAGTATATGATTGTAAATTTAGACAATCCAACAAAAGCACAGTATTATTTTTTATTAGGAAATACAAATCTAGAATTAGCTAAGAAAAATATTGAAGAAGGAAAAAATCTAGTAGCAGCAGCTAAAGCCTATAATGAACTAAAATCAACTGAAGCTAGCTCTGGAAAAAATAAATATACAGGACAAGCAGAAACCTCTTTAATTGAAGTTAAACGTTTATTGACCAATAATGCTATTGCAGACTCAAATGCAAAACGTTATAAAGAAAGTGCTCAAAAATTATACGAAGTGTACGGTTTAGATAAAAAAGACACAACAATGTTATATTATGCAGCAGGCACAGCTATAAACGGTGAAGATTATGATACAGCCCTTTCTTATTATAAAATCTTAAAAGACCTGAAATATTCAGGTAAATCAACTAATTATTTAGCTAAAAACAAATCAAACGGACAAGAAGAAACTTTTGCTTCGATGAAAGATAGAGATTTTTCTGTAAAAGTAGGAACTCATGAAGCTCCAAGAACAGAAAATATCTCATCAAAAAGAGGTGAAATAATTAAAAATATTGCACTAATTCTAAATCAAAAAGGAGATTTGTCAGCTGCTAAAAGAGCCGTAGAAGAAGCAATACAAGCTAATCCTGGAGATACGGGATTGTATACTGCTGGTATGGAAGTAGCATTAAAAGCAAATGATTATGCAACGTATAAAAAATATGCACAAGAAGCTCTAGCACAAGATCCTAATAATGCCGATTTGTTTTATAACTTAGGTGTTATTTCGGGACAAGCAAATGATAAACAAGCAAAAATAGACGCAGAAGGATATTATCTAAAAGCAATTCAGATAGATCCAAAATACAAAAATGCGTATTTGAATTTAGGCGTTTTGAAATTAGATGGAGAAAAAGAAATTGTAGATCAAATGAATAAATTAGGAACTTCCGCAGCTGACATGAAAAAGTATGAAGCTTTAAAAGTAAAAAGAGAAAATTTATACAAATCAGCAATTCCTCATCTAGAAAAAGCGTACGAGTTATTTGAAAGTGATAAAGACATTAAAAATACATTATTAAATATGTATAATGCACTTGATATGACAGATAAATACAAAGCATTAAAAGCTAAAAATTAAATTAAAAATAAATGAATGATGTAAAAAGAGGATGTTTGAAAAGTGAAAATCAATGTTCAGCCTGTCTGCTTCAGCAATAAGAAAACTCGTATTATCAGCGTTACGTGATACTTCGACTGGAATTTTTCTTTGGTAGACAAGATCGAAGCCTCTTTTTACTGTTTTATGTTACTTGAGCTTTTATATTCTTTTTAAGTTTAACTAATTTTAATTTTTTACTAGCAAATTTTTCATGTTATGTTGTTTTTATTACATAATTTTTGAAAAAGTGATTTGTTAACTCTGAATTTATTATCAAATAATTTTTTTGAAGAGAGTAAGATATTTTGTAACTAAAACTGTAATTCATAAAAAGAGGCTGTTCCAAAAAAATTGGCAGCCTCTTTTTATTATTAAAGATCCAAATACCTATCGAAGATGAATTTTATATATCCGATTTTTAGAAAGTGAGTTTAAATTTTAGGAGACACTTTCTTTTTAGTTTTTGTTTCAAAAATTTTAAATATCATCGAAATCAATATCTGTAAAAGAATTCCTTAAACCATCTCCTTCTCTTTGATATTCCTTTTTAAAATCTTTTTGGTGACGTTCAGAAATCACTTCTTCTCCTTTTTGATCTAAAACGTAAGAAGTCATTTCATCTAAAATATCTCTAAATGCAGCAAAATCTTCTTTATATAAATAGATTTTGTGCTTTTTAAAATGAAAAGATCCATCATCTTCTGTAAATTTTTTACTTTCTGTAATTGTGATGTAATAATCATCTGCCTTTGTAGAACGTACATCAAAGAAGTAAGTTCTTCTCCCTGCACGTAATACTTTAGAAAAAATTTCTTCTTTTTCTAACATTTCGTTTTCGTTCATTCTCATTCTATCAAAAATTATTTTGTGTTGTGATGTTCAAATTTGTAAAAAAAAATACTTACAGCCAAATATTTATTGAAAATCTTTTTCAGTTAATTGTTTTAAATATAAATTTTTATAATAACCCTCTTGATTTACTAGTTGATTATGAGTTCCTTGCTGAGTAATTATTCCTTTTTCTAAAACTATAATTTTATCTGCATCTTTAGCAGAAGATACTCTATGGGTTACCATTATAATCGTTTGATTTTTAATATATTTTGTAAAATTATTTAAAATTTTTTCCTCTGTTTCTGTATCTACTGCGGACAAACTATCATCTAATAACAATATAAGAGCCTCTTTTATTAATGCTCTTGCTATAGAAAGACGTTGTTTTTGACCTCCTGAAAGGGTAATTCCTCTTTCACCTAACAATGTTTCGTATTGATCCTTAAATCCTAAAATAGTATCATGAATAACAGCTTGTTTTGCTACGGTTATTACATTTTTTAAGTTAGAACCTTCTTTTCCGAAACAGATATTATTAAAAATTGTATCTGAAAATAAAAACGAATCTTGTGGGACAACACTTATAGCATTTCTTATGTCTTGCAATTGAATTTTTTTAATATTTATTCCATCAATAAAAATAGTTCCTTCCGATGCGTCATATAATCTAGGAAGAAGTGATAATAGAGTAGACTTTCCAGCACCTGTAGATCCTAAAATAACGACTCTTTCCCCCTTCTTTATTTTAAAAGATACATCTTTTAAAATTAATTCATCTGTATTAGGATAATGAAAGCTAACATTTTTAAATTCAATAGTATCGATCGTAGTATGTGATGTAGCCTTTAAATCAACTCTAATATCGGGCGTGATTTTTAAAAATTCATTGATCCGTTTTTGTGAAGCTTCTGCTTCTTGAACTAAGGATGAAACCCAGCCTATAGAGGTAACAGGCCAAATTAACATATTGATATAAAGTATGAATTTAGCTATAACACCAAGATTTAATAAACTTCCTTGAATATACATATAACTTCCTACGGAAATTACGAACAAATTACTTAATCCTATTAATAATAACATTAAAGGCGCAAAAAAAGCTTGTGTCTTAGCTAAATCAATACTTTTTTTATAATTAATCCTAGATAAATCCTCAAGTTCTAATCCTTTAAATAATTGAATATGAAAAGATTTAACAACCCTAATTCCTGAAAAATATTCTTGTGCAAAGCTAGTTAGCTTAGATAAATTTTCTTGAAAAATAGTACTTTTTTTATTAATTTCGGAACTGATCTTAAAAATAGAATAAGCTAATAAAGGTAATGGCAATAATACAATTAGAGTTAATATTTTAGAAATTTTTATCATATAAAAAATGACGATAGCAAATCTAATTAAGGTATTAATTGTATACATTACGGCAGGGCCAACATACATTCTTACACGTGCTATATCTTCTGTAATTCGATTCATTAAATCCCCTGTTCTATTTTCAACATAAAAATTTTGACTTAATGTTTCATATTTTTTAAAAACTTCATTTTTTAGATCGTATTCTACATGACGTGACATAACAATTAAAGTTTGGCGCATCAAAAAAGTTAAAAAACCAGCCAATAAAGTAGCTCCTAAAATAAGAATGATGTAATTTCTTAAATTCTTCCTTATTTCAGTTGAATCAGATTGGTTAGATCTAAAATAATATTCTATCTCAGAAATAGAATCTCCAATCAATTCAGGAGTATATAATGAAAAAAATTGGGCGATTATTGTAATTAAAATTCCTCCAAAAAAATGGTATTTATACTTTAAAAAATAAGGGGTGATATACCTAAGTTCTTTCATTTTTTCAAAATAAAAACGTTTTAAATAAAAATATATTAATAAAACTTTAATATTTAAACGATAATTTAAAGATAATAAAATTTTATTTTTTATAACTAGGACTAAATATTTTAGCTTATAATTGCAAAAAATTAATCGAAAAGCGTAATTTTGTAATGGTTTTAAAAAACAAACCATACTATTAAAAAAACATTCATTATGATTACTGAATCTGTAAAAGCAAGTGAATTACATAAAGTTGACCCTGTTTTCGGTCAAGTTTCATTTGATAATCACGAACAAATTGTTTTTTGCCAAGACAAAGATACTGGTTTAAAAGCAATAATTGGTATCCATAACACAGTTTTAGGACCTGCATTAGGAGGTACTAGAATGTGGAAATATACAAACGAATGGGAAGCATTAAATGATGTATTACGTTTGTCTCGAGGAATGACTTTTAAATCGGCTATTTCTGGTTTAAACCTAGGTGGTGGTAAAGCCGTAATTATTGGCGATTCAAAAGTTGACAAAACTCCTGAAATGATTGCGAAATTTGGTCAATTTGTACATTCTTTAAGTGGGCGTTATATTACAGCTGAAGATGTAGGAACTACCACGCCTGATATGGATCTAATTCGTCAACACACATCATACGTAACAGGTATCTCAGAAGCAATAGGTGGATCAGGAAACCCATCTCCCGTTACAGCATACGGGGTATATATGGGGATGAAAGCGGCTTCTAAATATAAGTTCGGATCTGAAAATTTAGACGGGAAAAAAGTTTTAGTTCAAGGTATTGGCCACGTAGGAGAAACTTTAGTAGACTATTTAACAAAAGAAGGAGCAAAAGTTGTTATTTCTGATATTAATGAAGCTCGTTTGATTGAAATAGGAAATAAATACGGAGCTAAAATTTTTCAAGGAGATGATCTATACAGCTTAGATGTTGATATTTACGCTCCTTGTGCTTTGGGTGCAACAGTTAATGATGATACAATCAATAAGTTACAAGCAAAAGTAATTGCGGGGGCGGCTAATAATCAATTAGCAAATGAAGTACGTCATGGACAAATGCTTAAAGAAAAAGGAATTTTATATGCTCCAGACTTTTTAATTAATGCAGGAGGGATCATTAATGTATACGGTGAAATAGCTAATTATGGAAAAGAAGAAGCTATGCGTAGAACAGAAAATATATTCAATACTACATTAGAAATATTTGATTACGCAGATACTAATAATATTACAACTCACGAAGCTGCTTTCAAAATTGCTCAAAATAGAATTGATCTAAAAAAGAAAGAATTAGCTAAGTAATTAGCTCGTTGAAAATAAAATATATAACAAAATTTGTTAATTACTCTTTTGTTAAAATATTTTAATCTCTAAAAAAAAATGTATTTTTGCGAAGCGAAAGAAACTCTTTCGCTTCGTTAATTTTTTAAAAGTTCTTACAAAGGTGTTAAATAGAAGACATATCCGACTAAAAGTGATGCAAACCATATATGCAATGCATCAAAACCATTCTGATAATATTGAAAAAGAAGAAAGATTCTTATTTAGTAGTATCGATAATATGCAAGACTTATATCTTGTAACCATATCTTTATTATTAGAAATAAGAAAAAAAGAGGAAGAGTTTTTAGACTTATCTAGCAAAAAGTATTTAGCTACCCGAGAAGAAAAAAATCCAAATTTAAAACTTGTTAATAATAAAGTTCTTCAACTTTTAGAAGAAAGCAATTCTTTATCTATAGCTTTAGCAGATAGAAAAATTAATGATTGGCATATACACGAAGAATATGTGAAGATTTTTACTGCTGAGATTAAACAAAGCGATTTATATAAAAAATATATGAATAATCGTACTAACGATTTTCAAGAAGATAAAGAGTTTATTATAAGTTTGTTTACCGAAATTTTAGCTCCAAATATTAAACTTTATGAATATCTAGAAGATCATAAGTTAACTTGGATAGATGATATTCCACTAATTAATACATATATTGTTAAACAATTAAGAGCAATTAAAAGTGAAGAAGACCTATTCTTTGTTCCTAAATTATTTTCTGATATTGAAGATCGAGAATTTGTATCTCAACTTTTTCGTAAAACAACCTTAAATGAAGAAGCTCTTGCTAAAGAATTTGCTGAAAAAACACCTAATTGGGAAATAGAACGTATTGCTGAAATTGATACAATCATCTTAAAAATGGCTATTTGCGAATTATTAAAATTTCCATCAATTCCTGTTAAAGTAACAATTAACGAATATTTAGAAATAGCAAAAGAATATTCTACGCCAAAAAGTTCTATATTTATCAATGGAATTTTAGATAATTTAGTAAAAGAATTTAACACTAACGGCAAGTTAAAAAAGACGGGTCGTGGCTTAATGTAATAACAAAATGAAAAAGTACAGTTTTGCAATTTTTACAATCCTTTCGTTAGTAGCCTGCAAATCTAAAGACGAATTTGAGGTTCAACAATTAGACGATAATAATTTAGTATTACCACAAGGTGTGCTTTCCATGAAAGAAGAGAGCATGAAAAAGAAACTAAAACCAGGTGAATACCCAAAAATAGAGTTTGATAATCTTCAACATGATTTTGGAACAATTAAACAAGGAGATAAAGTAGAGCATATATTTAAGTTTACCAATACAGGTAAAAATGATTTATATGTAATGGAAGTTCGTCCTTCTTGTGGATGTACTGCCCCAGAATGGACAAAGACACCCGTAAAAAAAGGACAATCAGGTGAAATAAAAATTATTTTTGATTCCAAAGGAAAATCGGGTCAACAAACTAAATCAGTAGCTCTTTTAACCAATACAGAACAAGGAAATGAAATTTTAACATTTAAAGCAAATATATTAGTAGAAAATAATGTACCTACTACTAAATAGTTTTAATATCCTAATAATAATATAAAAAAGAAAGTTAATACGAAATGATGCAATTTTTACCTTATTTGTTAATGTTTGTTGTAATGTTTGTGTTTTTAATACTACCACAACAACGAAAAATAAAAAAAGAAAAAGAATTTGAATCTTCACTAAAAGTTGGTGATAAGGTCATTACCAAAAGCGGAATTCATGGAAAAATAGCTGAATTAGCCGAAGGTGTAGTTATTGTAGAAACGATGGCTGGTAAGATAAAAATGGAACGTTCAGCCATTTCATCAGACATGACAATAGCATTAAATAAAAAATAATTTTTTTATTAAGTAATAAGTAGCCATCACCTAAAAAATGATGGCTATTTTAATTTTAAGATTTTATGGCTTAATCCAAATATGGTATAACAAATCTTTATAGATAAAAAAAGAACTTGATCTTTTATTATTCAAATAGTCAAAATTATATATACAGAAAAATATTTTTATCATAGTGTTAATTTATTAATACTCCTTTTCTAACCAAGTAGCTTTTATAAGATATTTTTTATATTCTCTTTAAAGAAATTACCTAATTTAAATAGAATGCTTTTATATCATATTTTATCAATTAAAGACTAATGATTATCCCTTAAAAATCATGATTTAGTTATCTATTTTATTTTGAATAATATAAATTAAAAGAATAGTTGAGTATTTAAAAATACGTAAACACATCTATATGTGTTGATTAGAAGTAATAAGCTAGAAAATAATACCATTTAAAATTTGAAATTTCCTCACAATACTATTTTTTCAACTTTGAGACTGTCCTAAAAGTTCGCAATCCTCATTTCGACCAAAGGGAGAAATCACATAATGTTTGATTTAGACACTATACTACAAAAGCAATAAAAATTAATGTTGGTTCTCGATGCGCTTCGCGTTCGAACTAACGATGATTTCAATTATATACTAAACCGTTTGTTCGAGTTGTTTTAAAATGAAAAAAAATATCGAGAATTTTACTTTTTAATCCAGTATATTTTAAGTGGTATAAGAATTTATATTTTATCTTGTAGATATAAAAGACAAATTGCTAAAAAGTAATTTCAAAAAAGGAGTATAAGTAAAATTTAACAAAATATATGGTAAAACCGTAATAAGTTTTAATATTAGTATTTTAAATTTGTCATACGTTCTTAATCAAGTAAACAAACTAAATTTTTAAACGTATTATTTGATAAAGCATATTTATAATCCATATTATGGGTGTTTTTACTCTGTAATTTTATTAAAATTGTAGACAAAACATATAGAAACACCGTGACTTTATCTTTTATTTTGTTTTTGGGAGATATAAAATTATCGTTTAAAAATTAAAAAAACAGCCATGCAAATTGTATGGCTATTTTTTTATTAAAATAAATGGTTTTTAGGTATAAGAAATATTTAACAAAATATACGGAAAACCCGTAACAAGATTAGGTTGCAGTTACTTAACTTTGCCTCGCATTGCTTAGTCAAATAAACATTTTTTATTTTTAAATGATCTACGCGAGTAAAGGTTTACTAAAAGATATTTCGTATTATTTAATTGAGTAGTTTTCTTCTTAACACTTCTTATTTTTAGTAAAACAATACGCTTTATCTCGTTATTTGTTTTTGGGGAATTACATTGATCGTTTAAAATTATCAAGAAAAGTCATACTGTTTAGAGTATGACTTTTTTTATTTATTGTTCCTTCAATTTTTAATTTAATCGGTATTAATTTATATTTTTGCTTCGATTTTTTAATCTAATAATAAGATGGTAAAAGACTTATTCGAAAGAATTCAAAACAATAAAGGTCCATTAGGAAAATGGGCATCGCAAGCGGAAGGTTACTATGTATTTCCTAAACTTGAAGGTGATTTAGGTCCTCGTATGAAGTTTCATGGTAAAGAAATTTTAAATTGGTCTATCAATGATTATTTAGGTTTGGCTAATCATCCTGAAATTAGAAAAATTGATACAGAAGCAGCTGAACAATATGGAGCGGCTTATCCTATGGGAGCTCGTATGATGAGTGGACATACAAGTTTACATGAACAATTACAAAATGAATTAGCATCATTTGTGAGTAAAGAAGCTGCCTATTTATTAAATTTTGGTTATCAAGGTATGGTATCTACTATTGATGCCCTAGTAACTAAAAATGATGTAATTGTATACGATGTAGACTCACATGGTTGTATAATTGATGGGGTTCGTTTACACATGGGCAAACGTTTTACCTATAAGCACAATGATGTGGAAAGCCTTGAGAAAAATCTACAACGTGCAACCAAAATGGCTGCTGAATTAGGTGGTGGTATTTTAGTAATTACTGAAGGCGTTTTTGGAATGCGTGGTCAACAAGGTAAGTTAAAAGAAATCGTTGCCTTAAAAGAAAAATACAATTTCCGTTTATTAGTAGATGATGCACATGGCTTTGGTACTTTAGGTAAGACAGGAGCTGGAGCTGGAGAAGAACAAGGCTGCCAAGATGGTATAGATATTTATTTTTCAACTTTTGCTAAATCAATGGCTAGTATAGGAGCTTTTGTGGCAGGTGATAAAGATATTATTGATTATTTAAAATACAACTTGCGCTCTCAAATGTTTGCAAAGTCTTTGCCTATGATATTTACAGTAGGTGCTTTAAAACGCTTAGAAATGTTGCGTACAATGCCCGAATTAAAAAATAAGTTGTGGGAGAATGTAAATTACTTGCAAAATGGATTAAAATCTAAAGGTTTTAATATAGGCGATACAAATACTTGTGTAACTCCTGTATATCTAGAAGGTTCTATTCCTGAAGCCATGGTTATGGTTAATGATTTAAGAGAAAATTATAATATCTTTTTGTCAATTGTTGTATATCCTGTAATTCCTAAAGGAATTATCTTACTAAGAATGATACCTACCGCATCTCATACTATTACTGATATAGACGAAACACTAGCTGCATTTGAAGCTATTCGTGAAAAATTAAGTAATGGTACTTACAAAGTATTAGCTGAAAGTAGTGTAGAAAACGTATCTTAAAAAACAGTTGAAAACGTATTGAATATAAACAAATACAAATTTTAATTTTATAAAAGAGAGTTACCCAAAAGTTTGAAATCCTGTCATTTCAACCCAAAGTAAAAATAATATAGTGCTGATAATGTAACTTCTCCTGTTATTGAAGTTGATAATTGATAAGTTAAATGTTAATTAATTACTTTTTAGATACCTTTTTTGAAATAAATAGAACTCCATCCAAATTAAGTTTTAGGCTTTATGATGAAGATGAAAGGATGAATAAGATAGAAAAGAAAAAGATTCAGTTTTTTTAAAAGATGATTGAATTATAAAACAAAAAGACTGTCCTAGGCACATTCATAATTACCCAAACACTTGCATATCAACAAAATAAGTGTTATTTTAGAAGAAACAAACCCCGAAATTGCTCAAAAAGAGTCAAAAACGGGGTTTTTCTTTAAATGCTATGCCAAAAATAATACGTTTAAGCGAATTTCAATACCAAATTCCATTTTTTACTATCAATAAAGATTTTGATGGTTTTTACGCCCAATTTTTAAAAACAGATTTGGGTAAAATTTATCTTTCGATGCCTTTTTCAGAGCTTGCTCAAGCCTTCAAACTGAAAGATTCTCAAAAAGGGACTCATTGTTATTTTAGTCCTAAAGGCAAAATTGCTCTGATGATGCTTAAAAACTACTACGGTTGTTCGGATAAAAAGTTGATTGAACTTCTCAATGGAAATATCTTTATGCAATTTTTTTGTGATATTCTGATTCCGATTGATAAACCTTTGAAAAACTTTAAAATCGTGAGTCAAATCAGAATGGAGCTATCCAAGACTTTAACCATTGGCAAAGCTCAAGAAGTACTAGCTAAGAACTGGATTCCTTATATGGGAGATTTAGATAAAATGCTTACGGATGCTACTTGTTACGAGAGTGAAGTGCGCTTTCCTACGAACCAGAAATTGCTTTGGGAGTGTGTACAGTGGAATTATAAGCAAATGGAAGCTTTGTGTCATTTGTTTAAAATAAAACTACCAAGAACTAAATATTTAGATTGGTGTAAGCGATACAATCAATATTCAAAAAAGAGAAAAAAACAATCAAAACATCGCACAAAAGTTACCCGAGGTTTACTTAAATTATTATACAAACTCAATGGCGAACTTAGCCGTATTGAAGCACAAAATCCGTTTGAAGCCACTACAAAATATAGCAAACAGCGCCTGATTATCAAACAAGTATACAAACAACAAATTCAGATATTTAAAACTGGTAAAAGTGTTCCAGACAGGATTGTAAGTATTAGCAAAAGTTATATCCGCCCAATTGTTCGCGGGAAAGAAGTAAAGCAAGTTGAATTTGGAGCCAAAGTAAACAAAATTCAAATCGATGGCATTAACTTCATCGAACACATTCAATATCGAGCTTTCAACGAAGGAACTCGTCTGCAAAGCAGTGTTTTTTGCGCTCAGAATTTAACTAAAACAAAAGTAAAAATACTTGGAGCCGATGCCATTTATGCTACCAATAAAAATCGAACCTTCACGTCTACCAATACTATCCAAACCGATTTTGTACGTAAAGGAAAAGCTGGAAAAAATGAAGAACAACGCAAAATTTTAGCGCAACACATCAAGAAAGAACGAGCTACTCGACTAGAAGGAAGTTTTGGCAAGGAGAAGGAACATTACCATCTCAAGAAAATCAAAGCCAAAACCCAAAAAAGTGAGATCCTTTGGATTTTCTTTGGCATTCACACAGCCAATGCATTAGAAATAGGGAGACGGATTTATCTACAACAGCAAACTTTAGTAGCATAAAAAAAATGTAAGACCAGCATCATAGGGGAACGTGCGTCGTGTTGCGACCCAAAAACCTATTTTTAAACATTTGAATCCTGGTAATGTGGTCAAAAATGGTTGGTAATTTTTGATTTTAAATTGCTTATATTACAACATCAAATTGAAGAGGAAGTTGGCTCTGCTGAGGAGCAACCAACCAGCAATAAGTTTGATGATTATACGATAATTAAAGGATAGGTTTTAATCTATCCTTTTTTAATTATCGGTAATCAAATATGGCTGAAAAAACCTATTTTTCAATTTGATTTTTATAGTATAAATACCATCTTAAAAAGTTCTTCCTGTTTTTTATACTTAATCCTCTATGAATATTTAGATTGTCTTTCAAATGTCCAAAAAATGATTCAAGAGCATTAGTTGAATTTGGTATTTTATCATCTTTAAGATAGGTAAACATATGTGGTAATGCTTTTTTAATTACAGTAAATGATCTTCTAACCATTTTATGAGTATACCAATATTTTTTACTTTCGATTTTATATGATCTTTCATTAAGATAGTCTCTATATTTTTCTTCCCAATGTATAAGCTCTATTAACCATAATTGTCTTTTGTATTCAGAATTAATCTGATGGATTTTAATTATAATTTGCTTTAATTCAAAGCCTGATTTGTGTTTTGGATTGGCCGTGAGCCATATTTTACACATTCTTGAAATATGTACTAAACACCTTTGAAAAGCTATGTCAGGGCAAATATTTTGTATCGCTTTTAATACAGATTTATCACCATCAGAAGTAATACATTTTATAGTAATCCCAAGATTTAATAAATTTTGTAAATCTTCTGCAACTTCTTCATAATTTTCGTTATCAGTTATTCTATAAAGTTGAGTAGATTTTAAATGAAAATTTCTATAAACTACTAGACAAATATCATTAGGAAAATAAGTTCCATCAATCATAAGATAAACATCATCAGTGGAGCTAAACTCTAAAACAGGAGCTTTAGATAACATTTTAGAAAAATAACGTTGTAAAGTACTTTTACTGTAACCAGATTCAAGTGAAATTTTATCAAAAATATCTTTACCGATTATCCAGTTTTTAAACCAAATCTCTTTATTAGAATCTGAAACTGATTTATTATTTGAAGTAAATAATTGACCACAATCATTACACTTAAATCGTTGCTTATTTTCTCTTATTCCCCACTTTATCGTATTGAGGCTTTTACAGGTTGGACAACGCTTTTTTTTGAAGTTTTCATGAAATAAAAAAAGTTTATTGAAACTAATTTCAATAAACTTTCGTCAATATCATATTTTATAATGCTTTACAGCATTTTTACCAACCATTTTTGACTATTAAACCTGAATCCTTTAAAAAACAACAATGACCCAAATTTGTAAATCAAAATGGGTCATTGTTTTATTTTTTTACAAAAGTGAGGTTACTTCTGAATGTGCCTGTCCTAATAAAAAAAATTAAGGACAGTCTTTTTTATATTAAAAGATATAGGATTTATTTTCTTTTTATTACTTTTTCAACAGCATCTACAATAGCAGGAGCATTTAATTTGTATTTTTCCATTAATTGTTCAGGAGTTCCAGATTCACCAAATGAATCTTTAACAGCTACAAACTCTTGTGGAGTAGGAGTATTTAAAGCTAATACTCTAGCAACACTTTCTCCTAATCCTCCTAATATATTGTGTTCTTCAGCTGTTACTACACAGCCTGTTTTAGCTACTGATTTTAAAATAGCTTCCTCATCTAATGGTTTTATGGTGTGTATGTTAATTACTTCGGCAGAAATACCATTGGCTTCTAATGTTTCTGCGGCTTGTAGTGCTTCCCATACTAAATGACCTGTAGCTAAAATTGTAACATCTGTTCCTTCATTAAGATGTAAAGCTTTTCCTATTATAAAAGGCTCGTCAGTAGATGTGAAATTAGGCACTACAGGACGACCAAAACGCAAATAAGCAGGGCCATGATGATCCGCTAAAGCTATAGTAGCCGCTTTAGTTTGATTATAATCACAAGTATTAATTACAGTCATACCGGGTAACATTTTCATCAAACCAATGTCTTCTAAGATTTGATGAGTAGCCCCATCTTCCCCCAATGTCAAACCTGCGTGAGAGGCACAAATTTTAACATTTTTATCTGAATAAGCAATAGATTGACGGATTTGATCGTATACACGACCTGTAGAAAAATTAGCAAAAGTACCCGTAAACGGAATTTTACCGCCAATAGTTAAACCTGCTGCTATTCCGATCATGTTGGCTTCTGCAATACCAATTTGAAAGAAACGTTCAGGATGGTTTTTTTTGAAGTCATCAAATTTTAAAGATCCTATTAAATCCGCACAAAGCGCCACCACATTTTTGTTTTTTTGACCTAATTCAGTCATACCCGCTCCAAAACCAGAACGTGTATCTTTACTTCCTTGATTTGTATATTTTTTCATTTTTTAAAGCTATAAGTTGTAAGCTAATGCAGTAGTTTTATAAAGCACTACTGCTAAAAGTCTAACGCATTTTAATAATCACCTAAAGTTTCTGCATTTTGAGCTAATCCATCAGCTAATTGTTCATCATTAGGAGCTTTACCATGCCAAGCATGAGTGTGCATCATGAAGTCTACACCATTTCCCATGACAGTGTGAAGTAATACACAAATAGGCTTTCCTTTTCCAGTACGATTTTTAGCTTCAGTCATTCCAGCTAAAATAGCTTCAATGTTATTTCCTTCTTTTATTTCAATAACATCCCAGTCAAAAGCTTCAAATTTAGCTTTTAAATTACCTAATGAAAGAACATCATCTGTAGATCCATCAATTTGTTGACCATTATAATCAACAGTGGCAATTAAATTGTCTACTTTTTTAGCAGAAGCATACATAATAGCTTCCCAGTTTTGTCCTTCTTGTAATTCACCATCACCACATAATAAATAGACAAGATGGTTGTCATTATTTAATTTTTTAGCTTGGGCAGCACCTATACCTACTGACAATCCTTGTCCTAATGAACCAGATGCCATGCGTACTCCAGGTAAGCCTTCGTGAGTGGTAGGATGACCTTGTAAACGAGAGTTTAATTTTCTAAAAGTAGCCAATTCAGAAATAGGAAAATAACCGCTTCTAGCTAATACACTGTAAAAAACAGGTGAAATATGACCATTAGATAAAAAGAAAATATCTTCTCCAATACCGTCCATGTTAAATCCTGGTTTACGGTTCATTAGATTTTGGTATAATACAGTTAAGAACTCAGCGCATCCTAATGATCCACCAGGATGTCCTGAATTTACAGCATGTACCATACGAAGAATGTCTCTTCTTACTTGTGTTGTAAAATCATTTAGTTGTTGAATGTCAGACATTTTTTAATAAGTTTTTGTGAATCGGTGTCAAAATTACTTCATATTTTTTCGAAAGACAAATCTTGCTTCAATACTTTTTTAGTTAAAGATTTTAAAAATCTGATAGCGGGAAATCTAAAATCTAAATCCAATAGGTTATCTTTGCACTTTAAAATTTTGGAAGAAAAGTTATTATGAAGTTCGAATTATTATATACAGATCCACAAACACAAGCACGAGCAGGGAAAGTAATTACGGATCATGGCGTTATTGAAACTCCTATTTTTATGCCAGTAGGAACTGTTGCTTCCGTGAAAGGAGTACATCAACGTGAATTAAAAAATGATATTAATCCTGATATTATTTTAGGGAATACCTATCATTTATATTTACGTCCACAAACAAAAATTTTAGAACAAGCAGGAGGATTACATAAATTTATGAATTGGGATCGTAATATTCTTACAGATTCAGGAGGCTATCAAGTATATTCACTTTCTTCTAATCGTAAAATAAAAGAAGAAGGAGTTAAATTTAAATCGCATATAGATGGGTCATATCACTTTTTTTCACCAGAAAGCGTTATGGAAATTCAACGTTCTATTGGGGCTGATATTATTATGGCATTTGATGAATGTACACCTTACCCTTGTGATTATCGTTATGCTAAACGCAGTATGCACATGACACACCGTTGGCTAGATCGTTGTGTAGATCACCTAAAAAAAGTACCCGAAATGTACGGTTATGAACAAACTTTATTTCCGATTGTTCAAGGAAGTACATACAAAGATCTGAGAGCCCAGTCTGCAGAATATATAGCCAATGTTGGCGCACAAGGGAATGCTATCGGAGGATTGTCAGTAGGAGAACCAGCAGAGGAAATGTATGCAATGACAGAAGTAGTTACCGCTATTTTACCTAAAGAAAAACCAAGATATTTAATGGGAGTAGGAACCCCTATAAACATTTTAGAAAATATTGCTTTAGGTATTGATATGTTTGATTGTGTAATGCCAACTCGTAATGCTAGAAACGGTATGTTGTTTACAGCAAATGGAGTTATTAATATTAAAAATAGAAAATGGGCCGACGATTTCTCCCCAATAGATGAAATGGGGCATACATTTGTTGATACAGATTATACAAAAGCTTATTTAAGACATTTATTTGCAGCAGACGAATATCTTGGCAAGCAAATAGCAACTATCCACAATTTAGGCTTTTATATGTGGTTAGTTCGTGAAGCAAGAAAACACATTTTAGCAGGAGATTTCCGCGAATGGAAAGAAAAAATGGTTAAACAAATGGCTCAAAGGTTATAATGTTCTCAAATCTATTTTCAAAATTAACATTAATTGATCGTTACATACTGAAAAGATATTTAGCTACCTTTTCTGCTATGCTTTTATTGTTCATCCCAATAGGAATTACGATTGATATATCTGAAAAAATAAATAAAATATTAGAAAATAAAGTTCCCTTTATTAAGGTTGCATCTTACTATCTAGATTTCGTAATTTACTTTGCAAACCTACTTTTTCCAATATTCTTATTTTTATCAATTATTTGGTTTACATCAAAATTAGCCAATAATACAGAAATTGTAGCCATTTTAAGTTCGGGTATTTCGTTTCAGCGATTTTTAAGACCTTATTTAATAGGTGCTACAATAGTTTGTTTACTAGCCTTAATTATGGGCTTCTTTTTAGTGCCAAAATCAAGTGAAGGATTCAGAAGCTTTCGATACATGTATCTTATTGGAGGAGGACGAGAAGAAATGCGTCAAACAAGTGATGTTTTTAGACAAATTAGTAAAAACGAGTATGTCTATGCAAGTAATTTAAATGTAGAAGGAAAAACAGCCTATACATTTGTATACGAACGATTCGATAAAAATAGATTAGTCGAAAAAATAACAGCCACCTCAATTACCTATAATCCTAAAACAAAAGATTATACACTATCTAATTACACCAAAAGAAAAGTAGGAGAATTAGACGACAAAATAGAATCTGATATAAGCAAAAATTATAAATTTAATTTTGAAATAGAAGACTTGACACCAGTAGTCTATATAGCCGAAACCTTAATGCCTACTGAATTAGATGAATTTATAGAAAAAGAAAAACAAAGAGGTTCTTCCAATATTAATGCTTATTTAGTTGTTAAGTATAAAAAATACAGCGTGCCTGTTTCAGCCTTCGTCCTAACAATAATAGCGGTTGCTGTTTCATCAATGAAACGACGCGGAGGAATGGGAGTAAACCTAGCAATAGGAATAGCGGTTGCCTTTTCCTATATTTTCTTAGATAAAATATTTGGTACAATGGCAGAAAAATCCTCTTTCCCAGCTTTTATTGCCGTTTGGTTACCCAATGTCATATTCGGTATTTTAGCCTATTACTTATTAAAAAATGCTAAAAGATAAAACCTTTACAAGTTATTTACATCTCCATTTAATTGTTTTTGTATGGGGATTTACAGCCGTTTTAGGTGCTTTAATTACTTTAGAAGCACTGCCTTTAGTTTGGTTTAGAATGAGTATAGCATCTGTTTTTATTCTAATCTATGTTTTTTTTGCAAAAATTAGTTTAAAAATTACTTTACAATCATTGATACGATACCTTATAGCAGGATTAGTTATAGCATTACATTGGTATACGTTTTTTCAAGCAATCAAGGTATCTAATATATCCATAACTTTAGCCTGTTTATCTACAGGTGCTTTTTTTACATCCATATTAGAACCTATCTTTTTTAAACGTAAGATAATTCTGTATGAAGTAGTGCTAGGTTTAATGGTAATTGCTGGTCTGTACTTAATTTTTAAAGTAGAAATAAAATACATTCAAGGAATTATATTAGCCTTGACTTCAGCATTTTTATCAGCTTCTTTTTCCATTATTAATGGAAAATTAGCTAAAGATGATTCACCAACCATTATTTCTTTCTATGAATTATTAGGAGGTGTTTTATTTTTTTCTCTTTTTTTACTATTTACCGGAAGTTTTAATTATTCCTTTTTTCAAATATCAACAAATGACTTGCTATGGATGGGGCTTTTAAGCTCTGTATGTACCGCTTACGCATTTATAGCATCGGTACAAGTCATGAAATATTTAAGCCCTTACACAGTAATGCTAACCATAAATTTAGAACCTATATACGGTATAATTTTAGCCTTATGGGTTTTTGGAGATAAAGAAAAGATGAATACCCCGTTTTATTTAGGTGCTTTTATTATACTAATAACAGTAATTTTGAACGGAATTTTTAAAAATAAAACCAAAAAAAAAGAGTAAGTAATTGTTTTTTAGTAGTTTATGTTGCTAAGAGATACTTTAGATCAAATATTTCTTTAAAACTCCATCTAAAATTTTATCTTTGCTCACTCAACTAGAAATATAAAATCTTATGGAATATTTAGATTTTGAATTACCTATTAAAGAGCTTGAAGAGCAAATTGAAAAATGTCAGCTTATAGGAGAAGATACACAAGTAGACGTATCAGCTACATGTGAACAATTAGCAGAAAAGTTAGAAGAGACAAAAAAAAATTTATATGAAAATTTAACAGCATGGCAACGTGTTCAAATGTCTCGCCATCCAAATCGTCCTTACACTTTAGAACACATTGAAAATTTAACGCAAGGTGTATTCTTAGAATTATTTGGAGACCGTGGGGTAAAAGATGATAAAGCCATGGTTGGAGGACTAGGTAAGATAAACGGTCAGTCTTTTATGATTATCGGTCAACAAAAAGGAATTAATACAAAAATGCGTCAATTACGTAATTTTGGTATGGCAAATCCAGAAGGGTACCGTAAAGCATTACGTTTAATGCGTATGGCTGAAAAATTTGATATTCCAGTTTTAACCTTAGTTGACACCCCTGGAGCCTACCCTGGCTTAGAAGCAGAAGAAAGAGGACAAGGTGAAGCTATTGCACGAAATATTTTCGAAATGATTCGTCTAAAAGTCCCTATAATTACAGTAATTATAGGAGAAGGAGCCTCTGGTGGAGCACTAGGAATAGGAGTAGGGAACAAAGTATATATGATGGAAAATACTTGGTATTCCGTAATATCACCTGAATCATGCTCATCTATTTTATGGAGAAGCTGGGAACATAAAGAAAAAGCAGCCGAAGCACTTAAATTGACAGCAAAAGATATGAAAGAACACGGACTAATTGATGAGATTATTCCAGAACCCCTTGGTGGAGCACACCGTGATAAACCAACAGCCTTTAAAAATGTAAAAGAATATGTATTAAAAGCTTTTGGCGAATTAAAAGACTTGTCAGCAGAAGAGTTAATCGCTCAACGAATGGATAAGTATAGTAAAATGGGGCATTATCAAGAATAATATAAGAATTTAAAATATTTAAATCCGAAGCCCATGGTTTCGGATTTTTTTATTCTCATATTAACAAAACAAAATAATTATTAACATTAGTTGTCAACACTTTAAGGATTGTTTTTTCTTCTCTTTTTAGAGATTTCAAACTACCTTTGTACTATGGAAAATTTTAAAAATATCAACCCAGCTAAAGTAGAAAAAACGGCTATAATAAACCTTGAAAAAGGAAAATTGCCACCGCAAGCCATTGATTTAGAAGAGGCTGTTTTAGGAGCCATGATGATAGATAAAAAAGGAGTTGATGAAGTTATTGATATTTTGCAACCCGATGCCTTCTATAAAGATGCACATAAGTATATTTTTGATGCCATCGTTACACTTTTTAACGATTCACAGCCAATTGATTTATTGACCGTTTCAGCCCAACTAAAAAAAATGGGCAAATTAGAAGTAGCAGGAGGGGATTATTATTTGATTCAACTGACTCAAAAAATTTCATCTTCCGCACATATAGAATTTCACTCACGTATTATTCTTCAAAAATATATTCAGAGAAGTTTGATTAAAATTTCTTCCGAAATCATAGAAGAAGCCTATGATGAAACCACCGATGTTTTTGAGTTATTAGATAGCTCAGAAGCCAAATTCTATGAAGTAACACAAGGTAATATCAAACGAAGCTCAGAAACAGCACAAAGCTTAGTAATTCAAGCTAAAAAAAGAATTGAACAAATAGCAGGTAAAGAAGGATTGAGTGGTATACCAACAGGTTTTCACGCATTAGATAAAGTAACTTCAGGTTGGCAACCTTCTGATTTAATTATCATTGCAGCTCGTCCAGGTATGGGAAAAACAGCATTTGTATTATCCATGGCACGAAATATGGCAATCCAATTTAATAGTGGAGTAGCCGTGTTTTCCCTAGAGATGTCCTCAGTTCAGTTAATTACTCGTTTGATTTCCTCCGAAACAGGCCTGTCTTCCGAAAAATTACGCACGGGTAAGTTAGAAAAACACGAATGGGAACAATTATCAGTTAAAGTTAGAGATCTAGAAAAAGCACCTCTTTTTATAGACGACACACCTTCCTTATCAATATTTGATTTAAGAGCTAAAGCACGAAGACTAAAGTCACAATACGATATAAAAATTATAGTTATTGATTACCTTCAGTTAATGACAGCAGGAGGAAATGCAAAAGGAGGAGGAGGAAATCGTGAACAAGAAATTTCAACCATTTCCCGAAATTTAAAAGCATTAGCAAAAGAATTAGATGTACCTGTTATAGCTTTATCCCAGTTATCACGTGCCGTAGAAACGCGTGGGTCCAGTAAACGCCCCCTATTATCCGATCTACGTGAATCAGGAGCAATCGAACAAGATGCTGATATCGTATCATTTATTTATCGTCCCGAATATTATAAAATTGAAGAATGGGATGATGATGAACGTTCTCCAACTCAAGGACAAGGAGAGTTTATTATCGCTAAACACCGTAACGGTAGTTTAGAAAACATACGACTAAAATTCTTAGGACATCTAGGTAAATTTGATAATTTAGACGAATTTGGAAGCGATTTTGATGATCTACCTTCCAAAATGAATTTAGAAGACTCTAATCCATTCATTACGCCTAATTTACCTTCTCCCAATGAAGCATTTGGTAGTACTATGAATAATTTTGATGACGATAGCGATGTCCCTTTTTAATTAAATAATAAAAAATTATTATATTTGATAATAGATACAGATAGGTTCCATGAAAGCTTTTTTGATTTTTATAATTACATTTTTTAATATTTCCATAAAAGCAAATTCTATTTTGCTTCCTATGGATGAAACCGCTCAAAAAAATCATTTAAAAGCCTATGGTATTACTTATTGGGTATTAGACAAAGGATATAAAGGAAGTTGGTTGCTTAATTATAGAGGAGGTTCTTTTCTTTTGCCAGATATTCAAGAAATTAAGAAAGAATGTCAAATAAGAGGTGTCAGTTTTGAAATTATTTCAGATAATGAAACACAACAAATCCTGGCAGATATAGCCTCTCCATCTCAAAATATGGAAGCTGTAACATTAGAAAAAGCACCTAAAATAGCAGTGTACTCACCACCAGGAAAGCAACCTTGGGATGACGCAGTAACAATGGTTTTAACTTATGCAGAAATTCCTTTTAAAGTAGTGTATGATCAAGAGGTACTAAATGATCAGTTGTTATTGTATGATTGGTTACATTTACATCATGAAGATTTTACAGGACAATATGGAAAATTTTATGGATCATACAAAAATATGCCTTGGTATATAGAACAAAAAAAAGATTCTGAAAATTTAGCTACCAAATTAGGTTTCCAAAAAGTCTCCAATGAAAAATTAGCCGTAGCCAAAAAAATACGTGATTTTGTTATTGGAGGAGGATTCATGTTTGCTATGTGCTCCGCAACAGATAGTTTTGATATAGCCCTTTCTGCCGAAGGAATAGATATTTGTGAAACAATGTTCGACGGAGATCCTAGTGAAGCAAATTATCAAAATAAAATAGATTATTCAAAAACTTTTGCTTTTAAAGATTTTCTTTTAGAAAGGAGACCTGAAAAATATGAATTTTCAAATATAGATACAACTGAAAAACACCAATCAATTGTACCTTTCGATAAAGATTATTTCACCCTGTCAGAATATTCAGCAAAATGGGATGTTATACCCAGCATGCTTTGTCAGAATCATACCGCATTAGTAAAAGGATTTATGGGGCAAACTACTGCATTCGATAAAGAATTAATTAAATCAAACGTTTTAGTAATGGGCGAGTGTAAAATAAACGGTGAAGCACGTTACATTCATGCACAAAAAGGAAAAGGGTTCTTTACCTTTTATGGTGGGCATGACCCAGAGGATTATCAGCATAGAGTGGGGGATGAGCCTACAGACTTGAACTTGCATCCTAATTCACCTGGGTTTAGACTAATCTTAAATAATATTTTATTTCCTGCGGCTAAAAAGAAGCACCAGAAAACATAATTCTATATTCAAATTGTTATAAAACAATCGTAATACTACAAAAAATGCCAAGCTAAAATTCTTGTAGTTTTATTGCCTTGTTTCATAGGGATAATTTCAAATTTAGCTTTTAATTTCTTTAAAATAGTTTCAAAATTCTTTAAATTTTCTTTTTTAGAAACTAATGACGTAAACCATTTAACTTGCGATTTAAAATGAACACTTTCGTAAATCATATTGGTGATAAAGGCTTTTTCGCCGCCTTCACACCATAATTCATTATTCTGTCCGCCAAAGTTCAAAACTGGTTTACCTTCAATGGTTTTGCCTAAATTTTTCAATTTACGAGTGGTTCCCTTGGTGGCTTCTTCTCTCGAATTATGAAAAGGCGGGTTGCACAGTACAGCATCGAATTTTTCATTCGGTTGAATGATGTTTCTGAAAATATTACGTCTACTTTCTTGTAAACGAATGTTGATGGCATTGGTCAGCTTGTTTTCTTGAATGATTTTTTCAGCAGTTAGTTTTGCAGGCTTATCTATTTCTGTTCCTACAAAAGTCCAGCCATATATTTTGTTACCTAAAATAGGATAGATACAGTTTGCACCAGTTCCTATATCCAATATTCTAATACCACTTCCAGTTGGTAAAGTACCGTTAATTCCTTTAGCAATAATGTCTGCTAAGTGATGGATATAATCAGCTCGTCCTGGAATAGGAGGGTATAAATTGGTTTTAGGTAATTCGTAATAATCAATTTGGTAAAAATGTTTTAGTAAAGCTTTGTTTAAAGCTCTTACGGCATCTGGATGAGCAAAGTCAATACTTTGATTGCCAAATTTATTGATTCCTACATGTTTTTCTAACTCAGGAGCAACAGCTATTAAAGCATCGAAATCATAGTTCTGATTGTGCTTGTTGCGAGGGTGTAAACTTTTTTTCTGTTGGTTTTCCATTGGATATAGCTAAATAATGAAGGGTGCAGCATTAAAAAAAATCCCGATTCTAAAAAATCGGGATTTTAATAAAGTAAGTTAAATATTGTTAAACGTTATTATTTTACTTTGTTAAGAATAGCTTTGAAAGCTTCAGGATGATTCATTGCTAAGTCAGCTAAAACCTTACGGTTTAACTCGATGTTGTTAGCTTTTACTTTGCCCATGAACTGAGAGTAAGACATTCCTTCTAATCTTGCACCAGCGTTGATACGCATAATCCATAAAGAACGGAAATTTCTCTTTTTAGCTTTACGATCTCTGTAAGCATATAACATTGCTTTTTCAACCGCATTCTTAGCAACTGTCCAAACGTTTTTTCTTCTACCAAAGAAACCTTTGGCTTGCTTCATTATCTTTTTTCTTCTTGCTCTTTTAGCAACTGAATTTACTGATCTTGGCATAATTTTTTAATTTTTTTTGAAGTAAGGCGTTCTGAAATTTATCAGACTCTTAAAAGCCCACCCCAGGGTTATTTTAATTGTTTTAACCGAAATTATCAGAGTAAATAGTTAGTAGTAATTGGTAAATAGCTATAGAAAACTAATCACTTTTTACTTTTTACTAATCACTTAATTAGATAATTCTTAATTGTTCTTTTACACTTTTCACGTCTGACTGATGAACTAAAGCAGAGTGAGTTAACGCTAATTTACGTTTTTTAGACTTTTTAGTCAAAATATGACTTTTAAAAGCGTGTTTTCTTTTAATTTTTCCAGAGCCAGTAACTTTAAAACGTTTCTTAGCACTAGATTTAGTTTTCATTTTAGGCATAATTTCCCAAATTTATTTAATTTAACTTACTTACTATTTTAAATAACTAGTCAAAAGCAATTAAGCTAATGTCTAATTTCTACTTACCCTTTTTTTTAGGGGTAATAAACATAATCATACGTTTACCTTCTAAAACAGGCATAGCCTCCACTTTTCCTACTTCTTCAAGATCCTGAGCTAACCTTAATAATAGGATTTGTCCTTGTTCTTTATAGATAATAGAGCGTCCTTTAAAGAATACAAAAGCTTTTAATTTTGCTCCGTCTTTGAGGAATTTTTCAGCATTCTTCTTCTTAAATTCATAATCATGCTCATCTGTTTGAGGACCAAAACGAATTTCTTTTATAACGATCTGAGTTGATTTCGCTTTTAATTCTTTTTCACGTCTCTTCTGTTCGTATAAGAACTTTTTATAGTCCATTATTTTACAAACAGGAGGTTCAGCGTTTGGAGAAATCTCAACTAAATCAAGTTCTAATTCATCTGCCAGACGCAAAGCTTCTGAAGTCTTTACAACCCCAGGCTCCACATTATCTCCTACTAAACGAATCTCTGGAACACGAATATACTGATTAATTCTGTGTTCATCTTTTTTTTCTACGCGAGGTTGATTACCTCTGTTGTTCCTGATTGCGATAACTTTTAATTTTTTAGTTAAACTTCAAATGTTTTTAAAGATTTGCTTACCTCTTCATTTACTAAAGTAGCAAAATCTTCTATTTTTAAGGTTATATTTCCTTTTCCTTCCTGTCCATGTCTACGTACAGATACCGTTCCGTTTTTCTCTTCTTCTTCACCTACAATCAACATAAACGGGAACTTCTTAACTTCCGCTTCACGAATTTTCTTACCTATAGTCTCGTTTCGGTTGTCAATTAGGGCGCGAATTTCGTGATTTTCTAGCAATTCTGAAACTTTTTTCGCATAATTTTCATATTTCTCACTCAAACTTAGGATAATAGCCTGTTCTGGCATTAGCCAAAGAGGGAAATTTCCTCCTGTATGCTCTAATAAAATTGCAATAAAACGCTCCATAGAGCCAAATGGTGCTCTGTGAATCATTACAGGTCTATGTAATTCGTTGTCAGAACCTTTGTAGGTCAAATCAAAACGCTCCGGTAAGTTGTAATCCACCTGAATAGTTCCTAATTGCCAACTTCTTCCTAACGCATCCTTAACCATAAAATCAAGTTTAGGTCCGTAGAAAGCAGCTTCACCGTATTCAACTACAGTATTTAAACCTTTTTCTTTTGCCGCATTGATAATCGCATTTTCAGCTTTCTCCCAGTTTTCATCTGAACCAATGTATTTTTCTGGTTTTTTAGGGTCTCTTAATGAAATTTGAGCCGTAAAGTTGTCAAATCCTAACGAACCAAATACATATAATACTAGGTCGATTACGTTTTTAAACTCTTGGTCTAATTGGTCTGGAGTACAGAATAAGTGCGCATCATCTTGAGTAAATCCTCTCACACGAGTTAAACCATGTAATTCTCCCGATTGTTCGTAACGATATACAGTACCAAACTCAGCGTAACGTTTTGGTAAATCTTTGTATGACCAAGGTTTTGCGTTGTAAATTTCACAGTGGTGCGGACAGTTCATCGGTTTTAATAAAAACTCTTCACCTTCAGCTGGAGTATGTATTGGTTGAAAACTATCTGCGCCGTATTTTGCATAATGACCAGAAGTTACATATAATTCTTTCTGCCCAATATGTGGAGAAACTACTTGTTCGTAACCAGCTTTCTTTTGAGCTTTCTTTAAAAATTGCTCTAAACGGTCACGTAAGGCAGCTCCTTTTGGTAACCATAACGGTAAACCTTGACCTACACGTTGTGAAAAATGGAATAATTCCAATTCTTTTCCTAGTTTTCTGTGGTCACGACGCTTAGCTTCTTCTAATAAAGCTAAATAATCAGTTAAGTCTTTTTGTTTAGGGAACGAAATACCATAAACACGAGTTAACTGTTTATTTTTTTCATCGCCTCTCCAGTAAGCACCAGCTACCGAAAGAATTTTCATAGCTTTAATAATCCCAGTATTCGGAATATGTCCACCACGACATAAATCGGTAAAAGTAGAGTGGTCACAAAAAGTGATAGTGCCATCTTCAAGATTTTCAATCAATTCAGTTTTGAACTCATTGTCTTTATATAATGCTAAAGCTTCAGCTTTAGTAACACTGCGCATTTTAAATTCGTGCTTCTCTCTTGAGATTTCTAAGACACGATCCTCAATTTTCTTGAAATCAGCGTCAGTAATTTTATGTTCACCAAAATCAACATCATAATAGAATCCCTTCTCTATGGCAGGACCAATAGTTAATTTGATACCCGAGTAAAGCTCCTCCAAAGCCTGAGCCATCACGTGTGAAGTCGAATGCCAAAAAGCTTTTTTCCCTTCCACGTTATCCCAAGTAAATAAAGTTAAGTTACCGTCGGTAGTCAATTCGGTAACCGTCTCAACGGTCGTCCCGTTAAAGCTTGCCGAAATAACATTGCGCGCCAAACCTTCACTAATCGATTTAGCCACGTCCATAGGAGTCACGCCACTTGCGTACTCTCTAATCGAACCGTCTGGTAAAGTAATCTTAATCATATTAAAAATTTAAGAACGCAAATATATAAGTTTAAAAAAACACATACAATATATATAGGTAGAATTTAAAAAATTACTTGAAAATAGAATTTATCAAATAAATCAGATAATAATAATAAGTAAATCACTTATACGTAATACTAGATTAAAGATTTATTTGATTAAATATTTATGAGTGTGCCCCTTCGGGTCGGGCTGTCCGTTCTATCTTTTGCTGAAAGAACCATACCTATAAAAAAGAGCCATACAAATCAGCAAAAGGATGACACTTCCATCCCTCACGCATCCTTAGCCTCAAATAAAAAAAAGAAACAAAAAATATCCTAGAAACAAACAAGAAAAAACAAAACAGCCAAATAACTACAATTAAACCTAATACCAAACACGCCCCAAAATAACAAATAAAAAACCCAAAACAATCCAAAACAAATAAAAAACAAAGTTAAATATTTGAAAAACAGCAACTAAAAAACAAAAAACAAAAAAAGCAAAAAAAGACTAGGAAAAAACAAAAAAAGAACGTACCTTTGCATCCGCAACAGCGAAGTTCTTTAACAAAACCTTAAGATAAATTTTAGAAGCTTACTTCAAAAAAAGTTTTCAAAAAAAATCTTGCGAATTTAAAAAGAAGTTTTACCTTTGCAGCCGCTAAGACAATAAGTCAAAAGCGAAAAACAAAAGAAACAAGTTCATAGACATATTGGATTGACAGCACGTTTTAATAGCAATATTAAAACAAAAAAAATAAGAGAGTAAGAAAACTAGCATTCTTTGTCAAAAATATTTAGCTCAAAAGCTATAAAAAACATACGATGAAGAGTTTGATCCTGGCTCAGGATGAACGCTAGCGGCAGGCTTAACACATGCAAGTCGAGGGGTAGAAGGAGCTTGCTCCTTTGAGACCGGCGCACGGGTGCGTAACGCGTATGCAATCTACCTTGTACAGGGGGATAGCCCAGAGAAATTTGGATTAATACCCCATAGTATTATTAAATGGCATCATTTAATTATTAAAGTTCCAACGGTACAAGATGAGCATGCGTCCCATTAGCTAGTTGGTGTGGTAACGGCACACCAAGGCAACGATGGGTAGGGGTCCTGAGAGGGAGATCCCCCACACTGGTACTGAGACACGGACCAGACTCCTACGGGAGGCAGCAGTGAGGAATATTGGTCAATGGACGCAAGTCTGAACCAGCCATGCCGCGTGCAGGATGACGGTCCTATGGATTGTAAACTGCTTTTGTACAGGAAGAAACACTCCCTTGCGAGGGAGCTTGACGGTACTGTAAGAATAAGGATCGGCTAACTCCGTGCCAGCAGCCGCGGTAATACGGAGGATCCAAGCGTTATCCGGAATCATTGGGTTTAAAGGGTCCGTAGGCGGTTTTATAAGTCAGTGGTGAAATCTGGTCGCTCAACGATCAAACGGCCATTGATACTGTAAGACTTGAATTACTTGGAAGTAACTAGAATATGTAGTGTAGCGGTGAAATGCTTAGAGATTACATGGAATACCAATTGCGAAGGCAGGTTACTACGAGTATATTGACGCTGATGGACGAAAGCGTGGGGAGCGAACAGGATTAGATACCCTGGTAGTCCACGCCGTAAACGATGGATACTAGCTGTTTGGAGCAATCTGAGTGGCTAAGCGAAAGTGATAAGTATCCCACCTGGGGAGTACGCTCGCAAGAGTGAAACTCAAAGGAATTGACGGGGGCCCGCACAAGCGGAGGAGCATGTGGTTTAATTCGATGATACGCGAGGAACCTTACCAAGGCTTAAATGGGAAACGACAGATTTGGAAACAGATCTTTCTTCGGACGTTTTTCAAGGTGCTGCATGGTTGTCGTCAGCTCGTGCCGTGAGGTGTCAGGTTAAGTCCTATAACGAGCGCAACCCCTGTTGCTAGTTGCCAGCGAGTCAAGTCGGGAACTCTAGCAAGACTGCCGGTGCAAACCGTGAGGAAGGTGGGGATGACGTCAAATCATCACGGCCCTTACGCCTTGGGCTACACACGTGCTACAATGGACGGTACAGAGAGCAGCCACTACGCAAGTAGGCGCGAATCTACAAAACCGTTCTCAGTTCGGATCGGAGTCTGCAACTCGACTCCGTGAAGCTGGATTCGCTAGTAATCGCAGATCAGCCATGCTGCGGTGAATACGTTCCCGGGCCTTGTACACACCGCCCGTCAAGCCATGGAAGCTGGGGGTACCTGAAGTCGGTGACCGCAAGGAGCTGCCTAGGGTAAAACTGGTAACTAGGGCTAAGTCGTAACAAGGTAGCCGTACCGGAAGGTGCGGCTGGAACACCTCCTTTCTAGAGACAAAAAAAAGAAAATAGACCCTTACTCTCGCTGTTAATTCAAAAAAAAAAAAGACTTAAAATACAGAGTCTCGTAGCTCAGCTGGTTAGAGTACTACACTGATAATGTAGGGGTCGGCAGTTCGAGTCTGCCCGGGACTACAAACAAATTTGAAAATTGATTAATTTGAAAATTTAAAAAAATTAAGTTTAAAAGGAAATTCTAGAAGCGAATTTTGAATTATAAATTTTAAATCATGAATTTGAAAAATAATTCAAAATATATAAATCAACATTCAAAATAGAAAAAGAATGGGGGATTAGCTCAGCTGGCTAGAGCGCCTGCCTTGCACGCAGGAGGTCATCGGTTCGACTCCGATATTCTCCACCAAATTGATTTGAAAATGAATTGATTTGAAAATTTGAAAATGAATAACATCTTCAAATTAACGAATCATCAAATCTTCAAATTGAATAAAGTTCATTGACATATTGAGATAAACATACAAACAAGTAGAAAGAACACTTTAGTAATTAGTACAGAGTGAATAGTAATTAGTCTTAGGGCTAGTCACTAATTACTAAGAACTAATCACTAAAAAAAAGAAAACAATAAGCAAAATAAGGGCGTATGGGGGATGCCTAGGCTCTCAGAGGCGAAGAAGGACGTGATAAGCTGCGAAAAGCTACGGGGATTGGCACACACGAATAGATCCGTAGATATCCCAATGGGGCAACCCAATGCATTGAAGATGCATTATCCAATAGGAGGCAAACCCGCTGAACTGAAACATCTAAGTAGGCGGAGGAGAAGAAAACAAAAGTGATTCCGTAAGTAGTGGCGAGCGAACGCGGAATAGCCCAAACCGTTGTTGTTACGGCAATAACGGGGTTGTAGGACCACAATATTTCTTATAAACAGAATTAGAATAACCTGGAAAGGTTAACCAAAGAAGGTGAAAGTCCCGTATAAGCAAAGAATATAAAGAATAGTGGTATCCTGAGTAGGGCGGGGCACGAGAAACCCTGTCTGAATCTGGCGGGACCATCCGCTAAGGCTAAATACTCCTGAGAGACCGATAGTGAACCAGTACCGTGAGGGAAAGGTGAAAAGAACCGTGAATAACGGAGTGAAAAAGAACCTGAAACCATACGCCTACAAGCGGTCGGAGCAGCATAAGCTGTGACGGCGTGCCTTTTGCATAATGAGCCTACGAGTTACCGTTACTGGCAAGGTTAAGTGATTAAGTCACGGATCCGTAGCGAAAGCGAGTCTGAATAGGGCGCTATAGTCAGTAGTGGTAGACGCGAAACCGTGTGATCTACCCATGGGCAGGATGAAGCTGTGGTAACACACAGTGGAGGTCCGAACCGGTTGACGTTGAAAAGTCTTCGGATGACCTGTGGGTAGGGGTGAAAGGCCAATCAAACTCGGAAATAGCTCGTACTCCCCGAAATGCATTTAGGTGCAGCGCTGTGGTAGAGTTATATAGAGGTAGAGCTACTGATTGGATGCGGGGGCTTCACCGCCTACCAATTCCTGACAAACTCCGAATGCTATATAATATACACAGCAGTGAGGGCTTGGGTGCTAAGGTCCAAGTCCGAGAGGGAAAGAACCCAGACCATCAGCTAAGGTCCCCAAATGTATGCTAAGTTGAACAAACGCGGTTTGATTGCATCGACAGCTAGGATGTTGGCTTGGAAGCAGCCATTCATTTAAAGAGTGCGTAACAGCTCACTAGTCGAGCGATCGAGCATGGATAATAATCGGGCATAAGCATACTACCGAAGCTATGGATTTGTACACTGTACAAGTGGTAGGGGAGCATTCTAACATCGCCGAAGGTGTCTTGTGAGAGATGCTGGAGAAGTTAGAAAAGAAAATGTAGGCATAAGTAACGATAAGGGGTGCGAGAAACACCCCCGCCGCAAAACTAAGGTTTCCGCAGCTATGCTAATCAGCTGCGGGTTAGTCGGGTCCTAAGGCGAATCCGAAAGGAACAGTCGATGGCCAACGGGTTAATATTCCCGTACTACTTATAATTGTGATGGAGCGACGCAGTGGTGAAAGTACCGCGAACTGACGGAATAGTTCGTTAAAGCACCTAACTATAGGCCCAGTAGGCAAATCCGCTGGGACTGGTGAAATGCGATAGTACTCGGAGTCTTCGGACAAAGGGATAGAGTACCTAAAGGCTGCCAAGAAAACCTTCTAAACATAGATTATAAGTACCCGTACCGTAAACCGACACAGGTAGTTGAGGAGAGTATCCTAAGGCGCTCGAGAGATTCATGGCTAAGGAATTAGGCAAAATAGACCTGTAACTTCGGGAGAAAGGTCGCCAGCGCAAGCTGGCCGCAGTGAAAAGGTCCAGGCGACTGTTTATCAAAAACACAGGGCTCTGCAAAATCGTAAGATGACGTATAGGGCCTGACACCTGCCCGGTGCTGGAAGGTTAAGAGGAGATGTTATGAGCAATCAGAAGCATTGAATTGAAGCCCCAGTAAACGGCGGCCGTAACTATAACGGTCCTAAGGTAGCGAAATTCCTTGTCGGGTAAGTTCCGACCTGCACGAATGGTGTAACGATCTGGACACTGTCTCAGCCATGAGCTCGGTGAAATTGTAGTATCGGTGAAGATGCCGATTACCCGCAGTGGGACGAAAAGACCCTGTGCACCTTTACTATAGCTTAGTATTGGTCTTGGATAAGTGATGTGTAGGATAGGTGGGAGACTATGAAATGGCGTCGCCAGGCGTTGTGGAGTCATTGTTGAAATACCACCCTTTGCTTATCTGAGATCTAACCCGCCCCTGGCGGGGACATTGCTTGGTGGGTAGTTTGACTGGGGTGGTCGCCTCCAAAAGAATAACGGAGGCTTCTAAAGGTTCCCTCAGCACGCTTGGTAACCGTGCGTAGAGTGCAATGGCATAAGGGAGCTTGACTGAGAGACATACAGGTCGATCAGGTACGAAAGTAGAGCATAGTGATCCGGTGGTTCCGCATGGAAGGGCCATCGCTCAAAGGATAAAAGGTACGCCGGGGATAACAGGCTGATCTCCCCCAAGAGCTCATATCGACGGGGGGGTTTGGCACCTCGATGTCGGCTCGTCACATCCTGGGGCTGGAGAAGGTCCCAAGGGTTGGGCTGTTCGCCCATTAAAGTGGCACGCGAGCTGGGTTCAGAACGTCGTGAGACAGTTCGGTCTCTATCTACTGTGGGCGTTAGAAATTTGAGTGGATCTGACTCTAGTACGAGAGGACCGAGTTGGACCAACCGCTGGTGTATCTGTTGTTCCGCCAGGAGCACCGCAGAGTAGCTACGTTGGGAAGGGATAAGCGCTGAAAGCATATAAGCGCGAAACCCACCACAAGATGAGATTTCTTTTAAGGGTCGTGGAAGATCACCACGTTGATAGGCTATAGATGTAAAGGCAGTAATGTCACAGTCAAGTAGTACTAATAACCCGTAAGCTTATTGGTGCCCCACCCAACCTCCCCAAAGGGGAGGAGCAAGGGTGGGGCGTAAAATTCTTTCCAAATTGAATATTTATCTCAATATGTTAAAATATTGGCAAGCAAAGCTTGCAGTGAAAAGTAATAAGTAACCAGTGACTAGATTTAAGCTAATCACTTCTCACTAATCACTCATCACTAAAAACCTTAAGGTGGTTATTGCGGCGGGGCTCACCTCTTCCCATTTCGAACAGAGAAGTTAAGCCCGCCAGCGTCGATGGTACTGCATACTGTGGGAGAGTAGATCGCCGCCTTTCTTTAGAAACCCTTCATCCGAAACGATGAAGGGTTTTTTGTTTTATACGAGTTTGTGCTATCACCGAAATCAGAAAAAGGAGATGGACCAGAATTGCCTAAACTTTTAGAAATAAGTCAAGAAAACCGAATTGATGTTGATACCATCATTGGTGATGCGGCTTATTCTGGAAAAGAAAACCTTAAGATTACAAGTGAACAAAATATTAAAGTAATAGCTCGTTTAAATCCATCTATAACACAAGGATTTAGAAAAAAAGAAGATAAATTTGATTACAACAAAGATGCCGATAGATTTGTTTGTCCAGCAGGATATTTGGCAATACGAAAAGCCCGTGGTGGAACCAAAGATGTTGGGACAAATCAAGTAGATAAAGATAGAAGCCAAAAATAGTGAGTTGAAAAACATACACGGTTACCACAGAGCAATATCGTACGGTATTACCAATATGCAAATGCAAGGTGCAATGGCAATTTTTACAGTCAACTTAAAAAGAATACTCAAATTAATGTAAAAAAGATAACCTACACATACATTTTGCAAAATGACCCTACTTAAGGCAAAAAACACTGACTCATATAACCTAAAATAAAAAACAGTTACATCTTTAAAATCCTTTTATAAGCGTTTTTTATATCTCTAGAAAACCAAATTGATCAAAATAAACAAGGTTTTTCAGTGACCTCAATTAATGCAAATCCTTTTTTAAAACAATAAAAAATAAAATACTGCTTACTTTTTAATTTTTTATAACAAAAACTTTTTTATAAAACAAATTCACTATATTTGACTTAATCATATTTCCATAAATGGTTATTATTATTAAAAACAAAATATGTTATGAAAGCACAAAAACCAAACGATCCTACTCAAATTGGTTATTACCTAACAAAACCCACCCCAAATCATTTTTTAACCTACTCTATACCTTTATAGGTATATCCTTATGTATTTCTTAATTTTTTAAATATTTATAATTATGTCATTTAAAGCAAAATTAGCAGTAGCAGGAAAAGAGTACACAGTATTAAATGTAAACTACGGTTTATTTCAAGAAACAGACGCAACGGGTAGACCTTCTACTGTAACTAGAGGAGGAAAAATTGAATTAACAATTGAAGGTACTGCAGACACTTCATTCTTCGAGTGGATGACCAACTCATTTGAAAGAAAAGACGGAAGTGTAAAATTCTTTAAAAGAGACAGCGAAGCAGTTCTAAAAGAATTAAAATTTTCAGAAGCTTACGTAGTAAAATTCAGAGAAAACTTTGATTCAACAGGCGTAAATCCATTAACAGAAACCTTTACCATTTCAGCTAAAAAAATTGAACTAGGTTCAGGAGCTTACGAAAACGAATGGGTATAATCCCTTCAAAAAGGCGTTCCCTAAAAGCAACTTTTTAACCCCCAGTTCTTTGTTACTTTCCATAAGGAAATGACATTGGCTAGATCAATCATTGTATTACCCCCTAGGTTTTACGCCGGTCAACCCTAGTCTAAAAAGAACTCCATTAAATGATAGTTGCGATCTTTTGGGATCGCCTTTTTTCTTTTTTCTTTCAAATAAACAATGGAATGTCTATCTTTGATGGTACGAAAAAAGTAAGCCCGAAATATTAACTTTGTATTATGGGAAAAGTGTATGAAAATGAATTTAAAGTAATGATAGTAGAATTACTTAATTCAGGTAGAACAGTCAAAGAAGTAAGTGAAGAATACGGTCTCAATGACAGTATGTTACGTAGATGGAGGCGAGAATTTGAAGCAAAAGCAGGTGATTTTACCAAGAAAAAAGAATTTTCAGCTGAAGAGTTAGAATTAAAGGCCTTACGAAAAGAACTAAAAGAGATTACTTTAGAACGAGATATTTTAAAAAAGGCGGTGAGCATCTTCTCCAAGAACGACAGATGAAATATGAATTCATTTATAAACATGAATCCAATTATCCTGTTGAGAAGATGTGTAAATATCTAAAAATCAGTAAAAACTCCTATTACAAATGGTTAACTACTAAAGATAAAATTCGTCAAAAAGCCTCTTTAATAGTATTAAAAGAAAGAATTCAATACCATTTTCAGCAAAGTAAAAGCGTGTACGGAAGCTATAGAATTAAGAAAGCATTAGAACGAGAAAATATCTATTATTCAAGAGCTTATATTGCTGTTTGGATGCAAAAAATGGGCTTAAAGAGTGTTTTAAGAAGGAAATATGTAATCACAACAAACTCTAATCATTCTTATCCAATCGCTGAAAATAAACTTAATAGAGAATTTACCAGTTATCAATTAGGAGAAAAATGGGTTTCGGATATTACCTACGTTCGAGTAAACGACAATTGGAATTATCTCACTACAATAATGGATTTAGCTGATAGAAAGATAGTTGGATGGCAATTGAGTGAGGATATGACAGTGGAAAATACCATTTATAAAACCTGGATAAAAGCAAGAGAAAACAGAAATATTAGCGACAATTTTATTTTTCATTCTGATAGAGGTGTACAATACGCTTCAAAAAGATGACGTGTATCTTTTCTTTCAACAGGAAAATAACACAAAGTATGAGTAGAAAAGGAAATTGTTGGGACAATGCAGTGGCGGAAAGTTTCTTTAAAACCATTAAAAATGAATGCCTTAATAGATATTCTTTTTCCTCTATTTTATCTTTATATCGCTGTATAGATGAATATATCAACTGGTACAATACGGAAAGGCTACATTCTAGTTTAGGGTATAAAACACCTCTCGAAATGGAAATATATTTAAGAAATTTAAACCAAAATGTGGCTTAAGATTTTCGTACCAAATTTTGTTGCTATTCCAAAAAACTACTATAAAAATTATAATTTTGATAAGTATTATGATAGATAGTCCTCTACTTTTACAAATTTTACACATAAATGGACACAAATAAGCAAGCAATCTTACGAACTCTCTTATTACTTTTGGAAAAAATTATATAAAAAAGAAAAGCTTTAGAACTAAAGTTTTTAATATAAATTTCTATGGATATATCAAATTTTAAAAATAGTATTACCTGCCTATTTATCTTAAAAAAGTGAGATACTTTGGATTTTCTTTGGCATTCACACAGCCAATACTTTAGAAATAAGGCGAAGAATTTATCAGCAACAGCAAACTTTAGTAGCATAAAAAATGAAAATTAGCCTCCTGTTGCGAACTAAAAACCAATTTTTAAAGACTTGAATCCATCAAAAAACAAAATGCCCCAAGATTGTAAATCAAAATGGGTCATTTTTTTATTTTTTCACAAAAGTGTGGTTACTTCTGAATGTGCCTATTTAAACTTTAATTTTTTTAAATGTTATATTCTTAATTTAAATGATTGAAAATATAAAATTTGTAATTCATCGTTTTAAAAATTTTCAAAAATTCCTAGTCCAAATAAAGCAAAATCATATTTTACAGGATCTTTTGGATCTAGTAATCGTAGGCTATTATCTAATTCATTTAGGGCTTTAGCATCGTTTTGTTTACGACTTAAGAGACCTAATTTTCTAGCTACATTGCCTGAATGAACGTCTAACGGACAAGATAAAGCAGAGGAAGAAATTTGATTCCATATCCCCAAGTCAACACCTGAGGAATCTTGTCTACACATCCATCGTAAAAACATATTAATTCGCTTAGCAGCGGAATTATTTAAAGGATCTGATACATGTTTTTGGGATCTAGTAGTATCTGAAATTTCAAAAAAAACTTTTTTAAATTCACTAATTGCTTTTTGAGTGGAGTTATGGTCTGTATGTTTTGTAAAAACAGTTTCTAAACCTCCATGATGTAAATAAATATGTTGAAGGTTTTTTATAAACGCTATAAAATCTTGTCCATTAAAAGTTCTATGTACAAACGAACCCAGTTTATCCAATTGACTTGAATTATGATTCATAACAAAATCATAAGGAGAATCACCTAGCAAATTCATCATTCTTTGGGCATTTTTTATAATCATTTTTCTATTACCCCAAGCTATAGTTGCACTTAAGAAAGCAGCAATTTCAATATCTTCTTTGATACTGAATAAATGAGGAATTTGTATAGGGTCGCTGTCTATAAAATTAAGACGATTATATAAATCTACTTTTTCATCTAAAAAACTTTTTAATTCTGTTAAAACCATTTTAATCAAGGATTACTTCTATACTATGAATATCTTTTATGTTACCATCTACAATGGTTATCTTTCTATCCGCCATATCTGCTAAGTCCTCATTATGGGTAACAATTACAAAGGTTTGATTTAACTCATCACGTAGTTTAAAAAATAATCGATGTAGGTTTTCTGCAGTTGTAGTGTCTAAATTACCAGAAGGTTCATCTGCAAAAATTACTTTAGGCTTGTTTATCATAGCTCTAGCAACGGCAACCCGCTGTTGTTCTCCTCCTGACAATTCCATAGGTTTATGATTCATTCGATGCTCTAACCCTAAATAAGCTAGTAATTTTTTAGCCTCTTCTTCGACTTCTTTTTTATGTCTTTTGGCAATATAACCTGGTATACAGACATTCTCTAAAGCAGTAAATTCGGGTAATAGTTGATGGAATTGAAAAATAAAACCAAGATTTAAATTCCTGAATTTAGATAATTCTTTATCATTCATTTTTAATACATCTTGACCATTAATTTTTAAAGAAGAACTAAGGGTTATACCTTTTCTGTTTTTTAAACTAGGTTGATCTAAAGTGCCTAAAATTTGTAATAAAGTAGTTTTTCCTGCTCCAGAAGCACCTACAATAGAGACAACTTCTCCTTTTTTGATTTCAAGATTTACTCTTTTTAAAACTTTTAGTTGTCCAAAGTATTTATGAATATTAGTGGCTTTAATCATTACTAAGTATTTTCACAAATAAACAAAGAATTTTATTGAACTTCAAATAAAGTTTTATTAAGCTTAATACAGTATCCTATTTTGAATGAATTTTAAGAAGAATAATTTTGAAATTATTGAATCTATTTTAAAGAGGTTTTATTATGAACTTAATAAAGCATTAAGGCATATTATTACTACTTGGTTTTTTTAAACAATAAGTTGTTTTTATTTTATTTTGTTTTTTTTATATGTAATTTGTGATATTGTTTTGTTTTTTAGTGTTTATTGTGAAAAAAAATTTTTAATTTTGTATGCTTGCATAATAAATTAAACAAATGAAGAAAATTGTAATTTTTGGTTCTGGTATTACAGGACTTAAACTAGCTCACGAATTAGTTAAAACAGGAAATATAGTTACTGTTTATGAAAAAAAAGATCAACCTGGAGGAAAATGTATGGGGACTTTTGAAGATGGTTTACCAACGGAGCTTACGCATAGACAAATGTTTGCCTCTAATATGAATTTTATTAATACATTAAATGAAATAGAGTATAACGGTAGTAATTTGTTAAAAAATATTGAACCTTTAAATAATGTGCAATTTTATTGGGCAAATGAAAATAAGTTCATGGATTTTAAACGAAACTTTTTTAATTTTTTTGAACTATTGATAGATAATTTAAAATCAGCAAATTCTTTGTTTTTTTCAGGAGTACCTTTAAAAGATATTTATTGGTTTCGATCTAAATTGTTAGTAAATAAAGCAGATAAAAACACATTAAATATGCCTTTATCTGAATATTTAGAATTTGAAAAAAGACCTAAATTGGCAAATTTCATTCTTAAAATAATATCTACTTGGATAGGGGGTAATGGAAATACTAAGACAGGAGATTTTTTATTACTTTTTAATTATAAGAACTTATCAAAAGAAAAAGTCTATACTGAAACTAATACAACAAGTATTACTCTTAATGGTCCTATATCTGATTCTTTAATACAACCTTGGTATGATTTTTTAAAACAAAAAGGAGTAACTTTTTATTTTAACGAAGGTGTAAAAAAATTAAATATTAACGATGGAAAAGTTTTAAGTGCAATTTCTGAAAAGGATAACATTATTGAGGCAGATGCTTTTATTTTAGCCATACCTCCTAAACAAGTTATAAGTATGTTGCCTAAAATTTCTGATAGACTGTCTGTTAGTTATATTAAAAGTCATGGTTTTCAATTTCATTTTAAAGAAATTCCAGATTTATTCATCAATAAAACAATTGGAATTATAGCTGATTCAGCTTGGGGATTAAGTTATAAACTGTATCATAGTAAAAAATATGCACATAAAGAGTTTTCTAATAATGTTAAATTAACTGTTTCTATTACGGCTACAAAAACAGAAAAAGAAAAAGGCCTTTTGCATAACAAACCTCTAATAGAATGTACTTTAAAAGAAGTAGAAGAAGAAATCTTATTCCAATTAGGAATTAAGGAAAATATGTATAAAGATATTATGTATGGAAATTTAAATATTGGTGTTGGAGCAAAATACCTTGAATATACTGATTTTAACTTAGAAAGATATAAAAATTGGCATCATGGCCCTATAATTAATGAAAACAACACTAAATATTTTTGGGCTTTTGAAAATGAATTAATAAATCCAGATTATAACAATAGAGTAGGGATAAATTCAGCTAGTTATGATAATGTTTTTATATCAGGAGAATGGATTAATGATGATAATCAAGTATGGACAGTTCCTTCAACAATTGAAAGATGTATGGAAAATGCAGCTATTTGTTCTAAAGTAGTACAAGATTATTTAGTAGAAGCTTAGAATTTTTTAATGATTTATTAGGTGTAGTTATTCATTCCGTTTGTTTTTAAATATTTTGAAAACAAAATAGTATCATTTTAGTTTAATCCATATTATAAATTAGATTTATTCCAGATATATATGGCTTTGAATCTGAAAAAGATTAAATTTTTGTCCTCCATGTAGAAAAACTACATCTGCGGAAAAAAATTCAATATATTTTGTCTTCTTTGCTCTTTTGATCTGCATCACAAAGTCTAACATTTAATTTGGGATAGAAAATTTAAAATGAAATACTATAAAAAAATAATATTAAAATAATTACACCTAATAAATTATTTTTCTCTCTCTATTTTATGAAATTCCTGAAAAATTAAAAAAATAACGATTAGTCTTGCTCTAATCTATATGTAATTTGTATGATATTAAATCTAAAGTTTTCTTATTGTTAGAGTTATAAGCCAAATGTTGATTCTTTATCTAAAAACTTTAGAATATAAAAAATATCAATTTAAAAAAAATAATTTAATACATTTAAAATGAGTTTATTATCAAATAAAAAATATCAATTATATACTACCTCATTATTTTTCCTTTTAAGCCTACTTTACTGTTTTTTTATTCAATACCTAATTCAAAAAAGTGTTTATAATGAAATTATTATTAGTTTACTTTTTCCATTGTTAGCTATTCCTTTTTTTAATAAAGAAAATTTAACATCAGATATTAAAAGATTACTAATATTAGAAACTTTTTTTAATCTAATATGTATCACTTTAAAACTAAATACATCTTTAAAAATAGAAATGATTATTTTTGATATTGTATTTGCTGTATTCTTTTTTTTTCAATCAGGAGGTTTTTTACTTTCCTTACTTACTAAAAAAACATATTATAATTTAATACCCACTATAGCATTAACTATAGGTCTTTTTATATATTATTTTAGATCAACAGGAACAATACTTTCTCCTGATAACAAAATCCTTATTTATGGCTATGATGCGCCCCTTGAATTACAATTTATTTATGGTTCTTGGTTAATCGGAGTATTATTAATCGACAATAAATTTTTATTACCTAAAGCGACAGTATTAATGGTTCATCTAGCTTCATTTATAGTAGCTTTTAAAGCTAATGAATTCTTTCATTCAAGAATAGCAACAGCATGTCATCTTTTTGTTTTGAATTCCATATTCGTATATAAATCACAAAATTGGATAGATAAAGATTTTGTGTCCATAAATTTTATAAAAACAATTTTAGACAAACCTAGATATTATAAAGCTTTATCATTAGTAATAAGTGTTTTATCTGTATTTTTCTTAATCTGTTTATTCTTTAATGTACAATGGCATTTTTTTAAAAGATAGTAAGATAAAATATAATACTTAACTGTTTTCTGTTTTTTATACCAAAACACAAAAAAACACTTTAAATAGTAAGATTATTTTAGAAATAGATATATTTGATATTTTAAAACTAATATTTTATCCTAGATATTAATCATTTATATATTATTGTTGTGTATTTATTCAATAATCAATTAAATAAAAAAAAGAAACAAGCAACAATTGGGAAATTAACCATAAGTATCGTAATGGATCTTGTGGGATATTTTAGTTATTTATTTCCTGGAGCAGGCGAATTTATAGACTTTTTTTGGGCTCCTTTTGCGGCATTTATAATGAGTATTCTTTATAAAGGAACAATTGGTAAAATTGCAGGATTTTTGACTTTTATTGAAGAAATAACACCAGGTTTAGATTTTATACCATCTTTTACAATTACTTGGTTTTATGAATATTATAAAGAGTCAAAACAAGAGAATTAGTTTAAAAATATAAAAGATTTATGTTTATAAAAAAGATAATCATCTTAATAACCATTTTTTTTTCAATGGGTTTTTTTTCTCAAAATAAAAACGTTGTTGTTGTACATGATACCACATTTGTAAATATAAAAGATTATTCTAAGGATTTTATTTTAGATATTAGATATGCCACAAATGATAACTTCTTAAAGAGTAAGGTATATGATTGCGATGCTTGTTATTTGCGATATAAAACAGTTAAACAATTGATAAAAGCTAATAAAGAATTTCTAAAGGAAGGATATAGAATAAAATTATTTGACTGTTATCGACCTTTAAGTATACAAAAAAAAATGTGGAAAATAATCTCCAACCCTAATTATGTAGCAAATCCTGAAAAAGGATCAATACATAATAGAGGAGGAGCAGTAGATTTAACTTTAGTAGATAAATTAGGAAATGAATTAAATATGGGAACTGAATTTGATCACTTTGGAAAAGAATCATCTCATACTTATAGTAATTTATCTAAAGAAATATTAAAAAATAGAAAATGGTTAAAAGACATGATGAAAAAACACCATTTTGACGCATTAGAATCAGAATGGTGGCATTATGGTTTAGAAGGAGCTCGTTACTTTCAATTGTCTAATTTTAATTGGAAATGCAATTAAAGTGATCTATGAAAAATTGAGCAGGAAAATAAGTTTCAACCAGTGTCTCACAATCTAACTCTTTGCGTATGACATAATCTGTAGAAGTGCCAGCAAAGTGAATACGCATAAAACTAATAGGGTATTTCTTTAATTCTTCTAAATCATCTTTTAAAAAAAAGAAATTAGATTCTATAAAACGATTATTTATACGTTCTTTTTCATTATAAATTAGATCATCACAACGATCATTATCACCATAAAGTAAAGTATAAATTCTACCATTACTTAGTTGAAAGATAATTTTAGAAGATTTATCAAAACAAATTGGTGTTTCAAATTTCTGACTTTTTTGAAGATGCTCTAATTTTAATGAAGGAATCCCGTTTGTAGAAATAAGAGAAAGGAAAATAAGTGTAGTTTTTCCTCCAAAAACTTTTTCATAGATTGTGCAACTTTTGGTTTGCTTTATTACACTAATAGAGTCCTTAATATTTAGGGCTAATTCGCAAGGTTTTTGTGACCAAATATAAAAATTTGTAAAAAGGAATAACCAATTAAATATAATTTTCATTTTTTAAATTTTATCGCAAAGCAAAATAATTTTATTATTATCTATATCAGTTGTAAAAAAAGCATATAAATTTCCTCCTTCTTTTATTTTCCATTTTTTTCGAATAGTTTCTACCGTTTCGGGAAAATTGCGAGTTGTAATATTTGCTTTTTTACCTTCTAAGTGTTTTTTAATTTCTATTTTATTATATGAAATATTTTCAATTATTTTAAATTTTCTACCAGGGAAATTAATAAGTTCATTATTTGTGTATAAGTGCGAGAAAGAATGAAGTTTATGTATAGGAAACAAATAACAGATATAATCAAATGCTCCTGATTTCATAATAGCACTATTAGGCTCGTATAAAAATAGTTGAGGTTTGCTATAATTACAATTAAAACTTTCTTTACCCCATATAAATTCTATGGACTCATTTTCTTCTTTAGTAATATTAATGGCTTTTGTTAAAATAGTATTATTGTAATCTTTTTCAATAATCCAAAGAAGTTCCTTTACTTCATTTTGAAAGGCTACGATATGAATTTCTTTTACATTTTTTAATTCATTTAGACCTGCTGATATATCTAATATAGGAGCTGTTTTGATTAATATATGTTCTGTAAATTGAAAATAAAAATCTAATAAATCAGGAACGTTAGGCAAACAATCTTTTAATAAAAAGACTTTTCCTTTAGTGTCATTCCTTCTTGAAGGATCAATATAAATCCAGTCAAAATGATTATTTAATTTTACTAAGGTTTCAATACTATCTCCTAGGTAACATTCAATATTATATGTTTTTAGCTCACTAAAATTATGTTTTACAATTTCATGTAAATCAGTTTTAATTTCACAATGAACGAGATGATTAAAATTCTTAGAAAAATAATAATCATCTATACCAAAACCACCTGTTAAATCAATTAAATTATTACCGCTTATAAGAGAAGATTTGTATAGAGCCGTAATTTCAGATGAGGTTTGTTCTATTGATAGTTTACTTGGGAATATAATGTTTTTTTGATGATACCAAGTAGGTAGTTTTTCTTTCGATTTTGCTTTAGAAGCAATTTGATTTAAAATTTCATTCCAGGGTATTTCAGGAAAAGGGTTTTTCATTAATGCTATTTTTGTGAAATTTAACGTTAATGAATTTTCTATGAATTCTTGTACTTTAGGTGCTAATAGATCAAAAATCATTATAAATTTTTTGTGATAGAATAGATGAATTTATTGTTAGGAAAAAATTCTTTTCCAACTACTTTGAGTATAGTGTAAGATGGAACGGCAATAATCATTCCCGTAATTCCAAATAAAAAACCAAAAATTAAGATTATCAAAAATATTTCTAAAGGATGTGAATTTGTACTGTTTGAAAAGATGATAGGTTGGCTGAAATTATTATCTATAAATTGAACTGCAAAAAAACCAGCTAAAATATATAACGCATGATATAGCATTTCGGTATTAATACTTCCATTAAAACTGCTTAATAAAGCTAAAGTAACAGCTAAAACACTTGCTATGATTGGACCAATGTAAGGAATGATATTTAAAACAGCACAAATAAAGGCTATAATGAAAGAATTTTCTACATCAAAAAAGAATAATACCAGAAAATAAAGTATAAACACAATTAGAAGTTGTAGCAATATACCGCTAAAATATTTTAATAGTAAAAAATCTATTTTTTGGATAGAAGCTACTATTTTTTCTTCGTGTTCATCTGGTAGGATATTTTTAAATAATCGTAAAAAAATAGCTCTATCTTTTAAGAAGAAAAAAGTAATGAAAAAACAAGAAGCAATTCCCATTCCTAGATTACTAATTGCATTGATAAAAGCATTTAGGAATTCACTTAAAAAGTGGAAATTAAAATATTTAGTTAAGTTGCTTTTATTAAGTATTTGATCGGCTTTAAAGCCGTTTGAATTTAAGAATGATTCTAGTTGAATGATTAAATGTTCTATTTGTATAGATAATGCTTTACTGTCTAATAGGGAAATATGAGTAGCTTGACTATTTATTAATGGGATAAACATTAAGAAGAATCCCAATACGATAAGTCCAAAAAGAAATAAGGTTGTTAATACGGCTAAAACATTTTTGAATTTTAGTTTTTTTCTAAAAAAATCCACAATAGGAGAGCCTATCATAGAAAGTAATAATGAAATAATTAGGTAAATAATTACGGTTTTAATTTTATAAAGAAAATAAAGTAAAATTGTAATGAGAACTAAAGAAATGATTGCTCTTATAATTCCGTTTGCAATGGTTTTGCTTTCCATGTTTTACGTTTTTGAAACGAATATATAAAAAAAATCCTGAGAAATACTCTCAGGATTTTAATCATATTAAAAATTTTATATTATGGTTGAGCAAAAGAATTTCTTGCACCACCAGCAGCAAATACTGCTAAAGCTCTTGATCTTTGACCTAAAGAGAACATATACATTCCTCTATCGTCTGTATAATCCATGTAGTTCATGTACATTTCAAGTGGAGTACCTGTACAAGTTGATCTATGACCTACAGCAGGAACACCTGAATTTGCAGAGTTATGAACAGGAGTGTCAGCTACTAAATCAGATCCACAAGTAGCATCACCCCAGATATGACGTAAATTGATCCAGTGACCTACTTCGTGAGTAGCTGTACGTCCTAAGTTGAATGGGTAAGTTGCAGTTCCTGTATTTCCTGTATACTTAGAATCTAAAACTACACCATCAGTAGCTGAAGAACCTCCAGGGAATTGAGCATATCCTAGTATTCCTCCTCCAATTGTACAAACCCAAATATTTAATTTAGTTGTTGGAGCAGTAGGATTAATACCTCCTTGAGTTGATTTTTTCATAGCATCAGCTGTTCCCCAAGATGTTTTAGTAGTCGTTTTTCTGATTACTTGATCTAATACAAAACGGATTCCTAGGTTACCACTTCTTACACTTGCATAAGGATTGTTAGCTGTGTTGTAATCAGTATTAGTTGCAGAAAAATCTCTGTTTAAAACATCAATCTGAGATTGTAATTGAGCTAATGAAATATTTTCAGCAGTAGTTCTGTATAATACGTTAAATACGACTGGGATTTCAATAACACCATTTACTAATCTTCCTGATTTGATAATTTCAGAAGTTTGTTTTTCAATATCACTCATTCTAGATGCCAATCCTGGATCTTCTTGCATTTGTCTTTCTAAGACTTCGTGAGAAGCACATCCTCTGTGTGCAGAAGCGTCAACTTGATTGTTAATAACACTGTCTTCTTTTTGGCAAGAAAACATCATTAATGCAGCAGAAGCTGATAATAATAATTTTTTCATAATTTGTTTTTTTTGTTTGGTTTGATTAATAAATAAGTTTTTTAATTCGTTTGCTAAATTAATATTATTTTTTGTTTAAACAAATTTAATTTTTGTTTGTGTAATTTTTTTGTTAAAATTTTAATTTTAATATATTTTTTTTTCTTTGATTTAAGGGGGGATTATGTTTTTTTTTAGTTTAATTGTTTTATTTTTAATAATATTAATGGTGTTTGTCCTGTTCTTGAAGAAAAAAAATCTTTTAAGCTATTACTATGGAAGAATAGCGGTATAAAATAATAAACTGATAACATAAACGTTTTAAACTATATTTATAGGAGAAAATACTACATTTGAATTACAAAAAATATCTTATGCGTCAATTACCTTTGTATATATACATCATTCTTTTTTTGAGAAGTCTATCTGTTTTTTGTCAACAGTCAGAAATTTATACAAATACTCTTAGCTCTTATCAAACAGGGATTAATCTTCTTAAAAGTAAAAACTATTTAGCTGCTCAGTTGGTTTTTGATAAAATACAAAAAACAGCTCCATTTGAAACCGCATCAGATTGTTCTTTTTACAGCGCACTCACTTCTTTAAGGTTAAGGCAAGAAAGTGCAGACCAAAAAATGCTTTTGTTTATAAAGGAATACCCTACAAGTACCAAAATGAATTTAGCTTATTCTGAATTAGCAACTTACTTTTTTGAAAAAGGAAGATTTGCCTATGCTTTAGAATATTTTGAAAAAGTAGATGAATCCGCATTAACGCATGATGAACTTGAAAAATATTATTTTTATCGTGCTTATACATTCTTTACAACTCACGATAAAAAATCAGCGAAACAATATTTTAATAAGGTTACTCAGTCTAGTGAATATGGTTCAAAAGCTAAATATTATCTAGGATTTTTAGCTTATGAAGGAGATCAGTATGACGAAGCAACTAAATATTTCGAGCAAGTAGCTAAAGATACTAGATACAATGAGAAAATTTCTTATTTTCAAGCAGACATGGCATTTAAGTCAGGTGCTTTTCAAAAAGCAATTGATTTAGGGGTAAAAGCAATACCTCATTCAACAATAGAAGAGAAATCAGAGCTTAATAAAATTATAGGAGAAAGTTATTTTAATTTAAAAGAATATGATAGAAGTATTTCGTATTTAAAAGAATATGAAGGAAAAGAAGGAAAATGGACTAATACGGATTTTTATCAGTTAGGGTATGCCTTTTATCAAAAAAAGAACTATGATAATGCTATAAGTTATTTTAATAAAATTATTGAAGGAAATGATTTAGTTGCACAAAATGCGTATTATCATTTAGGAGAAAGTTATTTAAAAACCAATAAAAAACAACAAGCATTAAACGCTTTTAAAAACGCTTCTGAAATGATTTTTGATAAAAAAATTCAAGAAGATGCTTATCTAAATTATGCCCGTTTGAGTTATGATATAGGAAACTCCTATCAAACAACACCAGAGGTATTGGTTAATTTCTTAAAAAAATATCCTAACACAGTTCATAAAATTGAAATCGAAAGATTATTAGTTAACTCTTTTGTAACTTCTCACAACTATAAGGAAGCATTACTGTTACTTGAAAAAAATAAAAATATAGGAAATCGAGCAATTTATCAAAAAGTAGCTTTTTATAGAGGGCTTGAATTATATGGCGAAAATAATTATAATGAGGCATGGAGTTTATTTAAAAAATCTATAGAAGAACAAAAAGATCCTCTATTTACAACTCGTGCAGCCTTTTGGAAAGCAGAAACAGAGTTTATTCAAAACGATTTTTCAAATGCTTTACTAAGTTATAAACAATTTCTGGGCTTTTCAGAATCAAAATCTACCATTGAAAATAAGAATATACATTACAATATAGCCTACACTTATTTTAAATTAAAAGAATATGAACAAGCTTCAAAATTTTTTCAAAAATACACAGAAAATCCAAAAGAAGATAAAGTACGACTAATAGATGCGTATTTACGATTAGCAGATTGTTATTTTGTAACTTCTAAATATAATCTAGCTATTGAAACTTATGATAAAGTTATAAACTTAAAAGGAATAGATACAGATTATGCTAGTTTTCAAAAAGCAATATCTCATGGTTTTGTAGGTAAAAATGAAAGAAAAATAGTAGAACTCAATAATTTTATTAAAAAATTTACAGAATCACAATACCGTGATGATGCCCTTTATGAATTAGCTAATACATACACTATAACAGGACAAACTACAGCCGCTATAAAAATATATGATCAGTTAATTGCAGAGTATAAAAAAGGAAGTTATACAGCAAAAGCTATTTTGCGTCAAGGTCTTATATTCTATAATGAAGATAAAGATGATTTAGCCTTGTTAAAATTTAAAGAAGTAGCACAAGAATACCCTAAAACAGAAGAAGCTAATGAATCCGTTCGAACAGCTAGACTTATTTATATAGATAAAGGAAAAGTACAAGAATATGCAAATTGGGTTAAAACACTAGATTTTGTAGAAGTAAATGACAAAGAGTTAGATCATGATGCTTGGGAATCAATAGAAAAACAATATATACAAGAAAACAAAGAACAAGTCGGACTAAATTTAAAAAGTTATATAAATACCTTTCCAAATGGAACTCAAATAATAAAAGCGCATTTTTACTTAGCAGAATTATATTACCAAAGAAAACAGCTAGATCTTTCTATTCCTAACTATGAATATTTAGTTTCAAAATCAAGAAATGAATACACAGAGCAAGGACTTACTCGTTTGTCAGAATTATTCTTAAAAAAACAAAATATAGATAAATCACTTTTATACTTAACTCGTTTAGAAAACGAATCTGATTTTGTACAAAATAAAATTTACGCACAAGCCAATTTAATGAAGATTTATTATGAAAAGAAAGATTATAGTAATGCGGTGATTTATGCTGAAAAAACATTAATGAATCCCAAAACAGAAATTAATCTTAAAACAGATGCTCAAATTATCGTAGCGCGAGCTGCAAGAGAAGTGGGAGATGAAAGCAAGGCAAAAGAAGCTTATATAAACGTTCAAAAAACGGCTCAAGGTGAACTAATGGCAGAAGCATTATACTATGATTCATTTTTTAAAAATAAAGAAGGTAAATTTGAACTTTCCAATGCAGTCGTACAAAAAATAGCAAAAGAATATTCAGGATATAAATATTATGGAGCTAAAAGTTTAATAATTATGGCAAAAAATTTTTACGGATTAAAAGATAGTTATCAAGCAAGCTATATATTAGAAAGTGTGATTAAAAATTTTAAAAATTTTGAAGACGTGCTTATTGAAGCACAAGAAGAATTAAATAAAATAAAAATAGAAGAAGCAAAAACAAATTCCTCCATAAAAGGATAATGTTTTAAAAATATTGTAATCCTAAATTTAAAAATAGAAGCTATAAAAAAATAAAGAACAAATATTTAGCTTTTTACTCTGACACAAGTAAAGTCTTGTAAATTATTAAATAAAAAAAGGACAAGAATACCAGCTTTAAAAACATCTTTATGATAAAAAATAGCTACTTTTAAAAAGAAAATAGATGAATAGAATTAATATATATGCAATAATCTTATTAGGATTTTTTTTTCAAAAAGGATTCACTCAAAAAAAAGATGATACAATAGGTACAGAAATAATAAATGTAGTAAAACCATATACACCCACCATTTCAGATGCTTTTAAACAAAAAGAAGTGCCTCCTGTAAATGAAACAGAGTCCTTACCCAAAGAAAGTATTAAATATCAGATTTTTTCCTTTCCAGTAGCATCTACCTTTGTCCCTTCTAAAGGGAAAGCAGATCAGATAGAAAAAAGCAAACAAGAAAAAATATGGGCTAATTATATATCAGCAGCTTATGCTAATTATAATACGCTTAATTCAGAACTTTTTATTGCTCATGATATAGATGATAGCCAATATTTAGGAGGTACCGTGCGATATTTAGGTTCAGGAGGAGGTATTTCAGGTATACCATTAAATAATGGGTATGAAGACTTATTACTTGGTGGATTCTATAGTTATACATTTGAACAAAATATATTAAAATTAGATGCTTCTTACAATAGAGAAGGATATAATTGGTATGGTTTACCCTTAAAGAATCCTAATTTCAATACTACCAATATTAACCTTATAAAACCTCAACACATCTATAATACATTCAAGGCAGATGCTGAACTAATGTTCGTTAAAAGCTTTTTAAATAAAATGAATGTTCGTTATATCGGATTTTTAGATGATTATGGATCTGCTGAAAATCGTTTTATATTAAATCCTCGTTTTAACTTTGATGTAAATCAGACAGACTTTAAACTCAATATAAACCTAGATTATGCTAATACCTCTTTTGATAAAAGTTTTCAAATAAATAAAAACAACCAAGGCAAAGATCTATCTATACAGAAATCTTCATTCATTTTTAGCGCACATCCTAGTATTACTTTTAAAAAAGACGATTTGTCTTTAGATTTTGGAGTTGAATTAACTTATTTAGCTCGATTAAAAAATCGTTACTCAGGAATAGATCAAGGAACCCAATCAAGTTTTTATTTCTATCCAAAAATTTATGCCTCTTATAAAATAGTAGGAGATCTAATGGTAACAACCGCTGGAGCAGAAGGAGGTTTAGAGCAACAAACTTATCAAAATTTTGTAAATCAAAATAAATTCTTTTCACCTACTTTAGATTCCCAACCAAGTGATCATCAATACGCATTATTTGTAGGTTTAAACGGGAAACTAGCCAATACAGTTTCATATTATTTAAAATCAACTTACGAATCAATAAAGAATAAAGCCCTTTTTATTAGCAATCCTTATTTGTCTACTCCTACAGAAAATTATAGTTATGGAAATTCATTTGATGTAGTATATGATGATATTAAAAATTTTATCTTTTTTGGTGAGTTAAAAGGAGATATAAACAAAAATATAACATTAGGAATTAATACAACTTTTAATTCTTATCAAACAAACACTCAATTAGAAGCATGGAATTTGCCAATTATAAAAGTTGGTTTTTTAGGAGATTTTACCATAGGTAAAAAATGGTATGCAGGAACACAACTATTTTATATAGGCGAGCGTAAAGATCAATTTAAGAATATAACAGATTTTGTTTATCCAGATTCAATACAAAATATTGAAGCCTATTTTGATATTAACGCATATACAGGTTATAAACACAACGATCGTTTAACATTTTTTATAAAAGGTAATAATTTAGCTAATCAAAATTATCAAAAATGGTTAAACTATCCTGTGCAAGGTATACAAATATTGGGAGGAGCAAGTTATAAATTTGATTTATAAAAAAAATAAAAGAGACGAACTCTTTAATAATAATACTTATTATTCTAATGATTATATTTTACAAAAAAATATTTTATACTTAAAATGACATTAAAACAACAAATTCATAACCAATATCTTCAAATACTTCAAGATAGAGTAGACATCTTTCAAGACATGATTAAAGAACTCACTGAAGATGCTTCAAATGATGCTAAAGGATCAGCAGGAGATAAACATGAAACGGCTTTATCTATGATGCACCTCGAACAAGAAAAATTATCCGCTAAATTAAGAGAAGCAATTGAATATAAAGCTATTTTAGAAAAAATAGATACATCACAAAAACATAAAAATATTGGTCTAGGAAGTCTTGTAAAAACAAATAAATTAATTGTTTTTATCAGTTGTGCTTTGCCTAAACTAACATTAAACGATCAGGTTATTTTTGGGATCTCACCCAATTCTCCTTTAGCAAAAAAAATAATAGGACAATCAGTATCTCATCAATTTGATCTAAACGGTGTCTTATACCAAGTTTTAGAAGTTCATTAACATTATATCTACCAAAGAAAAAGACCACAATGAAATCCATTTTATCTATAATACAATTAAGTCTTTTGACTTGTCTTACCTCTTCAGCTCAAAAACAAAAAGCAGATATGATTCTTACGAATGCTACAGTTTATACCGTTGATAAAAAATTTTCAAAAACAGAAGCATTTGCAGTAAAGAATGGTAAAATTATAGACATAGGAAAAACTGCAGATATAATAAAAAAATACCAATCAATTAAAAAGATTAACGCACAAGGAAAATATATTTTCCCAGGACTTTATGATGCACATGCTCATTTATATAGTTTTGGCTTAAATCTTCAAAAAGTAGATTTGAGAGGAACTAACAGTTACCAAGAAGTTTTAGATCGAATAGTTACTTTTCAAAAAGAAAAAAATCTTGATTTTATAACAGGACGTGGTTGGGATCAAAATGATTGGAAAATTAAAGAATTTCCTACAAAAGAAGAATTAGATAGATTGTTTCCTACCATACCTATAGTTTTAACTAGAATTGATGGCCATGCTCTTCTAGCTAATAGTAAAGCCCTAGAATTAGCAAAAATTACAACAAATACAAAGGTGTTAGGTGGAGAAATCCAAATGAAAAATGGAGCACTAACAGGTATTTTAATTGATAATCCAATGGATTTAATCTATAATATTATTCCAAAGCCAAGTAAAAAAAATCAAGTACAAGCAATTAAAGATGCCCAACAAGTAATGTTTCAATATGGTTTAACAACCATTAATGAAGCAGGATTAGAAAAAGAAACCATTCACTTGATAGATTCATTACAGCAAAAAAAAGAATTAAAAATAAATATTTATGCCATGGTAAGTGCCAGTCAAGATAATGTAGATTTATATACTCAATTAGGACCTTATAAAACGGATTATTTAAATGTAAGATCTTTTAAATTTATGGGAGATGGTGCATTAGGTTCTCGTGGAGCCTGTTTACACCAGCCTTATAGCGATCGTTCTAATCATCATGGAGCATTATTATCATCAGTGACCGATATACAAAAAATAGCAAAACAAATAGCAAATTCAGAATATCAAATGAACTCCCATGCCATAGGTGATTCTACTAATACCGTTTTATTAAATATTTATAAAGAAGTTTTAAAAGACAAACCCAATAGAAGATGGAAGATTGAACACGCACAAATAATACGAGAACAAGATTTTGATGCTTTTTCTTCTAATATTATTCCTTCCGTCCAACCCACACATGCTACATCAGATATGTATTGGGCTGAACAACGAGTAGGTAAAGAACGAATTAAACATTCTTATGCTTATAAAAAAATGCTAAACAAGGCAGGAATAATTGCTTTAGGTACTGATTTCCCAATAGAAGAAGTAAATCCTATGCTTACTTTTTATGCTTCGGTTGCCCGTAAAGATTTAAAAAATTACCCAGAAGGAGGATTTCAACCAGAAAACGCCTTATCTAGAGAAGAAACCATAAAAGGAATGACCATTTGGTCTGCTTATTCTAATTTTGAAGAAAACGAAAAAGGAAGTTTAGAAATAGGAAAGTGGGCTGATTTTGTTATTTATGATAATGATTTGATGACAGTGGATATAGATGCTATTCCTTATATAAAACCTATTAATACATTTATAAAAGGAGAACAAGTAAAATAAAATTAATTTTGACAACTCATAATTAAACTTTTATAGATCCCTTCTACTATTTTAATTCTAAAATTAGAACCAAATAAAAAACTTGAAAAGTAAAAAAATAAACCTGAACTTGTTATTTTGTCTTATTAAAAATTCTTCTCTATAAGTAACATTGTTTGTATTATCTTTTTGTACTATTTCAGAAGAGTTAAAAACTATTTGAGCTTATTTTAATTTTATTAAAATATATAATAATTCATAAAATATTTTTTTAAGCAAAGTCTTATACGATTTAAACTTTGAAATTTCCTCATAATACTATTTTTTATCCTTGAGACTGTACAAAAAGTTCGCAATCTTGTTCATTTCGACTAAAGGATAAATTACATAATCTTGATTATGAGACACCTCCTTACGTAGGAGTTATAAATTGCATGTTGATTTAGGCACTATCCTACAAAAGCAATAGAAACTAGTGTTGGTTCTCAATTCGCTTCGCGCTCGAACTAACGATGATTTCAATTATATACTCAACCGTTTGTTCGAGTTGTTTTAAAATGAAAAACGTATCGAGAACTTTATTTTTAATCCAGTATATTTTAAGTTTAAATGATATTTTTTGTATTATATTTTTTGGTACGATTATTGATTTTGATTTTATATACAAGAGTGTTTTTGTAGTAAAATACTGATATTTAGAGTGATAACTCTAATATTTTTGTTATAAATTACCTAAAACAATCTTAATTTATTAAATTTGTAAATGATTTTAAATGTAAGAGGGATGAAAAAAAGACTATTGTTAATTTTTATTATTTTAAGTTCTATATTAATTAATGGACAAGTGGGAATTGGGACTGTAACCCCCCAAGGAATATTAGATATTAGTTCTAATACAAGCGGGTTAATACCTCCAAGAGTAGAATTGATGGCATCAAATATTGAAGCTCCCGTGTTAAATCCACAAGGAGGCTCAATTGTAGCAGGTACTATAGTTTATAATACTGTAACAGCAGGTGTAACCCCAAATGATGTAATACCAGGTTTTTATTATTGGGATGGTACTAAATGGTTATTATTAACCAATCAAAATACATCTACACCTACCAATTGGAGTATTTTAGGTAACAATAATACGAATCCAAACACTAATTTTATAGGAACAACAAATGCAAATGACTTTGTAACAAGAACCAATAATGTTGAAAGATTAAGAGTGACAAGTGCGGGTAATTTAGGAATAGGAACTTCTTCTCCTACTTCCACATTAGATGTAAATGGAAATTTACGAATTCGCAATATTCCTGTTACCACAAGTTCAACTCAAATACTTACGAGTGATAGTAATGGAAATATAGGAACATTTAATACACATCTTCTCTCAGATGTAGATGGAGTTGTAGCTTCAAATCCTGTTAATTATTCAATAGCAGCTCCTGGTATAGTTAATAATTTGAATTTAGGTTTGTCAACTAATATTAGCCTTCCTGCAAATAAAAACTGTATAATTATTATAAACTATTCCGTTCCTATAGGAATTTCAAATTTTCCTAAACAAGAAGTAGTAGGATACTATGGCGTTCGATTTTTAAAGAATGGAACTGAAGCAGAAGCTGGCTCTAGGAAATCAACAATTGTAAATAATTATGAAACTGCACCATTAAATGGCTCCACTGCAAACATGGCAACTATTACTAATACATACATAGAAAAGTTAACCACTGGAGCTTCTCCAGTAAATATTACCTATTCTCTTAATGGTTATATAGAATATTATTCATCTTTTAATTCTAATTTCCTTTTTAATATGTGGTCCTCATCTCCTCCTAACTATAATTGGGGAAGAGCAACTATTACAAAACAAGTATACATATTATAGATATTTTAAAAATTTAAAAAAGGGATTTCAAATTTTTAAAATAAAAAGGCACATTCAGAAGTAACCTCACTTTTGTAAAAAAATAAAACAATGACCCATTTTGATTTACAAATTTGGGTCATTTTTGTTTTTTAAAGGATTCAAATGTTTAAAAATAGGTTTTTGGGTCGCAACACGACGCACGTTCCCCTATGATGCTGGTCTTACATTTTTTTTATGCTACTAAAGTTTGCTGTTGTAGATAAATCCGTCTCCCTATTTCTAATGCATTGGCTGTGTGAATGCCAAAGAAAATCCAAAGGATCTCACTTTTTTGGGTTTTGGCTTTGATTTTCTTGAGATGGTAATGTTCCTTCTCCTTGCCAAAACTTCCTTCTAGTCGAGTAGCTCGTTCTTTCTTGATGTGTTGCGCTAAAATTTTGCGTTGTTCTTCATTTTTTCCAGCTTTTCCTTTACGTACAAAATCGGTTTGGATAGTATTGGTAGACGTGAAGGTTCGATTTTTATTGGTAGCATAAATGGCATCGGCTCCAAGTATTTTTACTTTTGTTTTAGTTAAATTCTGAGCGCAAAAAACACTGCTTTGCAGACGAGTTCCTTCGTTGAAAGCTCGATATTGAATGTGTTCGATGAAGTTAATGCCATCGATTTGAATTTTGTTTACTTTGGCTCCAAATTCAACTTGCTTTACTTCTTTCCCGCGAACAATTGGGCGGATATAACTTTTGCTAATACTTACAATCCTGTCTGGAACACTTTTACCAGTTTTAAATATCTGAATTTGTTGTTTGTATACTTGTTTGATAATCAGGCGCTGTTTGCTATATTTTGTAGTGGCTTCAAACGGATTTTGTGCTTCAATACGGCTAAGTTCGCCATTGAGTTTGTATAATAATTTAAGTAAACCTCGGGTAACTTTTGTGCGATGTTTTGATTGTTTTTTTCTCTTTTTTGAATATTGATTGTATCGCTTACACCAATCTAAATATTTAGTTCTTGGTAGTTTTATTTTAAACAAATGACACAAAGCTTCCATTTGCTTATAATTCCACTGTACACACTCCCAAAGCAATTTCTGGTTCGTAGGAAAGCGTACTTCACTCTCGTAACAAGTAGCATCCGTAAGCATTTTATCTAAATCTCCCATATAAGGAATCCAGTTCTTAGCTAGTACTTCTTGAGCTTTGCCAATGGTTAAAGTCTTGGATAGCTCCATTCTGATTTGACTCACGATTTTAAAGTTTTTCAAAGGTTTATCAATCGGAATCAGAATATCACAAAAAAATTGCATAAAGATATTTCCATTGAGAAGTTCAATCAACTTTTTATCCGAACAACCGTAGTAGTTTTTAAGCATCATCAGAGCAATTTTGCCTTTAGGACTAAAATAACAATGAGTCCCTTTTTGAGAATCTTTCAGTTTGAAGGCTTGAGCAAGCTCTGAAAAAGGCATCGAAAGATAAATTTTACCCAAATCTGTTTTTAAAAATTGGGCGTAAAAACCATCAAAATCTTTATTGATAGTAAAAAATGGAATTTGGTATTGAAATTCGCTTAAACGTATTATTTTTGGCATAGCATTTAAAGAAAAACCCCGTTTTTGACTCTTTTTGAGCAATTTCGGGGTTTGTTTCTTCTAAAATAATACTTATTTTGTTGATATGCAAGTGTTTGGGTAATTATGAATGTGCCTAAAAAAACCTAACAATAATGGTTGTTAGGTTTTTTTATTAGATAATTATTAATCTGAATATCATATCTGATAATTATTTAAAAACAAAAATAAAGGAAGAGCGAACCTGCCTTGTCTATAGATTTCAGCCTGAGTCTATTTTAATCTGAGTTTAAAACGATATGAAATAAAATCTTAGATTTTCAGAGTTAAATCATAAAATAAAAATATTTTTTATAATTTAATTTTTACAATTTTATCATCCTTAATGATAACGAGCTCACTATTTCGTTCTTTCTTAAATTCTAACATTTTTTGGTAGGCTATAGCCAATCCTTTTATAATATTGTTACGACGTTCAATTTTAGCTTCTTTGGTCATAAATATTTTTAATTTCGTTGAACTTTTTAAGATCTATGATATTTAATTCATCATTACTTGATTTTTCAGCTATTAATTGATGATTTCCTTCTGAATTATCAAATATAAGGACTTGTTCTACAATAGGTAAATAAATATCAAATAAATTAAAGATACCCTTTTTGTACCTTCTTTCTATAATATATTCAGGTATATTATGCCCTCCTTCTTTTACCCTTGTTTTTACTCTCTCTTTTGCTAACTCTATTGTTCTTAACCAAAAGAACAACAAAGTTACATTATAATTTTCATTCTTAGCCTCAATTATTTTATTTTTATAGCTTCTTGTTGATAAGGTAGTTTCAAAAGCAAAACTTTCATTCTGTATAAATAACTCATTTATTCTGTGAAGCATAATTCTACCCGCTTCAAAGGCTACTTTTTCAGGTTGAAAAGGAGAGAGTCCTTTTGCTATTTCATCTGCATTTACAAATTCTTTACAATCTAAAATTTCAGGCAATATGGCAAAAGATACAGTGGTTTTTCCAGCACCATTACAACCCGAGATGATATATAAATTTTTTTCCGTCATCTATACAAAACTAATAAAATTTTATGAAGTAATATTATTACCTCAAAATCTTAATTTATTGACTTGCCTGTAGATTATCAAAAGACTATTATATAAAAATCTATTCCTATTAATTTAATCTTCTCTAATCTTTTTTTAAAAATAGAAAAATATATTCCTCTCTCTTAAAATAAGTAATATATTAGTTTTAAATAAAATCATTCACATAAAAACTAATTTTAGTCAAACCTATCCTTATATTTTTTAAATAAAGTATTCATTACTAGCAATACCACACCTACGCCCAGTAAGACTAAAGCTCTAATCAGGAAGTCAGCATTTGATAAATCAAAGAACATCAGTCGGATAATACACAAACCAACCAAAGAAAGCGATACATATCGGAAATATTTCTCTTTCAAAGCAATTCCTAAAATAAGCAATCCTAAAGCTTCTAATATCCAGAAGAAGGTTAATATTCCTTTATCAAATGTCAAATATAAAAAGCAACCTATACTTAATGTAGCAGGGTAAATCAACAGGCTGTTTTTTTGTTTAAATTCTTCGGCCCATTTATAACTCAGATATATATAAACAGCTAGTAAAATAAATAGTAACAGATAAAAGATTAAAAATCTAGTTTCATAAAAGTTAAAACTAAAGAAAGCAAGATGCAAATTGGCTAACAAATAATATACAAAATGGATGTTTTTAACTTTGCTAATTTTCTTATAATACAAGTACAGATTTAGTATAGCTACGACACACCAAAAAATAGGCAACCATTGATGTTCTAATTGAGAAAACATAATAAAAGATAACCAAGTGTTTACGATAATTTGATTATACGATTTTTGCGCTTCAACTTTTTCTGTTTTATTTAATAAACCAATTAATACTACCCCAAGGGCAATCGCTCCTAATTGTAAAAACCAATCAATCAGGCTAAAATGATTCCATTTATACACACTATAATATAAAGATGTAGCAATAGAAAGTAAACCAATTGCAGAGATGGTAAAAGGGTGGGTTTTTACTTTGAATCGGGTAATTATAAAATAATTGCTAATTGCTAAAAACATTAAAAATAAAGAAATACAATTGGTCTGTAATTGGATAAGTAATAAAAATAACAGACCAATATTTTGAATATAAGGCAGAACAAATGAGTAATTTTTATCTTCAGGTAAATTCTTATCTGTGATATATAAATACGAGTATCCTAAAGTAATTGCAAATGTTATAAATTGAGATAGGTAAACAAAATAATCATTTGTAGAATTATTTAAAGCTGTAGATACCATTAAAATAATAGCAACTACAGTTAGTGCAAATGAATACACTAAAAAGCGTTTACATTCTGAAAATTTTTGAAAAGCGATAAAGAAAAGTACTCCTAAAGAGGCAACGTATATAGGTAAGTACGTCATTTTTAAACAAGAGATACCAAAGATCAATGTTGTAATAATGATAAACTCGGTATTAAAAACATTCAATTTTTCCCAATTAGGTAAATTGTCACCTATGTTTTTTCTAAATCTTTTTGTAAATAAAACATAGGATTCTATAAGTAGAATTCCAATGCTGATAAAACCTATGTTTGCATTTGAAAAAGCAGTTGTTTTGAAAATAAAAGTTATAGTACCTATGATTATAAATAAAAAGTAGAACAGATATAAAATCGTTTGATTCTTACTGCAAAGATTTTTTCTTTTATAAGAAATCCAAAGAAATTCGTGATTTAATAAAGCAATACCAAACAAACTCAAAATTTGAAGTGTTTCAAAATGAGTTAGATATTTAAAACTAAAGATTAGTAGTAAAATATTTACCCCCATAATTCCGAAAAAGCGAATATAAAAATCGTTCTTGTAAAATTCTTTTTGGTACCAATTTAGGACTATGATACTTAATAAACCAAAACTAAACAGTCCATCTTGATAGGTTTTATCTTGTACTTGAATTAGCAAGAGACCAATTACGATAGTCAGTAAGTAAAAAATAACGCTACCTATTTCAAAAGTTTTAGCCTTAAATTTCCATTTTAAAACAAACCATATTCCGGCAAATGCAATTACAGCATAGTAAAAAGCCTTTCCGTATAAAGCATTGCATTTCAAAACAATAATAGTTGAAACAATCATCGCTAATAGGCCATTGATGCTAATGCTTTTTTCTAGGAAAAGAGAATCAACTTCTAGAAATTCTTTTTTTATCTGAGAAATTATAGGTACAGCTATCGCTATACAAAAGAGTAGGATAGAAGAAAATAAAATATTAAAACTCTGGTTTGGAGCAATACTATTGGTTTCTAATAATAAAAAGAAAATAATTAAAGCAACAACCATAAAATGATTAACACCTAGTAATATTTTATGCAGTAGAACTTCCTTCTCTTTATGTACAATGAATAAACAAACGAGAACAAGACAATAAAGAATAAAAGCAATAATATCAAGTCCTATATTCCAATCATTCAACATAATAATGCTCAATCCGGCTAATATAAAAGAAACCATACCGTCTAAATTATATAACCAGTACACTTTTTTCTTTCGCGCTTTGAGTGCCATAAAAAAGCAAATTAGGGCGCCTAGGAATAATACAACTATTTTAAATTTACTTCCCGTCGCGTGTAATACTAATCCCGTTGCAAACAAAAGCCAATTGGTCAAATGGGTAATAAAGGCAGGTTTGTCAAAATGAGAGTTTTCATAAATGGCTCTGTATTGCATAAATACACAACTACCTGCAACCATAATGATACCTAAAATAGCTAGAATGTTTTCTGTAGTGGTTAATTTTGTTCCTTGTGCATTGAACCAAATATCGAATATCACAAAACCAATAATGACTATTAACAAGTGATATTCCCATTTTTCTTTATAAGAAAGAATGATACCTATTGTAACTGTAATAGCTGCTAATAAGAATGTAATTAATAATTTATCTGGAATCACACAAAGTATTAAGATACTCAAGACAACGTGTAGCGATAAAAAAGTTTGTTTTTTAACGATGTAACCTATATATAAATTTAAACCTATTCCAAGACCAATAAACGCATAACCCATTGCTGTATTGGAAATAAAACTTAAAGAATCAATTTGGGAAGCACCAAAACAACTAAATAAAAACAAACTGGCACCTGCGCTTCGAAGCCATAAACCTGTACTTATCCATTTTTCTTTCTTTTTTAAGATATAGTAAGAACCTATCAATAAGCCAGCATATAACCATAAAATTAGGATTCTAAAAAAAGGCGACACTTTCAAAGCGGTATAAATACTTAAGTAACCAATTCCAAGAACCATAATGGCAGTTCCAAGAATTCCTGTCCAATTGTCTGCAAATTGTTTTTCGGCTTTTTTTAAGAAAATTGAAAAAGCACTTTCTTGATAAACTTCCTCTTTAATAGGTTCTTTTGTAAAAGGAACAGTTTCTTTTTCTTCTTCAACTATTTTATTGATAACAGGTTTTGTTGACAATACTTCTTGATCGGTTTCTATTGAAGTTACTTCTGTTTTTTCATCAGGTGTGGCAGGAATAATTGAGGTAATCAACTCGGGAGTTACTTCGGTTGTAATGTTAATAGGTTCAGGCACGACTTGTTTTTCTTCTATAGTATCAGAAGGAACAAATTCAATATCAATACGTGAAACACTTTCAATTTTTTGTTCTTGTGTGACTTCAAAAGGTTTTTCAGTTTCGGGTATACTAGGTGTTGGAGTAATAAAACCGTTCTCAAGTTTGAGCTTTAAACTTTCTAATTCTTTTTTTAACGAATTATTTTCCTTTTTTAATTTATTAATATCAGATAAAGTGTTGTTAACATCTTTTTTTAAGTCACTAGTCTTTAAGTATAAAACTAGAATAAATAGAAACAAAAGTCCGAATCCCATTTTGAAAGTTTTTTGTAAATATAAACTTATTTTAAGTTGCTTTGTTGAGATTCTTAAAAAGATTATGGAAAAATAAATAAATGTTCAGTTTGTCACGAACGCAAGGAGGAGTCGCATAATCTAATTCAAGTATTGTGTTACTCACTTTATTTGATTTCTCCCTTTGGTCGAAATGACAGGCTTACCGAATAAATTTTAATAAAAAAAATCACCGTCCAGTTTGTCACTCCGATGCAAGGAGTAGTCACATAATCAAATTCAAGTATTGTCTTACTCACTTTATTTGATTTCTCCCTTTGGTCGAAATGACAGGCTTACCGAATAAATTTTAATAAAAAAAATCACTGTCCAGTTTGTCACTCCGACGCAAGGAGGAGTCGCATAAAGAATTTAATATTTAATACAGTTATTCAAAAAAATGATTCAAAAACTCAAAGCTAGGGTTGAATTCTTTAATCAATTCTAATTTCTTCTCTCGTCTCCAATTTTTTAACTCTTTTTCTCTTGCTATCGCTTCTTGAACCCAAGTAAATGTTTGGTAATAAACTAAATGTTTTAAGTTGTATTTTGCTGCAAATGTTTTATTACCGATTTCTATGTTTAATCTATGTTGTTCCAATCTGAGTTTAAGATTGTTTGTTATTCCAATGTAAAAGGTCGAACGAAAATCGTTTGTGATGATATAAACATAATATGTATGAAAACCTTTTTGAGGATTGAATGGATCCATATTATAAGTTATTTTTTGTTATTGAGTTTGTCACTGCGGAAGAGGAGTTACATAACCCAAGTCAATTTTTTAAAAGCATTGTGTTTACTTTATGTGATTCCTCCTTGCGTCGGAATGACAAGATTACGAATAATTTTTTTATAGTACATAACCGTATAGTTTGTCACTCCGACGCAAGGAGGAGTTACATAACCCAAGTCAATTTTTTAAAAGCATTGTGTTTACTTTATGTGATTCCTCCTTGCGTCGGAATGACAAGATTACGAATAATTTTTTTATAGTACATAACCGTATAGTTTGTCACTCCGACGCAAGGAGGAGTCACATAATCTAGGTTAAACTTTATTAGCTATGCGTTACTCACTTTATGTGATCCCTCCTTGCGTCGGGATGACAAGATTATGAATAATTTTTATAGTAAATGAATAACCGTCTAGTTTGTCACTCCGACGCAAGGAGGAGTCACATAATCTAGGTTAAACTTTATTAGCTATGCGTTACTCACTTTATGTGATCCCTCCTTGTGTCGGGATGACAAGATTACCGAATAACTCATTCCTGAAAAATAACCGTATAGTTTGTCACTCAGATCTTGGGAGGAGTCACATAATCAAATTTAAGTAGTGTCTTACTCACTTTATGTGATTTGCTTCGCCATTCACTTCGTTCGAGTCTCGTTTCTCGGGATGACAAGATTACGAATAATTTTTTATAGTAAATCACTGTCCAGTTTGTCACTCCGACCTTGGGAGGAGTCACATAATCAAATTTAAGTAGTGTCTTATTCCCTTTATGTGATTTCTCCCTTTGGTCGAAATGACAGGCTTACAGAATAATTCATTCCTAAAATGTAAAAGACACTACTATTGTCTACATTTGAAATTGTTACTATCTTCCTTCCTTAGCCTTTTTTATTATTAAATCCATATCAATTTCCATCAATCTTAAAGCTTCATTTTGCCTATTTAATGAGTCAGTCATTGAGAGTAATGTTGGTTTTGGTATTTTTCCTTTTTTTGCGAATTCGTATAATTCATCTGAAAGATTTTTTTTGTATTCTTCGGACATCATTTCAAGCCAAGTTCCGTAAGTTAAATTTTTTTCAGGAAATGCGATTGCATTTGAAGCACTAAATTCTACAATAAACCCTCGCAGTTTTTCTTGTATGTTTTTTGAAATAGTTTGATTTGATTTAAATAAAATTAAAAGATGTTTTTTCTCGTCTTTGACACTTTTGTCTAAAAAATAAATTACAAAACTTATGATAACTGGAATAAAAAAATACCAAAACTCTGCTGTTTTAAAAATTTCCATAATATTTTTTTAAAGGTTTTTTGCCAATTGTACTTAGCTTAAAAAGTTACGTATTTATTCTCAAATATATAAAATCCCCACAAAAAAAGCGGTCTTACAACCGCTTTCCTTTTATTTATTTCTGATTTTCAATCCATTTTCTAGCATTCACAAAAGCTTCTAACCAAGGAGAAACTTCGTCTTTTTGACCCCTTTCTGGGTAATTCGCCCAGTTCCAAGGGAATATAGAACGTTCAATATGTGGCATCATTACCAAGTGACGTCCTGTGGTGTCGCAAAGCATGGCCGTATTATAGTCAGAACCATTAGGGTTAGCTGGATAGCCTTCGTAAGCATATTTACCTACAATGTTGTATTTGTCCTCACTATATGGTAATTTGAATTTACCTTCACCGTGCGAAATCCAAACCCCTAAAGTCAATCCTTCTAATGAAGACAACATTACCGAGTTATTCTTTTGGATTTTTACCGAAGTAAAGCCACTTTCGTGTTTGTTAGACGTGTTGTGGTGCATTTTACCGTGTACTTCGTGTTCTGGATTGATTAGCTCTAATTCCATTAACAACTGACAGCCGTTGCAAATTCCAACCGACAAAGTATCTTCTCGTTTGAAGAAGTTTTGTAAAGCGGTATTGGCTTTTTCGTTGTATAAGAAAGCACCTGCCCAACCTTTTGCCGAACCTAATACGTCTGAGTTGGAGAAACCACCCACAGCACCAATGAATTGGATATCTTCAAGAGTTTCACGACCAGATATTAAGTCGGTCATGTGTACGTCTTTTACATCAAAACCAGCTAAGTACATCGCATTTGCCATTTCACGCTCTGAATTACTTCCTTTTTCACGGATGATAGCCGCTTTAGGACGCGCAGCTGCTGGAATTTCAGGTTTCATACCGCTGAAATTTTCAGGGAAAACAAACTGTAAAGGTTGGTTTTTGTAATTAGTGTATCTTTCTTGAGCCATTCCGTTTTTAGATTGTTTTGAATCTAAAAGGAAGGAAGTTTTGTACCAAGTATCTCTTAACTGAGCCACATCAAAATTGAATTGGTCATTGAAGTTTTTGATTGAAACGGTGTTTCCTTCAGTAACGGTTCCAATTTTGAATGCTTTTACATTGCGTTTTGAAAAAGCTAAATCGATGGCATCATCTCCTAAATTAGACTGGAATACCAACCCAATATTTTCGTTGAATAACGCTTTTACCGTATCAGCTTCGTTTAATATTGTTAAATCGATGGTTGCCCCCACATTCACATCTGCAAAACACATTTCAAGTAAGGTTGTGATTAAACCACCGCTACCTACATCGTGTCCCGCACTAATGTTTCTTTCCTTGATTTGATGTTGGATTTCGTTAAATGCTTTACGTACATAAACAGCGTCTTTCATCGTTGGAACTTCGTTACCAATCTTATTTAAAATTTGGTAAAAAGAAGAACCTCCTAATTTAAAAGTATCTTGTGAAAGGTTGATATAGTAAATGTTACCACCGTTTTTCTTAAGTACAGGTTCAACTACTTTGGTAATGTTTGAGCAATTTCCCATAGCTGAAATAATTACCGTTCCTGGTGCAATTACTTCATCGTTAGGGTATTTTTGCTTCATAGAAAGCGAGTCCTTACCGGTTGGGATATTGATGCCTAATTCGATAGCAAAATCTGAACAACCTTTTACTGCTTCGTACAAACGAGCATCTTCCCCTTCGTTTTTACAAGGCCACATCCAGTTCGCCGATAAGGAAACCGATTGTAATCCGTCTTTTAAAGGCGCCCAAACTAAGTTAGATAATGCTTCACCAATCGCATTTTTTGAACCTGCCACAGGGTCAACAATTGCGGCTACTGGCGCGTGTCCAATTGAAGTCGCAATACCTTCTTTACCTTTATAATCTAATGCCATTACACCCACATTATTCAATGGTAATTGTAACGGTCCTGCACATTGTTGTTTCGCTACACGTCCGCCTACACAACGGTCAACTTTGTTGGTTAACCAGTCTTTACATGCGACTGCTTCCAACTGTAGCATCTGGTTTAAGTAGTTTGGAACATCAGCAACGGTATAATCAGGATTTGAATAGTTACGATTAATCTTTTTATCCGTCAAAATCGTTTTAGGCGAACTACCAAAGAAATCCTCTAACGCATAATCCATGGGTTTTGCCCCTGTTGTTTTTGATTCGAAAGTGAAACGATTGTCATTCGTTACATCACCCACAGTGTACATAGGGGAACGTTCTCTTTCTGCAATACGGTTTAGAGTTTCGATGTCCTTTTCACCAATGACTAATCCCATACGTTCTTGCGATTCATTACCGATGATTTCCTTTGCCGAAAGGGTAGGGTCACCCACTGGTAATTTATCTAAATCGATATGTCCACCTGTAGCTTCTACTAATTCTGATAAACAGTTTAAGTGTCCACCAGCACCGTGGTCGTGAATAGAAACGATAGGGTTGTTGTCACTTTCAACTAAACCACGGATAGCATTAGCCGCGCGTTTTTGCATTTCTGGATTCGAACGTTGAATAGCGTTTAATTCGATGCCCGAACCAAAAGCACCCGTATCAGCAGAAGATACCGCCGCACCTCCCATACCAATTCTATAATTTTCACCTCCTAAAATAACGATTTTGTCGCCTGCTTTAGGTTCGTGTTTTTTAGCTTGTTCTAGTTTTCCGTAACCTATACCACCCGCTTGCATGATTACTTTATCGAAACCTAATTTGCGAGCCTCTTCCTCGTGTTCAAAAGTTAAAATCGAACCCGTAATAAGGGGTTGACCAAATTTATTTCCAAAATCGGAAGCACCATTTGATGCTTTGATTAAAATATCCATAGGGGTTTGGTACAACCAAGCTCTTTCATCCATAGCATTTTCCCAAGGGCGATTTTCTTCTAAACGTGAGTAAGAAGTCATGTACACCGCTGTACCAGCTAAGGGCAATGAACCTTGTCCACCTGCTAAACGGTCACGGATTTCACCTCCAGAACCTGTAGCGGCACCGTTGAAAGGTTCTACCGTGGTAGGGAAGTTGTGGGTTTCAGCTTTTAAGGATAAAACCGATTCGAATTCCTTTTCTTGGTAAAAATCAGGTTTGTCAGCACTTTTTGGAGCAAACTGAACGGCAGTAGGTCCTTTTACAAAAGCTACGTTGTCTTTATAGGCTGAAACAATTTCGTTAGGATGTGTTTCAGAAGTTTTTTTGATTAATTTGAATAGGGAAGTAGGTTGTTCTTCACCATCAATCACAAAAGTTCCGTTGAAAATTTTGTGACGGCAGTGTTCTGAATTGGCTTGTGAAAAAGCAAAAATTTCAGAATCGGTTAATTTTCTACCTATTTTAGTCGAAAGATTATGTAAATATTCCACCTCTTCTGGACTTAAAGCCAAACCTTCCTGTTGGTTGTAAGCTTCAATATCTTCAATTTCCATAATGGCTTCAGGTTGAATATTGATGGTATAAATATCTTGATTTAACTCCGAGTATTTTTGTAACAACATGGGGTCAAAATCAGCGAAATCTTCGGTTACCCTTTGGAATTCTTCGATACGAATAATTCCAGAGATTCCCATATTTTGAGTGATTTCAACAGCATTGGTACTCCAAGGAGTCACCATAGCGGCACGAGGACCAACAAAAAAATCCGCCAATACGGATTTTTCTATTTTATGTGCGTTGCCAAAAAGCCAATTTAATTTGTTGATATCTTCTGTCGATAATTCGTTTTGCGTTTGTACAGCAAATACAGTGTTGGTTGTGTTACCAAAAAAATGAATCATTGTTGTGTGTTGTTGTGTTTGTCATTGCAAATGTAATATTTACTTTTTGAAAAATGAAATTTGAATTTCAAAACACTTGAAAGGATTTTTGTGCGTTTCGTCGTTTTTTTAAAGTATTAGTTATTATTTTGGTTTATTTTGTGTAAAAATAACAAACAAGATTATGAGAAACTATTTAGTAACAACATTATTGTTTTTAAATTTTAATTTTTATTCACAGTCTTTTATTTTTAATCAAAAATTATATAAGTCAATTGAAAATAAGACTATTAAATTTGATGAAATTGATAGAAGAGTGGAAGAATCTTTTAATAATCGTGATATTAATGCAAAGGGGAGTGGATGGAAGGTATATCAGAGATGGAAATATATGGCAAGTTTTGAGGTAGATGAGAATGGTTATTTACCTAATTCGAGTGCTATTAATAAGATGAAAGTTGAATTTAAAGAAAGCCCTTCTTTAAGTGATCAAGTTTATAGAGAGGCATTAAATAATTTGTGGACACCTGTTGGTCCTTTTACATATACTAATAAAGGTTCTTGGAGTACAGGGCAGGGTAGGGTAAACTGTTCTGTTACGGATCCTACTAATGAAAATGTAATTTATATAGGAGCAGCTACAGGAGGTGTTTGGAAATCTACAGATGGAGGATTAAGTTGGTCTCCTAAAACTGATTTTATTGATTCAATAGGTATTTCAGGATTAGCGATAGATCCTAACAATACGAACGTTATATATGCAATGACAGGAGATGCAGATGGTGCAAATGTAGGATTTGATGGTCTTTATAAATCAAATGATGGGGGTGAAACTTGGATAAAAATGGGTTTGACGGATATAAATTATGGGAGAACAATATTGATAGATCCTAATAATAGCAATGTTGTAATTGTAGGGACAAATTCAGGGGTGTATCGTTCGCAGGATGGAGGGCTTACTTTTGAGCAAACTTCAGAGGAAGAGATTGTTTTTCAGATTGCATTTAAGCCTAATGACTCCAATGTGGTATATGCTTCTACTTCAAATGGGGATGATACTTTTATTTATAAGAGTATTGACAATGGTTTGACTTGGGAATTAAAGAAAAGTTTTGTGGGAGTAAAAAAAATGATTATGGCAACTACTCAAGCGGACTCTAATTATTTGTATTTGTTAGGTGCTAATACATCTGGTGTTTTAAATGGATTTAAAGGGGTTTATTTGTCAGTTGATTCAGGAGAAACGTTTACGCTTAAAAATGATTCAACTAATGTTTTAGAAAGTTACCAGAGCTATTATGATTTAGGATTGGCGGTATCGCAAACTAATAAAGATTTAGTTTATACGGGATGTTTGAATTTATGGGGTTCAAATGATGGAGGAAAAACTTTTACTTCTTTGAATCATTGGGGGAGTGTTTTAGATCAACGATATACACACGCGGATATTCATGATATAAGAACAGTAGGGTCTAATGTGTATGTATCATCAGATGGTGGAATTTATATTTCTAAAGATAATGGTAATACTTTTGTGAATAGAACGTTTGGTTTACAAATAAGTCAGTTTTATAAAATAGATACTTCCCCATCTACGAATTCTAGATTAGTGGGAGGCTTACAAGATAATGGGGGATTTATATCGGATAATGATACTTGGGTTAATTTCTATGGAGGAGATGGTATGGATGCTGCAATAAATCCTGTAATGCCTAATTTAGCATACGGTTTTACACAATATGGAGGAAATTTATATGAATATGATTTTAATTTAAAAGCAGAAGGTTCTTTTGTTGTGAGTCATCCACGGGGAGAGTGGGTTACTCCTCTTGAAATATCAAGTGCGGGAAATATTTATGGTGGTTGGAAAGAAATAGAGGAATTAGAAAATAGGTCTTGGCAACCAAGAACTAATAATTCTAATGGGTATAATATAAGAAATATGAAAGTTAATCCATTATATCCTAATAGGTTGTTGTATTATAGAAAAAGTGCTGCTAATCCTAATTTTGATGAATTAATTTATACAGATGAAAACAAAGATAGTTCAGGTAATTTGGTCCCAAGGGTTATTAATCTTCCTCCTGCTCCTGGGATGTATGCAAAAACTTTAGTAGCAATTTGTTTTAATCCTGTAAATCCTAATATCTTTTATATAATATACGGTTCAAAGGTTTATAAAACAGCTGATTCAGGAAAGACTTGGGTAAATATAACGTATAATTTGCCTTATTCGGTTAGTTATTGTATAGCTGCACAAGGAAATGAAAAAAATTCTGTTTATGTAGGAACAAATTTAGGGGTATATTATTTTGACGAAGAATCTAATTCTTGGAGTCTTTTTAGTAATGGTCTACCTAGAGTTAAGATAACAGAGTTAAAAATTAATACTTCTGAAAATAATTTAACAGCTTCTACTTATGGAAGAGGAATATGGAGAGTAGCTTTACCAAGCGGAACGCTCGCTTTAGAAAATCATGAATTAGATGTGAATAAAGGAGGTGTTTTTCCTAATCCTTCTAATGGTGTTTTTAGATTAAATGTTAATATTAATGAACCTTTAAAAATGGCTATATATGATGTTTCAGGTAAATTAGTCTTTGAAAAATCATTCAAATCTTTAACATCTAATGATGAAATTAATATTTCAGATAATCCTAAAGGAGTTTATTTGCTAGATATAAAATCAGATCAATACACTATTAGAAAAAAGATTTTAATAAAATAAATTAATTTTTAAAAGCGTTTTTTAAGAATAAGTTAAATAGAGGTAAAGACTAATCTCTAATGTAAGATTGTTTTTTGTATATAAATACTTATTTATAAGAAAGGTAAAACGAAAAAAGTTTCCTAAATATTAAGTTTTTTTTGAATTTAAACCCTGTTTTGAGTGAAAATAGCCCAAAACGGGGTTTGTTTTTTATTGTAAGATTAAAGATGTTATAAGTTTATTGAATGTAAAAATGATTTTGAATCTAAATAATACCATTAAAACTTAAAATATACTGGATTAAAAGGTAAAATTCTCGATCTGTTTTTTTTATTTTAAAACAACTCGAACAAAGGGTTGAGTATATAATTCAAGTTGCTAGTTAATTGATTTATTTAATTGCAAGCCAAAGACAAATAATGTAAGTTTTATTAGAAAACCTTCTAAAGTTATTGCATGTATAGTTCTTGGAAACATTTTTTTAATATCGCTTATTGTTGTTTCTACCCTTTTTCTCATTTTTAGTTTTTCATTTTTTTGTTCTAAAGTATCCATTCTTTTAGCATTTGATTTACGCTGAATTTTTAATGAAATACATCTTCTCTCATATACAGCATCCTCTAAACTATAATCAGTATAAGCACTATCTCCATATATTGAAGCCTCTACTGGTAATTTGTCAATCATTTTTCCTAGTGCTTTTGCATCTGCTGTTTTTCCTGGTGTAAAATGAAAAGCTATTGGGATTCCATTTTTTGTGGTAAGTAATTGTACTTTAAGTCCATAAAAATAATTTCGCATACTTGCTGTGTAACCTCGCCATTTTTCTTCTTTGAGGATTTTGCAGTTCGAAATCCTCATATTATTGCAAACAGCAACTGGAAATGAATCTATGATATACTGCATCTCACAGCATAAATCTTTAAAATATGAACTTATTATTTCAAATAACTCATAAAGCAAACTTCCAATTTTATGTAATCTTCTATTAAATCTACTCTTGTCAAGCATCTTTGGTATAAATCCATATTGTTTCATAAACTTTATAGCTGAACTATGATTTCCATAAAATGTAATAGCCACTACTTTACCTGACAGTTGTAAGTTAAATTAAGTTTGTCAGATTGTTTGTTTTTTCAATTCCTGCGGGGCTTTTTCAGATGAAAGAAAAAAATGATTCTGATGCAATTTATTCAAGTTTTTTTCATCTGCCAAATATTTGGTATCTAAAAAAGTTTTTAAAGGAGTTTGTCCATAACAAAACTTACCAGAATGGGGTCTGTTTTGATTGTATTCTATAAGCCAAAGGTCAAGGTCTATTTGAAGTTGTTCAATTGAGTTATAAACTTTTTTTCTAAAAGCTATGGCATAAAATTCATTTTGTATAGTTCTATGAAAACGTTCGCAAATACCATTAGTCTGAGGACTTCTAGCTTTGGTTTTAGTATGATCTATGTCTTCAATAGCTAGATAAAGTTGAAAATCGTGATCTTGTGAACCACAATACTCTGTTCCTCTATCGGTAAGTATTCTAAGTAAAGAAACATCTTGTTCTTGATAAAATGGGAGCACTTTATCATTGAGCATATCTGCTGCTACGAGTGAATTTTTTTGGTCGTATAGTTTTGCAAAAGCAACTTTAGAATAAGTGTCTATGAAAGTTTGTTGGTAAATTCTTCCTACTCCTTTAATTGTGCCAACATAATAGGTGTCTTGTGCTCCCAAATAACCTGGATGAGCGGTTTCTATTTCTCCGTGAGCTTCTTTTTCTTCTTTAGCTTTTTCAATGGCTACGACTTGTGATTCAGTAAGAATCAAACCTTCTTTTGCTACTTTTGTCTCTAAGGCTTTTAATCGCTTTTTAAAGGTCTCTAAATCATTACGAAGCCAAATCGAACGAACTCCTCCAGGAGAAAGTACAATGCCTTCTTTACGCAATTCATTACTCACTCTTTGCTGACCTAGAGCTGGATTATCTGTAGCAATGCTTACTACTTTTTGCTCAATGTAGGGTTCAACACGATTTTTAATAATGGGTTTGCTTCGACTTATTTCTTGAAGTGCTAATTCGCCTCCTGTTTCATATAATTCTTGAAAACGATAAAAACTATCACGACTGTAGCCCATAATCCTACAAGCTTCTGATACATTTTTTAATTTGTTTGCTAAGTTTAATAGTCCAATTTTATTACCTATTATTTTTTGATTTGTTGTCATATTTAATCTTTGTTTAAAATTAATACTTTAATTGGTAACTGTCAGATTAAATATTAACTATTACACATAAAAGCTTGTCGATGACACAATCGCAGTTAAAATAATTTCACTATCGCTAACCTGTCTTCTTATATCTTCTGGATGTTCAATTCCTTTTAAAATATCATCAATTAAACAAAAAATTGATATAATTTTGTCTTTGCAAAGCATTGGTGTTGTTTTTTTGGTTCACAAAACAAAATTACTTAACCTTTGCTTTGTTTTTTATAAATATCAACTAGCAACTTGAATTATATAATTGAAATCATCATTAGTTCGAGTGTGAAGCGCATCGAGAACCAACATTCATTTTTATTGCTTTTGTAGGATAGTGCCTAAATCAACATGCAGTTTGTCTCTTCTATGTAAGGAATAGTCTTATAATCAGAACTATGTGATTTCTCCCTTTGGTCGAAATGAACAAGATTGCGAACTTTTTGGACACTCTCAAGGTTAAAAAAAATATTATGAGGAAGTTTAAATGGTATAAGAATTTTATTTTATTCTATATAAGGATAGTTCTTATATTTTAGATAAAAAAAGTAAAATAAATAATAATTTTAAAGTTTACTCTGCCATTTTTCGTAATTGATTTTTATTTTTAATGGCTATTTTTTTTCCTGATATACTGATTAATTCTTGTTTGTTTAATTCGGAAAGTAATCTGATACAGCTTTCGGTGGCAGTACCTATCATACCAGCTAATTCTTCGCGAGAGAGCTGGATACGAAGTGAACCATCTTCATTGCTACCAAAGGTTTCTTCTAAATAGAGGAGTGTTTCGGCTAAACGTTCTTTTACGCTTTTTTGAGCCATTGAGACCATGTGATCATCAGCCTCTTTTAAATCGCTACATATTGTTTTCATGACATTCATAGAAAACTGATTGTTTTGATTAAAAAATTTTAATATTTCACTTTTGGGAACAAAACAAACTTCCATATCTTCTAAGGCAACAGCACTTAAATTAGCCGGTTCTTCACTAATCATAGATCGCTGTCCTAAAAGTTCACCAGCTTTTACTAGTTTTACAATTTGGTCTTTGCCATTTGTACTTAGTTTGGTCATTTTACAAACTCCATCTTTTATACAAAAGATTCCATTAGTCATCTCGCCTTCTTCAAAGATAGGTTCGCCTTTTTTAATGGTATACGAAGTTTTACATTCGGCCATTCGTAATAATTCGTCCTTTGTTAGAGCCTTCAAAGAACTGAATTGTCTAACGATACATTGTTCACATTTGCTCATATCACAAAATTCAGCGTTCAAAGATATTTAAAGTATGATAAATATCATAGTAAAATTATGAATAAGGAAAGAATTTTGTTAAAGGTTTTAAAGAGCAAATAAATTTATGGATAAAATGAGTTGTTTCCATTGCGGAAATGATATTGTAGAAAGAGAAAAAATTGATTTTGAAGATAGATCTTTTTGCTGTGTGGGCTGTAAAACAGTATATGAGATTTTTAGTCAAAATGATTTGATTTGTTATTATGATTTCGAAAAATCTCCTGGAGCTACCCCACAAGATGTAAAAGGGAAATACAATTTTTTGAATGATGATAAAATAGTTTCCAAATTATTAGATTTTGAAGAAGAAAGGACTCATATTATTTCTTTGTATATACCTCATATACATTGTAGTTCTTGTATTTGGATTTTAGAAAATCTTCAAAAATTAATGAGAGGGATTGTTAGTTCGCAAGTTAATTTTCATCAAAAGAAAGTTAGAATTACTTATAGTCCAGAAATCATTAATTTAAAAGAAATTGTTGAAATACTCAGTAAGATTGGTTACGAACCTTATATTAGTTTAGAAAATTACGAAAATAAAAAACAAGAAGTAGATAGGACTTTAATTTATAAAATTGGTATTGCCTTTTTTTCCTTTGGCAATATCATGTTACTCTCTTTTCCAGAATATTTTGAGGTAGGAGAGTTTTGGATTGAGCAATATAAAGGATTTTTTAGATGGTTGATTTTTGCTTTATCATTACCTCCTTTTTTTTATTCAGCTTCGAGTTATTATATGTCTGCTTGGAAAAGCATTCGATCAAAAATGTTAAATATAGATATTCCTATTGCTTTAGGAATTATAGTAATGTTTGTACGGAGTACAATTGACATAGTTTTTGATTATGGGCAAGGTTTTTTTGATAGTATGTGTGGGTTGATTTTCTTTATGTTATTAGGAAGGTTATTTCAACAAAAAACATATAACTTTTTGTCTTTCGAGCGCGATTACAAATCGTATTTTCCAATTGCAATTACTAAAATTAATACGAATGGAAATGAAGAACCTATTCAAGTATACGATATAACCAAAGGAGACCGATTACTGATTCGTAATCAAGAATTAATACCTGTGGATGGTATTCTGATTTCGTCAGAAGCTTCTATTGATTATAGTTTTGTTACGGGAGAAGCAATACCAATGAAGAAAAAATCAGGAGATAAGGTATATGCAGGAGGAAAACAAATAGGAAAAATTATAGAAATAGAAGTTTTGCATTCAGTTTCACAAAGTTATTTAACACAATTGTGGAGTAATGATGTTTTTCAAAAACGAGTAGAACAAAAATACAAAACAATTACAGATACTATTAGTAAGTATTTTACACCTGCTTTATTATTGTTGGCCTTTGTGTCTTTTGCCTTTTGGATATTCCAAGAACTTTCTACAGCATTTAATGTTTTTACGGCAATTTTAATAGTGGCTTGTCCTTGTGCATTAGCATTAACCGCTCCTTTTACATTAGGAAATGTCCTTCGTATAATGGGATACAGAAAATTTTATTTGAAAAATGCTACGGTTATAGAACAATTAGCAAAAGTAGATACAATTGTTTTTGATAAAACAGGAACCATTACAACGAACAAAAAGACATCTATAACTTATGAAGGTAGTGAATTTAATGATGATGAATTAAAACTTTTAAAAAACGTACTCCGTACTTCTAATCATCCTCTAAGCAGAAGGTTATATGATTTTATTCCAACTCAAGAAAAAATAGAAATTACTTATTTTGAAGAAATAATAGGTAAAGGAATTTTTGCTGAGTTGAATGGACGCTCGGTTAAGTTAGGCTCTTCACAATTTTTAGAACACATGAGTGAAAATACTCATAAGAAAACCAAAGTCCACGTTGCAATTGACGGAGTATATAAAGGAAATTATGTGTTTAACAATCAGTATAGGGAAGGATTAGAACAATTATTTGAAAATTTATCAAAGAGATACAAATTAGTCGTTTTATCAGGTGATAATGATGGCGAAAGGAAAATTTTAGAAAAAATGCTACCTTCTTCTACATGTTTAGTATTCAATCAAAAACCAGAAGAAAAATTGCAATATATAGAAAAACTTCAAAAAAGAGGGGATAATGTGATGATGGTAGGGGATGGATTAAACGATGCTGGAGCATTGGCTCAAAGTAATATAGGAATTGCTATTTCAGAAAATGTAAATGTGTTTTCTCCTGCTTGTGATGGGATTTTAGATGCTACCCAATTTTCAAAGATTGATTTTTTTATGAAATATTCGAAAAATGCGATGAAAACTATTTATATGAGTTTTGTATTATCACTCCTATATAATGTTGTGGGGTTAAGTTATGCTGTAACAGGTAATTTGTTACCTATCGTAGCAGCTATCATAATGCCGTTGAGTACTATTACTATTGTAAGTTTTGTAACATTAATGAGTAATTTTTATGCGTCTAAAAAAGGATTGTAAAATTCAGATTTTAAGGGTTTTATAATAAGATAGAGTGTAAATTTTAAACAAAATAAAGAGTATGATAAAAATCATATTTTATCCCATATAGTCAAGGTAACTTTGAGGTATAAAAATAAAGGTATGAGTATTATTTATTTACTAATCTGTATCAGTATCGTATTAGCTGTTACTTTTCTCTATATATTCATTAGAGCGGTGAAAAGTGGTCAGTTTGATGATGATTATACTCCTTCGGTTCGTATGTTATTCGAAGATGAGCTCAAAAAAAGTAAACCCAAAACAAATATAAATTCAGAAAAACAAATTTAATTATGGAAATGCAACAATTTTATTATGACAACAAAATTGTAAACAAGTTCATATACGCAACCATAGTTTTTGGGGTAGTAGGTATGTTAGTAGGGCTATTGTTAGCAACAATGTATTTATTCCCTAATATTACAGATGGTATCTCGTGGTTGAGCTACGGACGTTTACGCCCTTTACATACAAATGCAATAATTTTTGCTTTTGTAGGTAATGCAATGTTTGCAGGTTATTACTATTCTATTCAGCGATTATTAAAAACCAGAATGTATAGTGATTTTTTAACGAACTTAAACTTCTGGGGATGGCAGTTAATTATTGTTGCTGCAGCCATTTCTTTACCTTTAGGCTATACAACCTCTAAAGAATACGCAGAATTAGAATGGCCAATAGACATTGCTATAGCTCTAATTTGGGTGGTATTTGGTGTAAATATGATCATGACTATTTTGCGCCGTAGAGAAAGACATCTTTATGTTGCCATTTGGTTTTATATAGCTACTTTCGTAACAGTAGCAGTGTTGCATATTTTTAATAGTTTAGAATTGCCTGTTAATGGTCTAAAATCATATTCTGTTTACGCAGGGGTTCAAGATGCTTTAGTACAATGGTGGTATGGACACAATGCAGTGGCATTTTTCTTGACTACACCATTTTTAGGACTTATGTATTATTTTATGCCCAAAGCGGCTAACAGACCTGTGTATTCTTATAGATTATCAATTATTCACTTTTGGTCTTTAATTTTCTTATATATTTGGGCTGGACCTCATCATTTATTATATACAGCTTTGCCTGATTGGGCGCAAAACTTAGGGGTAGTGTTTTCTGTAATGCTAATTGCGCCCTCTTGGGGAGGTATGATTAATGGTCTTTTAACCTTAAGAGGAGTTTGGGATAAAGTACGTACTGATGTAGTGTTAAAATTCTTTGTAGTGGCACTTACAGGTTATGGTATGGCAACTTTTGAAGGACCTATGTTATCGCTAAAAAATGTAAATGCTATCGCGCATTTTACAGATTGGATTGTAGCGCACGTACACGTTGGCGCTTTAGCTTGGAATGGTTTCATGACGTTTGGTATTATTTATTGGTTATTACCTAGATTAACTAAAACGCAATTATATTCTCAAAAATTAGCTAATTTTCATTTTTGGATAGGAACCTTAGGAATCATTATGTATACTTTGCCAATGTATGTGGCTGGTTTTACACAAGCCTCTATGTGGAAACAATTTAACCCTGATGGATCGTTAGTGTATGGTAATTTCTTAGAAACAGTTACTCAAATTATGCCTATGTATGCTATTCGTGCTATAGGAGGAAGTATGTACTTAATAGGGATGTTTGTGATGGTTTATAATGCGTATAAAACAGTTGCTAACGGACAATCAGTTGAAGATGAATTAGCAGAAGCTCCAGCATTAGCCACTATTGCACCATACCGTTTAAAAAATGAAAAATTTCATGCTTGGTTAGAAAGAAAACCAGTTCAATTAACTGTTCTAGCTACAATTGCAATTCTAATAGGAGGTATTATACAAATTATTCCAACTATTGTTGTAAAATCCAATATTCCAACTATTTCAAGTGTAAAACCTTATACACCATTAGAGTTAGAAGGACGTGACTTGTATATCCGTGAAGGTTGTGTGGGATGTCACTCTCAGATGATTCGTCCTTTCCGATCAGAAGTTGCACGTTATGGAGAATATTCTAAATCAGGTGAATATGTATATGATCATCCATTCTTATGGGGATCTAAACGTACAGGTCCCGATTTATTTAGAGTAGGAGGAAAATATAATGACAACTGGCACTTTAATCACATGTGGGATCCTCAAAGTACATCAGCTGGTTCCATAATGCCAGCCTATAAATGGTTGTTTGATAATAAACCAGCTGATTATTCTCAAATAGAGAAAAAAATGGAGGTAATGAAAACGTTAGGTGTTCCTTATACTGAAGAAGATATTAAGAATGCTAGATTATCTATTGAAGAACAATCTTCTAAAATAGAATCCAATCTAAAAAATGATCCTGATTTTGTAAAAAGTTATACAGAAAGTGAGAAAAACGCGAAGATGCGTAGAGAGGAATTTATTCCTATGAAAAATCGTGAAATTGTAGCTTTAATAGCTTATTTACAGCGCTTAGGAACGGATATTAAGGTTAAAAATACTCAAAACTAAGAAACTATGTTAAAGTTTGTCAAACACACTATGGAAAATATCGTTGGTATTGAGATATATCCTATCATTTCATTGTTGATCTTTTTCTTCTTTTTTATAGGATTGTATTTTTGGGTTTTTACCTATAAAAAAGATAAGATTAATCAGTTAAGTAATCTGCCTTTTGCAGAAGGTACTACAGATGAATTTTTAAACTTATAAAACATAAGAAATTGTCTTTTCATTAAAAGATAATGTATATGTATTAAAAAATAAAATTTAGGCATTATGAGATCACTATTAATAATAAGCTTGTATAAATAATTGTGTGACTTAACGAATGGTATCATATTTTGCGCTGAAAAATAAATTTTAAACACATGAAAAAAATATTTCCCATATATGTAAGAATTCCAGTTTTTTTTGGAATCTTTTTTATTGCCATGGAGTTCTTTATAGACTCGGGTGACCGCCCAGCTTTTATTAAGTATCCTATATTAAACGTTATTCTGCTAATATTTTTGTTAATATTAATAGCAGTAGAATTAGTTCTTAATGCAACCGATAAGGTTTTAGATACTTTACTGACAGATGAACAACGTAAAGCAAAAGAATTAGAAGAAAGTTTACCTTTTACTGAAACTCAGTTCTTTAAAGGAATTTTACAAAAATTAACTCGTTCTCGTAAAGTTGAAGAAGAAAATGAGTTAATTATGAATCATAATTATGATGGAATTCAAGAATTAGATAATGTTTTACCTCCTTGGTGGGTATACCTGTTCTACGGAACCATAGCATTTGCGTTCATTTATTTAGTGCGTTTCCACATGTTAGGGCATGATGATCAAACTGCTGAATTTGAAAAAGAAATGGCTATAGCAAAAGTTCAAGTAGAAGAATACAAAAAAACAGCACCAGATTTAATGGATAAAGAAACAGTTACTTTATTGACAGATTCAGAAAGTATCAATGCAGGTAAAGCAATCTTTCAAACGAACTGTATTGCTTGCCATAAAGCAGATGCTGGAGGAGCAATTGGGCCAAACTTGACAGACCAATATTGGGTTTTAGGAGGAGGAATCAAAAACGTATTCAATACCATTATGGAAGGTGGACGCGCAGGAAAAGGGATGATTGCTTGGAAAGATCAAATAAAACCTTCTGAAATTCAAAAAATTGCTAGCTATGTATTGAGTTTACAAGGTACTAACCCTGCTGGAGCCAAAGCTCCTGAAGGTGATCTATGGGAAGAAGGAGGAGTAACAAAAGCTGCTGAAACAACCTCAGTAAACGTTGACTCAACCAAAGCTAAATGATTAAAGTGTTAGATATGAGAAATCTCATGATGAGGTGTTGTTTTGAGATTTCTCATTTCACTTTAATTTATTAAAAAGATATAAAAAAAGAAATTATGGCAGGCCATTCACCATCTGATAGTTTTAGAGATACTATTGCAACTATTGATAAAGAAGGAAAGCGCGCTTGGATTTTTCCTAAAAAACCTAGTGGTAAATTTTATAATAAAAGAAAAGTAGTCAGTTATTTATTATTGATTTTTCTTTTTTCAGCGCCTTTTATAAAAGTAAATGGAAGTCAATTCTTATTGTTTAATGTAATAGAAAGAAAATTTTCCATTTTTGGATTTCCGTTTTGGCCTCAAGATTTTCATTTAGTTGTAATTTCTATGATCATTGGCGTCGTTGGGTTAGCATTATTTACAGTTGCTTTTGGACGTATTTTTTGCGGTTGGATTTGTCCACAAACTATTTTTATGGAAATGGTTTTTAGACGAATAGAATATTGGATAGAAGGTGATAGAGGAGCTCAAATAAAGTTAACTAAGCAAGAATGGAATACCGAAAAAATTAAAAAAAGAGTAACAAAATGGATTCTCTTTTTTGTTGTTTCTTTCTTTATAGCTAATGTTTTTTTAGCTTATCTAATAGGAGGAGATCATGTGTTAGATATGGTACGTCAAGGACCACTACACAATACAGGTACTTTAATTGCTCTTTTAATTTTTACAGCAGTTTTTTATTTTGTATTTGCTTGGTTTAGAGAACAAGTTTGTATTATAGCCTGTCCTTATGGTCGTATGCAAGGGGTATTATTAGATAATAAAACTATTAATGTAGCTTATGATCATGTAAGAGGAGAGGGCGAAAAAGGAAGAGCGAAATTCAAAAAAGGAGAAGATAGATCTTTATTAGGCAAGGGAGACTGTATTGATTGTCATCAATGTGTAAATGTTTGTCCTACAGGAATTGATATTAGAAACGGAGTTCAGTTAGAATGTGTTAACTGTACAGCTTGTATAGATGAGTGTAATGCAATTATGAGAAGTGTAAATCTACCCGTTAATCTAATACGTTATGCAAGTGAAAATGAGATTGTTAAAAAAGAAAAGTTTGTTTTTACAACTCGAATGAAAGGATATGTAGCTGTTTTAAGTATTCTTGTGGGAATTTTTATTGGTATGTTGTTTTTAAGAAATGATATAGAAGCTACAGTATTACGTTTACCAGGACAGTTATTTCAACATAAAGGAGAAAATATTACAAACGTTTTTACTTATAAAATAGTTAATAAAACCATGGATGATTTTAAAAATGTAACTTTTAAACTAGTTAGTCCAAAAGGTAAAATAGAAATTGTAGGCAAACAAAGCATTCAGGTTAAAAAAGATAATTTAGCACAAGGTACTTTATTCGTAGAAATTCATCCAGCATTTTTAGAAGGTGATAAAACAAAAATAAAGATAGAAGTTTATAATAATAATAACTTGATAGAAACCACTACTAGTAATTTCTTAGGGCCAAGAAGATTTAATTAGGAACTAACAAGTAATTTTTAACAAAATAAGAAGATTTTAAAATATAAAATCATTTCTTATGGAAGATAATATTTAAAAGGTATGTAATGTAATAATAAAATTATGAGAGCAAATTGGGGTACAGGAATTGTGATAGCATTTGGGTTATTTATCACATTTATACTATATTTTGTATTTAAAGTACAAGGAACAAAAGAATATGATCACGAAATGGTTACAGAGGATTATTATAAAAAAGAAGTAGGATACCAAGATCAATTAAATAAAGAACAAAATGCAATTAATTTAAAAGAAAAAGTCCTTTTAGAAATTAAAAGTGAGGGACTTATAATAAAATTTCCAAAATCATTTGATTATAAAAATATAATAGGTAAGGTGTCCTTTTATAGACCGTCTAATCAGCAATTAGATTTCGATGTGCCCATATCGTTATCTTCTTCCAATTTGCTCATACCTAAAACCAAGCTGATTGGCGGTCGTTGGGACATTACTATTGACTGGAAATACAAAGAAATAAACTATTTGAATAAAGAGAAAGTAAATTTGTAAAGAAAGGTTTTTTATCCCTTTACTTTAAATTTAAAAATGATATATTCAGCATTCATATTAGGTTTAATTAGCAGTTTGCACTGTGTGGGTATGTGCGGACCTATTGCTATGATGTTGCCAGTTAATAGAACAAATCAAACAAAAAAAATAATACAAATTATCATCTATAACATAGGAAGAATCATATCCTATATCCTATTAGGATTGTTTTTTGGTTTGTTGGGTAGAGGGCTTTTTCTTGCTGGTTTTCAGCAAAAAATGTCAATTATTATTGGCATTTTAATGATAGTAATAGTTTTAGTTCCAGAAAAAGCCTTCGCCCAATACAACTTTTCTAAACCTATATACACAATATTAAGTAAAGTAAAGTCATTATTAGGTCAACAGTTTAGAAATAAAACCAATAAATCTATTTTTATGATAGGGTTACTTAATGGCTTTTTGCCTTGCGGATTAGTATATGTAGCACTTTTTGGAGCTATTGCTATGCAAAAAATTCCGTTAAGTATGGTTTATATGGCTTTATATGGAGTGGGAACTATTCCTATGATGACCATAGTAGTTTATACTTCTAATTTGTTAACAGTATCCGTACGAAATAAAATTCAAAAAATAATACCAATAACAGTCGTTGGAGTAGGAATATTATTTATACTAAGAGGATTAGGTTTAGATATACCTTTTTTCTCCCCTAGTACTATGAGTTTATTTATTCAAAATACACCACATTGTAAATAATGATAGAAAATAAAAAAATAGAATTTCATAATAATTTAAATATAAGCAAAAATGGAAAGACACAACCTACTGAATGAATTCCCTGAATTCACTGAAAAAATTCACGATTTAAAAACAACAGATAATCATTTCAGAAAAATATTTGATGAATATCATGAAATAGAACATGAAATTCATAGATATAATTCTGGAGCAGAGGTAACTACAGATGCACACATGCACGAGTTAAAAGCAAAACTGCTATTCTTGAAAGATGAAATTTTTTCAATGTTAAAAAATTAATTTGAAAAGGGAGACTGTTCAAAAAGAGGTTTAAACAGAATTATAAATAACATACCCAATATTATGTTATTTTTCTTCTCACTTAAATTAACAAAGATAAAATATTGCTTTTTGGATAGTCTCTTTTTATTTTCAATAAAGAGTATTACTTTGTTTTGCATTCTTTTACAAATATTGCTATTTAAAGATTTTATCTTATTCTTTCAGAGAAGATGTTTTGAAAAATGATTTTAAATGAATTTTTAATTTTAAGAAAATTAGTAGAATGCAAAGGTTATAATGACCATTTCTAAAATTTAAAACTATTTCATAATGAACTCTTTTAAGCATAGCTAAATACTCTTCTTTTTTAGTATTTTGTTTAAAAGCTTTAACTAAGATTTTATAAGTAGAGTTGTTTAAACGTTTTGTAAAATGATTCCGTTTTTTGAAAAAATATTGATACATAGAACTTTTCAATTCTCTTTTTTGAACTAGAATTTCATCAATGAATTCAAATTCAAAATTTTTAGAAGCTCTTATCCATATATCAAAATCTTCATAGGCTAATAATTCATCATAACCTCCTAATGACTTTAGTACTTCTGATTTTATCATGGATGAAACGGAGCACATTTTTTCTTTTCCAGCTAAAAGTGATATGTATATGTATCCAGAAGGAGGGAGTTTGATTACTTTTTTATTAGAACTGACTGAATAGTAATATTCTAAATGATTATCTTTTTCATCAATGATTTCTAAATTTCCATATACTAAAGCTAAATTTTTATAGGTTGTATTTAAGAAGGTATCGACTTGTTTTTTTATACAACCTGAAGTTAAAACATCATCTGCTGCTAAATCAATAATATATTTTCCTTTTGCTTGTTTGAGGAGTTTGTTAAATGTTTTTGTATTTCCTAAATTGTTTTTATTGACCATAAAAAAGACATGAGGATAGTTTTCTATCCATTTTTTAATTATGGCTACTGATTCATCTTGACTAGCATCATCAGCAATCAAGAGCTCAATGTTTTTATAGGATTGATTTATGACAGAATCTAAAGCTTTTGTAACAAAAGTAGCATGATTATAACATAAGCAGATAACTGTAACAAGAGGGGCGTTTTCCATTTATTCAAAGGGAATTTTGTTTTGATACTTCTAAATATTTTGTTTTACCTTTTAAGCCCATTAAAAAAGCCTTTTTTAAATTAGGATACTTTAGATGACCGTGTTTTAAGTCAAAAAATAGTTTTAAAAAAAGCCAGAAAATAAATTTATTATCAAACATTTGACTATATAAAGCTCCATAAGCAAAATATTTTTCGTTAAAATTAATTTTATCTGTAGTTGTAAGATTAGGGTGAGTTACGATGGTTTCAGGAATAAAATCAATTTTATATCCTTTTTTCTTTAAATTCCATAAAAAAGCAGCTTCTTCTCCGAGTCCGAATAAAGCATTTAATCCAAAAAAAGAATTATATGTTAGATCTGAAAAATTAATATTTTGTCGATTGATAGTTATTTCTATATTGGCTACATTTAGTATATCCATAGCGTTAATATTTTTTTTCTTTTGAGATGGATATTTTTTTAATAAAGTATTTTTATCTCTTTTAGCCTGAAAACAAATTAAATTTGTATTGGGTAAATCAGTATAATTTTTGAGAATAGTTTTATAAAAATATTTTTCAAAAATAACGTCGTCGTCAGATATAACAAGAATAGTTCCGAAAGCATTTTTTAATGCAATATTTCTACTTCTAGATGAACCAATGGTATACGTATTTATTACTCGTATGTTTTTATGACTACTATGGAGAATGTTTTCTGGAGTTGTTTGATTTACGACTAAGATACGAAAGTAAAAACTATTAAAATCAGGGAACATTTGATATAGAAAATTTAAAGAATTTCTATTCATTGTGGAAACTAATATTTCAATATCTTTTTCTTCTACTTTCATTTGAAACTTTTAAACAAACTTATAAATTATTATTATTTAAATCCAATATGAATTAAAGTTATATTTATAAATTAAATGTATTTTTGTTTTGTAAACAAAAAATAATGAATATTAGAATTATTTCTATCCCCAAGATAGAGGACACCCGTGGAAATCTTGGTATAATTGAAGGAAATACCTTACCTTTTCCGATCAAGCGGGTTTACTATTTATTTGATGTGCCTAGTAGTGCTTCAAGAGGAGGTCATGCTCATAAGGAACAATTAGAATTTTTGGTTTCTATTTCAGGTAGTTTTGATGTATTACTTGACGATGGAATTACTAAAGAAAGAATAACTTTAAATAAACCAGATAAAGGATTACTTATTCCCACAAAAATATGGAGAGAATTAGATAACTTTTCATCAGGAGCAGTATGTTTAGTAATTTCTTCTGATGAATTTGATGAAGATGATTACATTAGAGATTATACGGACTTTGTAAATTATATTTCTAATTATAAATAGTAAAATCAAAACCTTTACTTCTTAGATAACGTTTAGAAATTAATAAACTTAATAATATAATTCTGGGTAAGTGAAATAATATTCTGAATTTCCAACTAATGTTATTGGAAGAAATTTTATTGTAATAATCCTTAGCTTGTTTAAAATCCTTTGCCATTTTAAAATGCAAAGAATATTCCTTTCTATAAACATCTAAAAATTGTTTTAAAGAACTATCGTTTTCTTCAGCTTTATTAAATTGGTTTAAATTGCATAGTTTTTTTTGAGTTATAGGTGTTTTTGATAATTGATTATCAACAACAAAATTGTATTCTATTGTATAACAATTGGTAATGGCTACAGGGTAAGAAATAGCTATTTGTGTAAAAAGTTCAAGATCTTGACCACTGCTTACGTTATTATTAAAAGAAAAACCTGACTTAAATAAGGTTTTAGGTATTACTACTGCAGAAGGTAGCCCAACTCTATATACGAGGCTCGTTTTAAAATAGTCAACTAAAATACCTTTGTAATCATTTGGAATTTCATAAGAATAAGAAATTGGAATACTCTTTTTTTTTGAAATTTTCATAAAATATCTACTACAATACATACCACATTTAGGATATAATGAGTAAAGTTGTTGTATTTCTTCCAAATGATTTTTTTTCCAGAGGTCATCAGCATCTAAAAAAGCTATTAAAGAGCCTGTAGCATTTTTTATACCTAAATTTCTTGCACTAGAAACCCCCTTATTGTTTTGTTCAAAAATTTTTATTCTAGAATCGTTAATGTTTTTTACAATTTCTAAACTCTTATCTGTGCTTCCGTCATTGACAATAATTATTTCAAAATAAGTATAGGTTTGATTAATTACACTAATTAATGTATTATATATATAATTTTCTTTATTATAAAGTGGTATAATTACAGAAAACAGAAACGTATTTTTTTGCATAAATAGCCTAATTTATAGAGATCTAATAAAAATAAAGAAGGTCTTTTTGATACTAAATTTTGTTTTATCATAGATTCTGTAAAATCAAAAAAGAAGGCAAAAAGATATTCTAGTTTAAATTTCTTTACAATATAAAATATTTTTGTTAAGCGAATATCTTTTTTGTCAATAAACAAATTTTGAGTAAGGTAATACGCGTTGATACTTGCTTTTTTACATTTTGCTAAAAAAACTAAAGAACTTTCTTCGTTTAGATGAATTAAAGGATTGTTTATGTGATGAATAAAAACTTGCTTTTTTTTTAACATATTTATAAAAATCAAATCTTCATAGCCATATTCTGTTATTTGATTATGAAAATAAATGGTGTTAAAAATCTCTTTTTTTATAACTAAATTCCAACTAAAAGTAAAATCATAAGGATTTTTTATTCTATGTGATATGTTTTTAATTTCTCTTTTATTGCCATATTTCCATCGTAAAATTTTATCATTTCCCGATGGAGTTAAAGGATATTTAACACCTCCAAAAAGTACAGAAACAGTATCGTTTAGATTTTTTAAAATTGTCCTAATATATAAATTAGAGTCTGGAAAGGAATCAGCTTCAAGAATTAAAAAATATTTGTATTGCGCCAAAGAAGCAAGAACGTTTAAGTTTTTTCCTCTGCCTAATTTTTCTTTTGAAATATAAAAATAAGCATTTGGAAGTTGATTTATTCTTTGATTTTCTAAATTTAATTCTGAATTAGAAAAATCGTCTTGACAGAGTATTTCAAATACAATATTTTCTTTAACACATTGTTTATGAATTTCTAGTGTTAAAGGATAAATGTTATAATTGTAAGTAGGAATTAGTATAGAAAGCATTATTGATGATGATAAGGTTCATTTCGTAAAATAGTAAATCCTCTGTAAATTTGTTCTATAAAAAATAAACGTACCATCTGATGTGAAAATGTCATAGCGGAAAGAGAAATTTTTCCATTTGCTTTTTTATATACAGAATCACTAAAACCATAAGGCCCACCAATTACAAAAACCAAGGTTTTAATTCCAGAATTCATTTTTTTTTGAAGTTCTTCTGAAAAACCTATACTTGAAAATGATTTGCCATTTTCATCTAAAAGAACTAAATGATCCGTGGGGTTAAGCTTGGCTAAAATTAATTCACCTTCTTTTTCTTTTTGCTGTACCTCCGATAGATTTTTAGCATTTTTTATATCTATTATAATTTCTAGATCAAATTTCACATAAAAAGACAAACGCTTGATATAATCATCAATGAGTGTTTGTAAATTTTTATTGTCTGTTTTGCCAATAGCTATTAATCGGATGTTCATATAAATTTAAGAAATTATTACAAGCAAAAATACAAAGCAATTTTAAATTTTGCTGTTGAATTGTTATTTTTGCACAACAACACAACAAATTAATATGTATAAACAATTTATCCGTCCGTTACTTTTTAGATTTGATCCAGAAGAAGTACACCATCTTACTTTTAATACAATTCGTTTATTAAACAAAATGCCAGGTGTTTCTTTTTTTATTAAAGGTAAATTTCAAATAGAAGATAAACGTCTAGAAAGAGAAGTTTTTGGATTAAAATTTAAGAATCCAGTAGGACTTGCAGCAGGTTTTGATAAAGATGCTAAATTGTTTAATGAATTATCTGACTTTGGTTTTGGTTTTATCGAAATAGGGACATTAACACCTAAAGCACAAGAAGGAAATCCAAAAAAACGTTTATTTCGGTTGTTGGAAGATTCTGCCATTATCAATCGTATGGGATTTAATAATGGAGGAGTGCAAGATGCCGTTCATCGTTTAAAAAAAAATAAAGGGGTACTTATAGGAGGTAATATAGGTAAAAATAAAGCAACTTCTAATGAAAACGCAGTAGATGACTACAAAGTATGTTTTGAAGCATTATATGATTATGTTGATTATTTTGTAGTTAATGTAAGTTCTCCTAATACGCCTGGTTTACGAGAATTACAAGATAAAGAACCCTTAACCAATCTCTTACGATCACTTCAAGAGCTTAATTTTAAAAGATATGTAGGAGTTGAAGCCATGCAAGGAGAAATAAAACCTATTTTATTAAAAATAGCCCCTGATTTAACAAATGAACAGTTGTTAGATATTATAGATATAGTTAAAAATTCAAAGATTGCAGGAGTTATAGCTACAAATACCACTATTTCTAGAGAAGGATTACAATCTCCCAATAAAAATGAAATAGGAGGACTTTCAGGTAAACCTTTAAAAGACCGATCCACAGAAGTAATTCGCTTTTTATCAAAAAACAGTAATAAAGCATTTCCTATTATTGGGGTAGGAGGTATTCATTCAGCACAAGACGCTATAGATAAATTAAATGCAGGAGCCAGTTTAGTACAATTATATACAGGTTTTATATATGAAGGTCCCGCTTTAATTAAAGCTATCAATAAAAAAATTTTAGAACAAGCCTAACTTTAGATAAAGATTCTTATGAATGCTGAAAATATTAAGTTAATCGAATGCCCCCGTGATGCCATGCAAGGCATAAAAGATTTTATACCAACAGATAAAAAAGTACAATATATACAATCATTGTTACGTGTTGGTTTTGATACGATTGATTTTGGAAGTTTCGTTTCAGCAAAAGCCATTCCACAAATGCAAGATACCGCTGAAGTTTTAGCTAGGTTGGATTTGTCTAACACTCAGAGCAAATTACTTTCTATAGTGGCTAATACACAAGGTGCAAAAAATGCAGCACAATATAAGGAAATAAACTATTTAGGATTCCCTTTTTCTATTTCAGAAAATTTTCAAATGCGTAATACTCATAAGACTATAGCAGAGGCGTTAGTAACATTGCAAGAAATAATGAATATTGCAGAACAGTCTAATAAAGAACTAGTTACTTATATATCAATGGGGTTTGGAAATCCTTATGGTGATCCTTGGAATATAGAAATAGTAGGAGAATGGACTGAAAAATTAGCTTCTATGGGAATTAAAATTTTATCTCTATCAGATACGATAGGTTCTTCTACACCTGATGTTATTGAATATTTATTTTCAAATCTGATCCCTAAATATCCAAATGTTGAATTTGGAGCTCATTTACATACCACCCCCGATAAATGGTTTGAAAAAATAGATAGTGCTTACAAAGCAGGTTGCAAACGTTTTGACGGTGCTATAAAAGGACATGGAGGCTGTCCTATGGCTACAGATAAACTAACAGGAAATATGCCTACAGAAAAAATGCTATCTTATTTTACATCTAAAAAAGTAAATCATAATTTAAGTGCTATGAGTTTTGAAAGTGCTTATAATGAGGCATTGAAGATTTTTAATCATTATCATTAATAAAAGAGTATTTAAAAATAATCTAAATAATTTTTTTTATTTAGAATGAGTCTTTATATTTGTATCAACTTATTTTTAAATGATCTAAATAAAATATTTAAATAATGAACTTTAATAAAATTTTACTAGCCTCTTTACCTTTATTTTCTTTAGTTTTAGCTTCATGTTCTAAAGATGAACAGGTAATACAGGTTGACAAGTCTTATATTACACCTACTACCTATACTTTTAATCGTAATGGTGTTACAACAGTTGATTTCAGCGGTCAAAAATCTAGAATTTTAATGCTTCAAGAAATAGCAGATTATGTTAAAACTCAAGGAGCTGGTGGTCTTGCTGTTAACGAGGCTAAGTTGTTAGATATGTATACTAATACAAATTCTCCATTTACAAGCGGAGAGTTAAATACATCAGTTACTAAGCAATTAAAAGATAAAACGGCTGCATCATTAGATTATTTTTCATCTAATAGTGTAGAGCAGGGAGAAGAAAGAACATTTTTTGAAAATCAATTGAGAGCAGTAGGAAGTGCTGGTACAGGTGCTGCTACTGAAGGAGTTGCAGGTATTTTTGAAAAAAGATATTATTCAGCTAATGGTTTAGAACCTATTCAAGTAGTTTTAAAAGGATTAATGGGAGCTTGTTTTATAGACCAGATTTGCAATAATTATTTAAGTACAAAAAAACTAGATGCAGGTACAAATAGAGAAGATAATACAAATAAAAAATTAAAAGCAGGTGTAAATTACACAGAGATGGAGCATGCTTGGGATGAAGCTTATGGCTATGTTTATGGAGCTGGTCGTGATGCAGAAGGTAAAAATGCTAAATTTTGGGATAGCTATATTGATCAAGTAAATGCAGATAAAGATTTTAATACTCTAAAAGCAGATATTAATTTAGCGTTTAGACTAGGTAGAGCAGCCATTGTAAATAATGATTATGTTACTCGTGATGCTCAGATTGCTATAATTAAAGAAAAATTAGCAAAGGTAGCGGCTGTACGTGCGGTATATTATTTAATGGAAGGAAAGAAAAGTTTAGCTAATGGAGCAGGAAAAACTTTCCACGCATTATCTGAAGGATATGGTTTTATAAAATGTTTAAGATATACAAATAAATCAGGAACGAATAATCCGTATTTATCTAAAAATGAAATAGATACTATTTTAAAAACTTTAGTAGGAGGTAAAAACGGTTTTTGGGATGTTGATTATTCTAAGAATAATTTAGAAACTTTAGCAAAACAAATTGCAGATAAGTTTGGTTTTACAGTAGCGCAAGCAGAAACAGTTAACTAATAAATTATAATAAAGTGATAAACTAACCAAGTACTAATACGTATTAGTACTTGGTTATATTTGCATAAATAAAGAAGGTGTCTGAAAAGTTTAAACTAAACATTTATTCTATCACTTAGAAAATAGTAGAACTCATATTATCAGTGATTTGTTTCGTTTGTTTCTTCCTTTGGTTGAAATGATAAGATTACAACCTTTTTAGACAGTTTCATATTTGTATTAATAAAGAGATTATGAGAAAAATATTTTTTGTACTTTTTTTGTCTTTATTGACAAGTTGTTCAGATGATAAAAAAATTGATGAACCTCAAATTACCATAGGAGATAACTATGATAAAAAAGCCATGCTTGTTAATTGGGCAGAAAATATTATTATCCCAGCTTATAAAAATTACCAAATAGAGGTAAATAAACTTCTTGAAGAGGTAAATACTTTTAAACAAAACCCCACTATAGATAATTTGAACAAGTTAAGAGTTTCTTGGCTTAATTCATACAAAGCTTATCAGCATGTAGCTATCTTTAAAATAGGAAAAGCAGAAGATTTATATTTTATTGGACATTCTAATACATATCCTGTAAATATTATTGAACTAAACAAAAATATAAATACTCAAAACTATAACCTTACTTCTTTAACACAATTTGATAAACAAGGGTATCCTGCTCTTGATTATATGCTTTATGGCTTAGCAGATACAGATAATGCCATTTTAGTGTTCTATACAGGCGCAGATGCTTTAAAATATAGAAACTATTTGACTGATTTAGTAACTGATTTAAAAAATAACGCAGATTTGTTATTAAAAGATTGGGAAGCTAATAAAAATACTTTTATATCAAATACAAATAATACGAGCTCAGGTTCTGTAAATTTAATTGTAAATGCGTATATAGAATATTTTGAAAAGCATATCCGATTAGGGAAAGTAGGTTATCCAGCAGGAAAATTTTCTAATGGCATTCAACCTAACAAAATAGAAGCTTACTTTAGAAAAAATGTATCAAAAATTTTGCTAAATGAAGCAATAAGTGCAAGTGCTGACTTTTTTAATGGAAAGTATTATTCTAATAATCAAACAGGACCTTCATTAAAAAGTTATCTAGACCACTTAAACGTACAAAGAAATAATAAATTATTAAGTACCATTATTAGTGATCAATTTTCATTAATTAAAATTAAAAATAATGCACTTGATGATGATTTTGTTAGTCAGATAAATACCAATAATAATAAAATGTTAGAGGCCTATGATGCTATGCAAATTAATGTATCTTATTTTAAAGTAGATATGTTAACAGCACTTAATATTGCAGTAGGCTATGTTGACTCAGATGGGGATTAATATTCATACATATTTAAAAAAAACATCATTTTCCGAAACGTTAGCTTTTTATAGAATAGCATTTGGTCTGATGATGTTTTTTAGTATTGTTCGTTTTTGGAGTTATGGATGGATAAAAAGTCTGTATATAACCCCTAAGTATCATTTCACTTACTTCGGATTCGAATGGGTTAAACCAATAGGAGTTTATACTTATTTTATTTTTTTTATCTGTGGCTTATCGGCCTTATTTATTGCTTTAGGTTATCGCTATAAACTCGCTATTATATGCTTTTTCCTCAGTTTTACTTACGTAGAACTAATGGATAAAACAACCTATTTAAATCACTATTACTTTATCTCTATAATTAGTTTTATTCTAATTTTTCTTCCTGCAAATTGTAATTATTCTTTAGACGTATATTTCGATAAGTCCAAGTTGCACTCACATGTTTCACAATGGACTATTGATATTCTAAAATTAATGTTAGGAATCGTTTATTTTTATGCAGGACTAATAAAGCTAAATTCAGATTGGTTACTAGAAGCACAACCTTTAAAAACATGGCTTCCTATGAATTCAGGCTTGCCAATTATAGGTACATTGTTGCTTAAAAATGGAGTTCATTATGCTATGAGCTGGGCGGGTGCTATTTATGATTTATCCATTCCTTTTTTACTATTAAATAGAAGAACTAGAATAGTTGGATTTATATTTGTAGTTATATTCCATATTTTTACAAAAATATTATTCCCTATTGGTGTTTTTCCTTATGTAATGATTATAAGTACATTAATCTATTTCTCTCCTAATTTTCATAAAAAAGCATTAGAAAAAGTAATTAAAATATTACATATTTCTAATTCTCGATTTCAAACAAACCATTTTTCTAAAGCTATCACATCAGAATGGAAAGTGATTTTTTTAAGTTTTTTTATGTTATTTCAATTAATTTTTCCCTTTAGATATTTATTGTACCCTGAAGAATTATTTTGGACAGAAGAAGGTTTTCGTTTTTCTTGGCGTGTAATGCTAATGGAAAAAGCAGGATATACACAATTTAAAGTTGTAGATCAAACAGGTAAAGTAATATTAGTTGATAATCGTGATTTTTTAACTCCTTTTCAGGAGAAACAAATGTCATTTCAGCCTGATTTTATACTAGAATATGCCCATATACTTAAAAAATATTATACAGATAACGGCTTCGTAAACCCCAAAATATATGTAGAAAGCTTTGTGGCCCTTAACGGGCGATTGAGTCAACCTTATATAGATCCAAATATAGATTTAGGATCACAAAAAGAATCGTTCAAACATAAAACATGGATTTTACCATTTAAAGATGAAATTAAAGGATTTTAAATTTATAGTACTACTATTAGTAGTTACAAAAATGTTTTCACAAACTAATATAATAGGTAGGATTGTGTTTAATGGAGTAGGAATTCCACAAGTTGAAATTTTAGATAAAGGACAAGGTCTAAACTATTATACTGATTCAAATGGAAATTTTACGATAAAAAGTAAAAACCCAACAACTCTAGTCTTTTATAAAGAAGGGTATGAAATTATAGAAAAAAAGATGACTCCCTTAACCCAATTGCAAATAATAGAGATAGAACAAATAAAAAAGTTATCAGAAGTAAAAATAGTCAGTCAACGTCAAAAAATAAGTGCTATTAGAACTTTAAAAGACGTTGAAGAAACAGCTATATATGCTGGAAAAAAAACAGAAGTAGTTGTTTTAAATAATTTGACAGCCAATAAAGCAATAAATAACGCACGTCAAATTTTTTCGCAAGTTGTCGGTATTACAATGAATGAAAGTATTGATGGAGGACTACAACTATCAATAGGAGGACGTGGTTTAGATCCTAATAGAACAGCTAATTTTAATACACGCCAAAATGATTATGATATTAGTGCAGATGTATTAGGGTATCCTGAAAGTTATTATGCTACTCCAACAGAAGCTATAGAAGAAATTCAGGTAATTAGAGGAGCAGCTTCTCTTCAGTATGGAACACAGTTTGGAGGGATGATTAATTTTAAAACAAAAAAACCAAGCACTAAACCCCTAGAAGCTATTTCTCGTTTTACAGCAGGATCTTTTAATACAATTGCTAATTTTACTAGTTTGACAGGAACAAAAAATAAATGGAGTTACTATACATTTTACAATTATAAAAAAGGCGACGGATTCAGGCCTAATTCAAATTTTGAATCAAAGAATTACTTTGGGAATTTAAATTATAAATTATCCGATAAAACTTCACTTCATTTTGATTATACGCATTTTAATTATTTAGCAAAACAACCTGGAGGATTAACTAACGGAATGTTTGCAAATGATCCTTTTCAAAGTAATCGATCACGCAATTGGTTTTCTGTAAATTGGAATTTATTTGCTTTACGCTTAAAACATAAATTTAAAAATGATGCGGATTTATCATTACAATTATTTGGATTAGATGCTTATAGAAAAGCATTAGGATATCGTTCTAACAGAGTTTCTAACCCTGATACGCCTAATACAGAAAGAGATTTAATTATTGGAGAGTTTATAAATTGGGGAGCAGAAGTACGGTATCTAAATAAATATAATTTATGGAATAGAAATAATGCTTTTTTGATAGGAGCCAAATATTATCAATCTAAAAATTCAGGTATACAAGGTCCTGGAAGCTCTACTTCAGATGCTGATTTTAAAATTGCGGATAAAGAATTTCCATACTATCAGAACCAATCATCATATAGCTATCCAAACCTTAATATATCATTATTTGGTGAAAATATATTTAAAATAACCGATCATTTTTCAATTACGCCAGGTTTTAGATATGAATATATTAAAACACAAGCTGTTGGTTTCTTTAGAGTAATTAATAGAGATCTAGCAGGAAACATAAATATAGATAAAACAGAGTTTGAAGATAGAATTTTTGAAAGAAAATTTTCATTACTTGGACTTGGTTTTAGTTATAAACCTAAGCATGGTTTAGAATTATACGCTAATTTAACACAAAACTACCGCTCAGTAACTTTTAATGATATAAGAACAGCTAGTCCTAGTATTGTTGTAGCTGATGATATAACTGATGAAAAAGGATATGGCTCAGATATTGGTATCCGAGGAAAAATAGGAAACATAATAAATTTTGATATTAACGGATTTGGTTTATTATATGACAATAAAATTGGCGAATATAGTGCCCGTGATCCCAAAGGATTAAAACCAGATGTACGCTTAAGAGATAATATTGGAACAGGTGTTACTTATGGAGTTGAATCATTAGTTAATATCAATTTTTTAAAAATAATAGTACCCAATAATTTAAACTTTAAATTTGATGGATTTTCAAATATATCCATAACAAAGTCTAAATATATAAAATCAGATATTCCTAATATTAAAGATAATCATGTTGAATTTGTACCTCTTTATAATCTAAAGTCAGGATTAAGTTTAGGATACAAAAATCTACTAGTTAGTACACAATATACTTACGTATCATCACAATTTACAGACGCTTCTAATAGAGTTTCTGACCAAAATGACTTATCAGGTATATTTGGAGGAATTCCTTCTTATAACGTACTTGACCTATCTGTCTCTTATAAAATTAATCGTTTTAAATTAGAAGCTAGTGTAAATAATTTAACTAATAATAAATATTTTACCAAAAGAGCAACAGGATATCCAGGACCAGGTATTATCCCTTCAGAACCTAGAGTTTATTATGTAACACTAGAAATTAAACTGTAATTAAGTAAAATATAGAAAATAAAATTATTTTTAGTATTGGTTCTCGATGCGCTTCGCGCTAGAACTAACGATGATTTCAATTATATATTCAACCGTTTGTTCGAGTTGTTTTTAAAATGAAAAAAAGTGTATCGAGAACTTTATTTTTTTAATCCAGTATATTTTAAGTTTAAATGGTATAATTCCTGAGAACATATTTCTGATTACAAATTCCTCCATATTGTCCAGAACTAAACCCTACTGAAAAAATCTAACAATGGATGAAAGATAAAATTTCAATGAAAATTTATGATACTCTAGCCGACTTAAAGCAAAAAATGGAAGAATTGATTAAAACAGATGAGAATGAATTAAATCAATAACAGGCTATGAATTTTATATAAAAGCTTTTTACAGTATTTTTAAAGTTGAAATGGTATTATTTATAAAAAAGAGTATCTGAAAAAGTTAAAACTCAATGTCTAGTTCGTCACTTCAACGATAGGAGAAATCACATTTTTAGCATTATGCAATTCCTTCCTATGTTCGAAATGAGAAGATTGTAGCTTTTTGCACAACTTCTTTGGTATTATAAGATACCTTAAAAAGGTTTTAATTAAAAGTTAGGTGATAAATTATACTTCTTGTAAAAATTATCTAAAGCTTCTACAACTTCATCTTCTGTATCTACAATTTTTATTAAGTTCATATCTTCAGGATTCGCATTTTTTTGCTTGTCTATCATAACATTTTTAATCCAGTCAAGTAACCCGCTCCAGAATTCTGTTCCAACAAGAATAATAGGGAAACGACCTATTTTTTTTGTCTGAATTAATGTAATAGCTTCAAAAAGTTCATCTAAAGTGCCAAATCCGCCAGGCATTACAACAAACCCTTGAGAATATTTTACAAACATTACCTTGCGAACAAAGAAATAATCAAAATTTAAATTTTTATCTTTATCAATATAAGGATTGTAATGTTGTTCAAAAGGAAGTTCAATATTTAAACCTACTGATATTCCTTCACCACGATGTGCTCCTTTATTACCTGCTTCCATAATACCAGGACCACCACCCGTAATAACGCCATATCCTGCTTTGGTGATTTTATAAGCAATTCTTTCCGCTAATTGATAATATTTATCCTCGGGTTTTGTTCTTGCTGAACCAAAAATAGATACACAAGGTCCTATACGAGCCATTGTTTCGTAACCATTTACGAATTCAGACATAATTTTAAAAATAGCCCAAGAATCGTTTGAGCGTATCTCGTTCCAAGTTTTTTGTTTTAGTTTGTCTTGGATTCTTTCGTCTTCATTTGAAAATATTTCTTTCATCTTCTTATTGTTGAGAGTCTTTAGGCTTGACTCGGTTATTATTAGTATAATTTTTTTAAAAATCAGCCGACTAAGATAATTCTTTTTTCAAAAATTGTGCGGTATAACTTTTTTTATTTTTAATTATTTCTTCTGGGGTTCCTTTTGCAATAATTTCACCTCCACCTTTTCCGCCTTCATATCCTACATCTATTATATAATCAGCTAGTTTTATTACATCTAGATTGTGTTCTATAATTAAAACAGTATTGCCTTTATTAACTAATTTATGAATAACTTCCATTAACACACGAATGTCCTCAAAATGCAAACCTGTAGTAGGTTCATCCATTATATAAAAAGTATTTCCTGTGTCTTTTTTTGAAAGTTCTGTAGCTAATTTAATCCGTTGAGCTTCGCCTCCTGATAGGGTTGTACTTTGTTGTCCTAATGTAATATATCCCAATCCTACATCTTGAATTGTTTTAATTTTTCGGTAGATTTTTGGTATGTTTTCAAAGAAATCAACAGCTTCATCTACAGTCATATCCAATACGTCTGAAATAGATTTACCTTTATAACGAATTTCTAGGGTTTCTCTATTAAAACGTTTTCCTTGACATGTTTCGCATTCTACATATACATCAGGTAAAAAACTCATTTCAATAGTACGAACTCCACTTCCTTCACAGGTTTCACAGCGTCCACCAGCCACATTAAAACTAAAACGTCCAGGCTTGTATCCTCTTATTTGTGCTTCTGGGGTTTGTGTGTATAAAGATCTAATTTCTGAAAAAACATCAGTATAAGTAGCAGGGTTTGATCTAGGAGTACGACCTATTGGGCTTTGATCTATATCAATTACTTTGTCAATATGTTCTAAACCTTCAATCTTTTTATAAGGTTGTGGTTTTTTTACTGCATTAAAAAAATGGTGGTTAAGGATAGGGTAGAGGGTTTCATTAATTAGAGTTGATTTGCCCGATCCAGAAACACCTGTTACACAAATTAGTTTACCCAATGGAAAATCTACAGAAACGTTTTTTAAATTATTGCCCGTTGCACCTGTAAGTTTGATTTTTTTACCATTTCCTTCACGACGTTTTTCAGGAACTTCTATTTTCATTTTACCACTCATGAATTGAGCCGTAATTGTATTTTCTTTTAATAAATTTTGAGGGGTTCCTTGGCTAATAATTTGCCCTCCATAACGTCCAGCTTTAGGACCTATGTCTATTACGTGATCAGCCCTTTCAATCATGTCTTTATCGTGTTCTACAACTAAAACGGAGTTGCCAATGTCACGTAATTGCTCTAAGGAGTGAATTAGTTTTTCATTATCTCTTTGGTGCAAACCTATACTCGGTTCATCTAAAATATATAATACGCCTACTAGTTGTGATCCAATTTGTGTAGCCAAACGAATGCGTTGTGCTTCACCACCAGAAAGAGATTTAGAACTTCTACTCAAAGAGAGGTAGTTTAGTCCTACATCTACTAAGAATTGTAAACGAACTTTAATTTCTTTTACTATTTCTGAAGCAATTATTTTTTGTTTTTCAGTTAGATAATCTTCTAATTGGTTAAACCATTTGCTTAGGTCAATTATATCTGTATTGGATAAATCTTGGATATTTTTATTATTAATTTTAAAGTATAATGCTTCCTTTCTTAATCGAGAGCCATGGCATTCAGGGCAGCTTACTTCGTCCATAAAGTCTTTAGCCCAGCGTTTTATAGAGGTAGACTCTGTTTCGTCGTGCTGATTTTTAATAAAATTAGCAATTCCTTCAAATTCAATTTTGTATTCTTTTGTTACACCTGCTGTTTTTGAAGTAATACTAAATTTTTCATTGCCCCCATTTAAAATCATATTCATGGCTTCCGAAGAAATGGTTTCAATTGGGTCAGTTAGTTTAAAACCAAATTTTTCACCTATAGTTTCTAGTTGTTTGAAAATCCAAGTGGATTTATATTCGCCTAGTGCTATAATTCCTCCACTTTTGATGGATATTTTGGGATCTGGAATAATTTTTTTTAGATTAATCTCATTTATAGTTCCTAATCCATTACAATGATCACAAGCTCCTTTAGGCGAGTTGAAAGAAAATAAATTAGGTTCTGGATTTTGATATGAAATTCCAGTAGAAGGACACATTAAGTTTCTACTAAAATATCTGATTTCTCCTGAATCTTGGTCTAAAATGATGAGCACATTTTCTCCATGATACATGGCTGTTTTAATGCTTTCCATTAATCGCGTTTCGCTATCTGAGGATTTGTCTACAGCTAAACGATCAATAACGATTTCAATATCATGGGTTTTGTAACGATCTAATTTCATTCCTGTTACAATGTCTTGTACCTGTCCGTTGACACGTACTTTTAAGAAGCCTTGTTTGGCTATTTGTTGAAATAACTCAGCATAATGTCCTTTACGAGCACGAATAACGGGAGCTAAAATATTGATTCTCTTTTTGTCGAAATTTTGGAGAATCAACTCTTTGATTTGTTCATCAGAATATGAAACCATTTTTTCGCCAGTATTATAACTATAAGCGTCTCCAGCACGAGCAAAAAGCAAACGAAGAAAATCGTAAATTTCGGTAATAGTCCCAACAGTAGAACGTGGGCTTTTGCTTGTTGTTTTTTGTTCAATAGCAATTACAGGAGAAAGGCCATCAATTTTGTCTACATCAGGACGCTCTAGTCCGCCTAAAAACTGACGAGCGTAGGCTGAAAAAGTTTCGATATAACGTCGTTGTCCTTCAGCATAAATAGTGTCGAATGCTAATGAAGATTTTCCAGAACCCGATAAACCTGTAATAACAACTAGTTTTTCACGAGGTATGGTGATATCAATATTTTTTAGGTTGTGCGCGCGAGCACCTATAATTTCAATAGTTTCCTCTGTATGTTGCATATATATTAAGCAAAACACAAAGGTAGTTTTTTTGGATTAAATAAGAGATGTAATAATTTTTTAAAATTTGTTAAAGAATTTTGTAATAATTAGATTTAAACTATAGTTAAAAATAAAAGGTATAAAAAAAGCCCACTGTTGTGAGCTTTGTGACCTCGACAGGATTCAAACCTGTAACCTTCTGAGCCGTAATCAGATGCGCTATTCAGTTGCGCCACGAGGCCGTTATAATTTGTTGTATTTTTGTGACCTCGACAGGATTCAAACCTGTAACCTTCTGAGCCGTAATCAGATGCGCTATTCAGTTGCGCCACGAGGCCATTATAATTTTATTGTATTTTTGTGACCTCGACAGGATTCAAACCTGTAACCTTCTGAGCCGTAATCAGATGCGCTATTCAGTTGCGCCACGAGGCCATTTTTCAATCATTTTGTTTGCATAACAACTCGATTGCGGGTGCAAATGTAGAAAAATTTCTTTATCTTGCAAAATAAAATTAATAAAAAATGAGTTTAGATCAGTATTTTCGTGATATTCAGGACTTTCCTAAAGAAGGTATTTTGTTTAAAGATATAACTCCGTTGTTGTTAAATCCTCCCGCAAGGCATGAAGTTATAGAAAAACTTTTGTCAGAGTTAAAAAATACTAAAATTGACAAGGTAGTAGGAATAGAATCAAGAGGTTTTTTCTTCGGAATGTTGTTAGCTCAGGAATTAAATGTGGGTTTTATTCCTGTAAGAAAGAAAAATAAACTCCCTTATAAGACTATTTCGGCTAGTTATGAACTAGAATATGGAGAAGATGTTTTGGAAATGCACATAGATGCTATTCAAAAAGGAGAAAAAGTATTAATTCACGACGACGTTTTAGCAACAGGAGGAACTGCTAAGGCGGTGTGTGAATTGGTAGAAAAGCTTGGAGGAGAAGTGGTTCAATGTAATTTTCTTATTGAATTGACTTTTTTGAAGGGTCGTAAGAAATTAGAAGGAAAACCAATATTTTCCGCGGTTACTTATTAGTAAGAGCTCTAGTTGTTATATAATAGCGGTAAGCTAATATTGCTAATTGCCATTTTTTGGCTTTACTAGGGTCTAACTGTTGTTTACTGAAACTAGGTAAGATAATCTTGTTTACTTTTGCTAAAATTTTGTACATATTTTTTTGTGCGAAAATAATCAAAAAATGAGAAGTATTACTTAGAGGTTGTTAAAAACTATTGAAGTTAGAGTTTTTTAAAATTACTACAATCAACAAAAAAGAGATTTGAACCCAGATTATGCGTTAGGAATTTATTGCAGATAAAAGACTTTAAATCTAAGAAAATACTTTATTTTTTCTCTTCAATGTGCTAAAACTATAGTTGAAGTAAAAAAATGTGACTAAGGCATAATTTGGGTTGAAAAAATGAACAGATGAAGTAAATTACAATACTGATAGTGTTACTTCGATGATAAGATAAGTGATAAACTACATATTAAGTTATTACTTTTTACCTCTTCCTTGGTTGTTATGGAAAATTAATAGAAATTATGTCATTTGAACTTAAACTATAATTGGATTAAAAAATAAAATTCTCAATATGTTTTTTATTTTAAAAAACAACTCGAACAGACGGTTGAGTAATATAATTGAAATCATCGTTAGTTCGAGCGGGAAACGTATCGAAAACCAACACTCATTTTTATTGCTTTTGTAGATGTCATTTTTAAAAAGAAAATTCAAAGTTAAAATGGTATTAGTTTGTTATTGAATTTAAAAGTCAACTAAAATTTGATTTCTTGTTAAATCCTCTAGGGTTTCATGTTGGCGTATAAGATGCGCTTTTTGATCTTTCCATAATACCTCGGCAGGTTTAAAACGGGAATTGTAGTTAGATGCCATTGAAAATCCATAAGCACCTGCATTTTTAAAAGCCAGAATATCACCTTCCTTAATTTCTGCTATCTTTTTGTTGGTGGCAAAAGTGTCTGTTTCGCAAATGTATCCTACTACGGTGTAGAAACGTTCTTTTCCTTTAGAATTTGAAATATTTATAATTTGATGCTCAGATCCGTATAACATTGGGCGTATTAGATGATTGAAACCAGAGTCAACTCCCGCAAAAACGGTAGAAGTAGTTTGTTTGACTACATTTACTTTTGTTAAAAAAAATCCAGCTTCGCTAACTAAAAATTTGCCTGGTTCAAACATCAAGGTTAATTTTCTTCCGTATTCTTTTTCAAAATGATTAAATCGTTTGCTTAATTTTTTACCTAACTCTTCAATGTCAGTTTCAATATCTCCTTTTTTGTAAGATACTTTAAAACCGCTTCCAAAGTCTATAAAATCTAATAGAGTGAAGTTTTTGGCTATTTTAAATAATATTTCGGTTGCTTCTAAGAAAACTTCAATATCCAAAATATCGGAACCTGTGTGCATGTGTAATCCGTTAATGTGCATGCCCGTATTTTTAACAATTCGTAAGATATGAGGAAGCTGATGTATGGATATACCAAATTTGCTGTCAATATGTCCAACTGAAATATTGGCATTTCCTCCAGCCATGATATGAGGATTTATACGTATACATACAGGAGTATTAGGGTGTTTATTGCCAAATTGTTCTAAAATAGATAAATTATCAATATTGATCTGAACCCCTAATTCAGAGGCAGTTTCTATTTCTTGTAAAGAAACGCCATTGGGTGTGAAAATTATTTTGTCAGGGGTAAAGCCTGCTAATAAACCAAGTTGTACTTCTTGTAAAGAAACAGTGTCTAACCCTGAGTTTAGATTATTAAATAGTTTTAAAATAGAAAGATTAGATAACGCCTTAACTGCATAATTTATTTGAAGTTTTTGAACCTTACTGAAAGCATTGTTTAATCGGTTATATTGATTTTCAATTTTTTCTGCGTGATAAATATATACGGGAGCTCCGTATAACTGTTCGATTTGTAATAAATTAGTTTCTTCCATTTTTAAAATTTTGATAAAAATAAAAAGTTCTTTTTTGACTGAAAAAAAAATAAAGATTTAAAATAAAATTACAACAAAATGTTTTTTATGTAACATTTTAGGTTAGGGGATTGCTTTAAATCTGAAAGGGTTTAAAAAATAGAAAACAAGTAATAATATTATTTCATTACTTTAAATAAAAGTTAGATTGAATTATATTTTTCTTTTGAAAATTATTATTTTTGTGCCACTTTATAAAAGTCAAAAGAAATATTATGAATTTACACGAATATCAAGGGAAACAGATATTAGCAAGCTACGGAGTACGTGTTCAGCGTGGTTATGTAGCAAACAATGCTGAAGAAGCGGTTGCTAAGGCAAAACAACTTACAGATGAAACAGGTACAGGATGGCATGTGATTAAGGCACAAATACATGCTGGTGGTCGTGGTAAAGGTGGTGGTGTTAAGTTGGCTAAAAACTTAGATCAGGTTAAAGAATTAGCAGGTCAAATCATTGGAATGGATTTGATAACTCCTCAGACACCTCCAACAGGAAAAAGAGTTCATAAAGTTTTAGTGGCAGAAGATGTATACTACCCAGGCGAAAGTGAAACAAAAGAGTTTTATATGTCTGTATTATTAAACAGAGGAACAGGTCGTAATATGATCATGTATTCTACTGAAGGAGGTATGGATATTGAAGAAGTAGCAGAGCACACACCAGATAAAATCTTTACAGAAGAAATAGATCCGGCTGTTGGTCTACAAGGTTTTCAAGCTAGAAAAATTGCTTTTAACTTAGGATTATCAGGTGAAGCATTCAAAGAAATGGTGAAATTCGTTGATGCTTTATACAAAGCATACGTTGGATCTGATTCCTCTATGTTTGAAATCAATCCTGTTTTAAAGACTTCAGACAATAAAATTATGGCTGTAGATGCAAAAGTATCTTTAGACGACAATGCGTTATACCGTCATGCAGATTTAGCTGAAATGCGCGATATTACAGAAGAACGCCCAATTGAAGTAGAAGCTAAAGAAGCAGGTTTAAACTATGTAGATTTAGATGGTACTGTAGGTTGTATGGTAAATGGTGCAGGTTTAGCTATGGCTACTATGGACTTAATTAAGTATGCAGGTTATGAACCAGCAAACTTCTTAGATGTAGGAGGTACAGCAGATGCTAAACGTGTAGAAACAGCTTTCCGTATTATATTAAAAGATCCAAATGTAAAAGCAATCCTAATTAATATTTTTGGTGGTATTGTTCGTTGTGATCGTGTAGCACAGGGAGTAGTAGATGCTTATAAAAACATGGGAGATGCTATTAATGTTCCTATTATTGTGCGTTTACAAGGAACGAATGCTGAAATAGCAAAAGAATTAATTGATAATTCAGGTATGCCAATTTTATCAGCAGTTCAATTTCAAGAAGCAGCCGATCAAGTAAAAGTGGCTTTATCTTAATAAATTTTTAGTTTACCTATAATAATAAAAACCCAAAGCAGCTAATTACTGTTTTGGGTTTTGCATATATAGAGGTTTTGTTTGAGTTTTTATAATATTTCTAAAGAGTTCTAAACTAAATGGTCAATTTTGTGATGAAAATTAGAAGCATAAAAGAGATAAAGTAAAAAATATAACATAAGTTTAGTCAAGATCTATTTTGGAACTATAAAAAAACTCGAGTTCTATAACTCGAGTTTAAATAAAATTTATAGTAAAACTATTTTGTTTCGTTTCGTTTTTTATAATTGTGAAGGAAATCACCTTTTGGTTTTCCTAAATCAAAAGAAGAATATTTGGTTAATATTCTAGTAGAAGTACGCGCTTTGTCTTTATTCCAATTTTCATATTCTATTCTGTAAAGAGCTGAGTATAATTCGGCTCTGCCTACACCATGATAACAATGAATTAAGACAGGATAATTATTAGGATTATCCATAATTTTATAAAATGTTTCTAAATTTTGTTCTGTAGGTACTTGGTCAGAACCATTGTTAAAATAATTAAGACCTGGTATTTTTGCAATAGCTTGCTTTTCAGCCGTTAATTCAGAAGGGACTTCTGGGTTATTTTCTAAATCAGCAGTTCCAGGGAAGCGCAAGTCTACAATTGATTTTATTTTGTACTTTTTCACGTAATCTTCTATTTCATCTGGTGGTATAACCCCGCTTTTGTATACTTTTCCTTCTGTAATGGTTTCAAAGTTATGATTTAGGTGCATATCATATACGTATTTACCACCTATGACACTTCCTAATATTGCTATGAATAATATTATTTTCTTGTTCATTATTGAGCTAATTTTTTGTCTATAATTCTATCAAAATAGTCTTTAATTAATGCTTTACAAATTTCTGCTGTTTCCAGCATTTCCTGGTTAGGCTTTAGACTAAGTTCTTTTTCTAATGCTTTATCATTTTTATCGTAAAAATGAATGTCTTGATTACCATCAAAAGTACAAATATAATTCCCTCTTTGTAATTGATAACTATTACCGTTAAAATTTATTGCAAAAGGCATTATGTCTGTTTTATTTACTAAACTTCTTCCCCAGCTTCTAAAGGGTTTTGAGTAGCCAATCATATCTAATAGAGTAGGGTAAATATCTATTTGTTGTGCAAGATCACTGTTTTCACCTTTTAAGCTCCTGTCGGGTTTGTAAATAAGAATGGGTACGGCTTGCCTATTTACAATTTTGTCGTATTCAGGATATGCTGTAAGGTTCGTATGATCAGCGGTTATAATAAATATTGTATTTTTAAACCAAGGTTGTTTTTTAGCTTCTTCAAAAAAACGTTTGAAAGCATAATCTGTATATCCTACACATTGGTGCATTGGGCTTGTTCCTTTTGGGAATTTACCTTCGTATTTTTTAGGTACTATATACGGTTCGTGCGATGATACTGTAAATATTGTGCTAAAAAAAGGCGTTTTCTTTTGATCTAATGTTTTTTTCATGAATTGCATAAAAGGTTCGTCCCAAATTCCCCATACACCATCGTGTTGTGTATCGTCATTAAATTCTGTTTTTCCATAATAATGATCAAAACCTAAAATATTTCCAAATCCCATGAATCCCATAGATCCATTAGGAGCTCCATGAAAAAAAGAAGTATCGTAACCCAGTTCTTTTAAACAAGAAACCAAAGATTGAATTTTTTGATTAGGGTAAGGAGAAGAGGTAAAGGCATCTCTAAAGGATGGGATACCAGCAATAACTGATGACATTCCGTGAATAGATTTGCTTCCATTAGCATAGGCATTTGTAAAGATTAAACTTTCTTTAGCTAATTCATCTAAAAAAGGAGTATAACTCTTAAAACCAGGGATGGTCGTATTTTTATTCATACATCCCCAATATTCTCGTCCAAAACTTTCTGTTATAAATACAACAATATTAGGTTTTGTGAGAGGGTAGTTACGGTATTGTTTAATGGGTTGTATTTGATTTTTTAAAACAGAATCGTTGATTGTATAATTAACTTTTTGAAATGTTGTTGTGCGAAATGTTCGAATTAATGCAAAAGGGGTATTTAAAACTATATCTGCATGTTGTGGTTTTGTAACATATTGATTGGCATCTATGAGGTTAATAGGACGAGTACTTTTTTTAAAATCACCTCGTATTCCACCTATTGATAAAACTAAAATAATAATAACTCCAATTTTTGAAGTTAAAAAATATTTCCAATTATGTTCAATTTTTTCTTCTTGAACTTTAACTAACTTGTATAATTTAATCCAGACAAAAGCCGTTATAAAAAAGAGTAGATAAACATACCAATAGCTTACAATAAATCTAAAAAACATATTTCCTTTATTAGATTCATGTTTAGCTATATCTAAAATAGCAATAGTGGTTCTTGAATAAATATATTTATAGTAAATAAAGTCAATAAAATTAGTTGCGTAGGCTATTAGATTAGTAATGAAGTATACATATAACAGTACTGTTTGATAACCTTTGCGTGTATTAATCCATAAAGGAAATATAGAAAGTAATATGAAAAGAGAATTTACGTATAATATAGCAGTAGTATCAAAAGTTAATCCATGAAACGCTAATTTTAAAAATTGACCTAAAGAGTCTATTTTTAAAAATTTTAGATTAAAAAGAGTAAAAAGAATTCGAACGAAGGAGTAAAAAGCATATACTAGTAATATTCTGTAAATTAAAGCTTTATATTCTTGAATTCTAATATGTTTGATCATTGCTTTGTTTTTTTAGGACAAAAGTAATTGATAAAATGATATCTCTATTTATATTTTTTAAAAAATTAACGCTTTTTTGTAAGCAATAGGAACCTTATCTTTGTACGCTAAAATAAAAAATTATGGAAGAGTGTATTTCAGTATTTGATATGTTAAAAATAGGAGTAGGGCCTTCAAGTTCGCATACTCTAGGTCCTTGGCGTGCAGCTGAACGATTTTTAAATGAAATTAAAGAAGCAAACATTCTAAATAAAACAAATAAAGTACAGGTAGACTTATATGGATCTCTTTCATTGACAGGAGTAGGTCATGCAACGGATTTGGCCGTAATGTTGGGGCTTAGTGGACAAGATCCAGAGTATATTCCAGTGCAAGATATTGACGGAATCATTCATCATATTAACGATTCTAATGAATTAAAATTAGCTAATGAATTTGTTGTAAAATTTAATCCCAAAATAGATATTGTATTTAATAAAAACTTTTTGCCTTTTCATGCCAACGGATTAACTTTTACTGCATTTTATGAGAATGAAAAGTATGAATCAACATTTTATTCAATAGGAGGAGGATTTGTTGTAAAAGAAGAAAGAGTATCTGCAAAAGAAAAAGAAGAAGTAAAAAAGGCATTTCCATATCCCATAAATTACGCAACTGAATTATTAAATTATTGCCAGCAACAAAATAGAAAAATATCAGAAATAGTTTATGATAATGAAAAATCAATTCGTACAGAAGATCAAATTCATAATGAACTATTAAGAGTATGGAACACCATGCTAGAATGTATGTATATAGGCTGTCATACAGAAGGAATCTTACCAGGTGGATTGAATGTAAGAAGGAGAGCATTTGATATACATCAAAATTTAATCGGTCTAGCGCATTATAATTCGCCACAAGAGTGGTTAGAAACAATACGTAAAACCGAAGTGAAATTTAGACAAATACTTAAATGGGTATCTTGTTTTGCACTAGCAGTTAATGAGGTTAATGCCTCATTAGGTAGAGTTGTTACAGCACCTACTAATGGGAGTTCTGGGGTAATACCAGCCGTGTTAATGTACTATATGGTCATAGAAAATCATCAAGCTAATGAAGAACAAATCAAACAATTTTTGATGGTAGCAGGCGAAATTGGTTCTATTTTCAAAAAAGGAGCCACCATCTCAGCGGCTATGGGAGGATGTCAAGCAGAGATAGGGGTTTCATCAGCTATGGCGGCGGGTGCTTTGTGTGAAGTAATGGGAGGGACACCAGAACAAGTTTTAATGGCAGCAGAAATTGCCATGGAACATCATTTAGGACTTACTTGTGATCCTATTGGTGGTCTTGTGCAAATTCCTTGTATAGAGCGTAATACAATGGGAGCTATTAAGGCTATTAACGCAGTTGAACTAGCACTAGAAACGGATCCTAAAAATGCAAAAGTACCATTGGATAAAGTGGTAAATACCATGTGGGAAACAGCTAAAGATATGAATAATAAATATAAAGAAACCTCAGAAGGAGGATTGGCAGTTGCCGTAAATATGGCTGATTGTTAATATATGTATTAATTAAATTCCGAAGGTGTCTGAAAAGTTAAAACTCAATGTTTAGTCTGTTACTTCGACGGTAGGAGAAGTTACATTATCAGCATCATGTGATTTTTTCTTCTGGTTAAGATGATAAGATTGTAACTTTTTCGGATAGCTTTTTTATCTTTGACTCAATCAAAAAATAAAAATTAATGGATCTTTTAATTCAAAAAATAATAAAAGAAGAAAATATTACCTTTGAAGAGGTTATTGCGCATATTGATGCAAATTATGAGTTTGTACCTACGCTTTTTAAAAATGGAAATCAGATAAATCAAGCAGGAGAAAATAATGGTTCTTGTAAAATATTTTCTTTTTCTCTTTTACATAAATTATCTAAAGAACAAACGTTAAAACTTTTTGGTAAATTTTATCAGGATGTAATAGCAACCCCAGAGGCAGAAGATCATCAAAATATACGGAATTTTATTGCATTTGGTTGGGATGGAATTAAATTCCAAAAAGAAGCTATTTTACCAAAATAAAAATACGTATAGAGCTACTTTAAACATTTTCTTATTTGTTTTATTATTTAAGGAAATTAATTTAAAATTAAATTATGTGTTAGATTTTGTGATGAAGAAGAAAGAACAAAGTACATAAAAATAACAGAAATTTTTTACCAAAACTTTATTTTATAATATTGAGAACAAAAATGGAATGTTTTTATAGACGTAAAGTACTTTTTATCTGTAATAAATTTCTAATGTGGAATCTAATTTTAAACACTAATAGTTTGTATTATTTTAGTTTTATGAGTAAAAAATACTTATCTCCAAAGTCTATTTGAAAATATTTTACATAAACCTTTATAAAATGAACTTAATTAAACCAAAATTACTTAAAAAAGGAGATAAAGTAGCTACTATTTCACTTTCTTGGGGAGGAGCAGGAGAGATTCCATATAGATATGAACAAGGTAAAAGACAAATTCAAGAAGTATTTGGTTTAGAGGTTGTTGAAACAAAAAATGCTCTAAAACCAGCAAAATGGATTTATGAAAATCCACAAGAAAGAGCAAATGATTTAATGGAAGCTTTTAAAGATACCTCTATTAAAGCTATTATTTCCAATATAGGAGGAGAAGATAGTATTCGTATTTTGCGATACATAGATATTGAAATAATAAAAAACAATCCAAAAATCTTTATTGGTTTTTCAGATTCTACAATCATACATTTTTTATGTTTAAAAGCAGGTTTATCATCATTTTACGGAACTTCAACTTTAGTGGGTTTTGCAGAAAATGGAGGAATGCATCAATATCAAATAGATGATTTAAAAAAAACATTATTTAGTAAAAATCCAATAGGAGAAATTTTACCAAATAAAGAAGGTTGGACTTCAGAACGACTTGAATGGTTTGATCAATCTTTATTACACACTAAAAGAAAGTTAGAACAAAATTTAGGCTGGAATTTTTTACAAGGGAAAGGGATAGTAAGAGGAAAATTAATTGGTGGATGCCTAGAAGTACTAGAAAGACTTAAAGGAACTGTTTATTGGCCGGAATTAGATAAATTTGAAAATGCTATTTTATTTCTAGAAACTTCAGAAGTTATGCCGAGACCTGAATATATAAGATATTCATTAAGAAACTATGCAGAACTAGGTATTCTTAAAGCTTTAAAAGGGATTATTGTAGGGAGACCTTATCATAATGAGTTTGTAAGCGAGTATGATAATGAAATAAAAAAAATATTGCTTGAAGAAAAACTAACGGATCTACCTGTAATAACTCAAATGGACTTTGGTCATACTTGTCCAACCTTTACTATTCCCTTTGGTGTAGAAGCAGAGATAGATTGTGTAAATAAAAAATTTAAAATATTAGAAAGTGGAGTAATTGAATAAAAAAACAAGAATAATAAAAACATTCTTAAAGAAATTTTATTCTGAAAAAAACAGGTAATTTCAATATATAAAAAATAGGATTTAACCCAAATTACACATTAGAAATATTAAGTCTAAAAAAAATCCGTGTATATTCTTTCATTACAAAATAAAACACATGATTTAGGGGTATACCATTTAAACTTTGAAATTTCTCTCATAACACTATTTTTTTAACCTTGAGACTGTCCAAAAAGTTCACAATCTTGTTATTTCTACCAAAGGGAGAAATAACATAATATTGATTATGAGATTCCTCCTTACGCAGGAAAGACAAATTGCATGTTGATTTAGACACTATCCTATTAAGGCACATTCAGAAGTAACCTCACTTTTGTAAAAAAATAAAACAATGACCCATTTTGATTTACAAATTTGGGTCATTTTTGTTTTTTAAAGGATTCAAATGTTTAAAAATAGGTTTTTGGGTCGCAACACGACGCACGTTCCCCTATGATGCTGGTCTTACATTTTTTTTATGCTACTAAAGTTTGCTGTTGTAGATAAATCCGTCTCCCTATTTCTAATGCATTGGCTGTGTGAATGCCAAAGAAAATCCAAAGGATCTCACTTTTTTGGGTTTTGGCTTTGATTTTCTTGAGATGGTAATGTTCCTTCTCCTTGCCAAAACTTCCTTCTAGTCGAGTAGCTCGTTCTTTCTTGATGTGTTGCGCTAAAATTTTGCGTTGTTCTTCATTTTTTCCAGCTTTTCCTTTACGTACAAAATCGGTTTGGATAGTATTGGTAGACGTGAAGGTTCGATTTTTATTGGTAGCATAAATGGCATCGGCTCCAAGTATTTTTACTTTTGTTTTAGTTAAATTCTGAGCGCAAAAAACACTGCTTTGCAGACGAGTTCCTTCGTTGAAAGCTCGATATTGAATGTGTTCGATGAAGTTAATGCCATCGATTTGAATTTTGTTTACTTTGGCTCCAAATTCAACTTGCTTTACTTCTTTCCCGCGAACAATTGGGCGGATATAACTTTTGCTAATACTTACAATCCTGTCTGGAACACTTTTACCAGTTTTAAATATCTGAATTTGTTGTTTGTATACTTGTTTGATAATCAGGCGCTGTTTGCTATATTTTGTAGTGGCTTCAAACGGATTTTGTGCTTCAATACGGCTAAGTTCGCCATTGAGTTTGTATAATAATTTAAGTAAACCTCGGGTAACTTTTGTGCGATGTTTTGATTGTTTTTTTCTCTTTTTTGAATATTGATTGTATCGCTTACACCAATCTAAATATTTAGTTCTTGGTAGTTTTATTTTAAACAAATGACACAAAGCTTCCATTTGCTTATAATTCCACTGTACACACTCCCAAAGCAATTTCTGGTTCGTAGGAAAGCGCACTTCACTCTCGTAACAAGTAGCATCCGTAAGCATTTTATCTAAATCTCCCATATAAGGAATCCAGTTCTTAGCTAGTACTTCTTGAGCTTTGCCAATGGTTAAAGTCTTGGATAGCTCCATTCTGATTTGACTCACGATTTTAAAGTTTTTCAAAGGTTTATCAATCGGAATCAGAATATCACAAAAAAATTGCATAAAGATATTTCCATTGAGAAGTTCAATCAACTTTTTATCCGAACAACCGTAGTAGTTTTTAAGCATCATCAGAGCAATTTTGCCTTTAGGACTAAAATAACAATGAGTCCCTTTTTGAGAATCTTTCAGTTTGAAGGCTTGAGCAAGCTCTGAAAAAGGCATCGAAAGATAAATTTTACCCAAATCTGTTTTTAAAAATTGGGCGTAAAAACCATCAAAATCTTTATTGATAGTAAAAAATGGAATTTGGTATTGAAATTCGCTTAAACGTATTATTTTTGGCATAGCATTTAAAGAAAAACCCCGTTTTTGACTCTTTTTGAGCAATTTCGGGGTTTGTTTCTTCTAAAATAACACTTATTTTGTTGATATGCAAGTGTTTGGGTAATTATGAATGTGCCTATTAAAAGCAATAAAAATGAGTGTTGGTTCTCGATGCGCTTCGCGCTCTAACTAATGATGATTTCAATTATATACTCAACCGTTTGTTTGAGTTGTTTTAAAATAAAAAAAACATATCGAGAACTTTACTTTTTAATCCAGTATATTTTAAGTTTAAATGGTATTAATATTAATTAAGATATACATATATCGTTCAGAGATCAAATTAATCACTGAAAAATAATACTTACCTTTTTATTAATGAAGTTTGAAAGTATATTTAAACGAAGAGAAGTTAGCTTACATCTCACTTTATTTTAAGTTTATTATATATAGTTAGGGGAAAACAATAAATATTTTTATTTGTCAATATTTAAGCTTCTGAATTTTGGTGAAGCTATAGTCATGCTGCCTACTACTATCAGTGTCATGATTCCTCCAAAAAGGACAGCATTTACAGTACCCATAAGTTTTGAAGTAAACCCACTCTCAAAAGCACCTAATTCATTAGATGAACCTACAAATATAGAGTTAACAGAGGAAACTCTTCCACGCATATTATCAGGTGTATAAAGTTGGAGTATAGTAGATCGAATTACTACCGAAATTCCATCAGTAACACCACTTAAAAATAAAGCCAGAACTGAAATCCAAAAATTTGTAGATAAACCAAACATAATAATACAAATACCAAAACCAAAAACAGCCCATAATAGTTTTTTACCGGCCTTATGATTAAGATCAAGATGTGTTGCCACTAACATTGTTATTAATCCGCCTATAGCAGGTGCTGCTCTTAAAATACCAAAACCTTCAGAACCGACTTTTAAAATATCTGTTGCAAAAACTGGTAACAATGCTACTGCACCACCAAAAAGAACAGCAAACATATCTAATGATATAGCGTTTAAGATAGTCTTATTATTAAAAACAAAAAACAATCCTTCCTTTAGACTTTCATATATTGATTCTGTCTTTTGTGTGTTTAAAACGGGTTTAGGTGTAATTTGGAAAAGAGCAAATAATCCTACTAACACAAACACTAGTACCATACACATAGCCCCAAAAACACTCATCCAACTTATTAGAAAACCCGCTAATGCAGGACCTATAGTAGCTGAAATTTGCAAGTGGAACTACTCCAAGCGGCAGCATTTGATTTTTCTGAATGAGGTACTATTAAACCCAATAAGCTAAACACCGAAGGAAAAATAAAAACTCGGGCTATACCTCCTAAAAAAACCAATACGTATATACTATAAAGGACCTCTTTACCTGTAAAAAAAGAGGAATAAAATGGATTGACTAGATTTGTTAAAACAAATGAAAGTACAAATAAAGTAATATAACACCTTATCAACATTTTTCGCTTTTCATTTTTATCTACTATATGCCCAGCAAATAATGCTAAAGCAATAGCTGGAATTACTTCCATCAAACCTATTAACCCTAATGACCATGGATCTTGGGTAATCCTATATACTTCCCATTCTATAATTATGAATTGCATAGACCAAGCCAGTACAACTGCTAATCGCATAGCTAAAAACCATCTAAATTCTTCAATTCTTAATGATGAATAAGGATCTTTATGTTTTATTTTTGACACTTTATTGTTATTTAATCGTTTTACTTTTTATCAAATTACATCTAGCCAGATGTTTTTATACGCAATAGTACAAATAAAGATTCTAAATAGTATTCTTTTAAGAACAATAAGAATAATATAACGAAATTAAGAATACCGTTTTCAAGTGATTTAATGGTATAATATTTTTTGTTTTTCAGACAAGTAAATGTTAAAACTAAAAAGCAAATAGATTAAAGGAGAATAGGTTGTTATTTTAAACAAATAATTAGATATGAGTCCAAACCCTACTATTAAAAGAGTATATGTTAATTGAGGTGAAATTCCAAACTCTTTTAGTTGTCTGTTGAATAACTTAAATTGAAATTTAAAATATACTATTTTTATCATCTTATATCTCTCAATCTAAGTTGTAGTGAAATGTTTCCATTCCATTCATTTTCTTCAATGGAATATACTGCATCAAATCTTCGTAAATTAGACGTAAGGATTTGTTTTTTTCCAATACCAAATCCTATCGCGCTATAGCTAGCACTCATATTTTGCTTTACAAAAAGACGGAGGTGTTCTTCGTTTTGACCTACTGTTTTGCCATAACCTGTATCATGTATTGATTTTGATATAAAAATAGGGGGCATATTTTCTGGTCCAAAAGGTTCAAATTGTTTTAAAATACGCATTAATTTAGGTGTAATATCTTCTAACTGGATTTCTGCATCTATACTGATTTCTGGTGTCAATAAATCAGGATGGATAGATTCTTTTACTGTTTGTTCGAATGCTTTTTTGAAAGGAATATAATTTTCTTCTTTTAGTGTCATACCTGCAGCATACATGTGTCCTCCGAATTGTTCTAAATGTTCCGCACAGGATTCAAGGGCATTATAAATATCAAAATCTTTTACAGAACGAGCAGATGCAGCTAATTTATCGCCACTTTTTGTAAAAACAATAGTTGGACGATAGTAATTTTCTACTAAACGAGAAGCTACGATTCCTATAACTCCTTTATGCCAGTTTTCTTGATAAACTACGGTAGAAAAACGATTTATTTCTTGGTTTTCTATGATTTGTTCGAGAGCTTCTTCTGTTATTTGTTTGTCTAGATCTTTTCTATCTGAATTAAAAATTTCAATATCAGCGGCACATTGAGAGGCTTGTAATAAATCAAATTCTGTTAATAATGATACTGCATAATTTCCATGTTTTATCCTTCCTGCTGCATTTATTCGTGGTGCTATAACAAATACCACATCTGAAATGGTTAGCTGTTTTTTCTTTAAATTTAATATTAAAGCTTGTATTCCTGGTCTAGGTGACGTATTAATTACTTCTAATCCAAATTTAGCTAAAACTCTGTTTTCTCCCGTTATAGGTACTATATCAGCTCCTATAGCCGTAGCTACTAAATCTAAATAAGGAATTAATTCTTGAATTGTTTGATTTCTTTTAGAGGCTAATGCTTGTATTAATTTGAAGCCTACTCCACAACCACATAATTCCTTATAAGGATAAAAACAATCTTCTCTTTTAGGATCTAATATAGCTACAGCGTCTGGTAAAACAGATCCAGGTCTGTGATGATCGCAAATAATAAAATCAATTCCTTTTTGAGAAGCATATTTTACATGGTCTACAGATTTAATACCGCAGTCTAAAGCAATAATTAAAGTAAAATCATGATCCTCAGCAAAATCAATTCCTTTGAAAGAAACGCCGTATCCTTCTGTATAACGATCAGGAATGTAAGTAGCCACATTAGGATAAAAACTTTTTAAATAAGAGGAAACTAAGGATACAGCAGTTGTACCATCTACGTCATAATCACCAAAAACTAAGATATTTTCACGACTTGAAATAGCCTTTTCAATTCTATCTACCGCTTTATCCATATCTTTCATGAGATAAGGATCATGCAAATCAGATAAAGATGGTCTAAAAAACTTTTTAGCTTCATCAAATGTCTCTATTCCTCTTTGTATTAATAGAGTAGAGATTATAAGATCCACTTGAAGAGCATCTTGTAAGGCTTGTATTTTTTCTTGATTTGGCTTAGCTTTTAATGTCCAGCGCATAAACTATAGATGATAATATTGTTAAAATTATATCATTTCTTTTGTGTTTAAAAAGAATTATAATAAATATTTTTATTACATAAAGTACTAAGATCTTTAATATTCCTTTTCATTCAAATATAGATAATTTTAAAAAATATAAAATATTTTGTATACTACATTTTGAAAAAGAATCATATTTAATATCATTTTATAAGAAAAAAGTATTAGTTAAAGCTCTCAGTTTAAATATACATGATATGCCTTTTAGTAAAAATCAGAACCAAAACAATTTTTATGAAATAGAATGTTATTTATCACTACTTCTTTAATATAAAACTGCTCTCAAAAAATCTCATTCTGGAGCAGTTATTAGGATAATATTTTTTTAAATATTTTAGCTCTTAAAAAATTATTTAAACAATCCATCCATTCCAGGAATATTAGGCATCCCATCTTTAGCAACAGCACCTAATTCAGCTTCGTTTACAGCTGTTGCTTTTTCAATAGCTTTGTTTAATACGGTTACTAAGTAATCTTCTAATTGCTCTTTATCCTCTAGTAAAGTATCCTCAATGGTGATACTCCTTATTTGGCGATTAGCAGTTAAGGTTACATGCAATAATCCATCACTACTTTTTTCATCTACTAAAACAGTATCTAAACGTTTTTTAGTATCTTCAATTTTCTGTTGGGTTTCTTTTAATTTGCCCATCATGCCTATAATATCTCCAAACATAATTTTTTTAGTTTTAATTTAGCCGCAAACTTACTAATTTCATTTATGAAAGTGTAAATTTGTAATTCAAAAAATAATAAAATGTCAGATACCTTTATACCTCCTGTGGCTAAGATTATACCACAAAAATTAGAAATACATAATGATGTACGTATAGATAATTATTATTGGTTAAATGATCGAGAAAATCAAGACGTAATTGATTATTTGAATGCTGAGAACACATACTATCAGCAAATGACTGCGCATACGAAGGATTTTCAAAAAGAATTATTTCAAGAAATGAAAGCGCGTATAAAAGAAGACGAATCATCTGTACCTTATCTATATAATGGATATTGGTATATTACGCGTTTTGAAAAAGGGGGGGATTATCCTATTTATTCCCGTAAAAAAGAAAGTTTAGAAGCTCCAGAAGAAATTTTGTTTAACTGTAACGAAATGGCAAAAAACTTAGCATACTTTCAATTAGGAGGAGTAAGTGTAAGCCCAAATAATAAGTTTGCTACTTTTGGTACAGATACAGTAAGTCGTCGTATATACACGATTCAAATTAAAAACTTAGAAACGGGTGAAATCCTCACTGATAAAATAGAAAATTGTACAGGAGCGTCAATTTGGGCCAATGATAATAAAACCATCTTTTACACTACTAAAGATCCAGTAACACTTCGTTCAAATAAAGTGTATAAACATAAAATAGGAACAGATGTTTCAGAAGATATATTAGTTTTCGAAGAAAAAGATGAAACTTTTAGTGTGTACATCTACAAAGAAAAATCAAAAAAATATTTAGTAATTGGTTCTCAAAGTACCATGACCACTGAATATCAGTATTTGAATGCTGATACACCAGATGAATCTTTCTTGATTTTCCAAAAACGAACCCGAGGTTTAGAATATACAATTTCACATTTTGGTGACAACTTTTATATATTAACAAATAAAGATAATGCCACTAATTTTAAACTAATGAAAACTTCTGAAACAACTACTTCAAAGGAAAATTGGGTAGATGTTTTACCACACCGTGAAGATGTTTTATTAGAAGATATTGAAATTTTTAAAGATTATTTGGTAGTTGAAGAGCGTTCTAATGGGTTAACCCAATTACGAATCATACCATGGAGTGGAGCAGAAGCATATTATCTTCCTTTTGAAAGTGAAACTTATACAGCTTATACATCTACGAATGTTGATTTTGATACAGAAATTCTTCGTTATGGGTATCAATCACTAAAAACACCTTCTTCAATTATAGATTTCAACATGCGTACACAAGAAAAAGAAATCAAAAAAGAACAAGAAGTTTTAGGAGGTGCGTTTGTTAAAGATAATTACGAAGAAAACCGAGTATGGGCAACAGCTCGAGATGGTGTAAAAGTACCTATTTCATTAGTATACAAAAAAGGAATTGAACTTAATGCACAAAGACCTTTGTTGCAATATGCCTACGGTTCGTATGGTTATTCTATGGATTGTACTTTTTCAACCACCCGTTTGAGCCTTTTAGACCGTGGATTTATTTATGCAATTGCTCATATTCGAGGAGGAGAAGATTTAGGTCGTCCTTGGTATGAAGAAGGTAAATTACTAAAAAAGAAAAATACTTTTACCGATTTTATAGATTGTTCTAAGTTTTTAATTGAAAATAAATATACTTCAGCTCAACATTTATATGCAGAAGGAGGATCAGCAGGCGGTTTATTGATGGGAGCAATTATAAACATGAATCCTGAGTTGTATAACGGAATTATTTCTGCAGTACCATTTGTAGATGTCGTAACAACTATGTTAGATGATTCGATTCCATTAACCACAGGAGAATATGATGAATGGGGTAATCCAAATCATAAAGAATATTATGATTACATGAAATCCTATTCGCCTTATGATAATGTAGAAGCAAAAGAATATCCCAATATGTTAGTAACAACAGGTTTACATGATTCACAAGTTCAATATTGGGAACCTGCTAAATGGGTTGCTAAGTTAAGAGCTTCTAAAACTGACAAAAAATTATTATTTTTAGACACAAATATGGATACAGGACATGGTGGAGCTTCAGGCAGATTTGAAGCTTTAAAAGAAATAGCAAAAGAATTTTCGTTTTTGTTTCAACTAGAAGGAATCAAACGATAAAAAATTAATAGCTTTGTAGTTCATTATCCAGAAAAAATTAATAAACTGTATGAAGACAGAAATTAAGGCTTATAGCTCTATTTTAGAATTAATAGGAAACACGCCTTTAATTAAATTAAATAAGATAACGGATTCCTTTAAAGGAAATTTTTATGCTAAGGTAGAAGCTTTTAATCCAGGACATTCTACAAAAGATAGAATTGCTTTATACATCATTGAAGAGGCTGAGCGCAGAGGGATTTTAAAACCAGGTGATACAATAGTAGAAACAACTTCTGGTAATACGGGTTTTAGTCTTGCTATGGTGAGTATCATTAAAGGGTATAATTGTGTTTTGGCCGTGAGTTCAAAATCTTCACCTGATAAAATAGATATGCTCAAAAGTATGGGAGCAAAAGTATATGTTTGCCCAGCCCACGTTTCTGCAGATGATGAACGTTCTTATTATAATGTAGCAAAACGGTTACATGAAGAAACAAAAGGATCTATTTATATAAATCAATATTTTAATGAATTAAATGTTGAAGCACATTATAAAACAACAGGTCCTGAAATTTGGGAACAAACAGGTGGTCAGATAACGCATATTATTGCTTGCTCAGGTACAGGTGGAACATTATCAGGTACAGCAAAATTTTTAAAAGGACAAAATCCTAATATTAGAATTTTAGGAGTAGATGCTTATGGTTCAGTGCTAAAAAAATACCATGAAACAAAAGAGTTTGATTCAGATGAAATTTATCCTTATCAAATAGAAGGATTAGGGAAAAACTTGATTCCTACCGCTACCGATTTTGATATTATAGACCGTTTTATTAAAGTTACAGACGAAGAAAGTGCTCACATGTCTCGAAAATTAGCTAAAACAGAAGGAATTTTTGCAGGGTACACTTCAGGAGCCGTTTTAGAAGCTATTAGGTTATATGATGAAGAAGCTGAATTTAATGAAAAGAGTGTAGTAGTGGCAATATTACCCGATCACGGATCTCGTTATATGAGTAAAGTATATAATGATGAATGGATGCGATCTCAAGGCTTTTTTGATAGTGTAAACGCAGAAGATCAAAAAGTAGAATTTATAAAATAAAGATTAATATTTAAATATAATCGTCTAAAATGCTGTGAAGCATTATAAAATAGAATATTGCAGAAAGGGGCTGTCAAAAAAGTGATAAATCAATATGCAGTTTGTCAATCTGACGTAAGGAGAAATTTTATAATCAACATATTATGTGGTTTCTCTCTCTGGTTCAAATGACAAGATTGCGGACTTTTTGGACAGTCTCTTTTTTATTTATGAAAACTCAAAAAACGTTACCTAACGTATAAAATATTCAAATAATTAGATGAACAATAAGGAAAAACAAACAACGATTTAAGGGTAAAATGAAAGGATAACATTTTGAAAAAATTTACCAAATTTATGGCATTCTAGAAATTAAAATAAGAGAATCATATCCCGATGATAGATATAAAAAATCATCTATTAATAAAAAAGGATAGCTAAAAAACTATCCTTTCAATTATCGTATAATCATCAAACTTATTGCTGGTTGGTTGCTCCTCAGCAGAGCCAACTTCCTCTTGAATTTGATGTTGGAATATAAGCAATTTAAAATGAAAAATGCCCACTTTTTTAACTACATTATCTTAATTTAAAAAAAGATTTTCTAAAATTTGTTTATGTAAATAAATATTTATTGGACTTATTTTTTTGAAAGGGGACTAATGATTTCAACATTTTGAAAAGCAATGGCACCTCTTAAAATTCCTGAAATTACATTGCGCAAAGCATCTATGATATGGATTTTTAATTCATTTTTAGGAATTAATAAACTGATTTCTCTAGATGGTTTTGGATCTTTAAAATGACGTAGTTTTAATTTTTCTTTATCAGATAATTCTAAAGTATGTAAATAAGGAAGTAGCGTAACGCCTAAGCCTTCGTTAGCTAATCGTATTAGTGTTTCAAAACTACCACTTTCTAATTGAAATTTGTTTTCTTTAGATAGGTTTCTGTTTTTACAAAGATTTAATATTCCATCTCTAAAACAATGTCCATCTTGTAGCAATAAAATTTCTTCGACATTTAGATCTTCAATTTCTAACTCATTTTTGTTAAACTTACTATGACTTTCAGGAACATAAACCATAAAAGGTTCATAATACAATACGATTTCTTTTATTTTTTCTTCTTCTAAAGGTGTGGCTGCAATAGCAGCATCTAAATGACCATTTTTTAACTTAGTTATTATTTCAGAGGTGTTTAATTCTTCTATAATAAGCTTTACTTTTGGATATTTTTTTATGAAATTATTTAAAAACATAGGTAGTAAGGTAGGCATTACTGTTGGGATTATCCCTATTCTAAACTCACCTCCTATAAACCCTTTTTCTTGGTCTACAATATCCTGAATTCGATCCGCTTCATTCACTATATTTTTAGCTTGTTCCACAATTTTTCTTCCAACTTCGGTAAGTTGAATAGGTTTTTTTGTTCGATCAAAAATGATAATATCCAGTTCTTCTTCAATTTTCTGAATTTGCATACTTAGTGTAGGCTGTGTTACAAAACATTTTTCAGCTGCTTGTGTGAAATTTTTATGTTCAGCAACCGCTAATACATATTGTAATTGTGTAATAGTCATTTTATAAAGTTCTTTTATACAAATATAAGTATAATCAATTTGTTTTATAACAAAAAGTAGTTAAATAAAAATACTTTTGTAAAGTGAAATAACGATCTGCTTTGTTTAATAAGGAAGAGCCTTCTAGTCATAGAAAAGTTAATAAAACGATGGGGTTATTTTATAAAAGTAAAATGAAGTAAATTATTTTTATTTTTTAATAAGTATTTTATAGCTTTAAAATAATAAGTTTATTTAAAAGTAAAGTACTTTTTTAATAGAACTAAAATTGGGATATTTTATAAATTTAGAAAAAGAGTTAGCTATTTTATTCATAAAAATAATTTATAAAAATTTAAATCATAACATTTTTAAGATTTAAATAATATTAATTAAAAAGCATTAAAATGAAAATAAATAATTTAGGATTACCAGTAGAAGAAACAAAAGAATTAGTTGTGCAACTAAATAAGTTGTTGTCTAACTTTCAAATTTATTATCAAAATTTGAGAGGTTTACACTGGAATATACGTGGAAAGCGATTTTTTGACTTGCATCTAAAATTTGAAGAACTCTATAATGATGCACAACTTAAAATAGATATGATAGCAGAGCGTATTTTAACTTTAGATGGAGTTCCTTATCATACTTTTGAAGACTATTTAAAAAATAGTGAACTTACAGTAGGTAAAAAAATTTCAAATGACGAAAAGGCAATTAGACTTATTGTAGAATCTATTACTACTTTGTTAGTAATTGAACGTAAAATCTTAAAAGACTCAGATGTTATAGATGATGAAGGTACCAGTTCAATGATGAGCGATTTTATAAAAGAACAAGAGAAGACTATTTGGATGATGAGTGCTTGGTTAGAAGAAACGATGGATTAGTTTTTGTCTAAGTTTTCATTGAAAGCTGAAGGAAGAAGCTGAGGAATAAACTTGATTAGTATAGGTAATAGTAGACTACCTCCAGGAACTAAGAAAATAGTAAGAGAAGGGATTGTTTTACAAATGTCTAAAATTTGCGTTTTAACTTTTTTCTTTTCTTCAGGATTTAATTCACGCACAGTAGATTGTGATAATAAAACAACAAGTTCTTTGCTTTGTGAAAGTTCGATTAAAAGTCGTTTTTTATTTCTTTGTATCAAAGTTTGAATATTTAAACTAGTTTGATCGTAAAAATGTTTGACAGGGTTTGAATAATTAAAATAAGGAATATTTTGCTTATTAAGGCGTAGGAAAAGATCCATATCCTTTATACTTTTACTAATAAAAGATTCTGAAAGATTTAATTGATGATTTAAAAGCTTTAAAAATTGATATTCTGACTCATCCATCTTACCATCATTCCATAATGCCATATTAGTAAGATCCATGAGGTAAAATTTTTCATAATCATCTACTAAATAAGAAAAGTCAATATTTTCTAAGGTTGTTTTAGTATTTATTCTGTTAAATTTAGAATAACGTACAGATGAATCAAATAATTTTTGTAGAAGGTCATCGTATACTGATTTCGTAGTTTTAGTAGTTAAAGCTAATGAAATAACATTGACAATTATTTCTTCAATTTTTTTTAGATATTTTTTAGGAAAAAAACCATTTTCAATATATTTTTTAAATGCTAATACATCAATGAATAACAAAGCATTAGTTACTATGTGAGAGAAATTTTTACTAATAATGTTGTCATTAGTTTTAATGCGATTAGAAATAATTTTTTCTAATTTACTTTCAAGGCTATCATTTGGTAGAAAAAAATCAAAAAGACCAGAATCTTTTGGATGTAGTTCTTGATAAAAAGTAACAATTTCTTTTGTAAAAAGAATACAGTCATTGTTTTTTTTTACAATTTGATAAACACCAAATAAAGAATTTAATAAAGCAATTTTTGAAATCTCTTCTATAGTAAGTGAATGAATTTCAATAGGAGTAGAGGTTACAAAATGAGTGGTATAGCCAACTAAGAAGCCTGTATTTCTTGTAGCTAGATAAAAACTTTCAAAATCAAATATATTAAATTGTTCTTGTGAGGATTGCTCAAAGAAAAATTTCTGGACCCAACCGTGTGCTGATGGATTTATCATACAACAAATTAATAGAAAAAAAGAAATTCAAACAAATTTAAATAATGTAATCTAGTTAACATTTAATTAGGAATTTCAAAATTATCTTTGTAATCATAAATTAAATTTTAGGAATACTGTAAATAATAGACTGAATTGCCTAAAATAAAAAAGAATATATAAAAAGATAAATTTTAGTAACTAAAAAAATAACCAATAACACAAAAAAATGAATATTAAGTTAAAAATTGCATTATTATTACTATCAGGTATTGTAAGTCAACCTTTAGCAGCACAAGGATGTAGTGATGCTGGATTTTGCTCTGTAGGAAATCCTTTTAAAACAGTTAATAAAGATATAAAAAATTATATAGAGGTTAATGCAGGTTATGGTTTAGGAGAGAAAAATACAGGTATTATATCCTCTCACATAGCTTATACACGTTTGTTTACAGATAGATTGGCCATGAATGTTAAGGTTACAGGTTTATCTGCTAATGGTAATTTAGGAACCAAAACAAATGTAGGAGATTTATTTATAACAGCTAATTATAAATTAAATGATTCAGATAAATTAAAATGGTCAGGATTATTAGGTCTTAAAATTCCATTTACAAAAGGAAATGATAAGATTAATACTATTTCTCTACCTATGCCTTATCAGTCAAGTTTAGGTACTTATGATATTATAGGAGGTCTTGAAGTAGGATTAAAAAAATGGGATTTTAATTTAGCAACTCAAATTCCATTAAGTGATAATAAAAACTCTTATTTGAGTAATTTATCTTCTAATCAAGAATTTGTATCCTCTAATTTATTGCATAGAAAACCTGATGTGTTGTTTAGATCAACTTATAAGATTTTATTGGCAAATGAACAATTAACACTAAAACCTAATTTACTATTTATTTATCATTTAGGAAATGATTCTTATATAGATCAATTAAATCAAAAAATAGAAATAGCTAATTCAAACGGATTAACACTTAATGGAAATATTATTGCAAATTATAAATTAGGAGCTAATAGCAGTATAGAAACTTCTTTAGCAGCACCTTTTATAATACGTAAAGTTCGCCCTGATGGATTAACGAGAGCTCTTACTTTTGGTGTAACGTTTAAACAAGGATTTTAATAAAATGCGAAATTTAATTGTTTTAGCCTGTGGTATAACCAGTGCCAGTTTTGGTCAAAAAGTAATTTCTGAAATTTCCTATAAAGAAGAAAAACAACCTTTAGAGTATGTTTATCTACCTAATCAAGATAAAGTTGTTTTAATTCAAGGGAAGCCCGTAAATAAAATATACAAAAACGAGATACAAGACATTTGGTCTTTTGATAAAGATGGATTTACACAAAAATTAATTTCAAACGAGAAATTAACTAACTGTGTTTTTTCACCAATAGAAACAGCTTTTTTGATTGGTAAAATTTCAGATAAAAATGAATTCCCAAAAGAATATAAACTGAATTTAGACGGTTCTTCAAGTAATTTTTTTAAGATTAACGAAAACTTTAGATATTTTAATGATATTTACGGACTTTCCATAGTGAATCAAAAAAATAATGATAAAGTAGATCTCAAAAATGATGAGTTATTTTTAAAAGTAGTCGATCTGTTTTCAGGACAATCAACTCAAAATAAGTTAGTAAAACCTGATTTAAATAAAATTGAAAATAAAACAACAACCGTTTATTCAGAAGGAGTAAATTTTGATGTTCGTATAAATGAAGATAATATTAGTTTTATTACCAAATCAATAAATAAAAATTATAAATCAGCCACTATTTATAGGAGTTTATACAACCTTAACGGAACAAAAATAGGTGATTTTTCGTATTTAATAGATGTACCTAAATATTATTTGTTATTTGCTGATAACGGAGGAGGAACCATATTAGATGCTAAAGCCAACAAAAAACTTTCTGAATTAGCAATTAATAATTATCTAGTCGATAAAGATACAGGAAACGTATATGTGTTTGGTATTTTTGGAAATGAACCTAAAGAATTAGGAGAAAGCATTAATATTCCATTAGGAGTATATGTATTTAAATTTGATGCCAAAGGAAAACTAATTTGGGAATCAGTACAAGAAATTATAGATATAACAGGATTTAATCAAAAACAAGATATATCTAAAATTAATTTGTCCTTAAGAGTTCGTAAAGATGAGGTATTATGTACTGTCAATTCCAAAGAATTAAATTATTCAGATGTAATTGTCATTCAAAATGATACAGGACAAAAAAAATCAGATCAATTATTAAAATTTACTTCTGATGAAAGTGTTGTTTACGAATACGGGATTAAATCTAATTTAATAATAGATCAGTTTAAACAATTTAGAATAGATAAAGAAACCCTTTATTTTTTGAATACTTCTGATTCGTTACAAAAATATTTTAATTCACTAGATAAAACAAAATCATTATTTTTCAAAAGCTATATTTCCAAAAAAGGCTTTTGGCTAATAGAAACGGATAATGCTTCTTATAGTAGAGTGTTATTTTTTAGTTAAGTTTGTTTAGATTAGGTGTCCTTTTGGACACCTTTTCATTTTTAATAAAGAGCTTACTTTAAATAAAAAGCAAAAATATTCTGTTAAAAATTAATCAGATGTAATTTAGTTAACATTTAATTCATTAAAATACAACTACCTTTAGTTTATAATATAAAAGAAAAATAATTATGGTTAGGATTCTAAAAAAAGGAGTTTTGTTTTTATTTCTAATTGCATTAAATTATACAAATGCTCAAAACGGAAAAATTAAAAATCCATATTATTCCCATACAGCTACTAATAAATTAAAACTAACGGATAAAGAATGGAAAGATATTTTACCAGAAAATTTGTACCTAGTCTCTAGAAAAGCTGATACAGAAGCGTCCTTTACGGGTAAATATTGGAATTATACTGGAAAAGGCACTTATTATTGTGCTGCTTGTGGAAATACATTATTTCGGTCAGATGCTAAATTTGCAAGTTCATGCGGATGGCCTAGCTTTTTTGAACAAGTTAATAAAAAGAGCATTGTTTTTAGAAGTGATAAATCACACGGAATGGATAGGATAGAAGCACTGTGTGGTCGTTGTGAAGGACATTTAGGTCATTTGTTTGATGATGGTCCTGAACCCACAGGAAAACGTTATTGTATGAATTCAATAGCCCTAGATTTTGAACCTGATTCTAAAAATAAAAAATAAGAAAATGAGAAAAATAGCAATTATAATTATAAGTTTTTTTAGTACGATAGGTTCAGCTCAAAAAACAAAATCACAGATTGAAACCATTACGCTAGGAGGTGGTTGTTTTTGGTGTATAGAAGCCGTTTTTGATAACCTAGATGGTGTTATTTCGGCTGAATCAGGCTATTCAGGAGGAAATATTTTAAACCCAACTTATGAAGAAGTATCTACAGGAGAAACAGGTTTTGCAGAAGTAGTTCAAATAAAATATGATACTACTAAAACTAATTTAGACGAAATTTTTAAAATATTTTTTACAGTGCATGATCCAACGACGCTAAACCGTCAAGGAGCTGATGTAGGATCTCAATACCGTTCAGTTATTTTTTATACCAACGAAAAACAAAAAAATACAGCTAAAGATCTTATTACAGCACTAGAAAAATCAAAAGCTTACAGGTCTAAAATTCTAACTACTCTAGAACCATTTAAAGGTTTTACTAAGGCTGAAAATTATCATCAAAATTATTATGAAAATAATAAATCAAAAAGTTATTGTCAATACGTTATTCAACCCAAATTAGAAAAATTTGAAAAAGTTTTTAAAGAGCGTTTAAAGAAAAAAAAGTAATATGTCATTTGCTTCGCTTATTCGAATGAAGACCTTAAGGTTATTTTTGTTCTTTGATCGACTAAAGCGAAGCGATTTCAATGAATTTAAATGACAAACACTTTGTACTCCATATATACCAATATGTCTGAAAAAAGAGTAAAAAAACTAAAGAAGATTAATCAGTATTTTTCTTGTAATAAATATTATTCCTGATACGCTGATATAATTTCATTATCAAATTCCATGTGATCCGTTGTTTCTGAATGTGTTTCAACTTCAGATCTAGAAGTTTTAAGTTTATTAAATCGTTCTACTGCTTCTAGGTCATTTTCATCACCACTAAAATAAGGGAATACATCTACAATAGGAGATTCTGAAATAGCAGGAATAGTATAATCTCCCATCGTATTTTTCATAGCTATTTGTGTATTATCATACGCTTCACGTACATCATTTGCTTGTACTAATAAGTATAAATTAGTCTTTCTTTCTTTTCCGCTTTCTTCATCATAGACTATTAAAGAAACTTTTGAACGAAACCATCTATCTGTATTTTCAAAAGGATGAATTTCAGCGTAATTGGCTACTTTAATATTTGTTATTTTAAATTCCTCATTAAGATAAGACATCATTTCTTGTGTAATTCTAGATTCCGCTTCGGTATAAGATAGAGCATCGATTAAATAAGGTTCTGTTGTGACTTTTTGGATGCCATTTTCGTCTATTTTTCTAAATTTTACTTTGCATTCGTACCAAGTTGCGCTCATAATTTTATATTTTAAGGAGGGCAAATGTACTTTTTTAATTCTAAATAATAAGATGTTTGAGATGATATATACTACTGGTTTATAAACAAAATTTTATAGTATTTATAATTTTTTATGTATTCCAAATTTTCCAAGCTTTTTCAGCTTGTAACACTAACATCTCATAACCATTTTTAATGATAGCGCCCTTTTCTTCAGCTTTTGCAAGAAAAGTAGTTTTTTCAGGATTGTAAATTAAGTCGTACACTAGATGATTAGAAGTTATGAACTCATAGGGAATCGTAGGGCAGTCTTGAATATTAGGATATGTTCCTAACGGGGTGCAATTAATTATTATAGTGTATTCTGTCAGTATAGAATTATTTAATTGATCATAAGTGATTGTATCATTAAATTGTTTTCTTGAAACAAATAAAAAATCAATTTCTAGGCTTTTTAAAACATAAGCAATGGCTTTTGAAGCACCTCCTGTACCTAATATTAAGGCTTTTTTATGATGATTTTGAAGTAGAGGAGTAAGTGATTTTTGAAAACCATAAAAATCAGTATTATGTCCAATCAATTTTTTATCAGAAGTAATTTTAATAGTATTTACAGCTTCAATGTTTTTTGCTATTTCTGAAAGTTCATCTAAATAAGGTATGATTTCTTCTTTATAAGGAATCGTTACATTTAAACCTATTAAATTAGGTTCATTGATAATTATCTCTTTAAATTCATCAATTTTTTGAATATCATAATTATCATACGAAAATATGGAGGTTAAAAATTCATTTTGAAATTTATTTGTAAAATAATTTCTAGAAAAAGAATAAGAAATATTTTTACCTAGTAATCCTAATTTTTTCATAGAATAGTTTTTTTACTGTAACTCGTCATATTTGGCTATTGTTTTTTGAACTATATCTAAATCAAATACCACAGGAAATAATTCTTGTAAAATACTCTTCATTTTAAGATTATGATGTAAAGCATTTGTTAAGTGATATAATCCTTTAGTAGGATTGTTTAAAGTATAATATAAGCCTGCTAAACGGTATTCTATTTCGTAATGATCTAAAAATAAAACATTTGCTTTTATTAAGGTTTCTACAGAAGCTTGAAGATCACCAATAAATAGTTGTGTGTCAGCCCAAAATAGAATGGTTTCTAATTGGGTATCTCCTAATTCTACTGTTTTTCTATATCCTTCTTCTGCTTCTTCAAATAGTTCTAATTCTTTATTTATAGAGGCGTATCGTTTCCAGTATAAAGGATTTTCTGCATCTATACCAAGGGCTTTGTTTACATAATAGAGTGCTTTTTGAAAGTTTTCTTGGCGTATATAGAAATCTGTTATGGCAATCCATCCTTTATCTAATAAAGGATCTTCATGTACTGTTTTGTTGTAATAATTTAGGGCTTCTGAATCATTGCCCATTTTTTCAAAACATTTACCTATCCGTAATAATGCATAGGAGGTTGGATCTTCTAATCGAATGGTTTCTTGATAGTTCCAGATGGCTTCTTCATAGCGTTCTAAACGTTCAAGTGCTTTGGCTTTTTCCATATAGGCTCCCATAAATTGATCGTCAATAACGGTTGCATAATCAAATGCTATGTAGGCTTCTTGGTAGTGTTTTATAGTTGAGTTTAATCTACCTAGTTGGTGCCATGCAATTTCGCTATAAGGATTTGTGTCTATATAGTTTTGTAAAAAGGTAATGGCTTCTTGATATTGTTCTAGAAATTCAAAACAATAGATGACGTTGTAGAGTCCGGATTGTTCTTCGGGTTCTTCTTCTAAACAAGCTATAAAGTGTGTTTTGGCTAGTTCTAGTTCATCCATGAATAAATATTCCATGCCTAAAAGGTTATGAACATCAGCATAGTCATCTGTGTATTGTAAGGCTATTTTTAGAAACTCAACGGCTTGTTTATGATCGTCTCGTTTAGAACAAATGTTTGCTTTTTGTATAAAAATTTCTTCATTTGTGGGTTCTATAGCGTATAAATCATTAAGTAGCTTTTCGGCTTGTTCTAGTTTGTCTTCAAATAACAACATTTCTACTTGGACTAACTTTAATCCAAAGGATTTAGGATGTTGTTCTAGTCCTAGTTTTAGGGCTTTTTTGGCTAGAATAGGTTTGCCAATATCCATATAATGGAGGATGATATCCTCAAATTCTTCTGAATCAAAAAATAAAATTTTATTGGTTTTTAACATTGATTCAAATTTTGATAAGGATAAACTGTAATCTTCTTCATCGTGACTCAAATCCATACTCCTAAGTTTTTATTATCCTTACTAAAATAGTAAAGTTAGCGTTTATAATGGGTTAAAAAACGATTTGTTTTGAACAATTTAGTCAACAAAACAAATAGGTTTTTGCTTATTCTATGCCTTTAATTTTGATTGTTAATTGGGGCTATTTCATTAGCATCAATAATAGTGCCATATTTTTTTATGTTTTTGAATGTGAAAAATAAAAAGAGATGTTATTTTTTTACTAATTCAATATCTTGTGTTTGTAATTTTTGACTCAACCATTTTTTTATTTTATTTGTGTCAATTGTATTATCATCACATTCATACAGTAAAACAGTAAATGTTTTTTGTTCATTCGTATTTGTATCCATTATATGTTTTCCTAATGATACATTTTTTAGTTCAGGAAATAAGATAGCAATTTCTTCTAGAGTTTCGTTATTTGAAATTTTATACTCATTTAATTCTTTTTGTAATTTATTTATTAAAAGATCTTTTTGACCAGATGTTTTATTTTGAATTCCAATTTCATTCAAAATTTCATCTTTTAAATCTTTTGGATCTTGTTTTATTTCTATTATAGTATTCTTAATATCGTATTTAGAAAGTCTTTCATTTAGTAATTTAGTTTCATTTTCATTAAATTTTTTACTTAAAAAAGCCAGTTCTATTGTTTTAGGAGTGGTATTATGTTTTGTTTTTTTATAAATAATTGTATAGCCTTTATTTGTTAATTCTTGCGTTAAAAATTCTTCTATTTTTTGGTTATACTTATTTTCTTGAAGTAAGCTATATGCCATATAAAAACTAGGAATGATCATAATCAAAATAAGAATTGAAATACCGTAACGTATTTGTTTTTCAAATTTCTGATTGAGTGTTTTTATGGGGTTGTAATTCAGGTATTTAAGTACTAAAAAGGTTGAGATACAGATAAAAAAGCAGTTGATAGAATATAAATAAATGGCTCCTAAAAAATAAGAAAAATTACCAATAGCAAGTCCGTGTCCTGCAGTACAAAGAGGAGGCATTAATGCAGTAGCAATAGCTACCCCTGGTATTGGATTGCCTTTTTCTACTCGAGTTATTGCAATAACGCCAACTAAACCTCCAAAAAAAGCAATGAGAACATCGTAAATATTTGGAGATGTTCTAGCAAGTAATTCGGAGTTTGTATCCTTAAAAGGACTAAAGTAAAAATAAATAGTTGCAACAGTTAAACTTAATATGGTAGCAATTAATAAATTTTTGGAAGATTTTTTTAATAGTTCGAAATCATAAATAGCTAATGAAAAGCCAGCTCCTACAATAGGTCCCATTAAGGGGGAAATAAGCATTGCACCTATGATTACAGCTGTAGAATTTACATTTAAGCCAACACAGGCAATTACTATTGCACAGGCCAATGTCCATAGGTTAGATCCTCTAAAAGAAATATTAGATTTTACAGTTTCTAAAACTTTTTCTTGCTTTTCTTCACCTTTATTTAAATTGATAAAGTCGTAAATTTTTTTCTCAATCATCTGCTATTTATTATAATTTCCTATTAGTTTTATGAAGTTAATGTTTTGTTTTTAAATACTACATTAGGATGAAAGTCAAATATATAAAAATGCTTTTAAATTTAGCTTTAGAACCTTAATTTACTAAAAATACTTAATAAAGACTTTGAGTAAGTTCGTATAAAACGCTAAAATTTAAAATTTTGTAAAAGAATGTAGGCTTCAAAAAAAAGTATTTTTTAGAAAATATGAGTTTTGTTATGAGCAAGGTATTTAAAAAGAATTAATATTCAATATTGGGAAGTTAAAGCCTATGACAAAATACAATTTACATATCCTAGCCTTTTTCTTTATTAAAAAAGAACGGAGCGATTATTATTCCAATCATTCCTGATGTAATCAGACTTACAATTATATTTCCAATTAATTTTGAGTTTTCGCTAGTGATTGTGTTTAGCGTAAAAATTGAGAAAGTAATTAATATAACCATAATCCAATACTTTGGATTTATTTTGTTTTTAAAATTTTTGATTTTTGGCAGTTTACAAATGCTAATGACAATGGTTGTTGCTCCAATTAACGTACTCAGATGTTGTAATATTTTAAATGTTTTAATGGAGGATTTATTAATTTCTATTGCTTTTGATAATTGAGGAATGGTTTTTACAAAAAAACCATCGTGATGTGTAAAACCATCCCAAAAGATGTGAGAAATAGCTCCTACGAGAATTGAAATTACTATGATTTTCCAATTTTGTAAAAAGTGTTTATTCCAATTAACCTCTTTTATATTTAAAAATCTTTCACTTAATATTTTAGGTAAATTTTTGTACAACTGATTTTTTACTTGATTATGAAAAATAAAAGTGAGTAAAATTCCTAAGGGTAAATCAAACCAAAATATGCCAAGAAGAGTATGACTAAAGTTACTTTTAATCCTCATTCTTAGGAAGTATTCAAAATCGGGTGTCAAACTACCAATAATCAAGCCTGTTAATGAAATCCATTTTTTTGGTAAATAGTTTAGAGGTAAAATTATTGCGGGATGCGAAAAAGTAAAAGGCATATTTTCTTTTTAATATCAATTTTTTTGTTGGTTAAATATTAGTTCATTTTCTATAATAGAAAACAAGAAAAATTACAAAAATAAAAGAAAAGTTAAAGTTTAGATAAAAGAATGCTATATTTTGATTTTTAAACTTTTATCTATTTTAAATGAAACTATTTCTTGAGTTCTAAATATAGGTCTTAATGTTTATTAATATTATGATATTGCCATAAAACATTTACCAACGTCCATTTTCCATTTAACTTTACGATGTGCATATAATCAATCCATTCGTCTGCAATTAGTTTTATAGAAGCAGTACGATTTGAAACGTCTAGGAAAAGAATTTCTTTTTTTGGTTTTTCGGGAAATTGATCTCCTTTTTTGTTATATGATTCTGCAATTAATATCATAGACTCAGTAGTGGTTTCTCTTAAAAAATCTTTTCCTGTAGATTTGTCTTTCCAAAAAGTTCTTTTTACCATTCTGGGATGTAGTGCATTTTCCATTTGTAAAGGATTTGGATTGTGTTGTGCTTCTATATAATCTAAAGCTACTTTTTTTATATCTAAACTGTCTTGCTTGGTTTGTGTACAGCATAGAGTTGACATAAATAAAAAAGAATAGTAAATAAAGGGGTGTAGAAGTTTCATAAGAATATTGAATTAAGTTGTATTTAATTAAATCAAGATTATATGTTAGGTTTTATGATGAAGATAGATAGAATGAAGAGAAAAGCACAGATGTAATTTTACTACATTGGATGCAAAAAAATAAGGACTTTTCTAAATTCAAAGTCATTTTTTATCTGCAATAAACTTTAACACTTAATTTGTGTTAAAGATATAATAAAATACGTTTTGAGAAAATATACTTGCTTTTGTTAAAGCAAATAAAAATGATGAAATAATAAAAGGTCTAATAAATAAGGGCGGTTATTTGAATAAGCAATGCTTAAAAAATTAAGATGAGGGAAAGAAATTGTTTTTATGCAACATACAGTTTGTCACTCCTACGTAAGGAGGAGTGACATAATCAACATTATGTGGTTTCTTCCTTTGGTAGAAGATGACAGGATTGCGAACTTTTTGGACAGTCTCAAGGATAAAAAATGGTTTTATAAGGAATTGTATATGTCAAATGAGGCTAATTTGAATAAAAATAGCCTAATTAAAGATGGGGTAAAATTAAGTTAAAAGGAGTAGGGGATTTACATAAAGTACCTTTAATGACAAGAAGAAGTTACATAAGGTTGAAAATGTGACTTCTTCTGTCGTAAAAAAAAGGCAAACTAATATAAAAATATTATTTTTTTAAGATTCTAGTAAGTAAAACTAATCTTCCATAGCAAACAGGCGTTCGCGATATAACTTACCAATGGCAACTTGTAATCGTGTTTTATAATCATCTACTAACCATTCTCGATAGTTTTTAGTAGAGTTAGCTAAGCATCGACAAAATATTTTTACTCTATATTCAATATCTTCTATAAGATATTTGGCTAATTGTTTGGCTTCATTTAGTTCTTCGGCATTATCTACGCACATACTTGCATGATTTAGAATAGAATCATCTATGACTACTTTTGGGCGTAAATTTTTAGCAATTGCTTTATTGAACTCTTCTTCTATATCAAATTCGACATTTAAAGTGTTTTTAAAACGTTCGCGTACATCAGCAGGCATTTCGTATTTAAAATAGCGTTCAATTTCAGCGTCACTACGTAAATTTTCAATATAATATTCTGGGGTTTTAAAAATATGTTGCCAATCTATAGGATCATCCCATAAACCAAATCGCGCAGCATTATTACCTAAGTCTATGATACTAAATTCATATTTGTTAGGTAAACGTCTAGAACCACGACCGATCATTTGAAAATAAAGGGTCAGAGATTTAGTAGCTCGGTTAATGATGATTGATTCAACAGTTGGTTCATCAAAACCAGTAGTCAAGATACCTACAGAAGTAAGTACAGCATTAGGAGTATATTTAAACCATTTTAAAATATCTTTTCGTTCTTCGTTACTAGTTGTATTATCTAGATGGCGTATATCGTAACCAGCTTTTTTAAATGTTTCATAAACATATAAAGAGGTATTGATTCCATTATTAAAAATTAAGGTTTTTTTGCCTTTTGATTTTTCTTCATAAGCACTCAATAATTTAGATTGCATATCTAATTGAGAGTAAAGTTCATCAGAAGACTTTACGGTATAATCACCATTAATACCTACTTTTAAGCTTGATAATGTTACATCATAACTATAGGTAGTGGCTTTTGCAAGGAATCCATTTTCAATTAATTTTTTAATAGGATCCCCCACAATGAGCTCTTTATAATTTTCATACATAGGGAGTTCTATATTAGAACTCAATGGAGTAGCAGTAACACCTAGAATGAAAGAATTTTTAAAACGATTTAATAATTTTCGGAAAGAGTTATAGTGTGCTTCATCTATAATAACCAATCCTACATTATCAATTTGTAATAAATCATCATTTAAACGATTTTTTAAAGTTTCAACCATGGCTACAAAGCAAGAAAAATCATCTTGATCGGGTAGGTCTTTTACTTTTGAATTGATGATTTTATTTTGTACTCCAAAGTTACTTAACATTTTAGAGGTTTGTTTACATAACTCAATGCGATGTGTGAGTACTACTACCTTTTTTTGATGGGTTTCTATGTAACGACGTACAATTTCAGAAAATATAACCGTTTTCCCTCCGCCTGTAGGTAATTGATATAAAAGGCGATAATTGGGAGAAGTATTATCCATTCTATCAAAAATAGTATTGATATCGCGTGATTGATAATCATAGAGTGTTTTTTTATTCTCAAATACTGTTTCTATATCGCTTTGCATCATACCTTTTTTGAAATTTTTGCAAAATTACATTTAAAAAACTGTTTATAGATATTTTTTTTTAGAAATTAATTTTATATAAATTTTAACTTTCCAAAAAAAAGTATGGAATATAGTTTAGCTGATAAACTTTGCTTTTCTTTGCAAAAGAATACTAGTTTACTAGAAATGATTTTTTTAATTAAAATAAATTTAAATGTTTAAATTCTTTCGAAATATTGCCTTGCTAGAAGGGGTATCTTACATCGTTATAATGTTGAATATGTTAATGATAAAACCATTTAATTTAGCCTTATATAAATTTCTTTTATTTCCTGTAGGTATGAGTCATGGAGTTCTTTTTATTTTGTATGTACTTTTGGCATTTTTTTTGCAAAGGCAATTAAAATGGAATTTTAAAACAACAATAATAATTTTATTAGCTTCTTTAATTCCTTTTGGGACATTTTATATAGAAAAAAAATATCTGAAATAATATGTTTGAAAAAACTGAAAAAATATTTGGCTGGTGTTATAAATTTTTTAAAAAATTAGATTTTAATGATACACTGGCATCCTATTTAGGATTAGCCATTAATATTGTAATACTCAGTTTTATTGTTTATATAATATATCTATTTTGTCGATTCGTTTTAGTTACAGGGATGGCAGTAGTAGCTAAAAAAACTAAGACAAAATTTGATGATTTGCTGATTTCTAATGAAACAGCAAAGTATATGTCGCATTTAATTCCTCTGATTTACATTTATAAAACAGTTCCCATTATATTGAATGATTTTACCTCATGGGAAACTATTTTTGGTCGATTAGTAGGGGTTTATATTGTTTTATTAACTCTATGGATTACAAATTCTACATTAAAAGCAATAAGAGATCATCTGAAAACAAAAGCGGAATATGTAGATAAACCTATAGATAGTTATGTTCAAGTTATTATGATTATGCTTTGGGGGTTAGGAATCATCATAATAGTAGCTAAAATTTTTAATGTTAGTACTGATACGTTAGTCAAAACTCTAGGAGCTGTATCAGCTTTGATAATATTAATATTTAGAGATACTATTTTAGGTTTTGTAGCGTCTGTTCAAGTTTCAGCTAATGATTTGATTCGGATAGGAGATTGGATTACAATGGATAAATTTGGTGCTGATGGTGATGTTGTTGAAATAAATCTAACCACATTAAAAGTTAGAAACTTTGATCATACTATTACAACTATTCCTACTTATAGTCTTACTTCTGATAGTTTTAGGAATTGGCGTGGTATGATTAATTCTGAAGGGAGAAGAATCAAAAGACATATTTTAATAAAAGCTAATTCTATCCGATTTATACGAGAAGAAGAATTGGAAGAATTTAAAAGAATACAATTACTTAAAGATTATATAGAAAGAAAGCAAACGGATATTAAACGACATAATTCATTGCATGAAATAGATAAAACTTTATCTATTAATGGAAGAAATTTGACTAATTTTGGTTTGTTTAGGAAATATTTAACTAAATATTTAGAAAATTATCCAGGATTAAATAAAGAGATGATTCTTCTTTGTAGACAATTACAGCCTACGCATCAAGGTATTCCTTTAGAAATTTACGCATTTTCTAATGATAAACGTTTTGAAAACTATGAATATATCATGAGTGATATATTTGATCATATTTTAGCTTCTGTAATTTATTTTGATTTACAAATTTTTGAATTACCTGCAGGAAAAAATAATTTAGGAACATAACAAACTAGAGTTTTGTTGTAATCTTAAATTTCTAATTTACTATTATGAATCAAAAAGGGCTATCTAAAGAATAGTGTTTTTATAAACATCTTTAGATAGGCACATTCAGAAGTAACCTCACTTTTGTAAAAAAATAAAACAATGACCCATTTTGATTTACAAATTTGGGTCATTTTTGTTTTTTAAAGGATTCAAATGTTTAAAAATAGGTTTTTGGGTCGCAACACGACGCACGTTCCCCTATGATGCTGGTCTTACATTTTTTTTATGCTACTAAAGTTTGCTGTTGTAGATAAATCCGTCTCCCTATTTCTAATGCATTGGCTGTGTGAATGCCAAAGAAAATCCAAAGGATCTCACTTTTTTGGGTTTTGGCTTTGATTTTCTTGAGATGGTAATGTTCCTTCTCCTTGCCAAAACTTCCTTCTAGTCGAGTAGCTCGTTCTTTCTTGATGTGTTGCGCTAAAATTTTGCGTTGTTCTTCATTTTTTCCAGCTTTTCCTTTACGTACAAAATCGGTTTGGATAGTATTGGTAGACGTGAAGGTTCGATTTTTATTGGTAGCATAAATGGCATCGGCTCCAAGTATTTTTACTTTTGTTTTAGTTAAATTCTGAGCGCAAAAAACACTGCTTTGCAGACGAGTTCCTTCGTTGAAAGCTCGATATTGAATGTGTTCGATGAAGTTAATGCCATCGATTTGAATTTTGTTTACTTTGGCTCCAAATTCAACTTGCTTTACTTCTTTCCCGCGAACAATTGGGCGGATATAACTTTTGCTAATACTTACAATCCTGTCTGGAACACTTTTACCAGTTTTAAATATCTGAATTTGTTGTTTGTATACTTGTTTGATAATCAGGCGCTGTTTGCTATATTTTGTAGTGGCTTCAAACGGATTTTGTGCTTCAATACGGCTAAGTTCGCCATTGAGTTTGTATAATAATTTAAGTAAACCTCGGGTAACTTTTGTGCGATGTTTTGATTGTTTTTTTCTCTTTTTTGAATATTGATTGTATCGCTTACACCAATCTAAATATTTAGTTCTTGGTAGTTTTATTTTAAACAAATGACACAAAGCTTCCATTTGCTTATAATTCCACTGTACACACTCCCAAAGCAATTTCTGGTTCGTAGGAAAGCGTACTTCACTCTCGTAACAAGTAGCATCCGTAAGCATTTTATCTAAATCTCCCATATAAGGAATCCAGTTCTTAGCTAGTACTTCTTGAGCTTTGCCAATGGTTAAAGTCTTGGATAGCTCCATTCTGATTTGACTCACGATTTTAAAGTTTTTCAAAGGTTTATCAATCGGAATCAGAATATCACAAAAAAATTGCATAAAGATATTTCCATTGAGAAGTTCAATCAACTTTTTATCCGAACAACCGTAGTAGTTTTTAAGCATCATCAGAGCAATTTTGCCTTTAGGACTAAAATAACAATGAGTCCCTTTTTGAGAATCTTTCAGTTTGAAGGCTTGAGCAAGCTCTGAAAAAGGCATCGAAAGATAAATTTTACCCAAATCTGTTTTTAAAAATTGGGCGTAAAAACCATCAAAATCTTTATTGATAGTAAAAAATGGAATTTGGTATTGAAATTCGCTTAAACGTATTATTTTTGGCATAGCATTTAAAGAAAAACCCCGTTTTTGACTCTTTTTGAGCAATTTCGGGGTTTGTTTCTTCTAAAATAACACTTATTTTGTTGATATGCAAGTGTTTGGGTAATTATGAATGTGCCTAGATAGCCTTAATTTACTTTATTTAAAAACTAACCTATTTTTCCTTCTACATAATACCAGATTCCTCCTTGCTTTTTAAAAGTAGATTTTTCATGATGACAATGTGATTCAAGCTTATCATCTGTATAGTACGCTTTGAACTCAACATTTTGTTCACTTACTTTTAGAATTTCTAATTTTAACCAGTTATTTTCAGTAGCCCAAGTCATAATGTTCTTTCGGTTATAAAATTTTCGAGTACTAAGATGAGTAGTATTAAGCAAATAATCTACTTGATGGGTACAGTAAGCACTATAGCGAGATCGCATTAATTCTTCAGCTGTATTGGGTTTTTTAGTACCTAATATAAAAAGTTCACAGCATTCAGAATATGTTTTTTTTGATCCACAAAAACAATTTTTCATTTTGTTTTAAAATTATATGTTTTTAACCTAGATTACGCGTTATGTTTTGTTATGATGTCTAGGTTTGAAATAATTATTTACCCTTTAATAAATGAATACTTACTGTAGCATAATCTGTATCGGGAAAACGTTGTGTAAAACGTTTATCAGAATACAACCCTACTTTTTGAGCTATTTTAATAAATTCTTCAATTTCTAGTATATATTGATCAGATAATCCATGTGTTACATCATAAGCAGTTGCTGGTGTTTTTCCTATATTTTTAGAAACAATATTTGGGTTTACAGTATGAAGTTCAATTAGTAATAATCCGAATTTTTGAACGTATTGAGCCCATTTATCAAGATGTTCATAAAGATTTGCTTCTACAAGGTTATTTGATAATTGTCTTCCTCTATAAGAAAAAGCTCCTGATGAAGTGCTGATTATGTCGTAATCTTTTTTAGGATCATTCCAAATTCTATTATGATCTAAGAATGTACGAACGTTTAATAGTTCATTTAACTCAATATTGTAATTTTCTTTTAAATCTTCTGCTAATAGGTCAGGATTGCCAATATCTCCCCAAATTACTTTAGCCCAAATATCAGCCTTAATTAGATTTGCCCTAGTAACCTTTAAAGCAATTTGATTATAATCAGCTCCTACTAAGAAAAGAGGATATTCTTCTAATATTTTACCACGCATTGTTTGTCTTTCTATAACATTAAAAATGTGCTGTAAAAAAGCACCGTTACCGCATCCCATATCTAAAATGCCTTTAGGTTGTTCAGAAATAGGACGATTAAAAAGTTCTATTATAATTTCATCAATTACTTTAAAATACGTGCTATGTGCACCTCCGCTACCCCAAACATTCATTTCTCTATTTACATGTATTTCAGCATCGTTAATAGCAATATCTCGTAATTTGTTAGGATTCCCAAATAATAACATTTCAATATTCTTTAACATAGGTAGATAAGAAACAGTTACTCCATAGGCAGAGGCTCTTTTAGCATAAAAAAGACCTGATTCAGTAAATTGATATTTTCCTTTTCGTTCTATGAACCATCCTAATGAAGTGAAGAAATCAAGCATAATATTGAACGCTTCGGGTTCTTTGTGAAATTCATCAGCACTAAATGAAGTTTCCATAAAATATTTGTGAAACATACCTGTCATGCCTAGATTTACAATTAAAGGACCTACTAAAAATCCTTCTAAATGTTTTATAATCTGATATTGTATTTTACCTGCTTCAGAATTTAGATCAAGAGAATGAATGTCTATTTTTTGAAACTTTTCAAATAAAGGGGCTAATATAGAAATAGTATGCTCGTTAATACTATTGGAAGTGAAAACATCAGTTAAAAATAATGTATGAGCTATATCTTCGTATAAATAAAAGAAAGAAAAAGCTAACTCTGTTGCATTATTTGTTTTAATATATACTTCATTTTGAACGTTATCCACAAAATAATCTATAAAACCTTGTGAAGCTAAAGCTCTTAACCCAACATTTAAATAGCCTTCATTTAAATTAAAATCTTCCTTTAATTGATTTAATGTAATGTCTTTTTTTTCAATGATATAATTTGTTATATTTTTTTCTTTTAATAGAGCCGCTATAGGTAAAATTACAATACCATCTAAATGCCTAAAAATAGATTCTCTTAATTCTGTTGTGTTCATTATTAGTTTATTAAGGTTACTTGCACAAAGTAGTAAATTTTAATGAATTTTTAAATTTAAAAGATGAGATAAGTAACCTATATTTGTATTGTGTTTTTTTAATTTTTTATGAAAGATATAATCAAGCTAAATTTTCCCAATTTTAATCCTCAGTTAATAGAAGAAATAGAAGAAAACGCGTATATACAGAATATGAAAGCAGGTGAAACAATAATGCGTTCAGGTCAGTTTATTCGACATACCGTTTTAGTTGTAAAAGGGAAGATAAAATTATACCGTGAAGATGATGAAGGAAATGAATATTTTATGTACTATCTCCAGCCAGGACAAGCCTGTGCTATTTCTATGATTTGTGCTACTAAAGAAGAAACGAGTGCTTTAATGGCTAAAGTGGTTGAAGATGCAGAACTTATTATGATTCCTCTTGCATTAATGGAAAAATGGATGAGTAAACACCGTTCTTGGTATGAATTTGTTATTGAAACTTACAGAAGTCGCTTCGAAGAAGTGTTAACGGTGATAGATAACATAGCTTTTAAAGCAATGGATGAACGCTTAGAGTTTTATTTAAAAAGACATCGAGATGCTTGTAATTGTAACGACATAAAACTCTCACACCAAGAAATAGCATCCGAACTAAATACTTCCAGAGAAGTGGTGTCGCGTTTGTTAAAAAAAATGGAACAACGAGGTTTAGTTAAGCTATATCGAAGCCATATTGAAATCAATTTCTAAGAGCTGACTTTTGTCAGCCTTTTTTTTAAAATCGTATTTTACCTTTGCTTTTTTGATAGAAGCACAATGAAAATAGAACAAATCTACACCAAATGTTTAGCTGAAGCTTGCTATTATATAGTTTCAGAAGGTGAAGCCGTTATCATAGACCCCTTAAGAGATATACAACCCTATTTAGATCGTTTAGAAAAAGATAAAGTTGTTTTGAAATATATTTTTGAAACTCATTTTCATGCTGATTTCGTTTCTGGACATTTAGAATTAGCTCGTGCTACAGGTGCAACTATAGTAATTGGTCCTACCACCACAAAAACAGGATACCCATGCCACATAGCATTTGATAATGAGATGTTTTTATTTGGTAAATCATCAATTAAACTAATTCACACACCAGGACATACTTTAGAAAGTTCTTGTTTGTTGTTAATAGATGAAAATCAGTTAGAAAAAGGAATTTTAACAGGAGATACTCTTTTTATTGGAGATGTAGGAAGACCTGATTTAGCTCAACATGTTATGACAGAGTTAACACAAGATAAACTGGCTCGTCTATTATATTATTCATTACGAAATAAAATTCTTCCTCTTCCTGATCATTTAATTGTATATCCTAATCACGGGGCAGGTAGTGCTTGTGGAAAAAATATGAGTAAAGAAACCACAGATACATTAGGTAATCAAAAAAAAGTAAATTACGCCTTAAATCCTAATTTAACAGAAGAAACGTTTGTACAAACCGTTTTAGATGGGTTAATGCCACCACCGCCTTATTTTCCTAAAAATGTATTACTAAATATAAAAGGATACGAAAGTTTATACTCAGTAATAGACAGAAGTCATAAAGAAATAGATATAATACAATTCGAAAAATATATAGAAGAAGATCCTACAATTCTACTATTAGATGTTCGAAATTCTGATCAATTCGCGAAAGGATTCATTCCTAACAGTATTAATATTGGATTAAATGGAAATTTTGCACAATGGGTAGGAGAGCTAATACCTAATATAGAACAAAAAATACTACTAATAACAGAGAATAAAGAACAATCTTTAGAAGCAATCATTCGCTTATCTAGAATAGGTTTTGATCAAACGATTGGTTATTTAAAAGATGGATTTAAAAGATGGGTGAGTTGTAATAAACCATTTCATACGATTCAAAGGATAAAAGCAATTGAGTTAAGTACAATCCTAAATAAAAATTCATATATAATAGATGTCCGTAAGATAAATGAATATAATTCTCAACACATAATAAATAGTATAAATATTCCACTACATCAATTAGAAATAAAATTAGATAAAATTCCACGAAATAATACGTTTTTTATACATTGTGTAGGAGGATACCGTAGCATGATCGCAGCCTCTATACTATATAAAATAGGAATTACAAATTTTATAGAAATTGAAGATGGTTTTAACGGAATAAAAAATACAAAAATTACATTATCTGATTATTATACTCAAACATGTATGCTTTAACTAATATATATAAGGGAAAGGTTTGTAACTATTATCACTATTTGTTATAAAAATAAATAGTACTTTTGTAAACCAAATTGATAATAATGCAGATAGAACAAATTTATACAGGTTGCCTAGCCCAAGGTGCCTATTATATTACTTCAAATGGTGAAGCCTTAATTGTGGATCCTTTGAGAGAAGTACAACCCTATTTAGATCGTCTTAAAAGAGATAATGTTGTTTTAAAATATATTTTTGAAACTCATTTTCATGCTGATTTCGTTTCAGGACATTTAGATTTGAGTAAAGCTACAGGAGCGCCTATAATATATGGTCCCACTGCGAAACCAGAGTTTGACGCAATCATCGCGCAAGATGAACAAACATTTTTAGTAGGTAATATTACTATTAAGGTTTTACATACCCCAGGTCATACTATGGAGAGTACAACTTATTTATTAATAGATGAAAATGGAAAAGATCATGCTATTTTTTCAGGAGATACTCTCTTTATTGGAGATGTGGGACGACCTGATTTAGCACAAAAAGCAGCTAATATGACACAAGAAAAATTAGCAGCAACATTATTTCATTCATTAAGAAGTAAAATTATGCCACTTGCTGATGATGTAATAGTATATCCAGCCCATGGAGCTGGTAGTGCCTGTGGTAAAAATATGAGTAAAGAAACTATTTCTACAATAGGACAACAAAAACATAATAATTACGCTCTTCGTTTTGATATGAAAGAGTCTGAATTTGTTGCTGAGGTTTTAGATGGATTAACTCCTCCTCCTGCATATTTTGGAATGAATGTAGCAATGAATAAGAAAGGATATACAGCATTTGAAAAAGTACTAAATAATGGTTTGAGATCTTTGTCTGCCCAAGAATTTAACGATTTAGCAGATAGAAAAGCAGCAATTGTTCTAGATACAAGACCTCCTTCCATATTTTGTTTAGGTCATATACCTCAGTCCATTAATATAAGTATAACAGGAGATTTTGCTCCTTGGGTAGGCACACTTATTGCAGATGTAAATCAACCTATTCTTATAGTTTGTGAAGAAGGAAAAGAAGAAGAAACAATAATAAGACTTAGTAGAGTAGGTTTTGATAATCTTTTAGGGTATTTAAAAGGAGGAATTAATGCGTGGAAAGAATCAGAAAAAGAAACAGACCAGATTAATAGAATAAAAGCAGAAGAATTTGCTCAAAAAGTAAATCTTAAAACAGATAAAATCATTGATGTTCGTAAAGAAAACGAATACCAAGCAGAACATCTAGAAGACTCTTACAACAAACCACTTGCTTATATTAATGATTGGATAAGTAGTATTAATCCTAATGAACATTTTTATATACATTGTGCAGGAGGCTATCGTAGTATGATTGCAGCATCAATACTACAAGCCCGAGGCTATCGAAATTTTACAGAAATAGAAGGAGGTTTCACAGCTATTTCCAAAACTGATCTTCCAAGAACTGATTTTGTCTGTAAGAGTAAAACCTACTAAATTTAGATATGAAACGATTTTTTTTAAATTGGAATATAATCCGTTTTTTTCGTTTAGCATTAGGAGTTTTTTTAATATTCCAAGCATTCGAAACTCATCAGTGGATTTTTTTAGGATTTGCAATATTCTTTTTATTTCAAGCAGTTTTTAATTTGGGATGTACCTCAAACACTTGTCAAATTCAATTAGAAGATAAAAAAGATGAATGATTCATTTTTAAATATTATTAATAAAGATAAACCTGTATTAATTGACTTTTTTGCTACTTGGTGTGGCCCTTGCCAAATGTTAGCTCCCATTTTAAAAGAAGTAAAAGAAATATTAGGAAATGAAATTGATATAATAAAAATAGACGTAGATAAAAACCAAGAATTAGCAAGAAAATATCAAATAAGAGGAGTTCCAACTCTAATACTCTTTCAAAGAGGACAACCTATATGCCGTCAATCAGGATTACTTCAAAAAAATGAAATTATAAAAATGATAAAAGATAAAATCTTATAAAGTTATGTTAAAGAAGCATTTTTCTACTATTTTAGATAGTATATTTGATCTTGTAGCAAGTTACTATTACTACTATTATAAGTAGGACATCGGAAACTTGTTATATTACCTCTAGGCTTTAAAACTAAATTTATGTAATATTTTAATTAAGAGTTTTAGCAGGTAAATTTATTTAAAACAAAAAAAATAACTTTTAAAATTTTTATTATGAAAAAACTAATTTCATCAGTAGCATTAGTAGCATTTGTATTTTCTTCTAGCGTATTTGCACAAGAAGTAAAAGAAGAGAAAAAAGACAAGAAAGAAAAAATGGAAAAAACTTGTTCTAAAGGAGATAAAAAAGCATGTACTGATAAAAAAGCATGTTGCACGAAAAAAGCAGAAAAAAAAGCTTAATAATTTAAGTTCTTAAATTATTAAGTTGATTAACCTAAAGAGGATGTTCTCTAAAAATTAAGAATCTTGTTATTTAACTTTATTTTATTCGAAAAAAAAGTATACTCTTATTAAAATCGAATGAATAAACGAATTATAGATTATTTTTTTTAGACATCCTCTTTTTTTACTTTGAAAATATTTTAATGGAAGTTCATCTTGAAATTTTACAATCTTCTGGTCTTGAAGATGATAAAAGAATAAGTTGAATGCTAGGCGGTTATTTTACATATCCATACTTCTTTTTTTGTAATAATTTTAGAAATATTTTCTTACTGTTTAGAGGAAAAAAAATAATTGATAAAAGTTACACTTAAATTCTTATATTTGTTCGCAATTTAATCGTAAATTGCAATGAACGCACACACAACTAAAATTATCGGTGAAGGACTAACTTACGATGATGTATTGCTTATTCCTAACTACTCACAAGTACTTCCTAGAGAAGTAAGTATTCAAACAAAATTTACTAGAAACATTAGCCTAAACCTACCAGTTGTTTCCGCTGCAATGGATACCGTTACGGAAAGTGCAATGGCTATAGCTATGGCGCGAGAAGGAGGAATAGGAGTTTTGCATAAAAACATGTCAATTCAGCAACAAGCAGCAGAAGTTCGTAAAGTAAAAAGAGCAGAAAGCGGAATGATTCTTGATCCTGTAATATTAAACCTTACAGCAAATGTAGGAGATGCTAAAAATGCTATGAGAGAATATGGCATAGGAGGGATTCCAATAGTAGATCAAAATGGAAAGCTAGAAGGAATTGTTACAAATAGAGATTTACGTTTTGAAAAGAATAACCAAAGAAGTATCGTAGAAGTGATGACTTCAACTAATTTGGTTACAGCTCCAGAAGGAACAACCTTAGAAAAAGCAGAAGAAATCTTACAAGGTAATAAAATAGAAAAATTACCAGTTGTAAATGCTGAAAATAAATTAGTAGGTCTAATCACTTTCAGAGATATTACAAAACTTACTCAAAAACCAAATGCTAATAAAGACAAGTACGGACGTTTACGAGTAGCTGCAGCTTTAGGTGTTACAGTAGATGCTGTAGAAAGAGCAGAAGCCTTAGTAAATGCGGGTGTTGATGCCGTTATTATAGATACAGCACATGGTCATACAAAAGGAGTTGTAGAAGTCTTAAAACAAGTAAAAAATAAATTTCCAGAACTTGATGTAGTAGTTGGAAATATTGCAACACCAGAAGCAGCATTGTATTTAGTTGAGAATGGAGCTGATGCCGTTAAAGTAGGTATTGGACCAGGTTCTATTTGTACCACTAGAGTAGTAGCAGGTGTCGGTTTTCCTCAATTTTCTGCTGTTCTAGAAGTGGCAGCTGCACTAAAAGGAACTGGGATTCCTGTTATAGCGGATGGAGGAGTTCGTTATACAGGAGATATTCCTAAAGCAATAGCAGCAGGAGCTTCTACAGTTATGTTGGGATCTTTATTGGCAGGTACCAAAGAATCTCCTGGAGAAACTATTATTTTTGAAGGTAGAAAATTCAAATCTTATAGAGGTATGGGATCAGTAGAAGCTATGAAAGAAGGCTCTAAAGATCGTTATTTTCAAGATGTTGAAGACGACGTAAAAAAATTAGTTCCAGAAGGAATTGTAGGGAGAGTACCTTATAAAGGAGAACTAAATGAAAGTATGCTTCAATTTATAGGAGGATTACGTGCAGGAATGGGATATTGTGGTGCAGCTACTATAGAAGAATTACAAGAAAAAGGAAGATTTGTCCGAATTACTTCAAGTGGTATAAGTGAAAGTCATCCCCATAATGTAACCATTACAAAAGAAGCTCCTAATTACTCACGCTAATAAAGAGTTATTTAAAATAAAAAGGGAAGAGTGTCCCAAAAAGTACCAATTCAACGTCTAGTTTATTATTTCGATAATGGTAGAATATTTTAGTATTGTGTAATTTGTTTCAACTATTTTGTTGTCTAATTTATACTCTTTTGTAAATGAATGGGTTGATTTTTTTGGGATACTCTTTTTGACTAAAATAAAAACAAATAAGACTAACTAAATGAAAGAGTATTATCCTAGTTTAACTGGAATACGCTTTATAGCTGCCAGTATGGTTTTTTTTCATCATTTTAATCCTGTTTCAACAAGAACATCATTCCCTTTTTTATACGATTGTTTTACTGAAATGCACATTGGTGTTACATTATTTTTTTTTCTAAGTGGATTTTTAATTGCAGATAGATATTATGATCAAAAAATAAATTGGAAAATTTATTTTATTAATAGATTCGCAAGAATTTATCCAAGTTTTTTTATTTTAACTACGTTTACTTTTTTATACATCTACTATAAAACGAATACATTTAATATAAAATTATATTTGCTGAATATAACCTTTATAAAGGGTTTTTTTAATAATTTAAAATTTACAGGAATTGCTCAGACTTGGTCGTTAACAGTAGAGGAATTTTTTTATTTAATTCAAGTTGCTAGTTGATATTTATAAAAAACAAAGCAAAGGTTAAGTAATTTTGTTTTGTGAACCAAAAAAACAACACCAATGCTTTGCAAAGACAAAATTATATCAATTTTTTGTTTAATTGATGATATTTTAAAAGGAATCGAACATCCAGAAGATATAAGAAGACAGGTTAGCGATAGTGAAATTATTTTAACTGCGATTGTGTCATCAACAAGCTTTTATGGAAATCATAGTTCAGCTATAAAGTTTATGAAACAATATGGATTTATACCAAAGATGCTTGACAAGAGTAGATTTAATAGAAGATTACATAAGATTGGAAGTTTGCTTTATGAGTTATTTGAAATAATAAGTTCATATTTTAAAGATTTATGCTGTGAGATGCAGTATATCATAGATTCATTTCCAGTTGCTGTTTGCAATAATATGAGGATTTCGAACTGCAAAATCCTCAAAGAAGAAAAATGGCGAGGTTACACAGCAAGTATGCGAAATTATTTTTATGGAGTTAAAGTACAATTACCTACCACAAAAAATGGAATCCCAATAGCTTTTCATTTTACACCAGGAAAAACAGCAGATGCAAAAGCACTAGGAAAAATGATTGATAAATTACCAGTAGAGGCTTCAATATATGGAGATAGTGCTTATACTGATTATAGTTTAGAGGATGCTGTATATAAGAGAAGATGTATTTCATTAAAAATTCAGCGTAAATCAAATGCTAAAAGAATGGATACTTTAGAACAAAAAAATGAAAAACTAAAAATGAGAAAAAGGGTAGAAACAACAATAAGCGATATTAAAAAAATGTTTCCAAGAACTATACATGCAATAACTTTAGAAGGTTTTCTAATAAAACTTACATTATTTGTCTTTGGCTTGCAATTAAATAAATCAATTAACTAGCAACTTGAATTATTTATTAGCACCTTTCTTTTTTATCTTTATTAAGAAAAAAGGATTTTCTATTTATTTTTTACCTATTATTTTTATGATCTTAGGACTAATATTTTATAGAAATGATATAAACTTTATGTTGGATTTTACTTTTTTTGGTCGATCTTTCGAATTTTTTTCGGGAATATATCTAGCCTTATTTTTAAAAAAGAATGATAAAGTTTCTTTTACGATTAATATAACTTATATTGGAATTCTATTTACTTCTATTGGCCTTTTGGGATTAGTATATTTAAAACCGGGAGAGGGATTGTATGGTAATGATCTTTTACTTGGTAAAATTATAAATACTATTTTTTTCCCATTATTTGCCTTTACACCACTTTTTATAGGTTTAATAAAAGAAAAAACTATTATTAGAAACTTTCTTTCAACTCAAATAGTACAAATTTTAGGAAAGAGTTCCTATGCCTTTTATTTGATTCATTTAGGCCTCTTTTATGATTTTTTTCATAAATACTTTAATTATTGGACGGTTTTTATACTTATAAATTTTATATCAATATTATTCTATAGTAAAATTGAAAATTTGTTTAATAATCTAATAAAACGAATCTTAAGTACCTAAGTTTATAAATCTTTTTAAGAAAATTACATAGCAACTTTTGGAAGTATATCTAAAACATACTCATGCATGACTTGACGATAATCCAAATGAGTTACCATTCTTAATTTTCCTTGTCCCATTGAGCTTATATGTATGGCTCTGCTTTTTAGTTTTTCAAGGATCATTCTTTCGTCTAAGTAAGATTGTATAGAGAAAATAACAATATTTGTTTCTACAGGTTCCACAGAAGCTACCCAAGGTAATTGTTTTAACATTAAGGCCAGCTCTTGTGCTCTTTTATGATCTATTTTTAATCGTTCAAGATGATTATCTAAGGCATAAATACCAGCAGCGGCTAGATAACCTGATTGACGCATACCACCACCCAGTATTTTACGAATGCGAAATGCTCTTTGAATTGTTTTTTCGTCTGAAATTAATAAAGATCCTATAGGAGCTCCTAGACCTTTTGAAAGACATACGGATATTGTATCAAACAATTCTCCAAATTGCCTAGGTGATTGTTCTTTAGCGACTAAAGCATTCCAAATACGAGCGCCATCTAAATGATATTTAAGATTATTTTGAATACAAACTTGTTTTATTTCTTTTAACGTTTGAATGTCATAACAAGCACCACCTCCTTTATTAGTTGTATTTTCTATACTTACAAGACTGGTTTTTGGAGCATGATAAAACTCAGGATCATTAATGGCTTTTCGTACTTGATCTGCATTTATCATTCCTCTACATCCTTCAACCAAGTTTAGAGAACAACCACTGTTAAAAGCAGTTCCTCCTCCTTCATATAAATAAATATGAGACCAACGATCACAAATAATTTCGTCTCCTGGTTGTGTGTTTAATTTAATTGCGGTTTGATTAGCCATGGTTCCAGAAGGGAAAAATAAAGCCGTTTCCATTCCAAATAAATTAGCAACCTTACTTTCAAGAGCATTAACTGTTGGATCTTGTTTGTATACATCATCACCTACTTTCGCATTATACATAGCATGTAACATTTCTTGTGTAGGTTTTGTAACGGTATCACTTACCAAATTTATTTCCATAATTATAAAAGGATTGGTACTTTTGTTGAGGAAATGACTCTGTATGTTTACAGATAATGTTCCAAGTAAATACAAAAATAGTATTTTAATTTTTTTTTAAAACTCCAAAAATAGAAATTTATTATGACAAATGCCGATCAAATTAAAGGTATTATAGAACGCCTAGGTGCGTTGAGGAGGTATCTTTGACATAGATGCTAAAATGATTGAGATTACAAATGAAGAAGAAAAAACATTTGCACCAGATTTTTGGAACAATGCCAAAGAAGCAGAAGCCATTGTAAGAAATTTGCGTTCTAAAAAGAAATGGGTTGAAGATTATAATAAAGCTGTTGATTTTACAGATGAACTTCAAATAGCATTTGACTTTTATAAAGAAGGTGAATTTACAGAAGAAGAATTAGATGATCTTTACTTTCAAACTATAGAACACATAGAGCATATAGAATTTCGTAATATGCTTTCTGACGAAGGAGATATAATGAGTGCTGTATTACAAATTACAGCTGGAGCTGGAGGAACAGAAAGTTGTGATTGGGCTAGTATGCTTATGCGTATGTACTTAATGTGGGGAGAAAAAAACGGATACAAAGTAAAAGAATTGAATTTTCAGGAAGGTGATGTAGCAGGAATTAAGACGGTTACTTTAGAATTTGAAGGAGAGTTTGCATTTGGATACCTCAAAGGTGAAAATGGTGTTCATCGTTTGGTTCGTATCTCTCCATTTGATAGTAATGCGAAACGGCATACCTCTTTTGCGTCAGTTTATGTATATCCTCTCGTAGATGACACTATTGAAATTGAAATAAGTCCTTCAGATATTGAAATTACTACCGCACGTTCAAGTGGTGCAGGAGGACAAAATGTAAATAAAGTAGAAACAAAAGTTCAATTATTGCATAAACCTACGGGTATTCAAATTCAATGCTCTGAAACTCGTTCACAACATGATAACCGTGAAAGAGCTATGCAAATGTTACGATCACAATTATATGAAATTGAATTAAAAAAACGTCTTGAACAAAGAGCAGATATTGAAGCCAGTAAAATGAAAATTGAATGGGGGTCACAAATCAGAAATTATGTTATGCACCCTTATAAATTAATTAAAGACGTTCGAACACAATATGAAACCAGTGATGTAGAAGGTGTTATGAACGGTAATTTAGATTCGTTTTTAAAAGCTTACTTGATGATGATGGGGCAAAAAGAAGAATAGTATAAATTCATAATTAATAAAGAGGTTGTCCTGAACATTTTAAGACAACCTTTTTACTGCTGAAATATTTATAATACCCATGGGAAATCATTTTCTATAAACGATTCTTAGATAAAAGAAGCTTTAGGAAAGCCTTTTTTTAAAATAAAAATTTAAACAAATTAATATTCTATTTTTTTATAGAAACTAAAAAAAGTAAATTTAGACTAACTTATATTTTATAAGTTTACTAAATTGACAATGCTAATAAAAACGATATGGCTCAATTTCTAAAAATTTATCCTCAAAATCCAAATGAAAAAGAAATAGCAAAAGTTATTAAGGTACTACGAGAAGGAGGACTTATTATTTATCCTACAGATACTGTTTATGGTTTAGGATGTGATATAACTAATACCAAAGCTCTAGAACGAATAGCTAAAATAAAAGGAATTAAACTTGAAAAAGCAAATTTTTCATTCGTTTGTAGTGATTTAAGTCATATATCTGATTATATCAAACAAATAGATACCACTACCTTTAAAATTTTAAAAAGAGCTTTACCAGGTCCTTATACTTTTATTTTACCTGGAAACAATAATTTGCCAAAAGAATTTAAAAAAAGAACTACAGTTGGTATTCGGGTACCTGATAATACAATAGCTATTGAAATTGTAAAACAATTAGGAAATCCCATTGTTTCTACATCAATTCATGACGAAGATGAAATTATTGAATATACGACAGATCCTGAATTAATTTTTGAAAAATGGCAAAATATTGTTGATTTAGTTATTGATGGTGGTTATGGAGATAATTATGCTTCTACTGTAATAGATTTATCAGGTTCAGAACCCGAAATCATTCGAGAAGGAAAAGGAAGTTTGGATATTTTTTAAATAAAATATCCTAAAAGTTAACAAATTTTTTATTTAAATAAAAGAGAAGCTCGAATGAATTAAATGAATGAAGCAAGTTGCATAACGTGATTTTTCTGTCGTCGAAGAGATAAATTAAATGTTAAGTAACTGCTTTTTAGATATCCATTTTAAAAATAATAAAAATGAAAATAGCAATAGTAGGCTATGGGAATTTAGGGAAAACTTTTGCAGGAAGTTTTGTTAAATCTCATTTTATAAGAAAAGAAGACATTTTTGTTTATACACGTACATTGCCAAAAAGAGAAGATTGTTTTTTAATTCCTTTAAATAATTTTTCTACAGATCATTTTCCTTTTACTGAAGAAATAGATATTCTTATATTAGCTGTAAAACCACAAGAATTTGAGAAAGTAGCAAAGGTTTTACGTGATAAGTTAAATAAAGAAATAATTGTCCTATCTGTAATGGCAGGTGTTTCAATTCAAAAAATAGCTAATTTATTACAAGTAAACAAGATTGTTCGTTCTATGCCTAATTTAGGAACTCAGATAGGGCAGGGGATGACTGTATTTTCAGCATCAGATACAATAGATAGAAAAGAGTTATTTATCATTCAAAATTTAATCAATACTACAGGAAAATCTATTTATGTAGAAAATGAAGGAATGTTAAATCCAGCAACAGCCGTGTCAGGTAGCGGACCCGCTTATGTTTTTTATTTTATGAATGCTATGATACAAGCGGCAAAAGAATTAGGTTTTTCTGATGCAGAGGCAGAATTGTTAGTGCATCAAACTTTTTTAGGAGCAGTAAGTCTAAAAGCATCTCTTGGATTGTCTAATGATGAATTAATTAAAAAAGTAGCTTCAAAAGGAGGAACTACAGAACAAGCTATTCTAATTTTTAATAAAAATAGTTTGAGTAGCATTATCAGTAAAGCTATTGAAAAAGCTAATTTAAAATCAATAGAATTAGGAGATTAACTTTTATGGTTTTTGTAGTTGTAAAATTCTATAAGAAATAATGTAGATGATAAAATAAAAAATGATGATAAAAGAATGTTAGAGAATATGGTTTAATAATTCTAACAAGCACTGTACTTGAATGGTTTAAAACTAAGTGAATTTATTCAATATGATTTTTATGGCTTAATCAATATAAATAAAGAGTATAAAGATTTTAATAATTATAAACAATAACGGTTGCATAATTAAATTGTAAAAAATAAAATGAAAGGATTTAAGATTTTAATAGTGGGCATTTTGTTGTCAGGATTTGAAAATATAAGAGGACAACAAACTATTAATAATGTTAAGATAGGACTAGAAGACCCTGTATATGGAGTTGTCTTAGATGTAGATACGTATGCTAAAAATTATACAGGAGGATGGGCTAGGGCATTTTGGATTGGTGAATATGGAAAACCTATATCAATGGCATTTGGTTCGTATGGAAATGTTTTAAATGGAAATTTAGACTTGTCGTATACTTTTATAGGTAAAGATTGGGATAATACGTATATGACCTTTTTACCTAATAAAAAAATAGGAATTGGTACCAATTCTCCTACTGAAAGATTACAGGTTATAGGAGGGATTATGTCTGGAAATGAAAATGGAACAGGGGGAAGTTTATTTTTAGGAAATAGTTCTCATGGTTTAAAAAGAACTTCTAATGATGTAGAAATGTATACTCATGGAAATGATGGGAACTTAATATTTCATACTTTATTTAATCAGGAAAGAATGCGAGTAACTTCTGATGGAAATATTGGTATTGGAACAAATATTCCTACAGCAAAATTAGATGTTAATGGGACAGCAATTTTTAAAAAGATAGGAATTGGTACCAATAATCCAGATGAAATGCTTGCGGTAAAAGGGAGTATTCATGCACAAGAGGTACGTATTGATCAAAAAATACCTGCAGATTATGTTTTTGAAAAATATTATAACGGAAAATCTATTTTAAAAGCTGATTATAAAATGCCTACTCTGGCAGAAATTGAAAAATATACTAAAGAAAACAACCATTTACCTAATATCCCATCTGCTAAAGAAATTCAAGAAAAAGGCCTTCAAATAGGGGAAATGACCAATTTGTTATTACAAAAAATAGAAGAATTAACACTTTATATGATAGAACAACAAAAACGGATAGAATTTTTAGAATCTAAGTTGATTAAATAAAATAAACGCATGATTAATAATGTTTTTAGCTGTAAAAAAATAGAAGGATGGGTTTTTATCTATCCTTTTTTATTATAGATTCTAATTGTCAATCAGTCTTCAATTATTTCGAGATAATAGGAGTATTTAATGCTTCGGCAGAAATAAAATTCAAGAACTCCTTATAAACATAAATATATAATGAGAAATCTTTTTAATGCAAAAATAAAAGCCTTCAGAAATTCTTCTTATTCAGATTGTCCAATCTTTTTTTAGACTTGCAAATTTATATGCCTAATTTGTCAAATCCACAGGTTTTGGACTTGATCCACTTGATTCTTTAAAACTTTTGTTCTTGATTCTTTGCTGCATAAAAAAAGCTGTCTTTATAACAGCTTTTTTAATATTTAGTGGGGAGAGCAGGATTCGAACCTGCGAAGGTTTCCCAACGGATTTACAGTCCGTCCTCGTTGGCCGCTTGAGTATCTCCCCATCACTTGACCGTGATTGCTTAATTGCAGTGCAAAAATACGACTGTTTTTTAGATAAACAAGCTTTTTTGTGGCTTTTTTTTTGTTTTTTTTGTAAGTTATTGATTTTTAAGAGGTATTGTTTAGGGAGCTTTTAATCTGTTTTGTATTTTTTGTAAATAAACAGAATTTTATAAGTGTTTATTCAAAATTTACTGATAAAAATTGAATTGATTTTATTTAGAACTGTATACAGTAAAACGATCTTCGTATAAGTTATTTAGGCTTTTGATGATAAGAATGAGGTGTCTTAAAAGTACAGAATTTTATTATTTCGATTCTAAGGGAAAAATCACATATTGTCGAAGTATTTAAGTTGTACTTTTTAGACACCCATCTTGATATTTTTATGTAATAATGATAAGATTAGATGTGTAATGCTCTTTTTCCAGTAGCGTCTAAAGCAGCTTCTTTGATTGCTTCTGCAAAAGTAGGGTGAGCATGTGACATTCTTGAGATGTCTTCTGCACTAGCACGGAATTCCATAGCCGTAACAGCTTCTGCAATTAAATCAGCAGCACGAGCACCAATGATGTGTATTCCTAATACTTCATCAGTAGTAGAATCCGCTAATATTTTTATAAAACCATCAGTGTCGGCACTTGCGCGAGCACGTCCTAGTGCTTTGAAAGGAAAGTTGCCAACTTTATAGTTTTTACCTTCGGTTTTTAGTTGTTCTTCTGTTTTTCCTACAGCTGAAACTTCTGGCCAAGTATATACTACTCCTGGGATTAGGTTGTAATCAATATGAGGTTTTTGTCCAGCTAAATATTCAGCTACCATAACACCTTCTTCTTCTGCTTTGTGTGCTAACATGGCTCCTCTAATTACATCACCAATGGCATAAATATTAGCAGTGGATGTTTGTAAATGATTATTTACCTCTATTTGTCCTCTTTCTGTGAGTTTTACACCAGCTTTATCAGCATTTAAACCATCTGTATAAGGACGACGACCTACGGCTACTAAGGCATAATCGCCTTCCAAAATAATTTCTTGTCCTTTTGTATTATCAGCTTTTACAATTACTTCATTTCCATTACGAGACACTTCTTTTACTTTGTGCGAAGTATAGAATTTCATGCCTTGTTTTTTTAATACTTTAGTTAATTCTTTAGATAAAGCACCGTCCATGCCTGGAATGATTCTGTCCATGAATTCAACTACTGATACTTGAGCTCCTAAGCGTAAGTATACTTGACCTAATTCTAAACCAATTACTCCTCCACCAATGATGATTAAGTGTTTAGGGACTTCGGGTAGTTTTAGAGCTTCAGTAGAAGTAATAATTCTTTCTTTATCAATTTTGATGAAAGGTAAACTAGATGGTTTTGAACCTGTAGCAATAATCGTATTTTTTGCTTCAATTTTTTCGATAGAACCATCTTCTTTTGTTATGTTTAAAGTAGTTGCGTTTTCGAATGATCCAACACCTTGAAATACGGTAATATTGTTTTTGTCCATTAAAAATTTAACGCCACCACAAGTTTGATCTACTACAGATTGTTTGCGTTCAATCATTTTTTGAAGGTTGATTTTTACATCACCTGAAACTTCAATTCCGTGATCTGCAAAGTGTTGTAATTCTTCATAATGATGAGAAGAAGCTAATAATGCTTTTGAAGGTATACATCCTACATTTAAACAAGTACCTCCAAGAGTGGTATATTTTTCAATAATAGCCGTTTTCATTCCTAGTTGTGCGCAACGAATTGCTGCTACGTATCCACCAGGACCTGAACCTATTACAACTACGTCAAATGAGCTCATAAATATTTATTTTTATGTTGTTTTAAAAAAAATTAATTGCAAAATTAGTAATTTATAATATAAAAAATTAGGATAATTTGTGATATTTAATCCCAATCAGCGGCAACAAAACGCATTTTTTTTTCCCCATTTATAAAAAGTTCTAATTGATGTGCTTTTGTAGTGTTAAAACTATTAACCTTTGATATTAATTTTATAAAAATTTCTTCTATTTCTATAGTTTCTTTACAAAACATTTTGGTTGAAATAATATTAGTGGTAGAAAATGTATTAGAGTTTTTAAGACGATAACTAAAACTAAATTTATTACAACCTAAGTAGGCTGATGCTTCTCCTTTTTTTATAGTCATATCAATATACGCATTATTTTTTATAAGTATTTCAGAAGGGATTGAATCCATTTCTACAAGCATCCATTTTCTATTAAGATGTCTTTCTTTTTCATTAATTACTTTGGAGTAGCAAGAAAAAAAGAAAACGATAAAAGTTAAAATGATACTTTTTTTTATTAGTTCTTTAAATATCATAAACAGTTGTGCTTTTTACTTCTCCAATCATAAATGAAGAATGAGTACTTCCAATGTGTTTAATAGATGTTAGTTTGGTAACCATAAACTCTCTATATTCTTCCATATCTGCCACACAAATTTTTAAGATATAATCATAATCACCGCTGACGTGAAAACATTCTAAAACTTCATTTAGTTTTAGAATAGCATTTTCAAAATCAGCAATAAACTCATGATTATGTTGTATTAGTTTAATATGACAAAAAACGACATAACTTTTGTTTATTTTTTTTCGGTCTACTAATGCTACATATTTTTTTATGGTACCGTCTTTTTCTAATTTTTTTATGCGTTCGTAAACTGCGGTAACGGATAAATTGAGTTTTCCAGAAAGTTCTTTTGTGGTTTGTTTACTATCTTCTTGAAGTAATTTCAATAATTTTTTATCTATGATGTCCATTTGTTTAAAAATTTTCGTTAAAAGTATTCTTTTATATTTATATTTAGAAAAAAAAACTAAAACTTTTGATTAATATTTTAACTTATCAAGTATTCTTATTTTTGGAAATAATTTACAAAAAAATAATTAATGAAAAAATACACTTTTAGTTTGCTTTTGATTGGGGGTATGACATTTGCACAAAAGTTGACTATTGAGGAGACAGTTACAGGAGGAAGAAAGTTTGCTCCCAGTACACAATTAGCGCAACAATGGCGTAAAAATTCAAAAGCAATTACTTATTTAAGTTCAGATTTTTCAAATTTATTAGAAAAAAGTGCTTCTAATGGTTGGAAAGAGACAATTTTGACTACAAAGCATGATTTTGAAACAGCTTTAAAGACTAAAATAAATTCAGATGATTTTTTGTTAAGAAGTTTTCCAATGTCTATAGAATGGAAATCTATTGATACATTTGAAACAGAAATATCCGGTAAAAAAAATAATTATAAGGTAACGTATGATGTTGTTAATAAGGAAATTATAAATGTTATAACTTATAGTAATGAAGGGAATCAAGTAAAATTTGCATCCAATGGAAATGTAGCTTGGCTAAAAGATAATAATATAAAAGTTACATCTTTTTCTGGAAATGTAATAGAGGTAACAAATGATGCAGATAAAAACATTGTAAATGGCTCTGATTACGTACACCGTCAAGAGTTTGGTATTGATAGAGGAATGTGGTGGAATGAAGCAGGAACACAATTAGCTTATTATCGTAAAGACGAAACCATGGTGGGTAATTATCCGTTAACAAACTGGAATGAGCCAGAGGCGGTTAATAAAGATATTAAGTATCCAATGGTTGGAATGAATAACGAAAAAGTTTCTTTAGTTATTTTTGATTTGGCTTCTGGTAAAAAAGTAACAATGCAAACAGGAGAATCAAATGATCAATATTTGACAATGGTTTCTTGGGAACCAACTGGAAAACATATTTTTATAGGTATTTTAAATAGAGAGCAAAATCATTTAAAATTTAATAAATATGATGCAAAAACAGGTGCTTTTGTAAAAACTCTGTTTGAAGAAAAAGCCTCTACTTGGGTTGAACCACAGCACGCATTGACTTTTGTACCTAACAATTTTTCTCAATTTATTTACCAAACAGATTTTAATGGATTTAATCAAATGTATTTATATAATACGGATGGTAAATTATTAAAGAATTTAGGGTATAATGATGTAGTAGTGAAAGAATTTTTAGGCTTTGATGAAAAAGGACTAAAAGTGAATTATATAGGAACAGCTAATAATGGTTTAGATCGCCAGTTATACCAAGTTGATTTACAATCTGGAAAGACAACACAATTAACAATTATTTCAGGAACTCATACAGCTTCCGTTTCTTCAGATGGAACGCTGGTATTAGATCAATATAATAATATTACAACGCCAAATGAAATTTCAGTAGTTGATATTAAATCAAAAAAAACAACGCAATTGTTAAAAGCTGATAATCCTTTTGTAGGAAAGATTGATATGCCTAAAATAGAATTGGTAACTATAACTTCTGCTGATGGGAAAACGCCTTTAAACGGAAGAATTATTTATCCAGTTAATTTTGATGCTACTAAAAAATATCCTGTAATGTTATATGTTTACGGAGGTTCTCATGCTCAATTGGTTAATAATCGTTGGTTAGGAGGAGCTAGTTATTTTGATTTATATATGGCTCAAAAAGGATATGTGGTATTTACTATAGATAATCGTGGTAGTGATTCGCGTGGTAAAAAATTCTGTGATGTAAATCATCGCCAGTTAGGAGTGAATGAGATGGCAGACCAAATGGAAGGTATAAAATTCTTAAAGACAAAATCATTTGTAGATCAAGATAAAGTTGGTGTTTTTGGATGGAGTTTCGGTGGGTTTATGACGACTAGCTTAATGACAAGTCAAGTTGATACTTTTAAGGTAGGTGTTGCTGGTGGTCCAGTAATTGATTGGAAATACTATGAGATCATGTATGGAGAGCGTTATATGGACACGCCACAAGAAAATCCAGAAGGTTATAGTAAAACCTCTTTGTTAGATAAAGCTAAAAATTTAAAAGGACGTTTGTTAATCATTCATGGAGCTCAAGATCCTGTAGTGGTACAGCAAAACAGTATGAATTTTATTGAAGCTTGTATTAAGGCAGGTAAACAGGTAGATTATTTCTTATATCCTAATCACGAGCATAATGTAGGAGGAAAGGATAGAATTCATTTATATGCTAAAATTGCTGATTATTTTGATACACATTTAAAGAAATAACATATAAGTTTTATGCAAATATTTTTTTGAGTAAAATTCTAAAATCCGTTTTATTTTAAACGGATTTTTTTATGATTTTAGATTATGTTATGAGAAGTGAATTTCCTAAATTCCCTAGTATGTTATTCAATTTTAAAATAAAATGATAAGATTTTAAGATCTAAAAGGTGAAAAGGAAATGGTTTTTAATTCAAAATCACTTTTGGAGAATCAGTAGTATAGATAGAAATTTATCTAATAAAAATAAGGATTATAATATGGAAAGGGTGTCTTAAAAGTTTGCAGTCTTATTTCTAAAAGGAGAAATGACTATTTTATAATAGGCTTCTCCTGTCGTTTTAAGCACTAAGTTACTACCTACTTTTTAGACACCCGCTTGTGTATGATTTATATTTATCTATTTACTAGGAGTTGCTTCTGGCATTTTCTCTAATAATTCAAGTTCGAAAACTAAGTTTGTGTTAGGAGGAATTACACCACCTGCTCCTTGTGCTCCATAACCTAAGTTAGAAGGAATAAATAAAATAGCTTTATCTCCGAGGTTCATCTTTTCTAATCCTTCTAAAAAGCCTGGAATTAACCCTTCTTTTTTACCAGCTTGAAAAGGGAAGGGTTGATAAGCTTTAGCTGCTGCTCTACGTTCGTCTAGTTTACCAAAATCTTTTGCTACTTGTTCGTAACTAGTATCAAATAGAGTTCCATCTTCAAAATAACCTGCATAATGAACGTATACAGTAGATCCTGTTTCTGGTTTTTTGCCTGTTCCTTTAGAAACTATTTGGTATAATAAGCCTGTATCTGATTTGGTAGCGTTTGTTTTTGTTTGAGCAAAATAAGCAGTTTTATTAGCTTTTACTTTTAGTAATTTAGCTTCTATTTCTTTTTGTGCTTTTATTTCTTTATCAACACTTTCTTTGAATACTTTTGCTGCATCAAATTTTTTAGCTTTACTACCTTTTCTAATGATAGTTATTTTATTGATTTTATCATCTTGAGCAATTTTATTTACTATTTCTTGTCCTGTTATAACATGACCAAAAACTGTATGACGACCATCTAACCAAGGAGTTGCTTTATGTGTAATAAAAAATTGGCTTCCATTAGTACCTGGTCCTGCGTTAGCCATAGAAAGGATTCCAGGACCTGTGTGTTTTAGATCTTGTACGATTTCATCTTTAAATTTATATCCAGGACCTCCGCTTCCGTTACCATCGGGATCTCCTCCTTGAATCATAAAGTCGGCAATTACACGATGAAATTTTAGTCCATCATAAAAAGGTTTTCCACTATATTTTGTATCTACCATAGGATTTTTACCCTCTGCTAAAGAAACAAAGTTAGCTACTGTAATAGGTGTTTTTTCAAATTCTAGTTGTACGACTATTTTACCTTTATTTGTTTCTATTTCTGCAAATAATCCTTCGCCTGTTTGATTTTCACCTTTTGAATTACAAGATGAAAAAGAAAATAAAAAAGTAAAAAGACTTAAAATTAAACTTATCATTTTTCTCATTTTAGTTAATAATTGATTTTTAGTTATTATTTTTTTCTATATCCGAAGGAACAATAGTTTTATTGTTTTTTTCCTTTTTAATATCGTTTAGTGTAATTGTACAGATTAAAGGTTGGTTGATGCCTATTTTATTATTGTCTCCGTGGTATCCAAATGCTAGGTGAGAAGGCAATAAGAAGGTTACTTTTTCACCTTTTTGCATTAACTTTATTCCATCTTGAAGCCCTTTTATAAAATCTTGTTGATCTACTTTATATATTTGGGGTTTTAGCTCGGCTTGGGTATAAATTATTTTTCCTTTTATATCTTTAATTTCATAATCAAAAAATGTAAGATCACCTTTGATGGGTTTGGGGGCTTCGGTTGTATTTTTGATATTATAAAAATACCAATAGCCTTTTGTAGAAGCGGTATACTGATGAGCAGTATCTTTTTTGATCATATTAAGGATCGTTTCTTCTTCATTTTTGTTTAACTTTTTATTACGATCAATAGATTGTTTCATGAATTCCCCTGTTTTGTGTGATATAGGTTTTCTAGCTTCTTGTTTCTGTGTACAACAAGTAACTAAATTCATGTTAAGGATTATAAGGGGAATGATTTTTAGTGTTTTCATTTTCTTGTGTCTTTAACAATGCTAATAAATTGATTTACGGTTTCTTCTAAATTTAAAGTTGATTTTCCACCTGCTGCGTTTAAATGTCCTCCGCCATTGAAATATTTTCGAGCAAACTGATTAACGTCAAAATCACCTTGGGAGCGGAATGAGATTTTAATGATTCCTTCTTCTTTATTTTCGATAAAAATAGCAGTAAAATCAATTCCTTTTATACTGAGACCGTAATTTACAAATCCTTCTGTATCACCTTTTTGATGTGAAAAAAGGTTTAATTCTTCTTGAGTTAAAGTGATGTAAGAAGTTTTATAATCTTGCATTATCTGCATATTCTGCAGAGCTTTTCCTAATAATTGTAATCGGTTATAGGAACTAGTATCGAAGAGATTGTTGTGTATTTCAGCATTTTTAATTCCTCTTTTTATTAAATTAGAAGCTACTTCATGTGTAGTACTTGTAGTAGATGAAAATCTAAAAGAACCAGTATCTGTTACTAATCCTGTATAAATACAGGTGGCAATTGTACTATCTATTAATTTTTCATATCCCATGTGATGTATAAAATGATATACCATTTCACAGGTAGAACTCATAGAAGTATCAGAATATTTATAAAAAGCATAAGAATCAGGTAATTGATGATGATCAATCATGACAAATGTTTTATCAAGGGTAGATAAAAAACGTTCCATTAGATCACCTGTTCTATGTAAGGCATTAAAATCGAGTGTAAAAACTAAATCAGAAGAATTAAGTTGTTCTTGACAAAATTGTGTTTCTTTTTCGTATATCAAAACATTTTCAGAGTTAGGAAGCCAAGCTAAAAAGCTTGGAAAATCATTAGGCGCTATTACTGTAGCTTTGTGTCCTAACTGTTTTAGGAAGTGATATAATCCTAAAGTTGAGCCCATAGCATCACCATCTGGGTTGCGATGAGGTATAATTGTAATATTTTTTGGGCTAGCTAATAAATCTTTTAAAGCTATAATTTCATTTGCATTCATCATAATGCCAAAAATAGTATTTTTTTATTCAAATATGTACTATGGATTTATAAAGATTATAGAGTTTTTATAATTTTATTTTGAAGTGCAATCATAAAATCATTTTTTTTGATCTTATTTTTGGTATTTTTTACATTTATTGGAGTATATTTTCTATGTGAAAAAAGGGGATAAAAGAGCGTAATTTCATCTTGATTTGAGGAAAACTCGAACGAAGTGAATAGAAAAAAAATATGATACTGATCAAGAGATTTTTCCTTTCGTCTAGGTGAGAGACTGACGTTAAGTTACTGTTTTTTAGATCCCCTATTTTAATTAATTGTTAAAGATTTTTTATTTCGAATTATTTTTGAAAATAATCAGTTTCTATTCCATTAGATTTTATTTTAATGAGGGTTGGGGTTTTATTTCCTTGACAGGATATGGTATCGATTCCATTTGTATAGTTTGCGCCTTTTGACCAAGCTTCAATTTGATTATATATGGTTGTTTTTCCAGATTTTGTAATACGTAATAAATTTATTTTTTCTGTATTTATATAACTTAATTCAATTTGATCATTTTTGTCTTTTCCGTTAATTGCTATTGTGTTTATAGGACTTATTAAAACAAGTTTTTGATCTTTATTATCTATTTTTAGAATAGCATTATCTCCATTACATTCTAAGTTATATTTGTTGTCTTGGTAAATGGCTCCTTTAGACCATGCTTCTTTTTGTGGTAGAATAACTAATTCTTTTTCGTCTAATGATATAATAGCCACTCTTTTGCCTTCTTCTTCAGTATGATAGATGGAGTAGTTTTTGCCATCAAGAGCTTTGTAAATATAAGTATTACTAGCTTTTTCGATAATTTCATTATTGGTAGCTGTTTTTTCAGTGTTTGTAGTATCTACTTTTGAGAGTGTATCATTTTTACTAGTATTATTTGTTTCAGGAGTAATTTCTTTTTTACAATTTAAAAGGCATAATAAAAGGCCTAAGCTCAATGTTAGTTTTTTCATATTTTTGTTATCTATAGTTATTACAAATTTAAGCCTTTTTAATTATTTTATGATTTCTAAAAATGAATAATTAAATGTAGAAAAATTTAATACTGAAAAATTTGTTTGTTTAATGATATTAAATAGTCATAGAAAATAATTGGGTTTGAGGTGCTTTTCTTTTTAATCTTAAATCAAATGCCATACAGATATTACGAACAAAAGGTTTTCCTTTTTCTGTTACGGTTATAGCATTGGATTGAAGAACAACTAGTCCATCTAACTCCATTTCTTTTAATTGAATAAGAATTTGAGGCATATCATCTAGATATAAATGATTGGTATCCCATGAGGTAGTAAATTGACACATTAGATTAAGTATGTGTTTGCGGATTACTAAATCTTCTTTTGATAGGATATGACCTTTAGAGATAGGAAGTGTATTATTTGCTAAAGCGTTATAGTAGTCTTCAATCGTTTTTTCGTTTTGAGCAAAACTATACCAACTATCGCTAATAGAAGAAACTCCTAGACCTATCATTAATTGGGTTTTAGATGCCGTATATCCCATAAAATTACGATGTAATTTTCCTTCTTGTGAAGCGATATAGAGTGAATCTTTTTTTCGTGAAAAATGATCCATTCCAATCTCGTGGTATCCTTTTTTATATAAGAGTTGTTTGCCTACCTCATATAATTTTCTTTTTTCTTCGTCTTTAGGTACGTCTTCGTCATTAAAGCCTCTTTGTCCACTGCCTTTTATCCAAGGAGTATGAGCATAGCTATAAAAGGCTAATCGTTCAGGTAAAAGTGATTTGGTTTTTTCAATAGTGTCTACTATATTTTCTATTCCTTGAAAGGGAAGCCCAAATACTAAATCGTGTGATATAGAGGTATATCCTATTTCTCTTGCCCATAAAGTTACTTTGGCTACATTTTGAAAAGGTTGAGTCCTATTAATAGCTTTTTGAACTTTTTCACTATAATCCTGAACGCCAAAGCTTACTCTACGAAATCCTAGATTATAAAGAGTTTGTAAGTGAGCTCGTGTTGTGTTATTAGGGTGTCCTTCAAAACTAAATTCATGATCAGGAGCTATTTGAGCTTTTGATAAAATTCCATTAATAAGTAAAGTGAGATTTTCATTAGAGAAAAAAGTAGGCGTGCCACCACCTAAGTGAATTTCTTTTACGATTGGGGTTTCTCTAAAAAGAGAGCAGTATAAATCCCATTCTTTTAATAGGGCTTCTATATAAGGTTTTTCTACTTCGTGACGTTTAGTAATACGTTTGTGACAACCACAAAAAGTACAAAGACTTTCGCAAAAGGGAAGATGAATATACAGGCTGATGCCTTCTTTCTTATTGCTTTCGTGAAATGATTTCAATACTGTTTTTGTCCATTCTGTAGCAGTAAATTCATGATTTTCCCAATAAGGAACGGTTGGATAACTGGTGTATCGAGGACCAGGTACATTATATTTTTGTATTAATGATGTTGACATACCTAATAAATTACATTATCAAAGGTAGTCTACAGTAAAGCTAAGTAAAATGATATTTGTCAGTTTTATTATTCTAATGTAACTTGCATAATCCAATATTCATCAAAAAAGAGGTTGTTATAATTAGATGAATAATCAGCTTTTATTTTCTCTAAATCAGTATAATATTCTAGATAAGTATAATAATAGTTATTTATTGGATTAATAAAAAAGGATGCTTTAAGTCCTTGTTTTTTTAAAAAGGTTACATACTTTGTTGCATTTGTAGGAATTTCAAATACATTAGAAACTAAATAATATCCTTGCTTTAATGTGGTATTGGATTTGTTAATTTTTATGGTTGAAATTTCTTTTTCAATTCTAGTTTTATTTTTGTAGGAAGTTTGTAAAGGTGTATTAGGGTGTTGGATTTTAGCAATCCAATATTCTTGAAAATATGTATTATTGATGTTGTTGTAATAGGCTTTTTCTGCTGCTGTTTGTGATTTGTAATGTTTTAGACTTAAGTAGTATAACTGATTGTCAGGATTTTTAAAAATAAAAGGCTGTATTGTTTTGCTATTTATTTTATTTGCAAAATCATGAGCGTAATGAATGTTTTGATAGGCGTTAGCAATTATATAATAGCCTTCAGGGGCTACTGTGGAATTAAATAAATAGGTTTTTATTTCTTTGGGGTTTCTATTATTTTTTGTAGAGGGAAGTTTTATTATAGTTTTGTGTGTAGTATCTGTATCTATTGGATTTAGAATCTTTTTTTGTTTAGATATTTGTAGATTGTTTTGTGTAATTGGATGAGTGTTTGATGAAGTTGAGTCTATTTTTTTTCTCGCAAAGTCTTCGTCTATTTCTATGCTAAATCCAATATTAGTTACATAAAATTTATCACCTAAAGAACTTATTTTTAAATTAACTTGGTCAATATCACTAAAAGAAAGTTCTTTTGTTTGAATTTTATCTAGAAAAACGTCATAACCCAAGGTATTTAATGAGGCAGGTGTTCTTTTGGTAAAATCAGCGTTATAATGGGTAATTTTACTATTGAAGATGTTTTGACCATCTCTTAAAGAATTACTAATATAAAACCACTTTTTAGTATTAGGAGTATTGATTCTTAGATTGTCTCCTTCAATGTTTAAATCACCTTCTAAAGCAGCTACTGTAAGTTTTGGAGTAATTTTACCTGTTTTTGGTGTAATGAATTCCTTAAAGTTAATTTCAACGGGTTTATTATAGATATAAGAAAAGCCATCATATAGACTGATTATGTGGTAAGGTTTTGAGTCAGATTCATAAATAACATAAAGTACCCAACCTGCGGCACTGCCTCCTTCAATTTTTTCTTGACTGGCTTGAATATTAGCTACGGTATAAGTACCCCAAGGATTTTTTTTAATTTGATTTGTTATATCTGAAAAGCATAGGTATGGTGTATTTGTAGTGTGTTTATTATGTTCTTTTGAATCGTACAGAATACTTCCTTCTATTGTAAGATAGTTTTCAGATTGTGGTGTTTTGATAGATATTTTGTTGATAGGTTGTATAGCATTGTTTCTATCAGGAAATGTAGCACACCAGTATAATCCAGCAAAAATAACTTTGTCATTCGGATGAATAGGCTCTAATATTGCTGAACTAGATGAAAAAGTTTCAGGATCTTGGTCTATATCTATATAAACCATATCAACTTGGTCATTTAGTTTGGCATTAGAATTGGTTTTATTATAGGGTTCATTTGCATTTTTTCCTGATTTTTTTCCAATAATACTGTTGGCAATAAAATGAATATCACCTTTTAAATAATTTTGATAACGAATATTGAAATTTTTTTCTTCTTGTGCATTTGATATACAAGAAAATAAAATATATAATAACAGGAAAGGCTTTTTAATCATTTTAAGCCGTTTTTTGTACCACTTCAAAAATAGCACCTTCTTCACATTTTAATGTTTTAGAAGGATATTTCATTAAGAGGGCATAATCGTGTGTGGCCATTAAAATTGTTTTTCCATTTTGATTAATTTTACGAAGAACTTCCATTACTTCCATACTAGTTTGTGGATCAAGATTGCCTGTTGGTTCATCTGCTAAGATTAAATCAGGGTCATTTAATAGGGCACGAGCAATGGCTACGCGTTGTTGTTCTCCTCCAGATAATTGATGAGGCATTTTGTTGGCTAAATTTAAAAGGCCTACTTTTTCTAAAACTTCATCAATTTTAGTTTGCATATCTAATTCATTTGTCCAACCTGTAGCTTTTAAAACAAAATGTAAATTAGCATTTATACTCCTGTCGGGTAGTAATTTAAAATCTTGAAAAACAATACCTATTTTTCTTCTTAAAAAGGGAATATCATTATCTACAAGACCATGAAGATCATAGTCTACTATAGTGCCTTCGCCTTGTGTAAGAGGTAAATCAGCATAAAGTGTTTTCATTAAACTACTTTTTCCAGAACCTGTTTTACCAATAATGTAAATAAACTCACCTGGACTAATATTTAAATTAACGTCTGATAAAATCTTATTTCCTTCTTGATAAATAGTTACATTTTGGAGTGATAATATAGTGTGTGACATGGTATATATGTTTAGTCTGGTAAAAATAATAAGTTAAGTGTCGTATTCAAAATAATTTTTTAGAATATGTTGTTTTTATGTGTGATTTTTTGAGGAAGTATAAACATCTTGGATAGGAAGAGTATTTCTCTAGTTTTTATTAGGTTTAGATTTTGTATTTTTATTATAAAGGAGGTAAGAAAAATAAAAAGAGACTGTTCAAAAAGTTCGCAATCTTTCATTTCGACCAAAGGGAGAAATTACATAATGTTGATTATGAGATTCCTCATTACGGAGTGACAAATTGCATGTTGATTTATTACTTTTTGGACAGCCTCTACATATAAATTTAGAAAGAGATATTGTTTTTTTGTTTAAATTGGAGTAGTATATAAAATTGAATTCCAAAAAGAATAGATGCTAATACAAGGTGTATAGTTTGTGAACCAAAAGGAAAATTTAGATAGTATATAAAAATCCCCGAAAGAATTTCAAGGACTAACAATAATAAGACCCAATTCATTTCCTTAAAACCAAGATTTAGTTTTTTATTTCTAAAATATAAAAATAGGTTAGTTGCTAGCACTAAAATAGAAAAGCTTCTGTGTATATAAAACGATATTTGAGGATTGGACAACCATAATGTTGGATTTTCTATTCCTGATTTTACTTGTTCATCTATGAATTGCCTAACTTGTGTTCCTAAAACAACTTGTATTAATGTCATAGTAATAGTTGCCCATAGTAAATTTCGGAAGGTATTATCTGGTATTTTTGAGTTAGATTTTAGATCTGCTAAAAAGATGATATAAATAATGAAGGCTATAATAACTAAAGCCATTATCATGTGAAGGGTTATTTTTACAGGGTTTAATACAGAATAAACCACAGTTGCTCCAAGCCACGCTTGAAACCCCATCATAAAAACAACAAGCCATGATAAAATAGGTATTAACTTATTTTTTTTCCAATAGCCAAGAGAGTAGAATGACATAGCTAAACAAGCAAAACCAGATAAGGCACCAAAGAGTCTGTTGATGTATTCAACCCAAGTATGGGTTGGGTTGAACTCTGCATAATCGTGTTTAGTATATTTATTCCATTGTGTAGCATCAAATTTTTTGCCAGTTACACAATCTTCTTTGGCTACTAATAGTTGTTCGTTTTTAATGATAACTTGTCCTTTTTTGAACAATCTGTTTTCTGTCCAAGTTAATTCTTGTATATTAGTTGGAGGGATATAATAACCAAAACATTTTGGCCAATCTGGACATCCCATACCAGAACCTGTCATTCTAACTAATGCACCAGCTATTACAACTAAATAGACTAAAATAAGTGCTGTTTTTGCTATTTTTATAAATTTCATTTTTGTTTTTTTAATACAAAATCATTAAAAAAAAATATTAAAACGTATGATTTAAATCATGTATGATTTTGCATAATTTAGTTTACTCTTTTTAATCCCATTGTCTTGGCTTTTTGTAAAACAAAAGCTAAGGCAGATTCGTATTCATTAGGAATTTCTCCTTCTAAAATGGCTTCTTTTACAGCTTCTTTTAAAATACCGATTTCTTTAGAAGGTTTTAAATCAAAAATTTCCATGATTTCTTCTCCTGTGATGGGAGGTTGAAAAATTCTTACGCGATCACGTTCTTCTACTTCAATAATTTTTTCACGGACGATTTTGAAATTGTTGTGATATTTTTGAAATTTTTTTGCATTCTTAGTTGTAATATCGGCTTCGCATAAGGTCATTAGACTTTCTACATCTTGACCTGCGTCAAAAACGAGTCTTCTAACAGCACTATCAGTAACTATATCTTGGGCTAAGATGATTGGACGGGAACTCATCTGAACCATTTTTTGAACAAATTTCATTTTATGATTCAGAGGCATGTGTAATCGGATAAAAATATTTTTTACCATTTTTCCTCCTAAAAATTCGTGTCCATGAAAAGTCCAACCTTGTCGTTTATGGAATTTTTTAGTGGGTGCTTTTCCTATATCATGTAGTAGAGCAGACCACCTTAACCATAAATCATCAGTATTTGAACAAATATTGTCTACTACTTCTAAAGAATGATAAAAATTATTTTTATGGGTATGTCCTTCAATTTCTTCTACATTATTTAAGGCCGTTAATTCTGGTAAAATAATATCTAATAAACCTGTTTGATATAATAATAAAAATCCGATTGATGGCTTTGCGGAGAGTAGAATTTTGTTTAATTCATCTACAATTCTTTCTCCAGAGATGATATGGATTCGATCTTTGTTTCTTTTTATTGAATCAATTGACTCGGATTCAATATAAAAATTTAATTGTGAAGCGAAACGAATAGCTCGCATCATACGTAAAGGATCATCACTATATGTTATATCTGGATCGAGAGGTGTACGGATGATTTTTTTTTCTAAGTCTATAACACCATTAAAAGGATCTACTAAATCTCCAAAGTTAGGAGTGTTTAATGAAAAAGCTAATGCGTTGATTGTGAAGTCTCTTCGCTCTTGGTCATCTTTTAAGCTTCCATTTTCTACAACAGGTTTTCGGCTGTCAAAATTATAACTTTCTTTTCTAGCACCAACAAATTCAATATCCATGTCTTCATATCGAAGCATGGCGGTACCATAATTTTTAAAAACTTGAACTTTAGGGTTATTAGGGATGAGTTCTGAAACTTTTAATGCAAGTTCTATTCCACTTCCAACGGTTACTATATCAATATCTTTTTTATGATTACGTTTTAAAATTATATCACGTACAAAACCGCCAATTACATAACATTCTAAGTTCAGTAATTGAGCGGCTTGTGATACAATTTCAAAAATTTTATGATCTAAATGTTCTTTGTAATTCATTAACATTAATTTAAGGATGTAGTTTAAAGAAATTTTTATTTCTTTAGACTTTAGATTTGGAGTTAAAATTACTTGCGAATAATTTTTACCTGACTATCATTTGTTATTTTTATAATGGTAGAAGGTTTATTACAAATCTTTTCTTGATGCAAATTTACTACATAGTCTACACCTTTAATAATTTCGGGGCTAATTTCTTTAAAAGAAATAGGAGTGGGTTGTCCTGAAATATTGGCAGAGGTAGAAACTAGCGGTTTTTTCATGCGTTCCATCAACTTAAAACAAAAAGGTTCAGTAACCACACGCATTCCAAGAGTTTTATCATCAGCAATAATATTAGGAGCTACGTTTCGTGGATTGTCTAATACCAAAGTAGTAGGTTTTTCAGAAACATCTAAAATTTGCCACGCCACTTCGGGTAAGTTGTTGAAAATATTGTAAATCATACGCTCGCCATTAACTAAAACAATCATGCTTTTACTTTCTTCACGTTGTTTTAGAGCATAAATTTTTTTAATAGCATCTGGATTGGTAGCATCGCAGCCTATTCCCCAAACGGTATCGGTAGGGTATAGGATGATGCCTCCATCTTTAATAACTTCAAAGGCGTTGTGTATTTCGGTGTTGATGTCCATAATTTAAAAATCTAAAGGGAGAATCTCTTTTTTTATAACAGCTGGTATGCCGGCAACCATACAATTATCAGGAATATCTTTAGTGACTACTGATCCAGCAGCTACTATAACATTTTTCCCAATTGTTATTTTGGGTAAAAGAGTAGCATTAGACCCAATTTGTGAATAGTCTCCAATTTTAACATTACCTAAAATTGTTGAGTTAGGGGAAAGTTCCACAAAATTACCTATTTCACAATCATGTGTAATAGTAACTCCATAATACACAATACACCCTTTGCCTATTTTTGAAGAGTTTGAAAAAATGGAATTGGTTAAAACGTTGCTACCTATTCCAATAGAAACATCATAATTTCCAATTTGTGAATAGGAGCTTATTGTAGAAGTAAATTCTCCACCTAATTCAGTAAATTTTTTATAGAGATTTTTTCTTAATATTGGATTTCCTATTCCAATTGTAAATTTATTTGTTTGTGTTTCAAAAAAATCTTTTGCTTCATCAAAAGTTTTTAGAATTGGATAAATTCCGTATAGCTTTCCTTCTATATCAGGATTTACATTGTCAAAAAAAACAACATTTTCAAGACTATTGTTTTGATGAAGGATTTCTAATACTTCTTTTGCAAAACCTTTGGCACCTACTATTAACATAATGAATTGATTATTGATATAATTAATTTTAATTCATTTTCTTTTAGACCTACATATAAAGGAAGACATAAAATTCTAGAGGCAATAGATTCTGAAACAGGCATTTCTATACCATTAATATAATTTATTTTGTTTAATGATGGATAAAAATACCTTCGAGGGATTATATTTTTTTTATTTAGTTCTTTTTGAACTTTAAGGAGTGTATTTTCTGTATCAAAAATGATAGGGTAATAGCTATAGTTCCAAATAGTGTTTTTACGAATTTTTAGTCTTTGTAGTTTATTTAAATTCAAATTTATATCATAATATTCGACTATTTTTTTGCGTTCTTCAAAAATTTCATCAATATGATCAAAAACGGCTAATCCCATAGCTGATTGCAATTCTGAAATTTTAGCATTTATACCCAGTCCATGGAAATCAAGTGGTCCATTATGACCGAAATTATGACTATAAAAAAGTTTGTGATTTAGTTCATGATTATTACAAAACATGGCACCTCCTTCTCCTGTATGAAATATTTTTGTTGCATGAAAACTACAGGTACTTACGTCTCCAAAATTAAAAATGGATTGATTTTCATATTTCACACCAAAGGCATGAGCTGCATCGTAGATTACATGAAGATCATGTTTCTTTGCAATTTCATCTATTTTTTTTACTTCACATGGATTTCCAAAAACATGAGTAGCTAAAATAGCAGTAGTTTTCGGAGTGATTGCGTTTTCTATTTTGCTCTCATCAATTGTCAAATACTCTGGATGTATATCAACAAAAACAGGAGTGCAATTTTCCCAAATAATTGAAGAAGTTGTAGCTACATACGAAAAAGGGGTAGTAATAATTTCACTATTATTTCCAAGAATTTTTAAAGCAATCTGAAGAGGGATGGTTCCATTGTTGGTAATTATTATATTATTGACTCCTAAATGATGCTTTAACTTGTTTTCTAATTCAATGGTTAGTTCTCCTCTATTAGTTAACCATACTTTTTCCCAAGCACGATTTAGATAGTTGATATATTCTTCTTGATTAGGCAAAAAAGTTTTAGTGACGTTTATCAATTTAATATGTTTTTTATAAAATTAATTCTAGGTATGATTTGATTATTAAAATCATACAAATTTAATAATTTATTTTTCCCATTAAGGGCTATAGTATTCATTTTTTCAGGATCTGTTTTTAATGACTCTATTTCATTTACTACCTTATTTATATTAGAGTCAAATTTTATAAAATCAACCCCATCTATTAGATTTATTTTTTCAGCTTCATTGAAGTAATCAGAAAGTATTAATACATTTTCATAAATAGATGCACTTATACATGTTGCCAGTGGAAAACCATCAAAACTTCCTTTTGCAATTTTAAAAGGTTTATTAGGAGAAATTATTATATGTGTTTTTTTTAATTCTTCATTAAATAGTTTTTCGTCAAGAATACCTTTAAAATCGAAATAATTTTGTAGATCATTTATTTTTAAATCATTGTAATTAAAGTTGCCAATGACGATGAAATTATAATTAGTAGATTTAGAAATAAGTTCTTTAGCTATTAATTGAAAATCATCGAAACCTTTATCCTCTCCATTTTTTGTATACTTATTGGCAAAAAATAAAATATTTATCTTTTCTGTTGGTTTTTCAATTTTTGTAGAGGTTTTTTCAATTGAAATTGGAACTCCAAAAATAAGTTTTATTTTCTCAGGATCTATTAATCGTTTTTTTAAGAGATATTCCTTTGTTATGTATTGATTTACTATGACACCTTTGAAAAATTTAGAACTAAATATTTTTTTTAGACGTTCATCAATTTCTTCATTATTTATTACAAAGCCTCCTCCTGGATATAGGGTAAAAGCAAAGGGGATTTTGTTTGCTTCTAAAAAATCAAAATGCTTATTTATATTATTGTAAAATATGGTATAAAAAAGGTTGCAATTCATATTTGAGGTTCGCTTTAACTTTTTTATTTTATTTTTAACAAAAGGGTATAGCTTTTCTAACGAATTTAGATTTTCATTAAAGGTTTTACCTTGTGAGTACGAAACATAAGTACTGGTATCTGTATATATAATAGAATTATCAAAATTTTTAATTAGCTCATTATATTCTAAATTTCTCCATGGTGAAAGGGTAGATGGAAGAATGTCATCTACTATTATTAAATTATATTTTTTTTTCAAATTTGATAGTTGAATTTTTTGAAAAAAAATATCTTTAAAAGCTCTTCTTGTTTTTTTAAACCAACTTACTTTTTTAGGTTGATGTGTTTTTATTTGTTTATCTATTATTTTTTGAATTTTTTTTGGAAACGAAGGTTTAATGTTCTTCAAAAATTCAATCCAAATTGCTTCTCTTTCATTTTGTTTCTTAGATGACCAATAAGAAGTATCATGGATTCTATAATTTCCCATTGTTTCTTCTAAACGATAAATATCCCCGTATTGAGCATTCAAAAGATGTAAAAAATAATCGCCAATAGGTGTAGAGTAAAAATATTCAGGGAAACTATTATAGAGATTATTTCTATATAATACGGAGCAAGTATGAATATAATTACCAGAAGCTAAGTCATAAATGGAAGTGTGATTTTTTACTTTTTTTGTAATATTATCTTCAATTATTTCATTTTGATAATCAATATTGACAGGGTGAAAACATATTGCGAAATTTTTGTTGGTATCTAAAAAATCTACTTGTTTTTGTAATTTTTCAGGATCAGTCCAATAATCATCACCTTCACAAAGTGCTATATATTCACCTTTACAATTTTGAATAGCTTGAATGAAATTAGGCATCATTCCTAGATTCTTTTTATTGTGTAAATATTTTATTTTTTTTGAGTCAATATGTTCTTCTAAAAGATCTAAAATAATTTTATGAGTAGTATCATTAGAATTATCATTTGAAATAATCAATTCAAAATCAAAGTTAGTTTTTTGCATTAAAATACTTTCAATGGCTTGTTTTATGTATTTTTCATGATTATAGGTAATCATACAAACACTTACTTTTATCATTTTTTATATGTTTTAATAAAATTATATTTTTGATTATAATTCATCTTGTTAAATATTTCTTATCTACTATCTAAAAAAAATGGCTTTTATTTAATAGAATCTGAAAAAGTAATAAAGAATAACAAAATAAATATTAATTCTAAAATTGTACCTTTTAGCTAATAAATGCTGATATTAAAATTAGTTGGTTGTTAGTATTGAATAGTTTTTAGAGAATGACTTTCGTTAGTAGTCAAATTTTCTTTTATTTAGAATTTTATCAGATATTTTCAATAAAAAAAATCTTAAAGGAAATTTATTCTTCATTAAAGTCTTATTGTAATGATAAAGATTGATTAATTCCTTTTTGTTTTTCTCAAATAAAAAGGAATATTTAGGATTTGATTGTTCCAGTAAACTATTACGCTCGAAATTTGAAATTATTTTCTTAATCCTTCTTTTATAACCTGTAAAATTACTTGCTGGATTGTCTATATTAAAAAGATCAATAAGAATTGTTTTTTGAGACTTATTTTTTTTATAAAAGACACCGCCAACTTGTTGATTTGAATGGATTCTATAATAAAAATATTTGTCGTGTAAAAAAGCGAATTGATTTTTTGAACTGGAAATAATAGCGATCCATTCGTCATGATGAAAGTTTTGAATAGTAGGAAAAGGAATTATATCGGGTATTATTTCCTTTTTAAAAGCCATTGAAGCCCCTGTGGCAATGTTGCCCGAGAGACTTATTAATCTGTGAAAATTAAATTCAATACCTTTATTTTCAAGGAATCGAGGTATGTCCCATACAGCATATTTTTTATGAGATTTTGAATTTTCATCAATACAATAACCATTAGATGCTATAACACTTATTTTAGGATTTTTTTGAAAAAAAAGGATATAGTCATAAACTTTATTGGGAGACCAAATGTCGTCTTGATCTGATAGAAAAATTAGATCTCCTGAACAAAGTTGGATTGCTTTTTCAAAATTTTTTACGCTACGAAGATTTGTTTCGTTTTTAAAAATTTTAAAAATATTAGGATATTTTAATTGGTATTCTTTTAAAATGTCCATGGTCTGATCAGTAGAGCAGTCGTCACAAATGATTATTTCATTAACTTCTTTTGTTTGTTTGAGTATTGAGTTAATTTGCTCATTTAGGAATTTTTCACCATTATAAGTACATAGAGCTACGGAAACTTTCATCGTACATTTAAATTAATTATCAAAGGTAGTAAAAATAAGATATTTTTGAGTGAGAGTTGCTGTTGATAATAATTTTATATCTAAAAATGATTCAGTAAACTTGAAAATTATGAAATAAAATACTTCTTGATAAGGATTAAAATGTTTTAAAAAGTTTGTTTAGTATTATATAGAGATACCATTTTTTACTTTCAAATTATATGAAAAGTGTTTCTTTCAATAATTTGATGTCCTGTTTTTTTTACGCCTAAAAACAAAGTGTTAGCTAACTCTTTACCTGTGATAGCACGGTATTTTTTCATTTTACCTATAAGAAGAAACTGTAATCCGTTGATTAATATAGTGGCTATGTTTTCAGCAAGACGTTTGTCTTTTCTTTCTCCGTAAATTAAAGAAGGTCTGTAAACAAGTATGTTAGGAATATTATGTTTTAAAACACTTTCTTCCATTTTGCCTTTAGTCTGGCTATAAAAAACAGAAGATTTTGGATTTGAGCCAATAGCAGAAATTACACTAAGAGTAGAAATCTGATTTTGTTCACACAATTTAGCTGCGCTAACAGGAATACCATAATCAATAGCGTAATATTGATCTTTATTAGGTGTTTGAGCTTTTGTGGTACCAATGCAACAGAAAACCTCATCTGCTTTGAAATCTTTAGAAAAATTTTCCAAAGAAAGTATATCACCTATAAATTCTTCTAGTTTTGGATGTTTTTTACCTGTTGTTTTTCGGGTAAATATTTTAACTTTTTCATATTCTTCACTCATTAATAACAAATCTAACAAATAGCTTCCTGTAAGTCCTGTTGCTCCAAGTATAATGGCTGTTTTTTTCATTTTGTTATATTGTATTTTCTTGTTTTTTAAACAATGACGATTGATAGATAATGTAATGATAGAATTGTTGTTATGATAGTTGCACAACTTTGAAAAATTGTATTATGACATAATTTTATAGTTGTGCAACAAGTGTTTTTACTTAGATTTATTTATAAAAAACGATTTTCTTATAATTAAATTTTTTCTTTTTCAAGTTTTAATTCTCTTAGAAATAGATAAAAAGGAAAAGTAAAAGCTACGGCAATTAAAAATGTAAGAGGGATTAAAGTCCACCAATATTTAATCTTCAATCGTATAGCATCAGGAATATAGAAAATAAAAAAGGTAAGGACAACAACTTTTAAATCAGCCTCTAATGATTGAGCAGGAAGACTACATTTGGCATCTTTGAAAAAATTTAGAAGAGAAGGATCTATTGCTGTTTGGAAATATTGAATATTGAAAAACCAAGTATAACAAATTCCTAAAATACTCAATAAAAGATAAATATGTTTTCGTTTCATGTTCTATATTATTAATTGTTTTTAAAAGTTTCTTTTTGTTTGTCTAAATATTTCCAAATAAACCATGACCAAGCTAAAAAAATAAATTGGATAGGTAAACGGATGATAGCTAGTTTATGAGATCCTATAGAAGGATTTTCTACCAATACATCTTTTATGTGTATAGGTAAAAATAGTAGCATTAAGAAGAATATTCCTAATCCAGCATATTTTGCTAGATTATTTTTGAATACTAATAATACTCCTAAACCTATTTCTAAAATTCCTGATCCTGATATTATAAAATTTTTGAAAGGTAAAAAATCAGGAACAAAAGGAACGTAAAAATTAGGTTTTGTAAAATGCTGAATACCAGCATTTGTCATAAATATTGCTAGTAAATAACGCAATACTATAAAACTGATTGATTTAAAATTATTCATTGTTTGAGTGATTATTATTTGGTGTTAAAATCATTTAAAGTAGGTTCTATTATTGGTTTATTATTACGTTGATGGCGAAACTTAGATAACGCATTATAAATTTCTATTCTCGCACGGTTTATTCCTCCAATTGGTTTATGTTCTTCTAATGAATTAGAAGGAGAAAAAGATAATTGTTCAGCAAAATCAAAATGCTCTTCTGTGTTAAAATTTTGAATTGGAATTTCTATTTCTGCAACTTTTATAAAAGAACTATTCCACTCAATTCCTGCGTTTTCTATTGGTGTATTTTTTTCGTCAGTAAAAGGCTGAATGTAAAAATCAAATTTAGCAATGTCTTTTTGTAAATGATTTACCATATTTTCGGTTAGATAGTTATCAGTAATAACTTGAGGTAATTCACTTTTTGTAGCAGAGGTAGGTACAATTTTGAATTTTATTTGTTGATTTCCATACATATAAGGTGTTGTACTCCAGTATGTTAAATCCAAAGGGCTAGGTTCATTTTTTTTGGCATTATTAAGTTCTTTTAGGGCTTTTCCATTGCCAGTGAACATCATTTTCATTGCTAAAATAAAAGGATTCCATTTTACTGCATAATATACGGCATCTCTAAAAAGTTTTACGGTACCAAGGGGCATTGTAGGAAGAGATATCATCAAAAAATCTTGTGTATGGCTTTCTGTTGAGTCAAAACGTTTTCCTTCTACTTCAATGAGTTTAATAGCAAAACCTCTGAAATCTTTTACTTTATCTGATTGTACTTTTCCACTTGCATTTGATATTCTAATAAAAGATTTATAAATCTTTCCAGGTTGAAAAATTCCTATTTGCAAATTATTAGGTAAATTTTTCATTATTTTAAAATTAGCTTTTAATAAGGCTAAACATCTAGGATGTGCGTCTCTTTTTGTTTTTCCCTCGACATAATCTTTTTTCATTTTTTCTTGAAGAATAGATTGAATATCTAATATTAATTCTTGTTCTGTCATATTTGGATTTAGTTTACTTTGATGATCATATTTGCTTAAATTCAAGAAGACAAAATTACAAAAAATAAATGAACGTTCATTTATTTTTTATTTAAAATAAAGATTATTTTAAAATTTATTAGATAATAGTGTTTGGAATTTTGAATATGATTTATTCTTTAGTTTATGATTTTGATCAGATTTTATTCAATTCTTATTTTAAATATTTTAGAATTAATGAAAACCATAATAAATAAAAAATCAGCTCTTTAGGATTTGATAAGGTGTAAAAAAAGGAAAGTGGTTTTATATCAAATAAGATGATGTAAAAAAATAAATGATAAGAAAATAGGGGAGAGGAAGTTGTATTATTTTTAAAACTATATTTTAATTTTTACGAATTTCATTATGATGAATCCTGCCTCCAGAAGTACCTACTGGTTGTGAAAAAAATATACTTGTACCTGCTATGAGTAATATTAAAAAAGCTAAGAATTGAGCTTTAGGGTGTTTTTTTTTATTAGTAATTATTCCTATTATAGAAATAGAACCTAAAAGGTATACTGTTTTCATAAAAATTTCTGCTTTTTCTTCATGAAATTCTATTAAAACGTGGGGGAAATTATTTGTTTTCTCTAAAAAATGTTCTGCTTTATCTCCTGTTATCATTGAGATTTTGCCCATTATCATAGAAAAAATAAAAATAGTATAAGCTATATTTAAAACTAAAGCGTTTTTTCTAAAAATTCCATAAACTAAAATAGCGATACCAAAGAATACTCCAATGATTGGGAAATGGTTAACTAATAAATGTAAATGTACAGAATTCATCGTATAAATTTTATAGTATGCCAAATTTAATAGTTAATTTTGCTAAAATTTAAAATGCAATGAATTTTTTTGAAAAAAAATCGCCCTACAAACAGTTGTTGAGTCTATTTTTACTTAGTAACTTTATTTTAAGAATTGTGCTCTTATTTCATCCTATTACCACTACTAGTTTTAGTTGGAAAGAATTAGGTAAGATTTTTCTAACAGGATTTATTTCTGATTTTTTTGTTTTTATTATGGCTTCTGGTTTATTATGGCTCTATTTATTATTTTTATCGAATACTAAATATGAAAAGCCTTGGGGCTATATTATTTTTGTTTCCTTTTGCACTCTTTTATTATATGTAAGTTTTGGTAATACGATTTTAAATGAATATGGGGGTGTTTTACCCGAAATAGGTATAAGTTTTGTAGCTCTTAAGACTTTGTTTTTTGGATTAATGCTTTTTATGCCTACTTATAGAAAACAAATTCGAACTATTTTATTTTCAATAACGGTATTTTTAGTGGTGCTAATTATAGTACAAAATACGGTGAGCGAATTTTTCTTTTGGAATGAATTTGGTGTACGTTATAATTTTATTGCAGTTGATTACTTAGTTTATACAAACGAAGTAATCAAGAATATAATGGAATCGTATCCTATAATTCCTTTATTTACAGGAGTTGGATTAATTACGGCATTTTTTACTTATAAAATAGTAAAAACCTCAGAGGTGTTTTTAAAAAATCTGCCTTCTTTTCAGGATAAAGTAAAATCAACTATTGCTTATATTGGTTTAATAATAGTAAGTTTTTTTTTAATTCCTATTCTAGCTAAACAAGAAACTTCTTCAAATGTTTTTGCTAACGAGTTGCAGGCAAGTGGTCTTTATCGTTTTTACTTAGCATTTATGAATAGTGAATTAGATTATCAAAAATTTTATAAAACTATTCCAGAAGAAGAAGCATTTACTTTATTGAAAGAACAATTAGGTAATTTAGAAAATAAAACATCTGAAAGATTAATTGTTTCTAGATTACCAGAAACTAAGAAGAATGTGGTTTTAATAACTATTGAAAGTTTGAGTGCTGATTTTATGAAATGTTATGGAAATCAGCTTAACGTAACTCCTTTTTTAGATAGTTTGGCTACTCAAAGTACACAGTTTACCAATTTATATGCGGTTGGAAATAGAACAATAAGAGGCTTAGAGGCAGTTACATTATGTCTTCCTCCATCACCAGGTGAAAGTATAGTAAAGAGAAAAGACAACAAGAATAAGTTTTCTACAGGAAGTATCTTTAAACAAAAAGGATATACGGTAAAATATCTTTATGGGGGAGATGCTTATTTTGATAATATGGAAGATTTTTTTGGAGGAAATGGATATGAAATAGTAGATAAAAAAACGTTTAAACCTAATGAAATAACTTTTTCCAATGTTTGGGGAGTTTGTGATGAAGATATGGCTAAAAAAGCTATTCAAGTAATGAATGCAGAAGCTAAAACAGGGAAACCTTTTTTTAATCATTGGATGACTGTAAGTAATCATAGACCTTTTACTTATCCTGCTAATAAAATAGACATTCCTAATGACGCAAAATCACGTGAAGGAGGTGTAAAATATACTGATTATGCCTTGCGTCAATTTTTTAATATGGCAAAAAAACAAACTTGGTATAAGAATACTATTTTCGTAATCATTGCGGATCATTGTGCATCAAGTGCAGGAAAAACAGAATTGCCTATGGATAAATATCGTATACCTGCTATGATTTTTGAACCCATGAAAAAAGGAGCTATAAATCCAATATTAATGTCTCAAATAGATATTATGCCTACTTTATTTGGAAGGCTAGGTTTTCGTTATACGAGTAAATTTTATGGACAAGATGTTTATTCAATAGATTACAAACCAAGGGCATTTATAGCAACATATCAAGATCTGGGGTATATTAAAAACAATATACTTACAATTATTTCACCAAAGCAAAAAGTGAAGCAATTTGATTTGGTTTTACAACCTTCTGTTTTATCAAAAGAATTTCAAATCATGTATGATGAAATAACTAAAAATGATATAGATAATCAATTGGTAAAAGAAACGATTAGTAATTATCAAACCGTTTCTCAAATACTAAAATCAAAGCAATATGAAAAGAATTAAATTCAATAGTTAAAAAATATAAAAGAAAAGAAACTGTCCAAAAAATTTGCAATCTTTCATTTCGACCAAAAGGAGAAATTACATAATGTTGATTATGAGATCCTCCTTATGTCAGAGTGACAAACTGCATGTTGATTTATTATTTTTTGGACAGCCTCTTTTTATATATAAAGATTCATTTTATTAGTTTATCTTGTAAATACTAATTTAGTATGTGTAGAGAGAGATGCGTCAAATGAATATCTTTCGTAATTAAAACTTTTTAAATCTTCTAATGTTTCAATATTGTTTTCAATAATATAACGAACCATAAGTCCTCTAGCTTTTTTGGCAAAAAAAGAGATTATTTTTAATTGACCATTTTTATAATCTTTGAATTCAGGTGCAATAACAGGAACTTTTATTTTTTTAAAATTAATGACAGAAGAATACTCGTGACTAGCAAGATTAATCAAAATATCGTTATTTTCTAATTCCTGATTTAAACTATCTGTTAAGGTTTCTTTCCAATATTCATAAAGATTTTTTTTATTACCTATAGCTAACTTTGTTCCCATTTCTAAACGATAAGGTTGAATGAGATCTAATGGTTTTAATAAGCCGTATTGTCCCGAAAGTATACGGAGTTTACTTTGTAATTGATCTATTTTTTGTTCTGATATACTATAGGCATCTAATCCTTGGTAGACATCTCCGTTAAAAGCATACACTGCGGGACGAGCATTTTTAGGCGTAAAGGGAATTTTAAATTCTTGATTTCTTTGCCAATTTAATTCTCCTAGTGCAGGTGATATTTTCATTAGATTAGATAAATCATTTGGTGTTAATTGTTTTAATACTTTAATTATTTCTTCTGACTTATTTAAAAAAGAGGGTTGTGTAAATTGATCAATAGGTAATTTTTTTTCAAAATCTAAAGATTTTGCAGGAGATATAATAATTTTCATTATGTTTTTATTTAATGCCTTGATTACAAAAATACTTCGAAATATATTCAATAAGCAATTCTTATAATTGTTTTTTTCTATTTTTTTATAGTAGATTTAATCAGGTATTTTTATTTTTAAAATTTGAAAAAAATGTAAATGCAAGAATATGCTATTTATCTTTTTTAATGTTAAGAATTTCTTATAAAATAAGAGTTCTAAATAGTTTGAAAATAAATATTATGTACATTTGTTCTGCAAAAATTAAACATACACAAGACAATGAAAATAGCTGTTGTAGGTGCTACCGGTATGGTAGGAGAGGTAATGCTACAAGTTTTAGCAGAACGTAATTTTCCAATCACAGAATTAATTCCTGTGGCTTCTGAAAAATCAATTGGAAAAGATATAGAATTTAAGGGAAAATTGTATAAAGTAGTAGGTATGCAAACAGCGGTTGAAATGAAACCCGAAATTGCTATTTTTTCTGCAGGTGGAGAAACTTCTAAAGAATGGGCACCTCAGTTTGCAGCGGTTGGAACAACAGTTATTGATAATTCATCTGCTTGGCGTATGGATCCTACAAAAAAGTTAATAGTTCCTGAAATTAATGCAGCTATTCTTACCAAGGAAGATAAGATTATTGCTAATCCTAATTGTTCGACTATTCAAATGGTAATGGTACTGTCTCCTTTACATAAAAAATATGATATAAAACGTGTTATTGTTTCTACTTATCAGTCTATTACAGGGACGGGGGTTAAAGCGGTAAGACAATTAGAAAATGAATATGCTGGAATAAAAGAAGAAATGGCTTACAAATATCCAATTCATCGTAATCTAATCCCACAATGTGATGTTTTCGAGGAAAATGGTTATACGAAAGAAGAAATGAAATTAGTTCGTGAAACTCAAAAGATACTAGAAGACAAAACAATTGCTGTTACAGCTACTGCTGTAAGGGTTCCTGTAGTAGGAGGACATAGTGAAGCTGTAAACGTTGAATTTAAAAAAGATTTTGAAGTTTCAGAGGTTCGCGCTATTCTACACGAAATGTCAGGGGTAACTGTACAAGATAATATAGATACTTTTACGTTTCCAATGCCTTTGTATGCAGAAGGTAAAAATGATGTTTTTGTAGGAAGAATTCGTCGTGATGAAAGTCAGCCCAATACCCTTAATTTATGGATTGTAGCTGATAATTTAAGAAAAGGTGCAGCTACTAATGCAGTGCAAATAGCAGAATATTTAGTAACTAATAAATTAGTATAATATTTTGTTGCTATTTTTAAATAAATATATCTAGGAGGTCTCTAAAAATTAAGCTTCCTAGATATTTAAAATAAGGAAGTCATAAACTAAATTTAAACTATCTTTTTGGAAATTAATTCCATAAAACTTTGTTAGCTTATCTTTTCTAATTCAAGGTAATTTCTCTTTAGTTTACGCAATAATCTGCCGTATAAGAAATTATAGATTAATAAAAAGATCGCAATCATTAAGCCCGTTAATAAAATAGATATCAAAATAGAAATTATTAAAATAGTATATTCACTTACTTGATTTTCCGAATATTTGAATTCATCTGATATACCTATATATACACCATACCCAAATAGATAAGAATGTATTATAGCAAAAAGACTGAGGTTAAAAACAATATATCTTTTAACAATTTGTCTAACAATAAAAATATTTTTCATTAATTGTTTTGTAGAGTTGAGTACTTCTATTTTTTTATATGATATATAAAAATTATAGATGAAATACAGTATAATCACATAAGAAATACCAGTGATAATATTTAAATAAATTTCAGGTAGATGTATTTTTTCTAAAAAAAGATCTTCTTTACTGTTTTTATTTAAAGAAAATGAAAAACTTAATATAATACCTAATAAAAACTCAATAACACTGATAATAAAAATCCATTTGACTGCTGATGATGAATTTTTATGTAACATAGCATAAATATTTTCTTCGGTCATTTTTGGAAAATTATTAGTATTATTCCAATTTTTCTTTAATAAATCCAATTCTTCCATTTTTCCTTCTATCGTTACGGATTAATTATTTGTTTTAACTTTGTTTTGATACGATTCATTTTTACTCTTGCATTTACTTCGCTTATACCTAGCGTTTCAGAAATTTCATTATAGTCTTTGTCCTCTAAATACATGAATACAAGTGCTTTTTCTATATCACTAAGTTGATATACAGCCTTGTAGAGTAATTTTAGATTTTCTTCTTCTTGGTAATTATATTCTTCTTGTAATACAAAATGCCTACTTGTTTCAAATTCAATTGTATGAATTGATTTAGAAGATTTTCTATATAAAGTAATAGCGGTATTAAGAGCTACTCGATAAGCCCAAGTTGAAAATTTAGAATCGCCTCTAAACTGAGGATAAGCTTTCCATAATTGGATTGTAATTTCTTGAAATAAATCGTTGTGTTCTTCTTCATTTTGGGTATAAAGTCTACAAATTTTGTGAACCAAATTTTGGTTATTTTTTAGTTGATTCACAAATGATTTTTCTAATTCAGTATTCATACTCCCCATTAGTTGGTAGTTTTTATGAATTGTTACAGTTTTAGAGTATGTTTTTTTTGATTATTTTGTAACTGATTGTATTTGATTAATTTATGTGTTTTGGGGTTTAATGATTACCATTGTAAAGTCATTTTTTTATTAATATATAAAATTGGAATTAATATTGAGTTTGTTTTAACTCAGATTATACATTGGATTTTGTGGTGAGGAAGAAAAAGGAGAAAAATGATGATAGACGGAAATTTTTTATTGTAGAATTTTAGGATATACGATTTATATAAGTGTACATAAATATTGTGATATAAAATAAAACCCTCACAAATTTTTTACTTATGAGGGTTAGAAAGATTGTTATTTTCAATGTTTATTTATCTTTTAATAGAAAAATGACCTTTACTAATTCTACCGTCTTTTAATTGAGTTGTAAACCAATAGTCATCTGCTGGAAGAGGTTTGCCTAAATAAGTGCCATCCCATCCAGACTGTGAAGGAGAAATTTCTTTTAATAATTTTCCAAAACGGTCAAAGATTAAAATTTTGGCATCAGAATTAAATATAGAATCAGCTCCTATTACATTCCAGTAATCATTGTATCCATCACCATTTGGAGTAAAAAAGGCAGGAAAACCTAAAATAGAAAATGAAACTTCTAATGTTTTGCAACCATTTAAATCAATAACATATATTTTGTGTACGCCAGGTATTAAATTGTCAAAATAACCTATTTTTTGAGTAGGAGCATTTATATGATCTAATGCAAAAACATATTTGCCATTACCAGACACATTTATACTAACAGAGTTATTATCAACTAAATCTTGAATAATAAGATTATTGTTAAGTATAGCTGTATTAGATTCTGTTACATTGATAGTTCTTTCTCTAAAACAAGCAGATGGTGTTTTATTAATGACTTTTACTTTATAAGTACCTATTTGATTTACAGAAATAGATTCTGTATTAAAAGGAATTGTAACGCCATCTTTTGACCATTCGTAAGAAAAATTTTGATGATCACTTCCTATTGGAAGTCCAGATTGTAAAGTAATATTAAAATCAGGGTCGTCAGTACATATATAGGTGTTTGATAAGCCTGAAATGTTAGTGTCAATATTTGGTTTAGCTTCTACTTTTAATTCGAATTGTAGAGGTATTCCTAAACAAGCTTTTGTTATTTTATTTTCTACTCGAACCCATATTTTATCGCCTCCTTTATTTGTATTTCTAAAGTTAGTAAAATTATTTTTATCAATAGCTAATGATTTACCATTTGAAAATTGTTGATAATAGTCATTTTCATTTCTGTAAAAATATACTTCTATATCAGGATTATTAAATTGTGATATTATACCATTATAATTTTTAGATAAATCAAATGTTGTTATTCCGTCATAATCATCATGATTTGCATCTACATAATCATCACAAGTTATGATGATATCTTCAGGTATAAGAAAAGAGGCTTGTGCTGTTGATACATAAATTTCAAAAGGAATTACACTAAAACAATTGTTGGAATTGAGTACTCTAGCCCAAATAATTTCTAATGATTGTGCTTGATTTGTGTAAGTTTCGTGATTTTTTATTTGGTCATTTGCGTTGTTTGTAATTGCGCCTGCTTGTGTATGGAAGTAACTAAAAGTTTCATTAGCATAATTATCAGAAATTAAACTTTGAACTTTATCTAAATTAAATAGAGCAAGACCATTTGTTGAGTTAGTACATTGAATTAATCTTTGATTGCTTTTTAATATTGGAAGAGGATATATGATTAATCCTATATTATTAGAAAAAGAATCACACGCATTGCCTAAACGATTTAATTTAACTCTAAATAAATGATTTGTCATTGCGTTAGATAAATTTTTTATTTCTAGTTCAGGAGTATTAACCCCAGAATAATTACTTGTATTTGATAAATTATTCCAATTAACACCATTATCGGTAGAGATTTGCCATTGAAAAGTATCAGCGTTTGATGTTAAAGAAATCTTAGTTTTTTCTAAAAGACATCCTTTACCTGGTTTTGGCTGATCTGTTATACTTATAGGAGCAGATTGTAAGTAAATCGTATTGGGTTTTGTATATCCTATAAAGCCTATAACTTTTCCTTTGTTATCTACTTGTGGAGGAGTGATATTACCTAATATGCCATCTGTATTAGCATCAATAAATCCAGCCTCTTTTACATCAAAACATAAATCATTATCAGCGTCTAAGTCACGATAGTTACTCATTCCATCGTTATCAAAATCTATTTCTTTTTCTTCGGAATCTAAGATTCCATCGTTATCCGAATCTAAATCAAGATAATCAGGAACACCATCTTTATCGTTATCAACTGGTATTAATCCAGGTTCAAAAGCATTGTCTAATCCATTATGGTTAGTATCCGTATTAGATATAGCTATTGGGGTATTATTTTGCGCTTCTATACGATCATTTATACCATCATTATCACTATCTATATCTTCTTTATCAGGAATTGTGTCACCATCAGAATCTTTGGAAACACAAGAGGCCTCTAAATTTAAACTGGATTTGGCTGAAACTGAATCAGATAAATTTTTATGTTTGATTTTTAATATATTAATATTTTTTCCTGCTATTTTAAAAGTTCCTGAGCCTGATTGTAAAGGTGTAGTACTATTGCGTCTAAAACGAATTTCAAAAGAAGAAAATTGTTTTACGCCATTTTCAAAAATTCCATCAAAGTTGGTATCAATTAAAATTTGATTATCTGGATTTAAAACAGTTAAAGTTCTGTTAATATCACTGTTGATTATATATTCTGTATCTCCATTTAGAGATTCGTTCACTTGAATATTGTTGGGGTATTTTAATTCAATACTCGTAGGTTGATCAAATTGTATTTGATACGTTACACTATTTTGTTTTCCTTTTTGAACTTCAGTTATGATAGTGCCATTTGCATTACCTATTAATGGTGTAGTGGTTCTATTGCCATCAATAATTGTTTGAGTAATGTAATTTGTTGAACTAAAAGGAATAACACCAGTGTTAAGGTTTGTGTTGATAGCTTGATTTCCGTAAGATTCTGTACAATTTAAAATACCATCATTATCTAAATCAATATCAATGTTGTCGTTAATTAAACCATTATTGTTATCAGGACAATTACTAACAGGAATATTATCAGATTCTAATGGAGAAAAAATACCACAAGTAGAGATACTTGCTTTTACTTTATAATATCCAGGTTTAGTTGGTATATAAGTATTTGTGTTAGCGCCTAAAATAGGCCCGTCTTGATCATACCATTGGAAAGTATCAAACGAAGAGGCAGTGCTTATTGCTAGTTTAATATTTGGAATACAATTATCAGCGGATAAAGATACTTTTTCTAAAGCAATTTCGGGTTTGAAGGTAAAACCAGAATAATATCCTCCAAATGTAGCGGCTCCATTATTACCATAAGCAGCTATATATAACTCGTCTGTTGAAAAAACAGCTAGATTGCCTGTTAAGTTTTTTATTGTGTAGGTAACATAATTTGTATTACCATTAACAGGATTAGGACCTGATATTTCCTTACTAGGGAGATTTTTTAGGTCATAATCAATACCATTTATATTAAAGGTTAAAATTGCACCTGCTTTGGTTACTATTGTAATCCGACCATTAAACTGATAATTGCCAAGGTTATCAATAAATGGAATATTATTTATATTATCTGGGGTTTGACAACTTAATGGGGGAACAAAGAACATTTCTTGATTAGCAAAATCTTTACTACTATTATCATTATATTCTTTTAGAGAGCCTACAGATTGATAAGCGAAAAGGTTTTTGGTGGATTTTACATATAGATTATTATTTAATGAAAATTGAGAACCATCTATTGTTACATATTCTCCTGAATTTAAAATATAATCAGCAGTATTGCTACCATTTAAATAAATTTGAGTATCATCTTTATGTGCAATTAATAATATCCTTTCGGCAAGATCCCATCCGTCACTTTTTATAAATATATATTCTGTAGGATTAGGTGTTGTTCCATTAATAATTTCAGGTGCAATTTTATTAATTGTTTCAGCTGATACAATTTGGTCAAAGCCCATATCTAAGTTTTGAGAATCTCCGTTAGAACCCGCAAATGAGCCACTATTGACTGTAATGGGTTTATCGGCTGATATTAATGCACCTATAAGAGCATTGCGAGGTTGAAAACTAGATCCTTTTAGGGCAATAACAAAACTTTCACCATTATTTAAAATTATGTCACTGGGAGTGTTTCCTTCGTTATTATTAATTAATCTTGTATTAGGTTTTATGTTGCTAAATTTAATTCGAGTATTATTTTCAGTAGCAAGAATCGAAGCAAATGTATAATGAGAGTTATCATAAGTAGGTACATGATCGTTTAAAAATGCACCTAATCTAAATTCCTTACCCAATGCAGCAATCCCTTTTGAAACGATAGAACTAGCATGATAACTGTTTTCTGATCGTATTCTTATAGAAACAGCCACTAAGTCTTGTGCTTCAATTATATAACCTTTATTTTTAAGAATGGTATGCGCAAAAGAAGAACTTACATGAGCTTGGGTATTATTACCATAACCTATTCTATGGATATAAGGTGAATTTCTTGTAACAGTTCCAGTTATAACGTTACCTCCTAATGCTGTAATGTTAAAACTAACAGGTGATGTACTCGGTGTTGAAATATACATATATTGTTCACCAGCAGTTATCTCGCCAGAAGAAACAGGGGGTAAATAATGCGTTTTGCTAAATTGAGCGACTACCGTAAATGTAAGTAATTGAAATAATATTAAAAATTTTGCCTTCATTGAGATTGAATAAAAAACCCACAAAGCTAATTATTTATCGTTTAAGGCTAAAATGATTTTTAATAGTTTTATTGTTATAAAACTTAATACTAAACCAATAATCGTCTGCTGGTAAATTATTTCCTAAATAAGTCCCATCCCATGATTGGTTAGAATTTAATTGTTTTAATAGTTTACCATAACGATCAAAAATTTCTATTTTTTCAATAGTATTTCTAAAATTAGAATCTTTTATATACCATGTATCGTTGTATCCATCATAATTAGGAGTAAAAGATTTAGGATAATCTAACAAATAAACTGTTTGATAAGGTGTTGGTTCACATCCATTTTTATCCCTAATTGAAATATGATATTCTCCTTGTTCAAGATTAGTAAATAAATTAGAGTTTTGATATTTAACTCCGTCTATAGAAAATTCATAATCACCACCATTAGAAGTATAAAAAATTTCTAATGAATTGGTGTTAGAAAATTCAGTGATTACTGTATTTATATTAGTAGCAGGTGCTGACTCTTGAACAAAGTATTTTTTTAAAGCTTTGCACCCTTGAGAATCTATTATTTCAACTGTGTAGATCCCTTTTTGATGTATTATAATGCTATTGGTGTTTTCTAGTGTATTCCAAAGGTAATGTGTGAAATTTTTAGGGGCTTCAATTGTTAATGCTTCTCCTTTACAAATTATAAGATGACTATCTTTTACAATATCTGGATTGATATAATTTACTTTTAAAGTTATTTCAATAATGTTGTGACATGAATTATTTTGATCTATTCGAGCATAAATTTTTTGTTCATTTTTTATTGTATTATTAAAAGTATTCGTCAGAGGTAAAAGTTTTTTTTCAGCATCACTTGCGCTTTTGTAAAAACTTATTTTTGTATAGTTCGTAAGAGGTAAAATAATGTTATCAATTAGCTCTTGATCTAGAATAAAATTAGTAAAACCATCTATTTTTTCGTCATGATCACATTTAGTATAACTTTTATTAATAGGGCTAATGGTGGAAAGCTGAAGATTTACAGTTGTTTCATTTGAACAATAGCCATTACTTACTTTAGCAAAAATAGTTTTGGGAGAAGACAGATAACGTGTTGGATCATTGATAGGTGTTCCATTTGAATTTTCAGAAAAAACAACTTTATAATTAGGATTGTTAAGAGTTAATACTTGATGCAATTTTGTTAAATCATAATATCCTTTACCATCTTTATCAAAATCACATTCTATTAAATTTTGAGGTGTTAAAGAAGGAATATTTATAAATTGCACAGTAACATTTCCTTTAGAAACACAAGTTCCATTAATAAGTACTTCAACTCGATATTCAACTTCATTAGTATTCGCATTATCTGTAATTAGGTATTTGGGAGTATGGATTCCAGTATTTATATTATTTTTATACCAAGTATAAGTATTGTTAGTTCCATATTGCAATGCGTCTAATTCTACCATTTCTCCTGCGCAATAAGGATTTTGAGAAGTTATAGTATGATTATTTCCTAAAAAAGTTTCGCTTTGAAAAGTACCTCCTCCCAAAAAAATAGCCGAATCATATTTTTCATTGCCTTGATCAGCAATTACTAGTTTAATATGATAAGAGTTGCCCGCTATAACATTAGATTGAGCTTTTAAAACTTTAGTTTGACCATTAAACGCAATAGGGGAATCAAATCCATTAAACCTGTCGAAATATTCTTCATTACTTTTAGGGCAAATTGTTCCAGAACCTCTAATATTTTGCACTGTTACAGGGGTATTTGTCCCAGGTACTAAAGCAATATTTTGATAACTTTGATTACTGTTATTAGGTTTTATTAAAAAGGCAAATCCATCCGTATAACCACATTGATTAGGAGATGGGTTTGCAAGATATTGTTCTGAAGCAAAAATATAATCAAAAGAAATTTTGTTGGTAAAAGGAATATAATCAAACTCTAATACAGAAGCATTGTATGTGTTACTTATACCCAGTGCTTGCATTAAATCATTGTCTCCTTGCCAAAGTATAGCCCCATCAGATAAGTTACCTACATTAGGACCTACAGTATTTACAACTTTTCCTGTACTCAAAATAATACCATTTTGTAAAGGAAAAGAACTGTTATTATTATCAAAATAACCAATACTTGGATTTCCATAATTTTCGCCACCATGTATGGAAACATTAGATACATTACCACAAGTTACGCCCCCTAAAAAAATAGTCACTAAATCATTAGCAGTATACTGATCATTTACATTTATGTATTGTGAATGAGAATTTAATATTACAAAAAATAGAAGAATTTTTAAAAGATATTTTTTCATGAAGCTAATATACTTTAAACTTTGTAAAAATCTATAAATAGAAATTTTTATAAATAAAAAGAAATTCATAGCGATCAATAGCTTAATTAATGATTTTGAAAAATAATACCAATTTGAAAACTTTTGTTGAATACCAAATAAGAACTTTAAATAAAATGTTTTGAGAAAAAGTAAAAAAATAAAACTTAAATTAACTGTTTGAAAATAAATGATTTGGATAGATGCGTTGTTTTGATTTAGAAAGGAAAGATGAATTTTTAATTTATTTTTTGCTAAAATTAGATTATTTTTAGCCTCTTTAATGCAGATTAATATGATTTCAGAAAAACAGTTTCAAGAGGAACTTATAGATATAATAGCTAAAGGAGTAAAGGAAGATATAGGACCGGGTGATTATAGTTCTTTGGCGTGTATTCCTGTTTCCGAAGTTGGTAAAGCAAAGTTGTTGGTAAAAGATAAAGGCATTATTGCAGGAGTAGAGTTTGCCAAAATGATTTTTAATTACGTAGATCAAGATTTAGAGGTAGAAGTTTTAATTCAAGACGGAACTCCAGTTCAATTTGGGGATGTTGTTTTATATGTTTCAGGGAGTTCGCAATCTATCTTAAAAGCAGAACGATTAGTCCTTAACTCTATGCAGCGTATGAGTGCAATAGCTACAAAAACAAATTATTATGTACAGTTATTAGAAGGAACTCAAACAAAAGTTTTAGACACCAGAAAAACTACTCCAGGTTTTAGAGCTTGTGAAAAATGGGCCGTAAAAATAGGAGGAGGTGAAAATCATCGTTTTGCTCTTTATGATATGATTATGCTAAAAGACAACCATATTGATTTTGCGGGAGGTATTACTTCAGCAATAACTAAAACTAAAAAATACTTATCAGATCATAATTTAGATTTAAAGATTATTGTAGAGGCTCGCAATCTGACCGAAATCGAAGAAATTTTACAAACAGAAGGAGTGTACCGCATCTTAATTGATAATTTTAATTTTGAAGACACTCGTACTGCTGTTCAGATGATCGGAAATAAATGTTTAACAGAATCTTCAGGTAATATTAATGAAAAAACCATACGAGAATATGCTAATTGTGGTGTAGATTATATTTCTTCGGGTGCCTTGACACACTCTGTTTATAATATGGACTTGTCTCTAAAAGCAGTCTGATTTTGTTTGATAATTTGAAAATAAGCTAATTTCTGGTAAATGAGTAACTTCTCTGAAAAATAAAAAATGGAAAATACAAAAGAAATACTTCTGAAAATACCATTAATAAAACAATTAATAATTGTTTTAGATAATGTAAAATTACCATGGCTAAATGGATTATCGTTTTATGAATTAATAGAATTTTATTTAGTAGGCGTTCTTCAAGGAGGAATTAGTTATAGAGCAGCTGCCATTGCCTTTAGTTTTTTTATGGCATTATTTCCTTTTGCTCTATTTATTTTAAATTTAATCCCGTACATTCCTATCAAAGGTTTTCAGAATGATTTTTTACTATTTGTAAGAGATAATGTACCTCCTACAACGTTTGATGCTATTGAAAATATTATAAAAGATATTCTTAATAATAGTCAAACAGGACTATTGTCATGGGGGGTATTTTTATCAGTTTTTTTAATGACTAATGGAGTAAATGCTGTTATGAGTGGTTTTGAAACCTCCTTACATATTAGTGTAAAGAGACCTTATTTTAGACAATACTTTGTAGCTCTACTTATTTCGCTAATGCTCACTACCATTTTAATAATCACAATATCAGCTATTATTTTTTTAGAAATAATCATTCAAAAAACCATAATACAAGATGTATTGAGTTCCAGAGTTTCTGATAAAATATCATTAATAGAACTAGGAAGATATACTTTTGTAGTTATTATGATTCTTTTAGCAACCGCTATTTTATTTAAATACGGCATTAAACAATCTAAAAAAAAGCGACTCATTACAATTGGTACCGTTTTTACCACAGGATTAATTGTAGTATCTTCTTACTTTTTTGGTATTTGGGTTGTTAAATTTTCAAAATATAATGAACTTTATGGTTCAATAGGTACACTTTTAGTATTCCTTTTTTATCTTTGGATCAATTGTATGGTATTATTACTAGGTTTTGAATTAGATGCTTCCATACGAAAACTTAAAAAAATTAAATAAAATGAAAAAAATTGCACTTTTAACCTTATTTTTAGGTTGTTTACAAATGAATGCCCAATCTGTTTTTGGAAAATGGAAAACTATTGACGATAAAACTGGAAAAGCCAAATCAGTGGTTGAAATTTTTGAATCAAATGGTAAAGTAGTTGGTAAAATAGTTGAGATTTTAGATCCAGCAAAACGTGATAGAAAATGTGAAAAATGCGAAGGTTCTGATAAAAATAAACCTATTTTAGGCTTATTAATTATAAAAGGTCTCGAAAAAGATGGCGATGAATATAATGGAGGAAACATTACGGATCCTGAAACGGGAAATATATACAAATGTTTTATAAAATTAAATGGGAAAGATCGTTTAACCGTAAGAGGTTATATGGGAATTTCTCTTATCGGACGTTCACAAACTTGGATAAGAAGTTAATTCATGCGCTATTTTATAGAAGTTGTCATCCCTATTTCGCTTCCACAAACTTTTACTTATGAAGTTTCGGAAGCGGAATTTTATTTTATACAAATAGGAATGCGTGTTGCAGTTCCTTTTGGTAAAACGAAATTCTATACAGGACTTACCATTAGTAAGCATCATACAGCTCCTACTTTATATGAAGCTAAAGAAATACATCAGATTATAGATCAGATCCCTATTTTAACAACTATTCAAATTGAGTTCTGGAAATGGATAGCCAACTACTATATGTGTTCTTTAGGAGAAGTATATAAAACAGCATTACCATCTGCATTAATATTAGAAAGTGAAACCATAATTTCTGCAAAAAAACAAGTTTTAGATACAACTGATTTATCAGATGACGAATTTCTGATTGTAGAAGCACTTTCTAGTCAAACTTCTTTAAAAGTATCAGAAGTAACAGCCATCCTCAATAAAAAGAAAGTTTTTCCAGTTATTCAATCTTTATTAGATAAAGATATTTTAATTCTTCAAGAAGAAATGATTGAGGAATATAAACCTAAATTAGTCAAGTATATTCGTTTAGCAGAAAAATTTAATAAACCAGATCAGTTAGAAGAATTGTTGTTACTCCTCAAAAATGCGCAAAAACAAAAAGAATTAGTTTTAAATTATTTTCAACTCATCGCTACTCAAAAAAAAACAATATCAGTTAAAAATTTGCTCACATTTTCAGGAATAAAAGCAAATACTCTAAAAGTTTTAGTAGACAAACAAATTTTTGAAGAATATTTGTTACAACAGGATCGTATATTTTTTGAAGATGTACAACAAAATCAAATAGTTTTGAGCGATGCACAACAAAAAGCGTACAAACAAATTTTAGAAACTTTAGAAAGGAAAGAAGTTTGTTTATTACATGGTGTAACAGCATCAGGAAAAACAGAAGTTTATATTAAAATCATAGAACAGTATTTAAAACAAGAAAAACAAGTTTTATACTTGTTACCCGAAATAGCATTAACAACCCAATTAGTAAGTAGGTTAAGTAAACATTTTGGAAATAAAATAGCTGTTTACCACTCTAAATACTCAAATAATGAAAGAGTAGAAGTATGGAATGAGGTCTTGATAGGTTCAGAAAAAGCAAAGGTAGTAATAGGTGCTAGGTCAGCACTTTTTTTGCCTTTTCAAAAATTAGGATTAATCATTGTAGATGAGGAACACGAACAAACTTTTAAACAAGTAGATCCAGCACCGCGTTACCATGCCAGAGATGCTTCTATAGTTTTAGCTCATCAATTAAAAGCAAAAGTTCTTCTAGGATCCGCTACGCCTAGTTTAGAAAGTTATTATAATGTTCAAAAAAATAAGTATGGTATAGTAGAACTTTTCGAACGATTTGGAAATGCAGTTTTACCTGAAATTATTTTAGTTGATTTAAAAGATAATTATTTTCGAAAAAGAATGACGGGGCATTTTAGTCAAATATTGATTGACAAAATACAAGAAGCACTATATAATGGAGAACAAATTATTCTTTTTCAGAACAGAAGAGGATATTCTCCTATTTTAGAGTGTATGACCTGTGGACATATTCCGCAATGTTCAAATTGTGATGTAAGCTTAACGTATCATAAATTTAAAAATCAATTACGTTGTCATTATTGTGGTTATAATATAGCAAAACCTACAAATTGTCATGCTTGCTCAAGTATTGATCTTACCTCTAAAGGTTTTGGAACAGAACAAATAGAAATGGAGTTAGTAAGTTTATTCCCTACTAAAAATATAAAACGAATGGATCAGGATACAACTAGAGGGAAATACTCATTTGAACGTTTGATCGATGATTTTAAAAATAAAGAGATAGATATTCTAGTAGGAACTCAAATGTTAGCAAAAGGATTAGATTTCGATAATGTTTCACTGGTTGGGATCTTAAATGCTGATAATATGCTCTATTTTCCTGATTTTAGAGCCTTTGAAAGAAGCTATCAAATGATGACACAAGTAGCGGGTAGAGCAGGAAGAAGTGATAAAAAAGGGAAAGTAGTTATACAAAGTTATAATCCTATGCACAATATAATACAGCAAGTTACAGATCATAACTATTTAGGTATGTACAAAGAACAGTTGTATGAAAGACATATATATAAATATCCTCCTTTTTATAAATTAATAAAGTTTACTTTAAAACATAAAGAATTTGAAAAGTTAAAAGAAGGTTCTATGTGGTTCTATCAAGTGCTAAAACAAAATTTAGAAATGCCTGTATTAGGCCCAGAAGAACCACCAATTAGTAAAATTAGGAATGAATATATTCGAACTATTTTAATAAAAATACCAAAGGACAAGCATTTAGGTAATACAAAAAAAACTATCCAGAAAATACTGAATAGTTTTGAAGCAGTACCTATTTATAAATCTATAAGAGTAGGAGTTAATGTAGATGTAAATTAAGCTTCTAATACACGCATTAGCTCCTCTTTTTTATTGCGACTTAAAGGTATTTTTGCCACACCAATTTCAGCAAATTTGCTATTAAATTTCTCTATTTTATCAATGTTAATGATAAAAGACTTATGTACACGAACAAATTTTTCTTTTGAAAGATCTTTTTCAAAGGATTTCATGGTAGATAAAACAAGATGGCTATCTTCTTCAGTAACTATTTTTACATAATCTCCGAAAGCTTCAATCCACTTTATTTTAGAAGTGTATACTTTTAATTTTTTTAAATTACTTTTGATATAAATATGTTCGCCTTCTTCTTCAGTATTGTGATCTTTTCTGAGCATGTGCAGATCTATTGCTCTTTTAACAGCAATATTAAAACGCTCTTTGGTAAGTGGTTTCTGTAAATAATCAGTAGCTTCATAGTCAAAGGCTTTTAAAGCATATTCAGCTTTGGCTGTAATAAAAATTATCTGGGGTTTTTCTTTTAAGCCGTCTAAAAGATTAAACCCATTAATGATAGGCATTTCTATATCTAAAAATAATAAATCTACTTCATTTATGGCTAAACAACTTTTTGTTTCAACAGCATTTGAGAATTCACCTATTAAATTTAAGTTTTGATGCGCTTCTACAAGTTTAGTTACTAAAATTCTTTGGATAGAACTATCATCTACCACAATACAATTTAACTTCATGGGAAACAGTTTAAAATAGATTGGACAGGTTAAAAATAGTTCATTTTTTTAAACTGTCCAATTATTTTCATGAAAATCAGTTGTTTCGTCGAAAAGAGTAATTAAATGTTTGCTATTTTAAATAATATTATTACTTTTGCACCCAATTTTATAACAAATAAATTTTATTACTATGAATCATTATGAAACTGTTTTCATCTTGAATCCCGTTTTATCTGAAACTCAGGTAAAGGAAACAGTAAGCAAATTTGAAGATTTTTTAACTTCAAAAGGAGCTAAGATTGTTGCTAAAGAGGATTGGGGATTGAAAAAATTAGCGTACGAAATCCAAAACAAAAAATCTGGATTTTACCAATTAATCCAATTTGAAGCTTCTAGCGAAGTTTTAGCTGGTTTAGAAATTGAGTACAGACGTGATGAGCGTGTTATGCGTTTCTTAACAGTAAGTTTAGATAAACACGCTGTAGCTTGGGCTGAGAGAAGAAGAGAGAAGTTAAAAACTAAAAAAGCTTAATTGATATGTCTACAATTGAACAATCTGCAAAAGGAAAAAAAGACGGAGATATCAGATATTTAACGCCTTTAAATATTGACACGAACAAACAAAAAAAATATTGTCGTTTCAAAAAATCAGGAATCAAGTATGTAGATTATAAAGATGCTGATTTCTTATTAAAATTCGTAAATGAGCAAGGAAAAATCCTTCCTCGCCGTTTAACAGGAACTTCTTTAAAATACCAAAGAAAAGTTTCAGTAGCAGTAAAAAGAGCACGCCACTTAGCTTTAATGCCATACGTAGCGGATTTATTAAAATAATAATTAACAAATAGGTTGTTGGTTTCCTGAGTAGGAACCTAACTTCTAAAATAAAAAGGACAACAACATGGAACTTATCTTAAAAAAAGACGTTCAAAATTTAGGTTTTAAAGATGATATCGTAACAGTTAAACCTGGTTATGGTCGTAACTTTTTAATTCCTCAAGGATTTGCTTTATTAGCTACTTCATCAGCAAAAAAAGTTTTAGCTGAAAATTTAAAACAAAAAGCACATAAAGAAGCTAAAATTGTAGCAGATGCTAAAGCTAAAGCAGAAGCAATAAAAACTTTAGAGATCAAGATTATAGCTAAAGCAGGTGGTGAAAAACTATTTGGATCTGTAACAAATGCTGATTTAGCTCAAGTTTTAGAAAAAAATGGTCACGCTATTGAGAAAAAATTTATCACTTCAGGTGTAATTAAAAGAATTGGTAAATACAGTGCTACTGTTCGTTTACACCGTGAAGTTATCGTTGATTTACCATTTGAAATTGTAGCAGAACAAGCTTAATTTTAAAAACGATATTTTTTTAAAGTCCCTTTTTGGGACTTTTTTTTTATTTTTACCATAAACAATTAAAATTTATTGACTTGAGATATAAGAGACTTACCAAAGAACAATTGGATTCCTTACATCAGGAATTTGCCAATTTTTTGGCTACTCAGCAAATAGATAAAGCCGAGTGGGATCAGTTAAAAATACATAATCCCGAAGTAGCCGAACAAGAATTAGATATCTTTTCAGATCTAATATGGGAAGGTGTATTAAGAAATGCAAAATTTATAGAGCATTTTTCAAAAAGACATATTTTTTTGTTTCATTGTCAAGAATATTTTATGCAAACTATTGTTATCAAAGCACTAAATGCTGAAGTAGATTTTTTGACTAATGATGGTTTAAAATGGTTAGGAGACCATTTGTTTACAGAAAATGTGGAACTCCTACGAGGAAAAAAAGAATATAAAAAAGAACGCAATGATGAACTATTTGAACTTATAAAAGAAGGAGCAATCTTAAGTGATGGACAGCTTTATATGCAGATAAATGGGGTCATTGAGTAATTTTTTTGCTTAACTATAATTAAATGGCTATTTTAGTATTTTATTACTTTAATAGCCCTTTTTATGGATATTTTTTTGAAAATTCAAGCCCTTAGAAACGAACTAAATCAACATAATTATAATTACTATGTTTTAGATACTCCTACTATATCAGATTATGAGTTTGATATAAAATTAAAAGAACTTCAAGAGCTAGAGGAAAAACATCCAGAATATAATGATCTTAGTTCTCCCACGCAGCGTGTAGGAGGGGCTGTAACTAAAAATTTCCAAACAATACAACACGAATATAGAATGTACTCCTTAGATAATTCTTATTCAAAAGAAGATTTGTTAGATTGGGAGATTCGAATTCAAAAAATACTAGGAAATAGACCAGTTGAATACACCTGTGAACTTAAGTACGATGGTGCTTCTATAAGTATTACCTATGAAAATGGAAAATTATTACGTGCAGCAACTCGTGGTGATGGTTTTCAGGGAGATGATGTAACACAGAATGTAAAAACAATTAAAGCAGTTCCTCTAACACTTAAGGGGGATTTTCCTGAGAAATTTGAAATTAGAGGTGAAATTATTTTGCCCTTTGCTGGATTTGAAAAAATGAATCAAGAATTAATAGAAATAGGAGAGTCACCTTATTCAAACCCAAGAAATACTGCTTCAGGGAGTTTAAAATTACAAGATAGTTCAGAAGTTGCTAAAAGACCTTTGGATTGTTTGTTATATTCATTAATAGGAACTAATTTACCTATCACAACTCAATTTGAAGGCTTAGAAAAAGCGAGAAATTGGGGTTTTAAAGTACCTATACAATCAAAATTAGCTTATTCTATGCAAGAAGTTTTTGATTTTATTGAATATTGGGATGCCCATCGTCATGAAATGCCTTATGAAACGGATGGAGTAGTTGTAAAAGTAAATAACTTAGATCAGCAAGAAGAATTAGGTTATACAGCTAAATCACCACGTTGGGCAATAGCTTATAAATTTAAGGCAGAACAGGTGGTAACTAAGCTAAATTCTATTTCCTATCAAGTAGGTAGAACAGGTGCTATAACACCAGTAGCCAATTTAGAGCCTGTCCAGTTAGCAGGAACAATAGTAAAAAGAGCCTCTTTACATAATGCCGATCAGATAGAAAAATTAGATATAAGAATTGATGACGAAGTTTTTGTAGAAAAAGGAGGCGAAATTATTCCTAAAATTATAGGAGTAGATGAATCCAAACGTTCTATTCATTCAATCAAAACAAACTATATTACTCATTGTCCAGAGTGCCAAACGGAATTAATTAGAAAAGAAGGAGAAGCACAGCATTATTGCCCTAATTATTATGGATGCCCACCTCAAATAATAGGTAGAATTCAACATTATATATCTCGAAAAGCAATGGATATAGAAGGGTTAGGGGGAGAAACCGTTGCTTTACTATTTAAAAATAAATTAGTTTCTAATTATGCTGATTTGTATGAACTTAAAAAAGAACAAATTGTTGTTTTGGATAGGATGGCAGACAAATCAGCAGATAATTTATTAATAGGAATAGAAAAATCGAAAGAAATTACTTTTGAACGTGTATTATACGCATTAGGTATTCGATATGTAGGAGAAACCGTAGCCAAAAAATTGGCAAAACATTATAAATCAATTGAAAATCTTCAAAATTCAACATTAGAAGAGTTGGTTACTGTTGATGAAATAGGTGTGAAAATAGCTCAAAGTCTAATAGAATTTTTTGAAAATCAAAATAATTTAGATATTTTGAATCGACTTAGAAATTATGGAATATTGTTAGAATTACAAGAAACAACTTCTGTAGTAAGTTCAGATTTATTGAAAGGTAAAAATTTTGTAGTATCAGGAGTTTTTGAAAATATTTCAAGAGATGAATTAAAACAATTAATAGAAAATAATGGAGGAAAAATAGGAAGTAGTATATCTTCTAAAACCCATTATGTAGTGGCAGGAAAAAATATGGGACCTGCGAAGTTAGAAAAAGCAACACAACTTGGAATTACGATATTATCAGAAGAAGAATTTAATGCAATGTTATGTTAAAAAACGCTCCTTTATACGTATACCTATTAGCTTGTTTTTTGTCAGTTGTAGCCATGCTATTAGGTAATGAATTTTTACTAATTATATGTAAACCTATTATCATTCCCGCTTTAATAGCCCGTTATTTAGCCATAGAAGAAAAACAAAATATAATATATGTATCACTTATATTTGTAATTTATTTTTGTACTGATGCACTCACCCTATTTAATTTTGAGTTCATAAAGTTTTTAGGTTTAATAGTCAAAAATGGTTGGTAAAAATGCTGTAAAGCATTATAAAATATGATATTGACGAAAGTTTATTGAAATTAGTTTCAATAAACTTTTTTTATTTCATGAAAACTTCAAAAAAAAGCGTTGTCCAACCTGTAAAAGCCTCAATACGATAAAGTGGGGAATAAGAGAAAATAAGCAACGATTTAAGTGTAATGATTGTGGTCAATTATTTACTTCAAATAATAAATCAGTTTCAGATTCTAATAAAGAGATTTGGTTTAAAAACTGGATAATCGGTAAAGATATTTTTGATAAAATTTCACTTGAATCTGGTTACAGTAAAAGTACTTTACAACGTTATTTTTCTAAAATGTTATCTAAAGCTCCTGTTTTAGAGTTTAGCTCCACTGATGATGTTTATCTTATGATTGATGGAACTTATTTTCCTAATGATATTTGTCTAGTAGTTTATAGAAATTTTCATTTAAAATCTACTCAACTTTATAGAATAACTGATAACGAAAATTATGAAGAAGTTGCAGAAGATTTACAAAATTTATTAAATCTTGGGATTACTATAAAATGTATTACTTCTGATGGTGATAAATCTGTATTAAAAGCGATACAAAATATTTGCCCTGACATAGCTTTTCAAAGGTGTTTAGTACATATTTCAAGAATGTGTAAAATATGGCTCACGGCCAATCCAAAACACAAATCAGGCTTTGAATTAAAGCAAATTATAATTAAAATCCATCAGATTAATTCTGAATACAAAAGACAATTATGGTTAATAGAGCTTATACATTGGGAAGAAAAATATAGAGACTATCTTAATGAAAGATCATATAAAATCGAAAGTAAAAAATATTGGTATACTCATAAAATGGTTAGAAGATCATTTACTGTAATTAAAAAAGCATTACCACATATGTTTACCTATCTTAAAGATGATAAAATACCAAATTCAACTAATGCTCTTGAATCATTTTTTGGACATTTGAAAGACAATCTAAATATTCATAGAGGATTAAGTATAAAAAACAGGAAGAACTTTTTAAGATGGTATTTATACTATAAAAATCAAATTGAAAAATAGGTTTTTTCAGCCATATTTGATTACCGATAATTAAAAAAGGATAGATTAAAACCTATCCTTTAATTATCGTATAATCATCAAACTTATTGCTGGTTGGTTGCTCCTCAGCAGAGCCAACTTCCTCTTCAATTTGATGTTGTAATATAAGCAATTTAAAATCAAAAATTACCAACCATTTTTGACCACATTACCAGTTTTTAAATATGGGATTGGATTTATGTCCCTATTTACTATTATTATTTTTAGTAATTAAGGAAACAAAAAGAATAGGGTTTTATCAGAAAGCATTTAGTTTTTCATTATTAGGTACTATTTTTTTAATGCTTTTAACTTATTTATTACTAAATGGTTTAGCTTTTGAAGATATGAAATATTCTGCGGCTATTGTTGTCTATGGTACTGTATTAACCTCTTTAATTTCAATTTGTACTTATAATTATTTGGTAATAAACAATCTTTGTTTTAATAATATCTTGATAGCCATTGTTTTTTCAGCTATGGCTGATATAGTATATGTAGTTATGATAAAAATGAATTGTACTATAGTTTTTGAATGTTTAAAATTCATATTTAGAGTTATTTCCTATTTCTTTATTATTGAATATTTTATAAATGTAAGACCTTATTTTTTTAGAGAAATAGAAAGTAATAAGATTATTAGATAAGATTTAAAAGTTAATAAAATAGCCTTTATTTTTGTTGAATTTTACCTTGTATTACAGAGATTCTGTAAAAGTTAGTAACTAAACATTAGTTGCTAACTTTTACAATAAAATAAAAAATGAGTCTTTTATTGTTTGTTTTACCTCGTTTTTTAGAGTGAGAGTCCTACTTTAATGAGATTTATTTTTTTTAAATATTCTATAAGGAAGCCTAGAGGGGGCTACTAGTTGTTATTTGTCAATTTAATATTTATTTCTTAGAGAATCATTAGTGCTAATTTAGATATTTTTATATAAATTAATTTGTTATACTTATTTTTTAAAATAATTTAATCAAGTACCTCTTTAATTTTTTGAGATAAATCATTTAAATTTTTATAATGAGATAACTTTAAATCTTTTTTTATAATCTTTAAATAGTCAATAATTTCTAATATTAATTCTAGAGGATCGGCTTCGTATCCATATAAGTTTTGATCAAATTCTATACCAGCCACCATTGCATTAGAATCAAGTCCAATACACCAATTTTCTATGAAATCAACTAAATCTATTTCTTCTATTTGGTAATTTGTCCATTCGTCATTTTGACAAGTTTGAGCATATTTTTTTTGACTCCAAACACAAAGTAATTGAATAGGATTTCCTTCTTCATCTTGATAATTATTTGTATAAGATAAAGAATAAAGTTCTTCTTTTTCTAAGGTGTATATTTTTTCGGTTTGACAAATCGTTTTAATAAACTCTTGGTGGCGTTGTATAATCTGAATGTCGTCTTTCATAAAATGGAAATGTTTTTTTATATTGTTTTGCAAGAATTAATGAACTTTATTTGAAAATAGCTAAAAAGAAATGAAAAATTTGAATTAAATAAAAAAAAATGAAAATCATGTATTTTATTGATTTTTGTTTTTTAATTTAATCCTTTATTGTTAAAAATGATAATGTTATTTTCCAATAGTAAATCATGATTGAAGAAATGGTTTGAGTGTTTGTTGTTATCTTATAAAATAGGTGTAATAATAACTTTAATATTTGTTTTTGGATTACAATATGTAATTTGTATTAAAATACTAGTTGTTTAAGTGAGTTTTGTTAAAAACTAAAAAAATATTTTATTTAGATTTTCCAGCTACACAAACCACAATTTCTCCCTTTGGAGGTTTTGTTTCAAAATGTTTTAGTACTTCTTCTGCTGTACCTCGTACTGTTTCTTCATGGAGTTTAGAGAGTTCACGGGATACGCTTACTAAGCGATCGGAACCAAAGTATTGAACAAATTCAGTTAATGTTTTGATTAGTTTATGGGGCGAAACATATAAAATCATCGTTCTGTTTTCTTCAGCTAACTGTAAGAAGCGGGTTTGTCTTCCTTTTTTATCGGGTAAGAAGCCTTCAAAAACAAATTTATCATTAGGCAAACCACTGTTTACTAATGCTGGAACAAAAGCAGTTGCGCCTGGTAAGCATTCAACTTCTATACCGTTTTCTAGACAAGCTCTTGTTAACAAAAAACCAGGGTCGGAAATAGCAGGGGTACCTGCATCGCTAATTAAGGCTATATTTTGTCCTGTTTGCAAACGCTGTATTATTTGATCAACGGTTTTGTGTTCGTTGTGCATGTGATGGCTTTGCATGTGAGTAGCAATTTCAAAGTGTTTAAGTAATTTGCCACTAGTACGGGTGTCTTCCGCCAAAATACAATCTACTTCTTTTAGAATTTTAATGGCTCTAAAAGTCATATCTTCTAAATTGCCAATAGGGGTCGGGACTATGTATAATTTACTCATTTGTTTGATTGTAAAAGGGGAGTAATAATTTAATTATTTAAAAAACAAAAAGTTTAAAAATAAATGATTAAACGAGTTTGTGAAAAGAAACAAGGTGGCTGTCCTAAAAGTTCGCAATCTTGTCATTTCAACAAAAGGGAGGAGTCGTATAATCTTGATTATGAGACTTCTCCTTGCGTAGGAGTGATAAACTGCATGTTGATTTATTATTTTTTGGACAGCTTCGTATATCCTTAAACTAGAAAATGAGATAAAAATTATGCAAATTTACTTATAATATATTCCATAAAACGTTCTTCATAATCTTCGCGACCTAACCAGTTGTTATAATCAGGTTTTACCATTTCTTCTATAAAATCTTTGGCTTCTTGGTAGCTTTTAAAAGTTTCTAATTGTGATAAGACACGATTTAAATCTTCGGTACTTCCATCAAATAAATTTTTTTCAAATGCCATGCGATCGTTTAAAGATAATCCAACGGATCTAGAAATTTTATCATTTAAATTACTTACGGGTTTCTCTATTACGCGCTCAAAAGTAATTTCATTAAAATTAGACATGAATTCAGGGAAAATCTCTTTTACAGCTGATGTATGGATTTCGTTGGGAGTAATTTTTTCTTCTGTTTCTGTATTTATTTTTTCAGAAACGGTTTTAGAATGTATTTGATTGAAAAAAGCATCCATTGAAATGTTCTCGGATTTGCTATTATCTTCTTTGTTTTCTATAATTTGAGAGGTGTTTTCTTTTTCGGTTATCTCTTCTTCAAAATTTTCTACAGCTAAGATAGTTTCTACAATTGGTGTAATTTCCTTATTTTCAGCTTCTGTGTTTTCAATAGGCAGAATGGATTCATCCAATTCTTCTTCTAATTGAGCTATTATTATCTTCTCATTATAATCAAAAGCGTGTTCTAATTTTTCTTCTATTTGTTTTTTTCCAATAGTGGGTTGTACGTCACTAAAATTTTCTTCAACAAATAATAAAACAGAAAGTTTTTCATACAATCGTTGTGCCTCACGATGTAATTCTCGTACATCTTCTTTGTGTTTTAATTGTAAAACTTTATGGGCAATACTAATCAATTCGGCTTCCAATTTCTTTTTCATTGCGTTTAAATTTTTGGTGATGAAAGAATTAAAATTTATTGATAACTTTATCAGTTGAGCTGTAAAACAACCAGTCTTTTTTAATAATTTTGCGAGTTACAAAGTAATAAAAACTATTCATTTTTATCATTATAAAATTAAAAAATGTTTTTAGAAAATACAGTAAACCCAAAAGAACAATTTGGATGGATTGAAGTAATCTGTGGTTCAATGTTTTCAGGAAAAACGGAAGAATTAATCCGTAGATTAAGAAGGGCTCAGTTTGCTAAGCAAAAAGTAGAGATATTTAAGCCTAGTATTGATACACGTTATCATGAAGAGATGGTTGTTTCTCATAATAAAAATGAAATTCGTTCTACACCTGTTCCAGCTGCAGCTAATATTCGTATTTTAGCACAAGGTTGTGATGTAGTAGGAATTGACGAAGCCCAATTTTTTGATGAAGAAATAGTTTCTGTTTGCAATGACTTGGCAAATGCAGGAGTTAGAGTGATTGTAGCAGGATTAGATATGGATTTTAAAGGAAAGCCTTTTGGTCCTATGCCTGCTCTAATGGCGACTGCGGAATACGTTACTAAAGTACATGCAGTGTGTACTAAAACAGGAAATTTGGCACATTATAGTCATAGAAAAACGGCTAATGATAGTTTGGTCCTTTTAGGAGAAACAGAAGAATATGAGCCTTTAAGCAGAGCCGCCTACTTTAACGCTATGCGTAATGATATAGATGTAATAGACGAACAAATTATAAAGAAAGAAGAATAAAAATAATGGCACTGATACTTAAACAAATTGCAACAGCATTATCTTGTGAATTTATAGAAGTTGATAGTTCTATTGTAATTGATACAGTTTCAGTAGATAGTCGATCACATCAAAATGCAAATTCAACACTTTTTTTCGCTCTTATTGGTCCTCATCATGATGCACATCAGTATGTAGAAACTCTAATAGAACAAGGTGTAAAATCATTTGTAGTACAGACTATTAATGAAAAATGGTTGGGTAAAGCCAATTTTTTAAAAGTAACCAATACTTTAGAAGCTTTGCAATTATTAGCTACCTATTATAGAAATTTATTTTCATTTCCTATAATAGGAATTACAGGTAGTAACGGTAAAACAATCGTAAAAGAATGGTTGAACTTTTTGTTAAGTCCAGATTATACAATTATAAGAAGTCCAAAAAGTTATAACTCCCAAGTTGGTGTCCCACTTTCAATAATAGGAATTAATAAAATGCACAATTTAGGTATTTTTGAAGCAGGAATTTCTACTGTAAATGAAATGCAAAATTTGCAAAAAATAATTCAACCCACTATTGGAATTTTAACAAATATAGGATCAGCTCACGATCAAGGTTTTGTTGATATTTATGAAAAAATAAAAGAAAAATTAAAGCTTTTTAAAGAAGTAGAAGTTTTAATTTTGAATAAAAATAAAACAATTGAAGCTTTTTTAGATCCATCCATCAAAACTTTTACATGGAGCACAGAAAATAAAGAAGCAGATGTTTTTTTTGAAAAAAAAGGAATAGAACAGAATACCGATTTAAAAGTTATTTATAAAAAACATCATTTTAAGATAAGTGTTCCTTTTATAGATGAAGCTTCTTTAGAAAATAGTATGCACTGTATTTTGATTATGTTGTATCTAGGATATAATGAACGAGTTATTAAGGAAAGAATAGCCCAATTATATCCTGTAGAAATGCGATTGAAGGTTAAAAATGGTATTTGTAATTGTACTTTAATAGATGATAGTTATAGTTCTGATTTTCAGTCGTTAAAAATAGCACTAGATTTTTTACAAAATCAAAAACAAAACCAGAAAAGAACTTTGATTATTTCCGATATTTTTCAGTCAGGATTAACGAACGAAGAACTTTACTCTAGAATAGCACAATTAATTATATCTAATAAAATAACAAAAACTATTTGTATTGGAAGCACAATTACAAAATACAAAAGTAAATTTCAGAATGCTATCTCTTTTGAATCAACAGCTTCTTTTCTAAATGCTTTTGATAGCCTTGATTTTTCAGATGAAACCATTTTGATTAAAGGAGCTCGTGTTTTTGAATTTGAAAAAATTGTTTCCTTATTAGAAGAGAAAAAACACGAAACCGTTTTAGAAATTAATCTAAATTCATTAAGTCATAACTTTAATTATTACAAAACTAAAATTAAACCTACTACTAAAATAATGGGTATGGTAAAAGCTTTTGGCTATGGAAGCGGAAGTTTTGAAATAGCAAAATTACTAGCTCATCATAAAGTAGATTATTTAGGGGTAGCTTTTGCAGATGAAGGAATTGAGTTAAAAAAGGCAGGAATTGAAGTACCCATTATGGTTATGAATCCTGAAATGACTAGTTTTAGATCCATTATTCAATACGGATTAGAACCTGAAATTTACAGTTTACGAGGTTTAAAAGCTTTTCTGAAAATTTTAGAAGAAAAAAAACAAAATCATTATCCAATTCATATTAAGATAAATACAGGGATGAATCGTTTGGGGTTTGATGAAGAAGTGATACCTGAATTAATATCTATATTAAAACAAAATAAAAAGATTCAGGTTAATACTATTTTATCTCATTTTGCCGAAAGTGATAATGATATAGATAGAACATTTAGTTTGAATCAAATAAACTTATTTGATCGCCTCTCCAGACAAATTATAGACACATTAGAATATAATCCTATCCGTCATATTTGTAATTCATCAGGAATTAGTAATTATCCTGAAGGCGAGTTTGATATGGTTCGTTTAGGAGTAGGGATGTATGGTGTTTCTAATGATTTAAATGAAATGAAATATTTAGAAACAGTCGGAACCTTAAAATCTGTTATTTCACAGATACGAACTCTAAAAATAGGAGATACAGTTGGATATAATAGACGTTTTGTTGTAGAAAAACCAACACGTATGGCTGTAATTCCTATTGGTTATGCAGATGGGATATCTAGAAAATGGGGTAGAGGTCTAGGTTATCTTTTAGTTAATGGAGAAAAAGCACCCATTTTAGGAAGTATATGTATGGATATGCTTATGATAGACGTTACTAATATATCCTGTGCAGAAGGTAATGAAGTAATTATTTTTGGAAAAGATTTGCCTGTAACTGTTATTGCAAAGGCTATAGATACTATTCCGTATGAAATATTAACAGGTATTTCGCGTCGTGTGTCGAGAATTTTCTACAGGGAATAGATTTTGAGTTAATTATTTATATTTTAGCTTTGTAACTTTGATTAACTAAAAAAACAATTACAATTATGGGATTTATTTCAGAATTTAAAGAATTTGCACTAAAAGGAAACCTTGTAGATATGGCCATTGCTTTTGTTATGGGGGGAGCTTTTGGTAAAGTTACTTCGGCTTTTGTTGAAAAAATGTTTGCTCCAATCGTTGGACTTTTAATGGGAGGTATAGACTTAGCTGATAAAAAAATAGTGCTAAAAGAAGCAGTATTGGATTCAACAGGAAAAGAAACAGCTCCTGCTGTAGCAATAGAATGGGGATTATTTTTGACGGCTGTTATTGATTTTTTAATTGTAGCTTTTGTTATGTTTTTAATCATAAAAGCAATGAACAAAATGAAGAAGCCAGCGCCTGCACCTGCAGCACCATCAGGCCCTACACAAGAAGAATTATTAGTACAAATAAGAGATTTATTAAAAAAATAATTTAAAAATCTTTCACATATAAAAAAACCTCAACTATAAGATTGAGGTTTTTTTATGTGTATTATTCTGTGTTATAACAAATTTGTTACATCTATACTTTTTATTACTTTTACCCTCTAAAATATTATTGAATTATGTCAACAGCTAAAAGTGATTACAAAAGAGTAACTACAAAGTCATTATTTGATATGAAAGCCAAAGGTGAAAAAATTTCAATGCTAACAGCATACGATTACACTATGGCTAAAATTGTGGATTCATCGGGTGTAGATGTAATTCTGGTAGGAGATTCAGCTAGTAATGTAATGGCAGGTCATGAAACTACTCTTCCCATTACACTTGATCAAATGATTTATCATGCGTCTTCGGTTGTACGAGCAGCTCAAAGAGCATTAGTAGTGGTAGACCTACCTTTTGGGTCTTATCAATCGGATTCTAAGGAAGCTTTGCGATCTGCTATTCGTGTAATGAAAGAAAGTGGAGGACATGCCGTTAAGTTAGAAGGAGGAAAAGAAATTAAAGACTCTATAAGAAAAATACTGCAAGCAGGAATACCTGTTATGGGGCATTTAGGACTTACACCTCAATCTATTTATAAGTTTGGAACTTATACAGTAAGAGCAAAAGAGGATACAGAGGCAGAGAAACTTATCGAAGATGCAAAATTATTAGAAAAAGTAGGATGTTTTGCTTTAGTACTTGAAAAAATACCAGCCCATTTAGCTAAAAAAGTAGCAGAAAGTATTTCAATACCTGTTATAGGAATTGGTGCTGGTGGTGGGGTAGATGGACAGGTACTTGTTCTTCATGATATGATCGGAATGACTCATGAATTTAGTCCTCGTTTTTTACGTAGATATATGAATTTATACGAAGAAATGACGCAAGCTATTGGACAATATGTGGCAGATGTTAAAGCGGAAGATTTTCCAAATGCTAATGAACAATATTAAAAAAAATATAAAACATATAATAAATTGTACAAAAACTATTATTTTAGGTTTTAAATAAGTAAAAGTTTTTGCTGTAATTTTTTGCTCATTGAAAGATGAAAATAATTTCAAATAAGAATAATCTAGCGGTTTTGTATGAAGATAATCATATTATCATAGTTAATAAACGAGTAGGAGATATAGTACAAGGAGATAAAACAGGGGATAAACCCTTATCTGATGTAGTAAAGGAATATTTAAAAGAGAAATACAATAAACCTGGAGAAGTTTTTTTAGGAGTAGTACACCGTTTAGATAGACCAACAACAGGGATTGTACTTTTCGCTAAAACTTCAAAAGCTTTAAGTAGGCTTAATGATCTTTTTAAAAACAGAGAAACTCAAAAAACCTATTGGGCAATAGTCAAAAATAAACCTTCTCAGAAGGAAGCTACCCTTATACATTATTTAAAAAGAAATCCGCAAAAAAATACATCTAAAGCTCATTTAAAAGAGGTGGCAGATAGTAAAAAAGCTATTTTAGATTACAAAATTATAAAAGAGTTAAATAATTATTTTGTTTTAGAAGTAAGTTTACACACAGGAAGACATCATCAAATACGCTCGCAATTAAGTGCTATTGGTTGTCCTATAAAAGGAGATTTGAAATATGGGTTTGATAGAAGTAATAAAGACGGAGGAATTCATTTACATGCGCGTAAATTACAATTAATACACCCTGTTTCAAAGGAAATTATTAGTGTTACAGCACCCGTACCCGATGATATTATTTGGAAATCAATAGAATAAAAAAATATTATGTATACTGTATCTCAACGAAAAAAAGTTTTGAGTAAATTACTAGATAACCTAGTAAAATACGAAACAGATATGCAAGATGCCTTGTATAAAGATTTTAAAAAACCCCGTTTTGAAAGTATGATTTCAGAAACGGAATATATTATTAATGAACTAAGATATACCATAAAAAAACTAGATTCATGGGCTAAGCCTAAAAGAGTTTTCCCTTCGTTGTTAAATTTTCCCTCAGCGGATTATTTATATTCCGAACCTTATGGTAAAATTCTTATTATAAGTCCTTGGAATTACCCTATTCAATTAGCATTTTCACCTCTAATAGCGGCTGTAGCGGCTGGAAATAAAGTAACCCTAAAACCTTCAGAACTTACCCCCAATAGTTCTTCCATTATATCTAAAATTGTAAGAGAAACGTTTGAAATAGATCAAGTAGTAGTAATAACGGGAGATTATACGATTGCACAAGATTTATTAAGTAAACGTTGGGATTATATATTCTTTACAGGAAGTGTGCCAGTAGGAAAAATTGTAGCAAAAGCCGCCGCAGAAAATCTTACACCAGTTACTTTAGAATTAGGAGGGAAGAGCCCAAGCATTGTAGATCAAACAGCTGATCTAAAATTAGCTGCCAAAAGAATTATTTGGGGAAAAATATTTAATGCAGGACAAACTTGTATAGCTCCTGATTATTTAATCGTTCATAAAAGTATAAAAGAAAAAATGATTCCTCATTTAATACAAGAAATACAGAACGCATTAGGTAGCTCTATGCAAGAATCAGAAGATTTTGCACGCATTATTAATCTAAAGAATTGGAAACGCCAACAGAGTTTCTTAGAAAACCAAACTATATTATTTGGAGGTCAAACAAATGAAACAGATTTATACGTATCACCAACTCTATTAGATGAACCTAATTTAGAGAGTTCTGTTATGAAAGAAGAAATATTTGGTCCTATCCTACCTATTATTTCATATACAACTAAAGAAGAACTATATAAAATAGTTAATCGTTTTGAAAAACCTCTAGCCTTGTATTTATTTACAAAAGATAAATCTTTTGAAAAAGATTTACTTTCTGAAATATCTTTTGGAGGAGGTTGTATAAATGATACTTTATCCCATTTCTCCAATAAAAATTTACCTTTTGGAGGAGTCGGTCATAGCGGCATTGGAGCATATCACGGTAAATTAGGTTTTGAAACATTTTCACATCAAAAATCAATTGTAAAAAAATCAAATTGGATTGATCTTCCATTTCGTTACGCTCCTTACAAAGGAAAATTTCAGATGGTGAAAAAAATCTTAAAATGGCTATAATTTAAAAATGAAAACTTTAAAAAAAATTGATTTATATCAAATTATTAAACAAAGCATAGAACTTTACAAAAAAAATATACTTCTAGTAGGGCTTGTTTTTTTTATCCTAACTATTGTCTTAGTTAGTCTACTTAATATTGGATTTAAGACGTTATATAAAGGAGATGATTTATTAGAATATTTAAAACACTTTAATCCTGAAAAATTTTCCATAAAAGATAAACTATTATATTTATCAGTATTAACTATGATCATAGCTTTAGTCGCTCCTTTTAATGCAGGAATCCTAAAAATGATGAAAGATACACAAGAAAATAATAAAGTAGGTATTAATACCTTTTATTATTATATAAACAGTCCATATTATTTCTCTATACTCTTAGTTACCCTATTAGTCAGTGGATTTGGCCTATTTTTTAATACAACTTTAGAAGTGTTAATTAAAGATCATACTATAAAAAACTTCATTTCATTTTTTATTTCAATATCAACTTCTATTCTTACTTTTACAGCATTGCCCAATGTTATTTTTAGTAATTTAAAACCTATAGAAGGAATAAAGAAAAGCATTAAAGATTGCTTTTTAAATTTTGGAAAAGTATTTTTATTGATTACCATATCCGTTATTTTGGGATATTTGGGATTTTTTGCGTTTTGTATAGGAATCTTTTTTACTTTCCCTTTTTATTTTGCTATACAATATAAAGTATACGATACATTGAAATAATATAAAAAGAATAAAGAAAAAGAAACCTCCTATTGTTTATAAAAGCAAAGGAGGTTTTTTAGTTTAATTAAGATTTTTATTTATGAAAAAAATCTAATATTAATTTGAAGCTAAAAAAATATATAAAAAAGATCAATGAGGAAATTTAAAAGTTTAAATGGTATAAAATATAATTATGATTTTTTATTATAAGATTAGATGATAAAGGGGTGTTTTTGTAGAATATACTAAGTAATGATAACTTTTTTATAAAAAATAGGGGGTTAATTGCTTTTAGATATTTATTTTTTTGTTTTTTCTATAAAAAATAAGGGGGTCTAGGTGTTTTTTATATTTTTTTTTATACTTTTGAACTAATCTAATAAGGTATAAACTACTTAACAATAATTTTATGGCAACATTTCGTTTTCAATCACTCCAAAAGGCTACTAGTCGTCCAACTGTAGTAGTAGAAGAACTAGATAGAAAATCATCTATCTTTGGGACCAATGTATTTAATGATAAAGCAATGCGTCAATTTTTGACATCTGAGGCTTATAAGGCTGTTCAGAATGCTATTCAACACGGAATTAAAATTGATCGAAAAATTGCTGATTATATAGCAATGGGGATGAAAGAATGGGCTTTGTCAAAAGGAGTAACTCATTATACGCATTGGTTTCAGCCTTTAACAGGTACAACAGCAGAAAAACATGATGCTTTTTTTGAAACGTCTTTTGACGGATCAGATCCAGTAGAAAAATTTGGAGGAAGTCAACTTGTACAACAAGAACCAGACGCTTCTTCTTTTCCAAATGGAGGAATTCGTAATACATTTGAAGCCCGTGGATATACAGCTTGGGATCCAACATCACCTGCTTTTATTTTTGGTACAACATTATGTATTCCTACCGTTTTTATTTCATACACAGGAGAAGCATTAGATAATAAAACACCTTTGTTACGTGCTTTACAAGCTGTTGATACAGCAGCGACAGAAGTAGCTAAATATTTTGACAAAAACGTTAAGAAAGTTACACCTACTTTAGGTTGGGAACAAGAATATTTCTTGGTAGATTCAGCTTTAGCTTCTTCTAGACCTGATATTTTAGCTACAGGAAGAACACTATTAGGTCATACCTCAGCCAAAGGACAGCAATTAGAAGATCATTATTTTGGATCTATTCCAACACGTGTGCTAAACTATATGCGCGATTTAGAAAATGAGTGTATGCTATTAGGAATTCCTGTTAAAACACGTCATAATGAGGTAGCACCTAACCAATACGAGTTAGCACCTATTTTTGAAGAAACTAATTTAGCTGTAGATCATAACTCTTTATTAATGGATGTAATGCAAAAAGTAGCAGAACGTCATAGCTTTAAAGTGCTAATGCACGAAAAACCTTTTAAAGGAGTAAATGGTTCAGGTAAACATAATAACTGGTCGTTAGCAACAGATACAGGTGTTAATTTATTATCACCAGGGAAAACACCTATGAGTAATCTACAGTTTTTAACTTTCTTTATAAATACAATTAAAGCAGTACATGATTATGAAGAATTATTAAGAGCTTCTATAGCATCGGCAAGTAATGATCATAGACTAGGAGCAAATGAAGCCCCACCAGCCATTATTTCTGTATTTATTGGTCAACAATTAACAAAAGTATTAGAAGAATTAGAAGGTGTATCAAACGGAAAATTATCACCAGAAGAAAAGACAGATCTAAAACTAAATGTAGTAGGTAAATTACCAGATGTATTCCTAGATAATACAGATAGAAACAGAACTTCTCCTTTTGCTTTTACAGGTAACAAGTTTGAGTTCCGTGCAGTAGGTTCATCAGCCAATTGTGCTACTTCTATGGCCACCTTAAATACAATCGTAGCCAAACAATTGAAAGTATTCAAAATAGAAGTAGATGCTTTAATTGAAGAAAAAGGATTGAAAAAAGATGAAGCCATCTTTAATATATTAAGAGAATATATCAAACAAACTAAAAATATCTTATTTGAAGGAGATGGTTATAGTGACGCATGGGAAGAGGAAGCCGAAAAAAGAGGTCTAAGTAATCATAAAACGACTCCGAAAGCTCTAAAAGCCAAAGTCTCAGAAAAAGCAGTTAGCCTGTTTGAAGAAATGGGGGTAATGAACCATGTAGAAGTAGAAGCTCGTTATGAAATTGAATTAGAAGAATACACTAAAAAAATTCAAATAGAAGGAAGAGTTCTTGGCGATATTGCTCGTAACCACGTAATTCCCACAGCTATTCGTTATCAAAATATTTTAATTGAAAATGTAAAAGGATTAAAAGAAATTTTTGGTTCCGATTTTGAAAATGTTGCTAAAGAACAAATAGGTCTAATTAAAGAAATTTCAGCACACATTGAAGGAATTAATAAAAATGTAGATCAAATGATAGAAGAGCGTAAAAAAGCTAATAATTTAGAATCATCTGAAGATATGGCAAACGCATATTGTGACCACGTTAAACCTTATTTTGATGTTATTCGTGAACATTGTGATAAATTAGAATTGCTAGTCGATGACGAATTATGGACGCTAACTAAATATAGAGAATTATTATTTACAAGATAAATGTAGTTTTTTAAAATAAAATAAATATTTTTTAAAAAAAAGAGGACTTTTTTAAGTTCTCTTTTTTTGTTTTTAAATATTTTTATGAATATCGTTAAATTTTAACAAAATATACGGAAAAACCTCGTTATGAATATTTTTAAACTAATTAAATTTCACTATTCTATTTAAAGTTATTGAATCACAGTGATTTATGTGTGAGAGATTACTTGTGGTAAAATCAAGAATATTTGTTTTTTAATGACAATAACAAAATTTGAGTTGAAATTGTAGTAGGATTGGACATCCTTAAAATGAAAACTCTAAACAGAATATAGAAGATTATCTTTTTTAACTTTTATTTCTTTTAGAGTTTTTTAAACTAATGAATACGGAAATAAAAATTATAAGAAATGATATTTAATTTCTGTTTACCTATAGAAGAAATTACATTATCAACGCCGCTAACTCGTTCAAATTTCTTTAAGATACAGAATAGAGACTAGATGGGTTAGATAACAAGAATATGATTTTTAAGAAATTTCCTAAAAGTAATGATAGATCAATAAAGACTAAACAAACTACGTAAAATGCAAGAATTAAGACAAATTATTTTCTATTTATTCATTTTAGGAATTCCAATGACTATTAAAGCACAATTTACAATTACAGGAAAACTAATGAAACAGAGTAATGTACCCATAGTAATGGCAGAAGTAATTATGTCAACATTAGAAAATGAAGCCATTTCTAGTCAACTAACAAACGAGCAAGGATATTTTGAAATAAAGGTTCCAAAAAGAGCAAATTATATTATACAAATAAAGCAATTAGGAACAATTCTTATAGAAAAAAATGTTGAAATAAAAGAAAATACAAATCTAGGAATTTTACATCCCGAAAAGATAAATAAAATAGAAGAAATAACCATAATATCTCAAAAGAAAATAATAGAACGTAAAGTAGATAGAGTAATTTTTAACGTACAAAATTCTACTAGAGCTTCAAGTGGAGATGCCTTAGATGCTTTAAAAGTAACACCAGGAATAAGAATTCAAAATGATCTAATAACCATGATAGGAAAAAGCGGAATGGGACTCATGATAGATGGTAGATTGATGTCATTATCTGGTGACGATTTAACAAATTATCTTAAAACAATAGCAGCCGATAATATAAAATCAATAGAAGTTATTACAACACCACCAGCAAAATATAGTGCTGAAGGAAATAGCGGTTTACTTAATATTATTCTTAAAAAAGCCAAAAATGATACATGGAATACAAGTATTAGAACCAATTTAAAACAAAATACCTATTTTACAGGAGGACTAGGAGGAACATTTACTTATAAAAAAGACAAAAATAGTTATGTTATAAGCACACTTTATACAAATGGTAGTTATAAAGGAACTGAAAATTCGATTATTTATTATCCTAATCAACAATGGGAAAACAGAGGAATAGGAAAGTATTATACCAATATCTGGAGTAATCGTCTAGGATATGACTATCAGGTAAATAAAAAATGGAATTTAGGAATACAATATGTAGGCAATATCAGTAAACCCAATATAAATGATTCAAATGAAGTAACTCTTGTAGATAATATAAGACAACAACAAACCGCTAATATTAATTCAATTGGAGAAAGTACGCGAAAAAAAGAACTAAATACAATTAATCTTCATTCAAATATAGATTTAGATACAATAGGTAAAAAAATAAGTATTGATCTAGATTATTTGAGTTATACATCTGCTGTTAATCGTAATTTTAACACTACAACTTTTGCGCTACCACAATCAGGTTTGTCCTCAAAATTTCAAAATACTCTAAACCAAACAAGTCAAAATATTAAAAATATTTCAACTCAGGTAGATATACAACATCCATTAAAATGGATTCATTTGAATTACGGCATACGATTATCATATTCAAAAACCAATAATGATATAGATTTATTTGATAACACTACAGGCCAACCTTTAAAAGATTCTAATCAAAGTAATAAATTTCAGTTTAAAGAAAATACACAAGCCATTTACATAAGTGGAAATAAAACTTTTGGTAATGAAAAATGGCAAACTCAATTAGGAATGCGTCTTGAAAGTACACAAACAGAAGGAAATTCACTCACTTTAAATCAAATAACAACTAAAAATTATACTCAGTTTTTCCCTACGATATATTGTATGTACAAAATAAATGATAATAAAACAATTTCATTAAGCTATTCCAAAAGAATTTATAGACCTAGTTTTTCTAATCTAAATCCATTTAGATGGTACACTTCAAATTTTTCATATTCAGAAGGAAATCCAAATTTAAAACCCTGCATATCAAATAATCTCGAGTTTAATTTTAATTATAAAGACAATATAGGTTCTAGTTTGTTTTTTTTAAAAGAAACAAATAATTTCGGACAAGTAGTAATGCTTAATGATAATGAATACTATCAAAGAATAACACAACTTAACTATTTTGACAATTATAGCATCGGATTAAATCAAATGCTAAATTATACGAAGAAAAAATGGTGGGAAAATCAAAATACCTTATATATTTATTTTCAACACTCCGATTCTAGAATTTATCCTCTGACACCTAAAACCAATGAAGGTTTGGGCGCGCAAATAAATACAAGTAATAATTTTATTTTAAAAAAAGATAAAACCCTTTCAGCAGGTTTTGATGTTAGCTATATCTTCCCTAATAGATCAGGTGATCTAGTTTATAACTATGAAAGAACATTGATAAGTCTTTATGGAAGAGCTTCGTTTTTTGAAAAAAAAATGCAAGCAATTATAACAATTGAAAATCTTTTAAAAACAAACGATTTTAACACGTTAAGTACTCGCAATATGATCGATACTAAATATAAAGGATATTATGATTCTCGTTATATAAACTTACAATTAATATACAAATGGGGTAATAATAAAATAAGTAATAAAAATCGAAAAGTAAGCAACGAAGAAGAAAAAAACAGAACAAATTAAAATATTTTAAATTTCTATAATTTGTAGTGTACAATACAGAAAATAGAATTTATAAATAACCATTTGCGCAAATTAACTGACTGCTCGGTGAAATAATAAGCAGAAACAATACAATAATTTTTATTCTAGTAAAAATGAAAACAAACAAAACAGAAAAATTTGATCTATCAAAATTTGAGGCTCTTGAAATTAATGGAGAAACATTAAAAGGAGGTTTTTCTACTGCTTTAACAATTAATGCAGTAGGCGGTTTACTAAAAGAAGGTGATAACTACTATAAATGCGGTCAAACAAACAATTGTCAAAGTGGTAATTGTGTTGCAGGCTGCGGATCAGATATTAGTACAGCAGAAGTTTAGTAATAAAATTGAGTTAGAATAATTAAAAAAGAAGTATCCGGAAAGTTATAACATCCAATGTAATTAAATATACTAGACTCTATAATCTTGTTTATAAATAAAGATAAAAATAGAAAAATGAAATTTTCATTCTATTGAATAATAAATTACATATTGATTTATACTTTTCGGATAACTTCCTTATAAGAAACGGAATAATCTATGAAACTTTTAAATTTTGAAAAACTAGATGAGGTTGATAAACAAAAACTTATAGGAGGATTTTCTTCGATCTTTAGTACAGTTGATAATTTTGATTACCAAGATTCAAACCTTACTAATAATTGTCATGGAGGAAACTGTGCAGCAGCTACTTGTAAAAAACAAAAAATAACGAAAGAAAAAGGTAAAAACGGGAATTGCGTAGGTAACTGTGTACCAGGTTGTAGTACAAAGAAATAGATAAAATTTATCTATAATCATCTTTTTATATCCTTCATGATATAAAGACAAAGTGTGTATTGTTTTTAATTTTTATAAACTAAATAATAGGCTAACATAAAATATGAAAAAATATAGTCGCTTTAATACGATATTACCTTACAAAGGAAAATATGCGTTGTACAATTCATTAGAACAAAAATTTCTTTTTATAGAAAGAGAGTTAAAAGAAATTTTAGAAGCCTCTATTATAGAAGGTATTAATAACTTAAAAGAAATACATCCTACTTTTTTTGATTATTTGTCCGAAAATAATTTTGTTATAGATGACAATGTAGACGAAACGGATAAATTAAAAAAAATTAGTGAAAAAATAGACGAAAATAATTCTACTTTTTTGCTTACCGTTAATCCTACAATGAACTGTAATTTCAAATGTTGGTATTGTTATGAAACCCATATTAAAGATTCTAAATTAGAATATTCAGTTTTAGATTCAGTGAAAAAATTTGTAACAAAAACTATTTCAAAAAACGAAATGAAATACTTTTCCTTATCATTTTTTGGAGGAGAACCCTTGTTGTATTTCAAAATGAATGTGATTCCGCTGATAGATCATGTAAGGGAAGAAAGTAACCATTACAATAAAAAATATTCCGTTAGTTTTACCACGAATGGATATTTAGTCAATGATTATTTTATTGACTATTTTAAAAAATACGATATGTACGCGAGTTTACAAATTACTCTAGATGGTTATAAAGAAGAACATGATGAAGTTAGATTTGTAAACAAAAAGAAAGGAAGCTATGATGAAATTATAGCAAATGTGAAAAAATTACTTCTAAACGAACGATTTAATATTACTCTTCGAATCAATTACACTGATAAAAATATTCACAATTGTTTTAAAATTATTGATGATTTTGAAGAAATTCCAAAAGAAATCAGAAATAAAAAATTATTGATAGATTTTCATCGTGTATGGCAAAATGATCAGCTTGATGATAGTAATAAAGTTTTAATGAACAACGTCTCTATTATCGAGTCTAAAGGTTTTAGAACAAATGTTATCTATTCTCCAGATAATGTAAAAGCATCTTGTTATGCAGATAAAAGAAATAGTGCAACTATAAATTATAATGGAGATTTATTCAAATGTACCGCAAGAGATTTTCTTTCTGAAAATAGAGCAGGATATATCTCACAAGAAGGAGAACTTGTATGGGAAAATGGCTATTTAGATAGAAGAATGACATCCAAATTTAAAAACAAACCCTGTCTTAATTGTAAAATTATGCCTTTATGCAATGGAGGATGTACACAGCACGCTATAGAAAATGAAGGAAAAGAATATTGTGTTTTTCATGGAGATGAATCTGAAAAAGATAAAGTTGTTTTAACCAAAATAGAGGAAATATTAAAAGAAAATGTTGCATTATAATAAATCAAAAGTAACTTTTTACAATCAACTTGAAAGTACAGATTGTGGTGCGGCATGTTTAGCTATGATTATCAGTTATTATGGTAAAAAAATTGCATTATCACAGGTAAAGAAACAATTTGATTTTACTCGAATAGGAGTTTCTATTCAAGATATTACAAAAGTAGCATCAAAAATAGGATTGCAAACCACTCCCTTAAAATTAACGCAAGAGCAACTAGAAGAAATTCCTTTACCTTCAATTTTATTTTGGAAACAAGACCATTTTGTAGTACTCGAAAAAATTACATATAAAAACAAAAAAAATAAATACCATATACTTGATCCAGCTTATGGTAAAATTATTTTAGAAAAGGACATCTTTATAAAAGAATGGCAAGGAAATAATGAAAAGGGAGTAGGGATTGTATTTCAAGAAACAGAAGAGTTTAAAAACTTTAAATGGCAAGAAGAAAGTAAAAAAGCAATACTAAAATCGCCCTCATTTATCACCGCTTTTTCATTTTTAAAAATTAATAAATGGAAATACCTGAGTTCAATTATATTACTAATCATTAGTTTGGTAACTTCTTTTTATATTCCATTTACTTTTCAAAAGATTATTGATTCAGGGATAATATTAAAAAATATTCATATAGTTTATTATTTTTTAGCAGCACAAATAGTACTTTTTATATCTAGTTTTATATCTGATTTTTTAAGCACTCTGTTACTAACAAAAATTAATTACCATTTGAGTATCTTGTTAAAAGAAAATTTACTACTCAAATTAATGCGTCTACCCATTCGTTTTTTTGATACTCGACTTAATACAGAAACTTTACAACGAATTCAAGATCAAAAAAAAATACAAAATTTTATTACTTGGAAAGGAATTGATTTTAGTTTGAGTGTATTTAATATACTTATTTTTAGTGCTTTACTATGTTATTTTAATCTTGTTGTTTTCAGTGTTTATATAACCTTATCAATATTTTCAATAATTTGGGTATCCTTTTTTTTACGAAAAAGAGCAATGTTAGAGTATGCTATGTTTTTAAGTCAATCTGAAAACAGTAATGGAGTTTATGAATTTATAATGAATATGCCAGAAATAAAAATAAACCATGCTCAATATAAAACAGTAAATAAAATATTAAATATTCAGAAAAAAATAAATAAACTAGAACTCCGCAATTTATTTTTAAATATGTATCAAAATATAGGAGTCGAGTTCTTAAGTAAGTTTAAAGAAATTACAGCCATAGCCATTTGTGCTTATTTTATTATAAAAGGAGAAATGACATTAGGAACATTATTGAGCATTTCATACGTCATAGGTCAGTTAACAAACCCTATTCAAAATTTAGTCACATTTATTAGAGACACCCAAGATGCCACAATAGCTAATAAACGAATAAATGAAATTTATGATACTGAAGAAGAAGATAATCATACAAAAATAGATATAGAAAAAAAAACTTTTAATGTTATAGATATAAAAGAAGTTTCTTTTAAATATCCAGGAAATTTTAATCCATTTGTTTTAGAAAATATATCTTTTTCAATTCCTAAAAATAGTATTACTGCAATCGTAGGAGCAAGTGGTAGTGGAAAAACATCTCTTTTAAAATTATTACTTTCTTATTACTCTTCAACAAAAGGTAAAATTCAGTTAGACTCATTTAATTTACAGGAAGTTTCTTCTAATTTATGGAGAAAAAAATGCGGTATTGTTTTACAAGATGGAAAAATATTTAGTGGAACAATAGCAGAAAATATTGCAATAGCAGATGAAAAAATAGATGAAGAAAAATTAATAGAAGCAGCTAAAATAGCCAATATATTAGAGTTGATAAAAGTATTACCTATGGGATTTAATACAAAAGTAGGAAATTCTGGAATCGAATTAAGTGGAGGGCAAAAGCAACGAATTTTAATTGCTCGAGCTATTTATAAAAATCCCGAATTTATTTTTTTTGACGAAGCAACTTCAGCATTAGATGCAGAAAATGAAAAAATAATTCATAATAATTTACAAGAATTTTTTAGAGGAAGAACAGTTGTTATTATTGCGCATCGTTTGTCAACTGTTAAAAATGCAAATCAAATTATAGTATTAAAACAAGGAAAAATAGTAGAAAAAGGAAATCATCAAGAACTTGTTGATAAAAAAGGCGATTATTTTAATTTAATTAAAAATCAATTGGAGTTAGGAAATTGATAAACTAAAGGAAAATAATATACTAAAAAAAATGATAGTTTAAATAATATTTAAAAAGAAGCTCTATATTGATGTAAAAAATAAATAAAACTTAAAATAGTTTTAACATAATATACGGAAAAACCATAATTAAATTAATTTTAAACAAACTAAATTGCGCCCCGTAAAACTTCTTGATTATCGGTTATTAAAGGGAAAATTATCATGCTAATAGAGAAGAGTTGTTCCTTTGTTAAACTTTATAAACAAAAAAACAGCAATTTACAGTAAGAATTATAAAAGGGATTGGACATCCTTGAATGAAAACTCTAAAAAGAATATAAAGATAGAATAAGCATAATGCCTTTGGTGTTTAAAAAGTGATAAAAAAGAGCTTATTTTTAATCTTTGTATCTTTTAGAGTTTTTAAAACTGAAAAATTAGAATATTTGAAAATAAACATAGTCTAGTGTAAATTTTATCTATAAAATTTTAATAATTAGATCTTTAAGAATATAAATAATCTATATAAAATAGAGTAAAAAATATCTGTTTTGATGATCTTTCTTATGAAAATGTTTTATGACTTAAGATATTCATATACTTATATGAAAAAAAAAATTATTTTAATATTAATATCTCCTTACCTATGTAGAGGTTTTATATTTCGTTTTTCTGATAATAACGAATTTATGAAGTTAAAAAAAGAAAAAATATGTTTCAATGATCCATTTTTTTCTAAAATGAAAATAGATAAAAGAGGAACAATTAAACCTCCGAGAATTAATTAAAAATGTATAGAACTTTAGGGTCAATATTTATTATAGTATCCGCATTAATATCTTATTTAGATAAATATGTGATGGTTTATAATATTAATTTTAATGATAATTGTGGTTATAATAACTCAGCCGATTTGGTTTGGGCAACATCCATTATAATAGCTCCACTTTTACTAATTGTAGGAGCTAACATGAAACCGTATAAAATAAGTTATATTTTTCCTGTTTATACCTATGCAACGTATTTATTTTGGGTGTTTAAAGAAGATAAAACAGACTATGGATGGTCTAAAATTTATGCCATTTTTATAACTCTTTTATTTATTGTTTTTATGATAGGAATTTCTAAAATAAAGGAAAAAGAGAGAGTAGAAAAAGAAAAAATTAAGAAAAAAATTATATTTCTTGAAAAAATGTTAGACTTGTCTTATATAGTAATAAATAAATATTAGCCTATGAGTAAATATGATGAGTTAATACGTCTTTCAAAGTTAGCCAATGAGTCGTATGATAATAATGAAATTGACGAAGAAACCGTTAAAAAGATATTTTCTCAATGTTTGAAAGAATATAGAAGAATACAAGCAGAAGAAAATTCAAAAATAAAAAAAGATTGTATTGGTATGTTTTTTAAAAAGCCTCTATAATAGAGACTTTTTTGTTTTCTTTTTCATTTTACTTAGTTGACTTATTAATTCCTTTTCTTTAAAAGTTTCATACAAATAATCTACTTTATTATCAATTGTTTTAACTAAGTTGTTATATTCTTTACTAGCGTGTTTATCTTTATAAAAAGAAACTTGTTCTCTTAAAAAATCATTTTGTTCTTTAAGAAAAACAATTGTGTCATTTGCGGTTTTTAATTCCGTTTTTAAAAAATTTATCTCAATTGATTCCTTGTGTTCATAACTTACTTTAGAATTTTCATCTAAATAATTTTTGTTAGCTAAATAATTATGTAAAATTTTAAGAGTAGATTCTCTTGGTTTTTTTGAAGTGCCATTTAATATTTTATTAATACCAACTTCTGTGAGTTTTGTTTCTTCAGCTATTTTATAACCAGTTAACCCTCTTTTTTTAATTTCTAGAATTATAGAATTAGCATCCATTTTTATTCATTTTAGTTTTTAAAAGCATAATAGTTATGTTAAAAAAAATATATTTAGTTTTGTATTTACATAACTATTATGTATGTTTGTCTTTACAAATCTAACAAAAAAAACTATTTGTTTGAGCTGAGAGTAAAAAAACGATATTAAATGTAAAAGAATTAAAAAGTTTTAAATTTTCTAAAAAAGGATAGAAAGAAAAGATTGTAATCTTTTTGAATTGACGTTTCATATTTGTTTTTTTAAATAAAATTACTATCTTATATCTTTAAAATAAATCAATTTTAAAATACCTTTAAATTGGTTTGGGTAAAATGGGAGATAGGATAATAAAAAAATAATATAATAAAATGTAGAATATACATAACAAGTTAGTTAAATGGTAATAGAAAATTGTTTAAAATTAAATAAATTATGTTTTGGGGTTTATTTAAAAAATAATTAGTGTCACATTTTAGTGTCTTAATACTCTTATTTTCATTGTTTTGTTAGGCGAGTTTTTAAAATAAAATTTTCTTCTGTAAGTATATTTATTTTTTCTTTTAACAGTTTTATTATTTCTTCTCTTGCTTCTGCTAATTCTTTATAATTTATTTTTTCATTATCAAGAATGTTTTTTTGAATAGCACAATCTTTTAGCATATTACCTTCCCCTTTTAATAACCATTCTGGATTTAAATCTTTATAGTGTTCTATAATTTTCAAATAATTATCTGTTCTTATAGCTCCCCTTTTATCAAGGTAACCCATTGCAAAGCCTAATTCTTTACAAAATTTATAAGGTGTAATTGTTTTGTAATTAATATATTGTAGGATTCTTTCTTGGATGGACATGGTGTTTGAAAAAAAGTTAATAAATCATAATTTGTTTGAAAAAAAGTATATATATTTGCTTGTGCTCTTTGTGAGTACATTTACAAATGTAAATATAATAAAGTAAGTTTATGGGGTCGTCAATTAATTTAGGTACTAAACATCATCAAGTTCTTAGAAAAGAGTTTCAAGAGGTTTCAAGACAAACAATTTATAGCGCTCTTAGATATTTCAATAATTCGGAAACAGCACAAAAAATACGTAACCGAGCAATTGAATTATTAGAAGAAGAAATAAAAGAATATAAGGATTTTAATAATAAATAGTATACTTGAATTAGTTTTAAATATTGAATAAAAGAGTAAAGTCATAAATTATTTGTTTATATATACCTTCAAATATGTTCAACTAAAAAGTTTACTATTTATTTTATTTCTTTATGCTATAGAGAAATTATTTAGTTTTATCGCACAGATCTAAATCATTTTATTCTGGGTTTTTAATCTTAACAAAAATACAAGGAAGATGGGGACTTTTTGTTATTTGTTGGTTATTAAGATGTTAAATCAATAGAAGTACATATCGAGAATAGGTATGAGTGTTTAACTGTGGGTATTTTAATCTCAAGCAAGAGCTTAAGGTGAAAAGGGCTGGTTTTACAATAGTTAATGCCAGCCCAAATGTTTTTATAATATTTCTTTTTTTTAATTTAGGGATACATAGAATGTTTGGTTTTTGTTTAATTAATATATGTTACAAAATAAAAAATTCACAAAATTTTATTTTATAGGTATCCAAATTAGAATGAAAATAAAAGATTTGTTTTATTCGTTTTTTGTTTGAATTTATTATCATATAATTTAGATTTAATGATATTTATTTTAAACCCATTTCTTAAAAAAGATAATGGGTTTTTAAAAGATAATAATTTTTATTAATAAAATAAGAGCGTAATTTTATTGAAATTAATTAGTGTACTCTCTTGTTACTTTTTCAACTCCATCAATTTTTCTAATTCCTTCTATCATTTTTTTTAGGATAGAAATATTAGGAACAACAACTGTTATTTGTCCTGTAAAAAGCCCTGCTTCTCCACTTAAAGATATACTTTGAATATTGACATTTAAATTATTGGAAATTACTCTTGTTAATTCATTGGTAAGTCCAAGAGTGTCCATTCCTGTGATTTTTAATGTAGCTTTAAAATCCTGTTGAGTAGAATCAATCCATTTTGCAGGAATGATTCGATAGGCATAATTAGATTGTAAACTAATAGCGTTAGGGCAGTCTTTTTTATGTACCTTAATCCCTTCGTTGATTGTTATAAAACCAAAAACAGGATCTCCAGGTATGGGGTTACAACAACTTGATAATTTATAATCTAATCGATCTTGCTCAATTCCAAACACAAGTAGATCATATTTTTGGGTAATTTCTTCCTTTTGAATTATTTCAGGATTGGCTATTTGTCCTTTTTTTATTTTCCCTCTAAAGAAATTAATTAAAGTATTGCTTTTTTGGGAAGCATAATCTTTTAGTTGTTGATTGTCAATAGAGCCTATTCCAACTCTATAAAATAAATCCAAACTGGTTTTTAATCTTAAAAAAGCAACGAGTTCATTAATTGTATTTTCACTAAAATTAATTTTTAAATGGCGAAGTTTTCTTTCTAATATTTCTTTTCCATCTTCAGCTATTTTTTTAGTATTTTCATTTAAAACATTTCTGATTTTATTTTTAGCTCTGGAAGTGGTAACGTAATCTAGCCAAGTAACTGTGGGTTTTTGATGTGGAGAAGTTATGATTTCTACTTGATCGCCGCTTTTCAATTCTTGGTTTAACGGTACTAATTTTCCATTAACTCTTGTACCACGTGTTTTTATTCCTATTTCTGAATGAACTGAAAAAGCAAAATCTAATGCGGTAGCTCCTTTTGGTAATGATTTAATTTCTCCTTTTGGAGTAAATACATAAATTTCTTTTGCGTAAAGGTTCATTTTAAAATCTTCAACAAAATCGACGGCGTTACTGTCTGCATTTTCGAGTGCTTCTCGTAAAAGGTTTAGCCAAGTATCAAGGCTGCTTTCTTCTGTAGCTCCTTGTTTATACTTATAATGTGCAGCGTAACCTTTTTCTGCGATTTCGTCCATTCTTTCACTTCTAACTTGTATTTCTACCCAACGACCTAGTGGGCCCATAACAGTTATATGTAGTGCTTCATAACCAGTAGATTTAGGGGAGGATATCCAATCTCTTAAACGACTAGGTGATGGACGATAATGATCAGTAACAATGGAATAAATTTTCCAAGCAAGAAATTTTTCGTCATGTGGATTGGATTTGTATACAATACGCAAAGCAAATTTGTCATATACTTCATCAAAACTTACTTTCTGTGCTGCCATTTTTCTTCGAATAGAGTAAATAGATTTTGGTCTACCTTTTATAATATAATCTATTCCTTCTTCATCTAATGATTTTTGTAAAATGTCTGAGATGTTTTTTATATATGCATCTTGTTCCTCTTTTGATTCTTTAATTTTACTAACAATGTCATTGTATATGATGGGTTCTGTATATTTTAGCCCCAAATCTTCTAGTTTTGTTTTTATGTTATAGAGTCCAAGACGATGAGCTAAGGGAGCATATATATAGAGTGTTTCAGAGGCAATTTTTAATTGTTTGTGCTCTGCCATTGATTCCATAGTTTGCATATTATGCAAGCGATCGGCCAACTTAATGATAATAACCCTAACATCATCATTTAGTGTTAATAACATTTTTCTAAAATTTTCAGCCTGCATAGAGACATTCATGTCTTTTTTGACTTGTGAGATTTTAGTTAAACCAGCTACTAATTGAGCTACTTTAGGATTAAATGCTTTTTCTATTTCTTCTACTGTTATGTCTGTATCTTCAACTACATCATGTAAAAGTGCGGCAGCTATACCTGTAGCACCTAATCCTATTTCTCCAGCCACAATTTTTGCAACTGCTATAGGATGAAATATATAAGCTTCTCCTGATTTTCTTCTTTGATCTTGATGAGCATCTACTGCAAAATCAAAAGCTTTGCGAATCAGTTTTTTATCATCATCGCTCAATGTCTGATAACTTATGCGAAGTAATTCTTTATACTCCTGAGCTATTGCTTTATTTTCCTTTTCGATATCGATTTCAACCATTGTTTTTTGGGGTATATGTGTCGCCTAAATTTAATAAAATTTTAATAAAAAACAAATATGTAAGAATGATTGTTATTTATTTTTTTTAAACATAAAGTTTGATGTATGTAATAAATAGTTTGTATTTTTATTATAATGTTATTTTATAGATAGTTATGTTTTTTATTTTAAAAATATGTAAAAAGTGGTTAATGCTATTTAAACTTAAAATATACTGGATTAAAAAGTAAAATTCTCGATATGTTTTTTTTATTTTAAAACAACTCGAACAAACAGTTGAGTATATAATTGAAATTATCGTTAGTTAGAGCGCGAAGCGCATCGAGAACCAACGCTAATTTTTATTGCTTTTATAGGATAGTGTCTAAATCAACATGAAGTTTGTCACTCCGACAAAGGAAGGAGAAGTTTCATAATCAGCATTATGTGATTTCTCCCTTTGGTCGAAATGAACAAAATTGCAAACTTTTTGGATAATCTCAAGGTTAAAAAAATAGTATTATGAGGAAATTTTAAATGATATAAAAGTGTTTTTAATATTATTATTTTAAATGTAGAAACATATATGTATGTAGGATTTAGAATAAAAGACCACTATAAAAGGTAAATTAGTGGTCTTTTTGAAAAGATAATTGTATAAACTAAAAGGTTTGATAAAATGTTAAGGCTATCTAAAAGGTCGTAATCGTATCATTTCTAACAAGATAAGATTTGAACGAACTAACAAGCGAAGTAAATGAGATGACACTGATGATCTGATTTCTTCTGTTGCAGAGTTGATAGGTTAGGTGCTGAGTTTTGACTTTTTAGATCCTTTCGTTATTTATTAAAAAGGTTTCCTAATAATCCATTTAATCCTCCTTTTTTATTAGCAAGAGTAATAGCATCTCCAATACCTAATTGACCATCGCCATCTTGATCTAACAATGATGTAATACTTGAATTACCTATACTTTTTCCATCTAATAGGCTTCCTAATAAACCTCCTAAATCAGTTCCATTTTGTACATTGGCTAATTTTGCTTTACCAGCTAAAAAGGACATTAATAAAGGGGCAGCCATTTGTAAAATAGAACCAATTTTATCATTTGAAAGGCCTGTTGATAAACTTAATTTATTTTCTAGATTAGGTTGATTACTACCTAATATATGGCTTAATATTTTAACTCCATCTTGAGAGTCTATTCCATTATTAAATAAATGAGTAATAGTATCTAATAAATTAGTATTATGTTTACCGTTTGATAATGCTTTTAGTAATCCTCCAGCTCCAGCTTCGGTAGCTGAATTACTTTGCATGGTTTGGATTAATTGAGGGAGAGCAGAGCTTAAAACATTTGAAGTTTCTCCTTCTGAAGTACCTACTTTATTACTGATATTAGTAACCATTTGTTTTCCTAAATCACTATTGATTAAATCTAAAATTTCTGACATTTTGATTATGTTTTGGTTATGTTTATAAAAATAATGATTAAAAATGATATTTCTTATGTATATAAATCAATAATTTTGTGAGCTATTTCGATACTCATATTTTCTAAAGTTTCAGCACTAGTTCCTCCTATATGAGGACTTAATGAAATGTCTGGGTGCATTAATAACTGAACAGCAGGATTAGGTTCTCCTTGAAAAACATCTAAACCAGCAAAACTAATTTTTTTATTTTCTAGATACTCAATCAAATCTACTTCATTGATGAGTTCACCTTTTGAACAATTGATTATTCCTACACCTTGTCTCATTTTTTTAAATTCACTAGCGGTTAAGAGATAATTTTTTTGTGCGGGTATATGTAAAGAAATAAAATCAACTAAGGGGAGTAGGTCTTCTAAAGGCATTAGATCAATATGAATTGTAATTTTTTGATTGGAGTAAAATTCAATGTCAACAGGAACTTGTTTTGTTTCTTTTGCTGTTCCAATAACTTTCATTCCTAGCCCTAATGCTTTCTGAGCAACGGCTTTACCAATTTTTCCAAATCCTATAATTCCTAAGGTCTTTCCTTTTAATTCTAAACCAGTACTGTATACTTTTTTTAGTTGATTAAAATGAGTATCGCCTTCTAAAGGCATATTCCTATTAGAATCATGTAAATAACGAGCTCCTGAAATAAGATGTCCTATAGCTAATTCAGCAACAGCATTTACTGAAGCGTTTGGGGTGTTTAAGATTTTTATAGTGTTTGAATGATTAGGGTCTGTTATAATATTATCTGTGTCAATCCCTAGTTTGCCTATTACTTTTAAATTAGGGCAAGCATTTATTATAGATTGATTGATTTTGGTAGCATTGCGTATAAGAAGAATGTCTATTTGGTTTTTATTTAAATAGTTACTTAGCTGTTCCTGTGCTACTTTAGTAGTTAATACTTTAAACCCATTGTTTTCTAATAATAAAATGGCCTGATCAGATAAACCATCATTGGCTAATATTTTCATTTATAAAGTGTTGTGTTAAACTAAATTTTCAAATTCTCTCATTACATCTACCAAAACTTGAACACTATTTAATGGTAAGGCGTTATAAAGAGAGGCTCTATAACCGCCAACAGAACGATGTCCTTTTAGTCCTGAAATACCTGCCTTTTCCCAAAGTTGATCAAAGATGGATTCGTGTTTTGTATTTTTTAAAACAAACGTGGCATTCATTAGACTTCTGTCTTCTGTGACGGCTGTACCTTCAAATAAAGGATTTCGATCTATTTCGGTATATAAAAGTTTGGCTTTTTCATTATTTATTTTTTCAATGGCATGAACTCCTCCCATTTTTTTTAGCCATTGCAATGTTAATAAAGAGGCATAGATAGAAAACACGGGTGGGGTATTATACATGCTTTCTTTGGCAATATGTAGTTGATAATCTAACATAGATGGAATAATGCGTCCTGTTTTTCCTAATATTTCTTCTTTTACAATTACTAAAGTTGTACCTGCAGGACCCATGTTTTTTTGAGCTCCAGCATAAATTAAATCAAATTTGCTAAAATCTAAATTTCTTGAGAAAATATCTGAACTCATATCGCAAACCATAACCGTATTAGATTGTGGGAATGATTTCATTTGAGTACCGTAAATAGTATTATTACTGGTACAATGAAAATAATCTAAATTATCAGGTACTATATAATTTTTAGGTATAGTGTTAAAATTTTCATTTTTTGAAGAAGCTAAGATAATGGTTTCACCAAAAAGAGTAGCTTCTTTAATAGCTCCACTTGCCCATGTACCTGTTTCAAGATAACCTGCCTTTCCGTTTACTTTCATTAGATTATAAGGAACCATTAAAAATTCTAAACTAGCTCCACCATGTAAGAAAAGTGCTTGATATCCTTTATTTTCTAATCCTAAAAGTTCAAGAACTAAAGCACGAGCTTCTTCTATGACAGCAACAAATTCATCGCTGCGATGTGAGATTTCTAAAAGCGATAATCCCATGTCATTAAAATCTAAAATAGCTTTTGCAGATAGATCAAATACTTCTTGTGGCAAAATGCAAGGACCTGCACTATAATTGTGTTTTTTCATGGTTTGCTTTTTATTGTATGTTGTATGTAAACGATTGGAATTAATACGTGCCTCAAGGTTAAAATGAGGTTTGTGTATGTGAGTTTTTTTTTCTTTTTCTTTTTTTATTATGTCTGAAAATTTAATCCCCATTTTATAGTGAATTTAAAAAAGCAATAGTATCAATATTGTCTGCATAATCCCAGAGTTTTGGTTTTTGTGTTTGACCAAAAGGAATGCTATTTTCTACTAATTGATTTGAAACAATACATTGAATAAGATCTTGGTCATTTATGAGACGGTTTTTAATTTCTTCTAGATCCTCGTAATATTCATAAAATAAGGAAGAAATGGGTGAAGCATAACTTGTATCTTCTTTTAATGTTAAAAATTCATTATCTAATATTTTAAAAAGACTCATTAAAAAAACAGCTTTATTGTAATCATAATTGTTAGCATATTTTTCATAATGAATAATTTCACCATAAGGATAAATGGCTTCAAAAAATAATTTGAAATCATAATCTTTAGGTATAAAAATCTTAGAAACATTACGACAGCCTAAACCAAAATATCTAAAGATATCTTCTCCTAATAAAAATAAATTTTCTTTATTTTCGTTACCGTCTAATATAGCAACAGAATTTCTGTTTTTACGGATAATAGAAGGCTTATTCCTAAAATAATACTCAAAATAACGCGCTGTATTATTGCTACCAGTAGCAATTACAGCATCAAAATTTTCTAATTTTTCTTCTGTAAAAAGAATTCTATTTTTAAGTTTAGGTTCTACCGCTTTTAGATAATTAGCCAAAAAAGGAAGTAATTTTTGATCATTAGACGATAATTTGGCTAGCACTTTATTTCCACTAAGTAAAACAGATATAAAGTCATGAAATCCCACCAAGGGAATATTACCAGCTAAAATAAGTGCAATTGTTTTGGGATTTTTTTCGTTATAGCTGTAAGGTGCTAACCATTGAATTAAGTTTTCTTCTGTTAAAGCATCTGCCCAAGATTGAATTGAAAAATAAACTTGTTCAGGTGTAAACCAGCCATTATGTGCTTTCGAGATCTGGATAAGATCGATAAATGGGTCAAAAAAAAGGTCATTATATGCCGTTTGATTATTTGCTAGATTGCCCTGCGGTGTAAACTGTTTTAAGAAATTTCCTAATTTAGAAAATGCAATAATAATTTCTTTTTGTGACATAGGTTACTTGCTTATATATGGTTTAGATTGTATTTTTGCACAAAAATAAGATATTTAGCTTTAGTAGACTGTATGTTACTTCCTAAAGCTTTTAAAATTGTTGAACGCTTACAGCTTAGGGCTTGCGGCATAAAGCATGAAAATATGGCAATTATAATTACAGATGAGTGTATAAACTGTGGGGCATGCGAGCCAGAGTGTCCTAATACGGCAATTTATGAAGGAGCTGATGATTGGAGATGGAAAGATGGTACAAAATTAACAGGAAAAATAATACTTCCAGATGGTACAGAAGTAGATTCAGAAACTGCACAAACGCCTATTTCGGATGATGTTTATTATATTGTTCCTGGTAAATGTACTGAATGTAAAGGATTTCATGAAGAACCACAATGTGCCGCAGTATGTCCAGTGGATTGTTGTGTACCTGATGATAATCACGTAGAAACAGAAGAAATATTATTAAATAGACAATCATTTTTGCATAACGAATAATTTTTTCTTTCATAAAAATAATCAGCTGCCTATTTATAAGCAGCTTTTTTTATGTTTTTGTGAAAATATCTGAAAATTTTATCTTATAATTTGCTGATTTCTCTTTTCGTATAAAACTGTAGAAATTAATTAAAGATAATACTTCGAAAAAAAAATAATTGTAATTTTAGAGTCAGAAATAAGGAGTTTAATTTACTGTCAAATATATGCTTTATAGCGAAAAAAAATCTCAAGAAAAAGGATTTTTAATTTTGTTTTTTACAATAGGATTACTTGAAGTTGTAGCTGAATATTTTAATAATTTTTTAATAATGTATATTTTAAAGCCTTTATTGATGCCTATTATGATGCTGATGTATTGGGTGGTTTCTAAAGAACGTAATATATATTTTTTATTAGCTCTATTTTTTGTTTTAATAGCTAATATTTTGTTTGTATCACGAACTTTTAATAGTGCCGTAGTAGCATCTATTTTCTTTTTTATATATAGAGGAATTGTAATATATTTGGTAGTAAAAGATCAACCTATCAAAAAAAAACTACCTGTAATTATAGGTACTCTTCCTTTTTTTACAGCATTTGGCTATTTAACTTTCTTAACTAAAAATGAATTAGGACAAGGGATTTATATTTACCTAGTTCAAGTATTATTTCTTTCTTTTTTAGGAGGAGTTGCCCTTTCAAATTATATGATTAAAGAATGTAAAAAGAATTTTTGGCTCTTAATTAACGCTGTTTTTTTTGCAATTATTCAATTTCTTTTAGTGTTAAAGCTTTTTTATCTATCAATAGCTATTTTTCCTTCTGTATGTATGTTTCTATATCTTTTTGCTCAGTTTGCATTATATAAATATATGCTAGAACGAGAAAAAGAAATTATTAATTCAGAAGACTGTTCCTTTTTAATAGATGAAATAGAATAGATATTTGGAACCCTATCTTTTTTTTCTGAAAAAGAATTATAAGTAAGAGATAGGGCAGCTTTTTGTTGTCAAATTTTATATTTACAATAAGAAATTTATTTATATTTAAGGTACAGGATCGTAACCACTACCTCCCCAAGGATGGCATCGTAATATACGTTTACTACCTAACCATAATCCTTTTAGAGGACCATGTTTTTTTAAAGCGTCTACCATATACTGAGAGCAAGTAGGTTGATACCTGCAAGCAGCAGGCATTAAAGGAGAAATAATATATTGATATATTCGTACTAGGAAGACAAGAGAAAGAATTAGTATTTTTTTTAGATTCATGTTATTTTTATTAGATAAAGAAAAACTATCTCAAAAGAGCATTATTTAATATTTAATCAGCTATTTCGAGATAGTATAAGTTTTTATAAACTCTTCGGTTCGTTGATCAGAATAAAATAACGATACTAATTTAAAAGAGATTATGATTTTTATATTTATGTGCTTTAATACGTATAAGTAGTTCCTTCTTTACCATCTTTTAATTGGATGCCTAGTTCTAGTAATTGATCTCGAATTTGATCAGATAATGCCCAATTTTTATTAATACGTGCATCTTTACGCATTGTAATAAGCATTTCTATTACACCATTTAATTTGCTAGAATTATCATTAATTGATGATTGATTTTCAATACCTAAAATGTCAAATACAAAATTATTCATTGTTTTTCGTATTAAATCTAAATCCTCTTTTGAGATTGTTTCTTTGCCATCTTTTACGATATTAATAATACGAGCACCCTCAAATAAATTAGCAATTAGAATAGGAGTGTTAAAATCATCGTTCATGGCTTGATAGCAGTTTTCTACCCATTGAGGAATATCAACAGAGGATTGATTTTTAGGCGTAATCAAGTCAATATTTTTAATAGCTTCCATTAAACGATTATACCCTTTTTCGCTTGCTATCATAGCATCATTAGAAATGTCTAACTCGCTTCGATAGTGAGCTTGTAAAAAACAAAAACGAATGATACTAGGATTGAATGCTTTTTCGAAAAAAGTGTTATTACCTGAAATTAATTCCATAGGTAGTATAAAGTTACCTGTGCTTTTACTCATGCGTAATCCATTCATTGTTAACATGTTAGCGTGCATCCAGTATTTTACAGGTGAAGAACCATTGCATCCTTTTCCTTGTGCAATTTCACATTCATGATGAGGAAATTTTAAATCCATACCACCACCGTGAATATCAAATTTGTTTCCTAAATATTTGGTACTCATGGCGGTACATTCTAGATGCCAGCCGGGAAATCCTTCTCCCCAAGGAGAATTCCATCTCATGATATGTGCAGGAGAAGCAAATTTCCATAGTGCAAAATCTTGAGGGTTCTTTTTTTCGTTTTGCCCATCTAAATCACGTGTATTAGCAAATAATTCATCAATATTTCGATTACTTAGCTCCCCATAATTAAGACCTTGTTTGTTGTATTCTTCTACATCAAAATAAACTGAACCTTGACTTTCATAGGCTAACCCTTTATTAATTAATTTTTGAATTAATTCTATTTGTTCAAGAATATGCCCTGTTGCTGTGGGTTCTATACTGGGAGGCAAAAAGTTAAATAGATCTAAAACTTTATGAAAGTATACGGTATATTTTTGTACTACTTCCATAGGTTCTAATTTTTCTAAACGTGATTGTTTAACAAAACGATCGTTTTCTACATTTCCATCATCGGTTAGATGTCCTGCGTCAGTTATATTGCGTACATAGCGTACATTGTAACCTAAATGTAATAAATAACGATAAATTACATCAAAACTCATGAAAGTTCGAACATTACCTAAATGTACATAGTTATATACGGTAGGACCACATACGTACATACCCACATTACCATCGTGTAAAGGGATGAAAGATTCTTTTTCGCCACTTAAGGTGTTATAAACTTTTATAGAGTTGGATGTATATAAACGCATTTGTTGAAATTTGAAAATAAGTGATTGAATTTATGTGTTTAATGGTTGTTTTTTCAATCACTTATAATTGAATACTTAAAACTTAGTTTCTAATTTTATATAGTCTAAAAATTCTTTACGAGTTGCTTCGTTTTTGAATTTACCACCAAATTCAGCAGTAACAGTGCTACTTTCTATATCTTTAATGCCTCGCGAATTTACACACAAGTGTTTAGCATCTATTACACAAGCTACATCATCAGTACCTAGTACATTTTGTAATTCTTGTACGATTTGCATGGTTAAACGTTCTTGTACTTGTGGGCGTTTTGCGTAGTAATCTACTATGCGATTCATTTTAGAAAGACCTATTACAGTACCATTAGAAATATAAGCAACATGTGCACGACCAATAATAGGTAAAAGATGGTGCTCACAAGTAGAATAAACTACAATGTTTTTTTCTACTAACATTTCATTGTATTTATAATGATTTTGGAAAGTAGAAGATCCTGGTTTTTTACCTGGGTTTAAGCCTCCAAAAATATCTTTAACAAACATTTTTGCCACACGATTAGGCGTGCCGCTTAAGCTATCATCTGTTAAATCCATTCCTAAAGTATTTAAAATACTTTCAACATCTTTGCGGATTGAAGCAATTTTTTCTTCGTCTGATAAATCAAAAGCGTCACTACGCAAAGGGGTAGTGGCACTAGTTGCTATATGACTGTGTCCTAATTCGTCGTGAAATTCTTCGTTATGAGCCATTAATATAAATATAGTTTATTTCAAAATTTTTTGAATTGCAAATATAGTGAATTACTAAAAACTAAAATAATTGTATTATTTGTTATACGTTTTTAGTGCTTCGGCTAAAATTTGAGCAGATTTGATAATATCTTCTTTTTTTAATACGTAAGCAATACGTACTTCGTTGAGTCCTATACCCGGTGTTGAGTAAAATCCAGCTGCGGGTGCTACCATTACAGTTTCTCCATTAAAATCAAAGGATTCTAATAACCATTGTGCAAAATCATCAGCATTTTGTACTGGTAATTGTGCAATACAATAAAAAGCACCTTTAGGAGTGGCAATTTTTACTCCAGGGATTTTATTCATTTCAGTAATTAAAGTATCTCTTCTGTCTTTATATTCTTTAATTACTTCATCAAAATAACTTTGTGGTGTATCTAAAGCTGCTTCACTAGCTATTTGTTCATAAGTTGGAGGAGAAAGTCTAGCTTGAGCAAATTTCATAGCCGTTTCCATGACTAATTTGTTTTTTGAAACAATACATCCAATGCGCGCTCCACACATACTATATCTTTTAGAAACGGAATCAATCATAATAGCATGATCTTCTATTCCAGAAATATTCATGACAGAATAATGTTTTGCTTCTTCATCATAAACAAATTCACGATAGACTTCGTCAGCAATCAAGAATAAATCATATTTTTTTACTAATTCTGCCAATTGGTTTATTTCATCTTGTGAGTATAAATAACCAGTAGGGTTTCCAGGATTACAGATTAAGATTGCTTTGGTATTAGGTGTAATTAATTTTTCAAAATCAGCAATAGGAGGTAGAGCAAAACCTGTTTCTATTCCTGACATTACAGGAACTACTTTTACTCCAGATGCGGTAGCAAAACCATTATAGTTTGCATAAAAAGGTTCTGGGATAATAATTTCATCACCTGAATCCATTGTACTACCCAAAGCAAATAATAGTGCTTCTGATCCTCCTGTTGTTATAATTATATCTTCTTTTTTAATAGGTAATCCTATTTTATTATAACTCTCAGATAATTTTGTTCTATAGCTTTCAAAACCAGCAGAGTGGCTGTATTCTAAAACCTTAATGTCGGTATTTTGAATTGCTTTTAAAGCTACTTCTGGGGTCTGAATGTCTGGTTGACCAATATTTAAATGATATACTTTGTGCCCTTTTCTTTTTGCAGTTTCTGCATAAGGTACTAACTTTCTGATAGGAGATTCTGGCATTTGAAGCCCTTTATTTGAAACTTTTGGCATGATTTAATTAATTTGGTAATGCAAATTTGCAATAAAATATTTAAATAAACATTTTTTTTAGATATTGATTTAATTGATACTTGAATAATATAATCTTATTATCTTACTGCTAAAAAAGAAATAATATGAATTATGGAATAAAATATTCTTTTGTTAAAAAGAATTAACTGTTTATTAAAGATATTGCATGGGTTTAATTTTGTAAAACCCAAAATATAATTTGATGATAATTTCGTAAAATAAAAAAAGGTATATTACCAAACTATTTTATGAATTAGATAACTTTGTGTTGTTTTGTTAATGAAAGACTCAAAAAGAAAAACATATTTGATTTATAAGATGATTTGAATGTAAGCAAATTAAGGAATAATGTCACAAAACCACCATATTTATTGTTTAGAATCTGTTGCGGATGTAACAGAAGAAAAAAGAAGCGTTGTTTTAGCCTCATTAGAAAATTTAGCATATCAATATAAAATAACCAATATATACAAAACTTTTGATAGTATAGAAGGTTTTGAAGAAAGTATTAGTGCTTTGTTGTTTCAAGATCGTTATTTTAAGGATTATGCAGTTATTTATTTAGTAATGCAAGGAAGAGCTAATGAGCTTAAAATAGATAATTATTATTATACTTTTGAAGAAATAGCAGAGTTTTTTGAAGGAAAGTTAAAAGGAAAAATAATCCATTTTGCAAATACTCTTCCTTTGGATTTAAATGAAGAAACTTTTCAGTACTTTTTAGATGTTACAGGAGCTAAAGCACTTTCAGGATACGTTAATAATGTCCCTATTTTGAGTACGATTTTAGATAATTTGTATTTTTCATTAATGGAAGAAATTGATGACATAATAGATTTAACAGAGACTTTATTTGAAAAACAATATAGCCTTTGTCAATCATTAGGGTTTAGAATATATTATTAAAATTTTTGTTATCAACTAGTTAATATGTTATTCTTCTAATGCTGTTATAAATGGTACAGTATTTGGTGTTATTTTTAACTTTAAATCAAAAACCGTTATATTTACCAAACAATTATTTCAAAATAAAATCGTTTAAAATAAGAAAAAATATGAGCTTATTTCTTCAAGTAGATTCACTTACTACAACTATTAATCAGGCTAATCTAAAAGATGTACCAGTAGAAAAGACCTTATCTGTATGGGAATTATTGACTTCAGGAGGATTAGTAGGTCAGATAATTATGTTATCTTTATTTGTTATGCTGTTTTTTGCATTGTATTTGTATTTTGAACGACTTATGGCAATTAATAAAGCATCTAAAATAGATGATAAATTCATGTTATTAATAAAAGATCATATTGCTAATGGTAGGTTGGATTCAGCCAAACTATTATGTGTAGCAACTGATTCACCAGTTGCTAAATTAATTGAAAAAGGTATTTCAAGAATAGGAAATCGTTTAGAAGATATTAATACAGCTATAGAAAATGCAGGAAAATTAGAAGTTTATAAACTAGAAAAAAATGTAAGCATGTTAGCTACACTTTCAGGGGCTGGTCCTATGACTGGTTTTTTGGGCACAGTTGTAGGAATGGTTATGGCTTTTCATAAAATGGCAAGTGGAGGAGGGCAAATAGAAGTAGGTATGTTAGCAGAAGGTATTTATACTGCTATGATGACCACAGTAGTTGGTTTAATAGTTGGTTTAATAGCTTATGTAGGCTATAATCATTTAGTTGTAAAAACAGATAAAGTAGTGCATCAAATGGAGTTAAATGCAGTTGAGTTTTTGGATTTATTAAATGAACGATAGATATGAATCTAAGAGGAAGAAATAAAGTTTCGGCTGAATTTAATATGTCGTCAATGACAGATATAGTTTTTTTATTGTTAATATTTTTTATGTTAACATCAACTATGGTTACAACTAATGCTTTGGACTTAGTTTTGCCAAAAGCAAAGGGAAAAACAGATAATAATAAAAGTATATCAATAAGTATAGATAAAGATAAAAAATATTATATAGATAAGCAAGCGATTACCGAAAATGAAATAGAAGCTAAATTATTATCAGTACTTGGTAACGGAAATAAATCCGTTATACTTCGTGTAGCCGAGGGAGTGCCGATAGAAAAAGCCGTTTACGTTATGGATATAGCCAATCGTAATCAAATAAAAATTGTTTTAGCAGTAAGACCTAAATGATATGTTATTTTTAGAAACACCAGAGGAAAAAAAAGCATTTGTTATTACTTCGGTAATTTTTGTAATCCTATTCTTCCTGTTTCTGTTTTTTGGATTAACGTATGTTGATCCTCCGCCAGAAAATGGAATAATGATCAATTTTGGAACAACTGATTTAGGGCAGGGTAAGGTACAGCCAGAAGAAATGGTTATTTCTTCGCCAAAACCTAAGATCGCCCAGCCCGATCATCTAAATGAAGAAGAAAATATACTAAATAATGAATCTACTGATGCTCCCGTTATTAAAAAGACTGTACTAAAAGAACAGATAAAAGATAAAAAAGAGGAGCAAAAGCCTAGTAAGTCAACGGATGATGCTTTATCTAGTTTTATTAATGGACCTAAAATAGCAGGAGCTAATGAAGGACATGGTAATGATGAAGTATCAGGGGATAAAGGAGAACTAAAAGGAAGTCGGTATGCTAATTCATTTTACGGATCAGGTTCAGGAGTAGGAGGGTCTGGATGGGGATTAAAAGGAAGAAGTTTAGCATCTAGATCTCGTAAAGTACAAGATTGTAATGAAACAGGAAGAGTAGTTGTACAAGTTATAGTAAATAGAAATGGTCAGGTAATAATGGCTAACTATGTAAAAGGAACAACAAATACAAATCCTTGTTTAGTAAATCCTGCAATAGATGCTGCAAGAGCATTTAGATGGCATTCCGATGAGCATGCCCCTGAAAAGCAAATAGGTTTTATCGTTTTTAATTTTGAAGTAGGGCAATAGTTGCCTGTTTTTTTATGACATATCAAGAAACAATTCAATGGATGTTTGCACAGCTGCCTATGTATCAGCAACAAGGAGCTACCGCTTATAAAAAAGATTTAACAAATACTGTTTTATTGGCTAATCATTTAGGAAATCCTGAAAAAAGAATTAAAACAATTCATATAGCTGGGACTAATGGTAAAGGATCAACCTCTTCTATGTTAGCATCTATTTTACAAGAAGCAGGATATAAAGTAGGGCTATATACCTCTCCTCATTTAAAAGATTATAGAGAACGTATTCGAATAAATGGGGTGGTTATAACAGAAGATTATGTAGTAGAATTTATTCGAAAAAATAAAACTTTCTTTGAAGAAAATCATTTAAGCTTTTTTGAGATGACAGTCGGATTGGCTTTTCAATATTTTGCAGATAAAAATGTAGATATAGGAATCATAGAAGTTGGTTTAGGAGGACGATTAGATTCCACCAATATAATTACACCTTTAATATCCGTTATAACTAATATAGGTTGGGATCATGTACAATTTTTAGGAACCACGCTGTGTGCTATAGCTTCTGAAAAGGCAGGTATTATAAAATCCAATGTTCCTGTGGTAATAGGAGAATATCTACCCGAAACACAGAGCGTATTTTTAGAGAAAGCAAAAAAAATGAATTCAACTATTTATTTTGCTTCCGATCGAATATTTGAAGAATACGAATGTGAATTACTAGGAGATTATCAAAAACAGAATAAAAAGACAGTTTTGCAGACAATAGAAGTTCTTCAAGATTATTTTGTTATTACAGAAGAACAATTAAAAAAAGGTTTACTAAGTGTGGTCAGGAATACAGGTTTGCTAGGACGTTGGCAACAATTAGATGCTATGCCCAAAGTTATTTGTGATACTGCTCATAATAGTCACGGATTAAAAATTGTGTTAAATCAAATTAAAAAAGAAACCTATAATCGTTTATTTTTTATTTTAGGAGTTGTTAATGATAAAGATTTAGATGATATTTTACCGCTTTTCCCTAAAGATGCTTATTATATTTTTACAAAACCTAATGTGCCTCGTGGTTTAGCTCCGGAAAAATTAAAAATTATTGCTGAATCACATGGTTTGATTTTTAATGAGATAGTTTCTTCTGTTTCAGATTCTTATAAAAGAGTAAAGGACTTGGCTAGTGCTCAAGATTTTATTTATATAGGAGGAAGTACATTTGTGGTAGCAGAAATTGTATAATTTTCTTTATTTTTTTATTGTTTTACAAAAAAACTATCTTATATTTGCACCCACAATAACGGAAGAATATTCTTCTAGATGTTATCGGGCGATTAGCTCAGCTGGTTCAGAGCACCTCGTTTACACCGAGGGGGTCAGGGGTTCGAATCCCTTATCGCCCACAGAAGAAACTTAAAGTTTCATACGTTCAAAAATTTATCGGGCGATTAGCTCAGCTGGTTCAGAGCACCTCGTTTACACCGAGGGGGTCAGGGGTTCGAATCCCTTATCGCCCACAGAAGAAACTTAAAGTTTCATACGTTCAAAAATTTATCGGGCGATTAGCTCAGCTGGTTCAGAGCACCTCGTTTACACCGAGGGGGTCAGGGGTTCGAATCCCTTATCGCCCACAGAAGAAACTTAAAGTTTCATACGTTCAAAAATTTATCGGGCGATTAGCTCAGCTGGTTCAGAGCACCTCGTTTACACCGAGGGGGTCAGGGGTTCGAATCCCTTATCGCCCACAGAAGAAACTTAAAGTTTCATACGTTCAAAAAATTTATCGGGCGATTAGCTCAGCTGGTTCAGAGCACCTCGTTTACACCGAGGGGGTCAGGGGTTCGAATCCCTTATCGCCCACAAAAGAAACTTAAAGTTTCATACGTTTAAAAGATTTATCGGGCGATTAGCTCAGCTGGTTCAGAGCACCTCGTTTACACCGAGGGGGTCAGGGGTTCGAATCCCTTATCGCCCACATTAGCATCCTTTATAGGGTGCTTTTTTTTTGCCTTTTTGGATCAAATCAATGTGATCAAATTAAATTAAGTATATAAACCCAAATTACGCATTAGAGATTTCAAAAGGATAGGTGATGTTATAATTCCAAAGACCACTGAACCAAGCTCTTCTTTTTTTGTTAAGTGCAATTTTAAAAACAAAATGATAAATTTGTTTTTAAAAATATGTCGCTATGGCAAAGGTTTTATATCGCAATGTTGTTAGTGTTTTCTGAGTTTTTTCTTGTAAAACAAATGTTCTGAAAAGAAACATTAAATTATAAGCTATCATAGTAAAAATAAGAGCTGCTTCGGTTAGGAAAAAATCTTTCAAATTAAATCTGTCAAAGCTAAAGTCATATTTCAATTCTTTTATTCTATTTTCAGCATCGTCTTTACGATGATAGAATTTCCAGATTTCTGATGGAGCAAATTCTAGATTTGTAAAATAGGCTGTGTATCTGTAGTTTTTGTGAATTTGATCCTCAGGAAAAAGACTTAATATTTTACCTGGCGCATTGGGTCTTTCTTTTAATTTTTGACGTACAACTACCATTCTTCTTTATTTTTCCCAGAACTTAGCCTTATAATTTTGCTCACAAATCTCAATACCGTCATCTATGGGTTTATTACTTTTTGGACAGCCTCATTAAGGTTTTATATTGTTGTAAGAAAATATTTTATACTTGAGATAGAATAAAAAAAGAAGGTTTCCATAAGTAGATAACCAGCACTTAGTTTTTGTTTAGATAATAGGGAAACCTAATAATATATTGTATTATTTGATTTATTTTATCTGTTTATTTTTAACTTTCTTGGTAAATTAGAAAGAATTGATCAAACAAAGCTAAATGATAAGATTGTCTATTTTTTGGATACCTTCTTTATAGATTTTTTAAAATTAATTTATAATAATTCTTCTTGATTCTTTTTTATTTTTACTTTCTATATTTAAAATGTAAACACCAGAAGAGATATTAGATAGATCTATTTCACTATTAAATTCTGATCCTTTTGCTTCATATTTTCTTTCAAACATATTTCTACCTCCTAAATCAAAAAGTTGAATAGTTACTTCTTGATCTGTAGATAAGGTAATATTAAATTTTCCGTTAGAAGGATTAGGGAAAATTTCAAATTTTTCAAAATTATTTATTTCATTTCCTAAAGTTCCTTGTATAACAAAATTATCAATGAATACTCCTTCTTGATTAGAAGAATCGTCTGATATAAAAGTAAATCTGAAAATAGCATTTGATGCAGGTCCTACTTCTGCTAAACTATGGGTATAATTTCTCTTATTACCATTATTACCATTACCTCCTGAAGGAGCAATATTATAATTACCAGTCCATTGTTTTCCAATACAATTGAAGCAATCAATACCATTAGGTATTCTAGAGCTATTATACCAAGTGTTGGTTACATTACCAAGAGGAGTCCAAGTTGCACCATTATTAGTTGAATATTCAAAATAAATGATATCCCAGTTGCTTTCAAGATCAAATGCCATATCAAAACTTACTCTGGCATTAGTTAAATTAGATAAATTATAACATTGAGAAACTAAATAAGAGGTTGTTTTGTCAGGATAGTTTCCTACTAATTTTGTAGCATACCCTGGTGAATTACCAGTAGCTGCAGCTGATAAATTTGTTTTATTTACAAAACCTCTTTCCCAAACAGTATTATTTTTATTTCCCTGGTCTACTGAAACTAGAACATCATTAGGTGTATTGAATGTATTTAATGTGCCTATGTTACTAGAATCATTTACTAATATTACCATGGATTTGTTATTATTAGTCATTAAGTCATCATTTACTATACTAACGGTAGCATTTAGTATATGATAACCTCTGCTTAAATTATTTACATTTAAGGCTTGAGTTACTTGTTCGCATTGAGCTAAGTTTCCATTCCAATTTAGAGTAGAATTGGCTCCACCGTCTATATTGTAGGTAATAGTAGCAGCATTAATAACATTAGATCCACCATTTTCAAAAGTAATTGTAGGGCTATAGGGTGCACCACAATTTACATTTAAATTACCTCCTTGTAGAGATTTTAAGACAATATCATTAGCAACAGCATTATATGCGTTTCCAACATTTACAGCATACCAAGCATTAGTAACGGATTGTACTTCAGGACTGGATGAGCAATATAAAGAATTTGCTACTGCTATGGTTGCATTTCTACAATCCATAAAAGTTGAGTTAGGGGTTAAATAATCTCTTTCAGCATAATAGGCTATTTGTGCTGCTTTTGCCATACCTATTCCTTGAACATTATATACGTCTTGTCCTCCGTTTGCTAAACTAGCATTGTTAGTGCCTGATTTACCAGCCGTTAGTATGTAAAACCAATGATTTAAGACACCGCTATTAGTGTGTACACCACATTGATCATTTGTATCATTTGGAGCAGTACATTCAGGAGTAACTCCAGTATCATCTTGCGTATCTACATAATATAATCCTAAAAAAGTATCAGGATCTCTTTTTGTATTAGGGTAACTCATAGATCGTAAAGAGTTTCCTATATCTTCTCCTATTTTCCAAACATTTAATGTACCAGGACTGGCAGTATCAGCGGCTGCATTCAGATTACCATTTTTAGCATATTGTTCAATACATGCTCCCCAAATATCTGAAAATCCTTCATTCATTGCCCCTGATTGATTTTTATATGCTAAATCGGCTGTATAAGTACATATAGCATGCCCTATTTCATGACCGCAAATATCAACAGCTGTTAAAGCATCAAGAGTAGTTCCTTTGCCATAGCTCATAAATTGACCATCCCAAAAGGCATTATCACTAGAGCTATTTGTAGGATCAACCAGGGTTAGATCAAGATTAACATAACTTTTTATGAGACTTCCTCTATTATCAAAACTATCTCTATTAAAAATATTTTTCCAAAAATCATACGTTTTTAGAGCTCCCCAATGTGCATCTAATCCTGCATCATCTTTAGCTGCATTGTGAAATTCAGCAGCTGTCCAGTTATTGTCATTATCCATAAAATGAGAATTAGTATAATTACCATTAGCGCAATTATAGGTAACAATACCTTTTCCTCTTGTTGCATCGGATAAAATATATTTGTTTAGATTCGTATCAAAAGTGGTTTCTATAGTTCTATTACCACTATAACGGGTAGCTGCATTTCCAGAAGCTAATGCAGTAGGAAAAATAATATTTTCTATTTGTTTACCTGTTTTTTTTATTTGATCTTTTGAAACTAAATTTTTATGGAAGTGTTTTATCAAAGGATTTGTATATAAAAGAGCTCCTGTGTTAGCATTAATATAATATTCTTTTCTAGAAATAGGTTTTATAGAATATATGTCATATTTGTATGCTAGATATACTTTTCCAGAATTGGTATCAGGAAAAAGGACTAATTCTCCTTTAGGTTTTTCATATTCAAAAATTTTGGATTGTTCTAAATTTTCCCATAAATATTTTTCTGCATTTGCGTAATCTAAAGCATATTGAAAACATCTTTGAGCTGAAAGTTTAGGAGTTAAATCTACTGATTTTGCATTATATAGTTCTGCATTTACTAATTCAACCAAACCATTTTTTTCATGGGTAATGACAGTACCGAATTCTACTTTTAATCCTTTATAATATTGTTGATGTTTTTGATGTGTAAAACCTTTAATATCAGAAGTTACTGAGCTAACTTTATATTGGTTATTTTTATCCAGTCCGTATGATTTCTCTATGGCATTTAATGCTTTTTCATGAGAGGAACCTTTGTCCATACGTAACGTTTTCTGATATTCTTTTTTTGATTCAAATTTTGCATTTTCTTGTGCTTTCATATTTGAAGTCATAGATAATATAGAAAACAATAAAACATAATTTTTTTTCATATCTATTTGTTTTATGATGAAGCTACAATATTAAGTTATTTTCTTAAATAAATATAGTTTATTTTTTTGATTTTTAACATATTGTTTTTTTTGGTTGATATTTTTTTAGGATAAGAAATACTTATTAAAATAACTCTTAATCAATTTCATTTAAATAAAGACATTTATTATTTTTACATATATGATTAAATCTTATTCTTTAGTCATTTAAATACAAACCTTTATATAAACTGAAAAATATGCTATCTGTTGAAGAAGCTTTAAAAAAAATACAAGAAATAGAAGTAGAACTTTTTACAAAAGAAATTTTATTAAAGGATTCTAATGGTTATGTACTTGCTTCAGATGTTATTTCTCCTATAAATATGCCTCCTTTTGAACAATCTGCAATGGATGGTTTTGCTATAGCAAATCTTGATTCTTTAGAGTTTCAAATAATTGGAAAAATTAAAGCAGGAGATAGTATTCAGTCTGAAATTAGAGAATTTCAAGCAATAAAAATTTTTACAGGAGCAGCTATCCCAAGAGGTACAGTAGCTGTCATTCCTATTGAAAAATGTAAGATTAAAAATCAAAAATTAATTTTATTAGAATTACCTAAATATAATGAAAATATAAGACCTATTGGTGAACAAATACAATCGGGAAATTTAGCTCTAAAAAGAGGAATTCAAATTACTCCGCCAGCTATTGGTTTTTTATCTTGTTTAGGAATTACCCATGTATCCGTATATAAAAAACCTTCGATAGGAATTGTTATAACAGGAAACGAATTAATTGATCCAGGTATAGAGTTAACTTTCGGAAAAATCTATGAGAGTAATGGTATTATGTTACAATCAGCCCTAACTAATTATACAGAGGAAATTAATGTTTACAAAGTACAAGATGATCAAGAATTTACTACAAATAGTATCCAAAAAGCTATGTTGTACCATGATATTATACTTATATCAGGAGGAATATCTGTAGGAGATTATGATTTTGTGTACGATGCGTTACAAGAATTAAACGTAGAAACCCTTTTTTATAAAGTAAATCAAAAACCAGGAAAACCGTTATATGTAGGTTTAAAGGATTCCAAGATCGTATATGCTTTACCTGGAAATCCAGCGGCTTCGCTTAGTTGTTATTATATATATGTATTGCCTATTATAAAAAAAATGCAAGGACAAGTCCCTAATACATTTATGAAAGCAACTCTTGCGCATGATTATGTAGTTAAAAATTCAAGAACTCAGTTTTTAAAGGCTTATTATGATGGTGAAAAGGTAACCATACTTAGTCATCAAAATTCTAATATGCTTAATACTTTTGCATTAGCTAATATACTTGTAAAAATAGAAGCTGGAGAATATAAGATTAAATCAAACTCTATAGTTGATATTTATCATATAAATTAAAATATGAAAAAGATAAATTTGTCTTAATTAGGGTAACGAGTAATACTCTATGCTCGTAATTTAGTTAAGATGGATATTGAATCAAATTTATTTTTATTCCTTATAGGACTTATTGGATTTTTATATGCAAGTGTAGGACACGGAGGAGCAAGTGGTTATTTAGCATTGATGAGTTTGTTTTCGTTTTCACCCGAAATAATGAAACCCTCAGCGTTAGTGCTAAACATATTAGTATCTTCAATTGCTTTTTTATTTTTTTATAAATTAAATCAATTTCGCTGGAATTTATTTTACCCTTTTGCTATTACCTCAATTCCGTTTTCTTTTATGGGAGGTTTTTTTAAGATAGAGACCCATTTATATAAAGTAATCTTAGGTATTATTTTACTGTTTGTTGCGATAAGAATATTGGTAAAATTTGAGAAAAATAAGGATGAAAATATAAAAGTTGTTCCATTTAAAAAGGCTCTTTTTATAGGTGCAGTAATAGGTTTTATATCTGGTATTTTAGGAATAGGAGGAGGTATTATTTTAACCCCTTTGATTTTATTATTAGGTTGGGGAAATATAAAAGAAACAGCAGCGGTTTCAGCTTTGTTTATATTTGTTAATTCTATATCAGGTTTTTTAGGTTTTTTAGCTAATAAAGGTTCGTTCCCTTCACATCTAACGTCTGTAATTTTAGTTGTATTTATAGGAGGTACATTAGGGGCTTTTTATGGGAGTGCTAAATTTAATAGTATGACATTAAAATACATTTTGTCTTTTGTATTAGTTATAGCTTCCGCTAAATTAATGATAGTCTAAATGGAAATAGATGGATATATATTAGCAGGTGGTAGAAGTAGTCGAATGGGTACTGATAAAGGATTTTTATTATTAAATAATCTTCCTTTTGTAATATGTATAAAAAATGCTTTAAATCCTATTTGCAAAAATATTAAGGTTATCACAAATAATTTAAAATATAAAAAAATAGGTTGTAATATAGTTAAAGATATTATAAAAGAAAAAGGACCAGTAGGAGGAATTTATACTGCCTTACATTATTCTCAAACATCTTATACAATTATTATAAGTGTAGATGCTCCTCTAATTACTACAGATTTAATAAAAATACTTATTAGAAATCATATTATTCAAAATACAGATATTACTGTTTTTATAAATGAACAAACTGAAATTCCTCTTATAGGTGTTTATAATACTAGTTTAAAAGAACTATTTAGAGAGGCTACGATTAATAATAAATTAAAATTAAGGGAAGTGTTAAAAGAAGTTAAAACATACAAAATTCCTATTTCTAAAAAATTTAAATATCAAGTACAAAATATTAATACAAAAGAAGAATACGAAATGATTGTAAACCAATTTAATAAGAATGCAAATTAAAATTAAATATTTTGGTCAATTGATAGACCTTATAGGTCTAGAAGAAGAGATTATTGAAATAGATAAAAATGAAATTATTTGTGCTGAAATCATTGAACTTTTGTCATTCAAATATGAAAAATTAGAAAAAACTCCCTTTAAAATAGCAATTAATAAGAAAATTCAGGATTCAAATTATAAAATAAATAAGGAAGATGAAATTGCATTACTTCCTCCTTTTGCAGGAGGATAAAATTTAAAAAATGAATATTTTAAAACGTTACAATCGTCAAATAATCTTAGACCAAGTAGGCATAACAGGTCAAGAAAAGTTACAATCAGCAAAAGTTCTTGTTGTAGGAGCAGGCGGATTAGGATGTTCCGTATTACAAAATTTGGCGGCAATGGGAATAGGAACATTAGGGATCATAGATGGTGATATCGTTGAAGAAACTAATTTACATAGACAAATTTTATATACTTCAAAAGATTGTGGACAAAGTAAATCAGAGGTTGCTAAAAAAACACTAAAAAAGCACAATCCTTTAACAAAGATTCATACCTATCCCGTGTTTTTAAATGAAACAAATGCGTATGAACTAATTCAACAATATGATGTAATTGTTGATTGTACAGATGAAATAAAAGCTCGTTATTTAATTAATGATATAAGTTTGATTACAAAAAAGCCTTTCGTATACGCATCTATTTATAAATTTCAAGGACAATTAACTGTATTTAATTATGATGATGGTCCTAGTTATAGATGTTTATTTCCCGAACAAGAAAATAATTTTATACCGAACTGCACATCAGCTGGCGTTTTGGGCGTTTTGCCTAATATTTTAGGTACTTTACAAGCAGCAGAAGTAGTTAAAATAATCCTTCAAATAGGAAAAATACTTTCAGGAAAAATACTTTTATATGATTTATTATTACAAAGTACTACTGAAATTCAATTTTCAAGAAATGAAAATCAAATAAGATTGGGTTATGAAAAAGGATTAAAATTAAAAGAAGCTAATAAAGAATTATTCTCAGATATTAATGGTGTTGAGTTTCTTGAAAAATGTCAAACAAACCAATACAAAATTATTGATTTAAGAGACCTACTAGAACAACCAAAACTACCTTTTCAAAATATAGAATCAATTTCTCTCAATCAGTTATACGAAAAATGTCATAAATGGGATAAAAATGAAAAAATAATATTTATTTGTCAAAGTGGAATAAGAAGTTCTCTGGCAAAAGATAAACTCAAAGAAAAAGGGTTTAAAAATATAGAGCAATTAAAAAACGGGATCAATTCAATTCTTAATTTATTAGAAAATGGATATAACAAAAAATAAACTTTTTATTCAAGGAGCTATTCAGTCCGATTTTATAACCACTTCCATAACAAAACATCAAGCTAAAACCAATATAGGAGCTCATCAAATATTTTTAGGACAAGTACGAGCAGATATAATGCATGATAAACATGTAATAGCAATAGATTATTCTGCTTATGAAGAAATGGCAATTCAAAAAATAAATGAAATTAGAGAAAGCACTTTTCAGCAATTTAATATTACATGTATGCACATCTACCATAGTCTAGGAAGAGTAAAAGCAGGTGAAATATGTTTGTTTGTATTTGTTTCAGCACCTAGAAGAAAAGCAACTTATGAAGCCTTAGAATACATAGTTGAAGCAATAAAACACGAAGTACCCATTTTTGGAAAAGAAATTTTAGAAGATCACACCTATATATGGAAAAAAAATAAATAATATGGTAGACATCACACAAAAAAGTAATTCATTGCGTACAGCAGTAGCACAAGCTATTGTAAAAGTAGGCAACCCCAATACCCTAGAAGCTATTATAAAAAAAAATGTTCCTAAAGGTGATGTTTTTGAAGCTTCTAAAATAGCAGGCTTATTTGCCGTAAAAAACACATCAAATGCTATACCTGATTGTCATCCATTACCTATAGAATTTACCTCAGTATCACATCATATTCAAGATTTAAATATAGAAATAACAGTTACAGTCAAAACAATTTATAAAACAGGAGTAGAAGTAGAAGCCATGCACGGAGCTTCCATCGTTGCACTAACCATGTACGACATGCTAAAACCCATTGATAAATCAGTAGAAATACATAGTATAAAACTAATAGAGAAAAAAGGAGGTAAATCAGATGTTAAAACCATTGAAAATCAACTAAAAATTGGAATTATTGTTTGTTCTGATAGTATTTCAGCTGGAAAAAAAATAGACTCGGCAGGAAAAACGATCATTAAAAAAATTGAAAAATTAGGTTTAGAATCTTCTTTTTATAAAATAATTCCAGACGAAATTTTAGATATTCAATCAGAAGTAATGAACTTATTTACCAATCAATTTGATTTAGTTATTATAACAGGAGGTACAGGATTATCACCTCGTGATATTACCCCAGAAGCCCTAATACCATTACTAGACAAACGAATTCCAGGTATTGAAGAAACCATTAGAAATTATGGACAACAGCGTACGCCTTATGCAATGTTATCAAGAAGTGTCGTAGGTTTTAAAGGCAATATGCTTATTATGGCACTACCCGGATCTACTAACGGAGCAGCAGAGTCTATAGAAGCTGTGTTTCCTTCAGTATTACATCTTTTTAAAATTATTAAAGGTTTTAATCATAATCAATAAAACATGCTTACGGACAATTTTGGTCGATTTCATAATTATTTACGTATCTCAATTACTGAACATTGTAACCTACGATGCACTTATTGTATGCCAGCTGAAGGAATTAAACTCACACCTAAAAATCATATAATGACAGCAGATGAAATTGTTCAAATAGCTCAGACTTTTGTTGATTTAGGAATAAAAAAAATAAGATTAACAGGAGGAGAACCTCTACTAAGAAAAGATGCTAAAAAAATTATAGAACAACTTTCAAAATTAAATATTGAATTAGCAATTACAACTAATGGTATTTTAGTAGATCAATATATTGAAACTTTTAAAAAAGCAAGCATACAATCTGTTAATATAAGTTTAGACAGTCTTAAACAAGATAAATTTTCATTTATAACACGTAGAGATCAGTTTGAAAAAGTTCTCAAAAACATTCATTTGTTAATAGAAAATGATTTTCATGTTAAACTAAATGTTGTCCTGATAAAAGGATTCAATGATAATGAAATTTTAGATTTTATTCATCTCACAAAAAATACTAAAATAGAAATTCGCTTTATTGAATTTATGCCTTTTGACGGAAATAAATGGAATAAAGATAAATTAGTAAGTTATAATGAAATTTTAGAAGAAATTAATACCTATTATACACCAACTAATGTTATAAAGAAAGAGGACAAACCCAATGACACCGCCAAAAATTACAAAATAGCCAATTTTAAAGGAAGTTTTGCAATAATAAGTACAGTTACTAATCCTTTTTGTGATCATTGTAATAGAATACGATTAACAGCTGATGGGAAATTAAAAAACTGTTTATTTTCAAAATTAGAAACCTCCTTGTTAGATACCTTAAGAGCAGGACACTCTATAATCCCCTTATTAAAAAACAATATATTATTAAAAGAAAAAACAAGAGCTGGCTTTGATACAAACGAATCTTTTACAGATTCATTAAATTTTAATTTAAATCGAAGTATGATTACTATTGGAGGATAACCAAAAATCAAATTTTAATAGAACTGATAAAAGTCATACAAACTCAAATAGGACATTTTTATCTTTATATTAAATTAGAGATATTATGAGCCATTTAAGAGAATCGCACAAAATTTTGTTTTTAAATACACTAGCCTTCATGATATGCTTTGCTTGTTGGACACTAAATGGTGTATTAGTTACTTACCTTGTTGACAAAAATATTTTTGATTGGAGTATAGTTCAAGTAGGTTGGTTATTAGGTATTCCTATTTTATCAGGATCAATTTTTAGACTACCTATTGGTATTTTAACAGACAAATATGGAGGAAAAATTGTTTTTTCAACCCTTTTATTTGTATGCGCCTTTCCATTATTTGCCTTAACTACTGCTACTACATTTTGGGCATTTGCACTACTAAGCTTTTTATTTGGTTTAGTAGGTACCAGTTTTTCAGTAGGAATAGGATACACCTCAGTTTGGTATCCAAAAGAATGGCAAGGAAGAGCACTAGGCATTTTTGGAATGGGTAATGCAGGTGCCGCTATAACTACTTTTATAGCCCCAACATTGTTGAACAAATTTTCTGAAATTGATACAGAAAACGGATGGAAAATGCTACCTATTCTATATGCTATTACATTAATAATTATAGGCTTTGCTTTTTTGATATTTGCTAAAAACAAAAAAATTGAAACAAACTCTAAAACTTTATTAGAACAATTACAACCATTAAAAAATATAAGAGTTTGGCGGTTCGGTATCTATTATTTTTTAGTTTTTGGTTGTTTTGTGGCCTACTCACAATGGTTATTACCCAATTTTATGAATGTATATCATACCAGTCTAGTAACAGGAGGATTATTTACTACAATGTTTAGTTTACCATCTGGCATAATCAGAGCTTTTGGAGGGTATTTATCAGATAAATTTGGTGCTAGGAAAATCATGTATTGGGTTTTAGGATCATCAGTAGTCATTAGTTTTTTACTCATCTTTCCTAAAATGGAAATTCTAACCGATGGACCAGGAGTTTTAGCCACTACAAATGGTATCGTTAAAATTAATAATAATATTATACAAGTTAACAACAAAGAACATAAAGTAAATCTAAAAAATGAAAGCCATTTAAAAGAAAGTATATTATTACCTGTAAAATCTTCTTGGCAAGAAATTATAGTACAACAAAACCAACAAGTAAAGAAAAAAGAATTATTAGCAAAAGGAATTACACAAATTAAGTTCAGTGCTAATATGTGGATGTATCTTGTGTTAGTAATTCTAATAGGTATTGCTTGGGGAATAGGAAAAGCCGCAGTATACAAACATATTCCAGAATACTTCCCTAATCAAGTAGGCTTAGTAGGAGGTATGGTAGGACTCATAGGAGGATTAGGAGGATTCTTAGGACCTATTATCTTTGGATACCTACTCAATACCACAGGATTATGGACCAGTTCTTGGATATTCATTTTTATCATTTCAAGTATTTGCTTGATATGGATGCACAATACCATTATTAGAATATTAAGAATAAAAACCCCCGAATTTTCAAGAGATATAGAACACGATCATTAATAAAATAAAAAAATATGAGTACTTGGTTAAATCAATGGGAACCCGAAGATATAAAATTTTGGGAACAAACAGGAAATAAAATAGCTTGGAAAACGCTAACCATAACAACAATATCACTAATATTATCTTTTGCCTCATGGTTTATGATGAGCGTTATAGTAGTCAAGCTACCAGGGTTAGGATTTTCTTTTAACAAAGATCAATTGTTTTGGCTTGCAGCCATACCAGGTATAGCCGCAGGAATTTTACGTATTATACATACTTTTATACTCCCTATTTTTGGAACAAGACATGTAGTGGCCTTCGCTACATTTATCAAATTAATTCCTGTATTAGGTATTGGTTTAGCCGTTATGAATACAAATACCCCTTTTTGGGTATTCATGGTATTAGCTTTTACAACAGGTTTTGGAGGAGGTGATTTTTCTTCTTATATGCCAAGTACCAATATGTTTTTTCCAAAACGGTTAAAAGGAACAGCATTAGGCATTCAAGCAGGTATAGGAAATTTTGGTGTATCCTTAGCCCAATTCGTAACCCCCTTAGTTTTGAGCGTAGGATTGTATGGTACTCCCTCTTTATTTACAAATATAAATACTAAGGAAGCTAAAGAAATAGTAAAAAACACACCCCTTGAACAACAGACAACCATATTTGCAAAAATGGAATCTAAAAAACAAGAAATCTTATTAAGTAATGTAAAACCTAAAGTATTAGATTCCCTTAAAAAAGCAGTCAAATCAACTGATAATGTTACAATATTTAAATCATTACCATTAAAAGCAAGAGCAAAAGCTATTGCAAATGCAAATCCTAAATTGGCAGAAAAAATACTTAATCAATTACAACCTAATAATAAGGCCGTTACACATACAGAAATTTACATTCAGTCAGCAGCCTTTTGGTATATTCCATTATTGATTTTACTATCAATTATAAGTTGGTTCTATTTAAAAAGTATCCCTATGAAAGCCTCTATCAAGGAGCAAATGGATATTTTTAATAATAAACATACTTGGTTTTGTACTATTACCTATGTAATGACTTTTGGAACCTTTGCAGGGTTATCAGCTGCATTTCCGCTAATGATTAAATTTTTATATGGTGATTTTCCTAATGCTCCAGATCCGTTAGTTTATGCCTTTTATGGTCCCTTAATTGGTTCAGCAACACGTGTGTTATTTGGTTTTGTAGCAGATAAAGTAGGAGGAGCAATCCTTACAACACTAACAGGTCTAGGAATTTTATTAGGATGTATGATGTTAGTAACCCAAGGTCTTTTAGCACCCACTAGCGTAGAACAATTTCCTACGTTTGTTGGAGTTATCCTAATGATGTTCTTTTTTACTGGTATGGGAAATGCAGGGACTTTTAGACAGTATCCCATTATTTTTTCAGATAATCAACGTCAAGCCGCAGGTGTTATCGGTTGGACAGCCGCTATTGCAGCATTTGGTCCTTTTATCTTCTCAAAATTGATAGGAAATAATATTACAAGCAACGGAACAGCTAATGAATTTTTCATAGGCGTAATTCTATTTACCTCATTAGCAACCTTCATCAACTGGTACTACTATAACAAAAAAGGTTGCGAAAGACCAAGTTAATTCTATAAAATAAAAGAGATGAGATTAAAAAAAATAAATTTTAATGCACTCCTTATAGCCATACTATCTTGTATAATCATGGTTGTATTAGTTTATTTAGGTTCGCGGAATTTACAAAATTTTGATGCAGCCTTAATAACTTATTTATTCGGAACCCTATTTGCTTTTTTTGGAATTGTGTATCGCACCTCAGTTTGGTTACAAAGACCTCCTACTTGGATGTATTTTAAAAGAGGAATGTACTTTCTATTCACAGGAAAACTATTCAAACATTTATTATTTATTGTTAAAGAATTTACAAATAATATTATACTACAAAAAATTATTTACCCCAGAGGACAATATCGTTGGTTAGCTCATTTTATGATTGCTATAGGATGTATTTCAGCATTTATGATTACCATTCCGTTAACTTTTGGTTGGATACATTTTACATTAGCACCAGACACAATAGATTTATACCAAGCTCATTTTTTCGGGTTTAAAATATTTTCTTTCAAATTAGGTTCTGTTATTGCCTTTTTAACCTTTCATGCACTAAATTGGTCCTCTTGGTTCGTTATATTAGGTTCTCTATACTATTTAAGAAGACGTTTAATAAACCCTGGATTAATTGCTACCCAAACATTTGAAGGCGATTTATTACCTCTTATTCTTTTAATAGCTATTTCGGCTACAGGATTAGGATTAACCTATTCATACCAGTTTATGAAAGGCTTTGCTTTTGACTTTTTAGCTGTTTTACATGCAGTAACCGTTATCTTATTTTTAATATGGATTCCCTTTGGAAAATTTTTCCATATCATTCAAAGACCTGCTCAAATTGGAGCTCATATCTATAAAATTGAAGGAAAAAAACAACAAGGAATGGCCGTTTGTCCACACACAGGAAAAGAATTTACAACCCAATTGCATATAAACGATTTAAAAATAGTAACACGTAAGTTAGGTTTTGACTTCTCTAAACCAGATGGAACCTCGCATTTAGATTTAAGTCCTGAAGGAAAACGCTCTAAAATAGCACAAGCACATCTTAAAGCAAGACAACAAGGAGGCAATTTATTTGGATAAAAAACAAAAAACATGGCAAAATTACCCGTACCAATAGAAAAAATTATAGAAGATTTTGGTCCCCATCTAAACTATGCTCCTAAAGAAGGATATGTAGGAAGAGACGAACCAGATGACGTAGTAGAAACACATTGCTGCTTTTGCGGTATGCAATGCGGGATAAAACTTCTAGTAAAAAATAATAAAATAGTAGGCTTTGATCCTTGGAAGGAATTCCCTTTTAATGAAGGAAGACTTTGCCCTAAAGGGGTACAACGATACCTACAAAATAACCATCCAGATCGCTTACTCAATCCAATGCTTAGGGCAGAAGGAAAAGGTTTTACAAATACTACTTGGGAAGAAGCAATGAACAAAACCGTATCTGAAATACAAAGAATTCAAAAAAAACACGGTAATGATGCTTTTGCTATGTTATCAGGTGTTTCGTTAACAAACGAAAAAAGTTATTTAGTCGGTAAATTTGCCCGTGTAGCCCTTAAAACAAAAAACTTAGACTATAATGGTCGCTTATGTATGGTAAGTGCAGGAGCAGGAAACAAAAAAGCTTTTGGTTTAGATAGAGCCTCTAATAATTATTCCGATTTAGAACAGGCTGAAGTCATAATCATAGCAGGAGCCAATGTTAGTGAAACCTTTCCAACCTTAACCCATTGGATATGGAAAGCACGAGACAATGGAGCTAAATTAATAGTAATTGACCCTAGAATCATCCCTTTAGCTCGTACCGCCGACATTCATCTAGACATATTACCAGGAACTGATTCAGCTTTATATGGTGCTATGCTAAAATATTTAGTTGATCATGATATGCTCGATCACGATTTTATTAATAATCATACTTCTGGTTTTCAAGATACAATAGATGCAGTAGAAAGTTATACGTTAGAATGGGCGGAGGAGGTAACAGGTATTAGTAAAGAAAAAATAAAAGAAGCCGCTAAACTTTGGGGAAAAGCTAAAACTTCTTTCTTATTACATGCTAGAGGGATTGAACACCATTCTAAAGGAGTAGATAACGTTTTAGGCTGTATAAACCTCGTTCTAGCTACAGGTAGAATAGGTAAACCTTATTGTGGATATGCTACCATTACAGGACAAGGAAATGGACAAGGAGGACGTGAGCATGGTCATAAATGCGATCAACTACCAGGAAATAGAGATATTGAAAACCCTGAACATAGAAAATATATTTCTGAAGTTTGGGGAATAAATGAAGCCGATTTACCAAGTAAAGGATTATCAGCCTATGAAATTATTGAAGCTATTCATCGTGGCGAAATAAAAGGATTACTTTCTATTTGTTTTAATCCATTAGTTTCTTTACCCAATAGTAATTATGTTCGTCAAGCTCTAGAAAAACTAGAATTTTATGTCTGTATAGATTTTTTTTTAAACGAAACAGCTCGTCATGCGGATGTTATTTTAGCAGGTTCATTACAAGAAGAAGAAGACGGAACAACCACTTCAGCAGAAGGAAGAGTCATCAGAATTAGACAAGCCGTAACACCTCCAGGTAATGCACGTAAAGATTCTGAAATACTATTAGAATTAGCTAAAAGACTAGGTGTTGAAGAAAAATTTTCTTTTCAAAACAGCGAAGCTATATTTAATGAGCTAAGAATAGCCTCAAAAGGGGGAACAGCTGATTATTATGGTATTAGTTATAAAAAAATTGAAGACAATATGGGCATATTTTGGCCCTGTCCTTCAAATGATCACCCTGGTACACCAAGACTTTGGGAAGATAAAAAATTTAAAACCCCCGATGGTAAAGCACATTTTAATCCAGCACCATACAAATTACCAAGTGAAGTAACAAATGACGAATACCCAGTTACCTTAACAACAGGTAGGGTAGTATCACAATATTTAAGTGGTACACAAACCAGAAGAATTGGTAAATTAGTAGATCAATACCCAGAACCACTAGTGGAAATTCACCCAGAATTAGCACAAAAATATAACATCCAACAAGGAGAATTAGTAAAAGTTTCTACCCGTCGTGGTCAAGGTACATTTCCTGCTAATATTGTAGAAACAATACGAAAAGACACCGTATTTATACCGTATCATTGGCCAGGAGAAAAATCAGCTAATTTATTAACAATAGGAGCTTTAGATCCTATATCAAAAATACCTGAATTTAAAGTTTCAGCGTGCAAACTAGAACCTTTAAAAAAAATGGCACCAAGTCCTTCCGTTACAAAAGCTTATGCGAGTAAATAAAAGATAAAAAATTATGAGTAACTACACCTCGTTTAATAAAAATGAAGAATTCTTTTTAGATATGCAACGCTGCATAGGTTGTAAAGCTTGTGAAATGGCGTGTGCTGAATGTGAAACAAATGGTCATGACTCTATGATACATGTAAATTATGTAGAAAGAGCAACCACCATACAAACCACCGTACAAGTTTGTATGCACTGCGAAGACCCTGTTTGTGCAAATGTATGTCCAGCCGATGCAATTTCCAAAGACGAATTTGGTATCGTACACACTGCTAATACAGAACGATGTATAGGCTGTTCTAATTGTGTTATTGCCTGTCCCTTTGGTGTTCCAAAAAAAATAGAATCTTATGATCTAATGATGAAATGTACTATGTGCTATGACCGAACTAGTATAGGAGAAAAACCCATGTGTGCTACCGTATGTCCTAGCGGTGCCTTATTTTATGGAACCAAAGAAGAAATTAAAAAAATAAGACCTAACAGCTCACCCGTAAACAAATTTATCTTTGGAAACGAAGTAGTACTAACGAAAGTAAATATCATGATGCCAAAAGAAAGTACGGAATTAATTATCTATTAAACCTTAAACAATGTCAAAAGAAAAGAATATTAGTAAAAATTGGAAAAAAGATTTTCCTATTCATAAGCAAGAAGCTACACAAGTTAGTCGACGTGATTTTGCCAAATTTCTAACCCTTGTTTCAGGAGGACTCATGATAGGTAGCGGATTGGTAACAGCAAAAGCCTATTTATTTCCCAAAAAAGAAATAGAAGGAGAACAATTTGTATGTAAAAAAACAGATATTCCCATGGGCGGAACAAAAGCTTTTCAAGTAAAAGGAAGTAACATACCTTATATCCTGATACACCTTGAAGACGGAACCTTTAGAGCTTATGAACAAAAATGCACCCATTTATCTTGTGCCGTTTATTATAAACCAGGTTCAGGACAAATTATTTGTCCTTGTCATGAAGGATATTTTGATGCTAGAACAGGAGAAGTGCTAGCAGGGCCACCACCTAGACCTTTACCACAACTAACAGTAATAGAAAAAGAAGAAGGTTTATATGTAAAAGCCATAATATCTGAAACAACTTAATATTTTTGTTTATGAGTACCTTTAGAACAGGACAAAACATAGCCAACACCCGAAAGTTAAACGCCATACTTTCTACCATCATATTAATCTTGATTTTGAATATAACAATTCAAATATGGTTACTATACGCAGCACTAAATAACGCTCTAGATAATCATAAAGAAATTTTGATCCCTGCCTTTATTGCCTCGACTATCTTATTTGGTATAGGATTAAGCATATTATATTTTTTACCATCAGGAAATAAAAAAACAGTTAAACCCAAATTATGAGTCAGACTTTATGATGAATAAGAAAAGAACAAAGAAGATGAAAATATACAAAAAAAATTTTAGAACAGATATTTAAATAAATTAATACTTTAATTCTAAAAATTTTATTAAAAAAAAGAGAAAATACTATTGTCATTCTCTAACAATTTTTACATAAATATATAAAGATTATATACAAACTTTAATTTAACCTAAATTATAAATTATGTATATGATAAAATGAAAAAAATAAAAGATACATAAAAATGTATAAATGTTTGGCATAAATATAAATTTTTTCATATTAAAATAAAAAAAGGAACCCTTTTTAGATTCCATACCATTTAATATGTAATAAATTTATAATACAAAATCTCTTTTAAAAAGATAATTATAACAAATAAAAAAAACTTAAAAAAACACCCTAAAATTAAATATTTGATAAAGGGTAAGATATTAAAAATCAGTTATATAATACTATAAAATAAAACAGTATTGGTGAAAAGAGAAAAGTTATTTTTAAATTTGCCAAAAAATATTATGATGAAAATAAAAAAAAGAATTAAAAGACTGAGTATAATAGTAGCCCTATTATTTACAGTGAGTATTTTTCCGCAAGAATTTACAGTAGGAGATTTAATATATGCTGTAACATCAGATATGAATGTAAGTGTAAGAGCATCTAATACATCTATTAGAGGAGCCATTACAATTTCTCCTACTGTAAATAATGCAGGTGCCATCTACACAGTCACCTCTATTCGATACGGTGCTTTTCAAGACTGTAAAGATTTAACTACTGTTACCATTCCTAATACCGTTACCTCTATCGGAGACCAAGCTTTTAAAAATTGTAAAGGTTTAACCGCTATCACTATTCCTAATTCGGTTACTTCTATTGGATTCTCTGCTTTTTCTAGTTGTGAACTATTAACCGCTATTAATCTTCCTAATTCCGTTGCCTCTATTGGAGATTTAGCTTTTGCTAGATGTCTAGGTTTAACCACTATTACCATTCCTAATACTGTTACCTCTATTAAAAGTAGTCTCTTTTCGGGTTGCTCCAATTTAGCTACTGTTATCATTCCTAATTCTGTTACTTCTATTGAAGATAGAGCTTTTTATTTTTGTTCTAACTTAACCTCTATTACTATTCCTGATTCGGTTACTTCCATAGGAAACAATGTTTTTTATAAAACAGGTTTAACTTCTGTTACTATTCCTAATTCCGTTACTTCTATCGGGAGTAATGCTTTTGAGCGTTGCCGTAATTTAGCTAGTGTTACCCTATCTAATTCCGTTACTTCCATCGGAAATAATGCTTTTGATAATTGTCGTAGTTTAACAACTATTACAATTCCTAGTTCTATTACTTCTATTGGGGAATCTGTTTTTTCGGGTTGTGCTGGTTTAACTACCGTTACTATTCCCAATTCGGTTACTTCTATAGGAAATAAAGCTTTTTATTATTGCACTAATTTAAAATCTCTTACAATTCCCGATTCTGTTACTTCTATTGATGATAAAGCGTTTTTAAATTGTGAAGGATTAACCACTCTTACCCTTTCTAATTCTATTACTTCTATAGGTGAAAGTGCTTTTGAAAATTGTGCAGCTTTAACCACCCTTATTATCCCTAATTCACTTTCTTTTATAGGAAGGTATTCTTTTAAAAACTGCAGAGGTTTAAAAACTATTACCATTCCTGATTCCGTTATTTCCATTAGAAATGGTGCATTTCAGGATTGTAGATCTTTGACAACTCTTACTATTCCTAATTCCGTTACTTCTATTGGAAATAGTGCATTTCAGGATTGTAGAGGATTAAAAAACGTTACCATTCCTAATTCTGTTACTTCCATTAGAAATAAAGCTTTTGAAAATTGCCTAGGTTTAACCACTGTTACCGTAAATTGGGCAAATCCACTCGTAATATCTAACGATGTTTTTAATAATCTTACTTTGAATAATATAGAACTAAAAATTCCTGAAGGGGGAGTAGCTGGATACCAAGCAGCTGCAGTTTGGGAAGATTTTAATATTGTAGAACAAACTCTTTCTATATCAGAAAATATAAAAAATAATTTTGCATTATACCCTAATCCAGTAAAAGAGGTATTGTATTTTTCAGAAGATTTAGAAAATATTACAATTTACAATGGAGAAGGCAAATTAGTTCTTAAAAATGAACAAAATATGAATACTATGAACCTCTCTGATCTACCGAAAGGAATCTATCTACTTTCTGGGGAAAACAAAACAGGTTATAAAGTTTTTAAAAAAATAGTAAAAGAGTAGTTGTAAATAATTTATAGAAACTGACACTATCCAGAAAGTGTGTAAGTTAAAAAGTAAAGGCTTGGATTGTTATAATCTGAGCCTTTTGTTAAATATGAGATTAAATTAAATTCAGTATCCCATACTATTTTAGATTCTATTTTTATCAAATCTACATATTTTGGACTTGACCCTTGATCCCGGACTTGATCCGTTTTTGAGTTGAAATTTTTAAAAATAAAAAAACCGATAATAATATTATCGGTTTTTTTATCATTTAGTGGGGAGAGCAGGATTCGAACCTGCGAAGGTTTCCCAACGGATTTACAGTCCGTCCTCGTTGGCCGCTTGAGTATCTCCCCATCACTTGACCGTGATTGCTTGATTGCGGTGCAAAAATACAACTGTTTTTTGGATAAACAAGCTTTTTTAAAGTCTTTTTTTTATTTTTTTTATAAATGCTTATTATTAAGTATTTTGTGATTTTATTTGTTTTAAAAATTGCCCTTTTTTATCTCTATTAAAGTATATTTAGACCTGTTTTTTATAAATGGGTTATAAGTAATTTGAAAGAGACTGTTCAAAAAGTCCGCAATCTTTCATTTCAACCAAAGGGAGAAATAACATAATGTTTATTATGAGACTCCTTCTTACGCTGGAGTGACAAACTACATGTTGATCTATTACTTTTTGGACAGCCTCTCAAATTTTTATTGGAATAATTTGAATATTCTAAAAAGTTAAATTTTTCCCTTAATTTCTTTTTTATATTTATTTAATAATGCTTTTGTCATGCCTAAATTTGCCTTTGTAGAATCTACAGCTAAATAGATAAAATATTCGTTGTTTTCAGAAACATCTATAATATGTATTTGAGATTTTAAATTAATTAAAATGTCTTCAATAGTTTCTTTTAATCCTAAAGCATTAATAGCATTTAATTTAGCCTTTACGACTTCAAGATTAAATGCTGATGCTAGTTCTGGATCAAAACTGGGATTAGTAGATAAAGTAAAATAAGAAATTCCGCTTTTTATTTCAGAAACGGCAACAGCAATAAAACCTGGTACATTATTTTTCAGGTCTTCACCAAATTGTTTTAAAAAATCTGACATATGATTAATTATTAAGTTAAAATTTAATTTATTTTTGGGGATTTAAGCATTGATTATTTTTACTATGCAAATATAAACAAAATTTTGAATATTTATACAATATGATGAATGAATTTGAAGATTTAGGAGTACGATTTAATAGATACTTAATATCGAAGGGACTTGGTGTTAATCAAATAGCTAGGATTTTGGAATTATCAGGTAGTCAGATTAGTAATATTAAAAATGGAAAGGTTTTTGGAGCTGATAAAATGTTCAAAATATTGAATACTTTTACAGATTTAGATGCTAATTGGTTATTTCGTGGAGAATCTATGGAACATCCAGAGATTGATATTAATAGATTAGATTATATTATTGAATTACAAAAAGAACGTATTATAGATCTTAAGAAAGAAAATGCGGAATTAAAAAAAATGTTAAAAGCGAAAAGTACTGAATGAAATATTTTTAACTAATATAATTCCATATATTTTTTTTCTTATTTAGTTCTATGAGTGCTTGCTTAAGTTTTTGATGTGTAAGTTTTTCCATGCTAGGATCTTCTTTGAGTAATCGGATAGCATGATGTCTGGCTAATTGCAAAATATCACGATCTTTTACAAGATCAGCAATTTGTAAGTTTAATACGCCGCTTTGTTGAGTTCCCATAATATCTCCCGGACCACGAAGTTTTAGGTCAACTTCTGATATTTCAAAACCATCATTAGTTTTACACATGGTTTCCATGCGTATTTTACTTTCATTACTAAGTTTAACGCCTGTCATAAGGATGCAGTAACTTTGTTCTGCTCCTCTTCCTACACGTCCTCTTAATTGATGTAATTGAGACAATCCGAAACGTTCTGCACTTTCAATAATCATGACTGATGCGTTAGGAACATTTACACCTACTTCAATTACGGTTGTTGCAACCATTATATTTGTTTTTCCTGCTGCAAAACGATTCATTTCTTCTTCTTTTTCTGCTGCTTTCATTTTACCATGTACTATAGAAATGGCATATCTAGGCAAAGGAAAATCTCTTGAAATACTTTCATAACCATCCATTAAATCTTTATAATCCATAGATTCTGATTCTTGAATTAAGGGATATACAACATAGACTTGTCTTCCTTTTTCAATTTCATCGCGCATAAATTTCCAAACTTTTAATCTATTACTGTCATAACGATGTACTGTTTGTATAGGTTTTCTTCCTGGTGGTAGTTCATCAATGATTGAAACATCTAAATCACCATATAGACTCATGGCTAAGGTCCTAGGAATAGGAGTAGCAGTCATTACTAATACATGGGGTGGAAGGGCTGCTTTTTTCCATAATTTACTGCGTTGTTCAACTCCAAAACGATGTTGTTCGTCTATAATGGCTAATCCTAAATTTTTAAATTGTACTTTATCTTCCAATAAAGCATGGGTGCCAATCAGTATATGTAAACTACCTTTTTGGAGTTCTTCATGAATGATTTTCCGATCTGAAGTTTTTGTTGAACCTGTAAGTAATTTTATGTTTATATTCAATGCTTTAGCTAATTCAGTAATACCATTAAAATGTTGGGTAGCTAAAATTTCCGTAGGTGCCATAATGCAGGCTTGAAATCCGTTATCTAAAGCTAAAAGCATACTCATTAAGGCAACAATTGTTTTACCAGAACCCACATCTCCTTGTAGCAATCGGTTCATTTGAGCTGGATTGCCTAAATCGTTTCGAATTTCTTTTAATACTTTTTTTTGAGCATTTGTTAAATCAAAAGGAAGGTGTTTTGTATACATTTCATTAAAGTAATAACCTACTTTTTCAAAAGGATGCCCTTTTATTTTATGCTTTCTTACTAGATTTTTAGAAATTAACTGTAATTGAATAAAAAAAAGTTCTTCGAATTTTAATCTAAATTGTGCTTTTTGTAAAAGTTCTTGACTCTTAGGGAAATGAATATTAAACAAAGCACTATTTTTAGGTATAAGTTGTAATTCTTCTAAAAGATAAGAAGGTAAGTTCTCCATAAATAAAGTGTGAGTTTCAATAAAAAGTTGTTGCATCATTTTATTGATTACTTTATTAGAGATCCCTCTGTTTTGTAGTTTTTCAGTAGAAGGATAAACGGCCTGCATTGATGTACGCAAATTAGCCTTATGTTCTTCTATTAATTCCATTTCAGGATGTGGCATAGAAAATAGACCATTAAAGGCGTTCGTTTTTCCAAATATGACGTAAGGGGTATTAATTTTTATATTTTCACGAATCCATTTAATACCTTGAAACCAAACTAATTCTATTTCGCCTGTACCATCTATAAATGTTGCTACTAAACGTTTTTTTCCTTTGCCAAATTCAACGGTTTTTAAATGAATAATTTTACCCACAATTTGCACTTCACTATTACTAGGTATTAACTCGTTAATTTTGTAATAACGAGTTCTATCTATATATCTATTGGGATAAAGATTTACTAAGTCAGCATATTTATGTATATTGAGTTCTTTGCGTAATAACTCTCCACGCTGTGGTCCAACACCTTTTAAATATTCTATAGGGGTTTCTAATAATGACATTGCAACAATCAGGAATTAATTTAATAACTTAATTTTTTTTCAATAAGTCTATATACCAAAAACCGTAATTAAGGTTTACATCATCTGAACTGGTATTACAAGTTTTATTTGAGTTGTCTGATTTTGGTCGTTCATATTTTCGATGAACAATTTCTCCAATTTCAAAATTAATAGGTTTTGAAAAAATAGGGCCATCAAAAGTAAAAGTATGAAATTCTCCATTTTCACCACAAGGATCTACATTTTTGGGCAAATCATTTATAAATTGATGATCTATAATACGACCTACAAAACTTTTATCTAAATATCGTTCATTTACACAAGTAACAATCGTTTTAAATCCTAAATTTAAAAAATCATAAATTAATTCTTTGGTATCTATTTTCCATAAAGGAAAAACACCTTTAAATCCTAGTTCTTTTAATTTATCTTCGCGATAATTACGTAAATCTTCTAAAAAAATATCCCCAAAAATAGAAATAGAGATTCCTTTATCTTTAAAATTAGATAAAGTACTTCGCATAATGGTTTCATAAATTTCCATAGTTGGTGCCTCTGGAATTTCCATTTTGTATAATGGTATTTTTAAACTTTTAGCTTGTTCTTCTAAAAGTTCAGTACGAACACCGTGCATAGAAATACGATCATAATGTTTGTTAACACTTGTTAAAAGAGTAATTACATCATAATCATTGGTTTTTAAAATTTTATAAAGAGCTAATGCTGAATCTTTTCCACTGCTCCAATTAAAAATAGCTTTTGATTTCAATTTTTGAGATTTTATGGTAAACTTACAAAAACATTGTATTTTTAAAAAGTAAATTATGAATTCTGATTTACAAAGGATAGCTCTTAGTTTTTTATAAAAAATAAATAAATGAAAAGTTAAAAATGTAAATAATACCATTTAAACTTTGAAATCTCCTCATAATACTATTTTTTTAACCTTGAGACTGTCCAAAAAGTTCAGAATCTTTTCATTTCCACCAAAGGGAGAAATTCCATAATGTTGATTTAGACACTTTCCTACAAAAACAATAAAAATGAGTGTCGGTTCTCGATGCGCTTCGCGCTCGAGCTAAGGATGATTTCAATTATATACTCAATCGTTTGTTTGAGTTGTTTTTAAAATGAAAAAAAACAGATCGAGAATTTTACTTTTTAATCCAGTATATTTTAAGTTTAAATGGTATAAATACTAAAAAATAGATACATTTATAATAAAAAAATAGCCCAAGATAATTGAGCTATTAATGTAAGTTATAAAGGGTATACTTATTTCTAATATTATGTAGTATACATTTTTTTTCTCATTTCTTGAATTTTATCATCTTCAAGGTATTCATCAAAAGTCATATAACGATCAATAACACCATTTGGTGTTAATTCTAAAATACGATTACCAACTGTTTGAGCAAATTCATGATCATGTGTTGTAAATAATACTGAACCTTTGAAGTTTTTTAATGAATTATTAAATGCTGTAATAGATTCTAGATCTAAGTGATTAGTAGGTTCATCTAACATTAGTACATTAGCGCGTAACATCATCATTCTAGAAATCATACAACGTACTTTTTCTCCACCTGATAATACACGCCCTGTTTTTAATGCTTCTTCACCAGAGAAGATCATTTTTCCTAAAAAACCACGTACATAAACTTCATCACGCTCTTCTTCGGTTTTAGCCCACTGACGTAACCAATCTACTAATGTATAATCGTTTTGAAAAAAGCTATGGTTATCAGCAGGTAGATAGGATTGATTAGTAGTAACTCCCCAATCAAATGTACCAGAATCAGCTGTCATATTACTGTTTATAATTTCATAAAAAGCACTAGTAGCACGAGAATCTTTAGAGAATACAACAATTTTATCTCCTTTAGCCATGTTTAAATCTACATTTTTAAACAAAACTTCCCCATCTACAGAAGCTGATAGATTTTGAATATTTAAAATTTGATCACCTGCTTCACGTTCTTGATCAAAAATAATAGCAGGATAACGACGGCTAGAAGGTTTAATATCAGAAATGTTTAATTTTTCAATCATCTTTTTACGAGATGTTGCTTGTTTAGATTTAGCAACATTTGCAGAAAAACGACGAATAAATTCCTCTAATTCTGCTTTTTTCTCTTCTGCTTTTTTATTTTGTTGAGCACGTTGTTTAGCTGCTAACTGAGATGATTCATACCAGAAAGTATAGTTTCCTGAATAATGAGTTATTTTACCAAAATCAATATCAGATACGTGGGTACAAACAGCATCTAAAAAGTGACGGTCGTGAGAAACTACTAATACCGTATTTTCATAGTTAGCTAAGAAGTTTTCTAACCAACCAATTGTTTCAAAGTCTAAGTCATTCGTAGGCTCGTCCATAATAAGCACATCTGGATTACCAAATAAAGCTTGTGCTAATAATACACGTACTTTTAATTTTCCTTCCATTTCACTCATTAATGTATAATGATAATCAGGACCGATACCTAAATTAGATAATAAAGTAGCTGCATCAGAATCCGCATTCCAACCATTCATTTCTTCAAATTGAATCTGTAATTCTCCTATTCTGTCAGCATTAGCATCGTTATAATCTAAATATAACTCATCCATTTCTTTTTTAACAGCATATAAAATTTTATTTCCCATTAATACCGTTTCTAAAACAGTATGATCATCAAACATGTTGTGATTCTGGTTTAAAACAGACATACGCTTACCAGGCTCTAATATTACATGTCCAGAAGTAGGATCTATATCACCTGATAAAATTTTTAAAAATGTAGATTTTCCCGCACCGTTTGCGCCTATAATACCATAACAGTTACCTTGGGTAAAAGTTACGTTTACTTCGTCAAACAAAATTCGTTTACCAAATTGTACTGATAAATTTGAAACTGTTAGCATTTTTTATTTTTTTAAAACGTTGCAAAAGTACTAATAACTAATCACTAATTAGTGATTAGTTGTTAGTTTTTTATAAATTGCGTGAAATTCTAAAAATTAAGCATGAAAATACCTTTTGAAAATGCGCCTTTTTATCATTACGTGTTAGAAATACTTGCATTTTTTATAGGTATGCGCTTTTATTTCTATCTAAAAAAAAAGAATCGTATTATATCAGATGAAAATAGACTTTGGATATTATTAGGAGCTATGATAGGAGCTTTTATTGGTTCAAGATTTATTGCAGTTTTAGAAACTCCCAGTTTAATTCATAAAATGTCCTTTTTAACTGTTTTTCAAAGTAAAACAGTAGCAGGTGGTTTTTTTGGAGGCTTATTTGGTGTAGAAATAATAAAAAAAATTATTGGCGAAAAAAAAGCTTCTGGCGATCTATATGTTTACCCTATTATAGTAGCACTCATTATAGGTAGGATAGGATGTTTTGGTATGGGAATTAAAGAACCTACTTATGGAATAGAAACTTCCTTTTTTACAGGAATCAACTTGGGTGATGAAAAACAAAGACATCCAGTAGTTTTATACGAAATTACTTTTTTAGTATGCCTCATTTTTTTATTCAATAAACTTAAAAATGTTGATTTAATAAATGGAGATCGTTTTAAGCTTTTTTTCCTGCTTTATTTTTTATACCGTTTCTTTATTGAGTTTTTAAAACCTTATGAATCTTTGATCTTAAAATTAAGTATTATCCATTGGATATCTATTTTTATATTTATTTATTATTATCACTTTATTATTAGAATTATAAAAAAAATATTAAATGCCCACTAGAGATTATATATATTACGATGCCACGCAAAGTATTTGCCCAGAATGTTTACATCTTTGTAATGCCAAAATTGTATTTAAAGATGAAAAAGTATGGATGTTAAAACATTGTAAAACCCATGGTGATTCAAGAGTTATGATTGCGGATGATATAGAGTACTATCGTCAGATAAGAAATTATAACAAACAATCCGAAGTCCCATTAAAATTTAATACAAAGCTACATTATGGTTGTCCTTATGATTGCGGATTATGTCCTGATCATGAACAACATTCTTGTTTATCTATAGTAGAGGTTACAGACAGGTGTAACCTAGCTTGTCCTACTTGCTATGCCAGTTCAGCTCCTAATTATGGCAATCATAGACAGTTAGACGAAATTGAAAAAATGTTAGATGCCATTGTTGCCAATGAAGGAGAACCCGATGTAGTCCAAATTTCAGGAGGAGAACCTACTGTACATCCTCAATTTTTTGAAATCTTAGATTTAGCCAAGTCAAAACCCATTAAACATTTAATGGTTAATACTAATGGAATAAGGATAGCCAAAGATATTTCATTTGTGGAAAAACTAGCATCTTATATGCCTGATTTTGAAATTTATCTTCAATTTGATAGCTTTAAACCTGAAGTTTTAGAAAAAATGAGAGGAGAAGATTTAAGCGAAATTAGAAAAAAGGCCATTGAAAACTTAAACCAATTCAATTTATCTACTACTTTAGTCGTTACCTTACAAAAAGGAGAAAATGATGACGAAATTGGTAAAATTTTAGAATATGCTTTACAGCAAAAATCTGTTAGAGGAGTCACTTTTCAACCCACCCAAGTTGCAGGAAGAAACGAAAATTATGATGACAACCAAGGAAGAATAACATTAACAGAAGTTCGCAGAAAAATTTATGAGCAATATCCTGTTTTTACTCCACAAGACTTAATACCCGTACCATGTAATCCAGATGCTTTATGTATGGCTTATGCCCTAAAAATGAATGGAGAAGTTTTTCCTATGACCAATCTTATTAATCCCGAAGACCTTTTAAATAACTCTAAAAATACAATTGTTTTTGAAAGTGATGAAAAACTCAAAAATCATTTACTTACCTTATTCAGTACAGGTATTTCAGTAGATTGCGCAGAAGAAGAACTAGGAGAGTTAATGTGTTGTTTACCTAGAGTCAAATCAGACCATTTACAATATGACAATTTATTTAGAATTATCATTATGAATTTTATGGATGCTCATGATTTTGATGTAAGAGCCGTAAAAAAATCATGTGTACATATCGTTGACAAAAAAGGAAAATTAATTCCTTTTGAAACCATGAATCTGTTTTATAGAGATGAATCTATAAAAGAAATTAGAAAACAACTTAATTAAAATATAATACCATTTAAACTTTAAATTTTCTTTTTAAAAATAGTACATCTACAAAAGCAACAAAAATTAGCATTCATTCTTGATACGCTTCGCGCTCGAACGAACCATGATTTCAATTATAACTCAACCGTCCGTTCGAGTTGTTTTAAAATGAAAAAAAAGAGCGAGAATTTTACTTTTTAATCCAGTATATTTTAAGTTTAAATGGTATAAAATACCTCTCGTTTGTAACTTCAACCTTAGTCTAACTATAAAATTTACTCCAAAATATCCATATCAAAATCTTTTTTGCAGATTTTAACTTCGTTAGTCGTTTTGCTCATTTTGATTACCGAATGTCCCACCTCCCCTTGGATGGTAACCGAAGTGTCTTTGGTTTCGTTTTTAAACCTATAATCCGATTCGTATTGACTCACAACGAAAACACCGTTTGTTTCCTGAAAGGTCATTTTTACTACTTCATTCAATACCCTTACGGTATATCCCGTACTTTGTTTATAGTTGAAATTATCACTGCTCATCTCAAAAGTATAGTCCGAAAGGATATGATATTCCACGGTTGTCGGGCGACATTCTTTTTTGGTAAGCGTCAAGGAGCCCAGTAGCGGTAATTTAGGATTTTGCGAGCGAAAATGCAGGATATAGTTAGCTTTATCACTGGTTTCTTCCAATTTGAATTGCAAATCTTTGCGATTCAAAAAAGCATAGCTTTCATAGAAGTGTTCCAACTGCCCAAAAACCGAAGTCAAATAAAATGGAATTAGTTCCCTTGGATTCCGTTCTTTTTTAAAAATAGCATTTTCGGCTTGCTGATACGTATCAAATTTAGCTTTGTCCAATTGATAAGTACTTTCGCAACCAATAGGCGAAACGGACTTCAAGAGGCACGTGCCTTTAAAACTATAAAAAGGCGTTTGGTTGATTTGTGCTACAGCTTCCACCGTGTAAAAATCGGTGGTATTTGAGCGGTAATGCTGTTTGAACTGCGCACGCATTTTCAATACCACTCGCTCCAACTCAATTTCCTGAGGGGTTCTAAAATCTTTGTGTTCCTGTTTTTTGATTTGTGCACCAATGCCTTGTATAGTTAACAATGCAAAAAGAAGTGGACGTAGTAACATGCGTAGCCTATTTTGGGTTAGTAGTTCTTAAAGATACTAAAACGCAGGTATTTATGGAAAATTTTGTGGGATAAAAAAAAAGTACCCAACAGAATAACTTTTTTGAACGCTCTTTTGTATAAAATGCTATTTTTGAATAGCAAATAAACAAAACATTTTCCTCTACTAAACCCTGCGCTATTGTTTAGTGTTCCTTTTTTAGCCTTTGGATATTGTTTTACGGAAAACCGTAAGTTTATGAAAATATAGAAGTTTAACTTTATAACAAACCATTAAACAACAAACCAATGAGTTTCAAATTACTTGCCATACGACCCCTTGACGGATGCAATGAAAAATTTTTAAAGAATTTAGAAGAAAATAGGATTTACCAGTTTTATAATGATTATACATTTTATGATGAAAACGGAGTTATAAAAGAGTTTGGAAAAGACAATTATAAAGAGGTTAAAAAAATTGAATATAAAGAAACTGTCCCAGCAGATTTATATAATCAAGGACAACTAAAAATTAACGTTTCTGCTATTGTTGGGAAAAATGGAAGTGGGAAGAGTGCTTTGACAGAGTTGTTATTTGCAAGTATTTATAATTATTCGAAAAAGAATATTCCTGAATTTTCTAAGGTTGACAAATATCTAGATGTAGCTTGCGAAATCTTTTTTTGTGAACATCATTCTTTTGAAGAAGATGAGAAAATTATTAAAAAAGATTATTATTATGCTTTAAAAATAAATAAAGATAAGATTGAAGTTCATTTTTTTTCACAGAAAATGAATAACGTTAACGAATATTTGTTTTATAACATTGTTTCTAATTATTCTTTATATGGATTAAATTCAAAAATACTTAAATCTTGGATAGACCACTTATTTCATAAAAATGACGGTTATCAAACTCCTCTTGTGTTAAATCCAATGAGAAAAGAAGGTATAATTGATATAAATAGAGAATATGAATTGGCTAAGGATAGATTGATTTCTAACGTGTTAGAAAGTCAGTCGGTTAATAAAAATGCTACAGAAATATTAAAAAATAAACGAGTTAAGAGTATTATTTTAGAACCAAAACAAAAAGAAATTGAATTAACCGAAGAGGAGAGGAATAATAAAACAAAATATTTAAAACAGTACTTGAAGTTAATTTTTAATTCTTTAAAAAATAGTCATATTGAAGAAGATATTACGGATGAAAAAATAAATGAAATCATCTTTTCAAAAGAGAAAATAGTCAATTATTGTACAGATTATATACTTTTTAAATTAAGAAAAATATCTACTATATATTCTAAATCAGAAACTATTTTTAAAGAAATAAATTATGAAGACAATTCTTCAGTGGATTCTTTTTTGAAGAATTTAGAATTGAGAGACCATGGTTCAGATATAACTTTTAAGCTTAGAAAAGTTATAAACTATTTGAAATATGATATTTATGAAAAAAAGGAAAAATTGACTTTTGAAGGAATTGAAATTAAAGAGTTAGCAACCAGAATAGATGATGTTAGAAGAAAAATGTTACTCGATTATAACACAGAAATGGGAAATAAAAATGTTGATCTTTTTACATATCCTTTTTGGTTAGTTAGTAATATAGCATTTGTTCCACCATCTATTTATGAAATTGATTTTGAATTTGATACAGGTGGTGAATTTTCATCGCTTAGCTCAGGAGAAACTCAAAAAATCTTCTCAATAAATACGATTTTGTACCATTTAATCAATCTAAATTCAAAACACAATAGTAATTTATATACTAATTCAGAAGGTAAAAGTGTTGATATTAAGTATGAATTCATAAACATTATTTTCGACGAAATTGAATTATATTTTCATCCAGAAATGCAAAAGGATTTTTTAAATGATTTATTATATAAAATTAATTCTACTTATTTATCAGGTTTGAAAGCGATAAATATTTTGTTCATCACCCATTCCTCTTTTATTTTATCTGATATTCCAAAACAAAATGTGTTGTTTTTAGAAGTAAAAGAGGGTAAATCACAACCTAGTGATTACAAAGGCGACAATACTTTTGGTGAAAACATTCACGAAATGTTCGCAGGTGGTTTTTTTATGGAATCAACCAAAGGAGCTTTTGCTAAAAAAATAATTTGTAATAGCCACTACTTTACCTGACAGTTGTAAGTTAAATTAAGTTTGTCAGATTGTTTGTTTTTTCAATTCCTGCGGGGCTTTTTCAGATGAAAGAAAAAAATGATTCTGATGCAATTTATTCAAGTTTTTTTCATCTGCCAAATATTTGGTATCTAAAAAAGTTTTTAAAGGAGTTTGTCCATAACAAAACTTACCAGAATGGGGTCTGTTTTGATTGTATTCTATAAGCCAAAGGTCAAGGTCTATTTGAAGTTGTTCAATTGAGTTATAAACTTTTTTTCTAAAAGCTATGGCATAAAATTCATTTTGTATAGTTCTATGAAAACGTTCGCAAATACCATTAGTCTGAGGACTTCTAGCTTTGGTTTTAGTATGATCTATGTCTTCAATAGCTAGATAAAGTTGAAAATCGTGATCTTGTGAACCACAATACTCTGTTCCTCTATCGGTAAGTATTCTAAGTAAAGAAACATCTTGTTCTTGATAAAATGGGAGCACTTTATCATTGAGCATATCTGCTGCTACGAGTGAATTTTTTTGGTCGTATAGTTTTGCAAAAGCAACTTTAGAATAAGTGTCTATGAAAGTTTGTTGGTAAATTCTTCCTACTCCTTTAATTGTGCCAACATAATAGGTGTCTTGTGCTCCCAAATAACCTGGATGAGCGGTTTCTATTTCTCCGTGAGCTTCTTTTTCTTCTTTAGCTTTTTCAATGGCTACGACTTGTGATTCAGTAAGAATCAAACCTTCTTTTGCTACTTTTGTCTCTAAGGCTTTTAATCGCTTTTTAAAGGTCTCTAAATCATTACGAAGCCAAATCGAACGAACTCCTCCAGGAGAAAGTACAATGCCTTCTTTACGCAATTCATTACTCACTCTTTGCTGACCTAGAGCTGGATTATCTGTAGCAATGCTTACTACTTTTTGCTCAATGTAGGGTTCAACACGATTTTTAATAATGGGTTTGCTTCGACTTATTTCTTGAAGTGCTAATTCGCCTCCTGTTTCATATAATTCTTGAAAACGATAAAAACTATCACGACTGTAGCCCATAATCCTACAAGCTTCTGATACATTTTTTAATTTGTTTGCTAAGTTTAATAGTCCAATTTTATTACCTATTATTTTTTGATTTGTTGTCATATTTAATCTTTGTTTAAAATTAATACTTTAATTGGTAACTGTCAGATTAAATATTAACTATTACAAATAATTGAAGAATTGGTTTCTGATTTGATTGATTTTGAACAAGGGAAAAAAAGTAAAGAAGAATATCTTTCTATGCAACACGGGCTTTATAAAAAAGTTGAATTAATTGGAGAAACTTATATTAGAGAAGTTTTAAAAACACATATCCTACAAGTTGAAGCACGATTTAATGTCAAAGATTTTTTACAGAGAAAAAAGATAGAATTGGAAAATCAATTAAATAATATAAATAAAGAGCTAAATGAATAAAATAGATTATTCAAATATAACTAATGATTACAAAAAATTAATTCTTGATTTTTGTAATTCAGGAAAAATAAAACGTGAAGAAATAAAGACATTTCTTGTAGATTTTGATATTAATATTTGTTTTGAAGACTTGATTCTATTGCCAGTTGAAGAATTAAAAAACATTAAAAGTGTAAATTTTTCAGATATAAGAACTAAGTATAATTATGATGAAAAAATGACTAAAAAACACATTAGTCATATAAAATCATATTTTAATTATTCAAGACTTCAAAAATATCTATCAAATTTTTTGATGAATAAATTATCTGCTTTAAATTTAAAAAGTTGTTATTATTGCAACATTGATTATATAAATACGTTTGTAGCTTTTAATAATGAGTACTTTGATAAGTATGACTTGATAAATAATGTAGAAGATACTATAGAATTAGAACTTATTAATAATATTGGCTATAAAACGGCTAATAAAATTTTTAATTTGAAAGGTCAAATCAATTCTGAAAATGAATATAATAGCAGATTAGACAAAAATACGAGAAAAATTTTAGATAATCTTTTTGAAAATGGAAAGATAAAGTTAGATAAGATCAAATCTCATAATCATTTTACATTAGATCATTTAATGCCCCAAAAAGATTATATTCATCTTTCATTATGTTTATATAATTTAATTCCGGTTTGTTATTCTTGCAATTCAAAATTCAAAAAAGACAAAAAGATTTACTCTAGAGTAGAAGAACTCGAATTTATTTCACCTTCATCTAGTAATTACGATTCAAATATTTTTGAGACTTTATTAAATTTCAGAAAAGGATTTTCCCTAGATAATGTAGATAATAAAGAGAATTTTAAAATAAAAATTAATTCTACTTATACTGAATATTTAAAAATTTTAAAATTGCAAGGAAGATATAATTTTCATAAAGATATTTCTTTTGATATGATACAAAAAAGTAAAAAATATCCTGATACCGAAATCAATAAAATCTCAAATTTGTTAGGTATTCCTGCCAATCAAATAAAGAAAGATATTTTCGGGAAAGAATGTTTTGAAACAAACAATGAGCCTTTTGAGAAGTATAAACAAGATATTGCCAAGCAAATAGGATTGTTTCTTCTGTCAAATGATTCTTCAAAATGTAAAGGGAATTAGTTGTTTTGTCTTTACTTTATGAGACTTCTCGTGCCTCGGAGTGACCAACTGTGTGGAGTTCCTTGTGTGAATTATATTTAAAAAAAATAGCATAACGGCTTCTTTGAGTTCATATTAGATCGTCGTAGCGGTACGACGGTCTACTCAGATTTTTTATCTGTGTATCTGTGGCAAATTTTTATACTTTGCATATCCCCCATATAGGAATTGCGAACTTTGCGGTTAAACAGCTAGTTAAAGTATTATGAGACTCCTCGTTGCCTCGGAGTGACAAACCGTGTGGAGCAACTTTGAGTATCTCTGTGTAATAGCAAATTAAAGAAAAGCCTGAAAAAAATCTCAGGCTTTATATTATCGTATTTTCTTAATAAAATCCCCAATACCATCCACACCATTAGCGGTTAAATGTTTGATAAATGCACTACCTATAATAGCTCCCTGTTGGTGAGTAGTGGCATGTTGGAACGTTTTAGCATCGGAAATTCCAAAACCAATTACCTGCGGGTTGTTGAGTAGCATTTTAGCGATACGTTCAAAATACGCCATTTGCTCTTCGCCAAAGCCTGTTTGACTTCCTGTAACGCTTGCTGTACTGACCATATAGATAAAACTATTGGAAATAGCATCGATCTGGCGAATACGTTCGTCACTGGTTTGTGGAGTGATTAAAAAGATATTTTTCAAGTCGTATTTTTCAAAAATTGACTGATATTCTTGTTGGTATATCTCCAAAGGTAAATCGGGGATAATTAAACCGTCGATGCCTACTTGAGCGCATTGCTGACAAAATTTTTCTACTCCAAATTGCAGTATCGGATTCAAATACCCCATAATTAATAACGGAATTTGTACCGTTTGACGAATGGTTGCCAATTGCTCGAAAAGTAGGGCAGAAGTCATTCCGTTTTCTAATGCAATCGTCGAACTTTCTTGTATAGTAGGTCCATCGGCCAAGGGATCACTAAATGGTAATCCAATTTCAATCATATCGACTCCGTTTTTTTCTAGTTCTTGGATAATGTGTACGGTGTCGTTTAATGCAGGATACCCAGCGGTGAAGTACAGGGATAAAAGCCCCCTAGAAGCCTCCCCAACCCCTCCAAAGGAGGGGCTAGCTGTTGCGTTGAATTTTGACGTGAAAAGTTTATTTATTCTATTCATAATTTTCTGTTTCAAGTTTCAAGTTTAAGGTTAGGTAACGTGGAACTTGAAACCTTAAACTTTAAAGTGTTTTTATTAATACTTTTTATGTGTTCCTACATTCCCCTTCGGGGGTTAGGGGGCTTCTTGGACTTCTATTGCGTCCAGTTAAGCCCCTCCTTTGGAGGGGTTGGGGAGGCTCTTTATATAGGTTTCCAAATCTTTATCACCTCTTCCTGAAAGGTTAATGACTACGATATCCTCTTTCTTGAATTTTTTTAAGTCAAAAATGGCTAAAGCGTGCGAACTTTCAATTGCGGGAATGATGCCTTCTTTTTTACAAAGGTTAAGGCCTGCTTGCATCGCTTCGTCATCGGTAGCCGACATAAAAGTGGCGCGTCCGCTTTTGAATAAGTGGGTGTGTAACGGACCTACACCTGGGTAATCTAATCCCGCCGAGATGGAATAGGGCTCTGTAATTTGGCCGTCTTCGGTTTGCATTAATAGGGTTTTGCTTCCGTGGATAATGCCTTCTTTTCCTAATATGGAGGTAGCGGCACTTTCCCCTGAATAAATTCCTTTTCCTGCGGCTTCAACAGCAATTAAATTGACATTTTCATCGTCTAGGAAATGATAAAAAGCGCCAGCGGCATTACTTCCTCCACCTACACAAGCAATGACATAATCAGGGGTTTCTCGACCTTCTTTTTCGAGTAATTGTTTTCTAATTTCTTCCGAAATAATACTCTGAAAACGGGCTACCATATCAGGGTAGGGATGAGGTCCTACTACAGATCCGATGATGTAAAAGGTATCAAGCGGATTGTTAATCCAATCACGAATAGCCTCATTAGTCGCATCTTTTAAGGTCTTTGAACCTGAGGTGGCAGGACGGACTTCCGCTCCAAGCATTTTCATACGAGCAACATTGGGTGCCTGACGTTTGATGTCTATTTCGCCCATATACACAATACATTGTAAACCCATTAAGGCACAAACCGTTGCAGTTGCTACTCCGTGTTGACCAGCACCCGTTTCGGCGATGATGCGGTGTTTGCCTAATCGTTTAGCTAATAAAATTTGGCCAATGGTATTATTGACTTTATGTGCTCCTGTATGGCATAAGTCTTCTCGCTTTAAATAGATATTGGTACCATATTGCTCCGATAAATTTTTAGCAAAATACAGAGGGGTAGGGCGACCCACATAGTCTTTTAATAATTGTAGATATTCTTGCTGGAAACTCTCCGTTTCAATAATATCAAGGTACTGTTGGCGTAACTGCTCCACATTAGGATACAGCATTTCTGGGATAAAAGCCCCTCCAAAATCACCATAAAATCCTTTTTCGTTTACTGTATATTTCATTTTTTTATTTTTAGTTGTTTCAAGTTTTTTGGTTACACAGAGTTAGGCACAAAGTTTCACAAAGTTTGATGCTTATTAATTATTACTCTTTACTCTTTACTCTTCACTCTTCACTCTTCACTCTTTACTCTTTACTCTTCACTCTTTACTCTTCACTCTTCACTCTTCACTCTTTACTCTTTACTCTTTACTCTTTACTCTTTACTCTTTACTCTTTACTCTTTACTCTTTACTCTTTACTCTTTACTCTTTACTCTTTACTCTTTACTCTTTACTCTTTACTCTTTACTCTTTACTCTTTACTCTTTACTCTTCACTCTTTACTCTTCACTCTTCACTTCTTTACTCTTCACTTCTTTACTCTTCACTCTTCACTCTTCACTCTTTACTCTTCACTCTTTACTCAAAATTCGTTAATCTTAAATCATCAATCAGTAACCTACATTTCTCCACATCTTTCAGCCCTGCGTCAATTTCAAATTTACTATTAACGTCTATGGCGTAACATTTTTGACCGATATTGGTTTTTAAAAATGCTTGAACCGAATCTATTTCCTCTAATCCAATACCTCCACTTAAAATAAAAGGCTTTTCCGATGGATAGTTTTCCAATACTTTCCAGTTGAAGGTATAGCCGTTACCACCGTGGTGTTTCCCTTTGGTATCAAATAAAAAATAATCACAAACACCTTCATATGGTAGAATTTGCTGAAAATCGAAAGTATCATCCACCGAAAATACTTTAAAAACTTCTACGCCTAATTTTTGGACAGCCGCACACATTTTTACCGATTCGCTTCCGTGTAATTGGATAGCATCTAGTTGGTAATCTGCAACCTTTTTTGTGATGGTTTCCAAATCAGCATTGACAAACACGCCCACTTTTTTGATGGTATTGGGAATCTCAGGGATATTTCCTGTGCAATGCCTTGGAGACATTTCATAAAAAATAAAACCTAAATAATCGGGTTTTAGTTTCGAAATCGCCTGTATGTTTACAGGGTATTTCATACCGCATATTTTGATTTTTATTGACATATATTTTTTTGTGGCACAAAGTTTCTCAAAGTTTCTCAAAGTTTTACACTAAGTTTCACGAAGTTTATAAAACTTGTGTGACTTTGTGCTTAACTTCGTGTGACATTGTGTAACTGAAACATTAGTGTTTACATTGATTTATAAATTCTTTTAACGCCACTTCTGGATTATCAGTTTTCATGAAATTTTCACCTATTAAAAAACCTTGATAACCATATTGTTGGAGTTCAATCACAGAACTAGGTTCGCTAATTCCACTTTCGGAAACTTTGACAAATTCATTTGGGATTTTAGGAGCGAGTTCTTTACTGTAATTCAGACTTACGTCAAAGGTTTTTAGATTACGATTGTTTATGCCAATCATATCCAAACTAGGCATAATCGACTTTTCCAATTCTTCTTCGTTGTGGACTTCCAATAAAACTTCTAAAGCTAAGGATTGCGCAAATTCCGATAATTGTTTGATTTCTTCTCGGGTTAAAACCGCAGCAATTAATAAAATGGTATCGGCCCCGTAAGCTTTCGCTTCAAGAATTTGGTATTCATCCACGATAAATTCTTTTCGCAATAAAGGCACCGAAGTCGATGCTTTGGCGAGAAGTAAATCATCTAACGAACCTCCGAAGTATTTTCCATCAGTCAGCACAGAAATCCCTGAAGCACCACCATTTTGATACCCCGTTACCACCGAATCGACACTAAGATTTTGATTGATAACCGCTTTGGAAGGCGACCTGCGTTTATGTTCGGCAATAATACCCACAAAGTTGTTTCGTAAATTTTTACTCATCGAAGTCGTTTTACCTCCAAATAACACCGATTGCTCCAATTGGCTCACCGGTATAATCGATTTTTTAAGACCAACTTCTATTTTTTTATCTGCTATTATTTTATCTAGAATATTCATTGTTTTTAGTGATAAGTGATAAGTGATAAGTGAATAGTATTTTGTGATTAGTTCATTTTTAGTAACTCTCTGACTAATCACTTTTTACTTTTCACTAATTACTTAATTTTTGTAATTTCTCCAACTTCTCCAAAGCCCTTCCACTCATTAAACTCTCTTTCGCTAGTTCAAATCCGTCGAGTACCGAACAATTTTGAGCGGTAGCGATAGCCAATCCAGCATTAGCACAAACCACATTGTTTTGAGCCGTAGTACCGTTACCTTGAAGAATATTCATAAAAATATCAGCCGATTCTTGTACGGTAGTTCCGCCAGCAATATCGATAGCGTTTAATTTGGTTACGCTAAAATCCTCTGGTTTTAAGATTCTTTCGGTATTTCGAGAAATAACTTTGGTTGCATTCGTTAACGATACTTCGTCATAACCATCTAAATCGTGTAAAATGGTAAAATTAGTTTCGGTATTTTGGTACAAATAAGCATACATACGAGCCAATTCTAAATTGAAAACACCTACCATTTGATGTTTAGGAAAACTCGGATTCACCATAGGTCCTAACATATTAAAGAAGGTTTTTACACCCAATTCCTTGCGGATAGGTGCTACTTCTTTCATAGCAGGGTGGAAAAGCGGCGCGTGCAAAATACAAATATTTGCTTCTTCCAAACATTTTTCTAAAAAGCCTTTCTCATTACTGAATTTAACCCCAAGGTTTTCCATTACATTACTCGACCCAGAAATAGAGGAAAGTCCGTAATTACCGTGTTTAGCCACTTTGGTACCTGCACCAGCCGTGATAAAAGAAGCTAAAGTCGAAATGTTAAACGTATCTTTTCCATCGCCACCCGTTCCACAAAGGTCAATGGTATCATAAGCCGAAAAATCGGTTGCGATGCATAAATCTAATAACGCTTGACGGAAACCTGCTAATTCAGCAATGGTAATAGGGCGCATCATAAAAACCGTTAAGAATGATGCAATCTGACTCGGATTGTACTGTCCGTGTGAGATGTTAACTAATATTTGGTACGCCTCGTCTTGCGAAAGTGTTTCGTGTTGGAATAATTTATTAAGTGTTGATTTCATTAGGTGTGAATTAAAAATGATGAATTAAAAATTAAAAGTTCATTTGTATGATTCTATGAAATGAAGTAACACAATGTTTTTTCACAACGTTTCACAATGAAAAAAACTTCTTTGACTTTGTGTCTGAACTTTGTGCGACTTTGTGTAACTACCCACGCCAACTCACCCAATTCTCTAAAATCTTTTTACCCAAAGGAGTTAGTACACTTTCAGGATGGTATTGTACCCCACGAACATCGTAAGACTTATGTTTTAAGGACATAATTTGTCCGTTTTCATCTACTGAAGTTACTTCCAAAACCGTTGGGAAGTTTTCATTAGCTACCACCCACGAATGGTAACGCCCTACTTCAAACTCCGCTGGTAAATCTCTGAAAAGGACTTCATCCGGATTCGTTAATTTGACCTTTGTGGCTACCCCGTGATACACCTTTTCTAGATTGGTTAACTGCCCGCCAAAAACTTCTCCTATCGCTTGTTGCCCAAGGCAAACCCCCAAGATACTTTTGGTAGGCGCATATTTTTCGATAACTTGTTTTAATAAACCCGCCTCACTCGGAATCCCAGGACCAGGAGAAAGCAGGATTTTATCAAACTTTTCTAGCTCGGCTAATTCAAACTCATCGTTGCGATACACCGTAACCGCACAATCTAAATCTTCTAGGTAATGTACTAGGTTGTAGGTAAAACTATCGTAATTGTCTATGACTGCTATTAGCCCCCTAGCCCCCGAAGGGGGAACTGCTGTATGTGTTGTATTCATCTTTATTTTCTTTTTTTGTTTCAGGTTGCGCACTGAATACTGCGACTGAACACTGATTACTTAAATTGTTTCCGCTAACTCCAGCGCTTTATTCAACGCTCCTAATTTGTTAAACACTTCGTTATTTTCATTTTCTTCCACCGAATCGTTAACGATACCCGCACCAGCTTGATAATGCAATTCGTGATTTTTGCTAATAAAAGTACGAATCATTATGGCGTGGTTAAAATTTCCTTCAAAATCCATTACTCCAATGGCACCCCCATAAAACGAACGGTTGGTGTTTTCAATTTCTTCGATTAAATGTAAGGCTTTGTGTTTAGGCGCTCCTGAAAGCGTCCCCGCTGGAAAGGTATCTGCCACCACCTGCATTGTTGTTGCCGACTCGTGTAATTCGCTGGTTACTTTAGAAACCAAATGAATGACGTGCGAAAAGAATTGGACTTCTCTGTATTTTTCTACTTGCACCTGATGTCCGTTACGACTCAAATCGTTGCGGGCTAAATCGACCAACATCACGTGTTCGCTATTTTCTTTAGGGTCTTCTGACAATTGTTTTGCCAAAAGCGCATCCTTTTCATCATCACCCGTACGTTTGAAAGTCCCAGCAATAGGATGGATTTCGGCTTTGCGGTTTTGGATTATAATTTGAGCCTCAGGAGATGAACCCATAATTTTGAAATTACCATAATCAAAATAAAATAGGTAAGGAGAAGGGTTGATGCTTCGTAAAGCACGATACACATTAAATTCGTCGCCTTTGAATTTTTGCGAAAAGCGACGGGACAACACCAATTGGAACACATCGCCACGGGCACAATGTTTCTTACCTAAGCTGACATTTTGTTTAAAAGCTTCATCGGTCAGGTTAGAAGTACTTTGACCTTCACGCTCAAAAGTATATGAAGCAAAGGTTTTCGATTGTATGTATTGCTCGATTTCGGCTAAATTATCCTGTCCGTTTGTACTATGGCAAAACAAATAGGCTTCATTTTTAAAGTGATTGATAGCAATGATATTCTGATAGACGCTATAATGCATATCGGGAATGGCTAAATCCCCTTGTTTTTTTTGGATATCCACTTTTTCGAAATAGCGCACAGCATCAAACGTAGTGAATCCAAAAAGTCCGTTGGTTATAAATTTGAAATTGGATTTTTCTACTTCAAAACTTGTAGTGAAGCTTTCAATGGCATCCAACACTTCTTTTTTATGGCTAATACTTTTGGTAGTGGAAGAGCCGTCAGGAAAGGAAGTGGTTATAGTCTCGTTTTGAATCGTAATCGAAGCTATGGGATTGCAACAGATGTACGAAAAACTTTTATCATTAGTATGATAATCGTTACTTTCTAGCAAAATGCTGTGTGGGAATTTGTCCCTTAGTTTCAAGTAAATGCTTACCGGCGTGATGGTGTCGGCAAGGATTTGTTTGTAGGTGGTATGTAATTGTATTTTGTTCATTTTGTGTGTTTTCTAAATTTTTAACAATAAAAAAAGGCTTGTCGTGATTGACAAGCCTTTATTGTATATGTTTATTAAACTTTACATAGCTGGTACTGCTCACGACGTTTGACGTAAGTTGTTCCACCACCAAGTATTGTTTAAACTATTTTGCATTTTTATTCTAAATATTTGTATACTGCAAATGTATAGAATTATTTTTTTAAAATCCAAAACAAATTTTAAAAAAGCGTGTTGAATTTTTTATTTCCTTGTAGGATAGTGTTCGATATATGATTTTATATAACAAACGAATCTGTTTTTAAATAAACCTGTGGCTACGGATTTTTTAAAGGAGGTATATGTCGTAGCAGGTGAGAAATGGAGGAGGAAGATTAGGAAAGGGTTTGAGGAGTAGTTTTTTTAGAGATTTTACTCCTATTTTGTCACTCCGACGCTAGGAGGAGTCTCATTATCAGAGTATAAATATTCTGTTTTAAAATAGTTTAAAACTGAATATTTATAAAAAAAATAAACCTCGCTAAAACTTTTTTATGAGGTTTGTTTTTCTTAATTACTTTAAAAAATAGTGATGAAATGTCTTCTCTAGTTATGAGCAATTTTTTTAAGTATAGGATATTCTCCAAATAGATGTTGCTTTTCTTGCTAAATCATTTTGTCGTCTATCCAATATAGTAGGGTTCCAATCATTATAATTAATTTCATTGCTCATTTGATATTGACTATTTGAATAAAAAGCTTTCTTTTGGTCAAAAGGTAATATCTCACAATCTCTATTTATGTGATCTTCTAACAATGTATAATTTCCTAATCTGTAAATATAGTTTGGTTGAATAATTTGAGGGAAATCATTATCCCAATTTGCGCCAGCATTTTCAGGTAAAATATGTTCAATTGTTGCAGGATCTAATTCATAATCTCTATCTCCTCCTTGCATTAAATTATTTTCTAATTCAAATAAAATATATCTTGCTAATTTCTTAGTACGACCATAAGAGTATAATTTAAGAGTAGAAAAATCATTTTTGAAGTCTGCATCAGAAATATAGAGTTCTCTTATTTCATTGAAAATGCCTTGTGCTGTTGTCAAAGATAAATTAAATATCTTTTGAGATACAGAATTGTATAATTCTTCCATTCTATTAGCTTGACGACTACCTATAACATTATAGCGAAATGAAATTGTTGAAATTACTTTTAAAGTCTTGTCAAATTCTTGGTCTGAAAATTTTTCTTTGGCTACCATTAAAAGTGGTAATTGTTGTTTAACGCCAAATAACTTCATTTCACGGATACGTTTGATTCTTTCTCTGTTACCTTGCCATAAAACATTAAAAGGATCTTGTAAAGCTAAATATGTTTCTGAATATCTATCTAAGTCGTTGAGTAAATCAAATACTTGTTGATTTGATTTGATTTCTGTTCTGATTGTTTTGAATAATTGTTCTTGTCTTACCAGTGGCTTTCTTGAAATCCAAAAATGTCTTAAGAATACAGGAAATTTGTCTATTCCAACACTAGTAGCTATTTTTTTCCAAATATCCTTTGCTATCCTTAAGTCAGATGGTGTAATTAAAGAAAATAAATAGTTTTTCAATAGGTCAGATACGGTAAGATCTACGCCCCTGTAATTTAGGGTTTCAAATAAAGTATATGCACTAAGTTCATCTTCAACCTCAATTTTAATAAACATTGTTTTATCCCCAATTGACTTACTTAGAAATGTTGCTAGTTCAGAGCCTGTCGCATTAGAGTATAGTTCACCTATTTTCTTATAAAAAAAGTCAAAAGCTTGCCATAAAAGCCGATCTGAGTCTATTAACATTAGCTCATTTTGAGGTGAAATTAGTTGTAATAAATTTCTTTGGTAGAAAGGGTCATTATTCTCATTTAAAAATAATTTGCTTGAATAATGTAATGAAGCGGGGTCTTTTTGACCTAAAAAACCTCTTCTAAGTTCACTTATTCTTTCAGTATTATCTTCAGGTTCAATACCACTATCTATCAAGTCTTGAATTTTTTTAATTATTGCTAATGCAAGTAAGCTCAGAGTTGTAAATCTTTGTTGGCCGTCAATAACTAAAAATTGTTTTTCACCAATTTTTTGAAGAACAACTGCTCCCATATAATGATCCTTTCCAGTATTTAAAAGGATTTTTATGTCTTCCCATAAATCAGTCCAGTTGTCAACTTTCCAAGAATAATCTCTCTGAAAAATAGGAACTTTATATGTTACACCATTTCCGAGTAAACCACTTAAACTTGATGTACTTGGTGTCATTAAACTTTTATCTGCCATAATTTATTTAGTAATTTTGTTAGACAAAGTTACAAAACTGTTTTTTATCAAAAATATAGTCTGTTTATAAAATTGTGTCGTATCACTCAAATATGCGTATATAATTGAAAATTAATTAACTTTTTATTGATAATCATTTTAATTTCTAATACTATGTGTATTTTAAATTAACTACGTATAAGTATAATAAAAAATAATTATTCAAATTCTCTAGCTTATTTTGATAAGTTTTTCTCACTTTTAAAATTTGATTCAGTCTTTATGGTATTGAAGCAATAAAGCTTATTTTAGCCTAAAAATAAACCAATTTAATTTTTAAATTACAAATGATTCCCCACCTCGAAGCAGAAATATATCACTTCACTGAAGCCGAAGGCGGAAGAAAAACTCCTGTAGCTTCTGGTTATAGAGGACAATTTTATTATGATGATAAAGATTGGGACTATAGGTTAAACCCAGCAATTGACCGTTAATAAATACGAAATGCAACCTTATCCTAAAGTTGCATTTCGTGTATAGACTAATTTGTAGTATTACTATTGAGTTTTAATTTTGAGTACTTGTCGTTAGATCAACAGATTTAGCTCTACCCACAATCAGATTGTTATATTGATCAATCAAGGCATTGAGCTGATTAATAGAGGTTGCGTAAGGTGAAATAGCAGGTGCCTCAATTAGCGTGTGAAATGCTGTAATACGGTCTCTTAAGGCATAGTACACGGTGTTGGCTTCGTTGCGTTTGCTGATTAAATTTTCTGGTGTAGCATTGCCATATTCTTGAGTTCTATCAAGATACACGGTGTTAAACGCATTGTTTTGTTTTTTCATTTCGTCTTTCCATGCTGTCAAATTAAGGGTAGTAAGAGCAGCTATAAGTTCTGGTTTTGTTTCCCAATCGTTGATGATGTTAGTCAGGGTAGCTGTTTCGGCTTGGTAGTTTAATCGAGAGATCCCCGAACCGTAAAATCGTAGGTTAGTGGCTAATTTTTGTGCGGCTACTCGAAGGGTTTCCTCAAAATGGTATTCATAGCCTTGAACCACATAGAATAAACCATTTATACAATCGTCCCTTCTTTTGTCAATGTTTAATAGGGTAGTGGTGTTTTCGTCGGGTAAACTGAGAATTTTTCCATCCATATCTAAATCATAATCGCTCAAACAAAATGTTTCTTCATCTGAATAAACCGAAAATTCTACTGAATTAGAAGTTCTATAGTGAACGTAAACTTTGTTTACTTTTAGATAGGGATTCTTTTCTAATTTAGTTTTTGTTTCATATTTAAGAAAGTCAGAATAATAATCATCATAAAGTTTACCATTCATTTTTGTATTTATATCTATTTTATTTGTTTGGATTAAATATCTTTTAAAAGGAGTATCTTTATTATCTTCCCACCAATTAGTTTTAGTTGTTTTACAGCTTATCAGTAAAATAAGTATAAAAAAATAGAAAGATGATTTACTTTTCATTTTTCGGTTCGTTATTTTTTATAATGAATTCTTGCGTTTCTTTTTGCGGTATTTCAGCTTGAAGGTATTTAAAAAACCTTTCATAATCTATTGTATTATCTTTTTTATATACCACAAATAAATGGTGAAATGTTGGACTAGATTTCAGATTAATACTTATTTTACAAGAAATTCGCCAGTAACTCTAAAACAAGTAAGACCATAACTATTCTCAAATTTTTCTGCTTTAAGGGTGGGTTGGTATATTTTTTTGTAATTTGTTTTCCGAGTTTTTGCCAACCAATATTTTTTGAATTTATAATTATTTTTAGCTTTACCCCAATATTTTTTGGATAAATAAATAGTGTCATTACTTATTTTGCCTTCTACATAATCATACCATTCATTAAAAGGGCTTCTACTGTGCCTTCGTGTTTTAATAATATTGTTAGTTATTTCAAAATCTCCAAAATAGCTAACAACAATAGGTTTTATTACTTTTACGATACCGTTTTGATCGGGTAAGCTCAAAATTTTTCCATCCATATCTAAATCATAATCACTTAAACAAAAGTCCTCTTCATCTGAATAAACTGAAAATTCTACAGAATTAGAAGTTCTATAATGGACGTAAACTTTGTTTACTTTTAGATACTGATTTTTTTCTAATTTAGTTTTTGTTCTATATTTCATAAAATTTGAATAATAATCATCGTAAAGTTTATCATTCATTGAACTGTTAGAATCAATTATTTTATTTGTTATCAAATATTGTCTAAAATCAGTATTTGTATAGCCAGTGGACTTACTAGTTTTACAACTGTTACTGATAACAATAATTAATAAATATATAGCTAAATGTTTTTGCATTATTACTTATTATTTTTATTGTCATCTACAAGTTTATAAAATTCTTGCGTTTCTTTTTGCGGTATTTCAGCTTGAAGGTATTTAAAAAACCTTTCATAATCTATTTTATTATCTTTTTTATATACCACAAATAAATGGTGAAAGGTCAGACTAAATTTCAGATTAATACTTATTTTACAAGAAATTCGCCAGTAACTCTAAAACAAGTAAGACCATAACTATTTTTAAATTTTTCTGCTTTAAGGGTAGGTTGGTATATTTCTTCAAAGTTTATTTTATGCTTCAAAGCGTACCATTTTCTTTCAAATTTATATTCTTTACCTACGTATGTATTTGTAAAATGAATGGTATCATTTTTTACATAACCATTTACGTGGTCATACCATTCTTTAAAAGGGGTTTTGTTTCTTTTTTTTGTTTTTATTTTATCATTTGTAATTTCAAATCCTCCAAAATCTTCTACAACTACTGGCTTTGTTAGCTTAATTATACCATTTTCGGGAGCAGTAAATGGGTTTTTACTCAAATCGAAAGTGCTCAAACAAAAACGACCCTCATCAGAATAAATTACAAAAGTTACCGACTGCAAACCTTCATCTATAAAAGTGCCAAATGTTTGTGTTCTTGTTTCGCTATAAAAAATATAAACTTTATTAATTTTTAAATAAGGATTTTTTTCTAATTTAGTTTTTGTTTCATATTTAAGAAATTCAGCAAAATAATCATCATAAAGACTTTTACTTTTCTCTGAATATAAATAGCCGTTTTCTTTCTTTTTAAATAATATATTCTTTTTTGTTAAAAAGTTTTCAAATCCTTTGTCTTCCCAACTTCCTTTTTTTTGTAAACTATTTGAACTACAAGAGATAAAGAATTGAAATAATAAAATTAATGTTATTTTAAAGAAGTTATTGTTCATTTGCTTTTTTGTTATTTTTCTCTAGTTTATAAAATTCTTGCGTTTCTTTTTGCGGTATATCCGCTTGAAGGTATTTAAAAAACCTTTCATAATCTATTTTATTATCTTTTTTATATACCACAAATAAATGGTGAAATGTTGGACTAGATTTCAGATTAATACTTATTTTACAAGAAATTCGCCAGTAACTCTAAAACAAGTAAGACCATAACTATTTTTAAATTTTTCTGCTTTAAGGGTAGGTTGGTATATTTCTTCAAAGTTTATTTTATGCTTCAAAGCGTACCATTTTCTTTCAAATTTATATTCTTTACCTACGTATGTATTTGTAAAATGAATGGTATCATTTTTTACATAACCATTTACGTGGTCATACCATTCTTTAAAAGGGGTTTTGTTTCTTTTTTTTGTTTTTATTTTATCATTTGTAATTTCAAATCCTCCAAAATCTTCTACAACTACTGGCTTTGATAGCCTAATTATTCCATTTTTGGGTGCAGTGAAAGGATATTTACTCAAATCGAAAGTGCTCAAACAAAAACGACCCTCATCAGAATAAATTACAAAAGTTACCGACTGCACACCTTCATCTATAAAAGTGCCAAATGTTTGTGTTCTTGTCTCACTATAAAAAGTATAAACTTGATTAACTTTTAAATAAGGATTCTTTTCTAATTCAGTTTTTGTTTCATATTTAAGAAATTCAGAATAGTAATCATCATAAAGTTTACCATTCATTTTTGTATTTATATCTATTTTATTTGTTTCGATTAAATACCTTTTAAAAGGTGTATCTTTATTATCCTCCCACCAATTAGTTTTAGTTGTTTTACAACTAAAACTAATTATAAAGAATATGAACCCAAAAGTTATTTTAGTTAATCTCATTTTTTCATTTCTTTTTATTATTTTCTTCTAACTCATAAAGCTCTTGCAATAATTTAGATTTTGGGTGTATTTCTGCATCCAAATATGTTTTTAATCGTTCAAAATTAATTTTATTATCTTTTTTATATACCACAAATAAATGGTGAAAGGTCAGACTAAATTTCAGATTAATACTTATTTTACAAGAAATTCGCCAGTAACTCTAAAACAAGTAAGACCATAACTATTCTCAAATTTTTCTGCTTTAAGGGTAGGTTGGTATATTTTTTTGTAATTTGTTTTCCGAGTTTTTGCCAACCAATATTTTTTGAATTTATAATTATTTTTAGCTTTACCCCAATATTTTTTGGATAAATAAATAGTGTCATTGCTTATTTTGCCTTCTACATAATCATACCATTCATTAAAAGGGCTTCTACTGTGCCTTCGTGTTTTAATAATATTGTTAGTTATTTCAAAATCTCCAAAATATTTAACAATAATGGGTTTTATTACTTTTACGATACCGTTTTGATCGGGTAAGCTCAAAATTTTTCCATCCATATCTAAATCATAATCACTTAAACAAAAGTCCTCTTCATCTGAATAAACTGAAAATTCTACAGAATTAGAAGTTCTATAATGAACGTAAACTTTGTTTACTTTTAGATAGGGATTCTTTTCTAATTTAGTTTTTGTTTCATATTTAAGAAAGTCAGAATAATAATCATCATAAAGTTTACCATTCATTTTTGTATTTATATCTATTTTATTTGTTTGGATTAAATATCTTTTAAAAGGAGTATCTTTATTATCTTCCCACCAATTAGTTTTAGTTGTTTTACAGCTTATCAGTAAAATAAGTATAAAAAAATAGAAAGATGATTTACTTTTCATTTTTCGGTTCGTTATTTTTTATAATGAATTTTTGCGTTTCTTTTTGCGGTATTTCAGCTTGAAGGTATTTAAAAAGCCTTTCATAATCTATTTTATTATCTTTTTTATACACCACAAATAAATGGTGAAAGGTCAGACTAAATTTCAGATTAATACTTATTTTACAAGAAATTCGCCAGTAACTCTAAAACAAGTAAGACCATAACTATTCTCAAATTTTTCTGCTTTAAGGGTGGGTTGGTATATTTTTTTGTAATTTGTTTTCCGAGTTTTTGCCAACCAATATTTTTTGAATTTATAATTATTTTTAGCTTTACCCCAATATTTTTTGGATAAATAAATAGTATCATTGCTTATTTTGCCTTCTACATAATCATACCATTCATTAAAAGGGCTTCTACTGTGCCTTCGTGTTTTAATAATATTGTTAGTTATTTCAAAATCTCCAAAATATTTAACAATAATGGGTTTTATTACTTTTACGATACCGTTTTCGTCGGGTAAGCTCAAAATTTTTCCATCCATATCTAAATCATAGCTACTCAAACAAAAACGTTCTTCATCTGAATAAACCGAAAATTCTACAGAATTTGGAGTTCTGTAATGAACGTAAACTTTGTTAACTTTTAAAGTTTGATTATTTATTAAGTTTTGTTTTTTTATAGAATCTTTATACGTTAAAAAATCTTCAAAATGTTTAAAAGGTCTCTTATCTTTTGGATTTTCTCCTCTAGCAATTTGATATTCTCGATATTCATCATTAATATCTGGTTTTTTACTACCACAATTACTAAAAATTAGTGATAATAAAATAAATTGAACTACTTTATTTATCATTATTAATCTTTTTTTTATTATTTTCTTCTAACTCATAAAACTCTTGCAATAATTTAGATTTTGGGTGTATTTCTGCATCCAAATATGTTTTTAATCGTTCAAAATTAATTTTATTATCTTTTTTATATACCACAAATAAATGGTGAAATGTTGGACTAGATTTTAAATTGATACTGCTTTCGTAGTTCTCTTTATCATTCTTATATTTATCTAAAGCCTTTTCATATTCTACTTTATCTTCTTCATATTTTTTATTTAACTTTTCGTTTGTATTATCCAAAGGCTTAACTGGTTCTTTTGGTTCTTTTGGCATTTCAGGATAAGGAATAGCATCGTGCATATTGTTTGAAGGCCAAAATGTGCCGAAGCCAAACTTGGTTGATTGATGTAAATTACCATTTTCATCAGTATAAGAAAATGTTTCTTGTCCACGATTTAGTAAAACATCGAACAGTCTTTGATAATCATAGTTTTGCCCATCAATATATTTGTCAAGATTAAATGGTGCTTTGTTATTTGATTTTCCATAGTATAAATCAAAGGCATACGCCATATTGATTTTATCTGTTAATTTGGCTTGCATATTTACACCTGCCGACCAGTACTGGTCGGAACCCATTCCAAAAAATAAAGGCGGTTTATAAATATCGTTGTAGGAAGAAATCATAAAATTACCCACTTTTATAGATGCTCCACCTATAATTTGATGTCTATGTGGATTGTCTTGTGAATTATGTTCGTCTTTTTCCCTTTCTCCCATTTTATTGAAATTACTTGTAACTTTTCCTGAGCTTAAAATACCCGTTGAGCCCAGCGTAAACGCATACTCAAAAGGGTTGTTTACTCCAGAGCCTGTAAAATTATTAAACAAATTCATATTGAGAGCATTGCCTGTTTTATAACCTAGTGTTATAGCAGGTGTGCCTGATAAAGTAACTAAATGCTTACTCATTGGGGAAGTTCCAGGAGCACCATTGCCATAATAGGTAAGTGCAGCATTGAAACTTGGCATTAAATGAAAATCGCCACTACTTATATTTTTTGAAATTCCTGCATATAAACTTGTCGTAAAACCACCGCCAAGACTAAAACTAAATTTTAACCCAATATTGAATAGAGGATTTGGGTCGTCTGGACCTGAACTGGTATTTTCATAATCGTCATAATCTGCTGGGCTTGGTCCCCCTTTTGTATTTCTGTTTTGTCTAAAATGTTTTGGTTCTTCTTGTTCTTGTTTTGGAAAAAGAATATCAAGATTACCTGTATAGTCAGGCGATTCAAGTTTAGCAATAATTACTGGAATATTGTTCAGGGCATCAAATCTAAAAAGATCATAATCATAAGTTTCGTAATTATCGCCTGAGTTTTTCAAATCTTCTAAAGAATGGTTTATATGCTTACCGTAAGCTTCTGCTAGCGAAGCTATTAGTTTTATTTTTCGGTCATTGAATTTATTAATATGTAAAAGTGCAGTTTCCCAAATAAGAATTTGTTTGCTTTCTTTATCATAAGAAGCTAAATCTGGATGCAAACTTTTGGTTACTACAATTGGTGGATTTGTTATTTTACCATCTGTAATATCTTTGTATAATCTGTAAACAATTCCTGTATTATCTGCGGTAAATTTCGAGACCATTTCTGTTGCTACATTTTTTATATGGTCGTGAACGTAGGTGCTTTCTAGCTTCCATTCACTCTCAATAATTTCTCTTTTTGGTGGGGATTCTGGTTCGCCATAATGTATGCCAACATCAGAAGTTATACTAATTGTTTTTGCGGAGTTGTAAACTATATCACCTTCTGAATATATTTTATAATCTCCACCAGTAGTTTCAGTAATTTTACCTCCAACAATTCTTATTCTAGTCATAGTTTTTTAGTGTTTAGTTTTTCAAAGTTTTCTTGTAACGGTTTGGGTATTGCCGAAGGAACAGCTTTGTGCGATTGGCAAAATGGATGCAATTATATTTTTATAAATTTTTAGTTTATCATTTTCAATTTTACACTTGTAGTGTCTTTTATTTCAAATTAAAAAAATGTAAATCTTTAAAATCATCTTTTTTTTCTACCAAGAATAAGTGTTTCTAAATAAAATATTTTGCATCTCCCTTGATTTTTTTATCTGTTTGCCTAGAACTTTATTTTTTAGATTTTCAATTCATAATTCCCTTTTCCATATTCTAGGTTTTTAAAATAATAGTAATTTTCTGCTTTTCCACAACTTATACAAACAATGCTCATTGTATCTTTGTCTTTAAGGAAATAATATTCTCTATTAAAATTTCCAACTCCCATATTTTTATCAGACCAAACAGATGAATTGATCCTTAATTTATCTTTTGAATATATAGAGTTATTCAAGAATAATTTAGAATTATTATCCGTAAAATTGAATACTATTAAGTTTTTTCTTTCTAAATCTGAAATAATCTTTTGATCTTTATAAGATTGAAAAATAAATAAATAAAATAAAATAAACAACTAAATTTTTTCATAGTTATAAAGATTTAATACTTTCAATTAAAGTTTTTTTTACAGTTTCCAAAAGTTCTTGTATATCATACACTTTTTCTTTAGGGTAGTTTTCAATTGTTTTGCCAAAAGCGCATCCTTTTCATCATCACCCGTACGTTTGAAAGTCCCAGCAATAGGATGGATTTCGGCTTTGCGGTTTTGGATAATAATTTGAGCCTCAGGAGACGAACCCATAATTTTGAAATTTCCATAATCAAAATAAAATAGGTAAGGGGAAGGATTAATGTTTCGTAAAGCACGATACACATTAAATTCGTCACCTTTGAATTTTTGCGAAAAGCGACGCGACAACACCAACTGGAACACATCGCCACGCGCACAATGTTTTTTACCTAAGCTTACATTTTGTTTAAAAGCCTCATCGGTCAGGTTAGAAGTACTTTGCCCTTCACGCTCAAAAGTATAAGAAGCAAAAGTTTTCGATTGAATGTATTGCTCTATTTCGGCTAAATTATTCTGTCCGTTTGTACTATGGCAAAACAAATACGCTTCATTTTTAAAGTGATTGATAGCGATGATATTTTGATAAACGCTATAATGCATATCGGGAATGGCTAAATCCCCTTGTTTTTTTTGGATATCCACTTTTTCGAAATAGCGCACAGCATCAAACGTAGTGAATCCAAAAAGTCCATTAGTGATAAATTTGAAATTGGATTTTTCTACTTCAAAACTTGTAGTGAAGCTTTCTATGGCATCCAAGACTTCTTTTTTATGGCTGATACTTTTGGTAGTGGAAGCCCCATCAGGAAAGGAAGTAGTTATGGTCTCATTTTGAATCGTAATCGAAGCAATGGGATTGCAACAGATATACGAAAAACTTTTATCATTAGTATGATAATCGTTACTTTCTAGCAAAATGCTGTGTGGGAATTTGTCCCTTAGTTTCAAGTAAATGCTTACCGGCGTGATGGTGTCGGCAAGGATTTGTTTGTAGGTGGTATGTAATTTATATTTTTTCATTTCGCTGGATTATATTTTTTAGTTGTGCTCAATGCTGTTCGCCTAAAGGCTCGAGTCATTTTGTGTGTTTTCTAAATTTTTAACAATAAAAAAAGGCTTGTCAATCACGACAAGCCTTTTGGAGTATATTATGGTTTTAAACTACTACATAGCTGGTACTGCTCACGACGATTGACGTAAGTTGTTCCACCACCAAGTATTGTTTAAAATGTTTTGCATTTTTATTCTAATTATTTGTATAATGCAAATGTATAGAATTATTTTTTTAAAATCCAAAACAAATTTTAAAAAAGCGTGTCGTATTTTTTTGTTTCCTTGTAGGATAGTGTTCGATATGTTTTTTTTATAACAAAGGAATCTGTTTTTAAATAAACCTGTGGCTACGGATTTTTTAAAGGAGGTATATGCCGTAGCAGGTGAAAAATGGAGGAGGAAGATTAGTAAAGGATTTGAGGAGTAGTTTTATTTAGAAGACCTAACAGGTTTCAAAAACCTGTTAGGTTTAATTGAAATAGAATCCAAGTCCTGTTTTACTAAATTTTTCTAGTTTTTCTAATACTTTACTGAATTTTGGTTTAGATAATTTAATCCAACTACAAGTATCTAAAACTAATTTTACCATAATTTTATTTTTATATAATATTCACTTTATACCAATTATTTTGTAAATATGTTGAGTTAAATTTACTTTTATTTTAGGATAAAGTTTCTATTCTAAAATAATTTTAAATACCAACTTACATACTCCTATTTAATTGTTCAATTTAGCCATTTCTATAAATTCATCAATCTTTGGTAGGAAAGCTTTGTTAAAACTTTTTATTCCAATCAATCTACTTTTTGTAATTTGAGATATTGATTCAATCACTTCTGGTTCAATAATATCTGAAGGTTTATATACACTTCCATTTTTGAAAAAAGTATAAAGGCTATAATTTTTAAAATCATTTAGTTTTGAGATTTTATCTTTTGAATAAGTTAGGTTTTCAATTGTTTTTGAATCTAATTTTCCATCGAAAACCTGATGACTAATAATGTCTATATTTGTTGATAAATCCAGTTTTACTTTGTGATTAGTAAATTTTTTATTAAATTTTGTTATAGATGGTTGTGAATAATCATCTGTGAGTAAAAATTTATATACTAAAAATATTTTTCCAATTTCTTCATTTGATAAATGAAATAGAGTGTAGGCTCTAGCAAATTTTTTGTGAGTTTTTAAAATTTCTGCTTCATCAAATAGTTCCTTTGCATTTTCAAGACATTTTTCTACAATCTTAATTAATGTTCTTTTTGATACTTCCATTTTTAAATTAACTATTTTTATTGTTTTTTAATCATATGAATATAGATAAAAATAACCTACAGAGTTAATATTTTTTTAGTTAATCTAAATTTTATAAATAATATGATAATTTCAAAAATGTTTCTTGAATTATTTCAGTTATATAAAAAGCATAAGTAACAGATATATTAATTTTTTTATTTTTAACACAATATCCTTAAATTTTCCTTTTAATAATTACTCCAAATTACTTCAATTGCAAGATAGTCCCATATTAATATTCTAACAATTTCACCCCTTAATGAAACTGAAACCATATATTGATAAGTTCCTTTTTGAACTATAGTCCAATGTGAAAGTATTTCTTGAGTATGTCCGAAATGTATATTTTGTAAAGTTCTACTACCAACTTCTGGAGCTTTATCAACTTCTATTGGTGTAAAAAAGGCTTCTACCTCATTATCATCCATATCTAATATAGTTTTAAAAACTATACTTGTAGGATTTTCAAATTGAGGTTCACTATTTTCAAATTTCAAATGCCCTTTTGCTAATTTAGTTATAGTGTTTTCAACACGAGGTAATTCAATTTTAAAAAATTTATTTTCATTTTCTACTATAAAAGAATTATCGAGAAGTTTTCTTAAATTTTCTTTTTTTGATAGAATTGATTTAATTTTTAGTCTATTTAAAGATTCGATTTCTGTTGTTCCGTGAATAATGCACTCTATGATACAAGCAAAATATTCTTCGTCTAACGAAAAACCTTGGTTGCATTTATAGCAACAAGGTACAACTGGTAAATTTTCTGGAAACGGTTCGTCTAGTAATATTTTTGAAGGTACGTGGTCTCTTGTATTTGGAAAATCTCCACAATAAGAACACATATTGTCAAGTCGTTTATCACTAAAAGGGCTTATTTGTCTCAATTTGTTTGTCCTAATTTATTTTTCGTATTCTCTATCAATGACCTCGAAACCCAAATATACACATATAAATACTTTTCGAAAAAGAATAATTCAAAATACCTAGCTCATATTTGATAAGTTTTTCTCTCTTTTAAAATTTGATTCAGTCTTTATGATGATAGGGATAATGGGGCTTATTTTAGCCTTAAAAACCAATTTAATTTTTAAATTATAAATGATTCCCCACCTCGTAGCCGAAATCTACTACCTCACTCAAGCCGAAGGCGGAAGAAAGAATCCTGTAGCTTCGGGTTACAGAGGACAATTTTATTATGATGGCAAAGATTGGGATGGACTATAGGTTAAACCCAGCAATTGACCGTTAATAAATACGAAATGCAACCTTATCTTAAAGTTGCATTTCGTGTATAGACTAATTTGTAGTATTACTATTGAGTTTTAATTTTGAGTACTTGTCGTTAGATCAACTGATTTAGCTCTACCCACAATCAGATTGTTATATTGATCAATCAAGGCATTGAGCTGATTAATTGAGGTTGCGTAAGGTGAAATGGCAGGCGCCTCAATTAGCGTGTGAAATGCTGTAATACGATTTCTTAAGGCATAGTACACGGTGTTGGCTTCGTTGCGTTTGCTGATTAAATTTTCTGGTGTAGCATTGCCATATTCTTGAGTTCTATCAAGGTACACGGTGTTAAACGCATTGTTTTGTTTTTTCATTTCGTCTTTCCATGCTGTCAAATTAAGGGTAGTAAGAGCAGCTATAAGTTCTGGTTTTGTTTCCCAATCGTTGATGATGTTAGTCAGGGTAGCTGTTTCGGCTTGGTAGTTTAATCGAGAGATCCCCGAACCGTAAAATCGAAGGTTAGTGGCTAATTTTTGTGCGGCTACTCGAAGGGTTTCCTCAAAATGGTATTCATAGCCTTGAACCACATAGAATAAACCATTTATACAATCGTCTCTTCTTTTGTCAATGTTTAATAGGGTAGTGGTGTTTTCGTTCGCCAGCATTTTTTTGAACAGCGTATCCATTTCGCCAACTTTAGTTTGTAAATCCGCTAATTTAGCGGTTACATTTAGGGCGTTAGGATCGTTACGTTCTACGATGGTAACAAAATCTTTCATGAACTGAAGGTACTCGGCATTGCGTAGTTTAACCAAGTCGATAGCATTAATCATAAGTTTGTTTGTTTAAAATTTTAACTGCAATATAATTATTTTTTCCGAAATATAATCGAAAAATCGAAATGTGATAATTTATAAAACGAAATGTGCCGTTTTTTGACAAATATAATCAAAACTTTAAATCCGATTTAAACATAATTTAAAAGCCCCTATTAAGGGGCTTTTTTTATGTGCTTGGGGAGCCGTTTTGCTCAATCATAAGTAAATCGGGCTTATACACGTCTTTAATGTCTGTGTTGGGCTCAAATGTGCTAAACTCTTTACGCTGTGGTCGTTTGATGATTATTCCGTTATGAATATCCTCAAGAGCTTTCTCAATGAGTTGTAGTCCCATCGCTTGAAGTTCATGCTCCCACAACAATTTAGCGGCCTTTACAGGCTCCATTGCGTACATTTTAGGGTCAATAAAACAAAAGTCTTGATATGCCACGTCGCCGCGGTCTATACCGTCGTTTAACCAAAAAACGGTTCCGCCTGTAATAGCGTCTCTCATTCTTATTGCCCACTCAATTGATGAGCGGCCTCGGTGCCGTGGTAACAAACTCGGATGATATCCAATCCATCCAACTTTTGCCTTGTAACGGGTTCTTTTACCAATGTAATCAAATGAGTGCGCCGTTATTCCTATATCTACATTGTCCGGTAAAGTTTCGGCCGTTAAAGTTCCAGCGGGTATATGCTTCACGCCAAAAACATGAGCCATTTTAGTAACATATTTATCGCCTATTGGAGAGCAAACTCCCACAACCTCGACAAAATCAAGTTTATTGCATAGCGCGAAAACTTGCTCACCAAAATACTTTTGACCCGATATAAATACTCTTAATTTTTTCATTTTCCTAAATATTTGAATGCTTGAACCGCCCTAAAATGTCCGCCGTATCCACAGCCCCTTATGCCCCCTTTTTTCCCTGTTTTTAATATACTTTGGTGGCTTCTCGATTTATTATCACCGTGCAGCTTCGCCGCCGTTTGATTCCAAAGTTTTGAGTGGCGCAAGTAACCGCATAATTGTGGGTGTGATGTATGAAAAAACGTGTGATACTTATGGCCACAACGGCCGTTGCCCTCTAAATGGTATTGCATAACCTCATTTAAAAAAGCAGTTCCAACACCGGCGCCTTGCCACTCGGGCATTACTACTAAACGAGTAGCTCTATACGCTTTTGCCGTGAATAAGGGACAAACGGCCAAATGCGCCACTAGTTCGCCGTTAACAGTCGCCACAAAATACTCAGCGGCAGGCGGGTGTGGTAAGTCTAAATAATAATGCTCTTTAAAATATTTCCAGTAAGTTCCGTTTGTCTTCCAAATGTCGAGTTTAATAGCCGGTCGTTTTTGGACTTTTTTTTTACTTCACCGGTTCGAGTATCATAAACCCAATCCGGTTGCAACCATTCTACAACATCATAGTGGCAAGAAAGTAAAACAATTTGTTTGCCCGACGTACGCCTCCATGATTTAGAGAAAGCGGCCGCGCCAATTTGGGCGATTTGTCTATCAACTACGCTCGTAAACTCGTCAATAACTACTTTATCCGGTGCGTCGCAAATTAAACGAGCCAATCCGGCGCGGTATTGCTCCCCGTTAGATAAAGCCCCAAAAGGTCTAAGCCACGCCGGTACATCTCCAAGGCCAACGGCAGACAATGCCGCCGTAACGTCATTTAAAGACTTTTGCGGGGCGATATTCTCTACGATAGGTAAATTATTATCCCAACCCGAATAAAGGTTGTGAATGTCTAAATTTGGCCAAATCTGCCTACCTATTGAAGTTTTACCGGAACCGGATGCACCTACAATAAGTCCAATTTGCCAATCGTCGCCCTCGATAGGTAAATCAGCCGTATGTTTCCATTCGTGGCCATTTTCAGCGTTAAACAATGATTTTACTTTTTGCGCTCTGAAACTATTAAAGTTTTTAGAGCTATGATTTACTTCAATTTTCATACACTTACAACTTTTAAATCTTTAAACCCCATTTCTTTAAGTTTCTCAAATACTTGCTTTTGTTCCGTTTCGCTACTACATTTCACTATAACGGCATGTTGTTCTTTATAATTAAATTTCGCCATTCGTTTTTTGATTAATGATTGATTTATTAAAATTGATGATTATATTTGCACCTCTCAGGTTAATTTAAAAATAGTAAAGCCACGCATTAAGAAGACATATTGTCCTCCAACGCGTGGCTTTGTTGCTATAAATTAAATTACCCTGAGAAAGTTTTTAATTTGTTGGAGGACTTTTTTTTATTCCCGCCCTCTGGAGAATGAATGTTTATTCCAATTGCTTTGCTTTTTTTATGAAATACTTTATTGCAAGATCATAAAAGGAAGTTGAAAAAAGGTAAGTAAACAAGTACGTTTTCAAACACTCTTTACCACAGCCATCAATCATATAAAAAATAATTGACAAGACAATTGAGGCAAACAACACTTTATAAGTGGCCGATACTCTTTTTGTTTTCCAAACTTTAGTTGTGAAAAAACCGCCAACGATTATAATTGCAAAAAGCAAAAAGTTAACGTTATCAAGTAAAAACTGAGTTAAAAAATTTAGCATATAATTCTAATTTACCAAGTTGCAAGTGCACTACGAACCCAAGTATTTGTAGCCGTACACACATATAAATAAGATGATGTAACTCTAATTTCTCCAACTACTCCAGTTGATGTAGCCGAAGCTGGTGCCGTTGTACTTACGACGGGAACATTACCACTTGCAAATGTCAACCGTCTCCTGGTGGTGTTGGTTCAATTGGATTTTCAATGCCGTAGCTTTCTAATAATTGAGGATCTCCTCCTAAATAATTTGCGCTTACAAATTGTCCTTGAACAAATCCCTGAACAAAATCTCCAACTTCTAAAGTTGTATTATCTTGATTAGGTAAAACTTTGTAAATTGATAATTCGCCCGGTTTGATAATTTTAGCATTCTTAATGGCCTTAACAACTGCGTTAAACTCATTAGCAAACAATACATTTTTTGTAGGTAATCCCGCAACTGCATTTATTTTGGCCGCGCTGTCCTCTTTGATTTCGATTTGTTCGATTTCTATTTCTTCCATTTTTTAAAAATTTAGTGGTAATACTTGTTCTTTATTTTTTACGAGTTGATACTTTATTCTCAAATCATTTAATTTTATTTCAAGAAGTGAATAGTTTTCCCCAAGCTTTTTAAAAGTGGAAATTTTCAACACTAATTCAGAGGCTTCTTTTTGTATAGATTCTAGTGAAGGACTATTAAATTCTTTTTCAAATACATCCATTTCAACATCAGTTCTTTCAACGAGTTGCCCGTCAACTATTTTTAAAGGGCATACGCCAAACATAAAATCGGGGATACTGTCTTCACTCATTATTAAAGGGTCTCCCTCTAGTCCTAATGTTTGTAATTCTTTTAAACTTAAAGCGACACTTTCCCATTGTACAAATGGCTTTGCTTCTAGTTCTTTAGCTTTAAAATATATCATGGCTATAATGGTATAATTAAATATTCAAATCGTATGTTTTGCGACCCACCAAATGGCTCATAACCCCCTAGTCTAAACCTAGTTTGTTCATGCCCGGCGGTAAACCAACAAATTAAATCTTGTGCAGCTTGACCCATAGGTCTAAATGAATGGATTGTCCCTAAAACCATATAGTTGCTAGTGCCTACGTCTGGAAAATTTATATAAACAGTCGCTGTTTGGGCATTTGGAAAATCTCCTAAAATTGCTACACCTTTATAGAGATAGTTCAACAAACCCGGAGGCTTATTTTTAATAAATGCGCCGCTCAAGGGATTCACTACAGACCAATCAGGTTGCTGTAAGAAATTCAGTTTATTCAATAGAACTAAAGTGAAATTAACATCCGTGTGAACATAATTCGGGTCAATAACAATCCCGGCAGGTAAAGCAAATTGCGAAAGTTCGTCAATAGTCTTTAGCCTTTTTAAATCATTAAAATTAAATATGTCAATACCTCCAGTTCCACACTTTGCAAAAATTGTACGATAAGCCGGAAGGCTATCCAATTGTAAATTATTGTCTGCATCAGTATTGTAAAGCACGTTTTCGATAGTTTCGATAACAGTCACAGTACCCACAAATGCACCACCCACAAAAGGAATTATTTCTCCATTATAAACTATAAAACCGTCTGATACGGTTACGTTATTTGGGTCGGTATCATCAACATCTACACCTGTAATAATTGTTTTATCCCCGGCTAATTTTGCTAAAGCTCCGAGAGGCTCACGAAAAGAGTCTTGAACGAATCGCCATGTCCTATTTGTGCCGGGGAACCCGGTAGCTGTCACAATTAGTTTATTTCCTAATCCCATATAATTATATAGTTTTTAACGTATAGTTTGTAATAATCAATTTGAGCCCTGATTTTGATTAGCAAGGCCGTTTCTTCGAGATTGTTACTCGGTTTTAAATCAATTGGAATCACGACGATAAAATCAGCACCGTCCCCAACAAATTCGTTTTCCTCTCGATAATAGACCGGTTTATTATCGGCCTCCTCATAATGCCTAACCGGTTTATCCTCCTCTGGTTCATAAAACCAAACGGGCTCCCGCAAAATGGCGTTTGTAATAATTATGCGCCGTTGGTCATTATCAAAAAAATCATTCAATACAGCCTGTAAATAACATATTTGGCTATTATGGCTCAACTTATAAAGAGCTTGCCTTCTAAACTCCAAAAATTCGAGGTGCAGCCAAACGACTGGTCTTAAAAAGGCCTCAAAAAGCTTTATGTATTTAAACTTTCGAATACTCGACCGGAGGTTAATAATGATATAGTTTCGCCAGTCTATGCTATAAGCTTTATCCATTTTCAGAGTACGGTATATAGTTAATTAACAAGTTTAGTTCGTCTAATTTCATATATCCAGAGTCGGCAATTCTTATTTCATTTATAGCCCCCAAGTTTTGAATATCAGGGGTTGTATAATCATAATCACCATATTTTGAAAAGGCCTCTTTTATAACTGGCAATATTACTCCTGGTACCTCTTGTAGCTTATCCACCAAATAAGTCAAAACAAGTTTCCCGTTTTGAAAGTCAATAGATTTTAAATAATTCTTTATTTGATTTATTACTGGCGTTTGTTCAGTTCCGTCCAACCTTGAGCCATCCGCTGCCATAACTAATGGGTCATAATAAATATCAATTTTAAGTTTCAACAAATCAGCGTTTCCCGATGTTACATTTACTACAGTTCCTGCATCGGCCACATTCTTATTAAAATAAATATCAAGGGCGTTAATTTGCTCAGGTAATAGTGGTGCGTATTCGCCGTTAACCGTTCTAACTACTTTTAGCCTTAATGTTCCGTATCCATTTTGCACAATTCTTACAGTTGCGGCATTACTTACAATTTTAGCCGCTTTTATTTGGGCATCGGTCAAACCCGATAAATCATAATAATCAGTTTCCGGTACCAGGGGAACACCAAACATAAAATCGAGAGCTTTCTCGCGGTACCATTTTGGGGTGTGTATTCTTGTTTCCGCGATTCGCTTTTCCATTTCTTTCTTGAATGTGTCCCAATATTGCTCCTGTATGAATTGTGCAAAAGCGTAAATCCAAACCCATAAACGCCAATTAGCGGCCTTAGAGGTGCTGTCTACATCGATTAATGTTATCTCCTCATCGGTTAATATTTCCAATGTAGAAAGCTCAACCGCTTGGTCTTTTGCCTCTAAAATTGTTTTTTGAATTTCTTTTATTGATCGTGCCATTCTTATAAAATTATTGGGAACTCATAAGCAAACATATTTTGTAAAGCCTCATTTTCCAATGTATTAAACCCGCTTGCGGGTATTACTCGTTTTGTCTCATAAAAGCCTACTATATCAATATCCTTTATGATTTCATTTGGAATCGTAAGAACCTGTCCGGGGGTAAGAATTTCAGTAATACTGATATTGTTTTCTACGGCCATTGCCATAATACCGTCCAACGTTCCGCAATGATGCAAAGTGAAATCGATAAGGCTTTGATTATGTAGTACTGTTTTTTGCATTTTTGAGCTGTTTATTTTCTTGTTTTAATTCCGCAATTTCTCTCTCAAGAAGTTTTATTTTTCGGTCTCGCATTTTTATCTCCTCCTCTAAAATCTGTACCTTTCGGTGCATAATGTTTTCAAATTCTTGATATTTCTTTTCATAGCGTACCTCTAAATCGTCCAACATGTTTTTATATTGGTTAGAGCGTTTAATATCGTTATCAATAGATGTGCTTTCTGCATTCTCTTTGGCCTGTAATACATCTACTTTATATTTACTTCGAGTAAATAAAAATGTAAAAATTCCAGTACCGCCCATTGACGCTATAAGTGCCGTAATAAAAGTTAAACTCATTTTTAAGTAATTGTTATGCTATTTAGGTTCCCGGTAACCGCTCCGCCTCCTGGAGGCGCAACTAAACCAGTCGTATAATTTATTTTTGCCTGTTTAATTTCTTCTACAATCGCTTTAGCCAGTTTGTTTGCAAAATTTACTTTAGACTGGTTTGGGTCGGTCGTTTCTTGCTGACATTCGTCCATTACGGCGATTATCTTGTTTGCTAATCTTGTTTCGCTTAAAGCCATTTTAAACTCATTTTAAAAATTGATTAATTCTACTTTCTACGGCCGCAAATTGTGGGTCATTAACTAAAAGTATTGTTGAACCTGTATTCGTTGTAAACTTCATTGCTCTAATTTCCTTTACTAAATCGGCCATTATTTTTTTAAGAGTTTCATTTTCTTTTTTTAGAAGAAAACCCGCTTGGTCAATTTCAAACTCTACATTATCACGCTTAAACAAAAATTTGTCTTTGTCTATAAATAATTGTGATTTCTCAATATTGAAATCTAAACTTTCTACCTCTGAATAAGCCTCGACATATAGCTGCTTTAAATCCTCATTAATTGGAGAAACTAAAACGGAGCTGCCAACCTTTGGAAACAAGAAAAAAGCTTTGCCGTTTGGCTTAATAATTGACGATAATCTTACGTTTGTATATTCGATGTCGTCGTCCTTAACTTTACAAGTTCCCGCGGATTTGTCAACCGAAACAACTTCAACTGGGAATGTATCAACGTCCCTCTGTTTAAGTCTTCTAAATGCGTCTTGTAATTCTTTTTCCATTATAGTTTGTTACCTATTGTTACCTTTCGCCTAGCTCCGCTAGTTCCGAAAGTTGTAACCACTTTTTTAATAAAATAATTTCCCTCACGATTCGGGTGCTCACTGTCTAAAATTTTGGCTTTCATTCCCCTGGTGGCGAATGGAATTAAAAAACTAGTAATGTCCCCCTCGAAACCGTCATACTTTAGCTTCTCGATTTCGGCCTTTGCCATTTCCTCCAATTTTTTTGTGTCAGAAATAACCGAAGTATGGTAAGTTCTTTGTTCCCCATCTGGGTCACCAACTTCGATACTCTTGCGCTTATTTTCTTTGTCTATGTACGTATACTTAATCTTGATTTTTCTGTCCTCTTTAGTTTTAAACTCGAGGTTATTCTCAACTAAGTTGTAATTCAAATCATAAACAACCGTCTCGCCTACGTTTGTGAGTTGCTGTAACCCGCAATACAGTTTCCCGGAATCGTTTATAAAAACAGACATCAATAAGTCTTTTTTTAAGCTCTCGAGAACTTGCGCCCCGTTAGCGTTTTTGATAATCCACTTTTCGAGTTTCACGTCCGGAATATTGTCGGCCAATTTTACCGGAGTATCTTTTACAACCTCCTTTAAAATTTCTTTCATTGTTGTGCTTTCCCAACTCTTGGTAATGTTCTTACGTCTAAGTAACCAAAGGGAATCCTCGCAATGTATTTCGAGTGGTATTTTTGGACTTACCTTGGTTACATATCCGTTAAACTCAACCCCGGAATATTTATCCTCATAGCCTAAAGTGATTGAAACTTTATCGCCTACTTTAATGGCATTTTCAGTAAATTTTTGCTCTCCATTTTGTTTTACTTTGAATTTGGTTGGCAACTTGATAACGGCCGTGTCGCTCATATCCTCAACAGATTTGGTTATCTCTATTTCGTGTATGGAGTTAAATGTATAATCTCCAATTTCGACCTTACTTTCAAGTATAAACATTAGCCTAACAAATTATTTTTCTGTGTATCCTTTTCGTTTAAATCAGCATAAAAATCCTGATCATCTACCGCGGAAATTGTGTAACTCTGTAAACCGGATTCTCCGACCATTTCGTCAAACTTCATGTCCTCAATTACTAACTTTCTAACCCCGAATAATTCAAAAAAAGCATTAGATTCAACCTCGAGAGCGTCGTTTATATCAAATAGTTCTTTCAATAATGCCACTTGTTCAGCCGGATATAGTTCCGGCTCCTCAACATTCACGCAAACCCCTTTAATCGTAATTGTACTGTCTTCAGTACATATATATTCTTTTACCGAGCCTTTACGCTGTTTTCCAACTGTGGCCGTTTTTACAATTGTTTTGGCCAACCCGATGGAAATTAAAGGCTCGTTAGGTAACTCGAAAATTTGACCTTTATACGACAACTTTAATTGCATAAAGTATTTACCGCCTTTTACTTGCTCTGAGTTGATACCTCTTAAATCTGGTAGCTCAAAAAATTTCTTATTCTTTTTCCACCATTCCGGGAATGCAGGTCCGACATAGTCAAAAAGTATCTTAGCCGTTAATTGTCTTAAATCGATATCTGCCATTATCCTGTTTGCATTTGGTTTACGCTGTTAACAGCCCTTAGTAACATTTCTTGAACTTTCTCACCCAAATTATTTAACCCGCGCTCAGTGCTTTCTACATAAATCTTTGTATCGTCTTGGAGCTTCTCGATGTTAATTGTTATGTGGGTTATTTTAGAGCCACCGGAAACAATAGAATCTTTTTCCTTTTTATCTTTTCCGGCTCCGGCTTTATCTTTTCCGGCTCCTTTCTGCTTACTTAAATAGTCATCATAGGCGGCCGTGCTATTATCTTTTTGGCCAAGTCCGTTGAACTTGTTTTTTATACCGGCAAAGTCTTTTTTAATTCCTTCAGTATCGACTTTTATACCTACTTGGCTAAATTCATTTTTAGCATTTTTGGCCGAGTCAATCATTTTCTTGTAACCGTCAGATATTGACTTTTTACGAGCCTCTACATCGCCGTTGATTTGAGCAATCATCTTTTGATTTTCGGAGCTGTCACCCATACCAACCGCATCCTTAAACTTATACCAACCCAGTTTGATTTTGTCGATACCAATCATTAAAACATTTACAAGAGTGTTAAAGTTTGCTTTGACATAATCAGTATAAGCCTGCCACAAGAATTTAGCCCCGTTAACGGTATGCCTCCAACTTTCTCCCCAACCACTTGTGTATTTTACAATCATTCCAATGGCCATAATTATGGCCATAATTCCCATGACAATCCAACCTAAAGGAGATATCGCAAAAACTAAATTAAGAGCCGCCCAAGCAATTACACCGGCATATATGTAATCTGAAAATGGCATTAACCATCCGATAACTGTAACTAATCCTGTGGTTAACCAATCAAGCCCCACCAAAACCCATGTCATAATATCCCCAAAGGATTGCATTGCGTTACCGGCGTCCGTAAATCCGAAAACGGCTTTTACTAGTTCGCCCAGGGCGAGAACTACCGGTTCAATCATTGTCCAAAGAATATTAAACCATTCAGAGATATAAGGCAGGTATTCCGTCAGGAACCCGAGACCCGCACTCAGTATTGAAATGACCGCCGTGAATATTCCGCCAGACTCCCCGCCAACGGCAACTAAAAAGCTATTCCATTGATCACCCAAATTTGAAATTTTACCGCCCAAAGTTTGAGATATAGCTTCCATAGAGCCGGCAACTCCTGTCATTTGTCCGTATTGCATCAAGGCGTCTCGAATTGCCGACTCATTGTTTTTAACTTCTTTGGTTACTCCCTTAAACGAAAGGGTTACTTTGTCACCACTTTTTGAAGCTTTAATACCAAACTCTTTTAGCCTTTCAAACTCTCCAGTTTGTGCATCGAGCATAGCCTCTGTAAGTTGGTCGAAACTTTTACCTTGTGAGCTTGCTAAATCTCCAAGCTTTGTCATTTCGTTCATGGTAGGGTTAAACCCCCTATTTACCAACTTAACAAATGACCCGGTTAATTCGTTTAACTGAAATGGGGTATGCGCAGCGAAATCGGTTAACATATTGAGCGCTGCGGCTCCAACTTTATCCGATTGGAATGTATTGGTAAGCACAGCATTAAACTTTTCATATTCCGCCCTGGCGTCGACTACTTTATTTGTAAATGACCAAATGGCGGCAACTGCAAAAACCGCGGCGATTTGGCTTTTTAACTTACTCATTGTATTGCCTAAGCTGCTGGAAGTTTTCTCAACTTTTTTCATTGAGGTGTCCATACCATCAATCTTATTTTTTGTAACGCCAACTGACGCCGCCACCTTTTGAAGTGAGGAGCTCGCCATGTCTTTCATTTTTACAATAAATTCGTATGCGTTCATTTTTAAGTTTGTGGTTGAGAACTTTCTTTCTCGTTGGTTCTGATGTAATGTAAATTTTGAATTTCTTCCGCCCAGTCCTCGTCGCTTAATAAGTTCGGTTCTGGAATATGTAAATAGTACTTTAAGTAGGCGTCATATAGTCTAAAATTGACATGCTCGGCCAACTTGAAAGCCGAGGCGTCATCTTGGTCGATGACGGCCTCCTTTAAAGCTTTTTTATGGTTGCTACTTTTTTGTTTTGTAGCTTTTCAATTGCTTGATAAAGTGGAAAACGGATAGATGCATTTTCTTTATCGTTAAAGGCATCATCTTTCTCTAAACAAACACGCTCAAATAGTTTTTCTTGTGTAACGAAAGGTTTCCCCGATGGATTTTTCTTTTCGGCAATTTTAATGTCTTCGCGGCCAATAACTCTCACTTTACATTTTGCCTCTCCAATAACAATAACTGAAACATTACCCTCTTGAATTATTTCGGCATCGTCATAGATAAAGAATTCTTTTAGCTGTTTACGAGCCGGAAAGAAATAATCATCATCCGTTTTTATTTCCTCATCTCCGCCAATAAATAATGATGTTAACAACGCCTCTCCGAATCCGACTTCGCTTTCTTGTAATGCTGTAAATGCGCGTTTAAAATCTGTCATTTTTGGCTCTCTTAAGTAAGCCGTTTTATCTTCTACAGGAAGTTCATAAACTCCTCCGTATTTTTCTTTCCACTCGTTAATTTGTTTTTGATTAGCCATTTTGTTGTTATTTTAAAAAAACCGCCCGCTCTAGCTAAGGCGGTTTTTTAGGTTATGATCTGTTTAAAATTTTATTATTGTTGGTGCTTAACCGTAAGGGCTATGAAAGGAAGCTCGATAAGCATATTCTTATCACCTTGTTTTGCTCCTTTTTTATATTCGGTGATTTCACACGAAACAATTACATCAGTTACAGTTGGGTCTGAAGCTGAAGCGGCAAAAGTCCAAATCAAATCGAAATTCATTTTTAGAACATCGTTATCTGGAGCGTCTTTAACCATTGCCTCAAAATCACTTTGCCAAATTGTAAATTTTCCCTCTACCGATTCGTTTCCTCTTAAAATGCTATGCCCTTTTGAGCCTCTGCCTCTTAAGACTTCTTTTTCCTGCTTTCGGGTAACTTCAATTTCTGTAACTCCCTCATAAATTCTACCTCCGGCGGCTATTGACATGTCATTCCAACCGTATTGCTTACTACTTGTAGTTTCTGCCATCTTAATCTAATTTTGTTGTGAATCCGATTTTTATTGTGATAAAATCACTGTATCCAACTGGCAATAATTGTAAATCGATATCTAAGTTATCAGATGTCAAAACGTCTTGGTTTTGGTCAATGAAAGCCTTAACGGCAGATAGCTTACCTACTTGAACCATATTTCGATTAAGGTTCTTTTCGATTTTATTTTGCCAACCTTTAATAATTGCCGGGTGTACGGTTCCTAACTCAGTTACCGGAATTTCGTCCGATAACTCCTCAACCATTGTGTCGTAAGCGATAAGAACGGCCTCGTCCATTACTAGCCCACGAGATTGAATTCTAAAGTCATCCGTTGGAAGTGTCAAAGTTTGGTCTCCTGTAAACCAATAGCCCGAACGATTTGCAAAGCCTCTTAAAAAGATGTAGTTTTTATTTGCAATGGCGTCCCAAGCCGTGTCTAGTGATTCAACTGTGTCGCCGCTAGTAAAATAGGCGGCAAGTGGCTCAACAGCACCGTCTTTTACTCGAGATACTTTTCTCTGACTTGGAATAGTAGCCGTACGGCCTAAATACATCCCAATAGACGCCTCTTTTGAACCGTCATTATTAGCCAATAGAATTGACACTCGATTTAGCTCTGTAGTTGCATAATCTTTCAAATCGGCTACAACTCCCGAGAACTTATTCCCTGAGATAATTGTACGAACCGGGAAATATCTATCGGCAAAATCATTGGCCAACTCTTGAGCTTTAACAGCTGCCGTATGTACATCAGCATCTAAACCTTCAGTAATAGTTTCTCCAGAGCCTGATTTTTTAACAAAACCTAAAACTCTAATTTTACCTTTTGCGTCTGACAATAGCTTTTTAGCGTATGGGTTTGTCAAGTCGGCCATTTCTGTTAATGTAACAACTGCCGGAACCACCATAAACCAAAGCTCGGCACCTTTACCAGTCTTTTCGTAAAATGCCGCTAAATGCTTATGAGCAAAAGCGTTGGCTCCTGTGGCCTCAATTCCTAAATTTTCAGCCTCCTCAAGAGAGAAAATTTGATAAGCCACTCCGGTAGTAACTTTGTTAGCACCGGACACGGTTACACCAGTTAAAACTATTCCCGGAATCTTTTGGATTTCGGCAGTAGCTAACCCCAAACCATTCTTTGAGATGTTAAATCTTATATTTGGTAAATTCATAGTATTTTGAAAGTTTTAAGTAAATAACAAATCCCAAATCCGATGACAAAAGCCCAAATCAAATCAAAAAAGGAGTAGCCCGTTTTTGACTTTTCAGAGGCGGTGTCGCTTTTACTTTCTTTAAGCATTTCTTTGGTTAGCTCGCTTTTTATTTGAGCCCTAATAGCCAAACTGTCGCAGGTTGCCGTAGCGTAAATCGTGTCGTGCACAATCTTAATTTTTACTTTGGCCTGCCCGTTTTTCTGAGAGTAATTAATCGGCTTTGAAATGGTCTTTAAATCATTTTTAAAGCCCAATTCACTAAGCGGAATCTTTATACTCGTTTCAGCTTTTGGCGCAACCAATGTTGTGTCTTTATAGGTTATCGATTTCTCAGTCGTAACCTTTGTTTGGCTGTCCGTTTTTTGAATTTCCTGCCGTGTGGTTCGACAGGAAATCAACAAACAACTAAAACAAAACACTAATAACAAGAGCGTTTTCTTATACATCTTTATATTCGTTTTTAGCGTCAAAACTTGGACATGCTTTTTTTACATTTGGAAAATCACGATGTCCTTGAATTATCGCGGTTGGAAATTTCTTTTTTAAGTCCTTGAGTAGTTTTAATAAGCTCGCCTTTTGTGCCTCGGTTCTATTGTCTTTTGGCTTTCCTTTTGCGTCAACACCTCCTATATAAGAGATATTGATAGATACACTATTAAAGCCTTTCACGCCGTTGGAAACCTCCTCAATTGGCAATAATGGAACCACAGTCCCGTTTGGCATTATTATAAAATGATAGCCGGGCATTTGCCATCCAAGATGTTCACGCCAATAATTTTTAATGTTTTCAACGGTTGCACTCTGTGCCGTGGCGGTGCAATGCACGGCTAAATATTTTATAATTCTCATGCTTATTATTCCTCGGTTTGCGTTTCTAATTCTTCAGTCTCGACGTCAATGTCATTAGGGTTTTTGAAATTGATAACTTCCTGCCCCTCTAATGTAACCGCGTGATTTTCGGCAAACTTTTTATGTGTAAAAAGAAAACCGTCTATCGTTCCATAAACTGCGGGAGCTGTTGGGTTTTCTTTAAAAAAGTTTATCGCCTTTTCTCTTAAAGCCTCCTTTTTTTCGGAGGCTTTTTTGTTATCTTTATTACTCATCTTAAGAAATGATTGCGCCTAAATATTTAGGGGTAGTTGCACGGATATTTCCAACAAGAGCGCGTTGTGCAAAAGACATCTCGTCAGCTTGCGAAGCGGCAGTAGCTAATGTTTCATACATTTTAACGTCTCCAAAACAACGGAATGTTTCGTCAGTTGCCCAAGTAAATGAGGCCTGTAAATCTCCTGCCTCTTTAACTGAGCCAAAAGGTTTTTTAACACCCTCAGAAGTAAATAATGGGTTTTTAGTATATTGGAAAACTTTAAACCCGTAAATAGTCCCTTCGGCTAAAATCTCTTTATAAAGAACTTTATTTTCTTTTCTGATTTTAGCCATATCTTTTGGAGTTAAACAGATATTTAATCCTTCTGTTTTGTCCAATTCTGCATAAAATGCCTGCAAGTCAATGATTGCGTCAAGGATTGAACCGGCACCCAAAGTGATTACTTTATTATAAGCATTTGTTGCCGCTGGAGTCCAAGCGAATGCCGCTCTAACACCTAAATTTTTAGCCAACGCATTTTTATGTCTATTTAAAATTGACATACGTTTGTTGTACTGTAATTCGCACTCTTGTAAATCTCTGTGGCGAGTTCTGTCAGTTGAATAAGTATTCAACACAACCTCGTTAGGAATGTCAGTAATAGATGCTAACGGTAAATCCGTTTCGCTACCCGCAAAATAGTTTTCGTGCACGTCCGGCTCGATACCCGCTTCTGCAAGGTGAATTTTGTTGTTTTCTACAAACTCGGATTTATCCGTAGATGCAAAAACAAAGCTATTATTAGGGATAGGATTTTCCTTAATACCCGCTTCCCAAACTTCTTTTTGTAATGCCATTTTTATACTGTTTTTTTATGGTTTTTGATGATTATTTACTCTCTTGGTGTCTTACTCCGGCCGCATAATCTTTGGCTAACTGTGCATATTGTGCGGGGTTTTCACTTCGGATTTTTCCGAGTTTCACAGGATCGTGTTTTTGTAGGTAGTCGAAAGTTTCGACAGCGGGTGCTTGATTCCCTTTTTTACCGAGAACAACCTCTCTAACTGCTTGGTGGGTTTCCGATTGTGAACCGTCAGCCTCCTTTTCTTCAATTAATTTTGAAAGAATAGCTTTTTGCCCAGCGTGGTCAAATTCAAAAGATTTTAAAGAGCTATCTTTTAAAGCCTCAGGAATTAATCCTAAAGTCACGGCTTTATCTACTAAAGCTGTGGCCTCTGCTGTTTGAATCCCTTTTAATTGTACTTCTAATCCGGCCGCTTTTTGTTCTGCCGTTTCTTTTGCCAGTCTAAGGGATTGAACTTCCTTTAAAACTGTCTCCTCCGGTGTTTCTGCCGAAAGGCCTAATGCTAATGCAATGGTTTTTAAATGTGACATATCTGAATTGTTTTCTGAATTAATTTTTTTAAGTTTTACTTGCTCCATGTGCTTTTTAGAAAGTTTTAGGGCGTCGTCGTTACCGCCGATTTCTACAACTGAAATCTCAACCAACTTACAGGTCGTTACAGTTTCAAAAATTTGTCCGGGGAGGATAAGCTCCGGCTCTGAAGAGGTAGATTTTACATCGGCGAACATTGAGGCCATTCGGATAAAACCGCGCTCAACTTTACCCGCAATTTTTGCCGCGAATTCGTCGGCCATATCAAACTCAATGGTGGCGATTAATTCGGTGCCTCGTGTCCAAAGTTTAACACAACGGCCTATTACGGCGCTTCCTTTATTATCGTCGTCTTTGTCGTATTCACGCTCGTGCATAAACAATACAACTGGGTTGCGCATATATTGCTCGAAATCGATTCCCGCCGTTAAAACACGGTAGTAGTATTCGTTTACATTTTCGGTGTTAATAATAAAATCGTAAGTCATTTTTTAAGTAGTGGTTTTCTATCATTCTGATTGAATGTCGAGGCAAAATTGTGTCGATTTGAGAGTAAAAAAAAATCGAGTTCCAAGCCTTGTACCCTTTAAATACAAGGCTTGTTTGTTTTTTGCACAACCGTTGGAATTGAAATTTTATAGCAGCTATTGAAAGTCGAATTTTGCTCTATGAGAGACATACTTTTAGACACTAACGGCGATTTGAGTTTCAAGAATGGAGACGTAGAAATCGGGTATTCTGACAATCAGCATCAGGAGCAAATATTACTTGCCAACAAAGGGGAGTTTAGGGAATTCCCAGAGCTTGGTGTCGGCATTATTCAAATGCTTGACGACGACGATTATATGAGTGTTTTAATTGAGGCCAAAAAGAACCTCGAATACGACGGTATGAAAATCAACAATATCAAATTTGAAGAAAACGGAATTTTAAACATCGATGGAAACTACAAGTAAAAAATCAAAGCCGATTGTTGAGGAAACTCACGAAAACAACATCAGTACAGGGAGGCTAAAAAACTCGGAGCGTGATAAGAAAATGCAGGATGCTTTAGGCCTTTATATTCGTGGATACTCTTTGCAATCTATCTCCGAAATGGAAACAATTCGAGTTGGTGTAAAAACATTAACAGCTTGGAAAAAATCTCAAAATTGGGACGAGGAAAAAAGCCTGCAAAATATCTCCCCGAATGAAATTAAAAAGATGATTCGCTCGAATATTGCCGCCATTAAAATAGGTAAACAAATGCCCTACAAACCTGATGACATTTCAAAGTTGGCAGCGGCTTGGGAAAAAATGGACGACAATAAGAAAAAAGCAGTTTACTCAATGGAGGCTTTCGACAGTTTTGTTGATTGGTTTACTGACATAGTAGCCAAATCTAAAGGCGCAAAAAGAGATAAAAACCTTGAGATTTTAAAAACTGTTAGAACATTACAGGATAGTTACATCGAAACATTAATATAATGACCGCAACCGAATTTAAAACGGCTTTAGAAAACTTCAAAATGAAGTCAAAGCAAATACAGGAACTTACTTACAACTCAATAGTCAAAGAGACTACAGAGGAGCAAGAGGAGAGAATTGCTTATTTACTTAAGCCCGAAAATTATACTAAATTCTTTGATTATTATTTTGGCGTTGGTGTGGCGTTTTCTTTGGCCGATGCTCCTTGTGCCGATTTCCACCAATACACTTACGAGAAAGTATTCCAAGACCCTTTTATAGTACAATTAAGAAAGTGGTATCGAGGTAGCGCAAAATCAATTCATACTAATGTTGGAAATATGTGTCATCTTAAGCAAAATGATGAGCTTTTTTTCGGGGTACTAATTGGTAAAAATGAAAACTTAGCAAAAATACTCCTATCAGATTTACAGCAACATTTACAATTTAATGAGAGATATATCAAAGATTTTGGTGTGCAAATGAGTTACGGGAGTTGGGCAGATGGCGAGTTTGATACGACCGATAATAAGAAGTTTAAAGCGCTTGGGCTAAATCAACCTTTCAGGGGTTTAAGGTCGGGGGCTAATCGTATCGATTTTGCGTCAGTCGACGACTGTGAGGACAGAAAACAAGCCAAGAACCTAGAATTAACTCGCGAGAATGTCGAAAAAATTACCGGAGATTTAGGGAAAGCTTTTCATTTAAGACGCGGTCGTTTAATTGTTCCAAATAACTACATAGTTAAAAACGGAATACTCGACGGAATTAAAGAGGCCTTTAAAAAATCAATTCATTTTGATGAGTCTATCATCAACTTATCTGATGAGAATGGTAATCCAACATGGAAAGAAAGGCTTAGCAAAAAAGATGTAATTCAGATCAACAAAAAAACAGACTACTATACATCACAAAGGGAGGATTATAACAACCCTATCGAAAAAGGTAAATTATTTAAAGCCGAGTGGCTTAAATACGCCGATATCCCTAATGATATTATTTGGGACGGGCTTATAGCTCATTGGGATTTATCTTATACAAGAAATGGAGATTTCAAGGCCTGTGCTATTGTTGGTTTCAAAAGTGGAAAAGCCTATTTATTAGATGTTTTTTGTCGTCAATGTGATTTGCCGGAGGCCATGGAATGGCATTTTGCTAAAATGCGAGAATATACCTCAAGGGGGGTTTCGGTTTTGTCATTTTATGACGCCACAGTTTCACAGGCGGCAGTATTTTCAACGGCATGGCTATCGACAGCAGAGCGTGAAAAATATGCGTCAGTCCCTTTGCCTAATCACACAAATTCAGATAAGCACATTAGAATCGAGGCAACGCTTACCGATGTCTTTTTTAATAAACTTCTAACCATAAATAAAAATCTAAAAGACACATCCGACTGGCAAAGTGCCGAGGAGCAAATATTGTCTTTTGAGAAAGGAACGAAAGCACACGATGACTTTCCTGACACATTAGAAAATGCAGTTCGTTTGGGTAGAAATTATTTTGGCTATTCACAAGACAGCGGAAACAATGCAAGGCCTGTTATAGGAGCGAGAAAAACAAAACGTAGAGTATGACACCAAGAAAAGAACTTTTTATAAAGGTTAAACAGGCTTTAACCGATAACGTTCCAGAGCTCGAGCTTGTAGATTTGCAACGCAAACAATTTTCTAACCCGGAAATGAGCTACGGTACCCTTTGGACGGCCGCCTTAATTAATATCGCATCAATACGTTGGGAAAGTATGGTCGAAAACAAACAAGAGGGTTATTGCAATGTAGAAGTTACTCTTTATTGTAAAGATGGGTGGCAAGACCAACACGCCGGAACCGCAGACGACGAACACGGCTTAACTGAGGTTGATTTAATCGATAAAATTGTCGAGAGCTTACAATTTTTAGAGGGCGATTATTTCAATGTATTAGAGCTAAGTGAGGAAAGCTCCGGAGACGAAAGCGGAGTTATGACCTATACGCTGTCATTTACAACTAATATTTACAGACGCGTAAACCCAAAATACAGTTCAAAAAAAATAAGTATAAACCCGACAAATCCTTAGAATTATGTTTTTAGCAAAAGAGGAATTAAAAACCGTTGCAACGGAGGAAATCATTAACAAAATAATCAATAACGACGGCACTATCGTAACCAATATAATCGACGAAAGTATCGATTTAATGTCGGGCTATTTGTACCAATATTATAATACTGAAGCAATATTTTCGGCGGTTGATGAGGCACGTAATTTAACAGTTTTAAAGCACCTAAAAGGAATTGTTATTCACGAGATTTATACCCGCCGAACAAAGATATTTAACGAGGTTGCGAAAACTCGATACGACGAGGCCATGCTATGGCTTGAAAAAGTTTCGGAGGGAAAAATCAAACCGCCTTTACCAATTAGAATAAATGACACCGACGGGGATGGAACTCCCGACACCCCGGCAACGTTTATGAAATTAGGCGGTCGAAAAAATTACACAAATCACTTTTAATGGCCGATTTATCTGAATTGCAAAACCTGTTAAATCAGGCGGCAAAAGAGATACCCGATAAAGCGTTGCGAATAATTGGGGTTGAAGGTTTAAACTTCATTCAAAAGAATTTTAGGGATGAGGGGTTTACCGACGTAGGAACCGATAAATGGGAGGAACGAAAAACCGAAGACCGCTACGGCCGAGATATTACTCGGTATAGAAGTAATCGGAGAGGAAAAGCCGGAAGTCTTAACCGATACGGGAGCAAAAACAAAGACCGCGCAATATTAGTCGGTCATGCAACTGGAGGTGACAAGCTAAAAAGCTCATTCCGGTACCGTGTTAGCTTAGGGAGCAAAACCGTAAACTTTTACACTTACAAAGGATATGCCCAACGCCATAATGAGGGATTAGACGGAATGCCTAAACGTCAATTTATGGGAAAATCAGAATATCTAAACAAGCAAATTGCTAAAAAGATTCAAAAGGAATTAGATAAAATATTACGATAATATGTCACATAAAAGATTTAAAAACACAGCACAGAAATCGGTTGTAAAAGCTTCAAAAAACACCGTCAATTTATCTGGTAACGCAATAGGTAAAAAAGTAAGCCTTTCGGGTGGTGATGCCCATAATATTGAAAAGGTCACCAGTTTAATGGTCGATGTTATTCGTCGTCAAAGAAGACTTTGGCGTAAAGAGATTAATGACTGGCAGTCCGGTAGATATGCCTATTACAATTCAGAAATACCAAGAAACTGGCCAATGCAGGAAGTTTACGACGACGTAGAGCTTGACGGGCATTTAACGGGTATTAGTGAGGATAGAACTTTAAGTACTACCAACGAGACATATATTTTCGCAATTGATAAAATCAAAGACGATAAATTAACCTCATATATTGAAGACCAGGAGTGGTTTGATAATGTGCTCGAGGAGGCTCACAAATCTATCTATCGAGGAGAGACCGTTATTTGGATTAAGGATTTTGAGAAAGGAAATATTAAAGAAGTTGAGCTAATTGACAGAAGCCTTTTAGTACCGGGACAAAAGATATTGTTATACGATATAAATAGCTTTAAAGGGCTTGATATTTCGGAAATTGACGACGTTCTGTTATACGCTAAATTTTACAACAAAATTGGTCTATTTGAGAAAGCTGCAGTTTATACAATTTTAAAACGCCACTCATGGGGAAGTTGGGACGAGTTTGAGGAACTTTTCGGAATACCGATCAGAATTGCAAAAATAGCCTCTCAATCGGAAACTGTAAAAAATGAGGTGGCCGGTTGGCTCGAAGAAATGGGCTCGGCTCCTTATGCCGTTTTTCCTATGGGTACTGAGGTCGACATCAAAGAAAACAGTAAAACCGATTCGTTTAACGTATTCTTTCAAAAGATTAAGGCCTTAGACGCAGAGCTTTCAAAATTGATATTGCACCAAACTATGACAACCGAAAATGGGGCAAGTAAAGCACAGGGAACCGTACACGAAAACACATTAAAAAGGCTTATTAAATCCGACCAAAAGAAAATGTTATCTTTTCTTAATAAACGTTTGGTTCCGGCAATGCGCAAGCTTGGTTATGCAATACCGGATAACGCTAAAATTATGATTGAGAAAGTCAAAGACGCTAAAGAACAAATTGCAATTGACAGCCAATTATTGTCAAATGGGTATGTCTTAAAACAGGATTATATCGAGGGGACTTATGGTGTAGAAGTTGAATCCATGCCGACACCAGGAGACGGAAACAACAAAAAGCCGGATAACTCAAAAAAGGCCTAAGCCTGCTTAAACTTTTTTATCGTACTCATTGCTGCGGAGAGCATGAGCCAATACGACTAAACAAAGAGGACAATATCGGTTTAAGTGGGCTTTTTGAGGACTACATAAGGGAAATGTTCGACGAGCGGGGAATAAGCCCGGAAAACCAACAAAAAGCGATACAGCATTACTATGATACGCTTGCAAAAGGTGTAGATATTGGTTATAGTCCAAAACCGGAAATGTACGACCCGGCTTTAGCTCACTCGCTAAAATACAATATCGCCCAGTTTTCGGCTTTCAAAGAAACGAGCTTCAGAAAACAGTTAGAGGCTTTACTTGTAAAAGACGGAAATATTGTGCCTTGGTCAGAATTTAAAAAGGCGGCCGATGCACTTAATATTGATTATAATCGTAGGTGGTTAGAAACCGAATACCATCACACGGTAGCAGTTGCTAATATGGCCGAAAAATGGCAAGATTTTGAGGCGGACGCAGACCTTTATCCAAACCTTAAAATAGTAACCGCAGGAGACGCAAGAGTAAGAGATTCGCATAAGGTTTTAGACGGTATTATATTGCCGATAAATCATCCGTTTTGGAAAACGCACACGGTTCCATTCGATTGGGGTTGCCGTTGTGGAATTGTTCAAAGCGATGAGGAACCTAGCGAGAAAGTACCGGACTTTAAATTTAAAAAGGAGTTTCAGAATAACCCTTACTACAGCGGTAAGATATTCAAAGAAAACCCGTATTTGGGAGGTTTAGAAAAAACAGAAATTAAAGAAGCAAAGCAAAACGTTTCTCAATTTTTAGAGTCAGAAACAAACCTCATAAATACTAAAAATTCAAAGGTTAAAATTAGTTTGGGAGCCGACTATCAAGATTTAAAAAGAAACTACCAAGTAGCCGATATTTGCTCTAAAAAGTTAAACATCGATTTCTTGATCAGAACGCATGTCGATTTACAGGATGTAACAAACCCGGAATACTTAATTTTTAACAAGTACCTGGGCGACCGTAAATCTATTGATGGATTGAATAATATGAGGGGCGTAATTGATAGTTCGAAAAAACAAATGCTAAATAAGGCCGTTAACCCGGAGCAAATACCTTATTATATTGTTTGGGATTTAGACAAAGTAAAAGGCTTCGATATTGACGAAATTAAAAGAAATTTACAGCGTAAAATTACAAGTGAGAGAGGTCGCTCAATAAAAGGAATGATTTTTCAGTATAAAGGCAAAGCGGCGCATTTAACCCGTGAACAAATTGTAAAAAGAGACTTTAAAAATCTTGACCTATTAAAATGACAAAAGCCCCATAAAGGGGCTTTTGTCGTTCGGGCTGTCTCAGCTTTCACCTCGACTGCATTTTTATACTGAGTTGTAGTAGACTTATTTATACAGCAAATATAATACTTTTTTTAAATGCTTTTTAAAAATGATTTAAAAAAGTGCTGTTTGGTTACTTTTAGGCGCAATCTTATTATCGTTATAAATGCCCTCATAATTAATAATTGCGTCGACCGTTCTATTAGATAAAAACACTTTTTTTGCTACCTCCTCAATCACCGCGTCAACCCTCCACTTAGGGTTTTTAGCAAGTATATCGTAAAATAGTTTACGTACTTGCGAGTTTCTTTCGGTAAGTCTTTGTTTTCTAGCGGTCATACCGCAAATATAAAGAGTTGTTATAAATCTTACAAATCGAATTTTTTAGCATAAAAAAAGCCCACCAAAATGGCAGGCCTAAAGTTAACTTTTTAAAGTACTAAAAAACTGTTTGAATTCGTCAATGCTTTTGTATGTAGAATTTGAAATCGTTATATAAGGTTTTCCTTTATTAAAATAATACTTTACTACATCTTGGCCAGTTAATAACGAAACGTTTGAATTTCCGGCCGGCGCATTGAAATTTTTTGATGTTTGCCAAAAATTAACAAAGAAAGAAATTAACCTTTCTTTAGAGCCAGTAATTTTTACTGAAGTAATCGTATAAACATCATTAACCAACCCCGAGGTATAGCTAATTATTAGCCTCTGATTTCCTGACATCGATATTCTGTCAGTATAAGTTAAAGTATAAGTACCGCCGTCTTTTGATAGTTTTGTGTCATCGTCTTTCTCTACAACCATATTCATCCTGTAAGTAAGAAATTCGCTTACGTTATTTGATATATAGTTCATATCAAAATAGGTCATCTGGCTTGTAAAATTATACGGGTCATTGACGATATTTTTAGCCGGATAATATGGAGATACTTCTTGAGCGTTTAAACAAATACAAAAGATTAGTGTAAGAAATAATGCCGTTTTTTTCATTTTTACAATATTATAATATAGTGAGTGCTTTCATGTTTTGGATTAAAGTATTTATTATAAATTACAATTTCATTCTGATAATTTGGTAATACTTCACATCCGTAAATCTCATTAGATTTATGTTGTAGGTTTATAGATACGTTAGCCCTGTTATAGTTAATGATTAACTCTTTTAGCCATTCCGGCATTAAAATTTTTATGTTTTCCCGACGACCATCTGTATTTTCTAAAACGTCGTACGTTTTTCGACCAATTTCAGAAATTAAATTGTGTAATTTATCCTCCGTTGTTTCGTATGTAATATATTTTTTATAAATGTCTCCCATGGTTCAAATATAGTTAAAAATAAAAAAAGGCGAACGGTGTACAAAGTCGTTCGCCTTTTCGTGTCTAATTTAAAAAATGAAAAAGTGTATAATTGTCATAATTAAAAATGAAAGAAAAATACCAAAAATTGTCCCAAGACAAAAAATCATTCTTTTCTCGATTGTTTTTAAATCGCTGTGGTTTTCAAATAGTCTCATTTGTAAAAGTATAAAGTTTGTAAATTATTATTTTACGGATTCCCGTAATTGTTTTTGTATTTCTCGTTTTCTAGTGACCAGTTTCTCATCATTTGAGCCACAGGCCAAAAGCTCATCTAGTTGCTCCTCAATAATTTTAAGTTCCTCTTCTAGTTCCATTACTTTAGTATTTTAAATCAGTCCAATGGATTATTTTTCCTTTAAATTCAGTATTGAAGTACGTAAAAAAATCATCTACACTATTGAACCCATCATTTTGTGCCAAAGTCTTTATTTCATCATTATTTAACCGCTTTTTACCAATAATTATCGCCCTGTTTTGTGGCAAGTCATTAACTAGTGATTCCCTATTGTGATAATACACTATTTCAATGTCCTGTATGCTAACCACCGGCAGAACTGGAGCGAAGCGAAACATATTCTTTTTACGAGCATTTATAAAGAAATCGATGTTAACACCCGGTTGCCAACGGTTTTTTTTATCCTCTCGAATTGTATGAAGTTTTTCATTGTGAATAATTGTAAAATCAAAAATGTATTTAGTTAAAAGCTGCACATTAACTATATTATTTCCGGCATTAATTGTGACCGTTTTAACTAATCCGTCTTTTTTAACAAACGTCCCCAAAACATCGCTCTGAGTAGCTAATTTTTTATTTATTAGCCCGGTTAGTATTTTCTCAGGGAAATATGTCTTATTCCCGTTTAATTGTTCGCTAAATGGTAGTATCATAATTTAAACTTTGTTATTGCTTTAGAATACCTAAAATCATTTGGTTTATCAGCTTCAAATCCTCTATAAATTTGACCATCATTAAATTTTAATATTTCGCCACCGGTAAGACATTCGTCAACCAAAAGCCAGCTCCCACCGTATTGTTTATTTAAGGACTCAATAATTATCCTTACTTGGTCACGACTACAAAAAATTGCCGCTTTTTCATCTGTTTGATGCTTTGCAAATATTTTTAGCATAATGTTAATGTGTAAAATCAATTGATACTTTATAAACTTGTATAATGATAACATCCTCAACTATAAAAGTGGTTGTATTGTTATCCGGTTGGTACTCCCTTAATTCCGGGAGCTTTGCCCTGCCATTGTATGAGTTAATGCCCGAGTTAAAGTTCTTTTTAATCAATTTCTTTGCCGCTCCAATGTCAGAGGAAAGAGTATGATCTAAAATTGTAAGGCTGTTTAAAACCAATTCCTGTACTCTGTTTTTGGTAGAGTAACTTTGTGTTACTTTAATGAAGTGTTTTGACATAATTATTTATTTAAAATTACAGACACATTTATCTCCTATATTATCAAGCAAAGAAAGTTGTGTCCCGCTTTCTGCTAATCTGACTAAATCATCAATTGACATATTTTCTCTAAAAAAGTAATTACCATATTTCGCCTCCTCGTCTCGGTGCCAATCAATAAACCTTGTGCCATACTGAATGGCCTCTATCAAATTTTTAATTGATTTTTTCCAACACAATTCACAATTACTAAACTTTGAGTGAAGCATTAATTTAAAAGGTTGAAATTCAAAAAACACGTTTAAATCAAGCTGACCAATAGGAACCTCAAAATCTGTTAAATTTGGAGCTATTATTGAGCTATCCTCATTAAGCTCTGCGAGAGTAATTCTTTTTGGCATATCCTCTTTTCGATAACCTAAAGCCTTAATGTATTTTGTTGTTCCAAAAATCTCTTTAGCAAAATGGTGTGAGGGGCGAGTTTTTAAATACTCTGAGCAATAAGGAATAGCTGAATTTGGTACACCAGTCCACTTATTTTTATTTAAGTGCTCTATCATCTCACTAAAAACTCTACCCCGCATATCCATAGTGTCAAAATCAACCAGCTTACTTTTAACACCAATTCCCGGCTCTAATGAATATACGCCCTCAATTATATTTAATGGAATGCCCCAATATTTCACTATGTCTTTTAAAAAATCTATTGTCTCCTGTCGTTCTTGGCCTGTATTGCAGAAAACATAAAGCTTTTCGTAATCACTATATTTTAGGTCTGTATGGATATGTAATGCCATTCTTGCTGAGGCTCTTCCGCCTGATACTAATATCATCAGTTTTTTAATCATCCCACCAACCACCTTTAATGAATACCTCCGCATAAGGAAACGATGTGCCCTCTTTGGTTTTTAATTTTTTATATTCTGGAAGCTTCATAAGGATTTTTATTTTTTGAGCGTCCTTGAGTTTTTCCCACCGCTCTTTTGCGGTTTTCTTTTTACTCAATGGGTTATATGGGTACAGTTTCCAAAATACCTCGAAGTCAAGAACTGGCTCCGCTTTTATGATTTCAAAGTTTCCCTTTAGTTTTTCTCTCCAGGAATCAATCATACTTTGAACCCCCGGAAACTGACCGGAGTTAAAAAGCCAATTATATTGCTTTTGGGATAGTTCGCCATCAAGTACTTCAAAGCTTCTAAAAACGCCGTTTAAATTGTATTTAAAGAGCCATATAAAACCATCCGTCTTACTTTTTACTGTGTAGGTTGTTAGTTGTTCCATTATGCCAATTTTTGATTTATTTGATTAATAACTCCTTGGAGTTTCGTTTTAATAAATTCGTCATTAACGGTTTTTATTTGGTCAATGAGTAAAAGCTCAAGCATATCGGCCTCGTGGTGCTTTAGTGGTACCGTTACTTTCTTTTTCGAGTTGAAAATTGTTTGCTGTCCTTTCAAATTACAGGCCTTACTTTCCAATTTCTTAGAAACATCAAATGCAATTGATAACGTTGACTTTTCTCTACGCGTATGAGCTCTTGTATTATATACGGGCTGTAAAGTTGCCGAAACAATCAATAAGGTTTCCGGCGTGAATATTATTGCTATTTTCATCTGCAATCGGTTTTAGGTTCTGTAACTTCCTTGCCGCATAATTCACATACTTCTACGGTTGTTTCGCAGGTTGTGGTAGATTGTACCACTTTTACGTGAACGATGTCGTGCTGGCATTCCTCAGTTATTTTATAGCTCATTTGCTATGGTGTTTTGTGTTCATACTTTCAAGAGCCGATATAATTTTACTCGTTTCTATCGGAGTCATTTTTGTAAGTGCTTTTCTGACTGGTGACTTTTCACTTTTTAACCAGTCAGATAAACGGTACATGTCGGCAACCTCTCCGTATCGTTCATTCTCAACACTCCAACCCATTTGAATAAGCAACGAAAGAATGTATTTGTGTTGCTCATTATGTTTGTCAAACAAAGCCCAATTATCATTTATGGACTTTTTGGCAGGTTTTTCAACCTCTTGGCCTGTGAGCGCTTTAATGATTAAAACGGCTTGGCTTTGTGTAAGTGCTTTTAAAGAGCTTGAAGCTCCGTTCGTGACCCAAAGCACCCAATGTGCTTTTATCTTTTCATCAAAGGCGCACAACTGGCGTATACGCTTTATTTGAAATGAGGTTATTTCTCCGTTTGGGTCATACGTTGGTATTGGTTTAGTTGCTGTCATTATTCATCGTCTAAAAAAATTCCAAATCCTCCCATAGTTGCATCGAAAAATTTCTCCTCCTCGATGCAGTCAACGCATCGGCCATCGTCAATTACAATTGAGTCGTTTACTTCTCCACAACAAGAGCATTTACCCCTGTCTAATTCGCTTTCGTGATAAGTGGTTTGTGTTTTCATATTTCATCGATTTTTTTAGTTGCATCACATCCATGTTCAAAGCCTTGCTCAAAAGCAGAATCATGAATTTTTTGAATATAATCTTGACCATTTTGTAATGCCCTTATACCTTCCGATATTGTAGCATTTTGTGGCACTTGTACTATTTTCATCAATTCGTCAAATGCCAACACTTTATTAAATTCGGTTTGCTTAGCCATATTTGGTTAAATTAAAATTGGAATGTTACTACTTGAAATAATCTTTTTAATGTCTTCAAACATTAAATCCGATGTTATTTCCATAAAGGTTAAATCCCTATCCTCCTCATTATTAAACTCAATTTCGTAGCTAAATTCAATGTGGTCTCTAAGACGTGTATAACCATACACGGTAACTACAATAGCGTCTTTCTCTTTTTCACTAATTTTCTTTAAAATTGTACATTGTAATAGCTCTGTAAATTCAAATAATCTTACTCTTTTATTCATTTTATTGTTTTTTTTAGTTAGCTCCCGGAGCGGACTCGAACCGCTCCGTATGCCTTGCGGGATTATACTGTAAATCTGAATTCAATCTTTTTAGATGGTACATCGCCAATTTGAACAAACTTGTAACCGCTTACGTAGCTGCTCCCTTTTTGTCGAATTTGAGCGTTTACGATAATATCCATTCCCTCGTCAAATTCGGGTGAGTTGTAGGTGTTTCGCATCGCATTTAATTGAATAATTTTAGCGGGGTTAAGCATTTTAGTTTTCAAACTTGGCTTAAGCAGTAGCTTTACGGTTTCACTCATTTTTTTCATGTCCTCATTATCTTCATTACCGGAAATAGCGGTTAGATAATCCATTATTTTTTGAACTCCCGCACTTTCAGAGCCATCAAATGTTATATTTACATTTTGTCCAATTGTTATACTTGCGGTTCCGTCGGCATTGGTAACAGTATGGCTGTCTTGCTCTAATCTTTCAGTTCCGTACACCTCGGCTTTTAGTGAAATAATATGACCAAAATTTGCAAACAAAGTATTTACAAGGTCTTCCATTTCTCCTTGACGGTTAACCAACAAATCAATATTTTCTTCTAGAAAATTGTTCTGCAATTCTTTTAGTGTAGCTAAATCTGCCTGTTTTTTTTCCTTTTCTTGTTTAGCCTCTTGCGCCAGTTGTTTTTTTAATGCCGCTTTTTCCTCCGGCGTCAAGTCTGATAAATTAATTTTACTCATAGTTCTTAAATATTAGATTTCTGGGCATTGGTACCCAATGTGTTAAATGAATTATTTTTAAAATGGTTTGTATTTTGATTTCTATTTCGTCCGGTACTTGATATTTTCGTGTTTGACTTGATTCTAAAAAACCGGAGTTAAAATTTTGATTATCAAACAAAGAGGCTCTCTCTTGATTGATAAGCATTCGCTCCCATACCGATAACTCACTTTGTTCTGTATCGTACATTAAAACCGAAAAGAGGTTGTCAAGACGGCTTTCTATGTTTTCCGGTGTGTATTCAAATTCCGTCATTTTCTAATTGTGTTAATTCCTCTCTTAGCCTTCTTAAATCGCTTTCGATTGTGGTTCTGTTTGGGTGGCTGTGATTATGCTCAAGCCAATACTCGAGCTCTTTGATTTTGTTTTTAATTTGCTGCAATGTCATAACTGATTGTGATTGGTTTTTTAGCGTTAATGATTAGGTTTTTAGGGTATCTGTTAAACAATGAAACTATACACCGGTAGAAAGTTGCCCAAATGTCTACAGGCTTAATTTGCTGTGCATTTTCGTAGGCGCCCATCATGGTTAAAAATTCAGTCTCACACTTAGCAAACTCGGTTTTGAAATAATTAAATACCGGTGCACTATGAACAATCTTTTGGAGGTCATTTTCGTAGTTTATGGCAAAGTCCATACACCAGCGTAAATAAATGTCCATCATCTTAATTTCGTATTCCTCTTGCGAAATATTCAGTTTTACTAAAATTGGATTCATTTTGTTAGTTGTTTTTAATTTGACTTCCGTGATATAACATTGCTGTTTTTTCATCTACTACAATTTGGCCACCCGGACAACGCCCAGAAACAAAAGCGGTTAATCCTACTACTCTTATGATCACTTTTGCCAACTTCTTACATAGTTTAGCCGTTGATGTATAGGGCTCTTTATTATCTTCATGAGCCATAAAAATAAAAGTGGTGTTTGGGAACTCCTCTTTTAGCGCATAAAGCTGCCCATTTTTGAGTTCGTTTACATAAACTGTTATATTGTCTACTATTACAATTTTTGGGCTTTGTCGCTTACCTAATTTCATTTTTAAGGTTTCCAAATCAATGTATTCAATGAACTTTAGTTTTTTAACTTTGGGGTCTAATTTTGCCCTCTCTGCATTCGCTTGAAACTCTTTACCGGTTCCCTCTTCAGCAGAAACATAAAGGACACTTTCAAACTTGGTTAAATACTCGGCTAATTTTAGAGCGAAAAGGGTTTTACCGTTTTTCTCGTTTCCGTATATCAACCAAAACCCCCCTTTTGCGATAACACCAAGAACCAAAAGCCAAATCCCGTCAAACTCAAAGTTTTTGTATGTTTTTTCTAAAAGTGATTTTGTTGAAATTGCTCTTGCCATTCTTACGCTCCTATTTTTATTAGAGTTTCTAAATATCTAAGTGTCGCCTCTTTGCCAATGCACTTATTAATCAATGGCCTTACTTTTGAGGGGTCTTTGGTATTTGCTGTGGCCACGGCTCCTATTAGCTCAGAATAAAAGTCTTTGCGGTCGTCCTTTCCGTTTGGTACCAACTTGATAAACTCGTCAGAAAATCGGCTAAATATTTCGGCGTATCCTACCTTTTTACCGCTAATTCCCCTTTCTATTTTTGCTCTCAGTCCATCGGCTCCCATCATATACCAACCGCAAGAGCCGTCGGTTCCGTTCCAAATTCCTTTTAATTCAACAAAAGCGGAATAGTCTAAGTCTCCGGCCTCGTCAAGAATGATAAGAGGTTTTTCTAATGTCGTTATGTAGTATTTTAGGTTCGAAAGGACATCGTGATATTTACCTTGATTATCGATACCCACAGTTTTAGCAAGAAGTCTAATAAATAACTGTTTTGACTTAGATTGAGAGCAATCCACGTAAAAAGTGTTTTTCATTTTACGGATGATGTGCTTTGTACAAAATGTTTTACCGATTCCGCAGTCATCAACCAATACCATTGAGCGGCTTAACTCTTTGCAAAAATTAAGGTTGTCCTCAATTTCAGTATAAACGGATGTGCGGGCAACTTTCCAATTATCCTCGAAAACTCTTACCTGTAATTCTCGGCCAAGAGTAATCCAAACGGTATCAGATAACAGGCGCTCAGTTTCTCCGCCTTTAATTCGTGAATAAATAGCCGGTTTAATTCCTTTTGATTTTGCAAAATCAGAATCAGACCCTCCGTAATTTTCTCGAGCTTCTATAAGAGCTGATGCAACTTTCTTTTTAAATTCATTTGTTAAGTTCATAATCTGTGCGGGTTAAATTTTAAAATTAGATCGCCATTTCGGCTGTGAATTGTTGTTATTGATAAAAGCGAATTCCTCCTCAGGTTCCTCTTGGAAAACTTCGACCGGTTCCTCGGTTAGTTCAAAGCGTTTAAGGTTTGGTATTCTGAATCCGTTATTTACTGTTTTAGGTGTATTGTCAATGATGTTAATGTTATCGATATTGTTTCTTTGGCGTTTCTCAAAAGCATCAACCGAAGCAACGTAAGCGCTTTGTAATTTTATAGCTTCAAGACAGGCCTCTGTTTGTTCGGCTTTTGCTCTGTTATATCGAGGCATTTCCATTACTTCACAGATTAAGCGGTCTTTGTAGTAAACCAAAGCTTTAAGCACAGAGCCGTCGTTTCCGTCAAGCCAATAAACGTCAAACTCTTTACCCTCGATGACTTTCATTTGTTCGATTAAAGCCTCTCCGGTTAATATTTGTCCATTCTCGGCAATGGCTCTTTTTTTACCCTGTAAGGCTATATATCCGGCTTGGCATGAAGTCTTTGTTTTGTGACCTATTACGGTTAATATGGCCGGCCAATTGGTTGGTTTTAAGTTTGGATTCTGATTTTCTACAAAGTAGTCCCAACGGCTTATATTTTTATCTTCCGGGTGGGCGGTGTTATTCCATTGCTCAAGCTCGAGTAACCTTTCGTTTACCAAAACATCAAAAGGTATAATCTGTTTTTTTTCATCGCTTAACTGATTGGCCTCGCTTTTTGCGGTTGGACGTGCAAGCCACCCCGGAGCGTCTTTTTCAACCTCGTAGCGAAGTTTCCCGTTCATTCTCTCGATGTATTTACCTCTCGCATTGTTGGCCTCGATTTTTACTTCTTGAAACATTGCACCTGGACGAAGTAATGTATCTTTAAAGCTACTATTAAGTGAGCTTTCACACTCTAACTCATACGGCAAGCAAAATCCCCACTCTGTATAATTTCGAACCATTTGGCGATAAAACTCTACAATAATTCCCTCTTTGGTTTTTCCGTAAACGAACGTTGTAAATGCTTGAGAAGCGATGTCAACACCCAAGTAAAACCAAACTCTGTCTTTTTTTGTGTTGTAAATAAATGGCGGTTGGCGGTCATCAATTGAAATTATAGAGCCGGCAAGCTTTGGTAACTCCATTTGATGGTGAGGTCTAAAATCTCCGGTATATACTTGACGGTTTCCGCTTCTTGCTTTATAAGTAGCTATTTTGTTTTCCCATTTATTGATGTAGCTAATAATTGTACCTTGAGAAAGTTTCTTAAACTCTTTTGGGTCATATAGTTCGCCGGTGTCCTCATTGTAAACTTGTGCGTATCCATTCAAAAACGCCTCGTAATTTCGCGCAACTTCTGTCGGGGTAGGTTTGTGTAGTTGATTCTTAAAAAGTGCGTTAAAAATCATTTCTACGCGTTCGTCTACTTTGCGAGCATTTTGCTTTGCGGTTCCGTTAGGGTCTTTAATCAGAGAATAGTAACCACTTTCTTTGAAATTTTTTAAAGCCTCTTTAAAACGCTTTGAAGTTGGAAGTGTGTGCTCTGTGTCGTGTTTTACTTTCAATGTGTTTTGAAAATTTTCTACATCATAAATCAACGTCTCAGTTATTCCTCGAAGTGATCCCCTCATTCTGATACGCTCTTCGATTCTTTTTTGCTCCAACTTAATGACCGCTTGCATAACGCTTGCATTAATTATATATCGCTCTTGCTCATCCGCTTTTAAGGCCGCTCCGGCTCTTTTAAATGTTGAATAGTAGCGAACTGCATCGGCATCAAATTGAAAATACAGCTCTAACGGGTTATTGACTTTTCGAGGGTCTCCAATTGCTTCCTGTATTTCCGGTTTAAGAGTATCGAAATTTATAAGCAACTTTCTACCGTTACCACCAACTTGTAAACGCTTTATTCCGAAAGGTTTTTCTTTGTATCGTTGGAGTTCGCTTTGTAATGATTTTAGTGTATTCCAAAATCTTGGTACAAGCTCATCCATTTCAACAGCTATCTCGTTATGTGAAAATTGAAAAGGCATAGTTTAAAATTGTTTTAAATCGCTTTTGATTAATGTTTTTATTATGATGTTAGATGTAATAGTTAATATTTAATCTGACAGTTACCAATTAAAGTATTAATTTTAAACAAAGATTAAATATGACAACAAATCAAAAAATAATAGGTAATAAAATTGGACTATTAAACTTAGCAAACAAATTAAAAAATGTATCAGAAGCTTGTAGGATTATGGGCTACAGTCGTGATAGTTTTTATCGTTTTCAAGAATTATATGAAACAGGAGGCGAATTAGCACTTCAAGAAATAAGTCGAAGCAAACCCATTATTAAAAATCGTGTTGAACCCTACATTGAGCAAAAAGTAGTAAGCATTGCTACAGATAATCCAGCTCTAGGTCAGCAAAGAGTGAGTAATGAATTGCGTAAAGAAGGCATTGTACTTTCTCCTGGAGGAGTTCGTTCGATTTGGCTTCGTAATGATTTAGAGACCTTTAAAAAGCGATTAAAAGCCTTAGAGACAAAAGTAGCAAAAGAAGGTTTGATTCTTACTGAATCACAAGTCGTAGCCATTGAAAAAGCTAAAGAAGAAAAAGAAGCTCACGGAGAAATAGAAACCGCTCATCCAGGTTATTTGGGAGCACAAGACACCTATTATGTTGGCACAATTAAAGGAGTAGGAAGAATTTACCAACAAACTTTCATAGACACTTATTCTAAAGTTGCTTTTGCAAAACTATACGACCAAAAAAATTCACTCGTAGCAGCAGATATGCTCAATGATAAAGTGCTCCCATTTTATCAAGAACAAGATGTTTCTTTACTTAGAATACTTACCGATAGAGGAACAGAGTATTGTGGTTCACAAGATCACGATTTTCAACTTTATCTAGCTATTGAAGACATAGATCATACTAAAACCAAAGCTAGAAGTCCTCAGACTAATGGTATTTGCGAACGTTTTCATAGAACTATACAAAATGAATTTTATGCCATAGCTTTTAGAAAAAAAGTTTATAACTCAATTGAACAACTTCAAATAGACCTTGACCTTTGGCTTATAGAATACAATCAAAACAGACCCCATTCTGGTAAGTTTTGTTATGGACAAACTCCTTTAAAAACTTTTTTAGATACCAAATATTTGGCAGATGAAAAAAACTTGAATAAATTGCATCAGAATCATTTTTTTCTTTCATCTGAAAAAGCCCCGCAGGAATTGAAAAAACAAACAATCTGACAAACTTAATTTAACTTACAACTGTCAGGTAAAGTAGTGGCTATTACATGTTAGAGTTATTGGTTTAACTCCTTATCGATAATGATTCCGTTTGCCTCCTCAATTAATTTTTCTTTTGCACGATGTCTAATATTCATAGCGAGCTCACTATTATTATAATAGCCTAATGACGCATGTACGTTCGGTTTCGAGGTTTTAAATTCAGTTGCTAATTCTTTAACCATCTCTGATGCGATTCGAATTTTTCTCATATCTTTACACTTGTAAATATCATTTGTTATTGTCTGTAGCAAATATATGGAAGTTATTTCCAATTTTACAAGCATTTATGGAAATAAATTCCATTTATTAGATTAATTTATGAGTATATCATTAAGAATTAAGGAGTTACGAACTAAAAAAAACATTAGTCAAAAGGATTTTTCGGCTTTAATTGGTGTGGATAATAGCCAGTTCAGCAAGATAGAACAGGGCAAATTACAGCCAACACTTACACAAATAATGGAAATAAGTTCCAAATTCGAGGTTTCACTGGATTGGATTTGTTTTGGAAAGATTGTTGTCAATTCTGATTTAGACCCCGCTAAGTTTGAATTACAAAACAAGCTTATAACAATGCAGGAAAAGGAAATAAACAGATTAGAAGTCGAGAACTCTGAACTTAAAACTAAATTAGACATCGCCAGTAAAGACGGAAACAGGAGAGCGGGTTAAAGTGCCATTAAATTGGGTTGTTTATAAAAACAAACCCGAAAACGAAATTTCCTAATTACAAGCAATATATATAACTTTTTAAATTCATGTCACATATAAAATAAATGTAAATATCTGATAATCAGTTGTTTTATTGTTTATTATATGTTTTATTTAGTGTTATTATCTGCTTTGAGTTTATTGTTTTAATGCAAAAAAATGTATTATTATGTATTTGAAAGTTGTTTTTTTGATAAAAAAAAACATCGTTTTGCATACCCAACTGAATACCCAAATGCATACCCAAGTATAAAATAACTATTTTAAGTTTTAGTGTATCGTAAAAATAAAATGCTGTTATAAAAGGGTTATTTTTAAGCGTTTTAAAGGCGTAAATGCTTTATAGTAGTAGTATTTAGCAGTTAAACGCTAATAATGGAAATTAGGGTGTTTTAATTCCTAATTAAAGAATAATTAATCGGTAATTAAACAGTAATTAAAGGTAGTTATTTGCACATTCCGAATTAAACTAAAAAAAGGCCTTTTTAGGCCTAATTAGTTGAATTTAAAGGGTTTTTAGACCTTTTTTATATATAGTATTATATTACATTTTAATTAATGGCCTATAGAAAAGAGGTTGCAAGGGTGCAGGAGGTTTTCGGGGTTTCCTGAAAGTTAGTTGCTAGGGTGTTTGGGGGTTTCGGGTGTTCCCGAAAAGTGGTTGCGAGGGTGCAGGAAGTTTTCGGGAAGCCCCGAAAGCTTGTTGCAGGGGTGTTTGGAACTTTCGGGAAATTTTGTTTAAAAATGTTAACAAGTGGGTGGCTAGTTTATTAGTTGTTTGTTTTTGTAAATTTTGCTTGAGTTCTGGATAGTGTCTAATAGACATGCAGTTTGTCACTCCTACGTAAGGAGGCGTTTTATAATCAGCGTTATGTGATTTTTCCCTTTGGTTGAAATGAAAAAGATTGTGAACTTTTGAGACTGTCTCAAGGTTAAAAAAAAGTATTATGAGGAAATTTTAAAGTTTAAATGTATAACTACTTTGTTTTTAGCTATTGTGTCTCTCAGAGGTTGGCTGTTAAACTATATCATTGTTTGTTTAGTACAGTCTCTCTAAAAGGGTTTTAAAGCCATTTAAATCGTGGTTTGTAAGTGGTATTTGATCGGTTCTAATACGTAATGTTTTAGATTGTAGTATTTGATCAATCAGTTTAAATTCAGGATCAAGAGGGTAAAAGGCTAATTTTTTTGTAAAAGAGTTGAATTTTTTATTGAGAGTGTATTTTTTTCGTTTGGATTAGTTTTGTTGTGTTAAGGATTAATTTCGTAGAAAGAGTTATCAAATTTTATGTTTTTTTGAATTTGTTAAATTAAGTATGGGATTTGATTGCTAAAGTGGTCTTCTTTAATTAATATATAATGATTTTGTTTAAGGTTAATTAATTCGTTTTTCCATTCTTTTTCTTAAAATCTTTTCTTGGTAACTTAAAAAGGAATTGAGAAGGTTAGGAGGATATAATTGATGAATGACTAATTCTAAAATGGGAGAATAATGTATAGTTTTTTACGTTATTTTAACATAAAAACGGAATCTTATTATTTATAAACAATGATTATCTTTGTGGCGAAATAAATTAAGAATGGATACAATAAATACTTCAAATATACTTCCTACAGGAAAACCCAAATGGCTTAAGGTAAAACTTCCTATTGGTCAAAAATATACGGAATTGAGAGGATTGGTAGATAAGTATAAATTAAATACTATTTGTACTTCGGGAAGTTGCCCTAATATGGGAGAGTGTTGGGGTGAGGGTACAGCCACTTTTATGATTTTAGGAAATGTTTGTACACGGTCTTGTGGTTTTTGTGGGGTTAAAACGGGACGTCCGGAAGATATTGAATGGGATGAGCCGGAAAAAGTGGCGCGTTCTATTAAAATTATGAAGATCAAACATGCGGTTATTACAAGTGTTGATCGGGATGATATTAAAGATATGGGGTCTATTATTTGGGCGGAAACAATAAAAGCAATTCGCAGAATGAATCCACAGACGACTCTAGAAACTTTAATACCCGATTTTCAAGGTGTTGAACGTAATATAGATAGGATTGTAGAGGCTAACCCCGAGGTGGTTTCGCATAATATGGAAACGGTTCGTCGTTTAACAAGAGAAGTGCGTATACAGGCTAAATATGATAGAAGTTTAGCTGTTTTAAAATATTTAAAAGAGCAAGGTATTCGTAGAACTAAATCTGGAATAATGTTAGGTCTAGGAGAAACAGAGGAAGAAGTTTATGAAACGATTCGAGATATTCGTAATCAGAATGTAGATATTATTACGATTGGACAATATTTACAACCTAGTAAAAAGCATTTGCCTGTAAAACGTTATATTACACCAGAAGAATTTGCTAATTATGAAAAGTATGCAAAAGAATTAGGGTTTCGTCATGTAGAAAGTGGGGCATTGGTACGTTCTAGTTATCACGCAGAAAAACATATCTTATAAAGATTTTAGAATATAAATTTAATTAATAGAAGGTTGTCTTGAGAAAAATAATTTTATCATTTTAAAATAGGATAAAAGTTCTATTTAACTTGTTTTTATCTTAAAAGGATAGGGTTTATAATGAAATTGTGTTTTTTAGGTAAACTTATTAACTTTAATTTTTGAATTTGAAACTTGAAACAAAAATAAGGATTGCGATTAATGGTTTTGGTCGTATTGGTAGAAATCTATTCAGATTATTGCTTAATCATCCTCAGATAGATGTTGTGGCTATTAATGATATTGCAGATAATAGAACTATGGCCCATTTGTTAAAATATGATAGTATACATGGTGTTCTGCCTTTTGATGTGTCTTATAATGAAAAATCTATCATTGTAGAAGGAAGAGAGTATATCTTTTTTCATGAAAAAGAAATAAAAAATTTAGTTTGGAAAGATTTAAATATAGATTTTGTTGTTGAAAGTACAGGAAAATTTAAAACATACGAGTCTATATATGCACATATTAAGGCAGGAGCTCAAAAAGTAATATTATCTGCGCCAGCTGAAGTAGATACAATTAAGACGGTTGTTTTAGGGGTAAATGAGGATATTTTAGATGGAAGTGAAGTTATTATATCCAATGCAAGTTGTACGACTAATAACGCCGCTCCTATGATAAAAGTAATACAGGAATTGTGCGGTATTGAACAAGCCTATATTACTACTGTACATTCGTTTACTACGGATCAAAGTTTGCACGATCAACCCCATAAAGATTTGCGCAGAGCGAGAGGAGCTTCTCAATCTATAGTTCCTACTACTACTGGAGCAGCAAAGGCTTTAACTAAAATATTTCCAGATTTAGAAGGAAAAATAGGAGGGTGTGGTATTAGAGTTCCAGTTCCAGATGGATCTCTTACGGATATTACTTTTAATGTTAAAAGAGAAGTTAGTATAGAGGAAATTAATACTGCTTTTCTTCATGCTTCAAAAAATGAATTAAAAAATATTTTGGCTTATACAGAGGATCCTATTGTTTCGGTTGATATTTTAGGAAATTCCCATTCATGTTTGTTTGATGCACAATTAACATCTGTTATAGATAAAATGGTAAAAGTTGTAGGTTGGTATGATAATGAAATAGGATATTCTTCAAGAATTATTAATTTAATTGAATATATTTTTAAAAAATAATTATATTTAGGGAGTTTTTTTCAACTCCCTATGAACAAAATATATTTGTATATCCTTCTTTTTGTTAATTTACAAATTTCAGGATTTTATAACACTACAGATAATTCTTCTGTAGATAGCTCTTATTATTATTCTGAGAAAGCAATACGTTTTAAAAATTTTAAAATTTTTGAAAGAGCTTTAGAAAATGCTAATAAATCTATTGTATTTGCTAAAAAAACAACTAATAAGGCATCTTTGGCAAATGGATATTATACTTTAGGTATTATTTATCTAGATTCTGAAAGATATGATGATGCAATAGAAAAATTTATTAGAGCAATTTCTGTTTATAATACTTTAGAACCGTCTAGTAAATTAGCTTTATCTTATTTTAAAATAGGAATTTGCCATTTGAATAAGGCAAATAATATAAAAGCAGAGGCTTACTTTAGTAAAGCTAATTCAGTATATGATAATATTGATTTGCCAGAAGCTAAAGTTGTTTTACTATTAGAAAAAGCTAAAATTTATATAAAACAAAACAATCTAAAGTTAGCTGAAGCAAATCTTATAAAACTATTGAATAGTCCTCATTCTAAAGAGATTAAAAGAAATAAATCGGAGATATTTTTTCAATTAGGAATTATAAAAAAGAAAGAAAAAAAATATGTAGATGCTTTACAATATTTTAAAAAGTCATACTTATTAAGTAAAAAAGAAAATAATGCTTGTTTACAATTAAGGTCTACAGAAGAATTAAGTAGGGTTTATGAAGCAAGTACTTTAACTAATAACTCTTTGTTATTTCTAAAAAAGCATCTCCGCATAAAAGATTCTTTAGAACGAGTAGGAGAGCTTAAAAATCAACATCTGATTAACGAACAAGTAAAAGTAGATGATTTGATGAAATCAATGGAGAAAATGGATAAGGATAAAAAAAGTCAAGAAAAAGCAACTCAATTTTCTAAATTAATAAATATTCTAGCAATTGCTTTGATTACAATTCTTTCTTTATTGAGTCTTTCTCTCTATAAAAATAATATTATTCGCAATAGATCTAATGAGTTACTAAGAGAAAAAAATAATGAACTGAAAGAGGCTAAAGAAAGAATAGAAAAGGCATCTAAAGCTAGAACTGAGTTTTTATCTACTGTAAGTCATGAGCTAAGGACACCTTTGAATGCCATTAATGGTATATCTCATTTATTATTAGAGGAAAGTCCTAAAAAAAGCCAAATAGAATATTTGAAATCATTGAAATTTTCAGGTAATTATCTTTTAACTTATATAAATGAAATTTTAGAAATCAATAGAATTGAATCTAATAATATAGAACTAGAATTAATTAATTTTAATTTTAGAGAGCTAGTTAGTAACATACATAAATCTTTAAAAGAATTAGCAGAGCAAAATAATAATTTGTTTCGATTAGAGATAGATGAAAATATTCCTAAAAATCTAATAGGAGATACGACTAAAATATCACAAATTTTTATTAATTTAATTAATAATGCTTTAAAGTTTACAAAAAATGGAGAAGTACTTTTTATTGCTAAATTAATTTCAGAGAATAATGATGTATGTGATATTCATTTTGAAATTAAGGATACAGGTATTGGTATACCAGAAAATAAGCAAGAAGAAATTTTTGAAAGTTTTTCTCAAGGTTCTGTTGAAATAAATAGAAAATATGGGGGTACAGGATTGGGGCTGACAATTGTAAAAAGATTGGTGGCTCTTATGAAAGGGGAAATAAAAGTTATGAGTGAAGTAGATAAAGGATCACGATTTTATTTTAATTTAACATTAGAAAAAGGAACTTCTAAAGTAGAAAAGACAGATCAAATTTTAAATAATGAAGTGTTTATTGGTAAAAAAGTTTTGCTTGTTGAAGACAACAAAATAAATCAAATGATCACGAAGAAAATTTTAGAAAAGAAAAAAATGCTTGTCACTTTATGTGAAACAGGAGAGGAATCTATTGAGATGATGCGTAAAAATCAATATAATATTACCTTAATGGATGTTCATTTACCAGGTATAAATGGTACAGTTGCAACTGAAAAAATTAGAAAATTTGATAAAGAAACACCTATTATAGCACTAACGGCTATTTCTTTAAATGAAAATAGAGAAATGTTATTATCTTATGGTATGACAGATGTGATAACGAAACCGTTTAATCCCGATGATTTTTATAAAATCATCGAGACCAACCTTGTTTAATTTGAAGTTTAATATTGTATAATGATTTCTTTTATTAACTTACGTATATGAGGTTCTGTAGTTTTTACAGCCTCTAATACTTCTTCGTGTGTTACACTGTCTATATTTTCGGCATCGCCTATATCTGTTATTACAGAAATTCCAAAAGTTTCTAATTCCATGTGTCTAGCAACAATTACTTCAGGAACAGTGCTCATTCCTACACAATCACAACCAAGGGCTTTTACCATTTTATATTCGGCTAAAGTTTCATAAGTTGGACCTTGTAAAGCTAAATATATTCCTTCTTGTACTTGAATTCCTAGATCACTTGCAATTTCTTTTGCTTTGGCTAGCATTTGTCTACTATAAGGCTCGCTCATATTAACAAATCGAGGTCCAAAACGCTCATCATTTTTACCTCTTAGAGGATGTTCTGGCATCATATTAACATGATCTTTGAGCAAAACAATAGACCCTACATTGTAATTAGGGTTTACTCCTCCAGAAGCATTTGAAACTATTAATTTATTTACTCCAATATACTTCATAACTCGAACAGGAAAAGTTACTTCCTGCATGTTATAACCTTCATAATAATGAAAACGTCCTTGCATAGCAACTACTTTCTTTGAACCAATGGTTCCAAATACTAATGCTCCTTTATGTCCTTGTACGGTAGATACAGGAAAATTAGGAATTTCATTATAAGATAACATAAACTCCACCTCAATATCGTCAGTAAAACCACCTAATCCAGAACCTAATATGATACCATATTCAGGTTTAAAATTGATTTTATTTGTAATGTAATCAACGGTTTCTTGCACTTTTTCCCACATAGTTTAAAATTTCAGATTCAAATAATATATTTTCTTTTTTTAATACGGTTTTTATAGGTAAATAATATAGCTGTTCTTTTGGTAATTTCCCTTTTAAACGCATATAATCTTTTTCTGTTGTTATAATTTTTCTGCCAGCAGCACGCTTTAAAATGTTTTTTAAATCAGTTTCTGTAAAATTGTGATGATCGGTAAAAATCATTCGATTTTCTTTTTTTACTTGTAAAAAATTAAAAAAGGGCTCTGGTTTTGCTATTCCTGATACTACAAGGTAATCCCTTTCCAAAGACGAAGTAATGATAAAATTATCATCATTAAATATTTTTTTATCATATTCTATGTAAGAAAAATAAATAGGTGTTTCTGCTTTTGAAAATAGTCTTATCTTTTCACGTATTTTAGATTTTGCAATTTCATCAATTTCTTTAGGACATTTTGTGATAATTATCATGTTAGCTCGTTGGGCTCCTTTTTTATTTTCACGTAAATTACCTGCTGGTAAGATAAGATCGTTGTAAAAAAGGTCGTCATAAGAAGATAGCATTATATAATAGCCTGCTTTTACTTTTCTATGTTGAAAAGCGTCATCTAATAAAATGATGTCAGGTTTATTAGGTAATGCTAATAATTTTTCTATTCCTTCTTTTCTATTAGCATCTACGGCTACTTTAATTGTAGAGAATTTTTGAAAAAATTGATACGGTTCATCTCCTAATATTTCACTTGTAATTTTTTCATTAGCTAATATAAAACCTTTTGATTTTCGTTTATAACCACGACTTAATGTGGCTATTTTGTATTTATCGTGTAATAAGTGAATTAAATATTCTATTAAAGGGGTTTTTCCTGTTCCACCTACACTTAAATTACCAACAGCAATAATAGGTGTATTAAAAGCATAAGATTTTAAGAATCCAATATTGTATAAAAAATTCCGAATATTGGTTAGGAAACCATATATTATAGAAAAAGGGAAAAGTAATTTTCGAAGGGTTTTCATTTTAATGTCAAATTATACAAAGATAATAATACATTGAGTAGAAAAAAAGAGGGAAATAAAATTTTAAAGGTTAAAGTAGGGTATAAAAGAGTAGTTGGCTTGTGTAGTAGTCTTACTTTAGTTTTAAGAATAGAAGAGATTTTAATTTTAGAAAAGAAAAAAGGCTTTGAAATTGTATATATTGATTAAGAATAAAATATATAGATTTGTAAAAATAAAAGCTTTAATTAATGTAATAGTATAGGCTATTGTAATTTAATATGGGATAAAAAGAAGTAATAAAATGATGTTTAGAAATAAATTTTGAAGGATATGACAATAAATGATATAATTTCTGTTTTAGAGGAAATGGCTCCTTTGGCCTATGCTGAAGATTTTGATAATGTAGGGTTGTTAGTAGGGAACAAAGATTTAGAAGTTACTGGGGTACTGGTTTGTCATGATGCTCTAGAAAAGATAATAGATGAAGCTATTTTGAAAAAGTGTAATTTAGTAGTTTGTTTTCATCCTATTTTATTCTCGGGAATCAAAAAAATTACGGGTAAAAATTATGTAGAACGAGCTATTTTAAAAGCAATTAAACATGATATTGCCATTTATGCTGTACATACTGCTTTAGATAATCATCAAGAAGGAGTTAATAAAACAATTTGTAATGCTTTAGGATTACAAAGTACTAAAGTTTTAATTCCTAAAGTAAATTTTATTCAAAAATTAGTTACTTATACAATTCCAGAAAATGTAGAGAAAGTTAGGAATGCTTTATTTGAGGCAGGAGCTGGGAAAATTGGTAACTATGAGGATTGTAGTTTTAATTCAAAAGGAAAGGGGACTTATATGGGAAATGAAAGTAGTAATCCTGAAATAGGAGAACGACTTGAATTTATAGAAGCAGAGGAAGTTAAAATAGAAGTTACTTTTGAAAAATACAAACAAGGAAAAATTTTAAAAGCTTTATTTAATAATCATATATATGAAGAAGTTGCTTATGAAATATATAATTTAGAAAATTCACACCAAAATATTGGATTGGGAATGATAGGTGAATTAGAAACACCAATGAATGAAAAAGAATTTCTTGAATTTGTGAAAGAAAAAATGCAATGTGGAGTTATAAGACATACTGATTTTACAGAAAAAAAGATAAAAAAGGTAGCTGTTTTAGGAGGTTCTGGTGCTTTTGCAATTCAAAAAGCAATTCAAAATGGAGTAGATGCCTACTTAACAGCTGATTTAAAATATCATAATTTTTATGAAGCAGAAAATAAAATTTTGTTAGCTGATATAGGACATTTTGAAAGCGAAAGATTTACAAAAAAGTATATTGTTGATTTTCTTAAGAAAAAAATTTGTAGTTTTGCAAACTATTTGTCGAAAGACAAAATTATATTATCTGAAATAAATACAAATCCAGTTAATTACTTGTAGAAATATGGCAACAAAAGAATTGAATGTAGAAGAAAAATTAAGAGCGTTATACGACTTACAATTAATCGATTCAAGAATCGACGAAATTAGAAACGTAAGAGGTGAATTGCCTCTTGAAGTGGAAGATTTAGAAGATGAAGTTGCTGGTTTGACTAAAAGAGTTGAAAAATTAAAAACTGATTTAGAGTCAATAGAAGAACAAATAAAAGCTAAAAAGGGTTCTATAGAAGAACATAAAGAAGCAATTAAAAAGTATACTTCACAACAAAAAGAAGTTCGTAATAATCGTGAATTTAACTCATTGACAAAAGAAGTTGAATTTCAAGAACTTGAAATTCAGTTAGCAGAAAAGCATATTCGTGAGATGAAGGCTTCAATTGAACATAAAAAAGTTTCAATAGCTCAGACAAAAGAAAAATTAGAAGCAAAATCAACTCACTTAAAACACAAAAAGTCAGAGTTAGAAGAAATTATGTCTGAAACTGAGAAAGAAGAAGTTTTTTTAGTAAGTAAGTCACAAGAATTTGAAGCACAGATAGAAGACCGCTTGTTAAAAGCATACAAACGTATTCGTGGAAATGTACGTAATGGTTTGGCAGTAGTGTCTATTGAACGTGGTGCTTCAGCAGGCTCTTTTTTTACAATTCCTCCTCAAACACAAATGGAAATTGCTGCTCGTAAAAAAGTAATTACAGATGAACATAGCGGAAGGATTTTAGTAGATGCTGTTTTAGCGGATGAAGAAAGAGAAAAAATGGAACAGTTATTTGCTAAAATATAATAATATTTGGGGCTGTCCAAAAAGTAATAAATCAACATGTAGTTTGTCACTCCAACGTAAGGAGTAGTCTTATAATCAACATTGTATCATTTCTCCCTTTGGTCGAAATGAGAAGATTTCAAACTTTTTGGACAGTCTCTTTTTATGAATTATTTTTTATATTTTTTATTCACTAAAAGCATAGGATTATTTCTTAATCTTTTTAGTTGTGTATTTCCTGAAAAAACGTCAGAGTTAGTATTTCTGCTTTTTACTACTCCTAAAAAAGGAAAATTAAACCCGAAAAAACTTCCTCAATTTTTGCAAGAATCTAAAATGGAAAAATTGAAAAAAGAAGACCTAACTTTTCAAATTTATATCTGGCACGGAAATGATACTAAAATACTTTTAATACATGGCTGGGAAAGTAATTCTTCTCGTTGGGAACATATATTTCCTTATTTAAAAGCTACAGGAAGTACAATAATAGCAATAGATGCGCCTGCTCATGGCCTTTCAGACGGAAAACGATTTACAATACCTCAATATGGTCAATTTATTAATGAAACTGTTCAAAAATATAAGCCACAATATTTAATAGGTCATTCAATAGGAGGAAATGCTTGTTTGTACTACCAATATGCCTTTTCTTCAGATTGTATTAAAAAAATAATTACACTAGGAACTCCTTGTGATTTTGTTTTTATTCTAAAAAAATACGTTTGTTTATTAAACTTAAATTCAAAATTGAGAAAAAAATTAAACGATAGGTGTGTAACGGAATATCAAGAAGAGTTAGATAAATTTTCAGCCCAACGATTTGTACAAAATACCGAAATAAAAGGATTAATTATTCATGATGTAGAAGATCAAACAGTATTTGTTGATGAAGGAAGAAAAATAGCAGAAGCTTGGAAAGATGCACGTCTTATTGAAACTAAAGGATTAGGACATTCACTACAGGATATAAAAATTTTTAAAGAAATCAATTGGTTTTTATTTCATTAAATCTATTCTTCATTAAAAATATAAAATGCTTAAAATAAGGAGGTAGTTAAAAATAGAATACTCAGATTAAATTTTTAAGGGATAATATAGCTTTAATGTAAAAGTCTATTTTTTTTCTTGTATCTATTATCTAATTTCTAAAATCATAATTTTTAATTTCTATTACTATCTTTGTAAAATGGAAGAGAATAAGACAAGAATTAATAAATTTTTATCAGAAACAGGTTTTTGTTCCCGTCGTGAAGCAGATAAGCTGTTAGAACAAGGACGTATTACTATTAATGGAAAAATTCCAGAGTTAGGAACAAAAGTTTCTTTAGATGATGAAATAAGAGTAGATGGTAAACTTATTCGAGAAAAAACAAGTAAACCCATTTATTTAGCTTTTCATAAACCTATAGGAATTGAGTGTACAACGAATTTAAAAGTTAAAAATAATATAATTGATTATATTAACTATCCTAAACGAATTTTCCCTATTGGTCGATTAGATAAAGCTAGTGAAGGTCTTATATTTATGACAGATGATGGAGATATTGTAAACAAGATATTAAGAGCTCGTAATAATCATGAAAAAGAATATATTGTAACAGTTAATAAGCCTATAAACGAACGTTTTGTAAAAAAAATGAGTAATGGTGTTCCTATTTTAGGTACTATAACCCGTAAATGCAAAACAGAACAAATAGATACTACATCTTTTAAAATAATATTAACACAAGGATTGAATAGACAAATTCGTCGTATGTGTGAGTATTTGGGTTATGAAGTTGTAAGGTTAAAAAGAGTTCGTATAATTAATATATCATTAGATGTTCCTTTAGGTAGATATAGAGAGTTAACAGAAAAAGAAATTAATCAATTAAATAAATTAATAGCTCCTTCTAGTAAAACAGAAGAAGCTAGTCTTTTAAAATCAAATAAAAAGATTAATTAGTTCTTTTTAATAAAAACCTTTTTAAAACACATAATATACCCCAAAAAATAGTAAAACATTATTTTTTGGGGTTTTTATTTAATGAAAATAAGATAGGTATTTTCGTAAAGATCTTTATTATTCTATTAAATGTTGATAGGCTCCTAAATCAGGAGGAGATGTTCTATTTTTGTCATCTATATCTTTTGGAATTAAAAAAGAATTATTTCCTTTGGCTATAACTGGTGAATTTTTAAGAATTCGGAGATTGTTTTTAATGGGATCTTTGAATTTTGGATCAAAATTATTTTGTCGTGTGTCTATAATATTATTATTACTAGGATTTTTTATTAAGTTGTATAAAGAATTATTATATAAATTGTTTGGATCGTTAAATTTGATTAAACAGTGATTAAAATCAATATTAAATGCTGCTGAATCGTTTTTTTTCAAACCTAACTCAATGTTATTATTTCCATATATAATACAATTAATAAAGCTAGCTAAAATAAGATCAGAAGTAAATAATACCTCTTTTTGTTTATAGGTATTATCTATATAAACACAAGGAATTTGACGGTTACTATTATTCCAATAATTAGCAAAAGTACAAGATTTAAAACGATATTCGCCTCCTAATGTACAAGCTAAACTAGCTTGTCCGCATTTGTTAATAACAATGTTTTCTCCATTTATTTTACTTTTTCTAGCTGCTAATCCGAAATCACTAGAGTTATATATTTGAGTATTAAAAATATTGGTAATAGATTCTTCATTTCGATCTATAAAAATTCCAAATGAACTGTTTTTTATAGTCAGATGATTAAAATTATTATTCATGCTTCCTTCTGCTAAATAAATTCCTCCCCATTGACCTGGTATTTCGGCATATTTAGATTCTAAACGATCCCCTTCAATTATGACTTCTTTTTCTAATTTTTTTTGGTCAGTAGATATGGTTCCTTCTATTTTAATAGAACCTGATTTTTTTACAAAAATTCCAGATTGATTATGACAATATATTCTAGTTCCAGGATCAATTATTAATGTTTTATTAGCAGGAACTCCTGCATATCCATAAATGACATAGGGTTTTGTGTTAGTGAAATGAAGTTCGTTACCATTAATTGGATCATTTTCATTTAATTCAAATCCATAGACTGTATTGTTTGGAACTAAGTCATTTAGAGTTAATTTTTCCTTTTTCTCAGGATATAAAAAAATAGCATCTTGAATTAATGTAACTAAATCAACTTTTTGTTGATTGATTCCTGTGTCAAATAAAATTTTGTCTGTATAGAGATAATCTGTAGAATTGACATCTTTAATATTGGCTGTTTCTTCAATGAAAATATACAAACTATCATTGGCTAATATTTCTATATTATGAAATGTTTTTCCTTGATTATTTGTTCCTGTTGTACCATCAATCATTAACCTATATTTAGATAGAGATCCTTTTTCTAAAGAAATTGTAGGAATGTGTAGGTCTTCATTGCTTTTATTATATACTTTTAAGGAATAAGTGCTAGAAGAAATTCCAGAAAAAACAGTGTCTAAGTAAACCGTGTTTTTAGAGAAAGATAATTGCCCGTTACTCGGTTTCGTTTCAAAATCTTTCCGACAAGAAATAAATATCGAAACGATACTAATCAAAAAAAGGAAATATTGGCGCATTATGATTATAATTTGGTATAAAAATAAAGAAAATAAAAATGTAAAAAGTGTTTTTTAAAACACTTCAGATATTTTAGTCCTAATTTTTGTACTTTTGATAGGATATTTTTATAGATATGATATTTGATAAGGAAAAATTTGTTGAAAAATGTAATGTTTTGTGTCAAAATACATTGATGGAAACATTAAAAATAAAATTTATAGAAGCAGGAAATGATTATCTAATAGCTAAGATGCCTGTTGAGAGTAGTGTACATCAACCAATGGGATTATTGCATGGAGGAGCAACTGTAGCTTTAGCAGAGAGTGTAGGCAGTGCTGCTTCGCTTATGTTTATAAATTTAGAAAAACAAGAGATTAGAGGGATTGAAATATCAGCTAATCATTTAAAAAGTAAAAGAACAGGAGAGGTAACAGCAATAGCTAAGTTAGTTCATAAAGGAAGATCTTTGCATTTATGGGAAATAAGAATTGAGGATGAAAATAAATCACTTATTTCTTTGTGTAAGTTGACAAATATAGTACTTCCTAAAAGAGAATTATAATTTTTTAATGAATGAAAAGCATATTTGAAAGGGCAAAAATTCAACAAAAAATGAACTTGCCATTTGTTCTTTATCGTAAACCCAATACGAAAACCTTAGTAGGTATTTTTCAAGAAAATGATCATATTTATTTTACAGAAAATTTTAAAGAAGAAGCTTTTATTTTTGCACCATTTACTGGGGTACCTATTATTTTTCCATTAGAAAAATCTGAACTAAAATATAATTCAGTTTATTTTGATCATGAAATAAAAGATTTGGAGATAGATATTTTAGAAAATCTATTGGATAAACAAAATTTTATTGAATTAGTTAAAAAGGGTATAAGTATAATAGAAACGGGAGATTTTGATAAAGTAGTGCTTTCAAGGACAGAAGAGGTTCTAATTAAAGGTTTTGATATGTTTAGAAGTTTTGAACAAATGTTGTTTAAGTATCCTTCTGCTTTTTGCTATACTTGGTATCATCCTAAAATTGGTTTGTGGATGGGAGCAACCCCAGAAAAATTATTTTCTATAAAAGAAAATAATTTTGAAACTATGGCTTTGGCAGGTACACAAATAGCCCAAAATGAAGAACGTGTTTTATGGACTAAAAAAGAAAAGAAAGAACAGCAATTTGTTACAGATTTTATAAAAGATCAATTAAAAGGAATAATTTATGATCTTCAAATTTCAGATGCCTATACTAGTAAAGCGGGTAAATTATTTCATCTAAGAACGGATATAAAAGGGATTGTAAAAGATGCTACTATTTTAGAAGAAATAATAAATGTATTACACCCGACTCCAGCTGTATGTGGTGTTCCAAAAATGATAACAAAAAACTTTATAGAAAAAGAAGAAGGGTATCATAGAGAATTTTATACAGGATTTCTTGGAGAATTAAATATAGATTGTAATACAAATGAAAAATCAACGGATCTCTATGTCAATTTAAGATGTATGAAGGTTTTAGAAAATAAGATTAATTTATTTATAGGCTGTGGAATTACAAGGGATAGTAATCCAGAATCAGAATGGTATGAAACTCTTAATAAAAGTAAAACTATGAGGATAATTATTAATAACTCTAAATAAAAAGAATATAAAATATTAAAATTAAAATCATGAAATTAGAGATATTAGCATTTGGAGCTCATCCTGATGATGTTGAGTTGGGTTGTGCAGGGACTCTTGCAAAAGAAGCAAGTTTAGGTAAAAAAATAGGTATTATTGATTTAACAAGAGGTGAATTAGGAACTAGAGGTACTGCTGAAATTAGAGATTTAGAAGCATTAAAAGCGGCTAAAATTTTAAAAGTTGAGATAAGAGAGAATTTAAAATTTCGAGATGGTTTCTTTAAGAATGATGAATATCATCAAATTGAAATTATAAAAATGATTCGTAAATATAGACCTGAAATAGTGTTATGTAACGCTATTCAGGATAGACATATAGATCATCCTAAGGGAAGTAACTTAGTTTCAGATGCTTGTTTTTTATCAGGATTGCAAAAAATAGAGACAGAACTAGATGGACAGTTTCAAGAGGCTTGGCGTCCCAAAAAAATCTATCATTATATACAATGGATGAATATAAAACCAGATTTTGCTGTTGATATTTCAGGTTTTATGGAATTAAAGATGCAATCTATTTTAGCTTATTCATCTCAATTTTATGACCCTAATTCATCAGAGCCAGAAACACCTATTACCTCAAAGAATTTTTTAGATAGCGTTCAATATCGTGCACAAGATTTAGGACGATTAATAGGGACAGATTTTGCAGAAGGATTCACAGTAGAAAGATGTTTGGCAGTCAGTACTTTAGAAAATTTATTGTAATTTTTTTATAAAATAGTTTGCAAGACTAATCTTTTGTTGTATATTTGCACTCGCAATACGGAAGTAGTTGGTATTGCTGAAAATGGTGATTGTAGCTCAGTTGGTTAGAGCGTCGGATTGTGGTTCCGAAGGTCGTGGGTTCGAGACCCATCATTCACCCTAAAATAAGATAAAAGTTTTAAATAACATCATGGTGATTGTAGCTCAGTTGGTTAGAGCGTCGGATTGTGGTTCCGAAGGTCGTGGGTTCGAGACCCATCATTCACCCTAAAAAAGTCCTACTAATTTAGTAGGACTTTTTTTATTAATTACTCCTACAAAAATTAGGGTTAACTCAAAAATATGTTTGATTTATACCATTTAAAAAATACCCCCTTTTTTAGCTAAAACTAAAAAAGGAGATAAAATTAGGAGGAGGTCACTGAAAAACCTCGTTTATTTTGATCAATTTGGTTTTCTAGAGATATAAAAAACGCTTATAAAGGATTTTAAAGATACTTTATAAGCGTTTTTATTTTGTAACTGTTTTTTATTTTAGATTATATAAGTCAGTGTTTTTTGCCTTAAGTAGGGGCATTTTGCAAAATGTATGTGTAGGCTAAAATTAGGAAGTGTTTTTTTATATCTTTTCGTAGTACATGGCTTTAACAATACCGTCTGAGAGTCCTATTTTAGGGACGTAAATTTTATTAGCTTTACTCCATTTCATAGCGTTTAGATAAATTCTTAGTGCATGTATAATTACGTCTGCTCGGTCTGTATTTAATCCTAATTCAGCAATTCTTTCCTCATAAGATAATGAGGAGAGGTATTGGTATTGTGTGTTTAAATAAATATAAGATAAAGGTTTGTCTTGCTGTTTTCCAGATAATTTAAAAATTTTATTAATATTTCCTCCAGAACCAATTAGAGTAATATCTTCATAAGGTTCTGTAACACTTTTGATCCATTTTTCAATTTCTTCCCAAACTACATTGTTTACCATTTCGTTGAGTAAGCGTACTGTTCCGTTTTTAAATGATTTAGAAGCAATCATTTTTCCTTCACTGAATAAGGAAAATTCCGTACTTCCTCCTCCTACATCTACATATAAATAGGTTTGTTCTGTTTTTATGAATGAGTGTAAATCGGAAGCAGCTATAATTGCAGCTTCTTTTTTTCCATCAATAATATCTATTTTAACTTCAGCTTTCTTTTTTATTAATTCTACAACTTCTTTTGCGTTATAGGCCTCTCTCATGGCGGAAGTAGCACAAGCTTTATATTTTTCTACTTTATAAACACCCATTAATAATTTATAAGCTTTCATAGCATCTACCATTCTATTAATGTTTTCTGGCGTAATTTCTCCTACTGTAAAAGCATCTTGTCCTAATCGGATAGGGACTCTGAATAAAGCACTTTTATTAAATTGGGTTTCTTTACCATCTTTCTCTACTATATTCATGATTAGTAATCTTACGGCATTAGATCCTATATCAATTGCTGCATATTTTTTAATTTTAATCATTTGAGATTGATTTTAAATTATTTCTTCTATAATTTCTATTTTATTTCGATAATATTGATAGGTTTCTAATTGTGCTCTAAAAACAGAATTGTTTTCTCTTAAACGGTATTTGTTATCTAATTTTTCGGAGTGAAAACGAGCTTTTACGTTTCCTTTCCAACCAATATCAAAGGTGTCTATTAATTCTTTTTTGATATCTTCATCATATATAGGGCATGAAACTTCTACTCGTGCATCTAAATTTCTGGTCATAAAATCAGCTGATGATATAAAAACATCTGGGTTGTTTTCATTGCAAAAAATATATACTCTGGAATGTTCTAAATAGGCATCTACGATAGAAATGGCTTCTATATTTTCACTCATTCCTTTAATTCCTGGTATTAAGGAGCAAATTCCTCTAATAATCAATTGAATTTTTACACCAGCTCTACTTGCATCATATAGTTTATCTATCATTTTGTAATCTGATAGACTATTCATTTTAAGCTTTATATAAGCGGGTTTACCTAATGAGGCGTTGAGTATTTCACGATCGATTAATTTACAAAATTTAGATCGAGTATAATGAGGAGATAGTATCAAATGTTTATAGCGGTGTACTTTGTAATTAATTTGAAAGAATTCAAAAACTTTGACCATATCTTTCAATATTTTTTGATGTGCAGTAAATAAAGTTACATCTGTGTATATTTTGGCACTAGATTCATTGAAATTACCTGTTGATATGATTCCATAACGTTTTAATCTTCCTTTTTCATCAATTCGTTCTATATAACATATTTTGCTGTGAACTTTTAATCCTTTTACACCAAAAATTAATTGGATACCTTCGGTTTGCATTATTTCTGCATAAGAAATATTACTAGCTTCATCAAATCGGGCTTGTAGTTCTATTTGAACGATTACTTTTTTTCCGTTTTTAGCTGCATTGATTAAAGAACTTACGATTTGTGAATTTTTAGCTAAACGATATAGGGTGATTTTTATGGTTGTTACGTATGGATCTAATGCTGCTTCTCTAAGAAATCGGATAATATAGGAAAAAGATTGATAAGGAGCATTTAATAGATAATCTTTACGTTCAATTTGTTTTAGTATACTTCCTTCTAAACTTAAACCTTTTATCGTTAATGGTGTGTTTGATTTATATAATAGATCAAATCTACCTAGATTAGGAAAATCCATATAATCTCTACGATTATGGTATCGACCTCCTGGGATTAAGCTTTCTTTTGAGTTAATACCCATTTTTTGTAAGAAAAATTTCAATGTGTCTTTATCAATTGTTTGATCGTAAACAAATCGTACAGGTTCACCTATTCTTCTGTCTTTAACTCCTAATGAAATTTTTTCTAAAAAACTTTTATTTAAATCTGTATCAAGTTCTAATTCTGCATCACGAGTAATTTTTATCATGTGAGCGGTTATGCTGTCATAATCAAAAATGGTAAATATTTGATGAATATTGTAACGTATTACGTCATCTAACATAATGATATATTGTTTGTCGTTATTGGAAGGTAAAACGACAAAACGATTAATAGTTTTAGGGATTTCAATTACGGCATATCGAATCTCTTTTTTAAATTTTATTTTTTCAAGAATAGATCCCTCTTCATTAGGTTTCATTACCATTTTAATAGCTAAATATCCTGAAGTGTCTTTTAGTAAAGGAAATTCGTCTAAATCGTTAAGTATGATGGTTACTAATTCAGGGCTTACTTTTTGTATGAAGAAATTTCTAATAAAATTTTGTTGTTCCTTATTTATTTCATTTTCATTAATGATAAAAATACTTTCTTTTTCTAGTTCTTTTTCAATGATACTTAATATTCGAAGACTTTCTGATTGTTGGTCTATAACAATCTCTATGATGTCTTTTATTAGTTGTTGTAAAGATATTCCTCCTAGTATTTGGTTATCGGTTTTTCCTTCTAAAGCTAGTCGTCTAATAGCAGCGTATCGAACTCTAAAAAATTCATCAAGGTTGTTTGAAAAAATACCTAGAAATCGCAAACGATCCAATAGAGGAACTTTTTCATCAGCAGCTTCTTGTAATACTCTAAAATTAAAAGCTAACCAGCTTTTTTCTCGGTCTATATATCTATTTTGATTATTTGGCATATATATAGTCTATTTCTTTTGAAAATATTAAGATCTTAATTCTTAATTCTATTTGTTTAGGATCATTTAGGCATAATAATAAAAATAGAAATCAGGAATTAGAATAGTATTATATAATACCATCAAATTTATTGACAAAATTTGTAATGACATCATGATATCTTAAAAGAATTAATTCTTTAACAGTATTTTTACATTAGACTTGTATTCGTAATAAAAATATAAGGTTTTATTTTTTAGAGATGAATACGTTTTTTTCTGTAACTATCTGTTTGTTAATGGAGTATTTTTTAAAGATAATTTAAACGTATAATATCTTGATTTTTAAAAGAAATGAAAACAAGAGATATGTTTTAATAATAAAAACAATTTAAACCTAATTTTTTCTTATAGATAAATGTATTTTGTTAGTTTTTTTGGAAAGGGATTTAGAATTTTAATAATTATTTAAAATTCCGTTGTCTTTTTGCTTCAAAAATTAAGATAGCAGCAGCAACAGAAACATTCATACTGTCTATAGCACCTTGCATAGGAATTATGATATTTTGAGTTGCTTCAGTTCGCCATGCTTCGCTTAATCCTGTAGCTTCTGTTCCAACTACAAGTGCCGTGGGTTTTGTGTAATCTTGTGTGTGATAATTTGTTGAATTTTGGAGCGTAGCTGCGTAAAAAGGAATGTTGTTAGTTTTTAAGAAATCTATAATTTCATCTGTTGTGCCTGTAGCAATTTGATTAGTAAATAAACATCCTACACTTGATCTAACAATATTTGGGTTGTAAAGATCATTCTTTGGATTTGCAATAATTACAGCATCTAAATTGGCAGCGTCTGCTGTGCGAAGTAAGGCTCCTATATTACCTGGTTTTTCAGGAGCTTCTGCAACTAGTATTAAGGGGTTTTGAGGTAGTTTTAAGCTGGTTAATTCAAAAGATTTCATTTTTGCAACAGCTAAAATACCTTCGGTAGTATCACGATAAGCTAATTTGTGATATACTTCTTTTGAAATTTCAATGACTTGACTACATTCAAATTCAGCAGGGTTAAATACAGGAAGTATTTCAGTACAAATTAAAATACTATCTATTTGATAACCACCTTTTTTAGCTAATTCTATTTCTCTAATTCCTTCAATTAAAAAAGTGCCTGTTTTTTTTCTTTCTTTAGCCTTTTCTTGCAATAAATTTAATGATTTAATATAAGGATTTTGAATGGAGCTAATTTGTTTCATTGTATTTTGAATAAGTGGTCAAAATTATCTAAAAAAACTGAGATGTTAAAATTTGTATTGCCATATTAAAATGTGTATTTTTCGACTTTAATATTTACCATTGAAGTTTGTTTACAATAATACAATATAACTCAAATTACTATACTATTTGGAATCAGTTTGTTAAAGAGTCTAAAAGTGCTACTTTTCTATTTCATCGTGATTATATGGAATATCATAAGGAGCGTTTTGAAGATTTTTCATTAATGGTTTTTGATAATAATTTATTGGTTGCTATTTTTCCTGCTAATAGAGTAGGAGCAACGTTATATTCACATCAAGGGCTGACTTATGCTGGTTTTTACTTTTTATCAAAACTTACGATAGATAAAATAGAAATGATTATTGAAGATGTTTTTATTTTTTTAAAAGAAAATAAAATCAAGGATGTTTTATTGAAGTCTATTCCGGGTATTTATATTTCAGGTAATCAAGGGGTTGATGCTGTGTTGTTTAATCGTTATAATTGCTTTATACTTAAACGTGAAATGAACTTAATTATAGATTATAGAGGATTCGTTACTATTTCAAAAAGTAAAATTAAGCATTTTAACAAAATTATTAAATTAGGTTTAGAAGTACGAGAAGAAACTTGTTTGAAAGCTTTTTGGACACAAGTTTTAGAGCCTCGATTACTAGAACGTTATAAAACTAAGCCTGTGCATTCATTATTAGAAATTCAAAAATTACGTGATTTATTTCCCTCTAATATCATACAATATTCCGTTTATTTTCAAAATGAAATTATAGCTGGAGTTACGCTCTTTATCTCAGAAAAAGGAATTAAATCACAATATGGTGCTACAACCATATTAGGAGAAAAATATAGAGCACTTGATTTTTTATTTATTCAACTAATAAAAAAGTACCAAGATTCATTTAATTTTTTTGATATGGGTACTGTAACTAATGATAGTTCATTGGGGTATAATATAGGTTTATTAAAACAAAAATTAGAGTTAGGTTGTTCTATTTACAATTTTGATACGTACAAAATTGAAATATAAAATTATATAAATTATAAGTAAAAATAGAATTTAAAGCTCTATGACTGATAAAAAAGGAAATACTGATTTTATGAATATCTCTTTCTTAAATTTAAAAAATATAAATGAACCTTATGAAATATTTTTTCAAAATAAATTACAAGAAATATTAAAATCAGGATGGTATATTTTAGGAAAAGAAGTAGCTCTATTTGAAAAACAATTTGCAGATTATTGTGGATCTAATTATTGTGTTGGAGTAGGTAACGGATTAGATGCTATAACACTTAGTTTTTTAGCGTATTTAGAAAAAGGAGATTTAAAAAAGGGAGATGAAATAATAGTGCCAGCAAATACTTATATAGCTTCTATTTTAGGTATTATACAAGCAGGACTTATACCTGTGTTAGTAGAACCTGATTTAGATACATATATTATAGACCCTTCTAAAATAGAGGAAAATATAAATGTTAGAACAAAAGGTATTTTGGTGGTACATTTATATGGTCAGTTAGCGGATATGAACGCTATAATTGAAATAGGATATAGACATAATTTGTTAATTATAGAAGATTGTGCTCAAGCTCATGGACTTGTTTTTATAGGAAATCACACTCGTACATTTAGTTTTTATCCAGGTAAAAATTTAGGTGCTTTGGGAGACGGAGGGGCTGTTGTAACAAATGACAAAATATTTGTGGATCTTGTTAAAAAATTACGGAATTATGGATCTTTAATTAAATACTATAATGAGTTAAAAGGTTTTAATTCAAGGTTAGATGAACTACAAGCGGCTTTTCTAAATATTAAACTTCCAGCATTAAATGAAGATAATAAAAAAAGAAGAAAGATAGCAGATAATTATTTGAAAAAGATTCAAAATCCTCGAATTATTTTACCTAAAATTAAAATTTTAGAAGAACACGTATTTCATGTTTTTGTTGTTAGATGTAAACAAAGAGATGAATTGCAAAAATATTTAGAAGTTAATGGTATTCAAACACTTATTCATTATCCTATTCCACCTCATAAACAAGAAGCAATGAAAGAATGGAATCATTTGAGTTTTCCAATTACAGAACAAATTCATAATGAGATACTAAGTTTGCCAATAAGTCCTGTAATGACTAAAGAAGAGGTAGATTATATAATAAATAAAATAAATCTTTTTTAAAATTGTCATTTATATTGAATTTGGATTATGTAATAGAAATATATTAGATTTTAAAATTTTTTCTTTTTAATGTAGTAAAATAATATCTATATAAAAAATCTTTACATTTTATAAGAAAGACAAAGGCATAATCTGGAGTAAGAATAGTTTTTTAGAACACAAAGAAATAGCTTTATTAGAAAGAACATGCAAAATGAAACTCCAAATACAAACAGTTATAAAAAAACCTTAAGTAATACATTAAGTTTTGGATTAATTCAGGTTATAAACGTTATAATAGCAATATTTAGAGGGAAGATAATGGCTGTTTTTTTAGGTCCTTCAGGTATTGCTTTAAATAATCTTTTTAATTCTACTCTAAATATTATATCTACTTTTAGTTTATTTGGTTTAGAATTAAGTGTAGTAAGAGAATTATCAAATACTTTAGAACGTAATGACAAAAAAGAATTAGAAAAAAATATTAATGTTGCAGTCTTATTGTTTTTATTTTCAGCTCTTTTTGGCACGTTTTTAACGGTTATTTTTGCTAAACAATTGAGTTTATTTACATTTAAATCATATAACCACTATCAAGATTTTATCTTTTTATCTTTATTTTTATTTTTTACAATTTTAGGAAAAGGTATACAAACTATCTTTAAATCCTTACAAATGATACAAAGTATAGTTACTTCAAGTATATACACAGCAATTATTAGTTTTGTATTATCCACTTTATTTTTTTATAAATATAAAGAAGAAGCTATCGTTTTTTCAATTTTAAGCTCGGCTTTTATTAGTTTCATGGTTTCATCATTTTATTTTGTAAAGAGTAAAATTAAAGTATGTTTTCAGCTAAATTTTACTTTAATTTTATATCTTAAAAGAATAATGCAACTGGGTTTGGTCTTAATTTTAACCTCTCTTTTAGGATTAATTACCAATCAATTAGTTAATACTTTTATAGAAGGAAAAGGCGGATTAAATGATTTAGGATTGTATTCAGCAGCCATTTCATTAACAACTCAATATATAGGTTTTTTATTAATGGCATTAGCAACTGATTTTTTTCCTAGGTTGTCTAGGGTTTCTAACGATAACCTTAAAGTAAAACAATTAGTTAATGAACAAACAGATCTGGTTGTTTTATTGGTTTCGCCATTATTAATCATATTAATTATTACGGCACCTTTTTTAGTTCAATTATTTTTGTCTAAAGAATTTTTAAGTTCTGTTTTGTTAATTAGATTGATTTCTTTGGCTACTTTTTTTCAATTAGTTTCTTATTGTATGGGCTATATTTCTTTTGCAAAAAGTGATAAATTTTTCTATCTTTTTTTTGAAGGCGTATACGGAAATTTAATTAAACTGATTTTATATGTATATTTTTATATTTATTACGGTATCAATGGATTAGGAATAGCTTATTTAATTCATTTCTTTCAATATAATATTTTAATTTATTTTATAACAAAAAGACGTTATTCATTCCAGTTTGAAAAACAAATTTTTAAAAATAGTATGGTTATGTTCTTTTTATTAAGTGTTGTTTTTTTTATATTTATTTACAGAGAAGTAAATGTTTTGAGTTATACTATATCATTTTTAATCTTTTTATTTAGTTTAAAATATTCTTTTGATCAGTTAAAAAAGAATACATTAGGAACGATACCAGTATTAAGTGAAATTCAAAATAAAATTACTCTATATTTTAATAAGAAAGATAGCTAACTTAAAAAGTAAGAACATTCAAAGATATTTTATTATAAATATTTTTTACGATTTAAAAGGAGTAGACCATTTAGGATCCGTATATACGTTAGTACCAGATAATGTTTTTAGAAAAGCAATAACAGCACTCACCTCATTAGCATTGAGGTGGAGTTGTTGTCCAAAACCATTTGGTTTTAAGCGATTATCAAGATTAGGATTGTTAGTAGCTGCATTTGTTAGATTTCCATAGTGACCAATAGCAGCTTGTAATGTTTTAATAACTCCAGTATGCATCATAGGACCATTTGTAATTCCGTTTGTTTTAACTAAATCTCTCAAACTTGGAGCTCTTGTAACACTAAAATCAGCCCCACCTTTAATAGAACCTCCTATACCATTATTTTTGCTATTAGGATTTAGATCAAATTCTGGAGCAGTGTGACAGGTTGCACAACCTAATCCTCCACTTATTCTGTTCCCTAAAGCATCAAATATAGGAGAAGTAAGAAATAAATTTTTTCCTGTATTTTCTTCAATATTAAAATTAGGAAAAGATTGATTATCATTTGACACAAGTGCTCTTCCTATATCGTATTTAGAATCAAAAGATTGAATACTTTTTACAAATTGAGCTAAAGCAAGTTGAATTTTTTCTTCTGTAATTTCTTCTGAACCATACACAAACTTAAAAAGTTCTGGGTAATAAGGAATTGTGCTTAATTTCATTATTAAATCATTAAAATTTGAATCTCCATTTGTACCACTAAATCCCATTTCCGTATGATTTTTAATAGGTTGAGTAACTTGAAATTCCAGACTAGAAGCACGTTTGTCCCAAAAAAAACGAGTTTCATTAGTAAACCTATTGTTTATTAATCGCATAGAATGTCTATCGGTTGTTCCATTTACTCCCTTACTAGCTAATTCAGTATCACTAAATGCGTTAGCTTGCTGATGACAATTAGCACACGAAATGGTATTATTAGAAGAAAGATTTTTATCATAAAATAAAACCCTTCCAAGAGTAGCTCCTTTATTTGTTATAAGATTTGTACCAGTATTAAATTTAGTTATATAACTAGGAACTATTTGATTAGCATAATTATAGAGATTTTTTAAATCTATTGTATTAGCAAAAGTACTTGTAATGTTAGGATAATTTTCGTTAGTTTCAGGAACTTGAGTATAGGAATCATCATTAGATTGACAAGCTACACTTAAAATTAATAATACATATAAACAGTTTTGTTTTTTCATAAGTTCTGATTATTAAATAAATAGCTTTTAAAAGAGTCTTTTCTATAAGACTAGATAAAAAGAAAAAGGTTTAATTTTAAATCTAAAATGTTATAGAATAATATTAAAGTATTTTTATATTTGTTCGACCAAATAAATTATCATATATATTAAAGAAATAAAATGAAATTATTAGAAGGAAAAGTAGCTATTATTACAGGTGCCAGTCGTGGTATTGGTAAAGGAATAGCAGAAGTATTTGCAAAAAATGGAGCGAATGTAGCTTTTACTTATAGCTCATCAGCTGAAAGTGCTTTAGCGTTAGAAAATGAGTTAATAACTTTAGGAGTTAAAGCAAAAGGATATAAATCAAATGCAGCCAATTTTACTGAAGCACAAAAACTAATTGATGATGTTTTAGCTGAATTTGGAACAATAGATATTCTTATTAATAATGCAGGAGTAACTAAAGATAACCTATTAATGAGAATGTCAGAGGAAGATTTTGATGCGGTAATAGATATTAATTTAAAGTCTGTATTTAATATGACCAAAGCGGTTCAAAAAACGATGTTAAAAAACCGTGCGGGATCTATCATTAACATGAGTAGTGTAGTAGGAGTAAAAGGAAATGCAGGTCAGGCAAATTATGCTGCATCTAAAGCAGGAATGATTGGATTTACTAAATCTATAGCATTAGAATTAGGATCTCGAAATATTCGTTGTAATGCAATAGCTCCTGGTTTTATTGAAACAGAAATGACGGCTAAATTAAACGAAGATGTTGTACAAGGCTGGAGAGATACAATTCCTTTAAAACGTGGTGGTAAACCAGAAGACATTGCTAATGCTTGTGTCTTTTTAGCATCTGATTTGAGTGCCTATGTTACAGGACAAGTGTTAAACGTAGATGGAGGAATGCTTACCTAATTTATAATCACAAAATTAACATACCAGTAAAGAGTAATAGTAATGATTAGGTTTTCATGAATTTACTCTTTGCTCTTTAATTAATTATTTGAAAAATGTCGATAAATACAATTTTACTTTTACTTTTAGCAATAATAGTTTCTGCTGGAATTGCTTTTTATCAATATTTATATAAAGCCAAAAATAAATCACCTTTATACTTATTTTTGACAGCTTTACGTTTTTCCTCGTTATTTTTAGTTTTATTATTATTAATAAATCCAATTATTACTAAAAGTAATTATGAAACTATAAAAACGATACTACCTGTAGTTATTGACAATTCAGAATCAATAACATTTCTAAAACAAAATGAAATAGCAAAGGAAATATCTCAAAAAATTGCTGAAAATCCAAAACTCAAAGAAAAATATCAAATTCAATTATTTTCCTTTGATGAAGAATTAAATACAGATAAACCACTTACTTTTAAAGAAAAAAAATCAAATATTTATAAAGTATTTGAAAGCTTAAAACAATTATATAGAACAGAAGAACATCCTATAGTTTTACTCACCGATGGAAACCAAACACAAGGAAATGATTATGTTTTTAATATCCAACAAAATACTCATGTTTTTCCTGTTGTTTTAGGCGATACAATTCAGCATCTAGACTTAAGAGTAAATCAATTAAATGCAAATAAATATGCTTTTTATAAAAATAAATTTCCAGTAGAAATATTTTTAAATTATACAGGAAATAAGTCTGTTACAGCTAATTTAAGTATACAAAAAGCCAATAAAACAGTCTATACGCAAAATGTTTCTTTTTCAGCTAACAAAAAATCAAAAAATTTATCTATTCTATTAAATGCCGATAAAGTAGGAGTTCATACTTATAAAGCAATTATTACCTCTAAAGAAAAAGAAAAAAATAAGTTTAATAATATTAAAAACTTTGCTGTAGAGGTAATAGATCAACGTACAGAAGTTGCATTAGTGTCATCTATTGTTCATCCTGATATGGGAGCTATAAAAAGAGCCATAGAATCAAATGCGCAACGTAAAGTAACTTTGATTAAGCCAAAAGAAATTAAAAATTTGAATGATTTTAATATTTTATTTTTATATCAACCAAATTCAGAATTTAAATCTATTTTAGAACAAAATAAAAATCGTAAGATCAATACTTTTGTAATTACAGGACTTCATACAGACTTTAATTTATTATCACAATATTACAATCAATTTGAATTTAAAACATCACTTCAAAAAGAAGATTACTCTGCTAAGTTTAATCCCAATTTTAATTCTTTTTCTATTGATGATTTTGGTTTTGAGCAATTTCCTCCTTTAGAAAACCCATTTGGAACAATCATTCCAAAATCTAATGCAAATAATTTACTTACAGCCCGTATCCGTACAGTAATTACAGAAAATCCTTTATTAGCCTTTACAGAAAATGGTATAACCAGAAACGCATTTTTATTTGGAGAAAATATTTGGAAATGGCGATTAGAAAGCTATTTAAGAGAAAAGACTTTTGAAAAATTTGATCTTTTCTTCGATAAAATGACACAATATGTAGCTTCAAATACCCAAAAGAAAAATCTAGTAGTTAATCATGAAAATTTTTATAATTCAGGAGAAACAGTCATAATATCAGCTCAATATTTTAATAAAAATTATGAATTTGACCAAAATGCACAACTTACGATTCAACTAAAAAATAATAATACAAAACAACTAAAGCTCTATGATTTTGTAAAAGGGAATAATGATTTTTCTGTAGCTTTTGATAATTTAGAGGCAGGTAATTATATTTTTCAAGTAAAAGAAAAACAGTCAGGAACACAATATTCTGGCAAGTTTCATATTTTGTATTTTGATGCGGAAAAACAATTTATAAATGTAGATCTAGCACGATTAAAACAATTAGCAGAAAATACTCAAGGAAAGGTATATTTTCCAAAACAAATAGAAGAACTGATGCTTCATCTGGAAAGTTTAGAAAAATATAAACCTACTCAAAAAGAAGTCATAAAAAAATCTCCTCTGATAGATTGGATTTATGGATTGATCTTATTAATAATATTATTAAGTACTGAATGGGTTATAAGAAAATACAATGGTTTGTTATAAATACTTTTGAAAGAATAATATTATCTTTTCAAATAATACCATTTAAACTTAAAAATATACTGGATTAAAAAGTAAAATTCTCGATATTTTTTTTTCATTTTAAAATAACTCTAACAAACGGTTGAGTATATAATTTAAATCATCTTTAGTTCGACCGCGAAGCATATCGAGAACCAATACTAATTTTTATTAATTCTTCAATTTTTTTCTAATAAGAAATAAAATTATTGGCTATAAATAGATTGATAATCAAAGAAAGAATTGGGGGGTATTTTATGTGCCTAAGTTATTATAAAATATTTTTTAAATGCAAAAAAGCATTTAAAAGTCAGTTTAGAAAAAGAGTAATAAACTTTTTTTGTTAGATTTTAAAACATTTTCCTCTATTCTCTATTTTTGAGTACTATCGAATATATTCTGAATAATAACTATATTATTAAACTAAACCCATTTTCTAAAAATTAAAAACAGGTTTAGTTCAAAAAACAATAAAAATTTATTAAAACTGTAAATAAATAGGCATTACAGATTCTGAACTTTTAAAATAGGAATATAAAAAGATAAATAAAATCATAACAATAACATTAAAAACCAAAGGGAGTTTAGTTTGTACTTTTATATATTTTTCACTCCAATTATTAGGTATTAAATGTATTAAATAACCTACAATAATCATGATTAAGGGTTGTTCATAGTTTCTTATAAATTCTTCAGCTCCTTCAAGACTAAACTGATTTATTATTTGGTTTATAAAAGTTAAGGAAGTCTCTAAATTTTCTGCTTTGAAAAATATCCAACAAAAACATACAAAATGAAATGTTATAAGACCAAAAAGAATTTTTGAAATAAATTTAGGAAGAATATTAATTTTAGAAGTAATATTAGTCCAATATTTATTAAAAATTAACCCGAAACCATGTAAAGAACCCCAAATGATAAAATTCCAACTTGCTCCATGCCAAAATCCACCTATAAGCATAGTTAAAAATAAATTAATATTAGTTCTTAATTTACCTTTTTTATTTCCTCCCATAGCAATATACAAATAATCACGTAGCCAAGATGATAATGAAATGTGCCATTTTCTCCAAAATTCAGTAAGAGAAGTACTTTGATATGGCGATTCAAAATTAGGAGGAATAGTGATTCCTAACCATTTAGAAATTCCAATTGCTACATCGCTATATCCGCTAAAATCACAATAAATTACAATAGCATATCCATAAAGAGCTATAAGACATTCAAAACCATTGTGTAAATGAGGACCATCAAAAATATAGTTTACTAAATTTAGAGTTATATAATCAGAGATAATTAACTTTTTAATTAATCCACTTATTATTAAATAAAACCCTTTAGAAAAATCTTCAGAACTTACATAATAATCCTTTTTTAGTTGAGGAATAAAGTCTTTAGCTCTTACAATAGGTCCCATAACCAATTTTGGAAAAAAAGATAAGAATAAAATATAATTAGCAATATTCTCTTCTGGTTTTATCTCACCTTTGTAAACATCTACTGCATAACTAATATTTTCGAAGGTATAAAAAGAAATTCCAATAGGTAATAAAATATGTACGGGGTCTAATTTCGTTATATTTAAATTATTTATTATTTCTATAAAGAAATTCGTATATTTAAAGTAAAAAAGAAGTCCTAAATTAAAAATAATACAAAAAATTAACAAAAATTTCTTGAGTCCTGCATTACTTCTCGCTTTGTATATGGCTATAGATAGTAAATAATCAACAACAGCTGATCCTATTACTAAAAAAACAAAATTACCACTTGCTTTATAGAAAAAATAAAGTGAAAAAACACTTAAAATATAAGCTCTCCCAAGATAATTTTTTCTTAAAATATAGTAACAAATAATAAAAATTAAAAAAAAGTAAACAAAGAAGCCACTATTAAAAAGCAATGGGTTTTTAGGATCATAAAATAGTTGATCTATTATTTTATTAATATCAAGGGTTAGCATTTTTTAAAATTAATTTTTATTATTTTGTTTTTTAGATTTAGTTTTTATTTTTTCAAATTCTTTTTGAATTGATTTAAAGATGGTTTTGGCAACGACTTTTGATCCTCTATTATTAAAATGAATATAATCTTTACTTGCCATAGTAGGAATAGTGTCTACCCATTTTTTCATAGTTCCTTTTCCTCCCATTGAATTAAAAAGATTATAAAAAGGAATTTTATTATCATAAGACAATCTAGCTTGTATTTTTATTAAGCTATCAATTCCTATTGCTGTTTTCCATTCATTATTATATTTAAAAGCTCTATCGGAACAACTAAAAATTAAAAAATCAGTCTTAGGCATTTCTTTTTTAAACTTTTTAATTATAGGTGTCATTTTTTGATAGTAGTAATCATAATTTAAATCATTAGCTCTAAACATTAAATTTACTCCATATTGAAAAACAATTAAATCATAATAATTTTCTTGATTTAGATTTTGTAGTAATTCTATGCTAATTTTATCTAACTCAACTCCTGTAATTCCTCTAAAAGAAAAATTATCTAATACAATTCCGCTCTCAGGTTCAAAACTTACACCATAAATGGGAGTATTAGAAAATTTAGCATTGAAGTGTATATTATTAGATACAGATTTATCTAATAAGATTTTATTAAAATTTTTATCTGCTTTATAATTTGTTTGAATTCCATTTTGAGTTATAGAAATATCATTTCCTTTACCAAATAATAACCATTTTTCAAGAATTTGTGCACTATCCTTTTTTATATTATTTTGTAAAGTAATATCTAGATCGGAACTAAGGAAGGAATATCCAGATAAAAAAACATTTTTTTTAGGATTTTGTTTGAAATTGAATGTTTCAAAAATGCCCGCTGTTTTTGAAGAAGCAGTTTGTCTAAAATCAGCAGAAATAGAATTTATAGGTACAAAACCAACACCTTTTTTCTTATTAAAATAACTTTGAAGCATTTCTCTAAGATCCTGAGTCATTAAATCTCCTTCTATTTGACTATCACCAAACCAAGCAATTCTAATTTTTGTTTTTTTATTTTGATATAATTCAACTAGTTTCTTAGATAAATTTTGGAATACAAAATTATTAGTATCATTATCAAAATCAGTAATGTTAGTTGTGTTGTAATTCTCAAAATTTATAAACGTACTATCTTCTTTTTTAGTTTTACTAATTAAAAGGTCGTTTTTTATCTTTTTTTTATTTATTTTTATTACCTTATCGCTTTCTATGTCAGTAAATAAACTTACATTTTTGAAACTAGGATAATATTTAATTATATTTTTTTCAAAAAATGAAAGTCCAAAATATACGGATGTGACCGATAAAACAAATACAAATACTTTATTATTGCTGTTCATTTAGTGTTATTTGATATGCTATAAAACCGGGCAAAAGTATGGAAAAGTTATCATAAGTTTATAAGTTTTAATATTTTTGTAAGAAAAAAAATGGAAGTAAAAATTCATAATTCTTGGAGTCAAATCTTAACAGAAGAATTTGATAAAGAATATTTCAAAAATCTAATTGATTTTGTAAAAAATGAATATCAAATAGGGCGTTGTTTTCCCAAAGGAAGTCTTATTTTTTCTGCATTTGATCATTGTCCCTTTGATAATGTAAAAGTAGTTATAATAGGGCAGGATCCTTACCATGGTTTAGGACAAGCTAACGGATTATGTTTTTCTGTTAATGAAGGTATTTCATTTCCACCTTCATTAATTAATATTTTTAAGGAAATTCAAACAGATTTGAATATTCCAATTCCTATTTCTGGAAATTTAGAACGTTGGGCTGAACAAGGAGTATTGCTTTTAAATGCAACTTTAACAGTTAGAGAAAATACTGCTGGTAGCCATCAAAATAAAGGATGGGAAACATTTACAGATGCCGTTATTGAGCAAATTTCTGATAAAAAGGAAAATGTTGTTTTTTTACTTTGGGGAGGATTTGCCAAAAAAAAGGGAGCAAAAATAGACCGAAACAAACATTATGTTTTAGAAGCAGGACATCCTTCGCCATTAAGTGCTAATCGTGGATTATGGTTTAATAACAAGCATTTTAGTAAAACAAATGACTATTTGAAATCTATTAAAAAAGAGGAAATAAAATGGTAACTTTAGTCATTTAGTGTTAATTGGCCTAAAATAGCTTCGCTCATAAATTTTCCACCAGGATAATTAGCTGTATAATCAAGATTAAGCCAAATATACCCTCGTTCATCTATATGATAATGTAAGGCTTTGTTTTTACTTTCTTGAGGAAATAAGACTTCGTGTATTAAATAGTTTATCTTTTCAAGATCTCTTTTGGTACCAATAAACATTTCTGGGTAAATGTGAGCATCGGTGTGTATCAAACGGGGAATACCACCAACGGCTTTAATACCTGCAGCCATTAATATAGCGTGATCATCACAATCACCTGAAAAATGCTCTATTGATTCAGAAGCACTGGCTATGTAATTATTACCTTGTGGATCATTTACATAATTCCATCTTTTTTTAATTTCTTTAAAAACAGCAAAACATTGTATGGTAGTTCTATATTCGAAAAATTTTTTTAAATGTGATACGTTTTTAAAGTTTTGAGTAGTAGACCAAACAGCAAAATTCCGTACTTTAGGATTATTAAAATCAATTGCTTTTAAAACCTTATATTTATTAGGAAAAGGAAGTAATTTATTAATAATAATATCTTGTGGATAAGGATTTTCATCCATTGTATACATCATGGATCTATAATCATCATATAATTTATAAAACCCATAATTTCCAAAAAAAGTACCGTATAATAAAATCAAAGTATAGATAAGAATAAAAATTAAAATTATCTTTTTTATTTTTTTTAATAGAAAATAATAACTTAATGAAATAAGAATAAATAGGATTATACGATCAAAAGGAATCTCGCAATCAATTTCTTTTAAATTATGATGAGCAATTATGAAAGTAGGGAGAGTTAATAATAAGCATAAAATAAAAATGACTACATAATCCCAAGGCTTAGGTAAAGAAAGCTTATCTTTATATTTATAATAAAGGTTTTTAAGCATATTTGTAGTCATTTTTATATCACGTAAAAAGATTATTATTTTACGATCATTTCAAAAGATAGTGTATTTTCTATTAAATTAAATTCTAATAATTGGTTTTGAATTTTGTCAAATGTTTTTTGATCCATTTTTTTTTGTGACCATCTTGTTTTCTTAAGCCATTGTTGTATATCATCTACTTTTTGATTGTAACGTGCAGCTAGTGTTCTGTCTATACTTGGAATTTCTTTAAATTCAATGGTTGTATTATTAATAATTTCTAATATTAATTCTAATGTAGTTGGATTATTTTTTAAAAATTCATTTCGAACGGCAATTACAAAAGAAGGCCATGGAGTAGGGCATTCGCTTATTCTTCTAAAAATACCTTGATCTACAAGTGGTTGTGTCATGAAACGTTCCCATAAAAAATAATCTGCATTTCCACTTTGTAAGGATTCTACAGCTCCTTCAATTGTATTAACAATTTCAAAATTTAATTTATTTAAATTCCAATTTTGTTGTTTGGCATTTACAAAACTCATTAAATGAGAACCTGAACCTACTCTTGAGATTGCGCTTTTAGTGTTCTCTAAATCAGATAAATAATGGTATTTAGAACTAGCGTTAACATGTACTCCCCAAATTAAAGGAGATTGAACGTATAGTTGTATTATTGAACTATCATTGCCTGATGCAATATCTTTTATTATTCCCTCAGTAAGAATAACTGCAATATCTGTTTCATTGTTGCGTAACATTTGACACATTTTTCCTGTTCCTTCTGGAATATCAGTCCATTGTAAGTCTATTCCTACCTGATCGTATTCTCCGTTTTCTATACATAATTGCCATGGTAGATTAAAATGTTCTGGAACTCCAACAATTCTTACTGTTTTCATATTTAAATTAGGGAAAATAATTTTTTAAAATATTATTTAGTTTTGAGATAATTTAGTTATACATTTTTCACGAATATTCCAAATTTCTTCAAAAGTTTTATCTTGTTTAGTTTCAAGAATCCAGTTTTTTAAAAATGTTTGATGATATTCTATTTTATATTGAATAACTTGTTTGGGTTCAATTATAATTTTATTAATAATGTCTTCTTTTATTTTAGAATAAAAAGTATCTTCACTTGTATAGTCCTGATATACACCGTTTACTTTTAAATAACAATGCGCTTCAGGTATGTAGTCTATAGAATGTTTTTTTAAAATTTCATTTAGAAGGGGAGTATTTTTAGCATTCATTTTAAAAATACTTAAAACAAGATCTACGTTTTCCTGATTAAATTTTGAAGCTAGAGATTTGAGTAATGCGTGTTTTGAACTACAAGTTCCTCTGTTTTCTGTTAATACAAGAGAAAAATCGTCACGTATACTATTTCTTCCGTATGGAATTTTTCTTACGTATGTAGTTAGTTCTTCCCAAGTAGAGATACTTTTTTCATTAAACCAATTTGATAGACTATTCATAATCATTTTTTAGAATAGGTAAAATATTTATTTCTATATCCTTTATTATTCCTTTATTAATAATCATATCATATTTTAGTATTCCTAATTCGTACCAATTCCAATTTTGGTCATCATAAAGAAATTCATTTGTTTTACGCATTTGGATCTTTTCTGCCATTCTATTACTACTGTCATTTTTTGTTTGTGTATAGGCGTATAGTTTAGGTAAATTTAGATTTCTAAATGCGTATTTAATCCATGCTTGAAAAACTTCAAAACCTAATTTTTTATTCCAATGTTCTTGTGTAATGCAAATCCCAATATCATAAAAATTTTGATTATTATTAACTGTGTTTTCATTAAATTTAAGACCTCCCCAGCCAATAAATTCATTAGTTTCTTTTAAAATAATGCCATACCTTCCTATATTATGTTTGATATATTGGCTTAAAATAGAATTAATTACAAATTTTGTTTGGTTAATATCAGTTGCTGGAGCATTCCATAAATATTCATGAACATTAGGATTAGAATCTATTTTATGCAATATCTCTAAATCTTCGATTTCCAAAGGTCGCATGATTAGCCTTGGTGTTTCTAAAATAAAATCCATTAAGTAACTATTTAATAATTTTCCACCAGTTCCATGATGTGTTATCTTTTGTAAGATATGTTTCTATAAATTTAAATTCACTTTTCTTTAATATATGATTAGAAGCTGCATTTTCAAAATGTGTATAGGCATGTAATTCTTTTATTTTCATATTATTAAAACTATGTTGGAGCCAAAACTTTGTAGCTTCGGAGGCATATCCTTTACCCCAAAAAGGTTCGTCTAGTCTGTAGCCATAGTCATAAAAATTGGTATTACCATTTTCTATATGATCATCTACAAATTTAATACCTGTCCATCCAATAAATTCGCCAGTTTCTTTTAGAATGGTAATATATCTTCCTGTTTTATTTCGGTTATATTGCTCTAAAACTTTTTTAATAGTATTTTCAACTTCTTGAATATTTTGAACAGGTTGTTGCCACAAATATTTATGTACATTAGGATTCTTATCCATTTTAAACAATGATTCTGCATCACTCATTTCAAATGGTTTAAAGAGTAACCTTTTGCTTTCTAATTTTTGTACCATTTTTAGGATAATAGATTTGCTATTATTCAACTAATTTATCAAGTGTATAAAGTATTAAAGCATCTACAGCTTTATAAGGATCTTCACTAAAAGTTCCGTTTGCTCGGTTTGCAATGACAGCATTTAAAGATAAGCAGTTATGTCCCAAAAGTTTTCCTAATCCGTAAATAGCAGAGGTTTCCATTTCAAGATTAGTCATACGTGTACCATTAAAATGAAAAGAATCCATTTTACTATTTAATTGAGGATCTTGAATATTTAAACGAAGAACACGCCCTTGTGGTCCATAAAAACCTCCTGCTGTTCCTGTAAAACCTTTAAATACTTTATCACTTTCTAAACGTTTTTCTAAGATTTCGCTTCCAGCTATGACATAAGGTTTTCCTTTGCGCATATCCCAATTGGTTTGTGAGATAAAGGCATCTTCTATTTCATTTTCAGTAATATGATCTATCAAATAGGAGCGAAGCATATTATCTAAACCTAAACCATATTTAGATAAAACGAAACTATCAACAGGTATGTCAGCTTGTAATGAGCCTGAAGTTCCAATACGAATAATATTTAAAGAAGTTAAATTTTCTTTAATTTCTCTTGTTTCTAGATTAATATTAACTAGAGCATCTAACTCGTTCATTACAATATCTATATTATCAGGTCCAATACCTGTAGATAATACTGTAATTCGTTTTCCTTTATAGATCCCTGTTTGTGTTTTAAATTCTCTTTTTTGTGTTGAAAATTCGATTGATTCAAAATGTTTTGTAATTTTTTCAACACGATATTGATCACCAACTATAATAATGTCTTCTGCAATATCTGATGGTTTTAAATTAAGATGGTAAACGCTACCATCAGGGTTTAGTATAAGTTCTGAATTTTTAATCATAAATTTTAAAATTAATAATTGTAAATTTCGAGGTTTTATTTAACCTCCAACTCGTTTTACTTTGAAACCTTTTTCTTTTAATATAAGCATGATTTTATCACGATAATCTCCTTGAATAATGATTTCTCCATCTTTAAAACTTCCTCCAACAGCTAATTTATTCTTTATGTCTTTAGCTAAAAGTTTAAAATCTTCATCTTCACCTTCATAGCCTGCTATAATTGTAATGGGCTTTCCTTTTCTTTTTTCGTATTTACAAATCATGGGTTCTTTTTGAACAAAAAGTGTGTGTAACTTTTCTTCTTCAATAGGTTCATCAGAAGGAATATGATCTGGAAATAGTTTTTTTAGTTGATCTTCTAAATCCATTTTTGTGAAAATCAAAAATTGAGAATTAAAAATTAATTAAAATCTTCAACTCTCAATTTTAAATACTTAATAATTAAATTATTTTTTTAACAATCCTAATTCAACTAAACGCTCATTTAAGTATTCGCCAGCTGTAATATCTTCAAATAATTTAGGATTCTTTTCATCTATACATTCTGGTAAACAGTTCAAAGACATATCACTTACAGGGTGCATAAAGAAAGGAATTGAAAAACGTGAAGTTCCCCATAATTCTCTAGGAGGATTTACAACTTGGTGGATAGTTGATTTTAATTTATTATTTGTATGACGAGATAACATATCGCCTACATTAATCATTAATTCATCATCTTGTGCAATAGCATCAATCCATTCTCCTGCGTGATTTTGAACTTGTAAGCCTTTACCCTGAGCTCCCATTAATAGAGTAATCAAGTTAATATCTCCATGAGCTGCCGCACGTACAGCACCATCTTTAGGTTCATCTGTAATAGGTGGATAATGTATAGGTCTTAAAATTGAATTACCATCTTTAATAAAATTATCAAAGTATAATTCATCTAAACCTACATATAAAGCCAATGCTCTTAACACATAAACTCCTGTTTTTTCTAACATTTGGAAAGCTTCTTTACCTACTTCATTAAAATTAGGTAATTCTTCTACAACAACATTGTCAGGGTATTCTCCAGCCCATTTAGAACCTTCTGAAACATACTGACCAAAATGCCAGAATTCTTTTAAGTCACCAGCTGAACGTCCTTTAGCATGTTCTTTACCAAAAGATACATAACCTCTTTGTCCACCAATACCAGGAATTTCATACTTTGATTTTACTTCTAATGGTAAATCGAAGAAATTACGTACTTCGCTGTACAAATTTTCTACTAATTTGTCATCTAAAAAGTGACCTTTTAATGCTACGAAACCAATTTCTTCGTAGGCTTTTCCGATTTCATTTACAAATTTTTGTTTACGTACCGGGTCATCCGATAGGAAATCACGTAAGTCAACACTAGGAATTTTTTGCATTGTCTTAGTTTTTGTTAATAACTTCAATTGGTATAATACCTTGATAGAACAAAAGTAAATATAAAATGTTTGATTTTTAAATAAAAGTTATTAACAATTATAAAAAAACTAACTTTTGTCAGTTTTACTGAAATTTTAATCTTTATTTTTGAGATAGCTAACTAAATTAATTATGAATTTTGAAAGAAAAGATTTAACAAATGAAGTTTTATTAAACCTTTATAAACAATTACTAAAACCTCGATTGATTGAAGAAAAAATGTTGATTTTAATTCGTCAAGGAAAGGTCTCAAAGTGGTTTTCAGGTATAGGACAAGAGGCAATAGCGGTAGGGGTTACAGCAGCTCTTGATCAAGATGAATATATACTGCCTATGCACCGTAATTTGGGCGTTTTTACAACTAGAAAGATTCCTTTAAAAAGATTATTTTCTCAATGGCAAGGCAAATTAAATGGTTTTACAAAAGGAAGAGATCGCTCTTTTCATTTTGGAACCCAAGAATTTAAAATAATAGGCATGATTTCTCATTTAGGACCACAAATGGGAGTGGCCGATGGCATTGCATTAGCTAATAAATTAGCTAATAATAATAAAGTTACAGCTGTTTTTACTGGAGAAGGTGCTACTTCAGAAGGTGATTTTCATGAAGCATTAAATGTAGCATCTGTTTGGGAGTTACCTATTCTTTTTATCATAGAAAATAATGGCTATGGTCTTTCTACTCCTACAAATGAACAATATAAATGTAAAAATTTAGCAGACAGAGGAATAGCTTATGGAATGGAAAGTTATATAATAGACGGTAATAATGTTCTAGAAGTATACAATCTAATATCTGAACTAAAAAAATCAATGATTGAAAATCCTAGACCTGTTTTAATAGAGTGTAAAACTTTTAGAATGCGTGGACATGAGGAAGCTAGTGGTGTTAAATATGTACCAGAAGAATTAATACAACATTGGGCAGAAAAAGATCCAATTGAAAAGTATAGAAGGTATTTAAAAATAACAATGGTTCTTTCAGATGAAGAAGATGATATAATTCATAAAGAAATAAAAGAAGAAATTGATTTAGAATGGTCTAAAGTACAAGAAGAACCAGCTCTTATTGCTAGTTTAGAAAATGAGCTAAATGATGTTTATGCTCCTTATCATTTTGAAAAAATAGATTCTAATGTAGAAATAGAAAATATTCGTATGATAGATGCTATTTCGCAAGCTTTAAAAGAATCCATGAAAAAACATTCTAATTTAATTCTTATGGGTCAAGATATAGCTGAATATGGAGGTGCCTTTAAGATTACAGAAGGATTTGTTAGTCAATTTGGAAAAGATAGGGTACGAAATACGCCTATTTGTGAAAGTATTATTCTTTCTACTGCAAACGGATTATCTATTAACGGATATAAAGCAGTTGTAGAGATGCAATTTGCAGATTTTGTTTCAACAGGCTTTAATCCGATCGTTAATTTGTTTGCAAAACAACATTATCGTTGGGGGGAAAAAGCAGATGTGGTAGTTCGTATGCCTTGTGGAGGTGGTACACAAGCAGGTCCTTTTCATTCCCAAACAAATGAAGCATGGTTTACAAAAACACCAGGTTTAAAAGTTGTTTATCCTGCATTTCCCTATGATGCTAAAGGATTATTAAATACGGCTATTAATGATCCAAATCCTGTCCTTTTTTTTGAACATAAAATGCTTTATCGTTCTATTTATCAAGATGTGCCAAATGATTATTATACATTACCATTTGGTAAAGCTTCACTTATAAAAGAGGGCAATAATGTAACTATTATTAGTTTTGGTGCAGGTGTACACTGGGCCTTAGATACATTAAATAACAATCCAGATATATCAGCTGATTTAATTGATTTAAAAACACTTCAGCCTCTAGATTTAGAAACGATTTACAAATCAGTAAAGAAAACAAATAGAGCTATTATATTACAAGAAGACACTCTTTTTGGTGGTATAGCAAGTGATATTTCGGCATTAATTATGGAAAATTGCTTTAAATATTTAGATGCTCCAGTTTATAGAGTAGGGAGTTTAGAAACCCCAATTCCTTTTATGAAATCATTAGAAGATCAATATTTACCCCAAATACGTTTTGAAAAAGAATTAAAAAAACTTTTAAATTATTAACCTTTTTCTAAATCATTAATATAGATAGAAACATTAAATAAAAAATATAAAACCTAGACCTATGTATAATATTATTTTATATCATAAATTGTATTTTTATTATATAATAAAAAATCATTCTTCGTAAATTTGACACTTTTATAAATTTATAATAATAAAATGAGCAAAGAAATAAGAAACCTTGAACCAAAAGCTCTTTGGAACAAATTTGCCGATCTGAATTCGGTACCTCGTCCTTCTAAAAAAGAAGAAAGAGTGATTGCTTTTATGATGGATTTTGGACAAAAATTAGGTCTAGAAACTATAAAAGATGAAGTAGGTAATGTAATTATTAAAAAGCCTGCGACAGTAGGAATGGAAAACAAAAAAACCATAGTAATGCAATCGCATTTAGATATGGTTTGTCAAAAAAATAATGATACTATTTTTGATTTCGATACACAAGGAATTGAAATGTATGTTGATGGTGATTGGGTAAGAGCTAAAGGAACCACGCTCGGAGCAGATAATGGTCTAGGTGTAGCTACCATCATGGCAATATTAGAAAGCACTGATATAACACATCCAGCTATAGAAGCCTTATTTACTATTGATGAAGAAACAGGTATGACAGGTGCTTTAGGTTTAAAGGGAGGTTTGTTATCAGGTGAAATTCTTTTGAATTTAGATACAGAAGAAGATGACGAAATTGATATTGGATGTGCTGGTGGAGTAGATGTAACGGCTGAACGTGAGTATAATGAAGAAGAAACTCCCGAAGGTTCTGTAGGTTACACAATTACTGTAAAAGGATTACAGGGGGGGCACTCAGGGATGGATATTCATAGAGGATTAGGAAATGCTAACAAAATTATGAATCGTTTATTATTTGATGGCTTTGAAAATTTTGGTCTCCAAATTTCTGAAATCAATGGTGGAAGTTTACGAAATGCAATTCCGCGTGAAAGCGTAGCAAAAGTAATTATTGCAGGAATGTATGATGAAGCTTTTGTTTTTGATATGCAAGAAATAATTAATGATATAAAATCTGAATATAAGACGATGGAACCCCATCTTCAAATCTTGATTGAAAAATCAGATTTACCAGCAAATGTAATGGATTTAGGGGTTCAAGAAGGTTTATTACGCGCCATCTACACAGCTCACAACGGAGTATATCGTATGAGTCCTGATATGGCTGATTTAGTAGAAACGTCAAATAATATCGCAAGAGTAGTTGTAAAAGAAGGACAAATATCAATTCAAAATTTAACACGTTCCTCTGTAGAAAGTTCTAAATTTGATTTAGCTAACTCTTTACGTTCAGCATTTGAATTATTTGGTTGTGAAGTTACTTTTTCAGGTTCATATCCAGGTTGGACACCTAATATCAATTCTGAAATATTGGATGTATTGACTTCTATATATGAAAAACAAAACGGTTCAAAACCTAACGTAGTGGCTTGCCATGCAGGATTAGAATGTGGTATCTTAGGAACTAATTATCCAGAAATGGATATGATTTCTTTTGGTCCTACGATCAAAGGAGCTCATAGTCCTGATGAAAGAGCTAGTATTTCTTCTGCTCAAAAATATTGGAAATTTGTTTTAGAAATTTTACAAAATATTCCTCAAAAGTAAAAAATAAAGAAAGTTTTTTAAATGGCAATTTGTCATTTAAACTCAAGAAAGTTCGAATGAAACAAACAGGCGAAGCACAAATTACATAGTACTTAATGTGACTTCTCCTGTCATCGAACTGACCAACTAAATCTAGTTCTTTTTATACATGTCTTTTTAGAAAATTTTCTAAAGTTGGTTATAATTTTTTGTTTATCTACTATGTTTCCACCTTTTATGAGTCCACATATAATATTCAGGAGCTTCATAAATTTGCTCTTCTACTCTCTTAATAAAATTTTCAGAAATTTGAAAATTTGGGACAGAATTGACCTGTTCTGTTAAAATTTCAAAAGTCGCTTGATAAAAACCTCTTTTTATTTTTTTTACCCTTAAAAAGATAATATTCATATCAAATCGTTTAGCTAACATTTCTGCTCCAATATGTATAGGAGCTTCTTTACCCATAAATTTGTACCAGTGCATATTACTGGATGCTTTAGGAGTCTGATCACTTATAAAAGCATAAGCGGATAGTATATTTTTTTTGTTATTATTTTCTATAACTTTTGAAGTTTCTTTAGTACTAATTAATGTTGCATTAAATTTAGAACGAATTTTTTTTACTAACTTGTCAAAATAAGGATTTTTAATTTTTTTATATACACCAAAACCTTCAAACTTAATATATTTATTCATGGCTATTATCCATTCATAACTTGCATAATGAGCTAACATAATAATTACACTTTTTTGTTGTATTTCCAATTTATTATAAATCTCTAAATTGGTAAACTGATACCTTTTATCCATTTCTTCTTCTGAAATACTTAGTGTTTTTATCATTTCTAAAAACATATCACACAAATGTCTATATGATTTTTTTTCTATAGATAATCGTTCTTTAAAAGATAAATTAGGAAAAGCAATTGTTAAATTACGACGTACCGTTTTTTTTCTATAGCCTATGAGATAATAAATAATAAAATAAATACCATCAGACAATAGATATAACAACTTAAAAGGGAGTATAGATATAAACCAAATTATAGGATATAAAAGTAAATAAACGACTAATTGCATTTGAATATTTTAAGGCAAATATAACTTATTAAATTTATTTAATAAAGTATTTCATTCTTTAACTATTATTTATAAAATGTAGTATATTGCTCATAAAAAGGAGTTCTATGAATTTTATATTATTATCTCTAATAGGTATTACCGTTTTCATAAGCTATAAAGGCTTTACAGATTATTATTTTTCTAGTCAATACGAATTTAATATTGGGAAAATTCGTTCAGGAGAACAAATAAGAATGTTTACATCTGGTTTTTTACATGGTGATTGGGGACATTTATTTTTTAATATGTTTACACTTTATATGTTTGGAAATATTGTAATTAATTATCTAGGTTCTTATATATTTTTAATAATTTATTTTATTAGTTTATTGTCAGGTAGTTTGTTATCTATCGTTTATCATAAGAATAATTTTAATTATAGGGCTAGAGGAGCTTCTGGAGCCGTAGTAGGTATAGTATATGCTGCTATTTTATTAAACCCTGAAATGAATTTATATCTTTTTTTTATTCCATTCCCAATTTCAGCTTATATTTTTGGTATTGGTTATTTATTATATTCCATTTATGGTATGAAAGTTCAAAATGACAATATAGGACATGAAGCACATTTTGGAGGCGCATTAGGAGGGTTAATAACTACAATATTAATAGAACCTACTATTTTAATTACAAGTTTTAAAATGATTTTTATATTAATTATTCCTATAATTATACTTTTTTTCCTAACAAAAATGAAAAAAATATAATGGCATAGATTTTGTAATCTTTAAAAAAATAATTATCTAATTAAAATCATATACAAATGAAAAAATTAATCACTTCTTTATTATTTTTAATAACTTTTATGATACAAGCACAAGAATTTAAACAACAAACTCCACAAATAAATGTTTCTGGAGAAGGTAAAATAAAAGTAGTCCCAGATCAATGTTTAATTACTTTAGGAGTTGAAAATACAGCTAAAGACGCAGCAACTGCAAAAAAAACGAATGATGACATAATAGATAAACTCATTCAATATATAAAAGGATATAATATTCTTTCTTCTGATTATCAAACAGCGGAAGTAAGTCTTAATAAAAATTATGACTACGAAAAAAAGAAATATAATTTTCATGCTAGTCAAACGATAACTATTTTGTTAAAAGACATAAAAAAATATAATGATTTCATGTTAGGAATTACTGATACAGGAATCACGAATATAAGAGGTGTTGAGTTTAAAACTTCTAAATTAGAAGAATTAGAGAAACAAGCTCGTAAAAAAGCAATGTTTAATGCAAAGCAAAAAGCAGAAGATTTTGTATCTGCTTTAGGACAAAAAGTAGGAAAACTTCTTTTAGTAACAGATAATACATCAAATTATTACCAACAAGAACCTATGATGTATAAATCAGCAGGCATGTTAGAAACTTTAAAAGATACTCCTAATAAAGAAATTTTGGCAGTAGGAGAAATGACTGTAATTGTAAACGTACAAGTTGGATTTGTTATAGAATAAATTAAAAATAAATAAGCTGTCTGAAAAGTAATATAAAAAAATAAATTTTTGTAAATATCTTTTCCGACAGTTTTTTTTATAAAAATGAAATTAGAAAATATAGGTATAGTACTTTCTGGAGGTGGGAGTAAAGGTTTGGCTCATGCAGGAGTCTTACATTTTTTAGAAGAAAATAAAATAAAACCTAATAGTATTTCAGGAACTAGTGTAGGAGCCATAATTGCAGCTCTATATGCTATAGGAAAATCACCTCTTGAAATTTTAGAGTTTTTTAGATCAATTTATTTCTTTCATTGGAAACATTTTACATTTTCTAAAGCAGGTTTAATAGATGGAAATGCTTTTGAATCTTATTTTTATAAAATTTTTAAAGATTTAAAAATAGGAGATTTACCTATTGAAATACAGATAACTGCAACAGATTTAATAAAAGGAGAATTAAAAGTTTTTAATGAAAAAACTCGTGTCGTAGATGCTATTTTAGCATCATCCTCATTTCCTGGTGTTTTTTCACCTTATGAATTTGAAGGGAATTTATACAGTGATGGAGGGATTTTAAATCATTTCCCAACAGATTTATTAAAAGGAAAATGTGATTATTGTATAGGTGTTTATGTAAGTCCTATACAAAAAATTGAATCTAAAGATCTTACTTCTATTAGATCTGTGACAGCTCGTGCTTTTGATTTGCTTTTTGGTAATTCTAGCACTCACAAATTTGCTAATTGTAATTGGCTTATTCAGCCAGAAGAATTATCTAAATTTGGTACTTTTGAAACAAATAAATCAAAAATGAAAGAAATTTTTTCTATAGGATATAAAGAAGCTCAAAAAACATTTTTAAAAAATGAATTTGACTTTTAATTAATTTTTAGTTTTCCTCTCATTTTTAAAAATAATAAAGCTATATTGAAAGCTAAATTTCCTGAAGTTAATATTTCAGGATTTTTTATTTTATAAGTAGAAAACAATTCTTCAAGAGAAAATATTTTAGAATTTAAATCTAAAATTCTTGTTTCCATAACCTCTACATCTAATAAATTATTTTTTATACGACCGCTATGTAATTTTGATAAATATTCATTCAAAATTTCTACATCATAATGTATACGGTGTCCAACAAGTGTAGCATTACCTATAAAATGTATAAAAGCTTCAATAGCTTGTGCTTCTTCATAAGTTAATTCTTTAGAGTTTACAATTTTATCTTTTTCTAATTGAATTTCTAAACTTTGCTCAACTATAATTTGATTATTTTCAATAACAACAGCTCCTATTGAAATAATTTTATCTTTTGAAGGATTTAATCCCGTTGTTTCAATATATAAAGCTACTTTTTTTATAGAAGGGCTTTCTAATTGAAGTAAATAATTTTTCCAAAAATCTGGATATTCTTTTCCTAAATGTTTTAACCAATCGAGCATATTATGAAAATTGTGTTAATTGAAAGGTGTCTTTTACTATTTCTTCTAAATCTTTTAATACAAAAAGAGATTCTTTTAAACGTTCTTTTTCTATTTTAGGTAAATGTTCTATATCTATATATTCTCCTGTATTATCGTTTTTATAACCTTCTAAAATTCTATATTTAGATAATAATAAAAAGGTTTCTGATGCTTGACGATAAACTTCTGCATTGTCAATATCTCTTATTGCTAGTTCTTTGTATCTAGAATATGTGTTATTAATTCCTTTTAATTCAAACTGTATAGATAATAAACGCGCAATATCTATTATTTGATTAAGGCTTTTTTCTTTTACATTAAATTTACCATGATAGGGTCCTGAATCTTCTTCATTAAATTTTTTAAAGAAATTTAATGGAGCTGGTTTTTTAAGTGCATCATTTCCTAAATAATCTAGAAATAAAGTTTTATTTTTTATTTTTGAAATAGTATCAGTTATTAATGTTTCAAAACTTTGATCTCCATATACAAATTCATAATCAAAGAAAATAGCACAATGTTCATTTGTAAATTCGCCTGGTGATTTAATCCAGTTTTCATATTGAATAATCCATTCATTTAATGGCTTACACCACTTTTCATTTGTTACAGAATTACCAAATTCACAATGTTTATAACCTAATTTTTCAAGTGTTTCGGCTACTTTTTTAGCTAATTGACTAAAATAAAATCGAACATTTCTAGCTTGCTGAATATCTACATTGGCATAGATTAGCATATTATCATGATCTGTTAATAATAATTGTTCTTTTCTTCCTTGACTTCCTATACTTAAAAAAGCAAAAGGAACAGGAGGGGAGCCTAAATCTAAAATAGCTAATTGTATAGATCTATTAATGATAGCTAGTACAATTTCTCCTGCAACGTTATAAAGGTGTTGTAAAGGAATATTTTTAGTAAGGGCTTGTTGCATCATAGATGCCATAGATTTATAAACTGCTCTTAATTCAGATGAAGAATTGGCTCTTTTAGCTTCTTTTATTAATACACCTGGTGAATTAGCTTGTGCTTGTACTAAATCTTGTTGAGTTATGACTCCTTTTACCTGAGTATGTGGAGTTCCGTCTACAGTTACACATAAATGATGTACTTTGTGTGATAACATTACTAATTGGGCTTCTGATAATGAAACATTTTCAGTAACTGTTATTACAGGATAAGTCATAATTTTATCAATATGTGATTGAATAGCATTTTTACCTGTAGCTACTTTATATTTAAAATCAGAGTCTGTAACGATTCCTATAAGTTTATCATCTTCTATTATGAAGGCATTATCTAACATTTCATTAGTCATTAATAAGGCTACTTCTCTAATAGTTTGATCTCTTTTAACTAATAAAGGGGAATGGTTGTATGCTAATGTTTGTATAAAGGAAAAATCATTTTGAAATTCTGAAAGTTGTACATTATCAGCTATTAATTTTTTTTTGTCTTGATCAGTTGGATTATTTGAGTTTAGAGCAAAACTTTCTAATAAAAAATTTAAAACTTGTGAGTTTTGTATAACGAATGGTCTAATTCGATCAATAGGTATTGCAAATAAAATGGCTTCTTCATTTGATTTTGCTGTCATTTGATAATTATTTTTAGCAAAAAAAGGTCTTAATCCAAAAATATCTCCAGCATAACATTTATTTAATAATGTTTCTTCAGCATCTGATACTACAGTCAAATGAATAACACCTGAATTTATAACATAAAAAGAATCATGCAAAGGATCATTTATTTGAAAAAGTTTTTGTTTTTTCTCTAAATGAATAACTTTTACGTAGTATGCAATTTGTTCTAAATCTTCAAAAGATAAAAAATTAAATGGTTTAAAATCTTTTAAAAAATTAGCAATATTAGTAGCTATAGAATTTTTCATTTAATTTATCTAATTTTTAAAACTTTATTAATCATAAAAACACACTATTAGAACATCAAAGACTTTGCCAAAAATCAAATATATTTTAATAGTATTATCAAGAGTAAAAATAGAATATTTTTTATAGAAGCAAAAGGAAATGTTTAATTTTTCTATTTTACATAATATAAATTATAGTTCAAAATATTAGGTGTTTAAAAAATATTCATAATTAAACCCAAATTACGCATTAGAGAATTTTTAAAATAACTTTATTGATTCCCTAATCCTTTAATTTTTAAAAAACTAAAATTGATAAAAATTAAAACATTTTATTTCAATGAGTTATAAAAATTATTTTTTCTAATGCGTAATCTGGGTTAATTTTATTCTTTGATTTAAATATTTTCTGGATTTAATAAAAATGATTTATAAGAAATTTTTAAAATAGCTCAAGAGTAATTAATCAAATTATGAATTTTGGTTTTAATAATTGATTAATGACATTTCTGATAATATTATGGTTTAACATTTATTTATAATAAAAATAGTTTATAGACTTAAAGCATGCAATCATCAAATTCTAGTGCCTTTTAAATTTAATTCAGTTAAATTATGATTCTAATATTCGTATGCTTATGAAATAAATTATTTAATTAATTATCTTGTTTATTTTCAAAACAGTAATAATCAACAATTATTTGGTAGAGTTGCTATACGTTAATTATATTTGTGAAAATAAAAATAGATGAACAAACTTAAAGAACGTTGGGGAATTAAATCTAATTATCAATTAGTAATTATTTTTATTGTATTTGCTATAAATGGTTCCTTATCAGCCAAAATTTCTGCTTATTTCATGCAATTTTTAGGATTAACCAAAGAAAATTTACATTGGAGTATTTATTATTTTTTATTATTTATTTTAGTATTGCCCCTCTACCCTTTTATGCTAATGTTTTTTGGTTGGCTTTTTGGTCAATCTATATTCTTTTTTCCATTTAGTAAAAAAATGTTAAAATCTATTGGACTCGGATTTATTTTTAAAGAAAACTAATTTTATTCTAACTTAAAAACTTTGATTGTATATCAAAATTTCTTTTTCTATAATAATTATCAAATTTTACTGCTTTAAGGTAATTCATAAAGTGTATTCTAAGAGCTATTATAAAATTTAAAAGGTTATTTTTATTTATTTTAATAAGCAGATACAATTTAAAAAAACACAATAGATTAAAGACTCCTTTTTATTTATTAAAACTTTTATTTCTTAATTTCTAAAAAAAAAGCTTAAAAGCACAAACATTTAATTGTAAATATTTAATTTTGTCCTTTATTTTATTAACTTCAAATATGAGCGCAACGCATCATCAAGATCTCCATAATAAATTTACTTTAGGTGGAATTCTTGTTACTTTAGGAATTATTTATGGTGACATCGGTACATCTCCTTTGTATGTAATGAAAGCTATTATTGGTAATCATGCTATTAGCCCCGATGTAATTTTAGGAGGAATTTCGGCCATTTTATGGACTCTTACCCTCCAGACGACTTTAAAATATGTAATTATGACACTATCTGCTGATAATAATGGCGAAGGTGGAATTTTTGCATTGTACGCATTAGTAAAACGAACGAAAGTTAGATGGTTAATCATACCTGCTATTGTAGGAGGATCTGCATTATTAGCTGATGGAATTATTACACCTCCTATATCTGTTTCGTCTGCTGTAGAAGGTTTAAAACTATATTTTCCTGAAATTAATACAGTTCCGATAGTAATAGCAATTTTAGTATTATTATTTTTAATTCAACAATTTGGAACAAGTTTAGTAGGTAAATTTTTTGCTCCTATGATGACTATTTGGTTTGGAATGTTAGCAATCTTAGGAATCATTCAAATTTCACAAAATTTTGATGTATTAAGAGCTATTAATCCATATTATGCAATTCATTTATTACAAATTCATCCAGAAGGATTTTATGTTTTAGGTTTTGTTTTTTTATGTACTACAGGTGCTGAAGCTTTGTACTCAGATATGGGACATTGTGGAAGACAAAATATAAGAATTAGCTGGATTTTTGTAAAAATTGCACTTTTATTAAATTATTTTGGTCAGGGAGCATATTTAATTAAACACCAAGGTGAAACTTTAAAAAGTATAAATCCTAATAATATAAATCCATTTTATTTAGTAATGCCAGATTGGTTTCAACCTTTTGGAATTTTAATAGCTACTTTGGCTGCTGTTATTGCTTCACAAGCTTTAATATCAGGTTCTTTTACACTTATTAATGAAGCAGTGCGATTAAATTTTTGGCCAAAAGTTAAAATTAAATATCCAACTGTATTAAAAGGACAATTGTATATTCCTTCAATCAATTGGTTATTATTAGCAGGTTGTATTGGGATTGTACTATATTTTAAAGAGTCAGGAAAAATGGAAGCCGCTTATGGTCTTGCCATTGTATTATGTATGATTATGACTACAATTTTATTAATGTACTATATGATTATGAAACGTATAGCCATTTATATCATAATCCCTATAATTTTATTTTATTTAGCTATAGAATTTAGTTTTTTAATTGCATGTCTAGATAAATTTGCACACGGAGGATATGTAACTCTTATCATTGCCTCATTATTAATATTTATTATGGGAGTTTGGTATAGAGCAAAACAAATTGGTAAAAATTATACAAAATTTGTAAAAGTTGATCATTATAAAAAAGTTTTAGCTGAATTGAGTCTTGATTTGTCAATTCCTAAATATGCAACTCACTTAGTATATATGACTAATGCAGGTCGTGTAGATGAAATTGAAGAAAAAGTAATGTATTCTATTTTACAAAAACGACCAAAAAGAGCTGATATTTACTGGTTTATACACGTTAATGTTACAAACGAACCTTATAAAAAAGAATATCGTGTAACTGAAATTATCAAAGATGATTTATACCGCATTGATTTTAATTTAGGATTTAGAGAACCAACTAAAATTAATTTAATGTTTAAAGAGGTAATTAAAGATATGGTAGAAAAAGGAGAAGTAGATATTACAAGTCGTTATGAATCTTTAAACAAAAATAAGATTATAGGAGACTTTAAATTTGTACTTTCTGAAAAATATCTTTCTAATGATAGTTTCTTGAATTTTACTGAAAAAATAATTATGAATACTTATTTCTTTCTAAAAAAATTCTCTTTATCAGAAGAAAGCGCTTTTGGATTAGATATAAGTTCTGTTAAAATTGAAAAATTCCCAATGGTTCTTCATGCTCCAGAAAAAATTAAATTAGAAAGAATTCATAAAGACAAAGAGTAATAATGATTTCTTATAATACAAAAGATTGGTTTACCTTTATTTTTAGATTTCATAAAGCAGATACCTTTAGACAATTACTTCCATTAATAATAAGTATTGGAATATATGCAGGCATCATTGCTTATTTAGAACTAGAATATTTTAAACTATCAGAAAATCATAATCTAAAGAACATACCCATCATGCACAGCATGTTGGGTTTTGTTATATCATTACTTTTAGTTTTTAGAACAAATACTGCTTATGATAGATGGTGGGAAGGAAGAAAACAATGGGGAGCTTTAGTTAATAACAGTAGAAACTTAGCCATAAAATTATCTGCTATTCTGATAGATAAAGAAGATCAAATTTTATTTAAAAAATTAATTCCTTATTTTGCAGAAGTACTTAATTTACATCTAAAAAATGAAGAAGTTAGTCAAGAATTATTTGAGGAACTAAATGTAGATGTTTGTCATAAAAAACATAAGCCTAATCAAATTGTAAAACTAATGACTAAAAAAATCATTGAGCTTAAAAATCAAAATAAGCTTTCAGATGAAAATTTATTATTTATAAATAATGAACTAATATCTTTTTTGGATATTTGTGGTGCTTGTGAACGTATTAAAAATACTCCTATACCCTTTTCTTATAGCGTTTTTCTAAAAAAATTTATCTTTTTTTATGTTATGACGTTGCCTTTTGGATATGTTTTTAGTTTAGGTTATTTAACAATTCCTGTAGTCATATTCATTTTTTATGTATTAGCCAGTTTAGAACTTATTGCAGAAGAAATTGAAGATCCTTTTGGTAATGATGAAAATGACTTACCCACTAATAAAATAGCTGAAAATATCAAAAAAAATATGGAGGAGATTTTATAAAATCTCCTCCACTATTTTAGTTCATTACGTAAAAATAATTCTTCTTTATCAGATAAATCAGGAAGAATAGCTTCAAAAGCTTTCTTAAAATATTCTCTTTTAAGCATTGCTCTAATTGTATTTCTTGAAAAACGAACAAATTGCCATTTATGATGTTGTGTAGCATTTATCAATGATTTTAAAACAATCGGATGAGTTGGATTAATTTTAAGGATAACTTCTAACGCATTTTGTCTTATTGTTGAATTAAATCGAAGTGTTGTATAATTTAAAAGTTCTGATAGAAATAAATCCTGAAGTTCTTGTTTATACCCTTTTGATTGGAGGGCTAATCCTAACCAAGTAATTTTAAAACTTTTGTCATTTAAACCTATTATTTCTTTTGTTTTTTCTAAATAACTAATAGCATCTTCTGGAAATTGTTTACATAATTGTACTAACGTAATTTCTTTAGTTATATAAGATTCATCATTTAAAAATTGTTCATAATCTAATTTAAATTCTAAAGGTATTGTTGTAACTGTTTCAACTATTGCTTGTCGAATAGTTATATTTTTAGTATTTATTACTAATTTTAGCAATTCTGCTTTTTCTTCATAAGAAACATTTTTTAGTTGATAGATAATTTCTTGAGATAAAGCAACGTATTCATTTGATAGTAAAATATTTTTAAAAAAATCTTTTTTCTGATCAAAAGAAACTGTTTCTAATTCTTTTAATTCAAAATATTTTTTGACTTCTTTATTTTTGCTCAAAATTTGAGTAGCTTTTTCAAAATTGAAATGAGATGATTCTAACCATTCTTTTTTAAATTGATAAATATCAAAATAAGGTGCCACTTTTTTTATTTCATTTAAAAAATCATTTGTATCAACATTTTTATATTGATATTTTTTTAGATATGTTTTTATTGCTTTTTTAAAATTATAATCCCCTATTGACTCTCTTAAATAATGTAATGCCCATGCTCCTTTTTTATAAAAACTCAATACACTTGCTTTTTTATTTAAAATGGGTATTGTATCTTTTGTAGAATTAGCATTTATTTCATCTGCATATTTTAGTAATTCAAACTGAAAATGAGTATCTCCAAACAAATGTTTTTCTGCTAATAATGCGTAATAAGTAGCAAAACCTTCTTGTAACCAATGATGTTTTCCTTCTTTTGCAGTAACTAGATCACCAAACCAATGATGTGCTAGTTCATGAGCATTTACATTTATATAATTTTTATCATTAAAACCTATTTTATCTACTACATAATCTTGAGAAAACACTGTAGCTGTAGTATTTTCCATACCTGCATATAAAAAATCTTCTACAGGAACTTGTTTATAAATTTCCCAAGGATAGGCTAAATCAATTTCTTTTTCTAAAAAATTAAAAATTTCTTTTGAATATTTATAAGTATAATCAAATTTATCTTCATCTTCATATTTATAATATAATTCAAGTTTTTTCTTCCCTTTTGATACTATTTCTTTTGAACCAAAGATTCCTATTGCAAGCATTGCTAAATAAGAAGACATTGGTTTTTTCATTTCATATACCCATTTTTTATTTGCTTTTATACCAGGTTGTATAATTTTTTTTAAAACACCATTTGAAATTACTTTATAAAAAGGTTCTGCGGAAATACTTAAATTAAAAATTAATTTTTCATTTACATCATCAAAACTAGGAAGCCAATGGGATGTATATTTTCCTTGACCTTGTGTCCAAATTTGATAATTTCTATAATTTATTTTTTGATTACTAGATGATAAAAAACTAAAATCATTCCCCATATCTATAAAATACATAGTTTGTTTAGGGGTGGCTTGGTAATGGAAAGTAATTATATTTTTACCTAATGTATAACCTTCAAAAAAAATAAGCGATTTATTTGTGCTTTTATATTTTACGTATTTTCCATTTATTTTAACCTCTTTAAATGTCATTTTTATGGCATCAATTTTAATAGAATCTACTTTTTCTTTTAATTCAAAAACATAATGACAAGTTCCTGAAATTGACTTTGTTTGAAAAGAAGGAGTTAATTCAGCTTTCAAGGAAATAAAATCAACTTTAGGAATTGATTGAGCCCATAATGTAAAAGAAAAGAGGAAAAATAGAATACGCATAAACGTTAGATTATTATAAAAGACAGGCTATCTGAAAAAATCTTAATTTTGTTATTTTTACCAAAGTTAAATTTTAAGGAATAAATCGCATAATATTTGATAATGTAACTTTCTTATTTTGGAAATGAGAAACTTTCCTCTTAATAAAAACTTATTAAATGAATTAAAATTATTTTAGATAATTATCAAACTCGGCATCAAAAATATTTATAAAAGCATTTTTAATTGTTTTATCTTCATTTAATAAGATTGCTCTATGTATTTTGGTTATAACCCATTTACTTTGTATATCTTCAAAATCTTTTGCATGAAGTTGGGGAATTTCAAAATGATGATGTGCTAAAACCTTTTTCCATTGATTAGGATCTTTATCTATATTAATGGCTACGAAATTTATAAAAGGATTTCTTTTTTTAATTTCCATAGCTTTTTTATAAGCTAGTTTTAAATGTGATTTAGCTTCTGAGCTCCAAAAAAAGAGAACTGTTTTTTGGGCATTGGTTGAAACGGAATTAAATTCTTTTCCTTTTGGATCTATAAGCTCAATTTTAGGTAAATATTTATTTTTAGCTAAGGATTGAATAGAGTTAGCTATTTCTTTTATTATATTTTTACTACATGAATCAGTAGAAAGCTTATAATACTCTGATAAAAAAGCTTTATTGTTAGAAGTATTTTGATCTTCTAAAAGATACATGAAAGCAATGTTATGTAGTACGGAGTTCTTAATTGACTTATTGGTAAATATAGAATCAGCAACTTTTAATCTATCTATATTATTCTTTACAATTATAGTTTCTTTTTTACTATCACATGTAATATTGTTTAGCATAGCGGTTAGGTATGCTACAAAAGGAGCAAAATCAGTCAACTTTTGATTATTAAAATCAATTTCTTTTCTATAATCATAATAATCTTTTGGAAGTAAACCACAAACTTTTTTATTTGTTCTAAATTGATGAATCAAAGGATAAAGTTCTTTTTTAGTTAGATATGGCATTTCTAACATAGAACTGGCGTATAGATCAAAATCGCTATTCCAATCTATCTCTTCTTTTTTTTCATTATAAAAAACCTTTCTTTCTTGATATTCTTTGTTAAGTCTATATTCAAATTTTTTTAGAGGTTCATCATAAATATCAAAACTTGAATTTTTATCTTCTTCATTTTTTAAAAATAATTCTATTAAAAAATTATTTTTTTCATCACCGCGACCACAAAAAGTTAATGAATTATCAAATTCTTGAGCGTTTAACCTAATCATTAAACTGTCCCCTTTTTCTACATACATATATTGGTACTCGGGTTCATGTCTAAAGGTATACATACCTGAAGATAAGGTATCATATTTTACTAAAAAACGATTGTTTTGATCTAATGTTATGGTATCAATAACTTTATCTTCTTTACAGAGATATAGGAATTTTGAATTAGGATTTATTATTTCACCGCCGAAATAAACCTTCTCGCTTTCTTTGTTTTTACAAGAAATCAGAAGGAAAGGAACAAATATTAACGTATAAAAAAGTATTTTTTTATAATAAGCGATCATCATTTAGTATTTACCTTATGCAAATTTATTTTTATATTTTACAAAAAAATGTTAATATAGCGTTAAAGTTTATTTCTTTAATTAAGTAATACAATACCTCCTACACAAGATCCAAATCCTATTATAAATGAAATGATCGAATAAAGTAACATTTTTTTAGCCATTGTTTTATAGGGTTCTTCTCTATAAAAAATAATTAATATAATACTAACAAGGAAGGTTATTATACTAATGGATTCTACTAAAGCAATTAAAAATAAAAAAAAATTTAGTATCATAATTTTTAGTTTATTAGAGTTAATATACCACAAGTACCAGATCCTATTAAGAGTGCAATAATAGAATACGTAACAAGTTGTAATGTAAATTTTTTATCTTCATCTATAAAAAAGAAACGTAATATTCCTATAATTAGAAAAAAAGGAGATACTAAAAGAATCAATCCTGCCAAAGTTAAGAATATTAATATTATGACAACTCTAATAGGTTCTATAAAAAGTAGTACTATAATAATTAGTAAAGATACTATATTTATGTAACTCCTCATGACAATTAAGTTTTATTATTTTACTTCAGGTTGTTTTTTCCTTTTATATAAAAATAATTGCCATTTTTCTTCTGCTACTCCTGCTTTATCCATTTCTGCACGCCCTAAAATAAAAAATAAATCAGAAAGTCTATTAATATAAGCAGGAATATAGTCATCTACTTCATCTTCTTTCATTAAACTTACTAATAATCGTTCGCCACGACGTATTTGTGTACGGACTACATGGCATAAAGCTGAAATTTCATTTCCTCCAGGAAGTAAAAAATAATCTGATTTAGTAGTCATTGCTGCTTCTAATTCATCAATCCATTCTTCACAAAAAGAGGGACCATCTTCTGGTTTTGGATTAGGATTTATTTTTTTGCAATCAGATGGACGTGCTAAATGAGACATCATATCCATCATATCTTTTTGTATTTTATGTAAATTAATTTGCCATTCGTGTGTAACTCCTAATTTGGCACGTAATAATCCTATAGTAGAATTTACTTCGTCTAGTGTTCCATAACAATCTACACGAACATCATCTTTGTAAACACGACTTCCTCCAAATAATCCTGTTTTACCTGTATCTCCTTTTTTGGTATATATTTTCATCTTTTTATTTTTAGTATTTTATAATTTTAATATGCAATGGTTTGGTAATTTACGCTCATTTCATTAGCTAATTTTTTGGCTAATGCTAATTTTACAAAACCTTTTTCGGTATCTATAATTGTTGTATTTTTATTTATTTTTAGATAGGTTTTAAAATATAAAACTGCTTCTGTAAAAGGGTTTTGTGTTTTTCCTTGATTTATTTTACCATCTGTTATTATATATAAAAGAGTTTCTTCTTTTGTCTTTTTAGATCTTATAAGTTGTTGTACTAACTGTAAACCTGCTTTTAAATTTGTTTTTCCTCCAGATCGTAGATCTTGTATTTCTGTAATAAAGGTTTCTATATTTTGTGTAAGTTTTAAAACAATTGTAGCCGTACCATTTTGTAATGCCACGGCCGAAAGGAGTATTTTTTTATTTTGAAATTTATGGACTGTTTCTGAAATTAATCCTTTTATAAAAGAAATTTGTTGATCTTTAATCATTGAACTACTGGAATCAATCAGAAATACTAAATGTATTTTAGATTCAGAGATTGCTTTTTTGTAATAAATTTTAAACTTTTGAGTAGTTAAATATTTTTTAACTGTATTTACTATATTAATGCTTGTTGTGTTTTTTTTAAAAACATTATAGCTCCCTTTTTGGTTAGTTTGAGAATTAAATATAATGCCTCTTTGAGATTCCTTTTGGGGAATTTGAATTTTTAAAAACTGATCTGTACTTGTAGCTTGTAACAAATAATCATTTAAACCTTTACTTTCATTTTTATTAAAATTATCCTCTTTTTTATGATTGTTTTCTTCTGTCTTTGTTTGTGTTTGATCGTTTTTTGGAAAATTTTTTCCTCTATGATTTAGAACTAAAGGGGCTATTTTTTCTAAATGTACAGATGTTACTTCTATACAATTTTTAAAAGCGGCATAAGCACGACTGGCTTTTATAAGTAAAATATCAGCACGTAATCCTTCTACTTCATAAGCTATACATTTTTCCGCAATAGTGTCTCTAATTTCTTCTGAAAGATGAATATTTGAAAGTTCTTTTCTAGCACTTATAATTTGGTTAGCTAATTGTTTTTCTTGATCTTCAAATTCACGACACAATTCGTTTGAATCTAAATCAAATTTCAAACGACGATTTACAATTTCCATTCGAATTTTTTTATCTGTAGGTGTTTTTATGGTAACAGCTAACCCAAAACGGTCTAGTAATTGCGGACGTAAATCACCTTCTTCAGGATTCATAGTGCCTACTAAACAAAACCTACTCTCAAGCCAATGAGAAATAGAATCACGTTCTAAAAAATAACCTCCGCTTGAAGAAGCATCTAATAAAACATCCATTAAATAATCATTTAATAAATTTACTTCATCAATGTATAAAATACCTTTATGCGCTTTAGATAATAATCCTTTTTGTACTTCTAATTTTTTATCGTTAATGAGAGTTTCTAATTGAAGAGAACCTAAAACACGATCTTCTGTAGCACCTATTGGCAGATTGACAAAAGGAAAATGGGGTTCAATATTTTTCATTAAACTTTGTAAAGCACGAACAGTGGTTGTTTTACCTGTTCCTTTATCTCCTTGTGCTAAAACGCCTCCTAATGATGGATCAATCATACATAAGAGTAAAGCTAATTTAAAATCATCTTGTGCGCAGATAGCTGTAAAAGGGAAGCTTTTTTGTTCCATACTATTAACCATTTATAGCGTTATAAATCCAAAGAAATCCTATAAAAATAGAAAAAATACCTACAATAGCATTCATTATTTTGAAAGCTATTTGATTTCTTTCAATAAAACGAGACACAGAAAAGGTTAGAACACAGCTGTAGGTAGTCATTGCAATAATAATTCCTATACTTTGTAAAATAATAATTCCTATTGCTGTATATGAATCTTTAGATGCCATAACTAAGGCAATAGAACAGGCACCTCCTGTACCAGCTAATCCGTGTAACATTCCTACCCAAAAAGTACGACTTAATAAATTCATAGAAATTTCTTCGCCTTGTTTACCATGTATGTGTAAAACATTAGTAGTATGTTCATGATCAGGAATAGCTCTATGATCAGCCATTATTTTTTTAAGTTCATGATTACGCCTAATAGCTGATATGCCTAGCCAAATCATTACAGGTCCTACTAGTATTTCAGCATAAGTAGAAAGGTTAAGTGGTAAAGTAGATTTTAACAATAGAGCAAAGGCACTAAATATTAATAAAGATACGGAATGTCCCATAGCCCATTGGGAGGAACGCCATAGGAGTTTTCCTAGACCTATTTTATTATTTTTTCGTTCTGATGCTAATACAGAAACTGCTACCATGTGATCAGGTTCAAAAGAGTGTTGTATACCTAATAAAAGTGAATCTGTAAATAAATAGCCTATCATTTTGTTTTATTTTTTAAATTATTATTTATTTAATAATGAATTAGTTAATACCTATCATTTGATCATTTGCATCAATTAAAAGTATATTTAATTCTACATTGGGAATATATTGTTTACAAACATTATAACAATGTTGTCTTAAAGAGTAAAAAAAAGGCTCTTCAAGTGTAAAATTAAAAATTTCAGTAAGCCGTCTTGCCATATTTAATTCTAAAATAGGAGTACATTGTTTATCTGTATAACCACAGTTCTTAGCCATTTGATAAATAAACTCCTTATCCCATGTAGATTTTCCACTATGAGTATTTAATTCTCCTTGGGCTAATTTAGCTGCTTTACCTATCATAATTCCAATGGTTACTTTTTTTAATGAAACTGAATTTATTTTTGTTAAGGTATCTCCAATCCAATTACCATATTGTATAAAGGCAAAATCGGGTAAATTTAAAAACTGATTTTTTAATAATTTTTCTGATCGTCCTCCTGAATTAATGACAATTTCAGTACAACCGTTGGCTATAGCTACATCTATTCCTTGAGTAATACTGGCAATATAAGCAGAAGAACTAAAGGCTTTCACAATTCCGGTTGTTCCTAAAATTGAAATTCCGTTTAAAATACCAATTCTTGAATTAAGTGTTTTTAGAGCAATTTCTTCTCCTTTTTCTACAAAAACTTCAACATTTACACCTTTATTGCATTGAAATTTATGTTTTAAAAAATTAAGGGTATCTGTAATCATCTTTCTTGGAATAGGATTAATAGCTGGTTCTCCAACTGCAATAGCTAATCCTGGTAAGGTAACTACTCCTACCCCTTTACCTTGTAAAAAATGAATTTCTTTTGTTTCATTTAATGAAATGGTACAACCAATAGTGGCACCGTGTGTAACGTCAGGATCATCTCCTGCATCTTTAATGGTAGTACAAGTTGCATAGTCTGAATTAAAAATAGAAGATTTCATTTTAAATACTACCTTTTCTCCTAAGGGCAAGGTAATTTCTATTTCTGTAATTTCTTTTTGTTCCAAAAGGCTTATAAAGGCTGCTTTAGCACAGGCAGTGGCACAAGCACCTGTTGTATAACCGTGACGTAAAGGTCCTTTAGGTATTGGAATTAAAGACATTTTTTATTTTATTAAACTTATAGCATTAAACAAATCTATTTCATTTGAAACGAGTATAAAACTATTAGGCAAAGGTTTTCTTTGAATAATAATAATTGGAATATTGTTTCTTTTTGCTGCTTCTATCTTTGTTGATAAAAAGCCAGATTCACCACTTTCTTTGGTAATAATAGCATCGCAGTTGTATTTTTTTATGATGTTAATTTCATAATTTAAATCATTACTTGGATATTCCATAATTATTTTTTTTGTTGGAAAACCTGCTTTTTCTGCTATTATTATTGAACTTTTTCGAGGCAAAATTCTAAAATAAGTAGAATGTTTTTCCCAATAAGGTTTTAGTTTTTCTATAGTTTGTACTCCTGTAAGTGCAAGCAAATTAGAAAAAGTGCCGCCCATCAAATAATCAATAGCTTCTTTGTAATTTTTAACATAAATAATCTCTTTAGAAATTATTTTTTTAGGATATTTTCTTTCAAAACGAATTACTGGAATTGATAAAATTTGACTTGCTTGGGCTATACACTCATGTAATAATTCTGCAAAAGGATGAGAAGCATGAATTATTATTTGAATTTTGTTTTTTGTACAAAATTGAATAAGTTCATTAGGTGTTAATGCTCCAAAACGGTAGTTTCCAAATGAGTACTCTTCATCCCATTTTATTTCCGTTTTAGTAGAGTAAAAGTAAGATAAAGCTTCTTTTTCAAGAAACTTTGCTACTTTTTTCCCTTCTGTAGTACCTCCAAAAACTAATATCATTTTTTATTTAATTCAGAATTACAAATATCAGATTAACCTTTGATTTTTACTTCTTTTCCTGTTCTAAAAATATGTTTCCATTCGGGATTGTATAAATAAGAACGATTTTTTCTTGCTCCAATGGCTGCTCCAACAATTACTAAAGTTGTTAGGGTTAATTTGTTATCCCTAATTATTTGGGCTAATTCCGTAAGTTTTCCTATAAATACTTTTTCATCTTGCCACGTAACTCTATACAATACGGCTACTGGTGTATCTTTTGGATAGTGTTCTAATAATTGTTCTTGAACGGATTTGGCAATGGTAGCACTTAAAAAAATACACATGGTGGCTTGATGTTTTGCCATTTCATTTAGTTTTTCATTTTTAGGTAGAGGGGTTTTACCTTCTCCTCTAGTTAAAATAATACTTTGTACTACCTCAGGAATGGTAAATTCTGATTTTAGATAGGCGGCGGCGGCTTGAAAAGAAGAAATACCTGGAACAATGGAGTAATCAAACCCTTTTTCATCAAAAATGGTCATTTGCTCTTGAATAGCACCATATATAGAAGGATCACCTGATTGTAAACGAATAATTAAATGACCTTTAACATAGTGTGTACTCATAATTTCTATTTGTTCTTCTAAAGTCATACTAGCTGAATTGCGTACAATAGCATTAGGTTTTGCATAATGTGTTAGTTCTATAGGAATAAGACTTCCTGCGTATAAAATTAAATCAGCTTCTTCTAATAGTTCTTTTCCTTTTACAGAAATTAAATCAGCTGCTCCTGGACCTGCTCCTACAATTATAATTTCTGCTTTTCGTTGTGCTCTTTTATCTAATGCTAGAGCAATGGTGTGTTTTTTACCTGAGACTAGGTGTATTTTTTTCTTTTCTAAAATTAATTCATTGTTCTGTGCTAATAGCATTGCAGATGACTCTGCAACACTATAAACACCCAATTTGCTCATAACTATTTCTGAAGGATTTAGCGATATTTTTGAATTCAATTCATCTGTAGTAAAAGTAATAAATGGAATTTCTAAGGTATTTGCTAAATCTATAAAGGCTGTTTCATCGTGTTTTACATCTAAAGAGCCTAATGATTTTATAGATTCTACAGCTATATTTTGTTCTTGTAATTGATTTTTAACGGATTTTTCTAATAAATGAAATTCAATTCCTCTAGAACATCCCATTCCCATAGTAATAACGGGAGCATAATAATATAATGCTGGAATTGGCGCTTCATACACTGTATAAGTTACAGCTATTAGAAGTTCGTATTTAGAAAAGTCAATGGCATCGTAATGATAATAAATAGATACAAAATGAGGTTTGTTTTTTTCTAAAAAAGCACTGCCTTTATCTTTTATGTCTAATAATAATGCGGTAGGTTTATTATTAACAAATATAGAAATGATTTTATTCATTTCTATAGTACTTTTACTTTTCCAATTGTATTCTTTTGGTAAAGTATCTAGAGCCCAAATATTTTGCGCATCACTTGATGTTGTAATTATGGCTTGTGCTCCTATTACTTTAGAAAGATTATGCGTTAATGTATTTGCACCACCTAAATGTCCTGATAATACTGATTGTACAAATTTTCCTGTATCGTCTATATTAATAATAGCAGGATCTTTTATTTTATCTTGAATATAGGGTGCTATACTTCTTACACAAATTCCTAATGCTCCAATAAAAATAAAGGAATCAAATTTTAAAAAATTATTTTCTAAAAAAGTATGAATTGAGTCTATTTGGGTTATATCGTTATTCTTTCTAGTAGATACTAAAATTGATTTTTGAAACTCTTTTTGAATGGTTAATCCAAGTTCAATACCTTTATCAGTACTTGCTATAATTGCTGTTTTATTCATTTCTTTTTTTTTCTGCTGTTAATATGGTAATTGGATTATGTGTATCTATCGTTATTTCTATTGGTTCTAATAAATCGTAATTTAAGTTTTTAACACTCTTTATAAAGCATTCTTTACTTTCTTTTTTTACGGCATTTATTACAATTCTTCCGTTTAATAAAAGGTATTGATCTATTAATAGAATAAGTTCTTTTAATTTGTTTCCATGACCACCAATGAAAACGCTATCTGGAACAGGAAGTGTACTTAAATCTATTTCAAAAAAATCACCTATTATTTTAGTGATTCCTGGTGTGGAATGTTTTTTTGTATTGATATCAAAGATGGTACTGCATTCTTCTCGTTTTTCAAAGGCAATACTGTTTAAATGTGGAAATTGTTTTTTTGTTTCAATAGATACGGATCCTGTACAAAATCCTATATCCCAAAATGTTTTTTTATTGTGTAAATCTAATTGAGAAAGACTAATTAATCGTATAGGCATTTTGGTAATCATGTTGGGACGATTTTCTAAACCTATAAATTCAATATCTCTAATTCCAAATTTTTTTTGTTTTTCTTCTTTTTTTATAAGTAACAAACAATTTAGTACATCAAATGTTTTTTTTGTTGCTTCTATTAGACTTAAAGTGGTTATTTTTTCATTTTCTGCTTCCAATGCTTCTCCTATAATCATTTCATAGTTATTAAAATTGTAGTCAAGCATTCGTTGAGCTATTATACTTGGCGTTTTAATATGATCTGTTAAAACGCCTATTAAACTTGATTGATTAATAAGTGCTATATCTAGTTCTTTCCATGAACGTCCATGAATTGAGGTATTAACTATATTTTGATATGGAATGGTTTTTTTTTGACATAATAGTTGTAGACTATTAAAGCTGGGGTATACTTTTATGGTTGCATTTGGATGATTTTTTTTTATAGTATTGGCAAAGCCATAAAATAAAGGATCTCCAGAGGCAAAAACAATTATGGGTTTATTTATTTTTTTGTATTGATTAAAAAGTAGAGGCATTTCTTTCGTAATTTCAATCCATTGATGATTAATTGGAAGTTTTTCTTTTATTAATTCATAGTGTCTTTTTCCTCCTGAAAAAACGTGATGTTCTTTTATTATTTTTTTTACTTCATCGCTTAGAATAAAATGAGGATTATTAGGAATTCCAATAACATAATAATCTATAATTGACAATTGACAATTATGAGTATTAAGTGGTAATGTAAAGGATAAATTATTAGTCATTTTATTATTCATTATCAATTATTCTGACCACACTGTCTTTTTCTTTTCTTTTTTCCCATTTGATTAGCTCTAGTTCTGGTTGAGTATAAAACTTATCTACATATCCTAAGCATAAATAAGCTACTAATTTATTTTCTTTAGGAACGTTTAAAATGGTTTTTACTTTTTTTTCATTTAAAATACTTACCCACCCCATTCCTATATTTAATGACCGAGCTGTAAGCCACATATTTTGAACGGCACACACTACACTATATAACCCCATTTTAGACATACTGGTCTGGCCTAATACAGGCTTATCAGAAGGTTTGTAGAATACAGCTATATTTATAGGGGCTTCTATAATACCTTCTAATTTTAATTTTATATATTCTTTTTGTTTTTTGTCTTGAAAATGATCAATGGCCTTATGATTTTCCTCGTCAAAGCTTTGTTTTATTTTTTCTTTAACCGTTTTATTTTTTATAATTATAAACTCCCATGGTTGAGAAAAACCTACAGATGGAGCGTTTAATGCGGAGAATAATAACTTATCTAGTAAATCTTTTTCGATTGTCTTATTCAGGAAGTGGTTCCCTCTTACATCTCTTCTATTTAGAATAATTTCTTCTAATAGGTTGGCTTCTTCTTTACTAAATAGTTTCCCGCTTTTCATTTTAAATATTATTTATTGTATGAACTGTAAAAGCTGCATTTACAATACTTGCTGCTACATTACTACCTCCTTTACGTCCTCTAATAAGAACATAGGGAATAGTTGTTAAAGCTTGTAATTTTAGTTTTGATTCAATTACATTAACAAATCCTACGGGAACCCCAATTACGCCTACTGGAGTGCATTTTTCATCTAATATTTGTTCACACAATTCAAATAGTGCTGTAGGTGCATTACCAATAACATACAAAGCGTTAGGATGTTTTTTTAATGCTAGTCTAATTCCTGCTTGACTACGCGTTATATTTTCTTTTTGGGCTAGTGCTATTGCTTCAGGTTCGTTTAAATAACAAAGTACTTGGTTTTTGTATTTATTTGAATATTCTTTGGTAATGCCTGATTGTACCATCGTAACATCGGTAATAATAGTTCCTCCTTTTTGGAGGTAATTATTCCATTTTTTTATAGCGTCATTATTAGATATATAAAGATCTTCATATTCAAAATCAGCCGTGGTGTGTATACAACGTATTACAGCCCATTTATCTTCTTCTGAAAGATTTGTTTTTTGTAAATGTTCTCTGATTTGACGGAAACTTTCATCCTGGATTTCTTGTCCTGTATGAGGTTTTCGGGCTAGATACCCTCTAGGTGTTATTAAAAAATTTTTGAATTGGTAGGTTTGTGAATTTCCTATCATTACAAGGGAAAACATGTCAACTACGTTGGTATCAAATGTATCTAAAGTAGTTATAATAATGTTTTCTTCAGGGCGTGTAACTTGACGAATTATGGCAACTGGAGTTGAAGGATGACGATATTCTAGAAAAATTTCTTTAAAACGATTGAGCTGCCAAAAGCGTTTTTTACTTCTTGGATTGTACAGTGATGTAACAAAATCGCCCTTGGCGGCAGCATAAATCCTGTTTTCTATTGTAGTCCAAGGGGTCATTAAATCAGACAATGAAATACAACAAAAATCATGTCCTAGAGGTGCTCCTAATTTTCCTGCTGAAGCTATAAATGCGCTAATTCCTGGAATTGTTTGTAAATCTATTTCTTTATCTGTTTGCGTACTGGCATATTGATAAACCAAGGATGCCATGGCATAAATGCCCGCATCTCCTGAACTTATTACAACTACATGTTTTCCTCTTTGACAAGCATTAACAGCTAATTCAGCTCGCGCTTCTTCTTCTGTTAATTCTTTTCCTATACATTCACAATTTTCTTTTAATAAATGTTCTATAAATTGAAAATAATAATGATAACCAATAACTACATCTGCATCAGCCAAAACATTTTGTGCAAAAGGCAAAACGTACTCTTGACCACCAGGTCCAATACCTACTACGCTTAATTTCATTTTCTTTTTTTTATAATTAGCAATGAGAAATAAGGTATCTCTCTGTTTTTAATATCATTTATGTTAGAAGTAATATATTGTTGAGTAGTTCCTAATCGTTCGCCATATAAAACGGTTAGATTACTTTTTTCTAGAAAAGATATTAAATTATGAACTACACTTCGTATTTTGATAAGTACTATTGTTTCATAGTCTTTTAGTATTTTTTCTAGCTCATTATTATTTTTTATTCTAGGGATAATGGCAACTTTTTCGTTTAATATGGCTAAAGGAGTTTGATATTCTGCAGCTCCTAATATAAAAGATGGGATACCTGCAATAATTTCTACATCCAGTTGGTGTTTTTGAATATGCTCTAACAGATAAGCAAAGGTACTGTAAAACAAACTATCTCCTTCACTTACAAAGGCAATTGTTAGTCCCTCGTTATAATCATTTAGTATAGACTGAAAAGTAGTTGCGTAAGTTATTTCTGCTTGGGTTCTATCATCGGACATTTGTAGAAACATACCTACTAATTTATTTTCATCTAACTGATGGTATTTCAAAATAGGTAAAGAAAAACTTGTTTTTTTCCCGTTAGCTAATAAAGATCCTGGATAATAAATTTTATCTGCATGTTGAAGTACTTTTAAGCCTTTTAGTGTAATTAGTTCTGGATCTCCAGGACCTAATGAAACAGCATATATTTTTCCTTTCTTCATTAATACTTTTTTCTATTTATCTTTAATTTTGTGTATTAAATTCCTAATATTTTTTTTAGGGTTGTAAGAATTGTTTTTTGGGTGACTATTTTTTCTTCTTCTTCAAATAGAATCCCTTTTACTGCTAAGTGATGTCCTATTTGTTCTTTTCCTACTTCATTTTCAAAACCTATGATTTGTGTACGATATTTACATAACTGACAGTTCATATTAGGATTTCCTTGTTCCGTTTCTATAATACGATCATCAATGGTTTGTAAAAGTAATTCGTCACATTCAAAAGAGGTTGTATAGCAAAATTCAGTATTTGATTTTTCTGCAAATTCTTCTATTTGATTATATATTTTTTTTAGTAAAACTCCTGTAAATAAAAAAACAGGTAATACTATAACGCGTTTAAAGGGTAAAGTATCTACCAAAGGTAAGGTATCTTTTAATAAAGGTTGTGTTACTCCTATATAGGTAGTTGTTGCAAAACCAAACCCCATACCTTCCCAAAGCATTCGGGTCATTTTGGCAATATCTGAATTAGCATCAGGATCAGCAGTACCCCTTCCTACCACTAATAGACAGGTTTCTTTTCGTTCTATAGTTGTTAGTTTAGCTTCAACTGTTTCTATTAATTTTTTAGAAAGTTGAAGTATTGAAGGGGTTATTCCAAAATGTTTTCCTAATCTAATTTTTAGATCGGGATACTGACTTTGAAGTGTATTCATTTCATAAGGAATATCATTTTTAGCATGACTTCCTGCAAAAAGAATAGCAGGAATAGCTATTATTTCGCGGACTCCGTTAGTGTATAAACGTTCTACTGCTGCGGCATAAATAGGATGCGCAAATTCTAAAAAACCATAATCAACTTCATAATTTGGATAACGCAATTTCAAAAGACGTACTAATTCTTTAAATCCACTAACTCCTTCTGGGTCTCTACTTCCGTGTCCACAAATTAGGATTCCTTTTTTAGCATTCATTTTCTTCTACTATTTTAATGGGATTATGATCTATAGGAAAAGCGTATTTTCCTACTATAAAAACTACAGGCATTGGAACTGTTTTTATTTCTAATTTTTTTTCCATTTCGTCTAGAGTTCCTGTAAAAATGGTTTCTTCTTTTTGGGATACTTTAGAAATGGCGGAAATATATAAAATTTCGTTTGGGGTAATTCTTTTAAAAGTAGTAATTACTTCTTTTAAATTTTTATATCCCATATACATGATGAGTGTAGTTCCTGTTTTGAGCATATTGGCTAACGCTTCTAACTGTTCAAAGTCGTATGTAGCAGTATGTCCTGTACAAAACAATACGGAATTGGTTTTGTTTCGTTCTGTAAGTGGAATATGTTGAGAGTTGGCTGCTGCAATTCCTGCTGTAACTCCGGGGATAATTTCAAAAGGAATTTTTTTTTGGGTTAAAAATCGAATTTCTTCTGCTACTCTTCCGTAAATAAAGGAATCGCCTGATTTTAAACGAACAATTTTTTTATCTTCTTTGGCATATTGAAGAAAATATTCATGAATTGTATCTTGACGTTTCATGGCATCTTCTATATCTCCATACTTTCTGCCTACATATATTTTTTGTGCACTGGGAGAAGCTAAATCTAGAATTTCTGGTGATATTAAATTATCATATAAAACAACATCGGCATTTTGAATTCTTTTAACTGCTTTGACAGTAAGAAGGTCAGGATCTCCTGGTCCAGCACCTACAATGGTTATAGTAGTTTGTTTTTTGTATTCTGAATCCATATTCTATTCTTGATTTAACAGATCCAACGGATTGGGATATTTAAATTGATACCCCAATTTAATTTTTAATTTGTCTGAATTTATAATTTTATATGCTATTTTTTGGGTAATTGCAAATGTTGGTTTTTCTAATCCTATTTTCTCTGCGGCTAATTCATAATATTCTTTTCGTTTAGGATGTAGATCTGCACTAGCATTGAATACATCGTTCCAAATTTCTTTATTTATAATAGTTTCAATAATATTAATACAATCGTCTTGATGAATTACATTTATAGGTGCTTCTCCATTTTCAACCTCTTTTTTACCAGCCAGAAAACGTCCTGGCATTCGATCATAACCTATTAATCCTGAAAAACGGATGATGGTGGTTTTAAACTTAATTTGATCTAAAAGCATTTTTTCTACTGCTAATAAAGCCTTTCCACTTTCTTTTTCGGGTGTTCCTGTCTCCTTTTCTGTTACTATCTTATTGGTATTAGGATAAACCGAAGTAGAACTAATGAAAAGTATTTTTTGTATTTTGCTTTTGAGAATTTCAGGTATTAATTTTTCAAATTGTTTTGTATGATATGTAATAATATCTGCTCTTCTTTTGGGTGGAAAATTAATTATCAGAATATCTGAATCTAAAAAATCTGCTATGTCTTTTGCTTCAATGTGAGTATCAGTTATAGAAACGAAATAAGGTAAAATACCTTTTTCTTTCAATAAAGGAATTTTTTCAAGAGTGGTAGTAGATCCCTTTACCAAAAAACCTTTTTTTATAAGGTTTTCTGCTAAAGGTAATCCTAACCAACCGCAACCTAATAGACTTATTTTTTGCATTTTTTGTTTTTACTTTATTTGCTTTTTTGAACGAAGATACAAATCAAAATATAAAATAAGAATGATTCCTAAAAATCCTAAGCCTATTAAATTATTTTCTAAATCGCTTAATTCCATATTTGGTTTAAAAACAGTTGCTATTTTATAAATAGGAATGATAAAGCACATTATTGTAATCAATATATTTAGTTTAAAACGATGTTTTTGAATTTTGGTACGATCAAATGTTTTTAATAATTTACTTAATAAATAGGAATCAATTGTTCCTGTAAAAATAAGTCCTATAGAAAAAACAATTCCTCCTATGACTGAAAATAACCAGTGATTGGTACCTGAAATAGCTAAGCCAAAAGCAGCTATTTGGGAAGAGGTATCAAATATAAATCCAAAAATAATTCCTGTTATAAATACTGTAATGGGACTTACTTTTTTATCTAAAAATTTAGGTATTAAATATTTTTTAAGACCCAAAGAATTGTTTTTTCGAGAATATATTAAAGAATTTATATTTCCTATTCCTATTATTAATAATAAAAACATGGGCAACCAATTAAGAACCCAATCAACCCAAATAGGAACTTGAAAATTATTTTTTAAATAACTTAAAATTAAAGCTATTAATGTTACCATTATACCATGACCTAAAGTAAATAGGGTTCCGACCCATCTAGACCATGTATTTTTATTTTCGTGTAAACGATAGGTGTAATTGTCTATTACGGTAATATGATCTGGATCTAAACCATGTCGTAAACCTAAAATAAATAGGATTAGTAATGCAGATAAATTATTATTTAATAGTTCCATAATGGGCTAAAATTTAAAAGAAATAAGAAATACTTCCTTTTAGGAAAAAAGGTGTTCCAGGGGTGTTATGAAAATCTATGATTGGCTCTATTTCATTTTTTAATTGTGATTGATCATAAAATTGGGCTTCATCCCATTTTGTATTAAATATATTTTCGGTAGAAAGACTAATTTCGTATCGTGGTCTGGTATATCTAATAACTACATCTGCTATAGTATAAGGTTTAGAATATACTGAGCCATCTTCAATAGCAGGACGTTCTCCCATAAAACGGTAACGTAAACTAGCGTTGATCCCATTTTCTAGTTTTAAGGTTAATCCTCCTGTTGAGTTCCATCTAGTATATAAAGGAATTAGATTTTTTTCTTTTGGAGCTTCTCTTAAAAAGCTATAGGCATAATTTAGGTTTGTATCTGCCCATAAAAAATCTGTAAATTGAATTTTTAAAGAGGCATCTATTCCATATTTTCTACTTGATCCTAAATTTTCAAAACTTCCATCATCTGAAATAAATTTAAATTCTGAGCCACTATCTGTCCACCAAGCTGTAAAATTAAAAATAGACTTTTTATACAATTTCATTATAAAACCTAAATCAACACTTTCTGATTGTGGAACAGGATTCGTGGCAGTAGGATCTTTACTAACGGCTGTATGCGCATAGTTAGAATGAAAACCTATACCCCATTTTGCATATACTGAAAAATTAGAAGTTGGAGTAAAATGAATTTGTGCTTTAGGGTTAAAACGATAAACAGTCTTTTTGCCCGAATTGTTATCCTCTATTTTATTTTTTAAATAAAAATTGAAAAGTTCATTTCTAAAACCCAATTTAAGTGACCATTTAGGTGCAAATTGCCAATCTTCATCTAAATATAAACTATAATTTGTAATAGCTACGTCATCATTTGCGGCTTTGCTTAAAAATGCTCTTCGTAGAACATAATCTCTTCCTAATCCTAATATATCCGTTCGGGTGACGAATCCAACTTCTGATGATAATTTTGTTGAACTTATATTATCGAGTCTATTATATGTACTTTTTAATCCAAATAAGTCCCTTTTTTCCCATTGTAATATTTCATCTCCGTTGATAGGGTCATTCATAAAAAAAGTAAAGTTTGAAAACAAATCAAAAATATTTTTGGAATAATAAAACTGATTTTTCCATGATTGATTTTCCTTTAGTTTAGTATCTAAAATAACGTTTGTATTGAGTCTTGATGCTATTCCTCCTTCTGAATCATCTATAGCACCGTATCTAGATAAAGTACCTTTTTCTATAGCTCGTAATGGCAATTGTCCAGAAGCATTCCAAGTACTTGAAAAATAAGATCCTGATAGTATAAGTGTTGTTTTTGGGGTAAGTTGTGCGTTGTATCTTCCAAAAAAATTAAAACGTTTGAATTTTAATTTACTTTCAAAAAAACCATCGGTATAATTATACTCTGAGGCAAAATAAGCGTTGTCATTCCATTTAGAAACTAAGTGTTTTTGATCTAAAATTTGAAGCATCGTTAAAACCCTTTGTGTATTAAACAAGCCCGATTCTAGTTTTACTATATTATTTTCTAAACGGTATTTAGAATTAAATTGAGCAGCTCCTGCCACTGAAAAATCTCCAAGAGAGGCCTCATAAGGTCCTTTAAAAAAATTAACAGTACCAATGGTTTCTGGAATCATAAAGTGCATATCCGCATACCCTTGTCCATGTGCATGAGAAGGCATATTAGCGGGTATACCATCCATTTGAATAGAAAAGTCTGTTCCGTGATCGTTATCAATTCCTCTTACAAAAATTTGTTCCGCTTTTCCTCCACCTGCATGTTGTGCAATAAATAGCCCTGGAACGGCTCTAAGTAAATCTTGTGCTGATTTTATAGGTTGTAATTGTAAACTGATTTGATCTATTTTATTTTCTTGTTTTTTGATTGATGAAGCAGAAATAACCAATTCTTCCAAGTTCATTACATTGTGTAACAAGGAAATATTTAGTGATTTTTGTTCGTCTTTTTTGAAATTTATTTTTGTAGTAAATACATTATAACCTATATGAGAAACGATAATTGTTTTTATTCCTTCTGAAGCGGATTGCAACTTATATACTCCATTTTCTTGTGATATAGTACTTTCGCCAGATTCTTTTATTCTTATTGTGGCTCCTTCTATTTTAGTTTGGTTTGTTACGTCTATAATAAAACCGTTAATACTACTTTGTCCTTGTGTTTTTTGAAATAAAAATAGGAAAAGTAAAAAACAACTTAAATTAAACAATTTAGTTATGAAATTGCTTTTATTTTTTTGAGGTTTAAAATCATCTTTTGTACTATTTGAAGAAAAAAGTAACTGCTCTTTTATTAATGTATCTTTTAGAATATGAGTCGTTACAATATTATTTGAAGTTTCAATATTGACTTCTTTATACCAAGTATTTTCAGGTTGGATATTTACAATGGGGCCTTTTTTACAAAATCCTTGACATTTCGTTCGAATGGTATGAATTTCATCATTTAGTTCGTATTGTGTCAGGTTTTTTCGAAGCGTTTTAATATTTTCTTCTGCTCCATTATCAGTACAACAAGTACCATTACATAAATAAATGATTTTTTTAATCTTTGATAGATCCTTTGACATGTTTGATTTTTTTTTCGTTAATAATCCCGTTAACTGATTATTAGCGACTTTAGAAAAAGGACGTGTGAAAGATGGGAAGCATTACATTCACCCGTCAGCCTTTACTCCGAAAGCCGCGAATCAATACAAAGGCAGGTCTTCTGACTTGTTTTAATTATAACGCCTTCCCATTTTACTTTTTAGATAAAAACAGTGGCATTTTGTTATAATCTTTTTAAAAACTTACAGCAGCGGGTACTGTTCCAGATTTACACTGGATTCCCTTTTAATTCATTTCCAAAATGGAAACAAAACCATTGCGGGCACGAAAGTACAAAAAACTAATAGAGTTTGTTAAAAAAACACTAGTTATAGTGGAAATTATCAAAAATAACCCAAAATACTATTTTTATTATCAATATTAGAGCAATTGTCGTTAGAGTAACTAAATGATTTATAAAACATACTTTTTTGAATTCATTATGCTTAATAACACGAGGATTGGTTCCTATAAATGGTTTTTCTACGATCTTTCCGTGGTATTTATTAGGTCCACCGAAACGACAATTCATAATTCCTGCTAAAGCTGATTCTGGATAGCCTGAATTAGGACTTGCATGTTGAGTTCCAAATTTTAATATAAAAGGAAATAAACTAAGTTTTCCACTAATTAAAATCATTAAAAAAGCAGTTATTCGAGCAGGGATATAATTAGCTACATCATCTAATCGAGCAGCAAATTTTCCAAAATAATAATATTTATCATTCTTATAACCAATCATAGAATCTAAAGTATTTATCATTTTATAAACCATCATAAATGGTAATCCTCCAATAGCATAATAAAAAAGAGGAGCGATTACACCGTCACTCAAATTTTCAGATAATGTTTCAAAAACAGCTATTCGTATTTGATTTTCAGAAAGTGTAGACGTATCTCTTCCTACAATCCATGATAAACGTTTTCTTCCTGCTTCTAATCCTTTTTCTTCTAATGTATCAAATACTTCTCTTCCTTCTTGTAATAGGCTTTTATTAGCTAGACCGTAAAATATAAAAAGACTGGTAAAAAGGATATAAAGGTTAAAATTAATATCTAATAAAATACTTGATAAAAAATAAAAAAATAAAAAAACAGAACTGCATAATGCTAGAGTAAGAAAGAGCCCTTTTATAAATCTACCATTTCCTTTATTTAAAAAGTTTTCACCAAAATAGATTGTGTTTCCAAAAAAACGAATAGGATGTGGTAAGCTTCTTGGATCTCCCAATAATAAATCTAAAAAATAACCTATAAGTAATGGTATTGAAAAAATAATTAAAGAATTGTCCATTGTTGAATAGCATCAATTAAAAGTTTATTTTCTAAAGGTTTTTGTGTTGCCACTCGAAAATATTGTGATGAAAGTCCTCGGAAATTGCTAGCATCTCGAATGAGCAACTGATGTTTTTTTAAAAGGTATTCTTTTAGTTCTGGAGCTGTCTTTTTATTTGTTTTGCACAAGAAAAAATTAGTGTTTGTTGAGTAAACGTCTATATTTTGAATTTCTTGTAAAGCATTAATAAATTGAGTTGTATCTGCTAGTATTTTTTCTATTGGTAATACAATGTTAGCAGCATTTTTAACGATATATTTTCCTGCTTCAATTGCCATAGTATTTACGGACCAAGGCATTTTAACGGTTTCAATTGCTTGAATGTTTTGTTTTTGACTAATGATATAGCCTAATCGTAAACCTGGAATAGAATAGGTTTTGGTTAATGATTTTACAATGAATAAATTAGAAAAATTATTTATTTCGTTAACTATTGAAATATCAACCAATGTAAAATCTACATAAGCTTCATCAATTATAAATAATGTATTAGGATTATTTTTTAAGAGAAAATGAAGGTCTTTTTTATGAAAAACCAATCCTGTTGGATTATTAGGATTTCCTAAAAAAACAGCTTCTGTAGAAAAAAGACTTGTTTTATTTAGATCTGACCATTTAAGGAAATTTAATGAAATATCATGTACTTGACAAGCGTCATTATATTCTGAAAATGAGGGTATAATAATTGTGGCTGACTTCTTTTGTAAAAAGTGTGCTATTAAGTAAAATGCTTCTGTAGCACCATTGGTTACTAATATTTGATTGGGTTTTAGTTGGTGCCAACTAGCTAATTCTTTTTGCAATGATTCAGCATTTGCTTCGGGATAATGAGCTATTTTATCCCAATACTGAGAAAGATGTTCTTTCAAACCTTTAGGAAATCCTTCATAAAAAACGTTTGAACTAAAATTTGCTTTAATGCTTCCGTTATATAAATAACCGTCATCTCCATGTCCTAAAATCATGCTTCTGTTTCTTTAAGAACTTTATAAATATACTGAATGTCTATATGCTCTCGTAAGTGTTGGGCTAATAAATCATATTGTTCTTCTTTAAAAGTCTTATAATCAAATATCCCTGTTATCACTTTTTTATCAGTTTGTAAAAGTAAATCTTTGATAACAATTTCATTATCCAATATTCCATGAATATAAGTTCCCCAACATTTATCAGATAAATAATAACCATCGCCTGTTTTGTCATCAAAAGTATTTAGAATATACTCTTTGTTTTCTATTGTAGAAACGCCCATGTGTATTTCATAACCTCTGCATATTTTTTGGTATTTTTTAAAATAAAATTGTACCTGACGTGTTATTTTTTTTTCTGTAAGAATCGTTTTAACAGGAAGTATTCCTAATCCGGCCATAGTTTCTATAGTTCCTTCAATATGGTTTGGATCTTCTATAGTTTGTCCCATCATTTGATAACCGCCACAAATTCCTATAACTATTTTATTATTTTTGTGTGCTTTTATAATCGCTTCAGCTACTCCATTATTTTTAATATCAATCAAGTCAGAAATAGTGTTTTTACTTCCAGGAATAATTACAATATCTGCTTTTTCTATTTCAGAAATTTTTTTTGTATAAAATAAATTTACGTTTTTATGTTGTTCTAATACATTAAAATCTGTGTAATTTGATACTCTATTAAGCAAAATAACTGCTATATTTATTTTATTTTCTACTGCTTGGGAAGGTTTGTTTTGAAGACTAACAGAGTCTTCTTCTTCTATATAAATATCTTTTTTATAGGGTACCAATCCTACTACAGGAATACCGCAAAGATTTTCTATTATTTTTTTACCTTCTTCAAAAAGACGTGAATCACCACGAAATTTATTAATTATAATTCCTTTTATTAAAGCTTTTTCTTCAGGAGTTAATAAAGCAATACTTCCAAAAACACTTGCAAAAACCCCTCCTCTATCTATATCCGCAATTAAAAAAGTAGAGGCATTAGCATATTTTGCCATCCGCATATTGGTTATATCTCGATGTTTTAGGTTTAATTCTGAAATGCTTCCTGCTCCTTCAAGTACAATTGGATTATATTTTTCTGATAATCGGGTATAAGCGGCTTGTGCTTCTTTCAGTAATTCCTTTTTATCATTTTCCATAAAATAATCAAAAGCTGATTGGTTCCCCAATGGTTTTCCATTTAAAACAACCTGTGAACTCTTATCATTAGTAGGTTTTAATAAAACAGGATTCATATCCGTGCTACACGCAATCCCACAAGCTTCTGCCTGAACTGCTTGAGCACGACCTATTTCAAGTCCGTCAGGGGTAGCAAAACTATTGAGTGACATATTTTGTGATTTGAAAGGTGCTGGATTATAACCATCTTGCTTAAAAATACGACAAAATCCTGTATTAATAATACTTTTGCCTACATCAGAGGCGGTACCAACAAACATTATAGGTCTTAATTTTTGCATAGAATTTATTCAATGTAAAGAGTTGTTTTCCAGTGTTTTTCGACTAAACACCTAACTTTAAAATCTATAGATTTTAAACGATAGGGTTCTATGAGTAATCCCATAAATGTACCGCTATGTGCCACAAATAAACCACAATTATTCTCTATAGCAAAATCATACAATAAAGTAAATTTTTTTTTTGGCAAAATAGTTTCGTTTATAACAGCACTTTTGGTAACACATTCAAAAAATGTTCTATAATCATTATTTTTTACACTTACTTTAAGAATAGAATATAGATTTTTAAATTCTATCATTTGACTTTCAGAATATTCTCTAGCCTTTGATATTTTAATTGTATCAATATCTACATTTGGATCCGAATCAAAATATAATATGGAATAAGAAATAGGATATAAATTTTCTAAAATTTTTCCTGACTTTTGATTAAATAATAAAGAATTAAAATCCAGACAAGGATCCGTAGGATCTATTTGAGAAGCTATTTTATAAAGAAAATGATTTGAATATTGGGTCTTATATAATTTATTTAAAGTAAGCAAAATACCTAATATATCAGTAGAACTAGAAGATAACCCTTTGCCAACTTTAAAGTTTCTTTTTTGGTTAAAATAAATTTTGTTTATAGGAGTAATTCCTTTTTCTTCTATTAATGAATGAAATAACTCCTTTGCCTTATTTGATTTTATATCCAGTCTTGTTTCTTCATCAATAGGATTGATGCTTGCAATAGTATCTGTTTTAAATAATTTAGAAGATTTATTGCTTACTAAAAATGGTTGATTTTTACCAAAAGCTCCCTGAAGAAGTTCCCCCACTTTAGCATAAGTAGTAATCTTTATTATCATTTTCTCTTTCTTTATAGAATTACAAAGATAAAAATTGAGAATTGATTTTTATCTTTGAAACTATGAAACCACAATTTCTTATAGCGGCACCATCTAGTAACTCAGGAAAAACAACTATTACACTTGGTTTACTACGATTATTAAAAAATAACGGATATAAAGTACAACCTTTCAAATGCGGTCCTGATTATATTGATACGAAACACCATACAAAAGCTGCGGGTGAACCAAGTATTAATTTAGATACCTATATGATGAGTGAAAGTCATGTTAAAACTTTATATAAAAAATATAGTCAAGAGGCTGATATATCTATCATAGAAGGTGTAATGGGACTTTTTGACGGGGCAAATCGTATGGAAGGAAGCAGTGCAGAAATAGCATTATTATTAAACATTCCTATCATTTTGGTTGTCAATGCTAAATCTATGGCATACAGCGTTGCTCCATTGTTATTTGGGCTTAAAAATTTTAATCCCAAGATAAAAATTGCAGGAGTTATATTTAACTTTGTAAATACAGAGAGCCATTATTCTTTTTTAAAAGAAGCTTGTAATGATGTAGGTATTGAAGCTTTAGGTTACATCCCCTCTAATACTGATATTACTATTCCTTCACGTCATTTAGGCTTGTTTATATCTCCTGAACATGACTATGAATTAATAATTGAAAATGCAGCAAAACACTTAGCTAAATCTATTGACATTAATCGTATTTTAGAAATTTCTAATACTGAAAATCACGTTTTTACTCCTAAAAATATAATAGAGTTAAAAACTGAAACCAACTCTTTTTTTAAAGACTACACAATAGCCGTAGCACATGATAATGCTTTTAATTTTACTTATTTTGAAAATATAAAAGGATTAGAAAATTTAGGTAAAATTATCTATTTTAGTCCTATTACAGATAATAGAATGCCTAAGGCTGATATTTTGTACTTAGCTGGAGGTTATCCAGAATTATATTTAAAAGATTTAGCAAATAATATATCGATGCGTAAATCTATTCTTGATTTTTGCTCTAATGGTGGAAAAGTAATAGCTGAATGTGGTGGAATGATGTATTTAGGTAATCAAATTATCAATTCAGAAGGAATTGCTTATCCAATGGTAGGTTTTTTACCTATAGAAACCTCAATGGAAAAAGCTAAGCTTTCTTTAGGATATAGAGAAATAAAATTAGATAATCAAATAATTAAAGGACATGAATTTCACTATTCTAAAATAATAGAAAAGGAAAAGATTCCAACTATTGGTCAAATTTTTAATGCTAAAGGAATAGAAATAGCAACTCCCATTTATAGATTAAAAAATGTTATAGCATCCTATATACATTTTTATTGGGGAGACTCTCTCTTAATTATTAATTTTTTAAATAAAGAGGATTTGTTATTTGATTTCTAAATTATTACCACTAGGATCCTGTATAAAAACAGAACCTTGTAAATCGTTTAGAATAATTTTAGTTCCAGATCGGGTATGAATCGTTTTTACATCATTGCTGTAGGTATGATTATATTCTTTCCAACCAATTTATACCATTCAAACTTAAAATATACTGTATTAAAAAGTAAAATTCTCGCTCTTTTTTTTATTTTAAAACAACTCTAAAAAACCTTTGAATAACATGGTTTTAAATTCTGGTGATGATATTCCTTCTCCATCAAGTGATTTTGATTATATGACTCCTCCTAGCGTCAGAGTGACAAACAAGAAGTATTTTACTTCGGATTCTTGTCATCCTATGTTTTTCTAGGTAAGGAGTTTAGAATGTTTTATTTGAAATCTAGAGAAATAGATTCTATTCTAAAAACAACCCCTGCAATTGCAAGGGTTAAGGAAATCTTATTCTTATTTTTTGCGTTTGTTAGTTAATGCTTATAAAGATAGTTTACCAATAATAGGAACCTTTCTTATTATTTAACTGCTTCTTTAAGATCAATAATTGTTTTTTCTGGATTATTTGAGTTAAATACAAAACTACCTGCGACTAAAACATCGGCACCTGCTTCTACTAATTTTTTGGCATTTTGAGTAGAAACTCCTCCATCTATTTGAATTAGAGTAGAGGCTTTCTTTTTTTCAATTAATGTTTTTAGTTTTTCTATTTTTGGATATGTATTTTCTATAAATGATTGTCCTCCAAAACCAGGATTTACACTCATAATACAAACTATATCTATATCTTGAATTACATCTTCTAATAATGAAATATTAGTATGTGGGTTTAATGCTACACCTGCTTTCATTCCTTCTGCTTTTATAGCTTGGAGGGTTCTATGCAGATGTACACAAGCTTCTAAATGGACCGTTAAAACATCTGCTCCTAGTTTTTTAAAAGTTGAAACATAACGATCTGGATCTACAATCATTAAATGTACATCAATTGTTTTTTTTGCATGTCTTTTAATTGCTTCTAATACAGGCATTCCAAAGGATATATTAGGCACAAAAACGCCATCCATAATATCTATATGAAACCAGTCTGCTTCGCTTTTGTTTATCATTTCAATATCTCTTTGTAAATTAGCAAAATCAGCAGCAAGAATAGATGGAGCAATAAGTATTTTTTTCATTTTATAAAGTATTATTGTGTTGTATTAGAAGTTTTTTATTAAATATATAGAGTAGTGTTAATTTTTCTTAATATATCAAAATTTTTAAAACAGGAATAAGTAAGTATCAAACCACCATTAAGTTACATCCTCTTATATCAGAGTTATCAAATCGTCCTAGAACTTCAAAAGAATTATAATCTATTATTTTACCTAAATCCTGAGTGGCTATAAAAGAGCATGAATTAATATTAGCTAAATCAATTATGTTTATTCCTCCTGTCTTACCTTCAGAAAGTAAGGTTAAAGGATCTTCAGGATCACGAATAATAATTTTCATCCACATAGGACATTCAAAGATTCCGTTTCCTAAAGAATAAGCTTGAGATAATAATTCCGTCATACCATATTCCGAATGTATTACGGGTACACCAAAACCATTACTCAGAATTTTATGTAATTCTTCTCTAATTATTTCTTTTCTGCGTCCTTTCATACCACCTGTTTCCATTATAATGGTATTTTTTAAATTAAATTTTTGTTTTTCAACTAAATCTAATAAAGCATAAGTAACCCCAATTAATAAAACATTATGCCCTTCAGCATCCAGTTTAATTAATTTTTCTATAAGTTCATCATAATTATTTAAATAAAATCCACTTTCGAGATTATTAGATAATTGTATTAAATCATCTACCATATAAATTAAAGATGAGCCTTCTCGTTCTAAATAAGATGGTAATAATGCCAAAATAACATAATCTTCTATATTTCCGTAAAATTGCTTAAAGGCTTGTCTATAACTTTCTCTATAAAAAGATAAATCCGTAACATGATGTTTACTTGTAGCTATTCCTGTAGTACCACTACTTGTAAAAGTTATTTGTTTTTCTTCTTTAGAACTTAAAATATCATTTGTTTTAAAAAATTGAATAGGTAAAAAAGGAATATCTTCAATTTTTTTTACATTGCTCACATCTTTTTTTAACAATGAACAAAACTGCTGATAAACTAAATTGTTATGATATTGAAAACGAAAAATCTTAAGAGTCCGTTTTTCAAATTCTTTTTTAGAACTAATTTCAAATATATCGTTAGATGTATACATGTCTCCAAAATTACGTAAAATAAAGAGTTTAACCCAAATCTAATATGCAAAACTATCCACAAATTTAATTTTCATAGGTAAAGAGATATTTATGAGAAATGAAAATATTTAAAAGTTTATTTTTTATTAAATACTCTATATTTAAAATATTTTTTGTAATCTCAATTGAGCCTAAATCAATTTTATATCTTATTATCTTTTGTTTGAAAAAAGATAAATAAATCAAAGTATTTTTCTTTTTATTCTGTATATACAGTATTTTTAGCCAATAAAAAAAAGCTATTATGACAAATAAAATCCCTGTAACAATAATAACAGGTTTTCTTGGATCAGGAAAAACAACAATTATTCGTAACTTATTAGAAAACAATAATGGAAAACGATTAGCCGTTATTGTAAACGAATTTGGTGAAATGGGAATAGATGGCGAATTACTAAAATCATGTTGTAGTTTTGAAGAAGATATTTTAGAACTAAATAATGGTTGTGTTTGTTGTACTGTACAAGACGAGTTTTTACCTATTATGTTAGAACTGATGGAACGAAAAGATTCTATAGATCATATAATAATTGAAACATCAGGACTTGCCTTACCCAAACCTCTTTTACATGCTTTCAATTGGCCTGAATTAAAACCACAAATTACAGTGGATGCTGTAGTTACTGTTGTTGATGCTGTAGGACAAGCTACAGGAGAAATTTGCGATCATGCTAAAGTTAATGCCCAACGTCTAGCAGATGATTCATTAGATCATGAAACTCCAATTGAGGAATTATTTGAAGATCAGTTATCATGTGCTGATTTAATTGTAATGACTAAAAAAGATTTACTAAATCAAGCGCAATTTGAAATAGTAGAATCTATCATTACAAACAAAATTAGACCTAATGTAAAAATAGTAAGTGCTAATAAGGGTGTAATTTCATCTAATATTTTACTAGGAGTGGGTGCACAAGCAGAAAATGATTTAGAAAGCCGACACTCACATCATGAAGAAGATCATGCTCATGGTCATGAACACGACCACGATGATCATATTGATTCTGTAGTTGTAGAAATTACAGCAAATCACACACCTGAAATTTTAATTAATACTTTAAAACAAATCATTGAAGAATATGAAATTTATAGAATTAAAGGTTTTATAAATGTTCCTGATAAATCCATGCGCATGGTTTTACAAGGTGTCTCTACTCGTTTTGAAAGTTATTTTGATCGCAAATGGAAAGAAAACGAAACCCGAATAACAAGTCTAGTTATCATTGGAGATGAATTAAAAAATAAAAATTTACAACAAATTATAAATGAAAGATTAAATTAAAAGTATATTTGAATGGATAATTGACTTGTATTAATTATCCATTTTTAATTTTGAATATTACAAATGCACTTAATACCTACCATTCCTGGAGGCTGGAATCCTAATGAGGACGGCGTTTTTTACATTGAACAATCCAAAGGCGATATTCTTTTTTTATCTGCTGCGGATACGGAAATACATTCCTTAAATAATGCTTATAAAGAGTTTATAGAAAATCTTAATACGCAAGATCTCCCTTCTTTACGAATGACTAATCTTATTTATTTAAAGCAAGAATTAACAATAGACAAATATGTTGAAGAAGTAGTAGGAAAAGCAAAACTTGTTATATGCAGACTATTAGGAGGTATCAGTTATTATCCTTATTTAGTAGAATCAATTCAAATAGAATGTCAAAAAAAAAATATTCCAGTACTTTTTTTATCAGGATATGATGTTCCTGATCTTGAACTAATAAACCTTTCTAATGTTGATGTATCCATTTCAGATTTAGTTTGGAAGTATTTTTGTGCTGGAGGAAAAAATAATTTAATAGAGTTATTATATTTTCTTTCATATCATTTTTTTGAAGCGAAAGAATTAGTTTATAAAGAACCTCAATCAATACCCGATTTATTTTTATATGATTTAAAAAAAGGTATATTATCTAAAGAGCAAACTTCTAATACTCTATTTAATACCGTAATATTAGTTTATAAATCACATTATTTGGCTGATAATTTAGAGCCTGTCTACGCTATTTATAAACAATTACAAGAAAAAAACATATTTCCCATCATTGCTTTTGTTAATAATCTCAGAGACAAAAATACAACAGATGAATTATATGAGTTATTAACTCAACCTAAACATTCTCCTTTAAGTTCTATTATTAATACAACTAGTTTTTCAATAAAAAACATAACTGAAAATGACAATACCTTTATTTTTCAAAAATTAAATATCCCTATTATTCAAGCTATTTTTGCTTCTTGTACTAAAACTGTTTGGGAAAATAATTTATTTGGCTTACCTCCTACTGATGTGGCCATAAATGCTGCATTACCTGAATTAGATGGACGGATCATTACTACAGCTATTTCTTTTAAGACAACTTTAGGTAAAGATGCTATTACTGATTCAGATATTTTAAAATATGAAGCGCATCCTGAAGGGGTGGATTTTGTAGTGGATTTTGCAATTCGTTGGCATGAATTACAAAATAAAATAAACTCAGAAAAAAAATTAGCTCTAATCATGCCTAATTACCCTAATAAAGATAGTCGTTTGGCTAACGGGGTTGGACTTGATACACCAGAAAGCATGGTAAGAATTATAAAAGCTCTTAAAGAAAATGGGTATGATTTAGGTAACTTTATTCCTAGTTCGAGTAACGAATTAATTAAATTAATTACACACTATATAACAAATGATGTAGATAGTACACAAGCTCGTCCATTTCAGGTTTCATTAAAATTAGAAGATTTCTATGAAGAATATGAATCTTTTTCTCCTTATTTAAAAACACAACTTGAAAAACAATGGGGAAAACCAGAAGATTCTCCATTTTGCAATAATAAACAATTTGCTATTCCAGGTTTTTTATTAGGAAATATTTTTATAAGTATTCAGCCTGCAAGAGGTTATAATCAAGATGAAAAAGCTATTTATCATTCACCTGATTTACCTCCAACGTATAATTATTTAGCTTATTATTTTTGGGTAAATAGTATTTTTAAAGCGGATGCCATTGTACATGTTGGAAAGCATGGAAACTTAGAATGGCTACCAGGTAAAAGTATAGCATTAAGTAAAGAAAGTTGTTATCCTAGAGTATTATTAAATGCCATTCCGCATTTTTATCCCTTCATTGTAAATGATCCTGGAGAAGGAACACAAGCTAAAAGAAGAAACCAAGCTGTAATTTTAGATCATCTCATTCCTCCTATGACACGTGCTGAAAATTATGGCATTTTGACAAGATTAGAACATCTTATAGATGAATATTATGAGGCTTTTACACTAGATAATAAACGTGCTGGACTACTAAAAAAGCAAATTAAAACTTTAGTTCAAGAAGCACATTTAGATACAGATCTAAAAACTTCTGTAGATGACATAGATGAATTATTAGTAAAATTAGATGGTTATTTATGTGATTTAAAAGAAGCACAAATTAGAGATGGATTACATATTTTTGGAGAAGTTCCTAAAAATAATCAATTGTTAGATTTACTTATTGCCCTACATCGTTTGCCTTCGGGAACAACAAAAGGTATAACCCAAGCTTTAGCTATTGATTTAGAATTAGATTTTAATCCTTTAGAATGTAATTATGCAGATTCTTTTAAAAAAGAAATTCATCAAGTACATTGCAGAACTATTGGAGATGTAGTAGAACAACTAGAATTAATTTCACGTACTTATCTATCACAATTTTTATTAGATAGAAAAAAAACAGGATATTTACATTTTGATGAAGTCCTTCAATCTATAATGAATACTACCTATCCTAAAATTCAACAAACAACTAATGAAATTACTAATTTAATAACAGGATTAAATGGGAAATATGTCCCTTCTGGAAGCTCAGGTGCTCCTACAAGAGGTCGTCTAGACGTATTGCCCACCGGTAGAAATTTTTACTCAATAGATGTACGTACCATTCCTTCTCCAACAGCGTATACATTAGGTGTAAAAAGTGCCCATTTAATTATAGAACGCTATCTTCAAGAAAACGGAGAATATCCAGAAACAATAGGTCTCTCAGTTTGGGGAACTTCTACTATGCGAACAGGAGGAGATGATATTGCACAAGCCTTTTCTTTAATGGGAGTAAAACCTATTTGGGAAGGAGCTAACAGAAGAGTTGTTGATTTCGAAATTATTTCACCTTTAATACTCAAACGACCAAGAGTAGATGTAATACTTCGTATTTCTGGTTTTTTTAGAGATGCCTTTCCTGATGTAATTTCGTTATTTAATAAGGTCATTGAACGATTAGCACACCTAGATGAAGATCCTGAGATAAATCCTATCAGAAAACGCTTTTTAAAAGAAAAGGCGGAATGGATGACAAAAGGAATTACGCATGATAAAGCTCATAAAAGAGCCTTATTTCGTGTCTTTGGTTCTAAACCTGGTGCATACGGAGCAGGTTTACAAGCTGTTATTGATGAAAAAAACTGGCAAACTAAAGAAGATTTAGCAAAAATATATATGCAATGGAGCGGCTATGCTTATGGCAATGACAGAATAGGAGAATCAGCTCATGAAGTTTTTGAACAACGCCTATCTGATATTCAAATTGTAATGCACAATCAAGATAATAGAGAACATGATCTTTTAGATTCTGATGATTATTATCAGTTTCAAGGTGGTTTAACTAATGCCGTACAAACAATTAGTGGCAAACAACCAAAAGTATATTTTGGAGATCATTCGCGTCCTGATAATCCAAAAGTCAAAACACTAAAAGAAGAATTATTAAAAGTATATCGTTCACGTGTGGTCAATCCTAAATGGATTGAAGGTGTGAAACGACATGGTTATAAAGGTGCTTTTGAAATGGCTGCAACAATGGATTATTTATTTGCCTATGATGCTACTACTGATATGATTGACGATTTTATGTACGAAGGAATTACAGAAGAATATTTATTCAATCCAGAAAATAAAGAATTTATAGAAAAAGTAAATCCATGGGCTCTAAAAGATATGACTGAACGAATGTTGGAAGCTATTCAGCGTGGTATGTGGAAAAACCCTAAGTCAGAAACATTTGAAAAATTACAACAACTTTTTATAGATATAGAATAATTTTTTTGCCGAAAGTTTAATTTTAGAAAGGCTTAAAAAGCCATTCTTTTTGGTTCAACGAAGACTCTTTTGAGTTCTATTTATTTTTGGTTTCTTATTTGTCACTACGTAAGGAGGAGTCACATAATCAAAACACTTAATGATAGAGGAATATCATCATCAGAATTTAAGAGGGTTATGTTACGTACTTTATGCTATCCCTCCTAGTATCGAGATGGCAAGAATCCGAAATATTTAGTCTGTAATCTTAATTAAACCTTTTTTTGTAAACTATCAAAATATTATATTCTTTGAAAAGATCTAAATAATAATAATAATAATAAAATACTTTTTTATATTCTTATTAATTTTCAGGAGATCTAAAATTCTCTTCTATGTTAAATATAAATTTATAGGTTTATATTCCATTTTAATTCTGGGTTATAAGATAAAAACCCATTCCTAACCTCCAAAGGACCATCAATATTATTAAGATATAAAGAACCAGTACCTAAACCTTGAGGTATAGGATTTTGCTTCATAAAGGTATATTGAGCAATGGCATTTAAACCAATATTGGATTCTAGTGCAGAAGTAATCCACCAACGAATATTATTTTTTTCGGCTAATTCAATCCATTCATCAGTACCTCTAAATCCACCTATAAAACTAGGCTTTAGTATAATATATTGAGGTTTTATTTCTAACAAAAGTTTTTCTTTGTCTTTTAATGAAAAAACACCTATTAACTCTTCATCTAAGGCAATGGGTAATTTTGACTTGCTACAAATATCTTTCATCTTATTCTTTTGACCTTTAGCTATAGGTTGTTCTATGCTATGAATAGATAAATTGGCTAATTTTTCTAACTTATCAAATACTGTTATATAATCAAAAGCACCATTTGCGTCCACTCGTAACTCTATTTCTTCTTTTGAAAAATTTGAGCGAATAAATTGTAATAATTTATATTCTTGTTCAAAATCAATAGCTCCAATTTTCATTTTTATACAACGAAAACCTTGTTTGATTTTTTCTTTTATCTGTTCCTGCATAAAGGTTTCACTTCCCATCCATATCAAACCATTAATAGGAATAACATCTTCTCCTTTCGTAAATTTAGAAGGGAATAATTCAAAAGGAGTAGAAGACTCTAATGATTTAAAAGCCATTTCAACTCCAAATTGTATTGAAGGAAACTCTATTAATTCATTCCAAAGTTGATCTTTTCCTAAATGAATATTTTGACAAACCCAATTTAATTTTTCCTCATAATCAGGACGATCATCAGCTGATAATCCTCGTAATATACCACATTCTCCTATTCCTTTTTTATTGTCTTTTTCTAAAATTAAAAACCATGTTTCTTTTTGGTTTAAAATTCCTCTTGAAGTTCCAGCAGGACGTTTAAAATCTAATAGATGTTTTATATAAATTGCTTTCATATAAAAAGTTAAATATAAATTTAATTATATAATTTCCAAATTCTATCTATATTCTCTTGTGGTAAAGAAGTTTTTTTAAATTTTTCCAAGTCATTTATTGTTTTATTTGTCCATGTTTGCTTGGTTGAAATATTTTGTGATTTATATTTTTTATGAATTTCTTTGGATTTAGATATATCATCTAAAAACATATAAATATGAGCTAAATTTAATTTTATTTTTAATTCACTTTTATCTTTATCTTCTGCTAAAAGTAATGTCTGTAATGATTTTTCAAATTGATTTGTATTCATATACATTTCAGCTAAAAAATTATAATCTAAAGCATTCGCATATTCAGTTGTAATTAATTTATTTTGAATCCAGTTGATCGCTTCTTCTTCTCTTTTATTCTTAAATAAATTTTCAGCTTGTTGGCAAATTAAGTTATTATAAAAAGACATATTATTAGCTTGTTTAAAACATATAGGATCGTTTTGTTCTACAAAAAGAATTTGTTCTTCTTTGCTTAAATTTAAAAAATCTTGAAAACGATATTTTTCCATTATTTTATTTAACAAACAAAAGGCAATGCTATTAGATACATCCGATTTTAAATTTTTAGATAAAGAAATATGTTTAATATTTTCTATAACATTTTCTTTATTTTTTTTTGTCCATCCTCTACTGGCTATATTATCAACCCAAGGAATTACTTCTAATATTATTTTTTCACTCATTAACCAATTTTGGTTTTTAAAAGTAAACCAAAGATTTTTAGTGTTTTCATTTAAACAAGTGGATTTTAAAGATATAAGTCTTGCATCTTTACTAATAGGATTTTTTTGATACAAACATGCCTTTTGAACTGATTCTGTTTTAACAAAATCATTGCTAGAAGACTCATCTAAAAACACAGCATAAGTACATTTATCAACACCTGAAATAGATGATACTAAAGAAATGGCACTACCTGTACCTTTTCCTATAAAATAAGGATCTGGAATAGCTTTTAAAACAGATGAAAGGTCATTCACCATTTTCTGATTTTCGTCAAGTAACGTAATACGATACGCTATTTCAGTTGTTCCAACTGGTAAATCTTGGATTTTTACGACTCCTTTTTCACCAGCAGAAAGGTTTACTTCTTTGGTTGTTCCTCTTTGATTATCCCAATAACCAGAGGGTGTTTGGGTGTATCCGACAAAAAGGTTTAAAATAAAAAGTATATTATAAAAACAGAATTTCATTTAAAATATTATAACAAATTAAAAAAAGAAGCTATATAGAAGTCAAAATCATTTATAATTTTATATTTTTTACTATAAATTACATATTTAACTTTTATATAGCTTTAAAACAGAGTTTAATTTTCTATTAAGATATTACCCAAATATTTTTTTCCATAGACTCTTTTTTTCAATTTTAGATTCTACTTCGGGTATTTTTGCAATTGGAAGATCTAATACTATTTCTCTTACTTTTTCCTGTTTAGAAGATTTTATAGGTGAGCCAAATTGTAAACTTTGAGTATCACAATTTTCTATAACAATATCACTTACATCATTTGATGAAACTAAAAAGTCTTTATTAATAATACCGGACGCTTCCAATAATCCTAAATTATTTGATTTAGCATATTCTAAACTATTTAAAAAAATAGTAATATGTTCACCAAAAAAAGAATTCAAATCATCTTGTACGCTTCCTTTTTTGGCGTAATCTTGTAATAGTTCTGCTACCTTATTAAAAGGTATGTATACTCCTCCACTTTTTTCTCCTGAAATTTTATTATTAACATTCAGAAGTATTTCTTTATCTTGTTTTACTATTTCCTGCCATTTTTTTGTATATCGCTCGAAATAGGTTTTTTTATCTATTAGTTTAGAAAAAGAAAAATCTTTTAAATAGAAATATTTTCTAAAAAGACCTTGAACAAGAGCTATGTTATAAGCATGTGCTTCATCAAAATTATTTTTTGATTGTGCATTTTTAGCTGCCATTTTCATTATTTCAACATAAGATTTTAAACTCTCTTCACCAAGATTAAATCGTCTACCGTTTTTTACAATTTCATAATATACATGATCCAATATACTTTGAAATTTCAAATTACAATACCATTCATTTATTTCTTTTTCTGCAATTGGATGATAACTACAATTCATTATTGATTAAAAATTAATGTTAATGATAATATTAAAGATATTAAAAAAGTACTTATTGCTAATTTTTTTAATTGAGGATCTAAAGCTCTGTTATCAGGACAGTTATAAACTGTAATAAGATGACTTATTAAAGGAAAATAGGCTGTCAAGAAAAAATATTGATCCCACTTAAAATTAGATAATAAACCAAATAAGATAATTAAAATCATGGCTGTAATAATTAAAAAGTAATGGTATTTTTTTGCATTATTACCCCCCATTTTTACAACTAATGTATTTTTTCCTGATCTTCTATCTAATACTTCATCACGCATATTATTCAAATTCAATACTCCTGCGCTAAGCATACCAATAGCTGAAGCAGGTAACATTAGTAAAATATCAAAATCTTTTGTAAATAAAAAATTGGAGCCTAGTGTACTTACCCAACCAAAAAAGATAAAAACAAAAAGATCTCCTAATCCTTTATAACCATATGCAAAATTTCCAACAGTATATTTTATAGCAGCTATGATAGAAACTATTCCTAATCCTAGAAAAAACAAAGAATAATTTAAATACCTATTCTTAAAAGAAAAGTAAATTAATAAACACGCAAACAAAAAACTAATAATAGCTGTTAAATATACAGCTATTTTCATTTTTTTTGGAGTTATTTCTCCAGTTGCAACCAATCTCTTCTCTCCTATTCTATTAGCATCTGTTCCTTTTACACCATCTCCATAATCATTCGCAAAATTAGAAAGTACTTGAAATGCTACAGTTGTTAAAATAGCTAATATAAAAATTTTCCAATCAAATAATTCAATAGAAGTTAATTTACTTGTTTTATACGCATACATACTACCAACCAAAATGCCAGAAAGTGATAAAGGTAAGGTTCGTAGACGCGCAGCTTGTATCCAATGTTTCATATTTTTTGAATAAATATATATAGTCAACAATTATTATTTCATAATAATTTCTTAAATTATGTTTAACCACAAAATTAACAATTTCTTTAAAAAACAAAATGAGAGTTATAATTTCAACAAAGTGATAAAACTCTTTTTTCTTTTTTAAAGAATTAATAGTAAAAAATTAAAAATTTAGTAAGCTTTTAACAATTTTATTTAAAAAGCTCAGAATCTACTTACATGAAGAATAGTGGCAATGCCAAATATAGTAAAATTTTATTAACTTTTTTAAACTAGACCCGTCATTAATAAAATTTAAAAGTTAATTTGAAAATACTTCTAGCCTTATATTTCTCTAAAATTTATTTACAAACAGGGAAATTACTACCTTATTATCAATATATTTTTTTAATAAAAATAAGTTAGAAGTATTTTATAACTAAACCATTTTATGGAATATATTTCTTTTCAAAATTAGGTTTACGTTTTTCTAAAAATGCGTTTCTACCTTCAATAGCTTCATCACTCATATATGCTAATCGTGTAGCTTCACCTGCAAAAACTTGTTGTCCTACCATTCCATCATCAGTTAAATTCATGGCAAACTTTAACATTTTAATGGAAATAGGTGATTTTTCTAATATTTCTTGAGCCCATTGATAAGCGGTATCTTCTAATTCAGCATGTGGGATAACGGCATTTACCATTCCCATTTCATACGCCTCTTGAGCAGAATAATTTCTACCTAAAAAGAAAATCTCACGAGCTTTCTTTTGTCCTACCATCTTAGCTAAATAAGCTGATCCATATCCTCCATCAAAACTAGTTACATCAGCATCTGTTTGTTTAAAAATGGCATGTTCTTTACTGGCTAACGTTAAATCGCAAACTACATGTAAAGAATGTCCTCCTCCAACAGCCCATCCTGGAACTACCGCAATTACGGCTTTTGGCATAAAACGGATCAAACGTTGTACTTCTAAAATATTTAAGCGATGATATCCATCTTCTCCAACATAACCTTGATGCCCTCTCGCACGCTGATCTCCTCCACTACAAAAAGACCAAATTCCATCTTTAGAAGAAGGTCCTTCTGCAGATAATAGTACAACCCCAATATTTGTATCTTCATGTGCATCTTTAAAAGCAACTAATAATTCTGAAGTTGTTTTAGGTCGAAACGCATTACGAACATCTGGACGGTTAAAAGCAATTCGAGCAACACCATTACATTTCTTATAGGTAATATCCTCAAATTCTAAGGCTGTTTCCCATTGTATTTTACTCATATAAATAGTAGTTATTTTATTATAAAAAATTAATAATCAGTAAATTAAAATAAAACATATTGTTTATTTTTTAGCATATCTATGCAAAAATACTTCATTTTTATGGCATTCTACTCATATAAAGAATAGAAAATACTTCTTTCACTATAAAAATAAAATCTAAGAATGATAAAATCCTACTAAAACTTCATCAAACATCTTTTTCTTATTCGTACCATTTCTTACCTTTATAGTACTAAACAAAGCTAAACAAGATAATTACAAAATATTCAATCCTCTTTATATAAATAGTATAAATTCTATAGACAAGTAAAATCTCTAAAAATATTATTAACAAAAGCTAATTCTAAATTTCGTTTTCTAAAATTATAATTACCTTTGACCCTATCAAATAATTCGTTTTATGATTTACAAATACAGAGTTATCCTTGATGCTGAAGAGGATGTATTTAGAGATATAGCTATTGAAGAAAATAATAGTTTAGAAGATTTACATAATGCCATTGTAAATGCTTTTGGTTTTGATGGTATGGAAATGGCCGCTTTTTACACCTGTGATGATCAATGGAATCAAGATCAAGAAATTCCTTTATTTGACACAAGTGATAATCCTGGAGAAGGATTAACAATGGCCGATCATATTTTATCATCTACTTTTGATAAAAATAATACAAAAATCATTTATGTCTATGATTTTTTAAATATGTGGACTTTCTTTGTAGAATTAGCATCCATAGAAGAACCAGAACAAGGTATGTCTTATCCTGATTTATTATTTTCTCATGGAGTATTACCTCTTATGGCACCAGATAAAGAATTTGATGCAGAAAAAGATGATTTCTATGAAGATTTTCAAGATGATTACGATGATGAAGATTTTGATATGTTTGACGGTGATGATTCTTTTAGTGATTTTGGTTTTGAAGAAAACTGGAATTAATATATCAAAAAAAACATAAAATAAAAACCTTAAGAATAATTAGATTCCTAAAATCTTTATTCTTTTATTAGAAAATATGATTAATCTTTTTAATACCCAAATAGAAAACCTATCAATACATCGCGTAGGAAATAAAAGTAGAAATGAAGCTATATTTTTATCAGATCAGCCTTATGGCTTAAATGATGAAATCATGCCTTTGTTAAAAGAATTTTTCTTTAAACCTTTTAGAGAAAAAGAAGAAAATTATTATCAATTTGCACATGATGTAGATTTAGAATACAATGAAATGTATAATCTAGCAAGTGAAATTTTTTCAAATCCAGCTAACATTCATGACCTTTCAAAAAAGATAACCAAGCATCTTTTTGAACAATCTAACCATCCTCATATAAAAAACGGAGAAGTTTACATTACTTATCTAACAAATGTATCAATAGATAATAAACCGGTAGATGCAATAGGTGTATTCAAAAGCGAAATAAAATCAGATTTTCTTCAATTTGAAGAAAAAGGAAGTAATTTAGAAATGATTTTGCAACAAGGCATTAATTTACAAAAACTAGACAAAGGATGTTTAATTTTTAATTATAAAAAAGAAGAAGGTTACAAAATACTAACAGTAGATAGTAATCGTTATGATGCTCGTTATTGGTTAGAATACTTTCTGAGTGTAGATGCTTTTCAAGATGAAAATTTTATGACTAAAAAATATCTAAAATTTTGTCAAGATTTTGCAAAAGAAGTAGTTTTACCTGCTGAAGATAAAAAAGAAGAAGTTCTTTTTATGAATCGAGCTGTAAATCATTTTGCAAAAAATGATAATTTTGAAGAATCAACTTTTTTAAATGATGTATTAGATAATCCCGATTTAATTTCAGAATTCAAAAATTATAAAGTTGATAAAGGCGAAAAATACAGTGTAGAAGATTTAACTAACTTTCCAATTGCAAATCAGGCTGTAACTGATGTTCGCAGAAAAATGAAAAATGTAATAGAATTGGATACAAATATTCAAATAAAATTGGATTTTGTAAACCCAGAAAGTGCGGAGAAATTTGTTGAAAAAGGTTGGGACGAAGAAAAACAAATGTATTATTATCTAGTATATTTTAATAAAGAACAAAAATCGTAATTATGCAACATATTATAGATCGCTTTATAAGCTATGTAACAATAGATACAGAAGCTGACCCTAATTCTAATACCACTCCAAGTTCTGCTAAACAGTGGGATCTTGCCAATAAACTAGTAGAAGAATTAAAAAACATAGGAATGCAAGATGTAAGTATAGATGACAAAGCTTACATTCAAGCAACTCTACCTTCTAATATAGAGGAAAAAGTCCCCACTATCGGTTTTATTTCGCACTTTGATACTACTCCTGATTTTACGGGAGCTAATATAAAACCACAAATAGTACCAAACTATGATGGTGGTGATATTGTACTAAATCAAGAAAAAAATATTATTCTTTCGCCTAGTTATTTTGAAGATTTATTATTATATAAAGGACAAACTCTGATTACTACAGATGGCACAACTTTATTAGGTGCTGATGATAAAGCTGGTATAACAGAAATTATCACAGCAATGGAATATTTAATTCAAAATCCACAAATTAAACATGGTACAATAAAAGTTGGTTTTACTCCCGATGAAGAAATTGGACGTGGTGCAGATTTTTTTGATGTAGAAAAATTTGGATGCGACTGGGCTTATACTATGGATGGTAGTCAAATAGGTGAATTAGAATATGAAAATTTTAATGCTGCTGGTGTTAAAATTATATTTAAAGGAAAAAGCGTACACCCTGGTTATGCAAAAGGCAAAATGATTAATTCAATGCTTTTAGCTAATAAATATATAAGCAAATTACCTAAAAAAGAAGTCCCAGAAAAAACAAAAGATTACCAAGGATTTTTTCACGTTGTTGATATAAAAGGAAGTATAGAAGAAACAACAGTTCAATTAATTATTCGCGATCATAATCGTAAGAAATTTGAAAAGCGTAAAAAGTTTGCACAAAAAATTGCCGACAAGATCAATTCTAAATATAAAAAGCAATTTGGTGAAAATATTGTAGAAATAGAAATAAAAGATCAATACTACAATATGCGCGAAAAAGTTGAACCTATGATGCACATAGTAAAAATAGCTGAAAAAGCAATGAAAAATTTAGGTATTACTCCTATTATTAAACCAATAAGAGGAGGTACAGATGGATCTAGATTATCTTATATGGGGCTACCTTGTCCTAATATTTTTGCAGGCGGACATAATTTTCATGGAAAATATGAGTATGTCCCAGTAGAAAGTATGCAAAAAGCCATTGATGTTATCGTTGAAATTACTCAATTAATAGCAAAACAAAAATAAATAGTTGAGTTTTCAAAAACATTATATAAAAAGGGGATGATTATTTTAATCATCCCCTTTCAAATTTCAACTAAGTTTATAACTATTTTTTATTTAGTTAATACCTTTTTTATTTCATTTTCTAATTCTTTATCAAAAAGATTAGTACCTATAATGTATCCTTTTTCATCAACTAATACTGTTGAAGGAATGCTTTCTATTTGATACATTTTTGCAATGGGATCTTCCCATTGCATCAAGTTAGAAACATGATTCCAAGTTAATTGATCTTTTTGAATGGCTTCTTTCCATTTCGTTAAATCTTTATCTAAAGATACACTTATAATATTTAACCCTTTTGAATGCCATTTTTTATAAAGAGCTACTACATTAGGATTTTCTTTTCGACAAGGTCCACACCAAGAAGCCCAAAAATCAATTAAGGTTACTTTTCCTAAAACTTGTTTTAAACTTAATATTTTTCCATCAGGTGTTTTAGCACTAAAATCGGGAGCTTTTTTAATTAGTTCATTTTTTTTTTTGCTCCTGCCATTGCTTTTTCAAAATCCTCTAATTGTTTTTTAATTTTCTTTCCTGCTGTTGTCTCTTTAACATCTTTTTCTAGAGCATCAAAAGATTTTTTTATTTTAACTACATCAGCATTTGGCGTATTAAAAAGAGTTGGAATTAATAATAAAGAAATAAACGATTTTGGATTTTCGTCAATGTATTTAGCTCCTGAAGTAATAAATTCTTCTTGAAATTTAGAAAATTCTGTATTAATTTTATTCATTGTTACAGAATCATTAACTTTCTGAGCCTCTTGCATTTTTGCCATGTTCTCTTTTTGAAATGACATCATACGTTTAGATATGCCCATCATTTGAGTGTTGTACTTAACCAATTCATCATTATTATAAGTACCTTCAACTTTAGTTAAAGGAATACTGTCTTTGTTAATTTTTGCCGTTATATTTCCTTTTTCTAAAATAAATACAAAACCTCCTTGTTGATTTTCAACAGAAACCATGTGTACTTGTGGTTCTTTTGCTTCACCTTCAAAAACGAATTTGCCTTTTTCTACTTTTGCAGTATCTATAGAAACAGGCATTCCTGTATTTTCGTCTTGCTTTTGTAAAAAGACTTTTGTTCCGTCTTTTAATCCGTTGATTTCCCCTTCAAATTTAAATCCATTACCAATTATGCCATTACATGCAATAGATAAGGTTACTAAACTGATTCCTAAAATTTTTTTCATCTGTATGTATTTGTTAATAATATAAAGAACTATAAAAATAGTTTTACTAATTTTGAACCACAAAAATAGCCTTTTTGTAGTTATATAAGTCATTTTTAAGTTTTATTTAAAATTTTGGAGAAAATAATTTCTAAATATTATCCTAAAGTTAATTCACTCAAAAAAACTTTCTGTGTTTTTGAAGAGGTTTCATATAGTTGTATTTCTAATCTAACACCTGATTTTGTAAGTAAATCGGGAAGCAACTATTTTTATTCACAAAAAGGGATTTATAGATTATCAAATCATTGGGGACGATTTGCAAATTCAAAATGGAGGTTAATAAATCACGATTTAGAAACTTCTAAATTCAAAGTAGGCTATGCTACTTGGGATAGTTTTTTTCCTGATAATGAAATAGAAAAATTATATTATCTTGATTGGGATCGTATTCGTAATGAAATTCATTATCTACACAAACAAACTAAGAATTATAATAATTCTGCAATTTTAAGAACCAGCACAGAAACTAAAAAAAGACTAAAAAATGCACGAAATATTTTAAATCTTACGAATTGGGCAAAACATTTTGATGAAGATATTCATATTCTAAGAGAAAAAATAATAAACGACTTAATTTATACAGAATTATCTTTAGATCAAATTAAAAAACAATATTTATGAGCCGTAAAAACGAGGAGAATATTAAAAAATTCAATAATAAGCTTAGAAGAGCTAAAATTAAAAATGAGGCAAAAAAAATAGAACGGAAAAATAAACTAAAGAAAATAAGTAATTCTTTTTCTGAGAAAGAAAATTAGATATAGTACATTTTATCTAAAATTTATTTTTTTAAGCTTTTTTCTTACATAATTATATTTTTTTTATTAAATTTGAGAATAAAAATTAGTTAATTCTTACTTATAATTCTTAAATCATATTGTCTTTTATAAAAATGACATAATAAAATATCAAAAAAATTATGGAAGATTTGACCCAAAAAAAGACAATAAGACTAATTAGTATTACTTATTTTGCTATTGCCTTATTATTTTTAATAAACGAAATATTTAATATAAATCCTTCATTATCCTATCTTGGATTATTACGTCTAATCTTATTACAAATACTTTACATATATAGTTCATCAAAAAGAAATTATCTTTTTATAGGAGTTCTTGTTTTTGTGATTATTAGCAATTTCTTTTTCCAATACAAGACAAAATCATTTTTATTTTATGGAATGATTGCTTATTTAATTAACAGACTACTTAGTCTAATACTAGTTTATCAAAATATAACCCCAAAAAAAATAATACCTATTTTAATTTGTACAATTCCTTTTTTATTTTTTTACTTATATGTTATATTTTTAATTTATGATTTTTATTCATCTAATTTTTTAATACTTTTATTCAACGGAATATTAATGTCTTTGTTGGGAGGAATTTCATTATCTAATTATTATCTAGAAAAAAATGAAATCAACAATAAAAATTCTTTCTTATTAATAAGCATTATTTTATTTGTAATGCAAAATTTCATATTTATTCTTCAAAAATACTTTACCTTAGAAAAAATTTTTGAACCTATCAATATTATATTGAATACATCATCTCTTTATATTTTTTATAGGTTTATTATTTTAAGTGAAAAATATCAGAATAATAAATAATTTTTTAATCCTTCAATATTTATTTTATAATATCATTCTTTTTTATCTTCTAAAGGAACTAAATTAGATTCTTCCTCTACAGTTGTTGTTGAAACAGCACTAGTCGTTGGGTAACTAGATTTTGGAAAAGCATTATACCTCTCTTCTATTTTAGGCCAACTAACCATACTAAAAAAGGTATTAGCATATTCTTTTTTTCTATTTTGAAACTTTAAATAATATGCGTGTTCCCACATATCTAAACACAATAAGGGTATGTCTTTAATCCCTAATCCTTTCATTTGAGGAGCATCATTATTAGCTGTGGTCAAAATTTTTAATTTACCATATTTATCCGAAAGCAACCAAGTCCAACCTGAACCGTTAATTTTTATAGAAGCTTCCGAAAAATTTTGAATGAACTGATCAAAAGAACCAAAATCTCTATTAATAGCTTCTAATAACTCTCCTGTGGGCTGTCCTCCTGCTTTTGGGGCTATTGATTCAAAATAAAAATTATGATTATATACTGCTCCCGCGTAATTACGAATTTCAGTATCAGAATAATTTAAATTTTTAAATATATCCAAAAAATCTAACACTTCATATTTAGTCCCTATTATTGTCTTATTAAGAGCGTTTACATACGGTAATAAATGTTTTGAATAATGTAATTCTAAAGTATTAGAATCTAAATAAGGTTCTAAAGATTGATATTCAAAAGGTAATTTGTATAATTGAAAAGCCCCTTCATTAGCTTTTAAATCTGAAGGTTTAGTATCTTTTTTTTCGATAGCCACTATAGGAGTAGCAGGAACATCTACGACTTCTACTAAAGTATCTTTTTTACAGCTTAAAAAAGACAATCCAACACAATTTATGATAAAAAAAATTTTTTTATTCATTTGTAACTATTTCATTTACTAAATCAATATAACTTTTTTTAGCTTCCTCAACAGATAAATGGCTTACTTGCATCCAAGCGTTTAATTTGAAAGCATCACGTACATCTAGATTACTATAATTCATATTAGACATTGAGCCATTACTAGCTTGTTTATAATAAGCATATAACCGTAACATAACATCTTGAGGAAGTGAGTCCTGTTGCATTTTAGAAACCTTCATAAAAGCTTCTTTAAATTTAATATCTAATTCTTGAGGAGACATTTTAAGCTTGTGCAATAATAGTGTAATTTCCAATTGCTTTTTCTTCTAGTTGCACATTAACTTTAGTTCCTAAAGGTAGATATAAATCTACTCGAGAACCAAATTTTATAAAGCCTGCATCCGTTCCTTGAATTGCAACATCGCCTTCTTTCGCATAATTTACAATTCTTTTTGCTAAAGCTCCTGCAATTTGACGATACATAATTTCTCCAAACGCTTTATTTTCAACTACAACTGAGGTACGTTCATTTTCTGTACTAGCTTTTGGATGCCAAGCTACTAAATACTTACCTGGATGGTACTTACTGTATTTAACAACTCCTGAAACAGCATAACGAGTAACATGAACGTTTATTGGAGACATGAAAATAGAAACCATTAATCGTTTATCTTTAAAATATTCTTCTTCGTATACTTCTTCTATTACGACTACCTTACCATCAACAGGTGCTAATATTGTATGTTCATTAGGTTGTATTTTTCTATTAGGGTTTCTAAAAAATTGCAAAATTATTATATATAAAAATAATACTAATATTTGTATACTTAAGCGTAACCATGTAATATCAATCAAAAATTTATCAGCTAAAAACAAGCTAATAATCATCATTAATGAAGCTACTGAAATAATTTTAATTCCTTCTTTATGAAACATATCCTACAATTTTTAATAGTAAATAAATAAATGGGGTTGTAAAAATAATACTATCTAGTCTATCTAATATTCCTCCATGACCAGGCATAATATTACCACTATCTTTAACTCCTGCTAAGCGTTTAAATTTAGACTCGACTAAATCTCCTATTGTACCAAAACAACTTATTAGTAAAGCAATCAGAATCCAATATGTAACTGGCAGCAAATTTACATAATATTGACTTATTACAAAACTAGCTAGAACAGTAAAAAGAGTACCTCCTAAAAAACCTTCAATTGTTTTTTTGGGAGATATTTTTTCGAATAATTTATTTTTTCCAATTTTCTTTCCCACTATATAAGCAAATGTATCATTTGTCCATATTAAAATAAAAATTCCTATAATAATATGAGGATAATGATTTTCTTTTATTTTACCTAATTTGGTAATCAATATAAATGGTATAATAATATATCCTATTAAGATTATCCAATTTAAATAGTTAATATCTTTAATTTTAGAATCGAATAGCCATTTACAAAGAAATGCTAATACAATTAAACTTATAATGACTAACATCCAATTATTAAAGTGGTAGTTGTTAAAATAGGTATAATTTAAATAAGAGATAATGGCTAGCAGAAAAGCTAATCCTTTATTTATTCTAACTAAATTTGTGAATTCATTTACTGCTTGGAATAAAAAAAGTCCAAAAAGAATTAAAAAGGATTCTTCTGAGTATAGAGTAGCAGACACTAACAAAGCAACATATATAATGCCTGATAATGCACGGACTAATGTTTCGTTCATGCTATAAATCTTCTAATAAAAGTAAATATAAATTTTTTGGAGAGCTTCCATAATGAAGAAAATCTTCTTCTTTCACTTTTTCAAAATACTTAATGGTTGTGATATTAGTTGGATAATTAGTTGTATAACGTCTTTTAATTTCGCGTAAACCGTCACTTTTACCAGGAACCATCTGACTAGTAGCTGCTATAACTACAATATTATCTGGTAATTCATTTATTTTATTATGTTTTATTTGAGCAGAAGAAAACATAATAGAGCCATCCTCAGCAATAAGACCTTCGCAAGTTGCTAACAAAAATTTTGGACTTATAACATTTGAATAGCTTATATTGTTAGAATCAAGCATTCCAAACAATTTTGATTCTAAACAAATGGCTTCTGATTCGAACCAGTCATTTTCTTCTAAAATATTTTCAAACTGTTCATTTAATTCTGCTAAATTTTCGCAGTATAAGAATTTACCTCCATTTTTTTTAAAATTCAAAGTAAACAACTCATCTACTGGTAAATTAACATTTACTTCATGAAAAGGGTTGTATTCACTTTCATTAGCTTCTTGAGAAGCATCATTACTTGACCCAAAAATTTTCCTAAAAATACTCATATATTACTTACAAATAGAAGTAGTTTGGTTTAATTGCCAAAGTTAAAAAAAACTCAATCTAATTTTAACATAAGATTGAGTTTTTTATTTATTTTATTAACTAAGTTTTAAACAATTTCTTCTTGTAAAGATTTGTCATAGGGACGTTTTCCAAAAATTTCTTCTAAATCGTCTTTAAAAATTACTTCTTTTTCTATCAAAATATCTGCCAAGCGTTCTAGTTTTTCTTTATTTTCTTGTAGAATATGAATTGCTCTTTGATATTGTTTTTCTATAATGGCTGATATTTCTTTATCTATTGTCAGAGCTGTTTCTTCTGAGTAAGGTTTAGAAAAATTATAATCGGATTGTCCTGATGAATCATAATATGTTACATTACCTAATCTTTCATTTAGTCCATATATAGTAACCATAGCACGAGCTTGTTTTGTTACTTTTTCCAAATCACTTAAAGCTCCTGTAGAAATCATATCAAATACTACTTTCTCTGCGGCACGTCCTCCCATTGTGGCACACATCTCGTCTAGCATCTGGTGTGGTCTAACAATTTGTCTTTCTTCTGGCAAGTACCAAGCTGCTCCTAAACTTTGTCCTCTAGGTACAATAGTTACTTTTACAAGTGGTGCTGCATGTTCTAACATCCAACTCACGGTAGCGTGTCCTGCTTCGTGTATGGCTATTGCTCTTTTTTCTTCTGCTGTTATTATTTTGTTTTTCTTTTCTAATCCTCCAATAATTCTATCTACAGCATCTAAAAAGTCTTGTTTATCTACTGCTGATTTATTATTTCTGGCTGCAATTAGAGCTGCTTCATTACATACATTGGCTATATCTGCTCCAGAAAACCCAGGAGTTTGTTTTGACAAAAAGTCAGTATCTAAATCTTCTACTTTTTTCAAGGGTTTTAGATGAACTTCAAAAATTTCTTTACGTTCTCTAATATCTGGTAAATCAACATAAATTTGCCTATCAAAACGTCCTGCACGCATTAAAGCTTTATCTAACACATCTGCACGGTTGGTTGCGGCTAATACAATTACACTTGTATCAGTTCCAAAACCATCCATTTCTGTCAAAAGTTGATTTAATGTATTTTCACGCTCGTCATTAGACCCTGAAAAATTACTTTTTCCTCTGGCTCTACCTACGGCATCTATTTCGTCTATAAAAATAATGGCTGGTGATTTTTCTTTGGCTTGTTTGAATAAATCACGTACTCTTGAAGCTCCAACTCCTACAAACATTTCTACAAAATCAGATCCTGAAAGAGAAAAAAATGGTACTTTAGCCTCTCCTGCAACCGCTTTTGCTAATAATGTTTTACCAGTACCTGGAGGGCCAACTAATAAAGCTCCTTTAGGTATTTTACCTCCTAAGTCGGTGTATTTTTTAGGATTCTTTAAAAATTCTACAATTTCTTGAATTTCTTCTTTTGCTCCTTCTAATCCGGCTACATCTTTAAAAGTAACTTTTACATCTGTTTTCTCATCAAAAAGTTTCGCTTTTGAACGACCAATATTAAAGATCTGACCGCCTCCTCCAGAACCGCCTCCAGACATGCGACGCATCATAAAAACCCAAAAACCAATTAAAATAAAAATAGGAAGTAACTGAATCATGAAGTCTGTCCAACCTCCTGATGTTTTGTATTCGTATTGAGAAATTTTATTAGTCAGCTTAGCTTCTTTTAAATCTTTTGAAAAACTTCCGTCTTCACCGCTAATTTCAAAAGAATAATGGGGACCTAAATTTTTACTTCCTAATAAATCTTCTTTAGGTAATTTTAAATGAGCTTTTTTTGATAAAGCATTTTCTTTTAAGTAAACCGTAACAAAACGATCATTATCTACTTCTACTTTGTCTATATCTCCTGCTTCTAAGAACTCATAAAATTTAGAAACATTTGTTTTAGTAGGTTCAACCCAACGAGATTGACCAGATAAATACATCCCAATAAATACAGCCCCTATTAAGCCATATATCCACCAAGGATTAAATTTAAAATTATTTTGTTTATTTTCTTTTGACATAGATACTCTAACAATTAATATTTATTTTCGATTGATGTAATTTTAGCATCTCCCCAAAGACTTTCTATGTTGTAATATTCTCTGATGTGTTTTTGGAAAACATGAACTACTATATGTACATAGTCCATCAATACCCATTCACCATTATCAGTTCCTTCAACATGCCAAGGTTTTTCTTTGAGTTCTTTTGAAACAGCTTTTTGAACAGAATTTACTATTGCATTAACTTGTGTATTTGAGTTACCATTACAAATAACAAAATAATCACAAACTGTATTTTCTAATTCTCTAAGATCTAAAATATCTATATCATTTCCTTTTACGTCTTCAATACCCTTAATGATATTTGCTAATAAAATATCGTTTCCTACTTCTTTGTTCGCCATTTATTTTAAATAATTATTTTTCGCAAAGTTATTGTTTTTTGTCTTTATTTTGAAAGATAAAAATAGATCTTAATTTTTATTATTTCAAATTGCAATATATGAAGTTAATCAAACTCAATGCCATAGATTCTACAAATGATTTTTTAAAGAAACTTTCACAAAATCAAAGCCTTGAAAATTTTACAGTAGTTACAGCTCAAAGTCAATGGAAAGGCAAGGGACAAATGGGTAGTAGCTGGTGTACAGAAAAAGATAAAAACCTAATAACCAGCATATTGGTAAATAAAATAATAGATCATACCGTTACCATATTTGATCTTAATATAGCTGTTGCTATAAGTATTAAGGAAACTCTTGAAAAATATCAAATTCCTGACTTATCTATAAAATGGCCAAACGACATTATGTCAGGAAATAAAAAAATTTCAGGTATATTAATAGAAAATTATTTCAAAGAAAATCAACAGGTAGAATCTATTATAGGAATTGGATTAAATGTAAATCAAGAAAATTTCAGTAATTTACCTAAAGCTTCTTCATTAAAATGTATAACAGGCAAAGAGTATGATATTGAGGAAATATTATTTATGCTATTAAATCAGCTAAATAAAAATTTAGAGAAATTAAAAACGGATAAAGAACAATTATGGAATTATTATCATAATTATTTATTTAAAATTAACAAACCTGCTGTATTTGAAAATAAAAAAAGTAAAAAATTTATGGGCATTATTAGAGGAGTAACCCAAAACGGTTTAATTGAAATCATGATGGAAGATGACATAATCCAAACTTTTGATATTAAGGAAATTACAATGCTCTATTAGTTTTTCAGGAATAGTATAAAAAACAAAAATGCTCATCAAAAAAATTGAATACAGCATTTTGTGTTATTATATATAATTATAAAGTTTAAAAACTTTTTTCATCTAAGGCTAAATCAGACTGTGTTTTGCCATGATTAGCTGGCTGACCAAAACTGTCTAAATTTACCATTGTAATTGAATCTACTGTAATAATAGTGGCTTTTGTCATGACATTTTTAACCTCACATTTCATTGTAATAGAAGTACTTCCAAATTTAATAACATCTAATCCTATTTCTATAATATCACCCTGTCGAGCAGAACTCATAAAGTTTATTTCAGACATAAACTTTGTTACAATTTTATTATTTTTTAGAATAACTATTGAATAAAGTGCTGCTTCATCGTCTATCCAAGATAATAATTTTCCTCCAAAAAGAGTACCATTTGCATTTAGATCTTCTGGTCTAACCCATTTGTGTGTCTTGTATCTCATCCCTAATTTTATTAGAAACAAATTTACATATTTCTCGACAATTAAAGATTAGATTATTATGACTATTTATTTTAATACAGTTATAGATAATAGAAATTATTTACAGATGAAAATGACTTTGAATCTAAAAAGAGTTCTTTTTTAGAAAATTTAAATCTATGAGATTTTTTTGTGTATTTTGTCTTTCTTCTCTTATTTTCATTACAAATTTTAATGCACAATGTGAAGTGAAAAAGCTAAGTTTTTAGTAATCTTTGTACGAATATTTTTAAAAGTAAACTCTAAAATGTTAAAGGATTTTTTATTAAATTTAATAAAAAATAAAAGATGGAAACTCGTGATAAAAACCTTTTAATTTTAAGAGGAGAAGCTTTAGGAAATATAAATATTAATTCTTCTGATGAAGAATTATTTCAAAATATGACAATTCGTCCTATATTAAAACTACAGAATGATTTATTTATTCAGGTTTTTATTAATTACGCTATTAAACAAAAGAATGTTTTTTTTAGTCTTTCTGTAGAAAAAAAATTGAATTATATTGAAAATGTTATACAAAAGGATATTAAATTTAGAAATTCCCTAAAAGGAATGGTAATTGGTTTATTTACTGTTGATGAATATATGGAATATATAAAAAACTCTTCAAACTTAAATAAAAGAATGATGAGTTTGTTAATTGAACGATTAAAAAATCATGTTCAATTATTAGTTTTTTAATAGATCTATTTTTTACTGTAACTCGTCATATTTGGCTATTGTTTTTTGAACTATATCTAAATCAAATACCACAGGAAATAATTCTTGTAAAATACTCTTCATTTTAAGATTATGATGTAAAGCATTTGTTAAGTGATATAATCCTTTAGTAGGATTGTTTAAAGTATAATATAAGCCTGCTAAACGGTATTCTATTTCGTAATGATCTAAAAATAAAATATTTGCTTTTATTAAGGTTTCTACAGAAGCTTGAAGATCACCAATAAATAGTTGTGTGTCAGCCCAAAATAGAATGGTTTCTAATTGGGTATCTCCTAATTCTACTGTTTTTCTATATCCTTCTTCTGCTTCTTCAAATAGTTCTAATTCTTTATTTATAGAGGCGTATCGTTTCCAGTATAAAGGATTTTCTGTATCTATACCAAGGGCTTTGTTTACATAATAGAGTGCTTTTTGAAAGTTTTCTTGGCGTATATAGAAATCTGTTATGGCAATCCATCCTTTATCTAATAAAGGATCTTCATCTACTGTTTTGTTGTAATAATTTAGGGCTTCTGAATCATTTCCCATTTTTTCAAAACATTTACCTATCCGTAATAAGGCATAGGAGGTTGGATCTTCTAATCGAATGGTTTCTTGATAGTTCCAGATGGCTTCTTCATAGCGTTCTAAACGTTCAAGTACTTTGGCTTTTTCCATATAGGCTCCCATAAATTGATCGTCAATAACGGTTGCATAATCAAATGCTATGTAGGCTTCTTGGTAGTGTTTTATAGTTGAGTTTAATCTACCTAGTTGGTGCCATGCAATTTCGCTATAAGGATTTGTGTCTATATAGTTTTGTAAAAAGGTAATGGCTTCTTGATATTGTTCTAGAAATTCAAAACAATAGATGACGTTGTAGAGTCCGGATTGTTCTTCGGGTTCTTCTTCTAAACAAGCTATAAAGTGTGTTTTGGCTAGTTCTAGTTCATCCATGAATAAATATTCCATGCCTAAAAGGTTATGAACATCAGCATAGTCATCTGTGTATTGTAAGGCTATTTTTAGAAACTCAACGGCTTGTTTATGATCGTCTCGTTTAGAACAAATGTTTGCTTTTTGTATAAAAATTTCTTCATTTGTGGGTTCTATAGCGTATAAATCATTAAGTAGCTTTTCGGCTTGTTCTAGTTTGTCTTCAAATAACAACATTTCTACTTGGACTAACTTTAATCCAAAGGATTTAGGATGTTGTTCTAGTCCTAGTTTTAGGGCTTTTTTGGCTAGAATAGGTTTGCCAATATCCATATAATGGAGGATGATATCCTCAAATTCTTCTGAATCAAAAAATAAAATTTTATTGGTTTTTAACATTGATTCAAATTTTGATAAGGATAAACTGTAATCTTCTTCATCGTGACTCAAATCCATACTCCTAAGTTTTTATTATCCTTACTAAAATAGTAAAGTTAGCGTTTATAATGGGTTAAAAAACGATTTGTTTTGAACAATTTAGTCAACAAAACAAATAGGTTTTTGCTTATTCTATGCCTTTAATTTTGATTGTTAATTGGGGCTATTTCATTCATAGCTTCAATAATAATTCTGCATCCTTCTTCTATTTCTTGATTTGATAAAGTTAGAGGCGGTGTTATACGTATAGCGTTTCCTTCAAATAATAACCAAAAAAGGATTAATCCTTTTTCTTGGCATTTAAAGATAACTTGATTTGTAATTTCTGGACTATCTGTCATAATAGCTAGCATTAATCCTTCTCCTCGAATCTCTTTTATCAACTTATGTATCAACAATTTACGAAATAATTGTTCTTTTTCCAAACATTGACGCATTAAATCTGTTTCAAGTAATTCTTTTAAGGTAGCTAAACTAGCTGCTGCTATTACAGGGTGTCCCCCAAAAGTGGTTATATGTCCTAATTTTGGATTTTGACTTAATAAATCCATGTGTTTTTCATTGGCAGTAAAAGCACCAACTGGCATTCCTCCTCCCATTCCTTTACCCATCACAACAATATCAGGAATAACATCATAATTCATAAAACCAAATAGTTTTCCTGTACGTCCGAAACCAGGCTGAATTTCATCTAAAATCATTAAAGCTCCTACCTCATCACAACGCTGGCGTACTTTCTTTAAAAAATCATTTTGAGGCTGAATAAATCCAGCTCCTCCTTGAATTGTTTCTAAAATAATACCTGCTGTATGTGACGTAATTTTTTGTAAATCTTCTTCATTATTGAAAGTAATGAAGTTTACATCTGGAATTAATGGACGAAAGGCTTGTTTTCGTTCTTCGAATCCCATAACACTCATTGATCCCATGGTATTTCCATGATACGCATTATAACAAGAAATTAATTGACTACGTCCTGTTACTCTTCGAGCTAATTTAAGAGCTCCTTCTGTTGCTTCGGTACCTGAATTTACTAAATAGGTTTTGTTTAACTGAGTTGGCATATTTTGAGCTAGTAACGTACAAAATTCTACTGCGGGATCTTGTGCGTATTCACCATAAACCATTACATGAGCATACTTATTCATTTGGTCTATGATGGCTTGTTTAACACGTGGATGCTGATGTCCTAGAGTGCAAGCTGAAACTCCAGCTACAAAATCTAAATATTTCTTCCCTTTTGTATCGTATATATAAGAACCTATGGCGTGAGATACTTCCATTCCTAAGGGATGAGGAGAGGTTTGTGCTTGGTATTTATAAAAATCTTCTAACATGATTATTATCTAAATATTCTAAAATAAAAAAGGATAATTTATTTTTTAACTCAGATTATGTATTAAAAATTTATTACTGATAAAAATAATTTTGAATCTAAAAAAGTATTGTTTTTTGTCGTTAATATAGAAAAACTATATCTCTGATTTTTTTTGTATCTTTTACCTTCATCAAAAAATTTAACACATCATCTTGGGTTAAGATAATTTTGAATTATTTTTTATAATTTGATTTATTTTTTTCTTTGTTTGTTTTAATCTTATTGGTTTTATCAAATTCCAATGTTTCTTTAGTAGGACTTAGTGGTACATTGGGCTCTTGTTCTTTTTTCTTAACTTCTGCTTTGGCTTTAGTATCTAGTTCTATTTCTTCTTTTGGAAAAATATCTTCTAGTTTTAAAATTTGTTCGTTTTCTCGCCAAAGAAAACCTTTTAGTTTTCTATCATTTTCGGGAAGTTCGTCTTCTGGATAAATTTGACCATCTGGTTTGGTAAAAAACGTAACGCTATCTATTGCATTTCCCTCTCCCATTAACATATTTATTTTACTACTTACATTTTTATTTATACCGATTAAGTCTTGCTTATCATTACGCATGTAGTAAATAACTTCTGTGTTTTTAATCAGATTTACTTCTTTTAATTTATTGTTTATAAATTTACCGTATAAATTAACTCCTTTTACTTGATTAAATCCATCTCCAATAGTATCTTTTGAAATGATAAAAGCATTATTAAACACTTTTAAGGAATCTACTTTTTTAGCAATTGTATCTGAAATAATATGTATTAAATCGCCTGTAAGCTGTCTTTTTTCATTCCAAAACACTGGTTTTCCAATCATTTGAGTAATCCCTTTTTTTTCATTAAAATGAATAGAATCACATTTACCACTCATATCTTTTTTAAAGAAACGAGCATTATTATATCCTCTTATGATTCGATTTTTTGTTTTTCCTGTAATTACAATACGTTTTGCATGAAACCAGACTGAATCTTTCTCAAAAAGACCTGATACTAATGCTTTTTTAGTGATGTACATAGAATCTTTTTTCTTATATACTTCTGCATAATGTCCTTTTATTATTGTTTTATTAATTGTATCTGTTACCTTAACATTATTACGAGCGCGTGCAAAATCATTTTTTCGATCATAATACAAATCTTCTCCTTCTATTATCCGATCTCTATATTTGATTTTAGAACCTCTTTGTAGTTTTCCTTCATCCTTTTTTGTATCATAAAAACCTTTAGTTGTATAAATTGTATTATTGGCGGACGCTATGGTTGAGGGACCAAAAACATACGCATGTCCTGAATTAGTGTAATAATCAAGATGATTTGTGCGAATTGTATGAGTAGGATTATTTACTGTAACAGCCGTTTTAAACTCAAATTTCTTTTGATTTAAATGATAACGTCCTGATTTACTAGTAAGCGTATTTTCAGCATCTCGAATGGTTCCATAGGTATTATAGTAAGCTTGTTGGCTTTTACGATCAAAGTTAATAGTATCGGTAGTTACAGTCATTTTAGGATCCGTCATTACCACATTTCCTGTTGCAAAAGCAAATTTGGTATTTCCATTATATTCGGCGTAACGACTAGACATAGTAAGCGTATCACCTTGAACTAAGTTTACATTTCCAAATGCTTTTACATAATTTTGTTTAGTAAAATGATATGCTTTATTACAAGACATACGTATGCCTTGGTGTAAAATACGAACATTCCCTGTAAAAACAATCGCTCCAGGTACTTCTGTTTCTGATTTGTCCAAAAAATCGGCACCTTCAATTATAATTTGTTTACCTGTTTCTACAGGTAAAGCTTCTATTGGACTAGTAATTTGAGCAGTTGTAATTTGAATACTTAAGAAAGTAACTACAATAAGTATTTTGTATAATATAGAGTTCAAAGTGTTTTTTCTGCCAAAATTAATTAATTATGACCATTTGAGTAATAATATAATCATAAAATTTTAAGATGAAAAGTGATTCTTATTTAATTTTGGTCTCTTTGGTTAAATTTATAAAACGACTAAAGAAGAAAAAAGAATTTTATTTTTTTTCTTCTCTAAAATCTAACATACACTCTCTCTTATTAATATTTTTAATAGGATATAACGATTTGAAGCTTAGCGAAGTGATGAATTTAAAAGCACTTACTTTCATTTTAGCAATAAATGCGCCATTTTACCAAACTGCTGTTATACCTTCGTTGTTTTTTCAGCCGTTGAGTATCCTATTTCACTACAAATATTATGTCTGTCAATGCTGTAAATGTTTTTGATTTTCCTTTGAATTCGAATTCAATTTTCAGATCTTCTATCTTTTTGGTTTTGAAGTTGTCCAAATAGGTTAGGATTGTTGGCTTTAAAAGGTCAATATTTCTTTTCAATTTCCACGAATTTGTAAAGTCATCTGTGTCAACCAACACAAGGAATAAACGATTTTCAGAGCCAAAACGCATTTCTCCTTGATTTTCATAAAGCCAAGTAGCTAATACTTTTGGGTTGTTTTGTACTTCTTTTAAAATTTCTAATTTTTCGTCTTTTAAGGTCTTTAAAGCGTTCAAACAGAAAGTATCATTCCTATCTTTCATTTTTTCAACTATTTCGTAGAAAATGTCTGCTGATTTTGCTGTTTTGTCAAAAATAATTTTTGCTTCTGTTGCTTTCTTTTTTAGAAAAGTTAGTTCAACTGGCAATCCTTTTTCTTTGCGTTTAGTTTTTATATACTCTGCTGGTAAGTAGGTTACTTTCAAATCAAATGGTATATGATTAATAAAAAAGTCAACGCTTTTGATTTGTCCAACCGTTGGCAAAACTTCCGTATGAGATTTGAAAATATGTTCGATTAAAATACTGCTCCAATGGTTATACCAACTATTTAAAACATATCCTTGAACTGCTGCGTTGATTTCAGTTTCAAATTTAGAAAGTAAGTTTTCATAAGAAGGATTTTGGATTTTTACGTAACGTTTAATTAAATATTTGTCCAAAGAATTTTGATAATCTCCACCCCAATCAAAATTCTTTAATTTGTATAATTCAGATACGAGTTCATCTGTATTTAACGCTCCTACTTGTTTAGCATTTTCTGATTTAATGAAGTCGTGAAGGAGATTGTTTGAGTTTAATACATCAGAATTTAAAATGCCAAATAATTCGCTGAATTATTTGGCAAGAGCAGTTTCTTGTAAAGTAATGTTATTGATTTTTAAAAATTCAGCAATAAGTTTTTTTCTTATAATTGATTTTGTTTTGAGCCATAAAAGCCCAACATTATTATTACTAAATTCTTCTAGTTCTTCGTTTTTGTGTAATTTATCCCAGTAATTAAAGTCCTTCATTAACTAATTGTTTTTTTGAATACTTGAAACGAAATGCTTTTTTTTGGGACTGCAGACAAATAGTATTTCTTGACTACCTGCAACACTTCCTTTTCCACCTCTTCCGTTTTGATATGTTTTAGCTTCTACTGTTACGTTTCGGTATTTTGAAATTAATTTCTCAAATTTTTCAATTCCAGGATAACTCCTATTGTTATAGCTAATTAACCAATTAGGAATTCCTTCTGATAATTCAAATAGTTTTTCAAAAGAAGATATAACATCTCTTTTCTTTTCAAAACCACTAAATCTTTGCGGTTCATAACGTTTAATACTATTTATAAAATCTTTGTCTTTCCAATACTCCGTATAAGTTTCTAATAAATGGTAAAATCCTTGATAATCTGCGTGACTGTCACAATATGGTGGATCGAAATAAGCCAAATCAATATTTTCGATTTTGGGTAGTAAGTCTAAAATATTCTGGTTGAAACTTTGGTTGTCTTTCTTATTATCAAAAATGGCATCATTGTATTTTGGAAGTAATTCTTCAAAAATTTCTTTGACTGGTCTGATTAGACTCCTGTTACGTTTTATTCTTTCTGGGTCGTTTGCATAGACTAAAGCCTGTGTATGACCAAAATGCCCCATTGTTATTTTTCGGGTCATACTTCTATTCATAACCGTGAAAGCAAGAGCTTGCTTAAACTCATTTTCTAATAATGGGATATTTGCTCTAAAATTATCTAAAAACTGTGCCTCTTCTTTCTCAAAAAACACATTGGTAAATGTACTTTCAAATAAGTCAAACTCACTTTTGTTTTTTGCAGGTTGAAATAGAATATCTAAATCTTTTTTTTCTAATTTGGTCGATTTATTTTCAATTAATGCTTTACCAATTTGGTTATTAAAATTTAGAAAATCGTTTGTAATTACTTTGTATCCTTGTTGTTTCAATAAATAACCAACAGATTGCGAGCCAGAAAAGGCATCAATCGCAGAGTTTATATTTTTAGGAATGAATTGATTAAGCCAAGGCAATAAAGTATACTTTGCACCTAAATATTGAGGTTCAGGAAATTGGTAATTAAAGTATTTATATTCTTCAAAAAGCATTATTATCTGTCTTAATTTTAAGTTCTCAAGTTACTAAATTTAACTCTCTTAATTTTACGAAGCTTTGAAAAATTTGTCCAATGTCAGCTCGAATATTTATTTTTTCGCGGTCGTCCTACAATGAGACATAACAATTTTTTTAATAAACTAATTTTGTTTCTAATTGTATAGCAGAAGGAAAAAGAATATTGTTTTCAAGATGAATGTGTTTGTGCAAATCTTCTTCAAATTCCTTCAGCATTGCATAGGTAACGTTGTAAGTGTTACAAACTCCTTTAGGGGGTGTATATTGGTTAGTGAGCTTACTAATTTTACTAAATCTATCTCCTTCATTCTCATGTTCATGCTTCATCATTTGAATAGGATTGTTAACGGTTATAAAACTAGGTAGAGGAATTTCCGTATTATCATTGGCTAGTTCTACCATTTTTTTTATAAAAGGAAAAAGAATTAATTCCTCTTTTTTCATGTGCTGGGTTAAATCATTTGAACTGGCTACAAAAAGTGTTCTTATTTCAAAAAGTTCTGGGTGCTTCGTCCCGTGAACATCACAAATTTTATTTAGAAATTGTATTATGATAGGTAGTTTTTCTTCGACATAGGTATGATGTCTTGATTCTATATGTTCAATAAGTCTATCTAATGGCATCGTTTTAAAATTATTTAAATCATCATTTACATTTTTATCAAAGGAATTTAGTTCATCTAATAAAATCTCTTCTTTAATTCCTATTATCTCACATACTTCATTGATGGTTCTATTTCCTTTACAACAAAAATCTATTCCATATTTTGAAAAAATTTGAGCCGTTCTATAGTCTTCTGCAACATATTCGCCTATTAATTTATTTTTTACTATATCCATTTTTGTCTGTTTTATAATTAATTTCTCGAAATTACTTCTTAATTCTTTTTCTTTTTATGACTCAGATCATATAGCAAAAAACCTTTATTAAAAAACCTTTGTATGACAAATATCATATATAGTTAAGCTAATGTTAATGAAATTTGTTATTCAAATAAGACAAAAACATCTCATTAATAATAATTAAAAAAAGAATAATTATGCTATCAAAATCGCAGGCAAGAATGTTTTTTTTGGGAGGTACATTAGTAACGTTTCTAATTTTTATTGGATTAACAATCTATTCATTTTCCTCAAACAACGATCAAACAAACTACACTAAGATTAACACACAGGTAATCCGTGGCAAAGAAATTTGGGAATCTAATAATTGCATGGGGTGTCATACGATTTTGGGAGAGGGTGCTTATTATGCTCCTGAGTTAACCAAAGTTATTGATAGACGAGGTGAAAATTATATTAAAGCTGTTTTAATGTCACCTATACCTTGGGCTCCTAACGGAAGAAAAATGGTAGCCTATAAAATGAGTTCTGAAGATGCTGATGCTGTGGTAGCTTACTTAAAATGGATTGGTGGTATTGATTTAAATGGATTTGACAGAATCGTTTCTCCATTATCAAAAGTAAATAATTAATAAAAAGTAATTAAAATGAAATATAAATCACAAAAAGTAGCCTATTGGTTTTTTGCCTTATGTATGCTGTTATTAGCACTTCAAATAATCTATGGTTTTATTATGGGCTTTGCCCGAATTGGATTGGATGGATTACACAACATCATTCCTTTTAATACCGCTAGAGCTGTACACACTAATTTACTCGTAGTTTGGCTATTAACAGGTTTTATGGGAGCTGCTTATTACATTATTCCCGAAGAAGCACAACGAGAATTAGTAAATGTAAAATTAGCTTATGTTCAATTAATATCACTTGGTATTGTAGGTGTAGTAGCTGTAATAGGCTATCACTTTAATCATTGGGAAGGTAGGAAATTTTTAGAAATACCAAGAGAATTAGATTATTTAGTAGTGATAAATGTGCTTTTATTCCTAGGATTAATAATAACAACCCTATTTAAAGCAGAAAGAAAAACAACAACTGCATTGGTTCTATCAATGGGCTTAGTATTTGCGGCTTTGTTATACTTACCTGGTATGATTTGGTTTGATAGTCAAGTAATGGATTCTTTTTTCCGTTGGTGGGTAGTTCATTTATGGGTAGAAGGCGTTTGGGAATTAATCATGGGAGGTATTTTATCATTCTTATTAATCAAATTAACAGGTGTTGACCGTGAAGTTATTGAAAAATGGTTATATGTAATTGTGGGATTAACATTCTTATCAGGTATTCTTGGAACAGGTCATCATTATTACTACATAGGCGTAAATAAAATTTGGTTAATCATAGGAGGCATTTTCTCGGCTCTAGAACCTTTAGCTTTTTTAGGTATGGCTTTATTTGCAGTAAATATGTATAGAAAAGGAGAAAAAAAACATTCTAATAAATTAGCTCTATACTGGACATTAGGATCCGCAATTGTATCTTTTATAGGTGCTGGTCTACTGGGTTTTGCTCATACCCTTCCTCAAACCAATGTATATACACACGGAACTCTAGTTACCGCAATGCACGGACATCTAGCATTTTGGGGAGCATACGCCATGATTGTATTAGCAATTATTAGTTATGCTATACCTAATCTTACAGGAAGAAAAAGATATGATTCAGTTACAGGACGTATGGCATTTTGGTTATCAAATATTGGTATGTTAGGTATGACCACCGCTTTTGGGGTAGCTGGAGTAGCTCAAGTATATCTTGAAAGAAAGTTTAAAATGGAGTTCATGACCGTTCAGAATGAAATAGCTATTCACTTTGTAGTATTACTACTGTGTGCCACATTATTTACTCTAGGAATTTCTTTATACATATACGATTTTATTAAACATGGTAAAACGAACGATGAGGCCATAATTGGCTAAAAAATATAACAGCTAAAAAACAAACCATAACAACCGTTACTAACAAATAAATTTTAATAGTTATGAAACCTGTATATTTTACAATTGCGGGATTATTCTCTTCTGTAATTTTTTCTCAACAATTTAATATAAATGCTGATTTAAGAGTACGACTAGAAAATAGAAATGGTTATAGCACATTAAAACCTGTTAATGAAAAAGCAGCCACTTTTACTACTCAAAGAACTCGTATTTCTTTTGATTATAGTTATAATAATATAAAATTAGTCGCTTCGCCTCAAAACGTGAGAACTTGGGGGGATGTATTAACTAATTCAAAAAATGATACAGGTATAAATTTCCATGAAGCTTATGGAGAAGTAAAATTAAATGACAAATTATCTTTTAAAATAGGACGACAAGAAATAGCGTATGACGATCATAGAATTTTAGGAAGTATAGACTGGACAATGCAGGCTAAAAGTCATGATGCTTTTCTATTTAAGATTACTCCTTCTAGTAAACAAATCATACATCTAGGTCTTGCATACAATGCAAATAAAGAAACTAATTTTAAAGAAATTTATCTTCCTTCTCAATATAAATCGCTCCAATATGCTTGGTATAATGGAACTTTTAAGAATTTAAATTTAAGCTTATTGATCTTAAACAATGGTATGCCTTATTTGATAAATGGAGAAGAAAAAATAGATTATAGTCAAACATTCGGACCTAGATTCGTATTCAAGAAAGGAAATTGGAATATTGATGGAGCTACTTATCTTCAAACAGGAAAAATAAATACAAATCGTGTAATGGCTAATTACTTTACTACAAACATAAATTACAAATTTGTTCCGTCATTCCTAGCAGGTCTTGGTTTTGAATATATATCAGGAAAAGATCAAGATGATACTAGTAGCGACATTAAATCATTTAATCCGTTGTATGGAACAAATCATAAGTTCAATGGATATATGGATTATTTTTATGTAGGAAATCACATTAATACTGTAGGTTTAACTGATTTTTATCTGAATTTACAATACGAAAAAGATAAATTTTCTGCACGTCTTTCACCTCATTACTTTTTATCAAGTGCAAATATTTATCAATTAGGAGAAAAAAAAGATAATTATTTAGGTACTGAAATTGATTTTACAGCTTCTTATAAACTATTTGAAAATATAACCCTAGACGGTGGATTCTCTCAAATGTTTGCCACAACCTCTATGGAAATTATAAAAGGTGGTAATAAAAACAATGGTAATAATTGGGGGTTTTTATCCATAAAAATTAACCCCAACCTATTCTATTCAAACTTTAAGATTCAAAATTAACCCTAATACAAATACAATAATATTTAAAATTTACATTATGATTAAGCATTTAATATTCTCGGCCTCTTTAGCCAGCTTATTGCTTATTGGCTGTAAGAAAGCATCTAATTCCTCATCTATTGATCCCGCTTCAATCGAAGTAGAAGGCGATCCAATTCAGGCAGAATTAACAGCTCCTCCTTTTGTTCCCAAACCTGTAGGCGATCGATCTGCCAAAAAACTTATTGTCAATATGGAAATTATTGAAAAAGAAGGTGAAATGGCGGATGGTGTAAAATATGTATATTGGACCTATGGTGGTTCTGTACCAGGAAGCTTTATTAGAACAAGAATTGGCGATGAAGTTGAATTTCATTTAAAAAATCACCCTAACAATAAACTTCCTCATAATATAGATTTACACGCTGTTACAGGTCCTGGTGGTGGCGCAAAGTCTTCGTTTGTAGCTCCTGGTCATGAAGTTACCTTTTCGTTTAAAGTACTCAATCAAGGTCTTTATGTATACCATTGCGCTACTGCTCCAGTAGGTATGCACATTGCAAATGGTATGTACGGTTTAATACTTGTTGAACCAGAAGGAGGGTTACCCCCAGTTGATAAAGAATACTACGTAATGCAAGGTGATTTCTATACAAAAGGAGCCAACGGTGAAAAAGGGTTACAACCTTTTGATATGGCAAAAGCCATTAAAGAAGAACCTGATTATGTTGTTTTTAATGGTAAAACAGGTTCGTTAGTAGGTGATAATGCCTTAACCGCAAAAGTCGGAGAAAGAATTCGTTTGTTTGTAGGCAATGGTGGTCCTAACTTAGTTTCTTCTTTCCATGTTATAGGCGAAATATTTGATAATGTTCACATAGAAGGAGGAAAAACAATTAATCATGATGTACAAACCACTCTAGTACCTGCTGGTGGCGCTGCTATTGTAGATTTTAAAGTAGAAGTTCCTGGTACCTTAATATTAGTAGATCACTCAATCTTTAGAACTTTTAATAAAGGTAGTTTAGGAATGATTAACGTTACTGGAGAGGATAATAAAAAAGTATATTCTGGAACTCAATCAGATCAAGTATATCTTCCTGAAGGAGGAACAATTCAGTCTATGCCTAACGAAAAAGTCATTAAACCTGCTAAAGCAGTTACACTTACAGAACGTATTGCTGACGGTAAATCAGTTTATGGAAAAACCTGTTTTGCATGCCATCAAGCTAATGGAGAAGGATTACCTAATGCCTTCCCTCCTCTTGCCAAATCTGATTTCTTAAATGCTGATATTAATAGAGCTATTGAAATTATATTAAAAGGTAAAACAGGTGAAATAACTGTAAATGGTAAAAAATTTAATAGTGTTATGACCGCTCAAACACTTACAGATGAAGAAGTAGCAAATGTTCTTACTTACGTATATAGCCAATGGGGTAATAGTAAAAAAGAAGTTACATCTGCCATGGTTGCAGCTGTTAGAGCTAAAAAATAATATCCAAATTTTTTAATTATTAATTCTATGAAACGTTTATATTTCCTTATAATAATACTTATTTTTATTTCTTGTCAAGAAAAAACAAATTTAGAAACGAATCGAAATATAAACAAACCATCTATTTCTACTCTTAAAGACAAGTCTTTCGGAGTAGAAACTCAGATGGTATACATAAAAGGAGGGGCTTATATCCCTCTTTATGGAAAAAATAATAAAAAAGTTAATATTTCTAGTTTTTATATGGATGTATATCCTGTAACCCATCAAAACTTTTTAGCTTTTGTAAAAACCAATAGTAAATGGCAAAAATCAAAAATTAAAAAAATTTTTGCTGATGAAAACTATCTTAAAAATTGGAAATCTAATACTGAAATTGAGAATAAAGATAAATTAAATTACCCTGTTACAAATGTTTCTTGGTATGCGGCAAATGCCTATTGCGAATGTCAAGGCAAACGTCTAGCCACAGTAGACGAATGGGAATATGTGGCTATGGCAAATGATAAACTCCCCGATGCACGAAAACAAAAATCATATAATCAATTCATTTTAGATTGGTACGAAAAACCACAAGCATTTGATCATGAAGTAGGAAAAACATTCAAAAATTACTATGGTGTATACGATTTACACGGATTAGTATGGGAATGGACTTCTGACTTTAGCTCCATCCTTTTAACAGGAGAATCTAGAAATGATGTTACTACTGACAAAAACCTATTTTGTGGCAGCGGCTCATTAAACGCTTCGGATCTAATGAATTATGCAGCCTTTATGCGATACGCTTTTAGAGGTAGTATAAAAGCTAATTATGCCATACAAAACCTTGGATTTAGATGCGTAAAAGATTCCATAAAAAGATAAATTTTATATACATGAAAAAATTAGTATTTATACTTAGTTTTCTTTCATTATTGGGATGTAAAAAAATAGACTCAAAAACAGAAAATAACACTATATCAGAAGAATCTATTTTTAACCTAACCAGCCAATGGAAAACCCAAGATAACAAAACCATTTACCTTGAAAACTTAAAGGGAAAGGTAACTGTAATGGTTATGATTTATACAAGCTGCAAGGCGGCTTGTCCTAGATTAGTAGCGGATATGCGCGATATAGAATCAAAAATACCTAAAAACAAATTAACACAATTAAATTTTGTTTTAGTCAGTATAGATCCTGAAAACGATACCCCTGAAAGATTAAAAAAATTTGCCAAAGATAACCTAATGAATGCACCACATTGGACTTTTTTGCAAGGTAATCCAAATACCGTTCAAGAATTTGCTAACGTACTTGCTGTTAAATATAAAAAAATTTCTCCTATGGATTTTTCACACTCAAATATTATAAGTGTATTTAATAAAAACGGAGAACTTATTTATCAACAAGAAGGATTAGGAGTAAACAATGAAAATACAATCCATAAAATTACTGAAACTCTAAAAAATTAATTTATACAAACAATCAAACGGAATCTTTATCCCCTTCTACACACGTTCATACCTTATTTACAAAATCGGATAAGATTCCGTTTATCTTATTTAATCATGAAAGATATAAAACCCTATTATTTTGCTTTAGGTAAAGAAGAAGATGTCTTTACTCATGCTTATCAAAATAAACTTCCTCTTTTACTCAAAGGTCCTACTGGAACAGGTAAATCTAGATTTGTTGAGTATATGGCATATAAACTCAATAAAAAACTCTTAACCGTAAGTTGTCATGAAGAAACTTCATCTACTGACTTAATAGGCCGATTTATCATAAAAGGAGCCGAAACAATCTGGATTGATGGTCCTTTAACAACTGCTTTAAAAGAAGGCTCTATTTTATATTTAGATGAAATAGCCGAAGCTCGTCCTGATGTAATTGTGGCCATCCATTCATTAACAGATCATAGAAGAGAACTATTCATAGACAAACTTGGAAAAACCTATAAAGCACATGAAAACTTTATGATCGTTGCTTCCTTTAACCCTGGTTATCAAAGAGGATTCAAAGAGCTAAAACCTTCTACAAGACAGCGTTTTGTGGCCTTGTCTTTTGAATATCCAAAAAGTAAAATTGAAACTGAAATTATTGCTAGCGAAACGGGTATTGATCCTAACATTGCTAATAAAATTGTAACCATTGCTAATAAAATTAGAAATCTAATAGAACTTGGTTTAACCGAAACCGTTTCAACAAGATTACTCGTAGATGCCGCTAAACTTATTCATTCAGGATTGCCCAAAAGATTGTCTATACACACCGCTGTTGTAGAACCTTTAACGGACGATTTACAAACTGTTCAATCCTTAAAAGATTTGTGTGATTTAATGATATAATATCTTTTCAATATTAAAATTGACTGAACTCTTTATCTATGAATCATATAGTACAAATTAACAACCCTAAATTACAAATTAAAAAAGGAATCAATTATGAGTATAGATTTAGACGAAATAATATTTAGTTTTGTAGCAAAATATCTACGAAAATCACAAAAAAAAGCTTTAGAATCCAATAAAAATACCGTTTTTTTAAAAGACATTACACCACGATTAACACTTATAGCTAATGCCGTTAGTGGAAAATCTATTACTATTTATCCCGCTGAAAAAGAAGGCGGTTACAAAAACAACAACTTCTTTTTGCCTGAATATTTTAACCAATTTGAATCCTATGAAAAAAATATTGCTTTTTATTTCTTTAGAATTCTATACCTCTCAACACAGCAATCCCTTGAATTAAATTGGAATGAGCCAGAAAATGACGTAGAAAAATCACAAAATGAAGCAAAAATAGCTTCCGTTCAAATACTTCCTATCCTTTTTGAAAATTTCCCTAAAACTAAATATATATATGCTTTTTTATTAGATCATTTTCTTAGTAAAAAAGCAACGAATCCACATTTGTACTGGTTATATGGAAAATTTATGTTTGCAAAAAAAGAAGAAAATATAGAAGAAGAAAATACAAATCATACAAGTTTAAAGTCTACCAAGAATGATGAGGTAAAAACGACTTTAAAAACCGTAGGAGTTGAAGAAATAAAATCCCTTCAAATAGATAAAAAACAACAAGATGATGATGTACTTAATCATAGTTTTGAAAAAGTAGAAACTGTAGATGAATTTTATGGAAATTGGAAAAATTTTGATGGTGAAGACGAGTTAGAAGAACATAACGATGCTTTAGAAGAAATAAAAATGCGTTTTACTGTACGAGTAGATGACACAGCCCATTCTATTTATCAATCTGATTTTATTGAAAACCTAACCATAGCAGAATCAACCGAAAAAGATGCAAAAGGAACTTATATATACTACAATGAATGGGATTTTTCTGCACTAAAATACCGTACTAATTTTTGTAAAGTATATCCAAAACTTCAACTAAAAACAGATCCTAAGTTTTATTATGATACTATAAAAAACTATACTCCTGTTCTAAACAAATTAAGAAAATCATTAACTCATATAAATAATAAATTATTACAACAAAAAAAACAAACACAAGGCAACGAATTTGATATTGATGCTCTAACTGATTTATATGTAGATGTACATACCCAAAAAACACCTTCTGAAAATATTTATTTTTCAAATAGAAAAAAAGAGAAAGATCTTTCCATTTTATTATTACTGGATGTCAGCTTATCTAGTGATAGTTATGTAGATGGAAACAAAGTTTTAGATGTAGAAAAGGAAGTTTCTATCTTATTTGGTGAAATTTTACATGAATTTAATATTGACTTTTCAATAGACTGCTTTTCATCAAAAACAAGAAATCATATAAATTATATTACACTAAAAGACTTTACCGAAACTTGGGACATCGGTAAAAAAAGAATTGGTTATATAAAACCTGGAGGTTACACACGCATTGGAGGTGCTATTAGACACGCGGGAAATAGATTAAAAACACGTAAAACTAAAAACAAATGGATTATCTTAATTTCTGATGGAAAACCAAATGATTATGATAAATATGAAGGTAAATATGGCATAAATGATGTAAAACAAGCATTAAAAGAATTATATGTGAATCAAATAAATTCTTATGCCTTAACTATAGAAGCACAAGCTAAATATTATTTACCTCAAATGTTTGGTCAAAATCATTTTCAAATACTTAAAAACCCTATCGAACTAATAAATGCCCTAGTCTATTTGTTTGATAAAATTAAAAGACAATAATATATAACTCTAAAACATTGTAAATGAACAAAACGACAAAAAACTATAAAAACTTTTATTATCCTCCTGGAGGTATTTTAGTATGGATAATTATCTTTTTAGAAATTTTAACTTTCGGAATGGCAATTATAGCTATGAGCTATAATGCACAAGAAGAAATAAAAATATTTAACGAATCACGTTTAAAGTTAAATAATCTAATAGGAGTTATCAATACTTTTATATTACTTACAAGTGGTTTCTTTATGGCTGTTTCTGTTAATTATGCTAAAAAGAATAATCATAAAAAATTTAATCTATACCTAAAAATAACCATGCTACTAGGAGTGTTCTTCTTAGTCTTAAAAAGCTATGAGTATTTTGAAAAACTAAGTCATAATATATACTTAGAAACAAATACATTCTTTACTTATTATTGGTTACTAACAGGCTTTCACTATTTACATGTATTAATTGGTTTATTCATTCTCTTAGCTATTTATTTTAACAAAGACAAAAATAATTTAACCAAAAATCTCTTTGATATAGAAGCGTCTGCAGCTTTTTGGCACATGTGTGACCTAATCTGGTTAATCTTATTTCCTACTTTATATTTAATTTTTTAAACTATGGAAAAACATTTAATTAAAACGTATAGTCTTTTATTAATATTAACCTTATTAACATCTTTTTTACAAACAACTGATATACATCATATTATCAAGATTAGCCTTACAATGCTTCTTTTTTTAATAAAATTAGTAGTAGTAGCATTTGAATTTATGGAACTAAAAAAAGCAAATATCGCTTGGAAATTTATCCTAATAAGTTTTTTATTTCTAATTATAATAATTGTTCTTTTTATCAATATTTAAACAATAAACTATATAAGTAACGGATAAAATCCAAAATACCTGAATGATAAAATTTCTTGAATTAACAAAATTATATTGTATTAGTGCTCTTTATTTATTTGAGAAATCAATACTAATAACACTCCTACTAATATTAATAAAGAAATATAAATTAAAACTTCATTTGTGAAAGGCAAGTAAATATTAAAATAAGGGAAACCTCCTTGAGCAAATAAAAATACTTGATTTAAAACTACTCCTAAACTAAATATTTTTAAACCCAAAATAGTATTTTTTTTGAGATCTAATATTCTTTCTATAAACAAAATAACTAATAAAAACAATGTAACGATACATAAAAATACTAAATGTAAATAACCAATTATGATAGTTCTATTAGTACATACAAACTCTTTTAAATCATCTATAAGTAAACCTATTTGTAAAAGAAATTTTAAATTAGTTGCTATCAGAATTATCAATAAAATTCTTTTTACAATAGAAGGTAATATTCTATATTTTTCTTTAAATTTTATAGTAAAAACATATTGAATCTTTAACCAAAAATAAAAATTTAAAAAAGTAAAAATAGCAGTTAATACAAACAACCATTTGGGAATTTTAACCCAAAGTATAGACAATACATACGTTATTATACAAGAAATAAAAAATACATAAAAAGAATTTCTTAACTGTTTTGTTGTTTTTATGTCCAATGATAAATTTTTAATAAACAATCCAATAATACTAAAGAAAAACCAACCATTATATTGAAAATGTAAATAAAAATAAATAGAAGAATAATAAATTGTTTCATTTATATTTTTTGTAGCCAACATATAGGCTAAACAAAAAGTTCCTAAAGTAGAAAAAATATTAAAAAACAATCCTCCTTTAATCCATATATTTGAAATAGTATTTTCTTTATTATCCTTGTAAAAGTAATAAACAAAAAAATAAGTTATAATTATAGATAAAGTTGATAGTATTATGGATATTAAACCATAACCTTGCATTATAAATGAAAAAAGCATTCCATAAGAACAAATTAGATTTATCACAAGTAACATATTATACTTTTTAGAAACTAATTGATTTTGAAATGATCCTAATAAAATAAATAATGTTTGAGTAATCCAACCTGAAAAGGCAAAATGCGAATGTGAATGCAGAAGATTTTTTTGTTGAAAAAAAGGAAATTCAAAAGCTATTTTATAACGCATTATAGTTCCTAAAATTACAACAATAAACAAATTAAAAATAGAAATGAATAACCAATTCTTATTCGTAATTTTCATTAAAAATAGATTTTATGATTAATAATTTCAATAATGCCTGTTTTTTTTAATTTTGAACAAGCTCGAATAACAGTTTCTACTCTAAGCCCTGTAAAATTTGCAATTTCTTGACGAGTAAAAGGAATAAAAATCTTTTTTTTTATGTTTTCTGGTTTTTGAATCATTAAAAAAGAAATTATTTTTTGTTCTGTATTTTGATTAATTATATCCTTTGAAGACTTAGCTTTTCCTACAATTCTTTTAGATAAAATTTTAATGAATAATGTCTTCAATTCTGGTATGTCTTCAAGCATATTGAAAAATTTATTTTTAGAAAGTTTTAAAACCATACTATCTTTTATACAAGCTGCTGTAGTAGGATAACTTTCATCAATAAATAAAGGAGGTTCTCCAAAACTTTGTCCAGTCAAAAAATAACCTTGTACAAACTCCTTTCCTTCCTCGTTTCTGTTAAACATCCTAATACCACCGCTTATAATAAAATAAAAAAATAAAGCTGATTCACCTTCATTAAAAATTACTTCATTTTTTTTAAATATTTTTTCTACCCCCCCATACTTTATAAAATCGTCATAATACTTAATCATATTCTATTTATTAAACTAAATTTAATTCTACTTTATATTTACTTATCTCATATTTTTATTTCAAAAATAGGTTTCAACAGTTTGTAATTAGCATCTCTTAATAGAAAGTCTTACCTTGGTTAGTTTTCATCTATTTATATAATAAAAACCTTATAATAGGATAAAAATATCTTATTACAAGGTTTTATTTTATGACTTTTATCAGTATTTAATATTTTAAAAATGCGCTACCTTTCTTTATTCCTGATGCTAATTCTTCTAGGGTTGTATTTCTAAAAACATTCAATAAATTTGATTTTATTATTTTAAACTTATCGTGAAAGGGGCATGGATGTTCTTCAGAACAATCTCTTAACCCAAGTCCACAACCTTTAATAATAGAATCACAATCTAAAGCTTCAATAATTTCTAGCAGTGTTATTTTATTCAATCTATTTTTTTCAATATAAAACCCTCCTCCACTTCCTTTAGAAGATGAAACAATATTTTTATGAACTAACTTTTGTAAAATTTTAGCTGTAAAAGCCATTGGAGAATCTATTTGATTAGCTATTTCCTTCTGACTCATTTTTTTATTAATTACAGATTCAGATGCAATAAAAATAATTGCTCTAATCCCATATTTACAAGTTTTAGAAAACATACTTTTTTTATGTAAATTTATTCATAAAAAATAATTCAATAAAATATTTACTGTAATACTATTACTTTTTTTAGGCATAAATATCAAAAAAAGCCGTTTCTATAAAAATGAAACGGCTTTAGTATATTTAATATAAATATTTGCTACAAATCTTTAATAACAAATTCACTTCTACGATTTAACTCATGTTCTTCCTCTGTACAAGATTCTTCAGTACTACATTTTATAACAGGTTGACTTTCTCCATATCCTTTTGCAATAATTCTTTTAGATTCTATTCCTTTATCTATAAAATAATCTTTTGTAGAAGTTGCTCTATTTTCTGACAAAATTAAATTATATGTTTTTCCTCCTCTTATATCTGTATGTGAGCCAATTTCTACAATCATATCAGGATATTTTTTCATCAAATCAATTACTTTATCTAGTATTGGTTTAGAATCACGACGAATATACCACAAATCATAATCAAAATATATAGGATCTGTTTTTATAATTAGTTTATCTTTTTGAACAATAATATCTTTTTCTTTTGCTAAAATTTCTTTTCTTTTTTCTTTTTTCTTTTCTTCTTCTATAGCTTTTTCTTTTTCTTCTTCCTCTGCCTTTTTCTTTACTTGTTCTGCAATATCTTTTTCTTCTTGAATTTTGGCTAAAGATTTTAATTTCATAGAAGCATCATTTTCTTTATTTCGTTCTTTTTGAACTAATAATGAGTGTTTATCATCTATATACCCTTCTTTTGATGCTTTTATTGTATATTCTTTTTCACATTCGACTGTGAATCTAAATTTACCATTAAAATCAGTTGTAACAATTTCTATATCTTTTTTATTAATTAGATCATATAAAATAACTTTTACTTCTTTTAATGGTAAAGTTGTATCTAGATCCGTAATTATACCTGATATATATTGTTTACAATCTTCTAGAATAAGAGGTTTTATTTCAGATATAAAATAAAGATCATCTCCTCCTTTTCCTCCTTTTCTATTAGATGAAAAAAAACCTTCTTTAGTGTTTGAATCAATATTAAAAGCAAAATCATCTACTCCTGAATTGATTGGCAAACCTATATTTGTTGGCTTAGAAAAGTTTTCATTGGCAATATCTGAAACAAAAACATCCAGAGCTCCAAAACCTATATGTCCGTTAGAAGAGAAATATAACTTATTATCTTTTGAAACGAAAGGAAATTGTTCACGACGTGTGGTATTTATTAAATTGCCTAAATTTTTTGGTTTTCCAAACAAACCATCATTAATTTCAACACTATAAATATCGAAAGAACCTTTACTTCCAGGCATATCAGATGAAAAATAAAGCATTTTTTCATCAGGGCTTAATGCTGGATGAGCTGTAGAATAATTAGGATTATTAATGGGTAATGAAATTATATTATCCCATTTACCATTAATTAATTGAGCTCTATAAATATGTAATACTGAAATCTTATCATCATTTTTAGCCCTTCTACCATTTTTTTTTGTGTAATTTCTAGTAAAATACATTGTTTTTCCATCTGCTGTAAAAACAGGAGTTGCTTCGTGCATTGAAGATTTTAACTCGTTTGCAAAATAGTTTACTACTGAATCTTTTATATAAATGTTTTTTAATGGAACTGAAACTAAATTTAAATAAGATTCATTATTCCATTTATATATTTTATCTAAAAAATTTGGTTCTTTTTTAGTAGCTGCATAAACTAATTTATCATTATAAATAACAGCTCCAAACTCAGATTTATTAGTATTTATTTCTAGATTTTTAATTTTAAAACGTTCACCAATAGCTGTTACATTTTCCAATATTTTAAGATCTTTTTCTAATAGTATCAATTCAGAAGATTTTCCTTTTTTAGAATAGTAATCAATTAAAACTTGATTTGCTTCTGCATAATTTGCGGTAGCTTTTAATGATTCTGAAAAACGAAAATAGTATTCTTCAGATAAATCTTTTCCATAATTTTTAATCAAAAAACGATAATATCGCTGTGCACTTTTCAAATCATTTGTAAAATAATATGAATCCCCAAGATTTTGAATGATCTCTTGTGAACGATTTTCAACTACTAGCTTTTCATACAATGGTATCGCTTCACTGTAATAGGTTCTATTAAAATATTTTCTTGCTCGTTCTAAATTATTTTCTTGAGTAAATCCCAATAATGAAAATAAAAGAATTGATATATATAATAATCTTTTCATCTTTTTAAAATTTATTTTTTAACGGTCGCAATTAAAAGGAAGTTGATATTGTATATTGTTAGAAAAATCTTGGTGATTTATCATATCCTTTTGTCAATAAATCTAAATTAAAAATTAAGAATACTTCGTGTGTACCTGAATTAAATCTCCCTAAATTAGACAATGTATGATCGTATGAATATCCTATTTTTAAGTTACTCGTAGCATTAATGGTTATTAAACCGCTTGCTGAATCATTTAATCTATAAGAAGTTCCTAATTCTAAACGATTATTATATAAAAAATTTGCTGAAATATCTAATGATACTGGGGCGTTTTTTACAATTTTTGCCATGATAGAAGGTTTTAGTTTCCACATTTCATTTATATCGAAAACATATCCTGCTGTAGCAAATAAATGTATTTCTTCTGATCCTAATGCATTAATTCCTTGACGTTCCTCAATATGTTTAGTTGGTAATAAATTGGGAGCTGAAATTCCTATATAATACGTATCTGTAAAGTAATAAGCTCCTACTCCTACACTTGGTTTAAAAGCATTTATATTATTATTAAAAGCTTGATCTGTAGTTGTATTTCCTGATTCTAATTTGAAACCATTAAAATTTGTTGTTAAATTCGTAAATCCTGCTTTCATCCCAAAAGATAATCTTTGGCTTCCTTCCAGTTGAAGTATATATGCAAAATCAGCATAAAAATTATTTTCTTTTTTAGCACCATCTCCTATATTATCTGTAACTAATGAAAGTCCTAATTCTATTTTTTTATTTACAGGTATATGAGCAAAGGCAGTCATCGTTTTAGGAGCTCCAACAGCTCCAACCCATTGTGAACGATATAGCACACCTAAGTCTAAAACGGATTCTTTTACTGTAGCATAAGCTGGATTTACCACACTCATATTATACATATAGTGTGTATATTGAGGATCTTGTTGAGCAAAATCCGTAAGGCTAATTAATAATAAACAGCCTATATATATATACTTTTTCATTGATCTTGTTACTTTAATAATATTAACGATTCAAATATAGACGTCCTTGTTTTGCTGGAATATTATCTTTATTAAAATTGATTAAATAAAAATATACATCATTAGGGACTACTGAGTCAACCAAATTAACTGAGGCAGAGTTTTTACCATCCCAATCATTATCTTTATTTCCTCTAAATAATAAATTACCATATCTATTATAAATTTCAATAGTATAATTAGGATAAACAAATTCTATATTCGGAATATGAAAAGTATCATTTATACCATCTCCATTAGGAGAAAAACCATCAGGAATAAAAAAGTTATCAGGAACATTACAATCTGTCAATGAAACAGTCACGGTTAGGACCTCTTTTGACTTACATCCATTTATTGAATTTGTACTAAATCCGTAGTAGGTCATTCCTTCCTGTAGTAAATTAGAGGGTAGCATTAGTTTTCCTTTGACTAAAGCATCATACCATTCTATAGTTGAAGAGGCATTTGTTTTATTAGACAAATCTTTAATTGTAGGTTTATTTAATCCACAAAAATTTTCTCCATTCGGATTTAATATCGGGGCTTCAACAATATCAATCATAATATTTACAGGTACTCGCTCTGTCTCACAACCTGTTGCTAAATTAATTTTTGAAACATAGTACTTACCTGATTTTAAAGAAAAAGTACTTGATAATGAGCTAATAGCAAGATCCGAGCTATACCATAAATAATCATTTCCTTGTGGTTTTAAGTTTTGTATTGTAGCATTTTCTGTTTCACAGAAAACTTGATCTGATACAATAGGTAATTCAGGATAATTATATATACTAAAAGTATCTATAATATTATTCAACACTATATTACAGGAGTTATCTATATTGGTCAATTCAGTCAATAATATTGTTGTAATACCTATATTGGGTAATACTTTTTTGGGCAAAATAAATTTAGCTTTTCCTGAAACTATATCTAAATCTATTTCATTATTATGAGAATTGTTAGCTCCATTAAGATCATAAAATAATTTGACGTGTTTTAATGATTCTAAACCTGTAATAAATACTTCAACTTCTTTATCCTTGCATACATCATTAACTAATACTTTTAAATTAGAAACGAAAGGTAAAGGCTTTACATTAAAGATACTTCTTAAGTTAACTATACTTGAACATCCTGTTTCATTATTTGTTATTTTTGTAACTATAATCTCTGTTTTTCCAGCATTAAGCAATAAATTCTTAGGTATGTTAAAATTAGCAACTCCTCCTAATACGTTAAAAGTTAAAAATTGGTTAACTGCTACATTGGCTCCACTCAAATTGTATAGAATAGAATAACTACCATTTTCTAACAATAAGGCATTCTTTATAGTTGCATTAGCATTGTAATTTTGACAGACTTCATTTACAGTTAAAATACTATTTTGGAGATTAGGTAATGGATTAATTTTAACCATAAATGATTGATCTATAAAATTATTAGGACAAATTCCTAACGCATCAACATACACAAGATCTGTAACATTAACTGAATAATTACCTGATATATTAAATTTCATATTAGGAATCGTAAAATCAGCAACTCCTTTTTTAAATTCAATTCCTTGTTTAGTATTATAATAATTACCGTTATCGCCTGCAACATTATAAGTGACCAAATAATTCCCATCAGGTATTAAAACTGGATTTTGAGATAATATAGCGTTAAAAGAAGTTGTTTGAACTTCATCAATACATCTTTTATTTGGAGTAACGACTAATGATACATTTAAATAATCTATAAATTTCTCTATTGTTATAACAAAAACTGATGTTTTTTTATCACATATCGGATTAGTAGGATATACTTCATAAGTAAAAGAATAAGATCCTACTCCAAATTTTTTGTAGATTCTTTCAACATTTATAAAAGAATCTGATAAAGAAGTTAATTCACCCGTATTATTGTCATCATACCATCTACCTCCTGGATCTTCTCCTTCTAATCTATCAAACAAATTTATATTTTGATATACTGAAAAATCCTCGTTATCACAAATTTTAAGAGGTAAAGGTGTTCCTTTTTGTGCTGGTGGATAAACGGTTAACTGCGCTATAGCTCTACTTGCAGGACATTCATTTACTTCATTTACGGTATAAGAAAATGTATAAGTCTTAGGTTCTTTTAGATTTTCAACAGAAGTATCAAAAAAGTTAGATGAAACGCCTAAATTATTCGTTTCATTCACCCATACTCCATTAAATTGAGGGCTTATATTATTGGATCCTGTTCCGTCAAATAATAAGAATAAATTATAAACATTATCTCCACAAGCAGTTCCTTTTGGTCCTGGAACACCAGCATAATTTCCTACTGTTACCTCTACAGTACCAGTGGTATCTACACAGCCAGAAACATTTGAAACTGTGTAAGTATAAGTATACTTACCACTTCTTCTAATTTTCTGGACATTTAGGATGCCTGTTGTTGGATTTAATCCTCCAGATAATTCATCATCTAGCCAAACTCCTCCTCTAACAGGATTGCCTCCTAATAAAGAAAATAAATCAATAGTTTTATTACCTGGATTGGTAATATCACAAACCGTAATAACGCCAGAGTCATCTCCACCACATTGGGCTTTTGAAATTTGACTAAATAGTATCACGAATACGAATAGGAAAACTGTGGGAGCAATTTTCCCAAAAAGGGGTAACGTTCTCTTCATTTTATATGAAAATTTATACAAAAATACGTAATATTGATAGTATTAAGTATATTATAGATAAAAATCGACAAAACACGATTTTAATCGCTCAAAAACACTTTACATAGAAGAAAAAAGAGACAATAATACTTTAAGTCATGTCTATTTTTCTTTTATATAACTAAAAATGTTATAATCTTTCATCCGATACAAGTCTGTTATAAATCATTTTAAAAAACTTATTACTTTTTCATAACTTTTATAAAGTTTGTACCACAAACAAAATTTCCAAAAACAATCAAATAAAATATTTTTTTTTTAAAACAAGAACTATTTTAATTCACATAAAGTTACAAATAAAAAATGTTATTTTAAATTAAAAATAAATAGGAAGTATCAATAGTGTAATTATTTAGAAAAGATCAGAAATCAGCCTTATGGAAGATCATAAAAATGTAAGATTTTAGAGAATTAGTGTTTTTAAATAGTAATAAATTTTAGGTTTTAAGATTGGTTGTAAAAAAAGTTTTCAAAAAAACGGATTGCCCCAAATAGTTATTACTTTTTGGGGCAATTTAAATAATTAGGTTTATTTATATTTTTCCTTTTTTTATTTCCTCCACTATTTCTGGATTTAATAAAGTAGAAGTATCACCAAAATTTTCTAGATCACCAGAAGCTATTTTTCTTAAAATTCTACGCATAATTTTGCCTGAACGGGTTTTAGGCAAACCGCTAACAAATTGAATTTTATCTAATTTAGCAATAGGTCCTACTTGGTCAGAAATAATTTGATTAATTTCAATTTTTAAATTTTCACGATCACGATGTTCTCCTGTTTCTTTTAGAATAACAAAACCATATAAAGCATTTCCTTTTATATCATGAGGTGATCCTACTATAGCACTTTCAGCTACTGCTGGATGCTCATTAATAGAATCTTCAATAGGAGCGGTTCCTAAATTATGTCCTGAAACAATAATTACATCATCTACTCTACCTGTTATTCTATAATATCCCACTTCATCGCGTAGTGCTCCGTCTCCTGTAAAATATTTTCCAGGGAATTGAGAGAAATAAGTTTTTTTATAACGTTCATGGTCTCCCCAAATAGTTCTTGCAATACTTGGCCATGGAAATTTAATACATAAACTTCCTACAACTTGATTGCCTTCTATTTCATTACGCAACTCATCCATCAGAACGGGCTGAACTCCAGGTAATGGTAAAGTAGCATAAGTGGGTTTAGTAGGAGTTACAAAAGGTATGGGTGCAATCATAATTCCACCTGTTTCTGTTTGCCACCATGTATCTACTAATGGGCAACGTTTTCCTCCTACATGGTCATTATACCAATGCCAAGCTTCTTCATTAATAGGTTCTCCTACTGAACCTATTACTTTTAATGATTTTAAAGGAAATTTTTGTACATAGTCTAAATTTTCTTTAGCTAAAGAACGAATGGCTGTAGGAGCTGTATAAAATTGTGTTATTTTATGTTTTTCTATTATTTGCCAATAACGTGAAAAATCGGGATATGATAATATGCCTTCACTTATTACGGTTGTTCCACCATTTAAAAGTGGCCCGTATAATGAATAAGAGTGTCCTGTAATCCAGCCTATATCTGCTGTACACCAAAATATATCTCCATCATTATAATTAAAAACGTTTTTAAATGTGTAAGCTGTGTAAACCATGTATCCGGCTGTTGTATGTAACATTCCTTTTGGTTTTCCTGTAGAACCTGAAGTATATAGGATAAATAATGGATCTTCAGCATCCATTATTTCAGCCACACTGGTATCTAAAGCATTTTCTAATAAGGGTTGTAACCAGTGGTCACGTCCTATTTTCATATCTATTTTTTCTTTGGTACGCTCAACAACTAAAACGGTTTTAACACCATGACAACGTTCCAACGCCTCGTCTACAATTCCTTTTAGATTGATTTTTTTATCACCTCTATAACCACCATCAGATGTAATTACCATTTTGGCTTGACAATCATTTATTCGAGCTTCTAAAGCACCTGCTGAAAAACCTGCAAAAACCACAGAATGAATAGCCCCTATTCTTGCACAAGCTAGAACGGCTACTGCTAATTCAGGTATCATTGGTAAATAAATACAAACTCTATCTCCTTTTTCTATACCTTGTTCAAGTAAAACATTGGCCATTCTTGAAACTCTTTGATAAAGTTCATTATAGCTTATTTTTTGTGATATTTCTTCGGGATTATTAGGCTCAAAAATAATCGCTGTTTTATCTCCTTTTCTTGCTAAATGACGATCAATACAATTTTTTGTTATATTAACTTTTGCATCAATAAACCATTTAAATTCAGCTTTTTGCATATCAAAATCAAAAACTTTATCCCATTTTTGATACCAAATAAAATTTTCATCGGCTATTTTATCCCAAAATTTTTTGGGTTCTCGTACCGATTTTTTATACATTTTAAAATAGTTTTCTAAATCCTTTATGGTATAATAACTCATGATTTGCCTTTTTATAAAATGGTTTATGACTCGTTAAAATTCTAAAAAGCGAAAATACCATATTTATAATGAGTGCGCAATTTATAAATGATTAAATATTTACTAAAGGTTAAAAAAATCTATTTATACTATTTATATAGGGTATCATTTTCCTATGCTCTTCAAAAGAATTAGATAAAATAGTACCTAACAAGTATAAATTGAATTATTTTTGTACACTCGAAATCGTCTAGAAATTATATAAGTCTTTTAATTTTCTTATACTTTTTTGATTTTTAAATAAAATGTTAAGATACAATGTTTTTTAATTCTTTAGAATTTGCAATTTTTTTACCTATTATTTTTATTCTTTATTGGTTTGTTTTTAACAAATCTAAAAAAGGACAAAACACTTTACTAATAGTAGCTAGTTATTATTTTTATGCTTGTTGGGATTGGCATTTTTTATTTTTATTAATTTTTTCAACACTTTTAGATTATATTTCAGGCATAAAAATTGAAAGAAGTACTAATGAAAAAGTTGCTCAATTTTGGTTTTGGTTAAGTGTTGGAATAAATTTAGGCTTTTTAGGAATTTTCAAATACTATAATTTCTTTGCTCAATCATTTGCTGATTTATGTAATAAAATAGGATTTGAGGCGCATCCTTATCTGTTAAAACTTATACTACCTGTTGGAATTTCATTTTATACCTTTCATGGCTTGTCTTATGTTATTGACATCTATAAAAAAAGAATCAGAGCTGAATATAATTTTATTGATTATTCTCTATTTGTAAGTTATTTTCCTTTGTTAGTAGCTGGACCTATTGAAAGAGCAACTCATTTACTTCCTCAAGTAAAAGTAAAAAGAGAATTTAATTTCGAAAAAGCGAAAGAAGGAACCTATCAAATGATATGGGGATTAGTAAAAAAAGTTGTCATTGCTGATTCTTGTGCATTGTATGCAAATGCTATTTTTGACCATTCGAGCGCAATGAATTCTTATTCTTTATTATTAGGGGCTATTTATTTTGCTTTTCAAATATATGGTGATTTTAGCGGTTATTCGGATATTGCTTTAGGAACATCTAAATTATTTGGAATTGATTTATTAAAAAACTTTGATTATCCTTATTTTTCTAGGGACATTGCTGAATTTTGGCGTCGTTGGCACATTTCTTTATCATCTTGGTTTCGAGATTATCTATATATCCCTTTAGGTGGTAGTCAAGGAGGAAAATGGATGCAAGTTAGAAATACGTTTATTATCTTTTTAGTGAGTGGATTTTGGCATGGAGCCAATTGGACTTTTATTGTCTGGGGACTTATAAATGCAATTTATTTTTTACCTCTACTATTATTTAATAAAAATAGAGATAATATTGGATATATATATATCAAATGGAATCTTTCGGGAATTAAAACCTTGATCAATATTATAAATACCTTTCTTCTTTCTTCTTTAGCATGGATATTTTTTAGAGCTAAATCTATAACAGATGCCTATAATTATATTTATAAATTATTTACTAATAACGATTTTTCTGCACAGTATTTAGATAATGAACGTTATTCTTATGAATTAATTCCATTAATATTATCTTTTATTTTATTTGAATGGTTTAATAGAAATAAAATAGAGCCTATTTCTGGTAAATTTGTTTATATTAAATTATTTATCTTAATTTTAGCTTTAATTGCATTAGGTGTTTATTCTGATTATAAAGAGTTTATATATTTTCAATTCTAATGAAAAAATTTTTCAAACATGCTTTAACGATACTATTTATTATCCTAATAAGTAGTATTTTCCTTGATATACTTTATACTTTTATTATTTCTTCTTCAAGTAAGAGAAATAAAGTTGAATATGTATTACATACAAAAAATAAGGTCTATGATGTAGTTATTATGGGAACATCTAGAGCTAATAATCATTTTGTTCCTTCTATTTTTGAAGAAAAAGGATACAAAACCTTTAATTTTGGTATGAGTGGATCACATCTTTTTGAAACCAATCTTATGTTAAAAATAATGCTCCAACAAAAATTTAAAATCAAAAATTTATTATTGGAAGCAGATTTAAGTATTTGTAATGAAAAAAGAGATGAAGGAACTACTTCTCGCTTTATGCCCTATTTACACTCTAATCCAATAATAAAAGATCATTTTAGATCAGAGGTTGATTTTTTACAACTTTACTATATTCCTTTTTATAGATACCTAAAATTTGATAATAAAATTGGTTTTAGAGAAGTAAATAAATCTTTTTTAAAAGAGAGGACAAATTTATTAGATAATAAAGGGTATTATCCTTTAAGGGGTACAAATTGGAAAAGAATGAATAACAATATTTCAGGATTAAAACCTATGCGTAACCGTTATTTAGATGATATTAAACGAATTTGCAAGGAACACAATATTCAATTATTTTTGGTAATGACACCTATGTGTAAATCTACTAAAGGGATGAGCTATTTTGAAAAAATAAACAAAATTTATCCTGAAATTCACAATTTTGAAAACGCAATAACTGATGATCATTATTTTTCATCTTGTGGTCATTTAAATAATCAAGGGGCTACCGAATTTACTAAATATATATTAAATCATTTGAAATTTTAGTTATACTATCATACTAAAATGGCTGTCTTAAAAGTTACAATTTCTTTTTTACATCTAATTTTTGTCGGCACATTCATAATTACCCAAACACTTGCATATCAACAAAATAAGTGTTATTTTAGAAGAAACAAACCCCGAAATTGCTCAAAAAGAGTCAAAAACGGGGTTTTTCTTTAAATGCTATGCCAAAAATAATACGTTTAAGCGAATTTCAATACCAAATTCCATTTTTTACTATCAATAAAGATTTTGATGGTTTTTACGCCCAATTTTTAAAAACAGATTTGGGTAAAATTTATCTTTCGATGCCTTTTTCAGAGCTTGCTCAAGCCTTCAAACTGAAAGATTCTCAAAAAGGGACTCATTGTTATTTTAGTCCTAAAGGCAAAATTGCTCTGATGATGCTTAAAAACTACTACGGTTGTTCGGATAAAAAGTTGATTGAACTTCTCAATGGAAATATCTTTATGCAATTTTTTTGTGATATTCTGATTCCGATTGATAAACCTTTGAAAAACTTTAAAATCGTGAGTCAAATCAGAATGGAGCTATCCAAGACTTTAACCATTGGCAAAGCTCAAGAAGTACTAGCTAAGAACTGGATTCCTTATATGGGAGATTTAGATAAAATGCTTACGGATGCTACTTGTTACGAGAGTGAAGTGCGCTTTCCTACGAACCAGAAATTGCTTTGGGAGTGTGTACAGTGGAATTATAAGCAAATGGAAGCTTTGTGTCATTTGTTTAAAATAAAACTACCAAGAACTAAATGTTTAGATTGGTGTAAGCGATACAATCAATATTCAAAAAAGAGAAAAAAACAATCAAAACATCGCACAAAAGTTACCCGAGGTTTACTTAAATTATTATACAAACTCAATGGCGAACTTAGCCGTATTGAAGCACAAAATCCGTTTGAAGCCACTACAAAATATAGCAAACAGCGCCTGATTATCAAACAAGTATACAAACAACAAATTCAGATATTTAAAACTGGTAAAAGTGTTCCAGACAGGATTGTAAGTATTAGCAAAAGTTATATCCGCCCAATTGTTCGCGGGAAAGAAGTAAAGCAAGTTGAATTTGGAGCCAAAGTAAACAAAATTCAAATCGATGGCATTAACTTCATCGAACACATTCAATATCGAGCTTTCAACGAAGGAACTCGTCTGCAAAGCAGTGTTTTTTGCGCTCAGAATTTAACTAAAACAAAAGTAAAAATACTTGGAGCCGATGCCATTTATGCTACCAATAAAAATCGAACCTTCACGTCTACCAATACTATCCAAACCGATTTTGTACGTAAAGGAAAAGCTGGAAAAAATGAAGAACAACGCAAAATTTTAGCGCAACACATCAAGAAAGAACGAGCTACTCGACTAGAAGGAAGTTTTGGCAAGGAGAAGGAACATTACCATCTCAAGAAAATCAAAGCCAAAACCCAAAAAAGTGAGATCCTTTGGATTTTCTTTGGCATTCACACAGCCAATGCATTAGAAATAGGGAGACGGATTTATCTACAACAGCAAACTTTAGTAGCATAAAAAAAATGTAAGACCAGCATCATAGGGGAACGTGCGTCGTGTTGCGACCCAAAAACCTATTTTTAAACATTTGAATCCTTTAAAAAACAAAAATGACCCAAATTTGTAAATCAAAATGGGTCATTGTTTTATTTTTTTACAAAAGTGAGGTTACTTCTGAATGTGCCTTTGTCTAGTCTTTGTAAGATATGGACACCTAAAGAATTACATAACATTGTTACTTATTATTTATGTAATTGACAAACTAGAAATTAAAGATTACTTTATTTAAGACAGCCTTTTATAATGTATGTTCAATAATTACTAAGCATGAAAAACAAGTACTGGAACTTGTACTCTATGAGTCATTTTTTGAGTCAATCGCTTAGTGAAAAGCTCTGTAAAAAAATCTCTTTTATAAGTAACCATTCCTAATAAATCTATTTGATAATGATTAATAAAATATTCTATAGCATCTACTACGTTTTCTGATTTATTAAGAATAAAACTAACGTTATCATTTTCAAACTCTTTTCTCCAAGAATCTATGGTCTCCTCTGACACTTCATTTTCTGAAGTTATAACATGCAAACATTTAACGAACCATCCTAATTTATTAGCTAAATTTATTGTTTGAATAAATGGTTCTCTATCTTTTTCTTTAAATCTTGTAGTAAACCCTATAGTTTCTAATTCTTTTGTGTTGCATCCGTCGGGTAATACTAATGTGGGTACACTTGCTGTTAAAATTACGGAATCAGTATTAGTTCCCATTACTTTAGAAAACCAATCATCATCTCCAGAAGTTGCCATTATAATAAAATCTACTTTTTCTTCTTTTACACATTGATTTATGCTAACACTCAATTCTCCTAGAACAATTTTATGACTTATTTCTACATCTTCCAATCCTTTTGAATAAGCTAACTTATTTAATTTTTCATTATTTTCTTTAAAAAGATCAAATTCATCTAGATCTACACTCGTATAAAGCATATTGGCACTTAAAATACCTGACTGTACATCTACTATAGGTAGGTTATAACTATGCAGCAAAAGTACTTTTGCTTGATTTTTTTTTGCTAATTCTAGAGCAAAAAGGCTTGCATTATTAGCTGCATCTGAAAAATCAGTAGGGACTAAAATGGTTTTCATATATATAAGTTTTAGTTAAGATAGTTTACTTATTAAAAGATTTAGTTCTTTAGCTTATTTTATGCTCTAATTTACTCTTAAATATTCATATAAAAAATGATAATTATCACTAAATATAAAAGAGGGTATTCTTAAAGTAAAAAATAACTTTTAACTTATCCTTCTTATATTAGAAAACACCTCAAAATCAATATACTAATTTTTTCCTATTGAATATTTTCTCTTTTGATCCGCTAAAACAAAGCAAAATAATAGAATCGTTAGTTTTTAAATATATTTTCTTTTCTTATAATATAAAATTGTTTAAAATTGATTATTTAAAGATAGAACTCTAGAAAAGCAAAACGGATAAAAAACAGCTTATAATAAGCAATCTATACTATAGATAATAAAGATAATTTTATTAGCTTATCTTTTAGTCCATTCTTTAATGCTCTCTTCATTCATCTTTATGTAATCTAAATTATTTGCTAATTTAGCTCCTTCTAATGAATTTTTTGCTGTCTCAACAGCTCCTTTATAATCTCCTAATTTGGCTTGAATTTGTGATTTAAGCCTCATATACCAAAAAGGTTTTTTTTCATTCATTTCATACGCTTTATTAATATATAGTAAAGCTTTATTAAAATCCGTGTTTGTATTATAATAATACTGAGAAGCTGCAAAATAATCTCCTGAGGTAGGTCCGTTTAATGTTTTTTCTATAGAAGCAATAGCTATTTTATTTGTAGGCACTTCAAAATGCAAGGATACAGAAGTTTTTTCCCACAAAAATTCAAGATTGGCACCACTAAAATCTATATTAGAAATTCCTATTGTAAATGTTTCTACTGATTTATGTAATATTTCGGTTTTAGAAGATGCCTTGAGAGCTATTTTTGTTTCGTCCCACTTTTCGGGAGTTCCCCAATTCTGGGTATCATTATAAAAATAAATCTCCCATTCTTCTGCTTTAGGCATTACATATAAAGCATATTTCCCTTTTTTTAAGGTACCGCCATTAATTATTACATCATCAGAAAAATTAATTGTAGTATTAGCATTTGCACCTGCACGCCATATTTTTCCGAAGGGGACCAAATCTCCATAAATAATTCTTCCTTTTACACTAGGACGAGAATATTCTATTTCTACTTCTGTTAAACCAACAGTTTGTGTAAAAAGAGCTTTAGGGCTTGCTTGTGGAACTTTTATTTGAGCTTGTGCAAACAAAGAACCTAGAAAAATAGTGGCTTTTATTATAAATCGCATCAGTAAAATCGTTTTCCCAAATATAAGCTTCTAATATTTAATAAAATGTTAATAAAAATATAAAGATTAGGCTCTTCATTACAATATAATAGTTCTATTAAATAAAAATGTATTCTGTTCTTTTTACACATATCTTATTTTCACAATGATTTTAGTACTTTTACATAATTAATCATCACTAAATTTATCTATTCAAGTTTTATTTAGATAATCGTAAATAAGATACAGATCGTATTCGCAATTCTGTTTTTCCTTATAAAAACATTAATTTACTACTAACGGAAATATAATAATAAATGAGAAAAATTATAATTTTAACCTTCTTTTTATATTCTTATCTTAATTTCTTTGCACAAGAAAAAATATTATTTATAGGAAATAGTATGACCTACTATAATAATATGCCCACATTATTTCAAAATCTTGCAAACACAAAAGGAAAGAATGTTGAGGTACAACAATATGCACAAGGAGGAACTGGATTTATAAATCATGTAAATGATCATAATATTTATCGCTTATTTTCTTCACAGAAATGGGATGCAATCATTCTTCAACCTGGTACAGGAGAGTCTGTAGGTTTTTCTTCCTCTACAAAAACAACAATAAATAGAGGAAGAAGACTAATGGATTCTATACAAAAATATAGTCCTTGTTCTAAAATAATATTGTATGAAATATCAAATGGTATTGGTAGTAATAACAATGGCGGAGGTAATTACGAAAATTATTTTGCAAGTCAAACAAAAATAAAAGATTCAATAACTGCAATTGCGCATGGTATGAAAGTTCCTTTCGCTTCAGCAGGTGAATGTTTCAAAGAACATTATATTTCTAGCAAGGATCTTTTATTACATTCTACTTATAATGACGTTCACCCCGGATTAAAAGGCTCATATCTTGTAGCTTGTTCTATATTTAATACATTATATCAAGAAAATATAGCACCTTGTAATTTTTATGGAGGTATTGATGAGATTACGGCTATCTACCTACAAAAAATATCCGATAGTGTTGTACTTAAAAATAAACCTAATTGGCTTATAAATACTTATAATTTACACCCTGATTTCTCTTTTTTAGTTAATGGAACAAATATTCAATTACAAAATCAATCTAATAATTATGATTCTATATCATGGAATATTAATAATGAATATAGAACAAATGAATTATCCCCTATTTATAATTTTCAATCAACAGGTGATAAATCTATTACTTTAACAACTCGCAAAAATAATTGTTCAGAATCTATTACTAAAACTATTCCGATTATTTCTTTAAACCTAGATCAAACTAAACCAATAAATTATGACTATTATCCTAACCCAATAAGAGATTTTATACATATAGAAACTAAAAAAAATGCTCAAACTAAATTTAGTATCATTGATTTAAGTGGAAAAATTATTATTTCAGAAGAAAATTTAGTAAAAAATCATATAGATACTAGTTTCCTAAATAGTGGAATCTATATCCTGATACTTAATCAGGAAAATACAATTAGTAAAATAAAACTAATAAAAAACTAATAAAAAACTAAAATGAATCATCAAAATTTGAATTGGATAACTTTTTTAAGAGTCTTGGCTACATTTAGTCTTATTTTTTTACATAGTTCATCTGAAATACTCTACCAATAGATTTCGGTAACTTTGATTTTTTTCTAAAAGCTATAAAAACACAAAAGAATATTTAGAAAAAGAGTTTTAAGAATAGTAATCCCTTTTCTTTTTGAAGTATTCAATATTAAGAACTTATTTTGCATCAAAATATAAAGTTTTTTTATGGAGGTTTTTGATTCATTCTTAATTCCTAACGTACTAATGATTTCTATTGGAATATTTTTATTATTTTAAAGATTTTGTACAAAATGATTCAAAAATAATTTCTTTTTTTAGTAAATATAGTTACGGTGTACATTTAATACATATTTTAAATAATTATACCATTTAAACTTTGAAATTTCCACATAATACTATTTTTTAAACCTTGAGGCTGTCCAAAAAATCCGTAATCTTGTCATCTCGACCAAAGAGAGAAATTACATAATATTGATTATGAGACTCCTCCTTATCGGAGTGACAAACTGCATGTTAATTTATTACTTTTTGGATAGTCTTTTCCTTTTTTCCATTTATCCTAAAGTTTGACGGCTAACTTAAGTTGACATTAATAAAAGGATAAACTTAATATAAAATCATTGCCTTAGCATACAGATAATTAATTACACAATTTAAGTCCTTCTTTAAATTCAAAAAAAAAATAAATTTTACTTGCTTAAGTTAGTTATCCTAACTAAATTTGAATCATTAATTCTGTTTCTAAAATATAAATAGAAAATTCATAATAAAAGTAGAATGAATGTACAAAATCTTATTATAGAAGACAAAGAACAAATATTCTTAAAGGATGTTTTTTTAGAAAAAAACAATAAAAAAAATATCCTCCAACTGATAAAAGAACATACCTATTTTGATGAATTAAATAAATATCAGTTACCTATAAATAATAAAATTTTACTTCATGGTAGTTCAGGTTGTGGTAAAACAATGACTGCAAAAGCTATTGCAAAAGAATTAGGTAAAAATATTTTAATACTTAATTTAAGTAATATAGTTTGTTCACGAATAGGTGAAACGTCACAAAATATTAAACAAATTTTTGACAAAGCAGCTAGAGATAATGCTGTTCTATTTTTAGATGAATTTGACCAAATAGGAAAAGCAAGAGGTAATGATGATAAAGACGTAGGAGAAATGAGAAGATTAGTAAATACAATTATCCAACTTATAGATTATTTTCCTAATAAATCTTTATTGATATGCGCTACAAATCATGTAGAAATTATTGATATAGCCTTGTTAAGACGGTTTCAATTACAAGTAAATTTTGCAATCCCAGAAAAAGAAATTTTAGAACAATATTACAACAACCTCTTACTCCGATTTCCTAAAGATTTACAAAATATAGAACGTAAATATAATATCTCTTTTGCTGAAGCTAAAGACTACGCATATACCATTATAAAATCAATATTAATTAAAAACCTAGAAGAAAAAAAATAAAAAATCATCCAATGACTGAAGAAATTTTAAAAAACATTAACATTATAAAAGAACGTATAAATAATGCTTGCAAACAAAACAACCGAAATCCTGATGAAATAAAATTACTTTTAGCAACGAAAACCGTTTCAGCTGAGCGTATAAAAATTGCATTAAGTACAGGTAGTAAATTAATAGCTGAAAATAAAGTACAAGAACTAAAGGAAAAATATGAATCGTTAAAAGAAATCTCTCATGTAAATCATTTTATTGGACATTTACAAACCAATAAAATAAAAGAAATTTTAAAATATGATGTTTCATGTATACAATCTCTTGATCGTTTAGATCTAGCTGAAAAATTACATCAAAGATTACAACTTGAAAATAAAACCATAGATGTTTTAATACAAATAAACACATCAAGAGAAGAAAGTAAATTTGGTATAAATCCTAATAATGCTCGCAATTTTATAGAAAAAGTAGCTCAATTTAATACTCTAAAAATAAAAGGACTTATGACTATAGGTCTATTTAGTGCCGAAACTGATAAAGTTAGAGATTGTTTTCGCTTACTTAAAAACATTCAAGAAGAAATAATAGCACTAGATATCCCCAATGTAGAAATGAAAGAACTTTCAATGGGTATGAGTGGAGATTTAGAAACAGCCATAGCAGAGGGAGCAACTATCATAAGAATAGGCACTGCAATATTTGGACAAAGAGCTTATCCTGATAGTTATTATTGGAATGAAAATAAAACTAACTAATTTATTATCAAATAAAAAATAGTACTGAAATAAATAAAATTCAAAATACAATAAAGATTAATAATTTATTTTAGAAACTATTTCTATATCCATAAATTATACTCACAACAAATAACAACTCCCCTTCCTTAAAAAATTTATTCAAACACAAAACGTGTTCTCATTAATTCATAATATCCTTTAAAAAATCAAATTCATCAAAATGATGAATTACCTCATTAGCTAAGGATAAATCTTGAAGTTTTGAATTAACACTATTATAGCCTATACAATAAATTCCAGCTGAATGGGCTGCCTTTACACCATTAGTACTATCCTCAATTACAATACAATTTTCTTTAGAAGCTTCCGAAAGTGAGGCTGCATGTAAAAATATAGCAGGATCTGGTTTTGACTTAGGAAAATCTTCACCACTTATTTTATGAGTAAAATATTGATTTAAATCAAAACGATTAAATACACGATTTATAGTACTTGCAGAAGAAGAAGAAGCTAGAATAAGCTGAATACCCTGAGCGTGTAATTTTTTAATTAAATCTAAAACCCCCTCAATTAATTCTAAATCAGGTTTTATATCAAATGCCTCATTAAAAAATTCTCTTTTTCTTAACACAAGAGTTTCTACTTCATAATCTAGATTAAAAGTTTCTTTTAATTTTTGAAAAACATTGCGTGTAGAATTCCCTGTAAATGACGCATACATACTATCTGAAACCGTTATTGACAATTCTTTAAAACATTGATAATAAGCATATTTATGAACTGGTTCAGTATCTACAATCACACCATCCATATCAAAAATAACTGTTTTAATCATAAAATTTAATTTTTAACCAAATATACAAAGCCTTTTCCATTTAAATTAAACCTTTTTAAATATCTTTAGTCTTATACTCAAACACCTTACATTTTGCAAGACGAAAAATTATTCTTAAATGAACTCCTAAATCCTAAAACTCAAAATGAAGCTTTTAGGAAATTGATTCGTGAGTATCAAAAACCACTATATTACCACATAAGAAATATCGTATCAGATCATGATGATTCAGACGATATTTTACAAAATACATTTATAAAAGTTTTTCAAAATCTCGAAAATTTTAAAGGAGAAAGTAAACTTTATTCATGGATTTATCGTATTGCTACAAATGAAACCATCACATTTTTAAATAGCAAAGCAAGGAAAAAAGGCTTGTCAAATGAAGAATTAAAAGGAAAAATGATAGAAAAATTAGAAGCAGACATACACTTTGACGGAAATGAAATTCAATTAAAACTGCATAAAGCAATAGCCTCCTTACCCGAAAAACAACAACAAGTTTTTAAGATGAAATATTTTCAAGAATTAAAATATGAAGAAATTAGCGAAATATTAAAAACCTCCGTAGGAGCATTAAAAGCCTCCTATTTCCATGCAGTCAAAAAAATTGAATATTTTCTAAACTCAAATTAAACCTTTCCCTTTTATTTTTGTCCTACTAATATGAATCCTATTAATATAAATACAGACCCAAAAATTAATTCCGGATATAAAGTTCCCGATGATTATTTTTTAAATTTTGAAAATCGTCTAATGTCAATAATTAATGACGAAAAAGAAAAAACAAACGTAATTTCATTTTGGAAGAAAAAAAATATTATACTTTATGCAATTGCCACTACAATAATTATTTCAATTTTTACAAATATTTATTTTAATCAAATAGACAATTACACCATCAATTCTACACAAGAATACTTAACCTATGCAGATGATCTAACCACAGAAGAACTAGTTGATTACCTAACAATTGAAGATCTAAAAGATTTAGAAAAAGAAGTTATTCCTATAGATCATCAAACTCCTATTTTTTTAAACGAATACACAAATTAACCAATAAAATGATTGTCATGAAAAAGATAATAACTTTCCTTATAATTATATTAAACCAAATTACTTTTGGACAAGGAAGAGAAGAAAAAATGGAAAAAATAAAAACATTACGTATAGCTTTTATATCCGATAAACTTAATTTAACCTCTGAAGAAGCACAAAAATTTTGGCCTATATTCAATCAATTTGATGATACACAATTGGAACTTCAAAAACAAAAAAAGAAATTAATTCACCAATTAAATACAGAAAATACAAATTCCTTATCAGATAAAGAAATGCAAAACTTAATGGATCAAGAAGAAAAAATAGAAAATGAAATAAGACAAAACAAACGATCATTAGTCAAAAATTTGCAAGGTATTATACCAAATCAAAAAATTATTCAACTAAAACAAATAGAAATAGAGTTCAAACATAAATTACTCAATCAAATAAAAGAACGAAAACAAAAAAGATTTTAAAATTTTATTTCATACTTCAAATACACTTTTTTTATTTTCAATAAAATATTATAATTTATTAATCATTTTTTTAAAAATCTATTTCAAAATAAGTAAATAATGTATATTTGAAACCAAATAAAAAACAAATGATTACAACCGAAAAATCTACAACATTAGAACAATATTTTTTAAAATTTAGAGAAAATATTGTAGGTATTAATCAAGAATTTGATTCTCCTTTTGGAATAAAGAAAATTATTTATACAGATTGGACCGCTTCAGGAAGACTATACAGACCCATTGAAGAAAAAATCTTAAAAGATTTTGGCCCTTTTGTAGCAAATACTCATACCGAAACCACTGTTTCCGGCACTGCTATGACCATAGCTTATCACCAAGCTCGAAAAATCATAAAAAAACATGTAAATGCTGATGAAAACGATGTATTAATTACTGATGGCACAGGAATGACAGGTGTTGTTAATAAGTTTCAAAGAATTTTAGGCTTACGAATTAGCGAAAACTTAAAAAATTATACCAATATACCTAAAGAAATAAAACCTATAGTATTTATATCTCACATGGAACATCATTCTAATCAAACCTCTTGGTTAGAAACAATTGCTGATGTAGTCATAATTCCTGCTAATAAAGAAGGTCTTTTTTGTTTAGAAAATTTCAAGAAAATTGTAGCACAATATAAAGATAGAAGTTTTAAAATAGCTTCCATTACTTCTTGTTCAAACGTTACAGGTATCAAAACGCCTTATCATGAAGTAGCAAAAATTATGCACCAAAATGGAGGTGTTTGCTTTGTCGATTTTGCCTGTTCAGGTCCTTATGTAACAATCAATATGCACCCTGAAGATCAAGAAGCCTATCTAGATGCTATCTTCTTTTCTCCTCATAAATTTTTAGGAGGACCTGGTACCTCAGGCGTGTTAGTTTTTAATAAAAATTTATACAAAAATAATGTCCCTGATTGTCCAGGAGGAGGAACAGTATCTTGGACTAATCCTTGGGGAGAACATAAATACATTGACAATATAGAAGATCGCGAAGATGGAGGCACCCCAGGCTTTCTTCAAGTAATAAAAACAGCATTAGCTATACAATTAAAAGAAAAAATGGGAGTAGCTAATATACTAAAACGCGAAAAAGAAATTGTCGATTATATTTTTAAAGAATTAAACAAAGAAACTAATTTAACCATTTTATCAGGACAACATCAAGAACGATTAGGAGTTATTTCATTTTATATAGATAACCTACATTACAACCTAGGAGTTAAAATATTAAACGATCACTTCGGTATTCAAACTAGGGGTGGTTGTAGTTGTGCCGGTACTTACGGTCATTACTTATTACATGTTGATCAAGATAAATCCAATGCTATTACTTGTAATATAGACTCTGGTGATTTAACTGTTAAACCAGGATGGATAAGAATGTCTATACACCCCACCACTACAAATGAAGAAATTAAATATGTTTGTGATGCCATCATCTCTCTAGCAAAAAATCATAAAGAATGGGGTAAAGATTACCTATACAATCCTAAAACTAATGAATATACACATAAAAATGCCCAGTCCATTGATAATCTTATTAAAAACTGGTTTGAAATTTAAAACAGATAACGTAGTTAAAAATAGAATCTAAACTATCCTATTTTGACCTTAATAAAATAAACAAAAGAAGTATAAACACATTTTCAGCATACTTCTTTTGTTTTTACAAATCATCATAGTTTAGAACGAATCTCTTTTAAAACTATCACCAAAACAATACCAAATAATTTAACAATAGAAGTTACTAATATTCAGCATAAATTTAACACTAAAATGAAAGCATTTAGAAGTAAAAAATTTAGAGCTGTTAGAAATATTTTTTTAGATTAACCAATTTATAAGCTCATTCATAATCAAATAAAAGCTTGTATATCAATAAAATATAGATTATATTAAAAAAAACACCCCCCTAAAAAGCTCAAAAAAAGTTAAAAACAGGATTTTCCTTTAAAAATATATATCAAAATACAACCTATAGTTTATCAATCCAACGTAAGAAAGAGTCTCATAATCAACATTATGTGATTTCTCTCTTTCGTCGAAATGAAAGATTGCGAACTTTTTGGACAGTCTCTTTTTATTTAAATTTGATTTTATTAACTTGTGCAAATATTATTAACTGTAAATATCCTGCAATATGCAAGAAGAAATGAATGATAACCTGCTAAAAGCAGATGGAAATGATCAAAATCTATCGCAATCAGATACTCAATTAGCGATAGAAACCATCGAGAACTTAAATGCAGAAGTAAATGAAGACAATACATTGGAACACGAACATGAAATTCCAATGAAAGATTATCATACCATGAGTATGGATTCCCTAGTGCTAGAATTTGAACAATTATTAGCCCTAGACAAAATTATGGTTATCCGTAATCACATAGAGGAAATAAAATCAGCTTTTTTATCTAAATACAATCATTTTATTGAAGAAAAAAAAGAAGAATTTTTACATGAAAATCCTAATGAAGATTTCGAGTATCATTCCCCTACAAAATCTAAATTTGACTTTCTTTATAACGAATATAAAAATAAAAGAAACGTTTATTTTAAAAATCTTGAAGCTAAGCTAAAATTAAATCTCCAAAATAGATTAAATCTAATAGAAGAACTAAAGACATTACTAACTTCAAATGCTGAAATAAAGGATTTATTGAAACCATTTAACGACATTCGTGATCGTTGGAAAAGTGCTGGTGCAATACCTAAAGACAAATACAATCATGTTTGGAATAATTATCATTTTCATGTAGAAAACTTTTATGATCTACTGCATTTAGATAGAGAAGCACGTGATTTAGAATTTAAACATAATTTAGATAAAAAGCTAAAAATTATAGAAAGAGCTAAAAATCTTTTAAACGAACTAGACGTTTTCAAAGCTTTTAGAGAACTTCAATTATTACATAAAGTTTGGAAAGAAGAAATAGGTCCTGTTTCTAAAGAAAATCGAGAAGAAATTTGGCACGCATTTAGCGAAGTAACCAAACAAATGCACGAAAAACGTGAAAATTTATTTGAACAACAACGCTTAAAAGAAGAAGAAAATTTAGCCACAAAAAAGGATATAATAAATCAAATCTATAAAATTGCCGAAGAAAAAATAACAGCACATTCCTCTTGGCAAGGCCAAATAAACAAAATAGAAACTCTAAGAAAAGCATTTTTTGAAGCAGGAAAAGTTCCTTCAGAAATCAATGAAGAAGTTTGGGCTGATTTTAAAAATGCTGTCCGAAGTTTTAATGCTAACAAAAACTCTTTTTATAAAGATATAAAAAAAGAACAACAAGCTAACTTAGATAAAAAAAACGCCCTAGTTGCTAGAGCAAAAGAATTAATGAATAACGATAACTTTAATGAAACAACCCCTATTATGAAAAAAATCCAAGAAGATTGGAAATTAATAGGTCATGTTCCTAAAAAGTTTTCGGATCATGTTTGGGGAGAATTTAAAGAAGCTTGCAATCACTATTTTGACAGATTAACAGCCTTTAGAAATCAAAATGAAGCAATTGAAATTATTGCTTTTGATAAGAAAAAGGATTATTTAGAAATCGTAAAAACATTGACTCTCTCTGGAGATCATAGAAAAGATTTAGACCTTATAAAAACTCACATAGAAACATGGAAATCCTTTGGCAAAGTACCTTTTTCTAGACGTCATATAGAAGGAAAATTTAACAAAGTATTAGATACTCTTTTTGAAAATTTGACATCAAGTAAACGTGAAGCTGAAATGGTTCGATTTAACAGTCGTTTAGAACAACTAAGCCAAGAAGGTCAACATAAAATAGATGGAGAAAAGATTTTCATTCAAAGAAAAATAGAAGAAGTACAAAATGAAATTTTTCAATTAGAAAACAATATCCAATTCTTCTCAAATGCTAAAAAAGATAATCCAATGATTATTGAAGTAAAGAAAAGTATTGAACGTAATAGAGAAGAATTAACAATGTGGAAAGATAAATTAAAACAAATTTATAATATCTAATCTATATAAAACTTAAAAGAGGGTACAACAAAAAAGAAATATTCAAAATTCTATTTACACTCTCTTAACACAAGAAAAATCATTAACATTAATAACAACTTCCTAAAAGTTGTAAACAAAAAAATTAAGGCTTAGATTTTTATAATCTGAGCCTTTTTTCTAATTCTAAAAATCTCCTTATTGAATACAGTTAAAAACAACACACTTTTTCATATTTTAATTTATACCACTTAAACTTTGAAATTTTCTCATAATACTATTTTTTTAACCTTTAGACTGTCCAAAAAGTTCGCTATCTTGTCAATCGACCAAAGGGAGAAACCACATAATGTTGATTATAAAACGCCTCCTTATGTAGGAGTGACAAACTGTATGTTGATTTAAACACCATCTTACAAAAACAATAAAAATTAGTGTTGGTTTTCAATGCGCTTCGCGTTCGAACTAATAATGATTTCAATTATATACTCAACCGTCTGTTCCAGTTGTTCTTAAAATGAAAAAAAACGTATCGAGAATTTTACTTTTTAATCCAGTAATTTTAAGTTTAAATGGTATTAATTCATTTTAATTGTAGAGAGTGAATTTATATAATTATTCCAACTTTTAGCAAATGCTTCAATAAATAAATACCCCTGTAATTCATATCCTTTTCTAGAATAATGAACAAGATCATTAACTAAAAGTTGATTTTTTGCAAACTCACAACTTCCTTTTAATCCATCTGAAATTTCAAATAAATCCCATAATGCAATTTCATTATCAATACAATAAGCCATAATTGCATCAGAAAAATCTTTTAATTTTTTATTAGGTACTACTTTCTTATAAAAAGAAACAGGAGGAGTTGATAATATAAAAACAGCTTCAGGATTAAATATTTTTATTTTATCAATTGTTTCCTTTATTGACTCTACAAAACTCTCAGGAGTTAAAACAATATTTTGTGCTTCGTTAGTACCCATAGATAAAATATAACAATCTGACTTAACATTTTTAATTTGTTCCCAAAATAAAACTTCAGAATTATAATCAGAATATTTAGCTCCATTTACTCCTATTGCACTATAAATAATTCCTTTATCAATAGAGTTTTCTAAAAATATACCATATAATTTAGTACAAATAGAATCATTGCATATAATATTAAAATTAGACCGAAGACCATCAAATTTAAAATCTAAAACACCATCTTTAACACTATATTTTGCTGTATCTTCAATTAAATTAACATTTTTAATTTCTTTATTTGTAAACAAAGTAAGCTTATCAAATTTATGAAATGTTTCAGTTCCTCTAAACTTAAAATTAATAAGAGAATTGGGTTCTATAGATTCTATCGCAAAACCACTTATACCACAGGGTATTTCTGGATTTTTTTTAATTAATCGACTTCCTTTCCAATTAGAATTTGAACTAAAAATAATATCTGTTGGAGCGTTACTTTTAGCTAATTGATATGGAAATATTAAGCCTCTACCAGCATTCCCAAAATAACGTTGTAATTCAGTACGTATAACTTTAGTAGATATATCAGCTTGTATGTGAGAATCTCCTATATGAACAAATGAAACTTGTTTTAAATTATCTTTTTTTAATTTTAAAAGTTTAAGAAAAAGAGGTTTTAAATGATTTTCATTTATAATTATATTTTTCTCCAAATTTAAATTTATCTTAGGATATAAGGAGTCTGCTTTTTTATATTGAAATAAAGATATATTTTGCCCTGAAACAGTCTGTAAAACAAAATAAATAAATAAAAAAACTCTTTTCTTAAAAGACATAAAATATTAATTCTAAGTTAATTTGTTGATAAAAAGGATGTTTAGAAAACTTTTTTTATTAAATTTGTACCCTACTTCTTCAAAAAGAAGCAATATAATTATTAATCATTTGGCAAATTTGGTCAATATTTTAAGTAATACCAACTTAATTATAAAGAAATTTATGCTTATGAAAAATCTAAAATTATACTTCTTATTTGCTTTTACTTTTCTTAGCTTTTATAACAGCTATTCACAAAGTGAGTCGTACATTAAAGAATATGGTGAAATAGCAGATAAGTTATCCTTTGAATTTGGAATACCAAGATCTATAATTCTAAGTATTGCCATAGTAGAATCAGGCTACGGTAATAGTAAAGTTGCAAAAAGATTAAATAACCACTTTGGAATTAAAGGAAAAAATCAAGTAACTTGGTCTAGTTTTAAGCAATACTCAAGTGTTGAAGATTCTTTTAGAGATTTTTGTTTAAAAATGGCTTCAAAAAAGTTTTATTTAAATCTAAAAGGAAGTGATGATTATTTACTATGGTTAAAAAAAATAAGTTTAACTGGGTATTCAACAAAACCTACTTTATGGAGAAATAAGATCAAAAAAACCATTTTAAAACATAATCTACATTAAAGATAACTTTTAATAAATTTAATTTAAAAGGAGATTGAAAATTCAATCTCCTTTTTTAATTTAAATTGTAAATTTGTGACTACATTAAGAGATAAAATGATTTCAATACATAGTAAAACCTTACAAGATTTAGAATTTCAAACCGTTTTAGAAACCATTTCGGCATATTGTACAACTGAAATAGGAATTGAAAAAACATTACATATAATTCCTTATAAAAATAAAGAAGAACTAACCGATATTTTATTTCAAACCTCTGAATATCGTTCTTCTTTTGATAATAATAACGCCCTACCTAGTCATAATTTTGACCCCATAATAAATGAGCTTAAATTTTTAGCTATAGAAGATAGTTATCTAGAAGCTTCAAGTTTTAAAAAGATTCATTCACTAGCTGAAAACACTAATGCTTTATTAATCTTCTTAAAAAAATTTGATGATTATTATCCTGCTTTACACAAAAAAGCAAGTCAAATAACTATCACAAAAGAAATAACAAAAGCCATTGAGGCTATTTTTGATAAATATGGTGAAATAAAAGATGAGGCTACTCCTACTCTATTAGAAATCCGTAGAAATATGAATTTAGTTAGAGGTAAAGTAAATCAAAGTTTTGGGATGGCACTAAACCAATACAATTCATTAGGTTATTTAGATGAAATTCGAGAAACTGTGGTAGAAAATCGCAGAGTACTAGCTGTTCAAGCAATGTATCGCCGTAAAGTAAAAGGCTCTATATTAGGAAGTTCTAAAACAGGTAGCATTGCTTATATTGAACCTGAATCTACCCTTCGTTATTCTCGTGAACTAGCTAATTTAGAATATGAAGAACGAGAAGAAATTATTAAAATTCTAAAGCAACTAACCAACAATATTCGCCCTTTTCATGAATTATTAACACAATACCAAGATTTTTTAAGTGATCTAGATGTTATTTCGGCCAAAGCTAAATATGCCTTAAAAATAAACGGCTTATTACCTAAAATAAATGAAGAAAAAAGAGTTTTTTTAAAAGAAGCCTTTCACCCTATTTTATTTTTAAATAATAAAGAAAAAGGAAAAACTACCTATCCTCAAACTTTTGAATTTGATCAAAGTAAACGAATCGTTGTTATATCAGGACCTAATGCTGGTGGTAAAACCATTTCTATGAAAACCGTTGGTTTACTACAACTAATGTTACAATCAGGAATACTAATTCCTGTACATGAACGTAGTGAAACGTGCTTATTTGATAGAATTTTAACGGATATTGGAGATAACCAGTCTATTGAAAATCATTTAAGTACTTATAGCTATCGTTTAAAAAACATGAATTACTTTTTAAAAAAATGTAATTCCAACACTTTATTTTTAATTGATGAATTTGGTACAGGTTCCGATCCAGAACTAGGTGGTGCTTTGGCAGAAGTCTTTCTAGAAGAATTTTATCATCGTGAAGCCTTTGGTATTATAACAACTCATTATGCCAATTTAAAAATGTTAGCTAATGAATTACCAAGCGCAACCAATGCTAATATGCTTTTTGATGAAAAATCACTAGAACCTATGTACCAATTAATTATAGGTCAAGCAGGTAGTTCATTTACTTTTGAAGTAGCTCAAAAAAATGGTATTCCTTACGGATTAATTAATCGTGCTAAAAAAAAGGTAGAAGGTAGCAAAATACGATTTGACAAAACCATTTCCTCCCTTCAAAAAGAACGTTCTAAACTAGAAAAAACTTCACAAAATTTAAAAGAAGAAGAAACAAAAGCTCGCCAAGAAAATAAAAAAATGGAAACCATCAATGCCAAAATTCAAGATAAGCTAGAACGCTATCAAGAATTATATGATACTAATCAACGTTTGATTTATATGGGGCAAAAAATAGATGATATTTCTGAAAAATATTTTAATGATAAAAACAAAAAAGATTTAATTGGTGAATTTTTAAAAATGGTAGAAATAGAAAATTCAAAACGTAAAAAAATTACCCTAAAAGAAAAGAAAGTCAAAGAAAAAGTAGAAAAAGAAGTATTAGCAGAAGTAAATATTAAAGTAGAAGAAATTCGGAAAGAGAAAAAAGAAAAGAAAGAAATTGCTAAAAAAATAGAAGAAAACAAACCTAAAGTAGTACTTAAAGTAGGTGATCGTGTTCGCATGATTGACGGTAAGTCTATAGGTACTATTGATAAAATTGAAAAAAACAATGCCATTGTAAATTATGGCTTTTTTACCTCTAAAGTCAGTTTAGAACAATTAGAATATATTCAACCTAAATAATATTAAATTAATGCAGAAACTACCAAAAGATAAACAAATCATACTTTTTGACGGAGTGTGCAATCTTTGTAATTATTGGGTACAATATATCATTAAGCATGACAAAAATGATATTTTTCGTTTTGTAACTTTAGAATCTGAGTTAGGACAAGAAGTACTTCAATATCTGGGAATTAAAAATAGAAATATAGAAAGTATTGTATTATATATTCCCAATCAAGCTTATTATTATAAATCAGAAGCTGTTTTAAAGATTGCACAAAGTTTATCTATTCTAAATTGGTTCTTTATTTTTAAAATAATTCCAATTAACTTACGAGACTTTCTATATGATTTTGTTGCTAAAAATCGTTATAAATGGTATGGAAAAAAAGTAACTTGTATGATCCCTTCTCCAGAGTTAAAAACTAAATTTATTGATTAATTAAAAAACATGAAACCACTAAAAATCAATAATTTAAAAATATCAAAAAATATCTTATTTTTTATATTCTTTGTATTTCAAATATTACTCTTAAAGATATTTTCAAAATTCCCTACTATTGTAGAGCAATATTATAGTAATGGATTTTACCTTATGATTTCAAAATTAAATAGAATTATTTTTGGATGGATTCCTTTTTCTATTGGTGATTGTATTTATATTTTAGCATTAATTTATCTTCCATATTGGTTATATAAAAATCGTAAAATATGTTGGAAAGAAAACACTAAAAATCTCTTTTCTTTTTTAGTAACCATGTATTTTATTTTTCATTTACTTTGGGCTTATAACTATTATCGAATACCTCTTTATAAAAAGATGAATCTTAAAACAGATTATAGTCAAAAAGAACTTTTACAATTTACCCAAAATCTTATACACAAAACAAATAAAATTCAGTTTAAATTAACACGTAATATAAATCAAAAAGTAATCAGTCCTTATACAGCTGTTCAAATATTTGAGTTAGCTCAATCTGGATATATTAATTTAAAAAACAGACATTCTTTTTTTGAGTATAAAAAGACCAGTATAAAAAACTCTTTGTTTAGCTACCCACTAACTTATATGGGGTTTGGAGGTTATTTAAATCCTTTTACAAATGAGGCACAAATAAATAATATGCTTCCATCTTATAATTTACCCGCAATAGTTTGTCATGAAATGGCTCATCAAATCGGGTATTCTAGTGAGAGTGAGTGTAATTTTATTGGATTTCTAGCTACTATCCATAACCAAAATTTATTCTTTCAATACGCCGGTTATACGTATGCTTTACGTTATTGTCTAGTAAATATTGAATCTAAAGATCAAAAAGAACTCAAAAGAATACTACAAACAATCAATCCTGGGATTTTAAAAAACTTTGATGAAAGTAATTTTTTTTGGTCATCACATGAATCTATCATAAATGAAGGTTTTGAAATCTTTTATGATTATTTTTTAAAGCTAAATCAACAGAAAGAGGGTATGAAAAGTTACAGTAAGTTTATTGATTTATTAATTAACTATCAAGAAAATTAATTTTTTAAATTCTATACTTAGACAGATCTTAAGTAAAGTCATTTTTTCATATCATTTATATTTTGAATAAAAATTACTATAAGTACATTGGAGGAGTATCATAATCAACATTGTGTAGTTTCTCTCTTTGGTCTCGATGACAAGATTGCGAACTTTTTGGACAATCTCAAGATTAAAAAATATTATTATGAGGAATTTTCAAAATTTGAATGTTATTATACCTTTTTCACATTATTTTAGGTTTTTTTTTATCATATTATTTAAAAAAACACCCCTAAAAGTATTTTAGGGGATTTAGGAAATTTATTAAAATAATATTTTATCTAACCAATTTTTTATATTTTATTCTGGTTGGTACTAAATCGCCTAGGCGTTTTTTACGATTTTCTTCATAATCTGTAAATCCTCCTTCAAAATAGTATACTTGTGAATCACCTTCAAAAGCTAAAATATGTGTACACACACGGTCTAGGAACCAACGGTCGTGAGAAATAATTACAGCACAACCTGCAAAATTCTCTAAACCTTCTTCTAATGCACGAAGAGTATTTACATCTAAATCATTTGTAGGCTCATCTAATAACAATACGTTACCTTCTTCACGTAGGGTCATTGCTAAATGCAAACGATTACGCTCTCCTCCTGATAATGTTGAAACTTTTTTATTTTGTTCACTACCCGAAAAATTGAATTTAGATAAATAGGCACGCGAATTTACTTGTCGTCCTCCCATCATAATTAATTCTTGACCATCACAGAAATTTTCCCATATAGATTTTTCTGGATCAATGTTTTTATGGGTTTGATCAACGTATGCAATTTTTACAGTTTCTCCTATTTCAAATGAACCTGAATCAGCTTGCTGCTCTCCCATTATCATACGGAAAATGGTTGACTTACCTGCACCATTAGGTCCAATAATTCCCACAATGCCCGCTTGTGGTAGAGTAAAATTTAAATTATCATATAATAATTTATCGCCAAATGCTTTAGCAACATTTTTAGCGTCAATTACATTCGTTCCTAAACGAGGTCCATTAGGTATATATAATTCTAATTTTTCTTCTAATTGTTTAGAGTCTTCATTTAATAAACGATCATAATTTTGAAGACGTGCTTTTTGTTTTGTTTGACGTCCCTTAGCTCCTTGACGAACCCAGTCTAACTCTCGTTCTAAAATCTTACGTCGTTTTGATTCTGTTTTTTCTTCTTGTTCTAATCGTTTGGCTTTTTGATCTAACCAAGATGAGTAGTTTCCTTTCCAAGGAATACCTTCTCCTCTATCTAGTTCAAGAATCCAGCCAGCCACATTATCTAAGAAATAACGATCGTGGGTTACTGCTATAATAGTTCCTTTATATTGTTGTAAATGTTGTTCTAACCAATGAACTGATTCTGCATCTAGGTGGTTAGTAGGCTCGTCTAATAATAGTACATCAGGTTCTTGTAATAATAAACGACATAATGCTACACGACGACGTTCTCCTCCTGATAATACTTTTATTGGCGTATCTGCATCTGGGCAACGAAGTGCATCCATTGCTACTTCAAGTTTATTATCTAGTTCCCAAGCACCACAAGCATCTATTTTATCTTGTAATTCTGCTTGACGATCCATTAGTTTTTGCATTTTATCAGCATTTTCATAAACTTCAGGCAAACCAAACTGATCGTTAATTGTATTAAATTCTTCAAGTAATTTAACGGCTTCTGCTGCTCCTTCTCTAACAATTTCTATTACTGTTTTTTCTTCGTCTAATTGAGGTTCTTGCTCTAAATACCCTACTGTATAACCTGGCGCAAAAACCACGTCTCCTTGGTGATTTTTATCAATCCCTGCTATAATTTTTAATAAAGATGATTTACCTGAACCATTTAATCCTAAAATACCAATTTTAGCACCATAAAAAAAACTTAAATAAATATCTTTTAATACTTGTTTGTTTGTTGAAGAGTAAGTTTTACTTACCTTCGACATTGAAAATATTACTTTCTTATCGTCTGACATAACTATAATTTATAATTTTAAAATTTAGAACTCAAAATAATGATTGAAAACTAAAAACTATGATTGATTATTATTTTAAACTCTTCCTTTTAAAGCATTAAAAACCCAAGCATTAGCAAAAAAACCAATTCCTACTGCACTGAATCCCCATCCTGCTACCTCTGCATAACGATAAATACCTAACCCTATTAAAATTACTCCCATAACAATCATTATAAATGTTGCCCATGCTAGAACTGTATTTTTATTCATTCCTACACTCATTTTAAACTCAATATTTTAATTACTTTAAAGTTGCAAATATCGTAAATTTAGTTAAAAATTTTAACTAACATTTCTTTTAATAAATCATCTTGTGAAAGATTAGTTGCTCCTACTCCTTTACTTTTTAAATCTATATCCTTTAGTGTTGCTACAATACCGCTTACTTTTTTCATAGGATAATTTCGGGCTGCTAATTCGTAGTCTTTTACAAAAAAGGGATTTACTTTTAATACTGATGCCACATTTTTAGGATTTTTATCTTTCAATCCATGATATTGTAATAATTGTGAAAAGAAACTAAACACTAAACCTATGGTTAAAACAATTGGATTATCTTTTGGGTTTTGAGCAAAATGATCTGCTATTTTATATGCTTGAAGCTGATTTCGTTCACCGATTGCTTTTCGTAATTCAAAGGGGTTAAAATCTTTACTGAACCCAATATTTTCTTCTATAATAGCAGGTGTAATAACTTCTCCTTGCTTTAATATTATAGAAAGTTTGTCTATTTCATTGGCAATTCTACTTAAATCAGTTCCTAAAAAATCAACAAACATTTGTACCGCTTTAGGTTCTATTTGTAGTTTTTTACCTTGTAAAACCCGGGTCAACCAAGTACTTACTTGATTTTCATATAACTTTTTACTTTCAAAAACTAATCCGTTTTTCTCTAAAACTTTAGTAACCTTTTTCCTTTTGTCTAATGTTTTATATTTATAACAGAGTACTAAAACTGTGGTATCTTGTGGATTTTCAGCATAAGCTTCTAATTTATCAATGGTACGTGATAATTCTTGAGCTTCTTTTACAATAACTACTTGTTTATCTGCCATCATAGGATAACGTTTCGCATTTCCTACAATATCTTCTATTGTAACATCACGACCATAAAGTATTGTTTGATTAAAATCTCTTTCGTGTTCTTGTAAAATATTTTGTTCTATATATTCTGAAAGTTTATCAATATAATAAGGTTCTTCCCCCATTAAAAAATAAATAGGTTTAATAATTCCTGCCTTTATGTCTTTTATAATCTTTAGTGCTTCATCCATATTTCTTTTTTTAAAGTTTAAATTTTAAACCTAGCTTACGCATTGTCAGTTTATTACAAAAAAATAACTTTGAATCTAAAAAAGTAGTACGTTTTTTATTCTCGATATAATAAAAATATATTTGTATAAAAATTTTCGTGCATTTTTATCCTCTTTGTCTTTTTATCTTCATACAAAAGCTAACGCATAATCCAGATTAAAAAGAACTTGAAACCTGAAAGTAAAAAAACTATTTTTGGAAAATGATAAAATTAAATTTTCCTAGCTATCAATTTCGGTTCAAAAATAACGAAAATAAAGTATCTATTTTTGATGAAATTCGTAAAAAATTTATAATGCTTACACCTGAAGAATGGGTTCGTCAAAATGTAATTCGTTTCTTATTGGAAGAAAAAAAATATCCTAAATCATGTATTAATGTTGAAAAATTAATTAAAATTAATGATTTAATTAAACGGTATGATATTGTTGTTTTTCAACCTAATGGATCTATTTTTTTATTAATAGAATGCAAAGCACCTGAAGTAAAAATTTCACAACAAACTTTTGATCAAATAGCTCGTTATAATTTGGTTTTAAATGCTCAATATTTAATGGTTACAAATGGCTTAAATCATTATTTTTGTAAAATGGATTTTGAAAATGAGAAATATATTTTTTTACATAACCTTCCTGAATATCCTATTTAATTGTGCTTAATAATATCTCACAAAACATAAACGGAAAAAAGTACTCGTTTTATTTTTTAGTACAATCATAGTATTTATTTTAATCCTGAGTATTAATATCCCTAATGTAAAAAATGATGAAATTAAAATAAGAATATTTGACGTTCGTCTTTTGGGTTATTCTTACATTGAAGCAAAAAATTTATTTCACAATTTAGACACAAAAGGTCGTCAAGCTTATTTGTATCAGCAAATTCCCCTAAATTTGATCTTTCCTATTTTATTTGCAATTAGTTTTATCTTTATTTGTTTTCTCAAAAAACTTAATTTATTAGAAACTCAATTTATTTACATAGTTTTATTACCTATCATTTCGGCTTTATTTGATTATACCGAAAACATTTGCATTATCTGCATACTAGAAATCTATCCTATTCTTTCTAAAAATTTAATTGAATTATCGAGTTTTTTTACAATAATTAAAGGTATCTATTACACTATCTCTTTTATTACACTTATTTTTGTAGTTGTAAAATATTTGATTAATTATTAAAAAAATTAAAAGGCTTATTTAGTAAAACTCCTAAATATGAAAAAAATTGCCGTTGTCATACTTAATTGGAATGGACAAAAATTATTAGATCAATTTCTTCCATCAATTATTCAGCATTCTTCAGAAGCAACTATTTATGTTGCAGATAATGCTTCTACTGATCATTCTGTAGAATTTATAAAAACACAATTTCCTTTTGTAAAAATCATACAAAATACAGGGAATTTTGGTTATGCAAAAGGTTATAATGAAGCTTTAAAGTATGTTGAAGAAGATATTTACGCATTAGTAAATTCTGACATAGAAGTAACAAAAGATTGGCTAAACCCCATTATAGATTTATTTGAAAAAGATCTAACAGTTGCTATTGCACAACCTAAAATATTAGATTATAAAAATAAAACTATGTTTGAATATGCAGGTGCTGCTGGAGGGTTTATTGACCGATATGGATTTCCTTTTTGCAGAGGTAGAATTTTTGATACTTTAGAAGAGGACAAAGGTCAATACAACGATATTATTGATATTTTTTGGGCTACAGGTGCTTGTTTTTTTATACGAAAAGACGTGTTTAGAGAACTTAATGGATTGGATTCTGATTTTTTTGCGCATCAAGAAGAAATTGATTTGTGTTGGAGAGCCTTTAATAAAGGTTACCAAACTAAGTATTGTGGATTATCTACTGTTTATCATCTTGGTGGAGGTACTTTAAAAACAGGTTCTCCTCAAAAAACATTTTTAAATTTTAGAAACTCATTGTGGATGATGACTAAAAATCTTCCCACATCAAAATTAATTCCTATCTTGCTTGTAAGAATGCTATTAGATGGAATAGCTGGTATAAAATTTTTAATTGAATTAAAACCTAAACATTTTTGGGCTGTTTTAAAATCACATTACTATTTATACACTAATCTTCCTAAATATTTAAAAAATAGAGATCTAAATCAAAAAGAAAATTATTACAAAATAAATTCTATAGTTTATCGTTATTTTATTAAAAATGGCAAAATTTTTGCTGATCTATATCAAAATTAAAATAAAATGAATAAAACATTTTTAACATTATCACTTTTAGGTCTTTTAACGACCTCATGTGTTTCTAAAAAAAAATATACTGAATTAGAAGCTAAAAATAAAGAAACACAAGATTTGTTGAATACTGCAACTATTAAGTTAAATTCTTGTTTAGAAGAAAAATCGGGACTTAATGCTAGTTTAGCTGCTCTACAAAATGAAAATCAAAATTTAAGAAAAAACACTTCTGATTTGATTAATAGTTCGAAAGAAATGACTGTTTTAACGCAAAAAGGAGCTCAGAATATAGAAAAAGCATTGGAAACAATTAAAGAAAAAGACTTAAAAATTAATCGTTTACAAGATGCTTTAACTAAAAAAGATTCCGTAACCTTGGCACTTGTTACAAGTTTAAAACGTGAAGTAGGAATAGATGATCCAGATATTAATATAAATGTAGAAAAGGGAGTTGTAATGATTTCTATAGCAGATAATTTGTTATTTAAATCAGGCAGCTATGATGTGAGTGATAGGGCTAGAGGAGTGCTAGGAAAGGTTGCCAAAGTGGTTAATAGCAAACCTGATTTTGAGTGTATGGTAGAAGGTCATACTGATAATTTGCCTATAAAAAATAGTGTTTTACTAGACAATTGGGATCTTTCTGTAAAAAGAGCTACCTCTATTGTTCGTGTATTAGAAAAAGATTTAGGCGTAAATCCTAAGCAATTAATACCTGCAGGAAGAAGTTTTCACATTCCATTAGTTGATAATGATACTCCTGAAAATCGTTCTAAAAACAGACGAACAAGAATTATTATCATGCCAAAAATTGATCAATTTTATGAAATGATCGAAAAAGAAATGAAAAACTTAAGTAAATAAAATTAAATAAGAGGATCTATTCAATATTTCCTCTTATTTTTTATCCTTATTATATTTATTTTTTGATTGATCCAAAAAAGACAAATAAAAGTAGGAAATAATTACTCTTCATTACTTTTTCTACTTTTTAATATTCATTAATCTTTTCTCTTTAGGGTTTTATTTGTGTTTTCTAACTTAATTCTTATACCATTTAAACTTTAAATTTTGTTTTTTAAAAATAGTACATCTACAAAAGCAACAAAAATTAATGTTTTTTTTCGATGTGCTTCGCGCTCGAACTAACGATGATTTCAAGTATATACTCAACCATCTATTCGAGTTGTTTTTAAAATAAAAAACGTATAGAAAACTTTACTTTTTAATCTAGTATATTTTAAATTTAAATGGCATTATGAATAAAAATAGTATCAACCTATCCATTTTTTAAAATCATTCACTCTTTCACGAGCAACTATTATTTCATCATCTTTATATGAGGGTAATATTAATTTTAATCTTGAATTACTGTGTAATTGAATTTCTTTAATTGATTTTAAAGGCACAATAAATTTTCTAGATATTCGATAAAAATCTTCTGGATTAAGTTCGTTTTCTAATTGTTCTAAAGTTCCTTCTAATAAATAATCACGATTATCTAGAGTATGCAAATAGGTACCTTTATCTTGACTATAAAAACATTCTATTTCTTGAATTTCAATTAGTTTTAATTGTTGTCCTATTTTTACAGTAAAACGTTTTTTATATTCTTTTTCAACAGGATTTACGAGCATACGCCTAATCATATCAAAATCTAATGAAAGATTTTGTAGAGTTGATGTACGAGATTTAAACTTATGAATAGCTTTCTCTAAATCATCTTCATCAATAGGTTTTAATAAATAATCAATACTATTTAATTTAAAAGCACGTAAGGCATATTCATCATAAGCGGTTGTAAAAATAACAGCACTTTTTATATCAATTGTTTCAAAAATTTCAAATGATAAACCATCTGATAATTGAATATCTAAAAAAATCAAATCGGGGTGTTGATTATTTTGAAACCACTGTATTGCTTCTTCAACAGAATGTAATAATTGATTTACAAGTAGTCCTAATTTTTCTACTTTACGTTGCAATAAACGTGCTGATGGTTTTTCATCTTCTATAATTATAATATTCATTTTTTTAAATATATTTTATAGATTAATTCCATTGCTTTTTATTTTGTTGCTCTTGTTTTATTAATTCTTGTATTTTTTTTTGTTCCCACTTAGAGCCTAAAATCATATTGGGTAAAAATACGGATAATCCGTGTGCAAGTAAACCTATTCCCCAAAAAAATGCTGTGTAAAAATAATGCCATTCTAAATAACTTTCATTTTCTTTTATATTTTGAATATTTGCTATATAAAGTATTGTATTAATAAATATATATATTATTAAATGGGTATAAAATCCTTTTATTTTCTTTACTTGTTTATAAGCTTCTAAATAACGAGATTCTTCTTCATTTGTAGGGATAAAATGTTTCATTTTTTTATATTCTTCTCTATTTTCCATTCTTTTTGTTTATTTATTATTATTTCTTTTTTTTTCTTCTTCTATGAGTTCTTGAATTTTTCGCTCTTCCCAATTCTTACTAATAAAAGAAAAGTCATAAACTTTTAAACCATGAAAAAACAAGCCTATCCCCCAACCTAGCATTGGATAAAAAAACCAAATATGATTTGATGAATATTTTAGGTTTATAAAAATGAAAAAAGTATTTATACATAAATAAGAAATAAGATGTGAGTAAAAATCTTTGATTTCTTTTACTTTTTTCCTTGCTTTTTCATAACGTTGAAAACCATCATTAAAATTTTCCATTTTTTTATAATTTTATCTAAAAATTATTATATCATTTTACTAATCCCATTTTTTATTTTGAAGATTTTCTTTTCTTAGAATTTCTTTAATCTTTCGTTCTTCCCAATTTTTTCCATAACCAAAAACTTCTATAGCATGAAAAAATAATCCCATTCCCCAACCTATTAGTGGAAACCAAAACCAATTAAAATTTGATGTTTTTGAATTGATTAATATTAAAAAAGGAATTATACTACAATAGGATATTAAATTTGCATAAAAAGATTTTATTTTTTCTACTCTTTCTTTAGCTTTAGTAAAGGCTAAATTTTCGTTATAAATATCTTGTGTTTCCATAATAGTAATCTGTTTTGTTAAAATAGGAATATAAACCCTAAAACAAGTACCTGTTTGTTGAATTAAAACTTTCCGATAAGAAATTAATTCATAACGATTAATAATATTTTGTAAGCCCACTCCTTTATGTTTTTGTAATACTTCTTTTTTTTGTAAATTATTTTCTACTACTAAATAATTGTTTTCTATAAAAATTTTTATGTACAATGTTTTTTTTTCGCTTGCTACATTATGTTTAATGGTATTTTCTAAAAGTAACTGAAGAGAAAGAGGAACAACTCTAGCGTCTGAATTATTAAAATCTACGGGCAATTCAAAGCTCAAACTATTTTCAAATCTCATTTTAAGTAAATTCATATATGTTTTTGCAAAAGATAATTCTTCTTCTACAGGTACTAATTCTTTATCTTTTTGTTCTAAAACATATCTATAAATTTTAGATAATGAGCTAGTAAACCGTTGTGCTTGTTCTGGATTTTCTTCAATTAAGGAACTTAAAACATTTAAACTATTGAATAAAAAATGAGGATCTATTTGATTTTTTAATGTTTCAAATTTAGCAGAAGCTGTACCCGCTATTACTTTTTGTTCTGTGAGTTTATATTCTTGATAATTTTTATAGAAATGGAATAAATATAGACCTAAAGTAACAATTAAGGTAATAACCATAGAAACCACATAATTAGATGCTTTTTCATTTTTTATAAATTCTAAAAATGTTTCATCATCTATCATAACACTTTCAAAAATTCTTAAAAGAAAAATCATAAATAGAGAAACAACAAAAGAAGTTGCACTTCCTAAAATAAGTCGCTTTGGAGCAAATCTATTTTCTTTAAACAGACGATCAAAAAAGACAAAAACAATACCATTAGCGTAATACAAACTTATTCCATAAAGAAAAGCATAAAAAAAGCTCCATTTTAAATAAGTCCAAGTTATAATTGCCCCATTAAGATAGTTGATAAATAACAATGCTAGTCCTATAAAAAAGCTAATTAGAATAGCTGTAGGTATTGTTTTGATCCATTTATTCATTTGATGTCTTTTTATTCTATTTTTATTTTATTATTTACAAGTAGTTGCAACTTGTTTTGCTCTTTCAAATCCCCATTTTGGGTGTAAGGGTGATTCAGGTTTAAAATTAGCAAAAAGTTCTAATGACCGATTTATTTCTTCACATAATGGCTTTGTATCAACTCCTGTCCACTTAGCACCTCCTAATTCAAACTCTGCCTTTCCAAAAACAGCACGTGGGTTATTAGGGTTAATGATTAAAGCTGTTTGGTATTCAGTCATGATTAATGGTGAATATTTTATAGAATTATTCATAGGATCTTGAACTAAAGTTACTAGATAGATTAGTGCTTGTAATACATTGATTTCATCGTTTTTAAGACTTTTATTTTTAGCACTTTCTAAGGCTGTTTGTGCTTTATTTATTAGATCTGTACTTTTTTCTTTATTTATTGGATTAAATGCTTCTGTGCAATTAATCAAAGCAATGTAATAATCTGGTAACCATTCTTTTTTTTCAGCGAATGCTATTCGTTCAAAAATAGCAGATGCTTCCATTGTTTTCCCTTCTTTCCAAATTGCTAATGCTTTTCCCATGGTTTGTTCATATTTCCCTTCTTGTCCAAAGATTACTGAACTGATTATAAATGCTAAAAATGTTAAAAGACGTACCATAATTTTTAAATTTAATTGTTTTTGAATATTCTATTTTTTCTATTTCAAAATTACTGTAAGTAGTATGTTTTAAAAACGAATTCTAGCTGAACTGTAATTTTTTATAGATGGATTGTTATTAATTGATAAATAACAACAACACTCTTTTTTAAAATCTATAAATTTTCTAATTGATTGTTTTTTTTGTCTTTACTTATTGTCCAAAAAAAGCCTATAAAGAAAAAACGATTAGCTGGTTGAGCAATAGTTTCTCTTTGAAAAACACCGCTTGAATCTGCTTTTGAGGCGTATTGATAACCAAAAACATTATCGCGTCCTAAAACATTTGATATTGAGAAATAAAGTATTTTTTGAGTTGTTAATAAATAAGCCCAACTAAGACTTAAATTATTATAGGCTTTGGTTTTGCCATTCATAAACTGTGATTCGTTGGGATTGTTATAAGGTCTACCTGTAGCAAAACTATTTGTTATACTTATTTGGGATTTCCAGTCTTCTATCCAATATTTACCGACTAATGATAAGGTATGATTAGCTACAAAGGAGGGAGTTACTTCATACGAATAATTTTTAAAATCCCGCTTACTATCAATGTAGCTATAACTTATCCAATATTCTAGTTTTTTAAACGTATTATTATCTCTCCAAAATAGATCTATTCCTTGTGCATACCCATGTCCTGTATTAGTAAATTGCGAATTATATAAAGGTTGTATTGTATTATATTTTATAAGGTTTTTGTAGTTTTTAAAATATAATTCGGCACGAAGTGTTCTTTTATTGGCAGTATATAAATAATTTAGAATATAATGATGTGTGTTTTCAAAGTCTAATGAAGCTGTATATTTTAAATAATCTTGTTTAGGTGCTTGATGAAAATCACCATAGGCAAATGAAAATTGGTTATTTTTTGAAATTTTATAGGCTAGTGATGCTCTTGGTTCTAATACCTTTTGGTTTATCAAACTATTGTATGTAAAACGAGTACCTAATTTTAATGCAAAATCATTTGATAGGTACAAATCTGATTCTGCAAATAATGCTCCTATTTGGCTTTGATAACCTAATTTATATTCTGTTTTATTTTCAAGTGTGTATTTTTCATTAAAGCGAGTATAAAAATAATCTCCACCAAAGGATAATGTAAATCTATTTGAAAATTTTTTATCTATTTTTAATTTTAGATGTGTTGCCAATTCTTTTGTATATAAATCATCTTGTTTCACGAACATATTTATTTCATTTCTACCTAAACTCCCCCCTGTTGTAAGGATCCAATTATCCATAAACGTTTTTTTATAGAAAGAGTTTAGATATAGATTGTTATTAGTATTATGAATTCTTTTTAAGATTAATGTACCTATTTCTGTTTGATTTAAATCAAATGAAGAATGATCTAATGCTACATAAAACTTAAAAATTCCATTATTTAATTTTTGTCTTAAAACACTTTCTCCTCCCAAAGTCTGATAGGGTTTATTCCATTGAATATTTTGGGGAATTAACCATTGATAAGGTCCTAAATTAATATAGGAGGTATTTAAACTTAATGAACCTTTTTTCCATTTTTTAGTCTTACCTATTGAGGTGCCTACTGACATGATTCCAAAATCAGCTTTTTCTATTTCTGGTTCATTAATTGTATTCATTAGCAAAACGCTCGATAAAGCATCTCCAAATTCTGCTGAATAACCTCCTGTCGAAAATGTCATTCCATTGAACAATAAGGGAGAAAATCGGCTTCGAGTAGGCAAATTGTTTGGTGTAACCCCATAAGGTTGCGCTACTCTAATTCCATCTATGTAAGTTTGTGTTTCATCACTTTCGCCACCTCTAACAAACAAACGGCCGCTTTCTCCATTTATTTGTGCTCCTGGCATTGTCTGAAAAGCTCCTACAACATCACCTAAGGCACCAGCTGTAGTTAATATATCTAGTGGTTTTAAGGCTGATACTTTGCTATTATCTCCTGCCTTAATAGTTCCCGCAGTAATTGTTACAGCATCTAAGGCATTTATAGTAGTTTTTAAGATGTAGGTGTTTGTTTGATTTTTTTCTATGTTTATTGGCACTTTTAATTCATCAAACCCTAACTGATTTATAATTAAGTTTTGTACTCCTTTTTCATAGGTTTCAAAATAAAAAGTTCCATCTATTAAGGTTATACTTCCATCATAAGTTCCTTCTATAAAAACGTTAGCACCTGATATAACATGTTGTTTTTTATCGATCACTTTTCCTTCTATTTTAGTTTGTGAAAGAGAAAGAGTACTAAAAACAATCATTAAAAAATTTACTATTTTTTTCATTGATTTCGTTATTTTACTGTCCAAAATTGAAAAACTATAAATTCTAAAAAAATTATTTAATACTGAATTGTAAATTCTAATGACTGAATTGTTATTTCTTATTTTATAATAAATACTCTATACTACTTGTTCTAATAACTTTGCTTTTATTAATAATGGTATCTTTTGAAAATGTATATTTGTAATTCTACAGCTTTTAGAAATGTTTTTATAGGATTCATCTTTATTTATTATGTTTTCAAAATTGAATCATTTCTAAAATATTTATCTTTTAACATTGTAATATTTTTACCATGCCTTTAAAACATTTTTATAAAAAACTAATTTTAGGGAAACAACATAAAAAAGATAAGCCTAAACATGATCCTATAAAAAAACGAATACTAAATATCCTTTCTATATGGAATAATGATCATCAGGATGATAGCGGTATTGAAAAAATTGTACGTTTACTTTTATCTTCTTCTCAGCTGCTTTTTCCTGGAATTTATATAAAGCAGCTTGCGCACAAAATAAATTTTGAGTACGAAGACATTACTATAGATTTTTATGTAGTGGCAAAGGTTGTTTTTCCACTTATTATATTAATAAATGGATGGCAAAATAATATCTTTATCATTAGTATAATGATTTATCTTTTACTAGAAACTTTTTTTTATATTCCTACTTTAATATTTGCTTCAGATTTGTTTTCAAGACCTCGTTCATATAAACGTTCTATGTTACTATTATTTTTAAATTATGCCGAAGTTGTTATTGGATTTGGGGTATTATATGCTATGGGTAATCAAATGAATAAGCCTTTTAAACATTGGTTTGAGCCTATTTATTTTAGTCTTATTACATCTAATTCTATAGGATATGGCGATTTTCATCCTATAACTTTATTAGGACGGGTTTTAGTAAGTATACAATCTATGTTTTTTTTATCTTTTGTTGTTTTATTTTTAAATTTCTTTTCTACTAAGGTCAAAGTTAAAGGCTACTTTGATCATGAAGGAGAATCGTAATTTGATTTTTTCTTTAAAAAAGAAAATTCCATTTTGATTTATTTAATCAAAATGGAATTTTAGTCTAAAAAATTTTTATTGCTTTTCTAGATGTCTATTTTTAACCTTGAGACTGTCCAAAAATTTCGCAATCTTGTTCATTTCGACCAAATAAAAAAACAAATCGAGAATTTTACTTTTTAATTCAGTATACTTTAAATTTAAATGGTATAACTTCTCTAAAATTAGTTTTATAACATAATACAAAACAAAAAAGCTATCTAAAAGTAGCTTTTTTGTAAAATCTTTAAATTTTTATTTCAATTGATCTACTGGACCATTCCACTCTGAAAAACCTCCTATTAGATTATATGTAACATTAAATCCCATTTGATTCATTATATTACATGCTTGTGCACTACGCCCTCCTGCTTTACAGTATACATAGTAATTTTTAGTTTTATCTAATTCTTCTATTTGATAAATAAAACCTTGACCTTTATAAATGTCTATATTTACAGCATTAGGAATAATTCCATCTATACACTCATCCGCCGTACGCACATCTAATACGACTGCATTAGTATCTTCTTGTAATTTAGTCCACCAATCTTCTTGCTTTAAATCCATAATATTTGTTTTTATCAAATTTAAAAAAGATCTATAATTTTTCAACTAAAAAAAATCTAAAACTTTCTTGATATTATTTAATTATACTTAATTTTAAATTATTTTATATTTAAAAAATATTTTTTATTACCTCTTTTTAAATAGGTAATGTAATTGAAAGAAAATATAAAGAGGAGGTCTTAAATTACAATTCAGCGTTTGATTTAGTTATGTTAACTAAAATCTGGTATTAAAACTGTATGCTTTCTCACTTTAATCTAAATGAAAAAATTTATTTTTTTAAGGCTCCCTCTTTATATCTATTTTTAATGTAATCTTAATTTACAAATGAATAACTTCTCCATAAGCATCTGCAACTGCTTCCATTACAGCCTCACTCATCGTAGGATGCGGATGTACTGCTTTTAGAATTTCGTGTCCTGTAGTTTCTAATTTACGAGCTACAACCGCTTCTGCTATCATATCTGTTACACCAGCACCAATCATGTGACAACCTAACCACTCGCCATATTTAGCATCAAAAATAACTTTTACAAAACCATCTTTTGTTCCTGCTGCTGATGCTTTACCAGATGCCGAAAACGGAAATTTTCCTACTTTTATTTCGTATCCTTTTTCTCTAGCTGCTTTTTCTGTTAAACCAACTGAAGCAATTTCTGGAGTTGCATAAGTACAACCTGGTATATTTCCATAGTCTAGTGGCTCAACATGTAGGCCTGCAATTTTTTCAACACAAAGAATTCCTTCTGCTGAAGCAACGTGCGCAAGAGCTTGCCCTGGCGTTACATCACCAATAGCATAATATCCTGGTATATTTGTTTGATAGTAATCATTTACTAAAATTTTATCGCGATCAGTTGCAATTCCAACATCTTCTAATCCTATTCCCTCAATATTGGTTTTAATTCCTACTGCAGAAAGTACGATGTCAGCTTCTAGTATTTCTTCTCCTTTAGTGGTTTTAACTGTTGCTTTTACTCCCTCTCCTGTAGTATCTACTTTTTCAACTGAAGCATTGGTCATAATATTGATTCCTGCTTTCTTTAAAGAGCGTTCAAATTGTTTTGATACATCTTCATCTTCTACAGGAACGATGTTAGGCATAAATTCAACAATTGTTACTTCAGTTCCCATTGAATTATAAAAATGCGCAAATTCTACTCCAATAGCTCCAGATCCTACCACAATCATTTTTTTAGGTTGTTCAGACAATGTCATTGCTTGACGGTATCCAATTACCTTTTTACCATCTTGTGGTAAATTAGGTAATTCACGTGAACGAGCACCTGTAGCTATAATAATATGATCAGCAGCATATTCGGTAATTTGACCTTCTTTATTTATAACTTCTATTTTTTTTCCTGGTTTAACCTTTCCAAAACCGTCAATTACATCAATTTTATTTTTCTTCATTAAAAACTGAACTCCTTTGCTCATTCCTTCAGCAACACCTCTTGAACGAGTAATTACAGCACCAAAATCTTTATCTACATTATCCGCTTTTAAACCATAGTCAGAAGCGTGTTTTAGGTAATCAAAAACTTGAGCGGACTTTAATAAGGCTTTTGTTGGAATACATCCCCAATTTAAACAGATACCTCCCAAGTTTTCTTTTTCAATAACAGCTACTTTAAAGCCTAATTGAGATGCACGAATAGCAGTAACGTAACCACCTGGTCCACTACCTAAAACTATAATATCGTATTTCATTTTATTTTGATTTTTCAAGTTTTTCAGAGCACGAAAATAAATATAATTTATGGTATAATAAAAAAATACATCAATTATGTTTTTATGTTTAATTATAGAATTAATATAACATCATTTAAACTTAAAATATACTGGATTAAAAGCAAAATTCTCAATATGTTTTTTCATTTTAAAACAACTCAAACAAACGGTTAAGTATATAATTGAAATCATCATTAGTTCGAGCCCAAAGCGCATCGAGAACCAACACTAACTTTTATTGTTTTTGTAGGATAGTACCTAAATCAACATACAGTTTGTCACTCTGACGTAAGGAGGAGTTTCATAATAAACATTATGTGGTTTCTCCTTTGTGATGAAGATAAAAAGGGCAAAGAAGATAAAACGGATGGAAATTTTTATTTGTAATAAATTTCTAATATTAAACTAGGGGCATATAAAAAAAAGGGGCTAAAAAGTAATAATTTAACGTTATAATATTATAATTTCTCTTATTTTAGAAGTCATATATTAGACGTTATATCATTTCAACTGTTCATCTCATTCGTGTCTTCCTTTGGTCGAAAATGACAAGGTTATAACTTTTTATCCCTCTTTTTTAATTTTATAGTATTTTTTTATTCTACTACAACTTGTTTAATAATAGAGTTTTCATTTTGATTTATTTTTACTAAATAAATTCCTTTAGATAAATCGTTAACAGAAATTGATCCAGAAGTAATTTCTGTAATTTCATGAATTTTTTGACCTAAGGTAGTATAAATTTCAACTGTATATCTATCTGATAAATCTTCGAAAATTATTTCAAAGTTTCCGTTTGTTGGATTTGGATATAATTTTATATTTATTTCTTTTTTATTTTGGTTTGATTTTCCTATTCTATTTCCTAAACCCGAACAAATATCAACTCCGTATATATCCCAATCAGTATTTTTATTGAAGGTAGTACTTGGTACAACCGCTGTTTCTTTTCTTCTCATTGTTTCATCTATTGAAAAATCAGCAGTACCTCCGTTAAATTTACCAATAATATCTATTAGAATACCATTTTTAAACAACCCTATAGCGTCATTACCGTTATAAGCCATTTCTCCAGCAGTGGTTGATAAATTGGCTAATGTAGAAGAATAGCAAGATGACGCTATTAAACTATTTACAATTACAAATTTTTGATTATCTGCTAATGTACCTGCTAATTTTAAACCTGTACTCCATGAACCAGATCCGTTGGTTTGTTTTTTTATTACGTAAGAAGATAAACTAACAGCAACACCTGTTTTATTTGTAATTTCTAAAGCTTTATTATTTGAAGATCCTTCTAAATATTCTGAAAAATATAAATCAGAAACAGAAGTAACATTAGCTTTTGTAGTAACATTTAATAGATTACTTGAACTTGAAACATTTCTTGCTGCATCTTTTGCTTTTACTGTAAATGAATAATTACTGGAAGCTGTTAATCCTGTTATAGTAGCATTAGTATTTGTAACAGATGTTTTTAATATTGTTCCTTGATATACATCATATCCTGTTACTCCTATGTTGTCTGTTGAAGCTCCCCATGATAATGTACAAGTTGTTGTTGTAATATTTGAAGCAATTAAGTTCGTAGGATTTGAAGGCGCAATCGTATCAGCACCAGTAGCTGTTGTAACATTTAATACACTACTTGATCCTGAAACATTCCCTACTGCGTCTTTTGCTTTTACTGTAAATGAATAATTACTGGAAGCTGTTAATCCTGTTATAGTAGCATTAGTATTTGTAACAGATGTTTTTAATATTGTTCCTTGATATACATCATATCTTGTTACTCCTATGTTGTCTGTTGAAGCTCCCCATGATAATGTACAAGTTGTTGTTGTAATATTTGAAGCAATTAAGTTCGTAGGATTTGAAGGCGCAATCGTATCAGCACCAGTAGCTGTTATAACATTTAATGTAGTACTTGCATTTGACAAATTCCCTGCTGCGTCTTTTGCTTTTACTGTAAATGAATAAGAAGTAGAAGCTTTTAATCCTGTTATAATAGCATTAGTACCTGTAACCGTTATTTTTAGAGCATCATTTAGATACACATTATAACTAGTTACACCAACATTATCTGTAGATGCAGTCCATGATAAAGTACAAGCGGTCGTTGTTATTCCTGAAGATGTCAGATCAGACGGTACGGTAGGGGCTATCGTATCAGCAGTAGAACCTCCCCAAATAAGGTTTACATAATTAGGATTATCAATAAATGGGTTTCGATTACCTTGGCGAGCATAAATAGCATTATTTCTAGCAATCTCTCTAGCACTTACAGGATCTTGTGCATGCCATTTTAATAACATATCTAAGAAAGGTTTTGCAAAAACTTGATTTGAAGTTCTGTTAAACATTTCATAAGAAGAATAATTAGCAACTGTATTTTCATAGCGTGTAGCAAAATAAAAATACATACGAGCAATATCTCCTTTAAATTCATTAATTGGTTCAAAAACGGTACCTGTATAACCTGAAACAGCACTTGATCCTAATTTCCCTCCATTTCTTGATGTCCAGTTAGCAACAGCTACCATACCATGAGGATAATTAGATCGCATTCCATTAACCTTACCATCAGTAGGTGGAATAAAATGTGCATCGGATACCATAGGTGCTGCATTATTAAAAACGGATTGCGGAATCATGTGTTCTCGATTATAACATCCACCTTCTCCTGAATAAGTTCCACACTGGTTTGTACCATATTGGTATACATAAGGATCTACTCCTGTAGGGTTTTCAGAATAAACATCAATGATTGAATTATCATTTTCGTATTCTTTATCTCTATCAGAAGTTTGATAAGTAGTCCAAAGTCCAGCATACCCTTTATCCGTATGGTCTTTGATAATATTATACAATTGTGTTTTTAAGGTATAACCAGAACCTGTAGCGGAACTGTAATAACCTGAGGGTGCCTGTGCATGCCCCACTAATGCACAAAAAAGTGCAAAAAAAGTAGTTTTTGATTTCATTGGTTGTTTTTAAATTGTTTTGGGTGTATAATTAATTTATTAAAAAACATAGATATAAAAAAAGTGGCGCATAGCCACTTTGTTATTGTACGATAATTTTTTTCGTTATAGATTGCGTTCCTGCAGTCAATTTCAATAAATAGAATCCTTTAGACAAACCTGTTAAATCATAACTTATTCCTTTCTTTATAGGATTTTTTTCTTTTTGTATTAATTGTCCATTTATATTATATACCTGAATTTCATCTAATTGAATTTCTGAATTAATAATAATTAATTCTCCATTGGATGGATTGGGATATAAACTAACATTGGTTTGTAATTCAACTTCAACATTAGATAAAGCTTGACATTGTGCTGACCATATTTGGCAAACATATTCTGGATGATCTATAAAAGGATTTCTATTATGTTGTGCTGCACAAACTGCATTATTTCTATCAATTTCTTTTTGGCTAACGGGATCTTGAAGATGCCAAGCAATCATTAGGTCTAGATACCATTTTTCATAAACTTGATCATTAGATCCATCTAAAACAGCATTTGCATCAACTGTGATATTTTGCCAGTTTGAAATTTTATCTTCATAGCGTGTAGCCATATAAAAATAATTTCTTGCTATATCTCCTTTATATTGATCTGCAGGTTCAAAGACGGTAAGATTAGTGGGTGTGTTGGGAGCTGTACAAATTCCTATTTTGGAATTATTATTTGTTATATAAGTAGGATTATTTCCTACTATTCCATAAGGCATACTTCCTCTCATTCCATTATCTTTTTTATCAGTAGGCATAACATGAAATGCGTCTGTATACATGGGCATACCTGATGAACCGCCAAACCAACTTTTAGGAAAAGTATGTTCTCTGTTATATCTTTCGCATTCAACTTTCCCTCCTTTTCCGTCATCTTGATTACCTCCTGTTAAGAGGGGAGCTCCAAAAACAAAATTACAGTTTGAATATATATCCCAGACTTTTCCATCAGAATTTACATCCGAAGTATAGTATAAATTCCATAAACCGGGCGTATAACTAATTACTGTATGATCTTTAATAATATTATAAAGCTGTGTTTTTAAAATATAGCCCACTCCTGTTGCGGAAGAATAATACGTTTTTAAATCATTAGGACAGTTTTGTCCTACTCCAAAAAAGGAACTGAAAATAAAAATAAAAAAAAGGCAATTCTTTTTCATATATTGATTAAAAACTTATATTAAGATTTTTTTTCTAATAATGCCATATAAAACCCATCAAACCCTGTTTGATGTGCTAATATTTTGTAATCTTTAATTAAAGTAAAATTTTGACCGTTTTCTGTTGCTAAAAATTTTTGAATTTGTTCTTGATTTTCAGATGGTAATATAGAGCAAGTGGCATATACTAACTTTCCTCCTGGCTTAACTATTTTAGAATAATTTTCTAAAACTTCAGCTTGTACTTTTCGAATATTATCTATAAATTCTGGTTGTAATTTCCACTTACTATCTGGATTTCGTTTTAAAACGCCTAAGCCACTACAAGGAGCATCTATCAATACACGATCAGCAGTTCCATGAAGTTTTTTGATTGTTTTAGAATTTTCAATTACACGAGTTTCAATATTATGAACACCGTTACGACGTGCTCTTAATTTTAATTGATTTAATTTACTTTCGTATAAATCTAAAGCAATTAATTGTCCTTTATTTTGCATAATAGACGCTAAATGGAGTGTTTTGCCTCCAGCTCCTGCGCAAGTGTCTACTACACGCATACCTGGTTGAACATCTAACAATGGGGCAACTAATTGTGATGAAGCGTCTTGTACTTCAAAAAGACCTTCTTTAAAGGCTTCTGTTAAGAATACATTTGCGCGTTCTTTTAATACTAGGGCATCAGGCTGATCTTTTAAAAATTCCGTTTCTATATTCAAATCCATCAGGATCGCACGTAACTTTTCTTTGGTTGTTTTTAAAGTATTAACCCGTAGGATTACTTTTGCTTGCTCATTCTGAGCCTTAATTTCTTTACTCCAAAGATCTTCTCCTAATTCCTTTACACAAAGAGTATCCATCCAGTCTGGAATAGACTCTTTTATAACTCTTTTTTTAGATAATTCGTCAAAACGTCCTTTTATTTTACGTTCTGGAGTACCTTGTAACTGAGTCCAATCAGGTATAGGATAACCTCTTAAAACAGCCCAAGCAGCAAACATTCTCCATAAATTTTCACGATTATAAGGTTCTTTAACATCTCCGATTTCAGCATATAAACGTTTCCATCTTACTATTTCATAGATTGTTTCAGCTACAAACTTTCTATCAGCACTCCCCCATCTTTTATCTTTTTTTAGAGCTCTAGCTACTACTTTATCAGCGTATTCTCCTTCATTAAAAATAGCATTTAAAGAGTCTATAGTCGTGTAAACAAGGTTTCTATGTAATCGCATATCATTATTTTTGAGGGCGCAAATATATGATAAAGTTATAAGCTTATAAACACTCTATGGTATTTTATTTTGAAAAATTAAAAGATATTCTTCGTTTTTTTTAAATTAAAACATTAATTCTGTAAAATCATTTCATTTTTTAAATAGTTATAAGGATATTTATGAAAACAGTAAATGTTAAAAAAATGTTAAAACAATTTCAAACAACCGATTAAAACAAACAATCGTTTAGTTTTGCCGAAAATTATTATAATCATGGGAACACATCCATTTAACGATAAACAAATTGCCATATTAGAAGTAGTTGAAAAACTATTTGCGGAGAAAGGATTTGACGGAACGTCTGTAAGAGATATTGCAAAAGCTGCAAACATCAACGTAGCTATGATTTCTTATTATTTTGGTTCTAAAGAAAAATTATTGGAAGGAATCGTCCTTTATCGTTCAGCAGGTTTAAATTTTCAAATGGAAAATATTCGAAATAGCGAAACAAGTCCTTTTGAAAAATTAGATAATTTAGTTGAATTTTATGTTGCAATAATACACAATAATAAATCTATTTATCAAATAATAAATATGGAGTTCAATAATCAAAAAAGAAAAATTGATTTTGAACTGATAAACGAAGCTAAAGAAGGTAATTATATTGAACTCAATAGAGTAATTAAAGAAGGGCAAGAACAAGGTTTATTTAAAGAGGATATAAACACTTTTTTACTAGCTCCTACTATATTAGGCACCTATTTTCATTTTTATAATAGTCGTTCTTTCTATCAAAAACTAATAGGTATAGAGGATGAAAATCAATGGGAAAATTATATAAATATTGAGCTTACTAAACATATAAAACAAGTTATAAAATCATTAGTAAAAAAATGAATGCAAATAAATTTCTCCCTTTATTGATACTAATAAATTATAATTGGTACGCACAAGAAAGAACCAATTTAAATTTAAAGGATGCTTTAATACTTCTAGAAAAAAACAATAATGAAATTTTATTGGCTCAAACAAAAGCTGATACAAAAAAATTAGAATGGCAACAAGCCAAAGATCATCAGTACCCAGATATTAAAATAGGTGGAAACTATTTTTATCTTACCGAACCAACAATTGATCTAAAACTAAAATTACCTTTTCATTCTTCAGTAAACCCATCTAATATAAACCAATTTATGATGGGGCAAGCAAATGTTAGTGTACCTCTATTTGCAGGAGGAAAAATTAAAAATAGTATTCAAGTAACAAAAAATTTATATTTAGCTGAAAAAGCAAAGTCATCTAGTACAAAAGAAGATGTTTCACTAAAAGTAATTGAATATTATGCGCAATTATATAGATCATTAAAATCCGTAGAGCTCATAGGCGATAATATTAAAAGTGCTGAGCAACGTGTGAAAGATTTTAAAAATATGGAACAAAACGGAATTATTGCTCGAAATGATCTCCTAAAAGCACAATTACAATTAGCCAAAATCAAACTAAATTTACAGGAAGCAAATAAAAATGTAAATATCACAAACTATGCTCTAACTACATTGCTAAATCTTCCTGAAGGGTATCAAATAGGAATTGATGAACATCAATTTGATGGACAGTCTCCAATTTCTAAAACCATAGACGAACAAGATGCTTTACAAAACAGAAAAGATTTAGAAATTATAAATTACCTACAAAAAGCTAATGAAAATAATATAAAAATAGCACAAAGTAATTATTTTCCTAAAATAGGCTTATCCGCAGGATATATAGCCATGAGTTTACAAAACGTGATAAATGTTACCAATGCAATAAATATAGGCGGTGGGATTTCTTATGATCTAAGCTCTCTATACAAAACTTCAAAAGAAGTAAAAACAGCTAAGAATAAAGCCGAAGAATTAAAACTTACTCAAAATTTATTAAAAGAAGGAATAAAAATTCAAACTCAACAAAGTATAGAAAATTTTAATCTTGCACAAGATCAAAATAAGGTATATCAACAAGCTATAGAGCAAGCAAGTGAAAACTATAGAATTGTTAAGGATAAACATGACAATGGTTTAGCAACAGCTACAGAACTCATTGATGCAGATGTTGAACAATTAAATGCTAAAATAAATTATGCTAATTCTAGAGCAAATGTTCTTTTAAAGTATTATGAAATGCTAGCTACATCAGGTCAACTAACTACATCATTCAATTTAACAAAATAATTTCGTCTTATGGAAACTGAAAAAAAAGCAATTAATAAAAAATTCGCAATCATATTAGGAGCATTAGTAATTGGTGGTGGAAGCTATGGAATTAGTAAATATTTACATGCTCAAACACACGAAGAAACGGACGATGCACAAATAGAAAAAAAAATGACTCCTATTATTCCTCGTGTTTCTGGTTATGTTTCAAAAGTATATGTTAAAGACAATGATTTTGTAAAAAAAGGAGATACTTTATTTGTAATAGACAATCGCGATTATTTAGTAAAAGTAGAAGAAGCTAAAGCCTCATTAGTAGCAGCAGAAAGTACTTTTGAAGTGGCAAAGGCAGATGTAGGAAGTGCCAACGCAAGTGTTGCTGCTTCAGATGCTAATGTAGCTTCTGCACTAGGAACCATTGAAACAGCTAAAATTCGTTTAGAACGTGCTACTAGTGATTATGAGCGATACCATAATCTTTATAAAAATCGTTCTATTACAAAGCAACAATATGAACAGGCTTTAGCTGCTAAATTAGAAGCCGAAAACCAAATAAAAATCTTAACCAATCAACAAAAAGCCAGTAGTTATCAAAAAAATGTAGTAGCATCTAAAGCAATCGTTTCTAATAAACAAACGCAAGTAGCATCTGCTAATATCAGTAGAGCAAAGGCCGCTTTAAATGCCGCTGAATTAAATTTAGAATACACTGTGGTAAAAGCAACTATAGATGGACAAGTTTCTAAAGTAAATATTCAACCAGGTCAATTGGTTAATCAAGGACAATCTCTTTTTTATCTAGTTAATACTGCCGAAACATGGGTAATAGCTAATTTTAAAGAAACACAATTAGGAAAGATGAAAGTAAGCCAAGAAGTAACAATAAAGGTAGATGCTTTTGGAGATCTTGAATTAAAAGGAAAAATTTCTTCCTTTTCGCCAGCTACAGGCTCTCAATTTTCTGTACTTCCTCCTGACAATGCAACTGGAAATTTTGTAAAAACAGTACAAAGAATTCCCGTTAAAATTGAATTCACTAATGATAATGAAAAAGAAAAAATTGAATTACTACGCTCTGGTATGAATGCACATGTAGATGTACACTTAAAATAATAATTCTAAAATGATACAAGACACTACAAATGATCTAGTAGAATATGGCTATAGAAGAATTATGGTAACAATAGTTGCCATACTCTGTTCACTACTAGAAATAGTAGATACGACCATTGTTAATGTAGCTCTTAACGAAATGAAAGGGAGTTTGGGAGCTACGTTAAGCGATGTTTCATGGGTAATTACGGCTTATGCCATAGCCAACGTAATTATTATACCCATGACCAATTGGCTTTCTCAACAATTTGGTAGAAAAAACTATTTTACAGCCTCAATTATTATTTTTACCATTACTTCTTTTTTATGTGGAAACTCAACCAATATCTGGGAACTCGTATTTTTTAGATTTATTCAAGGTCTAGGCGGAGGTGCTTTATTAGTAACTGCACAAACCATTATAACAGAAAGTTATCCTATCAAAAAAAGAGGAATGGCTCAAGCCATTTACGGATTAGGTGTAATCTTAGGTCCTACTTTTGGTCCTCCATTAGGAGGTTACATAGTAGATCATTTTTCTTGGCCTTTTATTTTTTACATCAATATTCCACTCGGAATTATTGCCACCGTTTTGTCTATAATGTATGTAAAAAGCCCTAAATTTAGTATTAAATTAAAAGCAAATCAGGTAGATTGGTTAGGTATTATTTATCTATCCCTATTTGTAGGTTCCCTTCAGTATGTCTTAGAACACGGACAACAAGATGATTGGTTTAATAGTAAAACGATTATTAATTTGTGCATCGTTTCATTATTTGGCTTTGTCTTTTTTATTCATAGAGAATTAACTTACGAGTTTCCAATTGTAAATCTAAAAGTCTTAAAGTATAATTCGCTGCAAATGGGTATTTTGTTTTCCACTATTTTAGGATTTGGAGTCTATACCACAATTTTTGTCATACCTGTATATACCCAATCTATTTTAAGATGGAACGCAACTCAATCAGGACTTTTACTAATTCCTAGTTCATTAATGACTGCATTTGCCATGCCTTTTGTAGGCAAACTATTACAAAAAGAAGTTTCTATAAAGTATTTATTAATCATTGGCTTTACTTGTTTTTCTATTTTTGCTTTTTGGTTATATAACATATTAACTCCTAATACAGGTGAAGAACATTTTTGGTGGCCTTTAATTTTGAGAGGTTTAGGTTTAGGACTCCTTTTTGTACCTGTAACAAGTTATTCTTTAAGTGAACTAACAGGTAAGGATATAGGCGATGGAGCAGCTTTTACAGGGATGTTAAGACAATTAGGAGGATCTTTTGGTATAGCCATTGTTACAACTTTTATTTCTAGATGGGGACAAAAACATAGAGCTCATTTAGTAGCTCATTTAGACAAAACAAACTTTCAAATTCAAAATCAAATAACTATGATCCAAAAAGGTTTCATTGCTAAGGGATATTCCTATAATGAAGCTTTGAACAAAGCATATCAAGTTCTTGAATTAAAAATTATAAAACAATCTAATATATTAGCCTTTATGGATATCTTTATGTATTTAGGCATTTTGTTTTTAATTTGCATTCCTATAGTAGTAGTCATCAAAACTCGAAAATCTAATATTAGTGCTGCAGATGCTATGCACTAAATTTTAAACTATAAAAGTTATAGAAAAAATACTTAAAATAAAAATTCCAAAATAATATGAAATCCGTATTGTTTAGAAGATGATTTTCGATTGAAGTACTGCTACACTCATATATATAAATTATATTTGCAAAAATTAATCTAAAATGAATCTAGAAAATATTCCTAATATCAAACATTTAGATAGCAACAATTTTTTTGTTCTTTCTGGACCTTGTGCCATAGAAGGTGAAGAAATGGCCATGAAAATAGCTGAACGTTTAGTAAAAATTACAGATGATCTAAAAATTCCTTATGTATTTAAAGGTTCATTTAAAAAAGCTAATCGCTCTCGCGTAGACAGTTTTACAGGTATTGGAGATGAAAAAGCCCTGAAAATTTTACAAAAAGTAAGTAAGGAGTTCAATATTCCTACCATTACTGATATTCATACTAACGAAGATGCTGCAATGGCAGCCGAATTTGTTGATATTTTACAAATACCTGCTTTCTTAGTACGCCAAACAGATTTAGTTGTAGCTGCTGCACAAACAAAAAAAACAGTCAATTTAAAAAAGGGACAATTCATGAGTCCTGAAAGTATGAAACATGCTGTTCAAAAAGTATTAGACTCTAATAATGAAAACGTAATGGTTACAGATAGAGGAACTATGTTTGGATATCAAGACATGATTGTTGATTTCAGAGGAATTCCTACTATGCGTCAAATGGCTACTACCGTATTAGATATAACTCATTCATTACAACAACCTAATCAATTAGTAGGTGTAACAGGTGGTAGACCTGATATGATTGAAACCATTGCAAAGGCAGGAATAGCAGTAGGTGTAGATGGTATATTTATAGAAACACATTTTGATCCTGCTAATGCTAAAAGTGATGGAGCTAATATGTTACATTTAGATTATTTTGAAAATCTAATGAAAAAATTAGTTGCAATTAGACAAACAATTAATCAATTTTAATTAGTTTTTTTCTTATTCTAAAATTTTTTTATTCTTAAAATAAATTATTTTAAGAGATAAATCAAAAATTCAACTTATTTAATACAATACATACCTGTTTTTGAACAAAAATAGTCAAAAACAGGTTTTTATATAAAAAATAATTCAGTATAAAAAAGTCTTATTGAAAACTAATACCATTTAAACTTAAAATATACTGAATTAAGAAATAAAGCTCTCGATACGTTTTTTTTCATTTTAAAAACAACTCGAACAGACCATTGAGTATATAATTGAAATCATCGTTAGTTCGAGCGCGAAGCGCATCGGGAACCAGTACTAATTTTTATTGCTTTTGTAGATGTACTATTTTTAAAAAGAAAATTCAAAATTTAAATGGTATAATATTTTTATTTGATTCCGTCTGATAAGATTTACTAATTATTAAAAAAAAACACTTACCATAAAGATTGGTAAGTGTTTTTTTTTAATATATTCTTTTTGTGTATCTAAAATCAGAAATTATTTATTTCCTTTTTCATAATCTGCAATAAATTGTGCAATTCCAATATCTGTTAAAGGATGTTTAAGCAAACCAGTAATAGCAGATAAAGGACCTGTCATAACATCTGCTCCTATTTTAGCACAGTTTACAATGTGCATTGTGTGACGAACAGAAGCTGCTAAAATTTGAGTTTCAAAAGCATAGTTATCATAAATATCACGAATTTCTGCTATTAAATTTAAACCATCTGTAGACACATCGTCTAAACGTCCTAAAAAAGGAGAAACATAAGTTGCCCCTGCTTTTGCAGCTAATAATGCTTGTCCTGCAGAAAACACTAAAGTTACATTTGTTTTGATTCCTCTATCTGAAAAATATTTACAAGCTTTTATACCTTCTTTTGTCATAGGTAGCTTAACAACAATCTGCTCGTGTAATTCAGCCAACTCTTCGCCTTCTTTTATCATTCCTTCAAAATCCATTGCATTTACCTCTGCACTTACGTCTCCTTCTACGATAGCACAAATATCAACATAATGTTTTAAGATATTATTTTTACCCGTAATACCTTCTTTTGCCATTAAAGAAGGGTTTGTGGTTACCCCATCTAAGATTCCTAATGCTTGCGCTTCTCTAATTTGATCTAAATTGGCTGTGTCAATAAAAAATTTCATCTTCTTTTTTTAATATTAAATTATAGCTGTGTATAAAGCAAAATTACGAATTCAATTTCAATATCAATAGTAATTATCCTAAACAATTCTGTCAAAAAAATAATTATGATTTAAATATTGACGAATTAAAGTTTATAGTGATTCATTAGCATTTTTTCGTACATTCTATCAGGTAATATCCTTTTTAGTACAATAGACATTTTTTGCATAAAAGCACCTACTTTGTAATGTACTTTAGGTTTAGAAGTATGAATAATTTTTAATACAGCTTTCGCCATTTCTATAGGATCATGACCATTGTCTACATGTATATTCATTTCGCTAAGAGTGTTTCCGTATACTTTTTCATAAGCGGATCCTTTGATTACGGGAGCATGATAACGTCCTGCTGCTATATTAGTAGCAAAATCACCAGGAGCAATATTTGTAATTTCTATACCGAATTGTTTTGTTTCCATACGTAAAGCTTCTGTAACCAAACCTAAAGCTCCTTTAGACGCGGAATAAACCCCTCTATAAGGCAATCCCATATAGCCCGCTATAGATGTTATATTTATAATTAGACCTGATTTTTGTGAGCGCATTTGAGGTAAAACTGCTTTTATAACTTCAATAGGTCCAAATAAATTTGTTTCAAAATGAATACGCATTTCTTCTGTAGGAATTTCTTCTATAGGACCTGTAATTCCAACGCCTGCATTATTAATTAATACATCTATCCTACCTGATTTAGCAATAATTTCTTCTACCGCTTTTTTTATTGTATCAACATTTCTAACATCTAATGCTATTAATTGAATTTTAGATTTCTCTACTCTTACTGGATTTCTGCTCGTTCCATACACAATATATCCTTTATCTTGTAAAAGTTCTCCTATTGCCTTTCCTATTCCTGAAGATGCCCCTGTAATTACTACTACTTTTTTATCCATTTTTTTATTTATGAAAAAACTGATTTTATTCTTTTTTTTATTTAACTGATATTCCTAATCCTGGCGCTTCATTTAAAATAATTTTACCTCCTATTACTTCTGACCCATAGGCAATATCTGACGCTAGTAAATTAGCCCCATCTAAATCTACATAATCTACTAAAGGAGCCAATACTGCACCTGCTGAAATACCAATGGTAGATTCAGTCATACATCCTATCATAATTTTATATTTTAATTTTCTAGCCTCATAAATAATTTTTAAAGCAGGTGTTAATCCCCCACATTTAACTAATTTTATATTTATACTTCCGTAATGATCTGCTAATTCGTCTAACTGTAAGCTATTCTGAAAATCTTCATCTGCCATCCAGTTGGCATAACTAGATTTATTTAGGTTCTTATATTCTCCAACCTTCATAGGTTGTTCTAAATAAATAAATTTTGAAACAAATTCTTGTGCTTCTAACCATTTACAATCTTCTTTTGTAAAACTAGCATTAGAATCAATAGCTATATCCTTTTGTAACTGAGATAACATATAAAGAGAATCTTTTTGCAATCCTTTGCATTTTACTTTACATTTTCTCCAAGTCAATGACTCTATTTTTTCCTTTTGTTTTTCCAAGCTATCTACACTAATTGTAATAGATGATTCAGGTATAATTTTATTATCTATTTTATTTAATTCTATAAAATGTTTTCTCTCAAGTTTCCCATACAAATCCCAATAAGCACAGTCTAAAGCCGAAGAAATAAAAGAAGAAAGTTTTTTTTGAGAAATTAATTTATAGAACTCGAAAGGGTGCTTTATTTTTTGATTTTCAATCCATTTTTTGATTGAGTTTAGTTCAACTATTAAATTTTCTATTTTAATATTGTAATAATCTATTTCCGTGCATTCTCCATAACCTATGGTTCCTGATTTTTTTAAAACTACAATCAAAGCATTTCTAAAAGAATAATTTCCATAAGCTATAGAAAAAGTTTCTTTTAATGGTAATTTAACCTTTTGCCAAGTTAGTTCCATGGAATAAAATTTCGTCTAAAATAAAAAATCCCGAATAAATCGGGATCATATAGTTGTAAACATTTTTTTTTTCGTCAAAAAAGGCAAGCGACCTACATCGCACCGCTACAACCGCTTACCTTTGCTGCGTTCCCACCCTGGAGGAGTTTGCAGGAGCTGGTCGTGTAGGACTTGCCGGTGCAAATATACAACCTTTTTATATTTTTGCAAGCCTTTTGATAAACAAAATTCCTTTTGTATATTGTGAATGAAAAAAAAATGAAAAATGAAAAATTATAACTTACTAACTTTCATATCATTACTTGTAATAGGAAGCAGTTGCGAAGGTGATAAAAAAAATTTATTTTCTATAGACGAGACGCAATTTAAAGCCTTTTATCACTCAGGTGATGAAATTTCTATTACAGTAACAAACAAAAATGAGAAAAACATCGACTCTATTTCTTTTTTTAATAATGAAAAAAGAATTGGTTCTATAAAAGGAAATAATAACTTTATATATACTCTCAATGAAATAAAACTAGGTTATCAGAACCTAAAAGCCATGGTATATTACGAAGGCGATGTACAAGAATTAGCAGCAAGAGTAGAATTAGTTGCTAAAGAAGAACCCAAACTTTTAAAATATCAGCTAGTAGCTACTTATCCTCATGATTTAAAAGCATATACTCAAGGATTAGAGTTTTATCAAGGCTTTTTATATGAAGGAACAGGTAACGGATCAGGAGTTTCTACGGGACAAAAAGGTATTTCTAGCCTTCGAAAAACAAATTATAAAACAGGTGCGGTAATTCAAAAAATAGAACTCCCTGAATCTGTTTTTGGTGAAGGTATTACTTTTTTAAATAACAAAATTTACCAATTGACTTGGCTAAATAATGAAGGTTATGTATATGATGCTCGTACTTTTAAAAAAGAAAAAACTTTTAAGTATTTCAAAAAAATGGAAGGATGGGGATTAACTACAAATGGTAAAAATCTTTTTATGACTGATAGCTCTGAAAGAATTAGCATTATAAATCCTGAAAATTTCAAGGAAATAGACCACATTAATGTTTATACAAATAGCACAAAAGTGCCTGCTATCAATGAATTAGAATGGGTAAATGATAAAATATATGCCAATATTTATCAAAAAGACGCTATTGTTATTATCAATCCTACTTCAGGTGCTGTTGAGTCAGTAATTGACTTGGGTGAATTAAAAAATAAAGTAACACAACATCCTGATTTAGACGTTTTAAATGGTATCGCCTATAATCCTAGTAGCAAAACTTTGTTTGTAACGGGTAAAAATTGGGATAAAATGTTTGAAATAAAAATTATAGAATAAAAATTTTGACTCGTTTTACAAACGAATTTTAATCGTTTTTTTATTCCCTCGCACTAAAATAAAAGCATAAACTAAAAATTAGCTTTTACTTCTATAGTCAAGCTCTGATGAGTTATTGGATGTACAAAGGTTATAGATTTAGCATGTAAATGCAATCGTTCAACCTTTGTACCATATAGATCATCACCTGCAATAGGAGTATTTAATCCTAGAGAATGTGAAGCATGTACTCTTAGCTGATGAGTACGTCCTGTTATTGGATAAAAATACACTCTTGTTTTATTATTTTCAACTGAAATTTTTTCCCAAACTGTCTGCGCTGGTTTTCCATATTCGTAACATACCATTTGCCTTGGACGATCCTCTAAATCTACTCGCAATGGTAAATCTATATATCCTTTATCATCCTTTATCAAACCATCTAAAATAGCTTCATAGCACTTTTTTACTGTCCGTTTAATAAATTGACTTTGTAATGCCACGTATATTTCTTCTGTTTTAGCAATTAACATGATACCAGAAGTTGACATATCCAAACGATGTACTACTAAAGGTCCTGTAGCATTTGGATATTTTTTCTTAATTCGTTCATATACTGAATCGGATACTAATTTACCAGGTACTGATAAGAACTCTGCTGGTTTATTAATTGCCAACATATAATTATCTTCATATATAATTTCAATATCTTTTCCTTCCGCAGGATTTTTATAAAATGGGTTGTCTTCCATTTTAATACCTTCTAACATGTGTCCTAATAAAATAGGTTCACATTTACCTTTACATGCAGGATAAAACTGTTTATGTTTACGTATTTCGCTTTTAGGTGATTGTCCCCACCAAAATTCAGCCATACATAAAGGTTTTAATTTATTCTTGAAAGCATAATGCAATAGTTTAGGTGCTGCGCACTCCCCTGCTCCAGCAGGCGGATTATTATTAAAAATTTCTCCTATACTCTTGGTTTCTCCAAATTGGTTTAAAAAAGAATATTCAGCAAATAATCGTTGTTGCGTTTGAGCTGATCGTTTTTTTCTTTGTTCTTTTAATGCTAAAATTTGGTTTTCAAAAACTTGAATCTTTTCTTTTGCTTCTGTTTTTTTGAAATTCCAATATTTTGTCATTTTTTTTAGTAAAATAGCTTCGTTTTTACTTTGTTCACTCAATTGTATAAAATAAGGTTCTTGCTGCTCTTTAGTCATACTCAAGAAAGCTTTATTCCGTAAATCTTCGCGGATTTTTTTCTGTTCTTTTATACGTTCTTTTTGACTTTGAATATCCTTCTCAGCTTCTGCATTTACTTTTTCTAAAAAAGACAATGAGGCTAAATATTCAAGATTTGTTTCTGCTAAATTAATATGTTTATTTAATTGATTAATCTGGGCTTCTTCTTCTTTATAAAAACTAGAAGAATCTAGCATATCATATACTGTGGGCACAAAATAATTAAGTTGATTTTGTTCTGCCAATTTACCTGAAAATGCCCATAAATACCCCATTTTTCCTTCTAAATCCTGACATACTAAAACACCAAACATTTTACCTATAATAAGCCCTTCTTGTCCTTGTTTTAAACCAAAATTATGTTCAAAATCATTTTGATTTTCTAAATATGCCTGTAATTCCTGACTAGCAATTACAGCTAACTCATGCGGTTCATAATAAAACGGAAATGTAAATTTTTTAGGCAACGTAATCCCTGAAATATTACTTTTAAAAGGCTGAAAAAACATTAAATTTTGCATGGGACAAAGATAAAATAAAGGATTCATAAAATCATCAATCCGAAACTATTCTGAGTTATATATTATATTCTATTTAAACTATTTTTATATGTAGATTTGGATTTCTATTTTTATAATTCTACTTTTGGTAGACTTGAAAAAATAACTTATGAATCATTTATTAGCTATTATTTGGAATCCAGTAGATGGTATTTCAATAGGCAATTTTACAATCCGTTTTTATAGTTTAATGTTTGTAATTGCATTTTCTTTAGGAATTGCCATTATGAAAAGAATCTTTATAAGAGAGGGAGAGTCAATTGAAAAATTAGATTCTCTTTTTATCTGGATGGTAGTTTCTGTTTTATTGGGAGCTCGCTTAGGTCATGTTTTCTTTTATGACTGGAGTTATTATAAAAACCATCTAGAAGAAATATTACTTCCTGTACGTTTTAGACCTGAATTTGAATTTACAGGCTTTCAAGGATTAGCAAGTCATGGGGCTGCTATATCTGTAATTGCTTGTATGTATTTTTATTCTAAAAACATCCTCAACAGACCTTTTTTATGGGTATTAGATAGAATCGTAATTCCGGTGGCAAGTGGAGCTATATTTGTCCGACTAGGAAACTTTTTTAATTCAGAAATTGTAGGAAATCAGACTCAATCAATCTTTGGAATAAAATTTGTTCAAGATGCCATTTCTAAAAATGAAGCTATTACTACAACAGGCATTAGCAACTATAGAGAAGCATATAAAGAATTAACCACAAATCCAAAATATGCTTCATTAGTAGATAGTATACCAGCTAAACATCCTTCACAATTATATGAGGCATTTGGTTACATTTTTGTTTTTGTCTTATTATTTTATATGTACTGGAAAACGGATGCTAGAAATAAAGAAGGGTTATTGTTTGGTACTTTCCTTATTACTTTATTCACCATACGAATCATTGTAGAATCAATAAAAGAAAGTCAAGGTGGTTTTGAAAACACATTAGGCATTATGAGTACAGGACAATGGTTGAGCGTTCCTTTTATTATTATAGGTATTTATTTAGTTATCAAAGCCTCTAAAAAATAACATTTTATTTTTCCATAAATAAAAAAATATGAGATTGTCTGAAAAATGTACAATCTTTCATTTTAGGCAAAGGGAGAACTCACACAACATTCATAATGTGAGTTCTCCCTTTTTAGCTAAAGTAACAAAGTAGATATTAAATTTTTCCTTTTCAGACAACCTCCCCCTTTTTTTATTATTTAACATAAAAAAAGATTAAAATCTCTCTTTCTTAATCATATTTTCTAAGTCTAAAAAAAGAATTCTGACTATATTTGCTCTTTTTAAAAACAACACACAAAATGCTATTAACAGAATTAAATGCTATATCACCTATTGATGGTCGTTATAGAAGTAAAACCGTTAGTCTTTCTCCTTATTTTTCAGAAGAAGCTTTAATTAAATACCGTGTTTTAATAGAAGTTGAGTACTTCATTGCTCTCATTGAGACTGGTCTACCACAGCTTAAGGAAATCAACGCTTCTATTTTTCCTGAACTACGAAAAATTTACCAGAATTTTTCTACAGAAGACGCATTATGGATAAAAAATACTGAAAAAACCACTAATCATGATGTAAAAGCTGTTGAATATTTCATAAAAAAGCAATTTGATGAATTAGGTTTAGAAGAATACAAAGAATTTATTCACTTTGGGCTTACCTCACAAGATATTAATAACACAGCAATCCCTCTTTCTACGAAAGATGCTTTTGAAAATATTTATATACCTAGCTTAACCCGTGTTATTGAAAAACTAAAAGAGTTGGCGATAGAATGGAAAGAGGTGCCTATGCTTGCTCGTACACACGGGCAACCTGCATCTCCTACTCGTTTGGGTAAAGAGATTTTTGTTTTTGTTCAACGTTTAGAAGAACAACTCAAATTATTATATAGCATTCCTTTTGCTGCTAAATTTGGAGGTGCTACAGGCAATTACAACGCTCATAAAGTGGCTTATCCTAACCATGACTGGAAGTCTTTTGGAACTCAATTTGTAGAAAAAACGCTTGGATTACACCATTCTTTTCCTACTACACAAATAGAACATTACGATCATTTTGCAGCTTTTTTTGATGCTTTAAAAAGAATTAATACTATTTTTATTGATTTAGATCGAGACATCTGGACGTATGTTTCAATGGAGTATTTTAAACAAAAAATAAAAGCAGGAGAAATTGGATCAAGTGCTATGCCTCATAAAGTAAATCCAATTGATTTTGAAAATTCAGAAGGTAATCTAGGTATTGCTAATGCTCTTTTTGAGCACTTGTCTTCTAAACTACCTATTTCCAGACTACAACGTGATTTAACAGATAGTACCGTTCTTAGAAATATAGGAGTTCCTATGGGACATACCCTCATTGCTTTTGAAGCTACTCTTAAAGGACTTAATAAATTATTACTAAACGAAGAAAAATTTACAGAAGACTTAGAAAAAAATTGGGCTGTAGTGGCAGAGGCTATTCAAACTATCCTTAGAAGAGAAGGTTATCCTAATCCTTATGAAGCTTTAAAAGATCTTACAAGAACTAATACAATTATCAACAAAGATTCTATACATACTTTTATCGATACGCTAAATGTTTCTGATATTATTAAAGTAGAGTTAAAAGCTATAACCCCTAATAATTATTTAGGTATTTAATATTTTTACAAATAAAGAGGCTGTCCAAAACAAAAAATTAAAACTTCATCTGTTACTCTAAGAACAGAAGAAATTTCATAATCAATATAATAGTAATGGATTTTTCCGTTTTACTTCGCTTAAGCTTCCTTTGAAAATAAAACAATGAGATTGTATGTTTCTAGGACACCCTCTTTATCTTTTTCTAAAATTTATTTCTTTTCTTGTTTTTATTACTCTTTAAGTATTAATTTCAAGATCCTTTATATAATCTTCATTTTCATAAAAAAATCGTTCAAAAGCATCCATTTGTTCATAGAAAAAATCAAAAACACGATCCCAAGTTGACTTATTATTAATACTAATACCTGAGAGTTCCACCCAAATACGACTTACTATTTTCCCGTTTTCAAGATAATAATTACGTTCAAAAATGGCCTCTGGTAAGTAATCCTCTAATAAGATAGTTTTTAAAGATTCTATCTTTTCAAAATATATTTTTCTTTTTTCTTCATCTCTAGGTTCTATTTCTAATAAAACTTGCGCTTTTTTATTGTCTATAAAAAACTTAAAACTAACATCTTTTATTTTTGTATTATACAACAGCCATTTTCTAGGGTAGGCTTCTGCAAATTTTGTCCAAAATTCCTTTTTTATTTGTATACTTTCCTCTTTACTATACATAGTTAAAACTTTTAATAATTGTATATCCCAAAAAATAATTTTAAATTTATAAGATTTATGTAGCATCCTTACTACAAATAATCTTGTTAAAACTTGATTTAGATGGAATTTACTAGTTTTTTAAAATATATCCCAAAAATAGCAAAAGAAACACTCCCTGCAATAAAGTCTCATTCTAAAATGATTCCTCCTGAACGTATCAAGCTTTTAGAAGAACTTAATACAGATAGTATCATAGCTAAAAAGGCGGCTGTAATGATGCTCTTTTATCCTAAAGATCATTTTACTTATTTGGCTTTAATTATCCGAAATTCATACCCTGGAGTACATTCTTCTCAAATAGCATTTCCTGGAGGAAAGGTTGAACCTTTTGATAAAGATTTATCTGAAACTGCTCTAAGAGAAACCTATGAAGAAATTGGAATATCTAAAGATAAAATAGAGATCATAAGACCTTTTACAGAAGTATATATTCCACCTAGTAATTTCTTAGTTTCCCCTTTTTTAGGAATTTGTCATGAAGAAATTTTGTTTCAATTAAATCCAGAAGAAGTCGCTGGTATAATAGAACTATCTTTACAAGATTTTTTAGACGATCGCAACATTACTTATGTAAATATGAACACATCTTATGCAACTGAAATTAAAATTCCTGCTTTTGAAATACAGAATCGTATCATTTGGGGCGCAACTGCTATGATGATGAGCGAACTTAAAGATACTATAAAAAAAGTCTTGTAATTTTTTTTTCATACATTTGCCAGCTCCAAATTAAAAAATATGGGACTATTTAAACGAAATCCTTTCGGACATATACTACTTATAAAAAGATGGATCATTATTCTATTTGGAATTTGTACTCATCGTAGATACCGAGGATTTAACCAACTTAACATTGAGGGATCGGAAATCATACGTAATTTACCTAATACGAATGTATTATTTATATCTAATCATCAAACTTATTTTGCTGATGTAGTAGCCATGTTTCATGTTTTTAATGCAAGCCTAAAAGGTCGTGAAAATAATATTAAAAATATTGGTTACTTATGGAAACCTAAGTTAAATCTTTATTATATAGGAGCTAAAGAAACACTTGATGCTAATTTACTTACTAAAATTATGTCTTATGTAGGTGCCATATCTGTTGAAAGAACATGGAGAGCGGGTGGTAAAGATTTAGAAAAACACGAACAAAAACAAGTTAATCTATCTGATTTTAGAAATATTGAAATTGCTTTAAATGATGGTTGGGTAATTACGTTTCCACAAGGTACTACTAAATCCTTTAAACCTGTAAGAAAAGGAACTGCCCATATTATAAAAGAATATAAACCTATTGTTGTACCTATTGTAATAGATGGTTTTAGAAGATCTTTTGATAAAAAGGGACTTATTACTAAGAAAAAAGGTATTTTACAAAGTTTTACAGTTAAAGAACCTCTACAAATAGATTATGATAACGAGTCTATTGAATCTATTGTAGAAAAGATTGAATTTGCAATAGAACAGCATCCTTCTTTTTTAAAGGTCTTATCTGTAGAAGAAATTAGAGAACAGGAAGAACTAAATAAGCTACGAAAATGGCATATTGATTAAAAAAACAGGGTACTAAAAGTAAATTAACTTATTTTAATATTTTTTAGGCACTAAAGTGTGTAAGTTATAATAATGGGGTTTAACTTTTAATTAAAGTTGATCCCTTTTTTTAGTTTTTCAATTAATGATGACTCCATTTTGAGCATCATATCGTACAGGTGGATTTTCTATGATCTCATTTTTTTTAATTCATCCCCTCTCATGTTTTCTAAAAACGATTTGAGTTCTTCTCCTGACAGATTAATAGTTTTATCATTTATCATAAGCTTAATACTTTTTCCTTTTACTGTCAAGTTATTACCTTTGGTAATAATTCCTTGAGATTTTTTTTAAATACCCCATACAGTACTGGCTTTATTGGTTGGAGTTGTTATAAACTGTACTCTATCTATTTTTCGCTCAATAGTTTTTTGTGTATTAAGAATTTGAATTTCTTGAATCCTTTTTCTTGAATCTTTTTTAACTTCTTTACTGACTAATTTCCAATTTAGAAATAGAAATAATAAAACAACTGAATGACGTATATTTTTTTATTCAAAATTGCGCAAACACTAGGTTATCGTAGGTTAAGAGTTAGTTAATCAAAAGTTAATGATAGGTATTTTATAAAAAAGGGTGTCTTAATTTGTAACATTTTCTAATGGCAATTTGGATTTAATTGTTGAAAAAACAAACTACACATTAAAATATTACTTTTCGGACACCCAGTTGTTAGTCATTATTAAACAGTAACAAATAAATGATAAAAAAATCGTTATTCTTTTTTAGAGTCGTTAGATGTGTTCATAAGTTCCATTAATTTCATACCTAATAGACCACTAATACCTCCATCCGTTCCATTTGAACCTGAAATTAGTACTTCAGGAATTACTTTAATATTTCCTTTACCAATTTCTTCTGTAATTTTATATTTAGTAAAATTATCGCCACCCATTGCGGAAACTTGTAATTGATATGATTCTGCTGTTGATTTACCAATAGCCATAATTTTTTCAGCTTCGGCTAGACCTGTTTTTGATATTTTTTCAGCTTCTGCACTTGCATTTAATTTAGTTGCTTCTGCTTGAGCAGCAGCCTTTGCCTTAGTAGCCTCAGCCTCGGCAATAGCTCTCATTTTAGTAGCCTCAGCTTCTGCATTAACATTTAATTTTAAACTAGCAGCATCTCCTTCTGCTTTTTTAACAGTAGCATCCGCTGTACGCTGTGCTATTTCTACGCTTTGAGCTGCTCGAACAATTTCTTTTTGCATATCTGCAATGGCTGTTTCTTTTTCAACTCCTTGACGTTGTTCTTGTGCCATTTTTTGCGTTTGATATGTTTTTTGTTCTTCTTCTGCTATTTTTCTATCCGTTAATGTTTTCATTAATGATTCAGGAGGTATAATATCTCCAATTAAGGTATCAACTGCGTTTACATTATATTCATCTAAAACGGTTTTAATGTGTACTTTTGCTGATTCCTGACGCTCTTTACGTGTACTTAAGAATGATATTACATCACTATCTTGTGCTGAATTACGAAAATAGTTTCCTATTGTTGGTTCTAACACTTGAGAAACTAAATTAGTCATACTACCAAAGCGGGCAATAATTTTAGGTGCTTCATTTGCAGGAACGTGAATAATTTGAGATACATCTAGATTAAACGGGAATCCATCCTTTGAACGAACCGTAATAGTTGATAAATTTTTGTCTAAATCATGTGATTCACTACGTGCATTTGCCCAATTTAAAACCAAATTCGTTGTAGGAACTAATTCTAATTTAGTGGTATATTTATTTAACGCGTACTTACCAGGTCCTAGCGGTTCCATCCATACACCTCTTTGTCCTTTAGAAACAATATTACCGTGTTTAAAAGTTTCTCCTGTTACATCTTGTCCATCTTCTCCTATATAAGAAATCACTACTCCTACATGCCCAATTGGAACATCAGTCATAGGATTTTGTTCTATTTGTATTGCCCAAGGGTTTATATAATAAGAACCTGCTAACATTACTTGCGGTTGCAAACCACGATTTCCACCTTGATCTAAAAAACGATCAAAATTTTGAAAATTATTATGCCCATCAGCAAATTTTCCAGCAATTTGACCATGAGGTATAGGCTCTCCATCAAGTGCTGTTACAATCCCAACCATGTTTTCAAAAATCTTAATTTGGTCTACGATAACGATCTCAAATAAATAGGTATTAATACGATACGATCCACTCGTAATAAAGGCTGTTTGACGACCTTTTTGTCCTCCTCTATCCAAAAAGCCTGTAGCATCTTGATAATTATCACATTCTACTCTGCGTGCTAAAATTCTACCTGTAGGAATTTCTTTTCCATCTTTGCTTAATATTAAACCTATTTTTCCTTCTGGAATAATCGTAAATGCGGTCATATCTACTGAATATTGCCAGATCCACATCCCCCAATACAATCCTGGAGCCAATGTTTGTGCCTGAAAACCAGCTTCTCCCTTTGTTGCTATAATTCTACCATCTGGCAACGATTTATCTGTCCCAAACAATACAAATTTTTTGGTTACTAAACCTATTTTGTCCTCAGGTACGATGACCATTCCAAAAAAAACTCTTAAAACAAATTTGTAAAATACAACAGTTAATACCAATGGTAATAACCACCATAATGAAATAATTGATGTCATAATAAAACAATTAATTAGTTTGAATAAAATATTTCTAATAAAATTTAACCAAATGAAATAGGGGTTTATTTTTCGATTTATTACAAATAGGAATTCTTACTGCAGTAAAATTTAGAATTCTATTTTTAATTTAGTAACACCTTAGTGCCATTCTTACATTGATTAAATTTAAATACCTTAATTATACGTTTGTTGACAAAAAAAGTTACACAAAATTGCAAAAACATTTTATATAAAAACAAATATCGAAATGACTCTCTAAAAAATAGTCATTTAAAATCTAGTTTATCTCTTCAACAACAAAAGCAATCACATTATCAATGTTATATAATTTTCTTCATCTATTCATTTCATTTGAGCTTACTTTTAATAAAAATAAAAAGATAGCTTTTAGAATTTCTTTTTATTATTACATAAAATAAATTAACATTTTTTTACCAAACATTTGTATATACAAATGTTTATTTTTTTTACATTTGCTGTATCAAATTTCTATAGAAATGAAAATAGAAGAAGAAATTAAAAGTACAGTTACCTTATCGCTAGCAAAAAGGGTACTTCTAAATCTTACGTTCACACGAAATGTTGTTGGAGATAAATTTTTAGAAATATTAAAACCTCATGACTTATCAAGTGAACAATATAATGTATTAAGAATTTTAAGAGGACAAAAAGGCAAACCTGTTAATATGGCATGTATACAAGAACGTATGTTGGCCAAAACTAGTAACACTACCCGATTGGTTGACAAATTATTAATAAAAGAACTAGTCGTTCGAAAAGTTTGTCCTGAGAACAAAAGAAAAATGGAAATTACAATTACAGAAAGAGGATTAGAAGTATTAGAGACCTTGGATCCTTTAGTATTAGCACACGAAAATGAGTTTGCTAATAAGTTAACACCTGCTGAATTAGAAATTTTCAATGAATTATTAGAAAAATACAGAAGTTAAATAATGAGTAAATTTATTGAATACCAAAATTGGCGATATGCCACCAAAAAATTCGATTCTTCTAAAAAAGTTAGTGAATCGGATCTAAATATACTAAAAGAAGCTATTCGATTAAGTACTTCTTCTTATGGGCTTCAACCCTATAAAGTACTAATTATTGATAATCCAGAGATTCGTGAACGATTAAAACCTGCTTCTTGGAATCAGTCCCAAATAACAGATGCTTCTCATCTATTTGTTTTTGCAAACTATAGTCATTTAGATGAAACTACTATTGATGATTTTATAAAAAGAGTGAGTTTTGTTAGAGAAGTACCACAAGAACATTTAACTGGTTATAGTGCATTTATGAAAAGTAAAATTTTAGAACTAAGCACTAAAGAACAAAATATATGGACTTCTAAACAAACTTATTTAGCACTTGGTAATTTGTTAAATGCTGCTGCTGAACTAAAAATAGATGTAACTCCTATGGAAGGTTTTGAAGCCGAAAAGTACAATGAAATACTAAATCTAAATTCTCAAAATTTAAATGCCTCTTTAGTAGCTACTATAGGTTATAGACATGAGGAAGATCTTACTCAACATGATAAAAAAGTAAGAAAATCAAACGAAGAATTATTTATTAATATCTAACACTACATAAAAAATGAAAATTTTAAAATCTTTTGCTTTAGCAATACTCGTAACTTTAGGGGGCTTAACTGCCACTGCTCAAACTTCAAAAAAAGTAGACGCATCAAAAAGTAAAGTTTTATGGTTGGCAAAAAAATTTGGTGGTCAACACGATGGAGATATAAAACTAAAAGAAGGTCAATTAATTTTTAATGGAAAAGAATTAAAAGGCGGAAATTTTACAGTAGATATGACTACTATTAATACTTTGGATTTACAAGGTGAATGGAAAAACAAATTAGATGTACATCTTAAAGATGGTGACTTTTTTGCTGTAGATAAATTTCCTACCTCAACTTTAGTATTCAAAAAAATTGGTAAAAAGTCCACAAACACTTATAGTATAGAAGCTGATTTAACTATAAAAGGAATTACAAATCCTATAAAATTTGATCTAGTAACTAATAAAAATGTTGCAAATGCTACCCTAATGGTAGACCGAACTAAATACGATGTAAAATATGCTTCTAAAAACTTTGGTGCCCTAGCAGACAAAGCTATTGATGATGAATTTGAATTAAAAGTTCAATTAAAATACTAAATAAATTTTTAAATCCTAATAAAAGAGGCTATCTGAAAAAAACTCAACATATAATCTGTCATTTAACTAAAGGGAGAAATCATATTATCAACACTATGTAATTCCCCCTTTAGTCAAAATAACAAGATTTTGAACTTTTCGGATAGCTTTTTAAATTATTCTAAATCTTCTACATAAAAACTAGATAAGAAAGCAATTGATTTTTCTATATCATAATGTAAAATTCGATCTTCTTTTACAAGAGGAACTTCTTCTCTATATAACTTTAAGAAACTTTCTAAAAACGTACTAGATTGTAATGGTCGTCTAAATTCAATAGCTTGTGAAGCATTCATTAATTCAATAGCTAAAATACGTTCTAGATTTTCCATTATTTTCAAACACTTCGTTGCGGCATTAGCTCCCATAGAAACATGATCTTCTTGCCCATTACTAGAAACAATACTATCTGTACTGGCTGGTGTTGTTAGTTGTTTGTTTTGACTTACAATACTAGCAGCTGTATACTGTGGAATCATAAATCCAGAGTTCAATCCTGGATCACTTACTAAAAATGCTGGTAATTCACGTAAACCTGAAATTAATTGATAAGTTCTTCTTTCTGAAATATTTCCTAATTCAGCTAATGCCATACCTAGAAAATCTAAGGTTAACGCCAGAGGTTGCCCATGAAAATTTCCTCCTGAGATAATTAAATCTTCTTCTGCAAAAATATTCGGGTTATCAGTAACTGAATTGATTTCTGTTTTGAAAACTTTTTTTACATAATCAATTGTATCCTTTGACGCTCCGTGTACCTGTGGAATACAACGAAAAGAATAAGGATCTTGTACGTGTTTTTTGGGTTGTTTAATAATTTGACTTCCATCTAGCAACTCTTGAAAACGTTGTGCGGTTACAATTTGTCCTTTATGTGGACGAACCATGTGAATTAAATCATTAAATGGCTCAATTCTACCATCAAAAGCTTCTAATGAAACAGCTCCTATCACATCAGCTAAATAACTATATTTCAACGCTTTTAGCAAGACATAACTTCCGTAAGCGCTCATGAATTGTGTACCATTTAATAATGCTAGTCCTTCTTTAGATTGCAGGATAATAGGTTGCCAATTCATTTTTTCAAGTACTTTCATAGCTGGTTGACGAAATCCATCTAAATATACTTCTCCTTCTCCTATTAATGGTAAACATAAATGCGCCAATGGTGCTAAATCACCAGAGGCTCCTAATGATCCTTGTGTATACACTACAGGAAAAACATCATTATTATAAAAATCTATCAAACGCTCTACTGTTGCTAGTTGTACACCTGAATGTCCATAACTTAAAGATTTTACTTTCAACAACAACATAATTTTCACAATCTCTTGTGGTACTTCATCTCCTGTTCCACAAGCGTGTGATTTCATTAAATTTTCTTGAAGTTTTGATAAATTTTCATTTGAAATTTTCACATCACATAACGAACCGAAGCCAGTGTTTATACCATAAATGGGGTCTTTGTGTTCCACCATTTTCTTATCTAAATATTCACGACATTTTACAATGTTTAAGCGTGCTTCTTCTGATAATGCTAATTTTTGATTTTGTGAAATAATTTCTTGTAACGTTTCTAATGAAAATATATCAGAAGAAATATAATGAGTAGTATCCATCTTTATTCTAAAATTTGTTGCCCAAAATTCCATAAAAAAGATCAGAAATCAAAAAGAAGTTTTAGTATTTCAAATAAAAATTTACACACTAACTGAAGTTAAGTATGTAGTTTTTTCATTTTTAAAACAACTCGAACAAAAGGTTTAGTATATAATTGAAATCATCGTCAGTTCGAGAGCGAAACGCATCGAGAACCAACACTAATTTTTATTGTTTTTGTAGAATGTGTCTAAATCAACATACAGTTTGTTAATCCTGCGTAAGGAGGAGTCTCATAATCAATATTATGTAATTTCTCTCTTTGGTCAATGACAAGATTCCGAACTTTTTGGACAATCTCAAGGTTTAAAAAATAGTATTATGAGGAAATTTCAAAGTTTAAATGGTATAGTATAATAAAATAAAACAATTTTCATTTGATTTCAAAGAATAATAACACGAAACTTCTATTTAAAAATATTAATTTTGCAATCAATTTTTTACAAACTACTTTAAAATGAAAAACACAGCATTAACTCATATTCACGAGAATTTAGGAGCTAAAATGGTTCCTTTTGCAGGATTTAATATGCCTGTACAATACGAAGGTGTAAATATAGAACACGAAACGGTTCGTAACGGTGTAGGTGTTTTTGACGTTTCTCACATGGGTGAGTTTATGCTCAAAGGTGAAAATGCTTTGGCATTAATCCAAAAAGTAACTTCAAATGATGCTTCAAAATTAGTTAATGGTAAAGCACAATATTCTTGTCTTCCAAACAATGAAGGAGGTATTGTAGATGATTTAATTGTATATAAAATTGCTGATGATCATTATATGTTAGTCGTAAATGCTTCTAATATTGAAAAAGATTGGAACTGGATTTCATCTCATAATGATTTAGGTGTTACAATGGAAAATCATTCAGATGCTTACTCCTTATTAGCTATTCAAGGACCTAAAGCAGCTGAAGCTATGCAACGTCTAACTTCAATTGATTTAGTAAATATGGGTTATTACACTTTTCAAATAGGCGAATTTGCGGGTGTACATAATGTAATTGTATCTGCTACTGGTTATACAGGTTCTGGAGGATTTGAAATTTATTTTAAAAACGAAGATGCTGAAACTATTTGGAATAAAGTTTTTGAGGCAGGGGCTTCTTTTGAAATTAAACCTATTGGATTAGCTGCACGCGATACCTTACGTTTAGAAATGGGCTTTTGTTTATACGGAAATGATATTAATGATACAACATCTCCTCTTGAAGCAGGTTTAGGATGGATTACAAAATTTGATAAAGATTTTACAAATTCTTCAAATTTGAAAAAGCAAAAAGAAGAAGGAGTTACTCGTAAATTAGTTGGTTTTGAATTATTAGAAAGAGGTATTCCTCGTCATGATTACGAAATTGTAGATGCTAATGGAAATATTATAGGTATTGTAACATCGGGTACACAATCTCCCTCATTAAACAAAGGAATTGGTATGGGATATGTACCAACAACTTTATCTACTCCTGACTCTGAAATTTTTATCAGAATTAGAAATAAAGACATTGCTGCAAAAGTGGTTAAATTACCTTTTTATAAAAAATAATTCCCTCTTTTACCTTCTAAGTTCAAAATATAATCACTTATGTTTTGAACTTAGAAAAATTTATGTTCTTTTTAACTCAAAATAACGATTCGGATAATCTGTAATCAACCCATCTACTCCGTATGACATTATTGTTTGCATATCTTCTTTTTTATTAACAGTCCAAGGAATTACTTTTATATTCTTTGTATGCAAATAATCTACTTTTTCTTTATCTAATAAAATAAATTCTGGGCTATAAACAGTTGGCTTAAAACCTAATTGCTTTAAATTTTCATTAATAGACAACTTATTTTCAACTAAAAGAACGGTTTTAAATGAAGTGTATTTTTGATGTAAATACTGTAACGTTCTAACGTCAAAAGATTGAATATAAGTCCTATCTATAATATTTTTATTTTCTAAAACGTTAACCAATAAATCTACAAATTCATTGGGTAACGGGTGGTATATTTCATCTCCTTTGGGATCTGATTTAGTTTCTATATTGTAAAAGATTTTTTTACTAGGATATTTTGTCTGAACATATTTTTCAACAAAATCAATTACTTCTATTAATAATGGTTTATTGATTTTTATCTTTTCTTGTTCTAAAAATCGGGGATGTATTTTACTACCACAATCACATTTTTTTATTTCATCATAATTCATTTGATATAAATTAAATGATTGTTCTGTGGCTTCACTAATGGTTTGATTATCTTTATCTAAACAAATTTCATGTGATAAGAAGGGTTCATGTGATAATAAAACTTGTTTGTCTCTGCTAATAACGACATCCATTTCAAGAGTAGTAACTCCTAGATCAATAGCTTTTTTCATTGCTTCTATTGAATTTTCAGGAAGTAACCCACGGCATCCTCGATGCCCTTGAATATCAAATTTTTGGGCTTGACTCATAAAAGGTAAAAATAATAATAGTTTTAGTATTTGTTTCATAGTTTCTTAATAGTTTCAATTAAAAAATCAATATCATCTAAGGTATTGTATTTAGATAATGAAATTCGAATATTGGGTTTAGCTAAATATTCAGTAGGAATAAATGTTTCTAAAACATGCGAAGGTTTAGAACTTCCTGATTGACAAGCACTTCCTCTTGAAATAGCTACTCCATTCATATCCATTAAAAAAACAATCATCCCTGATTTAGTTTCTTCTAATGGTAAAATAATATTTACAATATTATATTGAGTTGTTTCTGGGTTTCCAACAAAAATACTTTCTGGAAAATATTTTTTTAATGCTTCTACTAAATATTTTTTTAACCCTTGAAGGTATTCTTTATTCGTTTCTAAATGAGCTAATGAAATAGCTAAGGCTTTAGCCATTCCTACTATATTATGAATACTTTCGGTACCTGCTCTAAGTCCTTTTTCTTGTTCTCCTCCATACAATATGGGTTCTAAAACAATATTTTTTTTGATAAATGCAAAACCAACCCCTTTAGGTCCGTGAAATTTATGAGCACTGGCTACCAAAAAATCTATTGAAATCTTTGATAAATCAACAACTGATTTTCCTATTCCTTGAACCGCATCTGTATGAAAATAAGCATTGCTTTTTTTTGATAGATGGGCCACTTTTTCTAAATCTAAAATGGTTCCTATTTCATTATTAACATACATTAATGAAACTAAGGTTTTAACATCTGAATTTAGTAAGTTTTCTAGATGAGCGTAATTAATTGTCCCATCAGGGTTAATAGAGACAAAATCTACTTGTATTTCAAATTCTTTTTGTAAAACGGCTACTGTATGTAAAACGGCATGATGTTCTATTTTGCTTGTAATAATCCTTTTTACTTCCAAACTTTTTATAGCTGAACGAAGTATTAAATTATTAGCCTCTGTTGCACAAGATGTAAAAATAATTTCTTGAGCATTGCATTGAAGGTTTTTAGCTATACTTTTTCGGGCTAATTCAAGTTCATTTTTTGCTTCTCTACCTACTTCGTGAGAAGACGATGGATTTCCATATTGAGTACTTAATATTCGAGTCATTTCCTCAATTACTTCAGGATACAATGAAGTTGTAGAGGCATTATCTAAATATACTTTTTTCATTTTTAAATCTTAAAACAGCTAAAATAATAGTTAATTTTATATAACTTTTATCTGAAATTATCTTTTGTATTTGTTCATTTCAAATTTAATGATTTTATATATTTGAATCTGAAAATACTTCTGAATAAAAAAGAATATTTTTTAAATCATCTAACAACTTTTAAAATTATCCATTAGCTTTTCCTTGTATGAAAAAAATCTTATTATTATCTGATACCCACGGACATATAGATGAATTGATACTTAAACATATAAATTGGGCAGATGAGGTATGGCATGCTGGCGATATAGGAAATCTAATCGTCACAGATACTATAAAAAAATATAAACCATTGCGTGCTGTTTATGGAAACATAGACGGAACCAGTGCTCGAATGGAATTTCCTTTACACAATCGTTTTTATTGTGAAAAGGTTGATGTTTTAATTACTCATATTGGAGGTTACCCAAATAAATACAATGCAGAAATTAAAGAAGAACTTTATAAAAATCCTCCTAAATTATTTATTTGTGGGCATTCTCATATACTGAAAGTTCAATTTGACAAGACATTGAACCTTTTGCACATGAACCCTGGTGCTTGTGGTAAAAGTGGATTTCATCAAATACGAACTATGTTGCGATTTATTATTGATGGCGAGGCCATTAAAGAACTAGAAGTTATTGAATTAGGTTCTAGATAAAGATCTATAATAGTTTTTATAATTTCTTTAATTTTTAAATTTCTGAATCAAGAAAAAGAGATCCCAGAATAAAATAAAAATCATAAATAAATATGAGGGTACCCTAAAAGATCGTAACTCTATTATTTCTACCAAAGAAAAAATCAGATAGTACTGATATAATATACTTTCTTTTGTTGAAATAACAAACTAAAGGTTTAGTTACTCCTTTTTAGACACCCTCATAAAATTTTAGTAGGATATTTTCTTATTTCAGTCCTGCCAAACTCTGTTCAATAGTTGCAATTTTAGCTAAAGCATCCGTTTCTTTTTTTCGCTCATTAGCAATTACTTGTTCTGGAGCTCCTGAAACAAATTTTTCATTAGAAAGTTTTCCTTGAACTGATTTTAAGAATCCTTTTATATAATTTAACTCTTCGGTTAATTTCTTTATTTCAGCCTCAATATCAATTCCCTCACCTATTGGAATAAAATATTCATTTGATTTTACACGATAAGATAAAGCTCCATTTACTTTTTCGGAAACATATTCTAAATGAGATAAATTTCCTAGCTTAATAATTACACTATCAAAAAAAGTAGAAATTGTTTCGTTATTCACTACTTTCAATTCGATAGCATCTTTAAACGAAATATTTTTATCTTTTCTAATCATTCTAATTCCTGAAATTACTTCTGTTGCAAAATCAAAATCTGAAACTAATTTTTCATCATAAGTTTTTATTTCTGGCCATTGAGCAACGATTAATGCTTCTTCAGAGGTTCTATCAGCAATATGTTGCCATATTTCTTCTGTTAAAAAGGGCATAAATGGATGCAATAACTTTAGATTAGCTTCTAACATTTCGATTGCTTTATCAAAAGTAGTTTTATCAATAGGTTGCTGATAACCTGGTTTAATCATTTCTAAAAACCACGAACAAAAATCATCCCAAACTAATTTATAAATTGCCATTAGAGCATCGGAAATTCTATATTTATCAAAATTATCTTCAATTTCTACTAATGTTTTTTGTAATTTAGCTTCATACCAAGCAATTGCTGATTTAGAGGCTTCTGGTTGTGCAATATCTGCTACTTCCCAACCTTTTATTAAACGAAAAGCATTCCAAATTTTATTGGCAAAAGATTTCCCTTGATTACATAATTCTTCATCAAATAAAATATCGTTACCTGCTGCTGCACTTAACAACAATCCACAACGAACTCCATCGGCACCAAATTTATCAATTAAATCCAACGGATCTGGTGAATTTCCTAAGGATTTAGACATTTTACGTCCTTGTTTGTCACGCACTAAACCTGTTAGATATACATTCGTAAAAGGTTTTGCGTCTGTATATTCATAACCTGCAATAATCATACGTGCTACCCAGAAAAATAAAATATCAGGAGCTGTTACTAAATCATTAGTAGGGTAATAATATCTAAAATCTTCATTTTTTGGATCTAACATACCTCCAAAAACGGCCATAGGCCATAACCATGAAGAAAACCAAGTATCTAAAGCATCTGCATCTTGTTGTAAATCATCCTTTGTTAGCTCTTGGTTTTTTGTTTTTTGTTTAGCTAATTCAAGTGCTTGTTCTTTTGTTTCAGCTACTACAAAATCTTCCTTTCCTTCACCATAGTAATACGCAGGAATTTGCTGTCCCCACCATAGTTGACGGGAAATATTCCAATCGCGGATATTTTCCATCCAATGACGGTAAGTATTATTAAAACGTGATGGATATAATTTTACCTCTTCGGTTTCTAATACTGCTTTAATTGCGGGTTTAACCAATTCTTCCATACGTAAAAACCATTGATCAGACAATCTTGGCTCAATTACAGCTTTAGTTCTTTCGGAAGTTCCTACTTTATTTAGGTGATTTTCGGTTTTAACTAATGCTCCAATAGTTTCTAACTCTTTTGCAATTTCATCGCGAACCACAAAACGATCTTTGCCAATATAATGCAAACCAAAACTATTTAAGGTAGCATCTTCATTAAAAATATCAATGATTTCTAAATTGTGTTTATTTCCTAATTCTTTATCGTTTATATCGTGTGCTGGTGTCACTTTTAAACAACCTGTTCCAAATTCCATATCTACATACTCATCAAAAATAATAGGAATTACCCTGTTACAAATAGGAACAATTGCTTTCTTTCCTTTTAAGTGTTGGTAACGCTCATCTTCAGGATGAATACAAATGGCAGTGTCTCCTAAAATAGTTTCAGGACGAGTTGTAGCAATCGTTACAAACTCATTACTATCCTCTATTTTATATCTTAAGTGGTATAATTTTCCTTGACGCTCTTCATAAATCACTTCTTCATCTGACAAAGTTGTTTTAGCCTCAGGATCCCAATTTACCATACGGTAACCACGATAAATCATTCCTTTGTTATATAAATCTACAAATGACTTAATTACTGATGCCGTCATATCATCATCCATAGTAAATTTGGTTCTATCCCAATCACATGAGCATCCCAACTGTTTTAATTGTTCAAGAATAGTTCCTCCATATTTCTCTGTCCAATCCCAAGCATGTTTTAAAAACTCTTCACGAGATAAATCATTTTTATTAATTCCTTCTGCCTTTAATTTAGCTACTACCTTTGCCTCAGTAGCAATAGAAGCATGATCTGTACCTGGAACCCAACAAGCATTAAATCCTTTTAAACGAGCACGACGAATTAAAACATCTTGAATCGTGTTGTTTAACATGTGTCCCATGTGCAAAACTCCTGTCACATTAGGTGGTGGAATGGTAATTGTATAAGGTTTACGATGGTCTGGAATAGAACGGAAATATTTATTTTCCATCCAATAGTCATACCATTTTTTCTCTACTGACTTTGGATCGAATTGTGCTGGTATCATTTTAAATTTTTGATTTTTGATATTAAATAATATTAGAATTCAGAATTTCTGAAATATTTTTATAAAAGTACTAGAAATAATCAAATAGTTCTAATTTAATTAACTATTATATAGTCAATCCTTAGAAATTTTTAAGAATTACTGACACAAAAGACAGACTCGTTCTTGTAGAAAAATATAAGTATTTTTTTGGTACAATTTTTGTATTTTTATGCAAAAATAAATAAACCACATAAAAATAAAAAGTTTAAGTTTTTTTTTTGTAGGTTTACTTCAAAGAAAGTTTTTTTACTTAATCAATTAAATCAAATGAAACGAGTTTTATATTTTACAACACTAATATTATTCAGTTTTTCCTTACAAGCTCAAGATGGCGCAAAAATAGAATTTAAAACACATGAAATTGATTATGGCACAGTTAGTAAATCTACTGACAATGGCATTCGTTTTTTTGAATTTACAAATACAGGAGATGCTCCTCTTATTATAAAAAATGTGCAATCAACCTGTGGCTGTACAATTCCTTCTTTTTCTAAAGATCCTGTTGATCCTGGAAAGTCTGGAAAGATTGAGGTTAAATATAATATGAATCCAGGTCCTATTCGCAAATCTATTATGGTAGAAAGTAATGCAACTAATACCGAAAGTGGGTTAACTCATTTAAAAATAAAAGGAATCGTTGAGATTAATTAGATTCTTAAAATCATCATAAAAAACCAATCTGCAAGTTAAGATTGGTTTTTTTATGTTTTCTATTTTCTCTAAATTATAACATCAAGCCCAACTTATTGCTTTAGAAACGCCTTTGCTTTTTCTAAATCTTCGGGAGTATCTATACCTATACTTCCATGCGTAGTTTCAACCATACGAATACGTTTGCCATACTCTAAATAACGCAATTGCTCCAATTTTTCTGCTGACTCCAAAGGTAACATGGGCAAACAATAAAAATCCATTAAAGCTTCTTTTCTAAAAGCATAAATACCTATATGTTTCATATATCTAACCCCTACATTTTCTTCTCTTGGATAAGGAATTACTGAACGTGAAAAATACAGGGCAAATCCTTCTTGATCTACAATTACTTTAACATTATTAGGATTTTGAATTTCCTCTTTATCTTTTATTTCAAACATTAAAGAAGCTAAATCTACCTTTTTATCCACATCTTTTTTAAAAATTTCAATAATTTTTACTAGCGGTTCCTCATTAATAAAGGGCTCATCACCTTGTACATTTATTACAACATCAACATCCATATCTTCAACTGCCTCGGCTATACGATCACTTCCACTTTCATGCTCTTTTATACTCATTAAAGCTTTCCCTCCATTAGAAACAATTTCATTATAAATCAAATCGGAATCAGTTACTACAAATACATCATCAAATAATTGAGTCTTCACAGCAGATTCATAGGTACGAAGTATAACCGTTTTACCTCCTAAATCTTGCATTAATTTCGCAGGAAAACGAGTAGAGGCATAACGAGCAGGTATTACAGCTATTATTTTCATTTTTTTGTTTTTTAATTATCTATCAATATAGTAAATTCTATTTAAATACATTAGGGACAAAAACAGAATTAAAAATAAATTAAGTTATAAAAAATTCATCCTTAAAACCAATCAAATACAATTTATCTTTTGCACGTGTCATAGCAGTATACAACCAACGTACAAAATCTCTATCTATATCACTAGGCAAATATGGTTGTTCTATAAAAACAGTATTCCATTGTCCTCCTTGCGATTTATGACAAGTAATAGCGTACGAAAATTTTACTTGAAGAGCATTAAAATATTCATTATTTTTTACTTTTAGGTATTTTTTATAATGTGCACGTTCGTTTTCATAATCCTTCATTACTTCCTGATACAATAAATTTGACTCTTCATAAGTCAAAGAAGGTGATTCACTCATGATCGTATTTAACAACAAAATAGTATCTAAAGGGGGTTGATTAGGATAATCAATCATTCTTATTTTTACTACTGCAAACCTAAAACTATATAATTCTTTTATAGAACGGATTTCTAAAATCTCAATAATATCACCATTTGCAATAAAACCCGCCTCATCTGAATCTTTAAGCCAAAAATAATTATTTTTTACAACCATTAAAAAATCACCTGTAGATAATTCACTTTCTTTTCCTAAAATTTTAGAGCGTATTTGTTGATTATATTGATTAGCCCTTTTATTTGAACGAACAATAAAAGTTGTATCCTCTATACTGTAATTATTATATGCTTGATGAATAGCATCTTGTATATCATACCCATCAGTAAGTCTCACTATATCCTTAAAACCTTTTAATTTAAATTTAAAATCTGTAATAAAATGTTCCTTTAATAACTCTCTTAATTCAGTAGCATTATGCAAAATTCCAGAATTAAATTCTTGACGCATAACTTCATCTAATTCCATAGAATAAACCTCTTTTGTATAATTTAAACTTAAAGTCTCTACGTTTAAAGCAGGAGAAATATCTAAATTAACTGGAGGTAACTGAGCCGTATCACCTATAAAAATCATTTTACAATTCTGCCCAGAATATACATACGATATCAAATCATCTAATAATGACCCATTTTCATACATTTTAGAATCCGTATCCACATCCGAAATCATAGACGATTCATCTACAATAAAAATTGTATCCGTATGCTTGTTAGTTTGCATAGTAAAACGAACACCACCTCCATTGCTTTTCTTTGGAAAATAAATTTTTTTATGTATCGTAAAAGCTTTTTTATCAGAATAATTAGCAATAACCTTTGCAGCTCTACCTGTAGGAGCTAACAAAACATATTTTTTTTGGACTTCCACTAAATGATTTACTATAGTAGAAATTAAAGTGGTCTTACCTGTACCAGCATACCCTTTTAAAACAAATAATTCATTCTTATTTGAACTTTCTATAAATTCAGCCACCTTACCAAAAAATAGATCCTGCTTTACTGTAAGTTGAAAAGGGAACTTTTTTCGTAAAATACTATAAAATAATCCTGAACTCATAAAATATTTATTTAAAAAAGAAGCCAAATATAAAACATATAATAAAATATCATATTCTTAGTTAGCTAATATTACCCAAACATTATCAATCTTCTTTCATCTAAAATTATACATCAAACTTTCCGATCAAAATAAAAAATATAAAAATCCCCCATAGATCCACCTTGTTAACATTTAAAACAAAAAACTAAACCCATTTTAAAATTTAAATCCATTATTATTCGTAATAATTTTCTATTCCGTAATTTAACTTTATAAAAACACTCAAAATATTACTAATCTAAAACTCATTAAAAGTAATTCTTTATCAAAAAAATCGTAGTTTTGTCATTAATAAGGGTACAAAAACGAATGCAAACATCAACTAATACAATACTTAATAAAAAATATAAAAAATTACTTCTTCAAATATCATTACATGAAGTATCATTTTGCTTATATAACACTTTAGACTCTAAAATAGAGTTCTTTAGCAACTATATTTTAACCCAAAACAATACCGTTCAAGAAACGGAAGAAGAAATTTTGAATTTAATTCGCCAAAGTACTATTTTACAAACAGGCTTCGATGATGTATTAATATTACATGATAACGCGCTAAATACTTTTGTTCCACAAACACTATTTGATGAACAAAATCTAAAATCATATTTACACTACAATGTAAAAATTTCTCCAACTGATTTCGTTACCTACGATCAAATAACTGGAAACGATATGAATAACATATACATTCCTTTTACTAAACTTAACAATTCATTAATCGAATTGTATGGCGAATTTCATTATAAACACACAGCCTCCATTTTAGTTAAAAAAATCTTAGAAATAAGTAAAAATGTAGCAGAACCTCAAATTTTTGTTCATATACAAGAAAAACATTTTCAAATAATCGTCGTTCAAAACCAAAAATTACTCCTCTACAATTCATTCGAATATAACAAAGAAGAAGATTTTATATACCATCTACTTTTCACAGCCGAACAACTAAAACTAAACCCCGAATCAATTGTTGTAAAACTACTTGGAAAAATAACAAAAACCAGTCAATTATTTCAAATAGCATATAAGTATATCCGAAATGTAAGTTTATACACCGAAAACCTACAATTTGACCAATCAATATCCGAAGACAACTATTTAAAAAACTTTATTTTAATACACGCATGCGAATAATTTCAGGCAAATACAAAGGTAGACGTTTAGTTGCCCCTAAAAATCTACCCGTAAGACCAACAACCGATATGGCAAAAGAATCACTCTTTAACATATTAAACAACTACTTTAATTTTAATGGCTTACGCGTATTAGATTTATTTAGTGGTACAGGTAATATAAGCTACGAATTTTCATCCAGAGGAGCAGAAAATATAATCAGTGTAGATGGAGACTTCGGATGTATTAATTATATCAAAAAAACAGCTAAAGAATTTGAAATGAACATTACCCCAATAAAGAGTGATGTCTTCAAATTTCTAGAAAAAAACAAAAATAATTATGATATTATTTTTGCGGATCCTCCTTATGATCTAGATCAAAAAAGTTTTGAAAAAATATTAGACCTAATTTTCGAAAACAATCTGCTCAATTTAGATGGAATGCTTATTATAGAACATTCAAAATACACAAAACTCTCACATAAAGAAAATTTTTCATTCGAAAAAGCCTATGGAGGTTCTGTATTTACTTTTTTTGAATTTGAACAAGAAGAAGATGACGAATACGATGAAGAAGAATTAATAAACGAAGAATAAAAACAAACAGCTTATCAAAACTTTTTAAAAATTTTTTTTTAACCATACATGTAGTATTTTTGTAACAATAAAAATCAATAAACATTCATATAGTCCAATTATAAATAGAAATGGGAAGAGCGTTTGAATTTAGAAAAGCACGTAAAATGAAACGTTGGTCAGCAATGGCTAAAACGTTTACAAAAATTGGTAAAGACATTGTAATGGCCGTAAAAGAAGGCGGTCCAAATCCTGAAACTAATTCTCGATTAAGAGCCGTTATACAAAATGCCAAAGCAGCTAATATGCCTAAAGACAACGTGGAGCGAGCAATAAAAAAAGCAACCGATAAAGACACAGCAAATTATAAAGAAGTACTGTTCGAAGGTTATGCTCCACATGGTATCGCCATCTTAATAGAAACCGCAACAGACAACAATAATAGAACTGTTGCCAATATCAGAAGCTATTTCAATAAATGCAACGGCACGCTGGGTACACAAGGTTCTGTGGAATTCATGTTTGATCATACCTGTAATTTCAGAATCTCTTCTGAAGGACAAGATGTAGAAGAATTAGAATTAGAAATGATCGATTTTGGAGTAGAAGAAATATTTACAGACGAAGACGGAATTGTCATGTACGCTCCCTTTGAAAGCTTTGGAGCTATACAAAAAGAACTAGAAAATCGTGGTATAGAAGTCTTATCATCTGGATTTGAAAGAATACCTCAAGTAACCAAAGAACTAACACCAGAACAAATACTTGATGTTGAAAAACTACTCGAAAAAATCGAAGAAGATGATGATGTCATGAATGTATTTCACACCATGCAAGAATAATAAAATACCTAACCCCTTAAAATACCCCGCACTAGATAACTTTATAAATAGTCCATTTTCTATATTACAATCAAAAAATGGACTATTTTTAATTTAACAATTCAATTTTATTTTACCCTTAAAAAACAAGCAATTATCACCAAAATAATACAAAAAAGATGGATTTTCTATTTTTATACAATCATAAAATCTATAAAAAATACTAGATCTTTCATATTTTTTTAAAATTCTAGTTCATTTTAGTTTATTGTTTCTTTGTTGGTTCATATCTATCTGTTTTATCATTATAACTATATTTAGTTATCATTGATTTATTACTCAAACTAAAATCACCATTAGATAATAAAGTAAATAAGTATCCTTCATTTCTTTTTTTGGAAATAGTTTGCGACGTGTTCTTCAACTTATCTAAATATTCTACTTCGGTTATATCTGTTGTTTTTTCTGTATTAGCTATTAAAAGTGTTTTAGTTACTGGATTCCAAATTTGATTTTCATTTAGAATAGCAAACTCTTTACGTATCGAAGTTTCTCTTTTTTCAGTGGCTTTCCAGTTAACATGATAAAACGTTTTATTTTTAATTTTTAATGCACTAACTTTCATTGTATTAGGCATAAGGTTCGGGTTGTTTTTAGTTAATAACATACTATCTTTTAATACAACTAAATACAATTCTTTCTTCTTATTAAATACAATAGTTGCCTCTCCATTTTTAACTAATAAAAGACTATTTGTATAATCAATAGGTTTTGTTTTTTGAGCTTGAATTGAGTTCAACACAAGAAAACTTAATAGTAGAATTATTTTATTCATGGACAGACATTTTATGAGTTATAATTTTCTAGCAAGGATTTTATTTTTACAAATAAGCCGCAAAATGCAACACACGGTATTAAAAACAAGAATCAATACAATATAAAACTTTTTTTTAAAAAAACATTCTTTTTTTTGTTGATTTTATAAGAATCCTCATTTATCCTGCTATTGCATCTAACAACAATTGTGCTGTTGCTTCGTTAGTTGCAAGAGGGACATTATGTACATCACAAATTCTTATGAGCATATTAATATCTGGTTCATGCGGATGACTGCTCATAGGATCTTTAAAAAACAAAACCATTTTGCATTTACCAACGGCAACTCTAGCTGCTATTTGAGCATCTCCTCCTAAAGGTCCACTCAATAGTTTTTTTACTTTTATACCTGTTACTTCTACCTTGCTTCCTGTGGTTCCTGTTGCTATAATTTTCATATTTTCTTTTAAAAGTAAATCTAAATTTCTATTTACAAACTGAACCATGTCTGCCTTTTTTACATCATGTGCTATTAGTGCTATCTCCATATTGTTTAATTATTCTGTAAATGGTATGCTATTAGTCCATCTATTGGTCTTTGTAAAATTTTCCCTATTTTTATATTATGTTTTTTTAGGACAGATTTAATTTCATCTTGTAAAAAATAAGCAACTGATCCTATAAAATGGTTAGATACTTCATCATAATTTTCAAACTGTTTGATGCTATTTTCTATAAAGGATTCTATTTCTTTATATATAATTTGCTGACAAAATGCTTCTTCTTTATGTTTAATTAAAAACTCTGTAAATGAAGCTAGATAAGCATTTGGATTGGCTTCTTTATATAAATTTTGCTTAATAACATCTGGATCTAAATTATATGAATTTTCAAAAATTTCAGCTAATTTTTTAGGCATTTTGTTATAATAATATCCTCTTAATAAATGACGACCAAAACGATTACCTGAACAATCATCCATTATAATATACCCTAATGATTGTACTTTTTGATGTAATAGATAACCATCAAAATAACTACAATTAGAACCTGTTCCTAAAATACTAACAATGGCTTTTTCTTCTTTTAAAGTTGTAGCATATACAGCTGCGTAAGTATCTTCATAAACATCTATTTTTGCTTTTAAAAAATATTTTTCAAAGATTGAAGTCAAAAAATCTTTCATACGATTCGTTCCACATCCTGCTCCATAAAAATATAAATTTGAAACGTTTTCCTTATTTGAACTTAACTCTAAATTATCATCTAAACGTTTTAGAACTTCTGTTTCTGTTAAAATTTCAGGATTTAAGCCTTGTGTATTTGTAGAAAATAAAATGTTTCCTAATTCATCTATTGCAATCCAATCTGCTTTAGTTGAGCCACTATCAATTATTAATTTCATTTGTATAATTTTATCTCTTTATAGTTTTAAGTTTTATTAATATAATCATTTAAAAGTTTAGATTGACAAATAAACTTTTCTTTCTTGTTTAAAATGGTTTTTTAATTGTTTATAAATTTTTACTTTATATCTTTTAGGGAATAAGACGAACAATCAAATAGTTTTGATTTACTTATAATAAAAATCCCGTTTCATTAAGATAAAGAAACGGGATATAAAAATAATCATTTTAGTTATAAATTAGCTACATGTACGGCTAAATCTATTAATTTACTTGAGTAGCCATATTCATTATCATACCATGATACGATCTTAAAAAAAGTTGAATTAAGACCAATACCTGCTTTGGCATCAACAATAGATATTCTAGTATCTCCTACAAAATCTTGTGAAACTACATCTTCTTCTGTAAAACCAAGAATTCCTTTCATTGTGGTTTCAGATGCTTTTTTAAGTACTGTCATAATTTCTTCATAAGATGTTTCTTTGGCTAGTTTTACTGTCAAATCTACTACAGATACATCTGCTGTTGGTACCCTCATTGACATTCCTGTAAGTTTACCTTTTAAACTAGGAATTACCTTAGCTACTGCTTTAGCGGCTCCTGTCTGAGAAGGGATTATGTTTACTAATGCTGAACGTCCTCCTCTAAAATCTTTTTTAGAAGGACCGTCTACTGTTAATTGGGTAGCTGTTGTTGCATGTATTGTGGTCATTAATCCTTCTACAATTTCAAAATGATCGTGAATAACTTTTGCTAAAGGAGCTAAGCAGTTGGTTGTACAAGATGCGTTTGATACGATTGTATCATTGGCAGAAACTTCGGTATGATTTACGCCCATTACGTACATTGGAGCATCTGCTGAAGGTGCAGAAATTACTACTTTTTTAGCTCCCCCATCAATATGTGCTTGGGCTGTTTCTAGTTTTGTAAAAATTCCTGTACATTCTGCAACTATATCTACATTTACTTCATTCCATTTTATTAGTTTCGGATCTTTTTCAGCAGTTACTCTAATATATCTATCATTTACGAGTAATTTTCCGTCAATTACTTCTACTTTACCATCAAAACGTCCATGAACTGAATCATACTTTAATAAATAAGCTAAATGATTTATATCTAAAAGATCATTAATTGCTACTACTTCTACATTGTCTCTTTTTAATACTTCTCTAAATACTATACGTCCTATACGTCCAAAACCATTAATTCCTATTTTTACTTTCATATACTATTTTTTTAATTCGTTTTCAATCGTTTATAGTGATTCGTTTTCAATATTTTAAAATTCTTTAGCAACTTCAATATATTTACTTTCACTAATCTCTATATGATATAATTTTACATTATGTATTTATTTTGTGTCTAATTTTACTTTTGTTTATTTTTAATATTTTGTTAGGTAGACATGATGTCAGAAACTTTAAGTAGGTCTTGATCTATTTTAGAATGTCCTTTTATAGCTTGTTCTAAAGGAGTTAGAGCTACTTTATCTTCTAATAATCCTACCATATAGTTGGATTTTCCTTCTAAAAGGGATTCAATGGCTTTTACACCTAAACGAGCTGCTAATACTCTATCAAAACAGGAAGGGGAACCTCCTCTTTGTATATGTCCTAATACAGAAACTCGGACATCATATTCAGGCAAATTTTCTTCGACATATTCTTTTAGCTCAAACACATTTTTACCTATTTTATCTCCTTCTGATACTACTACTATACTTGATGATTTTCCTGAAGCTTTGCTTTTTTTTAATGATTCTAATAATCTTTCTAATCCTAAATCTTCTTCAGGAATTAAGATTTCTTCTGCTCCTGCTCCTATACCTGCATTTAATGCAATATGTCCAGCATCTCGTCCCATTACTTCTACAAAAAAAAGCCTGTTATGAGAACTGGCTGTATCTCTAATTTTATCAATAGCTTCTACTACGGTATTTAGGGCTGTATCATATCCTAATGTATGACTTGTACCATAAATATCATTGTCAATGGTACCAGGAATTCCCATTACGGGAAAATTAAATTCTTTATTAAAGATTTCTGCACCTGTAAAGGTTCCATCTCCTCCTATTACAACTAGGGCATCTATTTGGGCTTCTTTTATTTTTTTAAAAGCTAGTGTTCTTCCTTCTATGGTTCTAAAATCTTTAGAACGAGCAGATTTAAGTATTGTACCTCCTTTATCTATTATATGATTTACGGAACGAGGTCCCATTTCTTTAAAATCTCCTTCTATCATTCCTTGATAACCTCTATAAATACCTATACATTCTACATTGTAAAAGGCACATGTTCTTACAACTGATCGAATTGCCGCATTCATCCCTGGGGAATCTCCACCAGAGGTCAAGACTCCTATTTTTTTTATATTATTATTTGACATTAAAAAAGGATTTTCAGAATAAGTAAAGGTACAAACACTCACTTTACTTAAAAATGATAAATATTATTTTTTAAGTATTTTTTTACAATCAAAAAGTAAAGAAGATTGACAAAAGTACTCAACGAAAGTCTAAGGTAGTATTTTTTTTAGAAATAAACAACTAATTTAGTTCTGGAATTCTATCCTCATCTTCTTTCGTTTTATCAGAAGATTTTTTTTGTCTTTTTTCTGTAGATTGGATAATTTCTGGTAATAAATCAGAATCTGGTATTTGATCTTTAGGTTTATCGGATTTTCCTTTGTTTTTATTATTTTTAGAATTAAAAACTTTATACATTAGTTCCTTAAATGTATTAAAATCTACTTCATAACTTACCCCTACTCCTTGGGTGTAGCCTATTCCTCCTTGTCCTAAATAGGTTATATCATTTTCTCTATTAAATACACGAGCTTTTAATGAACCATCTTCATTCAAACGCAATTGGATTTCTACATCACCTACTACAACTGATTCATTTACGCCTCCTACCGGTACCCCAAATTTACCATTAATAGTAATTTTATCACTAATTTGGGTTGAAACTGTAAATCCTACTCGTCCTCCCGTAGTTGTTTCTTGATTTAATCGATCATTTTGCACATAGTTTAATCCTAATTTAAAACGATCATCATTAGCAAATAGGTCATCAAATAAACTATTTGCGCGCTCTAAGATATTTCCGCTAATAACGTTTTCTACGACCCCTTTATCTGATAAAAAACTTCCAGAAGAGATTAATGATAAGGCTTGTTTTTGACGTGTATCAAAATCATTTAATTTGTAATCTATTTCTGAACGAAGCACAGAACTAACAGTTGGAAAATTTATAAAAATTTCAGGTGTTGGATTTGTTAATTTATCTGTTAGTTTAATAACTACCTCTGTTGGAACTTTTTTATTAAAACTAGGATTATCTAATAATATAGAGGGGTTTGCTTCCGTTTTATAAACGGCTTCCATGTTTAGAGTTGCGTTTAATGGATCTCCATCCCAAGAAATATATCCTCCGTTTTTAACTTTTATTTTTTTGTCTATAAAACCACCATATTTAAAATTATATACTCCATCATATACTTGAAAATCTCCCCACATATTAAATTTACCTAGGGTATTTATCTCCATTAACAAAGAACCTCGTCCACGACCTTTTAACCCATGTCCATTATTTTTATTAACAATTACTTCTATTTCTGCAACAGGAGTGATATCTAATTCAAAGTTTAACTCTAAACCGTTATAGTCTTTTTCTTTATTTTTTTCTTTATGGGTAGTATTTTTAGAATTTATGAATTTAATATAGTTTTTTTCTGAACTGGCTTGATCATCATTAATAGGAATTTTTAAGGAAGATCCTTCTGCTGAAGTAGCATTAACATTAATAACCAAAGCATTTGTAGGACCTTTGATCGTTGCTTTTCCATCCATATAAGCTGTTCCATAATACAAAGCATCTTCATGATCTTTTGTATCAAGTACGACGATTCGATCTGAATTAATATTAAAATTTAGATACCAATCACTTAATTTATTATGTTTTACCCAACCTTCCATTGTACCGGTTGTCTTAAATTTAGAATCTGTTACTTTTACATCTCTAAATGAAAATTGATTTTCTGTAACTTCTACTATGGAATTATTTCCAAAATTATAATCTGTATTTAAATAGGGAACTTTTAAACCTGATTGATTTAAATAAAATCGTCCATTTATTTCTGGGTTGTAAATATCTCCTTCAAATTTGGCTGAACCTGATGCTAGCCCTCTTATATTTGTTATTATATCAGCTCCCATGGGGGTAAAAAAGGAAAGATCAAAATCTTTGAGTCTCACATCAAGATCCATCAACGTTTTTTTACCTTGAAAATAAAGACTTCCTTCTGTTTTTAGTATATCATTTCCTTTATTATTTAAAACAGAATTAATTTTAAAATTTCTAAGGCTATCATCTCCTATTATTCCTATATCAAATTTACCTAAGATTAAATCATTTATTCTAAAATCATCGATTGTTAATTCAGAGGCTGGTTCGTAAATGTTTTTTTCTTGTTTAAAATCTACGTTTCCATTTAGTTTCCCTTTAAACCGTAGGCTATCTATGGCAGGCGTAATTTTATCTAGTTCTACATCTTTAAATGATAATCGGAGGTCTTTATAGGTAGAATCTTGTAAAACTCCCATTAACTCCATTGCTTGATTATTATGAGATAGGGAAATTTTTTCAATAGAAAAATCAGTTAATTTTTTGTTGAATATAATTTTATTATTATGTTCTTCTTTTTCATTTAAAAACCATAAATAATTTTTAAAATTAATTTCTGACTTTTTAATTCCTACTACACTCTTATTATCTTTATCAATGGTATGGTATAGGTTTAAATTATAAAAATCTTCTGCTTTGTCTCCTCCTTTAAATTCAGTTCGAACAAATAATGTATCGTTTGAGGTTACGTTTATCAAACTCATTTTCGAAATTTTATAGTATTTTGTTTTGATACTATCCATTTCTACATAAGCATTATAAAGAGGGTTTTTGTTGTTTATATCTACACTTATATTATCAAATTCATTATCGTATGCTTTTATTTTAGGGGATTTAAAATTAAGTTTAAATAATCCTTCATTAGAATCTATTTCTCCTTTCATAAAAGTATTTTCACCTAATGAAATTTCAGGATAAAATATTTCTATTAGTTTACTGTATACATTAAAATCAAACTTCATAAATTGTCCCTTACTCACTTTGTTAGGTGAATAATTGGCGTATAGACTTCCTAGTGAATTTTCTATCAAATCAGGTAATTCTTTAAACTTAAAGATTCCTTCTACTTTTCCTTCTACTATATCAGGAGAATTGACTATAATGGTTCTAAATCCATCTTTTTCAAAAGTAGATTTAACCATAAAATCGTCAAAAAAATAGGTTTCTTTAGGATTTTCATACGAAGTTTTATTTATGTATACATTACCATAAATATCATCAATTGAATTTCCTTGTAAATCCATTCTTACATCTCCTCTAAAAACGGAAACAGCATCAGGAGTATATAGATTTAGTTTTTTTAGGTTGGCGTATTCTACTTTTGCATGAAAATTATATTTATTTTCTTTTCTAGTTAAATCAAGGAAACCATCAAATTCCATAATTAAATTGGGGTCATTAGTTTTTATAGAGCCTTCAAAAATGGCTTTGTTCATCTGACCATCAACGATTATATTTCTATAATTATATTTGTTATAATAGATACTCCCTACGGTTCCTTTTATTTTTGTATTTAAATACTTTTCAACAAAACCTGTTCCGTCTACTTCTGTATCTAAGTTTACAATTCCTAAATCTTTACGGTTTAAAAATGTTCCTAAATCAAACTCTGTTAACCTAACATTTCCTAGATAAGTAGCCTTATCAATGTTATTGATGTTAGTCATTGCTAAATTTGTTTTTACAATTCCTAAGGCAGAAGAAAGTGAAACGTTTGCTTTTAATTTATTAAAATCTATTTCTGCTTGACCGCTTAACGAAAAAACACCTAATTTTTTAAAATTAGTGGGTATTTTTTTTCCTAAAACATTAGGCAATATTTTAATTAAATCTTGATAAGTAGAAGTTATTTTAGAAAAGTGTCCTTTTACGTAATAAGTGTTTTCATTTTTTGAAAAAAGATTTTTAAATTGAAAATTACCTTTTATTTGCGATCCGAAATCGTCTAATACAATCAATTTTTTTGTAAAAAAATTATTTAATGTTCCTAATAATTTGCCTTTTACTTGATATTTTAGATTTTTCCCAAATTCTCCATAAAATTTATTCAAATCATTAGATGAAATTATTCCTTCTTGTATTTTTACATCAAATAGAACTTTATTATTAAAATCTGCAAAATCTTTACGATCATAACGTAATTCTACATCGCCTTTTAAATTTGATTCTTTAGTTTTTAATTTTAATTGAGCAAGGTGAATATTTTTCTTTGTATATGTAAAATCTGACGATGACTCTTCTATTTCTATTCCTCTATCGTCTGTAAAAGACATTTCTTTGATTTGAGTTGTAACATCAGGTCCTAAAATTTTTAGATTAGCTGCTTCTGCATTCAATTTTTTAGCACTAAAGAGCAGAGGATTGGATATATTATCATCCCAAAAATAAAATTCACTATTCATCAAGTGAATATTTTTTATGGTCATTAAAAATTTTTTCTTAGAGGTAGAAGATTTTCCATCGTCAAAAAGTTCAATAAATTTATCTAGATTGGTATCACGCTCTCCTTTATAATTCCTAATTTTAAACTTAAGTCCATCCATTCTGACTTCTCCAAAATGCAAATCACCATCTGTAAGTTTTTTAAAATCAAGAATATTCGTTTTCAATACATTAATATGAAACAATGTATCTTTTTTATAATCTCTGATAAAAACTTTTTTTAGTTTAATTCCTCCAAAAATGGTAAAGTTAGCTTCTTGAACAGTTATATCAGTTCCAAATTCTTTATTTAAAAACTCTGTTGCATACTGTCCTAATCGCGTTTGAACAGAAGGCATAGAAAGAGCAATAACCAATGTAAGTAACGATAATATTATTCCAAGAAAAAAATACATCTTGAATTTTAAAATCACTACCCATAGATTTTTTTTATTTTTTTTATTTTTTTTTATTTCATCTTTTTGCTCTTCCAAAGGAAATATTTTTTTGAGTTAAATTTTAGTAACTTTGCACAGGTTGTAAAAATAATCTATTCCTTGATTTTACACAACTTTAGAAATAAAATCTATGTCTCAAATGAAAAGAGAAAATATTTACATACTAGCAATCGAAAGTTCTTGTGATGATACGGCTTGCGCTGTCCTACAGAACGATAAAATGTTATCAAATGTTGTTGCTCGTCAAAATATACATGAAGAATATGGAGGCGTTGTCCCTGAATTAGCCTCTAGGGCACATCAACAAAATATTGTACCTGTAGTAGATGTGGCACTAAAAAAAGCAGGAATAACCAAAGAAAAATTATCTGCCATAGCTTTTACACAGGGTCCTGGATTAATGGGATCTTTATTAGTAGGTAGTTCTTTTGCCAAAAGTATGGCAATGGCATTAAACATCCCTTTAATAGCCGTTAATCACATGCACGCTCATATATTAGCTCATTTTATACATGAAGAAGGATTTTCTAAACCAGAATTTCCTTTTTTAGCCCTTACCATATCAGGAGGACATACCCAAATTGTAAAGGTAAATAGCTTTTTTGAAATGGAAATTATTGGAGAAACTACTGACGATGCCGTAGGGGAAGCTTTTGATAAATCTGCTAAAATATTAGGCTTACCCTATCCTGGTGGACCTCTTATAGACCAATATGCTCAACTAGGAAATCCCAGACGTTTTGAATTTACAAAACCAAAAGTTGATGGTCTTAATTTTAGTTTTAGTGGACTTAAAACACAATTTTTATATTTCATCCAAAAAAACATCAAAGAAAATCCTAATTTCATTAGTGAGAACTTAAATGATATCTGTGCTTCTATACAATATATCATTATTAAAATATTAATGGATAAAATTAAAGAAGCTTCTATACAAACAGGAATTAAACAAATTGCTATAGGAGGGGGAGTTTCTGCTAATAGCGGTATTCGCCAAACACTAAAAGATGCCGAAAAAAAATATGGTTGGAAAACCTTTATCCCAAAATTTGAATACACCACCGACAACGCAGCTATGATAGGTATAGTGGGATATTATAAATTTTTAGAAAATCATTTTAGTAACAATTCCGTAACTTCCAAAGCAAGAATCGAGTTTTAAAAAACCATTAACGACCAATAAGAAATAATGCAATTATTCTACAATCCAGACATAACTATTGCTTCGACAGATTTTTCTTTTGACAAAGAAGAAAGCAAACACATAGTAAAGGTATTACGCAAAAAAGAAGGCGATATCTTATTTGTTACCAATGGTGTTGGTTTTTTATTTGAAACAGAAATTACTTTGGCTTCAGAAAAAAAATGCTCTATAAAAATTAACAATCATAAAATGTTTGACCAAACTGGGTTTTATTTACATTTAGCTGTTGCTCCTACTAAGATGAACGAACGTTATGAATGGTTTTTAGAAAAAGCAACCGAAATAGGTATACATGAAATAACTCCTATTATTTGCGAACATTCTGAAAGAACTACTATCAAGGTAGATCGTTTTGATAAAATCTTACAATCTGCTATGAAACAATCTAATCAATTTTATTTACCAAAATTAAACAATACTATCTCTTTTAAAGATTTTATTAGTAAAGATTTTGAAGGACAACTGTTTGTTGCACATTGTGAAGATTCTGATAAAAAAAAATTAAAAAATGAAATTAATCCTAATTCTAAATACACTATTTTAATTGGTCCTGAGGGTGATTTTTCAGAAAAAGAAATTAAATTAGCCATAGACAAAGGTTTTATACCTGTAACTTTAGGAAACACAAGATTACGAACAGAAACCGCAGCGGTTATTGCCTGTCATAGTGTGGTTTTTAGTAATGAATAATTAAAACACTTTTTAGAAATTTATATCAATTACAATATTATTTTTAAAAAATAAGACTTACGAGGCAAAATGTTTAGAATATATCTTATAATTTTTAGTTTTTTAGGATTTTTTAGTTATCCTCTTTTTTCTCAAGAAATAGCTCTGCTAAAATACAATGGAGGTGGCGATTGGTATGCTAATCCTACATCATTACCTAATTTAATAAAGTTTACAAATCAAACAATTAACACACGTATCAAACAAAAACCTTCTACTGTAACCCCTGGTAGTAGCGATATATTTTCATATCCCTTTATACACATGACAGGACATGGAAATGTTGTTTTCAGTTCACAAGAAGCCGAAAATTTAAGAAACTATCTAAATGCAGGAGGCTTTTTACATATTGATGACAATTATGGTATGGATCAATATATACGAAATGAAATTAAAAAACTTTTCCCTAATCAACCTTTAACCGAAATTCCCACTTCGCACACTATTTTTGAAAAGCCTTTCCCTTTCCCTTATGGTTTACCTAAAATTCATGAACATGACGGAAAAAGACCACAAGCCTTTGGTATCTTTATAAACAATCGTTTAGTTTTATTATACACTTATGAATGTGACTTAGGCGATGGATGGGAAGATTATGAAGTTCATAACAACCCAAAAGAAGTACGTGAAAAAGCATTAAAAATGGGAGCTAATATTTTAAATTACGTTTTTAATCATTAAACATTTGGAACAGCTTACTCATTACAACACTGTATTTGAAACTAAAAAGCACCCTATAACTTTAGTATGCGATGGTGTGTATTTTCAAGAAAACATAGGCAGTATTTTTAGAATTTGTGACGCAATGGGTGTTTCTAAAATTATTTTTTCAGGTTCAAATTTTATCTTTTCTGAGCGCAAAATCAATAAAACATCTAGAAGTACTCACAAAAGAGTTTCTTTTGAAATTATACAAGAAAAAGAATTACTACTCAATTATCTTCATTCAAGCCCTTCTATCTGTATTGCATTAGAAATTACTCAATCTAGCATCTCTCTTAATAAAGTAAAAATAAATCCAAACCAACCTATAATTTTAATAATAGGTAACGAAATACAGGGAATTTCATCTGAAATACTAAATTGCTGCAAAATTCATACCCATATTCCTATGTTTGGACATAATAGCAGCATGAATGTTGTCCAAGCTCTATCTATAGCTCTTTACGAATTAACTCTACAATTAAATAAATAATACTATTTTAACTTTTAATTTACCAAGATATAATTATCTCTTGACAAAACTTATTATCATTATCTAAATCTTATTCTTAATTCCATTTTCTTAGCCTATAAGGATTACACTATAAAAAGAATAGGGATAATCATTAAAAACACCTTAATATCTACAGAAAATCAAATACAAAAACATATAAAATATGCAATAAAAAACAAAAATAAATACACATAACACATTTTAAAAGATAATAAAATAAACATATTATCAAAATAAAAACAATTTAATAAAAAAAATATTTTTTAAATTAAAATATATTTTATATTATTGCAACACAATAAAAGAAACTTTATCAACCAAAAACCAATCAATTATGAAAAAAGTTTTATTATCCGCATCAGTAGCGTTAATGATTTTTTCTTGTCAAAAAGAAGATAGCTCTTCGACAACTCAAGCAGATACTCTAGCTCAGAGAGGATGTGCTTCACATGAAGTATTAGAAAGACAAATGCAAGAAGATCCCTCTTTAGCTTCTAGAATGGCATCTTTTGAAAAACAAGCATCTGAGGCAATTAAAAACAACCGTTTAGTAAACGGTGTTATTGAAATCCCTGTTGTTTTCAATGTACTATATAATGGTAGCACAGAAAATATTTCACTAGCTCAATTACAATCACAAATTGATGTGTTAAATGCCGATTATGCAGCTACAAATGCTGATTATAACACAGCTAACAATCCTTATTCTTCTGTAAGAAGTGGTAATTTTAACGTTCGCTTTGTTTTAGACCAAGTAATTCGTAAAAGTACTAAAAAGAGAAGTTGGGGAACTGATGATTCTATGAAAAAATCAACACAAGGTGGTATAAGCCCTACATCTCCAACTACAAAATTAAATATTTGGGTTTGTAATTTAGGTTCAAGCTTATTAGGATATGCTCAATTTCCTGGAGGTGCCGCTGCAACCGACGGTGTAGTACTACATTATAAATATACAGGTACAACAGGTACAGCTACAGTTCCATTTAATTTAGGTAGAACAGCTACTCACGAAGTAGGTCACTGGATGAACTTACGTCATATTTGGGGTGATGCAAATTGCGGAAATGATTTTGTAGCTGACACACCGCTACATGATTCTTCAAATTACGGAGTGCCTGCTGTAGGACATAGATCTACTTGTACTGGTACCCCACTAGAAATGTATATGAATTATATGGATTATACTGACGACAGAGGCATGTATATGTTCTCACAAGGACAAAAAGAAAGATCATTAGCTATCTTTGCTGCTGGTGGCGCTAGAGCATCTTTTGCTCAACCATAATAGAATCATATTTTCCTCATAATAATATTTTTTTAACCTTAGCCTAATCTTTCGATTAGGCTTTTGTTTTTATGTTATTATTTTTACTTCATTTTACTAAAAATACCCTAATTGTTTTCTCTTTAAATAATTCTAATAATTTAACATACAATGAAATCATTGTTTTTGAATACCTTAATTTCTATTATATCAACTAGAAATTTTTTAGATTTTTTTTTAACATTATCATCTCCTCTTCTAAAACATCTTTCAGAAATCCCTTTTCAAATAATTTCTATCTATACTTTATAATTTCCCCTATTCTTCTTAATCTCTTAAGTAAACCAAAATTTAACATAAACGATATAAAATATTTTTGTTTTTATCTATTCTAAGGAAATTCTTAAAAACCCTATATTTTTCCTACTTTATTTCTAAAAAAGTATCTCCTGCTTGTAAATCACCTGTTTGATAACCTTTTAAAAACCATTTTTTACGTTGTTCGGACGTACCGTGGGTAAATGATTCAGGTACAACATATCCTTGCATTCTTTTTTGAATAGCATCATCCCCTACTGCTTGTGCGGCGCTTAAAGCTTCATCAATATCGTCTGGATCTAAATATTTTTGATTATGTTTAGCCCAAACACCTGCATAAAAGTCAGCTTGTAATTCTAAAGCTACAGATAAACGATTTCCTTCTTCTTGAGTGGTTTTTTGTTGTAATTGTCGTACCTTATTAGAAGTTCCTATAACTGTTTGTAAATGGTGTCCAACCTCATGCGCAATAACGTAAGCTGTTGCAAAATCTCCTCCTTTAGCACCAAAACGCGTTCTTAATTCTTCAAAAAATGCTAAATCCATATATACTTTTTCATCTCCAGGACAGTAAAAAGGACCCGAAGCTGAAGAAGCACTACCACAGGCTGTTTCAATTGCTTCTGTAAATAAAACCATTTTAGGATTTCTATAATTAATATTATTTTCTTTAGATAATTTACCAAAAATATCTTCTGTATCAGCAAAAACAGTGGCTACAAATTTACCCATCTCTTTTTCTTCTGCTGTAAGTGAACGTTGTATTGATGGAGTTTCCTGTGAATTGGATTGATTTACTTGTTCTAAAACGGGGATAATCATTTTTCCTGTTTCTCCTCCAAAAAGATTTAACAATAGAATAACAATACCTAGAACTCCTCCGCCTACAACCATCTTTCCTCCTCTAGATACACCTCTTCTATCTTCTACATTATCACTTTGACGTCTTCCTTGCCATTTCATATTCTTATTATTTTATAATTTTTAACCATTTAAGTATTGTTACTTCAAAAAATTCTTTGTCTATAGGTTTAGATATATAATCATTCATACCTACTTCTAGACATTTTTCTTTTTCTCCTCTTATAGTTCCTGCTGTTAGTGCAACAATTGGAATATTTGGATCTGTCTTTCTAATTTCTAATGAAACTTCATATCCATTCATTAAAGGCATTTGAATATCTAACAATATTAAATCTGGACTACTTTCAATATATTTTTCTACTCCTATGATTCCATTTTCAGCTTCAATAAGAATCACATTGGGTAATATTTTTTTCAAAAGAGTTTTGGCTAACATCATGTTAATTTTATTATCTTCTACAATTAATATTTTGAATTCTCTTTCTTTCGTAGTTTTTAAATATTCAGCAGTAAAATTTTCATAAATTACTTCTTTTTTATGAGTTTCTTCTTTTTTACATTCCACATTTTGTTCGCAAAATATCAAATCCAATTCAAAAAAGAAGGTACTTCCTAATCTATGACTACTTTCTAATTGGAGTTGTGTTCCCATTAAGCTCAAAATATTATTAGAAATTGTTAAACCTAAACCAGTACCTCCATATTTTCTAGTTGTTGAATTATCTTCTTGTGAAAAAGGCTCAAAAATTTTCTGATGATTTCCTTTTTTAATTCCTATTCCGCTATCTTGAACTAAAAACTGAATTTTAGCTTTATTTTCTTGAATTTCTTTAAGTTTTAATTCTAACAATACTCCTCCTTCATTTGTAAATTTCACGGCGTTTGATAACAAATTTAATAGGACTTGTTTTATTCTTAAAGGATCTATTGAAACATATTTGGGAATTTTTTTATCAAATTTAAAAATTAGATCTATTCCTTTTTTTTCGGAATCAAAACGTATAATTTTTACTATTTGCAATACTAAATCATGTAAATCAGATTTTTTAAATTCTAAGTCTAATTTCCCCATTTCAATTTTAGAAAAATCAAGAATATCGTTTACCACCTCTAATAAAATCTTAGCTGATTCATTTACTGTTGATAGATATTCATTTTGAATCATATCTAACTTTGTTTGTTTCATTAAACCTGAAAAGCCTATAATAGCATTTAAAGGTGTTCTAATTTCATGGCTCATATTGGCCAAAAATTCAGATTTAGCTTTATTAGAAGTTTCAGCATATTCTCGTGCTTTGATTTCTTTTTCTATTAATTTTTTTTCAGTTACGTCTACTAGAATCCCTCCTATGTAAGATACTTTTCCTTCTTTAATTACGGTGTCACTAAATTCTTCAATCCAAATATATTCACCTGATTTTCTCTTAATTCTATAGATTAATTGAAATGGTATATTTCCTTCAAATGCTCTTTTATTTTCATATATTACATTTTCTCTATCATCTTTATGGGTCAAATCAAGCAAATACACTTTACCTTCTAGAAATTCTTCACGAGTATATCCTGTTAAATTTTCTATTTTGTCACTGATATATATTTTAGAAAATTTCTGGTCGTATTCTGACAGAAATACGACTCCTGGGATGTTATCAGCTAATAGATTGAATTGTTTTTGAGATTCTTCTATTAGATTTAAGTTTTCTATTCTTTCTATTGTAATAGAAACATTATTAGCTAGAATTTGTAAAATACTTACTTCTTCTTCTGTCCATTCACGTTCTCTTGAACAGTCATCAAATCCTAGAAAACCTCTAAATACATCATTTATAAATATAGGAAATAGCAAAATAGATAGTATTCCTTGTGAACGTAATCTTTGATAAATAAAAGGATTTTTTATTTGGGAACTTTTGGCTTTAAATACTTGTTTTTTTGACAATACTTCGTAATAAATTAAATTGTCTTTATGAAGCATTTTTTGCAATGATTTGTTATCTATTTCAGGTTGTATCTTTTTATTTTTGTTTACCCATTCATTTTTTTGGCTAAAATAATGTTCTGCTTCGTTATTTTCGAAATAATAAATTCGATCAATATTAGTAGCTTGTCCTACAATAGAAAAGATCTCTTCAAATAATTGATTTAAGTTGTTATTCTTAAGCAATTTTTCTGTTGAAACAGCAATTGCTGTTAATATTTTTGTTTTTTCTTCTAACTTTTCTTCTGTTTCTCTTCTTTTATACGTTTCAATTGCCAAAGAAACGACATCTGCTATTGATCTTGCAAAATTAATATCATCATTATCCCACTCTCTTTTTTGTTTGGTTGTTTCAAAACTTAATAAGGAATGTAATTCTCCGTTAATAAAAACAGGAAGGTTTAACATAGATTTAATTTTTTCTTTTAAAAAATAATCATCTACAAATTCATTAGTATAAAAACATTCATATACATCGGTTGCTACTATTAATTTTTCCTTTTCTAAATACTCAAAATAGTTAGGACGATCTGATCTAAAGGATACTAAACCTTTTTTAAAGTGATCTAATTCTAAATCATATAAAGAAAAACATTTTAAACTTAATTTATCATACGTCCAATAACTTACTCTATCAATCTTTATTCCTTCTGCTGCAGATTTTAATATTAAATTAATTCTATCATTAAAATTTTCTTTTTCTCTGTAAGATAAAATAGCTAGTTTATGTATTGTTTTATTAAAAATTTCGTTTTTCTTTTGTCTATTCTTTTGTTCTATTTCTATATTTTTGAGTAGTGTAATATCTCTTGCTATTGCTGAAAAACCAAGAATTTTTCCTTCTTTATTTTTTTTTATATTTACTTTTTGAGATAACCATAATTCTGTTCCTTTGTTAAAAATAACAGGAAATTCTATTGAAGGAATATCTTTTCTTCCTAATAAATGAGAACGGTAAAACTGGAGGACTTTCATTTTATAATCTTCTCTAATAAATAGAGCAAAATTTTCACCTATTACCTCTTCGTTTGTCAAATTAAACAAAGATTTAGCAAAAGTATTTACAAAAGTAAACCTCCCTTCTTTATCTGTTTCATAAATAATATCAGTAGCGGTTTCTATCAAATTTTTATATTGATGGTCTAAATTAATTACTTCTGTAATATCTTGACCTATACTTAAATACATATCATCAGAATATTGTACATTCTTCCATTGTATATATTTATAGGAGCCTTCTTTTGCTAATACTTTACGAGTATAAAACTCATGGTTTATTTGATAATTTTCAATTGTAAACTCTGGATCTTCAATTAAGCTTAAAAAACTCATTCCTTTAAGTTCTTCAGAAGTATATCCTAAAATATTTCTTACATTTTGGGAACAATAAACTATTGTCCCATTTTTATTAATTCCTATAACCAAAGTTGCTTTTTTATTAATAGCATTATTGGTAAATAAAAAAGTATCTTTTGCTTTATATTTTATAATGTAACGTACTTGATTAATTAAAGAAATCATTAAACAACTGCATCCTAAGGTAACGAACATTACTTCGTTTAGTATTTTATAAAAAAACAGAAAGATTATGAGTAAGTAATTAAAAATTACAAAAACCCAATAAAAATGTATGGTAGCAAAAAGATAATATGAAAAAAAGAATAAAACAATCCAATCAAAATAAGTAAATATATATTCTGGATGTACTACTATTCTTAATAAAGTAATTAAAAAATAGGCAAAAAATATTAGAGTAAAAAATACTCTTAGATGCTTTTCTATAAATTTAATTTTATAACTGGCTGCATACAGGATAAGTAAAATAGTAGCAATTGTAAAATTAATAGGAAAAATTTCGTCTTCTCTTAAATTAAAAAAGACAACTGTAAATTCTATCAAGGCTAATCCTATCCCTACAAATAAAAAGTATAAGCGGTATTGCTCATAAGAATTTTCTAATTCTGAAAAATCACGTATGATTTCTCGGTTTAGTACAGATTTATTTAAAAAACCATAATAAAAAATAAAAAAGACAACAAACAAAGAAAAAAATACAAACCATGAAGACTGGTTAATATTTAATCCTAATAATTGAATCATCTGAAAATACAAAATCTTAATCAAAAGTATAAAATTTAATTTTTATCCTAAATCTTTATTAAAAATACAAAAAAACAGAACTTTTAAGTAATTATTTTTTTATTTTTTTCTTCTATCCATTTTGACATATATTTTGTGGTTGCGAATTGATTTTGTAATAACAACTTACCAATAAAATTTTGATTCCTATGATTATTTAAATCTTCTCTTAACTTTGAAATGAGTTCTTTGAATACTTTTTCATATAATTCTTTTTTAAACTTATCAAAAAGAATTTGCTCTCCTATTTTACAGGATTTCATCCAAACTTGTTTTTCTTTATACAAAATTATTGCCTTTTTTATAAAATCATCTATATCATTAACTACATAACCATTCCAAAAATTTGTAGTACTTATCCCTTCAGCCCCTATAGGTGTGGTTACAGATGGTGTATTTGTTACCATAGCCTCTAATAATTTTCCTTTTATTCCTGCTCCAAATCGTAAGGGAGCTAATAAAACTTTACTTTGTTCAAGTACTTCATACACGCAATAAGCTCTTCCTTTTATATTAAATCCTTCTTTTTTATTATTCAACTGATTTATTTTAGGAGAAACATAGGCTCCATAAACATTAAGATTAACATCTGGTAATTCTTTACGTATCTCTTTCCAAATCTTTTTTAATTGAACAACAGCATCAGAATTGGGTTCATGTAAAAAGTTGCCAATAAAAACAAAATCCTTTCTATCCTCGTAAACAATCGTTTGAACTTTGTTTAAATAAAAAATAGGTAAATAAAGGAGTAATGATTCATCTATTTTAAAAACATTTTTGAGTATTTCTATTTCAAATTCAGAAATTATCAAAGTTAAATCACATCTGTATATACTAGCTATTTCTCTGAATGCTGATGGTTCTTCTAAAATATTTTTTACTTCAAAAATCGTATTCTTTTTTATTGCTGTATGTCTTGCATAACGCAAACAATGCAAATCTTCTGAATCTAATATTCGTATTGCTTGAGGACAAATAGTAGCCACGCGCCAACCAAATTGTTCTTCTGATATAAAACGATCAAAAACAACCATGATTGGATCAAGTTGTAAAATGAATTCATCAAAGCTATTATGATTTAGTTCTATAGCATATTCAAGTACATCAATAGATAACAAATCAAAAGAATTTTCTGTTTTTTGAGCTGTTGAAGCAAAAACAACTTTATATCCTAACTCCTTATATAAATTAATGAGCTGCAAAATTCTAGTTCCAGCCGCAGAAGAAGTAGGCTCTGGAAAAACTAAACCTATAAATAAAACTGTCTCCAAGTCTTTTTTTGTACAAAATAACAATTATAATTTAGGAGTAAAAAATGTAATTTTGTATTTCAATAATTTTTATATGTTAGGATTAAAATTAAAAACAGACCCTAGATGGGCTAATATAGCAGAAGGAAACCTTGCTGAAATTCTTTCAGACCATGCGTGGTGCGAACAAAAAGCAGCTACTAACGCAATCAACCTTATCATTAACAATTCTGAAAAGGAAGATTTGGTAACCGAAATGACCAAAATAGCCATTGAGGAAATGGATCATTTCAGAATGGTTCATGATATTATTAAAGAACGTAATTATGAATTTACACGCGAACGTAAAGACGATTATGTAGGTCAATTAACTAAATTCCTTAAAAAAGACGGAAGTCGCGAACAATCTATGATTGATCGTTTGCTATTTGCTGCTATGATTGAAGCTAGAAGTTGCGAACGTTTTAAGGTACTTTCAGAAAATATTCAAGATCAAGAATTATCTAAATTTTATAGAGAACTCATGATTTCTGAAGCTAATCATTACACTATTTTTTTAAATTTTGCTAGAAAATACGGAGAAAGAGATTACGTAGATAATCGTTGGAAAGAATGGATTGCTTTTGAAGAAAGTATTATTGTAAATTATGGTAAAAAAGAAACTATACATGGTTAAGAAACATTCAAAAAAATTAAACTCTTTTTTGTAACATTTTCTTATAATATAAAACTTATTATTAAACATTAAAAACTAAGAAAATGCAAGCACATGAAATAGATTACCATATTTATGGTGAGGAAATGCAATATGTAGAAATAGAGTTAGATCCACAAGAAATCGTTGTAGCTGAAGCTGGGAGTTTCATGATGATGGAAAATGGAATTAAAATGGAAACTATTTTTGGCGATGGTTCAAACCATCAGGGTTCAGGAATATTAGGCAAGCTCTTAAGTGCTGGTAAACGCGTATTAACAGGCGAAAGTTTGTTTATGACCGCTTATCAAAATCAGGATTTTTCAAAAAGAAAAGTATCCTTTGCCTCCCCTTATCCTGGAAAAATTATTGCAATAGATCTAATGAAATATGGAGGTAAATTTATCTGTCAAAAGGATTCTTTTTTATGTGCAGCAAAAGGTGTGTCTGTAGGTATTGAATTTTCTCGAAAATTAGGTCGAGGCTTATTTGGTGGAGAAGGATTTATCATGCAAAAAATAGAAGGAGATGGTATGGCATTTGTCCATTCAGGAGGAACATTAGCTCGCAAAGAACTACAAAACGGAGAAGTTTTAAAAATTGACACAGGATGTATTGTAGGATTCACAAAAGATGTAGATTATGACATAGAGTTTATAGGAGGTATAAAAAATACTTTATTTGGAGGAGAAGGTGTATTCTATGCTACTTTAAGGGGACCTGGTATAGTATATATACAATCTTTACCTTTTAGTCGTTTAGCTGGACGCATCATTACTGCATCTAATATTGGTGGGCAAAACAAAGAAGAAGGTAGTTTGTTAGGTGGATTTGGTAAGTTATTAGATGGTGATAATGGATTTTAATCTTTAAATGATAAAAAGTTCATTATAAAAGAATACACTCTAAAAAAATAACAATTTTCAGAATTGACTGGATAATCATGAGGCTGTCCTAAAATAATAAATCAACATTATATAATTTATCCCTTTGGTCGAAATGAACAAGATTGCGAACTTTTTGGACAGCCTCATGTATTATTATTTTAAAATTGATAAACAAGTCTTTATATACCCAAAATTTACTTAATTATGTTCTTATAAGATGAGGAACGAAATGAGATGTATTATCTGTTATTAAAGATTTTGACTCTCTTATTCCAATACCTGCAGGTTCTTGACCTATAATCCAACTACCTATTAAGGGATAATTATTATAAAAATCTGGTAATTCTGCTAGTTCTTGATATATAAAACCTTCTTCTCCATATTCTCCTCCTGTCATAGCTAACAAGTCTCCTTCCTTAATTAATTTTATATTAGATCCTTCTCTTGACAAAATGGGCTTTTCACACCAAGAGGTCAAATTTTCAGGCGAATCAAAATAGGAGGCTAATAAAAATTCATGATCTGGATATAATCTCCACAAAATAGGAAGTAATGCTTTGTTAGATAATAACATTTTCCAACTAGGTTCTATCCAAAATGTTTCATTTTTATCTAATATAATATTTTTTCCAAACGTTTCATTAATCATCCACTCGTAAGGATATAATTTAAAAATAGAAGCGATACTGTTATTTTTATCATCAACAAAAATTTGATTATCAGTGTCCCATCCCAACTGGTCTATAGATGTATAATATGTATCTAAACCTACTTGCATTGCACAATCTTGTAAATAACGCACCGTGGTAATATCTTCTAATGAATCTGGCACACTAGTAAAGTGTAATTTTGAGCCTTTTAAATAAGGTTTAACATATTCCCAATAAGCAATTAGTTTTTCATGAATAGAATTAAACTGATCACAATACGGATAACATTCTTGTAACCAAAACCATTGTACAATACTCGCTTCAAATAATGATGTAGGAGTATCCGCATTAAACTCCAATAGTTTTAATTTACCTTTTTTATAACAAAAATCAAAACGACCGTAAATAGAAGGGTCTTCATTTTCCCAAGTTTTTTTTATATGTGGTATAAACCAATTAGGAATATGAAACTTATGAAATAAATCATTTTCAATTACGTACTCTACAGCATGTAAACACATTTCCCATAACTGAGCAGTAGCTTTTTCAATTCTTGTAATTTCATCTATAGAAAATTCGTAAAATACTGATTCATCCCAGTATTTATCTCCTATAGAATGAAAATTAAAACCTAGTTCTTCTACTTTATTTCTCCAATCAACTCTTGGAGTAATTGTAATTCTATTCATTCTAGTTTGTTTATTTTTAATTAGAGTAACTATATAATTAAACTAGTTTAAAAATTTGACAATAAATATTTTAAATAGTTTTATATAAACTAAAAATTAGTGATCTATTTTTAAGATGATACGTGAAAACTTGAATGTCCAAAACCACCTCTACTCACACTACCTTTAGTAGTATTATGTCCTACATTTGAGCTATAATGTATTCCATCTGAATAATAACCTGTTCGTCTTGAATAACTCCCTGAACCTCCTGATGAACTATAAGCTCTAAAAGCATGATAGGAATGCTGGTGTTGTTCGCTTTTAGTATAAACCGCTGTAGTATCTGAGCGTAAATAAACTTTTCTATTAGATCCTCCTCCACCTTCCCAGTCTTCCTCTTTTTTGCCACAGGCAGCTGTAATAGTTGCCACCAAAACTAAATTGATAATGTTAGATTTTTTCATTTATTTTGCTGTAAAATATATTTCATACTCTTTTTTCCCTTTTACAATTTCGCCTTCTTCATCTTCTTCTTCGTATTCTCCTAATGCTGGTATTGTATCTTTATAAACGATTTCTTTAGTTAAACTTCCTTTTGACCAAACTTTATGCTTAGTAATCACAAGATCTTTTTCACTATCAATATGCTCAATAGTCATCTCTGTTTCAACTGATCCTCCTTTATCTACCTCTGTTACTATATCTTCTTTATAATCGTAACAATTAGACATAACAAAGCCTAATAGTGATAGAACAACTAGTTTTTTGTACATTTTTTAAAAATTAATTAAATTGTATTTTATTATTTGAAGTACAGGCATTAGTCGTAATTTCTAGTTTTCGTTACAACAAAAAGATTTCTTTTTCTTCCTAATACGCTATCTTAACATGTAATTTTAGGGGTTTAATATCATTTAAACTTTAAATGCACTTCGCGCTCGAACTAACGATGATTTTAATTATATACTCAACCATCTGTTCAAGTTGTTTTAAAATGAAAAAACATATTGAGAATTTTATTTTTTAATCTAGTATATTTTAAGTTTAAAATGGTATAATACATTACTTGGGTAACCTATATCGAATAAAAAACGTCTCAAATTTAAACTTGAGACGTTTTTTTATAAAATCTATTTTGTAATAATATTTTTTACTTTCTTTTCTTTTCTTCTTGCTGCTTTTGAGCTTGTTCCATAGCTTCTTGCAATTTCTGTTGAAACTTACCTGGTTTTTTAGGTTCTTTTTGTTTGTTTTCTTGTATTTGTGCATGAATTTTTGCATCATCTACTAAGAACTTCTTAATATAAAACATTAATCCCAAAGTCATTAAATTTGAAAATAAGTTATATAAACTTAGACCTGAACCATAGTTATTAAAGAAAATTAACATCATAATAGGCGAAATCCAAATCATCATTTTCATGATTCCTGCCATATCAGGCATACCTTCTTGTGGTGGTGCTGACATAGCTTGATCTCCTGTTGTATATTTCATATAAAAGAAAATAGCAATAGCAGCTAAAATTGGAAATAAACTGATATGATCTCCATATAGAGGAACATTGAATGGTAATTTAGCTATTAAGTCATACGATGATAAATCTTTTGCCCATAAAAATCCTTGTTGTCTTAATTGTATAGCTGATGGGAAAAACTGAAAAGAAGCATACATGAAAGGCAACTGGATCAAAGCTGGAATACATCCTGCCATAGGGTTTACTCCTGCTTTATTATAAAGCTTCATTGTTTCTTGTTGTTTCTTCATTGGATCTTTAGAAAACTTCTCATTTATTTCATTCATTTCTGGACGCAAAACTTTCATTTTAGCTTGCGATAAAAATGATTTATAAGTAAATGGAGACATGGTCAATTTTATTAACACTGTAAATAAGATAATGGCTATTCCGTAAGGCAGAAAAGTACTCATTAATCCAAATAATGGGACAAAAATAAATTTGTTAATCCAACCAAAAATCCCCCAACCTAAAGGAATAATTTCATCTAAATTACGATCATAAGCATTTAAAATCTTATAATCTGAAGGACCATAATACCAGTTCATCTTATAATCTAATTCACCGTTTGCATAAGCTAAAGGTAAAACAGCAGCAAATTTTTTAGTAAAAGTAGTATCTATAGCGGCATCTTTTACTAAATTTTGAGTTGATAATTTTGCTATTTTAATAGGTTTTTTAGTTAATAAAATAGATGTAAAAAAGTGCTGTTTGAAAGCCACATAGGTCAAATTTGACACTTTTTCTTCTTCTTCTGATTGGTTTAAGTAATTATCTTTTCCTTCTTCATATTCATAAACTACTTCGGTGTAACGATTTTCATAGCTTACACTCTTTTCATTACGGTACGTTTTTAAATCCCAAGTTAGATTAACAGGTGCTGAAGTATTCAATACATTAGCTAAACCTTGTGATCGCACATTAAAATCTAACATATAATCATTAGGTTTTAATGTATATTTATATTCTAAATAAGTTTTTTCATTTGTTTTTAAACGCATTGAAAGTACTTGATTAGCTCCTTCTTTTACTAAAGTAGGTTCAAAAAATAAATCTTTTGTATTTAAATTCTTTCCTTCTTTGGTTTGAAAAGCCAGATTGAGCTGCGCATTATTATTTTTTATTAATTGCACTAGAGGTCCTTTTTCATCTATTGATTTAAAGTTTTTTAAAGTAGCTTCTACAATATATCCCCCTTTGTTAGCAATTTTTAAACGTACTAATTCATTTTCTAAAGTCGTAAATTCCCCTTTAGCTGAAGGCAAGGTTGCTGAATAAGCAAAACTTCCTAATGTAGCCTTTAAAGCCGCTGTTAGTTTAGTAGAATCTTCTACTACAGAGGTTAAATCTGTTGTTTTAATTAGTGTCTGTTTAGCTTTTACTATTTTTTCTTTTTTAGCTTTTTCAGCATCAATTTCGGCTTGTGTGGGTTGATTTTTATACATTATCCACATCATAATACCGAAAATTAACGTAAATCCGATAATCGAATTAAGGTCTAACTTTTTTTCTTCCATTTCCTTTTTAGTTCAGCGTTTAAAATTCGGAAAGTTTAATGTTTTAGAACCACCTAAACATCAAACATTTTATTTTAAACTAATTAATTTTATTTTTCACGGCAGCCTCCACAAACTTAACAAAAATAGGATGTGGATTAGCTACTGTACTTTTATATTCTGGGTGGTATTGTACTCCTATAAAAAATGGGTGATTTTCTAATTCAACTACTTCTACCAAGCCCGTATCTGGATTTACTCCAGAAGCTTTTAGACCTGCTTTTTCCATTGCTTCTAGGTAATCACTATTAAATTCATATCTATGTCGATGGCGCTCTAAAATGTCAGTTACGCCATAAATATTTTTAGCTAGAGATTCTTCTTTTAACTGACATTTCCATGCTCCTAAACGCATTGTCCCTCCTTTATCTGTTATACTTTTTTGTTCTTCCATTAAGTTGATAACAGGTGCTGAAGTTCCTTTATTCATCTCTGTAGAATTGGCATCTTTTAATCCTAATACGTTACGACCATATTCTATAACAGCCATTTGCATTCCTAAACAAATTCCAAAAAAAGGTATTTTATTTTCACGGGCGTATCGAACGGTTTCTATTTTTCCTTCTATACCTCGTTCACCAAATCCAGGTGCTACTAATATTCCGTCTAACCCTTTTAGTTGTGTTTCCACTGATTTAGCATCTAAATACTCTGAATGAATAGAAATAACGTTTACTTTCGTTTCATTTCTTGCTCCTGCATGAATAAACGCTTCTAATATGGATTTGTATGAATCTTGTAATTCTACATATTTTCCTACTAGTCCTATATTTACTTGATGCTTTGGATTTTTTAAACGATGTAAAAATTCATTCCATTGTTTTAAATCAGGTGTATTTTTTTCTGGTAAATTTAATTTTTTTAGAGCTACTTGATCTAATCCTTCTTCTAGCATCAGGTTAGGTACATCATAAATAGTAGAAGCATCTATAGACTGAATTACAGCTTCTTTTTTTACGTTACAGAATAAAGCTAACTTTTGACGCATATCGGAAGTTAGTTCATGTTCTGTTCTACAAACCAATATATCAGCCTTTATTCCACTTTCCATTAATGTTTTTACAGAATGTTGTGTTGGTTTTGTTTTAAGTTCTCCAGCTGCTGATAAAAATGGAACTAAGGTTAAATGTACTACAATTCCATTATCATCGCCTAGCTCCCATAGTAACTGACGAACTGACTCTATATAAGGTAAAGATTCAATATCTCCTACTGTCCCTCCTATTTCTGTAATGATAATATCATATTCACCACTTTTACCAAGTAACTGCATACGTTCCTTGATTTCATTTGTAATATGAGGTACCACTTGTACTGTTTTTCCTAAAAACTCACCACGTCTTTCTTTTTCTATAACAGACAGATAAACTCTACCAGTTGTAACGTTGTTAGCCTGAGAGGTAGGCACGTTTAAAAAACGTTCATAATGACCTAAATCTAAATCTGTTTCTGCTCCGTCATCTGTTACATAACATTCTCCATGCTCATAAGGATTTAGTGTTCCTGGATCTACATTAATGTAAGGATCAAATTTTTGAATAGTGGTTCTATAACCTCTTGCTTGCAATAATTTTGCTAATGATGCCGCTATAATTCCTTTACCCAAGGAAGATGTTACCCCTCCTGTAACAAAAATATACTTTGTTTGATTCATTTTGTTGTGTTGTTGTGTTGTTGTTTAAAACCGCGCAAAAATACAATTATTTAGAATGAATTTCCAATTTAGAAATCACAAAAAACAAATAAATTTAAACAACAATTTTAAATTTAGAATTTCAAAAAAACAAAATTTTCAGATCTTTAAAATTCATATTATTTTTTAGGAAAATTTCGTTGAATATTACGCACTAATTCCTCAATTCCATTAAGTTTAAGTTCATAGACTAATGCTAATTGTTGTCCTAATACACCTTTTGGAAATCCTTTTTGTTTATACCAAACTATGTAATGTTCTGGCAAATCAATTAAATAATGTCCTTCATATTTTCCAAAAGGCATTTTAGCATGAGCTAATTTTATAAGTTGTTCCTTGTCCATTCCTTTTTTACTAAAAAACTATTACTTTTTAAGAGAAATTTTTAAAATTATAAAAATCAATATTTTTATAGAACAAAATACTCTTTTATGTAAAGTCCTTTTTATTTATTACAATTCAAAAAAAATAATCTCATCCTATTTTTATTGAATTACTTCATTTTTTTCTAAATAGTAATGAAATTATTTTTTGATTTTAAAACCATTTATAATGATTCTTAAATTACTTCCAATTAAAAATTATTTCTTTTTTAATATCAGGATGTAAGCTATAAAAAACGGGACAAGTCATAGCAGTGCGTTCTAAAATAGTTTTTACTTTTTCATTCGAATCTATAGACATTGAAAAAACAATATGGATTTCGGCAATACGTCTAGGTTCTGTTCCCATGATTTTAGTTACCTCTGCTGTTGAACCTAGAATTTCTAACTCCATTTCTTGTGCTTTAATTGCCATAATCGTTAACATACAAGAAGCTAAAGCATTAGCTACTGTATCTGTTGGCGAAAATGCCTCTCCTCTACCATGATTATCTATTGGGGCATCTGAAATAATTTCAGAACCTGAATTTAAATGAACAGAAGAGGTGCGTAAAGCCCCTAAATAAGTTACTTTAGAAGTTGCCATTAATTTGCTTGTTTAATTGTTAAATCAGTATCGTAATATAAAATATAAATTCCTTTGTTATAAAATCCTCCTTCTGAATTAGACTGGTAATCAAATCGACTCTCTGCTTGTTCCGTACTGTTATCATTAGCAGTATCGGCAAAAGGTTTTTCTTGCATAAGTCTTAAAAGAGTATCAAATGTTACATCAAAACCTCTAATTGCAAATGTATTAGGATTAATTTTATTTTTTCTTTTGTATTGGGTTTCAAAATTTTGGTATTCTTTAGAGGTATTTACTCTATGTTGTGAAGGATAGTGCATTTTTAATTTGGTCAATCTTTTCATTTGAATTTCTTCAAAATCAAGTGCTTCATTTTCTCCTAGAATAACTAATTTTACATCAAACTGTTTTTGTAATGCTAAAAGATTAGTTGTAATAGACAAAATTAAATTTGTCTTTTCTGTTTCCATTACCACATAATTTGTTTTACCTGTAACTAATAATGATTTTAGACTAGAAACATCTAAAACACCTGAATCAGAAACATTTACAAACCTAACTTCTTTACAATTTTCTTGTATATATTGTTTTGCTGATTGTTTTTTAGGATCTACTATTGCTATAATATTTCCATTTTTAGATCGCATAAATTCAAACATGGTTTTCTTTATATCATCTGGCAATGGAGTAGCTTGATAAAGATTAGGATATTTTTTATCATAATCTTTAGACAAAGGTGAAATAACAGGTACTTTTTCTAATATGGCTGCTAATTTTTCAACATTGTTTTGATAAAAAGGACCTATGATTGCATCGTATGATTTTAATTCGTATTCATTTACTAAGGCTGATACATTTGAAGAAGAGCGAGTTTCATCAGAGTCTAAAATGGTTACATCTACTTTTGCGCCTAGCTTATTAATTGAATCAATAGCCATCAAAGCTCCTGAGTAAAAATCTAAAGTCATATTTAAAAACTTATCTTTCTTCAATCTTGATTTAGTTGAATTGATCGTATCTTGATCTAGTTTGGCTATATTAAAAGGTAGTAAAAGAGCCATTTTTTTAGAAGTTCCCATTGAAATGTATTTTGATAAATCAATGATTTCTTTTTTCATTTCTTTTCTTTTAGAAATAGTTGGTATTTTTAATATCATACCTTCTTTTAAACCTTCTTTTAAACCTTCTTTTAACTCTGGATTAAGTCCTATTAATTCTTCTTGTGAACAACTAAACTGATTAGCTAAAGCATACAAAGTCTCTTGAGCTTTCACTGTATATGTCGTTCCTAACCCTTTAGGTATTTCTGTTTTTTTTACTTGACTTCCTTCTTCTACTTTGAGTTTTATTGTTTCTTTTGATTTATTTCCTCTAATAAATAGGATTTGACCTATAGCCAATTCTTTTCCAACGATATCAGGATTTTTAGTTTCTAATTCATCTACTGTAATACCATATTGTTTAGCTATTCCAAATTTAGTTTCTTTAGCTTCAACCGTATGCTCTATACGTGTTTTTTCTTGTGGTGTTATTTTTTTAGGAATTGTTTTAAGTTCTGATTTTACAGGTATTTTCAATACTTCATCCATCTTTAAACCTGTTACAATTGAAGGATTTAATTTTTCTATTTCAGCTAGTGTTACCTGATATTTTTTTGCAATGCTAAATAATGTTTCACCTTCAGCTACTGTGTGATTTATAATTTTTAAATCTTCTTTTTTAACGGTTTCTTTTTTCTTTTTAACAGGTATGATTAATATTGTATTTTCTGTTATTTTGACGCGCGCATCTGGGTTTAAATCATATACTTCAGAAGCTGGAACTCCATATTTTTGTGCAATTTGAGAAATACTTTCCCCTTTTACCACTTTGTGCTTGATCATTGCTACTTGAGCTGACACAAATTGCCCTCCTAAAATCAATAAAATCCCAAAAAATTTTTTCATGTGTGTAAATTATATTTATTACAATTCTTTTAAATTATTATGACAACTAGTCCTTTAAAGCAAAACTTTATTATGTGTTTTCAATTTCAAAATCTTGATTAGATTACTATAAACAATTGATAACAAAATGATTCGCCTCTTTTTATTCAAAAGGTTTTTAGTACTATTTGCAAGGCCAAATTTAGAGTTCTTTTTTGATTTGAACAATGAACAGTTTTTTAAATAAATCAGATCTTGGTTTTACCTTATATTCAAACAAAGCTTCTTCTAATGTTTGATATTTATTAGTATAAACGTAATATCCAAAATTATTTATATTATAAAAAAACTTGGTTTGACGCTCACCAGAATAACTTAACCGAAGCGCAAAAGCATCGCGCTCTACTGATTCAGTAAAAGTGTTTGCAACTAAATAATAACCTGTTTCTAATTCTGGAAGGTTATTAATAATTTCAATTTTAGTAGATTCTTCATTAGTGTTTTCATTTAAAATTTTTCTTTTTTCTTCAAGTGTTGTTTCTGTATTAGAAATTTCTGTTATTGGTATTTCTTTTTGAACTCGTTCTAATTTCACTAAGGCTAACCGATCATCATAATCTCTTGCTTCAGTACTATAAAAAGTAGCCTTCGCAATTTTACGTTTTAAAACTGTTTTTTCTTCTAATTCTAAATCATTGATTTTAGACAGTAAACTTTCTTTCCTTTCTTCTTTCATTGTCAAATCTTGATCTATTTTTTTTATTTCATTAAGTCTTACTTGATCTCTATCAGAAAGTTGCTCTCGTATTTTTTTCTTATATTCTTGATTTTCTTGTTGATTTATCTTTTGAACTTTTTGCATAACTCCAACAATTATGCGACGATTTTCAGATAAATCATGTTTTAATTGTTGTACCAAATCCGTTGTTTCTTTTCTTTTTTGATCTGATTCTTTTTGCAAACGTTTTGATTCTTCTAAAGATTCTAAATTTTTTATTTTTAATTGTTTCAAGTCATATTCCATCGTAATAACCAAAGAATCTAATTTAGCAATCAAAACTTCTTGAATTTTTTTATTAGCATCTAAAATTAATCGCAATCGTTCTACAGAACCATTTTTTGTTTCATCAATAGTATTTAAATTAATATTTAATTTATTGAGTGTGATCATTTTTTTATTAAATTCTTTTTGAACTTTTAAACGATCTTCTAAATCTTCAATTTTTAAGGTTTGTGATTTTGACTTTTCAATAACAGCTTGTTTTTCTGCTAGCGCAATCATTAATTCTTCATTTTCGTTTTTTGCTTTAATCATATTTTTATTAATAGCTAATTTATTACCAATAATCAGACCATTAATAATTTCAGGATTTTGTTTTTCTAACTGATCAATTGTTATACCATATTTTTTTGTAATTGAATATTTAGTTTCTTTAGCCTGAACTATATGAAAAATAGTTTCTTCATTTATAATTCTTGCTTTTCCGTCTAGTGTCTTTTTTTTATTAGGAATTTCTATCTTTTGTCCTATTTGAAGTCCTTCTTTTAGTATAATTTCATTTTTTTCATCTAAATCTTTTACCGATACATTATACAAACGAGCAATACTAAATAATGTTTCCTGTGATTGTACTTCATGAAATTTACCATCAAAGACTACTTTTTTCTGATAAGGAATTCCTCTTTGGGGAATATTTAAAACATAGCCTTCTTTAATATTGGTTTGAACAAGTAACGGATTAGCTTCTTTTAATTCTTCTACGGAAAGTTGATACTGTTTTGCTATACTATATAAAGTCTCTTTATTTGAAACCTCATGTTTATCATAAGATACCGCGTTTACATCATTTTTTTTAAACATATAAGAAATAGAATGCACATTGGGTATTATTAAAATCGTATTTTCCTGAATTCCTTTTTCAGCACCTGTGTTTAGTTTTAGAATTTCTTTTTTTGAAACTTTGTATTTTAAAGCAATAGATTCTAAGGTTTCGCTTTTTTGAATCAGGTGTTTAAATGTCTTTTCTTGTTGGGCGTAATAATATTGGGATAAAAAAAAGAAAATAAAAAGTAGGTATTTAAGCATAAGTTTAGTAATTTATTTGAGAACACCAATTTAAATAAAAATGCCGTGTATTTTTATTTTACACGGCATTTTTATTTAAATATCAACTGCAAAGAATTACTCCCATTCTATAGTTGCAGGTGGTTTAGAACTAATATCATAAACTACTCTATTAACACCTTTTACTTTGTTTATAATTTCGTTAGACACTTTCATTAGGAAATCATAAGGTAAATGAACCCAATCAGCTGTCATACCATCTGTAGATTCTACTGCTCGAAGTGCCACTACTTTTTCGTAAGTACGTTCATCTCCCATAACACCTACACTATTTACAGGTAATAAAATAGCACCTGCTTGCCATACTTTATCATATAAACCATGCTCTTTTAACCCTTTTATAAAGATAGAATCTACTTCCTGTAGAATTCTTACCTTTTCTGGTGTAATATCACCTAAAATACGAATAGATAATCCTGGCCCAGGAAAAGGATGACGTCCTAAAAGTTCTTCATCTATACCTAAACTTCTACCTACTCTACGCACTTCATCTTTAAATAGCATACGCAAAGGCTCTACTACTTTCAATTTCATAAAATCAGGTAATCCTCCTACGTTATGATGTGATTTTATAGTTGCCGAAGGACCTTTTACAGATACAGATTCTATAACATCTGGATAAATTGTGCCTTGTGCTAACCATTTTACATCTTCTATCTTATGCGCTTCATCATCAAATACTTCAATAAATACGCGACCTATAATTTTTCGTTTTGTTTCAGGATCTTCAACACCCGCTAACTCAGATAAAAAACGTTCTGAAGCATCAACTCCTTTTACGTTTAATCCCATTCCTTTATATTGATTTAATACATTTTGAAACTCATCTTTGCGTAATAAACCATTGTTGACAAAAATACAATACAAATTTTCTCCTATAGCTTGGTTTAACAAAACAGCTGCTACAGTAGAATCTACACCTCCTGATAACCCTAATACTACCTTATCATTATTGATTTTAGCTTTCATTTCAACTACTATATCTTCAACAAATGAATTAGGTGTAAAATTTTGAGGAACTTGCGCTATTTTTACTAAAAAATTTTCAAGCATTTGCTTCCCATCTTCACTATGGTAAACTTCTGGGTGAAATTGAATAGCATAAGTAGTTTCTCCTTCAATACGATAAGCTGCATTTTCAACATCTTTAGTAGAGGCTAAACGAACCCCATTTGTTGGTAACTGTTTGATCGTATCACTATGACTCATCCATACCTGACTATTGATATTTACTTCTTCAAAAAAAGTCTCATCATCTTTTATAAATGACAAATTGGCTCTACCATACTCTCTAATATTAGAAGGAGCTACTTCACCTCCATTAAAATGAGCTAAATATTGCGCTCCATAACAAACCGCTAATAATGGCATTTTACCTCTAATTTGAGATAAATCGGGATGAGGCGCATCTTCAGCACGAACTGAAAAAGGACTTCCTGATAAAATAACAGCTTTATAGCTGCTTAAATCTGATGGAACATGATTAAAAGGAAAAATTTCGCAGAAAATATTTAACTCGCGAACGCGGCGTGCAATAAGCTGTGTGTATTGCGACCCGAAATCTAAAATAAGTACATTGTGTTGCATGTACAAAATTAAAAAAAATCTTAAAAAATGAAAATTTTAATTATAAGAAGATTTTTAATGTTTCCTAAAACAAATTCTATACCTAATAAATGAATTTCTAAAAATCATTTATTCAAAAGTGGGTGTTTTAAAAGTAGTAACTTAATTTTTGGTTTTCTACTTTTTAAAAGTAAAAGAAATCACATTATCAATACTCCATTTTTCCATCTGTAAAATTCATTTTAGTCTTCTTTTTGACTAAAACAAACCCAATTAAAATCTTTTAAAACACCCTCTTTCCCTCCTTTTTATAAATTAAAAAAATATATTTAAACTTATTTTTTATCTTGTAAAGCAAAAACCTTTTTCAATAAATCACTCGTACGAGAATCAAAATTAGTTCGAATATCCTTCTCCTCTACTGCTATCATTTTAAAAACACCATCAAGCGCTTTATTCGTTACATAATCCGTTATATCAGGATTAACTTTAGAAACAAAAGGAATCATATTATATCTATCTATAATTGTTTTCCATACAGCATCCGCTCCTACCTTTCCAATTGATTTTTGTACAACTGGGTTAAATTTTAGATAAAGAGGCTTACGAGTTCCCGTCTGTAAAAACTCAGTAGCAGCATCTTCTTGGCCCAATAAAATATTTTTAGCATCCGTTATCGTAATATTTTTAATAGCATTCACAAAAATGGGTGTAGATTCCTTCACTGCATCTTCGGCTGCTCTATTCAATGCTTTTATTCCATCGTCAGCCAAATTTCCCATCCCCATCTTCCGTAACATACTATCTACTTTTTGAAGTTCGTCAGGAAGTACAATTTTAACTAATTCATTACCATAAAAACCATCCATTGCAGTAAGCTTAGAAACTTGATTGGTAACCCCTTTGTTTAACGCTTCTTTTAAACCTCCTGAAATATCTAAAACATTTTTTTTAGTAGTATTAGTCATTACGGATTCCGTTGTTTTTTTTATAAAGTCTTTTAATTGAGCTTGACTCATACTAGGAATCAAAAAAGCTAGGATAAATATTTTTTTCATTTTTCTAATTATGTTTTTCAAAAATACACAAATTATGTGCCTAATTTTTTTTTATTTGCTTTCCTTTTTTTCATCTCTTTTTTACCCTAAAATCAGTAAATTGCACCCGATAACTAAAAATCAAAATGGAACAAGTACAACCTTATCAACCTAAAAATAAAGTTAGAATTGTAACCGCAGCCTCTTTATTTGACGGACACGATGCAGCCATCAATATTATGCGTCGCATTATCCAAGCTACAGGAGTCGAAGTAATTCACTTAGGACACGATCGTAGTGTAGAAGAAGTAGTAAATACAGCTATTCAAGAAGATGCCAATGCAATCGCGATGACTTCGTATCAAGGTGGTCATAACGAATACTTTAAATATATGTATGATTTGCTAAAAGAAAAAGGAGCAGGTCATATCAAAATTTTTGGTGGCGGTGGAGGAGTAATCCTTCCTTCTGAAATTGAAGAATTACACGCTTACGGAATCACAAAAATTTATTCTCCAGATGATGGTCGTGCCTTGGGATTACAAGGAATGATTAACGAATTGGTTCAACTAGCAGAACCAGCCCCCCCCGCCCCCGAAGGGGGAGCCAATGAGATAAACAATCAATTGGCTGAAAAAGATGTAAATACCATATCGAGACTTATAACATTAGCAGAAAACGAACCCGATACTTTTCATAAAGTATTTCAGGCACCCCCTTCGGGGGCGGGGGGGGCTTTTCCCGTTCTTGGTATCACTGGAACTGGAGGAGCGGGTAAATCTTCGTTAGTAGATGAATTAGTACGTCGTTTTTTAATCGATTTTCCTGAAAAAACCATCGGATTAATATCTGTCGATCCTTCAAAACGTAAAACAGGTGGTGCTTTACTAGGAGACCGTATTCGTATGAATGCGATCAATAACCCACGTGTGTATATGCGTTCATTAGCGACACGTCAATCGAATTTGGCTTTGTCTAAATATGTTGCTGAAGCCATTCAAGTGCTTAAAGCAGCAAAATACGATTTGATTATTCTTGAAACTTCAGGAATTGGTCAGTCGGATACGGAGATTTTAGACCACTCTGATGTTTCGTTGTATGTAATGACACCTGAGTTTGGTGCGGCTACGCAATTGGAGAAAATCGATATGTTAGATTTCGCCGATTTAGTAGCTTTAAATAAATTTGACAAACGTGGTGCCCTTGATGCGATTCGCGATGTGAAAAAGCAATACCAACGCAATCACAATTTATGGGATGTAGATCCTGATAAAATGCCTGTTTTTGGTACAATCGCTTCACAATTTAATGATCCAGGGATGAATACCTTGTATAAGTCGATTATGGATAAAATCGTGGAGAAAACGGGAGCCGACCTAAAATCGACTTTTGAAATTACTCGTGAAATGAGCGAGAAAATCTTCGTGATTCCGCCACATAGAACACGTTATTTATCTGAAATTGCCGAAAATAATCGTAAATATGACGAAACGGCTTTATCGCAAGTTGAAGTAGCACAAAAGTTATACGGTATTTTCAAAACTATCGAATCGGTGAATGGGAATCTGCCACAAATCGATAAAGCTGGAATCATTGAATCTTCATTGAAAATAAATGAAAGTAACAAAGATTTCTTAGGCTTATTAATCAAAGAATTCGACCGCGTGAAAATGAATTTAGACCCGTACAACTGGGAAATTATTCAAACGTGGGACGAAAAAGTAAACAAGTATAAAAACCCTATTTACGCTTTTAAAGTGCGTGATAAGGTTATTGAAATAAAAACACATAGCGAGTCACTTTCTCATACTCAAATTCCAAAAGTAGCCCTTCCTAAATACCAAGCGTGGGGCGATATCTTAAAATGGAATTTACAAGAAAATGTACCTGGGGAATTCCCATTCGCATCGGGATTATATCCATTTAAGCGTGAGGGCGAAGATCCTACGCGTATGTTCGCGGGCGAGGGAGGTCCAGAAAGAACCAACCGCCGTTTCCATTATGTATCCTTAGGAATGCCAGCTAAACGTTTATCCACCGCGTTTGACTCGGTTACCTTATACGGAAACGATCCAGACCACCGACCTGATATTTACGGTAAAATTGGTAATGCAGGGGTGTCTATTTGTTGTTTAGACGATGCTAAAAAATTATACTCAGGTTTCGATTTAAGCCATCCTGCCACTTCGGTGTCGATGACGATAAACGGACCAGCGCCTATGTTGTTAGGTTTCTTTATGAATGCTGCCATTGACCAAAACTGTGAAAAATACATCAAAGAAAATGGTCTTGAAGCCGAAGTAGAGAAAAAAATCAAAGAGGTTTATGATGCGAAAGGTTTAGAACGTCCTCGCTATAATGGCGAATTACCAGAAGGTAACGACGGATTAGGGTTGATGCTTTTAGGACTAACAGGCGACCAAGTGTTACCTGCCGATGTGTATCAAGACATCAAAGTAAAAACTTTAGCGCAAGTGCGTGGTACGGTTCAAGCCGATATTTTAAAAGAAGACCAAGCTCAAAATACCTGTATATTCTCGACTGAGTTTGCCTTACGTTTAATGGGTGACGTACAAGAATATTTCATCACACAAAACGTTCGTAATTTCTACTCGGTTTCTATTTCAGGGTATCATATTGCCGAGGCTGGTGCCAATCCTATTACACAGTTGGCATTTACCTTAGCCAACGGATTTACATATGTAGAATATTACCTAAGCCGAGGAATGAACATCAACGACTTTGGTCCTAACTTATCGTTCTTCTTCTCTAATGGTATTGACCCAGAATATGCGGTAATAGGACGTGTAGCTCGTAAAATTTGGGCAAAAGCCTTAAAGAATAAATACGGTGCTAATGAAAGAGCGCAAATGTTGAAGTACCATATCCAAACATCTGGACGTTCGTTACACGCACAAGAAATCGATTTTAACGATATCCGTACGACTTTACAAGCCTTGTATGCGATTTACGATAACTGTAACTCGTTGCATACTAATGCGTATGACGAAGCGATTACCACACCAACAGAAGAATCCGTTCGTCGTGCCATGGCGATCCAGTTGATTATTAATAAAGAATTAGGCTTAGCGAAAAACGAAAACCCTATCCAAGGTTCGTTTATCATTGAAGAGTTAACCGATTTAGTAGAAGAAGCCGTATTAGCCGAGTTCGACCGTATCACCGAAAGAGGTGGGGTACTAGGGGCAATGGAAACGATGTACCAACGTTCGAAAATTCAAGAAGAATCGCTGTATTATGAAACCTTGAAACATACGGGTGAATTCCCAATTATTGGGGTAAATACCTTCTTAAGTTCTAAAGGTTCACCAACGGTAGTACCAGCGGAAGTAATTCGTGCGACGGAAGAAGAAAAACAATTCCAAATCAAAACCCTAGAAAACCTACACAATGCCAAAGCTAAAGAAGTAGAAGGACAAATCACGATCATTCAAGAAGCCGCAATCCAAAACCACAACATCTTTGAAAAACTAATGGATGCCGCTAAGGTGTGTTCGTTAGGACAAATTACTAGCGCGTTGTTTGAAGTGGGTGGGCAATACCGACGTAATATGTAAAAAGTTAAACGAGTTGTAAAATTTAATAGTAAATAAATTATTTTTTAATACAGTTTTAAAAAAGCAAAATGATAAATAAAAAATCCTAAATATCCAGTATTTATAGTATTATTGAATGAAATAATGGAGCATCTAGAAATATGGGTAAACCAATTGAAAAAGAAATAAATAAAATTGTTGAAGAACAATCATCAGTCTGAGCAACATAATTCAAACTTTTATGCTTTTAGGATTATTAATAATGAATAAATTTTATTTCAATTTTTAAGTTTAAGTTAATGATTTTATGAAAAAAAATCTTTCAGAAATTATATTGTAAGGTTTAAAAGTATAAAAAAAAATCGATTTCTATTAGGAGAGTCTTTTTTAAAAACTGTGAAAAATTAAGGATAAAAACTTTGGAAGAAATAGCAAGAGAAATAGCATTAATTACAAAAGATTATCATTCAGATTATGAGAACGGTTTTGTGATGTCTGAAAATCACATAATGGAATGGGTAAACCAATTCGAAATTATGGATAGGGAGTTTGTTTTGAGTGAATTATTACATATTCTAAATCAAGGAACTTATATATCAAGAGCTAAAGCAATGGAGATACTTTGGGAGTTTATCAATAAAGCTACAACGTTTTTTGGTTATCAAAATTGTGAAATATTTTTAAGGGAAACTCATTTCATAAATTCACAAGCAGAGCATAAAAGTCAATCTGTTTTGTTGCTATTGCTTAATGAGGTCTTAATTGAAAATATTGGACAATCGCTTGAGATATGTAGTACTTTAGGAATCAAGAATTATATTTACCTAGATGATGTTTTAGCAAGTGGCGGAACTTTTAAATTTGCAATAAAAAATATTATTCAAGAAAATAACATATTAAATGCCTTGATTAATAAAGATTTAAGGGTTTTGTCTTTCTTTTTTTGTACACATTCTTGGGGTGTTGATAATGCTAGATATTCACTTAAAAAGTTGTTTGATGATGAAAACTATTTTTTAGACGTTTCTAAATTTCCGATAGGTGGTTATTACAAAATAGAAAATAATTTACGAGGGTTTAATCCCAAATTGAATTTAGTTTATCCAGAAAAATCAAAAAATGAGTACGATGTTTATTTGGTAAGTTTAGAAAATGCTACACTTCAATCAGATAAAGCATATAGAAAAGCAACCCAACCTAGTCAAGAAGTTTTTTTCTCTTCAAGGGAAAATAGAAACAGATTAGAGAAAATATTTTTAGACAAAGGAATTGAAATAATCAAAAAAATTCAAGACGAAACAACAAAACATAAACACAGACCATTAGGAAAGACATATCCAAGTTATAAAACTTTTGGCACTGGAACATTGTTTTTTACTTGGCGTAATATTAGTAATACTTGTCCAATAGTCTTTTGGTGGGATAATCCAGCACATAATTGGAGAGGTCTTTTTCCATTACATAATAGAGGGAATTAAAATAATTATTATATTTACTTTAAGTAATAAACTATGAATAGCAGGACTTATAAATCTAAAGAGGCAATTGTTTTTAGAAAAACAACAGAACCATTTGGAGGTTTATCCAATATGGCTTCAGGCTATTCGCTATATATTAATGAAGTTATAGTGCCTTCTTCAGAGCATTTATATCAAGCAATGCGTTATCCAACAAATCCTGAAATTCAATATGAGATTATTAGTCAAGATAATGCAATGAAAGCTAAAATGATTAGTAACAAATATAAAGCGCAATATTCTCGACCAGATTGGGAAAGAATTCAAGTTAAAGTTATGCGTTGGGTATTAGAAATCAAATTAGCTCAAAATTGGGCTAAGTTTAGCAATTTGCTTGAAGAAACACAAAATAAATCTATAGTTGAATTTACAACGGATGATAAAATTTGGGGAGCAAAATCAATAAATAAAGAAGAGTTGCAAGGAGTAAATGCTTTAGGGAGATTATTGATGGAATTACGTGAGAAATATATATATGATAAAAAACGTGTATTTTGTGTTTATCCACCAGATATTTCAGCTTTTTTACTTTATAATCAGCACATAGATTTAATATGTGATGATCTTATTGTTGATTTTCATAATGAAAATTTTTTAGAAGATAGCTTGGTGTAAACTATTTAATCTCTAGCACTTTTAGATTTTCTCAACGTAGCATTTATCGCGAAAATACTTTCAGTACTCATTCCTATTGTTTTTCAACACAAATATAAAAGTATAATTTGAAGAATTTTAGTAACAAAGAAGCCATCTCAAAATTTAGTATTGAGATGACTTCTTTTTATGATTTTCTCGGCACATTCATAATTACCCAAACACTTGCATATCAACAAAATAAGTGTTATTTTAGAAGAAACAAACCCCGAAATTGCTCAAAAAGAGTCAAAAACGGGGTTTTTCTTTAAATGCTATGCCAAAAATAATACGTTTAAGCGAATTTCAATACCAAATTCCATTTTTTACTATCAATAAAGATTTTGATGGTTTTTACGCCCAATTTTTAAAAACAGATTTGGGTAAAATTTATCTTTCGATGCCTTTTTCAGAGCTTGCTCAAGCCTTCAAACTGAAAGATTCTCAAAAAGGGACTCATTGTTATTTTAGTCCTAAAGGCAAAATTGCTCTGATGATGCTTAAAAACTACTACGGTTGTTCGGATAAAAAGTTGATTGAACTTCTCAATGGAAATATCTTTATGCAATTTTTTTGTGATATTCTGATTCCGATTGATAAACCTTTGAAAAACTTTAAAATCGTGAGTCAAATCAGAATGGAGCTATCCAAGACTTTAACCATTGGCAAAGCTCAAGAAGTACTAGCTAAGAACTGGATTCCTTATATGGGAGATTTAGATAAAATGCTTACGGATGCTACTTGTTACGAGAGTGAAGTGCGCTTTCCTACGAACCAGAAATTGCTTTGGGAGTGTGTACAGTGGAATTATAAGCAAATGGAAGCTTTGTGTCATTTGTTTAAAATAAAACTACCAAGAACTAAATATTTAGATTGGTGTAAGCGATACAATCAATATTCAAAAAAGAGAAAAAAACAATCAAAACATCGCACAAAAGTTACCCGAGGTTTACTTAAATTATTATACAAACTCAATGGCGAACTTAGCCGTATTGAAGCACAAAATCCGTTTGAAGCCACTACAAAATATAGCAAACAGCGCCTGATTATCAAACAAGTATACAAACAACAAATTCAGATATTTAAAACTGGTAAAAGTGTTCCAGACAGGATTGTAAGTATTAGCAAAAGTTATATCCGCCCAATTGTTCGCGGGAAAGAAGTAAAGCAAGTTGAATTTGGAGCCAAAGTAAACAAAATTCAAATCGATGGCATTAACTTCATCGAACACATTCAATATCGAGCTTTCAACGAAGGAACTCGTCTGCAAAGCAGTGTTTTTTGCGCTCAGAATTTAACTAAAACAAAAGTAAAAATACTTGGAGCCGATGCCATTTATGCTACCAATAAAAATCGAACCTTCACGTCTACCAATACTATCCAAACCGATTTTGTACGTAAAGGAAAAGCTGGAAAAAATGAAGAACAACGCAAAATTTTAGCGCAACACATCAAGAAAGAACGAGCTACTCGACTAGAAGGAAGTTTTGGCAAGGAGAAGGAACATTACCATCTCAAGAAAATCAAAGCCAAAACCCAAAAAAGTGAGATCCTTTGGATTTTCTTTGGCATTCACACAGCCAATGCATTAGAAATAGGGAGACGGATTTATCTACAACAGCAAACTTTAGTAGCATAAAAAAAATGTAAGACCAGCATCATAGGGGAACGTGCGTCGTGTTGCGACCCAAAAACCTATTTTTAAACATTTGAATCCTTTAAAAAACAAAAATGACCCAAATTTGTAAATCAAAATGGGTCATTGTTTTATTTTTTTACAAAAGTGAGGTTACTTCTGAATGTGCCTTTCTCACTTTGTGGGTGCAGTATCACGAAAAGCCTAAAATTGCGAAAGTTGAGTGGGTTCTGATCAGCATAGATGATTTTTGCTCTTCGAGACTAAGAAACCTTAGCTTTTGCTGTAGTACTTCTTTTTTTCTTCAATTAGAATTTCTTTATATCTTTTCAATTCGTGATCATTTGGATTTAATGATAGTCCATACTGAATTTTTCCCAAAAGATGAAAAACGAAATAATCTCTTTTTTCGTTGGTTCTATTAAGATGGTCTTCTAATCCAAACTTTGATATATAATACATTACATTTCTAATTTTATTTCTATCTTCTTTTGTTAATTGAACCTTTTTATTAATAATAACTCCTGATACAATTTGAGGAACATTTTGTTTCATAAAATTAATTTTATCAATATTTAATTTTAAGCCAATTTTATTTAATTCTGACTGAACAAAGCTTATTAATTCATCTTCTTGTATAATATCTCCAGAAAAAGTCATATCATCTGCATAACGAGTATATTTGAGTTTATTTTCATTACAATACTTTGCAACTAAATCATCAAAATTTGATAGAATAAGATTTGATAAATAAGGACTGGTAGGTGCTCCTTGAGGTAAAAATCTTTTAGATAAGTCTGTTTTTTCACCTTTAGGTGCTTTAGGTACGTAACTGCATAGAGTTGCTAAAAAATAAGAAACATCTCTTGCATATCCTAAATTCATAAAATAAGTATATATAAACTCATATTTTATTGATGGAAAAAAATCTTTAATATCTAAGGTTAAAACTTGTTTTTCGTTTGAATGATATTTAAGATACTCCCTAAATTTTTTTTTAGGGATATAACTTTTACAATATTTACTTACTTTTTGTTTGTATAGTATTTCTTTAAGAATAAAATACTGAATTTCTTTTAAGCTAGGTAGTGGTTCAGATATTTCACGGTATTTACCATTTTTTTTTTGAATTTTGAATTTTCGATAGAAAAAATCAGTAGAAATAATGGCTCTGCTTAAGTAAGAATGCTTATATCCAACTAGTCCAGCTAAATGATAGGAATTATAAATTACAGGTAAATTCTTAGATGCTAAAACTTCACTATATTTTAAACATTTAATTATAGTTTCCTCAGAAAAACCACTATTTAGAGCCTTTTCTCTAAAATGTCTTTTATATAACTCTAAATCCATATTATTATTTAAATTTCCTTTATGTTTGGGAGTATTTAATTACTCCCAAACGGAAAAATGAGCTTTAAATAAGCAAATATCTTTGATTTTGCTTATTTACAAGCTCATTGAGCTTGAAATTTAGTTCCCAATTTAGGGTTAGTGACTCACTTCCCATATATTACATTAAAAATATAATTCATTTTGGTCAGGTAAATATATGAAATCTAAATCAATTTTATTTTCTAATTTTGATTTAATTTCTTTTTCAATCCATTTGTCTTTTTCTGTATTCTTATATTTAATTGATAATTCTTCGAAAAGTTTCATACCATCTTCTGATATAGATAACTTAGCATCATTATAGTATAAAATGCCTTTTATAGTTAATTCTTTTATAAAATCAATTACTTCAACGAATGTAATATCTTTTCTAATTAGTCTTCTAATATTTCCATTATTATGAATAATATGTAATAATTGATATAATTCATTATTATTAAATTTTCTCATAACTTCTAGGGAATGGCGGTTTTAAGTTTATAGCCTTTTTATAATTATTCCAAAAAATTGGAAAAGTATTGTCAGGTGTTCGCAATAAAGTAATAAGACTTTCAGATTCTTTAAATCCTAATGAATAATCATCAATTGATGAGAAGATTCTATTTTCTATATTTCTCATTATTAGTTTTTTCTCATTAATATCGTCACCAGTGTTGTAATCCGAAATTCCTTTTAAAATTTCTAATTTTTTATAAATGTTGTATTTTTTAGATAATCTAATGTACGTATCTTTCTTTATGGCTATTGTTAAAATTTTAAATTTATCTCCAATATTTTTATTAGCTTTTTTAACATCTTGAATACATTCTTCTAACGTTTCTCCACTACCAATAAAATCATCAACTAATAATAATACATCATTTTTTTTAAATTTTATTTTTCCAATATCGACGAAATTATTTACATCTTCAAACTTATAGGTATGGATAATTTCAATACTTGCTATTAGTGATTTAATTAGGTATGCCACTAGATATCCGCTCTTTATTTTTGAATTTTGATTTTTGGTAATTATAGGGAATATATAAATATTTTGATTAGATGAATCTAAGTCGTTTATAATTTCAGTTAATAGTTTTTTACAAGAATTGTAATAATCATTTAGTGATATCCAGTGAAATTCACGTAAAAGTTCAAGAAATAAATCATACTCCTCATCCTTTTCAAATATTATGTTTGAAAAATTTGATAATGCTTCCAATACCTTTTCATAATTTTCTTTTTCTTTCCATTTTTTTTCTTCAAAAATTTTATCTAATTCTATTAAATAAGTTATAGATTTCACACTACTAAATTTAATTATGTACTTCTTTAAGTAATATAGTTAACTAATAAATAGATGAACTATTCATTTGTATCTATTGTTGTTATTTAAGCAATTTAAAATGTTTACCTCACATTTTAAATTGCTTTTTTCAAATATAAAGAAAAGGAAATTAAAATAAAATCTTACAAACTACAATTAAAAAATTTTAGACAAATTTTAGTTGGAGGAAAAATTGTTAAATATACAGTGAAAAAAATAAACCTTTCGCTCAGATTCACCTAACCTATTTCTCAACACAACAGTTACCCAATCGCTCTAAATTTACCAGATTGGAGCATTTTTATATTTTTAAAATCAGCTGAAGAAAATCAGATCACTTTGTGGAGGGTATCGCTTTACAAAAAATTATTCTAGCTCGTTCTTTTCGATTTCATTTATTGATTTTCCATTTTTATTTTTCCAAACATTTCTACCATTTACAGAATAGCCTAGAATAACTGCAGCGGCTGCAGATACGCTGTTAAATAGATAATTTCTTGAAAAGTATAATTTGTCATTTGAATTTGATTCTATAATTTTTTCAGATACCAAACTATCTCTCAAGGATCCATAGCCATAATTTTTAGTTGGGTTTTTCGATGCTTCTGAACCTTGTAGCACTACTAAACCTTCATTTGTTTGTATTGCAGAAGCTTTTATTCCGCTTATATTTAGGTAAAGTTCTAATTCTCCAATCCTTTCAATTGTTTTATTATCATCTATTTTATCATTTAATGAAATTTCAATTTCTGAGATGTTTTTATGTGAAATAGGATTTTCTAAAAATTTATGACCAAGAGTTCCGGTTAAGATTTTAATATTTGACAAAAACTCTTCCATTGCATCTTTGTCAGGTAAAGGGAGTGAACTTAATGAAGGAGAGTTTCCATTCTTTAATCCATATCTTTTGGTTTGATTTGCAACTTCAATTAAACGGCTTTCAAGATATTTAATGTGTGATTTTGTTAAATTATCATCTTTGCTAGTAAAGACAATTACTTCATTCCAAAAATCTTTTTGATAATCATGATTTTTCAATCTATCCCAAACATTTTCAGCTTCTCCAATGTAGACAATTTGTTTTCCAGTATCTTCTTCATAACCTATTAAAAAATAGACACCTTGAGTGTTTATTTCATTTGGGAAATGTTTGTTGAGTTCTGCGATTTTAGTTCGAGGACATGAAAGAGATTGAATAGTTTGATTAACCAACTCTGCAAATTTAATACCTGTTACACTTCCTTCTTTCAAATATATTCTGATGCTTTTTCCTAATATCATATTGTAATTTATAAATACAGCTTATTCATAGGTTCGTTTTAACTTTTCTACCAGTTTTGATTATCCCAAATATAACGAAAATAATTATTAAAGTTAAAGTATAATGCACCAGAATAAATAGAATTGAATACTCTGATGCTTAGATTTCCTCAACGTATTTTTCAACAAAGCATTTAGCTTGGAAATACTTTAAGTTCCCATTCCTATTAGATTTAAAAAAAATATAAAAGTAAAATTTGAAGAATTTTAGTAACAAAGAAGCCTCATCAAAATTTAGCATTAAGATGTCTCCCTTTGGTCGAAATGAAAAAGATTGCGAACTTTTTGTAGAATCTCCTGTTTTGTTATTCTTTTATGAATAGATTCTATTCTTTCTAACTAATTCTTAGGAAAACCACTTAATGACAAATTTTAACACAATTTTAATTTTACATTCAAATTTAAAAAATATGTTAAAAACAAACATAAAAATCATTAAAAATAAATTCCTTCCCTATATTCTTAAGCACAAATTAATATTTTATTAATACTTTGTTTTTTTTGATAACAATATGCAAAGAAAAAATTGATTTCCATTTATTTAGAATAATCTATAATTTAAAATTCTTTATTTATATTGCAATAAAACTAAAATTTTGAAGAAACAACTCTTAATAATCATTTTATTTTTCATACTTGGTCATATAAATTATACATACAGCCAGCAATCACTAAATTGTAAAGTTTTTCTAGAATCTCATTCTAAAAAACTGGTTGTTCAGCAAAAAATAATTTATAAAAATCAGTACCCCTATCCTATTGATCAATTAACATTTAGTGATTGGAATCATAGTTTTTCTAACAGGCAAACACCCCTTGGAAAAAAATTATCGGATCAATTTGTTCGAAATTTTCACTTATCCAATAAAAGTGAAAGAGGAGAAACTTTTTTAAACACAATTACAGTTAATAATAACGTAGTTACACCACAAAGATTTTCAAATCAAATAGACCTATTTTCTATTCCTGTTTTTAATCTAAAATCGGGTGATTCAATAGAAATACAATTAAACTACGAACTCCAAATACCTAATAGTAAATTTACTCGATGGGGAACAAATAAAGAAGATTTTTATTTGAAAGATTGTTTTTTGTTAATCAACAAACAGATAAACAGTAATACGGGTGTTACTTATAGCAATGAAAACACAGAAGATGCTACTTATGAAGAAGTTAAGGAAATGCTGTTTTCTTTTGAAATTCCCGATCAATATAATATTATTTCTAACTTGGACTCAATAAATTCCAAAACGTTTAAAAGCACCCATTCAAAAGAATATCAATTCATAATAGAAAAAAATAAAACGTTTGAAACTCTTTCTAACGATAATATATCTATTATAACCAATCTAGAAAGTAAAAATGTTAATGATATTCAAAAATTCCTTATCATTGATAGAATCATTAAGTATTTTGAAAAACACATAGGAAAGTCTAAAACAAAACGTTTGCTTATTTCACAAGTTGACTATGACCGAAATCCTTTCTATGGGTTAAATCAACTACCAAGTCTTTTGAGTCCTTTTCCTGATAGTTTTTTATATGAATTAAAATTTTTAAAAGTGTATTCACAAAGTTTTTTGAAATCTAATTTAAACATTGATTGGCGAAAAGATCATTATTTATTAGATGCTATTCAACACTATTACCTGATTAATTACATTGAAGAATATTACCCTAATATAAATTTAGCGGGAACACTTAACCGATTTAAAATACTAAAAGGATATGAGTTCACAAATGCTAAGTTTAACGAACAGTATTATCATGCTTATCTTATAATGGCTAGAAAAACACTAGATCAAGCTTTAAACACTCCTAAGAACAAACTCAGTAAATTCAACGAGCAAATTGCACTCAAATACAAAGCTGGATTAGCATTTAAATATCTTGAAAATTACTTAGAAGATCGATCATTAGAAAAAAGTATCCAAGAATTCTTTAATATTAATCAAGAAAAATTTTGTAACACAATTGATTTTGAAACTATTTTAAAAAAAAATACTGAAAAAAATATAGATTGGTTTTTTCACGAATTAGTTTCTTCTAAAGAATTAGTTGACTATCATTTTGGTAAAATTCAAAAACATAATAATCAAATTCAACTAGAAATTAAAAAAAATCACAATTCTAGTATTCCCTTTACATTAAGTGGTTATAAAAACAAAGAAAAGATATTTCAAAAATGGATTATTCCTCATTTTGAAAAGGATACAACTTTTGCTTTTAATACAAAAGAATTAGATCAATTTGTTATCAATGAAAATAATTATTTTCCAGAACTAAATAAAAAAAATAATTATAAGACTACTAATTTTTTTAAACCTAACCGCCCAATAGATTTTACTTTTTTTAGGGATCTAGAAAATTCTAAACGAAACCAAATTTTTTATTATCCCAATATTGATTATAATGTGTATGATGGTGCTTTAATTTCCTTGATTTTAAACAATGAAAGCTTTATTGCACGTCCTTTTAATTACGAAATAAATCCTAGTTATTCATTTAACACCCAGTCCTTAACAGGTAGTGGATTTATAGGTTATTCATTAAACAAACCTTCTAATACTAATTTCCAAACTCGTTTTACCTTATCTACTTCTTACTACCATTACATACAAAATGCTTCCTATTTTAGGGTTATACCTGCTCTTATCTTTCGATTCCGAAATTTAGATATTACGAAAAATGAATACAAAACCCTTTCTTTTAGACAAGTTTTTGTAAACAAAGAATTTAGTCCTTTGTCTAAAGATACGTTATCTCCATTAAAATACTCCGTCTTCAACGCTCGTTATTCATTTGGAAATAATGAAACCGCAAAAGGATACCATATATCAAATCAAATACAAATAGGTAATGAATTTGCAAAATATATTAATGAAATTAGTTATAGAAAACTTTTTGAAAATAATTATCAAATAGGTTTTCGCTTTTACGGCGGAATATTTCTTTACAAAAACACTAATTCTTCCTATTATGATTTTGGATTAGATCGTCCAAAAGATTATCTTTTTGACTACTCATTTTATGGAAGAAGTGAAAAATCAGGTTTTTTTAGCCAACAAATTATTATAGCAGAAGGTGGATTTAAATCTAAATTTAGTAATCCTTATGCTAATCAATGGTTAACCGCCGTTAACATAACTTCCTCTTTATGGAAATGGGTTCAAGTATATGGCGATGTAGGCCTCTACAAAAACAAATATAGTAATCCTAATTGGGTTTATGACACTGGAATTCATTTTAATATAGTCCCTGATTATTTCGAAATATTTTGTCCTATTTATTCAAAAAATGGATGGGAAATAGGACAAAAAAATTATGCCGAAAAAATACGTTTCCAATTTACTATTAATCCCAAAACTCTTTTAGGTATTTTCAACAGAAAATGGTTTTAAAACAATAAAAACACATTTTAAGTAAAAATATCTAATAAAAAACAACATTTTTATAAAAAATAAATAATTAAAAAAGATTATATTGAATTAAAAATACGAATAATTAAATTTTATTTTTTCAAAATAAAGCACAACATAACGGCTTTTTAATTAAATTTGCGTACTTACATTTAAGAAAATGGCACAAGTAGAAGAAAAAAAAGAATTAACTTTTGAAGATTTTAAAACAGAAGTTTTAAATGATTATAAAATTGCGCGCATCAGTCGCGAATGTAGTTTATTAGGTCGTAAAGAAGTTTTAACAGGAAAAGCAAAATTCGGCATTTTTGGCGATGGAAAAGAAATCCCTCAACTTGCTTTAGCAAAAGCATTTCAAAATGGCGATTTCCGTTCTGGTTATTATCGTGACCAAACTTTTATGATGGCCATAGGTGCTTTGAGTATTGAACAATTTTTTGCGGGTCTTTATGGACATACAGATTTAGCATTCGATCCTATGAGTGCAGGTCGTCAAATGGGAGGCCATTTTTCAACACACTCATTAGATGAAAATGGAAATTGGAATGACTTAACCAAACAAAAAAATTCAAGTGCTGACATTTCTCCTACAGCGGGACAAATGCCACGCTTATTAGGTTTGGCACAAGCATCTAAAATATTTCGAAATGTAGAAGGAATAGACACTACTAATTTTTCTGTAAAAGGAAATGAAGTAGCTTGGGGAACCATTGGAAATGCCTCAACTTCAGAAGGATTGTTCTTTGAAACAATCAATGCAGCAGGCGTATTACAAGTTCCTATGGTAATGAGCGTATGGGATGATGAATACGGTATTTCAGTACACGCACGTTATCAAACCACAAAAGAAAATATATCCGAAATATTAAAAGGTTTCCAAAGAGATCAAACAAACAATGGTTTCGAAATACTAAATGTAAAAGGTTGGGATTATCCTGGCTTAGTAGAAACCTACCAACAAGCTTCTAAAATAGCAAGAGAAGAACATGTACCTGTATTAATTCACGTAAATGAATTAACCCAACCCCAAGGTCATTCAACTTCAGGATCGCATGAACGTTACAAATCCGTTGAACGTCTCGCTTGGGAAACAGAATTTGACTGCCTATCTCAAATGCGTAAATGGTTGCTAGAAAACAGTTTAGCCACAACCGAAGAATTAGACGAAATTGATACTCAAGCTAAAAAGGATGTATTAGAAGGCAAAAAAACAGCTTGGAATAATTTTACAAACCCTATAAAAACCGAAAGAGACGAACTAGTAACGATCTTACAAAACATTGCATCTGAGTCAACAAATAAAGTTTTTATAGAAAAATATGCTCATGATTTAAATAACATAAAAGAACCTATTCGTAAAGACATTCTTATAACTGCACGTAAAGTGTTAAGAATGCTAATACAAGAAAATACCAAAACAACTCTAGCAAATTGGATTAGTCAATATATTACTAAAATTCAACCTAAATTTAGCTCTCATTTGTTCTCTCAATCAGAAAACAATGTACTTGCTATCAATGAAATAAAACCTACTTATGATGAAAATTCAGAAGAAGTAGACGCTCGTTTAGTTATAAGAGACAATTTTGATGCTATTTTTGCAAAATACCCACAAACTTTAATCTTTGGTGAAGATTCTGGAAACATTGGAGACGTAAACCAAGGTTTGGAAGGAATGCAAGAAAAATATGGCGAAATGCGTGTGAGTGATGCCGGTATTCGTGAAGCCACTATTCTAGGTCAAGGAATTGGTATGGCTATGAGAGGATTAAGACCTATAGCAGAAATTCAATATTTAGACTACTTATTATACGCCATTCAAATCATGAGTGATGATCTTGCAACACTACAGTATCGTACAGCAGGTCGTCAGAAATCACCTTTAATCATAAGAACTCGCGGTCATCGTTTAGAAGGCATTTGGCATTCTGGGTCACCTATGGGAATGATTATAAATGCAATTCGAGGCATTCATGTATTAGTTCCTCGTAATATGACAAAAGCGGCTGGATTTTACAACACTCTATTACAAACAGATGAACCCGCATTAGTAGTAGAATGTTTAAATGGTTACCGTTTAAAGGAAAAAATGCCTACGAATCTAGGTGAGTTCAAGACACCTATAGGCATTACAGAAACACTCAAAGAAGGGAAAGACATAACTATAGTATCCTACGGCTCTACTTTACGTTTAGTAGAACAGGCAGCAAAAGAATTACTAGAAATAGGAATTGATATAGAAATTATTGATATTCAATCATTGCTCCCTTTTGATATTAACCATGACATTGTAAAATCAGTAGCAAAAACAAATCGTTTGTTAATTGTTGATGAAGATGTACCAGGTGGTGCTGCTGCCTATATTTTACAACAAATTGTAGAAGAACAAAAAGCTTATAAATACCTAGATAGCCAACCAGAAACTCTTACTGCAAGGGCACACCGTCCAGCTTACGGTACTGATGGCGATTATTTTTCAAAACCTTCTGTGGAAGATATTTTTGAAAAAGTGTATGAAATTATGCACGAATCTAATCCTAGCAAATTTCCAAGCTTATACTAAAGTTATTTTTTTATTTTAAATAAAAAAGGAAAGTCTTTTTAAAATTTTTCCTTTTTATCATTCTCATCAAAGAATGTAAATAGACAATATGAATTAAAAAGTACTGATAATAAGGATTTTACTATCCTCCAAGTACCCAAGCTAGAAGTCACGTTATTACTTTTAGACACTCTCTTTTTTATTTAGAGCATAAAAAAGACAAGGAAAAAGAATTACACGTAAATTTTATCTTAACAAAACTAACCTCATTAATTATTTTAAAGGAGGTTAGTTTTATTATTTTATAAACAAAGGCTATTTTACTAAATCATAGCGATCAGAGTTCATAACTTTTACCCAAGCTTTAACAAAATCGTGTACAAATTTTTCTTTATTATCATCTTGTGCATAAACTTCTGCATAAGCTCTTAAAACAGAATTTGATCCAAATACTAAATCAACTCTTGTAGCAGTCCATTTTGTGATTCCGCTTTTTCTATCAACAATATTATAAAGATTTTCTGAAACAGGGGTCCAAGTATAATTCATATCTGTAATATTTACAAAAAAGTCATTACTTAAAATACCTTCTCTTTCTGTAAAAACACCTTGTTTTAGACCTCCATAGTTAGTACCTAAAACTCGCATACCACCAACTAAAACAGTCATTTCAGGTGCTGTAAGTCCCATCAGTTGTGTTCTATCTAGAAGTAACTCTTCTGGGGCAACAGCATAGTCTTTTTTTAGCCAGTTCCTGTACCCATCATGAATTGGTTCTAAAACAGAAAATGATTCCACATCTGTCATATCTTCTGTTGCATCCCCTCTTCCTGCATTAAAAGGTACTTTAATATTTATGCCTCCTTCTGCTGCTGCTTTTTCAATAGCTGCACAACCTCCTAAAACAATCAAGTCTGCTATACTAATATTGTGAGCCAATTCGATTTTAATTTCTTGAAGTTTATTTAATACTTTTTCTAATCTTTGAGGCTCATTTCCTTCCCATTTCTTTTGAGGTGCTAAACGAATTCTCGAGCCATTAGCTCCCCCTCTAAAATCAGAACTACGAAAAGTTCTTGCGCTATCCCATGCTGTATTAATTAGTTCTGTTTTAGTTAGTCCTGAGTTCAAAAGTTTTATTTTTAACTCTTCTATTTCAGCATCATTTAATTTGTAATCAACAACTGGGATAGGATCTTGCCAGATTAAATCTTCTTTTGGCACATCAGCTCCAAGATACCTATTTTTAGGACCTAAATCACGATGTGTTAATTTAAACCATGCTCTTGCAAATACATCTTCAAAATAAGCTGGATCTTTATAGAATTTTTCTGCTATTTTTCTATATTCAGGATCTAGTTTCATAGCCATATCTGCATCTGTCATAATAGGATTTCTACGTACTCCTTGTATATGCGCATCGAATGGTTTGTCTTCTTCTTTTATATTGATTGGTTCCCATTGCCAAGCATCTGCTGGACTTTTTCTTAGTTCCCATTCATAATTTAATAAAAGATGAAAATACGTATGATTCCATTTATCTGGAGTGGTTGTCCATGCTCCTTCTAACCCACTGGTTACAGTATTTTCGGCATTTCCTTTCCCTTCTGGATTGATCCAACCAAAACCTTGTGTTTCAACATCTGAAGATTCAGGATTTGGTCCCAAGATAGAAGCATCACCATTTCCGTGTGCTTTACCTACTGTATGTCCTCCTGCTGTTAATGCTACGGTTTCTTCATCATCCATAGCCATACGTTTAAACGTAGTTCGAACATCTTGAGCTGTTTTTAACGGATCTGGCTCTCCGTTAACTCCTTCAGGATTTACATAAATTAATCCCATTTGTACCGCTGCTAAAGGATTTTCAAGAGAGTCGCTATCCGCATCATCAAAATATCTTTCTTTTGCTAACCATTCTTTTTCTGCTCCCCAATAAATATCTTTTTCAGGATGCCAAATATCTTCACGCCCGCCTGCAAAACCAAATGTTTTAAAACCCATTGATTCATAAGCCATATTTCCTGCTAGGATTATTAAATCTGCCCAAGAAATTTTATTTCCATATTTTTTCTTAATGGGCCATAACAATCTACGTGCTTTATCTAAATTACCATTATCAGGCCAACTATTAAGTGGAGCAAAACGTTGATTTCCTGTATTGGCTCCACCTCGTCCATCTGCTAAACGATACGTACCTGCTGCATGCCATGCCATTCTAATCATTAAACCTCCATAATGTCCCCAATCTGCTGGCCACCAGTCTTGGCTTTCTGTCATTAGTTTTTTTAAATCATTTTTTAATGCTTCAAGATCAAGTTTTTTAAATTCTTCTGCATAATTAAAATTTTCACCTAAAGGATTTGTCTTAGTATCGTGTTGATGTAGAATATCAAGATTAAGTGCATTAGGCCATTTATCTACAACCGATTTTTTAATTTCGGTGTTAGCTCCTTGGTGAAAGGGACATTTTCCTTCTTTTGATTTGTTCATAGTTTTTTATTTAAATTTTATTTTTTATTATATTAGGGTTTTAAAAATTTACCTCATGGCTTTTTTGTAATTCAGTAATAACTTTTATAAAAGTGTATCATCATTTTGGTTTGATTACAAACCTAAAGGATAGTCAATTTATAAAGATTTTATTTTTTATCTAACTCAAATATACCAAAAATCGTTGTGTTTTCTAAAAAAGACTACCTGAATTATTTATTATTATTAAGTCAAATGAGTTAATTTTTCTAATATTTAATATTAGTTTTTATATAAGTAAATAGTATGCTTTTGTTTTTAAAATAAATGTTTTTTAGTGAAAGTGTTTTTTCTAAAAGGAATAGGAATTTTTCAATGATAATTTATTTAGATAAAATTATACGATTGAAATTTATTACGGATATAGTATTTTAAAATTTTAGTTTGGTATTTCTTCTCCCTTTTTATGAACTAGGGTGTAAAAATTAAGGTAATTTGAAAATATCTCTTTATTTGTTCAATTATTTAGGGTTTATTATGTTTGACTTATATATTAATAACTAATTTATGGTGATTTCGTACAATTCAATTGGCAATTGATCGGGATCTTGAAAAAAGGTAAATCTTTTTTGCGTAAATTCATCAATTCTTATAGATTCGACTATGATATTATGTTTTTTTAATTTTTCTATCATTTCTTCTAGATTTGAAACTTCAAAGGCTAAATGTCTTAATCCACAGCTTTCTGGTCTTGAAACTCTCATTGGAGGATTTGGAAAGGAAAATAGTTCAATAATATAGTTTCCATTTAATGCTAAATCTAGTTTATAAGATTGTCTTTCTTCTCTATATGTTTCTTTAATGATTTCTAATTCTAAAATTTTAGTATAAAAATATTTTGACTTTTCGTAGTCTGAACAAATAATGGCTATATGATGAATACTCTTTAACATATTTTGTTTTAAACGCATTAAGGCAACATATAATTGTTGCCTTAAATTATTTTTGAGAATTAAATTAAAGTTTTTGAAGTTCTTTTAAAACAGCTTCTCCAACTCCATGAGCGGATTGTGGATTTTGTCCTGTCACGACTCTTTGGTCAACTGCTACATGAGATTGCCATAGTCCTGATTTTTCAAATTTTGCACCACGTTCAATAAGTTTAGTTTCTAGACTAAATGGCACGACATTTTCTAATTTTATTGCACTTTCTTCTTCATTGGTAAAAGCGTTTATTTTTTTTCCATCAACTAAATATTTACCATTACTAAGTTTAATATTTACCAAACCTGCTGGTCCATGACAAACAGCACTTACTACACCATTATTTTCATAAATTTTTTGTGCAATTAGTGCTAGTTCTTCATTGTCTGCAAAATCCCACATGGTGCCATGTCCTCCTGCATATAAGATAGCTACGTAATCTGACGGATTAATATCCGATGGTTTCATTGTATTTTGGATTTTAGCTTGATATTTTTTGTCTGTTAAAAATCTTTGGTCGATAGGGTCTTCATTATTTTCTCCATAATATGAAGGATTACCTCCTTTAGGGCTAACAAATTCTATTTCATATCCTGCATCACTTAAAACAGCCCAAGGGTGAGTTACTTCTCCTAAATAATATCCCGTAGATTGACCTGTTTCTCCGAGTTTGTTGTGGCTCGTAACCACAAATAAAATTTTTTTATTCATTTTTTTTCTATTTAAAGTTTGCGCATTTACTTGACATAAACCACTAAAAGTAATATAACTTAGAATTATTATAATTCTTGTCGAAATGTTTTGAAACAATTTATTCATTGTCTTACTGTTTTTAGTTGGTTGCAAATTTCATCGCATTCTTTTTCTTCTCATAGGAGATAAATCACAAGTTTTATGTGATGTATATCACACTTAAGAACTAAAACGGCTAAGGGTTTCTCTTGAAACACCTAAATAAGAAGCAATTAGGGTTTTAGGCACTCTTTGAAATAATATTGGATAATTTTCACGAAGTTGCTCGTATCTTTCTTTAGCATTGCTATTTAATAAAGATAGTATTCTTCTTTGTAAGGCCATATAACCTGAATTGGATTTTTTTCTAAAAAAGTGTTCTATTTTGTGCATATCTGCACATAATTTTTCTCTATTACACAAGGATAGACAAAGTACTTCTGTTGCTTCAATGCAGTCTATATTTAATATAGACTTTGTTTCATTAAAATAAGCTTGATAATCCGTAATCCACCAATCTTCCATTGCAAACTGCATGATGTGTTCTTTACCGTCTTGATTAACATAATAAGCTTTTAAAAGACCTTTTGTGACAAAATGATCATTTTGCACAAAATCTCCTTCTTGAATCAAATATTGGTGTTTTTTTAACTTTTTGGTTGTAAAATGAGACAAAATATATTCAAATTCTTTATCTGTTAATGGCGTAATTTTTTCTATTTGATGTCTTAGTATCTCGCTCATCTTTTTGTAAACTGTATTTTTTTAAATCGGATATTATTTTTGGTTGTTTAACCTGCTATTAGGTAAATATAGTGTAAAAGATAAAAAAGACAAAGTTAAGCTAGATGGTTTTCTGTTAATCTTGATGTAAAAAGTATGATTTTTTAGAAATATTGGTTCTTTAGCAACAATAATGTTTTGTCTATTTTTCTACATTATTCAACTTTCATAATACCATTTAAACTTAAGATATACTGGATTAAAAAATAAAGTTCTTGATACGTTTTTTCTTTTTTAAAACAATTTGAACAAACGGTTGAGTATATCGAGCGCGAAGCGTATCGAGAACCAACGCTAATTTTTATTGTTTTTGTAGGATAGTGTCTAAATCAACATTATGTGATTTCTCCCTTTGATAGAAATGACAAGATTGCGAACTTTTTGGACAGTCTCAAGGTTAAAAAATATTATTATATGGAAATTTCAAAGTTTAAATGGTATTACTAATTTATTTTCAATTATTTTTATCTTTTTTACTATGGAAATACAGATTGGTTTTATAAATATTAGGTAAAGACTAACACTCCATACTATGAATACAATTTTCGATTTTTTTTATGTGTATTTCCAGAGTCCTCTTTTGTGAATAAGGGAATTAAAAATAGTGAAAGTAAGGAGTTCCTGATTATAGAAAAAATTAGCATCTTAATTATTGGGTCATTGAGTCCTCTAACTAATATGGAATCTGAATGATTATAAGGATTTATATAAATTCTTATTTTTTAAGCTTTTTTTAATTTATCAAATAACTTTTCACAATCTTCCACGCTGTTAGATCCATAACCAAAAGCAATTTTATTATTTTTATATTTTTTGTTTTAAACAATATATACGTACCTAATCTTAACTTCGGATAACTTGTCTTTGTTATTATAAGCAGACGTTAGATTTTCAACCTCAGCAATTACTTCAATTCAATACTTTGTTTTTTCTGATTTACAAATATTTATTACAGTAAATAATAAGATCCAAAACTCTCTTAAAATAAAAGGGATAAAGAATAATATGACATATCTTGTGTGTGTTTGATAATTCTTCTTTATTTATTTTTCTTTGAATATTATTTTTTACTAAATAACTTTTTATCAACTATAAATTAAACATTAAAGATACTATCAGATAGCATGAAAACTTTATATATTATTTTACTTAATTGTTTTTTAATGGTCGTTATCTCTTGACAAGGTTTGACAACCTGTTATTTTTAATGTGTTTTAAAAAACTAAATTAAAGGTTTAACAAATAAATACAAATATTTATAAATCAATTAATATAGTTACTTTATCTCATCTATTAATTTACCATATTATCTATAATCGCAATATGCACTGCTCTAAAAAAGTTAAATCTATTTAGGTGCAGTGCATTCTTATATGTTCTTATAATTTGCAAGTTAATTTTTATTTTTTTAGTATTCTAGTTCTGTAGCATGTTCTATGTTCCATTCTCCCATTATTTGACGATGAATATAACACGCATTGGCTTGTTTGAGTAATTCTTCTTTTTGTTCTTGGGATATATTTCCGTCAATATGAATAGCCACTTTTATAGTGGTTTTTAATCTGCTAGGTTCTTTCTTTATCTCTTCTGAAAGTTCTGCTTTGACTTCTCCTATTTCCCAGTTATTTTTTCGTGCAATAAAACGAACTGTTGCTACCTTACACATAGCTAAACCACTCAAGACTAATTCTGATGGACTTAAGCCTAGATCAGTACCTTTGCTTTCCAAAGGTTCATCACCAACTATGGTATGTGTTCCGTTAGTAATAATACTTTGGTATCCTTCTGGTAAATTTTTTATCTTGATTACTGCTCCCATAATGGTTTTTCTTTTTTAAATTGATCTAATGCTAAACCTAATAATGAACCCAATAATGCTATATGAATCATAATATTCATCCAATTTGCGGAAGGTATATGAACTGTTGTTAGAGCAACAAACATAACAAATGATAAAAAGCTATAGGAATAAAATAGTTTTTTATTAATAATGAGTAAAATTCCTGCAAGTAGTTCTAATGATGCTAAAATAATTGCTAAAATAAAAACGCCTGTATCTCCTAAAAAGCTCCAACCTGTGGACTTTAGAAAACCTGCCATATTTTGTAAACCTGCTCCTCCTAAAAAACCTTCAAAGAATTTTTCAAGTCCTCCCCAAATGAATAATAAACCAAAGGCTATTCTGATAATTAAATTTCCTAAATTCATTTTTTTTTTTTGTTAATAATTAAATTTCAGTTGCTATTGGAAAATCAATTTCAAAACCAGCTAAATTATGAATATAATTACTGATGATTTTATCCCCTACAGTAATAACTAAGTCTATTAAATTAGCTTCTGTATAACCCGCTTCAAAAAAAGTCTTTTTAGTTTCTTCTGTAGCTCTTCCTTTATTTTCTACTACTGATGCGGTAAACTTAACTAGGGCATCTAACTTAGAATCAAAAGAAGCTGTTCCTTTTCTTAATTCTATGATTTGATCATTGGTAAAACCATTCATTTTTCCCAAAACAGTATGCGCTGATTGACAATAACGACAACCATTAATTTGACTTGTAACAAGATTAATAACTTCTCTTTCTTTTGCTTTTAAAGTGTTTTTTCTATTTTGTAAAGTTAAGTAATCACCTAGTGCTGTTTCGTTTTTTGCATAATAGGCATATAAATTAGGTACGAAACCTAAGTCTTTTTGTAAATTATCAAAAATTACTTGATTGTTTTCGGATACTTCTACTCGTGTAGGAACTGTAAACTTTGTCATTGTTTTTAATTTTAAATATTAATAAATTAATTACAATGCAAAGATGAGGTAAGAATAAAGGAATCTGTTAGGTTATCGTTCCCGATGAGTTGTCCATATTTCCCAAAAGATGTTTTTTAAATTCTGACGGACTTAGATTTTCAGATTTTTTAAAGAAACGGCTGAAAGTTTGTATATCTTCAAACCCTATTTCGTATGCTATTTCTTTTATAGGTTTGTCTGTATATCTAAGCATTCTTTTAGCTTCTAAAAGTTTTCTTTCATGAATAATTTGTAATGGACTTTTGTCCGAAACTTTTGAAAAAAGATTAGCAAGAGTTTTTGCTGATTTATTTAATAATTCAGCATATTCTTTTACGGTATGTTTGTTTCTAAAATGTTGTTCTACTAAATAATGATATTCTCTAACTAAATCTACTTCTTTTATCTCTAATTTAGAAAAGTTCATTTGAGATTTATAGACACGTGTACAAAGTATGATAAATCTTTTTAACATCATTTGTAACATTTCTAATTGTAAATCATCTTTTGATTGCATTTCTACTTGAAACATTTGCCAAAATATTTCAAATTTATCAATTTCTTCTTTAGGTATTTGAAAATAAGGTAATTGATTGGCTCCATAAAATAAAAGTCCTTTACAACTTACTTCACTATCATGGTCTTTAACACAATAAAACTCGCGATTGAATTTTATTATTCTTGCTGTTTCTAAGTTTATAAATTCTATTTTATGGAATGCTGTCAGACAAAAAATAGTATTATTATTAAGAGATAATTTTATGCCTTCATAAGATACTTCGGATTCATTTCCTTTTATCCATACAAATAAAAGAGGATAAGATGAAGTATCATCAAAGGTTAATGAACTTCCTTTTTGTAAGTTTATTAACTCTATGTATTCGTCATTTAATCCTCTATATATCATTTAAATTTTATTTTGTAAATGGGTAAATATTTTCTTTGTTATGACTTGTTATTATTTTATAAATAAAATTGTATACAAATATAAATGAACCCTTTGAAATGTAATAGTACTTTTTGGGATAGTATTCATTAGTAGTTATTTTATCTTATTTCCCATATTTTTTTACTATTTCATAAAGTAGTTTGCTTCTGTATTCTAATGTTTCATTATCAAAATTATCAATAGGAGTAAATTCTATTCCTGTTTTATTCTTAAATTCAAAATTAAAGTTAGTAAATCTCGAATTTGTCTTGTGATAAAACGTATCAATTAGCGTCCTTTCGCAAACTAATCCATTATTATAAGTTTTTTTCTTTCCGTTATAATATTGTTCGTTATTAGAAATAATATTACCCAATTCTGAAGAAGTAACAATCCTCCTAATTTATACCATTTAAACTTAAAATATACTGGATTAAAAAATAAAGTTCTCGATACGTTTTTTTTCATTTTAAAAACAACTCGAACAGACGTTTTAGTATATAATTGAAATCATCGCATGGTATAAAATAAGAGCTATTTATTTTCGTTTCTTCATCAATAAATTTTTACAATTTCACTTTATTGTAGGTGTTTAGTATGTATAAAACCTTAATATTTATTTAAATAAAAAGGAAATGATAATACTTCTTATATGATTTTGTCTTTCTTATTTCTTTCGTAATAAACAAATAAAAAACTTCTGTTAATCTAAAAAAGTCTAACAGAAGTTACTTCTTTATTTCATTAAGTTTTTACATAATTTTATAAATACGATGTATTGGAATAGTAACTCCTTTTTTTAGAATTATTTCTTGATCTGTTACTCCCCAAACCGTTGTATCCACTACTTTTTTTGAAACGTCATCTTCAAAATAAATTTTAATTTTAGCATGTTCTACATTTCCTAATACCTGTGCTCTTTCTAACTCTGCTTTTAACTGTTTTCTATCCTTTAATTCTTCCAATACTTGTTCTGTAGGAAAATGTAGATTTTCAATTAATTCTTTTTCTATTAATTCAAATTTTGTTTCCATATATTTACACTTATTTTTATGGGTCTGAGATATTATAAATTTAATGATTTTTTACAATAAATTACATTTTTTTATGAATTCCTTTGCTTTTTTACCGTTTCAAAATTTAGAATCAGAACGATTAATCTTAAGAAAAATGACTCATAATGATGTAGATGAGGTATTTGCATTACGAAGTAATGCTGATAATATGCAATTTATACCGCGTCCTTTACTAAAAAACAAAATAGAAGCCTTAGAATTGATTGACACAATCAATAATAAAATTAAGGAAAATGAAGGAATTAATTGGGCAATTACTGAAAAACCGAATGATAAATTAATAGGTTTTTTAGGTCATTATCGCATACAAAGAGAAAATTATCGTTCTGAAATAGGTTATATGATATTACCCGAATATAGAGGCAAAGGTATCATTACAGAGGCTACTAAACTTATATTGGAGTATGGTTTTAGTCAAATGGGATTGCATTCTATAGAAGCTGTAATAGATCCCAAAAATCAAGCTTCTGCACGAGTATTAGAGAAATTAGGCTTTATAAAAGAAGGTCATTTACGAGAGAATGAATATTTTGAGGGTAAATTTTGGGATTCTGTTATTTATTCGATCTTAAAATCAGAATTTAACTTAAAAGATAGAAAGAAGTAGCATTCATATTAAGCATAAAAATTTGATTAAAATAAAAACTCCATTTTTTAGACAAAAGTTCTAAAAAATGGAGTTTTAAAAATTACAAGATCTACCTAATAATGGTTGTATTTAGAACCCTCTATGAATTTATCTTTCATTAGTCTTTTTCCCAATTTCCAACTACGGAAGTTGCTAAGGCATTACCTAAAACATTTGTTGCACTTCTGAACATATCGCAAAAATGATCTATTGGCAATATTAAAGCAATGCCTTCTACGGGAATATCAAACATTCCGCAAGTGGCTGCTACAACTACTAAACTAGCTCTTGGAACTCCTGCTATTCCTTTACTTGTTAGCATTAAAACTAATAACATTGTTAATTGAGTTCCTAAATCTAATGATACACCGTAGGCTTGTGCTATAAAAATACTGGCAAAAGTCATATACATCATACTACCATCTAAATTAAAGGAGTAACCTAATGGTAACATAAATGATACAATTTTGTCTTTTATACCAAATTTTTCTAATTCTTCTGTTAGTTTAGGAAAAACAGCCTCACTACTTGTTGTACCAAATGCAATTACTAAAGGTGAAATAATATGATTTAAAAGTATTTTTATTCTTTTTCCTAAAAACAAAGAACCTATAATTAGTAATACAATCCATAATGAAGTAATTCCTACTAAAAAGGAACCAAAGTACTTTGTATAAGTTAATAAAAGTTCTCCTAAATCACGAATGGCAAATACGCCTGCTATAGCTCCAAAAACACCTAGTGGGGCAAACTTCATTACATAGTTTACCATTTTTAAAATGATATGAGACATTTTATCTAATGCGTTTATAACCGATTTTGTTTGCTCTCCTAAGGAAGCAGCTGCTAAACCAAAAAAGATTGAAAAGATTACAATTTGTAAAATTTCATTAGTTGCCATTGCTTCTACAACACTTTTGGGAATTATGTGTTCAATAAAATTCTGTGCAGAAAAATTTTGTGTTTTTTCGGTAACTTCCGCTGCTGTGGTTATATCTACTCCACTTAAGTTTAATCCAGCTCCTGGTTCTAGAATATTTACCCAAAACATGCCTATTAATAATGATATAAAAGAAGCGGTAAAAAACCAGCCTAAGGCCTTTCCTCCTATTCGTCCAACCGCTTTGATATCTCCTAATTTAGCAATACCTACTACTAATGTTGTAAAAACTAGAGGTGAAATAATCATTTGAACTAAACGAATGAAAATAGTGGCTAACATTTTTATATATCCACTAAAATCTTTAGCAGTAGCCTCATCACAATTATTATGTATAAAAATCCCTAATGTTGCACCTAAAAGCATTGCTAATAAGATTTGCATAGTAAGATTTGAAAAAATAGATTTCTTAGAAACCTCGTTTTTAGTTATTTCCATTATTTAAATTGATAAATTTTATTTAATAAATAATAATCTGCCATTACTAAAGCAGCCATTGCTTCTACAATTGGTACGGCTCTTGGCACCACACAAGGGTCATGCCTGCCTTTTCCTTGTTGCTCTACAATATGTCCATCAACCGTTAGTACTTCTTGTTTTTGAATTAGAGTTGCCACAGGTTTAAAAGCTACCCTAAAATAAATATCCATACCGTTACTTATTCCTCCTTGTATTCCTCCTGATAAATTGGTTTGGGTGGTTCCATCTGGATTAAAACGATCATTATGTTCACTCCCTTTCATTTTAGCTCCACAGAAACCACTTCCATACTCAAAACCATGAACTGCATTTATAGATAGCATAGCTTTTCCTAATTCAGCGTGTAACTTATCAAAAACAGGCTCACCTAAACCTATTGGTACATTTTGGATTACACAAGTTATGGTTCCTCCTATTGTATCGCCTTGTTTTTTGATTTCTTTGATATGGTTTTCCATTAATTCTGCAACCTCTAAATCAGGGCATCTAACGGGATTAGATTCTATTTTAGAGAAATCCAATTTTTGATACGGTTTGTTTATACTTATTTCTCCTACGGAAGATACGAAAGCGTTTATTTTGATTTGAGGAATTATTTGTTTTGCTACGGCTCCTGCTAATACTCTACAACTCGTTTCTCTTGCAGAACTGCGTCCTCCTCCTCTGTAGTCACGAAAACCGTATTTTTGATCATAAACATAATCAGCATGACTAGGTCTGTATGTATCTTTTATATGACTATAATCCTCTGTTTTTTGATTGGTATTAGGGATTATAAAACCTATAGAAGTACCTGTTGTTTTTCCTTCAAAAATTCCGGATAAAAATTGTACTTCATCTTCTTCTTTACGTTGTGTAACAATAGAGGATTGACCAGGCTTACGTCTTTGCATCTGTTGATGAATGAAGGACATATCTAACTCAATTCCTGATGGACATCCTTCAATTACACCTCCCAAAGCTTGTCCATGTGATTCTCCAAAAGTGGTTACTTTTAATATATTTCCAAAAGAATTTCCTGCCATTAGATTAGAGTATTATTAACAAATAGTAAGAGAATGTTTTTTAAATAAGTTTATTTTGTTTTTTTTCAGAACATTCAAAAAAATTAAGGCTGTCTATCTAAAACAGCCTTATTTAATATTTGTACTATGAATTAAAAAACGAACATAGCTCGCTCGCTCATCATTTCATTTACTTCATTAGCTACTTCTTCAATTACTTCTTCATTTGTATGATTCATCAATACACGATCTATCAGTTCTACAATTTTATCCATATCCGCTTCTACTAGACCACGAGTCGTAATAGCGGGTGTTCCAACACGAATACCTGATGTTATAAAAGGTGATTTATCATCAAAAGGAACCATATTTTTATTTACTGTAATCTCTGCTTTTACTAATACATTTTCGGCTTCTTTTCCTGTTATTCCTTTATTGCGTAAATCTATTAACATCATGTGATTGTCTGTTCCTCCTGATATAATGTTATAGTCTCTTTTTATAAATGCTTCTGCCATTGCTTTTGCATTTTTTTGTACTTGCATTGCATAAGTAAAGAACTCATCTGATAAACATTCACCAAAAGCAACTGCTTTAGCAGCTATAATGTGCATTAGAGGACCTCCTTGATTACCAGGAAAAACAGCCATATCTAATAAGTTAGACATCATCTTTACTTCTCCTTTAGGGGTTGTATAGCCCCAAGGGTTTGGAAAATCTTGTCCCATCATAATCATACCTCCACGAGGACCACGTAATGTTTTGTGGGTAGTGGTTGTTACAATATGGCAATGAGGAATTGGGTCATTCATTAATCCTTTTGCTATTAAACCTGCTGGGTGAGAAATGTCTGCCATTAAAATAGCTCCTACAGAATCCGCAATTTCACGAAAACGTTTAAAGTCCATATCACGAGAATACGCGGAAGCACCTGCAATAATTATTTTAGGCTGTTCTTTCGTAGCTATTTCCTGAATTTTATCATAATTTAACATTCCTGTTTCTTGATCTACTCCATAAAAAACAGGGTTGTATAATTTTCCTGAAAAATTTACAGGAGATCCGTGCGTTAAATGGCCCCCATGTGATAAATCAAAACCTAAAATTGTATCTCCTGGTTGTAAACAAGCTGCAAAAACAGCTGTATTAGCTTGAGATCCTGAATGAGGTTGTACATTTACATACGCTGCTCCAAACAAAGCTTTCGCTCTATCAATAGCAATTTGTTCTACCACATCTACTACTTCGCAACCTCCATAATACCTTTTACCTGGGTAACCTTCTGCATATTTATTAGTTAAACAAGAACCTGCCGCTTCCATTACTTGGTCGCTTACAAAATTCTCAGAAGCAATTAATTCAATACCGTGAATTTGTCTATCTTGTTCATCAAGAATTAAATCGAATATTTGTTCGTCGCGTAACATTTTTGAATATTTTTTTATAAATGGTTGTCAAAAATACAAAAAGTGTTTGGTATAATCCCAATAGAAACTATATTTGAGGTGTAAAAATTAATTAAAATCACAAAAAAATATAATATGCCTATTACAGCTAACAATCCTGAAAGAAGATCATGGTTAGAAGTATCATCTACCAGCGATTTTCCTATTCAAAATATTCCATTTGGTATTTTTTTAACAAAAGACGATATTGTAACCGTTGGTACTCGTATTGGAGATTACGCTATTGACTTAGGAGCATTGCATCAATTAGGATATTTTGAAGGAATTGATTTAACAGATGATGTTTTTCTTCAAGATGCTTTAAATGAATTCATTTCTTGTGGAAAAAAAACATGGCGATTAGTTCGTAATCGTATTGCCGATATTTTTGATGCTGAAAATGCAGATTTAAGAGATAATGATAAACATCGTGAAGTAGTCATTTTTAAAATAGAAGATGTAGAAATGCAACTTCCTGTTTTTGTAGGGGATTATACTGATTTCTTTTCAAGTAGAGAACATGCTACAAATACAGGAAAAATGTTTCGTGATCCCGCTAATGCTTTATTACCAAACTGGTTACATATCCCTGTAGGGTACCATGGAAGAAGTTCTACGATTGTGCCATCAGGAATTCCAGTGCATCGTCCTATGGGACAAACTATGCCTCCTGATGCAACAGCTCCTATATTTGGTCCTTCTCGTTTGGTAGATTTTGAATTAGAAACAGCCTTTATAACTACAGATGCCAACCTAATGGGCGAAAATATCCCAGTAGCTGAAGCCGAAGACTATATTTTTGGTATGGTATTACTAAATGACTGGAGTGCTCGTGACATTCAAAAATGGGAATATGTTCCTCTGGGTCCTTTTTTAGCTAAAAATTTTGCAAGCTCTATCTCTCCTTGGATTGTTACTATGGATGCTTTAGAACCTTTCCGTTGTGCATCACCTGTTCAGGAACCAACACCTCTTCCTTATTTACAACAAACTGGTGAACATGCTTTTGACATCAAATTACAGGTAAGTATAACTCCTGAGGATTCGGAAGAAACCATTATTAGCAATACTAATTTCAAATATATGTATTGGACTATGAATCAACAGTTAGCACATCATACTATTAACGGTTGTCGTATAAACTCTGGTGATATGATGGGATCTGGTACAATATCTGGCCCTACTGAAGATTCTCTTGGATCTATGTTAGAATTAACATGGGGTGGAAAAAACCCTATTCTTTTAAAAGATGGTTCTGAAAGAAAATTCATTAATGATGGTGATACTGTTATTATGAGAGGCTACTGCCAAAATGAAGAGATAAGAATTGGTTTTGGTGAGGTTTCAAGCAAATTATTGCCTCCTATTCCTACTAAATAAAACATTTTTTAATACTCCGAAAGATTCGGAGTATTTTTTGGCTTGAATTTTGCATAATCAGATTTAAAATTAAATTGTATGAAAAAAATTACCTCCCTAATAGTATTTGTTGTTTTTTTATTTAGCTGTAGTGGTGTAAAACAAACACAATCAATGTTAAATGATGGCAATTATGATGGAGCCATTAGTAAATCAATTGACAATTTGAAGAGTAATAAAAATTCCAAAGGCAAACAAGATTATGTTTATTTACTAGAAGAAGCTTTTTCTAAAGCCAAGAAAAGGGATTTAGAAGCTATTTCTGTCTGGGAAAAAGAAGGCAATCCTAATCACTTAGAAAAAATATACAATACATATATCAAGCTACAAAACCGTCAAGAAAAAATACAACCTTTATTACCTCTAACTTTAATAAAAGAAGGTAGAAATGCACAATTTTCTTTTGAAGATTATTCAACTGCCTTAATTACTACTAAAAGTAAACTTTCTGATTTTTTATATGAAAACGCATTAAAATTAATGAAAACAAAAGATAAGATTAGTTTTCGTCGTGCTTTTGATGACTTTGAATATTTAAATACTATAAATCCAGGATATAAAGATTGTAATAAATTAATGGATGAATGTCATCTTAAGGGAACTGATTTTGTACATGTTTACACGAAAAATGAAACTAACATGGTTATTCCTTCTCGTTTACAAAATGATCTTTTAGATTTTAGCACTCTTGGATTAAATGATAAGTGGACTATATATCATAGTAATAAACAAAAAAATACAAATTATGATTTTGCGATGGTTGTTAGTTTTAGAGGCATTAATATTTCTCCTGAAAAGGTTTTTGAAAGAGAGTTTTCAAAAGAAAAATTAATTAAAAATGGCACTAAACCTCAATTAAATTCAAATGGTCAACCCGTAAAAGATGAAAAAGGAAATACAATTATGATAGATAACATGATTACTGTTAGAAGTACTGTATATGAGTTTAGACAAAACAAATCATGTAGTATTAGTGCCAAAATTGATTATTTAAATTTAAATACTAATCAGTTAATAAATACATTTCCTATAACCAGTAATTTCGTATTTGAAAACATTTATGCTAATTATAATGGTGATCCTAGAGCTTGTGATGAAAACTATTTACCATATTTTAATCGTAGGCCTACTTCTTTTCCAACAAATGAGCAAATGATATATGATTCAGGAGAGGATTTAAAAAATAAGTTAAAAAGTACTATTACAAGAAATAGACTTAGACGATAAATATGTTTTATTTAAATTCTTAAAATATTTCATAATTATCTTTTTTCAATTTATCTACTTTATTTTTGACATCTAAGATTGCACTAATTGAATAATAAAATAGGTTGATAAAGTATCTGTATTAATAGATTTTTATTTTTAAAATTTATATAGCTCAGCTCTATTACTTTTGTTAAAGAAGCTTAATTATTAGTACAATCAAAACCAAGGCTCGGATTTATAAAAAATCCGAGCCTTGGTATCTTACTTAAATAGGTATTTTATCTTAAAGTAGCTCCTAATTCTGTTTCAAAATTTTGAGTTAATTTATTCATCACTTTATCAATTTGTGAATCTGTAAGTGTTTTAGTACTATCTTGTAATAAGAAACTTATTGCGTATGATTTTTTCCCTTCTGGTAAATTTTTACCTTGGTAAACATCAAATAAATCAATTCCTTTTAATAGATTTTTTTCTGTTTTATTTGCTATATCAAGGATTTTTGCAAATTCTACACCTTCGTCTACTAATAAGGCTAGATCACGACGAACTTCTGGATATTTGGAAATTTCAACAAATTTCACATTAGTTGATAAATGTTTTAATATAGCACTCCAGTTAAAATCAGCAAAAAATACTTCTTGTTTGATATCAAAATGTTTTAAAATTGATTTTTTTACTGTTCCAAATTCTACTAAACAAGAAGTTCCTAATTCATAAACCATTCCTTCGCTTAAAATATCACTTTTCATTGGCATGGTAACAATATTTTTGATTCCTAATCTTTCAAAAATATTTAGTATATATCCTTTAAATAAAAAGAAATTGGTCATTTTTTGAGGATTTGTCCAAGATTCTTTTGAACTATTTCCGCTCATAGTTAAGGTTAGGTGCATTTTTTCTTCATGTCCTGCTAATTGTTTATGATAGGTTTTCCCAAATTCAAACAGGCGTAAATCAGCATTTTTACGATTTACATTAAAGGAAACTGCTTCTAAGGCTGAGAATAACATAGATTGACGCATAGCAGATAGGTCATTACTTAAAGGATTAAGTATCAAAACATTATTTTTCTCGTGCAAACTATCGCTTAAACTCACATAATTAGGGGTAGTTAATGAGTTTGCCATCATTTCATTAAATCCATTACCTACTAACAAGTTAGCAATAATATTTTGTATCTTATAATCTTCTGTTTTAGATGAGTGTGCAGTTGTAGCGTTTAATTTTTGGGAAAATTCTATATTATTATAACCGTAAACTCTTAGAATTTCTTCTATTACATCTATTTCACGAGTTACATCCACACGATAAGCTGGTACTGTTAATCCTAGACCTACTTTTGAGATACTATTTACTTTTATATCTAGTGAAACGAGAATATTTTTAATTTCCTCATCTGGAATTTCTTGACCTATGATTTTTTTAACTTTCTCTAAATTTAAAAAAACAGGAAAATCTTCTGTTTTTTTAGGATAAACTTCCATTATATCTGAAGTCATCTCTCCTCCTGCAATTTGGCATATAAGGATTGCTGCTCGTTTTAAAGCGTATTCTGTAATACTAGGATCTATTCCTCTTTCAAAACGAAAAGAGGCATCTGAATTAATTGCATGTCTTTTGGCTGTTTTACGCACGGAAACAGGATTAAAGTAAGCACTTTCTAAAAATAGAGAAGTTGTTCTTTCTGATACTCCTGAGTTTTTGCCTCCCATTACACCTGCAATACATAAAGGTCCTTTTTCATCACAAATCATGATATCTTCTTTATGTAAAGTTCTTTCTACATCATCTAATGTGATAAACTTTTCTCCTTCTGTGGCATTTTTTACAATAATTTTACCGTGTATTTTAGAAGCATCAAAAGCATGTAAAGGTTGTCCTAATTCATGCAATACATAGTTTGTTATATCTACAACATTATTTTTAGGTATAAGTCCTATTGCTTTTAATCTATTTTGTAACCATTCTGGTGATGGTGCTACTTTTATATCTGAAATTGTAACACCACAATATCTAGGTACTAATGTTGTATTTTCAACATTTACATCTATTTTCAAAGTTCTTTTTTCTACTTTATAAGAACTTACAGATGGTGTAATTAATTCTGTACTAATATCTTGTTGAAGCATACCTGCTCGTAAATCTCTGGCTACTCCCCAATGACTCATAGCGTCTGCTCTATTAGGAGTAAGTCCTATTTCAAAAACTTCATCTATTTCTACATTAAAAACGGTCGAGGCTAACGTTCCTGCTTTTACAGTTTCTTCTAGAACTATAATACCTTCATGGCTATTTCCGATACCTATTTCATCTTCTGCACAGATCATTCCGTGGCTTTCCTCTCCTCTAATTTTACCTTTTTTTATCTCAAAAGAATTTCCTTCTTTATCATATAATTTTGTTCCTATAGTTGCTACTATTACTTTTTGACCCGCCGCTACATTACTAGCTCCACAAACTATTTGAACTGGTTCTTCATTTCCTAAATCTACTGTAGTAATTTTTAGTTTATCAGCATTTGGGTGTTTTTCACAAGTTAACACGTGTCCTACTATTAAACCTTCTAATCCTCCTTTTATTGAAAAAAACTTTTCAATACCTTCTACTTCAAGACCAAGATCAGTTAATAATTCAGCTGTCTTTTCAGAACTCCAATCCGTCTTAATAAATTGTTTTAACCAGTTATATGAAATTTTCATTTTGAATATTTATCAAATTTTAAAGCATCGCAAAGATAAAAAATTACTTAGGAGTTTAAAGATAAATTTTATACCTACTTTTTTATATATAATCCTTAATTTTTATTTGATTTTTTCTTTTGAATGATAGTATTTAGATTTTTTTGGATAAGCAAATAATTAATAGGTTTTTATGATTATCTCTTTTATTTCCATTATATCTAATCTGGTTTTAAAATCTATCTCTTCAATCTAAGTATTTATTATACACTTGTCATGATGACAATCTAATGTTTATACTTTTAGATTAAATTTTTAACTTTTTTAGAGGGCAGTGCAAAAAGGTGACAATCTTCTGATTCAACTAAAGAGAGGTTCAAACGAAGTAAACAAGCTAAATAAAATTACATAACGCTAATAATCTAACTTCTTCCTTTAGTCAAAGTGACAGGGCAAACATTCAATTTTGACTTTTCAGATACTTTGAATCTAAATATTTTTTCAGGTTAAATTTATTATCATTATAAAACAAATAAGTTTTTTTATTTAAACAAATAACTTTATTTAACTTTTAAAAAATAATTAAACAAATAAACGATAAAAAACAACAAAGATAAAAATACTGACATAATATACTGACATAATTTCACAAATAAAGTTTTTTTTGACATACAGAAACAGATTATTACTCAAAAATTCATTTTGTTATATAATCAACATAAACAATAACACAATCAAAATTAATCTAAATATCACTATTTATTTTTAAATTAAAACATTTTTGTTTTATTTAAATTGAATATTATAAAAAAATAACATTTCAAAAAACCTTAATTATTAATTTTAACTTTTTTTTGGAATAAAATTTGAAAAAGTCATTTTGTTAATTTTTAAAACATAGTTTTTATGAAAAATTTTTTAATTGCAAGTGCAATATTAATTACTTCAGGTGTATTTGCTCAAAAGGGAAGTTTTTATGTAGGAGGTCAAGTGGGCTATTCAAGTAGTAAGACAAAAATAGAGAGTACAACTACATTAGAGGGTTCAACATGGAACTTTTCACCAGAAGTAGGTACTTTTTTAACAAATAATGTACAATTAGGTGTGGGCTTTACAACTCAAGGTTCTACAAAAGAATTTGGGAATACAGAAGTAAAAGAAAATCAATACGGAGGTACACTTTATGGTCGTTATTTTTTTGGAGAAGGAAGTAAAGCTTTTAGACCTTTCGTAGGGGTTAATATTGGATTATTACCTGGAAACTCTACTACTACTAAAAAAACTCTTTTAGGTAATCTAGAATCTAAAAATACTCTTTTTGAACTTAATACAAATTTAAATGCAGGATTTGGTTATGCTCTTTCTCCTAAAATTACGGTAGTAGGTTCTTTAGGTGTTTTAGGCTTTTCATCTCATACATCAAAAAATAAAGAAACAGATGTAAAAGAAGAAACGAACACATTTAATTTTGATCTTAATTCTCTAGGAAATAGATTTAACGTAGGTATTTATTATACTTTGTAGAATAAGATAAATTATTCATACTAAAAAACAATAAATTTTTAATTAGGAGACTGTCTAGAATATTTTTAGTTCATCTTATCTTAAAAGAGATTCATAATTATATAACACCTTTTATTAATGGTTCTCTCTTATATATTATGATATATTATACTCTATTTTTAAGACAGTCTCTTTTTATAAATTTAATTTACGTGGTAAAAACAAACGTATTAAAGCTAAAATAACTTTGAATCTAAAAAGTTATTTTAGCTTTAATATAACCCGTTTCTTTTATCTTTTTTCTCCTTTATTACAAGGTATAACATTTAATTTGGGGCAAAATATATAGTCTATATTATGTAGTAGTATTATTTTGTAAAAGCATTAATTTTTTCTGCTATTTTATGTGCCTCAATAGTATGATGAGAATCTCTATAAATTACTTTACCATTTATAAGAACAATGATTTGTGGTGATTGATGAATTACTTCTAAGGTTTCTGCTATAAAATTTGATACGGATCTATAAGTTAATAGGTCTAAATAATTAAAATCACATATATTTTCTATTAGATTAAAACCATTTGTTAGTCGTTCTTTTGCAAATGCACTAATACCACAAGTTACACTATCTTTAAAAATAACTTGTGGCTTATTATTAGATTTTTCAACAATATTAAGTACTTCTTGTTCTGTTTTTATTGTATTCCAATTTTGTGTTTTCATATATTTTATTTTAAATATTTTCTTTAAGTTTATCGGCATATTCTTTTTTAAGTCTAGCTATTTTAGGAGAAATAACTACTTGACAATATCCTTTATTTTTGTTTTTATTATAATAATTTTGATGATAAATCTCTGCAGGATAAAAATCTCTTAGAGGAGCTAATTCCGTAACTATCTTGTTTTCAAAGACAGGATTTAATTTTTTGATTACTTCTTGTGCTAATATTTTTTGTTTTTCATTATGATAAAAAATAACGGATCTATATTGGGTTCCATAATCTGCTCCTTGATAATTAAGGGTTGTAGGATTATGATAAATCATAAAAACATTCAATAATTCTACATAAGATAAAGAATCTGTGTTAAAAGTTACTTGTATTACTTCAGCATGATCAGTATCTCCTTTGCAAATCTCTTCGTAAGTAGGGTTTATTATTTTACCTCCTGTATAACCTGACACTACTTTTTCTACTCCTTTTAGTCTTTGAATTATTGCCTCAATGCACCAAAAGCATCCTCCTCCAAAAGTGGCTATTTCTATATTTTTCATGCTTTTTATTCTTTTAATTTTCATTTTTATATAGTGAGACAGAATTTATACAATAACGTAATCCACTAGGTTCTGGTCCATCAGGAAAAACATGTCCCAAATGACTATCACATATATTACACATTACCTCTACCCTAATCATTCCGTAAGAACTATCTTTTATATATTGAATAACATTTTCTTTAATTGGCTGGGTAAAACTAGGCCATCCTGTTCCTGAATCAAATTTTTCTGAGGAATCAAAAAGAGGTGTATTACAACAAATACAACTATACACACCCGGTTGATATTGAGTACAATGTTCACCCGAAAAACGAGCTTCTGTACCTTTTTTTCTCGTAATATAAAATTGCTCTTGGGTTAGTATTTCTTTCCATTCATCATCTGTTTTTTTAATTCTTATATCTGGAGTTAAGTTTCCTTTTGTAGCAAATCGAATTACATCTGTCCAATTTAATTCTTTGTTTCTCATAACTCTTTTATTTTTGTTTTATTATACAAAGTTACGATTAAGTAACTTTAAAAGAATTGTTCATTTTTCCTTAAAACTGGTAAATAATTCCCGTTTCTTTAAAAACCATTTATACCATTTAAACTTTGAAATTTCCTCATAATATTTTTTTAACCTTGAGAGTGTCCAAAAAGTTTGTAATCTTTCATTTCGACCAGAGGGAGATTCCTTGATTCTACAAAAGCAATAAAAATTAGTATTGGTTCTCGATGTGCTTCGCGCTCGAACTAACGATGATTTCAATGATATACTCAACCCTTTGTTCGAGCTGTTTTAAAAATAAAAAAAACATATTGTATGCTTCTTAGATTATCTTTAAATCTGTTTTTATATACCTATATTATTTTTAAACAATTATAACTGCATATCTTAATTAAAAAGAATATTAGTTTTATTATTTGATTTCATTTTTTCTTTGTCCGTTAGATAAAATAAATAAACAGTATAAAAAAATTGGATAATCTATATTTTTCTAACATAAAAATCGTAAGACATTTTTTAGAACAAAATAGACCTAACAATCTTAGGTTTTCAACCAATACGCAAACCGTTTATTACTTTTTGATCTGTAGATAGCAATACGACATCATTATTTTCTCCTAGGGTTCCAAGAATCAAACATTCACTCATAAACTTGCCTATTTGTTTTTCAGGAAAATTTATAACAGCTATAATTTGCTTACTAATCAATTCTTCTTTTGAATATCGTTTTGTTATTTGAGCCGAAGTTTTTTTGATCCCTAATTGACTTCCAAAATCAATTGTTAGTTGATAGGCGGGCTTGTGTGCTTCAGGAAAATCATCTACGGTAATTATTGTTCCAACCCTCATTTCTACTCGTTCAAAATCAGACCAAGAAATTTTCATATTTATTATTTTTAATGATTATTTGATGTATAAAAAAAGTCCCGAGAAATCGGGACTTCTAATTTATTAAAAAATGTCTGACACTAAGCATTTATTTCTGCATGTCTTTTTTCTATTTCTTCTTTATCTTTTTTAGATAAAGTATCTACTAACACTGGTGTTGCAATGAATAATGAAGAATAAGTACCTACAATAATACCTATTAACATAGCAAAGATAAATCCTCTAATAGACTCTCCACCAAACACGAACATAATAGCTAATACTAGAATCATGGTTAATGATGTATTGATTGTTCTTGATAAAGTGGTGTTAATAGATTCATTTACAATATGATTAAAGTTACCTTTTAAGTTACCTGCTAAGAACTCACGAATACGGTCAAATACAATTACGGTATCATTCATTGAGTACCCAATAACTGTTAGGATAGCTGCAATAAAATGCTGATCCATTTCCATGTGGAAAGGCATAAACTTATAACATATAGAATAAATACCTAATACAAAAATTACGTCGTGTGCTACTGCTGCTACTGCTCCTAGTGAATATCCTAATTTACGGAATGAAATTACTAAGTACAGTCCTACTACTAACATTGCTCCGATAACTGCCCAAAAAGAGTTTGTTTTGATATCGTTAGAAATAGCAGCACCTACTTTTGAACCTGATAATACTGCTATTTTTTTACCATCTGTTAGGGTAATAAATGTTTTATAATCCATACCAGGGAAATATTTAGATAATCCTTGGTATAATAATTTATTAACTTCTTCGTCTACAGCTACACCTTCTTCTTCAATTTTGTATTTAGTTGTAATTCTTAATTGATCTGAATCACCAAATACTTTTGCTTCAGCAGGTACACCAAATACTTTTCCTAATTCCTCTGATACTACAGCAGCATCAACTGGTTTTTCAAATTTTACTTGAAAAGTTCTACCTCCAACAAAGTCTACACCTTGATCTAAACCATTTATAAAGAAAATTGAAACTAAACTGATTACAGTTACCACTAATGAGAAACCATACGTGAATTTTTTAATTTTTAAGAAATCGAAATGGTATCCTGTAAACCAATTTTTAGACCAATCTGTAGTAAATGATAAAGTAATGTTTTTAGCTACCGCTCTGTCTAAGAATATTCTTGTGATAAAAATAGATGTAAATAATGAAGTTACGATACCTATTAATAAAGTAGTGGCAAAACCTTTAATAGGACCTGTTCCAAAGGTATATAAAATAGCACCTGTTAAAACGTGTGTTACGTTTGCATCAATAATAGAACGCATAGCTCCAGTCCAAGAGAATGATTTTTGTACAGCTTCTCCTAAATTTAAACCGTGTCTCAACTCTTCCTTTGCTCTTTCATAAATAATGATATTAGCGTCTACTGCAGTACCTAACGTTAGTACGATACCTGCAATACCTGGTAATGTTAATACAGCACCTAAACTTGCTAAAATACCAAATAGGAATAATAAATTAACTACTAATGCTATATTTGCATAAGTACCTGATTTACCATAATATACCCACATCCATAACATTACAGCTAATAAACCTACAATAGCTGACATAGTACCATTATCAATTGCTTTTTGACCTAAAGAGGGACCTACTACTTCTGATTGAACGATTTCAGCTGCTGCTGGTAATTTACCAGCACGTAAAACATTAGCTAAATCTTTTGTTTCATCAATTTTAAAAGTTCCAGAAATTTCAGAACGACCACCTGCAATAGGACCTGAAGTTACACCTGGTGCAGAATAAACTACATCATCTAAAACAATTGCAATTGCATTTTTTTGAGAAAACACTCTACCTGTTAGTTCTTCCCAAATTTTAGCTCCTTTTCCATTCATTTGCATAGAAACAGCTGGTTTACCCATTTGATCAAAAGTATCTGCTGCATCTATTAAAACACTTCCACTCATTGGAGGAGTATTAGTTCTATTACCTTTAATAGCATAGACCTCAACTGCTTCTGCTTCGTCATCTTTTGCTTTTCCGTATAAGAACTTAACATCTGTTAGATTAGCGGGTAACAAAGCTTTTATATCAGTTCTTCTCAAATAAGCATTAACTACCGCTGTATCTTTAGTTGCAATCATACCTATAATAGAACCTCCTTGCTGTAACGGCATTAATTTATCAAACAATGGATTGTTTCCTTTTGTATTATTTGTAGAATCTTTTGATTTATCAACTAATAAATCGTTTACTTTAGAAGAAGATTTAGTTTCTTTAACAACTGGCTCTACTTTTTCTGTTTTCTTTAAAGCTTCATTAACAGTCATTAAATAAGAAGCAACTTCCTCCATTTTATACGTTTCCCAAAACTCTAATTGAGCGGTAGAAGATAATAATTTTTTAGCGCGATCTACGTCTTTAGCTCCTGGTAATTCTACTAAAATACGTCCTGTATTTCCTAATTTAACAATATTAGGTTGTGTTACACCAAATTTATCTATACGTTCACGTAATACTCCAAATGCACTTTGTACAGACTCATCAACTTTTTTAGCAATTACAGCTTTCACTTGTGAATCTGACATATTAAAGTTGATTTCATCAGCTAAATTTCTATTTCCAAAAACATCAGGAGAAGCCAATTTAGTTCCTGAGCCAGCTGAAGCTTTTTCAAATGCTTCGAAAAAAGCATCTAGAAAAGATTGATTTCCTTGTTGGTTTTTCTTTGCTTCTGCTAAAGCTTTATTAAATATGGCATTTGATGTATTATTAGCTAAACCTTTTAATACATCTTTCACAGAAATTTGCAAGGTAACATTAATACCTCCTTCTAAGTCTAAACCTTTGTTAATTTGCTTATCAGCTACTTCATTGTAAGTGAAATCAGTAAACCCTAAACTAAAAACTTTTTGTTTACCAATTGAATCAAGATACTTAATCTCCTTTTCTTGATTTCCATTTGCAAATGCTTTTGCATCACTTTTAACTTTATTGGCTACAAAAGTGAAAGTAAGCTGGTAAATACTTACTAAAGCAAAGATGATTGCAAAAAACTTAATGAGTCCTCTATTCTGCATTCTTTGTAAAAAATTAATTAATTTGTTCTACGTTAGTTTTTGGTTAATAAAAGACTCCTAAACACAATAGGAGTATTTACTAGAACTTGCAAATATATAATTCTGAATACGATAAACCAATTAATTTAAGAAAATTATATCAAAAAAAAGACTGTTTTAAAAAAACAGTCTTTTAATAAAATTAAAATTCTTTTCATAATAATTCTGAAAGAGTATCATTCATGCCACGAACTGCCAATGAAGATTTCACAAACAATTCGCTCTCTTGATTATCTAATTTTATATCTATTATTTCTTCTACTCCATTACTTCCTATTATACAAGGAACTCCTATACATATATCATCTTGACCATACTCACCTTCTAAATATGTTGAACAAGCAATCATTTTTTTCTGATTATTTAGGATAGAATCTACCAAATAGGCTACTGAAGCTCCTGGTGCATACCAAGCTGATGTACCTAATAGAGACGTAAGAGTAGCACCTCCTACCATTGTATCCTTAGCTATTTTAGTCAATTGTTCTTCTGATAAAAACTGTGATACTGGAATTCCATTATAAGATGCTAAACGCGTCAATGGAATCATCGTGGTATCTCCATGACCTCCAATAACCATAGCTGCAATATCATTAGTTGGTTTATCTAAAGCTAGAGCTAAATATGTTTTAAATCGTGCACTATCTAAAGCTCCTCCCATTCCTATCACTCTATTTTTAGGAATTCCTAAAGTTTTGTAAGTTAAATAAGTCATTGTATCCATAGGATTTGAAACAATAACAAAAATTGCATTAGGTGAATAAGCAAGAAGATTTTCAGCAACTGATTTTACAATTCCTGCATTAATCCCTATTAATTCTTCTCTTGTCATTCCTGGCTTTCTTGGAACTCCAGAAGTGATAACTACTACATGACTATTAGCTGTCTTAGAATAATCATTCGTTACGCCTATTAATTTAGTATTAAATCCTGTATTAGTTGCACATTGTGATATATCTAATGCTTTTCCTTCTGCAAATCCTTCTCTAATATCTAATAAAACCACCTCGCTAGCAATACCTCTATAAGCCATAACGTCTGCACAGGTAGCTCCAACATTACCTGCTCCTACAATTGATACTTTCATAATAAACTATCTTTTTTTGTTAAATTTTATTTTATTTTTTTAAGCTGTTTTAAGTAATTAGCTTCTTTCGAATATACGAAAAAATACAATATCAATTCATTAATAGGAAAATTTATACAAATAAAAAAGACTGGTGTTTTATTCCAGTCTTTCTATATCTTTTTTTATACTTTATAAATTATGCATCAATATTAGCATAAATAGCATTCTTTTCAATAAATTCTCTACGAGGAGGAACTTCATCTCCCATTAACATAGAGAACACTCTATCAGCCTCTGTTAAGCTGTCAATCGTTACTTGACGCAATGTTCTGTATTCAGGATTTAATGTTGTTTCCCACAACTGTTCAGCATTCATCTCTCCAAGACCTTTATAACGTTGAATATTTGCACCACCGCCCATTCTTTCATTAATCGCGTCACGCATTTTCTCATCCCAAGCATATTCTTTTTTATTTCCTTTTTTAACTAAATATAAAGGAGGAGTGGCAATATAAACATGTCCTTCTTCTATTAATTCTTTCATAAAACGGAAGAAGAAAGTCAAAATAAGTGTAGAAATATGACTACCATCAATATCAGCATCACACATGATTACTACTTTATGATAACGAAGTTTTTCAAGATTCAATGCTTTACTATCATCGGCAGTCCCCACTGTTACTCCCAAAGCAGTAAAAATATTACGAATTTCTTCGTTTTCAAACACTTTATGATGCATTGCTTTTTCTACATTCAAAATCTTACCTCGAAGTGGTAAAATCGCTTGAAAATTACGGTCACGTCCTTGTTTAGCCGTTCCACCCGCCGAGTCCCCCTCGACAAGGAATATTTCACATTTTGTTGGATCTTGCTCGGAACAGTCTGATAATTTACCTGGTAATCCACCACCGCCCATTACGGTTTTGCGTTGCACCATTTCACGTGCTTTTTTAGCTGCGTGACGTGCTTGTGCTGCAAGGATTACTTTTTGAACAATGATTTTAGCATCATTAGGATTTTCTTCCAAGTAATTTTCTAACATCTCAGCTACTGCTTGGGATACTGGAGAAACTACTTCTCTATTTCCTAATTTTGTTTTTGTTTGACCTTCAAACTGTGGTTCAGCAACTTTTACCGAAATAATAGCTGTCAAACCTTCACGGAAGTCGTCACCAGAAATCTCAAATTTCAACTTATCTAATAAACCCGAAGCATCTGCATATTTTTTCAACGTACGAGTTAACCCCATACGGAAACCTTGTAAATGTGTACCTCCTTCGTGTGTATTGATATTATTTACGTACGAGAATATATTTTCTGAATAGCTATCATTATAAATTAAAGCTACTTCAACCGGAATTTCTCCTTTGTCATTTTCCATTGAAATCACATGACCAATAATAGGCACACGATTACCATCAAGAAACTTAACAAACTCTTTTAAACCTTCTTTAGAATGGAAAGTTTCACCTAAAAAGTTACCGTCTTTATCTTTTTCTCGTTTATCCGTAAGCGTTATTGTAATTCCTTTATTTAAAAATGCCAACTCACGCATACGAGCTGCAAGCGTATCATAAGAGTACTCCAAAGTTTGTTGAAAAATTGTTCCATCAGGTTTAAACCAAACGGTGGTACCTCTTTTTTCCGTAGTTCCTATTTGCTTTACAGGATATTGCGCTTTACCTCTTTCATATTCCTGTTCGTAAATTTTACCATCGCGATAAACTGTCGCTTTTAAATGGTCAGAAAGTGCATTAACACACGACACCCCAACCCCGTGAAGACCACCAGAAACTTTATAAGAATCTTTATCAAATTTACCTCCAGCACCAATTTTAGTCATTACAACCTCAAGTGCGGAAACGCCTTCTTTTTTATGAATATCTACTGGAATACCACGACCATTATCTTCAACAGTAATTGAATTATCTTCGTTAATTGTTACAAAAATAGTATCACAGTGTCCTGCTAAAGCCTCATCAATTGAGTTGTCTACTACCTCATATACTAAATGATGTAGACCTCTAACTCCAGTATCTCCAATATACATGGATGGGCGCATACGCACGTGTTCCATTCCTTCTAACGCCTGAATACTGTCAGCAGAATAATTATTCTTTTTAACTTCTTCGCTCATAATATCTTTTTCGTGTAATTATATTCTTTTGTCAAACACGCAAATATAGTGAAATACTGCTTTTTAAAATTACAAAATCGTTTAAAACCTTTTTAGTTTATTAACATTAAAGCGTTAACAAAGAGATCATTCTTTAAATCAACCAAAAACAGCCTTAAATCATATTTTCTTTATTTTTTAGAAAATGTTAAAATTAAAATCTTATAAAAAACCTTTTAAAATCCCTCTATTTACCTTTTTATACATTAAAGTCAAATTATGGGATAGATATTAATTCTTTTTTGTAATAAAAGCCAATACGTAATTTAAATTAAAATTTAAAACCTCAAAAGAAAAACTATTGAGGTTTATACTTTCTATTGAATTGATAAGAAAGTCAATCAGAACACAAAATCATTTTATTTATTTTTCATACGCATCATCATGTACTTTTGCCACAGCACGTCCTGAAGGATCGTTTAGTTTTTTAAAAGCTTCGTCCCACTCTAATGCTATTTTTGTACTACATGCCACACTAGCTTCTTGTGGCACGCATAATGCTGCTGTATCACTTGAATAATGTTCAGTAAAAATGGTACGATAATAATACTCTTCTTTATTCATTGGCGTTTGAATTGGGAATCTGAATTTAGCATTTGCTAATTGTTCATCTGAGACTTCTTTGTTTACAATTTCTTTCAATGTATCAATCCAACTGTACCCCACTCCATCGCTAAATTGTTCCTTTTGACGCCAAGCTACGCTTTCTGGCAACATATCTTCGAAAGCTTTACGTAAAACCCATTTTTCCATACGTTCTCCATTAATCATTTTATCTTGGGGGTTAATTCTCATAGCCACGTCCATAAATTCCTTATCTAAGAAAGGAACACGCCCTTCAATTCCCCATGCCGCTAAACTTTTATTAGCTCTTAAACAATCGTACATGTGGAGTTTACTTAATTTACGAACCGTTTCTTCGTGAAATTCTTTCGCATTAGGTGCCTTATGGAAATATAAATAGCCACCAAATAACTCATCAGAACCTTCTCCAGAAAGCACCATTTTAATCCCCATAGATTTAATTACACGAGCCATTAAATACATTGGCGTACTGGCACGTACCGTAGTAACATCATAGGTTTCTAAATTATAAATCACATCACGAATAGCATCCAAACCTTCTTGAATAGTAAATTTAATTTCATGGTGAATCGTTCCTAAATGATCAGCCACTTTTTGAGCCGCAGCTAGATCTGGAGAACCTTCTAAACCTACAGCAAAGGAATGTAATTGTGGATACCAAGCTTCCGATTTATCATCAGTTTCAATACGACGACTCGCATACTTTTTAGCGATAGCCGAAGTAATGGAAGAATCCAATCCGCCAGAAAGTAATACTCCATAAGGTACATCACTCATCAACTGACGATGTACAGCTGCTTCTAAAGCTTCACGTATGGCCTGAATACTCGTTTCATTCTCTTTTACTGCCTCGTACTCTGTCCATTCTCTATCATACCATTTTACCAACTGACCGTCTTTACTATGTAAATAATGCCCTGGCGGGAATAATTCGATTTTAGAACAATATCCTTCTAAAGCTTTTAATTCAGAGGCAACATAAAAAGTTCCGTGTTTGTCCCAACCGATATACAATGGAATAATTCCGATATGGTCTCTAGCAATGAAATATTCGTCTTTTTCAACATCGTACAATGCAAAACCAAAAATTCCATTCATTTCATCCACAAATGTAGGTCCTTTTTCTTGGTACAATGCTAAAATAACTTCACAGTCGCTTTGAGTTTGAAACTCATATTTACCCTCAAATTGTTTACGCAATTCACGGTGGTTGTATATTTCGCCGTTTGCAGCTAAAACGAATTTTTGATCAGGACTAAAAAGAGGTTGCTTTCCAGAAGCTGGATCTACAATTGCTAAACGCTCATGCGCTAAAATAGCTTTGTCATTAGAAAAAATCCCACTCCAATCCGGTCCGCGATGACGTATAATTTTTGCCATCTCTAACACTTGAGGTCTTAAAGTTTCTGTTTTTTGTTTTAAATCAAAGGCACATACAATTCCACACATAGTATATTTTAGTTTTTAATTACCTGAATCCAGATTTGATTAATAATATATTTATGAAGCAAAATTGATGTATTTAATTTTAATTTTAAACCATAAACAATGTTTTAATTATATTTTCAAACAAAAAACACAATATAACAAACAAAAAAAAACAAAAGCATATTATTACATAATTAAAACTTAAAATCTGTAATTTATTTAATATTTAAAAGTACTATTTAATAGGTCTATTCTATTTTTTTACTCTGATAAGCTATTAAAAAAAGACAAAAATAAATGATATAATAAAACTGAAGATGCTTTATTAATCAAGTTTAATTAAGAAGTTAAATAGTATTTTTATTACTTCTATTAACATTTATTTCCAGCCGTATTAAAAGTAATAATTTGAAAATTCTTTTATAGTTATTTTAAAAAAAGAGGGTGTCTAAAAAGTCAAAACTCAACGTTTAACATATCACTTAAATGACAGGATAAATCACATTTTCAGCATTATATAATTTTCTTTTCCTTGTTTCCTTCGTTCAAACCTCCCTTTCATAGAAATGAGAGATTGCGACCTTTTCGGACAGCCTCTTTTAAGATAATATTTTATTCTTGCATTTTTTTATTTTTTTCAAAGAGAAGTTTAATATTTTCGTAAGAATTAGTTAATGCTTCGTCTATTTGATTAGGATTAAGCCAAGCTACCTTTTCAATACCTTCTTCTAATTGTCCTACTAATAAGCCTTCATAATCGGTCTGCATTTCATACCATTGAGTAATTTTCAACCTATACTTACCATTTCTTCTAAAAATATGGTATGTCTTTTGAAGTTTTTTAGTAATTCTAAGATTTGTAACCCCTGTTTCTTCTTCAACTTCACGAATAGCTGTTTCTTCTATTTCCTCTCCTTTATCAATCCCACCTTTAGGTAAATCCCATTTTCCTCCTCGATAAATAAAAAGAACTTCTCCTTTATTATTATATACTAAACCTCCTCCTGCAAAATTTACTTTTATCTTAGATTTTAAAGTATTAAGAATTTCTTTTTCATCAGGATGATACAAATAGGCCTTTTGAATTTTGTTTTGAAAATAGCTCACAATAAGCTGTTCGATGTCAATACTTTCAAGCAAAAAAAACTTGAAATCAGTTTCCTTAACAAATTGATTTGTCAGGAAAAGTGGTTTGTCGTTCACAAAAACTTTATACATTTGCAGTATGATTTTTAATAAAGATACAGCGAGTAAAACTGCCGAATTGCTTTTACAAATAAATGCAATTAAATTGAATTCTAAAAATCCTTTTACATGGGCCTCTGGTTGGAAATCGCCAATTTACTGTGATAATAGGATATTACTTTCGTTCCCGGCAATACGAAATTATGTAAAAGATGAATTTGCAAAGAACATTGAGAAACAATTTGGTAAACCTGATGTAATTGCAGGGGTAGCTACAGGTGCTATAGGTATAGGTATATTGGTAGCACAAGAATTGGGACTCCCTTTTGTATATGTACGCCCTGAACCTAAAAAACATGGTCGTAAAAATCAAGTGGAAGGTTTTTTACAAAAAGGTCAAAATGTGGTAGTAGTTGAAGATTTGATCAGTACAGGAAATAGTAGTTTATTAGCTGTAGAAGCTTTACGCAATGAAGGTGCTAATATTAAAGGAATGGCTGCTATTTTTACTTATGGTTTTCCAATTGCTCAAGAAAGTTTTAAAAATGCAAATGTAGACTTGTTTACCTTGAGTAACTATGAAAATCTTTTAGAATTAGCTGTAATAAAAGAGTATATTACAGAAAAAGAACATGAATTACTTATAGATTGGAAAAAAAATCCAGCTGAATGGAATATTAACATATAATATCTAAAAAAAATCAAGTATGAATTTAGAAAGCCCAAAAGTAACAGTAGCAAAATCTGCAGAATATATATTTAAAGAATTATCTGAGGTTAAAAATTTTGAAAAATTAATGCCTGAAAATACGGCTAAATTTGAGGTAATTGATGAAAATTGCTTTGAATTTGGTTTAAAGGGTATGCCTGAAATTAAATTAGTTAAAAAAGAATCTGTACCTACTTCAAAGATTGTTTTAGGAGCTGCTTCTAGCAAATTACCTTTTACATTAACCGCTAATATAAATGAAACGGCTGTTGACTCTACAGACATCCAATTAATATTTGAAGGTGAATTTAATGCTATGATGGCAATGATGATAAAAGCACCTATTACTAAATTTATCGAAACATTAGCTCAAAATATGAGTAAATTATAATTTTTGACAATAATACAAGGGGTGTCTAAAAATTAGTAACTTAATGTCTAGTTTGTCACTTTGACAACAAGAAAAGTAACAAATTTGTTTCATCTTTTCAATTCGTTCGAGCCTTCCTTTGATCGAAATGATAAGATCAGAATCTTTTAGTTCACCCTCTTTTTTTAAATTTTATTTAAAATTTTAATAATCAAACTCTTATTTTTTTGAGGATATTTAAAAAAAAATATATTTCGCAGCATTAACTTATAACTTTTCATTACCTTTGCGCCCAATTTAAAAATAAGTAATGAATAAATTTGAACAATTAGGTCTTAATGAATCGCTAGTGCTGGCGATTAAAGATCTAGGATTTGAAAATCCCTCTGAAGTACAAGAAAAAGCGATTCCTCTATTATTAGAGCAAGATACCGACATTGTTGCATTGGCGCAAACTGGTACTGGAAAAACAGCTGCATTTGGTTTCCCTCTTATTCAAAAGATTAATGCAGAAGACAAAACAACTCAAGCATTAATTTTATCGCCTACACGTGAATTATGTTTGCAAATCACAAATGAAATTAAACTTTATTCTAAGTACATTAAGGGTTTACATACCGTGGCAGTATATGGTGGTGCAAGCATTAATGAACAGGCAAGAGAAGTAAAAAGAGGTGCGCAAATTATTGTAGCTACTCCTGGACGTATGCAAGATATGATTAACCGTGGAATGGTTAACATAAAAAACATTTCAATCTGTGTATTAGATGAAGCAGATGAAATGTTAAATATGGGATTCTATGATGACATCTGTTCTATTTTAGCGGATACTCCAGAAGACAAAAACACTTGGTTGTTTTCGGCTACTATGCCAGCTGAAGTAGCAAGAATTGCCAAACAGTTCATGCACACTCCACAAGAAATTACAGTAGGACATAAAAACCAAGGTTCAACTAATGTATCTCATGAGTTTTATTTAGTTAATGCTCGTGATCGTTATGCTGCTCTAAAGCGTTTAGCAGATGCTAATCCTGATATTTTTTCTGTTATCTTTTGTAGAACCAAAAGAGATACACAAGCAATTGCTGAAAAATTAATCGAAGATGGTTATAATGCTGCTGCTTTACATGGTGATTTATCGCAAGCACAACGCGATGCTGTTATGAAAGCATTCCGTAGTCGTCAGATTCAAATGTTAGTAGCTACTGACGTTGCAGCTCGTGGTATAGATGTAGATGATGTAACTCACGTAATTAACTATCAATTACCTGATGAAATTGAAACCTATACTCATCGTTCTGGTCGTACTGGTCGTGCTGGAAAATCAGGTACTTCAATGGTTATTATAACGAAAAGTGAACTTCGTAAGATTAATCAAATTGAGCGAATCATCAAAACTAAATTTGAAGAAAGACCAATTCCTAATGGAATTGAAATTTGTGAAATCCAATTATATCACTTAGCCAACAAAATAAAGGATGTAGAGGTAGACCATGAAATAGATACTTACCTACCCGCTATTTATGACGTTCTTCAAGATTTAACTAAAGAAGAATTAATTAAAAAAATGGTATCGGTAGAGTTCAATCGTTTCTTGTCTTACTATAAAAAATCACGTGATTTACATCAAGAGTCTTCAGGTGCTAAGGCAACTATCCCTACAGAAGGTGCTGTTCGTTACTTCATTAACATTGGAGCTCGTGATGGTTTTGAATGGATGGAATTAAAGGATTTCTTAAAAGAAAAACTAGAATTAGGTCGTGATGACGTATTTAAAGTAGATGTAAAAGAAGGTTTCTCGTTCTTTAATACAGATGCTGAGCATGTAGATTTAGTTATGAACACTTTAAACGGCATTACCTTAGAAGGCAGACGTATAAACGTAGAAATATCTAAAAACGATGGTTCTTCTAACAGCAAACGTCGTGATCATGGCGGTAGAGGAGGAAAACGCGAAGGAACAGATCGTAGAGAAAGACGCGGAGAAGGTGCTCCTAAAGGCGAAAGACGTGATGGAGGTAGAAAATCTGACAGAAGAAACTCTTCTGATGATAGAGCTCCTAAAAACGAAAGACGTCCTCGACGTTCCGATTCTTCTTCATCTGATCGTAGAAGTCGTAGAAGCTAATTATTTTTTAAAACTACAGTATATAAAAAGTTGTTCAAAAATTGAACAGCTTTTTATTTTTTAAATAATTCTTTTAATAAATATTATACTTGAATAATAACCTAAAGGAATAATAATTATTTTACTTGAATAAGAATAATTGCTATTCTTTACTTTACACAAAATATATGCACGATTTTATATACGATCAAAATTTTAATCATATTACATACGGTCTTTATGAGCTTACTAATAAAGAATTTGAAAACTGTACATTCATAGATTGTGATTTTACACAAGCCTTTTTTACGGGAACTATCTTTGTAGATTGTAATTTTAAAAATTGTAATTTCAAGGAAGCAAAAATAGGTCATGTAGGTTTACGAAATGTGTTATTTGTGGATAGTAATTTTACAAATGTAAATTTTGCTATGACTGATCAAGTTATTTATGAGTTTCATTTTACAAATTGTCTTTTAGATTATGCTCAATTTTATAAACTAAAACTTAAAAAAATTCAATTCACAAATTGCAGTATGGTTTCGGTAGATTTTATGGAAAGTGACCTTACGGAGGCTTTATTTGACAACTGTAATCTTCGATTAGCCGTTTTTTCAAATACAAATCTTACAAAATCTGATTTTTATTCCAGTCATAATTTTTCAATTAATCCTGAAAAGAATCAATTAAAAAAAGCTATTTTTTCTCAAGAAAACATAAAAGGCTTATTAGATCAGTATGAGATTATAATTAAGTAAGTATTTTTTAGGTAAAAGTTCAAATAAAAATACATACCTCCTACTTCAATCTGATGTTTATAGAAAGTATAAACTAAAAAAAGTAAGAGGTAATATATAACAAATAAAGCTTATTTAAACTCGTTTATCACTTCGTTTAGCTCTAGACGTGATTTAGATCTTACATGAGGTTGGTTTCCATCTTTTTGATCTCTTTTTCCTATTGCTACTGCAAATAAAGGCTGATAATCTTTTAATCCTAATATTTTTTTATAAGCATCTGTTTCTATTCCTTCCATAGGAGTTGAATCAATTCCTAAACTGGCACAAGCTGATAAAAAATACCCTAATGATAAGTATACTTGATTTTTCATCCAAGATTTTATTTCTTCTTCTGGAAGAGGTTTTAAATATTGTTTGTAATACCCTGTTGCGCCTTCTGGTAATTTGTTTTCTATTTTTTTTTCAAATTTTTCTTCAAATTTTTGTACATCATCAATTACACTAAACACTACCGTATGGCTTGACTCTAAAACTCTTGAGGCATTAAAATAGGATGCTTCTGCCAAAAGTTTTTTTATCTCTGTATTTGATACAAATGTAAAATGCCAAGGTTGACTATTAATAGAGGATGGTGACAAGTTTAATATTGATTTTAATTTTTCAATCATTTCTAATGAAATTTTTTCATTAGGATCGTATTTTTTTGTAGTGTAGCGTTCTTTTGCTAATTCTAGAAAATTCATGTTTATTTATTTTAATTAAACTATACTTTTTATAGTTGCAAACATATTTATAGTTTTTTATATTTGCAATAACGGTCAAAAAGGATAGTAAAATGTATAAAATAGATCATAAAAAATTTCCTTGTAGCACGAGTCTAACTATGAATTTTATAGGAGGTAAATGGAAAGCTGTTATCTTAATTCATCTTTTTAATAAAAAAAGGTATAACGAGCTACGAAAAGAAATACCTATGATAACGGAGAGAACTCTTAGTTTACAGTTAAAAGAGTTAGAAGAAGATGGTTTGATATCTAGAACTGTTTTTACGAATAAAGCTCCTTTAAAGGTAGAATATGAACTTACAGAATTAGGTAAAACATTAATTCCTTTATTGAATGAAATTTCAAACTGGGGCAAATTTATTGCTGAAGAACACTTACGTATAAAAACAGAGCCTTGCACAACAATTCTTAAATCTTAATTCTACCATCTTCCATGGTTATAATACGGTGTGTACGATTAGCAAAATCAGGATCATGTGTTACAATTAATAGGGTTTGATTGAATTCTTCAGCTAATTGATTAAAAATATCAAAGACGATATCACTATTTTTTTTATCTAGATTACCTGTTGGTTCATCACCCATGATTATAACAGGTTTATTGATAAGTGCTCTAGCAATTGCGACTCGTTGTTTTTGTCCACCACTTAATTGATTGGGCATTTTTAATGCTTGTTCGTGCATATCCAATGTACGCAAGTATTCCATTGCATTATATTCTATTTCCTCTTCTGAAAGTTTAGCTAACTTGAGTCCTGGAAGCATTACGTTTCGTAATACACTAAATTCATTAAGTAAATAATGAAATTGAAATACAAATCCTATTTTTTCATTTCTAATTTGAGCTAATTCTTTATCTGTTTTATCTGTAATTAGTTGTTTATCCATTAAAATTTGTCCTTCATAATCAGTATCCATAGTTGATAATAAATACAATAAAGTAGATTTTCCACAACCTGATTTTCCAACAATAGAAACGAATTGACCGTATTCTATTTGTAAATCAATTTCTTTAAGAACCTGTATACGTACAGGGTCATTAAAGTATTTTATTAGTTTTTTAGTTTCTAAAACAATATTATTCATTATTTTCCTCTAATAATTTCTACTGGATCAATTTTACTGGCTTTGAGTGCTGGAAACAGACCTGCTATAAAAGTAGTTAACAAAGCAAATGTAATTCCTATGATATAAAAAAGAGGGTTGTAATTAATTGGAAATGTTTTAACTGTAGGTAGAGCGGCTGTATTAAATGGAATTAGGTCTATAATGTTTGAAAAAACAAAACCTAAAAACAAACCTAAAACACCTCCTGTAATTCCAATAACCATAGATAACAATATAAAAATCCATTTCACATCATTTCCTGAAAAGCCTGTTGCTTTTAGAATTGCAATGCTATCCATCTTTTCAAAAATCATCATATTTAATATGTTATAGATTCCAAAACCTGCTACGATTAAAAGGACAACACCTACTGCATAGGATATAATACTTCTAATAGTAGTACCTGTTTCAAATTGTGAATTAGCTGTTTGATAATCTATTGTATCTGTTTCATATTTTATTTTATATTCTTTAGCTAAGACGGAGGCTTGTAAAATGTCATAAATTTTTACTTGAATATCAGTAATATAGTTTTTGGGAACACCTAAAATTTTTTGAGCCATGGACAAAGAGGTATAACTGGTTATATCATCTATATCTGCAATACCTATTTGAATAATTCCTACAATTTTCATAGAAGTTAAATTTCCTTTGGGTGTAGTAATTTTAAGAATATCTCCTTTTTTTAATAACATTTTATCAGATAAACCTTTCCCGATCACAATACTATTGTTTTGTTGTAAATCTTCTATTTTTCCTTCTATCATATAATCATTAAGAGCAAATAATTTTTGTTCTACTAGAACATCAATACCGTTTACAACTCCAGAAATTTCTATTGTTCCAGAATTAAAAAAAACAGGTGTATTAATCTTGGCTGCCACATCATATACACGGCTATCTTGCTTTAAACTCTGAATAATTGACTTAGCATTGTAAATAGATTTTCCTCTATCTTTAGGTTTTATTGAATGAATGAAATTACTATGCTTTTTATATTCTTGATCAATAGTTACAGGTTGATTTTGAGAAGGTTTTATTTCGTTATACAAACGAACATGCGGTGTACGATTAATAATTAAACCATCTAACAAATCGTTCATTCCATACATAAAACTAACCAAAGTAATAAACATGGCAATTCCAAACATGACCCCTGCTCCTGCAATGATTGTTTGTTTGAGTCTAGAGCGCATTAAGTGTAGTGCTATAGAAAAAATTAATTTACAATTCATTACTCAGGTAAATAAATGATTTCATCTTCTTTTAATCCGCTCATTATTTCTACTTTTTGGTAATCTTTTAGTCCTGTTTTTATTTTTCTTTTTTCGTTTTCCTTCACCAAAACGTATTGTTCTTCTACTAAATAATTCCTTGGTATAGTGAGTATATTTTTACGTGTTTGGATAATAATATTTGCTTCAGCAGTTAAGTTAGGATATAGTTTTTGTGGTGATTTTACAAAATGGGCTTCTATTTTAAATGTTCGTGAACGCACATCCATAATGGGATAAATTTTAGTAACAGTAGCTTGAAAAATTTTACCTTTATAACTATCCATTGTAACCCTTATTTTTTGACCAACTTGCACGCGTACCATATCATTTTCATCTATATCTAACTCTAATATATAATTATCTTTTTTACCTACGATCGCTAGAGGTGTTTGTGGATTTACAACAGTTCCTTCTTTTACTAGAACATCAAATAGCTCGCCCGAAAAGGCACTTTTAACAGTAAAATCACTTTCTGTTTTTTGGCTTATTTTTAAGTTTATATTACTCCGATCTTGTTCATTTCGCAACTGATTTTTTAATTGAGATAATTGTTTTATAGCCGTTTCGTAGGCTAATTTAGAATTTTTATAGGCTAACTCTACCTTTTCAAAATCAACTTCCGAAATAGCGTTATACTCCTTAACATTTTTACTACGTTTGTAAAGTGATTCATCTAAAATTAATTTGTCCTTAGCACTTTGAATGCGTAATTCTGCTTCTGCTATTTTATCTTGGATATATCTCCCATTTTCTTGTGTGATTTCATACGATAAACGAGCATTTTCGGTGGCTAGATTAGCTTTTTCACTTTCTATTTGAAATAATGATTGTCCTTTTATAATAGGTTGTCCTGGTTTTACATTAATATATTGCAAAACACCTGTTACGGTACTAAAAACTATATATTGTTTGTCTGCCTTTACTACACCAGAAGCATAAACACTTTCTGTAACTGTTCCTTTTTCAGGTTTTATTTCTTTAGTTGCTTTTTTAGAGCAAGCAATAATAGAAAATAACGAAACCAGTAATATTTTTTTCATTTAAGGTAATTAAATTCGAATGAATAAATTTACGAATTTTATTAGTTTTTTATTAACCCAAACTAAGACTTTTCATTCTCTATTAAAAAAATAAGGCATATTATATATTCTTAAAGTGTATTAATAGAATTTAAAATCAGACAAACTTATATGGATAAAATTTCTTCTAAAAATAAGGTGAAAGTTTTTATATAATTAGTTTTTTACTTTGTAACCAAATTTACAAACCTTTTAAGATTGTTCACAAATCTAATTAGAGGTATTGATAATAAATTTATTTATTATTTCTTTACATAAAAAAAGTGTAATACCATTTTAACTTTGAAATTTCCTCATAATATTTTTTAACCTTGAGGCTGTCCAAAAAGTTTGTAATCTTTCATTTCGACCAGAGGGAGATTCCTTGATCCTACAAAAGCAATAAGAATTAGTGTTGGTTCTCGATGCGCTTTGGGCTCGAACTAACGATGATTTCAATTATACACTCAACCGTTTGTTCGAGTTGTTTTAAAATAAAAAAACAGATCAAGAATTTCACTTTTTAATCTAGTATATTTTAAGTTTAAATGGTATTAATTTCGGATAATAATCAATTGATATAAATAAAAAAAGAGTATTGAAAATGTTTTTTCAATACTCTTTTTTTAAAATTATTAATACTTATAATTTTACATCTCTCTAAAGATTGTGTGCATTAATCTTTTTTTATCATTAATACTTTCTTCTAAAGAAATCATGGTTTCTGTTCTATATACTCCATCAATATCATCAATCATGTAAATTACATCTTTAGCGTGTTTTGTATCTTTTGCTCTAATCTTACAAAAAATATTAAATTTTCCTGTTGTCACGTGAGCAACAGTTACAAATGGTATTTCATTAATTCTTTCTAAAACAAACTTGGTTTGTGATGTATTATTTAAAAATACTCCAACATAGGCAATAAACGAATAACCTAATTTTTCATAGTCTAATGTTAATGATGATCCTTGAATAATACCAGCATCCTCTAGTTTTTTAACACGTACATGGACAGTTCCTGCTGAAATTAAAAGTTTTTTTGCAATGTCTGTAAATGGTATTCTCGTATTATCAATTAACATATCAAGAATCTGATGATCAACCTCATCTAGTTTAAACTTACTCATATAATTATTTCTTTGTTTGTGTTTTTATTTTTTAGTTTTTGTTTAAATACGTCTAAAATATTACTTTTTAAGCACTCCATTTACAAAAATATTGTTAATGTTTACAGAAAAGTTAGTGTTTTTTTTTAGTTTGGGATAGTTCCCTAATTCATCTTGATATAACTCACCTTTTAAGTCGTAAACCTGATGTGCAAAACTTCTTTCTAGCTCTCCGATTTCTACGATCTCGGCTTCAAAATGAACCTTCTCATCAAGAAGGGTTTCTTTATAGTGGGATGCAAATTTAGTAATAATATCTAAAGAATCATCTTTTATTCTAACATTTTTATAAATAAAATCATAAAAAACAACTTTATTTTGCGGAATATTCAAATATTTGTTTAAATCTACTTTTGTCTTTTCTGAAGAAATAATACTTTCTAATGCTGTTATATAAGCTATAAAAATATATTTTCTTGTTTCTTCTCTTTCATAATCATTTTGGTAATGTCCTGCTTCAAATAAAATAGTGGGTACTCCTGAATATTGAAAATAATCGCCAATGCAATTTAAGTTAAAAGCATCATCAAATCTACCTATTTGGCTGGGTATATATTTTTGTAATTCGTTATTCATTGCTAAAATAACCTCTACCGCACGTAATCTACATTCATTATATTCACAAGCTTCATTAAAAGAAGGTGCCAAAAAAGAAACAGTTGCTGGCATACCTGAATCTCCTACTCCAAATATTGTTCGTTGATCGTGTAAATTAAAGCAATAATGAGGTTTAATTTTTTCAAAAACTTTACGTAAAATTTTTGATTCAGGTTGCGTTAAAGTTATAGAATCTCTATTCAAATCCACCTGATTTGCATTTTCTCTTGTATAGGCAAGTGCTCCGTCAGGATTAACTATAGGAATTATAAAAAAAGTACACGTTTTTGCTAACCTTTGAGCTAATGGTTCTTTTGAAGCTAAAAAGTTTAAAAAGTCAAACAATGCTTTAGTGGTTGTAGATTCATTTCCGTGCATTTGTGACCACATAAATATTTTTGTAGCTCCAGTTCCAAATTTAACAGAATAAATAGGACGTTCTTGAACAGATTGTCCCAATATTTCAATTTCAAAGTTTGAGTTTAATTGATCTAATATTGCTTCTAGGTGGGTATTGGTAATATAACGCCCTGAAATACTTTTTTCTTTATAATCCGAATAAAATTTCATTTGCTTTACTTGATTTTTTTAAAAAAAAATTTAATTGAGACAGTCACATACCTCATCCAAGAAAAAATTTATTTTTTAAAATTCATCAAATTTAAGAACTTAAATTTTTCTCTTTATTATACTAAAGGCTATGTAAAAATCAAATTAACAGAAATAGTGGTGATAATTTATTTTATATAAATTATCTAAAAATTATTTGGTAAAACTATATTCAGGAACTTTACCTACGATTCCATTGAAATAGCTTTCTAAGATAGCAAAATCTTTTTCTCTGTCTCCAGAGGGTATCATTTTAGGAAAAGCAATAACTTGTTTATTTTTCCAATCAAAACCAATAGCAACAATAGGAACATTTGCTTTTATAGCTATATAATAAAATCCCGTTTTCCATTCGGATACTTTTTTTCGAGTCCCTTCGGGTGAAATAGATAATCTAAATTCTTCTTTTTGTGAAAAGATTTTGGCAATTGCGTCTACTTTGTTTTCATTTTTAAAACGATTAAGAGGTTCTCCTCCTACCCATTTAAAATAATAACCAAAAGGAAATTTAAAAAGTTCTTTTTTAGCAACAAAATTAATATTAATACCTAATGAACCTCTTGTTAATAATCCTATATAAAAATCATGCCAACTAGTATGTGGAACTACAGGCATTACACTTTTTTTTATATCAATCATGTAGGATTGGTAGTCCCCTACAATTTTCCATCCCATTAACTTAAAAAATATAAATTGGTATACTCTTTTTTTCATTTCTTTGAGGCTTCATATCTATTGCATACAAAAGTAATTCAAAATTTTCATCTTATACCAAAAAAATTGTTTTTAAAAGTCTAAAAAAGACTTTTTTAAGTGTTTTAAATCTGTTTTTATTTGGGTTAATATAATAATTCAAATACAGGGTTAACATTGCTTAATTACAAACCGTATCACAGTTATTTTATTTAAAAATTTCACACATCTAAAATAAAAAAACTAGAATCATTCCATCTTAATCTGTTCAAAGTATCTTTCAGTAATAAAATCAATATCTTTAATAGATTTACGAGTCCAATCAATTCTTTTTTCTAAAAATTCTAGATCTGTTAAATGCCAATTAACATTAGAGTGACGTAGTCTATTGGTTAAACTTTGTATAATAATAGCTGCTGATACTGAAATATTTAAACTTTCAGTAAATCCAACCATTGGAATTTTTAAAAATCCATCTGCATTTTTTATAACTTCTTCTGATATTCCTAGTCTTTCAGTTCCGAAATAAATTGCCGATGGCTTAGAAATATCAAAATCCTCAAGCATACTATCTTTTTCATGTGGAGTAGTTGCTATAATCTGGTATCCTTTAGTTCTTAAATCATTAATACAATCTTGATTATTAGAAAACCGCTTAATATCTACCCATTTTTCTGCTCCAAGCGCAATTTCTTTATCAATTCTTTTCCCGAATCGTTGTTCTACTACGTTTAACTCTTGAATACCAAAAACCTCACAACTTCTCATTACGGCACTGGTATTATGTAATTGATAAACATCTTCACAAACTACAGTAAAATGTTTAGTTCTATTAGCTAAAATTTTTTTAAAACCTTCTTTTCTATTCTCTGTTATAAACGTTTCTAAATATTCTAAATATTTTTCATCTTGAAATAAAGATTGCATTGTAAATGTTTTTAATTATATTGGCAAAAGTAATTAAAGTTCTCTATATGTTTTTATGAATTACTTTAATGATAGAACCGTTATCTTTTTAAATCCTAAAATTACCCAATATAATGAAAAAAAAACTAGTTATTTTAACAGGAGCTGGTATGAGTGCTGAAAGTGGTATCAGTACTTTTAGAGACTCTAATGGTTTATGGGAAAACCATGATATTATGGAGGTGGCTTCTCCAGATGGATGGCAGAAAAATCCTGCATTAGTTTTAGATTTTTATAATCAACGTAGGGCTCAACTGAAACGAGTTCATCCTAATAGAGGACATGAAATAATTGCAGAATTAGAAAAAAATTTTGATGTACATATCATAACACAAAACGTAGATAATCTACATGAGCGAGCTGGTAGTTCAAAAGTATTGCATTTACATGGTGAATTAACGAAAGCGAGAAGCACAAAAAACAATACTTATATAATTGATTGGACGGAAGATTTACATATAGGTGATACAGCTCCAGATGGATCACAACTAAGACCCCATATTGTTTGGTTCGGCGAAGCCGTTCCTGGTATAAACCAAGCAATTCCTATATTAGAAAAAGCTGATATTTTAATTATCATTGGAACTTCTTTAAAAGTTTATCCAGCAGCAGGACTTATGCACTATGTTTCAAAACAGACTCCTATTTATTACATAGATCCTAAACCCGCACATGTAAAAAATTCACGTAATCTTATTGAAACAATTCCTTTAAATGCTAGTGAAGGGATACAAAGTTTAATAGAAAGAGGGATTTAACCCTCTTTCTAACGTTTTTACAAAGAATACATTTCATTTTTAGCCTGTTCAAATTCTTTTAATAATTCATCAACTATTTCTTGAACGGGCTTTATATCTTTTATTAATCCTGCTATTTGACCTATTTCTAACTCACCTTCTTCTAAATCTCCTTCAAACATTCCTCTTTTTGCTCTAGCCCGCCCTAATAAAACCTTTAATTCTTCTGGCGAAGGACATTGAGTATAGAGTTCCTGCACATCATTATAAAATTTATTTTTAATTAAACGTACAGGGGCTAATTCTTTCAAAGTAAGCTGAGTTCCTCCTTCTTCGGTGGTAAGTATTCTTTCCTTAAATTTTTGATGGGCAGAACTTTCTATAGAAGCTGCAAATCGTGATCCTAATTGTACACCATCTGCACCTAAAACCATAGCTGCTAACATTCCTCTACCTGTAGCAATACCTCCTGCAGCTATTAATGGAATTGTTATTTGTTCTTTGACCATAGGAATCAAGGTAAAAGTTGTGGATTCTTCACGTCCATTATGTCCTCCCGCTTCAAATCCTTCTGCTACAATCGCATCTACCCCTGCTTCTTGCGCTTTTAATGCAAATTTTGTACTACTTACAACATGGACAACTACAATTCCTTTTTCTTTTAGAAAAGAAGTCCAAGTTTTAGGATTTCCAGCGGAAGTAAAAACTATTTTAACTTCTTCTTCTATAATTATTTGCATTATCTCTTCAATATTTGGATAAAGCATTGGTATATTTACACCAAAAGGTTTATTCGTTGCTTTTTTACATTTTTGGATGTGCTCTCGTAAAATATCAGGATACATGGATCCCGCTCCTATCAATCCTAAACCGCCAGCATTACTTACCGCACTAGCTAGTTTATATCCTGAATTCCAGATCATTCCTCCTTGAATAATTGGATATTTAATATCGAAAAGTGATGTTATTGTATTCAAAATATTTATTTTTTAATTAATTTATCTTGTTTTTTAATCGAATTAACTACTACATAATATTAAACACCTGTATTCAAATAACTTACATTTATTTCTTCGGCTTTATTAGTCAATTTTTTTTGTGTTATCAATTGTCCTAAATTGCCATCAATCTTTAATTTTGAATTAATACCATCTAATGAATTTCACAAGTAATTACTTCAATTGTTGAATTAGAATAAACTTGTTTGAATTCCATTCAAATTCTTTTATACTTAATTCATTATTTAAAGCATTCTGAAAATTAGGTATTCCGTAACCATATTATCTGGTGAAATAAAACGATCTGTTTTTTCTACTGTTTCTACCCCGTTAGATCGTTCTATTTCTTTTTCCGTGGCAAAATCTTTTGTTATAAACAAATAATAACTTGGATCGGGTACCGTTCCTATTAAATTTGTTGTATTAACTCCCATTATGAATAATATATTTGTTTCATGCGAATTACCTTTATAAAAATTATTCGAATCTTTTACAAAATCATAACCTACTAGAATTATTTTTTTATTATGTAAGCTTACAAACAGTGTGGGTGTATTTACTCCTAGAAAACCAGCGTCTAAAATAGCCACTATTTTTCCTTTTTCTGTATAATTTTGCTTATGTAAAAAACGCGCATTCAACATTTGAATTTGAGGAGCTGAATTACCACAATTATAATCAACTCTTAAAGCATTTTGTTCAGACTATTTGTTAACAAAAAATCTATTATCTTGGCTCATTATTTTTCTATTTAATGAATGATTAGCCTACTCAATACGTCTACAAAAAAGATTAGTAAGGACCTCTATGTTTTTTGTATTTCTTTTATGTGTACGCAATTTAACGATTTAGATTTTGCTAAAATAATAATTTCTATAGATAGAGCCTATTTGATTAACATACAGTTGATGAATAAAAACCATCTTTATTATCTAAAAGAATTCCTTGAACTTTTCTTTTATCTAGCGAACGTTGTGACAGTTCTAATAATGGATTAGCAAAGAAAGTGGGTGCATCAGGTTTGTCTTTAGAAAAAATGCAAACATCCTCTTGAGTAAAAAAATAATTTAAAAACAACAGGAATGCTAAAAGTATTTTTAATCTCATATTCTTATATCCTTTTGTTTCCAAATATACACAGAAAACCTTATCTTTAAGCTATTACTCCTGAACCTATAAGCTCCTCTCCTATATGCCAAGATACAAATTGTCCTTGGGTTATAGCAGACATAGGTTCTTCAAACTCTACATACATTCCTGAATCAAACTGGTGTAAAATAGCATTTTTTAATTCTTGTCGATAACGTATACGCGCTTTTACTTGCATTTTTTGACCTGTTTTAAGAGCTAGATCGGTTCGGATCCAATGGATCTCTTCCTTAGCTACAAATAATGCTTTTTTAAATAAACCAGGGTGTGTATTACCTTGACCTGTATAGATAGAGTTACTATATATGTCTGTTGCTATTATAAATAAAGGTTCTTTAGTACCTCCAATATTAAGTCCTTTTCTTTGACCAATAGTGTAATAATGAGCTCCTTGGTGTTTCCCTACAAGCTTTCCCATTTCTGGTGTATATTGAATATTGGATGCTTCAAACTTTAATTTTTCTTCTTCTGTAGTAAATTCAGGTTTAGGCGTACTATATAGATTATTTGTAGCATCTATTTCGTATATAAAACCTTCTTTAGGTTGTAATTGCTGTTGTAAAAATTCAGGTAAACGAACTTTTCCTATAAAACATAATCCTTGAGAATCTTTTTTCTCAGCTGTAATCAGTTCCATTTTAGCCGCTATTTCACGTACTTGAGGTTTTGTCAATTCTCCAATAGGAAATAAGGCTTTTGATAATTGTTCTTGTGATAATTGGCATAGAAAATAGGACTGATCTTTATTACTATCTATACCCGCTAATAATTGATAAATGGTTTGTCCTTCTACTTGAGTTTCTGATTTACGACAGTAATGCCCTGTTGCCACATAATCAGCACCTAATGACATTGCTATTTTAAGAAAAACATCAAATTTAATTTCTCTATTACATAAAACATCAGGGTTAGGGGTACGTCCTTTTTCATATTCAGCAAACATATAATCTACAATTTTTTCTTTGTATTGTTCACTTAAATCAACTGTTTGAAAAGGAATTCCTAATTTTTGTGCAACTAATAAGGCATCATTACTATCTTCTAACCAAGGGCATTCATTAGAAATAGTGACTGAGTCATCATGCCAGTTTTTCATAAATAAGCCAATTACGTCATAACCTTGCTCTTTTAATAAATAAGCGGCTACACTTGAATCTACTCCTCCTGATAAACCTACAACAACTCTTTTCATGTATTCTTTTTTTTAGCCCACAAAGATAATTATTTCTTTTTAACCAATGAAGGCTTCTTATAACCGTTAATTGTATCCGTATTTATTTCTTTTACTAGATTTTTATTGGCATCAAAATATTTCCAAAGACCTTTTTTCTTACCTTCTTTATATTGTCCTTGAATCAGGATTACACCATTATCTTCAAAAACTTTATAATCACCGTGCATAAAACCTTGTAAAAAAACAGCTTCTTCTTTTAAAGTTCCTCCTTTAGAATAAATCTTAGAAATTCCATTTTTAACGCCATTTTTATACATTACCTCTTCTGCTAATACTCCATCTGTAAAAAATATTTTTTTACTTCCTTCTACTCTATCATCTATATAGTTTTCTATACACATAACAGTTTTTAATCCTTTGTGATAGTATTTCCATATTCCTTGTCGAAGTTTGTTTATAACTTTTCCTTCGCTTACTTTTAATCCGTTTTCATCAAAAAAAATGGTATAGGCTCCTCCTTTACCATCAAATTCGCGTGTTGCTTTTAAAATTTTTTTATCACTATCTGTATAGTATTTAAACACTCCATCCTCTACTCCATTTTTAAAATTTCCTTCATAACGAACTCTATTGGATCCTTCATAATATCCTTTCCAAAAACCAATACGTTCTCCTTTACTATTAATTTGATTTTCTGATTCTTTCTTAATTTGGGAAAAAATACTAAATGAACTTAAAAACAGAACTATAAACAACCTATGTATTTTCATCTTTTTACTTTAAAAATAAAACTCAAAATTATTAGTTTTATTTTGTAAACAAAAATAAAACCTATTTAAATCTCATTTGAATAAGTACTTCTCAAAAAATTATCTTCAAAATAAGAATCCCTAAACAGTCTTTATAAAAGACAAAAAAATGTCTAAAAAGCAATAAATTAAAAATCAAACTTATCACTTTTTAGACATCTTAATCTCTAAAAATAGTATTTTATATAATTTTTAAGATAACAATTCTAATATTGCTTCTGCTACTCCCTTAGCAGAAGCAGGATTTTGACCTGTCACCACTCTTTCATCTACAGTAATATGTTTTTCCCACAAACCTGATTTTTCAAAAATAGCACCTCTCTCTATTAATTTAGTTTCAAGCATGTAAGGAACTACTTTTTCTTGCTTTATAGAGATTTCTTCATCATTTGAAAAAGAGTTTATTCTTTTTCCATCAACTAAATATTTTCCGTTACTAAGTTTAATATTTACTAATCCAGAAGGGCCATGACATATACCGCCTACAACACCCTCTGTTTCATAAATTTTTGCTGCTATTTCTGCCAACTCAACATTATCTGCAAAATCCCACATAGTACCATGACCTCCAATATAAATAATAGCAGAATAATCCGTTGCATTAACTTCTGATGGTTTTAAAGTATTATGCACTTTATTATTATACGTTAAATCATTCCAAAATTTAGCATTTATAGGATCTTCTAAATCAAAACCTTCAACTGGAGCAACTCCTCCTTTAGGACTCACAAAATCTATTTCATATCCTCCATTGACTAAAACATCCCAACAATGACTTACTTCTGACAAATAATAACCTGTCGATTCTCCTGTACTTCCTTTAACATTATGACTTGTTAGGACAAATAAAATTTTTGTTTTCATAGTTTGTATATTTATTTTATATTATTTAAACTTTCAAAATAATAATGAAATTTATTTTTCTTAAAGTATTCTCTAGGACTCATTCTAATAAATTCTTTAAAATCCTTATTAAAATGACTTTGATCATAATAACCAAATTCAAGACAATCTAATAAATTTCTTTTTGATAGATGAATTGATTTAATTGTCTTTTCAAGGCGAACCAGCTTTTGAAAATATTTGGGGGTTACACCAAAATGATCTTTAAAATTTCGTTCAAAAGTACGCTTCGAAAAATTTGAATAATCAACTAAATCCATTATTCTTATTGTTTTATAGTCACTATAAATCTTTTGATTAAAATAATCCCAATTAACTAATTCTTCTTTTTTAAAAAAAGACAACAGATCTATTAAAAAATCTTCTATTAATTCTATCTTTTTTGAAATTTCTGTTGTATCTAAAAATCTTTTTTGAAATTCCTTAAACTGATTTCCCCAAACATCATCAGCCCAAACAATTTTATTCTTAACATCTAAATAAGAAACATTAGAAAAGTGTCGAAACATTCCTGATTTAAAACGAACTGCTATAAATTGTTCTTTTAAAACATTTTTATTTAATATTTCTCTTGGACAAACAAGATAAGAATAACTTAATTCTGATTTAGACATAAAAACACTTTCGCCAAAATGAAAAAAAAGGTCTAAACCTGTACCTGGCAAAAAAAAAGATAATGATTCATCATCACAGTACTCCTTGTCTTCATAAAAATATCTATCTATATAAGGCTGTAATTTAGTAGAAGGTTTTACGGACAATTTAGCCATGCAAATATTTAATTTTAATCAAGAATAAAGACTTAATATAGAATTTTATTTCAAAATCAAAGTTAATATACCTATAAGTTATTTATATAACCTGCATGCAAATAAAATTCAAAAATTTCAATTTTTATAAATTCTTCAACAAAAATAAAATTAAATTTATTATTATCGCCTATATAAGGTATACGAAATATTTCCTTTTTATTCTCTCATATCCTCTATTTATTACTTTAGCCTTTTCTAAAAAAGTGATACATACTGATTTTATACTTTCTTTTCACCGTTATATTCATCGTTTTCCCTATTATTTATAAATTTAGTACATCTTTTAAAGTTTATTTTTAAGTACAAATTTACTCCTTTTACACAATCAAGAATTGTAAAAAAACGACATCAAAAAAAATAATATGCGCGCATATTATTTTTTTTGTATATTTGAATTTTAGAATCCAAATGAAAGATAAAACAATAGATTATTTACTTAGAACAACTTGGCAAGCCGTTTCTAGAATGTATAATGAAGAAGGATCTAAATATGAGGGTTCTATGGCTATTGGTTTTGCCCTTTTAAGCATAGACAAAGAAGAAGGTACCCCTTCTACCAGCATAAGTGCAAGAATGGGTATGGAAGCTACCAGTTTAACCCGAACCTTAAAATCATTGGAAGAAAAAGGATTAATTGAAAGAAAACCAAATCCTAAAGATGGAAGAGGCGTTTTGATTTATCTTACTAAAGAAGGAAAATTAAAACGAGAACTATCTAAACAAACTGTTCTTAGATTTAATGAAGTCATCAAACAACATATTAATGAAGAAAAATTAATACACTTCATAGAAGTCACAGAAAAAATAAATGAATTAATACAAGATAAAAAAATATTCAATCAACCAGAGTAATTACAAAATGAAGAGAACAATTAAAAAAGTTGCTGTAGTTGGTTCAGGGATTATGGGTTCAGGAATTGCCTGCCATTTTGCTAATATCGGAGTAGAAGTTTTACTCCTTGATATAGTACCACGTGAACTTACAGAAGCAGAACAAAAAAAAGGGTTAACACTAGAAAATAAAATAGTTAGAAACCGAATCGTAAACGACAGTTTAACTGCCGCTTTAAAATCGAAGCCCTCTCCTATTTATCATCAAAAATTTGCTGATAGAATTACTACAGGAAATTTAACCGATGATATCACAAAAATTAAAGATTGTGATTGGATTATTGAAGTAGTTGTTGAAAGATTAGACATCAAAAAGTCAGTTTTTGAACAAATTGACACACACAGAAAACCTGGAACATTAGTAACTTCAAACACTTCAGGTATTCCTATTCAGTTCATGAGCGAAGGTCGTAGCGAAGATTTCCAAAAGCATTTCTGCGGTACACACTTCTTTAATCCAGCTCGTTATTTGAAATTATTTGAAATTATTCCAGGACCACAAACTTCTTCGGATGTATTGGATTTCTTGAATAATTATGGCGAACAATTCTTAGGAAAAACTTCGGTAGTTGCTAAAGACACCCCTGCTTTCATCGGAAACCGTATTGGTATTTTCGGAATCATGAGTTTATTCCACCAAGTGAAAGAATTAGGGCTTACTATTGAAGAAGTAGATAAATTAACAGGTCCTGTAATTGGTCGTCCAAAATCGGCTACTTTCCGTACTGTTGACGTAGTAGGTTTAGATACTTTAGTACACGTAGCTAATGGTATTTACGAAAACTGCCCTAACGACGAAGCACACGAATTGTTCAAACTACCTGAATTCATCAACAAAATGATGGAAAACAAATGGTTAGGTAGTAAAACAAAACAAGGGTTTTACAAAAAAGAAGGGAAAGACATCCTTTCTTTAGATTTAGATACATTAGAATACCGCGCCAACAAAAAAGCGTCATTTGCCACTTTAGAAATGACCAAAACTATCGAAAAACCTATCGATAGATTCAAAGTATTAGTTAAAGGAAAAGACAAAGCAGGTGATTTTTACCGTAAAAACTTCTCAGCGATGTTTGCTTATGTTTCTAACCGTGTTCCTGAAATTACAGAAGACTTCTACAAAATTGACGATGCTATGAAAGCAGGTTTCGGTTGGGAAAATGGACCATTCGAAATTTGGGACGCAATAGGTGTTCAAAAAGGTATCGAAATGATGCAAGCAGAAGGCTATACACCTGCTTCTTGGGTAACTGACATGGTTGCGTCTGGAAACACTTCTTTCTATAGTGTAAAAGAAGGAGCTACACAATACTACAATACCGCATCAAAATCGCAAGTTAAAGTTCCTGGTCAAGACGCATTTATCATCTTAAACAACATTCGCGAAAGCAAAAAAGTTTGGGGGAATGCCGACAGTACAATTCACCACTTAGGCGATGGGATTTTAAATTTAGAATTCCACTCAAAAATGAACTCTATTGGAGGTGGTGTTTTACAAGGAATCAATAAAGCTATCGACTTAGCTGAAAAAGAATACAACGGATTAGTAATTGGAAATCAAGGCGCTAACTTCTCTGTTGGAGCCAATATCGGTATGATTTTCATGATGGCGGTAGAACAAGAATACGATGAGTTAAATATGGCCATCAAAATGTTCCAAGACACGATGATGCGCGCGCGTTACTCTTCTATTCCAGTGATTGCTGCACCACACGGAATGACTTTAGGTGGTGGTTGTGAACTTTCTATGCACGCGGATAAAATTGTTGCTGCGGCTGAAACCTATATCGGTTTAGTTGAATTTGGTGTAGGTGTAATCCCTGGTGGTGGTGGTTCTAAAGAAATGGCACTACGCGCTGCGGATACCTTCCGTAAAAACGACGTAGAATTAAACGTTTTACAAGAATATTTCTTAACTGTAGGTATGGCAAAAGTGGCAACTTCTGCTTATGAGGCTTACGACTTAGGCATTTTACAAAAAGGTAAAGATGTGGTGGTGGTTAACAAAGACCGTCAAATTGCCGAAGCTAAAAAACACGCCTTGTTAATGGCTGAAGCAGGATATACACAACCAGTACGTCGTAAAGACATTAAAGTATTAGGAAAACAAGCTTTAGGTATGTTCCTTGTGGGTACAGACCAAATGGTTGCGGGACAATACATTTCGGAACACGACCAAAAAATCGCAAACAAATTAGCTTACGTAATGGCGGGGGGTGATTTATCAGAACCAACTTTAGTAACGGAGCAATACTTGTTAGATTTAGAAAGAGAAGCTTTCTTATCACTTTGTACCGAGAGAAAAACATTGGAGCGTATCCAGTTTATGTTAACTAAAGGGAAACCGCTTCGTAATTAATATTTTAAATTATAAATGTTGAATTTTAAATGAAACATAAATAATTTGAAAAACAACAAATAATTTAAAATTTATAATTCAAAATTCAAAATAATGAGTAAAACAGCATATATAGTAAAAGGATATAGAACAGCAGTAGGTAAAGCACCGAAAGGACTGTTCCGTTTTAAACGTCCAGATGAATTGGCCGCTGAAACCATCGAGCACATGATGGCTGAATTACCCAACTTCGACAAGTCAAGAATTGACGATGTAATGGTGGGTAATGCGATGCCTGAGGCGGAACAAGGATTAAATATGGGACGTTTAATCTCTTTAATGGGATTAAAAGTGACTGATGTTCCAGGAGTAACTGTAAACCGTTACTGTGCTTCTGGTTTAGAAACCATTGGTATGGCAACTGCAAAAATCCAAGCAGGAATGGCACATTGTATCATTGCCGGTGGTGCAGAGAGCATGAGTTATATTCCAATGGGAGGTTATAAACCAACTCCTGATTATAAAGTAGCCGCAGCAGGTAACGAAGATTACTACTGGGGTATGGGATTAACCGCTGAGGCTGTAGCAAAGCAATTTAATATTTCACGTGCAGACCAAGATGAATTTGCTTATCAGTCGCACATGAAAGCGTTGAAAGCACAAGCAGAAGGTAAATTTGATGCTCAAATCGCGCCTATCACCGTAGAACAAACGTTCATCAACGAAGCTGGCAAAAAAGAAACTAAATCTTATGTAGTTACTAAAGACGAAGGACCACGTGCGGGTACTTCTGTTGAAGCGCTTTCAGGATTAAAACCTGTATTTGCTGCAGATGGTTCAGTAACTGCGGGTAACTCATCACAAATGAGTGACGGTGCCGCTTTCGTACTGATTATGAGCGAAGAAATGGTGAAAGAATTAAATTTAGAACCTATTGCACGTTTGGTAAACTTTGCATCTTCAGGTGTTGAACCTAGAATCATGGGTATTGGCCCTGTAAAAGCCATTCCAAAAGCGGTACAACAAGCTGGTTTAAAAATTTCTGATATCGAATTATTCGAATTAAACGAAGCTTTCGCAGCACAATCATTAGCGGTAATCCGCGAGTTAGACTTAAACCCTGAAATCATCAACGTAAATGGTGGTGCAATCGCTTTAGGTCACCCACTAGGTTGCACGGGAGCTAAATTATCAGTTCAATTATTTGACGAAATGAAACGCCGCGGTAACAAATACGGTATGGTAACCATGTGTGTGGGTACTGGACAAGGTACAGCGGGGATATTTGAGTTACTATAAATGATGGATTTTAAATTTTAAATTTTAAATGAATTATGAAGAACGATAATATAATTGCTATCAAAACATTTGAATTTGCACTATCAGTTATCAATCTAACAATTCAACTTAAAAAAGAAAACGAGTTCATTATTTCAAAACAATTAATGCGAAGTGCTACAAGTATAGGTGCAAATGTTGAAGAAGCTATAGCTGCTCAATCTAAAAAAGACTTTATTAGTAAAATGTCAATCGCTTCAAAAGAAGCCAGAGAAACTAAATACTGGTTGAGACTTTTAGATAAATCAGAAATAACCAAAATTAATATTGAAATTTATTTAACTGAAATTGAGCATATCATAAACATAATAACCAAAATTGTAAAAACTTCTCAGGAAAGTATAAACTAATTTAAAATTTATAATTCAACATTTAAAATAATAACAAATGGAAGATATTACAAGAGGCGGACAGTTCTTAGTTAAAGAAACGAAATGCGAAAATATATTTACTCCTGAGGATTTCTCAGAAGAACAAATCATGATGCGTGATTCTATCAAAGAATTCGTAGACAAAGAATTATGGTCAGAAAAACCTCGTTTTGAGAAAAAAGACTACGCTTACACCGAAGAATGTATGCGTAAAGCAGGTGAACTTGGTTTCTTAGGCGTAGCGGTTCCTGAAGCTTACGGTGGTTTAGGTATGGGCTTCGTATCAACGATGTTAACTTGTGACTATATTTCTGGTGCTACAGGTTCTTTCTCTACAGCTTTCGGAGCGCACACAGGTATTGGTACTATGCCAATCACTTTATACGGTACAGAAGAACAAAGATTAAAATATGTTCCAAAATTAGCATCGGGTGAATGGTTTGGTGCTTACTGTTTAACTGAACCTGGAGCAGGTTCTGACGCTAATTCTGGTAAAACAAAAGCAGAATTATCAGCAGATGGTAAATCATACAAAATCAACGGTCAGAAAATGTGGATTTCTAACGCTGGTTTCTGTAACTTAATGATTGTTTTTGCTCGTATTGAAGATGACAAAAACATCACGGGATTCATCGTAGAGTATGACCCAGCAAATTCAAACGGAATTACGTTAGGTGAAGAAGAACACAAATTAGGTATTCGTTCGTCTTCTACACGTCAAGTATTCTTCAACGATACAGTTGTTCCTGTAGAAAACATGTTAGCAGGACGTGGTGAAGGTTTCAAAATTGCAATGAATGCGTTGAACGTAGGTCGTATCAAATTGGCAGCTGCTTGTTTAGATGCACAACGTCGTACCATTACAGAAGCTGTAAAATATGCTAGCGAGCGTATCCAATTTAAAACGCCAATTGCAAACTTTGGCGCTATTCAAGCTAAATTAGCTAACATGGCTACTAACGCTTATGTAGATGAAGCAGCATCGTACCGTGCCGCTAAAGATATCGAAACAAGAATTGAATTACGTGAAGCAGCGGGTAACACCCACCAAGAAGCGGAATTAAAAGGAGTGGAAGAATTTGCTATCGAATGTTCAATCCTTAAAGTAGCAGTTTCAGAAGACGTTCAAAGCTGTACTGACGAAGGTATCCAAATTTTTGGAGGTATGGGATTCTCAGAAGAAACACCAATGGAATCGGCTTGGAGAGATGCTCGTATTGCTCGTATCTATGAAGGAACTAACGAAATTAACCGTATGTTATCGGTAGGTATGTTAGTGAAAAAAGCCATGAAAGGTCAGGTAGATTTATTAGGTCCTGCAATGAAAGTGGCTGAAGAATTAATGGGTATTCCTGATTTCAATACTCCTGATTACACGGAACTATTTGCAGAAGAAAAAGAATTAATCGGCAAATTGAAAAAAGCGTTCTTAATGGTTGCAGGATCTGCTGTACAAAAATTTGGTCCAGATTTAGAAAAACACCAACAATTATTGATGTGTGCTTCTGATATGTTAATCGAGATTTACATGGCAGAGTCAGGAATTTTACGTACAGAAAAATTAGCGAAAGCTAAAGGAGCTGAAAATGTAAAAGAACAAATTGCTATGGCGCAATTGTACTTATACCAAGCGGTAGACATCGTTTCTCAAAAAGGAAAAGAAGGCATTGTTTCTTTTGCTGATGGCGATGAACAACGCATGATGTTAATGGGATTACGTCGTTTTACAAAATATACCAATATGCCAAATGTAGTAGCACTTCGCGAAACTATTACTGCTAAAATGATTGCAGAAAACGGCTATTGCTATTAGTCTTTAAATTTTAATTAGTTTGGTTAAAAGGGTCACTATTTAATAGAAATAGTGGCCTTTTTTATAAATAAAACCTTTTCTAGAACGAATTGATTAAAAATAATATTATTTAAACTTAAAATATACTGAATTAAAAAGTAAAATTCTCAATACGTTTTTTTCATTTTTAAACAACTTGAACAGACGATTGAGTATATAATTGAAATCATCGTTAGTTCGAGCCCGAAGCGCATCGAGAACCAACACTAATTTTTATTGCTTTTGTAAGATAGTGCCTAAATCAACATGTAGTTTGCCACTCCGATAAGGAGGAATCTGATAATCAACATTATGTGATTTCTCCCTTTGATCAAAATGAACAAGATTACGAACTTTTTGGACAGTTTCAAGGTTAAAAAAAAGTATTAAGAGGAAATTTCAAAATTTAAATGATATTAGGTTCAACGAAGACTCTTTTTGATTCAACGAAGACTCTTTTTGATTCAACGAAGACTCTTTTTGGTTCAATGAAGACTCTTTTTGATTCAATGAAGACTCTTTTAGATTCAATGAAGACTCTTTTAGATTCAATGAAGACTCTTTTTGGTTCAACGAAGACTCTTTTTGGTTCAATGAAGACTCTTTTTGATTCAACGAAGACTCTTTTTGGTTCAACGAAGACTCTTTTTGATTCAATGAAGACTCTTTTAGATTCAATGAAGACTCTTTTTGTTTCTATTTTTAATCTCTTGATTGTCACTAAGTAAGGAAGAGTCATATAATCGATATCAAAAACACTTAATAAAAGAGGAATATAATCATCAGAATTTAAAAACGGTATGTTACGCACTTTATGAGATCCCTCCTAATATCGGGATGACAAGAACCCGAAATAAATGCCTCTTGTTTGTTACTCCGAATATTACGCATTTTATGAGATCCCTCCTAATATCGGGATGACAAGAACCCGAAATAAATGCCTCTTGTTTGTTACTCCGAATGTTACGCATTTTATGAGATCCCTCCTAATATCGGGATGACAAGAACCCGAAGTAAAATGCCTCTTAATTGTTACTCCGAATCTCACGCATTTTATGAGATCCCTCCTAATATCGGGATGACAAGAACCCGAAGTAAAATACCTCTTGTTTGTTACTCCGAATATTACGCATTTTATGAGTCGGGATGACAAGAACCCGAAATAAATGCCTCTTAATTGTTACTCCGAATGTTACGCATTTTATGAGATCCCTCCTAAAGTCGGGATGACAAGAACCAGAAGTAAAATACCTCTTAATTGTTACTCCGAATGTCACGCATTTTATGAGATCCCTCCTAAAGTCGGGATGACAAGAACCAGAAGTAAAATACCTCTTGTTTGTTACTCCGAATGTTACGCATTTTATGAGATCCCTCCTAAAGTCGGGATGACAAGAACCCGAAGTAAAATACCTCTTGTTTGTTACTCCGAATGTTACGCATTTTATGAGATCCCTCCTAAAGTCGGGATGACAAGAACCAGAAGTAAAATACCTCTTGTTTGTTACTCCAACGTAAGGAGGGGTCTCATAATCAGTATTATGTGTTTTCTATTTTTGGTCGAAATGAAAAAAAAGATTGCGAACTTTTTGGACAGTATCAAGGTTAAAAAAATAGTATTATGAGGAACTTTCAAAGTTTAAATGGCATAATAGATATTCATAAAATTTTAAGTTTATTTATTTTTATTTTAATCACAAAAACGTCCTTTTTAAAACAAAAAATGAAAATAATATTTTGTTTAACTTATATTTATATAAATTTTAACTATTATCAATAACAAAATGATTAATTCTATATTTTAAATTTGCAATACGGTGAAGTTCTATTATGTTTAATAGAATATAAACTTAAAAAGAGGCTTTTCAAAAGGTAATAAATCAACATGCAGTTTGTCACTCCAACGTAAGTAGGAGTCTCATAATCAACATTATGTATTTTCTCCCTTTGGTCTAAATGACAAGATTGTGAACTTTTTGAACAGTCTCATTAATCTCAAACATATTTAAAATAATGAAAAAAAAAATTGTATCTAGTCTTTTTATTTTAGGATTATGTGCTAGCTGTCAAAGTTCTCATGTAACAAAAAATGAAATTAAAGTTGTTCTTAATTCAAAAAGTGATAGTCAAGTAACAGGAACTGCTGTTTTTTCCGAAAAAAATGGTATTATAACAATGGTAGCTAACATGAGTGGTTTAACACCTGGAGAACATGCTATTCATTTACATGAAAAAGCAGATTGTTCTGCTCCAGACGGAACTTCTACAGGTGGACACTGGAATCCTACTTTTAAAAAGCACGGCAAGTGGGGACAGGCAGAATATCATAGAGGAGATATTGGGAACTTTACTGCAGATGATAAAGGAAATGCGGTGGTAACGTTTTCAACTAATGAATGGTGTATTGGGTGCGGTGATCCAGCAAGAGACATAACAGGTAAAGGATTAATCGTTCATAAAGGAGTTGACGATTTTACGACTCAACCTACTGGAAATGCTGGAGGTAGAATTGCTTGCGCTGGTATTTTAAAATAATTTTTTCAAGAGGCTGTTCAAAAATCAAATTATAAATTATTTGTTTATTGCTTTAGTAAATATTATATTGATTTTATATAATTTATATCTTCTGTTTAATTTTAAGTCTTTTTTAGCTCAACTAAAAAGAAATGAAATAATAAGATAAAGTACCTTATAACAGCCTCTTTAAAAAATCTATTTAGACTACTAAAGGATTTATTTTTTCCTTAAAATTTTTGATAACGTTTATCTTCTGGTTCTGCTTTATTAATAATGAAATAATATTATGAATTATTAACGAAAAGTATGAAAATGTTTTCATATTAAACCCTAATTAAGAGTTATCAATTTATTATAGATCAAAATGATTTTTTATTCTTTTCATCTTTATCATAAAATCTAACACATAATATAGATTAATTTCATACCTATCACTTATATTCCTAACTCTTAATTATTTTTTAAAATGTATAAAAAAATAATTAAGAGTTAGGAAAAAATAATTGTTTTTAAATAAAGTTTTGTTAAGTTTTGATCTTTATTGTTTCTATTTATTATTTTTAACACTCAATTTGACATTTATGTACGACGAACTTAAATACTGGTATTTACGTGATCATAAACTTTTTAAAACCTTAAGTATGTCTCAACTTAAACAATTATGTATTATTGTTGGTTTTAAAAAAGCAAAAAAAGGTGAAATTATATATTTTTCTGATTCTGAAACACCTCGGGTTTTTTTATTAAAAAAGGGAAGTATAAAGATTGTAGCTATAGATCAAGAAGGAAATGAAACTATAAAAGACATTATCCAAAAAGGGGATCTTTTTGGAGAGCTAACTTTAGAACCTGATAGAACATCTAATGAACTAGCTATGGCACTTACAGAAGAAGTTTCTATATGCAGTTTTTTATTATCTGATTTTGAAAATTTAATGCTTAAATATCCTGATTTAGCATTAAGTTACATGAAATTTGTAGGACTAAAACTAAAACGAGTTAAAAACAATTATTCAAACCTAATGTCAAAGGATGCTAAAACACGTCTTAAAACATTTTTATTAGATTGGTGCGAAAAAGAAGGAAGTCATCAAGGGGATAATATTATTTTAGAAAATTATTTAACTCAAACAGATATTGCCCAAATTATTTGTACTTCAAGGCCTACCGCTACTAAATTATTAATAGAGTTAGAAGAAAATGGTATTATCCGATATACTCGTAAGGAAATAATTATTCCTAACATTGAACTTTTACAATAATATTTAGGTTTTTGTAAACTATCTTACAAAATACATTTTTTAGTCCTCTTAATTTTACACTGTAACAATAAAATAAAGAGAATTATGAAAAATGTATTTTTTTATTTACTGTTTTTACCTTTAACACTTTTAGGACAAAAACATATAGCTTCTTCTTCTACTGAAATCAACCCTATCTTAATAGGAGAAACTTTACCTAATGCTCAAATTCAAAAAATAGATAGTAGTTTTGTTTCTAGCCATTCTATTATTAACAAAAAGAAAACGGTATTAATCGTATACCGCGGTGGTTGGTGTCCTTATTGCAATGTTCATTTAAGCAACATAGCATCAATAGAAAATGACATTATCAAATTAGGTTATCAAATAATTGCAATTAGTCCAGACTCTCCTAGTTCTTTGATTAAAACTTCGGATAAAGATAAATTAAAGTATACTCTTTATTCTGATAGCAAAGGAGAGTTATTGACCGCTATGGGAATTACATACGAAGCTCCTTTAACCTACAAACCTATCATTAGTAAAGGTTCTAATAAAGTAAATAAAAATTTCTTACCTGTGTCTTCGTTATTTGTAATTAATGAGGAAAATAAAGTCATTTTTGAATATATAGCTCCTGATTACAAGAATCGTATTTCAGACAAACTATTACTTAATGTATTAAAAAACTTATAATCAAATAAAATTAAACATGAAATTACTTACCACTATTGCCACACTTTTAATTAGTTTTTCTTTTTTCGGGCAAACTTCCAAAAATTTAAAATTAGATCAACAGGAAAAAATAAAATTAGAAAAATTAACAATTGAAAAATATAATCAATTATTATCAAGAGATTCAATAATAATTGTTGATTTTAATGCTAAATGGTGTGGTCCTTGTAAAAAATTAGCTCCTATTTTAGAAAAAGTTTCTAAGGAAAAAAAAATCAAGCTAATTAAAATAGATACTGACAAAAATCCTGAATTGGCTCAAAAATTAAACGTTGAAGGACTTCCCACCTTACATTATTACAAAAAAGGTAAATTAATTTGGGAAAATTTAGGTTTTATAAACGAAGAAGAACTTTTAAAAAAATTAAATTAATCTATTATGAAAAACAAATTTTTAATTCTAACATTAAAGGCATTTTTTGCAAGTTTTATAATTTTATCTTGTGATAAGAATAATGATGATCATAACCAAAATTTATATGAAGAAACGGTTGTCGTTGCAAACAAAAATTCTTCATCTGTAAGTTTTTTGAATGCTAACACAAATGCTGTAACCAATACATTAAAAATTGCCAATTCAGAGCCCATGTATCTTGTTTTTGTTCCTTCAAAGGATAAACTATATGTTGGAGATCGAAAAAACAAACAGGTTCATATTATTAATCCTAGTACACAAAAATTAGAAAGTTCAATAAACGTTGGCAATGGGGTTTTTCACATGTGGGCTGATGGACTAGGGAAACAACTTTGGGTTAATAATGATATAGACAACACGATTTCTGTTATTGATCTGAATACTAATTCCGTTAGTAAAACTATAAATGTAGATATGAAACCTCATGATGTTTTTTTAACAAAAGACGGAACAAAGGCTTATATATCTGTTTTTAATTCTGATCAGCAAATGCCTGACAAGGTATATTTATATTCTACTAGTAACTATGAAAAGTTAAAAGAAGTAAATGTTGGTAAAGATCCTCATTTATTTCACTTATCAAATAATAATAGGTTAATTGTTCCTTGTCAATCTGGTGAAATATATAATATAAATGGAGAAAATTTACAAATTATTTCACAAAAGTCATATCCTGGTGCTCATGGTCTATATCCTAGTCCTAACTTAGAAAATATTTTTGTTACCAACATTACGGGTGGACAAATGTATTCTATTAAGACAAATGATTTAGTTCAAAATTATGATCCTATTTCAACTAGTAAACCTTTACCTCATAATTTAGTTTTAAATAAAGATGGGAATAAAATTTTTGCCACTCATTCAGGTTCAAATAGTACAACTGTATCTGTATATAAAATAAATCAGAACAAATTAGTTTATGAGCAAGATATAACCGTTGAAAATAATCCATTTGGTCTAACCTATTATATAAGAAATAAATAATTTTTTTATTATTTTAATAATACCATTTAAACTTAAAATATACTGGATTAAAAAATAAAGTTCTCGATACGTTTTTTTTATTTTAGAAATAACTCGAACAGACGGTTGAGTATATAATTGAAATCATCGTTAGTTCGAGCGCGAAGCACATCGAGAACCAACACTAATTTTTATTGCTTTTGTAGGGTAGTGTCTAAATCAACATGCGGTTTGTCACTCCGACGTGAGGAGGAGTCTTATAATCAACATTATGTGATTTCTCCCTTTGGTTGACAAGATTGCGAACTTTTTGGACAGTCTCAAAGGTAAAAAAATAGTATTATGTGGAAATTTCAAAGTTTAAATGGTATAATAAATACGATCAAGTATCTATTTAAATAAAATTTTCAATGTAATATATCTTTAGTGGAGAAAGGAATATTTTTAAAAATCCCTTATATTATTCAATCATTTAATTTAGTCTATCAAAAACAAGATTTTATAGTAATGTAGTAATAAAAATTCTTGCTATAATAAAAATTATGACTAATTATTATTCCTTTCTCTACTATTCTCTAAGAACATTTATTCCTTTAAGATATAAAATTAATTTTACCAATTATACTATTTTGAATAGCATTTTATAAATTTATTACTAGCCTAAATTATATTTCTTTTACAATAAATGTTTACTTCTCTATTTTATATAAAATAGATTTCAAAAAAGACTTTAATCAATTTAAAAAGACGTTTTTATGAATTTTACTTCAGTTAAAAATAGGCTTATTGAGCTAAAAGAAATTATGATACAATTAAATGATTGTGATTTTATTATTCCTATTTCTTCTTTAAGTAACGCTACAATAGGGGAACATATTCGACATATTATTGAATTATATCAAGCTCTTTTAAAAGGATATGATAATAATATAATTAATTATGATACTAGAGAACGAGATGTTAGTATACAAACTGTAAAAAAGTGTGCTATTTCAGCTATTGATTTAATTATTAATGAAATAGAAAAAGAAAATAAAAAATTGATAATAGAGCATTTTATTTCTGGTATTCCAACTTTTATAGAAACGAATTATTTTAGAGAAGTGCTTTATAATTTAGAACATTGTATTCATCATCAAGCTCTAATAAAAGTTGCTTTATTAAATTTTAATTATATACAAATTTCAGAAACATTTGGTATTGCTCCATCTACTATTGAATTTCGAAAAATATGTGCACAGTAAGTTACGTTTTTAGCAATAACACGATCATCATTACTTCTAATAGAGATGAAAAAATGGGTCGCCCTAAAGCATTAGTTCCAAAATCTTATATGGGTCAGCAAAAAAAAATGTTTTTCCCAAAAGACTCAAAAGCAGGTGGCACTTGGTATGTATTAGATGATAAGGGAAATATAATTGTTTTACTAAATGGTGCATCTGAAAAACACATTCCTAAAGAAAATTACCGAAAAAGTAGGGGTTTAATTTTGCTTGAAATTTTTGATAGCGGTCATTGTATAAATAAATGGTTAGAAATAAACCTAACTGATATAGAACCTTTTACATTAATTGTTTATACTCATAAACAACTCTATCAACTACGTTGGGATGGTACTGCAAAAAATACTTTAAAATTAAATCCTCAAGGAAAATATATATGGTCTTCTTCTACACTGTATTCTAATCTTATAAGAAAAGAAAGAGAATCATTATTTAACACATTTATCCAAAATAAGGATATAATTTATGCTAAAGATATAGCCTATTTTCATCAACATACAAATTCAGATGATAAAGAAAATGGATTGGTCATTAACCGAAATGATACTTTCATTACACAAAGTATTACTCAAACGATTATAAATCAAAATAAAATGATTTTTAATTACAAAGATTTGATTACTGAAGAAATTTACGAGAACTCTTTTTTAATGTTATAATGAAACTTTTCATACATAAACTAACACATTGGGAATATTGGCCCTTTCAGATTCTTTATATACCTATTTATTTTTTATGGATCTATTATGCTATCCGTTCTCGTACTTTATTCTTCTTTAATACCGTAAATCCAACCATTAAAAATGGAGGTTTTTTTAATGAAAGTAAGAATGATATATATCATTTAATCCCACAGCAGTACTATCCTAAAACATATTTAATAAATTACAAAGATTCTATTGAACAGGTTTCAACACATTCGCTTGTTTTTCCTTTTATTGCAAAACCTGACATTGGTTTACGAGGAAGTGCTGTAAGACGAATTTATTCTTTGGAAGATTTAAAAAAATACCATAAAAATGTTAATTTTAATTACCTCCTTCAAGAATTAATTCCTTTTTCTAACGAAATTGGGATCTTTTATGTTCGTTTTCCGAACGAAAAACAAGGTCGTATTACAGGAATCGTATCAAAAGAGTTTATGATTATAACAGGCGACGGAAAAAACACTATTGAAAACCTCATCAAACTAAATCCGCGTTATGAATTACAGCTAAATGTCTTACGAAAAGAATTAGGCTCAAAAATTCATACTATTTTACCCAAAGGAAAAACCTATAATCTTGTCCCTTTTGGTAATCATTCTAGAGGAACAAAATTTGTTGATATCAGCTACAAAATTTCCGAAAGACTAACACAAGTAATCGACAATATGTGTCAACAAATAAATGGTTTTTATTATGGTCGCATGGACTTAATGTATAATACTTGGGAAGAGTTAGAAAATGGAAAAAATTTTATGATTGTAGAATTAAACGGCTCTGCAAGTGAACCTACCCATATTTACGATCCTAATCATTCTATCTTCTTTGCTTGGAAAGAAATAGCTCGACACGTTCGTTATATGTTTAAAATTAGTCAACAAAATCATATAAAAGGAGTTCCTTATCTTAACCATAAAGAAGGCATGAATGAATATCGTAAGCATCAAGAACATTTTTATAAGCTTACTCAAATTTAATCATAATTTAAAAAAATTATAAATATAACTTAAGACAGAATAAATTTTATACTATTGAATTTAAAAATAAAAAATATAGTAGTAGGTTTTACTATTAGCTTTATAGGTTCTATACCACTTGGTTATTTAAACATAATAGGTTTACATTATTATAAAAAAAGCAACCTGTTTTCTACCCTAGTTTATTTACTAGGTGTAGTGCTTATAGAAAGTTTTATAATTTATTTTACAGCTAAAGGTATTTCTAGAATTAATTTAAATCCTAAATTAAAAACAAAAATTTCTTTATTCAGTATACTTTTCTTATTACTTCTCTCCTATTTAGCTAAACAACCCGTTGATTTAGAAAAAACAAACAATCAAGTTTTTATTTTAAAACAAATACTAGAACATCCTCTTTGTACAGGGATGCTATTTAGTGGTCTTAACTTTTCCCAAATTCCATTTTGGTTGAGTTGGAATGTATATATCCTAAACGAAAAATATATAATTCCTTCACAAAACGGACTTCTTTTATACACTTTTGGAGCTGTAGTAGGAACTTATACTGGTATGCTTAGCTTAATTATTTTTTTAGATAAAACTACAAACTATATTCAATTACCACTTCAAAAATACATCTCTGTTTTTTTTATTTCTTTAGCCATTTGGCAGAGTTTTATCCTAATAAAAAACAGGTACATTTCTAAAAACTAAACATTCCTTATACAAGTATTATATATTATTACATTCTTCTTTTTAATATTTATGTTATCTGATAATATGATTTCTCTTATAGTCAAAATAATAGACTAAACGTTGAAAGTTTTAATTTTTCAGACACCCTCCAATTATTTACTTATATCCAAGAAGTAATCTATAAACTATTAATTTTAAAGGTAAAGATAAAAAACGTATAGAATTGATATAATCTATTTTATAACATATTAATTAAATTAATAAATTAAATCATAATTTGTTTAATAAACAATTTTTATTAGTAGGCATATTTTACACAATATTACAGTATATAATACCATTTAAACTTAAAATATAATGGATTAAAAAGTAAAATTCTTTATCTGTTTTTTTCATTTTTAAAACAACTCGAACAAAGGGTTGAGTATATAATTGAAATCATCGTTAGTTTGAGCGCGAAGCACATCGAGAACCAACACTAATTTTTATTGCTTTTGTAGGATAGTGTCTAAATCAGCATGCAGTTTGTCACTCCTATATAAGGAGGAATCTCATAATCAGCGTTATGTGATTTCTCCCTTTGGTCGAAATGAAAGATTGCGAACTTTTTGGACAGTCTTAAGGTTAAAAAAATAGTATTATGAGGAAGTTTCAAAGTTTAAATGGTATAATACTTTCTTTATTATCATTTAAATCAGTTAATTTAAATTTTTCTTTATCTATTTTAAATATTTATTTTTCAATTATATAAAAGGGTTTATTTAATTTAAAATTTTAATTATTTCGTTAAAAAATATAAAACCCATAAAACTCTACATATTATTTTAAAAAGTCTGTAAAATGAAAATCTATAGCTCTTATTTTGAAATTATATTTCTTTACCTTTGTAAAAATTGGTTTTGCTTAAAATGATACAAGATATTCATACTCTAGACCCCAAAAAAAATATACTTATAAAAGGAGCACAGATTCATAATCTAAAAAATTTAGATGTTGCAATTCCCAGAAATAAACTAATTGTTATCACAGGATTATCAGGCTCTGGAAAATCAAGTTTAGCATTTGATACATTATATGCAGAAGGTCAACGCAGATATGTAGAAAGTCTTTCTAGTTATGCACGACAATTTTTAGGTAGGCTTGACAAACCAAAAGTTGATTATATTAAAGGAATTGCACCAGCTGTAGCAATAGAACAAAAAGTAAATACTACAAACGCAAGATCTACAGTAGGTACTTCTACCGAAATTTATGATTACCTAAAACTACTATTTGCTCGAATAGGTAAAACCTACTCTCCTATTTCTGGTTTAGAAGTCAAAAAACACACAGTAACTGATGTAATAGAACACGTCCAAAAACTAGAAGAAGGAAAACGCTACTTACTTTTATCTCCAATACATTTAGAAAAAGGAAGAACATTAGAAAACAAATTAAAAATTCTCTTACAACAAGGTTTCAGTAGAATATTAATTAATAATGAAACCATTCGTCTAGATGAATTTACTGATTCCCAAGAATTACACTCAAAAGATATTTATAAAGACAAGGAAATTTTATTAATTATAGATCGTTTAGTTGTAAAACACGAAGAAGATTTTTACAATCGGTTAGCCGATGCTATTCAAACAGCTTTTTATGAAGGCAAAGGATTTTGTTATTTACAAGAGCTTAATACTACTGAAAAAATAATTTTTAGTGCTAATTTTGAATTAGATGGTCTTTCTTTTTTAGAACCTAACGTTCATCTATTTAGCTTCAACAATCCTTATGGGGCCTGTCCTACCTGCGAAGGATATGGAAATATAATAGGAATAGATCAAGATCTCGTAATCCCTAATACGGCATTATCTGTGTATGAAAACTGCATAGCACCATGGAAAGGCGAAAGCATGAGTTGGTACCGCGATCAATTAGTAAATAATTCGCATAAATTTGATTTCCCTATTCATAAACCCTATTTTCAGCTAGAAGAATCACAAAAACAGTTAATTTGGGAAGGGAATCAATACTTTGAAGGACTTACTTCTTTTTTTAAAGAATTAGAAGAAAAAAACTATAAAATTCAAAATCGTGTTTTGCTATCACGCTATAGAGGCAAAACAAAATGTTCAATATGCAAAGGAAAACGATTAAGACCTGAGGCTAGTTATGTAAAAATTAATCACAAGACATTACCAGAACTTGTAGATTTGCCCATCCGTAAATTAATCCCTTTTTTTAACGACCTAACATTATCAGAATACGATGCAAAAGTAGCCAAACGATTACTTATAGAAATCAATAATAGATTAGCTTTCTTAGAAAATGTAGGTCTAGATTATCTGACTTTAAATAGAAATTCTGCTACTCTTTCAGGCGGCGAATCACAACGTATCAACTTAGCTACATCACTAGGAAGCAGTTTAGTAGGTTCTATGTATATACTAGATGAACCTAGTATAGGATTACATCCTAAAGACACTGAAAAACTAAATAAAGTACTAGAATCATTACGCGATTTAGGCAATACCGTAATAGTAGTAGAACATGATGAGGATATTATGAAATCAGCTGATATGATCATAGATATTGGTCCCGAAGCAGGTACCTACGGAGGAAACTTAGTAGCACAAGGCACGTATGAAGAAATACTAAAATCTAACTCTCTTACTTCCCAATATTTAAATGGAAAACGCACTATAGACGTTCCTAAAAAAAGAAGAAAATTTAAAAATCATATAGATATTATTGGAGCTAGAGAAAACAATTTACAAAATATTGATGTCACTATTCCTCTAGATGTACTAACCATCATTACAGGTGTATCAGGATCCGGTAAAAGCACATTAGTAAAAAAAATACTATATCCCGCCCTACAAAAACAATTGGAAAGTGTAAGCGAAAAACCAGGTCAATTTACCGAAATATCTGGCAACTATTCTCATATTAAACATGTAGAATATGTAGACCAAAACCCTATAGGTCGTAGTTCTCGATCCAATCCCGTTACATATATAAAAGCATACGATGATATTCGTGATTTATTTGCTAAAGAAAAAGTTTCAAAACTAAGAGGATACCAACCTAAACATTTTTCTTTTAATGTAGATGGAGGTAGATGTGAAAGTTGCAAAGGAGAAGGAACAATCAATGTCGAAATGGTTTTCATGGCAGATGTTTCATTACCTTGTGAAACTTGTAACGGAAAACGTTTTAAAAAAGAAATTTTAGAAATACAATTTGAAGGTAAAAATATAGATGACATCCTCAACTTAACTATAGACGATGCCTTAGCTTTCTTTAAAACAAACAATCAAAATAAAATCATTCAAAAACTACAACCTCTACAAGATGTTGGACTAGGTTATGTACAATTAGGTCAATCTTCTTCCACTCTATCTGGAGGCGAAGCACAACGAATTAAGCTTGCTTCTTTTTTAGTTAAAGGAACTACAAAAGATAAAGCTCTTTTTATTTTTGACGAACCTACAACAGGTCTTCATTTTCATGATATTAAAAAATTATTAAAATCTTTTGATGCCTTAATAGAAAAAGGACATTCTATTTTAGTTATCGAACACAATCTTGATATGATTAAATGTGCTGACTATATTATAGATTTAGGTCCTGAAGGTGGAGAAAATGGAGGACAATTACTAGCTTTTGGTACACCTGAACAAATAACAAAAGAAAAAAAATCAATTACAGGATATTACCTAAAAAGTAAATTATAAATTGGCACGCTATTTGTAAAGTCAAAAACCAAGAATTTGATTTAAATTTAATTGGTTCGTTTTGTTTTTATAAAGTGTGTATCAAAATACACAATCTCGCCGTTTAACTTCGTTCAATCTCCTCTATCATCTAAAAGAGATTTGAACGAATTGAACAGGCAAAAAAACGTATCATTCTTATTTAAAAGTTAATTAACTTACACACTTTGGTAAGATAGTTTCTTTATAAATTTCCACCTACCCCTTTAAACTTCTCCACAAATGCACTTATTTTTTGAAATACAATTTGTTTTTTTGTGAGGTATAAAGGATTTAAAGGACTCATTTTTGGTAAAATGGCATTGAGTTCTGTGCCGTTTTCACTTGCAAATTCACGTTTTAATGATGCCGTGATGTATCTTTTTGTGGCTTCTTCATTTAAATTCTCTTCTTCAATTAACTCTTTTGCTTCTATCTTTTGTTTTTGTTGTGCATATTTAAAGAATGAATCGATAATATTTGCTTTTTCTTCGATGGCGTCTAATTCTGTTTCGTTAATAAAATCAACTACTAAACTTTCTTTTGCTCTATTGCCAATACTAGCACGAATAACTCGACGAACTTCTTCTATTAACGCAGCTTTATCTTTGGACTTTTTATTGTGCTCAAAAATTAATTCCAGAATATAATCTAGGTTAATTTCTTGTGATTTTAATAAATCAATTTCAAATACTACATCATCCCAATCAATTTTTGATTCTTCCGCTTCCTTACCGTTTTTCTCACGACGTAACCAATCGCGAATGTCATTATAGGTGGAACGATAATCCTGAACGGTTCTTTCTGGCAATACACTTATTTCTTGCATTACGGCAATATCTTCATCAGATACAAAGTAAGTTTCCTTAAAAGCTTCGATTGCTTCACTATCATTTATATCAATATCCTGTAAAGCTTTTAGATGAGTAAATTCATCGTAATTCTGTAAAATATTCTCAACACGTAAGTATTCTCCGAAAAGTTTTGCAAACTCTTTTTTGTCTTTTTCGGTAACTATTTCATCTGGATTTGGAAACTTTTCATTTAACTCATTCACTACATCCTTAAATCCTCTACATGCTTTACCTGTAACAATATCTGTAAAACCTTCTAAATATTCTTTATAGCTTTTTTCAAGCACTACATTTTTGGTGTTTTTATCTCCAAATAAAGTAATAGCATCAATGGTAGCTTGTTCTAAATCTCGGAACGTTACAATATTTCCAAAAGTTTTGGTTGCATCGTAAATTCTATTCGTTCGTGAAAAGGCTTGCATTAACCCATGATAACGTAAATTCTTATCTACAAACAAGGTATTCAAGGTTGGCGCATCAAAACCGGTAAGAAACATTCCGACTACAATAATCAAGTCGATTTCTTTACTTTTTACGCGTTTTGCTAGGTCACGATAATATTCTTGGAATCCACTTTCAATGTTAAAATTCATTTTAAACATTGCATTATAATCGTTGATGGCTTTTGTTAAAAACTCTTTTGCACTCAAATCTAATGCAGTTGGCTCAAATGTTTCATCTAAAATCTCTCCGATGGAATTTTGCTCTTCGTTTGCTGCAAAAGAAAAAATGGTTGCTATTTTAAGCGGTTTTTCGCTGTCTTTTTGTAGGTTATTTAATTCCTCGTAATAACATTTAGCCGCATCCACACTACTTACGGCAAACATTGCGTTAAACCCAGCGTTGCCTCCTTTTGTTCTGTGTGTTTTTTGTCTGAAATTTTGTAAAATGTATTGCGAAATTTCTTTAATACGCTTCGGGTGCAGTAAAGCGGTATTGTTTTCGGCAGCGGTTAATTTTTTTTCGTCTTGTTCTGCTTCGATATTTTTAAATTGCGGGCGGACATTATTATAATCTACTTTGAACTTTAGTACTTTTTCATCTCTAATGGCATCTGTAATCACATAGGAATGTAACTCACGACCAAAAACACTTGCCGTAGTTTCTGCACCTAAAGCGTTTTGCGGAAAAATAGGCGTTCCTGTAAAACCAAATTGGTAGAATTTTTTAAACTTTTTATTTAGGTTTTTTTGTGCTTCGCCAAATTGTGAGCGATGTGCTTCATCAAAAATAAACACCACTTGCTTTTGATAAATAGCCAAATCACTTTCAGTTTTCATCAAGTTATTTAACTTTTGAATGGTGGTAACAATAATCTTATTATCATCTTTCTCTAAGTTGCGTTTTAAACCAGCCGTACTATCAGAGCCATTTACACTATCAGGCGAAAAGCGTTGGTATTCTTTCATGGTTTGAAAATCTAAATCTTTTCGATCGACCACAAAGAATACTTTGTCTATAAAATCCAGTTGGGTAGCTAAACGTGCGGCTTTAAAACTGGTTAGGGTTTTTCCTGAACCTGTGGTATGCCAAATGTACCCACCGCTCTCTACATTAGACCAATTTTTAGCGTTAAAAGAACTTTCTATTTTCCATAACATTCTTTCGGTAGCTGCTATTTGGTAAGGACGCATAACTAACAAGGTATCACTTGTATCAAAAACCGAATAGGTTAACAATACATGTAAAAGCGTATTTTTTTGAAAGAAGGTAGCCGTAAAATCTTTTAAGTCTTTAATTAAGGTATTATCGGCTTTTGCCCATTCCATAGTAAAGTCGAAACTGTTTTTATTGCGTTTCGTAGTGTTGGCAAAATATCGGGTATAGGTACCGTTAGAAATAACAAATAGTTGTAAGTATTTAAAAAGGGAATTGGTAGTATTGAAACTCTCTTTTGAATAACGGTGTACCTGATTGAAGGCTTCACGTATAGCCACTCCACGTTTTTTAAGTTCCACTTGTACCAAAGGCAACCCATTTACTAATATGGTAACATCGTAACGGTTGGCGTGGGTTCCTTTTTGTTCAAATTGAGAAATGACCTGCACTTTATTACGGGTAATATTCTTTTTATCTACTAAATAGATGTTTTGAATACGACCACTATCAAATACAAAATCGTGAATATAATTATCGTGTATTTTTCTTGTTTTATCTACTAAGTTATCGCTTGGTTTGTCTAAATATTCTTCTACAAAACGTGCCCATTCGCTATTGGTGAACTCCATGTTGTTTAATGCCTGTAGTTGTACCCGTACATTAGCTAACATGGATTCTATTGATTTAATATCGAAAGCATTTTCATATCCTTGATTGATTAAATCTTGGATAAATTCCTTTTCCAAAGCGGCTTCGGTTTGATACGTAGACGGTGAATCGTTAAATGCGGAATGTTTAGTATATTTATCTAAAACAATAAAATTGTTGGATTCGGCGATGGTTTTGTAGTTTGACATTTTATTTTTTTAGTTTATCGTTTTCCCATTTTTGTGGGTTGTTTATAATATAATTAGAAATTCGATGGTAAGCGTTTTCGTTACGGATGATGTGTTCCCAATAATTGCGTTGCCAGATTTTAAAATCTAAAGATTTAATTATTTCCGCGGTTGGGGCGGTTGGGGCGGTTGGGGCGAATTGCAATTCGCCCGTACTCAGGGCGAAATCCAATTCGCCTTTATTTGAGGCGAAATCCAATTCGCCTTTATTTGAGGCGAAATCCAATTCGCCTTTATTTGGGGCGAAATCCAATTCGCCTATATTTGAAGCGGAATTCAATTCGCCTTTATTTGGGGCGGAATTCAATTCGCCCGTGCTAATAATATCTTTATTATTTTCTAATATTAAATCCTTAATCTTTTTTATGGTGGCTATTTTATAGCCTCTAATTATTGAGCCGATAGTTTGGGATGGCGATTGAAATTTTCCAATTTCATCTTCTGTTCCTTTTTTTTGGGTAATTTCTATAATGCCGTGCATGTGATTGGGCATTACTACAGATTCATGAATCACGCAATTATCACGTACCTGCTCTGTATGATACCATTCTGTCAAGGCAATTTCTCCAAATGAATTTAAAATCATTTTGCCATTTTCAATGTGCCCAAATAGAGGGGCTCTATCCTCACAGCAAAGAGTTATAAAATACAATCCTGCCTGCGAATAATCGTATCCTTTTAATCGGATAGATTGACGATGATGAATATTTGGATTGTATTTCATTTATTTTATTTTATTTTTTATCGTCGTCGGGGCAAATTGTCGGGGCAAATTGTCGGGGCGAATTGTCGGGGCGAATTGCAATTCGCCCCTATCGTGATGCTGAAAACGATAATAACTGATTTCTATAATATTCATATTGTTTTTGTCTCAATTCTATCTCTTTTGGTAAACCTTCGCTTATGGAAGTGGTAAGCACGTCAAATTTATCTAATATGGAAACGATGCGCTCTTGTTCTTCAATTGATGGAACAGGGATTTTAAATTCTTTTACCTTAGTATCTGAAATAGCAGGATAAGCAGAACCACTTTGATTCTCCTCAACATATTTTTTGAACTCACTAGAAGTAATCCAATAATAAATCCATTTTGAGAGAATATGATTTGTGTCAGCTCTTAAAATGCAATATCCAGTACTTGCTATTTCACCTGAATATTCTTCTGTAATCAAACAAAGGCGCTGTTGAGTTGGTCTAGTAGTAGCAAAAATAACATCATTTTTTAAAATCAACTTTTGAGCTCTACTTGGTGCATTATTAGTGTTGATTTCGGTTGTTTCGATAATCGTATTTTTCTCGCGACAAACAGACGTCAAATCAATATATCGATAAGATTTATTTGTATCTCTCCAGCGAATATTTGAAGTTGGTAAAATAACATCTCCCATCGTTTTCCATTCTACACTATCATCAAAACGCAACAACTGCTCACGATAATAACTATACTGCTGTTTACGTGCTGTAAGTTCTGCTGTAAGTTCTGCTGTAAGTTCTGCTGTAAGTTCGGTGAAGGTATCAAGAATTCCAACTATTTTTTGTTGAATTTCGAGTGATGGGATGGGGATTTGAATACCACCGACCTTAGTTGTATTGATTGTTGGCACTCCTCCTTCGCTTTGCAATTCCGTAATACTCTTCTCTTTTGCTTTAAGGATATAAAATAAAAATTTACTATCAATTTTAGTCTTGTACTCCTCAAGAGGTAGAACTGAAAAACATTTGTCATTTAAGTAGAATTTACTTTCTAAATAACTAACATAACCTGCGTTAGCTCCAACACGTGAAATTGTAACAGTATTTTCAACTCTATTAAATTTCTCAAAGTAGCCCATTGGCTCTTTTCCTCCACTTATAATTGGATATGGAGCAGAATCTGAACTATCATTTTTAGTTATACCTTTCCCTGTCTTAATCTCACAAATTTCTCCTAAAGATTTCCATTCCACTTCCACACCTCCTGCCTGTTCGGCAGACAGGTCTAATAATTTATCTAAGAAACTCATGCTTCAATCTCTTTAATGATGTTATCAATATCGGCACGAAGTTGGTTTATTTTTACTACGGTTTTGGCAACTTGTTGGTTGAGTTCCTTAATATCTATTTTCTCACGATTATCTTTAGCTTCCACATACGAACTCACAGATAAGTTATAGTCGTTATCGGCAATTTTAGCATTGTCGATGGTAGTTGCTATATGAGGTACTTCTTCTTTGCTATCAAACATATCCATAATTTTATCAATATGTTCGTTAGTCAGCTCATTATTGTTGGTTACTTTTTTAAAGAAATTTTCGCCCGTAGCATCTATAAATTGGGTTTTGGTTTCAGTTTTGCTTTTAGAGAGTACCAAAATATTTACGGCTATAGAAGTACCATAAAAAAGGTTGGGTGCTAAAGCAATTACAGATTCAACAAAATTGTTATCTACTAAATATTTTCTAATTTTTTGTTCGGCACCGCCACGGTAAAAGATACCAGGGAAACAAACCAAAGCCGCTCGTCCTTTACCTGATAAATAACTTAAGCAATGCAAGACAAAGGCAAAATCGGCTTTTGATTTTGGTGCCAATACGCCTGCTGGCGCAAAACGGTCGTCGTTAATCAAGGTAGGGTCGTCAGAACCAATCCAATTTACTGAGTACGGTGGATTAGATACAATGGCATCAAACGGTTTGTCATCTAAAAAATGGGGGTCTAACAAGGTATTCCCTAAAGCAATGTTGAACTTATCGTAGTTGATGTTATGCAAAAACATATTCATACGCGCTAGGTTGTAAGTCGTATGATTGATTTCCTGCCCGAAGAATCCTTCTTCTATAATATGACTATCAAAGTGTTTTTTAGCTTGCAATAATAAAGAGCCTGAACCGGCAGCTGGGTCATAAATTTTATTCACCGTGGTTTGCTTGTGCATGGCTAATTGTGCAATCAGTTTCGATACCGTTTGTGGGGTAAAAAATTCACCTCCCGATTTACCTGCATTGGCAGCATAATTACCTATTAAAAACTCATAAGCGTCACCAAAAAGGTCAATTTGATTGTCTTCGAAATTACCAAAGTTTAATTCTTCAACTCCTTTTAGAACCTTAGCCAACCGATCATTTTTACTTTCAACCGTATTTCCTAAACGGGTACTTGTGGTATCAAAATCGGCAAACAAACCTTTGATATCTTGTTCTGAAGGATAGCCATTTGCTGAACTTTCAATAGCATCGAAAATCGCTTTTAAGTCGGTGTTCAGATTGGTGTTCGTATTGGCTGTTTTAGCCATATTTTCAAAAAGCTGACTTGGATAAATAAAATATCCTTTGGTTTTAATGGCATCGTCTTTAATTTCGGGCGTAATAATGCTGTCCGATAAGTTGGCGTAGTTAATGCTATCATCACCAGCTTCTATATAATTTTTGAAGTTTTCACTAATGAAGCGATAGAATAATGCGCCTAGAACGAATTGTTTGAAATCCCAACCATCTACGGCACCACGTACCTCGTTAGCGATTTTCCATATTTTATTTTGTAATTCTTGTTTTTGAATGGTGCTTGTCATCATTTTAAGTTGTAAATTCTAAATGCACTAAATTTTTAGAAAGAATTTTATTTGTTAAAGTTAATTAGATAATCTCCAAATATAGTGTTTTGAAATAACAAAAAAATCACACTTTATAGTGATTTTTTTTGATCAAGAACAAAAGTTAGGAATATTTATTAAACAAAAAACCCTAACTCCTTTATTTACAAGGGTTAGGGTTTTAAAGCTGCGGAGAAAGAGGGATTCGAACCCCCGGACCTGTTACAGTCAACAGTTTTCAAGACTGCCGCATTCGACCACTCTGCCATTTCTCCAGTATATTATGCACTACTTTTGTAATGCGAGTGCAAATATACAAATGTTTTTTAGTTTTACAAGTATTTTAAAACGATTTTTTTAAAAAAACAATTTCGTTTTATAAAGTTTTTAATATCAAATAATTAGTATTTTACATATTCTACAATTTCTAATCCGTAACCTATCATTCCTACGCGTTTTCCTACTTCTGTGTTAGAAACTAAACGAATTTTTGTAATATCTATATCATGAAGAATTTGAGCTCCTATCCCATAATCTTTACTATCTATTACTATTTTAGGGGCTTTCATTTCACCTTGTTGTTGTAATTCCTTTAATTCTGTAATACGATTTAAAAGGCTTATCGTTTGTATATCCTGATTAATAAAAATAACGGCTCCTTTTCCTTGTTCGTTAATAACTTTAAACATATCGTCTAATTGTTTATCAACATTATTGGTTAAGGTCCCTAGTAAGTCATTATTTACTTGAGATGAATTAATCCTTGTTAAAACAGCTTCACCTGAATTCCAGTTTCCTTTTGTTAGAGCAATATGAATTTGTTTGTTTGTTATTTGCTCATAGGCTCTTAAGCGAAAAACACCAAATCGAGTTTGTATATCAAAATCTTCTTTTTTTACAATTAGACTATCATGTTGCATTCTATAGGCTACTAAGTCCTCTATAGAAACCAATTTTAAATTAAATTTTTGAGCAACTTCAACTAATTGGGGCAATCTAGCCATTGTCCCATCTTCATTCATGATTTCTACAATAACTCCAGCTGGTTTTAAACCAGCCAAACGAGCAAAATCTATAGCTGCTTCTGTATGTCCTGTACGACGCAAAACGCCTCCTTTTTTTGCTATTAAAGGAAAAATATGTCCTGGACGTGCTAAATCAAAAGGTTTTGTATCAGGATTAACTAATGCTTGAATTGTTTTAGCTCTATCTGAAGCTGATATTCCTGTAGTAACACCATGTCCTTTTAAATCAACAGAAACCGTAAAAGCTGTTTCCATGTGATCCGTATTATTCGTTACCATTGGATTTAATCCTAGTTCTTTACAACGTGTTTCTGTAAGTGGTGCGCAAATAAGCCCTCTACCATACGTAGCCATAAAATTTACCATTTCTGGTGTTATTTTTTCAGCAGCAGCTAAAAAATCACCTTCATTTTCTCTATCCTCATCATCAACTACAATTATTACTTTTCCTTGACGGATATCTTCTATTGCTTCTTCAATGGTATTTAATTTAATGGTTTGTGTTTCCATTTTTGTTTTTTTTGAGTTGTGTTAGTTTTGTGTATATATTCTTAAATGGCTCTGTAATGAAGTCAAAATTAACATCACCATTATCATTTATTGCTTTCCTAGTTAAATAAATTGCCAAAGGAGTTAATAGTATAGATGCCAAGGAAGCTCCTAAAAAAACAGGAATTTGAGATTCTTGCGCCATTTTTTTACTAAATGTATTCATAAAATGAAACGAAATAAAGATGAGCATGGCAAATACAATTGGCAATCCTAATCCTCCTTTTCGGATAATAGCTCCTAAGGGTGCACCTATAAAAAACATGAGTATACAAGCGTAACTAAAAGTAAATTTTTCAAAAATAGCGTTCAGGTATCCGTTAATTTCTTTTTCCTTGGCTAGCATGGCAAACTCATACATTTCTAAATTACTTTTAGAACTTATTAAGTCGCTTTCTGCTACGTTTAAAACATTAATTTTAGATGTTTTTTCCTTAACAATACTTAACAAATCAATTTTTTTTGTATTCTTAATCTTTACTGTATCTACATTATAATTACTAGTAACTCCAAGACGTTGATAAGTATTATCGGCAAGTGCAATGAGTTCTTTATTGTAATTAGCTTTTAAGGAGTCTGCAGTATATTTTAGATCGTTAATTTTGAGCATTGCATCTGAATGTTTTAACTCATCTTTTAATGCTGCGCTTGTATTTAATTTGGATAAATCAATGTTGATTGTATATTTATTGAAAAAAACTTTTACAAAAGGTAATTTTTGACGCTGTTCGTAATTAACGGGACTAATATCCTCATAGTAATATCCTTCTTTTAGTACTAACTGTAACAAATCACTTGTCTCTGAAGATAACAAAAGACCTTCTTTTGATTTTATTACTGTTTTTGCTCCTTCTCCTGTGTTTGATTTTTTATGTATGGTAACTCCTTTTAATTTTTCTCCTTTTTCTCCTGTCTTTTTTTCAACTTTTATATTAAATTCTCCTATATCACAAAACTGTCCTTCTGCTATAGCCAGCGCAGGTTTAACCTGTGCTAAATTTCTTCTAAAATTAGTAAATTTATATTCAGAATAAGGTATAATATTATTGGCAAAAAAGAAAGCTAGGATACTCAAACCTAAAATAAACACTAGTAAGATTCTTAAGCTTCTAAAGAAAGAAACACCTGCTGATTTCATTGCAGCAAATTCATAATGTTCTGCTAAATCTCCAAATGTCATAATGGAAGCCAGTAGTACCGTCAAGGGAATGACCATTGGCATTAATTTAGGGGTTGCAAAAATTAAAAACTTGATAATCATAAAAAAATCAAGGTCTTTTCCTGCTAATTCAGATATAAATAACCAAACTGTTTGTAGAATAAATATAAAAAATAAGATTACAAATACTGATGTAAATGTAATCAAGAAAGATTTGAGTAAATATCGGTCTAGGATTTTCATTAGCAAAATTAATCCAGGTTATTGATGTAATAATTTGGGTATTTTGATTTTACAAAAGTAAAATAGTTTTTGGGTAAAGTTTCATTCGTTTTTAGAGAATCAACTAGTAAGGTTACTTTAGTACCGTTTTTATTTAATGTAATCGTATTGTAAATTAATTGTGTAGACAGATCCACTCCTACTAAAATTTGTTTACGATCATCTTTCGATCCTATTGGTATTAGTTTTATATATTGAATTTTTTTACCTTTAATTGTCTGACTGATATCCCAATTGTATTTAAACCCTTTATTAAAAAAGGTTAACATTTTAGCGGGTGTATCTGCTTCTTCCTCATTTCCAACTTTTGCAATTGAGATTTCTTCGTCTTCTTTTGATATAGTATATACCTTGGTTCCATCGCATATTTTTGTAACACCAAGAAAATTTAAAAGATACTTATTACCTGATAAAGCAACACTCCCTTTATTATCTTGATTAATTCCTTCCTTTGTATTTTGTAAATTATATTTAAAATCTACTCTAATCGTTTTAAAAGACTTAACTTTTGCTGCTACTTTATCTAACAAAGCTTTTGCTTTTGCTTCATTTTGAGCTTGAAAAGTAAAAGATGTTAAGACTAATAGTAATGCAATTATTTTTTTCATTTTATTTTTAATTGTTTTTCTCATTATTTAAAAAATGTTCTAGAGCCACTAAATCAGGTATATTTACGGTACGAGCTTTGCTACCTTCAAAAGGCCCTACAATACCTGCTGCTTCTAACTGATCTATTAATCGGCCTGCACGGTTATAACCTAACTTTAGTTTTCGTTGAATTAAAGAAGCTGAACCTTGTTGAGCTGTAACGATTACCTCGGCAGCATCTCTAAAGAGAGAATCTCGTTCTGAAATATCTATATCAAGACTTGACCCACTTCCTTCTTCACCAATAAACTCAGGGAGCAAATAAGCGTTTGGATAGGCTTTTTGAGCGCCAATATACTCTGTTATTTTTTCTACTTCTGGAGTATCAACAAAAGCACATTGTACACGCACTAAATCATTTCCATTTGTGTATAATAAATCTCCTCTACCTATTAGCTGATCAGCTCCTTGTTGATCTAAAATGGTTCTAGAGTCTATTTTAGAAGTTACTCTAAAAGCAATACGAGCAGGGAAATTGGCTTTAATAATACCTGTAATTACATTTACTGAAGGACGTTGCGTAGCTATTATTAAATGAATACCAATTGCTCGAGCTAATTGCGCTAAACGAGCAATGGGCGTTTCAACTTCTTTACCAGCCGTCATAATTAAGTCCGCAAACTCATCAACTACAAGAACAATATAAGGTAAAAATCTATGTCCTTGTTCAGGATTTAACTTACGTTGTTTAAACTTTTCGTTGTATTCTTTTATATTACGAACCATCGCATCTTTTAATAAAGAGTAGCGATTATCCATTTCTACACACAATGAATTTAGTGTAGTAATTACCTTTGAATTATCTGTTATAATAGCATCTTCTGTATCAGGTAATTTTGCCAAATAATGCCTTTCTATCTTATTAAAAAGAGTTAGTTCAACTTTTTTAGGATCTACTAGAACAAACTTGACTTCGGCTGGATGTTTTTTGTATAACAATGAAGTAAGTACAGCATTTAAACCAACTGATTTACCTTGTCCTGTTGCTCCCGCCATTAACAAGTGAGGCATTTTAGCTAAATCAACCACAAATGTTTCATTTGAAATTGTTTTCCCTAAAGCTATTGGCAACTCCATTTCTGCTTCTTGAAATTTCGCTGAGGCTATTACCCCTTTCATAGGAACTAACGTTGGGTTTTTATTAGGTACCTCAATACCTATAGTTCCTTTACCTGGCATTGGGGCTATAATACGAATACCTAATGCTGCTAAGGAAAGTGCTATATCATCTTCTAAACTTTTTATTTTAGAAATACGAACTCCTGCTTCTGGTACTATTTCATATAAAGTTACAGAAGGACCGACAGTAGCTTTTATCTGAGCTATGTCTATTTTATAGTTTCGAAGTGTTTCTACAATACGATTTTTATTTTCTTCTAATTCTTCCTGATTAATTGTTATGCCTCCGGAACCGTATTCTTTTAACAAATCTATTGTTGGAAATTTATAATTAGAAAGATCTAGAGTTGGATCAAATTCACCAAAATGAGCTACTAAACGCTCTGCTAAATTTTCTTCTATAATATCTTCTTCTTCTATTTTTTGAATTACTAATTCATCTGAGGTAGATTCTGACTCAATTAAGGGTTTTATAATAGGATTAACATCTAAGGTTAATTCTGAAGAGTTCCCTTTAATGGGCTTCAAAAAATCATCATTAATTTCTTGCTGAGAAGGAATGGTTTTTAGTATTATCCCTTCTAAATCTTCATCCTCATATTCTTCTTCTATAGGTTTTATGGGGTCTGTAAAAACGTTTTTATTCTTTAAAACGGGTTGTATTTCGTCCTCATGAACAACAAACTCTTCTAAATTATAAGCTGTTGTACTTTCTTTAGACAACGGGTTTTTAAAATCTTCTTTTAATTCTGATTTTGTTTTTTCAAAAGCGGCTTTTATTTTCTCAGGCGATATTTTTATTTTAAAGATAAGGTAAATAAAAATTCCAAAAAGTAATGTAAGTAAAGTACCTGCTTTCCCTAAATAATCTTGTAAAAAAGAATTCATTTCAAATCCAATTACTCCGCCTAATTCTGGAAGAGAGGTACTAAAAAAACCAAAAAGAATAGACAGAATTATTATTACAAAAATATCCCAAAACCATGTTTTTTTTAATTTAGAAACAGCTAAATCTAGAACCAAATAAGAACCTGTTAAAAACAACAAACGAACGAACAAAAATGCCGCAACGCCAAATCCTTGGTAAACAAAGGAATTAGCTAAAAATACGCCGAATTTACCTAACCAATTTTGAACCTGTGATTCTCTATTACTAAATTCATGTATTTCGCTTTGATCTAATTTGCCATTGACAAAATAAGAAACAAAGGAAATTGCCAACGCTATAGAGAATAGTATCAGTAAAATTCCAAATGTAATTTTTTGCTGACGATTTAATGAAAATCGTCTTTGTATAATTTCAGATTCTACTTCGGCAGATGTGTTTTCTTTCTTTTTTGATTTAGCCATTATAATTTAAAAAAATAGGTCGATTTATAACAATTTAGCTTACAACATTTTAGGCAAATAAATAAAGCTTCCTATAGCAAAAGCTGTCATAGCTGCAAAAAAAACAGCCCCAGCCGCAATATCTTTTATAAAGCCAATTTTTTCATGAAAATCGGGATGTACAAAATCAGCTAATTTTTCAACCGCTGTATTCAATCCTTCGATACTTAAAACCAATCCAAAGGCAAATATCTGAAACATCCACTCTTCACGAGTAATTTGAAAATAATATCCTGCTAATGACATTAAAACCGCCAAGGAAGACTGAACCATTACGCTATGTTCAGTAGTAATTAATTTAAACGCTCCTTTAGCAGCAAATCCTATACTCTTTAATCTACCTGTAAATAAGGTTTCGTCTTTTTCAAATTTCATTATAAAGAAGCTAAAGCAGATTCATAATTAGGTTCTTGAGCAATTTCTGCTACTTGCTCCGTATATTTTACTACTCCGTTTTCATCTAATACTATTACACAACGTGAGTGCAAACCTGCCAAAGGCCCTTCTACTATAGTCAAACCATAATCAGCCCCAAAATCACCTGTTTTAAAATCTGAAAGATTAATAACATTATCTAATCCTTCTGCTCCACAAAAACGAGTTTGCGCAAATGGTAAATCTCTAGAAATACACAATACTTTTGTATTTTCTAAATTCGATGCGGTTTCATTAAATTTTCGAACAGAAGCAGCACAAATTCCAGTATCTATACTAGGAAAAATATTTAACACTAATTTTTGTCCTTTAAAATCTTCTAGTGTCTTTACGGATAAATCCGTTGCTACTAATTCAAACGATTTTGCCACTGATCCTACTACAGGTAATTCTCCAACTGTATTTATCGCATTTCCTTTAAATGTTATCTGTCCCATAATTTTATTTTTTTAAAGCTCCAAAAATAAGGATATTTTTCAAATATTTTTTCTTAATAAAAGTGTAATTATTTATATTTAATATCGTAATATTGCAATATGTAAATAAAAAAAATATGGGAGCCTCAAAATCAGCCTTTTTCAGTAATTCACAAAATGAATTAGCCAATTTATTTAAAGCTCTGAGTAATCCTGCTCGTTTAGCTATTATAGAGTATTTAATAAAAGTAAACTCCTGTATTTGCAATGATATAGTAGAAGAATTACCCCTAGCCCAACCTACTATTTCACAACATTTAAAAGAGCTAAAACAGGTAGGGCTCATTAAAGGAAATATAGAAGGAAAATCTATTTGCTATTGTATAAATAAAGAAACATTACAAAAAATAGAACATTATTTTTTGTTCTTAGAAAATATAAAAAACACTAATTGTTGTCAATAATCAAAAAATATATACTTAACACTACAAATTTCACATAGCCTATGAAATTATCTGAATTTAAACAACACTTATCAAAACTTGATTCTTTTGATATTTCATTTGTTGACGGAACTTTTATTCCAAAACATTTCCATATTACAGAAATGGGAGTATTAAACAAAAAATACACTGATTGTGGAAATACATTTAGAGAAGAAAATTATTTTACCTTTCAACTATGGCACGCAGAAGATACTTGCCATAGATTAACCAGTCATAAAACAATTAAAATAATTGAAGCCATAGAAAAAAATATTGTTTGTAGTGATTATGAAATATTAGTAGAATATCAGGACAAAAATACTATTGGCAAATACAGATTAGATTTTCAAAAAGAACACTTCGTGCTTTTACCTACTCAAACAACTTGTCTTGCTCAAGATAATTGTGGAATTCCGAATGAAAAAATTAAAAAAAATTTAAATGAACTTGTTAACTCTTGTATACCCAATTCTGGTTGTTGTTAGATTATGAATAAAAAAGCACACTGGGAAAATGTTTTTTCCACAAAAAAAGAAAACGAAGTTAGTTGGTACGAAAAAAAACCTGAAACTTCTATTCAATCTATTCAAAAACTCAATCTTCCAAAAGATGCTAAAATAATAGATGTTGGAGGTGGTGATAGTTATCTAATAGATTCTCTTTTAGATCTAGGTTACACCAATTTATATTTATTAGACATTTCAAATAAAGCAATTGAACGAATACAAAAAAGATTACAAGCAAATTCTGATAAAGTTCATTTTATAACTAGTGACATCATACAATTTATGCCCAAAGAAAAATTTGATGTTTGGCATGATAGAGCTTCTTTTCACTTCTTAACCAACCCTATTCATATTAATATCTATAAAAAAATAGCCATTGAGAGTATAAAAGAAAACGGTACACTTATTCTTGGCACATTCTCAACATCTGGTCCTTTAAAATGCAGTGGTCTTCCTATCACACAATACACTGCTAGTGGATTAAAAGAAATTTTTGAATCTGATTTTCAACTTATAGAAAATCGTGACATAGAACACAAAACACCTTTTGAAACAATCCAAAATTTTATATTTTGTACTTTTAAAAAAAACGCTTATGCTTTTAAATCTATCTAAAAACATTAAAAAAATAGCGTCGTTTTCACCTTCTAGCGACCGAAAATTAATTCTTCAACCGCTCATTGAATATATAAAAGAAAAAACAGAAGAGAAAGAAAACATCAATCTTAATTTTATTTGCACGCACAATTCCAGAAGAAGTCATCTTTCACAAATATGGGCTCAAACTTTAGCTTCTTATTTTGAGATACCTAATATTTATTGCTATTCTGGAGGAACAGAAAGTACCACTTTCTTTCATAAGGTAATTGAAACTCTAAAAAAACAAGGTTTTTCCATCATTCAATTAAGTAATGAAGCAAATGCTATTTATAGTGTAAAATATGATGAAAACAAGACTGGGATTATTTGTTTTTCAAAAACTTATGATCACGCATTTAATCCTAAATCAAATTTTGCGGCTATTATGACTTGTAGTAATGCAGATGAGGGATGTCCTATTGTTATAGGAGCAGATAAAAAAATTACAATAAGATATGAGGATCCTAAATTATTTGACAACACAGAACTAATGGATTTAAAGTACGAAGAAAAAAGCATTGAAATTGCAAGTGAATTTTATTATATTTTTTCAGAAATTAAAAAATATATACTAAAAAACGTATAAATCAAATAACGTGAAAAGCCGGCATTTGCTGGCTTTCATCTTTATTTATCAATAGATCCTAACACGCGTTTCATAAATTCATTTAACGCTACCTTTTTTTCTTTTCCTTCTTTAACTAATTTTTGAACTTCCAAAGCTCCATAAAGATTAGAAATTAACTCTCCAATAACGTCTATTTCTTCATCTTTTAACGACTCTAACTCCGTAAGATTTTCCAGTACAGCAATTGTTTCTACTAAATAATCACTGTCATTTTCTTCTATAAACTGAGTCAAATGTTTTATAACAGGTAATTTCATAATTTCTTTTTCTTAAAGAATTTCACTAACTAATTCACTTAATACTTCTGCTTTATTAGTTTGTGTTTCTTTTACTAATTTTCCATTAACAAAAGTTGCAAATGTAGGCAAATTAGAAACATTTGCTAATTTTCTAGATTCTGGTGAATTTTCAGCATCTACAATTACAAAGGTAAGACCTTCATTTTCAGTTGATAATTTTTTAAACTTTGGCTTCATAATTCTACAATTACCACACCATGACGCAGAAAATTGTACAATTACTTTTTCATTTTCGTTAATTACGTTTTGTAATATATCTTCGTTTAATTCTAGTAACATATTTTTAAAAATTGTAATACCAATGACAATGCTTATTATTGACAAAACATTGCCATTGATATATTGTAAAATTATTTGGAATAAATTAGTTTTGACTTAAGTAAGCAGCTGTACTTAATCTATCTGCATTCATAGCTTCTTTACCTTCTTCCCAGTTTGCAGGACAAACTTCTCCTTTCGTTTGGACGTGTGTATAAGCATCTACTAAACGTAAATATTCACCTACATTTCTTCCTAATGGCATATCATTTACACTTTCGTGGAATATTTTTCCTGTTTCATCAATTAAGTAAGTAGCACGGAAAGTTACATTTGAACCATCTAATAAAATATCATCAGATTCTTCATCATATACCTCTTCTGCATCTAAAATACCTAATGCTTTAGATAAATTACGAGTAGTATCAGCTAATAATGGGTATGTAACACCTTCAATACCTCCATTATTTTTAGGTGTATTTAACCATGCAAAATGCACTTCATTCGTATCACAAGAAGCTCCTATTACAACTGTGTTTCTTTTTTCAAATTCTGGTAAAGCAGCTTGAAAAGCATGTAATTCAGTTGGGCAAACAAATGTAAAATCTTTTGGATACCAAAATAATAAAACTTTCTTATTATTTTTTGTTGCTTCTTCAAGAACATTAATTCTTAAATTGTCTCCCATTTCTGAAATTGCATCTACCGTAATATTTGGAAATTTTTTGCCTACTAAAGCCATAATATTTAATTGTTAAATTATTGTTTTCTGGATGCAAATTTAGCTATTAAAAACACTCTTTTTACCCTCCTAACCTATTAATTTTCTATTGAAACATAAATATTCTTTATAGCTCTAATAAGCCTTTATTCAAACTAAAACAAAACAATAACACTATAAGAAATATTTATTAAAAATAAAAAATGAATAAATAAAATCACTTTAGTTTTGCCTAAGAAATAAGAAATTAAACAAATACAACAATACACCATTAAAATAGTATAGTGAACCTAATATAAACTTTTAAAAACGCATTATACACCTTTTAATAAAAAGTATTGTTTATAAAGTTTAAACCTTATTCTTCATTATTAATTAATTATAAAACGATTGAAAATGAGTTATAATAAAGAAAACAAAATGACATCAGTATCAGGCAGACCTATAGCTGATAATCAAAATTCCCTAACTGCTGGCAAAAGAGGACCAATGCTTTTACAAGATATTTGGTTTTTAGAAAAACTAGCTCATTTTGATAGGGAAGTAATTCCTGAAAGACGTATGCACGCAAAAGGTTCAGCTGCATTTGGAACGTTTACCGTTACACATGATATTACCCAGTATACCAAAGCTAAAATATTTTCTGAAATTGGCAAACAAACAGATTTATTTTTAAGGTTTTCAACAGTTGCTGGAGAACGCGGAGCAGCTGATGCAGAAAGAGATATTCGTGGTTTTGCAGTGAAATTCTACACTGAAGAAGGCAATTGGGACTTAGTAGGAAACAATACTCCTGTATTTTTTATTCGTGATCCGTATAAATTTCCAGATTTAAACAAAGCGGTAAAAAGAGATCCTGGAACAAATCTTAGAAGTGCTAATAATAATTGGGATTATTGGACATTGTTACCCGAATCTTTACATCAAATCACCATGACTATGAGTGAACGTGGTATTCCTAAAAGTTACCGTCACATGAATGGTTATGGTAGCCATACATTTAGCTTTATAAATGCTCACAATGAGCGTTTTTGGGTGAAATTTCATTTTAAAACAGCTCAAGGAATAGAATGTTTAACGGATCAAGAATCAGAAATAATAATAGGAAAAGATAGAGAAAGTCATCAAAGAGACTTATACAACAGCATCAAAGAAGGAAATTATCCAAAATGGCACCTGAAAGTACAAATAATGCCTGAAGAAGATGCTAAAACATATCCTTTTAATCCTTTTGATTTAACAAAAGTTTGGCCTCATAGTGATTATCCTCTTATTGATGTTGGAGTATTAGAATTAAATAAAAATCCTGAAAACTATTTTGCAGACGTAGAGCAATCTGCCTTTAACCCAGCAAACATCGTTCCTGGTATAGGCTTTTCTCCCGATAGAATGTTACAAGGTAGACTCTTTTCTTACGGAGATACACAACGCTACAGATTAGGAGTTAATCATTATCAAATCCCTGTAAACGCCCCAAGATGTCCGTTTCATAATCATCATAAAGATGGTGCTATGCGTATTGACGGTAACGGCGGAGGAACAGTACATTATGAACCTAATAGTTATGGAAAATGGCAAGAACAAAAAGAATATAGAGAACCTGCTTTAGCTCTGGAAGGAGCTGCTGATCATTGGGACTTTAGAGAAGATGATAATGATTACTACACACAACCAGGTAACCTATTTAGAATCATGACTCCTGAACAACAACAAACATTGTTTGAAAACACAGCACGTTCTGTAGGAGGAGCTGAAAGATTTATACAAGAACGTCATATTCATAATTGTTACAAAGCAGACCCTAACTATGGCAAAGGAGTTGCCGCAGCTTTAGGCATCAGCTTAACCGATTTAGATTTAATATAAATATTTAAATAGTAATGAGAAAATCATTTTTAACCTGTGCATCACTTATTATTTCAATGAGTGCATTTGCCCAAAAAACACTTACAACCAGTGCTGGAGCACCTGTAAATGGTGACTTACAGTCCTTAACTCTAGGACCAAATGGTCCTGTTTTACTAGAAGATGTGCATTTAATTGAAAAATTACAACATTTTAGTAGAGAAAGAATTCCTGAACGTGTTATGCACCCAAGAGGAACTGGCGCTCAAGGTTATTTCATTTTAACTAAAAATATCAGCGATCTTACTAAAGCTAAAATCTTTACAGAGGTAAATAAAAAAACTCCTGTTTTAGTTCGTTTCTCAAGCGTTATTCACTCTAAAGGTTCTCCTGAAACAGCAAGAGATCCAAGAGGATTTGCTATAAAATTCTATACAGAAGAAGGAAACTGGGATTTAGTAGGCAATCATATACCTACATTTTTTATACGAGACGCTATTAAATTTCCTGATTTCACACACGCTAACAAACCATCTCCTATCACGGATCTTCAGGATGAAAATAGAATTTTTGATTACTTCTCAAAAACACCAGAAGCTACTCAAACATTAACTTGGTTAATGTCTGATAATGGAACCCCTAAATCTTATAGAGAAATGGATGGTTTTGGCGTAAATACATTTAAATTTATTAATGACAAAGGAGACATTTCTTGGGTTAAATTTCATTTCAAATCATTACAAGGAATTAAAAATTTAACAGCAGAAGAAGTAATTCAAGTGCAAGGGAAAGACTTTAGTCACATGACCCGAGACTTATACGATAACATTGCTGCTGGTAATTTTCCTAAATGGGATTTATATGTACAAATAATACCTAATAAAGACATTAACAAATACGATTTTAATATTTTTGATGACACAAAACAATGGTTTAATGTTGAAGAAATAAAAGTAGGTACACTAGTTTTAGATCGTATACCAGCAAACTTCTTTCAATATACAGAAAGTGCTGCTTTTGCTCCTTCTAGAGTAATACCTGGAATTGGTTTTTCTCCTGACAAAATGCTTCAAGGTAGAAATTTTTCTTATGCTGATGCACAAATGTACAGATTAGGTAAAAATCATCAATTATTACCAGCTAATAGACCTTTAGTAAAAGTAAATAATTACCATATAGACGGTGCAATGAATTTTGAAGAAAGAACAGGAGACACAAACTACTTTCCTAGTCATAATAATCCTACATATACAGAATTCAACGCAGATGATAAAAGACTTTTAGACGGTTATATGGTACGTGAAGAAATAAAAGACTCTAAAGATTTTTATCAAGCAGGTATCTTATATCGAGGTTACTCAAAACAAGAAAAAGATAACTTAATAAAAAACTGGACTAATAATTTAAGTAAAGTTAAAGATAAAAACATTCAGGCTACCATTGTTAGCTTTTTATACAAAGCAGATCAAGAATACGGAACAAGAGTTGGTAATGCTCTAGGTTTATCTAAAGATAGTTATAATAAATAAATTCCCTTAACTCGTTAGAATGCTATAATATTAGTTTTTAACCGTTCTAATATCTATAGCATTCTTTCTTTTAAAACATAAGATTATGTATATCAAAAAAATTTTCACACTTCTTTTATTAGTAAACGCTTTTTTCTTTTCCTATGCTCAAAATTCTAATGCGCAACATGAACTTGAAAAATCTTTCTTTTATGGAGCAAGAACATCTAACATAGAAATACTAGATGAATTTATTAAAACGGGTGTGAGTGTTAATTATCAAGGTGAAAACGGCTATACTGCAATAATGATTGCGGCATACAATGGGCAGAAAAAAGCAGTAGAATTTTTACTTTCTAAAGGAGCCGATTTATGTATAAAGGATAAAAGAGGAAATACTGCTTTAATGGGAGCAATCGTGGCTAGTGAAGATGATATTGCTAAATATTTAATAAATAACGAAAAATGCGATGAAGAAACAAATAAAAGAACTCTTGAATATGCACAACGTTTTGGAAGAACTGAAATAATTAAGTTTTTATCTACAAAAAACACCAAATAAAAACAATCTGTTTTTAACAAAATTTAATATCAATTAGTCTAAAAAGCATACCCTCCTAATTTAAAATAATTCATTTCAATAAATTATTTTACTCACAAAACATTGAGTAGCCAATATCACTAACTCTATAAATTTAATAACATACAAGATGAATCATAAACAATTTTAGAATATTGATTAAATAACAATCCTTAAAAACATATTTGCATTTATAATTTTATTGTCTAGTAGAATTTAATCTAAAAATATCTAAAAAACGTTAAAAATGTAAGTTATCTTTGTTTATAATTTTTAACACAAAGAATCATATATTTTAAAATGAAAAAAACAATTTATTTATCCGTTTTCAGTTCTTTGATTTCGCTTTTTTCATTAGCTCAAGAAACGGTTTCAGAACGTTATACTTCACATAATAAAGGTAAGTTCTATGTATATTGGGGAGGAAATCGCGAAACTTTCAGTAATTCTGACATTACTTTTAAAGGAAATGATTACAACTTTACCATTTATGATGTACCAGCTCAAGACAAACCTAAAGGTTGGCATATAGATTATATCAATCCGCTTAGAATGACCATCCCACAAACAAATTTCCGATTAGGATATTTTATTAACGATCATTACAATATTTCATTAGGCTTAGACCACATGAAATATGTTATGTATCAAAATAAAGTCGTAAATTACACAGGTAATTACCCTAACAGAGGTTTATATGGTGAAGATAAAAATGAATTAGGTCAACCTATCAGTTCAAATCAAATAAATTTAACCGAGGATTTTTTAACATTTGAACATACTGACGGGCTTAATTATGTTAATGCAGAAATCAGCCGAGTTGATGATCTCACTAAATACATCGTTCCTACCCTTAATACAGATAAAGTACAACTAAATCTGACAGAAGGAATTGGTGCTGGTATTTTATTACCTAAAACAAATACCAAACTTTTTCATAAAGAACGCTACGATGAATTTCATTTAGCAGGTTATGGTATAGCTGCTAAAGCTGGTTTAAATTTAACCTTTTTAAAACATTTCTTTGTACAAGGAGAACTCAAAGGAGGCTATATTAACATGCCTGATATTCGTACTTCCTACGATTCATCAGACAGAGCAAGCCAACATTTTTGGTTCTTACAACGCATTATAGCTTTTGGTGTTACATATAAATTATAATACCTTATTTTCATAAAATTTTAACTAGAGGTGGTTTAAAAAACAAAGAACCCAACCTCTAGTTTTTCTTTTCTTCTCTAGAAAAACATCAAAACTATTTCCTTTTCCTCAACTCCCCCTCAAATTACTTTTAAAATTCAGCTTACACATTAGACTTTACAGTAATACCATTTAAACTTTGAAATTCCCTCATAATACATTTTTTTAACCTTGAGACTATCCAAAAAGTTCGCAATCTTTTCATCTCTCAAAGGGAGAACACATAATGTTGATTATGAAACTCCTCCTTACGTAGGAGTGACAAACTGTATGTTGATTTAGACACTATCCTACAAAAGCAATAAAAATTAGTGTTGATTTTCGATGCGCTTCGCGCTCGAACTAACGATGATTTCAATTATATACTCACCCTTTTGTTCGAGTTATTTTAAAACGAAAAAAACATATCGAGAATTTTACTTTTTAATCCAATATTTTTTAAGTTTAAATGGTATAATCCTAACATTTTAAGAAACTTTAATCAAAAAAAATGCCCTAAAAGCATGACCTCTACATAAATATAGACGATTACCTTTAGGGCGTATAATATAGATTTCTAATTATTTTAAATTTTATATTCTATTTATTAGAAAATATCTTTTGCTACAATACCTATCAAACCAATGATCTCTTTACTAACAAATATTAAAATCTAATTAAAAACCACAATTACTCAAAATTATTTATTTTAATGATATTTCTACTTGAATATTACCTCTAGTTGCATTAGAATAAGGACAGATTTGGTGTGTTTTAGCTAATAAATCTTCAGCCACTTCTCTTTCTACTCCTTCTATTTGAGCAACTAAATTTACGCTTAAATCAAAACCCCCATTTGCATTAGCACCAATGCCTACTTCAGCTGTTATACTAGTGCTTCCTAATTTAATTTTTAAATTACGAGCGACTAAATTTAACGCACTATCAAAACACGCCGCATAACCTGCCGCAAATAATTGTTCTGGATTTGTAAAAGCACCTCCTTTTCCTCCTAATTCTTTTGGAATTTCTACTTTAAAATCTAAAACACCGTCTTCAGATTTTACACTACCTTCTCTTCCTCCTGTTGCAGTTACTTTTGTAGAATATAATGTTTTCATTTTTTATTAATCTATTAACGTTACTAATTCATTCATAGGTTTTCGTACCTTTTTAAGATTTACTAACCAATCATTAGGCACATTCTTGTATCCCAAAGGAAGAATTAATGTACTTCTTAAATTCTTCGCTCTTAAATCAAGTATCTTATCTAACTCATCACGATCAAAACCCTCCATAGGCGTACTATCTATCCCCTCATACTCAGCCTGTGTCATAGCTGACATAAGAGCTATATAAGTCTGTTTTGCAGCATGATTATAGTTTTCTTCTGGGTCTTGGTCTGGATAAAATGATAAAAGTTTTTGGCGATACGCTTCCCATCCTTCATTTTTAATTCCTCTTATTTCATTAGTCAAATCAAACATGTGATTGATCCTTTCTGTTGTATAATTATCCCAAGCCGCAAAAACTAACAAATGAGAGCAATCAGTAACCTGCGACTGATTCCATGCTATTTTCCTAATTTCTGCTTTAACATCTGGATTTGTAATTACAAAAACTTCAAAAGGTTGTAATCCACTAGAAGTTGGAGTCAATCTAATAGCCTCCAAAATGTTTTCTATCTTTTCGTTTGGAATCGTTTCTCCCGTCATTGCTTTACAAGCATAACGATTATTCAATAATTCTAAAAAATCCATTTTATTTATTTTAATGTAATCTATTATTTTTATTATTCTATTTTTGTAAGTATCTATTACTTCTTAATACTATACCAAGCCATATTATATGCGTTTTCTAACACTTCTTCATCAAAAAAAAGTTCGCCCGTTTGCTGTTTTGCAACCAAAAAGGAAAGCGGATTTATAGCAAATCCATAGATCAAATAAAGAGAACAATCTTTAATGATTCCTTCTTCTTGCCCTCGTTTACATAAATCCATAAACTTTTGCAAATACGAAATCCCCTTACTACGTGTTTCCTCATTAATCATAGGCGTAATATCACACAACGATTGAAAAAGAGCTTCTTTAATATGAGTACGTTTATAATTAGCTATACCATTCCAGATTACTCTAAACCCCTCTTCTACCGACATTCCTTCTTCGTAATCTGCAAAAATACAATGGCTAATCTCCTCTTTTAAATGGAGATAAAGCTTATTTATAAGATCTTGCTTATTTTCAAAATAAATATAAATAGTAGCTGGTGCTACATTTGCTTTTTGTGCAATTTTTGACATTGAAGAAGCATGAAAACCATTATTATTTACTAATTCTAAAGTTGCCTCTAATATAGCCTTCTCTTTATCTTTTAATTCAGCTCTCATCTCTACTACTCTTTTGTGATGACAAATATACATAAAAAGAATGAACGTTCGTTTTTTTTATTCTTTTTTTAAAAAAAGAAATACTTTTTTATTTTTCTATCCTCCCCTATATCATTCTATCAAATACTGACTTACTACAAACCTCTCTAATAAAAACAAAACACTAAAAATCTCTTCCTTCAAATCCCTCCTTATTCATTAAAAACAAAAAAAGCACACTTTTACCAGACCTAAAATCATTTTATCTGTACAAAATCATCTTTACACTATTTAAATAAAAAAGTCTTATCACTTTAAAATCTTATATTTTTGTACGGATTTTCCGTAATTATTAATTAAATCATTTTTATACCTTGGCTTCATGAATCAACAAAAGAATATCTAATGAAAAAAAATCACAAAACCCTTATATCCTTACACAATACACAACTCATTCCTTATTATTTTTAGGAATACCCTCTAAAATCAATTATTTTTATTAAACATAATTAAAATCATATCTATTCAACATTTAATCATATAAATACTAAATAGAAACATTTATCGTTAAAATAATATCTTTATTTCAATACTAATTTTATATACGAAATATAAAAACATAACTTTTTAAATCATAGTTAAACCTTCTTACCAAACAAACTAATAAAATGAAAATTAAACTTTTAACTCTTACCCTAATAGCAACACTCTTTTCTTGTAATAAAGAAAACGAAATAGCAAGTTTAAAGACTGAAGAACCAATTGACTTTAAACAAAAAATGAGAGAATTTGTAATCGGTATCAGCAAATACTCTAAAGCAATTAATTCTGATTTTTATATAATTCCTCAGAACGGTATCGAATTAGTTTCAACAACTGGAAATGATTTAGGAAATCCTCACGATTCTTACCTTGATGCTATTGATGCTAATGGACAAGAAGACCTGTTTTATAGCTCTGAAAATGACAATCAAGCAACTCCTAGCAATCGAACAGAATATTTAAAAAAATTACTTAATATATCTAAAAATTCAGGAAATAAAATTCTAGTGATTGATTTTTGTTCAAACAATACTGATATTTCTGATTCTTATTTACAAAACAATAACAACAATTACACCTCTTTTGCCACAACCGAAATAGGATTAAACTCCATCCCCCCCCTACCCAATCCTATAAATCAAGAAAATGACACAAATATTAACAACATCAATAACATCAAAAATTTCTTATATATCATAAACCCTACTCAATACAAATCTAAAACTGATTTTATTGCAGCCGTAAATAAAACAAACTATGATTTAATAATAATGGATCTATTTTTTAAAGGAGTCCCTTTTACCTCTACCGAAATAAATCAACTTAAAAACAAAGAAAACGGAGGACGAAGACTCGTTATCTCATATATGTCAATTGGAGAAGCCGAAAGTTATCGTTATTACTGGCAAACCAATTGGTTTGCCAACAAACCTTCCTGGTTAGATGAAGAAAATCCTGATTGGAAAGGTAACTTTAAAGTAAAATATTGGGATGAAAAATGGCAAAGCATTATTTATGGAAACAATAATTCTTATCTAAAAAAAATACTAGATGCTAACTTTGACGGAGTCTATTTAGACATAATTGATGCTTTTGACTATTATACTAATTAAAAAAATTACTTCCGCTAACAGCTAAGGTTTCGTTGCGTACAGAGCACGAACAATGAAACCTCTGTTGAACGAAACCGTTGAGATTCCATGCACTATGGGAATACCGAAGTGAAAATTTAAGAATATACAAGAGGCATTTACGCCTCTTTTTTTGAAGTGTAATAGTTATTTTATTTTGGTTTTTATACCATCTAAACTTTGAAATTTCCTCATAATACTATTTTTTAAACCCTGAGACTACCCAAAAAGTTCACAATCTTGTCATTTCGACCAAAGGGAGAAATCACATAATGTTGACTATCAGAATCCTCCTTACACAGAAATGGCAAACTGTATTAATTATATACTCAATCCTTTGTTCTAGTTTAGTGATTACAATTTATTGTTCCTGCTCTACACGCAACGAAACCTTAGCTGTTGGCGGTAGTACCTTATTATAATTTGCTGATTTCTTCTTTGGTTAAACCTGTTGCCTGCGTAATTATTTCTACTGAAACACCTAATCTTTTTAAGGATTTAGCCGTTTCAATCTTTCCTTTTATTTCTCCTTTTATTTCTCCTTCAATTAATCCTTCCATCTTTCCTTCGTCGAAAGCAGTGTCGATAACGCCTTTTAGATCTCGGTAAACTTTAAGACTGCTCTCATATTTGTCTAAATCTAATTGCCCGAAATTTGCCAACTCTGCTTTTTCAAAGGCTTGGGTAAATACTTCGTCTTTGAAAATTGTGGGAATATTTTGAAAATCTTCCAAGTTTTTGATGAAATATAACCATTTGTCTAAACGGGAGTTTAATTGGTTTTCCTGTTTGTCAAAATTGGGCATTTCTAAGTAGATATAGGTCAGTTTATCGTAAAATACTTTTCCGTTTTGGTTTTTTAGTTTGATGGTATGTACTACTTCGCTTCTTTCGGGTTCTGTTTCGTAATCGTCGAAGGTGAAATCTAAAACACCTACGCAATAAACCGCTTTCAAATTATAGTTCCATTCGCCTTTTTCGGCTTGTTCTCTAATGGGAAATGTGGAGTAATAGATGGTTCTTTCTTTGAAGTAGTTTTGCTTGGCTTTTTGGAGTTCTACGATGAATTTTTCGCCTTTTTCGTTTTCGCAATAGATGTCGTAAATGGCTTTTCTATCGAGGTCGCTCTGCCCGAGTTGTTCGGTGTTTTTAAAAGAAAGTTCTTTGATCTGGTCATATTCTGGCAACAAGGCATTGAGGAAGTCGATAAGTAGGTTTTTACTGGCTTCTTCCCCAAATATCTTCTTAAACCCAAAATCCGTAAAGGGATTGATGTATTTTGCCTTCATGTTCTCAACTTGTTTTCTTTGTCAAATTTACAAAAAATAATCTTTGATGTTAAATCGATAAATCAAATGCTTTATCCTCACAATCAACTGAATTTTTTTTTAACCTTTTTCTTAACTAATTTCTACTTATTTGTTACATCATTTTGATAGATAAATATTTCCGTCTCTGTTTTGTTAATTTGATCAGTAAGTTATAAGTGGTATTGTGTAAATACTTCTTTTATAGTATATTCAAAATAATTAATAGATTAGGTTATAATAAATATAGGTAAGTTTATTTTGTCAAGTTAATTTATTTCCCGATACAAAAAGTATTTCATTAATAAAATAAGGGCTTTAAAAGTTTAAGGTACAAATAGGGTACAAAACTTATACTATTCAGCCATTTTTTTGATTTTTTCCATTGACGAATTTGATATGAAATCAATAAACTCTTTTCCTAAATCAGAAATTTTTATCATTGTTGTTCCGTTCGCTTGGTACATATCTGTTATACCAGTATAAGCACTTTGTAATTGACCTAAATATAAACCAAAATTAGCATCATTAATTTCAGGTTTATGTAAATCATTATCAGGAAACACAACGTTGTATTCTATCGCTCCAAAGAAATACAGTTTAGCAAGATAATTAATCGTGAATGGCTCTGCTTTAACAAAAAGATTTATGAAATATTGTTTTTTGTCAAACGAATAATTTTCATTTCTTAACAAACTTTCGGTGATGCTTGACCAAATTACTAATTTTTTATCGAAAATCTCATTTGCAACATTACTTGTAACTTGACTAAAAAGTATTTTTAGATTTTCATTTTGTTTTATATTTTCTTTGTCTTCTTCTGTTAAAGCCCAATCTTTGAGCCAACTTGCTATCCTACTTTTTTCGTGGTAATAAAGATTAACAAACCAACTATCAACTCTATTTCCAATTACGCCACCAGCTGTTGCACTTGCTACAAATTTAATTGCTTCTTCAACTTCTTTTGATATTGGTATTAAATTGAAATCCATATTTGAATAATTTTTGAAATGTAAAAGTAATAAAAAACGGCTCTTTTTGAGCCGTTTAATTTAAAAGGGTTGATTTAGTTTAAACTTTTCATTTAGTTGGTTGTAATAGTCAATCAACGTTTTGAAATGCTTTTGCAGTTTCTTTGTTCCATCGGGTACATCTATTTCAACGTATTTGTTATCTCTGTTGTTGGTGTATCTAATATTTAGCCCAGTTTCGTTGTTTAAAACATATTTTATAAAGTTAATTGCGTTTTCATCGGCAAGTACATCAGACTTTTCAGAAATACCTTTATTTACGTCCTTATTGGTTTCTGTATCGGTTACTTTGAAAATAACTCCTTTTCCTGCTCTAACGTCTTTTCGGCTTCCAAGTAGGTAACTAACTTCATCAAAGAAAATCCAATCGCTATCTCTGTATCGGTTTACTAAACGTATTGGTGTCATAAACTGTTTACCGTCTTTTACATACATTCCAAAATAAATTTGGATATAAGTTACAGAATACGGACTAACAGTAAAATCTTTTGAAACTAACGGAATTGGTTTTGATTTTATCCAAGAAATATTATTGTGATAATCGTTTTCAACCTCAACGCCTTTAAGTTTTATTGGTTCTTCTTTTGTTTCCTGTGCATAAGTTGAAGTTAGTAACATAGCAGTTAAGATGCTAAATAATAGTTTTTTCATAGTTAATTACTTTAGTTGATTTATAAAAAAGTTTGGTGCTTGTATGTTCTTGAAATTATAAGTTGTAGAGTAGCCCAATGATATTTCAATTTCCATTATGTTATGCTGTTTCAAAGTTTCAACCTCGCTTTCGTTTAGTAAAATTAAATGCACCCTTTTATCATTCGTTGTGTTTGATATTGGAGTGAAAATTGCATAATCGTTTTTCAATTTTCCGTTGCCTAAATCGAAATTGAAACTTACTCCAATTGAAGCATCGTAATCACTTGTATAAAGTTCTTCATCTAAAATGATTTGTAGAAAAGTATAGTTTTCGAGTTTTAAGATTTTGCCTTTTATTCCGATAAGGTTTTTTGAAGAAAAGTAACCTATTGTAGTAAAACCGTTATTGTCTTTTGTTTCTATATCCTGTGAAAAGATTAGGTTAAAAGACAAAATCATTGATAAGAGTAGTAATGTTTTTTTCATTTTTTAAAGTAAACTGTTACCGTTCCAAGTAACATTAAACAATAAAAAAAGCGTGGAACTTAATCTACTTCTGCTTTCGGAGGTACTGGCATACCTAAAAACTACAAAATAGAAAAGCCCACGCCGTAACGTGAGCATCATTCTATTATCCTTGTAGTTTTTTAGAAAGTTTTGCCAGTTTTCCGAAAACAAGAATAAAGACTAACGCTTTATTATATTTTAAAAATCAAATGTTTTATTTATCTCATTGATTATTTATTATGTACTGCAAATATAGGATATTTTTTATAGGACATAAAATGACATTAATACTACTTTTCGGTTTTATGACGCTTTATTTTAATTAATTGATGTTAATTGGTTTGTTGTTAGTAAGTTAAATGATAATTTCAGATAAAAAACGACATTAAATGACAAATATTTTTCTTTGGTAACATTATGCAACATAATTCAGTTACATCAAATACAATCTTTCAATTTCTTCTGCTGAAAAGTTCTCTATTTCATTTATTTTTTCAAGTAATTTCAGATAGCGTTTTGTTGGTTTTCCGTTGTAGTGTGTTTTGAAATGTTTGCTGTGTAGTTCTTCAAAATGTTTTTCACTATCAAAATACGCACCGTAAACCTTTTCTAATTGTCGCCACTTTTTTGTTTGGGTTTGTGTAGAGTACATTCCGCTTGGTATTGCGGAACGGTGCATAAAGCGTTCGTCTATTAAATGAAGTTTACGACATCGCTTATTTGTAAAAGGACAAACGAAATACCAAACGTAGCCAATCCCTAAATTAGACGGTAATGTAATCAACGGTACTTGGTAATTGTAATCTGTGCCGTTGCATTTATAATTCAATGTAACAAATGAAGTATTTCCATAGATAAACACTTCTATTGAAATTTTACCAGTTTCTACATTGTTCCTGCTCCAAATTAGTGTACCGCTTTTTTGACTGTTCATTTTTAAGTAGTTCCATTTGTTTAAATTGGTAATACTTATGCTTTTTTCTTCATCGAAAAGGAACGGAAAAGTTGAGTTTTTTGGCATTTTTGTAAATTTTAAAACCTAAATCTTTAGGAAACGTTGCATTAATTTTTAATCAAAAGTAAAGGGTTCGCCCTCTTTTAAATGAACCTTTTGTACTGTTGGAAACACATAAGGCATCAGTTTACAAACAAAATTTATCCTGTCTTTTGGCTCTAATGTTTCCAATTGTTCAGGTAATTGTTTTAGTTCCTTTTGCACAACCTCTTTTAGACTGTTACGCAAATCGCTGGTTAATATTTTTTCTTTTTCTTTCATAGTTTATAGTTGTTATTGATTTGTATTAAATAATCGGCAATATCTAAACCCTGCTTTTTTTCTTCTTCGGTTGCTTTGGTTTCTAATAGGGTTGAGGTTCTGAATGTAGCAAGTTTAGTAAGTGTTGCTATTTTGCTATTCCATAATTCGTAACAACTCAAATCAGGAAATAACACAACGTTTCTACCTTTTAAAAAGCTTGTTTTTGTGTAGTTTAAATTGTTTACACTTCCGCAAGAAATCCAAATGAAATCAGGCAAAAAAACACTTGAAATAATTGCTGTTTTTTCGCTTTCAACTATTGCTACTGGTTTGCTTTTATCTTCATTCAATAGATGTTCTCCAAAGTAACATTGTTCTAAATTGAAGTTTTCCAGTTTCAAAACCGTATGCACCCAATTAATGTGATTATACGGTTCTTTTACTCTTTTTCCTGTGATTGGATTGTAAAGCATAATTTTACCACTTCTAACATTTCCAGTTTTATCTACTTGCCAAAATACGGTTGCACCGTTCCAATGCTTTGAAGTTCCAATGTTGTACTTTTCTGCTAAATAATACGCTATTTCGTAATCCCAAATGTTTGCCAAGTAATCTATAAAGCAATTAGTGTGTTCAGTTTGTAAACTTTTATTGAAAACATCTTTTGGTATAAAGCTGGTTTCAATTTTAGTTTTCGCCCTTGTGGTAACCTTGTGGTTATTCTCGTTGTAAACTCGTTGTTTTATCCTTGCCGTAACCTTACCGTTATTTGAAAAATCATTGTCATTAAAATACTGTTTTGGCGTATAATGGTAGCCACATTTAATAGTTCTATTGCATTTGCCTACTTTGTCATTCAAATATTCGTTTGTTGTGTTGTCAATGTATTTTGTGAATATTCCTTTTTTGTTACAGTTCGGACATTGAAACCTTGTTTTCATTCCGTTGTATGGTTCTAATGTGTATTGAAAATCATTCATAACTTGATTTTTTGTTTTGTTTTTAAACTACATTTTATAAACTTGCTACACAATCGCTTTTTCAATGTAAATCGCATTTCCGTAACTTTTACGTTCAATTACAAAACCATTTTTTCGCAATCGTTGTGAAAATGTTTTGTTTGAACCTTTGAAATAGCCATTATCTAAACAGTAATTTTTATACTCTGTATAAACTTCTTGCAATGGTTTATGATGTTCAAAAGATTGCTTATAGTTTTCATCTTCTAAAAACATCAATACGCTATCGCTTTCTTTTTGGTACTCCAATACTTGATTTTCTACAATTTTACTATCTGTAAATCCTTTGTTTTGAAGTAAGCGAGTAAGTCCAGCCAAAACCCAATTGAAAACGCCCGATAATTCGGTTTCAATTATTCTATTTGAAAGTGTTTTGTCTTGCTTGTTTTGTGGTATTGTTACCCGAAAAGGTAAGATTATGAACCTACGAAAAAAGGCGTTTGTATTTTCAACTTCTTTAGGTAACTCATTACAGTTAAACATAAATCTCGCATAGTCAGAAACGATTTGAATGTTTTTGTATAATAATCGAGCTTCTACTGGTTCGCCCGAAATCAGTTGCTTAAATGTATTGCTTTCAAGTTTTCCGTTAATCTCACTTGTGTAGTTTAGCAATTTATCAACTATCATAGCTCTTGCATTACCGTTTTCAGAAGTTAAATTCTGTAAAGAATAGTTGGCGACATTTTGCGAACCCAATAATGCCATTAATATTTCAAACAATACACTTTTTCCATTCGCTCCACTTCCATACAACAAAAGGACTTTTTCAAGTTTTAATATACTGTTTTTTACAAAAATGTAGCCCAAATATTCAGCAAGTATGTTTTGTAGTTCTGCTTCGGGCAAAACTTCATCTAAAAAGGTTTTGAATATTGGAGCAGTTGCATCTTTATTGTAAGCAAATGGCAATTGGTAAGTAATAAAGTCGCTTTTGCGAAATTCTCTTAACGATTGCTTTTTTGGTGTGATTTCAAACGTGCCATTGTTTAAATTTATTAAAGTGGTGTTGCTGGTTGATTTTATTTCTTTTAGCCCTGCATCGGCGATAAATTGCTTGTAAAGATTGTCTTTAAAATCGTGGTACTTTGCATCAAATCGATTAACGCCCATTTTTAGGGCAACACTACCTAAAAAGTCTTTGAAAACCTCATCGTTTACGTTCTCCCAATATTCAGAATTATACAAATAGATAAATTCACTTTTACGGCAAAGACTAAAACCTTTTTCGTTTACGGTATTCAATAGAATTTCGATACACGCAACTAAAAAATGTTTTCTTTGGAGTTTGTCGCTATCATTATCCAGTTTACAATATTCTCTAAAATTGACTGGCTCAATGTGATTAAGCATTTCATTTAGAATATTTGCAACTTGGTTTTGCTTTAATAACTCTTTATCCTGTGCAACGGCTTCTAAAAGTTCGTTTTGTTCTTTTAGTACGTCATCAATTCCGATATTCGTTTTTTTATCTTTTTTCATTAGAATAGCGTTAATTGATTAGTATTGGTTAATCCATCAAATTCATTGGGATTGGTACTTATTAAACGTGCAAAATGTTTTGTAATAGGACATACAACATCGTAATTAGACTGTTTTAGTAAGCCATCTTTTTCATAACGTCTTTTATATCTACAACCAGCTTCTACTGGTATTTCCATTGCGGTACAAATTGCTTTTTTTGTAGTTGTAACGTACTTTAAGGCAACATAAAAAAGTTCTTCTTCAAAATAACTTTCTTTCAGTTCTTCATAAGTCAATCCAGTACCTTTTTCTACTTTAGATTTTATAAAGTTTATGATTAAAGTAGTATCTTCGCTTTGTCTTTTATTCGGGCTGTTTTTGTGGTTATTTTCCATAATTCAGCCCTTTTTTATTGTTTGACAAATAAGCGTTGGCATCTTCTTGGATTTCTTTAAGTGTTTTCTGTTTTCCTGTTTTTATCCAAACAAGTATTTCAGATTTAAAGAAATACAAACGGTTGCCTTTTTTGTTAAAAGGGATTTCGTTACGCTGACAATAACCGTATAGAGTAGGTACGGTTAATCCAGTAAGTTCTGCAACCTCTTTAATGCTTAAAGGATTGTCAGCTTCGGGTTGAGGTTCTACCTTTTGAAGTAAAAGGGCTTTCATTTCTTGAACCTCGTTTTTTAGGTCTGCAATTACGCTTGGTAACTGTTCAAATTTTAATGCTTCCATTACACTATTTTTTTAATTGTTAAATAATAGTGCAATGTTAGTTGGGGCTTTTTAGGGCAAAAAGATAGGAGTACGCCCTATTTTAATGTTGCATAATGTTTTTCTACGTTTTCTTGGTGCTGGTATGCCGTATAGCGTGTTCTGTCTGTGCTTTTAATGTTTCTAATACCGTTTATATTTCCTCTTACTGCTCTTTCAGTTGTTTTCAAAATATCCGCAATTAATTTGTGAAGTGCAACGCCTGAATTACAATGATTGTTGTTTAAATGGTTAATGAAACCCAAATACTCTAAATACGCAATTTGCATCGGCAAGTCGGAGTTAGCGATTTTATTTATCAAACTTGTTTTATTGTTTTCAGTTACCTTGTCTAAACTATCGAAATTGTATTGATTAAGTTTATTTTCCAATACTTGTGCTTTTGTTGGTTCAGATTTTGCTTTAGGTTCAATTTGCTTGTTTGTAAATGGTGCAATTTCTTCAATAAAATTCTTTTCGGACTTGAACCACTTTTTTAAAATCTTAATGTATTCCGTTTTACTATTATTCTGCATTTTACTTAACTCGTAAAGTTCTAATTTACGGTTGTTTAGTATTAAATCTAATTTTATCTTTTCAGCGTTGTTTAGCCGTCCTTTTTCAAATAATGTTGCTCCGTTTATACTGGTTATGATGTTCTTGGTAATTTGAAGCAATGCAACTGTTAAACTGTTTTTAGTGTGTACTTCATAAGTGGTAACTTTAGAATATCTATTTGTCTTTTGTCGCCCAGTATGGAGTGGAACAATATTTTTAAATTTATCTTTTAAGTGTTTAAAGTAAGGTAAATCAAATGGAAAAATTTTATACCAGTCCTCGTATGTACTCCATAATAAATTCAAATCAGTTGTGTTTTCTTCAACATCATTTTTAATTGGACTTAATAAATATTTTACTCTGTTCATTCGTGTTTTGATTTCAACTTTTGAAATCACATCTGAACTAACTTTGTTCTCTATTCCATTTATTAAATGCAAAAGGCATCTGTAAAAGTTGCTCAATTCTAATGGTTCTCCATAACCTGCTGGTAAACTTCCATAACTTTCTATTGTGTATTCTAAATAATCTTTGATGTCATTAAACCAATCTTCATTGTCAAGATTATTAATAATATGATGATAACAAAAGAGTATTTTATTTGCGGTAATATTTGCAAAATCTACATAATCTTCTTTTTTGAAAAAATCTAAATTGTTTAAGTTTTTATGAAAATCACAACAATTTGGAAATTTATCAAATTTGGTTGTTAATTCAGATACTAATAAATTGTAATGACCTCTACAATTTTCGCAACTTTCTAAACTATGTTTTCCATCAGTTTTTTGAGTAGCAAAGGGAATTTCGTATTCGCCACCAGTTGCTTGGTACATTTTTTTATCACAATATGAGTATTCTTTAAACTCATTAATTAAGAATGTTTTATGTCTGTTTATTTGGTTTTTCATTTGAAATCAATTATTATTTTATCAGTTGCTTTACGTTTGGTTTCATCAACAATTTTGGCGTAAATCATAGTAGTTTTTAAGTCTTTGTGTCCTAACATTTTTGAAACGGTTGTTATTGCAGTACCGTTATTCAGTTGTAGTGTTGCGTATGTATGTCTAAAGCAATGAAAAGTTAAATGTTTTTGTACTCCAGCATTTATAGCCCATTTTAGTAAAATACTATTTTGGTGTGCTGAATACATTAAACCGTCAAAAATTTTTTGGCTTGGTTCTTTTGGTTCTCCCATTAAATTGTATGCTTGTTCCGATATTGGTAAATATTCGTTGCTTTTTGTTTTTTGTTGTTGAAAGTGGATAAAATAACCTTGTTCATTAGTATAAATGACTTCACTCCATTTTAGTTTTTCAATATCTGAAAACCTCAACCCTGTAAGTGCCGAAAACAAAGACGCTTGTTTTAGTATTGGGTTCGGACAATCTGTATTTGCCAGTAGATTAACTTCTTCTATTGATAAAAATGTTCTGTTGGTATCGGCTTCTTTTATTGGTTCTATTTTTCCGTTGAGGTCAATAGGTATAAGATTGTCTTTGAATGCTTGTTTTATTGTTGCTTTAAATTTATTGAAATAACTGTGGGCTGTATTTTGCGAAATGGTTGTATTTCCTGTTCTTCTACTTTTGGCATTTAATAAGTAATCTTTGTAGTCGTTGCAAAACTTTTCGTTGAGGTCTGAAAACTTCAAACTACCTTTTGAAAACTCTTTTAAGTAGAAAAATGATGAAAACCATACATCATAATTTTTACCTATTCGTTTTTCCATTTGCTGTTCAAAGTAACTAATAAATGAAAGTTCTCCTTTTTCTCTTACTTTAAGTTGTTCAATCTCAAAAGCCGTGTAAACTTCGGGTTTGTTTATTTCGTTATCTCGTTTCTGCTTTATCTGTTCAGCAAGTTGTAAAGTTTGTTTGTTGTCCTGCTTTTCCAATGGTGTTTTTGGGCTGTTCATAATATAAAGTCCTAAAAACTCCCTACGAGTAGAAGTATCTGAACCAGCTACGGTAATTGGTGGATAAAAGTCTAAATACAAACTTTTACGCCCTTTAGATATTGGCTTTTGTCTTAAAGTTACTTTGGTTGCCATTTGTCTTTTATTTTTGTCTTTTATTTTTAATTGTGTAGGTTGTGTATAAAATGTAGTTGGGTTTTAAAACTTTAATTTACTATCGACTAAATAATTTATCAATTTCGGAGCGTTTAATTCTTATAATTCTTTGACCTAAATTGACTGCATTTATTCTACCAGTATCAATTGAATAATAAATACTACTAATAGAACAGTTCAATAATAATGATGCTTCTTTAACGGTTAAAAACTCTTTGGCTTTTAGTTGCTCTAATGGAAACGATATTGTTTTAACTGTTTGGCTATTTGTGGTATCAATTTTTACTTGCTTGGCTTTCGCTTTATAATCTCGACTATTACAAATGTGAGAACAATACTTTGTAGTGGTTTTTTGTGCAGTAAATTCCTTTTTACAGAAACTACATATTTTTTGAATTTTAATATTTGAACTCATTTTCTTTAAATACGATTAAATATTATTAAGCTACATTAAGTACGATTAGTTACAAATTTGGCGAAATAACTTTATTAAAAACGGCAAATTTTGTACCTCGAAAGTTCAAAGGTACAAATAAGGTACAAATAAATACATAAACAACAAATAATAGATATTAACAAACGGATAGTATAAGACATTAAAAAAGCCCTAAATATAGGACTTTATAGTGTTTTAGTGTGTTTATAATATTTGTTAAATAAGAGCTGTTACTTCCCAATACAAAAGTTTGCAAAGATATTACCTAACAATTCATCGTTAGTTACTTCCCCAGTAATTTCACCAAAATAATACAATGCCTGTCGTATATCAATTGCCATCAAATCTGAAGACAAACCTTGTTGTATGCCCCATTGTACTTTTTGAATTTCTTCTAGGGCTTTGAGTAACGAATCGTAATGACGGGTATTCGTTATAATCGTTTCGTTGTTGCGCAGGGCTCCTGTCTTTACAAATGATAATAGGGTGTTCTTTAACTCATCGATACCTATTTTTTGTTTAGCTGAGATGAATAAACAATTTGAAATTTGAGATTTGATGTTTGACATTAATTCGGTTGGCATCAAATCCATTTTATTGAAAATTGTCAGTAACGTTTTTTGAGGATATTTGTTTTTAATTTGTTCTATTTCATTTTTAAGTGAATCTAAACTGTTGACTATTAGCTGTGAACTGTCAACTAAAAATAGAACCACTTGTGCTTGTTCGATTTTTTCGAAGGTTTTTTGGATTCCTATGCTTTCTACGACATCTTTTGTTTCTCGTATGCCTGCGGTGTCTATAAAACGAAAGCCTATGCCGTTGATGACTAGTTCATCTTCTATGGTATCACGGGTGGTTCCTGCAATATCAGAAACAATGGCGCGTTCTTCGTTTAATAGGGCATTTAATAGGGTCGATTTACCTACATTAGGTTCGCCTACAATGGCTACGGGGATTCCGTTTTTAATGACGTTACCTACGGCAAAGGAGTCGATTAAGCGTTTTAAAACAAATTCGATGCGGTTTAATAAATCTATAAACTGACTTCTATCGGCAAATTCTACATCTTCTTCGGCAAAATCCAATTCCAATTCAATTAAGGAAGCGAAGTTTAATAATTCCTCGCGTAGTTTTGCTAATTCGTTGCTAAAGCCGCCACGCATTTGTTGCATGGCAATTTGATGACTGGCTTCGTTGTCCGAGGCAATCAAGTCGGCTACGGCTTCGGCCTGTGAAAGATCCATTTTTCCGTTTAGGAAAGAGCGCAGAGTAAATTCGCCTGCTTGTGCCATACGGCAGCCTTTGCGAAGTAGTAGCTGGATGATTTGTTGTTGTATGAATATAGATCCGTGACAGGAAATTTCTACGGTGTCTTCGCCCGTGTAGGAATTGGGTCCTTTGAATAAGGAAAGAAGGACTTGATCTAGAATTTTATCTCCATCTACAATATGCCCTAAATGTAGCGTATGGGATTTTTGTTTGGCTAAGTCTTTATTTTTAATGGATTTAAAAACTTGTTGTGCTTTAACAATTGCCTCTTTACCTGAAATACGGATTACAGCTATGGCTCCCGCTCCTGATGGAGTAGCAAGCGCTACAATAGTGTCTAGATTCATGAATATCTTAAAAAATTTAGTAGCAAAGTTAACTATATTTTTTTAAGAATAAATGAATGCTAATGATGTATTAAAAAAGATGAATTAGATAATTTTTTTTATCACTCTTAATTTGTGTGTATGTTTATTTTGTTCAGCATTGTATATTCCTAAATGGTCTAAGCGATCTATCCTAACTTTTCCACTGGCATGTATGATATAATTGTTTTCCATTATGATTCCTACATGAATAATATTACCTTCTTCGTTGTCAAAAAAGGCTAAATCACCTGGTTCGCTTTCTTCTATAAAACTTAGAGCATCACCTTGTGCGGCTTGTTGAGAAGCATCTCTGAGTAGTTTATAGCCGTTTAATTTGTATACCATTTGAGTGAAACCGGAACAATCTATTCCAAAAGGTGTTTTTCCTCCCCATAAGTAGGGGCTGTGTAAGTACATAAAGGCCGTATTAATAATTTCGGTTTTTGATTTCTGTCCTGTTATTTTTAATCCTTCAAAATGATAGTTTTCTGTATTTATGGTTGGCAGATCTAAAAAACGTAGAGAAGCTCCAAGAGGGATAGCCATTAGTCCTTTTTCTGACGTTGTAACATATTCTATAAAATCGCCATTTAGTAGTAAATCAGAGTTTTCAAGTTTTTGATAGGTTTGAGCTGTTATAGGTTTAAATTGTTTATTGTCTACCCATCCTTCATAGGCATCAAAGGCTAATTTTATTTTAGACCATTTTGGGTTTTGCTCTATTATCTGAAAATGCTCGCCAAATAAAACTTGTGAAACGAGTTCACTGCGATCACTTGGTTCTAGACGTAAAGGGATATTAGCTAAATTACAAATGCCAAACATTTTGTGTATTCTATTTTTTAAATTATGAGTTATGAAAAAATTCTTTTTTAAGGACTTTACTCATAACTCATAGGGATTTTATTATTAGATTTTTTCTATTACAATAGCAGAGGCTCCTCCTCCACCGTTACAAATGGCTGCTGCTCCTATTTTTGCATTGTTTTGCTCTAATACGTTCAATAAAGTAACGATGATTCTTGCTCCAGAGCATCCTAGTGGATGACCTAATGAAACAGCTCCTCCATTTATATTTACTTTTTCATTATTTAGCCCTAGTATTTTAGCATTTGCTAATCCTACTACTGAAAAAGCTTCGTTAAATTCAAAAAAGTCTACTTGATCTAAGGTTAGACCTGCTTTGGCTAGGGCTAATGGTAATGCTTTAGCTGGGGCTGTTGTAAACCATTTAGGTTCTTGTGCGGCATCCGCATATCCTTTTATATAAGCTAATGGTTTTAATCCTAATTCATTTGCTTTTTCTTCGCTCATTAAAACTAATGCGGCTGCTCCATCGTTAATTGTTGAAGCGTTTGCTGCTGTAACAGTTCCTTCTTTTGTGAATACAGGGTTTAAAGCTGGAATTTTATCTAATTTTACATTTGTATACTCTTCATCTTTAGAGACTACAATGGGCTCTCCTTTTCTTTGAGGAATTGTAACGGGAATAATTTCGTTATCAAATTTTCCTGACTCCCAAGCAGAGGCTGATCTTTGATATGATTGGATCGCAAAATGGTCTTGTTCTTCACGGGTAATATTATGTTCTGTTGCGCATAAGTCTGCACATACTCCCATAGCGTTATTGTCATAAGCGTCTGTTAAACCATCTTTTTGCATTCCATCTACAAATGTGGTAGGACCAAATTTCACACCATTACGCATGTGTACATAATGAGGAATTAACGACATATTTTCCATTCCTCCTGCTACAATAATATCTGCATCACCACACATAATAGCTTGTGCTCCCATCATAACCGCTTTCATACCTGATGCACATACTTTGTTTACAGTAGTACAAGGAACCTCATTTGTAAGTCCTGCAAATAATGCTGCTTGTCTAGCTGGGGCTTGTCCTACTCCTGCTTGAATAACATTTCCCATATATACCTCATTTACTAAGGCTGGATCTAAATTTATTTTATTTAAAGCACCTTTAATGGCAACAGCACCTAGTTGTGGAGCTGTAACCGTTGATAAAGCCCCCATGAAACTTCCTATTGGTGTACGGGCAGCTGATACTATAACCACTTTTTTCATTACGAATAATTTTCTAAATTAGTTTGTGCGAAAATACTAATTTAAAATAGAAATAGTAAACTCTTTTAATGATAATTCGTATAAGAAGTTGGTATAAAACTTTATTTGATTTTAATTTGTTTTATCATGGGTTTTCCTTTTTTGATTTATTTTCTTATCTTATTTTGTATTGAAGATATTAAATTAAGAGTTCGTTAATATGATTTAACAACTCTAAACATTTAGAGTTTAAGACATTATGTTTTTAAATAAAATGATCCTTATTTTTTTTTAAAAAAAAACAAATAAATACTTGTAAAAACACAATCTTATTATATCTTTGCAACCGCAAAACGAAATAAAAGTTCTTGTAAAAATCGTTGGAGAGGTGCCGGAGTGGTAACGGAGCAGATTGCTAATCTGTCATCGGGTAACCGATGCCAGGGTTCGAATCCCTGTCTCTCCGCTTTTCTAAAGTCTTACGGGGTGTAGCGTAGCCCGGTCATCGCGCCTGGTTTGGGACCAGGAGGTCGCAGGTTCGAATCCTGCCACCCCGACAAAGAAAAGCTTAGATTTTATCTAAAAGGTCCAATAGCTCAGCTGGATAGAGCAACTGCCTTCTAAGCAGTAGGTCTCAGGTTCGAATCCTGATTGGATCACAAAAATCAACTTAAATAGGTTGAAAGTTCATTAAAATATTTAAAATTAAGGAGAGGTGCCGGAGTGGTAACGGAGCAGATTGCTAATCTGTCATCGGGTAACCGATGCCAGGGTTCGAGTCCCTGTCTCTCCGCTTTTCTAAAGTCTTACGGGGTGTAGCGTAGCCCGGTCATCGCGCCTGGTTTGGGACCAGGAGGTCGCAGGTTCGAATCCTGCCACCCCGACAAAGAAAAATTTAGATTTTATCTAAAAGGTCCAATAGCTCAGCTGGATAGAGCAACTGCCTTCTAAGCAGTAGGTCTCAGGTTCGAATCCTGATTGGATCACAAAACATAACAGTTTAAAGCTATAAAGCTCATAGATCATTTTATCATGATGTATGAGCTTTTCAGTTTTATCAACAATTCATCAAACTAATGATGGATCAAGAAAAAAGTTAGAAATTAATTATACAAAAATTTAGATAATCTGAATATAAACTTTATAGATTATTTTATCATATCTAACAAGATTATTACCACTAGCAGAGTAATTAAATAAGATTATTTTTTTAGATTATCTCAACACAGATCTTATACATTAGACAAGTAGCCCCCCTTTTTAGCCAGAAGTATTAACAAGTCTTTATTTATTTTTTTTTTAGACTTAAAACATATTTTATAATACAACTTTTCTTTTGATTGCAAAGGATTAAAAAAAGGAATGCCTAAGTTTAGTTTAATAGTTTATCTTTTTTATTAAAAAAACAGAAGTTAAAAAACGACTCCCAACCACCAAGTTTGTCATTTTTAAAACTTTTTTTCTACAAACATTTAACTGTAGACATTCCTAGGGGAAATACATTAGACCTCATTAATAGACCTAAAATTAAAGACTAAAAAAACTAAAAAAAAACTAAAAACTGTAAGCTTAATAGATTATATAAGGATGCCACAAGACTTTTAGGTCTTTTATTTTTAGGTGTTTTTATTTCATGAGTTAAAAACAAATTGTATTTTTTCTAATGTATTTTTTTGATTATAATATCAAATAAAGTATAGCTTGAACGAATAGGTTTAATATTACTCCTATTAATAACCAGACCAAACAATTATTACACATTCCTATTTTTTTTATAGTTTTCATATATAATTTTCAATGTTAATAAAAAATAGATTTGATAATGATTTCATGATTTTTTATCCTTTTATTTTTGTTATATTATCTGAATCTCTTTTTAATGACTTCTTTATTTCATCAATAAATATCTTTTTATCAAATAAATTATCTCTATAAGATCTATTTTTCACTATCTATTTCGTAATAGTTTGATTACTAAATAATTTATTGAAATATTATCTCTGAATTAACTCTTTTTTTAAGTTTATTTTTGGGGTCTTATTGATTAACCAAGACTCCTAGAACTAATTCTATTTTATTACACACTTCTTCATTTACATTTCTGAAATGCCAAAAATCAAACACTTTTGATTCTGGTATTTCTGGATAATAATTTTGAATAACTGCTTTGAAGGCATCAAAACTTCTAAAACCTTTATGAAAAAAACCCATCAAAAGGCTACTTGAACGCTGAATTAGCTCAATACGTTTTAATGTAGACAGTTCTCTCTTCTTCATTGTATTTTTAGAATCAACTAACATAACTTTTGTATATTTGTTTTTAATATATGCACAAAATATTTGCACAAATAGTTTGTGTAAACTGTGTGTTATAATTAAACGGATTATATACACACTCAAACTATATGTGAAAACCAGATATACAAATATATAAAATATTTGATGTTAAACAAATAAAAAATCAAATAATTTATAAAATAATAAACAATGTTAAAATTAGACCAAACCACAGAAAAATCTATGACTCCAGAAAAATTAAAAATAGCTAGAAAGAAGAAGGGCTTGACTCAAAAAGAAGTAGCTGATTTAATAGGTGTCTCATTCCAAACTTATAACGGATACGAAAATGGGAAGAAAATTCCATCAACAAAATATCAAATTTTAGAAAATGTCTTATTCAGTGCAAATTATGTAAACGAACCTGCTTCTATTTATTTCAAAGAAAACGGACATGATAAAACGATCAAGCATTTGAATGATATGATTGCACAACGTGAGGAAATCTTAAAAATTCTAAATCCAAATTCTTTAGATTATTATCACAATTTAGAGATGATTCAGATTTACAAGGAACGAATAAAATATATAAACCTATTTAAAGAGAATGATAATAGCTAGAATCTTATTTAATTTTTTAAATGATTTTTAAGAATAATGAAAGTAATAAAAAGTTAGATTTTATCATTTTTCACCTGTCTTTTTACTATAAAAAAATAGATTACGGGAAGGTGTACTTTAAATTGCATACTTGATTATATCGTTTTTTTTGCTCAAAAATGATAAACTGAAGTTTTGTTTTTATTTTTTTAGATAATTATTAGGGATGATTATCTAATTAGGTAAATGTGTTTTTTAGAACTGATATAGATTTTTTTTTAGAGTAATACCATAACTATTTTCACAAATAGTTTGCGTAAACTGCATGTTATAATTAAACAGATTATATACACGCTCAAATTATATATGAAAACCAGACACACAAATATATAAAATAATAAACAATTTTAAAATTAGACCAAACCACAGAAAAATCTATGACTCCAGAAAAATTAAAAATAGCTAGAAAGAAGAAGGGCTTGACTCAAAAAGAAGTAGCTGATTTAATAGGTGTTTCATTCCAAACTTATAACGGATACGAAAATGGGAAGAAAATTCCATCAACAAAATATCAAATTTTAGAAAATGTCTTATTCAGTGCAAATTATGTAAACGAACCTGCTTCTATTTATTTCAAAGAAAACGAACATGATAAAACGATCAAGCATTTGAATGATATGATTGCTCAACGTGAGGAAATCTTAAAAATTCTAAATCCAAATTCTTTAGATTATTATCACAATTTAGAGATGATTCAAATTTACAAGGAACGAATAAAATATATAAACCTATTTAAAGAGAATGATAATAGCTAGAATCTTATTTAATTTTTTAAATGATTTTTAAGAATAATGAAAGTAATAAAAAGTTAGATTTTATCATTTTTCACCTGTCTTTTTACTATAAAAAAATAGATTACGGGAAGGTGTACTTTAAATTGCATACTTGATTATATCGTTTTTTTTGCTCAAAAATGATAAACTGAAGTTTTGTTTTTATTTTTTAGATAATTATCAAGGATGCTTATCTAATAGGTAAATGTGTTTTTTAGAACTGATTTAGATTTTTTTTAGAATAATACCATTTAACCTTTGAAATTTCCTCATAATACTTTTTTTAAACCTCGAGACTGCCCAAAAAGCTCGCAATCTTGTCATTTCGACCAAAGGGAGAAATCACATACTATTGATTATCAAACTCCTCCTTGTTTAGGAGTGGCAAACTGCATGTTGATTTATACCATTTAAACTTTGAAGGCACATTCAGAAGTAACCTCACTTTTGTAAAAAAATAAAACAATGACCCATTTTGATTTACAAATTTGGGTCATTTTTGTTTTTTAAAGGATTCAAATGTTTAAAAATAGGTTTTTGGGTCGCAACACGACGCACGTTCCCCTATGATGCTGGTCTTACATTTTTTTTATGCTACTAAAGTTTGCTGTTGTAGATAAATCCGTCTCCCTATTTCTAATGCATTGGCTGTGTGAATGCCAAAGAAAATCCAAAGGATCTCACTTTTTTGGGTTTTGGCTTTGATTTTCTTGAGATGGTAATGTTCCTTCTCCTTGCCAAAACTTCCTTCTAGTCGAGTAGCTCGTTCTTTCTTGATGTGTTGCGCTAAAATTTTGCGTTGTTCTTCATTTTTTCCAGCTTTTCCTTTACGTACAAAATCGGTTTGGATAGTATTGGTAGACGTGAAGGTTCGATTTTTATTGGTAGCATAAATGGCATCGGCTCCAAGTATTTTTACTTTTGTTTTAGTTAAATTCTGAGCGCAAAAAACACTGCTTTGCAGACGAGTTCCTTCGTTGAAAGCTCGATATTGAATGTGTTCGATGAAGTTAATGCCATCGATTTGAATTTTGTTTACTTTGGCTCCAAATTCAACTTGCTTTACTTCTTTCCCGCGAACAATTGGGCGGATATAACTTTTGCTAATACTTACAATCCTGTCTGGAACACTTTTACCAGTTTTAAATATCTGAATTTGTTGTTTGTATACTTGTTTGATAATCAGGCGCTGTTTGCTATATTTTGTAGTGGCTTCAAACGGATTTTGTGCTTCAATACGGCTAAGTTCGCCATTGAGTTTGTATAATAATTTAAGTAAACCTCGGGTAACTTTTGTGCGATGTTTTGATTGTTTTTTTCTCTTTTTTGAATATTGATTGTATCGCTTACACCAATCTAAATATTTAGTTCTTGGTAGTTTTATTTTAAACAAATGACACAAAGCTTCCATTTGCTTATAATTCCACTGTACACACTCCCAAAGCAATTTCTGGTTCGTAGGAAAGCGCACTTCACTCTCGTAACAAGTAGCATCCGTAAGCATTTTATCTAAATCTCCCATATAAGGAATCCAGTTCTTAGCTAGTACTTCTTGAGCTTTGCCAATGGTTAAAGTCTTGGATAGCTCCATTCTGATTTGACTCACGATTTTAAAGTTTTTCAAAGGTTTATCAATCGGAATCAGAATATCACAAAAAAATTGCATAAAGATATTTCCATTGAGAAGTTCAATCAACTTTTTATCCGAACAACCGTAGTAGTTTTTAAGCATCATCAGAGCAATTTTGCCTTTAGGACTAAAATAACAATGAGTCCCTTTTTGAGAATCTTTCAGTTTGAAGGCTTGAGCAAGCTCTGAAAAAGGCATCGAAAGATAAATTTTACCCAAATCTGTTTTTAAAAATTGGGCGTAAAAACCATCAAAATCTTTATTGATAGTAAAAAATGGAATTTGGTATTGAAATTCGCTTAAACGTATTATTTTTGGCATAGCATTTAAAGAAAAACCCCGTTTTTGACTCTTTTTGAGCAATTTCGGGGTTTGTTTCTTCTAAAATAACACTTATTTTGTTGATATGCAAGTGTTTGGGTAATTATGAATGTGCCTTTGAAATTTCCTCATAATACTTTTTTACCCCTGAGACTGTCCAAAAAATTTGTAATCTTGTCATTTCGACCAAAGGGAGAAATCACATACTATTGATTATCAAACTCCTCCTTGTTTAGGAGTGGCAAACTGCATGTTGATTTACACCATCTAACTTTGAAATTTCCTCATAATACTATTTTTTTAACCTAGAGACTGCCCAAAAAATTCACAATCTTGTCATTTCGACCAAAGGGAGAAATCACATACTATTGATTATAAGACTCCTCCTTACGCAGGAGTGACAAACCGCATGTTGATTTACACCATCTAACTTTGAAATTTCCTTATAATACTTTTTTTAACCTCGAGACTGCCCAAAAAGTCCGCAATCTTGTCATTTCGACCAAAGGGAGAAATCACATAATGCTGATTATGAGACTCCTCCTCACGTCGGAGTGACAAACTACATGTTAATTTAGTCACTATCCTACAAAATCAATAAAAATTAGTATTGGTTCCCGATGTGCTTCGCGCTCGAACTAACGATTTTTGTTGTTAGTATGGTAAACTGTCTATATGAAAATTTTTTTATTCTTTTTCATTTTCATCACAAAGTCTAATATATAATCTGAGTTAAAAGATTTTAAATTGATTATTACAATTTTCTTAAAAAATCAATTGCTTTTTTATTGAAGGCGTGGGCTTGTTCTACATTTACAACATGTCCACATTTTTCAATAATGGTTAGTTTTGCTGATTTATAATGTGCTTCTACTACCTTTTTTACAGCTGGAAGGAACATATAGTCTTCTTCTCCCATTATATATAAAGTTGGAATATTTAATTCTACTTGTCTAAACCAACTTAATACGGGATTTATTTCGGTTGTTAGTTTAAACCATTTTATAAATTCTTTTTGATATATTTTTTTGGCTTCATTGATAAACATTAAACGAGATTGTTTATGGTTCTCCTTTGGCATAATAATAAAGGCAAATAATTTATAGAGAACTAAATAAGGGAGTATGTATTTAAAAACATTTCCTATTCTCATCAATATTTGTGAACGGAAATTCATTTTTAAGATTGCTCCTCCCATTATCATACTTTTAACTCTTTCTGGTTGTATTTCGGCTAATTGTCTAATTACTATAGTTCCTAGGGAAATTCCAATAAAATGAGATGATTGTATTTTTAGATAGTCTATAACTTCTAGTACGTCATGAGCTATAGATATAAAGGTATATTTTTTTGAGAGGCTTGTTTTTTTAGAATTTCCATGTCCTCTTAAATCCAACAGTAAGACATTGAAGTGTTTTTGAAATTCTCTAATTTGTTTAAACCATATAGAAGAACTCCCTCCTGCTCCATGTATAAAGGTTACCCATTGATTTGTGGAAGTATTTTCATAAATGGTATAATGAATCATATTTTTTGAGATGTTTATTATGTTATCAATGTGTGTGGTGAAGATGTAGTTCTCCTATTCTTAAACGTAATTTTTTAAAGTAATCAAAGGCTTTTACTAGTCGTGAACCGTACCAAGAAAACATTTCTCCATCAACAAAAACGGTTTTGGCATGATGAGAATATCGTCCTAATTCAAATGCGTGTTCATCTTTGAATGGATATGGTTCTGATGATAAGAAAATAAGATCGGGATCGCCTTGAATACGCATTTTTTGTACAATAACTTCAGGATATCTTTCAGGATACTTATCATTAGTTGCATAAATGTTTTCTAATTTATTGATCTCTAATAAGTGATTTATGAAAGTATTTCTTCCTGCTGCCATATAGGGTTTTCCCCAAATGAAATACGCTACGGTTTGTTTTTCATAATTTTCTATAAAATGTAGAAAATCATTTTTTAGAAAATTAATTTTATCAATCCATTTTTGTGATTCGGTACGAACGTTGAATAGTTTGCCAAAATCTTCAATCATCTTGTTATTATCTTCTAGTGTATAAATATCAGTTACCCAAACTGGGCAGATTGAACTTAGTTCTTGAACTATTTCTTGTGTGTTTTCTTCTTTATTACAAATTATAATATCAGGTTTTAATTCTTTTATTTTATCAAATTTTATATTTTTTGTACCTCCTACTATGGTTTTAGTTGATTTAAAATGGAAAGGGTGTACACAAAATTTTGTAATACCTACAATTTTATTTTCTAATCCTAAATCATATAATAGTTCTGTTTGTGAAGGTACTAATGAAACTATTCTTTTTGGTGTTGTTTCTAAATTATGTTGATTTCCTATTTGATCCGTATAAATCATTTGTTTAAGTTTGATAATTCAACTCTTTTATAGTTTCCTTTTATAGAATTGCTCTTTCTATTAAAATTTGTTTCATTTCTTTTTGTATTTTCAGGGCTTCTTCTCTTGATTTTATACCAAAATCTTGATTTTTAGAGGCATAAATTATTCCTCTGGAGGAATTAATTAATAAACCTACATTTTTATTCATTCCGTATTTACATACTTCTTGTAGGTTTCCTCCTTGTGCTCCTATTCCTGGAACTAGCAGGAAGCTTTCGGGAATTATTTTTCTAATTTCTTGAAAATATTCTGCCTTAGTTGCTCCTACTACATACATTAAATTTTGGGTATTTTTCCAAGTTTTAGAAGTTTCTATTACTTGTTGGTATAATTCTTTTCCATTAGTAGTTAGTGTTTGAAAATCAAAGGCTCCTTCATTAGATGTTAGGGCTAACATGATTGTATGTTTATTTTCAAATGATAGGAAGGGTTCTACTGAATCTTTTCCCATGTAGGGTGCTACGGTAATTGAATCAAATTCTAAATCTTGAAAAAAAGCTTTAGCATACATAGTAGAAGTATTGCCTATGTCTCCTCTTTTTGCATCTGCAATGGTAAAAATTTGAGGATAATTTTCGTTGATGTACTGGATGGTTTTTTTTAGTGAAATCCATCCTTTAACTCCATAGGCTTCAAAGAAAGCTATATTGGGTTTATAAGCTACGCACAAATCGTGTGTAGCATCTATAATGGTTTTATTAAATTCAAAAATAGGGTCTTCTTTTGTTAATAGGTGTTGTGGAATTTTTTCTAAATCTACATCTAAACCTATACAAAGGAATGATTTTTTTTGTTGGATTTGTTGGATCAATTGTTGTGTTGTCATCATCTTATTTTGTGGTGCAAAAATAAAAAAAGGATATTCAAATTGAACATCCTTTTAAGAAATATATTAGTTTTAGAATTGATAGGAAATTCCTCTGTTTAAAATTCTTTTATAACCTAATCCTGATTCTACGCTGATTTCTAATTTTTTCCCACACCTAAATACTATGTCTTTGATTTAAAAATTAAATTGGCTTGAATTATCAAAGGATATTCCTTCTGATAATAATTGATTTGTTCTATTTCGTATAAGAGTATATCCTATTGCTAGTCCTGAACATAGTCTAAATTTATGGTTTAAAAAATAGTTATAATTAGATTTTAGGGCTAGGGTAATGTTATCTTCTTTTTGCTTATTAATTACTTTATTATTAGATAATACATCTGATTCAAAAACTTCATAAGCTAGATGTAATCATAAATTTAATCTATTAATTATTGCATAGTTATACTCTAGAGTAAATGTACCTTTACTGACTTCATTGTCAATTGGTATGGTTCCTAAACTTGCTGGTCTGGTAGCTGTTCGTAACAGTATTTATAATATTATTTATGGAAACTATTCGGCAGCTAATTTTTAATTCATTCGTTTCTTTTTCTTGAGCAGTAAGAAAAAAAAGAGGCTGTCCTAAAAGTAATAAATCAAGATTATGTGATTTGTTCCTTTAGTCGAGATGACAAGATTGCGAACTTTTTGAACAGTCTCTTTTTTAAAAATTTATTTTTTTCATATTGAACGTTATTGTGTTTCAATAACGTTCAATATACTAAAGAAGGATGAATTATTCAATGATTAATTTCACTTCTACTCTTCTATTTAATGCTTTTCCTGCTTTTGTTTTATTAGAGGCAATGGGTTTTGATTCTCCGTAACCTATAGCTTTTAGTCGAGATTTATCAATTCCTTTATCTACTAGGTAATTCATAATAGCAGATGCACGAGATTCTGAAAGTGTTTTATTAACTTCTGCTTTACCAACACTGTCAGTATGTCCTTCTAATGAAAATTTAGCTGTAGGATATTCATTTAATAAGGCTGTCATGGCTTCTAATACTGAATAGGTAGAGGCTTGGAAAGTGTTTTTTCCTGCATCAAATAAAATTGTTTTTGCATAATCGTTTAGTTTTTTAACAACTGCTTGTGTAACTTCTGGACATCCATTATTTTTAATTGTTCCAGGAACGTTTACACATTTATCATCTTTATCTAAAACCATGTCTCCATCAGTATCAGGCCAAGGGCAACCGTTGTTTTCAACAGGTCCTACTACTGTTATACATTTATCTTCAGGGTCTATAACACCATCATTATCTGTGTCTTTATAAGGGCATCCTTTATTTTCTTTGGGTCCTTTTTCGTTAATACATTGGTCTAGATTATCTAGGACTCCATCATTATCTGTATCAGGTATTATTTTTTCTTGAGCTACGGGAGTAGGTTCTGGTATTTTAATTTCTTTTGGTTCTTTTTTACGTTTTTCTCCTTTGTAGATTGGCACTTTTAATCCAAAATATACATCTGCTCCTTTTGATTCTGAAGAAATTAAATTGCTTAAAACAGATCCTGATCCTATAAATAAAGGACCTAAGCGTAAACTAGTTCCTACATTTAGTCCTCTATATTCTAAATAATTAATAGGTATTGCAAAACTAAACCATTTGCTTTCGTAACGTGGAGTTACAATATAGGTGTTTGCAATTGATGTTGTATTTAGTGCTTTTTTATCATTTAGATTAAAATCTCCATTAATATTTAAATAAAATTTTCTAAAAAAATTCCAATCTATATTAGTATGCAAGGCTGTTGGCAGCGTTACTTTTTGTGAAGAATAGATTTCTGGTCTTGTATCAAATAGGGCTAATATCTTTTCTAAATTACCTGCTGATTCTACTAATACTTGATTTACGGTGATGCTATTAAATTCGTAATGGTTTTCAGTATTTGTTTTATAATTAATAGTACCTATATCTGTTACAGATACTCCAAATTTCCATTTATAATTAGGTCCATATTTTTTTTGAACATTTTGGTTTTTTATTTCAAAAATTAATCCTAGATCACCTCCAAAACCATTTGAGTTTGGGTTGTATTTTAGTTCTTTATCTAGGTTATTAAAATCTTTTGTACCTCCATAAACAAAATCTCCTGTAGCTGTAATTTTTTGATTATTAGGAAAATTGTTTGCGTTGAAAAATAGGTTTATGTTTTTTCCATAAGCGTAGGAGTTAGCAAATCCTTGTAAGTATTTTAGTGATATACCTCCTTTTAATGAATATTGCTCATTATTTAATATAATAGCTCCATAAGATAGCCCTAATTCTGCCCAGCTATTTGCTACCATATTAAAGTCTCCTTCATCTATGTTGTAGTCTTTAATGTCTTTAAAGTCTTTTCTAAATTTATCAAATAGAGTACCATTTAGTTCGTGTATGTTTGCATTTCCTCTAGCTCTGGAGAAGAATCCAATAGAATGTTTTGGTGTTATATTAAACATAAATGAAGGACCTAGTATGTCTGCATTTACGATTATATTATTATTTGATGAAGCAAATTTTTTAGATTGTAAATCTATGTCAAAATCTTTTTTTAAAAGATCTGTAATTTTTACACCAAAATAATCATTGCCTAGCAAGGCACTCCCTGAAACTAGATTTAAATCCAAACGATAAGGAGATGCTACTATAGTAGCAGGGTTATAAATCATCCCATGCACACCACTGTAATTATCGGGTACAAATCCTATATAGGATTGTGCTTCTATTTGCTCTGTACAAAGAAATAGGGAAAATAATGCTAAAATTTTTTTCATTTAAATTTATTTGATGGTTAAAAAGTTTTTTTTTCGTGGGGTCTGAAAAGTTAAAGATCAGTATCTATTATAGGATAAACACATTATTAGTGTTATATAATTTACTTTTACTATTCACTTCGTTGGAGTTTCTGTTTGGTCAAAATGAAAAGACTGTTCCTTTCGGGACAGTCTTATTAATATACTTCTGATTCTTTTAGTTTTTCTGTATTAGCTACTAATTGTAATTCGTCTATGAATTTTTGAATTTTCCCACTCATCACCCCATCCATATCAAAGATATCCATTCCTATTCGGTGATCTGTTACACGTCCTTGTGGAAAGTTATAAGTTCTAATTTTTGCAGAACGGTCACCTGAACTAACTTGCGAATTACGTTTTTTAGCGTCTTCTTCTTGTTTTTTAGCTAGTTCCATTTCATATAAGCGGGAACGTAGTACTGATAAGGCTTTATCTTTATTTTTATGTTGGGATTTTTCGTCTTGACATTGTGCCACTAATCCTGTTGGAATATGTGTCATCCGAACAGCTGATTTAGTTGTATTTACGGACTGTCCGCCTGGTCCTGAAGAACAGAATAAGTCTATACGTACATCATTCATATCTATATGTACATCAAATTCTTCTGCTTCTGGTAATACCATAACAGTAGCTGCTGAGGTATGTACTCGTCCTTGTGTTTCTGTTTGTGGTACACGTTGTACTCGATGTACACCTGCTTCATATTTTAGAGTTCCATAAACGTCTTCTCCTGTTACTTCAAAAATAATTTCTTTAAATCCACCTGCTGTTCCTTCGTTTAGATCTACAACAGAGGTTCTCCATCCTTTTGTTTCACAGTATCTGGTGTACATTTTGTATAAATCTCCTGCAAATAAAGAAGCTTCATCTCCACCTGTACCTGCTCTAATTTCTACCATTACATTTTTAGCATCTTCTGGATCTTTAGGAATAAGCATAAACTTGATCTCTTCTTCTAATTGTGGTAGTCTTTCTTGTGCTTCTTCTAATTGCATTTTGGCCATTTCTACCATTTCTGCATCAGAACCATCTGCTATTATTTCTTTAGCTTCATTAATATTTCCAACAAGATTTACGTATTCTTCTCGTTTTTCAACCAATGCTTTTAAATCTTTGTATTCTTTATTTAATTGTACATAACGTTTCTGATCAGCTATAACATCTGGCTGAATAATTAAGTCTGATACTTCATCAAAACGTTGTTTTACATATTGAAGTCTGTCTAACATATTGTAATTCTTCTATTTTGGAATACAAAATTACGATTTTTGTTTCAAGAACCAAGAATTAGAGATTTAAGTTTTTTTATCTGATCTAAATATCTTCTTTTGTGTCTTTGTTTTAGTGTAAAAACAGAGTGTTATTTGTTATATTATTCTTACTTTTCTTATATTTTTTTATTGGATATTGTATTTTTTTTTATACTTGTCGTTTAATTGAGTTTGATGCGATTCTAAAGAAATTTTTCTTCCTTGAATGTAAGCTTGTGATAAATTATTTGTTCGCATATCCAGAGCATCTCCTTCTGAGATGAATAATGTTGCTTCTTTACCTACTTCTAAGGAACCACAAGTTGAATCTATTCCTAAAATTTTGGCTGTATTTAGTGTAATGGTTTGTAGGGCTTGTTCTTTTGTCAATCCGTATGCTACTGTTGTACCTGCTAAAAATGGAAGGTTTCTTGTATTCATTCGCTCCATATCACCACTATTTTCTAATCCTACTAAAACTCCTTTATCCATTAAAATCTTTGCTAGTTTAAAAGGCTGATCTATATCATCGTGATCTAAATTGGGCAAACTGTGTACTCTTCCTACTAAAACTCCAATATTATTTTGAACTAAAAGGGGGGCTACTTTATCTGCTTGATAGCCTCCAATGATTACCATTTTTTGTATATTATTTTCTTTTATTATTCGAATAGCGTCGATGATTTGTTTTTCTTCATAGGCGTTTACATATAGTGTTTGGGTTCCATTAAAAATTCCTCTCATAGATTCAAAAACAATATTTTTTTCTATTGGTTCGTTATTCAAATATGCTTTGGCTTGTTTTAAGAAATCTGAAAATTCGGTTACTTCTTTTAGATACTCTTTATTTACTTCTATAGTACCTGGTTCAGCCCACCAACCTGTTTTTTTGAATGTAATTGGAAAATAACAATGAATTCCGTCATTTTCCTTAATTATTGCATCTTCCCAAGTCCAAGCATCCATTTGTACAATAGAAGAGGTTCCTGCTATATATCCTCCTCTAGGTGTAATTTGAGCCGTGAGAACTCCATTTATACGAGCTGTTTCTATTATTTTAGATTCTGTATTATAGGCTATTAAACTTCTTACATTAGGAGTAAAACTTCCTATTTCTCTTTCGTCATTGGTTGCTTTTACTGCGTCTATTTCTACTAGTCCTATGGTGGAATTAGGTGCTATAAAACCAGGATATATGTGTTTACCTTCTGCCTTTATTACCTCATCATAAGAGTTTAAATCAATACGTGTCAGACGTGCATCTGCTATTAAATTTAGCTTCCCGTCTTTAAATCCTATCGCGCTATTTTCTATTAGCTGACCATTTCCTAAATGGGCTATAGCATTTATAATAAGTATTGATTTAGTTTGTTTAGGAGCTGGTATTTGTTGAGCATACATTCCTGTTATAAATAATACGGAATATAGAAGTTTTATATATGTTTTCATTTATTTAAATCTTTATTGGTTATCATGAGTCTTTTAGTCTTCTATTGTATCGCAATGGTAATGCTTTTTTTCTGTTTTAGTTGCTGGTCGCACAGGGGCTCCTTGGTTTTTTTGCTGCAACATTTGATTTATTAATTCTATTTTCTCCAGTTGAATTGTTTGTCTGTATTGTTGATCTTGTATTCTATCATAATATATAGTTCCTTCAATTATGGTCTTCTCTACTTTTGCATATATTGATAATGGATTATCATTCCATAAAACTAGATCTGCGTCTTTACCTATTTTTATACTTCCTATTCTATCATCTAGGTGTAGTAATTTAGCTGGATTTAATGTTATCATCTTCCAAGCTTCTTCTTCTGATATGCCGCCATATTTAACTATTTTTGCTGCTTCTTGATTTAATCGTCTTGACATTTCGGCATCATCAGAGTTTATTCCTACAAGTACTCCTTGTTTATGAAGAATGGAAGCATTATAAGGTATGGCATCATTTACTTCATATTTATAGGCCCACCAATCGGAAAAAGTGGAAGCTCCTGCCCCATGTTTTTTTATTTCATCCGCAACTTTATATCCTTCTAATATATGCGTAAAGGTATTTACCTTAAAGTTAAATTTTTCAGCTACTCTCATTAAAGATAAAATTTCAGACTGAACGTAAGAATGACATGAGATGAATCGTTTTTTATTTAAGATTTCAGCTATTGTTTGTAATTCAAGATCAATCCGTGGTTCTTTTAATTTACCTGATTTTCCTTGTGTATTGTAGAGTTTCCACATTTTATCATATTCTAATGCTCGGGTAAAATAATCTATAAATACTTGTTCTACTCCCATACGGGTTTGCGGGAAACGGGTTGGATTTGAAATTCCCCAATTAGATTGTTTTACATTTTCTCCTAAAGCAAATTTGATAAATTGAGGTGCGTTTTGAAAAATCATTTCATCGGGTGCTAATCCCCATTTCCAACGTACTATAGCTGACCGCCCACCTATAGGATTGGCTGAACCGTGTAATAATTGTGAGGTGGTTACTCCACCTGCTAAATTTCTATAGATATTAATATCTTCTGAATTAACAACATCTTCTATTGTTACTTCGGCTGATGAATTATGTCCTCCTTCATTTACTCCTTTAGATATTGCTATATGTGAGTGTTCATCAACAATTCCACTTGTTAAATGTTTGCCTTTTGCATCTATTACTTCGGCTGTAATATCACTAATATTCTTTCCTATTGTTTTTATTTTTCCATTTTTTATTAAGACATCTGTTTCTGTTAGTATTCCTTCTTTTTCATTAGTCCAAACTGTGGCATTTTTAAATAGTATATTTCTTTCTTTAGGTCTTTCAGGGTTTCCATACGGTAAATTTGGGTAGGTTATAGGGGAAATTTTTTTTATCTCGTCTTTCGATGGTTTTTCTTTGGTTGTTACAAAAACATTTGTTTGCTTAGCTTCCCAAGTAGATTCTAATCCTTGGGCTGTTACAACTTTTCCTTGTATGTTTTTAGCATCTGAAATAAACCCTGTTAATCTATGAAATTTTGTTGTGGTGGAATCTGTTGTTTGTAATAGAAGATTTATCCAATTATGAGAAACTGTTAATTTAGAGTTTACTTTTTTATCCTGATCGTTTTTAACTTCTATTTTGGGAGTATTTATTTCTCCTTCTATATTCATTTTATATTTTTCATCTCCAATGGTTAATTGATAGGTTCCTCTGATATCTTTTGTTTCTAAATCGTTTATTATATATTTTCTACCATTAACCCAATTTTCAAACAAGGTAGTTTTTACATCAAAAATATCTCCTGAAGTAATTAAAAAATTGGCATAAGCTCCTTTTTTCAGACATCCTATTTTATTGGTTTTCCCTAGCAAACTAGCTGGAACTGTAGTTAATGCTTCTAGTGCTTTAGTTTTGTTTAAACCGTATTTTATGGCTTTTAATAAATTCGTTTTAAAGTCCTCTATTTTTTTTAATTTATCTGTTGTTAGGGCAAATACAACGCCATTATCATCTAATATTTTAGGGTTTAAGGGAGCTTGATTCCAGAATCGTAAATCAGCCAATTCTATTTGATTGGCTATATAAGGATCTGATACGTCATAAGCTTCGGGAAAATTAATCGGGATAATAAATTTAGAATTTATTTTTTTAATTTCTTCAATACGTTCAAATTCGTTTCCTGCTCCTTTGAATATATAATTAATTCCAAATTGTTTTCCTATTTTGGCTATTCGTAAACTGTTTAATTTATCTTCTGTGTCAAAAATTTGAACTAGTTTTTCATTTTTTATCAAAGATTCTAAAGAAGTATCTTTATAGTCTGAATTTTCTTTTTTATACCAATTAGCATCGTGATACATCTGCTTCAACAGTGCTAATGTTCCCATTAATGAAGATGGATACGCTTGATTAGAAGATGTACTTCTCATTAAAGAGAAATGATGAGTTATTGTTTTTTCTAAAAAATTATGGGTTTCTTGTTCATTATTCAAAAATACTAAAGCACCTGTACCTCTAGCAATTCCATCTGGAATATGGGTACATAAAAGACCAAATCCTGCTTTTAAAAATTCTTCTGCTCTTTGATTGTCATACTTATAAACTTCAAAAGCATTATTTTCTGTTTTAATGTGTTCATTCCAATAATATCCTTTTCTTTTAGTATCATAAAAAAGATTATCATTTCTATTTGTATTAGATTTTGTCGTTGTTTCGATTCCAAAATTAGTGTACAAATCAATAAATGAAGGATAAATTGTCTTTCCTTTTAAATCAATACTAATAGTTTCTTTAGGAATTATTACATTTTGACCAACTTCTATTATTTTACCCTCTTTAACTAATAGTATTCCGTTTTCTATTATTTCAGAAGGTGTAATGTAAATTTTTGCATTAATAAAAGCTTTTAGGTTATGGAATCTATTTTTAACATTTTCATTATTTGGAAAATATTCTTGCGAATTTATTGTTTGTAAAAACACTAAATTTAGGAGTAAAAATGCTTTTATATTTTTCATTATTAAAGTTTTGTTTAATTCTTGAAAATTAAAAATAAGCAGTCAATATATTTTATTTTAATTAAATTTTAACAAAATTTTAAGTTTAAAATAAGAATTAATATTCTTTTTTTACTAATTTTATTAGATATAAAGCCTTTAAAATAATATAAGCCATGTTAGTAAAAGTATTTGGAAGCGCCGTTTTTGGCGTAGATGCTACTACTATTACAGTAGAAGTAAACACAGAAAAAGGGATTGGTTATCATCTAGTAGGATTGCCTGATAGCACCATCAAGGAAAGTTGTTTTAGAATAGCAGCTGCTCTTAAAAATAATCATTATCAATTTCCAGGAAAAAAAATAATCGTAAATATGGCTCCTGCTGATTTACGCAAGGAAGGATCCGCTTATGACTTAACGATTGCTATTGGTATTCTAGCCGCTTCAGAACAAATTAGCAAGGATAAAATAGACCAATATGTCATAATGGGCGAACTTTCTTTAGATGGAAGTTTACAACCTATAAAAGGTGCTTTGCCTATTGCTATAAAGGCTAGAGAAGAGGGTTTTAAAGGATTTTTCTTACCCAAACAAAATGCCAATGAAGCCGCAATCGTATCTGATTTAGAGGTGTATGGCATTGAAAACGTGAGTGAAATTATTGATTTTTTTGAAAATAAAACACAACTAGAACCTATAAAAATAAACACTCGAGAAAATTTTTTTAAGACTATTGATTTTCCTGAATTTGATTTTGCAGAAGTGAGAGGTCAGGAATCAATTAAAAGATGTATGGAAATAGCAGCAGCTGGAGGACATAATATTATATTAATTGGTCCGCCTGGAGCAGGCAAAACCATGCTAGCTAAAAGGTTACCCAGCATTTTACCTCCTATGACATTAAAAGAGGCATTAGAAACAACAAAAATACATAGTGTTGCAGGAAAATCAAAAGATTCAGGTTTAATTAATCAACGTCCTTTTAGGGCTCCTCATCATTCTGCCTCAAGTGTTTCTCTTGTAGGTGGAGGCAGTTATCCACAGCCTGGAGAAATTTCCTTAGCTCATAATGGTGTTCTTTTTTTAGATGAACTCCCTGAGTTTAAGAGAGAAGTTTTAGAAGTAATGCGTCAACCATTGGAAGATCGAGAAGTAACTATTTCCAGAGCTAAATTTACAATTACCTACCCTTCATCCTTTATGCTTGTTGCCAGTATGAATCCTAGTCCGAGTGGCTATTTTCATGATTCTTCTTCTAAATTAAGTTCAAGTTCTAATGAAATGCAACGGTATATGAACAAAATATCAGGTCCTTTATTAGATCGAATAGATCTACATATAGAGGTAACACCTGTTCCTTTTGAAAAACTTTCAGACAATCGTCCTTCCGAAAGTAGTTTAGAAATTAGAAAAAGAGTCTGTAAAGCACGTGAAATACAGAGTTTAAGATTTGAGAAATATGAATATTTACACTATAACGCTCAAATGACTACAAAACAAATAAGAGAATATTGCTCTTTAGATAATGATTCTCTTCATTTATTAAAAGCTGCAATGGAACGACTAAGTTTATCCGCTAGAGCTTATGATAGAATATTAAAAGTATCTCGTACTATTGCTGATCTTGAAAATTCAGATGGTGTACACGCTCATCATATAGCGGAAGCTATACAATACAGGAGTCTAGATCGAGAAGGTTGGCTTGGCTAGATCCTATAAATTTAAAAAAGAGAATATTCATATAATGATAATATTCTCTTTTTATATAAATCTATAATATCTAAGACTATCCAAAAGTTTAAAATCTTATCCACTTAACTTGATCAACTATCTTCATTTTAATCGCCAAAGACATTGTTGTCAAAATATTTTATATGATTTTTACAATATTATTTATGTGCATAAAATTTTTCTTTTTGGAGATTTAATTTTTTTAAACTAATTGTTTTAATGCTATTTCAAAAGCTCTTGCGCTTATATTCTTTTTATCAGAACTTGAATCAAATGTTTTTTGGATAGCTGTTTTAATAACGTCTGAAGTATCATTAAAAATAGCTTCGTCTGTCATTTGTACTTTTCGTTCCATAAAGTAAGCAAAAACACGAGCCATACCACAATTTGAAATAAAATCAGGAATTAAACTTACTTTGCTATCTGTTTCTTCCATAATAGGACCAAAGAAAATTTCTTTATCTGCAAAAGGAACATTGGCTCCACAAGAAATCACTTCTAATCCTGAAGTAATCATACTTTCAACCTGTTCTTTTGTAACTAAACGTGATGCGGCACATGGTGCAAAAATATCTGCTCCTATAGACCAAATTTTTTCATTAATTTCAGAAAAAGAAATCATATCATTCGTTACTAATTTATTTCCATCTTTATTTAAGAATAATGTTCTAATTTCTTCAAAACTAAAACCATTTTCATTAATAAGACCACCATCTCTATCTATTATTCCTACAATTTTGGCTCCCATTTCTGCTAAATAAAACGCAGCTGCTGAACCTACGTTACCAAAACCTTGAACAATGGCTTTTTTACCTACAACACTCCCTCCATAAATATCATAATAATGTCTAACGGCTTGCGCTACTCCATACCCTGTAATCATATCTGCTACAGTATATTTTCTATGAATATCAGGTGAAAAGGTGGTATTTTCTATAACTTTTACAACTCCTTGACGTAATTGTCCTATACGGTTTATTTTATCAGCCTCAGTTGGTTTAAAATGTCCATTAAAAACACCTTCTTGTGGATGCCAAACGCCACATTCTTCGGTCATTGGTATTACTTCGTGAATTTCATCTACATTTAAATCTCCTCCAGTACCATAATAACTTTTTAGTAAAGGAGAAACTGCTTTATACCAACGTTGTAATACTTCTTTTTTTCTAGGGTCATTTGGATCAAAATTAATTCCTGACTTTGCGCCTCCTATAGCTGGTCCAGAAACTGAAAATTTAACCTCCATTGTTTTGGCTAACGATAAAACTTCATTCATATCTAATCCTTTACGCATACGAGTTCCTCCTCCAGCAGCTCCTCCACGCAACGAATTAATTACAGTCCAACCTTCTGCTTCTGTTTCTGGATCCTTCCAATGAAATACTACTTCTGGTTCTTTATTTTCAAATTTCTTTAAAAGCTCTTTCATGTTATTCTATTTATTTTTAGATGTGTATCTTATAAAAAAAGTTGCGCAAATGTAAATATTTTGCACAACTTTTTTTATAGGTTAATTTTTTAATGTTTTCCTAAAAGTTCATTCTTTAAATCTTCATCTGCTGGCTCATTTGATAACCAAATACCGAAAAGAGCTTTTTTAAAATCTTTTCCTTCTACTTTACCTTTTAACTTATCATTTTTAGTAACTGAAATAGCTTCTTCTTTTGGATTGTAAGATAATACGTATACGTCTCCTTTTACAATCTCTTCGGAAAGCAATGATTTAAATTGGTTAATTTTAGGCATCATAGCGTTTAGTTTTTCTCCACATGATTTTTCAAAACCTTTTTCCATTGCACTGGTTAACTTTCGAGCTGTAACCATTTTTGAAATTATTTCAATACGAATGGCCATATCTGTTTCACTATCCATAATAACTTGTGGATCTTGAGATAAAGCTGTTAAATACAAAGCTTGTACATATACATCAACCCAAGCTTTTGAACGAGTTCCAAATCCATTTAATTGAATTTTTTTTCCTCCATTTACTTCTATGTTTCTAGGAACAATTACGCCTTCTGTCTCAAATTGTGTTTGTGCATTAGACCAGAATGTTACAAACATAAAAGCGGTAAAAAATAACTTTTTTAGTTTCATATTTTTGAATTTTTTAGGGTAATACAAATGTATTACATTTAAATTTCATTCCAAAAAATGATTTTTTTTTATTCTCATTCAAAACGTATATATAAATCCTGATGAGTGATCTTCAAAAGCCCCTGTAACACTTGAAAGTACGTTAATTTTATTTTCTAACTTTAAAACTCCCAAAAATGCAAAAATTAGTGCCTCTTTAAACTCAATTATTTTTTGTTCAGGCACAACAATTTCTATATTTGGATTATTCTTTTTTATCCTTTCTATCAAATCATCATTGTAAGCTCCACCTCCTGTAACCAACATTTTACCTGATTTATTTAATAGTATATTTTTAATTTGAATGGCAATATGTTCTGAAAATGTTGATAAAATATCTGGAATAATTAAGTAATTAAATTTATTAATTATAGGCAATACTTCTTTTTTGACATACTCTATTCCTAACGATTTAGGAAATGGTAATTTATAAAAGTTCAATTCGTTTAGTTCTGCTAATAAAAGATCATTGACAGAACCCGAAGCAGCCATTTTTCCTTTGTTATCAAATTTATTTCCGACTTTTTCTGATAAAAAGTTTAAAACTGTATTTACAGGAGAAATATCAAAAGCTATTCTTTTTCCTTGGAATTCAAATGAAATATTAGAAAATCCTCCTAAGTTTAGACAATATTCAAAATCTGAAAACAAAATCTGATCTCCTATAGGGACTAAAGGAGCTCCTTGTCCTCCTTTTTCAACATCTTGAACCCTAAAATCACACACTACTTTTTGCTTTATTAGCTCGGCTAGTATAGGCAAATTTCCAATTTGTAAAGTACAACCGTTTTGAGGTTGATGTAAGATCGTATGCCCATGAGAGCAGATAGCATCTAAGTCTTTTAGTTGATACTTATCAATAAATCTATTTATAATAGAACTTAAATAGACTGTGTATTCTTCGTTTAAAATCTGTAATTCTTTATTATTAAAATTTACGGCAGATTTTAATTTATACAACCATTCTTCTTCATAAGATATGGTCTCTACTTCTAGGATTTCAAACTTCCAAGTTTGAAGCTCTTTTTTTAGAAATATATGAGCCAAATCAACTCCATCTAGGGAGGTACCAGACATAACGCCTATAACATTAAAAAAGTTCTTTTTCATGACTTGCAAAAATAATTAAACTCATTGGTAAATTAGTATAAATAACTATATTTGAAAACTTTTATAAAAACAAAAACACAAAAATACAATGAACTTTAATTTAAGCGAGGAACATTTAATGATTCAGCAAGCGGCAAAAGATTTTGCTCAAACTGAGTTATTACCAGGAGTTGTAGAAAGAGATGAACATTCTATATTTCCAACGGAGCAAGTAAAAAAAATGGCTGAACTAGGCTTTTTAGGTATGATGGTTGATCCTAAATACGGAGGAGCAGGTTTAGATAGCGTTTCTTATGTATTAGCTATGGAAGAGATAGCTAAAATTGATGCGTCTGCAGCTGTAATTATGTCTGTAAATAACTCATTAGTATGCGCAGGTTTAGAAAAATTTGCTAGTGAAGAGCAGAAAATGAAGTATTTAGTTCCTCTAGCTAAAGGTGATGTTATTGGTGCTTTTTGTTTATCTGAACCAGAAGCGGGTTCAGATGCTACATCTCAAAAAACGACTGCTATTGACAAAGGAGATTATTACTTATTAAATGGTACTAAAAACTGGATTACAAATGGTGGTTCAGCTTCTACTTATATAGTTATTGCTCAAACAGATGCTGAAAAAGGACACAAAGGAATTAATGCTTTCATCGTAGAAAAAGGATGGGAAGGTTTTTCTATAGGTCCTAAGGAGAAAAAAATGGGGATCAGAGGTTCTGACACACATTCTCTTATGTTTTCAGATGTAAAAGTACCAAAAGAAAACCGCATAGGTGAAGATGGTTTTGGTTTTAATTTTGCTATGGCTGTCCTAAATGGCGGACGTATAGGGATTGCTTCTCAAGCTTTGGGGATTGCTTCTGGTGCATACGAATTAGCATTAAAATATTCACAAGAACGCGTAGCATTTAAAAAACCTATCTTCCAACATCAAGCTATTGCTTTTAAATTGGCAGATATGGCTACTCAAATTACGGCTGCTAGAATGCTTTGCTTGAAAGCAGCTTGTGAAAAAGATGCTGGACAAGATATTTCTCATTCTGGTGCAATGGCAAAACTATTTGCTTCAGAAACAGCTATGAACGTAACAATAGAAGCCGTTCAAATACATGGTGGTAATGGATATGTAAGTGAGTACCATGTAGAAAGGATGATGCGTGATGCTAAAATCACTCAAATCTACGAAGGAACTTCTGAAATTCAAAGAATTGTAATTTCTAGAGGTTTAATAAAATAAAACTCAAAAAAGAAGCTCTCTAAAACAACATACTAAATTGTTTTTTTCTAAAGAGCTTCTTTTTTACAAAAGAACACACATCATATTCAGTTCTAAAAAAGAACTCGGAAAATATTATGAGCTAAGTTAAACCAAAGTGTATTTTTATCAGTAAAATTTATTCCTAAAAAGATTATATATATTTATAACTTATCTTCGTTAGAATATTTTTTTTAATACCATCTTTTTTTATTTTTCTTAGAATTATCTGACTTCCTTGATTTTTTTCCACTTTTTTCCTTTGGTTGGATATTGCCTTTAAGGATGGCTTTTTTTTGATTTAGTTGATTTTTTTTACTATTATTTGATTTCCAAGGAAAGGGATGATCTTCTTCTATTGTTACTTTATTCTTTAATAATCTGGTTATATCTTTCCAATATGTTTCTTCATCTTTTCCACAAAAAGAAATTGCTATACCTGAATGTCCTGCCCTCCCCGTTCTTCCTATTCTATGAATATAGGTTTCAGGAATATTGGGCAAATCATAATTAAGAACTACAGGAAGCTGATCTATATCAATTCCTCTTGAAGCAACATCTGTGGCTATCAAGAAATCAATTGTTTTATTTTTAAAATTTTCTAATACTTTTTGGCGTGCACTTTGTGATTTATCCCCATGCAAAGCATCACAGTTTAATTGATTTTTTTGCAAAAACTCAGCAAGATTATCTGCTCCTTGTTTTGTTCTTACAAATATTATGGTATTAACGAGTTCTTTTTGCTTAATAACTCGCAATAAAAGTTGTTTTTTTTCGGTTTTTTCTACAAAATAAACCAATTGTGTTATGTTCTGACTACTATGTATGGTTGATTTAACTTCTATATATTTAGGTTTTTTAAGAAATTCTTCAGCAATTTCTCTAATCTCTATGGGCATTGTAGCAGAAAACAATAGGGTTTGTCTGTTCTGAGGAGCTATTTTCGTTATTTTTCTTACGTCATTTATAAATCCCATATCAAGCATTAAATCTGCTTCATCTATAACTAAATGATGTAGGTGATTGATATCTATTACTCCTTGTTTATTCAGGTCTAAAAATCGTCCTGGGGTAGCAATTAATATATCTATTCCTTCTTTTAACTTTTCTACTTGAGTGGTTTGTGATACACCTCCATAAATGGTAAGTGTTGTACAATTTGTATATTTTCCGTATTTATTAAAGCTTTCTTCTATTTGTAAGGCTAATTCTCTTGTGGGAGCTAAAACAAGTGTACGAATGTGTTTTCTTTTTTTAAAAGATCCTACTATAGGAATTAAATAATTTAGGATAGGAATTGCAAAAGCGGCTGTTTTTCCCGTTCCTGTTTGGGCACAACCTACTAAATCTTCTTCTTCAAGAATGATTGGTATTGCTTTTTCTTGTATTTCTGTCGGTTTTATATAGGTTGCTTCCTTTATTGACTGTACTATATTTCGATGAAAACTAAACTGTTCAAAAGTCATATATATATATTTTAGGTAAAGGTACTATTTTGTGACTGAAGAATGTGCTTTTATAAAATCAGTTATTAAATATCCTATTAGTTTACCTACTAATTGAGGATTTTTATCTTCTCCTAAAGAAGGAGCTCCTTCACAAATATGTAAATAAGAAGCATTTTTATGTTTACCAAAAAAATAACAAAACTGTCTTACTTCTTCTACAGAAAAACCACTTAATGTCATGGCACTAGAAGGTATATTAGGAATAGAATCTAAATCTATTTCAATTCCATACGGATCTCCTTTTACATGTTCGTAGGCTGCCTTTAATTCTGACTGATAGTGTTTTTCTTGACGAATTTTAATTTCATCATAGGTAGTATATCTGACACGATCATTTTTACTTTTTATAATATCTAATACATTTTTAGATGTATAACTTTCATGTAATCCGAAAATAAAATAATTTTTTAAAAAGCCTTCTTCAAAGGCATACGAAAAACCATTACCGCTATGTCTTCCTTCTAAAATTCTAAAATCAGAATGGGCATCAAAATTTACAGCGTTAATAGATTTCCCTAATCCCAATGCGGTTCCTTTAATATTTCCGTAAGCATTATTATGTCCTCCGCCAATCACAATAGGTACTTTACCCGCTTTTATAATATGATAAATAATATGAGATACTTCTTTATCTATATTTTCAACTATTTTAAATAATTGTTTTCGATCATCAGGATTATTAGGATCTAAATCTTCTGCCTCACTCATTTCTTGTGAAACATCTACACGTCCTAAAATAATAATTTGGCTTCCTTTACAAAACTTGTTATGTTGTATATTAGCTACACTTTGAATGGTACTTTCCCATGCTGTTTTAGCTCCTTTTCTTCCTAAATTAGCACGTATTCCTATATCTTCTGGAATTCCTACTAGTACGTATCTTGCTTCACTTCTTTTTAAAAAACTAAAAACATCTTCATCTTTAGGGAGAATTTGAATTTTTTCTCCAAATTTTATTTCTCCATTACGATAAGATGTAATTTTTGAAAGATCAGATTGTCTAAAACGAATTAATTTTTCCATTGGGGAACGAAATTATATTGGGTCAAAAATACTATTTTTATGTAAAGTTACGTTAACTCTTGGTACAATCACATTAAAAAATTATTTTAGCATACTATAATAACCCTAAATAAATAAATTTAATATGCAAAGAAATGCTCCAAAAAGACCTAACAACATAGGATTCAAAATTGTTATAGGTATTTTATTAATCATGTTAACTGCCAGCTTGGTTTACATTTACAAACTAAATGAAGATTCTAAAAATACCTTATCTGTAGTAAAAAATGAAAAAGAGGCTTTAATGAAAGATTTAGAAATAACTAAGCAATCTTTAGAAACTGCCATGGAATCAAATACTACAATGACTGAAGAATTAATGGCTGAAAAAGAGAAAATTCAGCAATTAATGAATGAATTAGAAAAAACAAAAAGCACAGACACAGTTTCTATCAACAAATATAAAAATGAAGTTCAGAAACTAAAATCAAAAATTGCAAATTTGATAAAACAAATTGATGGATTAAAAAAAGAGAATGCAACACTTAATACTAAAATTGATAGTACTAATACTGTATTAAAAGAATCTCGTTCTAAAAATGACACTTTAATCTCAAAAAACAATATGCTTGCCAAAGCAATTGAAAAAGGATCAAAACTTTCTATTGTAAACCTACAGACAACGGCCGTTAAGCAAAAAAGCAGTGGTAAACAAATTGTTACAGATAAAGCAAGTCGCGCTAATCTTTTAAAAATTAGTTTTACAATAGCTGAAAATCAAATTGCCAAATCAGGAGATAAGTCATATTACGTACAAATCATAGATAGTAAAAATAATGTATTAGGCGATAAAAAGATTGAAAGCTTTGGCGATAAAATGCTTACTTATAGCTTTATGTCTTCTGTTCGTTATGAAAACAAAACTGTAAAAGTAGAAAAAGATCTTCCTGTAGAAGATATTTCAGAAGGTACCTTTTTTGTAAATGTTTTTGATAAAACCGAATTAGTTGCCAAAACAAGTTTTTCTCTAAGATAAAAAATTACATTGTTTTTACCTCACTTCACTCCAAGCTAAGCTGATCTAAAAATAACAAATTCAAATTAGATAAAGAAGATAATAGTCACGTGATGTATAAACATTACATTAGGCAGTAAATACAATACAAATTGTATAAATTAAAAAGTCATTCTAAAAAATCAACTCCTTTTAAAAGAGCTAATTTTCCCGAATGACTTTTTATTATTTAAATTCATATAGTTATAATTAACAAAACAACTTCTTTAAACAATAAAGAAGTTTAGAAATTTGTCAAGATGGCAAAAACATTATAGTAAGAGATCAAAAAACTCTTTTTTGAAGCATTCCCCCCCCTAAAACACACTATACTAGGAGTATTTAAGATATTACAGTCTTTATAAAAATATATGTTTTTTTAGGCTCTTACTTTTAACCTATTGAAGATTTTTTTCTTCTTTTACTACTAAAATTGAACCTTATCAAAAACAGAATTTTAAAAATTAAAAACGAAAAAATGTCTTCATCTATTGATAATAGCACTTTAAGATCAATCTACTTAGTATTAAAAAAAACAATTAAAAATGATAATTACTAATTTAAAATTGAAGCATTTTTTTAAATCCATTTTTTATTTAAGAAAAGGCCCGAATTATAAAAACCCAAGCCTTACTTTTTAACTTACATTCTTTCTGGAAAGATAATATCTTATAAAAATTAATATTTAATCTATCCCCTCTATGATAGGAATATATTCAGGATAATACTTATACTTTCTTTATTTTATTTTGTTGATTCTTTATTTTTAGCATTTCTTCTCTTGCCTTTAGCATTTCTTCTCTTGCTTTTAACATTTCCTCTCTTGCTTTTAGCATTTCTTCTTTAGCTTTTTTTATTTCGGACTCGCTCTCTTTTTCATTCCAGTTAAAATCAAAATCTTCGGGTTTAATTTTTTTCATTTCAATTTTCATTTGATCTATTTCAGGACGAATATTGTTCATTTTATCATGTAATTTTTGAAAATATTTTTGTGTATTAGATAACGCATCTTCGGTTATTTTTTCAATTTCTTTAGAATCAAATTTCAAAATATTTTCATTATTAAATTTTAACATCATAGGACCTCCTTCTGGGATATTGAATTCAAAATTACCATTAAAATCATTTAGCATTTTTTTATATTCTTCAGAATCAGTTTCTATTGGTTTACCATTTATGATTACTTCAGGTTTTCCATTATTTCGTTTTTTTATAACGATGCTTTTAGTATAATTTTTTAGCGTTTCTTTGGAATCATTTTTTTTATCTAATTGGCTTAGTGTATCTGAAATTTCAGGTATAGCAATTCGTTCATTAGGATCAGATATTAGATCATTTTCTTTTTCTAAAAATGAAAAACCAAAGTAATCTTCTTCATTATTTGATTTATGAAAATTTTTAGATATACTGGGTTCATTTGATTTTCCAAAACCAATTTTATTTTTTATTTTATGAAAATAAATAGGTTTAATGGGTTCTTCTCCCTGAATATGAGTCATTCCTTTTTTACCATCAGCATCTTTATATTCTATTTTTATAGCTGTTATTTCACCTTTTGTATTACGTTTGATCCTAGAAAATTTAAGTGTAATACCAAATCTTTCTTTTGCAATTTTAGCATCGTCTTTCATTTCTTGATCAGTCGAATTTTTATCAGTAGTAATATATAAACCATTAGAGCTTGACTGATTCATGTTTCTTTCTTGTGCTATTGTTCTTATTTGAAAAAAAAATATAAAAACGGCTAACATTGGAATTATTAATGCGTATTTCCAAGATTTTCTTTTTTTTGATTGAGATTGGTTTAACATAATGATTCGATTTTTAATTAATGATGAGTTAAAATGGTTTGAAATTGAAAAATAATTTCGTTGTGTAATTACTTTTAATAATGTTTTTTGATATTTGATTTTATCCTTTGATAAATAACTTGCTTTTTGATCTGCTATATACTCTAAGTTTTGAACAATTGCTTTTTTGTATAACCAAATAAATGGGTTAAACCAGAAAAGAATACAGAATATAGAAGTAATTAGCATATCTATTGTGTGCTTTTCTTTACTATGAACCCTTTCATGTACTAACACATATTGTAATTCCTCTTCGGTATAAAAATCAGAATTATAGACTATATAATTGAAGAATGAAAAGGGAGCAATATCTTTATCTGAATCTACTAATTTGAAAGATCCTTTTCTAATAACGTCTTCTTTACTAAGGAGTTTATACAACGAAAAAAAACTAATGACGAGTCTAATGAATAAAGTCAGAGAAATTATAAAATAAACAGATGCTATTATGATAGTCCAATTAATAAACGATGTGGATTCAGAATAATCTATTGAGCTATAATTTGTAGTTGTTTGTAAAAAAGAAGGATTAGATGTTATTTGAGACCTGATTATAATATATTTACGAATAAAAATAAGAGGTAAAATAACAGATGTTATTAATCCAGATAGTAAAAACCATCTATTTTTGTAAAAAAAAGTTTCTTTACTTACAAAAAAATGATACGCAATATAAAAAATGGTTATCAATATATTTACTTTGGTTATATATGAAATAAGTGTTTCCATATTATTCCTTATTTTCTATTAATTCTAAGATTTCTCTAAGTTCAGCAGCGGAAATTTTTTCTTGTTCTGCAAAAAAGGAAACTAAATTTTTATATGAATTATTAAAGTAGTTTTCAATAGCATTATTAAAAAACTTTTTTCTATATTCTTCCAAGGTAATAATTGGGTAGTATTGATGTGTATTACCAAAAATATAATGGCCTACATAACCTTTGTCTTCTAAATTTCTTATAATTGTAGAAAGGGTATTGTAATGTGGGGTTTCATTTTTTATTTCAGCCATTACGTCTTTTACAAAAGCTTTTTTAAGCTTCCACAAAATTTGCATAATTTCTTCTTCTTTGTTTGTTAACTTTTGCATAATTAAAATCGTTTCTACTACTTTTAATAAGTAAAGCAAAACTAAAACGATGTTTTTAGTTAGGCAACTATTTTTATAGTTGTTTAACTAAAAATTAAGTTATTTTTAAGAAAAAGACAAAACAATCTATTCTTTTTTGAGGGTAAGATTATAGATAAGTATACCTAATAAAACAGCAATGATTCCTAAAAACCCCATAATTAACCAATTTGTCGTATATCCAAAATAATCTACGATAGACATACCTATTTTTGCGCTTATTATATTAGCAGCACTAAAACTCATACTAAAAATAGCCATATATCTGCCTTCATGTCCTTTAGGAGCTCTACTCATAGCAAAAGAGTTTGAAAAAGGAAAAACAAACATTTCGCCCAAAGACATTAAAATCATCATAATTATTAATATTATACTCCATGACGAAACTAAAAGTATAAACATACTTAAAGACATTACAAATGCACCTATCGTAATAATTTTTATTTTATTAATTTGTTTTCTTTCAACATAACTTACAATGGGCATTTCTAAAAAAAAGATAAGTAAACCATTGAACATCAGAAGTAATCCCGATTGAAATTCCGTTAAATTAAACTGAATCTTGTGATAAAGAGGTAAAGTAGTGAAAAGTTGAAAAAACAAAACAGCTATAAGCACACAACAAGATAAGAAAATCCAAAAAAGAGTATCACTAAATACGCTGATGCTATTACTAGATAAACTTTCATCTTTTTTAGAGTTATGCCTATTCGTTTTTATTTTTATAAAATATCTAAAAAGACTAATAGCCAGTATACAAGTTATACCATCAACCCAAAATAACCCTTTATACCCTATTCCCATAATAATTAATCCAGCCATAGCGGGACCTAATGCAAACCCTAAATTAATAGCTAAACGAACTAACGTTAAAGCCCTTGTTCTATTTTCTTTAGTAGCAAAAGTATTTAAGGAAACAAACATGGCAGGTCTATACATATCAGCTATCATCATAATAAGAAAGATTCCTATACATAAACCTATAAATGAAGTGATAAATTGTAAAATAATAAAACAAATACCGCTGGTTAGAAGACTAAAAAGCATGACTCTATAAAAACCTATTTTGTCTGAAAGTTTTCCCCCCAACCACGAACCGATCATAGAACCAATACCAAAACTTACTAAGACCCAACTCACTTCTTTGTAACTAAAATGCAAATCTTCCTTTAAATACTTAGATAAAAAAGGAAGTACCATAGTACCTGCGCGATTGATAAAAGTGGTTAGAGTTAATATCCAAATTTCTCTTGAAAATCCCTTAAAATTGTTAACATAACGAATAATTCCAGCTTTTATCATAATAATGTAATAGTTTTTCAAAAATACTAAACATCAATAGAAAATATATGTAATTTATAGATATTTACTTAATTTTAACAAATGAAAAAATAACATTTATTTATAGTCTTTTATTTTTTTTATCTTTTTGGACAAAAGGAGGCTCTTCAAAAAACACCTTTAAATAAAGAGTTTTTAGATAACTTAAGCACACCTTTAGAAAAAACAGATCTTACTAATTTAAAAGCTTACTTTTTTCTCCTATGAACGACAAATATTTAGTTAAAGCATTTTTTTCAGATGAAAGACGGCAAAATTTTTAAAATGACTACAACAACGGAACACAAAGTAAGGTACAAAAGATATGGTCTTTTAGATTTTAAAATAAAAAACGTAAAAAAAGAATCATCTGTCTATCAAAAGTTAAAAAATAAAAAAGATTTAAAAAATTACTTTTTTATTTCATTTAAAGATAAAACAAACGGAATAACAACCTATGCAAACAGAAAACATTTAGAAATATGTATTCCTAAAAACTCTTCGATATTAGTTAATTCTAATCAATCACCCCCCTATTCTACTTATAATGAAAAATATTCATGCTCTTTAGTACTTTATAAAAATACTTTATCAATCTCCATTCCTACTGGAGTTAAAAAATTTCATGACTGATGAAATATAATTTACATACACATTCATTTAAAAATCAAAAAGAGGTATTAGAAATTGTAAACCAATACCCTTTGGAATTTAATGAAAAAACACCATATTTTTCTATAGGTATACATCCATGGTATATAAAAGAAGAACATATTAGTACAGAATTGAAAATAATAGAAGATAAATTACCATTAAAAAATTGTTTAGCAATAGGAGAATGTGGTTTAGATAAACGAATAGATATAAAATTAGAGGATCAAATACAAGTCTTTGAAAAACAATTAGAACTTGCAAAAAAATATAAAAAACCCTTAATTTTGCACTGCGTTTCAGCTTTTCAGGAAATAATTAGTTTAAAAAAAGCAATAAAAATAGAGGAACCTGTTATCATACATGGCTTTTCTAAGAATATTCAAGTTGCTAAAAGCTTATTAGACAACGGATTTTATCTTTCTTTTGGAAAATATTTAATAAGAAATCCTGAATTAGCATCAGTGTTTAATTATGTACCAGAAGATCGTTTTTTTTTAGAGACAGATACAATAGAAGAAACGATTGAAGAAGTATACAATAAGGCTTCAATAATTAAAGGCAAAAATATAGAAAAATTAATTGAAGCTAATTTTATGAAAGTGTTTCAACTTTAATGAATAAATAAAAAATAAAATTGAATGGCAGTTTGGCAGGAAAGAGCAGAGTTATTATTTAAAACAGAAGGCTTAGAAAAATTAAGAAATTCCAACGTTTTAATTGTAGGAATGGGAGGAGTAGGTTCATTTGCAGCAGAATTTGTAGCACGTGCAGGCGTAGGTAAAATGACTATTGTAGACGGTGATGTAGTTGATATTACAAATATTAATAGACAATTACCCGCTTTACATTCTACTGTAGGAATACCTAAAGTGCAGTTAATGGCCGCACGTATTAAGGATATAAATCCTGACATAAATCTGACTGTTATCGAAGAATTTCTTTCGCCAGAAAGAGCTTATGAGCTTGTTACAGAGGATTTTGATTATGTTATGGATTGTATAGATAGTATTACGCCTAAACTAAATCTTATTATTGCAGCTAAAAAGAAAAAAGTAAAAATAATCAGCAATATGGGAGCTGGAGGCAAGTTCGAAGCAAGTAAAGTATGCGTGAAAGATATTAGTAAAACAGACTATTGTCCATTAGCTAAGCAAGTGCGTAAAAGACTTAAATCAGAAGGAATTTCAGGAGGAGTAAAAGTAGTTTATTCATACGAAAGACCTGATTATTCAAGTGTAAAAATGACCGATGGATCTAATTTTAAGAAGTCATTTTATGGCACGAACAGTTGGATGCCTGCCTTGTTTGGTTTACATGCAGCCGAAAAGGTAATTAGAGATTTACTTAAAAAATAAAAATCCACTATCTTTTTTGCGGATTCTAAGGGCTATCAATTTGAGTTTTTGTTGTGTCTTTTTTTACAACACTCACTTTGGTAGCTATTTTTATAGGTCTGACAGGAATATAAATTTCAGTTACCCAAGAAGAAGCGGACTGGTATGCTGTACTATTTTTAACTAAAACTTCTATTTCTCTATACTTATCACTTTGTTCTAATTTATTTTTTTGCATAAAAGCATATAATTGAGGTATAGCTTTTGCTAAATGAATATAATTTCCTTTTACAGTTGCTTTTACAGTACTTGAAGGATTAATCTGACCACTTAGTATATCACTATCTCCACTCGTATATATTTTTTTCTTTATAGGTATGGCAATAGAGTACTTAAATTGGTTTTGTATACTATCTTTAGCATGGTAAATAAGAAAGGGAGCTCCGTTTATGGGGGTATTTGTACTGGTTAGTATTTTTTGTAATTTAGGAACAAAACGTTTAATCATCAATGGAATTTGTTCTTTTTTAGAAACTATAGGTAGTTGTATATAATAAAGAGTATCTCTTTTTACAAATCCATCTAGTTTTATCTGAAAACTATTAATCTCTCTTGTTAATGTTGTATTTACAAAATTTAAAGCCGATTCAAAACGATCTTCAAAATCGTTTTGTACACCTTTACCTATAATACTAAGAAATTTATCTTTAAATGTTAATTCTCCTTCGGTAGACCAAATAGCTTTGGTCTTATTTTGTAAAGTATCTTTAAACTTTAGCATCAATTTATTTACTGCTTCATTCAAAACAATTTGATGAGAGATAGATTCATTAGAAACTTTTTGGAGTTGAATTACTTTAATTTTTCCATCCTTCCAAGGGTTAATAGAATCCCAATTGGCACGATCACTCACATATTTAAAAGCGATTTCTTTAGAAACCCCTATTAACTTTTCATGTTGTATCTTATATTTTCCATCTTTTGTGGCTACAAATACAGCTATAGTCCCTGTAAGTAATAGCATTAATAAGAATAAGTATTTAGCTACCTTCATGTTTTTAAGTGTAAACTCATGTAAAGCTATAAAAAAATGTTAAAAACGCAAATTTCTTATTGATTTTTGAGTGTTGTTTTTATCAGAAATAAAATTCCGATGAAAATTAAAAAAGAGATCAGTATCCAAAAACTACCTTTGTAATGTAATTTATGTAATTTTATATCTTTTCTGTAAGAAAAAATCATTAATATAACAAAGCAAATAAAAAAAGAAATTGCAAATATAATTTGACCTTGACTAAACATAGTTTTTTATTGCAAAATTAAGTATTAGTATTGGTATATTTTTATTTTAAACATCTTAATTATCATATAAAATTTATAATCAAATAAAAATGGAAAAACAACTCGAATCAGTACGCGTATTTCATCAATCTTTTGGTTTAGGGGTAAAAGAAGTCCCAGTGGCAGATTTAGGCAATGATTTAAACCAACTTCGTTTTAATTTGATGAAAGAAGAAAATGAAGAATATTTAGAAGCAGTTAAAAACAATGATTTAGTAGAAGTTGCAGATGCTTTAGGAGATATGCTTTATATATTATGTGGTACCATTTTAGAGCATGGATTACAATATAAAATAGAAGAAGTTTTTGAAGAAATCCAAAAAAGTAACATGAGCAAACTTGGTATAGATGGAAAACCTATCTATCGAGAAGATGGAAAAGTTTTAAAAGGACCTCATTATTTTAAACCCAATATTGAAAAAATTTTATTTTAAAAACAAAAGTCTGTTCATAAAAAACGAATGATAATTTTTAATTCAGGTTTTAAGGACAGACTTTTTTTGATATAAAAATAAGAAATTACATAATTTTACCCTCTATAATTACTTGATCAATAAGATGGCTTCCAAAAGCGTATGGCAACTGATAATAGGTTGGAATTTCTTTCGTAATAATTAAATTAGCAACTTTTCCTTTCGTGATACTACCATGTGTATCACTGATGCCCATAGCATACGCTCCATTTAACGTGGCTGCATTAATGGCTTCTTCAGGAGTCATTTTCATTTTAATGCAAGCAGTAGCTACTACAAAATTCATGTTTCCTGACGGAGTAGTACCAGGATTAAAATCAGTAGCAAGAGCTAACGGAAGACCTGCTTCTATCATTTTTCTGGCAGGTGTATATGGTATACTAATAAAGTATGAACAACTAGGTAATGCTACAGGCATGGTATTTGAATTCTTTAATACTTCAATATCATGATCCGTTACAATTTCTAAATGATCAACACTAAGAGCTTGGTGTTTTACACAGGCCTCAATTCCGTTAATGGCAGTAAATTGATTAACGTGAATTTTAGCTCGTAAGCCATATTCCTGACCTGCTTTCATAATACGTTCTGTTTCTTCAACAGAAAAATAACCTGTTTCTAAAAAAGCATCTATATAATCAGCGAAGTTTTCTTTAGCAATTATAGGCAGCATTTCATTTATAATTAGATCTATATAAGCACTATGATTTTCTTTGTAGGAAGCAGGAAAGGCATGAGCTCCTAAAAAAGTAGATTTGATTTTAATAGGATATTGCTTTGCTAATTTTTTAATAACCCGTAACATTTTAAGTTCTCCTTCAACTGTTAACCCGTAACCAGACTTTATTTCAATAGCTCCTGTGCCTTGTTGGATAACTTCTTCTAATCTAATTTTTGATTGTTCAAAAATTTCTTCTTCAGAGGTTTCATTTAATTTTTTTGCAGAGTTTAAAATCCCACCTCCTTTTTGAGCAATTTCTTCGTATGATAGGCCCTTGATTCGGTCTACAAATTCTTGTACTCTGTTGCCCGCATACACAAGATGTGTATGACTATCACACCAAGTAGGTAAAACTACTTTTCCTTTAGCATCTATAATATGAGCATCTACTTTTTCCGGACAGTTTTCCATAGGTCCAAAATCAGAAATAAGATTATCCTCAATTAATAAATACGCATTGTTGATTTTTGGAAGTTCAGCCATATCTTTTCCTGAAACTTTCAGAATAGATTGTTCTCTTATTTGTAATAATTCTTGTATGTTTATAATTAATTTTTTCATCTTTATAAAAATAGTCTTGCTAAAGTACTTTGTTTTATAGTATTCAACAAAAAAAATGTTTTTTAAAAAGAAATCAGATGTTTTTTTTAGAATAATAATCTTATTAAACTGTTCTTTTTACTCTAAAAATAGATATAAAAGACTGATTTTAATAGCCTTTATAAAAATAAGATAAATGATTTTCAAGAAATAAAAAAGATAACAGTATTATAGATTCTTCATATAAAAGTGTGTTAAAAAATTATTATCAAAAAAAAGAAACTACGTTTTTTAAGAAGACATCATTAAACGCACTAAAACTGCTTATTTTTTTAACAGTTTTTTGTCTTTTAAAATATATTTTTGTGTTGTACTAAAAAGAAATGAATCTTGCGAAAAATAAAATATAAAAAAGGAAAAAAAATAATTCCTACTTTTTTAGAGTATACAGGAAGTTATAAAAGTATACCCACCACCATGCAGTTATTTGTTTATGATACACATACTCTAGTAGAAAGTGCTGATGGATTTTTTGAAGAAATGATTGTAGATGTAGATCTAAAAAAACAAAATTGGATTAATATTCATGGATTAACAGATTTAGAAAAAATTCAAAAAATAGGTGCTTTTTTAAATGTTGATAAATTTATTTTAGGAGATATTCTTAATACAACAAAACGCACAAAAATAGATGAGTATCATAATGTCCTCTTTTTTAGCATCAAGTCTATTTTACCCATTGAGCATTCTGATAATATAAAGGTAGAGCAGATATCGTTTTTATTAAAAGAAGGAATTTTAACTTCTTTTCAAGAAAAGAAGAGTGATTTTTTTGCACATATAAGAGAGCGCATCCGAACACATTCAGGTATAGTACGTGATAAAGAAGTTGATTATTTATTGTATTTATTATTAGATGCTATCATAGAAAATTTTTTTATAACAATAGAGGCAGAAGAAGATAAAGTAGAGGCGTTAATTAATATTTCTAAAACAAATTCTAAACCCGAAATATTAGAGCAAATAGAAAAACATCGAGACAATTTTAATTTTTTAAAACGTTCAATAATTCCTTTACGAGATTCATTATACTCTATAAGAACAACAAAAGACGACAATGTATTTAATGTAATAAAAAAGGAAAATTATAGTTTTTTTGAACGATTACATCAAAAATGTTTAGAGTTATTAGAGCAAATAGAATATGATTTAACAACTTTAGAGAGTGCTTCAAATTTTTATTTTGCTTCACAAAGCCACAAGATGAATGAGGTAATGAAAACTTTAACTATAGTTTCCGTATTTTTTATGCCTTTGACTTTTATAGTAGGTGTTTATGGAATGAATTTTGACAATATGCCTGAATTACACTGGAAATATGGTTATTTTATGGTATTAGTTTCTATGGTGATATTATTAATAGCTATGGCAATTTATTTTAAATGGAGAAAATGGTTCTAGGATAAAAATAACATTTAATTGTTTTAAAAAAGAAAACTTTAGTAAATAAAAAAAGAGTCATAATTATTGGCTATAATAAATAGTATTTTTACTTTTGTAGAGTATACAAAAAAATCCGGAAAATGTTTGAATTTCAACAGTATTTAGGTTTCTTACTTTTCTTAACCATTTTAACTATGGGATTTTGGTTAATGATTTTCTTAATTAATTTCGTATTCTATTGGGTAGGAGGTTATTTATGGAATGAATACAAAGAAAAGAGAGCTAATAGAGAAAGCTTAAAACAGTAATTTTATTATTGTTTTAAACAAAAAGCCCCACAAATGGGGCTTTTTTAATTATACTACCCCCCCATATAATCATTATCATTACCATCATGATTTAGTCTCTGCTTAGAATCTTTTTCTTTTTCGGTTTTTGATTTGTTAAAACGATAAGTAAAAGATAAAGTAGCTACACGCATACGATTTTGCATTTCAGAATAAGAATTTACACTTGGTAAATTTAAATCACGTATCATCTTACGTGAATTAAAAACATCATTGATATTAAAGGCTAAAGTAGCTTTATCCTTTAGGATGTCTTTACTAAATCCTAAATTAAGTACTGCAACTCCTTCTTGAACTCCTTGTGCTATTTTTTGTGATGCGTTGTAAGTAAAATTAGATTGAAAATCAATTTTATAAGGTAAATTAATTCTTGAATTTAAACGTGCTGTCCAAGTAGAAGATTTAAAATTAAAATCTTGAACAATTAATTCATTTTTGGTATTGGTATATTGATAATCTCCTTTTGTAATATTATAGAAAAAGTTAGCATTAGCATTTAATTTCCACCATTTTTTTAAGGTATAATTAGCTGTAATTTCTAGGCCATATTTATCGTCTATTGAAAGATTAAATGGTGTATTAATGATTACAGGAGTACCATCAATAAAATCACCTCTTTCTTTACGAATAACCTGAAAAGCATCTTTTGTATGATTTAAATAAACAGAGGTATTTAATGTCAATTGATTCCACTTCTTTAAAAAACCAATATCAAAAGCGTCACTATAAGCAGGATTAATATCAGGATTCCCTTGAAATAAGTTAATATTACTTGTATAAGAAGCAAAAGGATTAATAAAACGATCTCTCGGTCTAGTAATACGTTTGCTATAATTGGTGGATATACTTGTATTTTTCCCTAATTCATAAGTTAAGAAAACGCTTGGAAAAAAATTATTGTAATTTTTTGATTTAAAAATTTGCGAGGTCAATTGATTGATTTCTATATGTGAATTTTCCAGACGCACTCCTAAAAGATAGGATATTTTATTCATTTTAGACCCAAATTGTGTGTAAAACGCATTTACATTTTCTACATAGTTCATTGTATTAGAAAAACCTATAATATTTTCAAAAATACCTGTATTTGTATTAAAATTTTGTACAGAAAAATCAGCTAATAACTTTACAAAATTACCACGATAGCCTGCTTCAAATTGGGAATCTTTTTTTAAAGGTAGTACATAGTCTAATTGTAATAAATTTCGTAGTTGTGTATCGTGTTTTTTACTACGTTCGTTTCTAACAAATTGATTGTTATTTAGGATTATTTGTAAAATATCAGAATCATCTTTATCCGTGTTTTTTGAAAAAGCACCATCAAAAGTAATTTTATGTCCTTCTTTTTTAAAATTTTTAGTAAAATTAGTGGTATATTCTACATTATCACCTGTAGATACTAATTGATTATCACGTTTAGATGTATTGTTATAAATTTTATTAGCATCAAAGTTATAGTATAAAACGGCTTCATTATTTCCCCCTTTGTTATTTCTATAATTAAAAGCATTGGTCCAAGATGTATTCTTACTGATAGCAATTTCAAGACCAAAATTTAAGTTGATTCCCTTAGCATACTTTTCGCTTTCTCTTCTTTCTTCTAAATAAGAATCTAAAAGCCCCGTTTTTTTATTAAAAGTTTCTTGATCAATTTTTGTTCTTCCTGGATTAGCACGATCATTATAACCTACGGTTGAAAAAAAATTTATCATTTCATTTTTGTAATTTACGTTAGTAGAAAGACTATTGTTTTTTGGTGTTCCTACTGCCACTATAATACTTCCATTAATTCCTTGGTTTTTACCTTGTTTAAGAATTATATTAATGATTCCTCCTCCTCCTTCAGCATCATAACGAGCAGAAGGTGTTGTAACCGTTTCTACTTTATCTATTGCATCGGCAGGAATCATTTTTAGAGCATCAGTTACACTAACTGCATTAGTTGGTTTACCATCTATCAAGATTCTAACATTTTCATTCCCTCTTAGGGCTACAGTTCCTTCACTACTGATAGAAATAGAAGGAATATTATCAAGAACATCACTTACAGTTCCTCCTCTAACTAATATATCTTTACCTACAGTAAAAACTTTTTTATCAAGTTTTAGATCTACCGTTGTTCGTTCAGATCTTACCACTACTTCACTTAATATTTTAGCATCAGGCTCTAAGGAAATAATTCCAATATCTAAATTTTCGTTGTATAATTTAGGAGTGGTTAATAAAGTCTTAAATGATAAATATTCATATTTTAATATAAAATTACCCGATGTATTTTGAAGAGTAAATTCTCCTTTTAAATCGGTAACTGTACCATTAACAGGTTTATTGTTACTCGGATTAATAACAGTTATGGTGGCATATTCAAGTGGTTGCTGAGTTGTCTTATCAACAAGCCTACCTGTAATTGTGATTTTCTTAATAAATTGTTTTTCTTGTGCATTAAAAACAATTGTAAAAAGAATAAAAAAGAGAAATAGTATTTTTTTCATTTAGAGGGAATTAATGGGTAAAATTAACGGATATGCTTGAATTAAAAAATTAATAAAATGTTAATTTATAAAATTTCATTGATCCGTTCAGTAGGTCTTGCAATGACAGCCTTATCCCCTTTAACTACAATGGGTCTTTCTATAAGTTTGGGAAACTCTACCATTGCCTGAATAATTTCCTCCTCGTTTAATTCTTTCGATTTAAAATTCTCAATCCAGATAGTTTCCTTTTTCCGAACTAAATCAATAGCAGGTATATTTAATTTTTTTAATAAATCTTTCAAATCTTCTGCAGTAGGTGTGTTTTCTAAATAGTTAACAACTTCAAAATTTTGATTTTGATTTTCTAAAAAACAAACTCCGTCTCTTGATTTAGAACAACGGGTATTATGGTAAATTGTAATCATAAATTAAAATATTTTTTTTGTAACAAAAATAGATTAAATTGCTCTTATACTTTAAAAATAAATATATGTTTTTAGAACAAGCTTTTTTTAATGGAAATAAATTTTGGAAATACCTTTTAGGAACCTTTATTATTTTTATTTTTACTTTAATAGGGCAAATACCCTTTATGATTGCTGTTTTTTCTAAATTAGAAGAAAAAAGAGATACTATTTATGGAAAAGATGAGACAGCTCTTTTACAAGTTTTAGATAGTAATTTTCAACTTTTTCTAATGTTATTAAGTTTTGTTTTTGCTTTTTTGGGTTTTATTTTTGTCGTTAAAACGTTGCACAAACAACCTCTTGTTAAAATTATTACAAGTAGAGCATCTATAGACTGGAATCGTATTCTTTTTTCGTTTACCGTTTGGGCTGTTCTTCAGGTTTTAATATTATTAGTTTCTTATTTTATATCACCTGCTGATTACCAATTAAATTTTGAATTAAAACCTTTTTTAATCTTGTTTTTTATAGCTTTATTCATGATTCCTATACAAACTTCCATAGAAGAATTAATGTTTAGAGGTTATTTAATGCAAGGTTTTGCATTAGTATTTAAAAATAAATTAATACCCTTATTTTTTACTTCTGTTTTGTTTGGAGTATTACACATCAGTAATCCTGAAGTCGCTAAATTAGGTAATATCCTAGTAGTCTATTATATAGGTACAGGCCTATTTTTAGGCATTATAACTTTGATGGATGAAGGAATGGAACTTTCATTAGGATTTCATGCCGCAAATAATTTAATTACCGCTTTGTTGGTAACTTCCAAATGGACTGTGTTACAAACGGCATCAGTTCTAAAGGATGTTTCTAATCCAAAATTAAGTTTCGAACTTTTTTTACCAATAGTTATAATTTTTCCTATTTTATTAATGATTTTCTCTAATAAATATCATTGGAAAAATTGGGAAGAAAAATTAAAAGGTACGATTTTAATACAAAATAAATAATGATAATTCATTCGGAATTTAAATTAAATGGAATATCTTATGATGCAAAAACTTTGTCTTTTTGGGCAAAAGAAAAAAGCAAAGTAGGAAAAGAATACGAAAAAATTATAGGAACATTCTTTTTAGAATGGTTAAATAATGATTCTGATCTAAAAGTGCAAACATCAGGAACAACAGGAACGGCTAAACAAATAGCACTAAAAAAAAGAGCGATGATTTATTCCGCTAAAAGCACAGGTGCCTTTTTTGATTTAAATGCAGGATCAAAAGCATTATGCTGTTTACCCGTTAAATATATTGCAGGTAAAATGATGTTAGTTAGAGCAATGGTGCTAGGATGGGATTTAACCATTGTAGAGCCAAGTTCATCTCCTTTAAAGGATTCTTATCTTAAATATGATTTTGTAGCTATGGTTCCTTTACAAGTTCAACAATCATTAGAAAAATTATCAAATATTAAAATTGTATTAATAGGAGGAGCAAAAGTAAATCCCAATTTAGCTCAAAAACTAATTAAAAATAAGGTTAATGCTTATGAATCTTATAGTATGACCGAAACTATTACACATATTGCATTAAAAAAAATAGGAACAGAAAGTTTTAAATTATTATCAGGGATAACAATTAGTCAAGATCAAAGAGGATGTTTAATAATAGATGCACCTAATATAAATGATGAAATGATAGTGACTAACGATTTAATAGAATTAGTTTCCGAAACAGAATTTATATGGAAAGGAAGAGTAGATCATGTTATCAATAGTGGGGGTATAAAATTATTTCCTGAACAAATAGAAGCTAAATTAATAGAAAAAATCACACAACGTTTTTTTATATATGGTTTACCTGATGAACGATTAGGAGAAAAAATCATACTCGTAATAGAAGGATTAAAAAAAGATACAAACCCCTCTATTTTTAGTGAATTAACTCATTATGAAACACCTAAGCAAGTGGTTTTTATAACTAAATTTGAAGAAACGGAAACAGGAAAAATAAAAAGAAAAGAAACTGTATTAAAATATATGTGAATTATAAAAAAGGCTACCAAAAATAATATATTAAAACTCATAAGCTTATTATTTTGAGTATTGATATGAAACATTTTCATACAGTCCCACTAAACTAACAGTCTGAAACATACCCCAAAAAAATTCCCATAGCGTACTCTAATCTTAAAATTACTATTCTTCAGAGTACATAAAGAAACTGAAATCTAGGAAAATGAAAAAATTTCATTTTCCTAGATTTCAACATTTTATTTTGACTTATTGATTCTTACTGCTTCTGGCACTAGACCTGTATAATCACCTCCATTACGTATCACATCACGTACTATACTGGAAGAAATAAATGAAGTATCAGGTGCGGTTAAAAGAAATACGGTGTCTATTTTTGATAATAATCTGTTAGTATGTGCAATAGCTTTTTCAAATTCAAAATCAGCTGGATTTCGAAGTCCTCTTAGAATAAAATCGGCTTCTAAACGTTTGCATAAATCAATTGTTAGTCCTTCATAAGATACAACTGTAATTTTGTCTTCATACTTAAATGTTTCTTCTATAAAATGAATGCGTTCTTGTAATGAAAACATATACTTTTTATCAGCGTTAACCCCTATAGCTATTACAATTTCATCAAACAAGGGAAGACTTCTTTCTATAATATCAATATGTCCTAAAGTTATTGGGTCAAAAGACCCAGGAAAAATCGCTTTTCTCATTATTTTCTCCAAATTAATTTTCTTTGAAATGCTAATTGAATTTCGTTATCTAACATTTCTCCAAAATCTAACTTTGCGTACTGAGCTTGTTGTGGAAAAATACTTTGTGGTGACAAACCTGGATTTGTATTCATTTCTATAAAATGAGGCACCTCGTTCATAATAATAAAGTCCGTTCTAGAAAAACCACTCATTCCTAAAGCCTCATATACTTTTTTTGCCGTTTGTTCTACTCTTATACGTACCTCATCAGTTAATCTTGCAGGTGTAATTTCTTCTGATTTACCAAGATATTTCGCTTCGTAATCAAAAAAATCTGTTTGCGAAACAATTTCTGTTATTCCTAAAACTTTTGTTTCACCTTTATAATGAAATACTCCTACCGAAACTTCTGTTCCTTCCAAAAAGGATTCTATTAATATATCACTATCTTCAGCAAATGCAAATTCTAATGCTTTATCAAACTGACTTAAATCTGTTACTTTTGAAACACCTAAACTACTTCCTGATTGATTTGGTTTAACAAAAAAAGGTAATCCTAACTCATCTATAATTACTTGTTTATCTATTTTCATTCCTTTTGTTAGATAAATAGATTTGGCTTTAGAAATATTAAATTTAGCTAATACAGAAAGTGTATCTCGTTTATTAAATGTTAACGCTGATTGGTAAAAGTTACATCCTGTATAAGGAATTTCTAGCAACTCCCAATAAGCTTGAAGATGACCGTCTTCACCTGGAGTACCATGAATTGTGTTTACGATTACATCAAATGTTATTTTTTCTTGATTCAATGTAAATGAAAAATCTGATTTATCCAAAGTATACTTTTGATCATTTATCAAAACATACCACCCTTCTTTAAGAATATGCACTTCAAAAGTTTGGTATTTACTCTGATCTAAATTATTTAATATCAACTGACCACTACGCAACGAAATTACACTTTCGCCTGAATAGCCTCCCATTACCACAGCAACTTTCATATTTGTATATTTATTTTTTATAAAATCGTTTAAGAAAGATTTAAAAACTTATTTTTTATCTAAAATCTCTTCAAACAAAAATATCATTTTTTTTCAAATGAATTCGTTTTACTATTTTTATATCTTTGCATATATTGCTTTTTTTCTAAAAAAAACAGCATAAAAAAATTAACCCTTTGAAAATTAGCATTTTTATATGAACTGGAAACGTTTTATACTTAGTTTTACTTTTTTTAAGCAACTATTTTTCGCATTTTTAATAGTATCTGCTTCTTTATTTATTTTCATGCAATGGATTCATTTTACTACTAATCATGGAGAAGAAATTACAGTTCCTAACCTAAACAAATTAACATTAGAACAAGCGGAAGAAAAACTAGATGAACTAGATTTAGATTATGAATTATTAGACACTACAGATTATAATCCTGCATTTCCAAAACTTTCTATTGTTCAACAAGACCCTAAACCTGGAAGTAAAGTAAAACAAAACCGTGTAATCTATGTAAAAATTAATGCAGAAGAATATGCTAAAGTAAGACTTCCAGATCTAATACAAAAAACATATCGTCAAGCCGTTCCTACTCTTAACGCATTAGGATTATCTGTAGGAGACACAACCTATGTCCCTAACCTTGCTAAAGACATGGTATTAGAAATGAATATTAATGGTAAACCTATAAGACCTGGGCAACAAGTTTTAAAAATGACACGTGTTAATCTTATATTAGGAGATGGTAAAATAGGTTTTGAAGAAGAAAATACTGATCCTGAAAATGAATCTATAGACTCTACTGTTACAGAATAAAAATGGCTATTACATTTATAGAAAAGGAAGAGGAATGGGAAAACGATTTATATGAACACTATAAATTTGATATTCCAAAAGGGCAAAGCTCAATGCGTGTAGACAAATACTTAATGACCAGCATAGAAAATACTACACGTAACAAAATACAACAAGCCGCTGAAAAAGGATTTATATTAGCAAATGGCATAGCTGTAAAATCCAGTTATAAAATAAAACCATTTGATGAAATAAAGGTTGTACTATCACATCCTCCTTTTGAGAATAAGATTATTCCTGAGAACATTCCTTTAGACATTATATATGAAGATGATGCTCTTATAGTCATTAACAAACCTGTAGGATTAGTTGTTCATCCTGGTCACGGAAACTATACCGGCACTTTAGCTAACGCATTGGCTTTTCATTTTGAAAACCTACCTATGAATTCAAGTAACCGACCAGGGCTAGTACATAGAATTGACAAGGATACTTCTGGACTTTTAGTTGTTGCAAAAACCGAACAAGCTATGGCTCATTTAGCCAAACAGTTTGAAGAAAAAACTACAGAAAGAGAATATATAGCCATTGTATGGGGAAATGTAGAAGAAGATTATGGAACCATAAAAGGCAATATAGCCCGTCACTCCACTGATCGTATGCAAATGGCCGTATATACTGATTCATCTATAGGGAAACACGCTGTAACACACTATAAAATCATAGAACGGTTAAGCTACGTTACTGTTGTATCCTGTAAATTAGAAACAGGACGTACACATCAAATACGTGTTCACATGAAACATATAGGACATACCTTATTCAATGATGAACGTTATGGTGGTCATCTCATTCTAAAAGGAACTACTTTCTCTAAATACAAACAATTTGTAGAAAATTGTTTTAAAATTTTACCTCGCCAAGCTCTTCATGCAAAAACACTAGGATTTGAACACCCTGTTACAAAAGAATACATGCGTTTTAATACTGAATTACCAGAAGATATGGTTTTATGTATAGAAAAATGGAGACTTTATGGAAAATCTAATCATTTAGAATAACCATACCCAATATATAAAGTGTCCAAAAAGTAAAAAATAAATAGTTAATTGAGCACTCTAAGAAGAAAAGAAACATCGTACTTAATTCTTAGATTCTTTTCAATCAAAACAAGAAAACTAGAGATTCATAAAACAAATTTGATTACTTTCTGGACACCTATTCTATTTTCTCAACGATTTTACTTGCACTATTTAAAAGATATAATTCTTGCTTGTAAGCCAACATTTACCTATATTCGTCTATCAAATGTTAAATCATGAATAAAAAGACGATCTTATTAGGACTTCTTTCCTCCCTATCACTAAACTGCTTTAGTCAAAAAAAAGTGACAAAATCAGACCATAACAATAAAAATTTAGTTACAACCTATCTAAATACCATAACAGAAAAAGAACTTAAAGACCACCTCTATATAATTGCTTCTGACGAAATGCAAGGAAGAAATACGGGAGAAGAAGGACAAAAAAAAGCAGGAAAATATATCATTTCAGAATATATAAAAAACAATATTAGCTTTCCAGATGAAACTACATCTTACTACCAACCTATCCCCTCTTCTTATTTTCAAAAAGCATTTAGCCCCCGTTTGGGTGATTCTGAAAATATTTGGACGTTTATAAAAGGAACCGAAAAACCTAAAGAAATAATAATTGTTTCTGCTCATTATGATCACGTAGGAATGAAAAACGGTGAAATCTATAACGGAGCAGATGATGATGGCTCTGGTACCGTATCTTTGCTAGAAATTGCAGAAGCTTTTCAAAAAGCAAAAAATGAAGGACATGGTCCTAAACGTTCTATATTATTTTTGCATGTAACAGGTGAAGAGCATGGATTACACGGATCTCGTTTTTATTCCGAAAATCCTCTTTTCCCTCTAAAAAACACAATTGCCAATGTTAATATTGATATGATAGGTCGTAGAGATGATTTACATAAAGATTCTAACAATTATCTTTATATAATAGGATCCGATTATTTATCATCTGATTTATATACAATTGTTGAAAATGCCAATTCTGATTTTGTAAATCTAAAATTAGATTACAAATATAATGACAAGAATGACCCAAATCGTTTCTACTATCGCTCAGATCATTATAACTTTGCAAAACACAACATTCCATCTGTTTTTTTATTCAATGGCACCCACGAAGACTATCACAAACCAACGGATGATCCTGATAAAATTGAATATGATGCGTTAGCAAAACGTGCAAAACTTGCCTTTGCCATTATATGGAATTTAGCTAACAGAAATGAAAAACCTGTAGTAGATAAACTTTAAAAACAAAACGCCCTTTTATTTAAAGTGAAATTCTCTATATATTTTTTTTCATTTTAAAATAACTCGAACAAACGGTTGAGTATATAATTGAAATCATCGTTAGTTCGAGAGCGAAGCACATCGAGAACCAACATTAATTTTTATTGCTTTTGTAGGATAGTGTCTAAATCAACATTATGTGATTTCTCCCTTTGGTTGAAATGACAAGGTTGTGAACTTTTTGGACAGTCTCAAGGTTAAAAAAATAGTATTACAAGGAAATTTCAAAGTTTAAATGGTATAATGTACAATCTGGTTTTATTATAATAGAATATTCATTTTTTATATAAAATAAAAATGTCCTAAAAAAATTGTAACCTTCATCCTATGTTTGAAAAGAAAAATTCGAACGAATTGAACAAGTGAAATACACATAATACTAAAAATGTGTTCTTACTTCGTCGAAGTGACAAACTGGATATTGAATTACTATTTTTTAGGACATCCTTTATATTAAAAGTCTAAAATAAAATAGTTTTTTTTCTTTTAAAACGATCCTTAATTAGTAAAATCTTGATCTTCTAATTTAGCATCTGCTATTTTATTATTATGTAATTTAACAGGGTTTTTAGATTTTTTCATTCTTAAGTTTAAGAATTCTACAAATAGAGAGAAAAAGATTGAGAAATATAAATATCCTTTAGGAATACTATGTACTTCTGTGCCTCCAAAGAAAGCAATATGAGCAAGATGTCCTCCTTCTGCTAACAACATTACACCTATTAGTATTAAGAATGATAACCCTAAAATTTGAATCGTTGGGTGATTATTTACAAATTTACTCACTGGTCCCGCAAATATCATCATAATAACAATTGAAATAATAATTGAAAGAATCATAATCACTAAAGCTCCTTCATATCCAAAACCCTCAGGGGCAGGTTTCATACTTACCAATCCAACAGCGGTTAAAATACTATCAAAAGAAAAAACTAAATTTAGTGCTGCAATTTGAAAAACAGCTGCTGACAAACTACTACTTGCACTTCCTTTTTCACCTTCTTCTTCGCCTTCTAATTTGTGATGTATTTCAGATACTGATTTGTATAATAAAAACAAACCTCCTCCAAATATGATAAGACTTTGCCCTGTTATTCCTGCTTGAAGCCATCCCCAATCAAGGTGAAATAAAACTTCTTGCAAGCTTAAAACCCATGTAATACCAAATAGTAATACAATACGAAAAGCCATGGCTAATAACAACCCTATTCGACGCGCTTTGGGTTGCTCTTCCTCTTTTAATTTTCCGGAAACGATTGATAAAAAAACAATGTTATCAATTCCTAAAATAATTTCTAAAAATGTTAAAGTTAATAATGCTATCCAAGCATCTGGGTTAAATAAGATTTCCATTTTGTTTTTTTGAATTTACAATCATTATACGCGACTATTTTATTTTTGTTACAAAACCTTTTTGTTTTTTTGATTCTCCTACAAAACAATATTCAAAATAATAACCTTTTTGATTGGTACTCAGTATCTTTATCTGAATTGCTTTTTTTTCTTCTAAATTTTTAGGATTTACTTTTTGCAGTATGTATTCGCAATCGTTAACCCATCGTACTTTAGCTGTATCTATTTTTCCTCCAAATGTTTCTATTTGTAAAGAATCATTACGTACAAAAGTAGAAGTGTGTTTAACCCCTTCTATCTCTTCATCAAATTTAAAAGTACCTGTTTTAAAATCATTGCAATTACGTTCTACATTATAACAAGAAACAAAAAAAAGTGTTAGAAGGAAAAATAAATTTTTAAACATTTTAATAGTTGTTTAAGGATTTTATAAATTATTTTCTTTTGAAAATTTGATATTATTATATTCTTTTGACTGATTTTTAGGAATAGATAAACTGTTCCAGGTTTTATTTTTTAGCATTTTAGCATAAAAAACAATTTGTCCGATATGATATGGATAATGTGCTAACTGACGATTAATAGCATCTATAACAGTTTGTTCTTCATTTCGAATGTAAATAATTTGACTTAAATTTTGAGGTTTTAAGTCATTAATTGCATCAAAAAAACATTTCCATCCTTTTTCCCATAAGACTAAAAGCTCTTCCTTAGTCATTATTTTATTTTCAAATTCAGCATCTCGATCACGCCATTCTTTCTCTCCATCAGAAGTAAGAAAATCGGTCCAACGAGATAACATATTACCCGCTATATGTTGTAGTATTACAGCAATTGAATTGGTATCTTCGTTAGACATTACAAATAATTGTTCTGAATTCAACTGATCTATAGCCTTCTCAGCAATAGTTTTGTAATAAAACATCTGTTTTTTTACACTTTCTAAATAGAGATTAGTATTTTCCATCAAACAAACTTTTCATGATAGTCTGAATTCCTTTGAATATAAGATATATTGAAAAGAAACATAAAATAACTCCTAGACCTAGAACAGGAATATAAAATGGATGCCCTTGATTTTTGAATGCGCTAAAAATAACAGACGGTCCTATAAACATAAGAGGCAGAGCCATTGCTAACGTTTTTATTCCTTTTAATAAAACATCTTTATTAGTTGACATATTGATTAATGTTGTTTATATTTTAAAGATAATTTACAATTGCTTTTCTAACACTTCCATGTTCTTTTAAAAGTCTTTCGGCTTCCTGATAATTTACAGGTATTTCATTCATTATCATTCTTACGCCGCGATCAATTAGTTTTATGTTACTTAATTGCATATCAACCATTTTATTCCCTTTTATATGTCCTAATTGAATCATAGTAGAGGTTGAAATCATATTTAAAACTAACTTTTGAGCTGTACCTGCTTTCATACGACTACTTCCTGTTACAAATTCTGGCCCTACAACTACTTCTATGGGAAATGTAGAGGTTAATGCTAAGGGACTTCCAGCGTTGCAGGTAATTCCGCCTGTTATAATCCCTTTATCATTGCATTTTTCTAACCCTCCTAAAACATAAGGTGTAGTTCCCGAAGCGGCTATACCTATAACGACATCATCTTTATTTATATCCCATGCTTCTAAATCATTCCATGCTTGTTCTCTATCATCTTCTGCAAATTCTACTGCTTTTCGGATAGCGGTGTCTCCTCCTGCTATTATTCCTATGACTCTATCAAACGGAACTCCAAACGTAGGAGGGCATTCTGAAGCGTCTACAATTCCTAATCTTCCAGAAGTTCCAGCTCCTATATAAAACAATCTTCCGCCTATTTTCATCTTTTCTACAATTTGATGAACTAATGCTTCTATTTGTGGCAATGCTTTTTCTATTGCTAAGGGAACGGTTTTATCCTCATTGTTAATATTAATCAATAAGTCATGAACCGACATTTTTTCTAAATCTTGATATTCTGATGATTGTTCTGTGGTTTTTATGAAGGTCATTTTTTATACATTTAAAGTGAAAGCATCTTTAATTTACATTTTACATAAAATAAGCTAAAACAATTCCCAATATAATAGCAATTAATTTAGCTAGATTAAATTTATGTCCTTCACTACTTTCAAAAATAATAGTAGAAGAAATATGAAATAAAATACCTATAACAAATGCTGTAATTTCTTTATGAAAAGGTACAAGAAAATTCATACTAACTGAAATATACGTTCCCATAGGAGTCATTAAAGCAAAGCTTAACATAAATATAGCTATTTGAATTTTATTTAGATGGGATTGAATTAAAAAAATTGTCAAAATAATTGCAATAGGAAAGTGATGTATTGATATTCCCCATGCCACATGAGGGTGTTGACTGATTGGCATTCCCTCTAATAGAGCATGCAAACACAGACTTACAAATAAAGCCCAAGGAATATGTGCTAAATCATTGTGTCCATGTACATGACCGTGTTCTGCTCCTTGTGAAAAATATTCTAAGATAATCTGAAATAAAATTCCAGCCATAATAAACATTCCTATATTGTTATGCAAATGCTCCCCTATCTCCTTATTTACACCTGTAAAAATTTGAGGAAGCAAATGAGAAACAGTCAACGCTAATAGAAAAGAACCACTAAAAGCTAATAATAATTTTAGATTCTTCTTGTTTTTAGGTTGCAAAAAAATAGCTACTATATAACCTAATACAACAGATAAAAAAGGAATTAAATATATCATTTATGTTTATTTCTGATAAATTCATTTGAAAAGCGGATTTTGAAATAAACCAATATTCAAATGAATCCGTCAACTTTTATTTAAAAATCATTATTAATCGTTCCGATTCGTTTTTATAAAACTTACGCAGTTTATAATCTCCAAAAATTTCTAAAAGGTAGATTCCTGCTTCTTCCATCATAGTTTCAAAATCTTGTAGTGTCAAGGCACGAACTTTTTCTGTAAAATGGTATTTTTTCCCTTTATCTTCAAAATTAATTTCTTTAAAAATATGTCCTTCTCTTAGATCCCTTTTAATATAAAAATCAATTCCATCAACTGTTTTGATCTCTTCAGGAACTAAATTATTGATCACATAATTAACATTTAAAAAATCAATAACCGCAAAACCATATTCCGTTAAGCTTTCCTTGATAGCTATTAAGGTTTTTAAATTATCACTTTCATTCTCAAAATAACCAAAACTAGTAAAAAGATTAAATACCGCATCGTATTTTTCTTCTGTACGTTCGCGCATATCATGTACCTTAAATTGTAACTTTTCATTACTAAACTGAGCTGCTTCTGAAATGCTGTTTTCTGCTAAATCTACTCCTGTAACATCATATCCTAATTGATTCAGATAAATAGAATGTCGTCCTTTTCCACACGCTAAATCTAGAATTTTAGCTTCTTCAGGTAAGTTTAAATAATGTGTTAAGTTATCCATGAATAACTGTGCTTCTTGGTCATTTCGTTCTTTATAAAGAATATGATAATAAGGGGAATTAAACCAAGTTTCAAACCAATTTTCTGATTTGGCTTCTGGGGTCTGTGCTTTATGATTTGATAATTCTGACATTTATACTTATTTGCATACAAATTTAAAGTATTTTTGCATTCCAATTTCAGTTTTAAAATTTGATGTTTGAAAATATTATAGGATTTGAGATTGGGAAATTAAAATTTTGACTATTGGAATTTAAAATAATTTATGGATAATAATTTTAAAATGGTTGCTAAGACACTTTTTGGTTTGGAAGAAGTGTTGGCAAAAGAACTACAAGTTTTAGGTGCTCAAAAAGTAGAAATAGGAACTCGTATGGTGAGTTTTCTAGGCGATAAAGGATTTATGTACAAAGCTAATTTAGCATTGCGTACAGCCTTAAAAATATTAAAACCAATTCATCAATTTAGAGTTTATAACGAATCTAGTTTATATAAAGGGATTCAACAAATAGATTGGGCTCAATATTTTGGAGCCAATCAAACTTTTGTAATTGACACAACGGTAAATTCAGAATATTTTAATCATTCGCAATTTGTGGCATTAAAATGCAAAGATGCCATTGTAGATCAATTTAAAGAAAAATTAGGCCATCGTCCGAGTATTGACAAAGAACGTCCAGATATACGTATCAATGTACATATTGATAGAGAAAACTGTTCTGTTTCCTTAGATTCTTCAGGAGATTCTTTACACCATAGAGGATATAAAACAGCAACCAATATTGCGCCTATAAATGAAGTATTAGCAGCTGGAATATTATTATTATCAGGATGGGATGGTAGTTGTCATTTTATGGATCCCATGTGTGGTTCAGGCACTATTTTAGCCGAGGCTGCTATGATTGCTTGCAACATTCCTGCCAATATCAATCGCAAGGAATTTGCTTTTGAAAAATGGAATGATTGGGATAATGATTTATTTGATAAAATAATGGATTCATTGTTAAACAAAACAAAAGAATTTCATTATAAAATTATCGGTTACGATAAAGCTCCAAGTGCTGTAATGAAAGCCCGAACCAATATTACACAAGCCAATCTAGATGAATACATCATTATTCGCGAACAAAACTTTTTTGAAACTAAAAAAACATTGGAAGGCCCATTACACATGGTTTTTAATCCACCCTATGGAGAGCGTCTTGATATTCATTTAGAACGTTTTTATCGCGAAATAGGTGATACCCTAAAACAAGGATATCCAAACACCCATGCTTGGTTCATAACGGGTAATATAGACGCATTGAAATTCGTAGGATTAAAACCTTCAAGAAAGATCAAACTATTCAATGGAAAGCTAGAAACCCGTTTAGCTAAATTTGAAATGTATGAAGGTAGTAAAAAAGGAAAATTTTTAAACACCAATAGTTAAAATTACCCTATCATTAATTCAGCCGTTATTATTTTAAAAATATAAATATTGAAAAATATAATTCTAGAATGTTTATTAAGTAGTATACAAACACTGTATTATTTTGCATTAATAGAATTATTTTTTTCTTTATTTAACTCAACCCTTAGTTATAGGAACAAACACCCCTTTACATTATTAGTTTTCTTAATATTGGTTTTAATAATAAAGCAGGATACAATTTTATTCAAAAAAGATTACATCTACACTAAAATCTAAATAAAAACTTAATCAATTTTTACGTACAAAAATTCTAAAAAACATATAATGAACAAAAAAACAAAAACCTTTATTTATAATTTTTTATCCTTCGCTCTTTTCTTTTTTTCAGCACGTTACTTGGTTAATCAATATACCCATTTAAATGGCTGGTGGATTCCTATGACTGCTTTTGTTATTAGCACCATATTAGCACCTAAATTTCAAGCAATTACAACACGTGATGGAGAAAAAATTTTTATGAAGTGGATTTTTATTAAAGGAGTTAAAACAATAGAATAACAAAAAGGGTGTTCTAAAAGTTCGCAATCTTTCATTGGATCAAAAAGAAACTCAAACGAAATCTCATAGTCCTTGATAAGATAACTTTTCTTCCCGTTGAAGCAACAAGTTAAACATTAAGTTACTGCTTTTTAAACACCCACTTCCCTTTTTCACATCTTTATAAACACAAACTCTATGTTTTTTCCTAGATTATCTACAAATCCTTGTAACTAAACGTTACCCCTTTTGGATTTACCTCTTGAAGTCCGTGGTAGCTAATGGTGGGTAGTTCACAACGTTGTTGGAATCTTCCCAAAATAAAGCGCAACGGCAGCAACGTGCCGAGCATAATTACTAAAAGTACTTTGACTTCTACCGAGTATAGAAATGCTACGCTCAAAACGGTAAATAAATTCGCTAAAGCCTTCTACTTCTCGTTTGGCTTGATTGAGGATTTTGTTTTCTCTTAAATCATCAGGATGCTTTTTTGTAGACATAATAAATGATTAAGTTATCTTTGAAAGATAATCAAAATACACAATGCAACTACCGAAGGTTTAGTTCAATCGACAGCGTGTGTCCTGGATATGCAGACTGGAAACAGAGGTTTCATGTTCGTGCTCCGCACGCAACGAAAACTTAGCTGTCGTAGTAGCACCTTATTATAGTTTGTTGATTTCTTCTTTGGTTAAGCCTGTTGCCTGCGTAATGATTTCTACTGAAACACCTATTTTTTTTAAGGATTTAGCCGTTTCAATCTTTCCTTCAATCTTTCCTTCAATTAATCCCTCCATCTTTCCTTCGTCGAAAGCAGTGTCGATAACGCCTTTTAGATCTCGGTAAACTTTAAGACTGCTCTCATATTTGTCTAAATCTAATTGCCCGAAATTTGCCAACTCTGCTTTTTCAAAGGCTTGGGTAAATACTTCGTCTTTGAAAATTGTGGGAATATTTTGAAAATCTTCCAAGTTTTTGATGAAATATAACCATTTGTCTAAACGGGAATTTAATTGGTTTTCCTGTTTGTCAAAATTGGGCATTTCTAAGTAGATATAGGTCAGTTTATCGTAAAATACTTTTCCGTTTTGGTTTTTTAGTTTGATGGTATGTACTACTTCGCTTCTTTCGGGTTCGCTTTCATAATCGTCGAAGGTGAAATCTAAAACACCTACGCAATAAACCGCTTTCAAGTTATAGTTCCATTCGCCTTTTTCGGCTTGTTCTCTAATGGGAAATGTGGAGTAATAGATGGTTCTTTCTTTGAAGTAGTTTTGCTTGGCTTTTTGGAGTTCTACGATGAATTTTTCGCCTTTTTCGTTTTCGCAATAGATGTCGTAGATGGCTTTTCTGTCGAGGTCACTCTGCCCGAGTTGTTCGGTGTTTTTAAAAGAAAGTTCTTTGATTTGGTCATATTCTGGCAACAAGGCATTGAGGAAGTCGATAAGTAGGTTTTTACTGGCTTCTCCTCCAAATATCTTCTTAAACCCAAAATCCGTAAAGGGATTGATGTATTTTGCCTTCATGTTCTCAACTTGTTTTCTTTGTCAAATTTACAAAAAATAACCTTTGATGTTGATGTTACCTCTAGTATCTTATTTTAGAGCTTGTTGATTTCTTCTTTGGAAAGTCCTGTATATCTTATGATTTTTTCAATTGTTTCGTTTTCCGATTTCATTAATTTCGCCATTTCTATTTTTCCTTCCATCTTTCCTTCAATTAATCCTTCCATCTTTCCTTCGTCGAAAGCAGTGTCAATAACGCCTTTTAAATCTCGGTAAACTTTAAGACTGCTCTCGTATTTGTCTAAATCTAATTGCCCGAAATTTGCCAATTCTGCTTTTTCAAAGGCTTGGGTAAATACTTCGTCTTTGAAAATTGTGGGAATATTTTGAAAATCTTCCAAGTTTTTGATGAAATATAACCATTTGTCTAAACGGGAATTTAATTGGTTTTCCTGTTTGTCAAAATTGGGCATTTCTAAGTAGATATAGGTCAGTTTATCGTAAAATACTTTTCCGTTTTGGTTTTTTAGTTTGATGGTATGTACTACTTCGCTTCTTTCGGGTTCTGTTTCGTAATCGTCGAAGGTGAAATCTAAAACACCTACGCAATAAACCGCTTTCAAATTATAGTTCCATTCGCCTTTTTCGGCTTGTTCTCTAATGGGAAATGTGGAGTAATAGATGGTTCTTTCTTTGAAGTAGTTTTGCTTGGCTTTTTGGAGTTCTACGATGAATTTTTCGCCTTTTTCGTTTTCGCAATAGATGTCGTAGATGGCTTTTCTATCGAGGTCGCTCTGCCCGAGTTGCTCGGTGTTTTTAAAAGAAAGTTCTTTGATCTGGTCATATTCTGGCAACAAGGCATTGAGGAAGTCGATAAGTAGGTTTTTACTGGCTTCTTCCCCAAATATCTTCTTAAACCCAAAATCCGTAAAGGGATTGATGTATTTTGCCTTCATGTTCTCAACTTGTTTTCTTTGTCAAATTTACAAAAAATAATCTTTGATGTTAAATTTCGGAGGAGTTTCGGTGACGGTATTCTAACTAACGTTTTTTGATTTAAGTCGGCTAGAGTATCATAAATTTTCATTGCAATTTTACCTTTCATCCATTGCCAGATTTTTTCAGCAGGGTTGAGTCCTGGAGAATATGGAGGAATTGGTAACAGAAATATGTTCTCAGTGATATTACATTTTTTGTGGAATGAAATGCTACATTATCAATTATCATAATCTTTAATTCTGTTGGTTTATGATTCCAAATATTTTATAAATAATTCTTTACAAACACTCTGTGTTGTCATACAAAAACTCTCAACTGTTATGGGGGAAAAACTTCCCCAAAGCCAATTAGAGATAACTGAGCTTATAGGTACCAATGGCTTTCATTCTTTTTGCCATAATAACTCTTTTTATTTTGTGATCAACCCGAAGCGACTTTCATCTTGAAAGTATAAATTTACAGATTTTAAATTATTTTTATCAAGAATAATTCTGTACTCTTCGAGCTTATTTACAAGGTTTTCCAAAAACACTTCCGTGTTTTCTTTCTTTTTGTAATGGGATTTTCTTGCTATTTTTAACTTTGATTGATGTTTTCGTTTACAATATAAAGTTCCATAGTTAACCGTTTCGTTTTGCTTCAAGTAATCTTAATAATTCTATATAAGATGTAATTGTTGTTTTTGAATCAGTCAATTTCTACTCAATAGACTTCACCATTTTATCTGATATTTGCTTAGTATTGTTTCCCCTACTTCTAACACATAACATTTCAGAAATACCATTTTTTAAATAGTCTTTAAACCAAACTCTTACTGTCTTTTCAGTTCTCCCAAGCTTCTTAGTTATATCACTAAAACAAACACATTTCCCTTTCTTAATTAGGATCAAGGTCTTTACTCGGTCTTTCTTCAAAGAACCTGATGTCTTTGTTAGTAATTTTTCTAAAAAATCAAGATCTTCACTTATAGGTTACATACTTAAAAGCACAAAATTTATTTTTTAAAAACTAATCATTTTAGTTATACTTGACATAGTTTGTGAATTTTTTTCATAGACTGACGTTAGTACAATTTTGTAAAATGACCGAGGATAAAATAAATTATAACTTTTAATAAAAACAATTAACAAAAAATGACAACAAACACTTATTTAATTATTGGAGGAGTTACAGTACTATTTATTGTCTATATGATTTTCTTAAAAACAATAATGAAAAAAAGAAATCAAAAGCTCTTAGATGAATTTGAGAAAAATAATTCAGGGTTACCATTAACCGAAGAACAAAAAAGATTACTATCCTTTGGAGGAATATTATTTTATTATAGAGGCGAAAAAATACTTGGAATGAAACCTGAAAAAAACTTGTTTGAATATATAGGAGGACTAAAACAACAGTGGGAAATTTCAAATACCGCAGAAGCAAAAGAAACCCTAAATAAATTATTAAATTTAGAAAGAAGTAATGAATTTGAACCAATTATTAACCAACAATCAAAAGAATTGAGTTCCATTCAAAAAAAAATTGCAAAAGGGTTAGGAATTGAGCAAAATAAAGTAGAGCAAGTAAAATCTGCTTATGCTTGGGACATTTGTAGAGCTGTATCACTTACAAAATGGTGTCATTGGGTTGGGTATTTAACAGAAAACGAAACTTGGGAAATTATGAAAAAAGCTTCTGAAATAGCAAATATTAAAGGTAAAAATTGGGATGACTACACAATATCCTTTTTACTAGGAAGAACAATTCAGGGATTTGACTTAGATCAAATCATAATTGAAACGAAGCAAATCTACACAAGTAAAGGGGCGGCTTATAGAAAAATTGAAGACATAGATATTTATACAAAATATAAATTTAAATAAAAAACTACCGCCAACAGCTAAGGTTTCGTTGGGCTCGAAAAGCTAACAATGAAACCTCTGTTGAACGGAACCGTTGAGATTCCATCCACTATGGGAATATCGAAGTGAAAATTTAAGAATATACAAGAGGCATAAACGCCTCTTTTTTTGAAGTCTACTTTGGGTGGTTTTTATAGTGATTTCCTTAACTTATGGGTACAAAATCCCCATACTACTCAAAAAAACGTAATGTCTTATTTTAAAAAAGTTTTTAGGAAGTATATGCAAAGCAAAACGTCTTGTAATCCTTGTAACTAAAAGTTACACCTTTTAAATTTACTTCTTGGAGTCGATGGTTACTAATGGTGGGAAGATTCCAACTCCGTTGGAATCTTCCCGAAATAAAGCGCGGCGACGGCAACGTGTCGAGCATAATTGCTAAATGTGCTTTGACTTCTCCCTAATATAGAAATGCTAAGTTCAAAGCGGTAAATAAGTACTAAAAAGCCTTCTACTTCTCGTTTGGCTTGATTTAGGATTTTGTTTTCTCTTAAATCATCAGGATGCTTTTTTTTCTAGCCATAATAAATAATTAAGTTATCTTTGAAAAATAATCAAAATACGTAATGCAACTACCGAAGATTTAGTTCAACATAGTTTAATTACAGTTTAATTTATATTCTCTAAATAAATATGATACGAATAATTTTATCAACCTTTACCTTTTTACTAATGTCTTGTAATTCTATGAACAAAGACGAAAAAACCATTTATATTGGAGCTCAAACAAAACCTTGTAACGCAGGAGTAATGGAAACCCAATGTTTACAAATAAAATGGGACAAAAATCAAAAAGAATGGGAATTCCTTTATAATAATATAGAAGGATTTAAATACGAACAAGGCAATGAATATGAACTTATTATTAAAGAAGAAAAAATACCAAATCCACCAGCTGACGGATCAAGTATAAAATATACTCTGATAAAAGAAGTCTATAAAAAGAAAAAATAAAGTTTTTCCTTAAAAAACATTCAAAAAAATCCAATTTCAAGAGACTGCCCAAAAAGTTCGCAATCTTGTCATTTCGACCAAAGGGAGAAATCACATAATGTTGATTATGAGACTCCTCCTCACGTCGGAGTGACAAACCGCATGTTTATTTATATTATTTTAAACTTTGAAATTTCCTTATAATACTATTTTTTTAACCTCGAGACTGCCCAAAAAGCTCGCAATCTTGTCATTTCGACCAAAGGGAGAAATCACACAATTTTGATTATCAAACTCCTCCTCACGTCGGAGTGACAAACTGCATGTCGATTTATATTATTTTAAACTTTGAAATTTCCTTATAATACTTTTTTTTAACCCTGAGACTGCCCAAAAAATTTGCAATCTTGTCATTTCGACCAAAGGGAGAAATCACATAATATTGATTATGAAACTCCTCCTTACTGAGTGACAAACTGGATGTCGATTTATATTATTTTAAACTTTGAAATTTCCTCATCATACTATTTTTTTAACCTTGAAACTGTTCAAAAAATTCGCAATCTTGTCATTTCGACCAAAAGGAGAAATCACATAATATTGATTATGAAACTCCTCCTTCGTAGGAGTGACAAACCGCATGTTGATTTATACCATCTAACTTTGAAATTTCCTCATAATACTATTTTTTTAACCTTGAAACTGCCCAAAAAGCTCGCAATCTTGTCATTTCGACCAAAGGGAGAAATCACATACTATTTATTGATTATAAAACTCCTCCTTGTGTAGGAGAGACAAACCGCATGTTGATTTATACCATCTAACTTTGAAATTTCCTTATAATACTTTTTTTAACCCTTAGACTGCCCAAAAAGTTCGCAATCTTGTCATTTCGACCAAAGGGAGAAATCACACAATGTTGATTATAAGACTCCTCCTCACGCAGGATTACGCAGGATTACGCAGGAGAAACAAACTGCATGTTTATTTACACCATCTAACTTTGAAATTTCCTCATAATACTATTTTTTTAACCTTGAAACTGCCCAAAAAGCTCGCAATCTTGTCATTTCGACCAAAGGGAGAAATCACATACTATTGATTATAAGACTCCTCCTTACGCAGGAGTGCAAACCGCATGTTTATTTATACCATCTAACTTTAAAATTTCCTCATAATACTTTTTTTTAACCCTGAGACTGCCCAAAAAGCTGACAATCTTGTCATTTCGACCAAAGGGAGAAATCACATGCTATTGATTATGAAACTCCTCCTTACTGAGTAACAAACTGCATGTTGATTTATACCATCTAACTTTGAAATTTCCTTATAATATTATTTTTTTAACCTCGAGACTGCCCAAAAAATTCACAATCTTGTCATTTCGACCAAAAGGAGAAATCACATACTATTGATTATGAAACTCCTCCTTACGTAGGAGTGACAAACCGCATGTTGATTTATACGATTTAAACTTTGAAATTTCCTCATCATACTATTTTTTTAACCCTGAGACTGCCCAAAAAATTCGCAATCTTGTCATTTCGACCAAAAGGAGAAATCACATAGTATTGATTATAAGACTCCTCCTTCGTAGGAGTGCAAACCGCATGTTGATTTACACCATCTAACTTTGAAATTTCCTCATCATACTATTTTTTTAACCTAGAGACTGCCCAAAAAGTTCGCAATCTTGTCATTTCGACCAAAAGGAGAAATCACACAATGTTGATTATGAGACTCCTCCTCACGTCGGAGTGACAAACTGCATGTTTATTTATATTATTTTAAACTTTGAAATTTCCTCATAATACTATTTTTTAACCCTGAGACTGCCCAAAAAATTTGCAATCTTGTCATTTCGACCAAAGGGAGAAATCACACAATGTTGATTATAAGACTCCTCCTCACGCAGGATTACGCAGGAGAAACAAACCGCATGTTGATTTATACCATCTAACTTTGAAATTTCCTTATAATATTATTTTTTTAACCCTGAAACTGCCCAAAAAGTTCGCAATCTTGTCATTTCGACCAAAGGGAGAAATCACACAATGTTGATTATCAAACTCCTCCTTGTGTAGGAGTGACAAACTACATGTTGATTTAGAGACTATCCTATAAAAGAAATAAAAATTAGTCTTGATTCTCGATGCGCTTCACGCTCGAACTAACGATGATTTCAATTATATACTCAACTCTTTGTTCGAGTTATTTTAAAATGAAAAAAACAGATCGAGAACTTTATTTTTTAATCCAGTATATTTTAAGTTTAAATGGATAAAACTACCAAGAACTAAATATTTAGATTAGCGTAAGCGATACAATAAATATTCAAAAAAAGAGAAAAAAAGAAATTAAAAAGAGCAAAAACGTTCCAGACAGAATGGTCAGTATTAGCAAAAGTTATATCCGCCCAATTCTAAACCACAAAATAGCAATATATATTAAAAAATCCAGAAAATCTAAGGTTTTCAAATGGTATCACAAAAATAATCCATCTAGAGGACTTTTTATTTTAGAAAGTGTCACATCGGTAACATGCGTGTAAATTTGAGTTGTTTTAATATTGCTATGTCCTAAAAGCTTTTGCAAAAAACGAATATCTGCCCCTCCTTCAATTAAATGTGTAGCATAACTATGTCGCAATCCATGTATTCCAATAGTTTTAGTAATCTTAGCTTTTTTCATAGCACTTTTAAAAACAGCTTGAATACTACGAATCGAATAATTGCCACCGTAAGCCCCTTCAAACAACCATGTCTTAGGACGATATTCTAAATAATAAGCTCGGAGGTCTTCTAAAACCGATTCAGGAAGATTCGTATAACGATCTTTTTTTCCTTTTGCATTTACAATCAAAACCCGCATAGACTGACTATCAATATGTTCTACTTTTAGATTAACAATTTCACTCACGCGTAGTCCCATCCCGTAACATAATTTTAAAATAAGCCGATGTTTTTTATTTTCCAAAACTGAGAATAATTTCACAATTTCATTTTTGGATAACATTTTGGGTAATGTTAAAGGGTTTTTGGGTCTGGGAATATCAAAAAACATTTGTTCGCGATGCAAGACTTTTTCAAAATAAAATTTGATTGCATTAATTTTAGAGTTCATACTTTGCTCCTTAAGTTCATTTTTTTGCAAACAGTACAGAAAGTAATCTTTCAATCTATCTGGTGTTAGAGAATTTACAGAAACGTTCCCCAGTAGTGACAATAATTGCATAAACTCTTGCAGATAGGTACGCTTGGTGTGGGGGCTGTAAGCCATTAAATCTAACTGATTACTATATTGAATTACAGCCAAGCGATTATTTTCTGAAATATGACTAAAAGTTTGCTCTTTCAAAGTTTTAAGAGGCAGTTTTAGCTCCTTACGAACGGCAGCTAAGTCAGGTAAATACCATGCTTTATGTGTACTACTATAACGGGCTGATGGAAAGCGTTCGCGGAGTGCGTCTTTCAAACTAAGCTGATATTTAAACTGAATCCAAATGATGTTTCGACCTTGATGTGTGCCGAATGAAAATTGATATTGTGATAAATCCATAACTGCGCATTTTAAATATTTAAATATTATTTTTCGCAATAAAACTATATAAAGATACATAAAATACGTATTTGATGTATCTTTTTAAAGTATTGATTTTAAAGGTATTAGCTAGATAAACTTAGTTTTGTTTGTTGTTCTTTGTAATCATCGCTGAGTTGCGTATATTTGTGTGTTGTGTGACATAATAGAAAAACGAAATCTTAAATGGACGAAATAGTATCACTTGAAGATAAAATTATAATAAATCTTGACAAAATATTATTTAGAGAAGCTGTAAATTGTTTAAAATCTAAAACTTATAGAGCTGGTTATATAATAGCATGGATTTCAATTGTAGAGTCTCTAAAAAGAAAAATAAATGCACTTGCAAATACAGGTGATATTCAAGCTACACAATCTTTTAAAAAAATTGAAAAACTTGAGGAAATAGAAAAATCAGCAGATATTCAAATAATAGAAGAAGCTAAAACAATTAGCATAATTGAACCTGAAGATTATAAAAAACTACTATTCTTTTGGAGTCAGAGATGCTTATTTGCTCACCCTTATGAAAAAGAACCTAATGCAGATGAATTGACTTTCATAATCAAACAGTCTATAGATATTTCGTTAGGCAAAAAACTAGAATTCAAAAAAAACTATGTAAATGATTTAATTGAAAATTTGATAAATAAACCTCATTTTTTATCTAATGACAATTTAACCATAGAAACATACGCTAAAAAAATTATACCAAGAATCAATAAAGATTTACATTCATATTTTTATAAATCTTTAATTGCTAAAATTGGAGAAAATAAATCAGATGACACCAAAAAAATCATTTTAAAAAGATTGAGAATATTTTCAAATATTCTTTTAAAATCAACTACCCAATCTCTAAATGATGGCAAATGGAGAATAGAGGATTTAGCGTTAAATCATACTTATGAATTTGTTTTAGGTTCTTGTGATTATAGAGTTTGGAAAAAAATTCCAAAAAGAGCCAAAGAATTAGTATTAGAATATATAATACAACAAAATGAATCTGCTGAAAAACATCAAACAACAATTCTAATAAGTAAAGTTTATAAGAAAAACTTATTTACAAAAGCTTTAGAAATAAAATTTGAAAAGCATATAAATAAATTAAACATCATTGAATCATTTGATTTCTATAAAAATGAAGAAGAACTATATAAAAGATTCCTAATCGAATTTGATTCAAATGATTTCTACAGACAACAAGATTCTATAAGAATTTTAAAAAGTGATTTTGGTCAAACTTTTCAAAATAAATTGAACAAAAAACTTTGTTTAGAACTAGGTAGAAGAATCACCAAAGCAGCAGAAATGGGATGTTTTGATGCAAAAGATGTTATGTTTAATATTAATTATAGATTCTCCGAAAATTTTACTATCGGTATCTATATTGGCCTCTTTATCACAAAAGATTATAAATTCAAATATGATGAAGGGAATTTTTTAAAACTTTTACCAAAACTCGATGAATGTAATTTAGATACAATTAGTTCAATTAAAGATTTCATTCTTGACAATCATGTCAAAGAAGATAATAGTTTTCACTCATACTATGAAGACAATTTTGAATCATTGATTGAAAAAATTAAAAATCAAAATAAATATAAACCTGAGACTATTTCATTGTTGAGTGAAATAATTGAATTATATAAAAATTAAAATTACGTCACACAACAGCGGTTTTGTGCAAGTGGGGTTTTAGGCAAAATTTAAAGGTTTTTTTATATATTTGACTTCAGTCTTAATGGAATGGTTCGGGGACATAAATCCCCACCAGCACAAAGCCGGCTGGACGTTATGTGATATACCAAAACCACACATCATACCAAAAGAAAATTTTTGTAAATTTACCGAATGGAATATTGGAAAGAGATGAATAACAAACTAAAACCTTGGATAGACACCGACTTGAAAAAGACGGTGGTTGACCTTTTTGCAGGTTGTGGCGGTTTATCTCTTGGATTTGAAGCGAATGGATTTAAAACTATTGGTTATGAGATGGACGAAAATGCTTCAAACACATACAACAAAAACCTTTTAGGAGAATGTATTACAGGAAAACTAACTCCTGAATCAACATATCCCAAAGCAGATATAGTAATTGGAGGTCCACCTTGCCAACCGTTTAGTGTTGGAGGAAAACAACTTGGATTAAAAGATTCAAGAGATGGATTCCCTATTTTTTTATCAGCAGTTAGACAACTAAATCCCGAAGTTTTTATGTTTGAAAACGTTCGTGGAATGTTATACAAAAACAAATGGTATCTAAAAGAAGTGATTGACGAGCTTGAAAGTTTGGGGTATTATATTGATTATGCTCTTTTGAATGCTGTTAATTTTGAGGTTCCTCAAAACAGAGAGCGTGTAATTGTTATTGGTTCAAAACAGAAAATTAAATTACCAAATCCAATATATAAAAAAGTTACGGCAGGAGACGCTTTAGGAAATTTAGCATTTGAATTTGATGAAAATTCTAAATTTTTCACAGAATCTATGGACAGATATGTCGCTAATTATGAAAAAGCGTCAAAATGCGTAAACCCAAGAGATTTATATTTAGATAGACCAGCCCGAACTTTGACCTGCCGAAATCTTGCAGGAGCCACAGGAGATATGCACCGAGTGAGATTAAATGACGGAAGAAGAAGAAGAATTACTGTTCGTGAAGCTGCAAGATTGCAAAGTTTTCCTGATTGGTTTGAATTTCAAGGAACAGAAACACATCAATACACACAAATTGGCAATGCAGTTGCCCCTAACTTTGCATTCCATTTAGCCAAAAATATTAAAACTCACATTATGGGAACTTCTAAGGAAGATTATCCTGTAATTGAACTTGAGCAACTTAAATTATTCGAGAATGAAGCAGTATATCAATTCAGATAGTTCAAAAACATTTAATGAAAAGCCAAAAGCAATTCAAGAACTTATTAATACAGCACTTTACATTCTCGACACTTTTGGAATTCCAATTGAAGGAACACCACGACGATTGGAAAGAATGGCTATTGCTTTTTTGGCAAGTGGCGATATAAAATCATTAAAAGAACTTGCAAAAGCAAAAGATTTAAATAGTGGTTTTGCTCTAAAAACAAGAGATATAATCAACTATGTGAACGAACATTTCAACGAAAATATCAGTTCAGGTTCGTATGACGACATCAGAAGGAAAGATTTAAAACTTTTGACAATTGCTGAAGTAGTTTTACAATCAAGCCCAAACTCTGCAACAAACGATTCTACACGTGGGTATTCCATCAATCCAACTTACGCAGAGTTGATAAGAAATTATGGAAAGAAAGAATGGGAGAAAACGGTTAAAGATAAGCTGAAAAATATTGAACCTTTAAGCCAAAAACTAAAAAGAGAAAGACAGATTTCAAAAGTTGAAGTTACGCTTCCATCAGCTGGACAATTGACATTTTCGGTAGGAGAACATAACGATTTACAAAAGGCTATTATTGAAGATTTTCTGCCGAGATATGGTTTCGGAGCAGAAGTTTTGTATGTTGGAGATACAGCGGACAAATATTTATACCTTGAAAAGGATAAATTAGAAAAACTAAACTTTTTTGAAATTTCTCACGAAGAATTACCTGACGTAATTGCTTATTCTAAGAAAAAGAATTGGCTCTATATGATTGAGGCGGTTCATTCATCAGGTCCAATTTCAGAAATTCGTCTTTTGCAGTTACAGAAACTAACAAAAAACTGTAAAGCCGATATTGTTTACGTCACAGCATTTCTGACACGACCAAAATTTAGACAATTTATAGCTGACATTGCTTGGGAAACCGAAGTTTGGATAGCAGATAATCCTGACCATTTAGTACACTTCAATGGAGATAAATTTCTTGGACCTTACAAAAAATGAGAATAGGTACATCACATAACAGCAGTTTGGCGCCATTGCTGGGCTTAGGCATACTTGGAAAATTTCTTTTTTTTCCAATCTTGGTTTTGTACCTGCAAACTTTTGTGCTATACTTACGCAACGGCAAGCCAAGCCGGCGGAACGTTGTAGGTAATTGTAGAGAACCACGCGTTGAAAGAAAAACAACTTAAAATTATGCTTTGGAATAAAATTTGTAGAATATTTGAAAAACTTTTGATTATTTTATCATTAAAAAATTCAATTATGAATGTTGAAAAATCAGAAGTATTTAGTACATTTGCAATATGTTAGTTACAAGACAAGACATAATAATTTTAAAAAATTTATCAACTACAAAAGAACTTATTGCAGTTGATGGGATTCCTAGTACCTTTAAAAAAGACTTTCAACTTTTCTTTTTTGGAAAGACTTTTTTAAAAAAAGACGATACTTTATTTGCATATCCTCATGATATTAAAAAGTGGACTCGCTTTATGTTTAATAAATATAGCGGGTAATAGTCAATGCTTCCAGACTATTTATTAGAATTTAATAAAGTCCTTTTAAGATTCCAAGATAAATTTCCTAGAAATGAATGGTCTTCTGAGTTTAGAGATTCACTAATAAATGATTATTCTTTTTATTCAGCTAGAGTTGAGGATTCAAAACTTCAATATGGCGACACAATTCGTTTTTTAAATAACGAAACTGTACGAGGTATCAATCTTGATTCTTTACTTGGTATCTCAGAACATCAATCTGTTTTAAAAAATCTTCTTGAAAATTTAGAAAATTTCAAGTTAACTGAAGAAATAATCAAAAATGTTCATTCGTGCTTAATGAGTTCTCCATTAGCATGGGAAACCGATTTTAAACCAGAACTTGTTGGAAATTACAGAAATGTCCCAACGATTGGATCTAGACAACCCTTTTTTGACAATAAAGAATATGCTCCTCATTTTAATTTAGAATTTATAATGGCTTCTTGGGTTGATATATTTAACGATAGACTAAATGATATTGACAACACAGTAATAGAAAAACATTTATTGACAAGGATTGCTTTCTTTCACAATAAATTTTTAAATGACATACATCCATTTGCCGATGGAAACGGTCGTGTATGCCGAATTATCATAGGAGCAGTTTTAATGACTAATAATTGCCCACCAATATTTCCAGAAGTCACAACCCAAGATGAACAAATAGAATATATCTCAACAATTGTAAAATGTGAGCAAAATAAAAATGATGATTTATTAGTTGAATATTTTGCAAAAGGAATGACAATGTATCTTCAGAAAAGAATTAATAGTTGATATTTAAATTTATGCCGACTTATTAAAAAAATCACAAAAGTCCCAATAACAACTACCTACAACAGCGGTAATTTTACTAAAAACGAGACGTTTAACAATAAAATTTAATATTTGAAGATGTTAAAAAGAGAAGATTATTTAGCGATAATTGAAGAAATCAGAAATACTGATAAAAAATCAATTGACGAATTCATTGAAAAAATTCTTGAACCAATAAGGAGTGAAAATGAAAACTTTATTGAAATTCTCTACAAAGACATTTTTTATTTAATTAAAGATATTGATAGAAAAGGAGAAAATGATTTATTAATTGAAAACGGTGATTTGATACTTGAAAATGGCGAGATTAAATTAACAGGTTATCAATCGAGATTGCATAATTTATCAATATGGCTTCATATGGAAGTCTGTAAAAAATTTATGGAAGAAAATCCTTTTAAATTTACAGAAAATATGGAAAATTTTGAAACCAACTTTTTAAAAAAACCTAATTATACGCCTGAATACAAAGCTAAACTTGATAAAATAAAAAGAAGTTTAAAAAAAGAACGAAAATTAAATTTAGGCGAAAATGATAGTTTTTGGAATAAGATTTTAGATATTGACAATCTTGAATTGAAACCTAATATTGCGGGAATTGGTTTAAATTTTAATGAAATAATTAACAAATTCAGAAAATAAAATGGAAGTAAAATTTGATTTAGTAAGAATTGGAAAAATTAGAAAAAATAGTATTTCTGAAACGATTCTAAAACAGAATATTGACTTGTTAAGAAATGAAATTCGTAGATTTTTGATTGACGAAACTATTAACAATAAAAATAATATACTTAATTTAGTAATGATAATTCCAGGTAAAGGTCATAATGTTAAAATAGCTTTGCATGAAATTAATGACTTAAATATAAAAAAACAGTTGAAAAACAATTTTCCAAATTCAATATACAAAGGAGAATATTCAATTATTTTGAATAACACTGAAAATAAAGTTTTTAAGAACTATTAAAGAGAAAAAACTACCGCTAACAGCGGTTTCAAGAAATGGCGAGGCTTGGGATTTATCAGAAATTGGAAAGGTTATTAATTTAAAGTTTTGTTTATATTTGTGAAGGCTTGGTCTTGGTTCATCGCCACTTCTTAAAGCCGTGAAACGTCAGGCCGTGAAAAAACCTCTTTTTTGAATACAATTCATCCCACCAAACTGACATAACTTTGTTTTAAACAATGCTATTTTTGAACTTATTTTGAGGTGTTTCAAAAAATATAAAGCCTATAAACAGGTTTAAATAAGTCGTTTTTATCAAAAACAAGTCCTTTGTCTTGTAAGGTGAGTTCCAAGCTTTGATTTTTGCTATTAAATCAGGGACTCCAAGAATATTTATGGTACGCTTGATGTTGTACACTAGCATAATTAAGCTATGTTCTCCGTTTACTTTTTCAAGTCCTATTAAATTGGTATGATTGTATCCCCATCGGCATCTTTCAAAAAAGAAACAAACAGTTTAAAGAGTTGCTTCAATGCATTGGAATTGTCTTTTCTAAAATCAGAAATACTGTGATAATTAGGACGAATATCTTCTAACAACCATTGCATTTCAATATTACGAATACACTCTTTTTCTAGTTTTCTGGAGCTGCGAATACCATTCAAATAACCGTATAAATAGATTTTAAGAAACACTTGGATATTGAAACTTGGACGACCTTCTTTTTTTAAAATCACTGCTGTAAATCCTACTTTTTGAAGGTCTATGTGTTCAACAAAAGCATCTATGAATCGAACTGGGTTTTCAGAAGTAATTTTGTCTTCTAAACTCGATGCCTGTAACTGATTACGGGAAATCCCTTGGATATGCTGCATTTTTAAAAATACGAAAATTCCCCTTTTTTAACAAACTATTTTAGCTATATTTGGTGAGGTTTCTGTGTTTTTTCACAGACTGACGTTGTAGGTAATTGTACGAGAACCGAAGCGTAAACACAACAGAAAGAATGATTTACGTTATAATTCTCATAATGTTTTTTGTAATTTGTTTATATTTAGTAACTTCGCATATAGAAAAAAGGGAAATTAAATAAATTAAATGCCAAAATAATATGAGTTATAATTCAACAACAATCGCAAATTATTTCGTCCGTAATTACTCCAAATACGGAGACCTAACTCCTATGAAGTTGATTAAAATGACTTATTTGGCGTATAGCTGGTATTTGGCATTGACAAACGGAGATAAAAAGCTAATAGAAGAACGTTTAGAAGCTTGGGATTATGGCCCAGTTTTTCCAAAGCTTTATCAGAACATAAAAAACTTCGGAAAAATTAAAATAAATGATATTATACCAACAAATATTAGTGAAGTTATAGATATTAACGATGCTAAATTTTTAGATAAAATATGGTCAATGTATGGTAAATTTGATGGAGTACAATTAAGTGCTATGACACACGCAGACAATACACCATGGAAAAACTCTTATTGTTATGGTTGTAACTCTGAAATTGAAGATGAAAAAATTTTAGAACACTATTTGCCTAAATTAAAACCAATTAGCAAAGAAGCAAGCCTAACCGAAAATCAAAAAGTGTTATAATATGTTTTTCTTTGATAGATTACCTAATAACCCTACTATTGATTATAATGATGTTGATTTCTCAGATGCAGTTAGAGATAATGATGCGGTAAATAAAGACATCTCATTTAAAGAAAAACGATATATAGCAAAAACACGGCGATACATAATCGACACGGTTTTACGCATAATATTTTCAGTAGTGTATACTTGTTTACTAATTATTTGGCTAAATAAGGTAATTCATATTTTAACTCATAATAATCTTTGTGGCTATAAACTTTCTGATAATGTATTAATTGCTTTACTTGTAACTTCTACAGCAAATGTTATTGGAATGGTGGTAATTGTTCTTAAAAACTTATTCCCTGAAAAAAATAAAGATAAGAAAAAAGAAAGTACTTCCGACAAATAACAACTACCTACAACAGCTAAGGTTTCGTTGGGCTCGAAGAGCCAACAATGAAACCTCTGTTGAACGGAACCGTTGAGATTCCATCCATTATGAGAATATCGAAGTAAAAATTTAAGAATATACAAGAGGCATTTAACGCCTCTTTTTTTGAAGTCTACTTTAGGTGGTTTTTAGGGTGATTTCCTTCACTTATGGGTAAAATCCCCGTATTACTTTATTTTGAAAAAGTTTTTGGGGAGTATATGCAAGACAAAACGTCTTGTGAGCTCCTCTAAGAAAGTGTCATTTGTTTTTTAATTCCCTTACGACTTGTAATGTTTATAGTGTAACTTGAGCCACACTTAGGACACTTTTTTATTTTTTTCACAAATAAAGAAGTATATTGAAAGTAGTTTCAATATACTTCTCTTTATCTACTTATTTCATTGGGCTTAATAACATTTTTTAGGTGCTATTTTTTACTACATTGTCTTTTTAGTTATTCTTTACAACTAATCGAAACCCTTCTCCATGAATATTAAGTATTTCGACGTTTTCGTCGTGTTTAAGATATTTACGCAACTTGGCAATATAAACATCCATGCTACGAGAAGTGAAGTAATTATCATCTCTCCAGATTTTAGTTAAAGCTAACTCACGTGGCATTAAATCATTTTCGTGCAATGCTAACATTTTTAGTAGTTCATTTTCTTTTGGAGAAAGTTTTACGGGCTCTTCTCCTGGATAAGTTAAGAAGCGTAACTTAGCATTTAAATGAAACTTACCTATTTCAAATTCATATTTGCTAGTATCTCCTTTCATTTCAGAAGCTTTTCGTTGAATAATAGCTCTGATTTTCATCAGCAACACTTCTGAATCAAAAGGTTTGTTCAAATAATCGTCTGCTCCTACCTTATATCCTTTTAGAACATCTTCTTTCATGGTTTTTGCTGTAAGAAAAATAAGAGGTACTTCTTTGTTTTTTTCTCTTATTTCTTTGGCTAATGTAAAACCATCTTTATAAGGCATCATAACATCTAGAATACACAAATCGTATTCGTCTTTTTTAAACTTCTCGAAGCCTTCCATTCCATTTTTAGCCAACGTTACTTCAAAATCATTCATACTTAAATAATCTCGAAGAATTGAACCAAAATTAGGGTCATCTTCTACTAACAATATTTTTTTTACCATTTCCATAATCAAACTATTAAGGGTAATTTTATTATAAATGTACTTCCTTTACCTTTTTCACTTTCTACTACCACTTCTCCATGGTGGTCATCCATAATTCTTTTTACATAGGCCAATCCTAATCCATGTCCTTTAACATTGTGTATATCGCCTGTGTGTTCTCTATAGAATTTATCAAAAATCTTTTTTTGTGCTACTTTACCAATTCCTATTCCATTGTCTTTAATTTTTATAACAATAAAATTTTTAACGTTTTCTGTGCTTATATTTATTACAGGTTTTTCAGGTGTGTATTTAACTGCATTTTCTAAAACATTTACTAAAACGTTCGTAAAGTGTATATCATTTAGTAAGGCTTTTGATTTTAATGCTTTAAAATCGGTTTTCATTTCGCCTTGTCGATCTTCTACAATTAAACTTACATGTTCAATTGCTTCTTCTAACATATCATGTACATCATGACATTCTTTTGTTATATCTAATTCTTTTCTTTCTAATTTTGAAATTCTTAAAACATTCTCTACTTGTGCATGCATTCTTTTATTTTCGTCTTTGATCATTTGCAAATAACGTTGCACTTTTTCCTTGTCATCAATTACTTTAGGGTTTCGAATAGCATCTAAAGCTAAGTTAATTGTTGCAATGGGGGTTTTAAATTCATGTGTCATATTGTTGATAAAATCTGTCTTGATTTCGGAAATATGACGTTGAGTATTAAGCTGTTTTAAAGCACTATAATAGGCTACGATTATAATAGATGTGAATAAGAAAGCTAGAAATGCAATTCCAACAAAGTCAGAGGCTAAAAAGACTTTCTTTTTAGGAAAACTCAACAATAATTGATATCTACTAATGCCATCGTTATCCGTAAATAGGGGTGTATCGTAGGTATTTTTTTTATCGTATTTAAAATGTTCCGATTTAACTTTAGTGGCTAAACCGTTATTATAAATTCCGAACTCAAAAGGAGTATTTATCCCTAATGCTTTTAGTTCATTTGCAAATAAAACTTGTAATTGTTCTACACTTACTCTTTGCGAAACTTGTCTGGTTGCTGCTATATCTTTAAAATTAAGTTCAAAAGTTGCTTTATCTAAAATTTCAACCACCCCTGCTTTTTCTATTCGTTCAGAAGGATAAACCACTGAACTCATCTTTTGATCATTTAAAGTGGTTTCATTATACACTTCTGTTACGCGTTTTGCCACATAATTTTTGATTCGTGTAGAATCATTGTTTTTATCAAAGAACGATGAAGATACGGAGTAATCTTCGGGAATTATACTATTTGAATAAATTATGGTTTGATTTGTTAATTCATTTTTTTCTACATAAAAAAACTTCATTAATTCACTTCGTTCTGGTTCTTTTCCTATACTGTCTTTTATTTTACTAAATCGACTCAAAAAGGTATAGGCTTCCTGCTCTTCTACTTCTCTTGCTACGTTATCAATAACTTGTTTTACTTGATATTTAAATTGTTCTTCTTTATTTTTAAAAGAAACATTTATCAAATATCCTTGCACAACTACAATTCCTAGAAGAGCGATGGACATTAATACTACGACAAAACGGAACCAATTCTTATTCATTGAAGCAAATATAATATTTTAACATTCATTTGTTAAAAAAATTAACCAAACATTAACAATAAAAGATTTTAGTATGAATTTGATAAAATTTTAAGAATATCATCAAATTGTTTTTGAGTTTCTTTTAAATTTTCATTTATTATAACAAAATCACTTTTTAGACGCTTTTTCTCATCTGATAATTGATTTTGCATACGATCTAAAACAGCTTTTTTAGTTAAGTTATCACGTTGCATTACTCTTTTGATACGTGTTTCTTCTGAAGCGGTAACTAAAATAATTTTATCACATTTTTTATAATTTCCACTCTCAATAAGTATGGCTGATTCTTTTACTACAAAGGAATGAAAATGATGTAGTTGCAACCATTGATCAAAGTGTTTCGCTACCAAAGGATGTATCAAATTATTTAATGTTTTTAATTTGGAAGGATTATTGAAAACAATTTGAGCTAATTGTTTTCGATTTATTTTACCTTCTAGCAATACACTACTCCCAAATAATTCGGTGACTTGCTGAATTGTTTGGGGTAGTTCCATTATTTTACGAGCTTCTTCATCAGCTATATAGATAGGGATTCCTTTATCTTGAAATAAACGGGCTATTGTGGTTTTTCCACTTCCTATCCCTCCTGTTAATCCAATAACTTTTGTCATTAAACTTTAAAAAATAATTCAGGAAAAGCTTCCTCTGGCATTTTTTTTAAGATATTAATTTTGTAATACGATTCTATAAAGCCCATACCGTATCCAAAAAACTGTCTCCAAACAGCTATAATAGAATACAGCCCTACTTTTAAATTTTTATTTTTATAGGTTGAAACAAGAAATATGGCTACTGTGTATAAAAAATATAGTTTTAATAACCAATCAAACAGAAATAGGAAACTCAGAAGTATACCTGTAAAAAAACCTAACACAAATAATGAGGGTAAAAAGAATGTGGGTTTTGCGTGTTCAGGATACCATTTATTTAAAATAGGCCTTACCTTACCAAATTTATTAACTTGAATATAAAATTTTTCCCAATCAATTCTTCTTTTATGGTATACAAACGCGCTAGGAATTAACTTTGTTTCAAATCCCATTTTCCATAATCTAATTGACAAATCAGGATCTTCTCCTGGATGAATATTAGAAAATCCTTTTGATGCTTCGAAGGCTTTTTTAGAAATTCCCATATTAAAGCTTCTAGGCTGAAATTTTCCAATTTTTTCACTAGCTCCTCTTATACCTCCTGTAGTGAGTACGGAGGTCATAGCAAAATTAATTGCTTTTTGAATTGGTGTAAACGTGGACAACATATCATCTGGTCCGCCAAAACAGTCTACATATTTTTCTGACAAGGATTTTTCTACTTCTAACAGATACTGTGGCGGAAGTATACAATCTGAATCCAAAATAATATAATAATTTCCTTTTGCATATTGCATTCCAAAATTACGAGAGTCTCCTGGCCCTGAATTATATTTTAAATAATAAGTCAAATTCAACTCTGCTCTATACTTATCTACTATATGTTCACAAGGTATTGTAGAACCGTCTTCAACAATTATAATTTCAAAAGGTTTATTATAAGTTTGTTTAGTCAAACTTTCTAATAATTCATCTATTTCATCTGGTCTATTGTAAACAGGGATAACAAAAGAAAAATTCATTCTTCTTACTTTTTTGACAAAGTTACATTTTTAACAAAAAATAATAATGAAAAATAAGTGCTTTTTTACCTTAATTTGTCTTTTTTTTACAAAAAACATTTCAAAATAGGGTTCTAATATAAACTACTTTAATTTTGTCATTATATCTCAGTTTATTCATTTTTTTATAAAAATACTATCTTTTTATTTTTACAAAAGTTTATTTTCTTTATTTTATTGGAATTAGTTACCCAAAATCACTGTGAAACATTTTTTAAAGAGGTTTAAGCCTGCTCTGAAAATTTCAAAAAAAGAATTCTAAATACCTTTTGTTTGTATTTAATTTTTAAAATTAAAAAACATATCGAGAATTTTACTTTTTAATCCAGTATATTTTAAGTCTAAATAAAAAGAGGTTTTCTAAATAATTAGAAAACCTCTTTTTATTTATTTATTAGGCTATTTATTTTATACTTTCAATAGGAACTATTTCGCTTGTATCAGCTAAATAATCAACTCCTTCAAAACCGAAACCAAATAGGTTTAAGAAATCATTTTTATAACCTGCTAAATCTCCAATTTCTTTTAAAGTTTCTGTATCAGCTTGTTTCCACAAAGTTTTAACAGTTTCCTGAACATCATCGCGCATTTCCCAATCATCTACACGAATACGTCCTTTTTCATCTACTGGTACTGTTGCTCCATTATATAAGCATTCTGAAAATAAACGCTGCATTTGTTCAATACATCCTTCGTGTATTCCTTTTGCTTTCATTGTTTTATATAATAATGATATATACAATGGGATGACAGGAATTGCTGAACTGGCTTGCGTAACCAAAGCTTTATTTACAGATACGAAAGCACGTCCGTTAATATCCTTTAATTTTTCGTCTATTTCAAAGGCTGTTGCTTCAAGGTGATCTTTAGCACGACCAATCGTTCCTTTTCTATATACTGCTTCTGTTACTTCTGGACCAATATAAGAATAGGCAACAGTAGTAGCTCCTTCGGCTAATACTCCAGCTTCTTTCATAGCATCAATCCACATTGTCCAATCTTCTCCCCCCATTACAACTACTGTATTATCTATATCTTCTTGTACAGCGGGTTGAATAGAAACTTCCGATACTACTCCGGTATGAAAATCAACCGTTTTATCACTAAAAATCTGACCAATAGGTTTTAATACAGAACGATGTAACACTCCTGTATTTGGGTGCATACGTACAGGAGAAGCTAAACTATATACGACAAGATCGACCTGTCCTAGATCTGATTTTATCATATTAATTGTTTTTTCTTTAATTTCTTTTGAAAAAGCGTCTCCATTAATACTTTTAGCGTATAAGCCTCCTTTTTTAGCTTCTTGTTCAAAAGCGGCAGAATTATACCATCCTGGGGTAGCTGTTTTTCCTTCTGTTGGTTCTTTTTCAAAGAATACTCCAATTGTAGAAGCATTACTACCAAAAGCAGCTGTAATTCTAGAAGCTAAACCAAATCCTGTAGAAGCACCAATTACTAATACTCTTTTTGGTCCGTCTATTTTTCCTTTAGATAATACGTAATTAACTTGGTTTTTTACACTTTGAGCACAACCATCAGGGTGCGCTGTCAGGCATATAAAACCTCTCATTCTTGGTTCAATAATCATATCTTTTCAATTAGTTTGATTAGCAAATTTAATTTAAATAATTAGTTAAGCAAAGCTTTTGCATGTGCAATGGCTGAGTCTGAAATATTTTTACCTGATAACATTTCTGCTATTTCTATAATTCGTTCTTCTTGGGATAGTAGTTTTAATTCAGAAATAGTAACATCTACTCGATCTGATTTAAAAACTTTATAATGCTGTTGTCCTTTTGAAGCAATTTGAGGTAAATGTGTAATAGCAAAGACTTGCATTTTATGACTCATTTGTTGCATGATATTGGCCATTTTTTGAGCTACTTCGCCAGATACTCCTGTATCTATTTCATCAAAAATTATAGTAGGTAATTTTGAATAGTTTGCTAAAACTGCTTTTACAGCTAGCATTATACGAGACATTTCTCCTCCTGATGCTACTTTTTTTAGCAATCCAAAATCAGTTCCTTTATTAGCAGAAAACAATAACTGGATTTCATCTTTTCCATTTGGCAAGAATGTTGTTGACTCTTTTATATCAAATTCAAAACGAGCATTTGACATTCCTAATTCGTTTAGAATTTCTGTAATTTGAGTGATCAAAACTGGGACTATTTCTTTACGTTTTTTTGAAATTTTTGTTGCCAATTCTGTTACTTGTTCATTTTTAATATTTATTTCGGCTTGTAACTTTTGTATTTGTTCATCAAGATCATCTGCAAATATCACTTTTGCATCTAAGTTTTTTTGAATTTCAATTAATTCTTCAACTGTATTTACTTGGTGTTTTTTTTGAAGGTTGTAAATAAGTTGTAATTTCTGATTAACGAATTCTAATTTTTCAGGATCATTAACTAGTTTTTCGCTTTGATTTTCTAAATCTGTAACTAGGTCATCCATTTCTATCAAGATGCTTGTTATTCTTTCTAACAGAATTTGATATTCTGGAGAAAAATCTCCTATTTTTTGAAGTGAATTTTTTACTTCTTTCAAATTTTGTAAAACACCTATTTGTTCTTCATTACTTAACGCAATGGATTTGTCGAGATTTTCTTTTATAATTTCGATATTATTTAGTTTTTCAAAAATATCTTCTAATTCTTGTTGTTCTCCTTCTTTGAGATTGGCTTGAAGTAATTCTTGTAGTAAGAAAGTGTTATAATCTGCTTCTTTTGCTAAGGATTCTTTTTCTGATAAAATCTTTTTTAAGTTTGCTTGAAGCGACTTATAATGTTTTAAATTTTTTTGATAGAGTTGTAATAGGTTTGCATTAGATGCAATGGCATCTAATATTTCAATCTGATAGGATTCTTCCGTTAATTCTCTTGTTTGTTGTTGTGAATGAATATCAATTAAAAATGTACCTAATTCTTGTAATTCGGTTAAATTAACAGGACTATCATTTACAAAAGCTCTTGATTTTCCAGAAGGAAGGATTTCACGTCGAATAATAGTAATTTCTTCAAAATCCATATCATTTTGTTCGAAAAATTCTCTAAGATTATATGCTGATAGATTAAAATGTGCTTCTATTACACATTTTTGTTCTTTATCTTTTAAAGAGCCTAAATCTGCTCGGTTTCCTAAAACTAGTCCGAGTGCTCCTAATAAAATAGATTTACCAGCTCCTGTTTCACCAGTAATTATAGAAAACTGATTAGAAAAATTCATTTCTAATTGTTCTATTAATGCAAAATTTTTAATTGATAATTGTACGAGCATGTGGTAAAATTAAAAACTAATTTGACTCCATTTGTTAATATTTGTAGGAGATAATTTACTTAATGTTTCAACTAATTGATTAACTTCCATTTTAGGTCCACCAGAAAATATATTTAAAATTTCATCTGATTTAGTATCAAAAAAAACGCGAGTTAAATAAGCATTTGGTCGAGATGTGGCTATTTCTTTTAAATTAAAAATAGCTTTTTGAATGGTTTCTTTGCTTTGTTTAGGATTTTCATTCATTCTATCTAACGCTCCTAAATGGTAGTCATAAGTCATTTTGCGATAAGGCGAAAAAGTTGGTGACAATATATCATTTACTAAGAAATAACGACTTTGTGGTGAGGTATTCCCCCATGCTTTTTCTTGTGTAACTTGTGCTTGTGCTACAATATTAGATGCTGTTTCGAAAGATTTTGTTCCTCCTTCTAGAGCAAAGGTATCTGCATCTATTCCAATAATCATGTTAGCATAAAAAGCTACAACTGAGATGAGATTAGATTCGTAAGCGTTTGGGTTAAAAACTAAATTTTGAAATTCATTATAGGTGAAACTAAATTCTTTATCATTGATATTTAAAATAGGGGTTGTATAGGTTGTATTGTATACAGGACGAGTAGCTGTAACTTGTAAGCTACCAGAAAATTGATTTACATTATCGAAAGAAGTAATATTAAAGAAAAATGAACAATTGATTTTTTCATTTGATTTATAATTTTTATCTGTCCATTTTGTATTATTCATAAACTCTGTAAGTGATTTTTTCAAAGTTTTAAATATTTGCTGATTAGTTCCTGTAACTTGACTTGTATTAAGTTCTACTATACAATTCAACTCCTGTGCATAATAGGAATTGAAGAAGAAATAGATAAATAAGATGAAAATTTTACGCATAATGATTGACAATTTTATTTACTATATCCAAAGCTACTTCTTCTTTTGATTTCAGATTATGGGGTTCTATATGGAAGTTTTTATCAATAAAAGTGACTTTATTGGTAGGTTGTCCAAAACCAGCTCCTAAATCATTCAATGAATTTAATACAATTAAATCTAGATTTTTTTTCTGAATTTTTTGTTTTGCATGTTCAATTTCATTTTCCGTTTCTAAGGCGAACCCAATCAAGAATTGATTTTTTTTATTTCTCCCAAGAGAAGCTAATATGTCTTTTGTTTTTTCTAATTCTATTGTAAACGTTGGGTCGTTCTTTTTTATTTTTTGAGTGGCGATATTTTTAGGTTTATAATCTGCTACTGCTGCTGCTGCGATGACTGCATCTGCTGTGTCATAATATTCAAGAGAGGCATTATACATATCTTCTGCTGAACGTACTCGTTTTATCTGAATTGTTTTGTTTTTAGGCTGAAGATGAGTAGGGCCTGTAACTAGCATTACTTGGGCTCCTAAATTGGCTGCGGCATCAGCTATATCAAATCCCATTTTTCCTGTTGAATGATTACCTATAAATCGAACTGGATCTATAGCTTCATAAGTAGGTCCTGCGGTAACTAATATCTTTTTTCCTTTTAACGGTAATTTTCTTTCTAAATCTTTTTCAATGAAAGCTATGATATTTTCAGGTTCAGCCATACGTCCTTCTCCAGATAAACCGCTTGCTAATTCGCCATTTTCAGCAGGTATCATAGTGTTTCCAAAACATCTTAAAGCTTCAAAACTTGCTAAAGTAGAGGGATGTTTGTACATGTCTAAATCCATTGCTGGTGCAAAATATACTGGACATTTAGCAGATAAATAGGTTGCTAATAAAAGATTATCGCAATTTCCATTTACCATTTTAGACATTGTATTTGCAGTAGCTGGTGCTATAATCATAAGATCAGCCCATATCCCTAACTCCACATGATTATTCCATAAAGCTGAAGTATTTTCTTCATTAAAAAAATGGATATAAACAGGTTTTTTAGATAATGTTGAGAGGGTTAACGGAGTAACAAAATCAACAGAAGCAGGTGTCATAATTACTTGAACCTGAGCACCTGCTTTTATTAAAAGTCTTACTAATGAAGCCGACTTATAAGCGGCAATTCCACCAGTTACGCCTAGTATTACTTTTTTACCACTTAAAACCGACATGTTATAAGCCTATATTATTTAGTATTTTTATGATAGATTTTTCCTTCTAACCACTCTTGTACTGCTAAAGCATGTGGTTTTGGTAATCTTTCATAAAATTTAGAAACTTCTATTTGTTCTTTATTTTCAAAAATTTCTTCAAGACTATCATTATAAGTAGCAAATTCGTCTAATTTTTCTATTAATTCTTTTTTGATCTCAGAATTAATTTGATTAGCTCTTCTTGCCATAATTGTGATAGCTTCATAGATATTTCCGGTTGGTTCTTCAATTTTGTTTTTATTATAAGTAACCGTGTTAACTGGAGCTGTTGTCTTTTTTAAATCCATTCTAATATCCTATTTTTGAAATTGTTGTAAATCCTTTTCTATACGAACCAACATTTGATCCGCTTCTTTTTTAAAACTTGAATCTGTTTTAAATTTCATTAATCCATTATAAGCTATTCGAGCTTCTTTTAAACGTTCTTCCATCTTACTAGGAATACTATTTATTGCTAATTTATAAGAAGAATCTAGTTTATAGAATAATGCTTTTTCTTTATAAGTTGTTCCTGGATAATCTATTAAGAAATTATCAAATGCTTTTAAAGCTGCTTTATAATCTGAAATGGTATTATACTGCTTTGCTATTTCGAATGCTTTTTTTTCTAATTTTTGTTCTAATTCTAAAACCACTTTATTTGCTTCTGATAGGTATGTTGAACTAGGATACTTATTAATAAATTCTTGCATTTTTGAAATGGCTTTTTCAGTATCTGCTTGATCTAACGAATAAACAGGTGATAACTCTGAGTAAGCCTTAGCTCCTAAGAATGCTGATTCTTCTGCATTTTTACTTTTAGGATATAAAGCACTGAAACTTTCAAACTGATAACCTGCTAGATAATATTGTTCTGTTATAAAATATGATTTAGCAAACATATAGTAAAGATCCTCAGCTTCTGATTTTCCTCTATACACGGGAGCTATTTGTTCAAAAAGACGAATAGCCTTAGTATATTTCTTTTGCTCATACTTATGAGTGGCAGCTGTTAATTTTACAGCTGGATCCTCTGATTTTAATGCTTTTTGATATTCACTACAAGAAGCTAACAGCATTGCAGATAAAATACCGCTTATATATTTATTCATAAAAATTCACCAACTTTTTTCAAAGACTTATTTAGAATACCACAAAACACTCTCAAAAGTCAGAGTGCAAAGTTAATTATTAATTTTTTACTTCAAAACTTTATTTTTCTGCTATTTAGTCAATTGTTTTGTAAACGCATCTAAACGATTAGCTAAATCTTCATTTACATTCACTAAAGGTAAACGTAACGTATTTTCAGATAAGCCTAAAGATTTGAAAATTTCTTTTACTCCTCCTGGATTTCCTTGCTCAAAAATCATATCTATGCTATCCATTAATTTATAGTGTAAAGCATACGCCTCATCTACTTTTCTTTTCAGTCCTAAACGTACCATTTCTGAAAATTCTTTTGGATAACCTTCTCCTATTACGGATATTACACCAGCTCCACCTGCTAATACCATTGGTAAAGTTATCATATCATCTCCTGAAATAACCAAGAAATCCTTAGGTAGTAATTGTATTAATTTCATCGCTTGCACTATATCTCCTGCTGCTTCTTTTATACCTATCACGTTTTTACATTCATTAGCAATACGCAAAACGGTATTGGGTTGCATATTACTTGATGTTCTCCCTGGTACATTATATAAAATAACAGGAAGAGGTGAAGCCTCTGCCACCATTTTAAAATGTTGAAAAATCCCTTCTTGTGTAGGTTTATTATAGTAAGGCGAAACTGACAAGATAGCATTAAAAGATGACAAATCACGTGTTTTTAACTCTTCTACTACTTTCATTGTATTATTTCCTCCTACTCCTAAAACCAGAGGCAATCTACCTGCATTAGCTGCAACGATAGTATTTATTACTAATTCTTTTTCTTCTGATGACAAAGTAGCTGATTCTGCGGTAGTTCCTAATACTACCAAATACTCTACTCCTCCTTCAATAACGTAATTAACTATTCTTGTTAATGCTTGCACATCTACCGAAAAATCTTTTTTAAAAGGTGTTATCAAAGCTACACCCGTACCTATGAATGATTGCATTTTATTATATTCTTTTTAAAATTTTTAAATATTTAACTAATTCTTCTAGAAAAATCTTGAAATTTTGAGCATTTGTATTTATTATCAAATGATTTAACCTTTTATCTATTGTTGAAAAACCTACCTTAAATAAGGCTTTTGAGTTGTGTGTAACTAATAACAAAGGTGCTTTTTCTACATCATAATAACTTATTAACAGATCAAAAGGGGTATATATAAATTCATTAACAAACGGAGCCGAAAATTGTCCATTCCAGTTAATATCTTTAAAAGAAAAAGTGGGAAAAGTTAAATTTACCTTTTTTTCTAACGGATCTCTATAAACTAACACTTTAATATTATCTCGTTTAAACCCTTTATTTATCAATTCATTTATGAGTTCTTCTTTTTTAAAAGAGTAAGAATCTTCTAATAAAAGCCCTACTTTTTTGACAGAATTAACTAATAAAGTATCTTTTACGGGTTGTAAAGTAGAATTTAATATTTTTTTTAACGATAATGCTTTTATATAGTTTATAAACATATTATTTTTGTCGTCTTGTTTCTTTTGAAACGAATTAATGTTAACAAGCTTTAAATAGTATATTAAATACTAGGTAAAAGTATAAAAAAGAGTAGGAATAAATGAAACATTTTGGTTTAATTTTAACGTTAATAACGTTTAGCTTTGCTACAGGTGCTCAAAATGTAGTAACAGAAATTCATGGTAAACAAATTAAGGTGGAAGCTAGTGTAGGTAGTATTCAGGAATATGAAACCTTAATTTTACCTTACAGGCAACAAATAAACAAAGATCTAGACAAAGTACTAGCTTACAATCCTCAATTGTTAGACAAAACAAAAGGAACAAAATTCCAAAGTAATATTGGCGATTTATTTGCTGAAATTATATTGGAAAGAAGTAGTCAAGTACTAAAAGAAAGAGAAAATAAAGTGGCTGACATCTCAGTTTTAAACAGTGGAGGAATAAGAACTGTTATTCCTCTAGGAAATGTGACGGCTAGAAACGCTTTTGAAGTAATGCCTTTTGAAAATGCAGCTATGATTTTAGAAGTGAAAGGAGATGTTATTTTAGACTTTATTAATTTCTTTATTAAAGAAAAAAAACCACATCCTTTTGCAGGAATGACTTTTTCTATAACGGCTGACAACAAACCTAAGGACATTAAAATAGGTAAAAATAATTTAGATTTAGAAAAAACTTACTATGTAGCAGCCAATGACTATTTAGCTAGTGGTGGCGATCGAATGGAATTTTTCTTAAGAGCTACTCGCAAAATATCTATTGATTATAAATTAAGAGATATGCTAATTGACTATTTTGATTCAGTAGATATTGTAAAAGTTCCACAAATTATTAAAGTTACTCAAGAATAACACTTAAAGAAAAGAGATTATGAAAAGAAGAGATTTTTTAAAAAATACAGTTGCTAGTTCTACTTTATTAGGATTAGGAGGTTTATCTTTAAGTAGCTTTAATACAGCTGGTTCTTTACGAAAACTTACTATTTTACATACTAATGACACACATAGCCAAATAGATCCTTTTCCTGAAGGACATCCTAAAAATCCAAACCTAGGAGGAGTTGCAAGAAGGGCTGCCCTCATTAGCCAAATTCGCAAAGAAGAAGATCATGTATTATTATTAGATGCAGGCGATATTTTTCAAGGTACACCATATTTTAATTACTACGGAGGAGAGATTGAATTCAAAGTTATGAGCATGATGAAATATGACCTTGCTACGATAGGTAATCATGATTTCGACAATGGCATTACAGGATTATATGGGCAATTACCTAACGCTTCTTTTGAGTTTGTTTGTGCTAATTATGATTTTAAAAACACTATATTAGATACACATATCAAACCTTATAAAATCTTTGAAAAAGCAGGAATTAAAATAGGAATATTTGGTTTAGGAGTAGAACTATATGGTTTAGTAGATCCTAGGTATTACAAAGAGACTAAATACCTAGATCCTGTAGAAATAGCAAATGATATAACGAAAAAACTAAAAGAGGTTGAAAAATGTAATTTAGTCATTTGTTTATCCCATTTAGGTTTTGAGTATAAAAATGAACCAGAAAGAATTTCAGACATCAACTTAGCAAAAAAAACAAAGAATATTGATTTAATTATTGGAGGTCATACACATACTTTCCTAGATAAACCTGTAATTGAAAGAAATTTAGATGACAAAGAAGTCTTAATTAATCAAGTAGGCGCTTATGGTATTAATTTAGGTCGTATTGACTTTTATATAGATGATCAAAAAAACATAGCTCCAGGAACAGGAAGAAAAATCGTTATATAAAATGGTTACGATAGGCATTATTTAGTCTCTACTGAAGACAATTACTTTATTATTTAAAAAAAGAAATAGCCTAATAATAAAATAAACCCCGTCTTGATTTTTTTCAAAAACGGGGTTTATAGATTTAATACCTTTTAAATTTAAAATATACTGGATTAAAAAGTAAAATTCTTGATCTCTTTTTTCATTTTAAAACATCCGGTTTGTCACTCCGTAAGGAGGAATCTCATAATAAACATTATGTAATTTCTCCCTTTGGTCGGAATGAAAAAGATTTCGAACTTTTTGAACAGTCTCAAGGTTAAAAAATTATTATTATGAGGAAATTTCAAAGTTTAAATGGTATAAGAAAGATACTTTAAAAAAAGAAAAAAGAATTACAAATCATTTTCTTTTTAATTAATGATTTCTTTATAAATATTTTCATAAATAGGCACTATATTTTCTACGGAAAATAATTTGGCTGTTTCAAAAGCTTTTCTTTTAAATTCGTTTAGCACATCATCATTTGAAAGAATTTTAAGAGCATTTTGAGCCATATCATCTATATCTCCAACCGAACTTAAAAAACCTGAAACACCATTTATATTAACTTCTGGCAAACCACCTGAATCGCTTGATATGACAGGTACTTTATTAGCCATAGCTTCTAATGCTGCCAATCCAAAACTTTCTGTATCAGAAGGTAATAAAAACAGATCTGAATAACATAAGATCTGACTAATTTCATGACTGTTCCCAAAAAAAATAACTTTTTCTTCAATACCTAATTCTCTACAAAGCCATTCTGCCTTTTCTTTTTCAGGTCCATCACCCACCATCATCAGTTTAGCAGGTATTTTTTCTTGTATTTTATAAAAAACTTTAATAACATCAGGTATTTTTTTAACTTTTCTAAAATTACTAATATGGGTAATAATTTTCTCTTCTGGTGTAGCCATTACAGACCTCTTACAAATTAGATTCTGAGCTTCTGTTTCTTCAATTTCTATAAAATTAGGGACTACTTTTATTTCTTTTGTTACATCAAAATATTTCAACGTATCTTCTTTTAAGCTTTTTGAGACAGATGTTACTACATCTGACTTATTGATACTAAAAGTAACAGCTGGTTTATAGTAAGGATGGTTTCCTACTAAGGTTATATCTGTACCGTGCAATGTGGTAACCATTGGCAGATTAATTCCTTCTTCTTTTAAGATCTGTTTGGCCATATAACCCGCATAAGCATGAGGTATAGCATAATGTACATGTAATATATCTATTTTATAAAGTTTTACCATATCTACTAGTTTACTCGAAAGAGCTAATTCATAGGGTTGGTAATGAAATAATGGATATTCAGGCACATTTACTTCATGATAATGTACATTATGATTCAAAAGTGCCAAACGCACAGGTTGACGATAGGTAATAAAATGAATTTCATGACCTCGGCGAGCCAACTCTAAACCTAATTCTGTTGCTACTACACCGCTACCTCCAAATGTTGGATAACAAACTATTGCTATTTTCATAAATAATGAAAAATATTATTATTCTAAAAATTGTTCTACTCTTTCACCTAATCTTTATGGTGTTAACAAACTAATAGGAGTAGATATTTTTTAAAAATTATTAAAAAAATGAGGTTGTCCAAAAAGTAATAAATCAACATACAGTTTTTTACTCCGACGAAGGAGGAGTCTCATTCAATATTATGTAATTCCTCTCTTTGGTCGAAATGATAAGATTTCGAACTTTTTGGACAGTCTCAAAAAAAAAATTCGTAAAGTAAATTTATTACTTTACGAATTTACTATATTTTAAAAAATTAAATACTAGTTTCACTAAATATTAACGATTAATCAAGAATTGAATCATAAACTATTTGTTGAATTTTTTCTCTTGTATTTTCTTTTGCTAGTTTATTTGGGGCATTACTATCAGGAAAAGTTCTATTGGATAAGAATATATAAATGAGTTCTTTTTCTGGATCAGCCCAAGTCATAGTACCAGTAAAACCTGTATGTCCAAAACTAGTTATTGATGCACATCCACAAGTTGGGCTTTCCCCTTTTAATTGAGGTTTATCAAACCCTATTCCTCTTCTATTTCCCTCAGTACAAAAATAACAAGTATTGAAATCGTCCATTGTTTTAGAAGAAAAAAACTGAATTCCTCCGTAACTTCCCTTATTCAAGTAAAGCTGCATCATTTTTGCAATATCACTCGCATTTGAAAATACCCCTGCATGACCTGCTACGCCTCCTTGCATAGCTGCAGCCATATCATGTACATATCCTTGAATTATATCCTGACGAAAATAAGTATCTCTTTCTGTGGGTGGTATTTGATCTATTTCTATTTTTTTCAAAGGATTATACATCGTATAATTCATTCCCATTTTTGAAAAGAAATTTTCATTTGCCAATTTATCTAAGGTGGTATTATGATTTGTTTCTAAATATTCTTTTAACAAAATAAAGGTAAAATCGCTGTATTTATATTCTTTTTTAGGTAATAACGGACTTTTTAATATTTTGGATATAATTGAATCTTTATAACTGTCTATTAAAAATAAACTTTCAGATACTTGTGTTGTAAAACCTTCTGTTTCTGTTTGACGATATAATTTTTCTGATGGTTTTTTAGTAAGTGAATCAATTGTTTTTTTATAAAAAGGTTCCCAGGGTTTTAATCGTGCATAGTGTGACAGTAAATCTTTAAAAAAAATAGAATCTTTGTTTGTTCCTCTTGCTTTAGGAAGCATTTCCCCTAAACGAGTTTCTAAATTTATCTTTCCTTTATCATAATCAATCATTACATTGGGTAAAGTACCTATAATTTTAGATAAAGATGCAATATCGTAAACATCTGTATTTTTAACTTTTGAATCTTGTTCATAGGTGTGATAACCGAATGATTTATGATAAATTATTTTTCCTTTTCTTGCAACTAAAATTTGTGCTCCTGGTGTTATTTTATCATCAATTGCTTTTTTAACTATATCATCAATTTGTTTTAATTTATTAGAACTCATCCCTACTCCTTCTGGGACAGAAAAGCCTAATCTATCAATTTTTTCGGTAGAGAGCCCTTCTCCTACCTTAAAATATTCTTTAATAGAAACAGGCAATTTACCTTTTGATTCTATTGCTCCAAAAATTAATTCAGCTGAAATAGTTTGTGGTATATCCCCATTTTGGTAGCTAACTATTAGTCCTTCTATATTGTCAAAGGATTTAATTTTAAGCAATGTGTATGGTTTCACGAAAACATCTAGGATTACATCGTTTTGAGCTGCTATTTTTTCTAACCAAAGTAAATCTTTTTCAGAAAAATCATGTTTACGCCATGCTTTATCCGACTTATGGTATCCTATAATTACCGTATTAAATTCTTTTAAATTAATTAAAAGACTATCTAGATTTTTTTCTTCCATTTCTTGTACTTCTGCATATTTTTTCAATGTGTTCAAGAAGACAGTACTCGAATCATCTCCTAATTTTACGTAGGCAATTTTAGCTTTTGTTAGATCTTTTATAGGTAATAGAGAATGTTCATTTTTTAAAACCGTAATTGCGTTTTCAAATAATTTATATTGTAATTTATTACCTTCTGGAGCATTTAAATCATTAGACAACCCTACTAAATCTATAGGCTTATACTGTTGTAAACCTGCTTTATATTTATAACTTAAAATCTTTTTTACAGAATGTTCTAGACGATCATCTGTAATTATTTTATCGTTATAGGCTTGTGTAAATTTAGTAATGGCTGCTGGAACATCTTCTGCAAATAACATAATATCATTGCCTGCTAAGAAGGCTTCTAAATCTATATCGCCTGGTTTTTTAAAACTACTTGCTCCTTTCATATTAAGAGCATCTGTAAAAATCAATCCTTTAAAGTCTAATTCTTTCTTTAAAATATTTGTTACTATATTATAAGAAGTAGAAGAAGGATAATTTTGACGTTCTTCTAAACTTGGCACATTTAAATGAGCTACCATAACAGAAGATAATCCCAAGTTGAACATTTTTTTATAAGGATATAATTCAACTGAGTCTATGCGTTCTTTTGTAAAGTTTACGACGGGCAAGGTATGATGAGAATCTGTTTCCGTATCGCCATGACCGGGAAAATGTTTTCCTGTAGCAAATACGCCTTGACTTTGAATTCCTTTCATTAAGGCTACTGCTCGCTTGGTTACCTCTTCTCTATTTTCCCCAAAAGAGCGATTTCCTATAATGGGGTTATTAGGATTTGTATTAATATCAATTACAGGAGCAAAATTAAACTGCAATCCCATTCTTTTGGTTTCCTTAGCCATTCTTTCTCCTAATTGTTCTATTAATTTCATATCTTGAACAGCACCTAAAGTCATATTCCAAGGATAAGCATAAGTAGAATCTAATCGCATATTAAGTCCCCACTCTGCATCATTACCTACAAAAAGGGGTATTTTAGAATTTGCTTGAAAACGATTTGTTAATTTTGCTTGACGCATTGGACCTCCTTGAAAGAAAATTAGTCCTCCTATTTTATAATTCTTTATAAGTTTATCTAATGCGTTAAAATGAACTGTATCTTTATTAGAATACGCTGCAACCATAAAAAGTTGTCCTAATTTTTCTTCAAAACTTAACGAATTATAGATACTATCAACCCATTGACGTTCCCCTGTTAATTCGTTAAATAGATTGAATCCTTCCTTAGTAGGATCTATAAATTTTTGAATTACAGGTATATTTTTTGTTTCTGTCATAACAGTGCCTTGTCTTTTACGATTTTTTATAACCGCACATTGCATCATTAATAAAGCTATTACAGAAAAGAATAAATACTTAAAAATAGAAAACTTCATGTTTATTGATTAAAAAAAGCGGCTATGCCAGCTTTCATTTGCAGGAACTTCCCAAGAATCATTCAGTTCCTCTATAGTATTAACTAAATTATTAAAAACAATGGTAGACGCTGAAACTGCTTTTTCTTTAGCCATTTTCTTGAAATCTATTAATGATTTATGCGCTATAAAATCCCCATTTTTAAAAGTAACGTTCATTTTATCCAACAAATCAATGTCATATTTTTTTTCTAATTGCTGAATAAATTGTACTGAGCTATCAATTGAACACCCTGTAGGTGCTTGTACATCAGCATTCACTGCTAAAATAACGAAACGATTATATCTAATATCAAATGATGCTTCTAAAGAAGCACCATGAGCTGACCAATCATCAATAAATTTTTGGACATGAGCGGCTATTTCTACCACTTCGTCATCACTTAATTTACGGTTGGATTGATAAATCCAAACACGTGAATCAAGTGGCATTTTTTCAAAAGGTATATACATCTTAATATTATAAATCTTGGGCGTTAGCAATTAATTCTGCTACATCCAGTACTTTTACATCATGTTCACGATGTTTTGCTTTAGTACCGTCTGTTAGCATTGTATTACAAAAAGGACATCCAGCAGCTATGATATCTACTTTAGTTGCTAGTGCATCTTCTGTACGTTCAACATTAATGTCTTTATCTCCGTTTTCAGGTTCTTTAAACATTTGTGCTCCTCCTGCTCCACAACATAATCCGTTAGCCTTAGAACGTTTCATTTCAACGAGTTCTGCATCTAACTTTTGAATTAGGTCACGAGGTGCTTCATATATTTTATTGGCTCGCCCTAAATAACATGGGTCGTGGAATGTTATTTTTTTACCTTTAAACTGACCTCCTTCAATAGTCAAACGACCTCGATCTAATAACTCTTTTAGGAACTCAGTATGATGTACTACTTCAAATTCTCCTCCTAATTCAGGATATTCGTTTTTGAGAGTATTAAAACAATGAGGGCAAGCTGTAACAATTTTTTTTGTTTCATAAGCCTTTAGTACTTCAATATTCATAAAAGCTTGCATTTGAAACAAAAATTCGTTTCCTGCACGTTTTGCAGGATCTCCTGTACAAGCTTCTTCGGTTCCTAAAACCGCAAAATCAACACTTGCTTTATTTAAAATTTTAACAAATGCTTTTGTTATTTTTTTAGCTCTATCATCAAAACTACCTGCACATCCTACCCAGAATAAAACTTCTGGCTGTTTTCCTTGAGCTAACATTTCTGCCATTGTAGGCACTATTAAATTTTCTGACATAACTCTCTATATTGATTTGTCTGCAATTTCAACTATTAATTTTCGTCTTTCCAATTCAAACGATCCATCTGACTATATTGCCAAGGTGCGCTATTATTTTCAATATTTGTCATCATGGCATTTAAAGACTGAGGTGCTGCGCTTTGTTCCATTACTAAATAACGACGCATATCCATAATGATTGAAAGAGGACTTATATTAACTGGACATTCTTCTACACAAGCATTACATGAGGTACAAGCCCACAATTCTTCTTGTGTTATGTAATCATTTAGTAATGTTTTTCCATCTTCTACAAATACCCCTTTATTTTTATTTATATTATCTCCTACTTCTGTTAAACGATCACGCGTATCCATCATAATTTTACGAGGAGATAATTTTTTACCTGTCTGATTGGCTGGGCAAGAAGATGTACAACGTCCGCATTCAGTACATGTATAAGCGTTTAACAATTGAACCCAATTTAAATCTGTTACATCAGAAGCTCCAAACTTACTTGGTGTTACATCTGCTGGTGCTGCCGCATAAGGATCAGCATTGGGATCCATCATTAATTTTACTTCATTAGTAACACTTTCTAGGTTATCAAATTTACCTAGAGGGTTTAAATCTGCAAAAAATGTATTAGGAAAGGCTAATATAATATGTAAATGTTTAGAAAAATATAAATAGTTCAGAAACACCATTACCATCGTAAAATGTCCCCACCATCCTACTCTTTCTAAGATATGTAAGGCTCCTTCGTTTAAACTTCCAAAAAAAACAGGTCCTAGATACTGAGATACAGCAAAGCTAAAAGTTCCTTGTCCTTCAAAGTGTGATTTTCCTAGTGTGAATAAAACTTCATCGGTTCCGTTCATTGTAAAAATACAAGATACTAATACAATTTCCATTATCAGGATTAGGTTTGCATCTTTTTTAGGCCATCCTAACAATTCTGTCTTATTTAAACGTGGTAATTTTAACAAGTTTCGTCTCATTAAAAAGGCAACTGTTGCCACTAATGCGGTAACTGATAAAATCTCAATAAAACTGATTAAAAATGTATAAAACCCGCCTAAAATCGGCTTAAAAAAACGATGAGTTCCGAAAATGCCATCAATAAGAATTTCAACTAATTCTATTTGAGTAATTATAAAAGCTGTGTACAATACGAAATGCAAAACTGCAGGTATTGGACGTGTAAACATCTTTTTTTGACCAAATGCTACTAGGAGCATATTTTTCCAACGATCTGATGCGCGATCTGACCGATTTACATCTTTTCCTAACTTTATATTTCGAATGATTTTTTTTACATTTTTTGCAAAAAATCCTATTCCTACACCAAGAATAATTAGAAAAAATAAACTGCTTAAATAATTCATATATCTATAAAAGATTGATTGGTTTAAAATTATTTTGTTTGTAATTCAGGTCCTTTATAAGGTTTTTCTTTTTTACCAAAAAGGGAAACATTTACATAACGGGTAGGATGTAAACGTAAATCTTGTAATAACAGTTCAATTTCTTTAGCGGCTTTCGTGAAGTTATTATACATTGCCTCATCTTTCATTGCTTTTCCTAAAGTTCCTTGTCCCGCTTGCATATCTGCCATTAGTTTATTAACATTAACTAAGGTTCCTTCTAAATTTTTCAAAGTTTTTCCTAACTCCGCTTTTTCTAGTTCGGTAGATACTTTAGAAAAATCTGTTGTGATTTTTTCTATATTTCCTAATGAATGATTTAAGCTTTTTTGATTAGTTGCTAATAATTGGTTAGCTCCTTTACCTAATTTATTAAACTCTGCCATTGTTTGACTAAGCTGAGCTATAGCTTGTTGAAGATCGTTCTTTGCCTGATCATTTAAAATTTGATTAACATTGACCATTAATTGATCTGCATCTTGAACTAATGATTCTATTTTTTGTTGAGTTGGAGCTAACTTTTTACCTAAATTATCTGTTAATCCTAGTTTAACATCTGCCTTTAAACGATCTCCGTCAACTGTTATATTTTTATCATTAAAATTAGGAATAATGGCTATTTGTTTTCCACCAATAAAACCAGGCTCATATATTTGAGCTACACTTGTTTTAGAGATTGGAAAATCATCTTGATTAATTTGTAATTCAGCTAAAATTTTACCGTTTTCTGTTAAATTTAAAGATTTTACTTTACCAACTACTTTACCACTAATGGTAACGGACGCAGAAGAGAGTAAACCTTCTACATTATCAAATTCCACAAATAATCTTTTATGGCTATTTAACAGATTACTTCCTTTTAAAAAACTATATCCCCAGATAAATAATAAAATAGAGGCAATTACTAGGATTGCTGTTTTAATTTCACGTGTTATTTTCAAAATATAAACTTTTTTTTGCAAAAATACTAATTACTTGGCAGATTTCACTGCTTCATTAAGGGTAATTTTAGTTCCATTTTTATAGGGAACAATAAAAGCTGATTCATACCCTTTGGTTTTAGCTTCTATTAACATTTTTCTAGATTCTTGATAATCATTTGTTTCTCCATACATGTATTTATAGTATCCCCCTTCAAAAACAGAAGAAATACTAGATAAACCATTAAAATTTTCAGGTTTAATATCTATTTGCATGTTACTTGCTTTCAATTGTATTTTAAAAATAACTTTTTGATTATCGACTACTTTATTTTTTGTTTCTATTTTTACGGGGTCTTGTTTTACAACCTCTTTTACTGGTGTCAATATTTCTTTAGTTTTTGGTGTTGTATCTTTTGGTGCTGGTTTTTCTGATTTTTTTATATCCAAAAAAGGGATAGAACCTCCAAAATGTTCTGCTTTCATTCTATAGATTGCATCTGCTATAGATCTTGCCATATTTTCTTGTCCTTCTTCTGAATTTAAATAAGCTCCTTCTATTGGATTAGATATAAAACCTGTTTCTACTAAAACTCTTGGCATAAAGGCTTTATGTAAAACCATAAAGGGAGCTTGATGTACTCCTCTATTTTTACGGTTTACTTTTTGATCAAAATTGTCTTGAATTCTACTGGCTAACTCAATACTTTGATCTAAATATTCTTCCTGTGCAATTGTAGCACTAATCAAGGATTCAGGAGCATTAGGATTATAACCCGCGTATTTAGTTTTATAATTATCTTCTAATTTAATAACTTCATTCTCTTTTCTTGCTACGGCTAGACTAGAGGCACTTTTTGAAAGTCCCATTACATAGGTTTCTGATCCATACGCTTCTAAATTTTTATTAGCATTACAATGAATAGAAACAAAAATATTAGCTTTATTTTTATTGGCAATATTAGCGCGTTCAACGAGTTCTATAAAAGTATCTGTTTTACGAGTGTAAATAACATCAATAGTAGGATCTTTTTCTAAAATAGCTCCTAATTTTAAAACAATAGCCAAATTAATTTGTTTTTCCACATAACCATGATACGTAGCTCCAAAGTCTTGATTACCATGTCCTGCATCTAAACACACCTTAAATTTACCATTATTTTGTGCCTGAAGAATACCTGACAAAATAAATAAGGCTGTAAAAAAAACATATTTCATTTTATTTCTATTTTTCACCTTCATTTCACTAATGAATTAAATGGTTATAATTTTATTAAATACTTACTTATTTCTAAAAATAGCTGTAAGTTTGTGGCTTCAAAAATTAAGCCATATTTTTACAAAAATAGTATTTATAGCTTTGCGTACAAACTTATTTTACATCGTTTTAGTTCCTTTTTTCATAACCGTTTGTAGTCTTAATCTACGATCGCAGGAACTTCCTAAAAAAAACACTAGTCTACTATCTGTAAAACAGAAAGATAGCATTAAAGTTAATTCTAATATTTTAAATAAAAAAGAAGACGTTACCAAAAGTAAAGACAGTATAAAAAAGAAAAAATCTTTTTTAGAGGGCAAAATATTCTATAAATCAAAACACTCTGTTAAGTTAGACAACAAAAAAAAGCTTGCTATTTTAAAAGATGAAGCTGAAGTAAAATATAAGGACATTGAACTTAAGTCTGGTATTATTGTTATAAATTATAACAAGGACGAAGTATATGCTGGTAGACTAAAAGACTCTACAGGTAAATACATACAATATCCTGTTTTTAAACAAGGAAACAACGTTGTTGAACCCGACTCAATTCGTTTTAATTTTAAAACAAAAAAGGCATTAATTTGGAATTCTAGAACTGATCAAGGTGAATTTAAGATTAAAGGCGAAATAACAAAAAAAGAAAATGATTCTGTTTTTTTTATTAAAAATGCAAGATTTACGACTTCCAAAAATTTAGATAATCCTGAGTATTATTTTTTAGCTCGAAAAATAAAATTTGTTCCAAAAAAGAAAATAGTAGCAGGTCTAACCAATATGGTAATTGCTGATGTCCCTACTCCTATAGGGGTACCTTATGCTTTTTTCCCTATGACTGAACAAGCAACTTCTGGGATTATAATGCCTACTTTTGGACAAAATAACACACAAGGATACTCATTACAAAATGGTGGATATTATTTTGCAATTAGCAATAATCTAGATCTAGCATTACTAGGAGATTACTTTACAAATGGTAGTTATGGACTAAGAGCCGAAACAAATTATGCTAAACGATATAAATATAGAGGCAATTTTAATTTTCGTTATGAAAATCAAATAAATGGAGAAAGAGGACTACCTGGTTATGGAAAATCTACATTATATAATTTACAATGGAGTCATTCTCCAGATGCTAAAGCAACACCTAATTCAAGGTTTTCTGCCTCGGTAAACTTAGGAAGTAGTAAATACTACCAACAGTCATTTAATCAATTAAATACTTCTAATTTTTTAAATAATACGTTAAGTTCTTCTATTTCATACGGAAAAACATTTAACTGGACTCCGCAGGTAAACCTATCTTTAACTGCTTCACACTCTCAAAACACAAATACAAAACAAATTAATATGACACTGCCTACCCTTCAAATTGGTGTAGATCGTGTTTTTCCGTTTGCGTCTAAAAGTGGCACTAAAAAAGGTTTTATTAAAAACTTAAATTTCACTTATAGCTTACGTGGTGAAAATCGTGTCCAAACAACGGATTCTTTATTCTTCAAACCTGCTATGTTTAGAAATATGCAAAATGGGATTCAGCATAACATCCCTTTTAGTACAAACTTTAAACTCCTTAAATACTTTAGTATCACAGCTTCTTCTAATTTTAATGAAACTTGGTATTTTAAAACTATAAGAAAACAATACAATACAACTCTAAAAAAGGTAGAAGATATAGAAAAATCAGGTTTTGACTCTTTTAGAACTTATGATTTTTCAAGTAGTATAGGAACCACTATTTATGGAACTTTTAATTTTAAAAAAAGTGGAAAAATACAATCTATAAGACATACTATGCGTCCAAATGTTAGCTATGCCTATGCTCCTAGTTTTGAAAAATATTACGACACATACGCAATTGACGGCAGTGGAAAAATGGCCAATTATACACGTTTTGAAAAAGGCATTTTTGGAAGTCCTTCTGAAAGAAGAAATAACAATCTCTCTCTTTCTCTTAACAACGTTTTTGAAGCAAAAGTAAGAGACAAAGATTCTACAAAAACAACTCCTAAAAAAATAATTTTAATTAACAACTTAAATATATCTACTAACTACAACATTGATGCTGACTCCTTAAAATGGTCACCTTTAAGATTAAGCGGTGGTACTACCCTACTCAAAAACAAGCTCAATATTAATTTTGGTATGACCTTAAATCCTTATGCTATTAATAAAAAAGGTAATATGATAGAGAAACTTAACATTAATAATGGTGGTAGCTTGTTTCGTATGACCAGTGCTAATATCACTTTAAACTACTCTATTAATAGTAATGAATTAAGCGGGAAAGGAAAATCTGAGCAAAATAACCTTAACAATTCAGGTTTAAGAAATGGCGGTAGAGCAGATGATCTTTTTGGTAGTTCTAATGATTTCAGTAATCGAAATCAAAATCCTTTCGATAAAAAAGACAAGGAAGACTCTAATTTCAAAGGCTTTTATTCTTCAGTGATTCCTTGGGATTTAAACCTTGCTTATTCTTTAACCTACTCTAATAATAAAAGAGAAAATACTATTACTCAAAATTCACTCATGATTTCAGGAAATGTAGATCTTACTCCTCGTTGGAAAACAGGAATATCAACTGGATATGATTTTGTACAAAAGGGCGTTACATATACTCAATTACGTTTTCAAAGAGATTTATTAAGTTGGCGTATGGATTTCCAATGGAATCCATTTGGAGATAGAGCCTCATGGTATTTTTTCATAGGAATTAGTTCTTCTGTACTAAGTGATATTAAGTGGGATAAAAGAAGCTTACCTGACAGAAGACTATAATAATTTACTTAACAAAATATATAAAACACTATAGAATAAGGAGGTTTTAAAAACAAAAAAACAGGAGTTAATAAGATAATAATATATTTTAACCAATAAAAAATGAATTTTTAGTATATGAAAAAAATAATTTTCACAAAAAAAGCACCAGCTCCTATTGGACCTTATAATCAAGCAGTACTCATTAAAGACACTTTATATACATCTGGACAAATAGCTATTAATCCCGAAAATAACGAATTGATTTTAACTTCAATTGAGGAAGAAACAGAACAAGTTATGCAAAATTTAAAAGCAGTACTTGAAGCTGCTGATATGACTTTTGAAAACGTTATTAAAACAACTATTTTCATTATGAATATGGGCGATTTCACAAAGATCAACTCTATTTATGGAAAATATTTCGAAGAAGCTACTGCTCCTGCTCGCGAAACAGTACAGGTTGCTACGCTTCCTAAAAACGTAAACATTGAAATTTCTATGATTGCTGTTAAGTAAAATTATATTTCAATACAAAGCAAAAATGAGATGATCTTTCTTAGATATCGTCTCATTTTTACTTTAACTAGTGGTTAAACTAAAATTTTATACCATTTAAACTTAAAATATACTGGATTAAAAGTAAAGTTCTCGATAGATTTTTTTTCATTTTAAAAACAACTCGAACAGACAGTTGAGTATATAATTGAAATCATCGTTAGTTCGAGCGCGAAGCGCATCGAGAACCAAATACTAATTTTTTATTGCTTTTGTAGATGTACTATTTTTAAAAAGAAAATTCAAAATTTAAATGATATAATATTTTTATTTGATTCCTTCTGATAAGACTTACTAATTATTTAAAAAAAGAGACTGCCCAAAAAGCTCGCAATCTTGTCATTTCGACCCAAGGGAGAAATCACATAATTTTGATTATGAAGAGGCTGTCCAAAAAGTTTAGAACAGCCTTTTTTATTGCTGTTTTACTCTAAAACATGTATTTTAGAGGTGACAAAAAACAAGCAATGGCTAAAGTAACATTTAAAAACCAGACAAGCAATTCTCCAGAACTTTTTCCAATCAACATTTTCGATAAAATTGATGACAACCACCCTGTTCGACTGGTCAATTCTATTGTTGACAGACTTGATATTAGCGACATAGTTAAGCTTTATCGCGGTGGTGGATGCTCTGCCTACCACCCCAAAATGCTAATCAAAGTATTATTTTACAATTATTTATCAAATGTTTATTCCTGCCAAAAAATAGCCAAAGCACTTAATTAGAACATTCATTTTATGTTTATCTCGGGTAATTCTACTCCAGTCTTTAGGACAATTCAAGGTTTTATTCGCAGAAGTGGTAAAATGTTAGTTGAGTTAGGATATGTAAGTCTTGAAGTTCAGTATATTGATGGTACAAAAATCGAAGTAAAATCTAATAAATACACTTTTGTTTGGCGTGGTTCGGTTGAAAAATACAAGGAAAAACTAGAAACTAAAATCAATACAATTTTATCCGATATAGAAAATAGTATACAATCAGATAATCAAGAACTTAACAAGGAAGAATTACTTAAAAAAATCAATTCAGAAGTGTTAAAAGAAAAGCTATCAGAATTGAATAAAAGTTAAAAGAACCTACTAAGAAACAGGTAAAAGAACTACAGAAATTACAGGAAGAACATCTTCCAAGATTAGAGAAATACGAAAAGGATTTAGAAATACTCGGAAATAGAAACTCTTATAGTAAGACAGACCCTGACGCTACTTTTATGAGAATGAAGGAAGACCACATGAGAAATGGACAACTCAAACCAGCTTACAATCCTCAAATATCAATTGAAAATCAATTTATTACACACGTTTCTATACATCAAACAACCAACGATACCAACACATTAGAGTCACACTTAAACAGTTTTGATGAAAACTATAATAGACAAAGTAAAGAAGTTGTCGCCGATGCTGGATATGACAGTGAAGAAAACTACGAAATGCTTAAAAACAAGCAAATTGAGCCCTTTATAAAGTACAATTATTTTCATGCAAAGCAGAAAAAGAAACTTAAAGAAAATCCTTTTTTAGTGCAAAATTTATTTTACAATCAACAATACGATTTTTATATCTGTCCGATGAGGCAAAAAATAGAAAACATAGGAACAGGCAAGCGAATCTTTAGCAATGGATATGAATCATAAGTAACTTATTATCAAGCTAAACGATGCGTAGGATGCCATTAAGAAGTTTATGCCACAAAGCAAAAGGGAATCGAAAAATAGAAGTCAATCACCATCTAAATTACCTAAAAAACGAAACTAAAGAATTACTAAACTCAAAAATCGGTTTACATTTTTTGGAATTGAAATGGTAGAAATGGAGTTTCTACTAATGGTGCTTGGTCATAATTTCAGAAAAATGGTAGCTACAACTGCAAGTTCACTGAAAAAAGTTTTTAAAACAACTCGTTCTTGTTCAACATACAACTATATAACTCGATTTTAGCGTCTAATTGTTTTAGAAAAATTAAATTTTACTAGCAATCACCAATATCGTGAATTTGCGACATAAAAAAAGCTGCCCTTTTAGGACAGCCTCATTATTTTCAAAATTAATTATAAATCTGTCTAAACTTTTGGATGCAGTGCATTTTTTGTTTCGGACAACTTTCTTATTTATAATATTTTATTTTACTTCTTCAAACTCTACATCTTGAGTAGCGTCACCACTTGCATCGGCTTGTGGCTGTCCTTGAGGAGCTTGCTGCCCTTCTGCTTGAGCTTTATACATTTCTTCTGAAGCATTTTTCCACGCTTCATTGATTTTTTCTAAAGCTGGAGTAATAGCAGAAATTTCCTTAGTTTCATAAGCAGCTTTTAACTCACTTAAAGAATTTTCAATATTTGTTTTATTACCCTCTGATAATTTATCTCCAAATTCTGTCAATTGTTTTTCGGTTTGGAAAATCATACTATCTGCTTCATTCAGCTTATCAGCTTTTTCTTTAGCTGCTTTATCAGCTTCGGCATTCATTTCAGCTTCCTTACGCATTCTATCAATTTCTTCTTGTGTTAATCCAGAAGAAGCTTCAATTCGAATGTCATGTGATTTACCTGTTCCTTTATCTGTAGCTGACACTTTGATAATACCATTTGCGTCAATATCAAAAGTAACTTCAATTTGCGGCACTCCTCTTGGTGCTGGTGGAATACCATCTAAATGAAAGCGACCAATTGTTTTGTTATCGTTAGCCATTGGTCTTTCACCTTGTAATACGTGAATTTCTACTGATGGCTGATTATCTACTGCTGTTGAGAAAACCTGTGATTTTCTAGTAGGAATTGTAGTATTAGACTCAATTAGTTTAGTCATTACACTTCCCATTGTTTCAATACCTAAAGAAAGTGGTGTTACATCTAGTAATAATACATCTTTCACATCACCTGTTAACACACCTCCTTGAATAGCCGCTCCAATTGCCACTACTTCATCTGGATTTACACCTTTAGATGGTTTTTTACCAAAGAATTTTTCTACTTGTTCTTGGATAACTGGAATACGAGTTGAACCACCTACTAAGATTACTTCATCAATATCAGAGGTTGATAAACCTGCATCTTTTAATGCTTTAACAACAGGCTCCATTGATCGTTTTACCAAACTATCTGCTAATTGTTCAAATTTAGCACGTGTTAAAGTTTGCACTAAGTGTTTTGGTCCAGAGGCTGTAGCCGTAATATAAGGTAAATTGATTTCAGTTTGTGCTGATGCTGATAATTCAATTTTTGCTTTTTCAGCAGCTTCTTTTAAACGTTGTAAAGCCATTGGATCTTGACGTAAATCTAACCCTTCTGCTGATTGAAATTCACTAGCTAACCAATCAATGATTACTTGATCAAAATCATCTCCTCCTAAATGAGTATCACCGTTAGTTGACAATACTTCAAATACTCCATCACCTAATTCTAAAATAGAAATATCAAAAGTACCTCCACCTAAATCATAAACGGCTATTTTTTTATCGTGAGCTGCTTTATCTAAACCATAAGCTAAAGCTGCTGCTGTAGGTTCATTAATAATACGCATTACTTTTAAACCTGCAATTTCACCTGCTTCTTTAGTAGCCTGACGTTGAGCATCATTAAAATAAGCAGGAACTGTAATAACTGCTTCAGTTACTGCATGTCCTAAATAGTCTTCAGCTGTCTTCTTCATTTTTTGAAGTGTCATGGCTGACAATTCTTGTGGTGTATATAAACGTCCATCAATGTCTACACGTGGTGTATCATTATCTCCTTTTACTACTTTATATGCTACGGTTGAAGCTTCTTTTGCACTTTCGGAGTATTTATTACCCATAAAACGCTTAACAGACGCTATTGTTTTAGTTGGGTTTGTTACAGCTTGACGTTTTGCTGCATCTCCTACTTTTATTTCTCCTCCTTCAACAAAAGCAATTACAGATGGAGTAGTTCTTCTACCTTCTGCGTTTGCAATTACAACTGGTTCTCCACCTTCCATTACTGCAACACATGAATTAGTAGTACCTAAGTCGATTCCAATAATTTTACTCATAATATAATTCTCCTTAAATTTTAATTCTTTTTAATTGACTATTTTTTATCTTAGTCTTGTTCTCAAACACTTTCGAAATGACAAGGACTATGCCAATACAAAAAACTTCTCTGTTTGTCAGTACTGTTCTACTCCTTTATGACAAAATGACAAATAAATAACTTTTTTTTGTTTAAAAATTGACAAAAAGACCAAAGTTTTTTATCTATTTTGTATTAGATAATACTGAAAATAATGATATGATTACATTTTATCGAATTTATTTTGTAAGCCTTGTTATAATGACAAAAAATATAGTTTTTTTTCACAGATATGGTTTTATTGCATAGAGAATAAAAAAATCGAATTCTTTATTAAACTTAAAATCATTTTTTATATCTAATAATTTTCTATTTTTTTAATTTGATTATTTTATAGGTGAAATAAGATCACAAAAAAGCCAGCTATAAGTTTGTAGCTGGCTAAAAATATTTTTAATTGATTTAGTATAGGTTAAAATATTCTTCATCAGACATTTTTCCTGATTTAATTTTTTGTAATTCTTCCATTTTACTCATAATTAATCGGTGGCCTTCGTCACTCATTCCTTCTGGTTTAGCCATTCTATAAGAAGCATTTAATACTCCATTATAGTAATAAAAGAATTCAGTATCAAACTGAGTTGCTGTTAATTTAGTATTTGCAGGATCTGCTAACAAAAATCCTAAACGAACTGCTGAGCGTCTTTGTGCAGGTTTACCATGATGATCTGATTTTGTTATTTGATTATCTCCAATTGAATATGCAAATTCATAAGCTGCGGCTATTTGAGAATAAGTAGTTTTCCCATACCCTTTTCTTAAATAATATCCTGCCATTCCATCTGCTTCTAACTCACTTGCTCTGGCGGTTGATTCTTTTACAGAAGGTAAACGAAACGTATATTGTAATTGATGTCCATACTCATGAGCAAGAATCATTATGTTAACTAAATTTGAGGCATCTTTAGATTTTGCATCTCTAAAAATTCCTTCTCCATAATAAATTTTTCCAGTATTATAAGAAATAGCATTATAAGTAGATTTCCAATCCGTGCCATTTTTTACAAACCTAAAAACTGGAGCTGCTACAAAAATTCCTCTCCAAAAAGTTTTAATAGCTGTATTTTGATCATTCATTAAAATAGCATCTGTTACTGTTCCTGCTCCATCAGATAAGGTTTTTGATAGAGTAGCCGAAGCTGGCCAATTATCATCAACAAAATCACATTCTTTTTCTACCTCTATTGGTTTTTCAATAATTACTGCTTCTTCTTGTTTTTTTACTTCTTCTTTTTCTTTAGAACAAGAACATAATATTAAAGAAACTACACCCAACAACAGAGTGCTTACTTTGATTTTTTTTTTCATAAACTTAGTTTGTTTTAAAATAATTTCTACAAATTTAAATTTTAAAAATCATAAATAAATTACAAAATACAACAATGTTTCAAAAAAAACACATAATTATAATTTAATTAATTTTTTGTTAAATTTAAATCATAAATAGAATTATAGTATATCATAAAAGAATAAACACTTCATATAATTAAATTTATTTCTTCTTTAAAATAAAATAATATCAAAAATAAATGATCAGTAGATTAATATTCATTAAAACGCCTACTTTTTTAAGTTAGTATCTTTAAGTTCATGCAAATTTAAAAACAAAGAAAAAATAGGATAGTAAGCAATATAATTACAAAAGAATTACCTACTAAAAAATGATCTTGTAGATAATATTTATAATTTAAAAAAAATAACAAGATAATAGTTTAGCTATGAAATAATTCTTAATATTATAACTAATTCTATTACCTCATCATTATTTCTTGTATTGTTTTTCTTTGGATATATAAATAAGTCAACATTATTATATTATTAGACAAATAGAACATTTACGAACATCATTTATAACGTATCAATAAAACTCCATTTTAGCATAAGTAACAAACCTTCTAAATTACTTTTTCTAGTCTTCATACTTAGTTTCTAAAAACCTCAAAATCATTTAGAAAGGATTTATTTTTTAAATAATAAAAAAGGAGTATAAAAAACGTCATAAAATGAATATATCTAAAAAGCGATAAATCTAAATGATTTTATTACCAAACTAAAAAAATATATAAAAAGAGGGTTATTTTCTCTAATATTTTCTAATACGCGATTTCGATTAAAATAAGATTACAAAAAAGCCAGCTACAAACTTATAGCTGGCTTAAAATAATATTAGCTGAATTTAGTATAGATTAAAATATTCTTTATCAGACATTTTTCCTGATTGAATTTTTCGTAACTCCTCCATTTTGCTCATAATTAATTGATGACCTTCATCACTCATTCCTTCTGGCTTAGCTAATCTGTGAGTACCTGCTAAGACTCCATCATAATAACGGAAGAAGTTTGAATCAAACTGAGTTGCAGTTAATTTAGCATTCGTAGGATCTGCTAATAAAAATCCTAAACGAACTGCTGAACGTCTTTGTTCAGGCGTACCGTGATGATCAGGGCTTTTTGTTTCTCTATCTCCAATTGAAGAAGCAAACTCATAAGCTGTAGCTATTTCAGAGTAAGTAGATTTGCCATATCCTTTTCTTAAATAATAACCTGCCATTCCATCTGCCTGTAATTCACCTGCTCTAGCTGTTGATTCTTTTTTAGAAGGCAAACGGAACGCATATTGTAATTGATGTCCGTACTCATGAGCAAGTATCATTACATTGATTAAGTTTGAAGCATCTTTAGATTTTGCATCTCTAAAAATTCCTTCTCCATAATAAATTTTTCCATTACTATAAGAAACTGCATTATAGGTGGAATTCCAGTCCGTGCCGTTTTTTACAAATCTAAATACTGGAGCTGCTACAGAAGTCCCCCTCCAAAAAGTTTTAATAGCAGTATTTTGATTTGTCATAAAAGTAGCATCTGCTGATGTTCCTGCACTAGCAGATAAGGTTGTAGATAAACTAGCTGAAGCTGGCCAAGAAGAATCTACATAACTACATTCGTGTTCACCCCCTGTTGGTTGTTCTACAATTGCAGATTCTTCTTGATTGGTTAATGCCTCTTTTTCTTTGGAACAAGAAAATAATGCTACTGATGTAGTCACACTTAGCAACAAAGTGCTTACTTTGATAGCTTTTTTCATAAATTGGTTGGTTTTTAAATTATTTACGCAAACCTATAACATTTTTTTAAAAAACAAGAATAAAACAAACAATTGTTTTAACAAAAACTTAAACAAAAAGATAAAACAGATTAATTTTAACCCTATTTTCCATGTTTTTAACAAAAAAGTAAAATTTTGTGTAAAAAATCAACCCTCCTTTTTTACAAAATAATTGATGTTAAATAAAATTATAGCAACTATTATTAATAAGTAAGCACTTAATTGAATTAGATTTATTTCCTCTCTAAAATAAAATAATGCTAAAAAGAAATTAATCAGTGGATTAATATACATTAGAACACCTACTGTTTTTGAGTCAACACCTTTAAGGGCGTACAAATTTAAAAACAAAGGAAGGATGGTAAATAATATGACTATAAGAGTCATTACCTCCCAAAATAATAATACTATAGGAGTTTCTGATTTATAAAAAAAATAAAAAGGCAATAACAGTAATGATGAAATTATCAATTGAATTGTTAATACCACAAAACGATCAAACTGGTTATTTTTTCTTTGACTTATAAGATACATTGCAAAGGTTGATGCAATTATTAAGGAATAGATCAAATCTTCAATATGTCCATAAGATAAAATACCACAGCTAATAATAAATAATCCTACTGCTATCCATTGTCCTTTATTCAAATTTTCTTTGAGTATAAAATAAGCTAATATTGTTGTAATTATTGGACAAATTAGATAGGCAAATGAAGCAGATTGTATACTAACATGATTTACGCAATACATGAATAAAAACCAATTTAACACAAGTAACAAACCTCCTAAAACGGTTAAAAAAATTGTTTTTTTCTTGATCTTTATACTTAATTCATTAAACGTTTTAAAATTATTAAAAACGACGTGTTTTCTGAATAACAAATTAATGAGTAACAACAAAAAGGTGGCATAAAAAACGCGGTAGAATAATATATCTAAAGAAGGATAAGCATGAAGTTTTTTTATCGCCAAACTAAAAAAGCCCCATATAAAGAAGGATGAAAAGGCAGCTACAAAATATTTGTTAAGGTTCATAAAATCAGATTTATAATTATAAAAAAAGGATAAAAATACTCAATTCCTTTTATCCTTTTCTAAAATTAATATTTTTCAAAGTTCTAATGTCCTTCTTTGACTTCTATTGAGTCAACATCAATATTTTGTTTTTTTAATATATTCTTAACTAGAATTGCAAAAAATGTTAAATAGGCAAAACAAAGAACAGCTACAATATATGAATTATGTATACCTATTAAATCTGAAATTTTACCTTGAATAGGAGGTATTATTCCACCACCTAATATCATCATGATTAAAAAAGCGGAACCTTGTGAAGTATATTTTCCTAAACCAAAAATAGATAAACTAAAAATTGCTGGCCACATAATACTACAAGCTAATCCTCCCGCTAAAAACGCATAAACTGCAATAATACCTGTTGAAAACAAACCTATCAGCATAGCCATCAGACCAAATAAGGCAAAGATCATTAATGTTCTTGCTGGTTTATCTTTAGATAAAAACATGGCTATAATTTGTAATAGAACACATAAAACATAAAAATATAAAGGTTTCATATCTTTACCAGAAAGTATATTAGCCCCTAATACTATTCCAAATGCTATTAGAGGGACTACAATTAATGCTATTATCTTTTTAATTACTTTCAAATCAAAAACACTAATAGCACCAGCCCAACGTCCTATCATTAAACCTCCCCAATACATAGATATGTAAGGTGCAATATCAGAAGATTGTAAACTACCAAATTCAGGTAATTTTAATAATTCTCCTAGGTTACTTCCTATAGAAACTTCAACACCTACATAAACAAAAATAGCCAACATTCCTAATACTAGTTGAGGATACTGCATAGCTCCCCAGCCTTCAGGGTTTTTCTTAGCAGATGTATAAGCATAAAAAATGCCGCCTAGAACTACTACTAAAGCTCCAATTAGCCAGTTCATTCTATACTTATTTAAATCTAATAAATCAGACGAATTTAAATCATTTACATTCTGATATGTTTTAAAAATAAAGGTAAAACAAGCGGCTAAAAGTATGGTCATAACGACCAATGTCATTAAGGCTTTATTAGCTTTTTCCATAGGTTCATTAGAAATTCCTGAGGGTACCTTTTTAGAAAAATAAAACAATGTTGCTGAACCTACAAATAGTAAACCTACGCACACATAAAGAAAAATAACTTTATCTAATTCTAAATGTTTAATTTGATCATCTGAAACTGTAGCGGTTGTTCCAAACAAGGCTAAAGCTACAATTATTGGCCCAATTGTTGTTCCTAATGAATTAATTCCTCCTCCTAAATTTACTCTACTTGCTCCTGTTTTAGGATCTCCTAATAAAATGGCGAAAGGATTAGCGGCTGTTTGTTGCAACGAAAAACCTAGTGCCACTATAAACAAACCTATTAACATTCCAGCATAAATACTTCCTTTCACGGCTAAAATCATGGCTCCTGCTCCTAAAGCAGAAAATAACAACCCATAAATTATACTTTTTTTATGCCCCCAACTTCCTACAATATCCTTTCCCTTAGCATTTCCAAAAGCAAATAATAATAGAGCTCCTAAGTAATATGCCGTATAAAATGCAAAATCTATTAGCTGAGACTGAAACTGATCTAGAGAAAAATAATTTTTACAGAATGGAATAAAAATACTATTTCCAGCAGCAATAAAACCCCAAAAAAAGAAAACCGTTACCAGGGTATATAAAGCTGGATAATTTGTTTTTGTTACTTGTGAATTCATAAATCTTTTTAGTTAGCGATCCAAATATAACAATAACTTTGATTAAAATTTTAAAATTGTATTTTTGTTTTAAATTTAAGAAATATGAAAAATTTTTGGTTTTTACTAACTTCACTAGTACTACTTAACTCTTGTGATGATGGGAATATAATAGAGGAAACATTTAATTTCAGTAGCATTACAACTCAAAAATGTAACAATACTAACACACTATATAAAATTAATGATAGAGAAGCTCTTATCTTTATTACTCCTGAAACAAGCTTTCCTAATGAAGAAGGAACTAAAACGTACACTATTGGAACAACTCATAATTTAGTTTATAAAAAGTTTTATTCTACAATTAGCAGTAATGAAATCTGTTCTACGGGCAGTGTTCCTATTGCAGAACAATGGACCGTATCGGGCGGGACTATTGAAATAACTTCTAACAAAATAATCTCTACCAATGATCCTTCTAAAATAGTAGGTTACAACCACAAGATCTTATTTAAAAATATAACATTCAACACCCCTAACAAACAACTGGTATATGATCAATATGATTTTGGCAATTACACAACTGATTTAATTGATTTAAAATTTGATTATAAAAATGCTGTTATGCAAAATTGTTCTGGAAATAACCTTATATTTAAATACAATAATAATAACGCCTTATTGTTAGATATAGATCCTAATTTATATAAACACCAAACGGTTGGTACAAAAACGGCATTAATAAATAACGTTAATAAAATAAGCTATAGAGTTTACAATGGTAATTTAAATAGTAATTTTTTCTGTCAATCTATCCCTCCTACAAGTCCTAGTTTAACTGGAGAATGGATTGCACAAAACGGGACAATAGATAACGATGGTATTATTGTGATAGAAACCACTCAACAAACCTCTACCACTTATCGTCATGTTATAAAACTCAGAAAAGTATTTTTTAAGAATGGGATTAAAACATACAGTCCAAATCCTAATGGAGATTATGAATTTGGCGAAATTATAAACTAGTTTACAAAAAATTTTTTTGGTTAATATATACTTCTGTTGCACCAAAACCGTATTTTTGAAAACTAGCTTCTTGAAAGCTGATGTAACTATATTTATTTAATAGAAAATCTAATTCAGCTTTCAAGATCCCTTCTCCAACACCATGAATAAGTACCACTTTCTGAATTTTATTTTTTATTGCAAAATCTAGCTGTCTTTGTGCTGTTTCAATTTGAATATTTAAAATATCATAATTATTCATGCCTTTAGTACTTTGTACTAATTTTTCTATATGAAGATCTACTTCTAAAATAGTTTCATCTTTTTTAGACTTCTTTTCTTTTATAAAATTTTTAGGTTTAGAAATTTCTTTTTCTTTTTTTATTGCATAAAAATTTGTTGTAGAAAAATCCATTCCTGATTCTCCAATCAAGATTAATTCGTTATTTTTAAAAGGTAACTCAAATCCTTCTTCTGTTTCTATCCAAACTTGATCTGTAGCTATCTTAATTACTACTCCATTAATATTATCATCTAAAACGGATACTTTATCTCCTTTGGAAAACATAACTTTTTTTTTTTTGACAAAAATAGGAAGTAAATATTTAATTTTGCAATGAACTTTGTTTTTACATGGGTAGAAAAAATAATCATGAACGATTTTATGATTCCTTGTTTGTTTAAAATGGTTTTTAAAGTAGATTGCTTGGGGTGTGGGGCACAAAGAGCTTTTATTTTATTACTAAAAGGAGAGTTTAAAAATGCTTTTTTTATGTATCCTCCTCTTTTTAGCGTACTGCCTTATGTATTACTAATAACTGGACAATATTATAAAGCTTTTAGTTTTTCTAATAAATACATCCGATCATTAGGCTATATAAACTTAATTATTATGTTTATTTCTTATTTTATTAAACATTTAACATAAAAAAGGAGGCTGTCTACAAGATAATAATTGTATCATTTCATCTTGTACCCTAACAGTAAGAAATAGCATCAAAAATGAAGCTTTTCGTGTTATTAAATAAACAAAATAAGATTTTCTATGCTTATTTTGTAGACAGCCTATTAGTTTTTATTTTTCAAACGCTTTAAGAGTATCTATAATTATAGCAACACAATCTCTTAATTGTTCTTCATTCATCACTAAAGGTGGTGCAAAACGAATAATATTGCCATGTGTTGGTTTAGCCAATAAGCCTTTCTCCGCCAATTTCACACAAATATTCCAAGCTGTATCACTTTCTTCTGTATCATTAATTACAACAGCATTTAACAACCCTTTACCGCGGACTAAAGTAGCTACATTCGATGTTTCTATAAATTTAGCTAATTCTTCTCTAAATATTTTCCCTAAACGTTCTGCATTTTCGGCTAGTTGCTCCTCTTTTACCACCTCTAAAGCTTCTATAGCCACAGCTGCAGCTACTGGATTTCCTCCAAAAGTAGATCCGTGTTGACCTGGTTTTATTACATTCATAATACCATCATTAGCCAATACAGCTGATACAGGATATGCACCTCCTGATAATGCTTTTCCTAAAATTAAAATATCAGGCTGAACACTTTCATGATGTACTGCCAGTAATTTGCCAGTACGAGCAATACCTGTTTGAACCTCATCGGCTATAAACAATACATTATGTTTTTCACATAATGCTTTTGCTTTTGCTAAATATCCTTCACTAGGAACATAAACTCCTGCTTCTCCTTGAATAGGTTCTACTAAAAAACCTGCAACATTAGGAGATGACGTAATTGCTTGTTCTAAAGCTTCTAAATCATCGTATGCAATTTTTATAAATCCTGCTGTATAAGGACCAAAGTTCTTACGAGCATTTTCATCATTAGAGAATGAAATGATTGTGGTTGTTCTTCCGTGGAAGTTATTTTCACAAACTATAATTTGAGCCTCATTTTCATTAATTCCTTTTCTTTCATAAGCCCATTTACGACACAATTTCAAAGCTGTTTCAACTGCTTCAGCTCCTGTGTTCATTGGCAATACCTTATCAAAACCAAAATAGTTGGTTACGTATCGTTCATAAACACCTAACTTATCATTATAAAATGCTCTTGAAGTTAAAGTTAATGTTTGAGCTTGTTTTACCATAGCATCGACAATTCTTGGATGACAATGCCCTTGATTTACGGCAGAATACGCTGATAAAAAATCGTAATATTTCTTACCTTCCACATCCCAAACGTACACTCCTTCTCCTCTACTTAAGACTACTGGTAGTGGATGATAATTGTGTGCTCCGTGTTTGTCTTCTAATGCAATAGCTTCAGCTGAACTTAATTTTTCTAAAACTGACATAATAATTCTTATTGATTGGTAAAATCGCAATTCCTTCTTATGGTGAGAAATCAACCCTATAAACGTCAAAAGTACAAATTTCTACGATCATTCTCCAAACAATTCAATTTCAAACATCTGATCTTTTTCAAGAAACATTTTATTAACAAACATTTTTATTTTTTAACTATAAGGAAATCGTAATATAACAATCTAAAAAAAAAACACAAACGTTTAGCTAACATAAAGCTTGTAGGTTTGCCAAAACAAAAAATAAATTTATGAACTTAAAAAACATGTTCTTTACCTCTATTATTATATCAGTAATAGCTTGTAATAGAGAGGAAAACACAAACACGGATTCAGCAGTTGAAAATACTCGTATTGAATTTAAAAACCATTCTAAAACTCCTGCTCTTATAAAAACAATGCCTGAGTTTTCAAGTATTCAAACCTATTCTTTATTTTCAAGTGAAGACCAATTTATTAATTCTCCTAGCTTCGTTTTTGGGGGTTCCGCAGACGGATCGGGACTTATAAAAAACCCAGACGACAGTTTTACCTTTTTAGTAAACAATGAAGATAATTTTTCTGTTTCTAAAATAACTTTTGATAAAACCTTTAAACCTATTGCTGGTGAGTATGTTTTAAATTCTAAAGGTGCAGGAACAAGACTTTGTTCTGCTACTTTAGTAATGCCTGAAATTCACGGTTTTGGTCCTTTCTTTTTAACTTGTGGTGAAAGCGATAGTGAATCTCTTGTACATAAAATAGCGCCTACTGATACTCACATAAATGCCAGTATTCCTAAAACCATTCCTGCTTTTGGTAGATGGAGTGCTGAAAATGCAGTTCCTTTGTCTAAAAATGCTTACGCTGGTCAAACCATTATTATGATTGGAGATGATGACAACAAAGATTATGGAGGTCAACTGGTAATGTATAAATCAACAACAGGCGATTTAAACAATGGAAAAGTATATGTAATCAAACGTACAGATAACGAATCTATTGAAACTAAAATGACTGAAAATAACACCTATGACATAGAGTTCGTTGAAATTACAAACGCTAAAACCAATACAGGCTTACAAAACAATCAAGCAGCCCAAGCCGCAAATGCCATTATTTTTGGACGTGTAGAAGATCTTGACTGGAATAAAACCACAGGAAAAGAAAGAGAGATTTATTTTAATGTTACAGGTCAAAACAATACGGGAGTAAACGCAAATAATACCCGAACTAAATACGGAAGATTGTATCGTTTAGAATTAGATCCTAGCAATCCTTTAAAAGGAAAATTAACTGTTATGTTAGACGGTGATAACAAATCAGGTTTAGCAAAAACATTTCAAAACATAGATAATATTTGTGTTACAAAAAACTATGTGTATCTACAAGAAGATGCTAATGGTTATGGTGACGAGTCACATGACGCATATATTTATCAATATGATATCGCTAAAAAAACACTAAAAGTAGTTTTTGAATTAGATCACAGACGAAATGACACTTCTGATAAGTATTTAGGTGCTAAATCGCCCAAAGGCTCTTGGGAATATGGTGCTTTATTAGACATTTCTGATATTATTGGAAAAGACAATACCTTTATGTTATCTATACAACCCCATTCTTGGGAAAAAGAGGATTTTAAAGGTAAAGATGGTGGCGGTTTACGCCCAGATGAAAAACAAGGAAGCCAGGTTATTCTTATTAATGGTTTACCAAGATAATCCTTTCTAAATACATTCTATAAACGAAACCTAGAGACTGTCTAAAGAATATTCATCTATCATCTGTTGTTCAACAAGAACCAAACTATTAAACGAATTAAATTCTAATTATACATTAGTCTTTATGATAAAGATGAAAAGAGTAAAAGCAGTCTCTTTTTTTTTACTAACCCAATTTTCATGAAAAATATAGTCTTTTTAATCCTATTCATTTGTTCTATCTCCTGCAAAAAAAATCAATACCAATCCATACAAAGCATACAAAACACGCAAAACCTACTCAAACTTAATTTCAAGTACTTTACTAATGAAATAAATACATTTGAAGAAATAACAAAAAAAAATGTAACAGCGGATCAATTACGAAATCAATTCCAAAAAACTCGGTTAGCTTTTAAAAAATCAGAAGAATTTATTGCTTACTATTTCCCTAGTAGTTTTATAAAAATAAACGGTGCTCCCATTGACGAAAATGATCTCAACGAAACCAATAGAAAAATAGAATATGCCACAGGATTTCAAAAAATTGAAGAACTAATATTCCGCCCTTCAATTAACAAAATTCTGTTATTAGAAAACATTGAAATACTAAAAGGACATCTCGTAGTATTAACCCAACAAATTAACAACTTACAATTAAATGACAGCAACATATTTGAAATTCAAAAATTACAATTACTTCGCGTTCTAAGCTTAGGAATTACAGGTTTTGACTCCGCTCTAGCGCTACATTCATTACCCGAAGCACAAAGTTCCTTAAAAGGTATTCAAGAAGTTATTAACGGTTTTCAATTTGATAAATCATTCAATACAGCTATTAGTAAAGCAATATCTTACCTCAAAAAAAACAATTCGTTCAACACCTTTGATCGTGCGGTATTTATCACACAATACGCCAATCCGATATTTCAAAATATCTTTCGAATTCAACAAAAATTGCATATTAAAAACAATCCCTTTTTAACAGCTATTAATTTTAATAAAAAAACGCCTTTTGAAACAGAAGCTTACGACCCAAACTACTTTGCTCCTTTTTACAACAAAAACCCTAGCAAATTACAAATTCACTTGGGCAAACAACTTTTTTTTGACAAAATTTTGAGTGGCAATAATCAAATAAACTGCGCCAGTTGTCACATTCCTAACCAGGCTTATGCAGACCACAAAACGAAAGCCGTTGCAAATAAAACATCACGCAATACGCCAACCTTATTAAACGCAGGATTGCAAAACACCCAATTTGCAGACAATCGCATTCGTTATTTAGAAGATCAAGCCAAAGCCGTTATAAATAATCCCGATGAAATGCACGGTAGCTTTACATTAGCCCTTAAAAAACTTAATAAAAACCAAATGTATCGAAATCTTTTTCATAAAGTTTTCCCTAGTTCAAAAAATATAACCGAAGAAAATTTATTACAATCCATTGCTAGTTTTGTCAGAAGTCTATCCAAACTAAATTCTAAATTTGATGAATATCTAAGAGAAAAAGCTTCTTTAACCATACAAGAAAAAAAAGGTTTTAATCTTTTTATGGGAAAAGCAAAATGCGCAACTTGTCATTTCTTTCCTTTATTTAATGGCAGCATTCCTCCTTTATACCAAAAAACAGAAAGCGAAATATTAGGTGTTCCCTCCCGTATACATTCAAAACAAATAGATCCCGATTTAGGAGAATATCATATTACAAAAGCACCACTCAAAAAATATGCTTTTAAAACACCAACCGTTCGTAATGCCTCGATTACCTTTCCTTATATGCACAACGGTGTTTTTAACACGCTAGAAGAAGTCATTAATTTTTACAATAAAGGAGGTGGCAAAGGAAACGGAATCATAGTAGAACACCAAACTTTAGCCCAAAATCCGCTCCTTTTATCTAAAGAAGAAATGCAAAACATAATTCGTTTTATACAAACCTTAAACAATCCATAGTTCTAAAACCACTATGGATTGTTCAGGTATTTTTAAAACATTTCTAACAACTTAGTTACAGTATTAAAATTACGAATTGTAGAAAGTACATTTAATTTTTTTTCTATATACTTATTATCCATTCGGGTTTTACCAGCCCCATTAATATATTTCAAATATATCCGATTCTTATCTACTGTTGCCTCATCTGGTTTAACCTGACTTATTTTTAAATCATGAATAGCACTTTCATTTAGTTCTTTATTCAAAAAAGCAAAGTATATTTTTGAAGGATCAGCTTCCTTTTCTTTTAAATATGGATTATTAGAAAGAGCTCCTTCTAAATCTTCTTTCCCTAAAACCATTACAGGTACTTCATAGCCCCATTCCTTAAAAATTTCTTGTTTGATTTTGAACCCTACCGAAGGACCATTTGCTTCCTCACATTCAAAAAACACATTTCCTGACTGGATATAAGTCACCACATTTTCAAACCCCATTCGCTCCAATAAAACTTTCAAATCATCCATCTTTATCATATTGTGTCCTGATACATTTATACCGCGAAGGAGTGCAAGGTGTTTTTTCATTATTACTTTTTTTAAAAAATTATCAAAAGAGATAGAATAACAAATTTAGATTAATTTAAAAAGTTCACAAGATAAAATTTAAAAAGCCTTAAATAATTCCTTATTTTAGAACAGTCAAACACAACTATAAAACCAACACATCTACAATGAGTTCAAAAAATGAATCTTATAACAAACAAAAAACTTTTAACCACTACAAACAAGAAGACAAATACTTTTTTGGTGGCTTTTTGAATAATGCTGACGACAATTTAAGACAAGTTGGCAAAGAGTTCAAAACAAGGATTAATTTTAATCACAACAATAATGAATTAGCAAGTGTTTTTAAAGATTATTTCAACAAAGAAAAATCAGTTGCCAAAAGAGAGCATGCGTTAAACTTATTAAGTAATTACTTTCCTGTTTTAGAACGAATTCAAAAGCATACTAATCATAACTTTGAACAAACCAGAGAAATTTTCGAATTGTTACTTGATACAATAAAAAAATTAAGAGATTATTATACACATCATTATCACAAACCCATCACTATTAATCCCAAAGTCTATGATTTTTTAGATGACACCTTATTAGATGTTTTAATTACAATTAAAAAAAAGAAAGTAAAAAACGATACCTCTAGAGAACTACTAAAAGAAAAATTTAGACCTGAATTAACACAATTAAAAAATCAAAAAAGAGAAGAGTTAATTAAAAAAGGCAAAAAACTATTAGAAGAAAATTTAGAAAATGCAGTTTTCAATCACTGTCTAAGACCTTTTTTAGAGGAAAACAAAACAGATGATAAACAAAACAAAACAGTTTCTTTACGAAAATATAGAAAATCTAAACCAAACGAAGAAACATCGATTACGTTGACCCAAAGTGGATTAGTCTTTTTAATCTCTTTCTTTTTACATCGAAAAGAGTTTCAAGTTTTCACATCTGGATTAGAAGGATTTAAGGCAAAAGTAAACACTATTAAGGAAGAAGAAATCTCTTTAAATAAAAACAATATTGTATACATGATTACACATTGGTCGTATTCATATTACAATTTTAAAGGTTTAAAACATCGTATAAAAACAGACCAAGGCGTTAGCACACTTGAACAAAACAATACTACACACAGCTTAACAAATACTAATACAAAAGAAGCTCTACTAACTCAAATAGTAGACTACTTGAGTAAAGTACCAAATGAAATCTACGAAACTCTTTCTGAAAAACAACAGAAAGAGTTTGAAGAAGACATAAATGAGTATATGCGTGAGAATCCAGAAAATGAGGACTCAACTTTTTCATCAATAGTTTCTCACAAAGTCATTCGCAAACGCTATGAAAATAAGTTCAACTATTTTGCAATGCGCTTTTTAGATGAATACGCCGAACTACCTACATTGCGATTTATGGTCAATTTTGGCGACTATATTAAAGATCGTCAAAAGAAAATATTGGAATCTATCCAATTTGATTCCGAAAGAATCATCAAAAAAGAAATCCATCTTTTTGAAAAACTGGGTCTAGTTACTGAATATAAAAAAAACGTATACTTAAAAGAAACTTCCAATATAGACCTTAGTCGTTTTCCTTTATTTCCTAGTCCCAGTTATGTAATGGCTAATAACAATATACCTTTTTATATAGATAGCAGAAGTAACAACTTAGATGAATATCTAAACCAAAAGAAAAAAGCGCAAAGTCAAAACAGAAAAAGGAATCTTACTTTTGAAAAGTATAACAAAGAACAATCTAAAGATGCTATTATAGCAATGCTTCAAAAAGAAATTGGTGTAAAAGATTTACAACAAAGAAGTACTATAGGGTTATTAAGCTGCAACGAACTGCCTAGTATGCTTTATGAAGTGATTGTTAAAGATATTAAAGGAGCTGAACTTGAAAACAAAATTGCTCAAAAAATAAGAGAACAATACCAAAGTATCAGAGATTTCACCCTTGATAGTCCTCAAAAAGACAACATACCAACTACATTAACAAAAACAATAAGCACAGACACGTCAGTTACTTTTGAAAATCAACCCATAGATATCCCTCGTTTAAAAAATGCTCTTCAAAAAGAATTAACGTTAACACAAGAAAAACTTCTAAATGTTAAGCAACATGAAATTGAAGTAGACAATTACAACAGAAATAAGAATACATATAAATTTAAGAATCAGCCAAAAGATAAAGTTGATGATAATAAACTCCAACGTAAATATGTATTTTATCGTAACGAAATTGGACAAGAAGCTAATTGGTTAGCCAGCGACCTTATCCATTTTATGAAAAACAAATCGTTATGGAAAGGGTACATGCATAACGAATTACAATCATTTTTAGCCTTTTTTGAAGATAAAAAAAATGACTGTATAGCCTTATTAGAAACTGTTTTTAACCTAAAAGAAGATTGTATTTTAACAAAAGACTTAAAAAATTTATTTCTCAAGCATGGTAATTTTATTGATTTCTATAAAGAATATTTAAAATTAAAAGAAGACTTCTTGAATACTGAATCTACTTTTTTAGAAAATGGGTTTATTGGGTTACCACCAAAAATTTTAAAAAAAGAATTATCAAAAAGGCTCAACTATATATTCATTGTATTTCAAAAACGCCAATTTATAATTAAAGAATTAGAAGAAAAGAAAAACAATTTATATGCTGATGCCATCAATTTATCCCGCGGTATATTTGACGAGAAACCTACAATGATTCCGTTTAAAAAACCAAATCCAGATGAGTTTGCTTCTTGGTTTGTCGCATCTTATCAATACAACAATTATCAATCTTTTTATGAATTGACACCAGACAAAATAGAGAATGATAAAAAGAAAAAATACAAAAACCTACGAGCGATTAACAAAGTAAAAATTCAAGACTATTATTTAAAATTAATGGTAGATACTTTGTATCAAGACTTGTTCAATCAGCCATTAGACAAATCCTTATCAGATTTTTATGTTTCCAAAACAGATAGAGAAAAAATAAAAGCCGATGCCAAAGCTTACCAAAAGCGCAACGATAGCTTCTTATGGAATAAAGTCATCCATTTATCTTTACAAAATAATAGGATTACTGCTAATCCGAAACTGAAAGACATAGGAAAATACAAGAGAGCCCTGCAAGATGAAAAAATAGCCACGCTACTTACTTATGATGATAGAACGTGGACGTATGCCTTACAAAAACCTGAGAAGGAAAATGAAAACGATTATAAAGAATTGCACTATACCGCACTTAATATGGAATTGCAAGAGTATGAAAAAGTGCGTAGTAAAAAACTACTAAAACAAGTACAAGAATTAGAGAAACAGATTTTAGATAAATTTTATGATTTTTCTAATAATGCTACTCATCCTGAAGATTTAGAAATTGAGGATAAAAAAGGAAAAAGACACCCTAATTTTAAACTTTACATTACAAAAGCCTTATTAAAAAATGAATCTGAAATCATAAATTTAGAAAACATAGATATTGAAATTTTAATTAAATATTATGATTATAATACTGAAAAGTTGAAGGAAAAAATAAAAAATATGGATGAGGATGAAAAAGCCAAAATAGTTAATACTAAAGAGAATTATAACAAAATAACCAATGTTTTAATTAAAAAAGCACTTGTTTTAATTATCATTCGCAACAAAATGGCGCACAATCAATATCCACCTAAATTTATTTACGATTTAGCGACTCGTTTTGTTCCAAAAAAAGAAGAAGAATACTTTGCTTGCTATTTCAACCGAGTTTTTGAAACCATAACAACAGAATTATGGGAAAACAAAAAAAAAGCTAAAGAAATAGTTTAAAAGCTATTGCTCTTTGATATTTTGAGAAGGATTTAAAAAAAGGAGTAGCTTTGGGGTATAAAGTTCAGAAAAAGTTCATTTTTTTGTATAAAAAATTGTAGTAATCCCTTACTACGAGAGGCTTACCAACACTTAGGTTGGGAAAGCCCTTATTTTGAAGGGTATCTACAACTTCCGCTATCTTCTTTTGTGCTTCTGCGACGTTGGGAAAGCCCTTATTTTGAAGGGTATCTACAACTTGGTTGTCTAATTCAAAATACCCAGCTTGTTGGGAAAGCCCTTATTTTGAAGGGTATCTACAACGTTAGCCTCTCTTTTATAAACTCGTTCGCGTTGGGAAAGCCCTTATTTTGAAGGGTATCTACAACTGCGGTTTTGAATATCTCGGCAACGGGGGTTGTTGGGAAAGCCCTTATTTTGAAGGGTATCTACAACTTTAAGCTAATTTTTGATTTAATTCATCAAGTTGGGAAAGCCCTTATTTTGAAGGGTATCTACAACTTATTTGGCATAATTTCTAAATTTAAAAGGTTGGGAAAGCCCTTATTTTGAAGGAGGGACGAGCGTTAAGAAATAGTCCAGTGGACTATTTTAGCGATGTAGCCAGGAGGCGCGTGGGCATTTGAAACCGAATTCATTTTTTTTGAAGGGTATCTACAACTACTTGGAAATTGTCTAGTGACATACATCTGTTGTGATAGCCCTTATTTTACTCACGCTGTTTCTATTGTTTTTTTATAGGAGTTCGTGAATGATTATTTGAAGGGTATCTACAACTAAATCAGCCAAATAATCCGTGAATCTATCGTTGGGAAAGCCCTTATTTTGAAGGAGGGACGAGCGTTAAGAAATAGTCCAGTGGACTATTTTAGCGATGTAGCCAGGAGGCGCGTGGGCATTTGAAACCGAATTCATTTTTTTTGAAGGGTATCTACAACACCATCATCCCATTAACGAACGACTGACGGTTGGGAAAGCCCTTATTTTGAAGGAGGGACAAGCGTTAAGAAATAGTCCAGTGGACTATTTTAGCGATGTAGCCAGGAGGCGCGTGGGCATTTGAAACCGAATTCATTTTTTTTGAAGGGTATCTACAACTACTTGGAAATTGTCTAGTGACATACATCTGTTGTGATAGCCCTTATTTTACTCACGCTGTTTCTATTGTTTTTTTATAGGAGTTCGTGAATGATTATTTGAAGGGTATCTACAACTAAATCAGCCAAATAATCCGTGAATCTATCGTTGGGAAAGCCCTTATTTTGAAGGAGGGACGAGCGTTAAGAAATAGTCCAGTGGACTATTTTAGCGATGTAGCCAGGAGGCGCGTGGGCATTTGAAACCGAATTCATTTTTTTTGAAGGGTATCTACAACACCATCATCCCATTAACGAACGACTGACGGTTGGGAAAGCCCTTATTTTGAAGGAGGGACAAGCGTTAAGAAATAGTCCAGTGGACTATTTTAGCGATGTAGCCAGGAGGCGCGTGGGCATTTGAAACCGAATTCAATTTTTTTGAAGGAGGGACGAGCGTTAAGGAAGCTGTCCAAAAAGTACTAAATCAACATCCAGTTTGTCACTCCTACGTAGAAGGAGTCTCATAATCAATAGCATGTAATTTCTTCCTTTGGTCAAAATCACAAGATTGCGAACTTTTTGGACAGTCTCTAGCAAAATAGCGAGCAGGCGTTTGAAACCAAATTTAATTATTTAAAAAATAAATAAACCATAATTCTTATTCATAGAAATACCTCTTTTTTAAAAATAACAAAAACAAACCTATAACACAATCAAGTAAATATGATCCATATACTGCCTCCTAAACTTCCTTATAATTTAACCTCAACACCTAAGATATTTTTGTAAATTTGAATCATCAAACCATTTGGAATCATGAAGGCTAAATACATCAATCCGTTTACCGACTTTGGATTTAAAAAAATATTTGGGGAAGAAGCCAGCAAAAATTTGCTTATAGACTTCCTTAATACACTATTGCCTGAACACGACCAAATTAAAGAACTTTCTTTTAAAAACACCGAGCAACTCGGAATTACCGACCTCGACAGAAAAGCCATATACGACATCTATTGCCAAAATGAAAAAGGCGAAAAATTCATCGTAGAACTACAAAAAGCAAAACAAAATTTCTTTAAAGAACGAACCATTTATTACGCCACTTTTCCTATCAGAGAACAAGCCGAAAAAGGAGAATGGAACTATAACCTCAAATCCGTTTACTGTATAGGTATTTTAGATTTTACTTTTGACGATTACGAATCTGAACCCGAAAAAAGCGAAGTCGTACATACCATTAAACTAAAAAACCAAAATGGAAAAGTTTTTTACGATAAACTAACCTATATTTATTTAGAAATGCCCAACTTTAAAAAACAGGAAACCGACTTAAACTCCCGTTTAGACAAGTGGTTGTATTTTATTAAAAACCTAGAAGACTTCCAAAACATACCTACCATTTTCAAAGATGAGGTTTTTACTCAAGCTTTTGAAAAAGCTGAATTGGCTAATTTTGGACAATGGGAATTAGATAAATACGAAAGTAGTTTAAAAGTGTACAGAGACCTAAAAAGTATTATTGATACAGCTTTTGACGACGGTAAAATTGAAGGTAAAATTGAAACTGCTAAATCTTTAAAAAAATTAGGCATTTCAATAGAAATAATCATCCAATCAACAGGATTGACCCAAGAAGAAATAAACAAATTATAAAAAGCAGTGCTCCTACCTTTTTTGTAAATTTGAATCATCAAACCATTTGGAATCATGAAGGCTAAATACATCAATCCGTTTACCGACTTTGGATTTAAAAAAATATTTGGGGAAGAAGCCAGCAAAAATTTGCTTATAGACTTCCTTAACACACTATTGCCTCAACACGACCAAATTAAAGAACTTTCTTTTAAAAACACCGAGCAACTCGGAATTACCGACCTCGACAGAAAAGCCATATACGACATCTATTGCCAAAATGAAAAAGGCGAAAAATTCATCGTAGAACTCCAAAAAGCCAAGCAAAACTACTTCAAAGAAAGAACCATCTATTACTCCACATTTCCCATTAGAGAACAAGCCGAAAAAGGAGAATGGAACTATAACTTGAAAGCGGTTTATTGTGTAGGTGTTTTAGATTTCACCTTCGACGATTACGAATCTGAACCCGAAAAAAGCGAAGTCGTACATACCATTAAACTAAAAAATCAAAATGGAAAAGTTTTTTACGATAAACTAACCTATATTTATTTAGAAATGCCCAACTTTAAAAAACAGGAAACCGACTTAAACTCCCGTTTAGACAAGTGGTTGTATTTTATTAAAAACCTAGAAGACTTCCAAAATATACCTACCATTTTCAAAGATGAGGTTTTTACTCAAGCTTTTGAAAAAGCTGAATTGGCTAATTTTGGACAATGGGAATTAGATAAATACGAAAGTAGTTTAAAAGTGTACAGAGACCTAAAAAGTATTATTGATACAGCTTTTGACGACGGTAAAGAAGAAGGAAAGATTGAAGGTAAAATTGAAACTGCTAAATCTTTAAAAAAATTAGGCATTTCAATAGAAATAATCATCCAATCAACAGGATTGACCCAAGAAGAAATAAACAAATTATAAAAAGCAGTGCTCCTACCTTTTTTGTAAATTTGAATCATCAAACCATTTGGAATCATGAAGGCTAAATACATCAATCCGTTTACCGACTTTGGATTTAAAAAAATATTTGGGGAAGAAGCCAGCAAAAATTTGCTTATAGACTTCCTTAACACACTATTGCCTGAACACGACCAAATTAAAGAACTTTCTTTTAAAAACACCGAGCAACTCGGAATTACCGACCTCGACAGAAAAGCCATATACGACATCTATTGCCAAAATGAAAAAGGCGAAAAATTCATCGTAGAACTACAAAAAGCAAAACAAAATTTCTTTAAAGAACGAACCATTTATTACGCCACTTTTCCTATCAGAGAACAAGCCGAAAAAGGAGAATGGAACTATAACCTCAAATCCGTTTACTGTATAGGTATTTTAGATTTTACTTTTGACGATTACGAATCTGAACCCGAAAAAAGCGAAGTCGTACATACCATTAAACTAAAAAACCAAAATGGAAAAGTTTTTTACGATAAACTAACCTATATTTATTTAGAAATGCCCAACTTTAAAAAACAGGAAACCGACTTAAACTCCCGTTTAGACAAGTGGTTGTATTTTATTAAAAACCTAGAAGACTTCCAAAATATACCTACCATTTTCAAAGATGAGGTTTTTACTCAAGCTTTTGAAAAAGCTGAATTGGCTAATTTTGGACAATGGGAATTAGATAAATACGAAAGTAGTTTAAAAGTGTACAGAGACCTAAAAAGTATTATTGACACGGCTTTTGACGACGGTAAAGAAGAAGGAAAGATTCAAGGAAAAATTGAAATTGCTAAGCAAGCAAAAACAATGGGGCTTTCAATTCCTGATATAATAAAGCTAACAGGACTATCCAAAAAAGAAATCAACGAGTTATAAAAGTCTATAATACAAGAACTTTTTTTCTTATCCATGATATACAAATAAGAAACTAAAATTAATTATATAAAAACGTAAAGCACACTAAACAATGATAACTTCCGAAGTTTACAAGTTTCTAAAATTGTAAAACATTCGAAACTATATTTCAAAAACAAGTAAAAAACATCTATTTCAATCAGTACTTATGGGATTTTTTGACATTTTCTTTAAGAAAAAGCAAGCTGTAACTAATTTAGAAAACTCAAAGCAAACTCAAGACGTTCAACTAAACAAAGAAAATACGTTCGTTTCTACAGTTGATCATTTAGAACATAAGATAATTCGATCTTTAACAAATGAACAAAGAGAAGCTATTCATAAATCGACTATTTTGCTTCAAGCGGGACAACTTTATATGCACTATTGGACAGATCATTTAGTTTGTAAAGACCGTAATGATCCTGAATGGCAAAATAAAGTCATGTTCTTTTGGAAAGCAGAAGAGCCTTTTCCTAAAAAATCTTTACCCCCTATTTTTGAAACTTTTAAAACCAAACATTTTCTCTTTGTTGGAGATACGTCTAAAATTTCATTACAAATAGGGCAAGCTATTCCTTGGTTTGGAATGCCTGGCCTTGGTCAGAAACATTCCTGTGAGATGAATGGACAAAAAATAACAATTCCTGAATTAAACAAAATTGGTTTGGTTGAATACATAGAACCCGTTGAACTAAAAGATGACAATCTAGATATATTATCCGACAAAGACAATTACTTTTTTTTAATTGATGAAAGAATTACGCCATTTCAAAACGGTAATTTTCTTCTAAATGGCATTCCAATCCCTATAGATATGGCATATAGCATTGGAGGTATTCACATCATCAAAAAAATAGATTTGGAATAATCTAAAAATAAATAGAAATTTCAAATTAACGTTTTATCAGACTCAAGAATAATAGATTATTTATTATTCAAACTAAACTGGTTTTTTCTAAAATCCAAGAGCAAAAATCATAAATATGATAGCAATTATTATCTTTGCACTATGGGAAGAAAAAAAGATAAACAAGTCGTATTCGAAAACGTAAAAGTCCTTGATGCAGGAGCAAAAGGCGTATGTGTGGCAAAAGCCCCAGAAGGTCAGGTTATTTTTTTAAGTAATGTAGTACCTGGTGATGTAGTAGATATTCAAACCTTCAAAAAGCGAAAATCGTATTATGAAGGCAAAGCTTTCAAATTTCATTCGTATTCTGAGCATCGTGTAGATCCCGTATGCGAACATTCTGGTGTATGTGGTGGTTGCAAATGGCAAAACATGAATTACAACCAACAGTTATTTTACAAACATCAAGAAGTAGAAAATAACTTAAAGCGCATTGGGAAAATAGAATTACCCGTATTTGAACCAATTTTGGGCTCTGAAAAACAGTTTTTCTATCGTAATAAAATGGAGTTCGGTTTTTCTTCTAGTCGTTGGATGACCCCCGAAGAAATTAATAGTGGCGAAGAATTAGACAATAAAAATGCAGTAGGTTTTCATATTCCAAAAATGTGGGATAAGATTCTTAATATCAACAAATGTCATTTACAACAAGATCCTTCTAATGATATTCGTAATGAAATAAGACGTTTTGCTAACGAAAATGACTTAACCTTCTTTAACCCTAGAGAACATGGTGGTTTGTTACGTACTCTTATGATTCGTACTGCTTCTACGGGAGAAATCATGGTAGTTATTCAATTTTTTGATCATAATCAAAAACAAATAGAAATGGTTATGAATTTTTTGGCAGAACGTTTCCCTGAAATTACTTCGCTACAGTATGTAGTCAACCAAAAAGCAAACGATACTTTGTACGATCAAGAGATTATTTTGTTTAAAGGTAGAGATTATATCTTAGAAGAAATGGAAGGCTTACAGTTTAGCATTAATGCTAAGTCTTTCTACCAAACCAATTCAGAACAAGCGTATGAATTATATTCTATTACTAGGGATTTTGCTGGATTAACAGGGAACGAATTGGTATATGATTTATATACAGGAACAGGAACGATTGCGCAATTTGTTTCTAAAAAAGCAAAAAAAGTAATCGGAGTAGAAGCTGTTCCAGAAGCTATTTCTGATGCAAAAATAAATGCTGAACGTAATAACATTAGTAATTGTGAGTTTTTTGTAGGTGATATGAAAAACGTATTCAATGATGACTTTATCGCTACAAATGGACATCCTGACATCATTATTACAGATCCCCCTCGTGATGGTATGCACGCAGATGTGGTTGAACAAATCTTAAAGATTGCACCTAAAAAAGTGGTATATGTAAGCTGTAACTCTGCTACACAAGCACGTGATTTGGCGTTAATGGATAAGATGTATAAGGTAACTCGTGTACGTCCTGTGGACATGTTTCCACAAACCCATCACGTAGAAAATGTTGTACTTTTGGAAAAGAGATAAATAATAAAAAGTGATTAGCAATCTATAACTAATCACTTTTTATTTAATTACTAAAACAAATATGAAAAAAATATTTTTGGGATTATTCGTCATTCTGTCTACTTTGCCTTTTTTAAATTGCGAACCCGATGATGTCTGTCCACAAGGAACACCCACAACTCCTAGAATGATTGTACAATTTTTTGACAACAACAATCCTACTAATCCTAAAACAATAACGGATTTAAAAGTCACTGCTGAAGGCATGTCTAGCTCCTTGGATTTTGCTAGTAGTAACAAAATTGAATTACCTTTAAAAGTAAATAATAATCAAGTACGTTATACTTTTCAAATTAATTCAAAAAACAGTACTTTAGCTAAGGAAGATCAAATTACTCTTAATTACTCACGTAACGATGTTTATATTTCAAGGGCTTGCGGATATAAAACTGAATTTACTCTAAATACACTTAATGGAGCCACCCTTACAACACCTAAAAACTGGATACAAGAAGTAACTATTCAAAAAACATCTATAGTAAACGAAAATGAAACACATCTCAAAATTTTCTTTTAGCCTGTTGTTAACGATTTATACTTTTACAATTAGTCAGGCACAGGAAAAAACAAACGATACTATCAAAAAAACAGAACGTTATGGAATACGAATAGGAACGGATTTATCCAAAATTACTCGTTCTATTTTTGATAAAAATTATAAAGGATTAGAATTAGTAGGTGATTACAGGATAGGTCAGAAGATGTATCTAGCAACCGAGATAGGCAACGAAAAAAAAATAACAGAAGATAAACGTCTTAATTTTACAACGACTGGTAGTTATTTAAAAGTAGGATTTGATTACAATTTTTATCAAAACTGGCTCAATATGGAAGATATGGTTCATCTTGGTTTGCGCTATGGTTTTTCTTCTTTTAGTCAAGCACTTACAAGTTACAAAATATATAATACTACGGGATATTTTCCGCAAGCAGATGCTGTGATAGCAAATCAAAATTATAAAGATCTAACAGCTCATTGGACGGAGGTTGTAGCTGGAATAAAAGCTAAAATTTTTAATAATTTTTATGCAGGCTTTAGCTTAAGAATTAATTATCTATTATCCGAAAAGAAGCCAGAAAATTTTAACAATTTGTATATCCCTGGATTTAACAGGACGTATGATGGGCAATTTGGTGCTGGTTGGAATTATAGCATTACCTATTTTATTCCTTTATATAAAAAGAAGGGGTAATTTTTATATTGAACTTTGAAGGGTTATCTAATAAAATATAGTTATATAATTCAATGAAAAGCTTAGGCTGAAATAGTGTTAATAATAGGTAAAAACATAACGTTAACTAAAAATCATCTTAGCATTGAAACAAAAAAACATTTACTAGATAACCTTCTCTTGTAAGGGTTTATTATGATTTTAATAAATAAATACCATCTGGTCTTAATTCTATTATCTTTTCTCTATAAAGAGTCCCAATGGCTTTTTTAAAAGTCTTTTTACTCATTTGTAAAATTGTTTTAATATCTTCTGGGCTACTATTATCGTGTAATTTTAGCATTCCTCTTCCTGCTTTTAATTCTTCTAATATTTTTTGAGCGGAAGCATCTATTCGTTCAAAACCTAATGGTTGTCTTGAAATGTCTATTTTGCCATCTGGGCGAATATTTTTGATATATCCAATGATACGGTCTCCTGTTCTTAAATCTTCAAAAATTTGATCTTTATAAATTAATCCTTTGTGTTTTTCATTAATAATTACGTTAATACCTGTATCTGAAATATGAGAAACGATCAAATCTACTTCTTCTCCTTTTTCAACATTTAAATTTTGGTTGTTTAAAAATTGGTTCAACCTACTAGAACCTACTAAACGATTTGTTTGTTTATCTAGATACATGTATACAAGGTATCTTTTTCCTTCTTCCATAGGTCTTGCCTGTTCTTTGAATGGGACAAATAAATCTTTTTCTAAGCCCCAATCCATAAAAGCTCCAAACTTATTAACGTAATTAACTCTCAATAACGAAAATTCGTTTAAAAATATATAAGGTTCTAAAGTAGTTGCTACAGGGCGTTCTTCATGATCTAAATAAATAAATACTTCTATATCCGCTTCTATCTCATATTCTTTGGGTACATATTTATTAGGTAATAACACATCTTTTTCACCATCTGTTAAATATAATCCTACATTAGTATTTCGAGCTATTTTTAGGGTATTGTATTTTCCTATTTCAATCATCTGTTAGTATTTAGAATCGCAAAGATACAAATAATAAATCCCGATAAAAATCGGGATTTATAAACTTTATTGTATAAATTAATTATATATACTTTCTTTTTTAAAGTGAAGCGTTAACAAATAATACACGACTGCACGGTATTTGTTACGGTTGGAGCGTCCATATCGTTCCATTACACTATCAATTGCAGCATCTAGCTCTGGATTATCAGACAGACCTAATTTTTTTATTAAAAAGTTGTTTTTAACTGTATCTAATTCCGATTGTTGTGATCCTGAAACGGTTGCTGAATCTTGATTATAAATAGAGGGACCACATCCTATTACTACTTTTGTCAATAATTCCATATCAGGTGTTACTCCACATTTTTCTTTTAAATCTGTAGCGTATTTTTCAATCAGTTCATCTCTTTTACTCATATTTTTTCTAGTTATGTTATTGTATATCTACCAAATATATAAAAATATATCAGAATAAGCAAGATTTAAAAAGGAAAAAAACAATCATTTTAATTTCTTAAAATATTGCAAAAGAACTTCATTATTTTGTTTTTCAGGTGTAAAGATTTCATATATGGCAGGTTTATTTAATGATGAAAAAAATGCCCAATTAGTTCGTAATTCTTTTTCTTCTTTAGCCTTAAAATAATCCAATCCATACATTTTAGCTAAATATTCTGCTGTTAAATTATGAGATGTTTCAAAAAAAGTATTGAATGTTTCATTTTCTTGATGACCTGGCAAAATTCTAAAAATCCCCCCTCCTCCATTATTTATGATAATAATTTTAAAATCGTTGGGTATATAATGATTCCATAACGCATTGCTATCATAAAAAAAACTAATATCTCCTGTTATAAGATAAGTTGTTTTTTTACTTGCCACAGCAGCACCAATAGCCGTTGTAGTACTTCCCTCTATCCCACTAGTTCCTCTATTACAATATACTGAAATACTAGGATCTATAGGGAATAATTGGGCGTATCGTATGGCAGAACTATTACTAATTTGTAATTGAATATTCTTAGGCAATAATTCCGTAATAATTTGAAAAACTTTTAGATCAGAAAAAATTAATTCTTTTAAGTAGTTGTTATGAGCTATTTTTCTTTGAAAACGAATAGCTAATAATTCTTTTTGAAAAGAACTTTCTTTATAAGATGTTAATTTCAGGAAGCGTTCAAAAAAAGTGTTAGGTTTTTCTTTAAAATGATAATTAAGACAATCATAGGTATTATAAGCCCTTAACGGGTCTATATGCCAATGTGCATTGGGTTGGTATTTCCTAAAAAACGCTTTTATGCGTTTTGAAACAATCATTCCTCCTAAAGTCAACAATATTTCGGGTTTATAACGTTCAAATTCTTTTTCAGAAAAAGGGGTTATGATTGTATCTATATTAGTAATAAAATTTTCATGATGTAGATTAGACGTAACCTCAGTCATAACAATAACAGAAGGATCTCTAGCTAGTATGTCTAAATATTTAGTATCAATAGAATCAGAGTGATTTTCTCCTATTAATATTATTTTTTTTTGAGCTTGACTCCATTCTTCTGCAAAAAAATCTAGGGTTTCTAAAGGTTCATTCTGTTTTTCAAAATTAAACCATGTTGGTTCAATAGTTGGTTCAGAAATTGTTTCATATAAAGGTTCTTCAAAAGGTGCGTTTATATGAACAGGTCCTTTTTGGGAAACACTAAAAAAAAGGGCTTCTTGTATCAATCTATCATTTTCTAGAGATGCGGCTTCTTGTAGATTTGCATTATACAAGATATGATTAGCAAAAACATTAGCTTGCCTGATAGTTTGCCCATCTCCTATATCTATTTTATCAATTGGTCGATCGGCAGAAATAACAACTAAAGGTATTTGACTATAAAATGCTTCTGAAATAGCAGGATAATAGTTTAACAAGGCTGATCCCGAAGTACAAATTAGTGCTACTGGCTCCTGTAATTGTTGCGCCAAGCCTAATGCAAAAAAGCCTGCACAGCGTTCATCTACTATACTATAACAATTAAATTCAGGTTGATTAGAAAATCCTATAGTCAAAGGTGCATTTCGCGAACCTGGGGAAATGACTATATGTTTTAATCCTTTTTTTTTGCACATTTCAATTATGCTTTGTGCCAAAGGAATTTTGGGGTAAATAGCGGTAGGTTTCAATTTTATAATAAACTCATGTTCTATCGCAAAAGTATTAACTTATCGTCATATTTTGAGTATTTTCTTTTAAAATTAAAAATTTATAAATCATGTAATAGGCTAACGCAGAAAAAATGACAGTCAATTTATGCAAAAAAATTGATTTGCAATAAAACATGTTAAAGAAAAAGAGCGACATTTTAATAACTAAAAAAGCTGTAGCTAGAAGGAAAAACAAATTATCTCTTTTCATTTCGTTAATATAAGTAATTATTCCAACAGCACCTAAAAAAGCGGTAAACAAAGAGTTAAAAACCCAATAAATATAATATTCTTCTACTTGATTAAAAACAAAATAAATCATATATAAATATAGAACGAACAAAGGTATTAAGGCAATTCCAATAGCTATTCTATATTTTTTTTGGATAAATTCTAGTACTAAATAAATTAATCCTATTTTAGAGGCTAAAGAAAAGAGTGTTGCTATTTTAAAGGCTATTTTTTCTTCTATTGCAAATAATGAAGATGTTATTTGAAACAATACCAAACACAATAAGAAACTCATATTTATTCTTGAAGATGACACAACATATAACACAAAAAGTATAGGAATTCCTGTATAGCGTAAATATTCTTCTAGTATATCAACTTGTAAAATAGTCACTACACTATACAAAACAAGGTTAATAATAAATAGAAAATCAAAAATTTGAGCAATTTTTTGTAATTTCATAACTTCAATTTATTAATACTTTTAATTATAAACAAATGTCCATTCTAATAAAAGAGGCTAAGTATGAAGATCTTTCTGAAATTCTTGAAATAATAAACTATGAAATTTTAAATAGTACTTCTATTTGGGAATATCATATCAGAACTTTAGAACAGCAACAAAAGATTTTTGAAGAAAAAAAAATAAATAATCAACCTTTTTTAATTGCGATAAAAGAAAATAAAATAGTAGGATTTGGGACTTATGGTTCATTTCGTTTTAAAATAGGGTATCAATTTACCGCAGAACACTCAGTATATATACATAAAGACTACCACGGAAATGGAATTGGCTCACTCCTTTTAAAAGAACTCATTAAAATTGCAAAAAAAGAAAAAATTCATACTTTAATTGGTGTTATTGATTCTGAAAATTTAGGAAGCCTTGCATTCCATAAAAAATTAGGATTCCAAGAAGTTGGGCATATTAAAGAAACTGGTTTTAAATTTAACAGATGGCTTGACTCTATTTTTGTACAAATTATGTTATGAGTTAACAACTATTTACGACTCATTCTTTTGAGAAATTTTATCTAAATTATAATGACAGTTTTTAACCTTGATCCTTATAATCCTAGTTATTCCGATCATAAAAATATTTTAATTTTATAAAAAATTTATTCTTAAACAAAAAAATTAAAAGACCTAACACTAGAAAAATGTTCATTCTTTTTCATATTTTATTTTTTTTCGTGCGCAAATTTACAATTTCTATTTAATAAAGATCCCTAAACTCAAAACTATAATCTACTAAATAACTACCTTTGCAAAAAATAAATCAATGCAAAATACATACATAGGATACCATTTTGAGGTAGAACCAAAAGAGTTGGGTTCTGAAATTTTAATAGCTGAACTAGGAGAGCTTCCTTTTGACAGTTTTATTGAAACAGATAAAGGTTTTTCTGCTTATATTCCCAAAGAAAATTGGAATAAAAATATTCTAGAAGACATTTATATATTACAAAATCCCGAATTTAAAATTTCGTACACTTTTGAAGAAATTGAACAGCAAAATTGGAATGCAGAATGGGAAAAAAACTTTGATCCAATTGATGTTGATGGTTTATGTCATGTACGCGCACCTTTTCATCCTAAAACAGACGCTCCGTTTGACATTATAATAGAACCCAAAATGAGCTTTGGAACAGGGCATCACGAAACCACCCACATGATGATCCAACATCTATTAGAATTGGATCTCAAAGGATTAAAAACACTTGACATGGGATGTGGAACTGCTATTCTAGCAATACTTGCTGAAATGAAAGGAGCACAACCTATAGATGCCATAGACATTGACAATTGGTGTTATTTAAATTCTATTGAAAATGCAACACGCAACAATTGTAAACATATAACGGTTTATGAAGGAGATGCTTCTTTATTAAAAAACAAAAAATACGATTTAATTATTGCAAACATTAATAGAAATATACTCCTTAATGATATGCAAACTTATGTGGATTGTTTAAATCCTAATGGTATTATTTTATTCAGCGGTTTTTACGAACAAGACATTCCTACTATTGATGCTTCTTGCATAGAAAAAGGCTTAACTTTTGTCAAAAAAATTAACCGTAACAACTGGGTATCATTAAAATATATAAATTCATAGACTAATTTTCCATTAATAAATATTTAACATACATGAGTATTATTGAAAAAACACAGGAAGACGTTGCCATTTTAGAAAAAGTTTCTATTAATCACGAAATAATTCTATACAATGATGATGTAAATACGTTTGATCATGTAATAGAAACATTAATACGCGTTTGTAATCACGAGGAATTACAAGCAGAACAATGCGCTATTTTAGTACATTATACAGGCAAATGTGCTGTAAAAACAGGTTCTTTTGACGAATTACAACCATTATGCCTTGCTCTTCTTGATGCTGGACTAAGCGCAGAAATTACATAATTCTTAAATAAAGTTATAAAAAAATAAATTTATTTAAAAAAAATAATTAGATTTACTAAAAGCAGATATAATCATTTTTTAAAATTTCTGAATTTTTAAAATCTAAATATTACAATGGAAACTTACGGCAAAATACTGATCATTGCAATGCCTGTTTTCTTATTCTTAATTATCGTTGAGAAAATATATGGCTATTATAAAAAAGTAGATTACGCTCCTATGATGGATAGCATCTCTAGTTTAAGCTCTGGAATGACTAACGCTACTAGAGATGTCTTAGGCTTAAGTATTTCTATCATTACGTATGAAATCATGGTTTCTAAAATAGCCTTTTTTCATATTGAAGAATCTATTTTAGCCTATATTATTGCATTTATTGCCATTGATTTTCAAGGATACTGGACACACCGTTTGGCACATCAGATTAATATTTTTTGGAACAAGCATGCTATTCATCACAGCAGCGAAGAGTTTAATCTATCCTGTGCATTAAGACAATCTGTTTCTGATTTTTTTAAATTATTTACTTTTTTATTATTACCTGCTGCTTTATTAGGCATTCCTTCTAGAGTAATTGCAATTACCCTACCTATCCAATTTTTTCTGCAATTTTGGTATCACACACGTTATATTAATAAACTAGGATTTTTAGAAAAAATAATTGTAACCCCCTCTCATCATAGAGTTCATCATGCTATTAATCCTGAATACATGGACAAAAACCATGCGCAGATATTCATTATTTGGGATAAACTTTTCGGTACTTTTCAAGAAGAATTAGCAGATGTACCACCCGTTTTCGGTATCACACGCCCTGCCCAAACTTGGAATCCTTTTAAAATCAACTTTCAACATCTTTGGGTATTAATTAAAGATGCTTGGTATGCTGAAAAATTTATGGACAAACTAAAAATTTGGTTTATGCCTACTGGCTGGAGACCTGAAGGTTTCGATAAAAAATACCCCATTTACAAAATTGAAGATGTCTATAATTTTAAAAAATTTGGCACTAACCATTCCACATTATTGATAGGCTGGTCATTCATTCAGCTGTTTTTAACCCTTATATTAATATCTTATTTATTTGACAATATAGCTAAAATAGGTTTGCCGAATATCTTCTATTATGGCTTCTTTATTTTCATAACAATATATAGCTATACTGAATTAATGGGAAAAAACAAATTTGCACATATTTATGAGACCATCCGTTTCGTATTTGCTATTGTTATCATTTATCACTTAAATGGCTGGTTTCAAATAGATCAAATTATTCCATACGGTACACACATAGTCTTCGGCTATTTTTTAATTGCTCTTTTTATGAGTTTTTATTTTGTAAAAATAGAATTTAAACAAAAAAACATTAATTCCTTTTAAACTAATTTTATGAGCCAATATTTAAAGAGTTTTATAGGTATTAGCCTATTTTATTTACTTCTACTACTAACTAAACAAGAAGCTATTGCTTGGTATTTCAAACCTCTATTACTTCCTTTACTAATTTTAGAAACTTATAGTTCTCATAATTTCCGAATAAAAAAACACCTCCTTTTTGCCTTGTTGTTTTCTTGGATTGGCGATGTCGTTTTAATGTTTGCAGACAAAGCTGAGCTATATTTTATTTTAGGCTTAACCTCTTTTCTAATAAGCCATATTTTCTTTATCTTTTTATTTATAAAACAAGAGCAAACCAAACCCAATTCTAACTTGTTTTGGATAGGATTTATATTTGTAATGATGTATTTATTAGGTATGCTAAATCTACTTTCCCCTAGTTTAGGAAATTTAAAAATACCTGTTGCATTATATGCCACAACCATTTCTATTATGTTGTTAATGGCTATTAAAGGTTATTTTAAGTGGTCTAAACCAAACAACCTAATCGTACTAATAGGCGCTTTATTTTTTGTAAGCTCTGATAGTATATTAGCAATCAACAAATTTCATTCAGAACTACCCAAATCTGGTTTTCTAATCATGCTAACATATATCGTTGCTCAATTCCTTATAACTAAAGGAATTTTAGGTCTAAACAAAAATAAATAGCATTCTTTTTCCTATTTAACCCAAATTACGCATTAGACTTCGTTGTGAAATTTGGGTTTAAATTTCATCAAATAAACAGATACAAAAATCAACTCAAAACTATGTATTAAAATTTATGATGAAGGTAAAAAGCTGAGGCGATAAAAATCCCTGTTTTTTTTTCGTAGATGTAGTTTTTGCATTGAAGATAGAAAATGGTTATTTTTATCTGTAATAAATTTTCAATCCATAATCTGAACCTAAACTATCATTTAAATAAAAATCTGTATATTATGCAATATAAGCCTAAACAAGTTTCTTGAAAACAGGTTAAATCTTATATAAGAATACATATAAATACGCAGAAAAATAGATCCTGAGGTAATGAGGTATAAAATGATATTTTTAAAGAGAGACTTTACGTGGCTCGGAGAATTAAATGAGAAGATCTCCAATATCAAGATAGGTAGTTTAAACAATGAGGGTGTCTTAAAAGTTTTCTTATTATCATTTCAACCAAAGGTAGAAAATAAAATTACATAGTACTTATATCGTTCTTGTCTTATCGTTGAAGCAATAAACTAGATCTTATTTTAAGGTACTACTTTTTAGACACCCACAATGTTTTTAAAAATATGTTTGATTAAAACATTTCTCTTCCTGCAAAATGAAAAGCACTTTCAATAGCAGCATTTTCATCAGAATCAGAACCATGAACTGCATTTTCTCCAATAGAGGTAGCATATTTTTTACGAATAGTTCCTTCAGCAGCTTCTGCTGGGTTAGTAGCACCAATTAAAGTACGGAAATCTTCTACTGCATTATCTTTTTCTAAGATAGCTGCAACAATTGGACCACGAGACATAAACTCTACTAATTCACCGTAGAATGGTCTTTCAGCGTGTACAGCATAAAATTTTTGTGCATCTGCAACTGTTAACTGAGTTAATTTCATAGAAACAATTCTAAAACCGCCTTCAGTAATCATATTTAAAATTCCACCAATGTGTCCTTTTTCAACAGCATCTGGTTTAATCATTGTAAAAGTTCTATTTCCTGCCATTTTTTATTTTTTTAATTTTGGTGCAAAAGTACAAACTTTAGTTTAAAAGTTTAAGAGTTTAAAAGTTTATTTTTTAAGTTTTTTTAAAAAACGATGGTATTAAATTCGTTACTAAGCGGATTTAGCTTTTCTAATAAAGTAGCAATAAAGTTTTCGCCATATTCTATGTAAAACATGCTAAAGTTGAGCTGTCTTTCTTGCAAGCTTTTATTAGGAAATAATATATTTTGTAAATCCACAATACGCATTAGTTTATCATTCTGATTCTTTTTTTCTGCTTTTAAAAGACGTTTTTCTAGATTTTCTAATCCTTTTATTTGTTTTACTTCTTGGGCTTTTACTGCTTTTATAAATGTTTTATCTGTTCTGTTTGCAATATCTAAAAGATTTTCAAATTGTTTTCTTAAATGTTCCTTTTCTTTTGAAAAATCTATTTTAAATTCTGAAAATTGTCTTGTTTTATAGTTTACTAATTCAGCTTGTTTAAGAAACAAATCAAACCAAGTTAATTTTAATTTATCTGCTTTTTTACATTGTTTTTCAGAAGCTATAACTACTGAATTACGAAGTAACAAAATTGGAAAGGTTATCTTAAATGCTTCAAACATTTTTTTTAATTCTATCCAATAGGCTATCTCTCCTCCTCCTCCTACATACGATAAATTAGGTAATATCAATTCTTGATACAAAGGTCTTAAAATAACGTTAGGACTAAATTTTTCTGGTGCTTTTTGAAGTATTTCTAAAATTTGAGTTTCAGAAAAAACAAGCTGTGTATTATTTATTTTATAAACTCCATTTTCAAAAAGAATACGTTCGCGCAAATGATCTTCCATATAAAAAAGGTTTATTTCTCTTGGATTTACCTGAATGTCATAAGATAATTTAGATAATGTTTCTGTAACTTTTTTATAAGATGTTTGTTGAAGTAATTCTTCCTTAATAACAGGTATCAAAAGTTGTTTTAACTCTTTGTCATCTCCATCTAAAATGACTAGTCCGTATTCTTTAAATAGTTCATTAACTAAATAACGTGTTGCATTCGCTAGATTATCGTGTTCTAAATAGGATTTTTCAAAAAGTAAAGTAAGTTTTTTAGCGTGTTCACTGGTTCCTAAGAATGTCTTTATTTCTTCGAAAACATCATCTAGTCCTTCCGTGGATAGCCTTCCTACAGGTCCTTTAGATTTTTTGTTCCAGCTAATTGTCTTTTTATTATATTTAAAATGGTTAATTTCCTCAAAATCGTGATCTTCAGTTGCCATCCAATAAATAGGCACAAAACGGTATTCTGGATATTTTACTTTTAATTCGTTACACAATTTAATGGTAGAAATAATTTTATATATAAAATACAAAGGTCCTGTAAATAAATTTAGTTGATGACCTGTCGTAATTGTAAACGTTTCTGGCTGATTTAATGAATGTATATTATCAAGGGTAAGTTGACTAATATCAATACCTTGATTTTGTTTTAACAAAGATTTTATTAAAACTGCTCGATTTTTTAAATTATAATTACTTGATTTTTCTTCTATCTGATTTAAAAAATTTTCAATTTTAGGCGATCTATTATAGAATGACTGTATGGCTTTTTCTTCATTTAAATAATCAATAATTAATGGCGTAAAATAACCCGAGTTTTGAAAAGTTATACAATCTGTTGGCATATCTTTTTTTAGGTAAAAATAGCAAATAGATTCTTTTCTTTTTAGGTTTTAACATCTTCTTAAAAAATGATTTCTATCTGTACTCATTTTTTTATAGAACTCACGAAGTAAAAAGAGGCTGTCAAGATCTAAATTTAAAACCTTTAACAACCTCTTTTCTTCTCATTTACATCATTTTTAATATATTGAAGACTCTTATTTTTATGCTAATTTGTATTCTGGACAATCAATTCTAATATCTGAATCTGCTAACCTAACATCCATCAGTTTACAATAATGCAACTCTTTTTCAAAGGTGTAATAAAAACAGCTAAAACACATTCTTTGGATGTTTATTACATTGGTTTTATTCAAATCATATATCAATTTTAATAAACTATTTAGTAATATTGTTTTTTCTTCTTTTGATAAACTTTCAAAAGGTTTTTGCATAAAAGAAGCAAAAAAAGATCCTTTTGAAGCAACTCTCTTCCCTTCTTCTGTTAATGATAGCAAAAAAGCTCTAGTGTCTGAAAAATCGACTTTTTTAATCAATAAACCTTTAGCTATCAAAATCTTAACACTATCACTTATAGTGGCTTTGGTCATATTAAACTCTTCTGCTAAATAACTTATTTTACATTTTTCCTCAGAATGGAAACAGATAAAAATTAAAATTTGAATTTGAATAGGACTCAGAGAATTTTCTTTACTTTCTTTCCATAGCAAGACTCTAAATGCTTCTGAAATACGTTCTAAAGCAACTACTATACGACTTTCTATCTTTTGATTTTGATCGTCCAAATTAAATACTGAATATTTCATTTATTTAAAACATATAAGGTTTAATCCTTTTTACTTGACCTTTTTTTATTCAGGTTTATATTTAGAATGTCTTTTCTACATATATCCAAGCTTTTTTTCCCGATTCAAAAGTTTCTTCTATTCTTTGATATTGATCTACTTCATATCTATCTGTTTCTTCTAATTCGGCAGAGGATATTTCAAATATCATTCCTTTAATGAAATCTGATTTATTTTCTGTTTTTACTGCTATTGGATGCTGTTCGAGTTCACTTTTAGCCAAAACTTTAGGATCTGTTATTAACAAATTTTCAATTTTATATCCTTTCAAAACATCTTTTTGACCTGCTAGAATTCTTCCATAATTTTCAAGCTGAACTTTTTCTAATTGTAAAGTACCGTAAGAAAAGAGTAAGTGTATAGTATCTTTCATTAGCAATTTTCTATTTCTATAATAAAATATCCTTTTTTATTTATTTCTTCTTCCCATTTAGGTTCAAGAAAATCTATATGACAAAATTTACATTCTTCTGAAGTTAATTTTTGTCCTTCTTGTCCTTTCGTTTTTAAATATTCTCTACCATAATCATAAACGATGGCTGGATCTGTTATAATTTCTTGAGGTACAATTATATCAAAGTGCATAACATCTCCTTCTTTTTTTGTTACATAGGTGTCCCAAACTGCTATTTTCATTTTTATTAGGTGTTATAGAGGTCATAATTTAACTACACAGTATTCATGAAAGGTTGTAATACGAATATCTAGTATAATGTCTTTAATTATTATTTTAGTATTTTTTAAAACAGTTAATAAATCAAAAACATTTTTATTTTATTTTCTAGATTTAAGGTAAACTATGACCTCAACGATATTAATTTATTATTAAGATTCTTATTAAATTTCTAAACGTATGAAATAAGATAATTATTTTACTTTAAAAGGTAATGATAATTTTTCACTGGCTATAGAATATACTTTATAAACACCCAACATAGGCTTATCTCCTCCTCCTTCGTGGCCACCATTATCATTAGCCTTAACCTGCATATAAACCGTTACGCCATCATACGAGAAATCTTTTTTATTGTTTATTCTATAATCTGGAACAATCACTTTAATTGTATTTCCTTTAGTTACAACCTGGAAACCAGGCGAATCCATATACATAGGCATACCAGGATTGGTTGACGGCAAAATAATTGTCTTATCTTTAGGATCAAATTCTTTTACAGACAATCCTCCTTGAACACGCTTATCCTCTGTTAGAACTACCCAATGTGGATGCCATATTATTCCATCATTTTGAAAATTACGATCTGCATTTTCATCCCATAATGGCGTATCATCAAAATCTGGATGAGATGTCAAAGCTAATGCTACAATTCCTTCTGTTTTACCAAATCCAACATCAGTTGGTTTTAAAGTTGTAGGAAATACATATCCCAAAACAGGAGCTCCATTAAGTTGACCTACTGGTCTAGGTGTTGTTTTTCCTGCTTGTCCTTTAACTGTTATTTCCCAAATAGTAGCTCCTATTTCAGCTGAATGCTTTACATTTACTTTTTGAATTTTAAAGTTATCATTATCATATTTACCACATTTATCGCAGGCAAAACCATAAAATGTGAAAAGAGAAAATCCGAAAGAAATAAATAAATTTTTCATTTTTGTATGATTTTAAATTATTAAAAAGATTAAAAATAGGAATCCTAATTTTTGAAATATCAATAAGCAATTAGGACTCCTAATTAAATAGGCTAAAAAAATTTACCCTTTTACATCAGCTAAAGTAGCTCCAAAATTTATATGAAGTACATTTCCGTTTACTGTGAGTAAAGCGGGTACTGATTTTACACCTGCTTTTTCTGCTTCTGTAATACGATTACGATCTTCACCAAGATGTACAATTTCAACATTAGCCTCACCTATAAGGTTTACAATATCGTGTTCTGCACTAATACAAACAGGACAACCTGCATGATAAAAAATTGATTTTTCCATTTTATTAATTGATTTTATTGTTAGCACTATTGCTGGTACAAATATAGTTAGGATTCCTAATTAAATAAAATATTTTTTTATATTTTTTTCAAACTACAAGTTAAATGAAAATATCTTGGGTAAAATACTTTATAAAAAGACCATTTTTATTGGATATAATTTATTTAGAACTTAATTGCATTAGACTTGTGATGAAATAATAAGGAAAAGGAATGTTAAAAAGACGCGTTTTTTTCTTACGGATATAGTTTTACTTCCATTAGATTTGTATTATTTAGATTATAACATATTTATTATGTTAATATATGCGGCAGCGGGGCTAACAATTTCTAAAACTGTTGATCTCTTTACAAAATTTTAAAATGAATAAGGTGAACATTTAGGATAAAAGAGGAAGTACTTTTTTAGATTCAAAATCATTTTATCTGTACTAAATTTCTAATGTGTAATCTGATTTAAAAAAGGTAATGTATTAAAAAGTTTGTAAAGCAATAAAAATTAGTATTGGTTCTCGATGCGCTTCGCGCTCGAACTAACGATGATTTCAATTATATACTCAACTGTTTGTTCGAGTTGTTTTAAAATGAATAAAAAGATCGAGAATTTTACTTTTTAATCCAGTATATTTTAAGTTTAAATGGTATTATCTATTAAATACAGGAAGTAACGTATTTTATGAAAAATGAGAGTATAAAAACTGCTAATTTTATAGAGAGGTTTGGGGATATTAGGAAAGATTTTAAAAAAAACAGGTATTTTTACAACACCTGTTTTCTTATTATTTTGTTAAAAAGTCGATATCCTAATACAGAACGCAGGGTACTCATGGCGTTTGCATCAAAACCAACGGTATAACGGGTAAATTTTACACGTGGAGTATTTGCTATTTTAAAAAATGTTTGTACGACTTCTTCTATCAAATTTGTATTTTTTGATTGTTTTTTGATTAATATCCCTGAAATTTTATCCATCATAAGATCATATACATCTATACCTGTATTTTTACTTTTCACCACATTTTTTTGAAAAGCAGTGGGAGCATTTCCAAATTGCACAGTGCTTACTCCTATTCCAAAGTTCATCAGTTCATACGACATACATTCTGAAAAACTTTCTACTGCGCATTTAGTAGCATGATAAAAACTTCCTAAAGGTAAATTCACTAAACCGGCAATAGATGTAACGTTTATAAAATGTCCAAAGCCTTGCTTTCTAAAAACAGGTATAAAAGCACGACAAACTTTTACACATCCTAACCAATTTATGGAAACAATATTATCTATACCTTTATCTTCTGAAAATTCAACAAATGAGCGGTAGCCAATACCTGCGTTATTTATAATAACATTAATAACAGGATGGTTTTTAAGTATTTCTTCCTTTGCTTTTTCTATGCTTTCTGTATTTGTAACATCAAGCAAATAGCTACTTATATTTGGTAGATCCACTATTTCTTTGCCTTCTTCTAAACAAATCATGGTAGCAATAACATGCCATCCTTTTTCTGCAAAATATTTTGCTGTAGCGGCTCCTATACCACTAGAAGCTCCTGTTATTAGAATAGTTTTCATTTTTTAATTTCGTTTGTCTATTAATGTAATGGGTTTACGGCTCATAGGAGGGAAAATTATTTTTTGTAATTCTTCCATAGGTAAAACTTCAACTTTGGGAGAGACTCTTAGTTTAGCTCTAAAGTGATCTTTAATTTCGGTCAAAAATCGTTCTGTTGTATCCGTTGATGCAATCTTAATTATAATTTCATCTGTCCCTAGATCATTTGTTGATATTTCAATCAAATGACTTTTTATAGATTCAAAGCAAGTCATCAAATCGTGCATAGCGGGTGGATATAGGGTTGTTCCTTTATACTTAATCATGTGTTGTTTTCTTCCTATAACAGGCCCTACTCTTTGTGTATTTCTACCACACGCGCAGGGTTGTGTGTGGAGTTGTACAATATCTCCCGTTTGAAAACGCAATAAAGGCATTCCTTCTATTCCTAGAGTTGTTATAACTAATTCTCCCGATCCTTCAGTAACTGGGTTATTACACTCGTCTAATACCTCTGTAATAATTAACTCTGGATGATGATGTCCTCCTTGAAATTCTTTACATTCTGTAAATGCTGTACTCATTTCGGTAGAAGCGTATGTAGAGTACAATGGGACATTCCATTTTTTAGTAATTTTTTGGGTTAAAAGAGAAGGTGAAAAATCTTGATTACGCAATGATTCTCCTATACAAATAACCCCTTTTACACTTGATTTTTGATAATCTATTCCTTGTTTTTCTGCGTATTCGATCATTTTTAATAAAAAGGAAGGTACTCCAATTAAATATTTGGGATGGTATTTGAGGATGGAATCCCATTGGAGTTCAGGAATCCCTGCTCCTACTCGAATAATACCTGCTTTTAATTTCCGCAAGCCCATAAAGTAAGCCAATCCTGCCATAAAACGACGATCCATCGTAGTCATTAATTGTACCACATCGCCTTCTTGTATGCCTGCACAGGCAAAAGACAGTGCTTCATTATATGCTAATCGATCCAAATCTGAATCTGTTAAACCAAAAGTAACAGGGTTTCCTAGTGTTCCTGAAGTGGTGCTATAATCAATAATTTTATGTCTAGGTACGCACAAAAAATCTTCATTATGTTGTTGTAAATCATTTTTTGAGGTCAACGGTAATTTTTGTAGGTCCTCTAGTGTTTGTATTTGTTTTATATCTACCTGATAATGATCAAACATATTTTTATAATATGTTGAATGTGTGTTTAAATATACCAGTAATTCTCTTAATTTTTGCTCTTGAAATTTTTTAATTGCAAGAGGTGATAATACTTCTATTTCTGGTATCATGATAATTTCTTTTTTGTTTTTTTTAAATAGTTTTGAACCTTATTTCGATCTAATAGGGTTGTAATTTCTAAAGTAAGTGCTTTTTCAAAATTATATAATGCCTCTGTATAAAATTTATGAGAGTATTGATAAAGTCCTAATTTATAATAAACAGACCACAAATTAGGATTTAATTCTTGGTATTTCCTAATAAAATCAGGTGTTAGAGTTTCTTTTTCATTAATTGTTTTATCTAGTAGTTTATCATATTTCCTGTAGAGTTGATAATCAGCATACGCTTTTGTATCTAGAAAAGAGTCTTTAGCAATGGTTAGTTCAGGTAAATGAGTGACTTTTGTTTTTTGTTGATCAAAAACTTTATTTAAATCATAAGCTACAAAGGCTCCTAATTGATAGGGGCTAGAAGATACCCACATTATACGACTTTCTGGCTTAAAAATTACGGCATGATGTGCTAGAAGTTGATTAATAGCTTTTTCATTTCCGTAACCTATTAGCTGCTCTTTTAAACCTTCTTTATTTCTAAGAATTTGAGCTATTTTCTCGGGAGTCATTTTTTCTTCATTTGCTAATAATTCTTGTATTCTTTCCATACGATACAAAGAATGACTTTCTTTTATATGTTTTATATTCCTTTTGTCATTTTGATAAGATGAACTCTGAAAATGATTCGAACAAACTAATTGATTGGTGTTTTGTACTTCGTATACGCCAAAATTATTAGGAGATACTTCTATAATTACTGCTTTTTTATCTTTTGCACTGCTTACTAAGATAGACTCTGACACAAAAACGGGTCTTTGTTTTGCTATTTTTATTGCTTCATCTATAGTTGTGGCGTATTGTAATATTTCTCTCGTAAGAAGAGAAATGGGTGTTTTAGCTACTAATGGCATTTTAGATTTTCCGGCATTTATGGTAACGGTTAGTCCTTCTTTATTCATTCCTGAAAGTACACCTATCATACCCGCCCAACTAACACTAGCAAAAGGGATTCCTTTTTCTGGATTAACAAAACTGATTACCTTGTCTTCAGCGAAATCATCTCCAGCATAAAAATCTAAATTTCTACCTATTAGCAATTCTCCATCCATTGTTTTATTTCCCCAAACAGCTAATGAAGTACATCCTACTAATGCTAAATCCTGTACAGCGTGTCCTATATCATGTGCTCCATGTAAATATAAACTTCTTAAATAAGGTGATGCCATATAATTAAAAGAAGTATCGGTATATTGGGATACTCCATATATTTCTGTTTTGTATTCCTCTTTTATATTCAAATAGAGTTTTCTGTTGTACCATCTTAAAAAAGTACGTAATAGTTTTTGTTTAAATTTAGAAGGAACAATTTTTCTTAGGTGATTTAAAAAAATTCGTTCTTGTTTTTTTACTAAATCTTCGGCTAAGGCTCCTGAAAGCAATCCTAATTGAGAAGGGTTTCCTTGAATATATAATTCCCAAATTTTATGAGCATTTCTTACTAAATATCCTTGTTGATGGGTTATTAGCGTATCGGACAAACGAATTACTGTAGGTTTATCACTTTCTTTAGGAAGTTCTAATGGAACATGATGAAGTGATCTATTAATTCCACACGAATAAAAAATCGAAATAAAGAAAAAAAAGCATATATGTTTTTTAAAATCACTCATTTTAAAATTTCTTCATTTATTTTGTTTATTAAATATTCGGTTCCAACGATCTCTCCACAAGTAGCTACTGCTCCTATTGTTACCCCTAATACGCCGTGCATTTTAACACTCTGTCCTGTAAAAAAAAGATTTTCTATTTTTGTTTTAGGCGAAATAAAGGTTAGCATAGGATTATTAGAATCTTTTACGTATCCGTACAAATTACCGTTTTGTCCTCCTATATAATCTCTATAAGACAAAGGAGTAGATGCATACACTGATTTAATAGAAGATCGTATGTTGGGAATTTTTTTTTCAATTTCATTTAAAAAAATTTCAATTTTTTGTTTTTTAAAAATTTCATAATCTTCACCTCTTTCTTTTGATTCTGAGACGGTATTATGAGTGGTACTCCATTTTTCTACTTCTTCAAAACGCATATAGGTTAAGGCTGTAAGACTTTCAGCCCATTGTTGATTATCCGAAGCGATATTCATTGATAACATATAACTTTCTGGCCATGATTGTTCTGTATACTCACTGGCTTGCCAGATTCGCTTGTGATCTTTAAAATGGTAGCAATTATGATTTAAATAAGGAAATGTTTGGGGTTTAAAAACTATATAAATGCTAAATGGGGCAATTTGAGCTTCAAGATTTTGAATTCGTGTAAAATAGGCTTTTCTAAAATATTCTTCTCCCACTAATTTTAAGGTGGTTTTGGGCTCTATATTGGAAATAAATGTTTCTGCAAAATACTCTTCTCCATTTTTAGTTGAAACGGAAACGATTTTTTGATCCTTTACTTGAAATTTATTTACTTCTTGATGTTTAAAAACTTCACCGTTATATTTGCGGATTATTTTTATAAGTTGTTTGGTTATCTGACTTCCTCCGTTTATACAACGCCACGCACTTTGAATGTAAGAGTTAACTGATAGGGCGTGTACATAAAAAGGGGTTTTGTTAGGTACGCCTGCATAAAGAAAATTAGAGCCTAGCAATACTGCTTTTAATTTTTCATTAGACGTGAGTTCATCAAAATATTGTTTTGCGTTTATAGATAAGATTTCTTGTTGATAACCTCCCTCTGTTTTTAAGTTATACAAGGGGAAGGAATTACATACATATTGCATTTTTTGACAATATGCCTGTAACGCTTCTTCTTCTTCTGGAAAAAAGGAGACCAATTGTTTTATAAAATTTTCATATCCTTGGGCATGAGGGTATTTATTAGGATCGTTATCAAAAGTAATATAGTCATAAGCATCTTCTTCCATTTTTTTTAGCTTTAACTTATCAATTATTTCTATATACTTAAAATAACTATGTAAATTTTGATCTTTACATAAACCACCTATATAGTGAATACCTGTATCAAAAATGGTTTTATCTCGCACAAAGGTTTGTAAATTACCTCCATATTGATTATTTTTTTCTAAAACACAAACCTTTTTGCCTTCTTTTGCTAAAATAATAGCAGATACCAATCCTCCTAATCCACTTCCAACAATAACAACATCGTACTTTTTTTTCACTAGACTACTTTATTAAAAATTTTGATTTTACCTATTTCTTTTGAAAGTTCAAATCCATTGTTTAAAATATATTCAACATACAGATCAGTTTCAAACAATACTACTTTGTTAAGTTTTTCTAAGTGAGGAAATAATTCTTTTTCATCAAAAGATGAGGTCGAAATTAATAAACAATCATACGGTTTCAAAATATCTTGAGGATTTAAATATTGTATATTTCTTATTTTGTTTAAATAATTAGTAGATGCTATTTCAAATTTTTCTAATGAATGAAAAAAAGTTTGAATTTTACGTTTAGGATACTGCAAAGTAAGAATTGTATTTAACTGACCATAATCATTGGCAAAATGCAAAATTTTAGCATCTTCTGCTATAGTGGTAAACAATGTATGGTAATGCTCTTTATTTAAATCAAAGTCTTTTAAAACTTTTTTATAAATGTCTTCTTCTTTATACAGATACCCGTCTATGAGTTTTCTACGGAAAAAATCTTCGTTTTCTAGTTCATGTCGTATTTTATCAAACGTTAGTCTATAAAATTTATTTATTTTTTTTGTCCTAGCAATATAATCTTCTCCAAAGCTTTTGTCTTGATATGATATATAATTACCCACTACTACTGTAATACTTTCATTATGAATCATAAAATCACCTTTAGGCAATGTTTCTGCATTTCCATGTAAGTATACAGGCAAAATATCTAATTTAAATTCTTCGGCTAAGTAAAAAGCTCCTTTATGGAAGCGTTTTACTACATTATCTTCAGAACGAGTTCCTTCTGGAAAAATCATCAAGGAATAACCTTTTTTAATCTTATCGCGTAAATGCTCTAATCCTCCTTCTATTCCTTTAGAAACAGGGTAATATCCCATGGCTTTTACTGCTTTGCCAAAAATAGGCGATTTATAAACCCAATCATTTACAAGATATACCATTTTGTGGCTTAGCATACCTAATGCTAAAGTATCTAAAACGGATACATGATTGGCTATTACAATAGCTTGTTTGCTAAAATTAATTCTATTAGGATTTATAACTTTCTTTTTTACGATAGGGTTTGTATGTAATACGGTTTTAAAAAAAAGAACCATCATTTTTCTAAAACACATCATTTTTGTTTCTCTTTTTAAGGGCAAAATACCCATTAAAAAACGGCCTATGGTAGATAAGAAAATCCCTCCAAGAACATAATATGTTAACGCTATTATAGAAATTATAAGAGTAAAAAAACGAATGGGGATTTTTCCTTTTTTAGGACGATTAAAAAACAACCATTTGAAAACTATTGGATAAAAAACAAATGTTATTAATAATGCACTGATAACGCCTAACAAGGATACTGATGAAATAGAAACTAAGGCTGGATGTTTAGCAAAAACTAAGGCTCCAATGGCCAAAATAGTGGTTAACGCTGCTAAAATAATTGAAATACGATAAGCAGGCATTTCATCTTTACCTGTGGTATATTCTTTTTGTAAAGCACTTGTCATAAAAATAGTAAAATCTACTCCATGCCCAAATATTAAGGTACAAACGATGGTACTAAATATATTTAATGGAATATTAAAAATCCCCATTAAACCCGCGGTAACGAATCCTGTAGCTATAATAGGTAATAAGCTTACTAAGACTAATTCAATACGTTTAAAGAAAACAAACAAAATAATAACGACTGCTATAAAAGAATAGTTAATTAGATTGTTAAAATCATCCCGTAGTTTTCCTAGAAAAGTTTCATTTAGTTGCTGACGATCTATAACTATAACGTTTGTTAAATCTTCAACGGTTTTAATTATTTTTTCTTTCTTTTTTTTATCTATTTTTACGACTGTAGCAATCGTATAAAAGTTAGATGATTTAGCCACATATTCATCCGTCAAATCAGGCAATAACTGTTTTAAATCACGTAATTGAATGGGTTTAATATCCGAACGGATTATAGTATAAAAAGCTTGATGAGTTGTGGGTTTAAACCCAAAGGTTTTGCCATTTTGTACTAATTCGTTTTGCACTTTTTGACAAACAGAATTTGACCAAAAAGATTTCCATTTTTTAATCTTATTCGCTTGTTCTACTTCTGAAGGTAATAACCCTGCTAATGAACTGTAGTTATAAATATTTTTTTGTTGTTTTTGCTGAGTTAAAATAGCATTTAATCTTGTGTTTGTATTAATAACTTCTTTCTCATTTTTCCCGTATACAACGATATAAATGGCTTTAGAAGTTAAACGTGTAGATTCTTCTAATTTTTTTTCAGCTTCTTTTACTTCTTTTGGAATAAAATTTAAGTCACTTAAATTATTATTAAAGCTTACTCTGCTGAAGGTAAAACAACTTATAAGAAGCAATAGAAATGTTCCTATAATCAAGAATTTGTTTTTCTCGAAAGGTATTTTTGACAAACGATCTAAGATTCCTGCATGAGATAAGCCATTGCTTTTAGGTTTATACAAGTGAGGGATGATTAACAGTGAAAACAAAGCGGATATCATAACACTTATAGAAGCAAATATCCCTAAATCTTTAAGTGCATCTGATTTCACAAATAACAAGCATAAAAAAGCGACTGCCGTTGTTGAGCTACTCATTATTAAAGGCTTAGCCGTATCTTTATACAACTGTTTTATATCTGCATTATATCTATAATGCGTCATAATATGAAGCGAGTAATCTATAGTTACTCCTAACAAAACAGCTCCTACACTTAATGAAATAGCGGAAATCGTTTGTCGTAAAAAATAAAGACAAGCAATAGCAAATAAAACACCAAAAATAGTAGGTATAAAGATGATTATAGGAATTGTTATTTTTCTAAAAAATAAGATAAGAATCAACATAAGTGTTCCCATAGATAAGAGAACTGTAGTAATAATATCCGTCTTTATTTGGTTAGCATTAGCCACCGCAATAATAGGAGAGCCAAAATACGATAACTGTACTTTATTTTTATAATTCTTGTTAATTGCTAATTGGATGTTTTTTAATAAATCTACAAACTCAGCATTTTTTTCGGTTTCGCTCCCACCATTTCGAGGATTTATAAATAATAATAACTTGCTTTGATCACGAGTTAGCAAATAACCATCTTTTATGATGAACTCATCTCCTATGGCCAATTGTTGCATTTTTTTTAATCCTATAAAAGCAATTCCTAATGGATCTTTTATGATAAAATCACGAGTAATTAGACCAGATGGGCTAATTAGGGATTTATAATTATTTTCTACCAATACTTTTATACTATCAGATTGGATTTTTTGTCTAATTGTTTTATAATCCTTTTCTTCTAGAAATAAGGGAATATTTTGATAGATAAATTCAAAAACTTGGTTAATATTTTCTTCTGCAGCCGTTCCTTGAATTCCTTTTATATAAGGTTTTACCAAATGAAGGCTGTCTATAAAAACATGAGCCGCTTGTGTTAAATCTTCAACAGAGCCTGTTCTTTCTTTTTCAATAATAACGGTAATTTTATCCGCAAATTTTAATTGTTTAATAATTTTAGAAGTTACATCTGCTTTGTCATTTTTTGGTAAAACACGTGTAATATCTTCTTCGAATTTAATTTGAAAAGCAAAAAAAGTTATTATCACTAAAAACGCTAATGATGACAAGAATGTTAGAATCCGGTTCTTTTGAACGAATTCATGAATTTTAATAAAAAAAAAGTGCATTTATACCCTATTATTTTCCCGACGCGAAAGTACTAAATAACTTCCAACTCCAAAAATAAATGCTGTTATGAATGCTAGGATAAAACTTCCTATAAGATATTGAAAAAAGTGTTCTTTGAGTTGCGAAAAATCAAAAACGTTAACAAGTTTAAAAGGTGCTTCTTTTTCTACAAATAGGCTTCCTATTTTTAGCGAACTATAGATAATAATAGGAATCATAGGAGGCACACTAATGTTTGAGAAAGCAAAAGCTAAAGTTTTATTTAATCGCAATAGCACAGCAGAGGTAATTACAATAGCAGTCTGAAACCCCCAAAAGGGAGCAACGCCACAAAAAACACCTAATGCTATTGATTGCGATTTTTTAGTAGCAGAATCTTGGGTAGAAAAAAGGTCTTCTTTTAGAAATGTTTTAAAACTTTTTTTTTTAAAATTTCTTAAAAAATCACGAGGTTTTATGTACAAAAATAGAATTAAGACCAATATTGTATTTAAAATACTGATCCGGGTAAAATCTTTAAACGGTCTGAAATGAGAAACTCTTTCGGTAGGATCGTATAAAACTTGAATGGGAATGTTTTGAACAGCAGTACCATTCCAAGCTGTTCGTACAATAATTTCTATTTCAAATTCAAATTTATTTGTATAAAATGTTTTGGGAATGGCATAAAGTGGGTATAATCTGTAACCTGATTGTGTATCTGTTAACTGAATACCTGTTTCAAACCAAAACCAAAAGCTAGAAAAACGATTACCAAAGCTACTTTTTTTAGGTACTGAATCATGATTCATGTTTCGGCTACCAATAAATAAAACAGGATTATTTGATTCTTCTAATGCTTTTACAAAAACAGGAATATCGTCTGGATAATGTTGTCCATCAGAATCAATTGTAATAGCATAGTCGTATCCTAAATCGAGTGCTTTTTTAAATCCGTTTTTCAAAGCATTTCCTTTGCCTTTATTTTTAGGTAGATTGACTACTGTAATAGTCTTAGCGTAGGTTTTTAAAACAGATGATGTACTATCTGTAGATCCATCATTTACAACAATGAGTTTTGAAGTATAATTTAATACTCCATCTATTACTCTCTTAAGAGTTTTATGATTATTGTATGTAGGAATAATGACGCACAATTTTAAATTATTGATGCGTTCAGACAACGATAAATTGGAAATCATTATTTTAATTTAGATTTTTCAGAATCCATAAAAACCTTAGATTGAGCAATATAACGATGTATATATTCTTTTAGAGCGACATTTTGTTTATTAAAGCCTTCCAATATTTTTTTTTTATCTTCTTCTATATTACTCTTGTATTTTAAGAACTTAGGAGTATGTTCTTGAATACTAAGTCTAACTAAACGGATTTCAACATTATTTTCATCTTTGCTTACGGCTTGTTCTACTGTCTTTACTCCTAATATGAATTGTTCTTTTCGCTCTTCTTTATTAGTTGCAAAACGTGATTTTAATAAAATAGCAGCTCCTTTATAAGCCATTAATACGGGAGAATCCCCATTTGTTTTTTGAAGTAGTTCGTAAAAGTTTTCAGTATTTTTTTTTGATTTAGAGGCATATTCATATTGATTGCGCAAATCTGAAAAATTCTGAAATAATACTAATAAAAAAGTAATTCCTGAAATAAAAAGAGGGTTCATATAATTTTTATTAAAATAAAAAACGACTTAAGTAGTTTGCAAAAATACAAACTAAACTTAAGTCGATAAAAATTTATTTAAGCTTTACGATATGTATTTGTTAATTTTAACGCTACGGTATCACCAAACTTTGTTGTATTTTTTACTTTTATTTCGGTATCCAAATCTCCTGACAGATCTAACTCTAAAACTAATTCAGGATTTGTTTCTGGATTAATAATAGCCATAAATTTCACATTTGAAGAGGCTGTCATTCTTAATTCAGTATGAAGAATTTCTTCTAAAAGTTCTTTTATAATCTGCATCATACAAACCCCAGGGGTTACAGGATTTCCTGGAAAATGCCCCTTAAAAATTTCATGTCTTGGATTTAAAGTTACTTGCGCCAGATATTTATTATCTGTTAACTGATCTAACTGATTAACGTTATAAAAACCGTTTAAAAGCATTTATTATTTTATATCAAATTTATAATAGGCTCCAAAAGAGAAAAGCGCATTTGAGTGATTTTCTGTTCTAGAAGAGAAAGAAGTTCCGCTGTACGTAGAATGTGTCGTTTGAACTACTGGTGCTACTCCTACTTTAAACCTAGCTTCTACCCCAAAGTTTTTAGTAATGTCATAACCTGCTCCCATAGAAAGAGTTAAATCTACATCATTTTCAGCTTTAAAGTTCTTACTCGTGATAAAATCTAATCCAGGTCCTACATGCAAATTAAATTTCTTAAAATTAAATTTGTTTATAGCTTGTACTCCTAAATAAGAAACATCTAAGTTTCCATCCTCTAATTTATTCGTTCTGGGATTATAAACTATTTTTGCGCTAGCTCCTTGAGATGAATAGTTTAGCTCTGGCTGTAACGTATAAAGTTTATTGAATTTTAACGACGCTCCAAGACCTAAATAAAAACCAACTTTTGACGAAAAAAGATTACTATTTTCATTTTTAATAGTTTGTCCTGTGTTTGCATCATAAGTATAAGAATATTGAAATCCTAATTCTCCATTAGTAAAACGGGAAACATTTAAACCTCCACGAACTATAGGGTTAAAAGTTACTTGAGCTTGAACTCCGCTTACTCCTGCAATAAATAAAGCTAATGCTATAAATACTCTTTTCATATTTATTATTTAATTATTTGTTTTAAAATTATTTTTATATCAAAATTATAATGTTCTAAAAAAATTTGGTCCGCAAAATTTATGTTTTTAACATCAAAAACTATCGAAAATTTAGCTTTCCTTTTTGAAGATTGTATTATTTTAAACAACTGATTTGTATTATTTTTAAAGTAAAAATAGTTTTGATTTGTTTCTAAAACTTTTTCTTCTTTGTTTTTTCTTTCTGTTTTAGTTATATGTTTTTCTTGAACTAATAATTTTAGATCATCTGTTAGTATTTTTAATACGATCTTTTTATTCAGATCTTCTACTACATAATTTAGTTTTACTTCTTTTTCTCCTATAGTAAAATCTAATAATTTATTTCCAAAATCAGTAGTCATAACGACTCTATGTAAATTTTGGTCTATTTTTTTAACAACTAACAAACCGCTTAAAGCATTTCCGTATACTTCTATCTGAGCTTTGTATACATAATCCAGTTCAGGGTTTGCAAAATAAGGATTTACGATCGTTTGCTCTTTTTGTTCTATTACAGAATTAGGAAGAGGCTCGTATACTTTACAGCTTTGAAAAAAAATTATACATATACTAATTATCAAAAACCTCATCGTTAAACTTTGCATTTACTTGTTTATTTTTAAATACTATCCTCGTAAAATCATCTGTAGGTTCTATTAATTTAACTTGTGAAACGCTTAGATCTTCTTTTGGAAATATTAATTCAATTCGTTTGATGTATTTTTTTACTTGATTTGATTTTGATACTAATTTTACAAGATATTCTTCTTTTGTTTTGAAATACGAAATTATAAATTCTTTATCATCAAACATATTACCACTTACACTACCAATAATCATTTTATTGATTTTTTCAAATAGTTTTCCGTCAACTGTACTTTTTTTCCCTTGATCATTGATAAAAACTTTATTATTCTTAAAAACAATACTGTATTGGTATGGTTTATTATATTGCCAATTCAGTAGATTGGGTAGCTTAAAATACATTTTACCTGCACTTTCAATATCTTTTGATAAAAAATCTAGATGTTTATATTGTATAAAGTCTGTTTTTATCGTTTTAATATTTTTATTTTCTTTTTCTATCAAATTCTTAAAATTAATAATTTCAGAATCTGTCATTTTTTGTTCTTGTGCTTTAAAGCTTACAAAGAACAAACAAGCGAATAGTATCAGTATATTTTTTTTTATCATTATACTCTTTTTCTAATTATTGTTTTCTAACTCTTCTATAGTAATGGTTTCATACTGATTTTCACTCAAGAATACCAATAATCGTGCCAAAACATTTACTGTTTTTTGAGAAATATCATGAAGTAGTATAATTTTTCCTTTTTCTAATCTGAAAATGATTCTATCTAAAATCTTATTTTCATCCTCAATAACAGTATCTAATGAACGAATGGTCCAACCAATAACTTGATAGTTTTTTTCACGAACGGCTCTTGCTATATGAGGATTTGTAACACCAAAAGGGGGTCTGAAAAATTTATTTTTTTGAGTCGTTAGTTCTTGTATAAGTTGGTCGGTTTGATCGAATTCTTTTAATATTTTTTTTTTCCTAAAAAAACCCATTCGATTTGAGTGTGAATAGGTATGATTGGCAATTATATGGCCTTCTGCTACTATTCTTTGGGCTATTTTCGGATATTTTTCTAGTTGTTTTCCTATACAAAAGAAAGTAGCTTTTATTTGATGTTGTTTTAACAAATCAAGTATTTTGGGGGTAAATTCCGTAGGCCCGTCATCAAATGTTAAGGCTATTATTTTTTTATTTGTTTTGAAACTATTGATGGTGGGCAAAAAGTAACCTAAACGGATATCAAATGCTCCCCAAGCTGTACAACTTATATATATATGAATCAGGATAAGGTATACCCACCAAGGCATTTGCCAATATATAAACAAAGGCAATAATAGGAAAAATAAAAAACTTAGGTAGATATGTTTTAACATTGTGACAACAGTACTAAACTATGATCTCTTCCTTGATATTGATTATATAATAAAACTTTTTTTAAGCTGGTTGGTTTTATACCATTCCATTGTAAGACTTCGGGAATTTCTTGTTTTTTAATCAAATGGGAGGCAATCCACAATCCAAAAGCAGAAGCTGTATTATATTCTCCTGATATATTTTTATAGTATAGTTGCGATGTAGAACTAAACATAGAGGCTACTTTATCATAAAACACATCGTAATGTACGTCGCCATTATATCCTAAAACTAAAGCATCTATATCTTCTAAGTCTATTTTTTGTTCTAAAAGGAATTTACGTACAAAATCTTGAATTTCTTCTTTATCTAATATATTTTGTAGGCTTATTGCTTCTACCTTTGCGTAGGTCGATTCTTTTAATTGATTAGAAAGTGTAAAAAAGGTAGCTCCCTCACTAAAAACTACACCTGTTGTTTTTGTATTTTTGATAGAGAAAGGTTTGTCTTCTTCTTTTTTTATTATGTTTACTAACTTGTAAAGTTCTAATGTATGAGAAGAGGTTTCATCTATTCCTCCTACTAAAACTGATTCTGCCTCTCCTGTTTCTATTTGCATTTTCCCATCTAATAAAGCGGTTTCAAAAGACACAGCTCCATTAACATACGTAAAATTATAACTTTTACATTGGAGTCCTAGAGCAATCTGTCCTGCTACTGTGTTATGAGTAGACTGAATAAATGAAGTAGGTGTTAAAAATTGTTCTTGGTTATCTATAATTGCTTTTAAAAATTTTTCAGAATCTTCTACGCATCCCATACCTGTTCCTGTAATAATAGCATCAGGATAATTTATACCTGCTTCTTCCAATGCTTTATTAGATGCAAAAATACCCATTTTTACTCCTTTAGCCATTCTACGAATCATCGCGGGTGGAATTATTTCTTTATAAGAAGGTTGAAGGGCAAATAATACATTTTGATTGTCATGAATTGTTATTTCATTCAAAAAATTTCCTTCGTGTGTTTTTTGAGCGGATACACTCCCAACACCATTTATATAACACGTTTTCATTGGTTATTTTTTTGAAAAAATTAGGGTTGAACAATTTCCTCCGAAACCAAATGAGTTAGATAATACATAGTTTATTTCTTTATCTAGTACTTCTGTTTGAGGAATTAAATCAAATTCTTTCATTGGAGTCTTAAAGTTTAAATTTGGAAAGACTTTATTATTCTGAAGGGCAAGAATACTATATACTGCTTCAATAGCGGCGGCGGCGGCTAGTGTATGACCTGTAAAAGCCTTAGTAGAACTAAATTGAGGTATTTTGTATCCTTCAAATGCTCTTATGATAGCTTTTCCTTCAGACAAATCATTATTAGGTGTGGCTGTACCGTGTACGTTTATATAATCAATTTTATCAGGTGTAATAGTCGCTTTTTTAAATGCTTTTTGCATCGCTAAAAAGGCTCCTTCTCCATTTTCTGATGAAGCTGTTTGGTGGTACGCATCATTAGCATTTCCAAATCCAGTAAGATAGGCTAACACTTTTTTATTTGTTTTTGTGATCATTCTATCCGATTCTAGAACAATGAAAGCAGCTGCTTCACCTAAATTGAGTCCTTTTCGTTCATCATCAAAAGGGGTATTATAAGTATCTGAAAGGATCATTAATGTTTTAAAACCATTAATTGTAAATTTTGACAGGGCATCTGTACCGCCTACAATTACTCGATCTAACTGACCTGAAGCAATCATTCGAGCTCCTAACATAATGGCATTTGCTGCTGATGAACAAGCGGTACTTACAGTAGAGACAAATCCTTTTAATCCAATATAATCTGCTATTTTATGAGAAGAATTACCTGCATCATGTGCCTCTATGTATTTTTGTAATGCTGGATTTTTAAAATATTCATAATAATATCTTTCTGTCATATCCATTCCTCCTACACTAGTTGCAGAAATGAGTCCTGTTTTGTATTCGTTAAGATCAAAGATACTCGCATTTTCAATTGCTTTTTTAGCGGCATAAGCACCTAACATGGCTGTACGAGAAAAATTATTATTCTCAGATAAACCTAACATGGTAGATAATTCTTTATTATTTAATTTTATTTCACCTACTTTAATGGCATCTTTATGAAGGGTTTCAAAATTTTGAATTTGGGAAATTCCTGCTTTTTTATTCAAAAGTGCTTCATAATTTTCTTCTACTGTATTTCCTACAGAAGAAATTATTCCCATACCTGTTATAGCAATTTTCATTTAAACGAAAGTTTATGGTAATTAATTAACAAAAGGAGTTTAAAAAGGCTGTTTAAAAGAATTTCAAACAGCCTCAAAATTATTTTGTTCTATTTTTTGCAATAAATTCTGCCATTGTTTCAACCGAAGCAAAAATAGTTTTTCCTTCTTTTGGATCTGTTAACTTTATTCCATACTCTTTATCTAATAGAACGATTAGTTCTAACGCGTCAATTGAATCTAAACCCAAACCGTCTCCAAATAATGGATCGTTATCTTGAATATCTTCTACTGTTGTATCTTCTAAATTTAATACTTCAATAATTTTAGCTTTTAGCTCTCCTTTTAATGCTTCCATCTTAATTAAAAATTTGTTTTATATTATCTATTTGGTGTACAGTACCTGTATTCTTTTTATCTACTAAATAAACTACTGCTTTATAGTTTTCTTGAAATAATTCTACCCAACCACAGAGTACTTTATCTGCTTTTCCTAAATCCAACAATTGTTTTGTATAGGTGTATATAAACGATGGTTGAAATTGGTCAAAAACAAAAAAGGCATTTTCTGAATTTAACTTATGTTTTATACTTACTTCGCCTATACATATATTGGGTAAAGTATAAACAAAAACGGCTGGGCTTGGAAAATAATTTTCTTTGTCTGCAATAGATTCTTGATGTTTAACATCTGTATCTAAACTAGCTGATTGGTTTGCAAAGACAATAGCTATGTTATTTTCTTGTTCTTTTTTAATTTCTTCTCTTAATACAATTTCAGATGCTAGAAAAGCCAACTTACTTAAATTATCCATTTTAAAAAATTTTGGATAATTGATTTCATATTTTTTATAAATTTTTTTTGCAAATTCTACAAATGAATTCTGATCGTTAATCATTAGTTTTTGTCCATCTACAACTAATCCTTTGGATGTAATTGTACAAACTTTTTTTATATATAATTTAGTTTCCAAAATTACTTTATTTTTTTTAATACTATAGCGGTATTACATCCTCCAAAACCTGATGCTGTTTTTAATATAACATTAATAGGCATTTTTAATGGTTGGGTAATTACATTAATAGGTTGCGTTACTCCACAGGTTTTATATCCTTTTGAAACGATTAATGTATTGTGCTTTGCGCTTTCGATAGTCATAATCGTTTCTAACAATCCTGAAGCGCCTAGTGTATGTCCGTAATACCCTTTTAAGCTATTTAGGGGTTTATTTTGCAACTCTAGTCTATTAAAGGCTATTGCTTCCATCTCGTCGTTATAAGGGGTAGCTGTTCCATGGGCTGAAATTATATCTACGGAATTACTGGAAATAGTAGCTTCTTTTAATGCGGATTGTATACTTCTATAAAGTCCTTCTCCTGTGCGAGAAGGACCTGATATATGATTGGCATCATTTACGGCTCCTTCTCCTAGTATTTCAAAGTCATTAGGTTTAACTTCTTCTTGTAAAGAGGTTATATAAATTGCTGCGGCTGCTTCGCCTAATGTTACTCCTGTTCTATTAGCATCGTATGGTTTACAAGGTTCGTCACTCATTGCTTGAAATGAGTTAAATCCTGATAATACGAATTCAGTAACTTCATCTGCAGCCACCACGTATGCGTTATCATACAATCCTCCTTGTATAAGTCTTTTGGCTACAGAAACAGCTAGTACGCCTGATACACATGCATTAGAAACAACTATGGGTTCTGTTTTAAACCCGAAAAAATGGGCTATTTTTTTTGCTAAAGTACTTAAAAAAGCTTCGGTAAGACTGTTAGATGTATTTTCTAACTGAACAATATCTCCTTTAGTGGTGGAAAAAATAAAAGCTGTTTTTTCTGTTATTTTATTTGTATCTAAAATTGGTTGTAATACTTGAATTAAGGTACGTTCTATTTTTGAATTAGCTTTTATTGATTGGTCTATTAAGTTATCGGGTATGATAGCTGCATAAAAATCTTTTAGCATTCCTATTTGTGAATGCTTTTTTATACCTGTTTCTTCTGATTGTATGGCTAACCAATTTTTTTCAACGGAATTACCTAAAGGAGTAATACAGTTGGTTTTTGTTATATAACAACGTTTCATTTTATTCTATTAAACCACATTTGCGTTTCCATTCTTTAAAAAAAGCGGGAAGACTTAATGATAAATCTCCGTTAGCATCTAAAAAAACTTGGACTGTTTCTCCTGTACAAACGATATTATTATTGTTATCAAAAATTTTATATCTAAAAATCATTTTGGCGGCGGGGGTATCTACAAAGGTAGTTTCTATCCTAGCGACATCTCCATATCGCAATGATAATTTATGTTCGCATGATGATTTTACAATGGGAGTTGTATAACCATTAGCTTGTACATCTAGATAAGAAATTCCGTGCTGTCGACCAAAAGCTTCTCTTCCATCTTCAAAATAAGTAATATAATATCCGTGCCAAACGATTCCTAAAGGATCTGTTTCGTTAAATCGAATACGTATATCATGAGCTACTGTTAGCTGAGGAATTTCTTTACACAGCTCTTTTCTTTTTATCATACACAATGGCTATTGTAACTGTTAAAATAAAAAATAATATTAAAAGGATTAAATTGGGCAGGATAGATAATAATCCTGTATTTCTTAAAAGTACATCGTAAAACGCGTTTAATCCCCAGTTCATTGGGGAAATATGTGAAATATATTGCATTATTTTTGGCATGGCAAAAACGGGAACCCAAACTCCTCCTATAGCGGCAAGGATAACTACTGAAGTGGCTCCAAAAGGTGCTGATTGTTCTTGTGTTGTAGCTATAGTACCCAACAAAATTCCAAATCCTATGGCTGCTAAACCTGCACATATTGTAACTAAATTCATTAGTAAAAAACGCCCACTTATATCTAACTGAGGTAAATTTAAATAAGGGAATATGTACAGACCTATAAGCATCATTAACCAAAACTGAATCACACAAATGATTAAATAGGTAATTGTTTTGCCTAATATGACGGTGCTATAAGAAACGGGGTTAGTAATTAGTCTGATAAATGTTCCTTGACTCTTTTCTTTGACTATGTTGATAGATAAGGGAACTACGATGAAAAAAATAGCAAATAATGTCCAAGCAGGAACATTATGTTGTACTGAATTAGGTATTATTTCTTTGTTATTTATTTTTGGTATTATTTCTTTATAAGTAATAAAGTTTTTTTGTTCAAAAATAGGTTCGTCTGTCTCCCCTATTTGTTCTTGAAAAGAGGTATAGATTGTTTTATTTTCGATAGTAGCTACCATTTTATCAATAGCATTTTTTATATTGTTTTTAAAGCTTAACTGTGAAGCAGGATCAAAATATAATTTAATTTCTTTTGAGCTAATATTTTTTTGAGTTTGGTTTTGAGGAGCTTCTGTTACTCCGAAACTACTCATTATTTTTTCAACATTTTGATTTACTTTGGTTTCTAAATCATTACTTAAATTTTCAGGAACTATTATTGCTAATTGATATTTTCCTTGAAAGACTAATTCCTTTGCTTTTTCTTCGTTTAATTTTATTCTCTCATTTTGGGTTATTACCTCTAAAGCGCCACTTTTTCCTAAACTCTGAATGATATTTTCGGCAATGGTTCCGTGATCTAAATCTACTAGAAGAACAGGTATTTTAGTATCTGAAACTGTTTTAAAAGCCTCATTCTGAATGAGTGTAATGGTAATTATTAATACTAAAGGCATTACAAATAATATTACCAAACCGCCAAAATCGCGTTTCAGTAATATTATTTCCTTGTATATAGACATCCAAAGTTTATACATTATCTCTTAATTCTTTTCCGGTTAAAGCAATAAAAACATCTTCTAAATTGTAGGCATCTGGTGTTTTTTGTATTAATTCATCTGGTGTTCCTTCTGCAAAAATGGTTCCTCTATCAATAATAGCAATTTTATTGCAAAAATCTTGTGCTTCTGTTAAATGATGAGAGGTATAAATAATGGTTGTTCCTTTTGTATTTAATTCTTTTAAAAAATTAATAATGACATTTTTAGATTGTACATCTACACCTACAGTAGGTTCGTCTAAAAAAAGGACTTTAGGATCATGTAAAATACCAGCTATCAAATTCACTCTTCGTTTCATCCCTCCTGAAAACGTTTCAACTCGTTTATGGGCAAACTTTAACAAGCCAAGGTGTTCTAATAATTGATCGACTTTTGTTTTTAGTTCATTTCCTTTTAGACCTAGCATACTACCGAAATACAATAAATTTTCACGGGCTGTTAAAGTAGGATATAAGGCGTATTCTTGTGGTACCACTCCTATGTTTTGTTTGATTTTTTGGGCATCATTTGAGTATGTTAATCCATCTATAGTAAAAGTACCTGAGGTAGGTTTTACTAAACCACATAAGATAGAAAGCAATGTTGTTTTACCTGCTCCATTAGGTCCTAAAAGACCAAAGATATCATTTTCAGCAATTGATAAGTTTAGGTCGTTTACTGAAAAAAAATCAGCTCCTTTATATTGTTTATAAAGCTTCGTAATATGTATGATTTCTTTATTCATTAATTACACTGCTTTTTTAAGTTTTTTAAAAAAATTTTCTTCTAATTGTGCTAGTGCCTCTAATTCATTAGCTAGAGTATTATACACATCGTGCTGATTACTTCTATTTTTGTACACTCTTGCTGCCATTACAGCAAAATCTCTCCATTTATCACCTATTGTTGTCATTTCTTTTGATAACTCGGCTAAATAAGGATTTTTTAAAATAATAGAAGCTTCTTGTAAGAATGCTGCATAAATAAATCGAAAACCACCGCCTCCTGTTCCGATTTCTTCTTGCATCCGTACCATTTGTGCTAGGTAATGATTCGTTACTTTAACACCTCTTTTAGTGGGCCAAATCCGAATGTGTTTAGCCAAACGACGCATTGCGGCAATTCCTATAAATGGCAATGGGGCTAACATATCTTTACATGTATTTTTAATTCCTTTAACAATAGCTGGTTTTAATTGTATTTGTTTTGGGATATTTACGGGATAATACATGTGTCCCTTGGGAGCTAAAGCTCCTTTTGCAAAACGTACTTTTTCTAATTCTTTTTCGCTCAAAGTGGTAACCGTTTGCATAACAGGGTCGCTAATTAGATAGCTTTTATTTTCTTTGCCATATACCACTAGGTTGTGAGCATTGAAATGAAAACGATATTCATCAGGGAAATAGGTAAGATGGTATACTCCTACTTGTAAACCTGTAGGAATATTATTTTTTAAATTAGATTCTAGTGCTTGCTGGGCTTTTTGAGGGTTTGAGAAGCGTGTTCTTTTTACTTTTATTCCTAATCTTCTGGCTGCTTTATTAAAGATACTTCCGGGCATTGGTCTATAACTAATAGCAGGTGCATGATTAACTTTTAATAATGGAAAATAAAAAAAGAACAAACCTGAACCAATACCAAAAACCATGGGTTCACTAAGATTAATCCCATTAAACTTTAACAAATTAGATGCTACACCATTTTCACAATGAGCTGATTGATGATGTGTAAAACGAATCTCCATTATATTCCTCTAAAACTTTTCAATTCTTCAATTGTTATTTCAAACGCATCTGCATAACGCTGTAATTGTTTTTGGCTTAATTTTTTAAAAACAGAGGGGTTTGCATGTCGTTTTACTCGCCAAGTCCACATATTAACATAACCTGCAAGCGTAACCCAATCCATTTTATGGTGTTCCATAAAATAAACAATTGGACTTTGAGTTCCTTGCTTCACTGCTTCGTTAGCCTGTGCAACTCGTTCTTCAATATCTTTCATAGAATGCTCTAATGCAATGGTTTTGGGTTCCCAACCACTACTTAAAGCGGTTGTATAAGATCCGTCTTTATCTACTGCGTAACAAAGTTCTTTCATGTTATGTTTAGAAAGATTACTTTGATCTTGAGGCACTTCTTCTTTTTTCATAATTAGTGAGTTTGTTGAATAAATAAATTAATTTCAGCTTCTAAAAGCTGAGTTTCATCCTCTGTATTGGATATACAATTCATTGTACAAATACAATAATTATCACCGTCAAAACGGGATTTTAATTGAGCTTCTGTAATAATTGTTTGTCCTACTTTGGGTATATTAAACAACTGTACTTTTTTTATTCCACTAATAAAACCTATTAGTTTTACATTTTCTTTTATTTGTTTATTTTCATCAACAAAAAAAGTCTGTCCTACAATAGCTGAACAGGTTTGTGCCGCATTTTCAAGCATTCCTGTTTCAACAAAAAAGTTATTTTTTAGAAAAATATTGTCTTCTTGTATTTTAAAAATAGTTTTTACAGTAGTTTCTGATAAATTTAGGATATAATCTACCATTAGCATAGGAGCTCTATGTGGTAAAAAATTTTGTATTTCAATTACTTCCTGAATATTATTCATTAGATTCTGCAATTACTGTTTTCATCTTGCCTGTTGCTATTATTTTTCCATTTACGGACGAATTTATTTCTACTAGCGTAACCCCCATAAACTCATGTAAAACCACAACCTGTGTCGTTATTTGATCATTTATTTCAGGTAATTTTATGATGTTTATTCCATTTATGGAACCTATATAACCCGTAGGGGCTGGTTCATTTTTTAAGAAATATTGATAACCTGTGTAAATGGCTACTGATTGTGCCATGTGCTCAATTAATCCTGACTCTTGAAAAATAGCATTGCTAGTAAATATGTTATCTATAGTCACTGTTAATCCTGCTATTACACTTCCTTCTTCGTAAGCGATTAGTTTATCTATCATTACGAAAGGAAATTTTTGTGGTATTAAATTTTCCACAATTTTTTTGTCTAGTATTGGGAATTGTGTAATGGTCATTAGCAAACAGTTAAATAAGCATACGAATATGAAAATCTTCCACTTTCGGGAACTGATAATAGGATGGTATCTCCTTTTTTCAGTTGTTTTGAGTTCATTAGTTCTTCTAACATTAAATAAATTGAAGCCGAGCCTACATTTCCTACTTTATGTAAATTCATAAACCAATTTTCCATTGGTACATTAACATCTACTTTTTGTAGTTGTTCTGCTAATCCTTTGACAAAATAATGAGAGGATACGTGTGGTAGGAAATAAGTAATTTCGTTTGCATTTATTTTGTTTTTATCTAGTGCATTTTTCATACTTATGGCTCCTTTTACTAGAATCTGGGCATCTAATAACTTAACATCTTGTTTGATTGAAAAAACAGATTGCTCTAGCCACTCGTTTGTTGGATAGTCACTCCAAGGTTTAATAGATCCGTCTTCATTTTTATCTCCACCTGCATACATACAGGCTTCTAATTCGTGAGCATACGAATAGGACTCCATCCATTCTATCTTTAAAGAATATTCTCCTCTAGGTTTATTTTCTAATAAGAAAGCACCTGCTCCGTCAGATAACATCCAACGTAAAAAATCTTTTTTGAAGGCTATAATAGGTTGTTCTTCTAAATTTTTCAGGTTTACTATTTCGCTTTCAAAACGATTGGCCAACATCCAAGTTGATACTCTTTCTGATCCTGTAGCTACTGCATTTACGGTATTGCCTGACTTTATAGACATATAGGCAAATTTCAAGGCTATCATTCCTGCATTGCATACTCCTGAAGAAGAGTTAATTTCTATTGGTTTATTTTTTAGTAATCCGTGTACCATAGCGGCATGTGACGGTAATAAATGATCAGGAGTAGAAGTTCCACAGGATAAAAGTTGAATATCATTTACATCAAATGCATGGTCTAAAAGGGTTTCAATTGCTTTTTGTGTTAAATCAGCATTTGAATGGGTGGGTATCCCTTGTGTATCTAAAGCATAATAACGTGATATAATTCCATTATTACGCAAAATAATACGACGCGCTTTAGATGGTTTGTTGTTAATTAATCCTAAATAGGTCTCCATATCTTCATTAGATATAGGGTTATTAGGCAAAAATTTTCCAGATCGAGTAATGTAAACGTCAAACATATATTTATACTCCTTGATAGTAGGATTTTAGTTTTTTAATTTTAGTTTTTATAAATGGTTTTTTAAACAAATATATTAAATATACTAATGGTGAAATGAACCAAATAGCAACAAATAAATAATAATTAAAGAGTTTCAACCAAAAAGGTCTGGATTGTTTTTTTTTGATAATAAAATTAGCCCAAATATTAAACATTTTGTTAGCCTTTTGATCCATTTCTAGTAGAAATGGGCGAATTTCAACAGCTCCTTTTTTTATTAATTCTTCTTGTAGGTTAATTGTATTATCTTTTAAAAAGGATAATAAGATTGTTCCAAATTTATTAGAATCTTCTATTTCTTTTTTAGATACTCCTGGTTCAGGAAAAATTCCTAAGTATTTTTCCTTTTTCCCTGAAAACATCCATTGAACAATGGTAATAACACTAATATAATTATTATTTCGATCTACCAAAGCTATATTTCCTTTTAGAATAGCACCTAAATCTTGTAATTGTTTTTTTACTTTTTCTTGTGCTAAGCCCCACATATTTCTTGCTCCTATAACAGTTACAACAGGGGTGTTTTTTAATATTTTTTTTGCCTCATCACTCTTTAAAAAAGAATTTATGGGAATGGAGGGGCTTAAATACCAAACTTGGTATGCTAGTATGACCAAATCATATTTTTGATGTAAAATTGCGTTTTGAGAATCCTTTAACGGATATGGTATTTGTAAAAATGATTCTGGAAAAGCATCAAAAAAAGAGGCTTTGTCCCAAGGAAAAGGGAATTCTTTTTCTATTGCTACGTCATAATAGTTAACTTCAACATCTTGATTTCCTATTAATGGAGCTGTAATGTTTTTAATAATTTGTGTTAACTGTCCTGATTGACTAAAATGTACTATTAAAATTTTTTTCATTATTCTTAAACACTACTATGAATTAGCTTTCCAAAAATCAAAATAATTAAACCATTGTAAAGGATATTTCTTAAGTATTTCTTCTACATTTTCTGTATAAGCTTTTAGTAAACCTTTTTCATCTCTTTGTTTTACTTGGGCTATTCTTGCAAACAAATGATAATGTAGTTTGGGTTCTTTCATTACGTATACAAAGACAACGGGAACTTTTAACCTAGATGCTATTAAAAAGGGACCAGCAGGAAATAGAGCTTTTTTTCCAAAAAGTTCTTCTTCAAAACATTTACTTCCTTCAAAATAGCGATCACCTGTAAAACAGATTAATTCGTTATTAGCTAATGCTTGATTAATTTCAAATATATGAGATAAATCGTCTCTTACTATTATAAATTTTACAGATGGTTTTTGGGTAACCGTTTCTAAATATTGTTTAATAATAGAGTGTTCTAAATCTGTGGTTACTAGATTAATCTGACATTCTAGATCTATTTCTCCAAAAAAGTGTTCCGCTATTTCAAAATTACCTACGTGAGCACTAATTAGTACTCCTCCCTTTTTTTGGGCTAATAGTTTTTTTAAAATTTCGATACCATCAAACTCATAGGTAAATTTATTTCTTAACCCTGCAGAAATAGCTACTTTATCAATTAATGTTTGTCCAAAAACAAAATAACTTTTGTAGATATTAAGAAAGGCTTGAAATTTATTTTGTTTTTGACGATTGTGTAAATAATAAAAAATAGCTCTATTAGATTTAAATTGTGTAAGAAAATAATAAAAAGCTACGAAAAAAAGAACGGCATAAGCTGTTCGAATTCCGAGCTTTTTTATACAAAATACAAAAATCTTATAACCTAAAAGAGTCCCTTTGGATTTACCATCCCATTGGCTCATAAGCAATTATTTTTGTGCTATTTTTGTTTCAATTAAATGATAAAAATCCTGAAAAGTATTAACACCTGCAAAATCTGCTTCTACTAATTTAACACCAAAATTAGCTTCTATAGAGACCACTAAATCAACATAGTCTAAACTATCCAATCCTAGTGTTTCTTTTAAATTTGCTTCTGGTGAAATAGTTTCTACATCTACTTCAAATTCGTCTACTAAAATTTCATTAATTTTTTCTAAAATAACTACTGATTCCATTTTATACTTTAAATTTCTTAACTATAACGGCAGAATTTGTTCCACCGAACCCAAATGAATTTGACAAATATAGGTCAAATTTTTTATTTATAGTTTCTTTTACGATATTTAACTTTGCTGAATCCTCATCTGGCTCTTCAAAATTAATATTAGGAGCAATGAAATCATTTTGCATCATTAGGGTTGAATAAATCAACTCACTGGCTCCCGCCATCCAACATTCATGCCCTGTCATAGACTTGGTTGAACTTACATAAGGTTTACTTCCAAACACTTCGTAAATGGCTTTTGCTTCATTTGCATCTCCTAAAGGAGTAGAGGTTGCGTGTGCATTAATGTACTGTATTTCATCTGCTTTTAGGCCTGCTTGTTCTAAAGCTCTACGCATGGCTGTTGAAGGACCATCTACATTTGGAGTAGAAATATGACCTCCATTAGACGAAAAACCATAACCTACAACCTCAGCAATAATGGGTGCTCCTCTTTTTATGGCAGACTCATAACTTTCTAGTATTAAAGTGGCTCCACCACCACTAGGAACTAAACCATCTCTATTTTTATCAAATGGCCTAGAAGCTTTTATGGGATCTTTTTCTCTTGGAGAAAAAACACCTAATCCATCAAAACTAGCCATACTGTATTTGTTAATTTCTTGAGCTCCTCCACAAATGATTATGTCTTGTAACCCACTTTTAATCAAATGAAATCCTAAACCAACGGAGTGAGAGCCGCTTGCGCAAGCAGCACTAATGGTCATATTTACTCCTCGCAATCTAAAAATAGTTGCTAAATTCATCGTTACAGTGGAGTTCATCGACTTAAATATAGCTCCTGAACCTATTAAAGCCGTATCTTTTTTTTCTCTTACAATATCCGTAGCATCTATTACTGCCTTTGATACGCTATCATTACCATAAAGGATTCCTACTTCATTCGTATCAAAGAAAGCGTCATCTATATTTGCATTTTTTAAAGCATCTATAGTGGCCATGTATGCAAATTCAGTTTCTTGTCCTATACTAATTCTTTGTCTTCTATTTAATAATGTTTTTAATTCAGGGTTAGGAACCATACCTGTAAGTGCTGACTGAAAACCAAAGTCTTTTCTTTCTGCATCAAAAACAATACCTGACTTACCTTGATATAATGATTCTTTAACTTCTGCTAAAGAAGTTCCTAAACAAGAGTAAATCCCCATACCTGTTATAACTACTCTTTTTTCCATTTTATCTACAAGCTATTATTAAGAATAAATACCGCCATTAATATTAATCACTTCTCCTGTGATATATCCCGCATTTTTAGAAGTTAAAAAACTTACTAAAGCAGCTACTTCTTCCGCTTCTCCAAAACGATTAGCTGGAATCATTTTTACTAATTCTTTTTCATCTAAATCACCAGTCATATCAGTACGAATAAATCCTGGTGCTACAGCATTTACCGTAATATTTCTTTTAGCTACTTCTTGTGCTAATGCTTTTGTAGCAGCCACTACTGCTCCTTTGGCTGCGGAATAATTAGTTTGTCCTGGAGTTCCTTTTACACCAGAAACAGAAACCATATTTACGATCCGACCGTATTTATTACGTAACATTTTTTGAATAAAGAAATGGGTTACATTATAAAAACCATTCAAACTGGTATTGATAACGTTATTCCAATCTTCTGGAGTCATCCACATAAATAATCCATCACGCGTAATGCCTGCATTATTAACAAGAACTTCTACTATAGCATTAGGGTTTTCATCTTGCCATTGTGTTAAGACTTGTGTTACTTCTGCATGGTTTCCTACATTGAACTTTAGTATTTCTCCAGTTGCTCCTAGAGCCTGAACTTCCTTCAACGTTGTTAAGGCTGCTTCTTGATTACCTTGGTAATTAATTAAAATATGGTAGTTCTTTTCAGCCGCTAATTTTTTACAAATTGCACTTCCAATACCTCTTGAGCCACCTGTAACTAATGCACACTTCATTTTGTATAAGTCTTTATTTATATCGTTATATTTCAGAAGAAACTCTTTTTTATCTTTTCAAATTAGACTATTCTTTCTGTTTCTTTATTTTTTGTTAGGGCGGTATTTAGAAAGATGTATTTGATTCACTTTCATAGATACCACTTAAATATATTATTTTGTTAACAAATTATGACTAAGTACCGAACGTTTTTCTTTTCACGTTGGTTATTGCATTAAATAGTCTTTTATTTGTTGTATATAGGGATACATTATCATATCATCTTTAAAAGGAGGCACAACAGTACGTACTTGATCGTAAAACGCGCGTGTAGAAGAGGATACTTTATCGGCAAAGCCTAATGCGTCTATAGCTTGAACAACTGTAATTATTTCAATTGCTAAGACTTCAAAAGCATTTTCAATAACTTTTCCTGTCATAACTGCGGCATTGGTTCCCATAGATACAATATCTTGATTATCATTGTTATTTGGAATACTGTGTACATACATTGGGTTTGATAATGTTTGTGATTCCGCTGTTGTTGATACAGCTGTGAACTGAACGCCTTGCATCCCAAAATTAAAACCTAAAGTTCCTAAATTTACAAATGGTGGTAATAATTCATTAATTTTAGAATTTAATAAATAATTTAGTTGTCTTTCGGCTAACATGGTCATTTTGGTTATGACAATCTTTAGCTTGTCCATTTCTAAGGAAATATAGTCTCCATGAAAATTACCTCCGTGATAAACGTGTTTATTTTTTACATCTATTATAGGATTATCATTTGCGGAATTTATTTCATTTTCTAAAACTTTGGCTGTATTATGAATGGTATCTAATACAGGTCCTAGAATTTGAGGTACACAACGTAATGAATAATATTCTTGTACTTTTTCTTTAAATACTTCTTCTTTGTTTTCTCCGCTATATAAATGGTCTTCTCTTTTACGTACTAATGTACTATTACTTAAATGCTGACGCATCATTTTGGCTATTTCTTGCTGACCAGAATGATGTTTTGTATTGTTTAATTCCGCTGATAAATGATCATCATAAGCTTGTACAATTTCATTGATAGCACTAGCTATTTTAACAGACCAATCGAGTGCTTTTCGGGCGTTATGAACATTAACAATACCTATACCTGTCATAACAGAGGTACCATTCATTAATGCTAATCCTTCTCTTAGTTCTACTTTTATAGGTTCTAATCCTTCTAATTCTAGAACTTCTTTGGTTGTTCTTCTTTCGCCTTTATAAAAAACTTCACCTTCTCCTATGAGGGTTAATGCTAGATGAGCTAATTGTACTAAATCGCCACTTGCTCCTACTCCTCCGTGTTCAAAAATTAATGGTGTAATATCCCGATTAATGAATTCTTTCATTAAATGGATTACAGATGGATGAACGCCTGAATTTCCTAATGATAATGTATTTAATCTTGCTAGAATTGCGGATTTTACATTAATGGGGCTTAAAGGTTGACCTGTACCTGATGCGTGACTTCTTATTAGATTATACTGGAGTTGTAGTCTATCCTGATCTTTTATACGATATTGTGCCATAGGTCCAAAACCTGTATTAACTCCGTATATCACTTTATTTTCCGAAAATTCTTTTAAAAATTTAAAACTTTCTTCAACTCTGTTCAAAACTTTTTCACTAATCTCTACATTTTGATTTTTAAAGACTATGGCTATAAATTCTTCAAGTTTTAGATATTCTTGTATAACGCTCATTAAAACTAATTTTTACAACAATTGAATAATATCTTTTTTATTTGATATTATGTATTTACTTTTGAAAAGGCAAAGTTAACACATTCTTATAAAGAAAAAAGCAAATATGAAACAAGAATTTGTAGATGTTTTAATAATTGGCGCAGGACCATCAGGCTGTGTGTCAGCATCATATTTACATAACAATGGTATCCATGTAAAAGTTGTTGAAAAAACAAAATTTCCAAGACTGGTTGTGGGCGAGAGTTTAATACCCCGAGTTATGGATCATTTTTATGAAAGTGGTCTTTTTTCTGCCTTGGATTCTATGAATTTTGAAAAGAAATTAGGGGCTCGGTTTATAAGGGGAGAGGAAATATGTATTTTTGATTTTAGTGTCAAACATGATAAAGGATGGGATTGGACTTGGCAAGTTCCTCGTGCAGATTTTGATAATACATTAGCAGAAGAAGTTATTCGAAAAGGTATTGACTTAGAGTTTGAAACAGAAGTATTAGATGTAGTATTTAATGGATCAAACTCTATAACAACTGTAAAGGAGAAAAATGGCGAATCTAAAGAAATTCATGCTAAGTTTATAATTGATTCTAGTGGTTATGGTAGAGTATTACCTCGTTTATTGGATTTAGACACACCTTCTAAATTGGATCCTCACTCTTCTATTTTCACACACATAAAGGATATTAATAGACCTGAAGGTGAGGAAGGGACTTTAATTTCTTTTGACATTTTAGAAACTGAGGTATGGCTTTGGGTTATTCCTTTTTCTAACGGAAATACGAGCGTAGGTATAGTTGGTCCAACTTCATTTATTAATTCATTATCTAAAAATAATGACACTGCTGAGGCTCTAAAAAATGCGATTCAAAAATCAGATTATTACATTAAACGTTTTGGTCGACTTGATTTTTTGTTTGAACCAGTTAAATTAGAGAACTATTCTAGATCTGTTAAAAAAATGTATGGAGAAGGTTTTGCTTTAACAGGTAATAGCTCTGAATTTTTAGATCCTGTATTTTCATCAGGTGTGGCATTTGCTACAGAATCTGGAATGTTATCTGCCAAATTAGTTCATCGTCAGTTAAAGGGAGAAAAAATTGATTGGGAAGTTGAATTTACTCAATATATGCGATCTGGTATTGATGTTTTCACCACTTATGTAAAAGAATGGTATACAGGAAATCTTCAAACTTTATTTTTTCATCAACCTGAAAATCCAGATGTAAAAAAGAAAATATGTGCTGTTTTAGCAGGTTATGTTTGGGATGAAACAAATCCTTTTGTAAAAAAACACGATAGTGTTATTAAAAATATGGCACACTTGATTCACATGGAAAAAGAGCAAAAAGAAACCCAAGTTTAAAACTTGGGTTTTTCATTAACTTCTATTTTGATTATTACTTAGATTCTAAAGTCATTCTTGTATATTCATAAATCAAGAAACTAAAATAATCCCATTTTACTGAATCTAAAGGGTAATTTTTCATAAACTCCGCGTTATCTCCAAATAAATTGTTATATGTTTCTTTAAATTCATCTTTATGTAACCAAATCATTTTATCTCCTTTTTTGACATAATAAGATTTAATAACACCTCCGCCCATTTTCATTCCTCCAATAGCTACACCTCCTGTTTCATTTGCATTTGGATCTCCATAAACTTCAATAATACTATTAAAAGAAGGGTTTATTAATTGCATCAAATATTCCTTTTCTTCTTTTTTATTTTTCAAAGAAACCAATTGATTTTTATAAAAAACGGTTTCTTTATTAGTGGCTTTTTTATGATTTTTTGTACTCATGCTACGAATATTTGTAAAATGTTTCATAGTTTTTCTAAATTTTTCAGAGCCACTTGGAGATAAATACAATTCAGAAATTTTTGAAGCTTCAAAATCTTCTACTTTTCCTGTAACGCTGTCTTTTACCTCAACTTCCTCTATTTGACCTTTTTTTCTATTGATATCTTTAAAATAACCAATAATTGTACGACCATCTTTTAAAATAACCGTTGAAGTCTTTTTATTGTTAACGGTAACAAAAGTCTCTTCAAAAAGAACAGTTTCCATTTCTTTAATTTTTTCTTTTTCAAACTTTACTGTTTGCCCCATCATAACATTTGTTATGAACAATAATGATAATCCTACTTTTTTCATATTTATTTAATTTTAGAAATCAATAATACTAATTTAAATCAACTTTAATCATAACATCTTCTTTACGCTTTTTATACACTTCAAACATGAATGTACTTTTAGCTATTTGTATGATACTATTTACAGAAAACTGATAGATTTTAAAATCTTCTACTTCTTTTGAATTTAAAATAGCTCCTTTAGACCACTCTCCTGTAACATCGTCAATTTTTACAGAAGTCAGGTATCCTCCTTTTTCATCTTTATGAAGAGCAGGTTCTTTATCTAATGGCAAATCTATATTTTTAATATTATCTAAAAACACTAAATAATGTTTATTATTTGCACTAAAGTATTTATAAGACATCCCTCCTCTTCCTTTAAATCCCATTTGATTCTTAGGTATTTTTTTCATCCAAGCTAAAGATCCGTCTGCTTTTAATTTTGTTACTAAAATATTACAGTAATGATAGGTATAATAATTTCCTCCTGGAGAGCCATTCACTCCTTGAATATAGTTATTAATAATATAGTTTTGTTCTCCTATTAATACGACACTTCCGTCAGGATTTAATACCATATCTCTAAAAACAAGATTCCTAAACTGAGGATCATCTCCTTTTCTTTCTTTTTTTTCGTTTCTTCTTCTTGTTCTATTGCTTTCATACTGATTGATGATTTCTAAAGGGATTGGCTGAAAGGTTGAATAAATTGTTTTTCCTTGACTATCAAATTTAATTAAAGCCACTCCATCTATATCATCATAATCTGATTTCCCTTTAGCTATTTCACTATAAAAACCACCACAAATTAATTGATCTTTGTTTGTGTCTAAAATCCAAAGGTTATTCACAAACTTGTTGGCATTTTCATATTTTGAAATATTTATTTTATCAGTACCTGCTTTAACTGTTAACAATTCTATATGATAGTTTGCTTCTTCATCTTTTTTTCTTTTTTTCTCATCTGCTGAATCATCATGATAAATTTTTTCTAACATATACAGATTTCCTTTTGAATCTAGTTGGTAATCTAAATTTTCCATTCTACGTTCTGTATAAGGCATCGTAACTTCATTAGAATACAGTTTATTTAGTGATTTATCATACGAACGCAAACCAATTATATCATAGCTCTTTGTATCTCTCTTTACTTCGGGTTTTTTTCTGTACTGAATTAATAATTTGCTTTTATCATTAGATTGATAAAAGTCAAACTTGTCTTCTACTGCATAGGAAAATCCCATTCCGCTTGACATTAATGTTCCTGCTATTTTACCTCCAACTTGGAATAATAATTTTGATTCTGGGAAAAACTCTCCTTTATCAAAATTAATTTCTCTAAAAAACAATTGTTCTTTTTCAGCATCGCCATCCCAAGAAGAATAAAACAAATAATATTTGTTATTTATTTCTAAAATTTCTTCGAAAGAGTAGTTTCTAGGGAATATCTTTTCATATTTTGTTTCTTTTATAAAAGCTGGTTTATTTGAATCAAATTTTTGAATTAAAATTTCTTCTCTATCTAATTTAACTGCCATAACTTCATTTCCTTTGGATAAATAAACTTTATTTCGGGCATCAAAAACCTTATATGGTTCACTTATCTTATAAGAATATTCTGGCGATATTTTTATCTGGGAATAATTTGTTGTAATGGCTAAAACCGAGACAAGAAGCATTAAAAATGTTTTTTCCATTTTATTTTTTTAATTGGATTCAAAGGTATTAATTTCAAAAAAGATGTAGGAGTATAAAAGCTTAAAAAACAAAATACCTCAAGAGTGAAATAGATTTTGAGGTATTTTTAGGTTTAAAATATATTTTTAGTTACGTGGTATATACTATACTATTTTAATTTGTTTACTTCTATTGAATAACCAAAATATAATAGGAAAAACGAGTAGGGTAAGTATAGTTGCGGTAATCAATCCTCCTATAATTACAATTGCTAAAGGCTTTTGACTTTCGGAACCTATTCCTGTGCTTATAGCCGCAGGTAATAATCCTATTGATGCCATTAGAGCGGTCATGACTACGGGTCTTGTACGCATTTTTACTCCTTGTAAAATGGCTTCTTCAATAGGCATTCTTTCTCTTATATTTTGGTGAAATTCAGCTATTAGTATTACGCCATTTTGTATACAAATTCCAAATAAGGCTATAAAGCCTACTCCTCCTGAAATTCCAAAGTTCATACCTGTAATGTGCAGTGCTAAAATACCTCCTATAATAGCAAAAGGAACGTTAGTTAGGACTAATAATGAATCTTTTATATTCCCAAACATAATAAATAATAATACAAAGATTCCTACTAAACTGATTGGCACCATTTGTCCCAAACGGGTTGTGGCACGTACTTGATTTTCAAATTCGCCAGTCCATCCTATGCTATATCCTGTAGGCAATTTTAATTTAGATACATTTTGTTGTGCTTCTGCAATGGTACTCCCTAGATCACGATCTCTAACTGAAAATTTAACGCCAATAAAACGTTTGGTATTATCACGATAGATAAATGCTGGTCCTGTATTTTTTTTGATGGTTGCAAACTCTTTAATAGGGATTTTACTTCCGTTAATAGTGGGTACTAACAAGTTGCTCATATCTTTTTCATCTTTTCTATATTCTTTTAAATAACGAACACGTACATCAAATTTTCTTTCACCTTCGTACTTTTCGGTAGCTGTTTTTCCTCCAAAAGCCATCTCTAAAACTGCTTGTGCATCTGAAATTTTTACTCCATAGGCAGCCATTTTATCGCGATCTAAAATTACACTCACTTCGGGTTGTCCTACATTACGTAAAATCCCTACGTCTTTTATTCCTTCTACTTTCTTTATATTAGAGATCACCAGATTTGCTAACCGATCTAATTCTTCTAAATTTTCACCATAAATTTTCACCGCATTAGAAGCATTAATACCTGCTACGCTTTCGGCTACGTTATCAATAATGGGTTGTGAATAATTAAATCCTATTCCTTGATATTGCGATAGGTTTTTATCCATTTCACGAACTAAATCGTCCATAGATATTTTGCGTTTCCATTCGTCTTTAGGCTTTAAGTTTACTTGCATCTGCACGTAATAAAACCCACTTGGATCTGTACCATCATTACTACGGCCTACCTGACTTAAAACACCATTTACTTCAGGGAATTTTTGTAGTTCTTTACGTAAAAAGGCTGTTTTTTTTACCGTTTCTGTTAAGCTTTGACTCATAGGGAATTTTGCTTCTACCCATAAAGCCCCTTCATTAAGCTGTGGTAAAAATTCGGTTCCCATAAATTTGGCTGAAAAAAGTATCAAGGCAATTAAAGAAGTGGATACAATCAATGTAATTCGCTTGTTTGCAAAAGTCCAACCAAAGCCTTTTTGAACCAAGTTGTCCCAAAAATTCACAAAAGGATTGTGCTTTTCTTTTACATTTTTATTCAAAAAGATATGGCATAGTACTGGTACGAGTGTTAATGTAAAAATTAAGGCTCCTAATAAAGCAAAACCTAAAGTATAAGCTAAAGGAGAAAACATTTTTCCTTCCACTTTTTGAAAAGCAAAAATGGGAAGTAAAGCAGTAATGATAATAAGCTTTGAAAAGAAAATAGCTTTCCCTAAGGTGGTTCCTGTTTGTTTAATAATTTTTCCTTTGGCAAGCTTATTAAACTTATCCATTCCTTTTTGATGTGCGAGGTGGTCTAGTGTCACAAAGACCCCTTCGACCATAACGACGGCTCCATCAATAATAATTCCAAAATCGACCGCACCAAGAGAAAGTAAATTAGCACTCATTCCTTTTAGTTTCAAGCATAAAAATGCAAATAAAAGAGATAACGGAATAATAATAGATACCGTAATGGTGGTTCTCCAATCGGCCATGAAAAGAAATACAATAACTGTTACAAAAATGATCCCTTCAAACATGTTATGCATTACCGTTTCGGTAGTGAAATTCATCAAATTATCCCTGTCGTAGAATGTCACCATCTTAACATCTTTAGGCAAAATAGACGTATTTAATTCCTCTATTTTTGCTTTTACACGCTCTAAGACTTCTTTTGGGTTTTCACCTTTACGCATCACGATAATTCCTTCAACAGCATCATCATTATCATTTAAACCAACTTGTCCTACTCGTGGCATTGCGCTTTCATGAACATCGGCAAGGTTTTTAACTAAAATAGGATTACCGCCTGCATCGTCAACAATGATATTTTCAATATCTTGAATACTTCCTAGTAAACCAACACCACGAACCACATAAGCTTGACCATTTTTTTCGATGACATCTCCTCCTACGTTAATATTACTTTCGGTTACGGCTTCATATACTTGTAACGGGGTTACACCGTATTTTGCCAATCTATTAGGATCTACACTTATTTCGTATGTTTTTTCTTGCCCTCCAAAAGCAACTAAATCAGCAACACCTGGCACTGCTCTTAGTTGTCTATCGATTACCCAATTTTGTAGTGTCAATAATTCTTTACTATCGCGTTTTTTACTTTGAAGTGTATATCTAAAAATCTCGCCTGTAGGTCCATAAGGAGGTTGTACATCTGGAGTTACTCCATCGGGAAGCGACACATTTCGTAGCTGATTGTTTACTTGTTGCCGTGCAAAAAAGTCGTCAACATCATCTTCGAAAATGATTTTAATTACTGACAAACCAAACATGGTAATACTACGAACGCTTGTTTTCTTTTGTACTGAATTCATAGCAATTTCCACAGGTGTAGTTACAAAGCGTTCAATTTCTTCGGCACTTCTTCCATTCCATTCTGTCACAATAATAATTTGTGTATTGGTTACATCTGGAAAGGCTTCAATAGGCATATTTTTAAAAGCAACAAAACCAGAAATAACAAGTATTGCGACCCAAAAAAATGTAAAAGGTTTATTCTTTAATGAAAAAGCAATTATATTTTTTATGAATTTGTTCATAATTTATTTTTTTAAATTCGGCAATGTACTCTTACTGAAAAAACATTTACTGGACCTTGTCTATCTGCATTATATCCTGGATTTAGGATAAGCTGATAGGTTCCTGTTAAATACATTTGATTTTTAACTAACTCCGCAGAATAATAAGTTTCAACAATATGTTCAGGAGTATAATTTAAATAACCATCACCTAACATAAAGCCTTTTCCTCCAGCTTTTAGATAATCTTGATGAGGTTTTGAAAGTCCGTTAACTAAATAAGCCAAGCCTAAAACATCGCTTTTACGATTCCAACGATTACCGTTTAAAACTCCTCCTAAACTAAAACTTCTATCTATTTCTGTAAATGCCCAAGTTTCATATTTTCCGTCATTCCAGCTTAAACGCGCAAAAACACCAAAATCATTGGCTAATTCTTGTTCAGCATTCAAACCAAAAGCGAACTTGGTTCCGCCATGCACTCGTACTTGTTTTGTATCTGGACTAAAAGGATTTAGGGCAATACTTTTTTCATAATTGCCCATATAAGTTGTGTTGAAAAAAGTAAGTGCTCGTACCGCTCCTGGTCGTTTATTTATACTAAACTTATAAGTATATTCTAAATTATGTGAAGAAGATTTAGGGTAATTCCAGTTCATATCATTACCATTTGCTAGTAAAGGCAATAAAGCGGTACCGTAACGTAATTCGTGTTTTGGTGTTACATATTCTAAAACAATTGCGGGAGTGTAACCACGGGTATTAGCTGCATAATCCCAAGCTCCATTAGCCATTAAGCCCCAATTCATAAACTGCGTACGCGCATCATGACTATAACGGTTATCATCAAAAAAATCGGCAAGACTTACCTTTCCTATTGTAAAGGTTAAATAGTTATTTGGAATATATTCGTCTAACTGATTAAAATCACTGTGATTATGAAAATAATTTTGAATATCTTTTTTGTGTTCACCTCTGTTCAAATCGAAGATCTGTTTAAAAAACATCCTAGCCACATAAATCTTTGGTTCAGGATTGCCTATTCTAAATGTTTCTCCATTTGTAGCACCTCCTAGCCCTAATGCTTCACTAAGACCAGAACCTCCTGCTATTTCAGGATTAAGATAAATACTTGCACCTTTCCATAATTTAGCTCCTAGATAAAGTGTACCTGTCATAGAAGTTTTACTTTCATTATCTGTTACTAAACTATTATCACCTGAATAAGGAGCATTAAACCCTGCTTTTGTTTGATTGATAACGGTAGTTTGTGCGTGTATAGTAAATCCTTTTTGATGATTTATAGTATCATTAACTTGTGCAATGCTTTTTAGGGCAAAACACATTACAAGAATAAAAATTGATTTTTTCATTAGTCGTTTAAAGCATCATAAATTAACAATTGGTTATTTGTAATAACCTTTTCTCTTTCGTTCAATCCTGCTGATATAAAGGTTACATCACCAACTTGTCTAAAAACTTCAACCTGACGTGTTTCTATATTGGTTCTTGATTTAAAAATCATCACAAAATTTTTACTTTTATCAAAAATAACCGCATTGGAAGGTACAGCCATCATATATTCATTTTCTTTATAAGATAGCTTTATATTAGCGCGCATTTCGGGTTTAAGCAAAAATTTAGGATTATCTAACACAATTTGTGCGCTCATGGCTTTTGTTTCTGGGTTAATGATATTGAAAATTTTATCTACTTTCCCATAAAATTTTTTGTCTGGATAGCTGAGGGTTGTAATTTCAGCATCTTCTCCTACTTTTACTAGTTCTATATCACTTTCATTAATATTGGCTATGGCCCATACTTTGTTAATTTGTGCTATATCAAAAATATTATCTGTCTTATCGTCACGCAATAATGTGTTTTCATTAATTGACTTTTGTGTAATAAATCCTGATATAGGAGCTCGAACTTCAAAAATTGATCCTGCGTGTATTTGATAAATTGTATTGGTTTCTTGTGTTCTTTTTAACTGGGCTAAAGCTTTATTATAGGCGCTTTTAGCCTCTAATACATCGCGTTCTGTATTAAGTTTTCCTTCGTACATTTCTTGTGCGGCTTTTAGATTGCTTTTGGCTACTACTACTTCATTTTGGGCATCATCATACTCTTTTTGAAATCCCGCGACTGAGGTACTTTTAATTGTTGCTAAAACCTGTCCTTTTTCAACATAATCGCCTAATTGTACAAAAACTTTTGTAACATTTCCTCCTACTACGGGGTATACTTCTATGTATTTGTTATTATCAGCGGTAATTTTACCAAAAAATTGAATTTCATTTTTTAGTTGTTCTTTTTTGGCTTCTTTCATTTGTGTAGATGCCAATACTTTATCTGTTAGAGAAAAGGATTCTTGAACTTCTTCTTTTTTTTCTTGTTTACAAGAACTCAATAAGTTAAAAAAAACGCCTGTTATAATTACTATAATTATTTTACAATATCTCATACCTATTGGTTATTTAAAAATTTGACTATTGGTTATATAATTAATTCCTATACCTGAAATTACCCATTGTTTTTTGATTTCATTTTTTTGTATGACAGCTTCATTATAGCTTTCCATAAAATCTGTAAACTCTAAAAGGGTTATGTTTCTTCTTTCAAAATTTTGAACTATTCCTTCATATACTGCTTCTAGTTCTTTTTTATCGTCTTCTAAAATAGTTTTATATTGTTGGGTATATTGCTGCCAAATTAGATATGCTGTATCTAAACTGTTTTCAAGTTCTTGTTTTTTATACTCTAAATTGGTTTTACTTTGCTCTAATTGTGCTTTTGCTATAGCTACATTTCCTTTATTTTGTCTCCAAAGTGGTAGAGGAACAGCAAAAGTTAAATTTACTTGATTTTTAAATGCTCCTCCTGTTTGATCGTAAGACCCTCCTAAAGTAACATCTGGTGTATTTAATGATCGTTGCCATTTGAGATATAATTCTTGGCTTTCGGTCATTTTTTGGGTCCACAAATATTCTGGATTATTTTCGATAAGTTTTTTCTTCATATCTTCTTTGGAAAAGAAGGTGGCTGAATAATCATCCAATATTTTTTTTTCGTTTAAATTGGGTTCTATAACTTCAGAAATACCTGTAATTAATGATAAAGTTTGCTGATTAGAAATAATATCTTTTGTGATGGAAATCTTGTCATTTTTTAGACCTAAAACAAGTGTTTGCAAACGTACTACATCCTTTAAAGAAACATTTCCTTTTTTTGCTTGTTCATTATAGGCACTTAATAATGATTCTAATTTTTCAATTTGTTCATTAATGACTTTTATTTTTTGGTTATCAAAGTAAACACTAGAAAAACTTTGTGCTAACTGGTATTTTAAACTTAGCATGACCTGCTCAAATTGTAACTCGGCAAGCTGAGAATTTGATTTTGCAAAAGCAACCTCATTCCGTTTTTTACCTCCCATATAAATTAGCTGTTGAATAGCAAAAGCTTTTTGCCCTGTTACACCCACATCAAAATAAAGTTTTTTTTCAGGATTATAAAGATTTACTTCTCCCGACACTAGAGGTTGCTGCCAAATCTTGGCTTGGATTATCTGAGCCTTAGATACCTCAATATTATATTGTTGTGCAATTAGTTGTAAATTATTTTTTTTTAAAGCTAATTCGCATTCTTCTAATTTGAGTACTTTTTGTGAATAAATAGAACTAAAAATAAGAAAGAAAAAAAAACTTTTTATTTTTTTATTTAACATTTTTATTTATTTTTTTAGATAGCATAAGTTTTTTATTCATCGTAATAAATAACTCAAAAATCTTTTATTTAGTATACCAATCAAAATTTGTTAGGTAAGATATTCTTAATGTTGGGTTATTTTCTTGAATTGTATTTCCTAGATTCCAAATATTTTGGTGAATGTAATTTAATTGTACCTGATGGTGTGCATTAATATTATATCCAAAACCAGCAATGGCTCTATTTTGTTGAAATAAAGTTTTAGCACCTGTTACATCGATATTTAAAAAGGCTTCATCACCAACGTTTAAAAACAATTTAGATTTTCCATTTGTATCTTTAGTTAAAGGATAATTAACTAAAAACATATAACGCAAACGGTTTCTATGCTCATAATGATCTATTACATAATCTCCAGAAGCGTTTTTAACTGGAATCCCTACAAATCGAAATTCATCACGTAATCTATTTATAATTTTAAAATTACCAAGATTTGCGGTATAGGTTCCTTGTATCCAAACGTGATCTTCTGGAGTATCTATTTTATTTAGAGGAGTTTCACCATACACATAAGTATCATAATGTGAATACCCTACACTACCTACTATACTTTTGTTAAATTGATAATCTACCGATGGTCTAATAAACCATTGTTGCTTTTCATTAAAACCATTGGCATAACGCATAGTTGCTTCAAGGGTAATAGATAGCCTTTTTGTAAGCATATTTTTTCCAACATAATGTAACCAAACATCATTGTTGTGGTTTACTTTTTGAGAAAATGATTTTTGAATTGTTATGAAAGATAAAACAAAAAAAAGAAATAGTTTTTTAAATTCGTTATTTAACATATTGTAATTTTTTTTCTAGATGAATTAGGATGATTTGAAAAAGCTTGATGAGATTCTAAGCCTACTATATTTACTTTTCCTCCATTGGCTTCATAATCATGTTTAAAATGTTCTAAATTCTCTAAAACGGAATTATCAACCATTTTTGTTTCTTTGAGATTTATAGTTACGTTAAATCCGTAAGGTATTTCTTCTAATTTTCTTTTAATTCCTAAAAAATTGGTAAAAATTGCAGCTTTACTAATATTTATCTGATATTCATTTCCTTCAAACAAAACTTCAGTAGGTGCTTTAAAAAAAGAACTAAGAGGAGTACCGTGATACAAGTGAATAATTATATTAAGAAGCATACCTGCACCGATACCTACTAATAAATCTTCAAATAAAGTAAAGAAAATAGTTACTAAAAATATTGCTAATTGTTCTTTTCCTATTTCAAAAGTATGAATAAATTCTTTAGGATGTGCTAATTTAATTCCTACTGTAATGAGCATTGCGGCTAAAGCTGCATTAGGAATCATTTCTAATATGGGAGCAGCCACTAATAAGAATAATAAAATAAATAGTCCATGAAAAAAGTTAGCCCAACGTGTTTTTGCGCCATTATTTACATTGGAAGAACTACGAGCTACCTCAGCAATCATAGGTAATCCTCCTAAAAATGCTGCCAACACATTTCCTACTCCTACTGCAATTAAATCTTTGTTGTTGTTTGATTTCCTTTTAAATGGATCTAGTAAATCAATTGCTTTTACTGTCAGTAATGATTCTAAAGTCCCTACTAAGGCAAACATAATGACATATTTTATAAAAAGTCCTGTTTGTGATATTCCTGAGAAATCAACATTTATATTTAGATTTTCTACTAGATTTCCTATTTTGACTAAAGCAAAAGGTGGTTCCGTGTGTTTAAAATCCATAAACAATTCCGCAGGAATAGCAAAAAGCAAAACTACAAGTGGTGCTGGGATTTTTTTGATAAAAGTATTTTTAATAAATGGCCATCCCATCATAATCGTTAAACTAATTATACCTATTAAAGTCGCTTTTGGATCAAGATTTATAATAAAATTAGGTATATTTATTAACAATTCTAAAGGTTTTTTACCTTTTGCTAAAGTTGGATCATCATTTAACAAAACAGGAATTTGTTTTGCAATAATAATGATACCTATTGCAGCTAACATTCCATGTATAGCCGAAAGCGGAAAGAAATCAGCTAGTTTTCCTAACTTTAGTAGTCCAAAAAGTATTTGCACTACCCCAGCTACCGCCATGGCTCCTAAAGCAAGTTTCCAACCTAAAGTTGCATCTCCTTTACCAAATTCGGCTACAGAACCTGCAACAATTACAATTAACCCAGCTGCTGGTCCTTTGATAGTCAACTTTGATCCAGATAGTATACTTACTAGGATACCTCCTATAATTGCGGTAATTAAACCCATTATCGGTGGAAAATCTGATGCTTTAGCAATTCCTAAACTTAGAGGTAATGCTAATAAAAAAACGATAAAACCTGAAATGGCATCAGATGAAAAATTTTCTTTTAATCCTGCTAATCCGTCAGTAGGAATATTAATTTTATTTTTTGTGTTCATATATAATGAATATTTTTTTATTTAAGAAGATTTATAAGGTAATTCATGATATGTTTTTACGTGTGGTCCTAAAAATAATCGTGTATAAATACGTACTCCTGCAATTCCTGAAACCACAAAACTACTGGCTATAAAAAAGGCAAGTATTACTTGATCACTTTCTATATGACTAAACAATAGGTCTTCACCTATAAAAGTAGTCGTAATGGGAAAACCTGTTACACCAAGAGCTGCAACTAAAAAGAAAAAGGCATATTTGGGATGTTCATATACATGTCCTAAATATTGATTTAATGAGGTTTTACTTTCTATTTTACTTAATTTTACAAGTGCTATATATCCTAATATCCCAGCCATTATTATTCCTGTGAGATATAGAGAAATTTCATAAAAATCAACTTTTTCATTAAATAGAATAGCTAAAACAATCCAAAAGTGATTAAATATTATCAAAACCCAAGCTACAAAAGGGCTTTTTCGTTCTGAAAATGATTTAAAAACTGAGATTAAACCTATAAAAGCAAAAAATTCAGGCAATCTATTATTTACTTGTTCTAATAAATGGATCTTGCTTTTTAGTAATAGTATACCTCCTATATAAATTGGCACAAAAAGAAGAAATATTCTTTTTAAGTTCAAGAAATTCAAAAATTTACCAATGAATTTAAGGGGTTTCCATAGAAATAAATTTACTATTTTTTCCAAATTAAACTCTTTAATACTTAATATATAGAGTGCATATTCTAAACGTTTAGGTAAAGAGTCTTCAAATGTGTGTTCTACGGGTTCGTAATGATAAAATTGTTCTCTTATAAGATAACTTACAACAGACGGAGAAACCAAAAGTTGATAGGTTCTTAAAAAAGCATTGCCTGCAAAGTGCAATAAGGCCAAAGTATCTAACCCAAGAGCTATTTCTATAAAAATTAATCCTATTTGAGAAATGGAGCTATAAGCAATTTGGCTTTTTACAGAAGACTGAACTCGAGCCATAAAAGTGGCTACTAAGCTAGTCAGGGCTCCCATTACTCCAATAGCAATTCGTAACGAAGTTTGATGTTCCCAAAAAGGATGAGTTCGTAACATAAGGAATACGCCTAAATGCACGGATAAGGAACCATAAAAAATAGCACTTGACGGAGTAGGCCCTTCCATAGCACGAGGCAGCCAAGAAGAAAAAGGGACTTGGGCTGATTTAACAGCTGCTGCACATACTAAACATAAACCAATAAAAACGCCAATAAAAGAATGCGTTTGAAGATGTTCGCTTACTAACTCATAATTATACATCTTCATAAAGGTAATATTTTCATGAAACAAGTGATGACTTGCCCACATGGCTAACAATAAGCCAACGTCTCCTATTCGATAAATAGAAAATACCTTAAACGCATTCTTTACCGGTAAATAACGTTCTCTGTAAAATGCAATCAATAAAAAGGAGGAAATTCCTATAATTTCCCAACCTATAAATAAGGTTTCAAAATTCCCTGATAAAACAGCTAAATTATATCCAAAAAAGAAAAATAAAACCGTTATAAAAAAACGCTTATATCCTTTTTCCCGATGTAAATAGTAACGACTATAGGTGGTAACCATTGAAATTAACAAGGCTCCTACGAATAGATAAACAGCGGTTACTTTATCAAAAAAGAAATCAATAAAAAACTCATAATGATTTGTTTTTACTAAACTTACTTCAAAAAGATTAAATGGTTTAGCGCCCTTTAATATCCAATAAAACAAGAATACTATCAAGGAAAACAATTGAACTAAAACGGTACCTAAAGCGGCTCTAGATAACCCTGATTCTTTTTTTTCAGGCAACCAAAAACTAATAAAAAAACCAGCAAAAGGGATTAACACAAATGCTATTAAAATTTCATTCCACATATCCGTTCCTCTTATTTAATAATACCTACTTTTAAATTATCCATACTAGTTTGTGTATATTTAAGTATGTCCTGAATATCACCTAATGCAACCTTTAGAGGTTTATATAACTCAAAACTGCCTTTAATAAATCGGAAAAGTTGTTTCGTTTCTGGATGCAATACAACTAGATTAACCCATTCATTATAAAACCATTCATAAGTAGCTGAATTTTTAGTAATTGCATATTTTACCACTTCTGGAAAATGTTCCACAACTACTAACAATCGAACAGGGTCGTGTACTTCAATCATTTGATTGGGTAGTCCAGGACGTAAATCACCATCAATTCCGTTAGCAACACCTATTAATCCCATAACATTATGAGGCAGTTTAGATCCTGCTCCTAGCTTATGATTGTCTACTCTAGAAAAATAATATTCTAGATTAATACCTCCTCCTACTGGAGCTACTGCATTTAATATTCCCGCCAAATAATCGCCTTTAGGATCTACTTCATAATCAAAAGAATTTAAAAAGGAACGTCTATCTAAGAATAATTGTTCAGATACTGTTCTTCTCCCCACTATACACATGGCATTGGTAGCATGATTGAGTTCTGGACGTGGTTCGAATAAAGAAACGGAACGACGTTTAACGGAATTATGTACTTTTTTAAAATCATCTGATTTGGTTATGATTTCAAAACGACGAGAACGCTCAACAGCATTTTTATCCAAAGCTTTTTCAAAAGTTTTTTTGTTCTGGATGTGAATATCTAAATTGATTTGGGTCAATACTTTTTCATCATAAAACTCAATTTCATCACGAGTTGTATCATGTAGTGCTGGCAAGAATTGAGTAGTATTAGGAATCTTTATTCCTTTTTTTGATAAAAGAATGCGTACTTCAGGATGATTGGCTGCAAAAGATAAGACTTTGGCATTTACGGAACTTGGTCTTCCGCTACAAGCACCACAGTCATAACCTGCAAAATGCGTATTATTTACACTAGTGGCACCATGCCCTACTACATATACTATGGGAGCAAAATTTTTTACAAGACCTATAGATCTAAGCAATCCTTCTACACGAGTAGCCATTTCTTCTACTGTAAAACCTACTTGTAACCCATCTTGTTGCACCCCATTATCGTTTTCAATTACTAATTGTGATTTTGGATTTAAATGTTTAAATGAAGCTGATGTTGCAGGGGTAATGGTGGGTTTAAAAATATTCAAAAATAATTTAAAAGCTGACGCAAAACCTAAGGATTGGCTTATTAACCATCCAAATAACAAAGAATGTGTACGCTTGTGATAATGAAGATCTGTAGCATGTTTTTTCTTTCTGGGTAATTCTTTTATCAAATATTTAGGTGTTACTGGAGCTGGACAAAGCTTTGTAAAAAATTTCCCTTGTATTGGTTGATAAAAAAATTCAAAATTAAAGAAGGCTGCTGTACCAAAGGTTTGAGCATTAGGATCTTCTTCTTCTATATATCGTCTAAAAGAGCATTCTCTATCATCCATACAAAACATGGCTTGAAAACTCGTTTGTTTTTTAGGTCGTATTTGGGTACTCGTTTGTTGTATCCCTAATAATGCTTGGTTATAAAAACTCCATTCAAAAGCTTCTTGCCATATAGATAATACTTCAAAATATTCAGAATACTCAGGAGCTGAAAAAATATCTTCAAGTGGTTCTTGTAAATTGTAAGCAATTGGTTTCCAATTTTTGCCAAATTTTTGATCTAAAACATCTATTTCTAATAGCAATTCAAACTTTATAAGTTCTTGTAATGTAATCCTCTTTTTGGCTAATAATGAAACAGGATTTTGCTCCAATGTTGCCACCATACCACTCCAACCTGGATGTGAAAATTGTTGATCAAACAAATAATGGGTATAATAAGCCTCATTACCCACTATAATATGCAATAATTCTTCTATACTAATTTCACTTTGTAATAATGCTTTTGCTCTTGGCGTTTTAAAGAAACCGGTGATTCCATTTTTATCTAATTCTTTTATAGAAGCTAAAAATCCTTTATCATGAACAGGAAAAGGCCATACTGAAATTCCTTGATCTAGGTAACTACATAATACTCTAAACAAGATTCCGTGTGTTGCTTTGTCTAAATTCATGGCATAGTGTTCTTTCCATAGAGAGCGAACACTACCTATTCTTGAAGATAAGGATTCATCATAAATTTCATTTAATACTTTATGCTCCCATAACTTATATGAATATTCTAGTTTCCGATCGTATACTACTTTTTTTAGAATTTCTTTCGAAATTTCACCATTAGCGTATTTGGCTCTGAATTCAGCTAATGATAAATAGGTTTTATAACCAAATACTGTAGATGCTTGATGTAAAGCATCAAAAAAAGATTGTTTTTGAAAAGCATGCAAAGTATTGTGGTGCACAAAGTCTTTTAATGGATTTTGCGCAGGTAAGTAATGCGATAGTTCGTGAAGTACATCATGCTCCACGAATCGCTGATTCGTTAAATTCATTTTTAGGAAATATTTAATTAATACCTCTATTTTGATGTGAATACATCGCTTAAGGAATTAATTAAACTAGATCGTATTTCCAGTTACAGTAGAGTATATATAGGGGTTGATTGTATATGAGTTTAAAACTCTTATAACCTATTGCATTGTAGTCTTTTTTTAATAAAAGTAACTGAAGCGAAAAAACATATTCTTTAGAGAAAATAAATTCCTCAATGTTATCATCTTCAAGGTCTAATTCTGTTAATTCTTCATCGTCTAAGCTCTGGTTAACAGAAATAATTTTTGATTTAGAAGAATTCTTTTCTTTATCTATTTTTACTGGAATTTTTAAAAAATTCTCAGCATTAGAGAAACTTTTACCTGATATTGATAATAATAACAAAAAAGCCAAAAGGAATGAAATCCATCCCTTTTTTTCAAAAACTTTTTTATTATTTAGTATCTTAAACATCGAGTGTTTTTTATTTAATCTAACAAAGTCAAAATTAATAGTTTTTTATTCAATATGTACTTTCTTTTTAAATATTTTCCATAAAACAGGTAAAGTGGTAAAAGCTACAATTCCTATTACTATGAACTCTATATAATGTTTTAGATCTATACCAAAACTTTGTAAAAATAATGTATGAAGATAGTGTCCTGCAAAAATCATGGAAAAAGCCCATAAAAAAGATCCTAGTATATTGTAGAACATAAATTTCTTTTTATCCATTTCAACGATACCCGCTACCACAGGAGCAAAGGTTCTAACAATAGGTAGGAAACGAGCAAATACAATGGCTCGATTGCCATATTTATCAAAAAATTCTCTTGCTTGGTATAGATATTTTTTCTTGAAAAAAAATGTATCTTTCTGGTTATATAAATAATTTCCGCTTTTAGCCCCAAACCAGTAACCAGTCATATTTCCAATAAGTCCCATAAGTCCAACTAAGAAAGCAAAAACAGATACATTCATAAAGTCATTCCCCAAAGATGTCTGACTCATCAATGTTTCGCTATAAATTCCTGCAAGGAAAAGCAAACTATCTCCAGGCAAAAAGAAACCAGCTAACAATCCTGTTTCAGCAAAAACGATAAATAAAACGACAATTAATCCTATTTTAATTCCACCAAATTCTAATAGAATATAAAATTCTGGATTTAGTAATTGCAACCAATTGAACTCTTTCATAATTTTTTTAGGCATTTAAAAGGGCGAAGGTACTATTTTTAGCACAATCACCCTTATTTTATTCATTAAATTAATCATAAAAATGATTAAACATCCAGTTGATACATTTCATGTAAATCAGAATTACAAGAAAAATTTACTTGTAAATCTGTTACGTATCCTGAATTCAAGCCATACACCCAACCATGTAAAAACAATTCTTGTCCGTTTTTCCACGCTGTTTGTACAATAGACGTTTTCGCTAAGTTTAATACTTGTTCCTTGACATTAAGTTCTACAAATCTATTGAAGCGTTCTTCTTCATTTTCTATAGAGTTAAGTTTTTCTTTATTAAAACGATAAATATCCTTTATGTGTCGTATCCAGTTATCAATAATACCAAAAGAGGTATTTCCCATGGCTGCTTTTACTCCTCCGCATCCATAATGACCACAAACAATTACATGACGCACTTTTAATACATTGACAGCATAATCTAGAACACTTAACATATTCATATCTGTATGTACCACCATATTAGCTATGTTACGGTGTACAAAAACCTCACCTGATTTAGTTCCTGTAATTTCATTAGCGGGTACACGGCTATCTGAGCAACCTATCCATAATAAAGGGGGATTTTGTCCTTTTGCTAAATCTTTGAAAAAATTGGGATCTTGATTTAATTTTGTATCTACCCACTTTTTATTATTATCTAATAATTTTTTATAGAAATCACTCATTTTTTTTATTTAATTAATTCTTTTAGATTAAAATTAGTATCTAAATCGGATTTTATAAAAGCGTAGTCTTCATAAAACTCAACTAAACCTGTTTCTATGTTATACATCCCGCCTATAATTCCTATTTCTCCATTTTCTACCATTTGTTCTAAAATGTAACTTCTTTGTAAAATTGACTTGACGGTTCTCTTCACATTAATTTGCGCTACATTTTCTACAAATGTACTATTGTCTGAAGTCCTATTTTCTTTTGTCATACGTTCTTCATATACTGCTGGTTGCAATTTAGAAAGGAGTTCTGTTAAGTTTCCCATTTCTACATGATCACAAGCTCCTTTCACAGCACCGCATTTAGTATGTCCTAGTACCACTATTAGTTTAGACCCTGCTATTTTACAGGCAAATTCCATACTCCCTAAAATATCCGTATTTATTACATTTCCTGCAATTCTTACCGAAAAAACATCTCCTAATCCCTGATCAAAGATTAACTCTGCTGAAGTACGACTATCTATACAACTCAAAATGGTGGCAAAAGGCCATTGTCCGTCTCGTGTATCATTTACTTGTTCTAATAAATCCCTATGAATCTTTAGATTTTTTACAAATCGTTGATTTCCTTCTTTTAATATTTCTAAAGCGTTCTTTGGACTTATTTGTGACTGTAATTCTTTATTTAAAGTTCTCATGATACCTCATTTAGTTGTGTGTTCTACATAAATATGTTTTTCTTCCTCTCCTGTATTTTCTAATTCATACGCTTCTTTAAAACCAATCAATTTTACCTTAATATTTTCTTCTTTAGCTCTAACTTTCTTAAATTCTTTAATCAAATCCAATACATCATGTGCTATGTATACTGTGTCTGACGCATTAATAACTACCGAAGATTTTTCAGGAATAGAAGCTAGAGTTAATTTAATAGCCGCTTTATTTAAAAAGGAAACTTCTTGCGCTAGATCAATATGAATAAAATCACCTTCTTTATAATTTTCTTTTCTAAAATTATAAGCACGTTTCATATTTCCTTTTAAGATAAAAATCACACTTATTATTAAACCTAATGCTACTCCTTTTAGTAAATCTGTAAACACCACTCCAATCATAGTTGCAATAAAAGGAATGAACTGATACTTCCCTCGTTCATAAAAATGTTTGATTACTTTAGGATTGGCCAATTTATACCCCACTAATAGTAAAACTGCTGCCAAAGTAGCTAATGGAATTTTATTAAGAACAGAAGGTATGGCTACCGCACAAACAATTAGCAAAACCCCATGAAAAATGGCTGCCATTTTAGTTTCACCGCCTGCATTAACATTAGCTGTCGTACGAACTACAACAGATGTCATAGGCAAACCTCCCAAAAGAGCACTCACTAAATTACCAATTCCTTGTGCTTTCAACTCGTTATTGGTATCTGTATATCTTTTATGCTTATCCATTCTATCAGCTGCCTCAATACACAACAACGTTTCTATAGAAGCAACCACTGCTATTGTAACACCAACAATCCACACTTTTTGATTTGAAATTTGTGAAAAATCAGGCATTGTAAAACTCTCTTGAAACTCTACAAATGATTTTGGGACAGGTAATTTTACTAAATGATCGTCTAAAACTGCTAAAGAAGAACCCAAACTTACAAAAACTTGGTTTAGGATAATTCCTACCACTACGGCAACTAAAGCTGATGGCACTAATTTCAAATCTTTTAACACGGGTATTTTAGGCCATAAAACTAAAATGGACAAAGATATAATGGCTATTAGAGTAGCTCCCAAATGTATATTTCCTATAACCGAAAATAATTCAGAAAAAGTATTTTCTCCATCGGGTTGCAAAAATGCTAAATCACCTTCATAATCCTTATCATAACCAAAGGCATGAGGCAATTGTTTTAAAAATATAATAACTCCTATACCTGCTAACATTCCTTCAATTACATTATTAGGGAAATAATTAGATATAGCTCCAGCTTTTAGAAATCCTAAAATTATTTGAATGATTCCTGCTATAAAAACAGCTAATAAAAAGACATTAAATGATCCTAAATCCGAAATAGCAGTTAAAACAATTGCAGTAAGACCAGCTGCAGGTCCTGATACAGACAAATGTGATTTACTCAAATAACCTACAACTATACCGCCTATTACTCCCGAAATAATTCCTGCAAAAAGAGGCGCACCAGAAGCTAACGCAATACCTAAACACAAAGGCAATGCTACTAAGAAAACCACTAGTCCTGCTGGCAAGTCAGAACCAAGGTTTCCAAAAATATTTATTTTTTTTGTCATCCTAATTAAATTTAAATCCATAAAACATTTGAGCATAAAAAACACTCAACTCATTTTTGCCTTAAATCCATTCAGGAGGTAATATCTGCAATGTAAATTCAGTAGTATAATCTAACAAAAGATACATATCTACAACTTTTTGTAAATCTGTAAAATTAGAAGTTATTTGATAGTCAATAAAAAAAGAAATAAATTCCGTTTTTATTTCCTTAATTTCTTTAGTTTCTTTAGATTCTTTAGTAGACTCTTCTTCCTCTTCTTCTTCTAGTAAAACCAATGATAACTTAGCTCCCTTCTCTCTATCTACCAAAGAAATAACACTTGGAGTAAATTGAAAAAGGAATAAAAATAGTAACACTATTTTAATTAATGGTTTCATAGAGCTAAAATACCAAATATAATATTCATTTTATAATTAATAAGTTTTTTTTAACACGCTTTTTATTTATTTCCGTTCATATTGACAGCAACCATGAAGTTTTTCGTAATCTTCTTGACTTGCTTTTACATTTTTAGTGTCATGACCTATTTTCCCTATAGCTTTCTCCACATCTAACAATGTGCATTTTTCTTCATTTATTACTAAATGCAATACTTTTCCTTCAATAGTATACTGTGCCATTTTTACTCCTGAAATAGAAAAAGCAGCTTTTTCTATTCGTTTTTTACACATTTCGCAATTACCATTTACTTCTATATCGTATTTTGCTTTTTTATTTTTTTTCTCTTGAGCAAAACTCAAAATACTCATCAATACAGCTAAAATTAGAATTATTTTTTTCATTTTTTTAGAATATTAAATTTTTAAAAAGTATTAAATATTATTCAATAAAAGTATCATTTGTTTACTTTAAAACGCAAGCCAGCATAAATCATTTGTCCAAAAATGGGCGCGTATACTACTGAACTATCAAAATTTTCCCCAAATGGATTTTCTGCTCCTACAATAGCCTTTTGTTGTTTATAGTTACTTAAATTTTCAACTCCTGTATATATCTCAAAGACTGAAGAAAATGTATGGGTTATCTGTGAATTCATTACAACAAAATCAGGTGAAAATGAAGTTAATTCTAGATTTGTATTAGGTAATTGTTGCTTACCTGTCCAATTCAGTGTAAAATCAAAACGCCATTGCTTTCCTTTTTCTTTCATCCTTGTTGCATACTCGATATTAAAGAAAAAACGATGTTTTGGTTGTAAAGGACGTTGGTATCTACCCAATTTATAATCTGTTTCGATGTCATATAATTTATATGCTGAACGCAAGTTTAATTGTTTAATAATTTCTATATTAAATTCTGTCTGAAAACTATTGGCAAATGAACGTCCTTCTAGGTTATAAAAATTCACATCTTGATATGATTGCAAAACATCTATCACCACCTGATTTTGAAAATCAGTACGATAAATATCGACCGAAGCATCAGCATTCATCCCAAAAAATTTAAATTTCTGTAAAAACCCAAAGCCATAATTCCATGCTATTTCTGGGTGTAAACCATAAATCTTACCTGAATCTCCCAAAACATTCAAGTTTCTATTACTTGCAAAAAGAACTTGATTTTCGGCAAAAACATTAGCTGCTCGTTTCCCTCTTCCTATTGAAATTCTGAAAACAGCATCTTTCCATGGATTATAACGAGCATGAACACGAGGCGTAATAAAAAAACCTAAACGATTATGATAATCTGTACGTCCGCCTAAAATAATACTAAATTTATCCATATTATCATACGTATACTCAAAAAATGCTCCAATAGAATTATCTCTTCGACTTACATCTTTCCCCAAAACAAATTCATTATAATCATCAGAAGTAAAATTCAAACCCACGGCAAATTTGTTCTTTGTATTTTGTATAATGGAATTGAAAATTAAATTAGAATAAAAACTGTTTTGTTTTATATCATAAGTTCGTAACCCAAAATAAGAATTTTGATTATGTGTTGTAAATGCGTTTTGTAAACCAATACTTTGATAAGGAGCATCTCTCCATACATAACCAATTTTAGAAGAAAAATCCATCCGATCCGTATTAATCTCTGAACCCCATCTATTTTTAGTCAATTTATCTACCATCGGATTAAACTCTATTTGTCCTGTTAATTTTTCATCTTTCATATAACGAAAATTCAAAAAACTCACCCACCCTGTTTCAGCGTTAGCATATTGCCAACGATTCATCACATTTACTTGACGACCTAATGGATTATCCAAGAATCCATCTCCATTTATATCCATTTTAGATACCCTCATATTAGAATGCGTTAATAAAAGAGTGCTCCACTTAGTGCCTATTTTTTCTGTGAGATGTGTATTTAATTCAAAACGAGAATCAGTAGAACCATAAAAATTCAAGTAGAAAGGTATTTCTTTAGCTGGCTTTAACAACTCTGTATTTATTTGCCCCGAAATACTTTCGTATCCATTAATCACACTTCCTGCTCCTTTTGTGACTTGAATATTTTCTACCCAAGTTCCTGGAGTAAAAGACATACCATATACCTGTGAAGCACCCCGAACAGAAGGTATATTTTCTTCCGTGATTAATAAATAAGGAGAAGTTAATCCTAGCATTTTTATCTGCTTGGTTCCCGTCAGAGCATCTGAATAATTAACATCAATAGTAGGATTCGTTTCAAAGCTTTCGGCTAGGTTACAACAAGCTGCCTTTAACAACTCCTTACTAGACAAAACGGTGGTATTAGTGGGCTTTAGTAATGATTTTTGTATTTTTTCACGCTTAGATTGAACCGTGATCGTTTGTAGAGTGTCTACATCTTGTCCGAGTAGTACAGTGCTAACTAACAAACATATAAATAAATAGCTATATTTCATCTTTTTAATTAAATTAGTAAAAATTTACAATCGAAAAAATTTCCGAAAACCAATTTCACTAATTCAATTAAGCGTAAAATACTAGCCTAGAATATAATCTATAGAGCGGTGGCGCATGTGTATCACAATAATAAGCAAGTAGATTGTCTTTTTTTATTAAAGCTACTTTATATCTCTTTAATATAAGTTTGAACGATTCTAAAACAACAAAAGAAGGAATTTTAAGTTGAAATGATTTTATTAAAACATTTTCTGAAGTCGTTTTTTTAATTTCAACCTTTTTGTCTTTACAACAAGAATCTTGTATCTGTACTTTATTTTCACAACAATCTGAATCACTTTGTTTTTCAACATGTTCAACAGTAACAGCTGCAACTACCTCACCGCAATAATGGACATTAATCGCAAAACCTGTATTAGAAATCAATACAAGAAAAGCCAAACAAATATTTATAAAACGGCGGAGTTTCATCACCACAAATATATTAATTATTTACAATCCATAATTCTAAAACAAATGTTAATTATTTTCCAAATTCTTTTTTTGGTAATAAAAAGCAGGAATAAACAAAATTAAAAACAACGGTTGAATTAGAAATCGACGCATATAAAACAAGGTCATTACAAAAGTTTCATCACAAAATTCTAAAACTAAAACAATTAAAGAAACTAGAAAAAAGAAAAGAACAACATAAAGAAAAATTGAAATTTTAATGATCGATTTTTTTTGGAATAGCATATACAAAATAACCAAACTTAATACTGTATTTAAGCTATAACGAATCAACCAACTAAACACTAGCTTAAACAAACTATATTCTGGATATAAACTTCCTTGAAATTCTCCTCTAAAATACGCTATAAAAGGATCATAAAACCAATTTGATTCATAATTCCTAATCAATATCAAACCAAATACTGACAGAATAATTATTGCAATCTTATATTTATTTTGAAATATATTTCGCATATTTTTTTATCCAATACAACCAAAGTAAACACACTATACCATAAATAATGAAAGGAAACAATACTGAATGTAAAAAATGTTCATATTCAGGATAAAGATCATACAAAATCGTTAATAAAACGATTCTTAAAATATTGACAACATATATAAGAACACTTCCAAACCACAAGAACATAAATGTTTTTTTAAAACTTGTCGAAAAAGCGATTACAAAAGATTCAAAAAGAATAATAACACTTATTGCATTACAACCTTCTATTATACGAGCCAAATATTTCCCATTAAAATATAACTGATACTGTTCATTCAGAGCGTCTTCTACAATTTGAACTCTTTGACCTAAAAAGACTAATATTTTTCCCGTTGTATAAGACACATTTTCAGTAAAACCATCTACCTGATTTACAAAACCTGACAAATAAAGCCTATAAAGAATTGTAAGCATCAAATAAGAAACAAAAAATTTTCCTAAAAAAAGAAAAAAGGGGCGATATTCTTTTAACAATGTCTTCAAAAAATCATTTTTTAACAAATTTATATAATTTTTAAAAAACAAGTCATTTACATTTGCAAAAAACTTAAAAATCATGCCATTCGAAAATCTAAAACCACAGATCATATCTATCATAGCAAATGATTCATTATCCAAAAATGAAAAACTATTAAACATCTGTCAATTATTACAAGATAAAATATCCTATTATAATTGGGTTGGATTTTACTTTGCTAATCATGAAACACGCACCTTGCATTTAGGCCCTTATGCGGGAGCAGAAACAGATCATACTATTATTCCTTTTGGGAAAGGAATTTGCGGACAAGTAGCAGAATCTAATCAGAATTTTGTAGTACCTGATGTAAAAGCACAAGACAATTACATAGCTTGCAGTTTTACCGTAAAATCTGAAATTGTTGTTCCTTTATTTGTAAATGGCATAAACATTGGACAAATAGATATTGACAGTCATGTCATAGACCCTTTTACAGAAGCGGACGAACGCTTTTTAGAATTCGTAACTTCAGAAGTTGCTAAACTTTTTTAAAAATAATTCATAAATCATAATTTATAATTCATAAATATTTTTAACTTTGCACCCGTATTGAGAATATCTCAGTCTACATAATAATCATTTAAATAATATTAGAATGTATTTATCAAAAGAAAAAAAATCTGAAATCTTCGCTCAACACGGAGGAAAAGCTGAAAACACTGGTTCTGCAGAAGGTCAAATAGCATTATTTACTTTCAGAATTAATCACTTAACTGAGCACTTAAAGAAAAATCGTCATGATTACAACACTGAGCGCTCATTAGTAAAGTTAGTAGGTAAAAGAAGATCCCTTCTTGACTACTTAAAAAACAAGGAGATTAACAGATACCGTGCGATTATCAAAGAATTAAACATCAGAAAATAATCCAAAAGAAAAGAGGTGCCCGCGCGCCTCTTTTTATTTTTTAAATATTTCAAAACTAAAGTTTGGTTTTTCATTGGGTTTCAAACAACTACACACACAACAACACATCAACAACACAACTAGAACCCATTGTTTAATTTAACAAAAAAAGATTTTATGATCCCAAAAGTATTTCAAGAAGTTATCGATTTAGGAGATGGAAGAACTATTACAATCGAAACTGGGAAATTAGCCAAGCAAGCCGATGGGTCTGTAGTTGTGCGAATGGGCGACGCGATGCTTTTAGCAACAGCTGTATCTGCTAGAACAGCCAACCCTGGGGTAGATTTTCTACCTTTAACTGTAGATTATCGCGAAAAATTTGCGGCAGCAGGTCGTTTTCCTGGAGGCTTTTTTAAAAGAGAAGCACGTCCTAGTGATAGCGAAATATTAACAATGAGATTAGTGGATCGCGTACTACGTCCGCTTTTCCCAGATGATTATCATGCTGAAACTCAAATCATGATTCAATTAATGTCTCATGATGAAAATGTAATGCCAGATGCTTTAACAGGTTTAGCTGCATCCGCATCATTAGCCGTTTCGGATATTCCTTTCTATAATTTTATTTCAGAAGTTCGAGTAGGACGCGTAGATGGAAAACTAATTATCAATCCAAACAGAACAGAACTCGAAAAATCAGACATTGACATGATGATTGGTGCTTCTAAAGATTCCGTTTGTATGGTAGAAGGTGAAATGAAAGAAATTTCAGAAACCGAAATGATAGAAGCCATCAAATTTGCTCACGAAGCTATCAAAATTCAAATCGAAGCACAAGAAAGACTACGTGAGGCCATTGGTACTTTAACCTATCGTGAATACGAACCAGAAAAAAATGACGAAGCTATTTACAATAAAGTAAAAGATGCTTGTTATGACCAATTTTATGCCGTAGCTCAAGAAGCATCAGCAAAACACGAAAGAGGTGAAAAATTTGCAACTATTGCAGAGGAAGTAAAAGCCTTGTATTCAGAAGAAGAATACACTGAAAACGAAGATTTAAAAGAATTAGTAAACAGATATATCTATAAAACACAAAAAGCAGCTGTTCGTAATGTAATTCTTGAAAAAGGAATTCGTTTAGATGGTCGTAAAACAACTGAAATTCGTCCAATTTGGTCTGAAATTGACTATCTACCATCTGCTCACGGCTCCGCTATTTTTACACGTGGCGAAACACAAGCTTTAGCTACTGTAACTTTAGGCACTTCTAGAGAAGCTAATATTATTGATCTACCTTCTGAACAAGGAGAAGAACGTTTTTACTTACACTACAACTTCCCTCCTTTCTCTACAGGTGAAGCAAAACCATTAAGAGGCACTTCACGTCGTGAAATAGGACATGGTAATTTAGCACAACGTGCACTAAAAAACATGATTCCATCAGATTGTCCTTACACCATTCGTGTTGTATCAGAGGTTTTAGAATCTAACGGTTCCTCTTCTATGGCAACCGTATGTTCAGGAACATTAGCATTAATGGATGCTGGTATACAAATGGTTAAACCTGTTTCTGGTATTGCAATGGGACTCATTACAGACGGAGAAAAGTTTGCCGTATTATCAGACATCTTAGGAGATGAAGACCATTTAGGTGATATGGATTTTAAAGTAACAGGTACAGCTGATGGCATCACAGCCTGTCAAATGGATATCAAAATTGATGGACTACGCTACGACATTATGGAACAAGCATTAGCTCAAGCTCGTGATGGACGTATGCACATCTTAAATAAAATCATTGAAACCATTTCTGAACCAAGAGCCGCTGTTAAACCAAAAGCACCTAAAATCATTATGAGTTCAATACCTGCCAGTATGATTGGAGCGTTTATTGGACCTGGCGGCAAAAACATTCAAGAACTACAAAAAATCACTGAAACAACCATCGTACTAACAGAAGAAGGAGATAAAGGTATTGTTGAAATTTTAGGAACAAATCAAGCAGGTATAGAAACCGTATTAGCTAAAATTGAAGCCATGGTATTTAAACCTCAATTAGGAGAAGCTTACGAAGTAAAAGTAACTAAAATGCTAGACTTTGGCGCGGTTGTAGAATACACCAAAGCACCTGGTAACGAAGTCCTATTACATGTTTCTGAATTGGCTTGGGAGCGCACCGAAAAACCAAGCGACATCATAAACTTAGGAGATATTTTTATGGTTAAATACCTAGGTATTGACCCTAAAAACAGAAAAGAAAAAGTTTCAAGAAAACAATTACTTCCTCGCCCACCCCGTGAAGAAAAAAAAGATGATAAAAAAACAAACCCTCAAGGTTAATTAATTTTATTAATTCAAATAGATGAAACCTCGATTTTTTTTCGAGGTTTTTTTTTATTTTTTGTAACTTTTTATCAAGTGCTTACGTATAACCATTACAACTTTTAAAAAGCAAAGAGATTTTTAAATGAGACAGCTCAAAATTACTAAGCAGGTAACCAACCGTGAAACTGCTTCCCTAGACAAATACCTACAAGAAATTGGTAAAGTAGATCTAATCACTGCAGATGAAGAAGTAGAATTAGCACAACGCATCAAGGCAGGGGATCAAAGAGCCTTAGAAAAATTAACAAAAGCGAACCTACGTTTCGTAGTATCCGTGGCAAAACAATATCAAAATCAAGGTTTAACCCTTCCCGATTTAATCAACGAAGGAAATTTAGGACTAATTAAAGCAGCTCAGCGTTTTGACGAAACACGTGGTTTCAAATTTATTTCATACGCTGTATGGTGGATTCGTCAATCTATCCTACAGGCTTTAGCAGAACAATCTCGTATCGTACGACTTCCTTTAAATAAAATTGGATCTATTAACAAAATCAATAAAATGTATGCGCTCCTAGAACAATCTAACGAACGCGCTCCATCTGCTGAAGAAATAGCAGCTGAGTTAGATATGACTGTAAATGACGTAAAAGAATCAATGAAAAACTCAGGACGTCATTTATCTATGGATGCCCCGTTAGTAGAAGGTGAAGACTCTAATTTGTATGATGTACTACGATCTGGAGAATCACCAAATCCTGATAGAGAATTAATCCATGAGTCACTACGTACCGAAATCGAGCGTTCTTTAGAAACACTAACACCTCGTGAAGCAGATGTAGTACGTTTATATTTCGGTTTAGGCGATCAACACCCCATGACATTAGAAGAAATTGGAGAAACCTTCGACTTAACCCGTGAGCGTGTTCGTCAAATTAAAGAAAAAGCAATTCGAAGATTAAAACATACCTCTAGAAGCAAAATCTTAAAAACTTATCTCGGATAAGATCAATTTTCTAATAATTACTAACTTTACCAATAAAAGTTATAATTAAAAGATTATATACCGCAACAACAGTCCAAGACTGTTCGTTTTTTGATTGATGATTGAAACTCCGGCTGATTACCGGAGTTTTATTTTATATCTAATTCATAGAATAATTACAAACCATACTCACTAAACACAAACCCATTAATAGAAATTTATTAAAAATAAAAAGAACTTTAAATCTAAAAAATATTCTTTTTTGCCTACAACATAACAAAACTACATCTGTAAAAAAATCCTTTATATTACTTCCTCCTTTTACTTTTTTATTATAAAATTTAAAACATACCCCTCCTATAATAAACAAAAATCTTATTTTATATTTTATTAAATTAAACAAAATATTTTTATAACAAAAACTTGTTTTTATAAAACAAGTTTACTATATTTGACTTAATCATATTTCCATAAATGGTTATTATTATTAAAAACAAAATATGTTATGAAAGCACAAAAACCAAACGATCCTACTCAAATTGGTTATTACCTAACAAAACCCACCCCCAAATCATTTTTTAACCTACTCTATACCTTTATAGGTATATCCTTATGTATTTCTTAATTTTTTAAATATTTATAATTATGTCATTTAAAGCAAAATTAGCAGTAGCAGGAAAAGAGTACACAGTATTAAATGTAAACTACGGTTTATTTCAAGAAACAGACGCAACGGGTAGACCTTCTACTGTAACTAGAGGAGGAAAAATTGAATTAACAATTGAAGGTACTGCAGACACTTCATTCTTCGAGTGGATGACCAACTCATTTGAAAGAAAAGACGGAAGTGTAAAATTCTTTAAAAGAGACAGCGAAGCAGTTCTAAAAGAATTAAAATTTTCAGAAGCTTACGTAGTAAAATTCAGAGAAAACTTTGATTCAACAGGCGTAAATCCATTAACAGAAACCTTTACCATTTCAGCTAAAAAAATTGAACTAGGTTCAGGAGCTTACGAAAACGAATGGGTATAATCCCTTCAAAAAGGCGTTCCCTAAAAGCAACTTTTTAACCCCCAGTTCTTTGTTACTTTCCATAAGGAAATGACATTGGCTAGATCAATCATTGTATTACCCCTAGGTTTTACACTGGTCAACCCTAGTCTAAAAAGAACTCCATTAAATGATAGTTGCGATCTTTTGGGATCGCCTTTTTTCTTTTTTCTTTCAAATAAACAACCCTAAAAACAAACAAACATGTCCTTTTTAGCTAAATTAGAACTAGACGGAAACACCTATAACATACTCAGTTTCGACTATAATTTTACACAACAAATAGACGCTACAGGAAAACCCGAAGGAATGCCTCAAGGAGGCGAAATTAATATCCGTATAGAAAGCAACGGAAAATCCAACCTATTACAATGGATGCTCGACCACAGTCAAACCAAAAACGGTACCATTACATTCTTTAGAAGAGATGCCATGAGCAAACTACAAGAGTTAAAATTTGAAAAAGCCTATTGTGTTTCCTTTTCCGAATACTTTGATGCTAAAAACAACGAACCGCTACAAATAGCCCTACGCCTAATGGCCAAACGATTTGTTCTAAACGAAGCTACACACGAAAAGAAATGGAAAGATTAAACAACAACTAAAACACACACACGATATGGATACTTATAACAGTGACTACGGAAGACTCAATCATCCTGATGATATAGCACAATACGCCTCATTACGTTCCTTTAAAGACTTTTTAGCCGACAAATCCAGTCCATTAGTCTACTGCACCCTTACCATAGAAGGCAAATCCTTCCTAGAAAAATCCCATTTTAACCTACAGTTCCATCAAAAAACCAACGAACACGACACCTTTACCCTAGATACCCGTGCCGATTCCCTAGACAATGAAGAAGCCTACATCATGGAAAATTCTAAAAATTATCTAGGAAAAACCATACACATCCACCTGCACCGATTTGGAGAAATAAAACAAACCTTTACAGGCATTATAACCCATTTAAACCTTTTAAAAAAAGACGGTTACGGCAGGCTATATATTACAGGACACGCTCCTACCATTATGTTAGAACAAGGACTTGAATCCCAAAGTTTTGAAAACAAAACCCTAGAAGAAATCTTTCAAGACATAACCGCCCAATACCCCAAAGACACCCTTCATACCATTGTCCGAAACAACAACACCCAAAATGTGTTGCCTTACACCGTACAATACAACCAAACAGATTATCAATTTTTACAACAACTTGCCATACGCTATGGCGAATACCTGTATTACAACGGACAGAGCCTAGTGTTAGGCAACAAAGTAGGTCCTAAAATCATAAACCTAGACGAAAGTGTAGACCTAGTACACGTATCCTTTGAAATATCAGTAAAACCACAACAATTTACCTACACCACCTACGATGTAGAATCAGGCACCAGCCTACAACGAGATAGCGCCTCGGCTCAATTACAAAATAAAGTCAACCCCTATCAACAAGTAGCCCTAAAAGCCTCAAAAAACGTATTCCATAAAAAACCCAACAAACTCCACAACCCCACGGGTATCAACAACCGAACCGATAGAGAGTTACAAGATGCCGTACGAAAACAAAAAGAACTCAGAGAAAACCTGATGATCGTAAAAGGCAAAAGCAAAGACCCCCAACTCAAACAAGGCGATCTAACCAAACTAGTTGATATAAACGACCGTCCTATGGAAACCTATCGCATCATAGAAATTCAACATTTTCATGATGGCAATAGCTATTACAACGAGTTCGTAGCCATTCCCGATTTATGGACCCCTCCTTATTTTGACGACAACACCTATCCTAATTGCGAAGAACAAACCGCACGGGTAGTAGACAACAACGATCCTATGAGTATGGGGCGTATACGCGTACAATTTCCATGGCAAGAAAGAAAAAACCAAAAAACCCCATGGATTCGCCTAATACAACCCCACTCAGGAGCAGGCAAAGGATTTCATTTTATCCCCGAAATAGGCGAAGAAGTTCTTGTAGGTTTTGAAAGCGGCAATGCAGAAAAACCTTTTGTACTAGGCACTCATTATAACGGAAGCGAAACCAGTGGGTACCATACTAGCGGCAATGATGTAAAAGCCATTCATACCCGATCTGGAACTAAAATTATTCTAAACGATGCCCAAGGTTCTGTTTTTATAGAGGATCCTAGTGGCAACACTTGGACGATGGACGGTCATGGGAATATTAATGTGAATGCGCCTAATGATATTACTATGAATGCTGGTGGAAATATTAGCATGACAGCAGGAATGAATATTACAACCTCCGCTGGTATGAATATAACTGAAAGTGCTAGAGCTAATAAATCAGTAACAGTGGGTATGATGAATAGTTTATTTGTAGCAGGCAATAGTTTAATAGATGTCAAAGGTAACTTAATAGAGAATATTATTGGAAATCTAGAATCGCACACTGAAAAGGAAAGGATTACAAATAGCCAAAAAGGAATTACCTCTAGTAGTGAAGGCGAAATAGCTAAACATTCAAAAAAAGAAGCAAAAATAAACAGTGCTGAACAATCTAAATCTTTTTAAAAAATGACTAGGATAAGAAATGTTGGCGGAAAAATTATAGAGACAACAAAAGGAAATGATATTTGGTATGCCAAAGAAGATATAGTATTAAATTCACTTAAATCTATAAGTTTTAAAGGTGATGAAAAAGGTGTGAGTTATGGGAAGCCTGAAAGTCCAGAAATAACCGTAGAAAAATCAACATACAAACTGGAAAGTGATTATGCACACAATCAATTATGTAATTTAGCTGATGAATTAGGCGAAATAACGTTTATGCTTTTTGCGTATAAAATTTTTGGATCCGATATTGAAACTCAAGCTTTAAGTAAACTATACAGAGCATTAAGTGATCGTAAAATCAATAATCCAGAGATTTTAGTTTCAATATATCCTGTTCAAGGAAAACCAGCTGGCTATAGCAATAAAAGAAAACAAATAATTGTGTATGAAAAATTTATAGAAGAAGCTTCCAAGGACAATGAAAAAAGTGCGGAACTTCTCGCTACATTAGTTGAAGAATATGGCCATCATATAGATAATTTATTAAGAACTGAATTGTTAACTAATGAAATTGCTGATGAAGATGTAATTGATGAAGGAGCTAGATTTGCATATCAACTATTCAAATTCGACATATTTAAAGAGACCACTTTAACTTATGCAAAAGCAGAGATACCATCTTATAAAGGAGATTTAAAAGTAGATTTTTCTAAATTACAAAATGAAATTACAAAATTTGTAGATGAAACGAATCAATTTGATGAAGTATCAGGAGAAGACATTTCTAACTATGGCGCAGGAAGAAACCGTAAAGAAAATAAAAATAATGCATACGCACACGGGGATATTGAGTTTGAAGCTCTGAGGAAGAAAGATTTATTTTCTAGCCAGCAAGTCAGAAATATTTATTATGGGAATTGGCTCCGTGATTTTTCTCAAATTATCGTAGGAATTTCTATTAGAAGTACAAATGTAGCAACAGAGGTTCAGAAAAAATACAAAGTAGTTAGAGAGGCAGCTCCGATGAAATTTTCACATCAAGGATTAGTTTCATTGATGGAAATATTAGCAATTAAAGAATTCGTTTATGAAGCCGAAAAGGAAGATAAAAGAACACCTTCTGAAAATTATTATACTCTCAGAGAAAAATTCAATAAAAATTTTGGCGGATTAACAAAAGATATTTTGGGAATTTATAGACCTGAAGAACATATTGACAATCCTAAAGGTTTACTTGATGAATCTAAAATTACTGATGATAAAGGCAAAATAATTTCATTTACTTACAATGGAAAGTTAAAAACGCTTTATGCAGGCGATAATGGTATATCTTGGAAAATTGACAAAACTCGCAATATGTCCAACTTTTTCTGGATAGATTATCCTGAACGTCCAGCAACCGTGACCTATATGAAGGAACAAATAGTTTTAGCTTGTTCTAAAGGTCAAACTGTAGAAGGATTCAGACATTTAGGTGCTGCCTTACACGTACTGGAAGATTTTTTTGCCCATACTAATTTCGTAGAATTATTATTGCGAAAAGCTGGAGCAGATGTTTATCCTTGGATTGAAAAATACAAAGGAAAAAGTTACAAAGAATTGCCTGTAGTAAGTGGAACTTTTCTTACTGATGATACCATTGCCAGTGTAGGACCTAAAGTTGCCGAGCTTTTTTTTAAGCCTCATATTGAAGAGTATAAACGTAGAAAACCAAAAGAAAGAACTTTAGGAGAAATGTTTGTTTTGCAAGCATTACAAGATTTGGCTAAAGGACAGAAAAGTGATACGGCAAAAAAGAGTTCATCATATGTAGGTGTTGAAATTTCTACTTGGCTTAATTGGTTTGAGAGCTATTTGAAATTTCAAGATGCTATGGCAACTATGTATCAAAACGCTGATAAAAAAGAATGGGGCATTACTACTTTTGCTGAAAAAGCTGGTGTTAAAGTATTAGAAGCTACTCAAAAATCGATGGATTATAGTGCCCAGATAATGTCTATATTCCCAAAGCTAGTCATCAATATTATACTCAATTCTTTTGACGAAGTAATCCCAGAAGCACAAAGTCACATCAATACAAAATATGGTAACAGTCCCTCTCATTCTCAACTAGCAAAAGATTCATTAACCCACCCTCTCAACAAACTCTCTGCCGAATTGTCAAAAATTGCCGTTGAAGATGTGGGTAGAAAATTTAAACAAGGGATGAATGGTACTCAATTAGCCAATTATGTAGCAGAAACCTACTTTGTTCATCCTTCATCAACTAAAACGATGTGGACAAATAAAAAAATAAACGATTGGTTAAAAGACACCCCTCAAAGTATTCTAGAAAAATTAAAATATGCTACTATCTATGAGCATAGCCATCATAAGACAGAAGTTCTCAATGATAAAACGGTCAAAAAAATAAAAGAAATAATGAACTATTTTAAAGAAAACACTCAATGAAAATAAAATCATTTTTATGCATTATCATATTAACTTTTTTAAATGTAAGTTGCCAAGTGAAACAAGATAAAAAAATAGATTTAGAAATCGCTACTATCAAAGTTGATAGCTGTGGTATTTACTACAAGGGCAAGCGCTTAGATTTAGGCGACTCAGTTTCTCAATGGGAAAGGGTATTAGGAAAACCTGACAGGACTACGGATCAAGGTTATACTTGGGATAAATTAGGGATTTCCATAAGCGATTGGGAAATAGGAGAAAACGTAGTAGATGCTATTTACATTTATTTTGTCAATTTGGACAGTCCTGATGGAAAAGCTGGATTATTAAGTAAAGCTAGAGAGTGGAAACAGAGTACAGATGAAGAAATAAAAGAGGCTGAAAAATGGGCGGAAGAAATGAAAAAACTTCCTGAATACAAAAAAGAAGAAGATTTTCAAATTATTAAGGGACAAATTGATGAATTATATAAAAAAAATTATGACTATCCTTTTACCACTTATCAAGGAATAGTTAATTTACATGGAAATCCAGTAGGAGCAGGAATGAAAGTTAAAGAAATCAACGAAAATCGTGAAAAATTATCTTTTTCAGATCGGTTTGGTTATGTTGATCAAGATATTGATGGCGTGAATGATTCTCACAATTCAACAGATACTTTTGGAGGCGATTATCGCGCACCAGGTTGCGAGTGTAAAGACGGTAGGTTACAGTATTATGAATTAACTTTTACCTCTAACGGAACACTAGAGTTCCTTAAAATAGCTCGTGAAGAGAAAACAAATTATGAATTCAGGAAAGAATACAGAAAAAATAACTAATAGTACTAAGTCATGAAGTTAAGTTTTTATCTATATCTGATCCTTTTAAGTTTCATAAATGTAAGTTGCCAAATGAAACAAGAAAAAAAAATAGATTTAGAAACCGCTACGATCAAAGTAGATAGTTGTGGTATTTATTACAAAGGCCATCGCTTAGATTTAGGCGACTCGGTGGCACAATGGGAAAAAGTTTTAGGAAAACCAGATAGAACTACGGATCAAGGTTACACTTGGGATAAATTAGGAATTTCCATAAGCGATTGGGAAATAGGAGAAAACGTGGTAGATGCTATTTACATTTATTTTGTCAATTTGGACAGTCCTGATGGAAAAGCTGGATTATTAAGTAAGGCTAAAAGTTATGAACCTTTGACAAAAGAATGGGAAGATAGAATTAGAAAATCGAGATATGATGATGAAACAGACAATGATAGAGAAAATAGAATAAAAAGAATAAAGGAAGAAAATCACCCTAAAAAATTTGTCTATCCTTTTACCACTTATCAAGGAATAGTTAATCTACATGGAAATCCAGTAGGAGCAGGAATGAATATTAAAGAGATTAATGAAAATCGTGAGAAATTATCTTTTTCAGATCGGTTTGGTTATGTTGATCAAGATATTGATGGCGTGAATGATTCTCACAATTCAACAGATACTTTTGGAGGCGATTATCGCGCACCAGGTTGCGAGTGTAAAGACGGTAGGTTACAGTATTATGAATTAACTTTTACCTCTAACGGAACACTAGAGTTCCTTAAAATAGCTCGTGAAGAGAAAACAAATTATGAATTCAGGAAAGAATACAGAAAAAATAACTAATAGTACTAAGTCATGAAGTTAAGTTTTTATCTATATCTGATCCTTTTAAGTTTCATAAATGTAAGTTGCCAAATGAAACAAGAAAAAAAAATAGATTTAGAAACCGCTACGATCAAAGTAGATAGTTGTGGTATTTATTACAAAGGCCATCGCTTAGATTTAGGCGACTCGGTGGCACAATGGGAAAAAGTTTTAGGAAAACCAGATAGAACTACGGATCAAGGTTACACTTGGGATAAATTAGGAATTTCCATAAGCGATTGGGAAATAGGAGAAAACGTAGTAGATGCTATTTATATTTATTTTGTCAATTTGGACAGTCCTGATGGAAAAGCTGGATTATTAAGTAAAGCTAGAGACTTTGAAACAGTCACAAAAGAAGACGAAGAAAGAATGAAAAAAATTCGAATAGAAGGAGAATCAGACGAAGATATCTTAAATTCAATAAAAAGAATAAAGGAAGAAAATCACCCTAAAAAATTTGTCTATCCTTTTACCACTTATCAAGGAATGGTTAATTTACATGGAAATCCAGTAGGAGCAGGAATGAAAGTTAAAGAAATCAATGAAAATCGTGAAAAATTATCTTTTTCAGATCGGTTTGGCTATGTTGATCAAGATATTGATGGCGTGAATGATTCTCACAATTCAACAGATACTTTTGGAGGCGATTATCGCGCACCAGGTTGCGAGTGTAAAGACGGTAGGTTACAGTATTATGAATTAACTTTTACCTCTAACGGAACACTAGAGTTCCTTAAAATAGCTCGTGAAGAGAAAACAAATTATGAATTCAGGAAAGAATACAGAAAAAATAACTAATAGTACTAAATTATGGAGTTAAGTTTTTATCTATATCTGATCCTTTTAAGTTTCATAAATGTAAGTTGCCAAATGAAACAAGAAAAAAAAATAGATTTAGAAACCGCAACGATCAAAGTAGATAGTTGTGGTATTTACTCTTACCTTACAATGATGTAATAGCCACTACTTTACCTGACAGTTGTAAGTTAAATTAAGTTTGTCAGATTGTTTGTTTTTTCAATTCCTTGAGGGGCTTTTTCAGATGAAAGAAAAAAATGATTCTGATGCAATTTATTCAAGTTTTTTTCATCTGCCAAATATTTGGTATCTAAAAAAGTTTTTAAAGGAGTTTGTCCATAACAAAACTTACCAGAATGAGGTCTGTTTTGATTGTATTCTATCAGCCAAAGGTCAAGGTCTATTTGAAGTTGTTCAATTAAGTTATAAACTTTTTTCTAAAAGCTATGGCATAAAATTCATTTTGTATAGTTCTATGAAAACGTTCGCAAATACCATTAGTTTGAGGACTTCTAACTTTGGTTTTAGTATGATCTATGCCTTCAATAGCTAGATAAAGTTGAAAATCGTGATCTTCTGAACCATAATACTCTGTTCCTCTATCGGTAAGTATTCTAAGTAAAGAAACATCTTGTTCTTGATAAAATGGGAGTACTTTATCGATTACTATTGTGAATATAAATATGAATATGGTTTTGAATTAGAAGATACAATCAAAATAAACATTGATAATAATTTATTTAAAATCTATAGTTTCAAATTTGATACTTTTATTATAAATAAGAAAAAGGGATTAGAATGTGAATTTAAGGAGGCTATTTTAAATGGTAAATTAAATAAAACAAATATTTTTGAAATTAAAAAGTAGCATTGAATGAAGTGTTTTTAAAATTTAAACAAAGCAAAATAATCGTTTTGAATTTTACACTAAGTAATGTTGATTATGACATAGTCGATTGAATAGTAAATAAACTATAAGCTCTTAAAGATAAGAAAAAAGAAGAAGCTTTAGTAGAGTTATGAATGAATTATGTACTAATTTATTAGGATATAAAATTATTTAAAACTCATAAGCAGTAATTGCTTCTTAATCCTTTTTATAGATCACTCAAAAAGTATAAAAAAAAACAATTTCATAGATTTAAAACCTTAACAAAATGCTTTTTTAGATTTACCTTTGCAAAAAAAATAATCCCTTGAAAACCATTTTACTCATAACTCCTCCTTTTACCCAACTAAATACACCCTACCCAGCTACTGCCTATATAAAGGGTTTTTTGAATACTAAATCTATTTCTTCTTTTCAAATGGATCTAGGTATTGAAGTTATTTTAAAATTATTTTCTAAAGAAGGTATTGAAAAAATATTTGAAATTAAAAATTTAAAAATCAAACATTTAACTAAAAACACTCAACGAATCTATTCTCTTAGAAATGACTACATAAAAACAATTGAAAGTGTTATTGCCTTTTTACAAGGGAAAAAACCGTCACTAGCGCGCCAGATCTGTTCAGGAAATTTCTTACCCGAAGCCTCTCGTTTCCAACAATTAGACGACATGGATTGGGCTTTTGGTAATATGGGGATGCAAGATAAAGCAAAACATTTAGCCACTTTATATCTTGAAGATTTATCTGATTTTATTATAGAATGTGTTGATGAAAATTTCGGTTTTAGTCGTTACGCTGAACGATTAGGAAGAAGTGCTAATTCTTTTGATGAATTATATAATTTCCTAAAAGAAAAACCTACTTATATAGATTCTATTACACTAGAAATTCTACAAGAGAAAATTAAAAATACAGCACCAAAACTCATTTGTCTTTCTGTTCCTTTTCCAGGTAATTTATATAGTGCTTTTCGTTGCGCACAATTCATTAAAAAACATTATCCTGAAATAAAAACCGCTATGGGGGGAGGTTTTCCAAATACAGAACTCCGCGATTTAAAGGACAAAAGAGTTTTTGAATTCTTTGATTTCATTACTCTTGATGATGGTGAGTTACCATTAGAATTATTATACACTCATATTCACAATACGAACTCTAAAGAAATACAACTAAAACGAACTTTTATCCTTAAAAATGATGAAGTTATATTTAAAAACAATTGTACACAACCTGATTATAAACAAAGTGAGGTAGGTACTCCTGATTATTCTGACTTATTACTTGATCAATACATATCAGTAATAGAAATAGCCAATCCTATGCACAGTTTATGGAGTGATGGTCGTTGGAATAAACTTACTATGGCACATGGTTGCTATTGGGGAAAATGTACGTTTTGCGATATTTCATTAGATTACATTAAAATTTACGAACCTATTCATGCCCGAATTATAGTAGACCGTATGGAAGACCTCATTCAGCAAACAGGTGAAAGTGGTTTTCATTTTGTTGATGAAGCAGCTCCTCCTGCTCTTATGAGAGAAGTGGCATTAGAAATTTTAAGAAGAAATCTAGTGGTAACTTGGTGGACAAACATTCGTTTTGAAAAAAGTTTCTCGAGAGATCTGTGCTTGCTTCTAAAACTCTCAGGTTGTATAGCTGTATCAGGCGGATTAGAAGTAGCCTCTGATCGTTTATTAACTTTAATAAAAAAGGGTGTAACAGTAGAACAAGTGGCTCGTGTAACACGTAATTTTACCGAAGCAGGTATTATGGTACATGCTTATCTCATGTATGGGTATCCAACCCAAACAATTCAAGAAACAATTGACAGTCTAGAAATGGTACGTCAACTTTTTGAGATGGGTGTATTACAAAGTGGTTTTTGGCATCAGTTTGCCATGACTGCACATAGCCCTGTGGGAATGAATCCTGATGATTTTGGTGTAATTCCAGAAATAAACGAGATCACTTTTGCTAATAATGATATTGTATTTAGAGATAAAACAGGAATTAATCACGATCAGTTTAGTTTTGGTTTAAAAAAATCACTTTTCAATTATATGCACGGTTTATGTTTTGATTTTCCTTTGCAAGATTGGTTTGATTTTAAAATTCCTCGAACTAAAATTGCCCCTAATTTTATTGAAAATTGCCTCTTAACTGAAGATTCATTTAACTTTAAACCTAATCAAAAAGTTTATTACATAGCTCCTCTTCCTCAAATTAAATTTTTTACAAAAAATAAAAAAGGAAAATCTTGGGAAATGGCAGAAATGATTTTTGATACAAAAACAAACCGTTTTTCAATTCATCTAGAAAAAGAACACGGCCTCTGGCTACTTCAAAAGCTAACTGATTTAGATATTAGAAACAATGTTGTACAAAATTTAGGGCAAATGAAAAATAGCTTTGAAGAAAAATTTGAAGATTTTGAAATATTTTGGTTTTCAAAATCATTAAACCTAATTAAAGAAAATGGTTTAATATGTTTATAGTATTATTTTAAATTATGTCTATCAGTTTATACTATAATCTATATATTCATTTTACGAGTTATTATAGACTTCTTTATACTAAATTAAAGAATTTCACTAATTTCATTTGGTGTTCTTTTTATAAAAGAACTGTATAAAAAAGAATATTTAAGATTCAATTGCTCTTCTTCTATTGTTGACGGGCATTCACTTCTGTGTTTTTTAGAGAATCCAAATAACACAACAACTTCCTTTTTTATACAGTCTTTTTTATCAATAATCTACTATTTTAAACGGGCTCGCCATACAAATCAAACTCACTTGCATCAATAATAGTAATAGTTGCAAACTCTCCTGTTTTTAAGTAAAACTTGGAAGCATCTATCAAAACCTCATTATCTACATCTGGGCTATCAAATTCCGTTCTTCCTACAAAATAAGGTCCTTCTTTGCGATCTATAATACATTTAAAAGTTTTACCTATTTTTTCTTGATTTAATTCCCACGAAATTTGAGCCTGAATTTCCATAATTTCATTAGCACGTGCTTGTTTTACTTCATCTGGCACATCATCTTCTAATTCAAAAGCAGTTGTATTTTCTTCATGAGAATAAGCAAAACAACCTAAACGCTCAAATCGCATTTCTTCAACCCAATTTTTAAGTATCTGGAAATCTTCTTCTGTTTCACCTGGATACCCAACAATAAGCGTTGTACGGATGGTCATGTTAGGAACTAATTTTCTAAAATCATGTATCAATTGGGTTGTCTTTTCATACGTAGTACCTCTACGCATTGATTTTAAAATTCTATCTGAAATATGCTGCAAAGGAATATCTAGATAGTTACAAATTTTAGGCTCTCGTTTCATTAACTCCAATACATCCATAGGAAACCCTGTAGGAAAAGCATAATGCAAACGAATCCATTCTATACCTTCTACTTTTGCTAAGTTTTCTAATAACTCTGCTAAATTTCTTTTTTTATATAAATCCAATCCATAGTAAGTTAGATCTTGCGCAATTAAAATTAATTCTTTTACACCGTCTTTGGCTAAATTTTCAGCTTCTTTAACTAATTTTTCTATAGATTGTGATACGTGTTTTCCTCTCATAATAGGAATCGCACAAAAACTACAAGGACGATCACAGCCTTCTGCTATTTTTAAAAACGCATAATTTTTGGGGGTAGTCGTTAAACGTTCACCCAATAATTCATGTTTATAATCAGCTCCTAAAGCTTTTAAAAGCAAAGGCAAATCTGTAGTTCCAAAATACTGATCTACGTCTGGAATTTCATTTTCTAAATCGGGACGGTATCTTTCCGATAAACATCCTGTAACGAAAATTTTATCAATCAAACCCTGTTCTTTCTTATCTACGTATTCTAATATTGTATTAACCGATTCTTCTTTTGCATTATTAATAAAACCGCAAGTATTAATTACTACAATATTCCCTTCTTGTTCATGCGCTACTTCTTTGCCACTTGCTTTTAGTTGCCCCATTAAGACTTCGCTATCATATACATTCTTAGAACAACCTAAGGTAATTACATTGATTTTATTTTTTTTTAACGACTTGGTTCTCATGACTGTAAAAAATTGGAGTGCAAAATTACGATAAAATTTTGAAAGATAAGACACTCTAATTCAAAAACACCTATTACTTTAAAGCAAAACCTCTTGTTAGTCTTTATAAACAAGAGGTTTAATATATTTTTATTTAATTTACTTATAACTCAAATGAAAGTGTTAGGGTTGCATTATTATTCCTTCTAGAATAACTAACAAAATCAGGAACTCCTTCAAAAATCAATTCTTTATAGTTTCTTTTTGAAGTAGAAAAAGCAAAATCTAATTTTGTGCCTCCCCAATTACATCCAAAACCTCCTGAAAAACCAATTAAATCGCTCATTAAATTTTTCTCTTTATAAGGTGACTCTTCATATCTATACCCTCCACGTAAACTCCATTGTTTTATTTTTTTCTCAACACCTACTCTAAACTCATTAGATGTTCTAAATAAATTTGAGAATATATTGTTAGAATTATTTTCATTTGGATTATTAAATTGGTTAATAGGCTTGAAAATAATTGCAGAATAGTCTTTTACACTATAATCAAAACTAATAAACCCTTGTTTACCAAAAACATATCCCCCACTAAAACTCCATTTACTAGGTGTAACTACTGTATAGGGCGCAAAAATAATGGTTGTTCTCGGATCTACTTTATTAGCAACAGGACTATAAATCGTACTTCCTCCTACTGGTTTGACAACGACTCCTGAAGTAGTAATTCTTTGTATTAGTTGGTCTTCTAAAACCATCCAAGTAGGCGATTCATACGTAAGCCCTAGTCTCAACCCCGCAACAGGTTTATAAATAGCCCCTACTTGAAATGAAAACCCCGAACCTTTTGTAGTTAATTCATTATAAAATAACACCTCATTAATAGTAGCTCCTTTTGAATAATATGCTTTGTCATTTTTTTCTGTAAACGTTTTTTGTTGTGTATAATCAGAAAAATGAGCATTTAAATTAAGACCTAACATCCATTTTTTATCATATTCTGTAGAAAAATTAAAAGCTAATTTGCCATTATATCCTGTATTTGTTATGTAACTTTGTTGTGTATATTTCTTACCATCGGAAGCATGTGAAATATTAGCATAAAATACATTATTTACTGTATCATAATCTAACAATTGAGACCTATAACCTAGAGCTACCTGAGTTTGAGTAAAGCCCATTTGATCATAATTTAAACCCGCAATATCAGAAAAGCGCATTCCTCTTGCATGGTTTAAAAAATATTTATCAATAGAATTTATTGAATTTTCACCTAATACAGTTACAGCATTTTTAAAATTTGCTTGATTATCATAATTCAACGCTAAAGCAAATTTGTTCCAATCTGAATACTTATTATTATTTTCAAAAACAAAAACACCTCCTATTTGATTAAAATTCAAATTACTAGTATTTGTATTTGTACTTGTTTCAAAATATTGAGATCTAATAGCATTGTATCTATTATTCAGGGTAAAAGCAAATTGATTATTTGCAAATACCACAGAACTAGCTGGATTTATACTTATCGCTGACAAATCTCCTCCCAAAGCACCGAAAGCACCGCTTAGAGCCCTAAATCGAGCGGTTCCATTCATATCTATTATGGAATATTGCAGAGCTTCTTTTACTCCTTGTGCATTACTATTCAAAAAACTTATAAGAATAATAAATACTAAATAAAACTTTTTCATTTTTTTACTTATAAAACCTTAAATATAAGATAGCATTTAACAAATTTTGAATCTTAAACTATGATTACCTACGTCCTCCATTATTATAAAATCTAGGTGAAGACTCATAATTTCTAGGTGCTTCATAACTCCTTGGTGAAGATTCATAATTTCTAGGCGCTTCATAACTCCTTGGTGAAGATTCATAATTTCTAGGCGCTTCATAACTCCTTGGCGAAGATTCATAATTTCTAGGTGTTTCATAGCTCCTTGGTGAAGATTCATAGTTTCTAGGTGTTTCATAGCTTCTTGGTGAAGATTCATAGTTTCTAGGTGTTTCATAGCTCCTTGGTGAAGATTCATAGTTTCTAGGTGTTTCATAACTCCTTGGTGAAGATTCATAGTTTCTAGGTGTTTCATAACTCCTTGATGAAGATTCATAGTTTCTAGATCTAGTATTAGTTATATAATCTTGTGTATCTCCCCCATTTCTTCTTGAACCAATATAATGTGGATTCGTATTATAATTTCTTTTATACAATACATCCGTAGTTCTATCAAAATTTAAGAACGAATTTGAATAGTTTAAATAACTTCCTCCATCATATCCTCCTAACCTTCTTTCTCCACTATAACTGTAATTTCTTCCATAATAATAAGAATTATTCCAACCATAATACGTATTAGTATAGTAAGGGTCATACCAACCAGATCCCCAATAAGGACCATAATAAGTATATCCCCAATGAGGGCTATAATACCAATCATTCCAATAACTAAATCCAGAATAATAAGGTCTATATCCCCAATGGTTCCACCATGTTCCATAACTCCAACCCCAATGATTCCAAGAATTATTGTATACATTTACCGTTACCTCTTTATTATTGCCTCCCCAACCTTCATAATTCTTTCTAGATACTATTTTAGTAGTATCTAAAGTTGAAGTATAACTAGCAATATCTGTAAACACTTCTTTATTAGAGATTTTAAAATCATTTGCTTTAGCACCAAAATACTCTTTATAACGTCCACCATCATTATTTTGATCTCTAACCTCTTGAATTATTTTGGTTTCCTTATGAGTAGAACCATAAATCCCATCATTATCATAATAGGAAATATTTTGATAAGAAGCACAAGCCTGTATAAGTATACTTATGCTTACCAATACTATTTTAACAACAGCATTTCTTAAATATTGAAAGTTTGTTTTCATTTCTCAATTTTTTATTGTTGGACAATACAAAAATAACTAGTTTTGCACAAATTATTTCAACTTTAACAAATCACAATTTTTGTGCCAAAATATTGATAATGAGCAAGAACTTGACAAAACGCGCAGACGATTATTCTAAATGGTATAATGAACTAGTAGTAAAAGCAGATTTAGCTGAAAATTCAGCAGTTAGAGGATGTATGGTTATTAAACCCTACGGATACGCCATTTGGGAAAAAATGCAAGCGCAATTAGATAAAATGTTTAAAGAGACAGGACACAGCAACGCTTATTTTCCTCTTTTTGTCCCTAAAAGCATGTTTGAAGCCGAAGAAAAAAATGCAGAAGGTTTTGCAAAAGAATGTGCTGTGGTTACACACTATCGTTTAAAAAATGATGAAGATAGACCTGGTAAATTAATAGTTGACCCTAATGCTAAATTAGAAGAAGAACTAATTGTACGCCCTACTTCTGAAGCCATTATTTGGAGTACCTACAAAAACTGGATTCAATCATATAGAGACCTTCCATTATTAATTAACCAGTGGGCCAATGTAGTACGCTGGGAAATGCGCACACGCTTATTCTTACGTACAGCTGAGTTTTTGTGGCAAGAAGGCCACACAGCACATGCTACAAAACAAGAAGCATTAGACGAAACAGTACAAATGATGAATGTATACGCTCATTTCGTTGAAAACTTTATGGCTATACCAGTAGTAAAAGGGGTAAAAACCGCTAATGAGCGTTTTGCAGGAGCTGAAGAAACTTTTTGCATTGAAGCATTAATGCAAGACGGAAAAGCATTACAAGCAGGAACATCTCATTTTTTAGGTCAAAATTTTGCAAATGCTTTTGATGTAAAATTCACAAATGCTGAAGGAAAACAAGAATATGTATGGGGAACCTCTTGGGGAGTTTCTACTCGTTTAATGGGAGCTTTAATTATGACTCACTCTGACGATAACGGATTAGTACTACCTCCTAACTTAGCTCCTATTCAAGTCGTTATAGTCCCTATTTTTAAATCAGATGAAGAATTAAAGAAGATCACAGCAGCAGCTGATGAACTAACTGACTCCTTAAGAAAACTAGAACTTTCTGTTAAGTTTGACAACAGAACCACACAAAAGCCAGGGTTTAAATTTGCTGAATGGGAACTAAAAGGAGTCCCTGTTCGCGTAGCTATAGGACCTAAAGATTTAGAAAATGAAACTTTTGAAATTGCTCGTCGTGACACTTTATCTAAACAAGTAGTAACCAAAGAGAAAGTAGTATCCTTTATTCAAAGCTTAATGGAAGAAATCCAAACCGAAATGTTTGCCAAAGCTTTACATTATAGAAATACCCATATTACAGAAGTAAACACATTTGATGAGTTTAAAGATATCTTAGAAAACAAAGGAGGATTTGTATCTGCTCATTGGGACGGAACCCCAGAAACGGAAGAAAAAATAAAAGAATTAACCAAAGCAACTATACGTTGCATTCCTTTGGAACGAAAAGAAGAAAATGGAATTTGTATTTTTTCAGGAAATCCTTCAAACGGAAGAGTCTTATTTGCAAAGGCTTACTAAAAAAAGACAAAAAAAAACAAAAAAAAATTGCGAGTGCTATTGCAAAAACAAAAAATGTGTGTATCTTTGCACTCGCAATACGGAAATGATCGCTCAACAAAAGCAATCAAAGTACAAAAAGGCCCGTTCGTCTATCGGTTAGGACTCAAGATTTTCATTCTTGCAAGAGGGGTTCGATTCCCCTACGGGCTACAAAAATTGAAATACTGAAAAAAAACAAATGCCTTATGGCCCGTTCGTCTATCGGTTAGGACTCAAGATTTTCATTCTTGCAAGAGGGGTTCGATTCCCCTACGGGCTACAACTTTAAAACACTATAAGGCATCTTGGCCCGTTCGTCTATCGGTTAGGACTCAAGATTTTCATTCTTGCAAGAGGGGTTCGATTCCCCTACGGGCTACAAATTAGTTGTAAATAAGTTTTATAAAATAACTACTTAGTGTCTCAAGTATTATTTTATTAGTTAAAACCAAAGTGATTATTCAAGTAATTATGGGAGGTTTTTCTTTTTTAACTAATAGTTTATAAATTATTATTACAATTAACATTAAAAAAAATGGCAAATCATAAGTCCGCTTTAAAAAGAATTAGAAGTAACGAAAAAAGAAGAGTATTAAACAGATACCAACACAAAACTACTCGTAACGCTATCAAAACTATCCGTTTAGCTACAGATAAAGCAGAAGCAGTTGCTAAGTTACCAATCGTTATTTCAATGATCGACAAATTAGCTAAGAAAAACATCATACACGACAATAAAGCTTCTAACTTAAAGTCAAAACTAACAAGACACGTAGCAGCTTTATAATTTATAATTAAGTGTTCAAAAGCAAATCCCGAATTATTCGGGATTTTTTCTTTATAATACAAATCAAAACTTCATTATAAACCCAGAATAAGATCAACAATCTATACACATAAAAGACATCTCCTTATAAATTCATTCCAAAAACCAAATATCTTAATACATAATATCAAATTTACTATAAAGGAGATAAATCTTTTTAAACTAATCATCACTTAACGATTGAATTAGAAAAAAATAATTGTAATTTTGCACCTTCAAAAATCACACACATGGAATCAATTAGAAATATTGCCATTATCGCACACGTTGACCACGGTAAAACAACTTTGGTTGACAAAATTATGTACCACTGTCAATTATTCAGAGAAAATGAAAACACAGGGGATTTAATTCTTGACAATAATGATTTAGAACGCGAACGCGGTATCACAATTACTTCTAAAAACGTATCAGTTACCTACAAAGGGACAAAAATTAATATTATAGACACTCCTGGTCACGCGGATTTTGGAGGAGAAGTAGAACGAGTATTAAATATGGCTGACGGAGTATGCTTGTTAGTAGATGCTTTTGAAGGACCTATGCCACAAACCCGTTTTGTATTACAAAAAGCAATTGATTTAGGTTTAAAACCATGTGTGGTTATAAACAAAGTAGACAAAGAAAACTGTACTCCTGAAGAAGTACACGAGAAAGTTTTCGACTTAATGTTTGAGTTAGGAGCTACTGAAGAACAATTAGATTTCCCTTGTGTATATGGTTCTGCAAAAAACAACTGGATGAGCGAGGATTGGAAAGTTCAAACTTCATCTATAGAACCTCTTTTAGACATGGTTTTAAACAATGTACCTGCTCCTAAAGTTTCTGAAGGTACTCCGCAAATGTTAATTACCTCATTAGACTTCTCATCATTTACAGGTCGTATAGCAATTGGCCGTTTACAGAGAGGTATTTTGAGTGAAGGAATGAATATTTCACTCGTAAAACGTGACGGATCAATCACAAAGTCTAGAATTAAAGAATTACATACTTTTGAAGGTCTTGGTCGTAAAAAAGTACAAGAAGTCGTTGCAGGTGACATTTGTGCTATTGTAGGTTTAGAAGGTTTTGATATTGGTGATACTGTAGCTGATTTTGAAAATCCAGAAGCGTTAGCTACTATTGCTATTGATGAACCTACGATGAGTATGCTTTTTACAATTAACGACTCACCTTTCTTCGGAAAAGAAGGTAAATTTGTAACTTCTCGTCACATTAAAGATCGTTTAACAAAAGAATTAGAAAAAAACTTAGCATTACGTGTTAACGAAACTGATTCTGCTGATAAATTTATGGTTTTTGGTCGTGGTGTATTACACTTATCTGTTTTAATTGAAACGATGCGCCGCGAAGGTTATGAATTACAAATTGGTCAACCTCAAGTTATTATTAAAGAAATTAATGGCGTAAAATGTGAGCCTGTTGAAGAATTAACAATTGATTTACCTGAAAACGTATCAGGTAAAGCAGTAGAATTTGTAACGGTTCGTAAAGGTGAAATGTTAAGTATGGAGCCAAGAGGTGAACGTATGATTATTAAATTTATCATTCCTTCTCGTGGTATCATTGGATTACGTAACCAATTATTAACAGCTACAGCGGGTGAAGCTATTATGGCACACCGTTTCTTAGAATATCAACCATATAAAGGTGAAATTGCAGGTCGTATCAGCGGCTCTTTAATTTGTATGGAAAACGGAAAAGCAATTCCTTATTCAATTAATAAATTACAAGAAAGAGGTAAGTTTTTCGTAGATCCAAATGAAGATGTATACGAAGGTCAAGTAATTGGCGAGAACTCTCGTGGTGACGATATGGTTGTAAATATCACTAAAACGAAACAGTTAACAAACTTCCGTAGTGCGGGCGCTGATGATAAAACTAGAATTGTTCCTGCTATAAAATTCACATTAGAAGAAGCATTAGAATATATTCAAAAAGATGAGTATGTGGAAGTAACTCCTAAATCACTTCGTTTACGTAAAATCTTTTTAAATGAAAATGACAGAAAACGTAATAAAATAGCATAATTAAATACCTAAAACCAGTCTTTAAAGGCTGGTTTTTTTATTTTATGAAATAACCCTAATTATGATTCCTTTTTTAAATATTGATTATGTGACTCCTCCTTACCGGAGTGATAAACATGAGGTATTTTATTTAGGGTTCTTCTTGTCATCCCGACCCTAGTAGGAATCAGATAAAGTGCATATATCATTTAAACTTTGAATTTTCTTTTTAAAAATAGGGTATCTACAAAAACAACAAAAATTAGTGTTGGTTCTCGATGAACTTCGCGTTCGAACGAACGATGATTTCAATTATATACTCAACCGTCTGTCCAAGTTGTTTTTTAAAAAACGTATCGAGAACTTTACTTTTAAATCCAGTATATTTTAAGTTTAAATGATATTATTTTTGACTATTAAACCTTATTTTCCTCTTCGTTTTCGGAAATAAAAAGAGGCTGTTTGAAAAGTAAAAAATTAACGTTAATTTTTTACTTTTCAAACAGCCTCTCTAAATTAAATACTATTTAGTTTACATAGCTATTTCCTTTTCCATTAACTTCAAAATTTACATAAGGAGCATCTCCTGTTGCAATAGTACCTCTTACTCTAAAAGAGCCTTGTAGTTTTTCAATAGAAGGACGCACACTATTATTATATAACTCTGATTCTGTTATTTCTTTAAAATCAACTAAAACATTATTGGTTCTAAACTGATCCCAAGGTGCATAGGTTCCAAAACTTACTGTTTTATCATCTATAGTATATGCTATTTGGTTAAATGTACCTGTTGACGCTCCTGTTTTATGAACTGCTAAAACATATCCGTATTTTTTTACTGGAATAGAGGTTGGTGGTGTATTGTAAAAATAACTTCCATACCAAGGTGTATAATTTTTCAATACAATTTCTCTATCTGTATTATTGAATATGATAATTCTGGCACAATTAGCTATACCGTAATCTGATTTTAGTTTATCCACTGCTTTTTTGGCTTCATCATAAGTCTTTGCTGTATATAAAGTTTCTTCACATTCTGAATAGTTTGATACTCCGTTAACATTAATGGTAACATCAAGGTTTGATTCAATATTTACAGCGGTATACTCTATTGGGTATCCTGGGTTTTCTTTAGAAACTTCTGCTCCTTTAACTATAAAGTCTCTTACTTTATCAAAATTTCCTGCAAAAGCTCCTAATGAAGATTCTAATCCACTGGTTGCATTACCTCCTAATTGTTTTACATATACTCTTGTATTTTGTAGTGTATTAGCATATTTTATTTTTTGATCTACTGTAATATTAGCCGTAGGGTTTTTATAAGCAAAGTTTAAAGCTTGCTCTATTTCTAAAGAACTTTCATCCGATTCATAAACCAATGCGTATAATCTACCATACGTTACAGACGATATATAAACTGCTGGATTATCTACTCCTATATATTTATCAAATTCAGATCTTGGATATTCTTTTTTTATCCAACCAAAATCGCCTTGAAGTCCTGGTTTTGCAGATACTGACACGTTAAAGAATTTTTGTTTAAGCGTAACAGCATAATAGGTTTTATTCTTTTTAAAGTCTATTCCAAAACTACCTGACAACCCTATAGCTGGTCCTGTATAACCAACCCCCAAAGCCACTTGTAATTGTTTGCTATCATACGTTCTTTTAATATCAATGGTATAGTTAGCAGGAAATTTAGTTCCTGATGTATAATATCCTTCAATGATTTTTTCTAAGGCACCTTGTACTTTTCCTGCTGTTGGATTTTCTACATTTAAACTGGATGGACTGGATGAACTGGATGAGAAGGCATCAACTTTTACTTCAATGCTATTTCTTCCACTTGCATCTACAGGAATAGAACCTAAGTTTCCTGTAGCAATAGTGCTTCCTTGAATCAGGTTACCTGGCCACATTAGGTGAGATCCCGTTCCTAATTTTGAAAAGTTACCAAATGTTTTGTCAAAATTTTCTTTAATAATTTGACAGCTTGAATAGCCTCTTTCATTTGATGATGGAGAAAGGATTCTTCTACTAATTTTTAATTCTGTTTTAGGACCAGCATAAATCCCTTTCTCATTAAGAACTTTATCCTCTTTTAAGGATTCATTACCCGAAACGTCTTCGTTGTTACAACTCAAGACTGACATTTGCATTACAAATAGTAATGCCAACCTAGCATTTAGTTTTAAAAAATTCATACACATTTATTTGTAATTATCTAATCAATAAGCTTATTCTTTATTTTAAACATTATACATAACTCTAGTTGTTTTGGATAAATTGAAAAGTTACCGTAAAACAACGTCTTTTACAATTTCTCCTCCTAACTCTTCGTTTATCATTTTTATAATTTTATCTTTTCCATAACTTAATTCTTCTCTTAAAACGGCAGATGTTAATTCAACATATAAAACAGAGCCCTTTAATATAACTCCTTGTGTATAATAATTTACTCCATTTCCCATTAAATTTTTCCAAGCATCAACTACCGAAATTTGATTTAGTCCTTTCTCTAATTTGTTGGTCTGAATAATTTGTTTTAGAATATCTCCTATTGGACTATCATTATTCAATCGTTTTGCCATCTTTCATTACTTTAGTATAATAATTTTCATTTCCATTTTCTGTTTCTAAAATCATTTCTTGGTCTGTAATTTTTAGGAGTTTATCCTTGTGTTTTCCAAATTTGGAACTAAATTCTAAATAAATCTTACCTTCTTTTTCTATTCCTTTTATTGTTTCTTGTAAATCGTTAATTAAAAATTTACCTGTAGGTTGCCAACGTACTTTTTTATGAAATCCTTGATTTTCTATGACCTCAAAATAATCATAATTTTCATTTATTTCATATTTTTTATCCTCTCCTTCAACAACTTTTACTTTTTCTATTTGCCAATAACCGTTTAATTTATTTAATTCTTTTAATTCTATTTTTTTAGTACATGAAATAAGTAAAAAAACAAGTAGAATATTACTGGTTAACCTCATATTTATTGTTATTATTATGTGGACGAAAATAAGGAGTATAAAACGATAATAAAACTATTTTATAGAATTTTTTATAAAAAAACCTTGTATTTTTTCTATTTTTTATAACAATAAACACTAAAAACACACTTAACCTACTGTTATTTTATATATTGTTAAACATTTTTCACGAGCTATTTTATGGTCTACTATAGGTTTAGGATAGTTAGGAGTTTCTAGCTCTGGAATCCATTTTTTGATGTATTGTAAATTGGGGTCAAACTTTTTAATCTGCTCGGTTGGGTTAAAAATCCTAAAATAAGGTGCTGCATCTACCCCACTCCCTGCAGCCCATTGCCAGTTACCTACATTACTTGATTGTTCATAATCTAATAATTTTGTAGCAAAATAAGCTTCACCCCAACGCCAGTCTATTAATAAATGTTTGCATAAAAAGCTTGCCACAATCATTCGTACGCGGTTGTGCATGTGCCCTGTTGCATTAAGCTCTCGCATACCTGCATCTACAAAGGGATAACCTGTTTGTCCTTGACACCATTTTTGAAAAAAAAGCTCATTATTTTCCCATGGTATATGATCATATTTATCCTTGAAACTCTTGTGAATTGTATGGGGAAAATGCCATAAAATTTGCATAAAAAATTCTCTCCAAATCAGTTCGTTTAGAAACGTTGGGTTTTCAAAGGTGCGCACATGTTCTACTAATTTTCGTATGCTTAGAGTTCCAAAACGTAAATGAATGCTTAATAATGAGGTTCCTGGTAAACTGGGATAATTACGAGTGGTTTCGTAATGGTTTATCAAGGCATCTGAAATATTATATTTAGGTACTACAATAGTAGTAGGTTTAAAACTAATGTCATTTAAACTTAAAAAAGGGTAATTATGTTGTATTATTTTATGTATTAATTTTTCAGAGGGGTAATATGGTAATTGTATTGTATTTAATTTTTCTTTCCATTTTTTAGAATAGGGTGTATAAACCACATAAGGTGTTTGATTGTTTTTTAGTATTTCTGATTTTTCAAAAATAACTTGATCTTTACATGTTTTAAAAGCTACTTGGTGTGATTTTAGTAGCTCATTAATGGCTTTATCCCGTTTTCTGGCGGCTGGCTCATAATCATGGTTTGTGTAAACATTTTCAATTTTATGCTTTTTTATAAGTTCTGAAAAAATTTCTACCGGATTGCCATAAAAAATAGCTAAAGACTTGTTTACTACTTTAAACTGCTTGTTTATATATTGTAATTGTTGATGAATAAAGGAAACCCGAGCATCCGTTTTTTCTAATTGATTTAAAATAGTAGTATCAAAAATAAAAATGGGTAATACGCTCTGGTTTTCTTGCAAAGCAAAGTATAAGGCTGCATTGTCCTCTACTCGTAAATCTCTTCTGTACCAAAAAATTGTCATTTTTAATTAATTATTGAAACATGTTAGCTAAAATACGGTATCGACTCTGAAAAATATAACGCACTTTATTAGACACCCACCATCCTGCCATTAAATTACCTAGAAGCCCTAGTGGTAGTTTAAAATTAACAATATCGGTCATTAATACGTTTCCTTGTGGTGTTTCTTCAAAATGATGTTCATGATGCCACATAGTATAGGGACCAAAACGTTGTTCATCTACAAAAATTTTTTGGTTCTCTAAATGTGTAATTTCGGTTATCCAATTATTTTTAAAAAAAGGAAAAACACCTATTTTGTAGGTAATAATTTGCCCTGCATAGGTAGTATTACTGGGGTTATTAGTAATACGAAAATCCATATCCTTAGGTGTAATTTTATCAAGATTTTTGGGCAAAGTAAAAAAATGCCATGCTTCATCTAAACTAATAGGTAGTATTTGCTTAGAAGTTAGGGTATAAATACCTGATTGTTTTTTTATGCTAATATTCATCTTTTTAAATTTTTATAGGATAATTGAGTAGTATAGTTCCATTTTTCTCTAAGATATTCAAACAGGAGTATGCTACTATAAAGCATTGTAAAACAATAAAAATTGTCTTCTAAAGGCATGGTTCCTATTTGAATATTTAAGTTTTCGGTATTGTTGTAATACACAACAGCTTGCGAGGTAAACATTCCTGTAAGTGCTGAATTAACTAAAAAAAAAGGAATGTAAATAATAACAAAACTTATATAAAACTGACGAGCATAACACCATTGATATATGCTTTGTAAGAACATAATTAATGCAAAAAGACCTAAACTTGAAGCGGTGTATTTTTTTTCTAAATTAAAAAAAAGTAATAATACGCTAATAATGAACAGACTAACACTTATGTTTTGGGTTGCTTTTTTAGTCAATTTAATGTAAGGAAAAAAATAACACATGGAATAATGTATAAAGTTACTAGCATAGGGTATTAGCAAAAAAAACAACCATTCTTCTATGGGTAATTTTAAAAAGCGAATACCCATTAAGTAGGTGTTATTAAAACCCCAAATTTCTTGATAGGCAAAATAAATATCCCAAATAATAAAAAATAACCCTACAACAATAATGGATAGAAAATAAGGTTTCCAAAAACGAATAAAGTGGATCCATTTCTTCTCAAAACTAAATAGAAAGGGAATGGCAAAACTGGTTATATCTAATATGAGGTAGTAGTATTTTTCCAAGATTTTAATATTTTGTATTCGATTTTCTAGCTTCTTTAAAATATTTTATGGGTACAAATAACATTCCGAAACATTCGCCATCTGTTTTACCTAGGTGTTTGTGATGTACTTTATGAGCTTTTCTTAGTCCTCGTAAATACCAATTATTTGTATTTTCAAACCATTTGAATCTTCTGTGAATAAGAATGTCATGTATTAAGAAATAGGCTAATCCATAAAAAAAGATGCCTAATCCTATAAAAAAAAGTGCATTTATCCCGTTGTTTGCTCCAAAAAAGAATAATAAAATGCTTGGGGTGGCAAATACTATAAAAAAGAAATCATTTTTTTCGAAAACATGAGGATATCCTGGTTGATGGTGGTCTTCATGAAAATACCAGCCTAAACCGTGCATAATGTATTTATGTGTAAGCCAAGTAATACCTTCCATTGCTATAAAAACAAGTAGCGTAATAAGTGTGTAATAAATCATTTGCATAATTTTTTTTATGTTTGTTATTGTAAGGGATTTTATTTAATTAAATTTAAATTTTTAAATACCATCATTTCGCCAAAAAGGTAAACTTTTCTAATATTAGAAACTCTAATTCTTTGGGTAATTAAAACTTCGGGTTTACACTGCTTAATTTTTTTAAATAGGCTTAAGTAATATTTATAAGCCATATAAACGGCTATTTTAGAAGAAATAGGCAATCGTTTTATTCCTATTAAAGCATTTTGAAAATCATTTTCAATGTCATTTTCTATATTTATTTTTTCATACGTAGAAAAACATTTAAAATTAACCTGAGGAAAATAAGTTCGCCCTAAATCGTTAAAATCAGCACTAATATCTCTTAAAAAATTAATTTTTTGAAAAGCAGCTCCTAAACTTTGTGCATAAGGTTTTAATTGTTCATATTCCAGAACATTTCCATTTAAAAACACTTTTAAACACATTAATCCTACTACTTCTGCACTTCCGTAAATATATTCGTTGTATTTTTGATCGTTTAGATTTTGTATTTCTCCTAAATCCATTTTCATAGAATGCAAGAAAGAATCTACTAAATGTTGTGGAATATTCTTTTCGCGCTGGGTTTTACAAAACGAATTAATAATAGGATTAAGCGAAATACCATTTTCAATAGAGGCTCGGTATTCGTTTTCAAAAAGCATCATTAATTTAGCTTTATCGTATTGATGAAAGGTATCTACAATTTCATCAGCAAAACGAACAAATCCGTAAATGTTATAAATATGCTGTCTTATTTCAGGTTTAAACAATTTAGATGCCCATGAAAAAGAAGTGCTATATTTTTGGGTTACCATTTTTGAAGTAAGCCCTGAAATATGATCAAAAAGTTGCTCGTTATTCATAGTCTAAAGTTTAGAAGTTTATAATTGTTTTTTTAGAATATAATCAGTTACTACTTTACCCGAAATTAAGGCGGGAGGTACTCCTGGTCCTGGAACGGTAAGTTGGCCTGTATAAAAAAAATTTTTGAGTTTTTTATTATTTATACGGGGGCGTAAAACAGAGGTTTGTAGTAGCGTATTAGCCAGTCCATAGGCATTGCCTTTACAAGAATGATAGCGTTGTTTAAAATCATTTACTCCAAAAGATTTTTTAAAGATTATCGCTTCCTTTAAATCTTCTCCGGTGCATTTTTTGATTCTTTCTAAAATGATATCAAAATATTTTTCATGTATGGTTGGGTTATCATTTAGATCCACTGCTACGGGTATTAAGAAAAACCCAATTTCTTTTCCTTCTGGAGCCAAGGCATCATCTGTTATACTTGAAAAATTAGCATAGAATAAAGGTTTTTTAGGGTATTCAAAAGTATCGTAAATTTCTGTTGCATGTTGTTCAAAATCGGTATCAAAAAATAAATTATGGTGTAACAAATGTTTTACTTTTTTATTAAATGCCACATAGTACAAAAAAGAACTTGGGGCAAATGTTTTATTTGACCAATAATTAGGGGGGTAATTTCTATTTCTATTTAATAAATTTTCGGTATGAGCATAATCTGCACCTGAAATAAATACATCTGCTTCAAACTCTTTATTTGTGGTACCTATTTTAGTTATTTTATGTTTTATATTTTCAATAGATAGAACTTCTTCATTTATATGAAAAACAACACCCAGTTCTTTAGCTAACTGTACTATACCTAATGCTACAGCATTAAAACCTCCTTTAGGGTACCAGGTTCCTAAACCAAAATCGGCATAGTTCATAAAGTTATAAAAAGCAGGAGTCTTGCTAGGCTTAGCACCTAAAAATAAAACAGGAAATTCTAAAATACTGCGCAGCTTAGTATTTTTTATTCTACTTCGTACTTGCTTTGCTATGGTTGTGGTAAATAAATGTAATCTTTTAGCTGTTTGTATTGAAATTAATTCCGTTATTGATCTTCCTGGATTGTATACTAGGTCGTGAATAGCTATTTGATAATTATGATGTGCTTCTTTTATAAATTGTTTTAATATTTTTCCACTTCCTTGCTCTATATTTTCAAATGTGTCTACAATTTTTTCAAGGTTATCATCAATATCTATAGAGTCATTTTCACCAAAAAACACTCGGTAAGCGGGGGTTAATTTTTCTAGCGAGTAATAATCTTCTACTTTTTTTCCAAAATCAGCAAAAAAACGTTCAAACACATCGGGCATCCAGTACCAACTGGGTCCCATATCAAATTTAAAACCGTCAATTTCCATCATGGAAGCTCTCCCTCCTAGCTGTTCATTTTTTTCAACAACTTGTACACTATAGCCCGCCTTTGCCATATAACAGGCTGCTGTTAACGATGAAAATCCTGAACCTATGATAACTGCTTTTTTCATTTTGAAAAATTTAATTAGTACAAATCTATACTATTTTATTGTAAATAGAAAAATATTTTACTAAATTTGAATTAACCTAATAAGTTATTAAACTAGAATACAGCTATTTACATAAAGATACAGTAATTTTTCTTATTTAAGAATATTTTTTTACACAATTAACAAGTAGTTATTATTTAGTTTTTTAATGATAAAAAAAACACTTTACTAATTCAAAAAAGGACATTTAGTATTAGTTTATCTCAAAGAAAACCAATAACTTTTAAAATGTTTACAGATGAAGATATTAATTACAGGGACTACAGGATATATAGCACAACGTTTAATTCCCTTGTTGCTAGAAGCAAATCATAGATTGGTATGCTGCATTCGCGATTTTAACCGAACTCCTTATATCTATGAAAACCATCCTAACATTACTTTTATAAAAATAGATTTTTTAAATATTGAAACAATTCAGTTACCACAGGATATTGATGTTGCTTACTATTTAATTCATTCTATGTCTGCCTCAGGAGGAGATTTTGAAAAAATGGAAAAAATTTGTGCTGAAAACTTTAAAATATTAATTGAAAAAACAAATTGTGTACAGGTCGTATATTTAAGTGGCATTGTAAACAATAATACTTTATCAAAACATTTACAATCTAGATTGTGTGTTGAAAAAACCTTACAATCAGAAAAATATGCTCTAACAACTTTTAGAGCAGGCATCATCGTCGGAAGTGGCAGTGCTTCTTTTGAAATTATACGTGATATTGTAGAGAAATTGCCTCTTATGATAACTCCTAAATGGCTCAATACAAAAACCCAATCTATAGCAATAAGAGATGTTTTAAGTTATCTCACCAAAACTATTTTAGTAAAAGCAACATATAATAAGTCATTTGATATTTTTGGTCCAGAAATACTTACTTACAAACAGATGTTGTTAAAATTTGGAGCTGTTAGAAACTTAAAACGATCTATTTTTACCCTACCCGTCTTGACCCCAAAGTTATCTTCTTATTGGCTGTATTTTGTTACTTCTATTTCATTTAATTTAGCTAAAGCTTTAGTTGATAGTTTAAAGGTTGAAGTCATAGGAAAACCAAGTACTATAAATGAGTTGTTAAACATTAGTCCTATTCCTTATGAAGAATCCGTTGCTTTAGCCTTTCAAAAAATAGAGCAAAATGCTGTTATTTCTAGTTGGAAAGATGCTATGAGTAGTGGTTTTTTTCAGAATCAATTACATGATTATATACAAGTTCCTTCCTATGGTTGTTTTAAAGATTTACGAGTAAGAAATATAATTGATGAAAAATTAACATTAGAAAAAATTTGGTCTATAGGAGGAAAAAACGGATGGTACGCTTTTAACTGGATGTGGGAATTAAGAGGTATTGTAGATAAATTTTTTGGAGGAGTAGGATTGCGTCGTGGCAGAACACATCAAAATGAAATTCAATCAGGTGATTCTCTGGATTTTTGGCGAGTTATTTTAGCTGATAAACAACAAAAACGTTTATTATTATTCGCAGAAATGAAATTACCTGGCGAAGCTTGGTTGGAATTTTCTATCAAGAAAAACAAATTGTATCAACGAGCTGTTTTTAGACCTAAAGGAGTTCTTGGTCGAATTTATTGGTATGCTGTCTCTCCGTTTCATGTTTTTGTATTTAATGGGATGATTGACCATTTAATTAAAAAAGACTAGGATGAATTTTTACCCCAGATTATACGTTGGCCTTTTTGATGAAAAAGAAAATAACAATACCTTTTTTTTTTGCACAAATGTAGATGAATCACATTGAAAACAAAAAAGAACTTCTTTTTTTAATTAAAAGTCATTTTTATGTGTCATAAATTACTAATGTGTAATCTAGTTTTAGTAATCGTTGTTTCGTTAAACTTTTGATTACAAAAGAATTATAAGTATTCATTTTATAAACATTAAAAAAATGAAAAATATAGTTGTTATAGGTTGTGGAAGTGGTATAGGACTTGCTACCTTAAAAGCATTACATAATACCAATCATGTCATAGGTATTTCAAAAACATATACTACAGAATTTGATTCTTTAGACATTCAGTTTTATAAAAAAAACATCATAACTGATCAATTAGATGATATTGTATTTCCGGAAATTATTGATGGAATTATTTATGCTCCAGGAAGCATTAATTTAAAACCTTTTCATCGTTTTATAGAAGAAGATTTTAGAGCAGATTTTGAAATAAATGTATTAGGTGCTGTTAAAATAATTCAACAATTATTACCTCGTTTAAAAAAATCCAATTCTGCCAGTATAGTCCTTTTTAGTAGTGTAGCAGCAAAAATAGGCATGCCTTTTCATGCTTCTATTGCAACTAGTAAAAGTGCAATTGAAGGATTGGTTCGGAGTTTAGCCGCTGAATTTGCTCAACATAATATCCGCATTAATGCAATAGCTCCATCATTAACTACAACAAAACTATCCGCTTCATTACTATCTACTCCTGAAAAAATAGAAGCCGCTGCAAAAAGACATCCATTACAGAACATTGGCGATCCTAATGATATTGCAAAAATGATCGTATTTTTGCTCTCCGATTTCTCCTCTTGGATAACAGGACAAATTATTAGCATAGACGGCGGAATGAGTAATATAAAACTGTAATTAACATGAATACTGATTTTTTCATACAACTATTACTACAGGTCAAAGAATTTGAACAAGAAATACCTATCAAAACAAATGTTAGTATTGATGACTTTAGGCTATGGATGAACGAAAAAGCTTATCAAAACACTAATCCTACAGCTTTGTTCAAAAAGAAAAAAAAGACGGTATTTGATATTGAAAACGAAATTGCTAAACAAGTCATTTTATTAGGTCGTTTTTCCAAACAAATGATTCGTAGAGGATTAAAAGATTTCCCTCAATTAGCAAACGAGGAATTTACTTATTTGTATCGCATCATAGATGAAGAATCCTTGACAAAAATGCAGTTAATTGAACGAAATGCCCACGAAAAACAAACTGGTATTGAAATAATAAAACGCCTCGTAAAAAATCTTTTATTAGAAGAATTTCCTGACGAAAAAGACAAACGTATTACACGATTACGAGTCACTCAAAAAGGAAAATCTTTTTTCAACGAATCCGTAGAAGATGTAACTCAAATAGCAAGAATACTTTCAGCAAAATTAGATGAGGAAGAAAAAAAGAATTTACTTTCATTACTCAAAAAACTAAATGAATTTCATTTTAATGTATATCATAACCATAAAGATTCTAGTATTGATCAAATTAATGAATTGATCTAAAATCTTGTTTTTGTTTCATTACTTATAAAAATCTAAAATAGTTTATGAAAAAAAATATTCTAATGACTAAGTTATTATTTATTTTCTTAGGAATAATCAGTTGTCAATCCGAGAAAACCTTTGAAAATAACACTACAACAGAAGAAATGTATTTTCCTCCTAACTCTTTAGGTACTTGGGAAACTAAAAACAAGAGTGATCTTAACTGGAATTCTGCTGCTTTTGAAACATTAAAAATATATTTAAAAGAAACGAATACTAAATCATTTATGATTTTAGTTAACGGTCGTATTGTGGTAGAAGAATATTTAAATGGTCATTCAGTATCTCAAATATGGCAATGGAATAGCGCAGGAAAAACCCTAATCTCTACTCTTACAGGAATTGCACAACAAGAAGGAATATTAAATATAAACGATAAAGTTTCTAAATACTTAGGAATAGGATGGACTATTACTCCTATTGAAAAAGAAAATTTAATTACGTGTAAACACCTCCTAACGATGACTTCAGGTATTGATGACGAACAAGGAGAAAAAACAAGTCCTTCTGATCTTATCTATAAATCAGATGCAGGTAATAGATGGGCTTATCATAACATTTTTCAAAAACAAATGGATGTGATAGCAAATGCTAGTAACTCTTCTTTTGAGGATTATTATAATTTGAAACTAAAAAATAAAATTGGAATGGATGGTTCTTGGTATTTGGGACCTATTTATAGAATTTATTATAGCACTACCCGAAGTATGGCTCGCTTTGGTCTATTAGCTCTCAATAAAGGGAAGTGGAATAATGAACAAATAATAAATGAAACCTTTTTTAATGAGAGTACTTCAAGTTCTCAAAATATAAATCAAGCTTATGGCTATTTTTGGTGGTTAAATGGTAAAACTTCTTTTATGCTACCTAACTCACAAAATGTATTTACTGGCACATTAATCCCAAATGCTCCTTCTGATATGTATGCTGCCATGGGAGCTTCTGATCAAAGAATATATGTAATTCCTAGCAAAAAGATGGTTATCATAAGAATGGGAGAACCTAGTAATCCTAAAAATCCTAATTTTGCTTTGTCTGATTTTGATAACACCCTATGGCAAAAGATAAATGCGTTAATCAATTAAGAAATAACGCATTTATTTTTTATGATTTAATCCACTCTAAAACAGCTGGATTATCTGGTGCTACATGAGGTCCTAAAACCTGATCTACATGACCGCTTTCATTAATTAAATATTTTTGAAAATTCCAATGGAGTACGTTATCTTTTAAACCGTTTTTATTTTTACTCATCAAAAATTGATACACAGGATGTCTATTACTTCCCTTTAAGCTAACTTTTCTCATTATCGGAAATGTTACACCATATTTTGTCTTACAAAAAGCATTGATTTCTTCATTTTCCAAAGGTTCAGAATCTCCAAAATCATTAGATGGGAACGCAACAATTTCTAATCCTCTTCTTTTGTATTTAGTATACATTTTTTGTAAGGACTCTAACTGATCCGTAAAACCGCAGTCAGTAGCAGTATTAACAACTATAACCTTTTTACCTCTTAATTTTGAAAAATCAAAAATTTTTCCATTTATATCTACAACTTGATATTGATAAATAGTCTGTCCTTCTAAATTTTTTTCAATAACAATTTCTTGTAAACTCTTAGCTTCTTTACTTGAATCATCATTTTTTAACGTCTCTTCTTGATTTTTACATGAAAATACAAGTATAGACATTAACAATAAAACTCCTCTTTTCATTTTGGTCTTATTTTAATTTGCTGTTTGTGGATATAGCGAATTTAAAAAAAAAGTTAAGACTATGCTTATCTTTTTAATAAAAACAAGTGTAAATAGTAAAAGATTATAATCATTCTATCTTTTTTGAATGAAAGATCCTTAGAATACGTAATAAATTTTATCTTCTTTTTGAAAAAAAACTAAGGTTTCAATATTTTTTACGATAGCATCTATATTATGATTTCACCCAATTAATCACTTCTTCAGCATTTGGTAAAGTTTGAGGGGCTACCACCTTAACTAGTTTTCCTTTTTCATCTATCAAATATTTCTGAAAATTCCATTTTACTTCACTATCTAACACCCCATTTTTCTTTTTTTCGGTTAAAAATGAATAAAGAGTGTGTATATCACTTCCTTTTACAGATATTTTTTCCATCATAGGAAAAGAAACTCCATAATTTTTCTTACAAAAAGTAGCAATCTGTTCATTACTACCTGGTTCTTGCGCTCCAAAATTATTAGCGGGAAACCCTACAATAACAAAATTATGTTCTTTAAAAGTTTTGTATAATTCTTCTAATTGAACATACTGAGGTGTTAAACCACATTCTGATGCGGTATTAACAATCATGATCTTTTTGCCTTTTAATTTAGCAAAATCAAACATTTCTCCGTTTATATCTTTTACTTTAAATTGATAAATGGTATTCTCAATTTCAGTATTTGATTTACTTTTTTGTGCCCATGTTATCGCACAAAAAAGCATACATAAAGTTGCAATAATTCTATTCATTTTTTTTAAATTTTAAAATTTTATAATATACTATTATTGAAAACAATAAAAATCCAGTCAGAATTTTAATATAAATTTCTACATTTTGACGCTCTCCAGTTGCATAGGAATGGAGTCCGCTTAAATGAAAATTAACCCCAAAATAGGTCATTAATACAGAAGCAAAAGCTAAAACGCTGAAAAAATTATAAACAAACTTTCCTCTTAAAGCAGGCACAAAACGCATGTGAATAACAAAGCCATAAACCATAATACTAATTAAGGCCCATGTTTCTTTGGGATCCCAGCCCCAATAACGTCCCCAACTCTCATTAGCCCACTGACCTCCTAAAAAGTTACCTATTGTTAACATAACTAGACCTATTGTTAATGCCATTTCATTGATATAAGTAATTTCTTTAATATTTAAATCCATTACTTTCTGATTCTTTTTATTAGTAAATAACATTAAGAACATAGCTACCAATCCTAAAATGGCACCTAAAGCAAAGGGACCATAGCTTCCTACAATTACTGCTACGTGAATCATTAACCAATACGAATTTAATACGGGTTGAAGATTTGCTATCTGAGGATCTAACCAGCTCTGATGTGCCACCCATAAAATCATAGAAGCCACAAAAGCTGTTGAAGCCACTGTTAAATTAGACTTTCTTCCAAAAAACAACCCAAATAACATAATAGACCATCCTACATAAATCATAGATTCATACGCGTTACTCCAAGGAGCATGTCCTGAAATATACCATCTAGCAACAAGACCTAAAGTGTGGATCAGAAAAAACACTCCTAAAAGTACATGAAAAATTTTAACAGAAAGACGAACCCATTTTGCCTTATTAAATATTTGCACAATAACAAAAACAAACATTAACAGTCCTGCTAACATATACCAAGAATACAATTTTTTAAACACATCATATTTATTATATAATATTTCTGCATCAATTTTTTTATCCGAAGGTCTTACAGCTGATCCGTATTTTTTTTGATACTTTTCTAATCCTATCACTAAACTATTGGCTAATTTATAGTCCTTAGAAGCTGTTGCTTTATCCAATGAATTCAAATAAAAAGGCAAAACATTTTTAATTGTGTCTAGTGAAGTTCCAGTAGAATGGCTAATTTCTAAAAAACTAACCCATTTATTATTTTTATCAGCTGGTACTGGAAATATCTTTAAAATTTGTCCTGAAATAGCCGAATATAATAAGTTTACTTTTTTATCTGCGTCTATAAAATCTTTTTCAAATTGATTAGGCACTATTGCTTTATAAGCTTTATCCAATTGTTGGGATAATTTATAATTCCCTCTTTCATCAAAAAAATCAATTAGTTTAGCATATTTAGCTTTCTTTTCAATACCTAATAGTTTATGAATACTATCATTATCTTTTTGCATAAAAATGATAGGAATTTCATACCAAACTTGTGGAAATTGTGTCATAGACAAAAAAACTTGGTCAGAGTTCATTTCTTTATAAGTATCTTTTTTACTGACTTTACGCAATAATTCGGATGAAAAAGTATTGATTGGCTTCATACGCCCTCCTTCGTCCTGAATTACTAAACGACCGAATTTGGCTGCTTGCTCTTCAGGTACTTTATAACGATTTAGTATTGAATCAATCTGTTGTTCTGTAGGAATTGCGTGTGCATGTTTTTTTTGGGCATTTAAAGAAAATGCAAAAAATAAAATAACAATAGTTAACATATTAGTTTTCTTATTACGTACTTTTTCTAATTTTCTTTTAAGATCATTAAAACGAGTATCTCCGAAAAACAATATCGCTATTAATCCTATATATAATAAAGTATAACCTAGATAAGTCATCCAAGTCCCCCAAAAATCATGATTTACAGATAATTTTGTTCCTTTTTCATCAGGATCAAATCCTGATTGAAAAAAACGGTATCCTCTATAATCTAAAATATGGTTCATATAAATACGTGCATCAAATGGTTTGTCGTCTAATATACTTACTTGACTCTCAAAAGCGGAATAGCTTTTTTCGGTACCTGGATATTTAGCGGCTATAAATTTGTTCAAACGAACTTTAAATGGTAATTCATAAATTTTACTACCATACTGAAAGGTATATTCTAAACCTCCTTGTTTAAAAGCAACTGGTTCACCAGGACTCCCTTTTTGACCTAATAGAATTATTCTTTTTTCTTTTCCTTCATTTGTTATTTTAAGTACCAAAGCGTCATTGCTTTCTTTATCTTTATAGTTTCCATTAGACTGATAATCTTTTACTCCTTTTATTGCTGTTTCAGGAAACACAAATTGCGCGCCTCCCACGTTATATAAAGAACGATACATTAATGTGGATTTATTGTTTTTTACAACAACTCCTTTTAACTGATCTGCCATTCTCATAAAATTACCATCAAAAGGTGATTCTATTGTAGATTCTTGACCATTAATTGTAATATTAACAGCTCCTTTTGTATATTGATTGAGTGAGAACAAAATATTATGTATACTGGCTACTTCTCCTTCTTTTAGATAATGTTCATGACGCTGTCCTCCTCCTGCTTCTACCATCTTAAGATACAATTTACCTTTTGGATCTTCTTTTACAATTTCTTTAGCTCCCATTATAAAATCTACTAGCTCTACTTTAAATGGAATTTCATCAAATTGTTCCTCATCCATAAAGTGATTATTAACAGTGGCTGACAATAATAGAGGTTTTTCAAAAATTCTTCTTTTAAATTCATTTTGGCGCATACCATCTACAAAATAAGTCAAATAAGTACGATCTGAATAAAATTGATTTTCAGTAGCACCTTCTCTAATGGGCATTATTCCTTCATAACTAATATAACGGGTAATAAAAGCACCTAATATTATGAATAAAAAAGAAAGATGAAGCATCAGGGTAGCCCATTTTTCTTTTTTATACAATTGATATCGTTTTATATTTCCTAAGAAATTAATAATAAAAAACACGATTATCACCTCAAACCACCAAGCATTGTAAATAATAATACGTGCGGTATCTGTATTATAGGCATCTTCTATAAAAGTTCCAGCCGCCATAGCCGCCGCGAAAACTAGAAATAAGAGAGCCATCAATCGGGTTGAAAACAGAAAGGAATAGATCTTTTTATCCATGATTGGGAAATTCAAATTTTTAAGCTGCACAAAAATACTTATTTTGTTTCTTTAATACTTTTATCTTGCTCTTTTTTAAGATTTTTTTATCAATAAAAAAACGAGACCCTACAAGTAAGATCTCGTTATACAAATGCTCTATAAAATATATTAAGATTTCTCAAATAATTTTTTAACCTCATCTAACGTCATTGCTTCCGAAATACCTGTGGTAGCTGTAGCTTTATTAGTAGTCATAAACTGTACTGTTGTTTTAGCTGTTGACTTTGTGTAATGTAACCAAATAAAATCGTTTGGTAGTTCTAATTTTATATCATACATTGGAGAAGCACTAAAACCGTCTATTATGATTTTAAAAAAGTTTTCATAATCATTCTCTAAATTTTTAAAAGAAAAATTACGTATAGGTGATTCTTCTGGATTTTCTATATCTTTATAAAAAAAGGTATAAATATTTCCTTCTTTATGCACATATATACTATTGTTCCCTACCCTTCCTAAACGCTCTAAAGGAGTCGTAGGGATTACTTTTATCTGACTAAAACCAGAATAAGAACAAATAAAGAATAGGGATAAGCTTAATAATTTTCTCATAAAATATTATTTTTAGAAATTGAATATCCGCAAAATAAAACTTTTTTCTTTTCGTTTGTCGATTTAATAAAAAATATATTCACTTTTTCATTATTTTTTCTTAGCCCCCAAGCATTCTAAGGTAAAATTTTGGACGAAATTTCTTTTTTAGTAATTTCGCTTCATGACAACAGTGGTAATTTTAGGCTCAGGAAATGTAGCCTCTCATCTTATAAATGCTTTTCTACTAACAGAAGAGATAAAAATAACACAAGTATATACACGAAACACTACAACTGAAATACCTAATTTTAAAAAAGAAAATATAGTTCATACTTTAGAAGAATTAAAAGAAGCAGATATATATATTCTATCAGTTAGTGACACCGCAGTACACTCTTTGGCAGAAAAAATACCTTTTCAAAACAAATTAATTGTACATACATCAGGAACTCTAAACATTCAAATACTTCCTAAAACCGCAAGAAAAGGTGTTTTTTATCCACTACAAACCTTTTCTAAAAACAAACCCCTTAACTTTCAAGAAATTCCTATTTGTATTGAAGCAGAATCTGATCAAGATTATTTTTTATTAGAAAAAATTTCACAATCCATTAGTAATCACACATTTAAAATTAACTCAGATCAGCGAAAATCATTACACGTATCAGCCGTTTTTGTTTGTAATTTTGTAAATCATTTATACCAAATTGGACATGAAATTTGTATGGAACATAAAGTCCCTTTTGAAATCCTTTATCCTCTCATAAAAGAAACAGCTAATAAAATAAAACAACTTAACCCAAAAGATGCACAAACTGGTCCAGCAAAGAGAAAAGACTCCATTACAATTAATGAACACCTTCATTTTTTACAAAATGATACTCATAAAGAAATTTATAAATTATTAACAAAATCGATTATAGACAATGTATAAAAGTTATAAAGAAATAATGAACGAAATCAATACATTTGTATTGGATATAGACGGTGTTTTAACCAATGGAACCGTACATATTACTCCTACAGGCGAAATGCTTCGAGAAATGAACATACGCGACGGTTTTGCCATGAAAGCAGCCATAGAAAGTGGCTATAATGTGTGTATTATTTCTGGAGGCAGTAATGAAGGCGTACGAATCCGATTACGAAACTTAGGCATAACAGATATTTACCTTGGATCAACTAACAAAGTAGAAACTTTTAAAGAATATTGCGACATTTATAATATCCAACCCCAAAACGTATTATATATGGGCGATGATATTCCTGATTATCATGTCATGCAATTAGTAGGTCTTCCTACTTGTCCTCAAGATGCAAGTCCTGAAATAAAAATGATTGCCAAATATATTTCACACATAAACGGAGGTAAAGGAGCCGTTAGAGATGTCATTGAACAAGTTATGAAAGTCCAAGAAAAATGGAATACTTATTTTGATGGAAAGTTTTTTTAAACATTCAAAATAAAATTAAAAAATATGAAATTCCTACACCTCATACGATACAAAAACTTACTCCTAATTGCACTAATGCAATTAGTATGTTATTTTGGTTTTTTAAAACTACAACCTACTCTTTTGGCTATTAACAATTGGCAATATATATTACTAATCGTTGCAACCCTTTTTATTGCAGCAGGTGGATACATTATAAATGCTATTTTTGATCAAGGTACTGACGCTATTAACAAACCCAACAAAAATCCTATAGGTAACACCATTAGTGAATCTAAAGCATATAATCTCTATACTGCTTTTACTCTCATAGGGGTTCTTACAGGCTATTATTTATCACACGTAATTAAGCATCCCAACTTTGTAATTGTTTTTATTTTATGTGCTTCTCTATTGTATTTATATGCTACCGATCTAAAACAAATAGTACTCATTAAGAATATTATTGTGTCTTTATTATTAGCCTTTAGCGTTATTATTATTGGATTATTCACCCTCTTCCCTGTACTTCCCATGGGAGATAAAGGACATTTACTCTTTTTATTCTCAGTATTAATTGATTTTTCCATAATAGCCTTTATGATTAATTTTTTACGAGAAATTATAAAAGATATTGAAGATATAAAAGGCGATTATAACGAAGATATACGTACACTACCCATTATCTTGGGAACTAACAGAACATTAAAACTTGTTTTTGGTCTTACTTTTATTCCCATCACCCTAATCTTATCTTATGTATATATCAACCTTTTTGAACTCCTATACGCCACTCTTTATATTCTTTTTTTTATCATAGGACCTCTTATTTATTTTGCTATAAAAGTATGGAATGCTCAATCTCAAAAAGACTATAAACATCTGAGTAATGTATTAAAACTAATCATATTATTAGGCAGTCTTTCTATAGGAATTATTGGTTTAAACATGAATTTTTATGCTACACACTAAATTTAAAAATCATCAAATAATACTAGCTTCTGGCTCACCCCGTCGTCAACAATTTTTCAAAGATTTAGACATTCATTTTACTATTAAATTAAAAGAAATTGAAGAAAAATACCCTGAAACATTAAGTTTTTTAGAAATTACTGATTACTTAGCAAAGTTAAAAGCCTCTGCTTTTAATGAAGAATTACAATCCAACGAATTACTTATTACAAGTGATACTTTAGTATGGCATAACAACAAAGCTTTAGGAAAACCCATAGACTATAACGACGCATTTAATATGCTTAAAAGCTTATCTAATGACACTCATGAAGTCATTACCTCTGTTTGTTTTAAAACCACAGAAAGAGAAGATCTTATTAACGAAATAACAAAAGTAACTTTTGGATTACTAACAGACGAAACTATACATTATTATTTAAAAAACTACAAACCTTTTGACAAAGCGGGAAGTTATGGTATTCAAGATTGGATAGGTTTAATTGGAATTTCAAAAATTGAAGGCTCTTATACCAACGTAGTAGGATTACCAACAGAAAAAGTTTACCAATATTTATTAAATTTTTAAACGATCCATTCTTCATTTTTTTGGCATAATAATTGAAAAGTATAACAAAGACAATTCAACAAAACCATAAAATATGAAAAAACTATCATTTATAATCGGAGTCTTTTTAGTTATACTAAATTTTCAAATTTCTGCTCAGGTTTCAGTAAATTTAAACATAGCAGAACACCCTAATTGGTGTACCAATTATTCTGAAAACCAAATTCAGTATGTGTATTTACCTGAATTAGAATGCTATTATGATAACTTTAACCAAACATATATCTACTTAGGACCAAGAGGCTGGTGTCGTTCAAGTACTATTCCAGACTATTGCAGAGAATATGATATACAAAGAGCACCTAGAGTAATTATAGATTATAGAGGAAACTGTCCTTGGACCTCTTTTAATTATCACAAAAAACATCATTGGAAAAACAACTACCGTAACTACCATAGCGAATATTACGGACCTGCTTATTCAAGAAGAGGAAATTATGTAACTTATAGAAATAGAGACTATGATCATGATTATTATTACAGAAGAAATGATGATCATTATGAAGACAGAAGAGAAAATAACAATTCCTATAGAGATCAAAAAGAGTATAGAACTGAAGAAAGAGAACCTAACCATGCACATGGTAGACGATTTTAAAACATTTTAATCAAATCAAAAAAGCAGTAATATCACATACTGCTTTTTTTAATAGTATTATAAGATCATTCAATATCTGTTTCATTTCTTTTATCTTTGTTCTCAAATTTTTACACCTTGAGATATTTTATTGAATTTGCATATAAAGGCACTCATTATCACGGTTGGCAATATCAACCCAATGCTATTTCCGTACAAGAGACTTTAAATAAAGTTTTTTCTACACTTTTACAAGAAAATATAGAAATTGTAGGAGCTGGTAGAACCGATACTGGCGTACACGCTTCGCAAATGTATGGGCATTTTGACACTCAAAAAGAACTAGATTTAGCGAAACTAAAACAAAGGGTTAATTCTTTTTTACCAAAAGATATTGCTCTCTTTCGTATTATTCCAGTACATGATGAAGCACATGCTCGTTTTGATGCCACCTCTAGAACCTACCATTATTATATCAGCACTCAAAAAAATGCCTTTAATACAGAACTTGCTTGGTATAATCATCATATTTTAGATATAGATGCCATGAATAACGCATGCAAAATTCTTTTTAAATACATTGACTTTGAATGCTTTTCAAAAACACATACAGACGTACACACTTTTAACTGCAAAATAACAGAAGCCTACTGGCGTAAAGAAAACCAAAATTTAGTTTTCACCATCACTGCCGATCGTTTCTTACGAAATATGGTAAGAGCTATTGTAGGAACTATGGTTAATATTGGTACTCATAAAATCACCAAAGAAGATTTAATTTCCATTATTGAAAGTAAAGACCGGAAAAAAGCAGGTTTTTCAGTTCCTGCACAAGGATTATTTTTAAGTAAAGTAACCTATCCTTACATAGATGAAAGCATTTGATAGTACATTATTCAAAAGAATACTCACTTATACCAAACCCTACAAATGGCGGTACTACAGCGTTATTATATGGGCTATTCTATTATCTATTTTTGCTGCATTACGCCCCTACTTGTTACAAAACATTATAGATCATTATGTCATTCCTAAAAAACTAACAGGTTTTTTGATTATGCTAAGCATCATGGGTACTACATTATTACTTGAAGTATTAGCCCAGTTTTACTTCGTTTATTGGGCCAATGTATTAGGGCAAGATATAGTAAAAGATATCCGTGTAAAATTATTTCATCATATAAGTAGTTTCAAAATACAATATTTTGACAAAGAACCTGTGGGAAAATTAATTACTCGTTCTGTCTCTGACATTGAAGCTATAGCTCGTATATTCAGTCAAGGTTTATTCATGATCATGAGCGATTTAATGAAAATGGGAACTATCTTTTTTTTTATGCTATACATGAATTGGAAACTAACTCTAATCGTAATAGCAGCTATGCCAATATTATTGTACGCCACTCGTATATTTCAAATAAAAATGAAAAACGCATTTGAAGATGTTCGAACTCAAATTGCCAACATGAACACTTTCATTCAAGAACGATTAACAGGAATGAAAATTGTTCAACTTTTCACACGAGAAGAAAAAGAATTTGAAAATTTTAAAAAAATAAACCATTTACATCGTAAAGCTTGGGTTAAAAATGTTTGGTATAACTCTATTTTTTTTCCAATTGCTGACATTGTTACCTATTTAACCTTAAGTGCTATAATTTGGTTTGGCTGTAATTTATTATTAGAACATGATTCTTTTACTAACATAGGACATCTTTTTGCATATACTATGTATATTACAATCTTCTTTACCCCTTTAAGGCAAATAGCAGATAAATTTAACGAAATGCAAATGGGAATGATTGCTGCTCAACGAGTATTTGAAGTTCTTGATTATCAAGAAAACATAGAAAAAAATGGAAGGATTGAAGCTCCTAAATTTATAGGAAAAATAGAGTTCAAAAACGTCTATTTTGGTTATAAATCTGATGATTATATACTCCAAAATCTTAATTTAAGTTTAAACCCTGGCGAAACCGTTGCCATAGTAGGAGCTACTGGAGCTGGCAAAACAACTATTATTAACTTACTCAACCGATTTTACGATATCCAAGCAGGATCTATTTACATAGACAATCAAAACATTAAAGATTTTACCATAGAAAGCTTAAGAACCCAAATAGCTATTGTTCTTCAAGATGTATTCTTATTTGCTGATAGCATCTATCACAATATTACCTTAAGAAATCCTAAAATATCTAAAGATCAAGTCATAGAAGCCGCCAAAATAATTGGAGTACATGATTTCATCATGACTTTACCCAACAATTATCATTATAACGTCAAAGAACGAGGTGCATCTCTTTCATCAGGTCAAAGACAGTTAATCGCTTTTTTAAGAGCCTATGTAAGCAATCCTAGCATATTAATTTTAGATGAAGCTACGTCTTCTATAGATCCTTATCTAGAAGAAAAAATTCAAAAAGCAACGCAAACCCTAACAAAAAATAGAACTTCTATTATCATTGCACATCGTTTAGCAACAATTATAAATGCAGATCGGATCTTAGTCCTAGACAAAGGAATCATTGTAGAAGAAGGCATTCATACTTCTCTCTTAAAAAAAGAGAAAGGAGTCTATAGAAAATTATACGAAGCACAATTTAGTAATCACATAAAATAAACCAAATACAATGGAAAAATTTTTTATTGAAATGTCTGTTCGCAATTACGAATTAGATGTACAAGGAATTGTAAACAATTCCGTTTATCAGAACTACCTAGAACACGCTAGACACCAATTTTTACACCACCATGGAGTAGACTTTGTTGAATTTGCTCAAAACAACATCTTATTAGTCGTAAAAAATATTGAAATCAATTTTAAAAATTCACTTGTTAGCCGAGACCATTTTAAAGTAGAAGTAAGTGCTGAAAAAGAAGGAAATCTAAAAGTAATCTTTCATCAAAATATCATTCGAGTATCCGATAACAAACTCATTGTATCTGCTAAGATAACAGGAGTAGCTATAAAAAATGGTCGTCCTGTAGCTCCCGACACTATCCCACAAATAGCACAATTATTTACAACAGCAGTTATTTAATAATAAAACTTTTTTCTAAAACAAATAATCAACTAATTAAAATTAATTAAATTTGATCTTTAAATCCTACTAATATGAAAAAAATAATCTTTATTATTACTTTATTATCAAGTCTTATCACATTTGCTCAAAATGGAGAAATAATTAATAATCCTTTTACACCTGAACAAGATACTCTTTTTTCTAAAGCACTAGAAAAATTAAATTCTAAAAAATACCCTGATGCTATAGAGATGCTAAACAAATTAATTTCATCTAATAAAGAACAGAAAATACCTTATTTTTATTTAGCACAAGCCTATTTTGAAAACAAACAATATTCAGAATGTGCTGAAATTTGTACTAAAGGTTTAATTATTGGTCCAAAGGAAAATGCATTAAATTATTATAGAGCTAAGGCTAATATTGAACTGGGAAAAACAGATTCAGTATGTAACGATTTGAAAAAATCAGGTACTCAAGAAAAAGAATTATTAAAATATTGTAACTAAAAGAATCTTATTTAACAATATTTCCTTCTAGAAAAATATCCGATATAATAAAATTTTATCTAATAGATTTCAAAACATTCAAGAGGCTGTCCAAAAAGTAATAAATCAATATGCAGTTTGCCACTCCGATAAGGAGGAGTCTCATAATCAACATTATGTAATTTCTCCCTTTGATTGAAATGACAAGATTGCGAACTTTTTGGACAGTCTCTTCTATATCATTTGACAAAGGCGGATAGCCTCTACTGCTTCCTTTACATCATGCACACGCAAAATAGAAGCCCCTTTAGTTATTGCAATCGTATTTAGAACAGTAGTCCCATTTAATGCCTCCTGCACCGTAATATCTAATGTCTTATAAATCATAGATTTTCTTGACATCCCTACTAAAATAGGTAATTCAGCTATAGATAAAAGCTCCATTTTAGATAATAACTCAAAATTTTGTTCCAATGTTTTAGAAAATCCAAAACCAGGATCAAGAATCAAATCGTTAATACCATAACTCCTTGCCTTTTCTATTTTTCCTGAAAAATAAAACAATATTTCCTTAAGCAAATCATCATAATCTACCATTTTCTGCATTGTTTTAGGAGTTCCTCTCAAATGCATCATAATAAATGGAATATTATGCTTAGCAATAATCCGAAACATATTCTCATCTAATTCGCCAGCTGAAATATCATTAATCAAAGAAGCACCTATTTGCAAACACTCATCCGCTACCTTACTATGAAAAGTATCAATAGATAACAATACTTCTGGAAATTTAGTTATCAAAAGCGAAACAATTGCTTCTATCCTACCTAATTCCTCATCTGCAGACAAGAACTGTGCATTAGGTCTTGTTGATTGACCTCCTATATCTAAAAAAGTAGCTCCATCAAGCAGCATTTTTTCCGCTTGTTTTAAAACAGAAACATCCGTTTTTAATTTTCCTCCATCATAAAAAGAATCAGGCGTTATATTTAAGATCCCCATAACCCTTGGAATCATCAAATCAATAAGTTTACCTTTACAATTTATCGTAGTCATTTGCATTTTATTAACAACATTTTATTTTAAAATCCCTATTTTTGGAAAAATTTGACACAAATATAGCATACAAATGAGTAATACATCTCAACAATACGACACAATAATAAACAACTGTCGCGATTTATACACTAAAAAAATGAAAGATTATGGTAGTGCTTGGCGTATTTTACGTTTACCTTCTCTTACAGATCAAATTTTTATAAAAGCTCAACGTATTCGTTCCTTACAAGAAAACGAAATAAGAAAAATAAATGAAGGAGAAACCTCTGAATTTATAGGAATCATAAACTACTCTATCATGGCTCTAATCCAATTGGATAAAGGCGTTGCAACACAACCCGATCTAAATGTAGAAGAAGCCACAAAACTATATGATGAAAAAGTACTAATCACCAAACAACTTATGGAAGCTAAAAATCATGATTATGGAGAAGCTTGGCGTGATATGCGAGTAAGTTCATTAACAGATCTTATTTTACAAAAAATTTTACGAGTAAAACAAATTGAAGACAACAAAGGAAAAACCTTAGTAAGTGAAGGCATTGATGCAAATTATCAAGACATGATTAATTATTCCGTTTTTGCCTTAATTTTATTAGAAAACATGAAATAATCTCAACTTTATAAATCCTGAAATATACAGGATTTATATGCTTTAAAAATAAAAAAATGAAAAAAAACCTGACGCTCCTATTACGAATTATAATAGCATTACTCTTTATTATATCAGCTATTGCAAAAATGTACCCATCACCCTATTTTGCAATTTCAACTTTTGAAGTAAAACAATTGTATCCTTTAGGATTTTCTGAAAGCATAGCCCCTTGGTTTTCAAGAATTTTGATAGGTATCGAAATGGCGCTAGGAATACTAATTCTACAAAATAATTATCTTAAAAAAGTAATTATTCCTGCAACCATTACGTTGCTTATTGTTTTTATTATTCATTTGTCTTATGAAACTTTCATTAATGGTGGTAATTCAGGGAACTGCGGTTGTTTTGGAGAATTAATACCTATGACTCCCATAGAAGCCATCATCAAAAACTTCATTGCTATTATCATTCTTGGCTTAATTCTTTTTATGCTACCAAAAGACAATACACAAATCCATAAAATTTGGCCAATAAATCTAATCACATTAGTCTCTATCCTTATAATTTTCATATTAGCCCCTATCAAATCAGCAAGTGAGTTAGCATTACCAACTGAAATTGTAACAAATACAACTTCCATAGACACCTCTACAACTAAAAAAGATAGTATAAAAGAACAAATAACTATTCAAGATTCTATAATAAAAAACTCAGAAAAGAAAAAAGAAGAGAAAGAAAAAACAACCAATGAACCTCTAAAAAAGAAATCAGGCTATACTCAATTCTTTTCTAAAATTGATAATGGTCGTAAAACCTTGTGCTTCTTTGTTCCTGGTTGTGATCATTGTCGTCAAGCAGCAAAAGAACTAACAGAGTTAAAACGCACAAATAAAAATTTCCCTGAAATCCTAGTTCTATTCATGAACGAAGAACCAGAAAAAATACCTGATTTCTTCAAAGAAACAGGCGCAGAATACCCTTATAAAATCATAGAAATCATACCCTTCTGGAAATTATTAGGAACAGGAAAAGATACCCCTGGTGTAAAATATTTATGGAACGGAAATGAATATAAATACTATTTTGGAATAAACGAAAATCAATTCAATCCTAAAGACTACCAAGAATTAATTAATAAACCCTTTACACAATTAAAATAAATGAAAAAAATAATAACATTAATACTCACAATGATACTTAATATCTCATGCTCAAAAGCACAAGATACACAACTCAACAATGAAACCTTAAATTATTCTTTAACTGACATTAACGGTCAAAAAATTACATTAAAAGAAATAATATCTCAAAATGCAGGAAAAAGTATTGTTCTAGAATTTTGGGCTTCATGGTGTGGAGATTGCATTAAAAATATGCCCAATCTAAAAAAATTACAAATAGAAAATCCTGATACTAAATTTATTTTCATTTCTTTTGACAAAACTCCAGAAACATGGAAAACAGGAATTGAAAAACACGAATTAATAGGAGATCAATTGTTTGTAGGAGAAAACATGAAAGGAAATTTTGGAAAATCAGTAAATCTAGACTGGATTCCTAGATACATTGTTTTAGACAAAAAAGGAAAAGTAGTTTTATTTAGAGCCATTGAAAAAGATACTGAAAAAATAAACCTTCTTTTAAAAACATTATAAAACATGCAATAAAAATATTTTAACTCTTTAAAAGACATATCTTTGCATCTTAAAATACTAACAAATACAATATGAGACAAAAAATAGTAGCTGGTAACTGGAAAATGAACAAAAATGCTAAGCAAACACAAGAATTGATAGCAGACCTAATTACAAATCTTCCAGAAACAGACGCTAAAATAATCATAGCTCCTACTTTTGTTAACTTATCACAAGCAGTTCAACAAACAAACGATACAACTATAGAAGTAGTTGCGCAAAATATGCACCAAGCAGAAGGCGGTGCTTTTACAGGAGAAATATCTGCTGATATGTTAACAAATATTGGAATCCAAACCGTTATTTTAGGACATTCTGAACGCCGTGCTTATTTTCATGAAACCGATGCTCTATTAGCCAATAAAGTAGATACAGCACTAAAGCATCAAATGAACATTATTTTCTGTTTTGGAGAAGAATTAAAACACCGTCAAAACACACAACATTTTAACATAGTAGAATACCAACTAAAAGACGCTCTATTTCATTTAAATGCTTCTGATTGGAAAAATATAATTTTAGCTTACGAACCTGTTTGGGCCATTGGCACAGGAGAAACAGCTTCTCCTGAACAAGCACAAGAAATGCATAAATTCATCAGACAAACAATCCTAGAACGTTACGGAAATGAAATTGCCGAAAATGTTTCCATTTTATACGGAGGAAGTGTTAAACCAGAAAATGCCAAAGAAATTTTTTCTCAACCTGACGTTGATGGAGGTTTAATAGGAGGTGCTTCTTTAACTACAAATGATTTTATAAATATTATAAAAGGAATATAAGTTAATAATACCACTTCAAAAACCGGAGTTTTTTGAAGTGGTTATAAAAATATCAACCCATTCTTTTCCATAAAAACTTAAAAACGAAAAGCTCAATAAAAACCCTATCTCTCTATTTTCCTTTAGCCCTTCTAAAAAAGTAAAAAAAGTTCTATTATTTTACTTTTTCCACACCTCTTTTATTTTTCATATAAAACTCTTTTCATAAATACAATCCAAAACAATAATTTCAATCTTAAAAACCATTCATTTAAACAAAAACAACCAATATTTAAACATTTTAGTAAAAAAATCAATCCTAAATAATAAATATTCTAAAAAACACTTGCATATTACAAACAAAAATTTCTATATTTGCAGCCGCTTTCGGGGTGTAGCGTAGCCCGGTCATCGCGCCTGGTTTGGGACCAGGAGGTCGCAGGTTCGAATCCTGCCACCCCGACGAAAGCTTACCAATAAAAATTCAAAAACACCTTCGGGGTGTAGCGTAGCCCGGTCATCGCGCCTGGTTTGGGACCAGGAGGTCGCAGGTTCGAATCCTGCCACCCCGACTAAAACCTTTCTATTCAGAAAGGTTTTTTTTTATTATATACTAACTAAATTTGATAGAACTTCAAAAAATCCTACTTTTGCATTTTTAAATCCCACAAAAATATGTTAATTATAGGTATTGCAGGCGGTACAGGCTCAGGAAAAACAACTGTAGTTCATCAAATCATGAATGAATTACCCGAAACAGAGGTAGGTATCATTTCTCAAGATCATTATTATAGAGAAACTAGCGATTTAAGCTTAGAAGAAAGAACAAAAATTAATTTTGACCACCCTCGTTCAATTGATTTCGCATTACTAACCGAACATTTAAAAGACCTTAAAGAAGGAAAGGCAATCGACCAACCTGTTTATTCATTTGTCAAACACAATCGTACCGGAGACACCATTCATACGCTACCTCGTAAAGTAATGATAGTTGAAGGTATTTTAATACTAACAAACCCAGAACTAAGAGACATGTTTGATATTAAAATCTTTGTTCATGCCGACTCGGACGAGCGACTAATCAGACGACTAAAACGTGACATTGCCGAAAGAGGACGTGACATGGAAGAAGTATTAAATCGTTATCAAACCACACTAAAACCAATGCACGAACAGTTTATAGAACCTACTAAAGCATTTGCAGACATCATCATACCTAATGATAAATACAATACTGTTGCTATTGACGTAGTGAGAGCAGTTATCAATCAACGTATTTCTTAAATACACCCCCTTTTTAATTCATTATCGAATATGTTTCAATCCTTCAAAAACTTCTTAAAAAGAAAATATTGGTTTAAAATAATCAGTAATAAATACTTTTTAGTAAGTGCCTTCTTTTTAATATGGATGCTTTTTCTAGACAACTACTCCTATTTAGATCATCAAGTCCTAAACAAAGAAATTGAAGAACTAGAAGATAACAAAAAATATTACAAAGAAGAAATTCAAAAAGACCTTGAACAAATTAAAAAATTAAAAAGTTCAAATGAAATTGAAAAATACGCTCGTGAAAAATATTATATGAAACGCGAAAACGAAGATATTTACATCATAGAATTCGAAAATGACACATTAAAATAAACATTATTGCTATTATTTTAAAAAAGGGTTAAATTTGCATTTATTACTAATAACAATTTAACCCTTTTTTTATGAGAAAAACTTTACTCGTATTATCATTAATCTTCTCTCTATCAACCCTTGCCCAGCAACCAGGCGATTTGATTAGTGTAGAAAAAAAAATGGACGATTCAGCCCCCCAAGTACTTCAAAGAATGGCTGGTTTTGGCAATATTAAATTACCTACTGCTGTAGCTAAACTTTTTCAATTTCTTGTTAAAGGATTAGAAGGATACAAAGTAACCTATTGGACTACAGACCATCATGACAAACTTGTAAAAGCACATGGTTTAGTTATGTTTCCAAAAGTAGACTACCCTCTTTCAACCGTTCTATTAGAACATCCTACAGCAGACAAAAGAGTTAATGTACCTTCCAATTTAAAAAGCACACGAGAAGGCGGATTCATTCTTGATATGTTATACGCTCTTAACGGCTACTATGTAGTCTCTCCTGATTACTTGGGATTAGGTGATTCAGAAGGCGTACACCCTTATGCTGATGCAAAAACAGAAGCATCTGCTAGTATAGATATGCTTACAGCTGCTGACACATTCTTAAACCAAAAAGGAGTAAAAAGATACAACGAATATTTCCTTTCTGGCTATTCTCAAGGCGGACACTCCACTATGGCTGTACTAAAATACAATACAGAAAAATACAAACGTTTTAACTTCAAACAAGTATATGCTGGAGCAGGTCCATACGATTTATCTAAAACAACCTATGAAGATCGCGTCTTAGGCAATGAAGACTACCCTTCATCTGCTTTTATTGCATATATTGTAAATGGAGCACATAGTTTAGGATATAAACAATATCAGAAAAACTTTACAGAAATGATTTCTCCAGAATTTCAAGAAATTTACAAAAAACACGTTCTTCAAGAAGAAGGAGGACTTGATTGGGGACCTCTAAAATGGAAAACCCTATTTACTAAAGAATATATTAAAACAGCATCTAGCCCTAGTAACCCTCTAAGAGATTTCTTAAAGAAAAGCGATGTATATGACTTCCATAATACAACACCTACAACCATGTCATACACTACAGCAGATGCTGAAATCCCTTTTCTAAATGCCCTTAAAACTGAAAAAGTACAAAGAAACTACTATTCTCTTTTTGATTTATCTAAATACAAAATTAACGCTACCAATCTAGGTCCTTTAGGTCATGCAGGAGGCGTTTTCCCTTGGTTAATTGCTTCTATTGCAAAATTCAACTGGCATAGAACAGGCGGACTATTAAACTGGAACGCAATCAGTTCAGATAGAATTTCTAAAAATCCTACATTAGAACTCAACAAATCACAGTTACATCCACTCATTACAGCAAAAAGTAAAAATCCTGATTTTGAAATCACAAACATCTATGGTTTTGACCAAAATTCAGCTAGTAACAGAATGGTTAGCAAAAAACTAGAAGACCTAAAAGAAGGTGCATATATTCTAGAAATGAAACATGACAACCAAATTTATAAGATTGCCTATGCAAAAGAAAACTCTATAAAAGTAGCAACTGAACAATTAATAACTGAACACAAAGAAGGCAATTGGACTATTAACAGAAAAGGACTTGATAATGAAGACATAACAATTTATGTTTTTGACCAAAAAAACAATTTAGTTCAAACTGAAAGTTTCAATAAAAACGAAGATATAACAATTGATTATTCAGATCTTAACACAGACCTGTATACTTTAGAACTAGTAACTCCTACTATTTCTTTAAATACCGAGGTATTCCGTAAAGCAATGGAGCTAAAAGATCAATTGATCATATTAACCGAAAACGAAGAAATCACACTAAAATCTAACAAAGAATTTAGTACTATTTTAATAACTGATGTACAAGGTAAAATTCTTTCACAAGAAACAGTAAACAATACTAAAATTTTCACTAAAAACTTACCTAAAACAAACAGCGTAATCATTACAAAAGTAACTTATACAAATGGCGATTACGAAACTAAAAAAATCGTTTGGTAATTAAATTGAGTTCTATAAAACAACAAGGAGGTAGTTTTTAGACTACCTCCTTGTCTTTTTTACAATAAATTATAATCATTTTAAAGCAAGATTCTTTTCTTAAATGTTATTTTTTTAAATTTGTGAAAAATCAATCAACTATTTCATCTAAAAATAGTTTGTTTATTACAACATGAAAGAAAAACTATTCCATGCCTTCGATAATGTTGCTACCAAACAATGGAAGCAACAAATTCAATACGAACTAAAAGGCGCCGATTATAATGATACTCTTGTTTGGGAAAGTCCTGAAGGAATTAAAATAAAGCCTTTTTATCACCAAGATGAAACGATTGTTCCCTACGAACCTACGACCAAAACAGATGCCTTTACCATAGTTCAAAATATTTTTGTCTACGATTTAGACAAATCTATCAAAAGAGCTTTAGAAACTTTAAACCGTGGTGCTGAAAGCCTACGCTTTACCATAGAAAACGAAGATACGGCTATTGAAACACTTTTACAGTCCATACCCGAGTCCATTCCTGTTTACATCAAAACTACCTTTTTGAATGAAGCTTTCATTAAAAAGATAAACACAATTCGACCTAATGCCATTATTGAAATTGACCCTATAGGTCAGTTAACCAAAGACGGGAATTGGTACCTCAATTTAGAAGCTGACTTCAAATTGCTCAATGAAATCAAACCGACTTTAGCCATTAATGCAGAAATTTACCAAAATGCTGGAGCTAACATCGTACAGCAATTGGCCTATACCCTAGCCCATATTAATGAATATTTCAACAGAATCACAACTATTACTAAACCTATAACCATTCATGTTGCTATAGGCAGTAATTATTTCTTTGAAATAGCTAAACTCCGTGCTTTACGTTTACTTTTTAACACTTTAGCTAAAGAATACAACCATACTTTCGATTGCCATATTTTAGCTACACCTACCAAACGCAACAAAACACTTTATGATTACAATGTCAATATGTTGCGCACCACTACAGAATGTATGAGTGCTATTTTAGGTGGTGCAGATGCAGTGGCTAATCTTGCGTATGATGCCATTTATCATAAAGACAACGAATTTGGGGATAGAATTGCGAGAAACCAATTGTTAGTATTAAAACACGAAAGTTATTTTGATAAAGTAAACAACCCTTCTGACGGCGCCTATTATATTGAAGAATTAACGCAGCAATTAGCGGACAAAGCGTTAACCTTATTCAAAGACATTGAAAACAATGGCGGGCTCATCACTCAATTGATAGAAGGTATCATCCAACGTAAAATCAAAGAAAGTGCTGATAAAGAACAAGAATTATTTGATACGGGCAAAGAAGTATTGTTAGGAACAAACAAATACCCTAATAAAAACGACCGTATGAAAGATGATTTGGAATTGTATCCTTTCATCAAACAGAACCCACGTAAAACATTAATCACTCCTGTTATAGAACGTCGTTTAGCAGAAAAGTTAGAACAAGAACGTTTAGCCACAGAAGAATAAATAAAAAACGATAATCTGTATTTCTAAACCCTTAACCAGATGAAAAAAGTATTTTCAATAGTATTCTTAATTGCTTGCTTCAATTTATTTGGACAAAAACAATTTGAAGCGACAGACAAAAAAAGTGGACAAGCAACCACGATTTTGGAAGGCTCTCGAGTAAAACTAACCACACAGGACAGGAGTCAAATGCTAATTAAAAATGCCGAAACACTTACTATTGAGGGACAAGAAGTTGCTTTAACAAACATCAGTAGCATTAAGAACTACCCTCATGGTGGTCGCAAATCTAAAAACGGAAGTGCTTTAGCCTTGTTTACTGGAGGTACTAATGGGTGCATTAGTCAACAACAAGCATAAAACCTTAATCTATCGCAATTATATTTTTAAAATTGTAGAATAATTGTTCTTAAAATCTCTTTTAAATTATTTATAAACTTAATAATTGTCACCGAATCTCTTAAAATATCAAGATTTAATTGTTGAAATCAAGAATCAAATTCTTAATTCTCAACAAAAAGCTATGATATCTGTAAATAAAGAACTCATTCTTTTATACTGGAATATCGGAAAAATGATTATTGAAAACCAAAATTTATTTGAAACAAGAAATAATTATATAGAGCAACTTTCAAAAGATATAAAAAGTATTTTTCCTGACCTATCTGGTTTTTCTAGAAGCAATTTATTCAACATTAGAAAATTTTATCTTTTTTACGCTAACGCTTCAATCCAACAAGCTGTTGGACTAAATTCATCAAATGCACCAATCCAACAAGTCGTTGGATTAAACGAATTATGTACCATCCCTTGGGGGCATCATGTGTTAATTTTAGAAAAAACAAAAACGATTGAAGAAGCAGCCTTTTACATAAAGGAAACCCGTTCAAATAACTGGAGCCGAGCAATTTTATCATTACAACTAAAACAAAATCTTTTTGAAAGACAAGGTAAAGCGATAACTAATTTCGATAAAACACTTGAAGTAAAACAAGCATTTTTAGCCAACCAGCTTTTAAAAGACCCTTATAATTTTGACTTCCTCACTTTAGAACCGCAAGTTCATGAATTAGAAATTGAAAAATCATTAACTAATCATATCACAAAATTTTTATTAGAATTAGGTAAAGGTTTTGCATATATAGGAAGACAATATCCAATTGAAATTGGAAACAAATCCTATGCATTAGATTTACTTTTCTATCATATAACCTTAAAGTGTTATATCATTATAGAATTAAAAGCCGTTTCTTTCGAACCTGAATTTACAGGAAAACTAAACTTTTATCTGTCAGCGGTTGATGATTTATTAAAATCAGAAAATGACAATCCTAGCATTGGTATTTTGCTATGCAATGGCAAAAATGGGATTGAAGTTGAATACGCTTTAAAAGACATCAACAAACCAATAGGCGTAAGTGAATATACATTTACAGAAATATTACCAAAACAATTAGAAAAAAATATCCCAACAGTAAATGAATTTGAAGAATTACTAAAGAAAAATTCATGAGAAAAAACATACAACATTTAACTTTGGAGCAATCCAAAGACGTTAAACAAGAAACGTTAAACGCAGCCCAAGACTTTACCACTGCCGAAGGCATAGCGGTAAAACCTTCCTATGCCCCATCGGATATAGAAGGATTAGAACACCTGGGTTTTGGAGCGGGTTTTGCCCCCAACTTACGTGGACCTTATGCAACCATGTACGTTCGTCGTCCATGGACCATTCGTCAATACGCAGGATTTTCCACTGCCGAAGAAAGTAATGCTTTTTACAGAAGAAACTTAGCCGCTGGGCAAAAAGGTTTATCTGTGGCATTTGACTTGGCGACGCATCGTGGCTACGATTCAGACCATGAGCGCGTAGTGGGAGACGTAGGAAAAGCTGGAGTAGCCATTGACTCTGTAGAAGACATGAAAGTCCTTTTCGACCAAATTCCATTGGGCGAAATGTCGGTTTCTATGACCATGAATGGCGCCGTATTACCTATCATGGCGTTTTACATAGTAGCAGCCGAAGAACAAGGCGTAGCGTCTAACCTACTTTCAGGAACGATTCAAAATGATATCCTAAAAGAATTCATGGTGCGTAATACTTACATTTACCCACCTACCCCATCGATGAAAATCATTGCCGATATTTTTGACTATACCAGTAAAAATATGCCAAAGTTCAACTCGATTTCTATTTCAGGCTACCACATGCAAGAAGCTGGAGCTACCGCAGATATTGAATTAGCTTATACTTTAGCCGATGGTCTAGAATACATACGTACAGGTTTAGCCGCGGGAATGAATATTGATGAGTTCGCTCCACGCCTTTCGTTTTTCTGGGCGATTGGAATGAACCACTTTATGGAAATTGCTAAAATGCGTGCAGGTCGTATGCTTTGGGCAAAACTCTTAAAACAGTTTGATCCAAAAGATGAAAAATCGCTTGCTTTACGTACACACTGTCAAACATCGGGTTGGAGTTTAACCGAACAAGATCCTTTTAATAATGTGGCGCGTACTGCTATTGAAGCTGCTGCGGCAGCCTTTGGTGGAACACAATCGTTACACACCAACGCCTTAGACGAAGCGATTGCATTACCCACCGATTTCTCAGCGCGTATTGCTCGTAATACCCAAATTTATTTACAAGAGGAAACCAAAATTTGTAAAACGGTCGATCCTTGGGCGGGAAGTTATTATGTAGAAAGTTTAACTGCTGAAATAGCCGAAAAAGCATGGGCATTAATCCAAGAAGTAGAAGAACTGGGCGGAATGACCAAAGCGATTGAAGCGGGAATTCCTAAACTTCGCATTGAAGAAGCCGCAGCTCGTAAACAAGCTCGTATTGATAGCGGACAAGATATTATTGTTGGGGTAAACAAATACCGTTTAGAAAAAGAAGATCCGTTACATATTCTTGAAGTCGATAACCAAACCGTTCGTAAGCAACAAATTGAACGTTTGGAACAAATAAAAGCCACGCGCGATACAGCAAAAGTAGCAGATTGCTTAGCCAAACTAACCGAATGTGCTAAAACAGGTAACGGCAACTTATTAGATTTAGCCGTAAATGCAGCACGTAACCGAGCGACTTTAGGAGAAATAAGTGACGCCTTAGAAAGCGTTTTTGGAAGATATAAAGCACAAATTAGAAGTTTTAGTGGCGTGTACAGTGCAGCAATAAAAAATGACGAAAGCTTTGAAAAAGCACGTCAGTTAGCCGATGAATTTGCAAAAAAAGAAGGTCGTCGTCCTCGTATCATGATCGCCAAAATGGGGCAAGACGGACACGATCGTGGTGCTAAAGTAGTAGCCACAGGCTACGCCGATGTAGGTTTTGACGTAGACATTGGACCTTTATTTCAAACGCCACAAGAAGCAGCTAAACAAGCCGTAGAAAACGACGTACATATTTTAGGGGTTTCCTCATTAGCAGCAGGGCACAAAACATTGGTACCTCAGGTAATTGAAGAATTAAAAAAATATGGTCGTGAGGATATTATGGTAATTGTTGGCGGCGTAATTCCTGCACAGGATTATCAATACTTATTTGATGCTGGAGCAGTTGCCGTTTTTGGTCCTGGAACTAAAATTAGTGAGGCTGCGATTACGATATTAGAGGTTTTAATAGCCGAATAACTTTTTCACACCTGACAGGTTTTTTAAAACCTGTCAGGTGTGAAAACTTAAACAAAATCAAATTAGGCTTTTTACTAATTAAATCATTAGTAAACCGAATTAAGTTTGGTTTATTCCAAATTAATTACACTAAAACCTGTCAGGTGTGAAAACTATTTTACCTATATTTGTTTTATATATAAGCCAAAATAGTTATGATACAAGCCTTAGAACGTGGAAATTACTACCACATCTACAATCGTGGAACTAATAGTGTTACACTTTTTGACAATAAAGAAAATTACGAGTATTTCCTTACTCTCTATTCCCTTCACATTGATCCTATTGCTGAGACTTTTGCTTGGTGTTTAATGAAAAATCATTTTTACTTTGTGGTGAAAATAAAAGAAATTTCAGAAATTTCAACGGATAAAATTATTTTACCCTCTCAGTCTTTTTCTAACTTATTCAATGCTTATACAAAAGCTTACAATAAAAGCACAAAACGGCATGGTGCTTTATTTGAAAGACCTTTTCGCCGAAAACAAATCAACAACAGAACCTATTTTCAAAATGTAATCATATACGTCCATCATAATCCTGTACATCATAACATTTGTGATCATCCTATACAATATCCGTGGAGTTCGTATGTAAGTTGTACTTCTGACAGATCAACAAAACTCAAAAGAAAAGAAGTAATGGAACTATTTAACGATATCGAAAATTTCAAACAATCCCATCAGGAAAAATGTAATTTAGACCTGACAGGTTTTTAATACCTGTCAGGTCTAAAAATCTTTCCCCCTTCCCAACCTTTTATTCAAAAAAAACCTCTATACTTATAAGCCATTTTATAGAATTAGTTATGTTTAAAAAATCATTCCTCTTCATCCTATTATTCATCAGCCTTTACAGTTGGGCGCAAAATCCGCAGCTGACAGTAAAAGACAAAGACTCTTCCTTAGTAAAACTTAGCCAACTCAAAGTGCAGGTAAAAATTGTGGGCAACATTGCTTACACCACTACCGAAATGCATTTTTTTAATGCTTCTACCCGACCAATGGAGGCCGATTTACTTTTCCCGCTTCCTGAAGGAATTTCGGTGTCGCGCTATGCCATTGATATTAACGGAAAAATACGCGAAGCAGTACCTGTGAATAAAAACAAAGGAAAACAAGTTTTTGAAGCCGTCGAACATCGTAGAGTCGATCCTGGATTGCTTGAAAAAGTAGAAGGTAATAACTTTAAAACCCGAATTTTCCCTTTGTTACCTAATAGCGAACGCATCGTCATTATAGGCTACGAACAAGAATTGAGTATGCTAGACAAAACCTATTTGGGCTACCAAATGATGAGTTCGTACACCAAAGCCATTGATACTTTTGAGCTCAATATTAGTGTGATAGGCAGCGATGCCCAACCCAAAATCTCAAATGACGGCAAAGAAATTACCATCGAAAAGTTAGGCACTACGTACCAAGCGTCTATCCAACAAAAAAATTATATCCCAAAAGACAAACTATTGGTTAAAATTCCTGTTACCTCTTCCATCCCATCGGTGGTGACGCAGGAAAAGGACAACCAATATTATTTTTATGCTACAATGCATCTCGACGGAGCTAAAAAAGCGAAAACCTTACCTAAATCTATCGGACTTATTTGGGATGTTTCACTAAGTAGTCACAAACGCGATAGTAAAAAAGAACTGGAACTATTGGATTTGTATTTCAAAAAAATGCCTTCGGTAGCGGTAAGTTTGTACTTGGCTGGATTTCATTTTGAAAAGAAAGCTGATTATGTAATTTCCAATGGTAATTGGTCGGAGTTACGTAAGACTTTAGAAACCATTACCTATGACGGCGGAACGAATTATACCAAAATCGAACTCCCTAAAAAAGATGAAATCCTTTTCTTTACAGATGGTTTATCGACTTTGAGCGATGCCACACTTCCCGAAACCAAACAACCGCTTTATACCATCACCTCATCGGTAACGGCTAATTATGCCTTTTTAAATTACCAAGCCATAAAAACGGGTGGTGCTTTTTTGAACCTCAACACCTTAAAAACCGAAGATGCGCTGACTTTATTAACCCATAGAAATTTCCTTTTCTACGGTATTAAAAATAACAATACTGTCGTAGAAACCTATCCTATGGAAGGCACGCCTGTAACGCCTAATTTTAGTGTGGCAGGTATTTCGTTGTTACCTACAAATCAGGTTACTTTATTATTTGGTTATGATGCCGAACATCTTACAGAACAAACCTTAACTATTGCGACAAATAAAGAAACAAATACCGACCTCAATATCGAGAAATTATGGGCACAAAAAAAGATTGCCAATTTAGAAATTCAGTACAATAAAAACGCTGAAGAAATTGAAACCCTAGGTAAAAAATTTGGCATTATCACCCCTAATACCTCTTTAATTGTACTCGAAACGGTAAACGATTACATTTTATATGACATTGTCCCTCCAGCCGAATTACGTGAGGAGTTTGATAAAATTAAAAAAACACAATTAGCGAGTACCGAAGCTAAAACCAAAAGCAATTGGGAGAATATTGATCGTTATCATAGCGAACTGGATAGCTGGTGGAAAAAGAATATAAAGTTTGTAAAGAAAACACCACCTCCTACTCCTAAAGGTAAAAAGAAAGGTACTTACAGAACAGTGGCTCCTAGAGATCGAATGTATGATAGAAATGCAGCAGTTACTATTGATCAACCTACTGGAGACATTGATAAAATGGAAGTAAAAGAAGAATCAATGACTGCAAATGAAAGCCAAGTTGATAGAGCAAAAGCTAATTTAGTTATTAGTAAAAATGAAAGTGAGAGAAATATTGTAAACGCACTTCAAGGAAGAACTCCAGGAATAAGTTTAAATCAAAAAACTAATACAGATACTGATGGATATTCTACTACTTGGTCAAATACCAACTCCATCAAAACCAACTCTTGGAATCCAGATCGAGTTTATTTAAAAGCCCTAGAAAAAGTAGCTCCTGCCGAAAAATATGCTTTATATCTTAAATTACGGGAAGTCAATCAAGCCAATCCGAGTTATTATTTTGATGTAGCGACTCATTTTTACAACACTGGTGATACTGAAAAAGCGTTGTTGGTACTAAGCAATATCGCCGAGTTAGATTTAGAAAATCACCAATTGTACAAATCGTTATTGTTTGTATTACGCCAGTGGGGTGCCAACGAACTAGCCTTACACGTGGCTAAGAAAATTGTTACGTGGAGAACACACGAACCACAATCGTACCGAGATTTAGCCTTAACTCTAGAAGACAACAAACAATACCAGGAAGCGTACGACACTTTACTTAAATCTCTTGAAACCAATTACTATGGCGAAATGAGTGGTGTATATCAAGGCATTGAAGATATTATCCTGATGGATATTAACCGTTTAGCAGCAACCCACAACATCAAAACGGGTAAACTCGACAAAAAATATGTCGATGCTAAACCCGTGGATTTACGTATTATTTTGAATTGGAATCAAATGGATACGGATATTGATTTACATATCATTGAACCCACTAATGAAGAATGCTACTACGCTCATAAAGACACCGAAATAGGCGCTCGTTTTTCCAAAGATTTCACACAAGGCTATGGTCCCGAGCAGTATTTATTACGCAATGCGATTAAAGGAAAATACCAAATCAAAACCAATTATTATGGAGAGACCAAACTCACCGAAACAGGCCCAGCCACCGTTTTAGTAGAAATTTATATAAAAGACAAAAACGGTAAAATAGTTCGCAAACTACAAACCATCCAACTAGGCAAAGTAAAAGAAAACCAAAACCTAGCCGAAATCACCATCGATTAATCGTATAACTGATTCTTTCTATAGCAAGATTTTTTCTTGCAAGAAACACCAGCTCACACTGGTGTTTTTTTTTAGGCACATTCATAATTACCCAAACACTTGCATATCAACAAAATAAGTGTTATTTTAGAAGAAACAAACCCCGAAATTGCTCAAAAAGAGTCAAAAACGGGGTTTTTCTTTAAATGCTATGCCAAAAATAATACGTTTAAGCGAATTTCAATACCAAATTCCATTTTTTACTATCAATAAAGATTTTGATGGTTTTTACGCCCAATTTTTAAAAACAGATTTGGGTAAAATTTATCTTTCGATGCCTTTTTCAGAGCTTGCTCAAGCCTTCAAACTGAAAGATTCTCAAAAAGGGACTCATTGTTATTTTAGTCCTAAAGGCAAAATTGCTCTGATGATGCTTAAAAACTACTACGGTTGTTCGGATAAAAAGTTGATTGAACTTCTCAATGGAAATATCTTTATGCAATTTTTTTGTGATATTCTGATTCCGATTGATAAACCTTTGAAAAACTTTAAAATCGTGAGTCAAATCAGAATGGAGCTATCCAAGACTTTAACCATTGGCAAAGCTCAAGAAGTACTAGCTAAGAACTGGATTCCTTATATGGGAGATTTAGATAAAATGCTTACGGATGCTACTTGTTACGAGAGTGAAGTGCGCTTTCCTACGAACCAGAAATTGCTTTGGGAGTGTGTACAGTGGAATTATAAGCAAATGGAAGCTTTGTGTCATTTGTTTAAAATAAAACTACCAAGAACTAAATATTTAGATTGGTGTAAGCGATACAATCAATATTCAAAAAAGAGAAAAAAACAATCAAAACATCGCACAAAAGTTACCCGAGGTTTACTTAAATTATTATACAAACTCAATGGCGAACTTAGCCGTATTGAAGCACAAAATCCGTTTGAAGCCACTACAAAATATAGCAAACAGCGCCTGATTATCAAACAAGTATACAAACAACAAATTCAGATATTTAAAACTGGTAAAAGTGTTCCAGACAGGATTGTAAGTATTAGCAAAAGTTATATCCGCCCAATTGTTCGCGGGAAAGAAGTAAAGCAAGTTGAATTTGGAGCCAAAGTAAACAAAATTCAAATCGATGGCATTAACTTCATCGAACACATTCAATATCGAGCTTTCAACGAAGGAACTCGTCTGCAAAGCAGTGTTTTTTGCGCTCAGAATTTAACTAAAACAAAAGTAAAAATACTTGGAGCCGATGCCATTTATGCTACCAATAAAAATCGAACCTTCACGTCTACCAATACTATCCAAACCGATTTTGTACGTAAAGGAAAAGCTGGAAAAAATGAAGAACAACGCAAAATTTTAGCGCAACACATCAAGAAAGAACGAGCTACTCGACTAGAAGGAAGTTTTGGCAAGGAGAAGGAACATTACCATCTCAAGAAAATCAAAGCCAAAACCCAAAAAAGTGAGATCCTTTGGATTTTCTTTGGCATTCACACAGCCAATGCATTAGAAATAGGGAGACGGATTTATCTACAACAGCAAACTTTAGTAGCATAAAAAAAATGTAAGACCAGCATCATAGGGGAACGTGCGTCGTGTTGCGACCCAAAAACCTATTTTTAAACATTTGAATCCTTTAAAAAACAAAAATGACCCAAATTTGTAAATCAAAATGGGTCATTGTTTTATTTTTTTACAAAAGTGAGGTTACTTCTGAATGTGCCTTTTTAGAACTCTAATTCTTCACAAGATAATTCCTCTTCGTCTTCAATCCCTAAAATTCGTTTCACAAGATAAAAGACTGTAGTAGAAGATTCGCATTTTGATGGATTTTCTTTATTTTCTAAATTTTCATAAATTCTTTCTGCCCTCTTAATTGCTTGGCAAATTCTTCTTTTTCCTTTATCATAAGCTAACAGCACTTCAAAAAATTCATTCGATATAGATTTTCCTCGTTCATCATTACTGTCATCATATTTTAAATCATAAGGTGATAAAAATTTATTTAATCGATCTTTATATAACTTCCTATCCATAGGTTCACCTTGATAATCATTAAAATGAAGTAACAACCAGTATTCGAAAGCTTGGTGAGAATAAGCAACTTTAATATCATTTTGCTTTGCTAAAAAAATAGCATTATTAAAATTTATTAATTGTTTGGGATTATCAGCCTTAGGATCAGCGTCAAAAACACACCAAACTTCTTGATAATAACCTACAGGTTTATCATCTCTTTTTTCAATTGTTTTTTTTACTAAAGACAAAGTATTATCTCCAACGCCAATTACTCTTAAAGTTAATGTAGGTATTTTAAATTTTTCAAAATAATCTTTTTCAGTATTTTTCCCTTCACAAACTATTAAAATTTCTGGGTTACCTTTCTTAATATCGAAGGATCTCTCAAGAATTGGTTCTCCTCTTTTTTTTCTTTTAACATTTTGAAGTGATTCCTTATGTGTAAGTTTGTTTAATTGATCTTTAGATCTTTTATCTTGCATTTTCATTGTCAAAAGAATCTATTTATTAAACAAATCTGAAATATTTTCAAGAAATGGGATTCCTCCATATTTACCTTCTAAATACTTTTCTTCAAAATTTTCCTCTTTCCTTACTTTGAAATCAGCTAATGAAAATAATTTAGCTTCACCATATCTATTTTTTTGCATAAACCAAACTTGATCCCTTCTAAATAATGATTTGTGCAATAAGTTAGTATTATGTGTATTAAAAATTAATTGTGCATTATTCGGGTTTGTCGATTTTGAGTTAAACAATTCAATTAAAAATGATACAATATTAGGATGCAATCTTGAATCTAATTCGTCAATAAACATAGGACAACCTGTTTCTAAAGAAAACAGAACAAATCCTAATACTGCTAATAATTTTTGAGTACCAGCCGACTCAATTTCCTTAAAATCTGCTTGTTCATAGGCTACAAAATTGTAATCAGTATCATATTTTTTATGAACTGATTTTGCTTCGAAGAAAACCATTCCTTTTTTAAATTTAAACAATTCCAATAATTGAGTATTGTGTTCTTTAGGTAAGTTTTCTGGCTTAATTTCATTAACATAAATATCAGATATACCAATATCAAATCTTCTTAGTGTCTCAATAATCCTTAATCCTAAATTTGATCTTTTCGAAATTTCTTTAAAAGAAAACTCTTCATAAATTTCTGGTTCATTTCCTAAGAAAAAATGTATTTTCCTAAAATAATCGACAATAACACTTGCTTCTCCTACATTAAATTGATTTGCCAAAGATAAAATCAAAACATTATCTCTAATAATATCAAGTTGTTTTTGCAAAATTTCAAATTTCTTAAATGAAGTATGAAAATCTATACTAACTTCATCCCTATAAAACAACTCTACTTCTTTAGGTTTTTGATTAAGCTTTTTTTGAAATAACCATTCCGCTACAACACCTTTTTTATTTACTTCAAAACCATATCTAAATTGCATTTTGTCAAATAAAAAAATAATTTCAAATTCGGAAGAATCGTTTTCTGATGCTGTATTGAATTTAAAATTTTCCACATTAATTGGATCACCTTTCTGAGTCTTGGTCGATGAATTAACAACAAACCATCTCATAAATGCTAAAGCGTCCACTAAATTTGTTTTACCACTAGCATTCGCACCATAAACTACAGCACTTTTTAATAGCCTATGAGGATAATTTTTAATTTCAAAAACATTTGATTCCTCTGAATCAGATTTATCATAATTTGAAGCTACCATACTTAAGGTAACTTTATCTTTAAAAGTTTTAAAATTCCTAACAGAAAACTGAACCAACATTTCTCAAATTTTAATCAAATGTAATATTTTTTTAAACTTAAAAAAGGTTTTTGCGTATTTTTTAACAGAAACAGCTTTTAAAACAAAAAATCAACATCATTCAGTTGATTTTATCCCTAAAACACCTCCCTAAACTCCTGCAAAATCATTTTGATATCCTCATCATTGTACTTGCGGGAGAAATGTACAGGGATAGCATTTTTTACTTGACATTTTTTCATAATTCGGGCGGATTCAATAGAATAGCTATGGTAATTTTGTTGAGCTTGCTCTTGATCTTCGGCTTTGTAAAAACTCTCGATATAAACGGTATCGCAATCTTTAAACATGCTATAAATCAAATCGTGGTTTGCTGTATTAGCCGCGTGATCCATAATAACTCCTAGTTGGTGGCCTTTTTTAAGATCAAGCAAGTAATATAACTCTTTGGCTAAATAAGTAACCGCTGCAATCGTGATTTGCGCATCGTCCTCATGGTTGGTATAAGCATTTTTCAATGCATTCACCCAAGCCCCACCTTTAAATTGGGCTTTGCCTAAATCAATTTTTAATGTATCGTGTTCTTTAAAAAGATAGGCTACAGAAGGGGTTTTATGATCCAACAATACAAATTCGACGGTGCATTTTTCATTTTGATATAGACAATCCAATTCCTTATCTATGGGTTCAATGTTCCAAAATGGTGGTTTAATTTCGGAGCAGGTAATTTTACCCTCGTTTTGAATCTCTCGTACTTCATACACAATGGCATCTTCTGCAATCAAATTCCATTGATAGCCTTTTAACTTCGATTGCACTTGTTGGGTAATCCCTGTTGGTCCACAAATCACCACTCGGCGTTGTATACCTATTTGGTGTCGGAGTATTGTATCAAAATTGATAAAATGATCAATATGGGTGTGACTGATGAAGATCGCTTCGGTGTTTTGACAGTCTTTTACGGTCAAATCACTGGCGTCGCCACATTCGCAGATAAAGTTATACGAATAATTTTCGGGTTTTATTAAAATGGAGATGTCCTCTCCTATTCTACTTTTTATTTCGGCTGTAAACATTTTTTTTCTTTTTTATAAACCTAACAGGTTTTCCAACCTGTTAGGTTTTGTATTATAATAACTACTAAGTTAGTTTTAAAATTGATTTTTATAGAAATCATTTCAAAACCTCTCTTAAAATCTTCGCGATATTTTTGGCATCATCTACTCCTCTGTGGTGTGTACCTTCCAGAGGAATACCTAAAAATTTTAGCGCTCCATCCATTCCTAATTCGTGACCGAGTTTGTTTTTTAATGCGAACAGGGTTTTGACATTGATATGCGACGGACTAAACGGATAGCCTTTTTCTAAGGCTTGACATTGTTTTTGAAACTGTTTCAAATCGTAAGCACCAAAACTTGCCCAAGCGCGGCTTTGACTCAAATAATCTTTCTTTAGGATGCACAATGCCTCTGAAAAAGACATACCATCTTTTTCGATTAACTCGGGGGTAATGGTAGTCAACTCAGTGCAAAATGGACTAATAGTGGAACGTTCAGGGTGTACTAAAATCCCCCTATTATCGCTTATTTCGCCTGTTTGTACATCGAGTAAACATATACCATTTCTATAATATCACTAATCATACCTTCAGGAAGTTTGCCTTCCCAACACGTAGCTTCTATATCGACTACGAGTATTTTATCTAATAATTTTGCCATCGTTTTTTATTTTTTTGTTTTAGTGTTTCACAAAGTATCACGAAGTTTAGCACAAAGTCACACTACGTTTTTCGTTTAAAATACCTGAACACTAAGTTCTGAACACTGATTACTTTTCTTTCTTACAAATACTTTTAGCAACCACAGATGCACAAATTATAATTTACAAGCTAACTTTAAAATTTGATTATGTGACTCCTCCTTAGGTCGGAGTGACAAACAAACCGAATAACTTATAAGGAATGATTCCTGCATACTGAATACTAAACCTGAACAAAGTGACTGAACACTGAATATGTATCACAATGTATCACGAAGTTTAGCACAAAGTCACACTAAGTTTTTCGCTTCAAACATCTGATTACTAAGTCCTGAACACTGTAAACTGTGACTGAATACTGCGACTGAACACTAATCACTTCTTACTTTTCTTCTTCTCTGCTTTATTCTTTTTTGATTTTTTCTTTGGTTTTAACAATTCCTTTTTAGCTAACAAACGTCTTTCAGTAGTATCTAATTCATAGGTATCATTATTATAAACCACCAATTTTACATCTTTAATTAACTTTAAAGCATCTTTAATTTTTTGTTGACGCTCTAATAATTGGACTTTTTTTAATAAAATCGCCATTTTATCTACACCTTTTATTGTTAAAGCAAAATCAATTAAGTTTTCTGCTTCTTTAAAATCTTCATTCAACAATAAGGTTTCTATATAATAAGGATATACTGCAACAGAATCCATATTTATAGCGATAGCGTCTTGAAAATAGTTTTTTGCCGTTTCGTAATTTTGCAAATGTTCCGACTCTAAACGTGCATATAAAGACAATGCGGTTACGTTTTTAGGGTCGTATGACAAAGCATAATCTAAGGATTCTACCGTTTCCTCTAAAGAATACGGGTAGTTATCTAACGCTTGAAATAAGTATTTATCTATTGTTTTCATTTTTTTGAATTTGTTGGGTGACAAGTTTTGGATGATGATTGATACTACTCATCATATAAACTATTGTTTATCATCTTCTTTCCCTCTTGTCGTTCTTTTTTGTTGTTTTTACTTTTCTTTTCTTTTTTAAAATCGGAACCTTCAAAAGTGCGAATTGGGTTTCCTCTTTGCACTGCCATTTGATTGGTCCATTGGTTTTGCACTTGCTGTTGGAGTTGGTCGTACTGCGTCTCTTTTAGTTTGGCTAGTAATCGTTCGGTTGCCAACTTTTTATTTTGGTGCTGCGAACGAGAATCCATACTCACTACACTTATTCCTGTAGGAAGATGTGTGGCACGAATGGCAGAACTCACTTTGTTTACGTGTTGTCCCCCTGCTCCTGAACTACGCATTGCTTGATATTGAATATCTTTTTCTGAAAACGTAGGCAAGAGGGTTGGAGGCACTTCAAAAATTCCGACAAACCAATTTTTACGTTTGTGAAATTTTCGAAACGTACTTTTCCCAATCCACTGAATGGTACCCATCCAACTACGGGCAAAGTCGTTGGTATTGGCACCATTTATCGCCACTAGTGCCGAAACTACGGTTCCGTTTTCGGGTCCAGGCTCTCTTTTAATTACTTCCACTTTCAGCTTCATTTCTTCGGCTTCGACTAATACTCTTTTGAGCACTTGCGCCACTACCCAATCGCATTCGGCTGGTCCTCTTCCTGAGGTGATTTGAATTATTTTTGTTTCCATTACTATTTTTCTTTTGCTGGCTTCCCTTTTTGAAACTCTTTAGGAATTTCAGAAAGTTCGTTTCGCCCTATAGGGTTAATCCCTTTTTCTAAAAACGCTTTCGCTCTCATTACCGCCCAACATTTATCACTAGAATGAATATTTCTGTAAAAGGTTAGCAATTGGCTAGGTTTGACAACATTAAAACCATTGCTTTCTACTGTTTCAATATCCTCTCTTTCAAAAAAATCGATAGTGACTCTAAAAGGTTTTTCCTTTTCCAATTCAATTACCTTTTCATAGCGTCGAAAATTCTCTTGACTAGGCAAATGATCATAACGTGTCCATACTTTTTGAAAGCCATTAGCTTGTAAAAGCACCATTACTTCTGAAACATTTTTAGGATGTACAAAAACATCTATATCCTTATGATCGTGAGCGTGTTTGTATTCTGTATGGTTAGGGGCACTCATAAAGTGCCAAGCCCAACCTCCAGAAATAATTATGTATTCTTTTAAAATCGAAAGAATTTTCAATCCCTCGTCAATACGTGATTGATTCCACAATTCGCCGTATCTATTTATATTATGTGGTGCTCCCATGGTACAATCTTATTTATCCATTCGCACAAATTTTGGGGTGAATGTTCCCAATACTTCTACTAATTCTTCTTGAAGCGCCATTACTTTGTGGATGTCTTTATACGCCATAGGTGCTTCATCGATACTACCACCAATCAAATCGACTTCCTTGTCTTTTAAAACTTTTTTGATATCGCTTTGCGTGAACTTGGCTTTACACTTGGCTCTAGAATGCAATCGTCCTGCACCGTGCGAAGCAGAATTCAGGCTACTTTCATTTCCTTTGCCTCGTACAATAAAACCAGGTGCTGTCATCGAACCCGGAATAATTCCTAGTTCGCCCTTGGCAGCAGGTGTTGCGCCTTTGCGATGTACAATACATTCTTGTCCGTTTACCATTTCTTTCCAAGCAAAATTGTGATGGTTTTCGATGGTTACTAACACTCGTTTCCCGATGGCTTTCGCAATACGTTTGTGAATATCTTCGTGACACGCCTTAGCATATTCGCCCGCTAAATTCATTGCCATCCAGTATTCTTGTCCGTCGTGTGTGTTCATATCTAACCAAGCCAAATGCTGTACATTTTTAGGTAACGGACATTGTTTAGTAGCCAAATAGGTATAATGTTTTGCAATATTGGCCCCCAAACCTCTGGAACCACTATGCGATAAAACCGCAACATATTCACCTACGTCTAGTTTCCATTCGTTCATAGGGGTATCGATTTTTACGATTCCTATTTCGACAAAATGGTTTCCTCCACCCGAAGTACCCAATTGCTTGTATGCTTTATCTAACAATTGTTTTACCAAAGGAATATTTGAAAAAGCAGAATGAGAAAACACTTCGTGATCGGATTTGATTTTGTGTGTTTCGTACATTCCAAACTTGGTGTTATCCAACAGTATTTTTCGCCATTGATGTTCTTTTCCTTTGAGATACGAAGCGGGTAAATCGAATATAGACAAGCTCATTCGGCAACCTATATCTACTCCTACCCCATACGGTATCACTGCATTATCTGTGGCTAACACACCGCCTATAGGCAATCCGTAACCAGAATGTGCATCTGGCATCAAGGCTCCTTGCACAGCAACAGGTAATTTCAAAGCATCATACAATTGAAACTTGGCTTGCTCTTCGATTTCATTTTCACCAAAAATCGAAAATGGCGCTCGTGTGTTTCGTAATTCATTGAACTTTACTTGTACTGGATTCACTAATCCTTCGGCTACTTTGCCCCAAGTTCCGTGATTTTTGAACTTTTCTGGGTATAGTAAAACCTCTTTGGCTTCGTTAAGAATACTTTCTTTTTTTTCTCTTTTGCGATATCTATTAATTTGCCCTAAAGCAATATTGATGGCATTATTTTTTGGAAAACCTATTTTAATAAGGTCTTTTCCTGATAATTTATTTCCCATAATTGTTTTCTTTACTTTCGTCAAGATATTCTTGATATATCTGGACGATGGACTTTGCTTTTAGAGGGTTTTGTATATTCTTTACCTCTAAATCCCACTTAAAACTCCTACCATAAACTAATTTATTTTGAAGGTATCTGAGATGATTTCTTTCGATGTAATTTCTTATTCTACTAATATCTCTTTCTAATTCTACATCTAGTGCTTTGGTATGGGTAATCATATACGGTCGTACTCGCAGTACAAAGCGCCATTTTTCCTTAAATTCATAATAGGTACAGTAGCACTTTTTGTGTATATCCCATTCTTCTACAGCTTCAAAATATTCTTTCTCTTTTGGTGTTAGTTTAAAATTTGGATGTGTCCATTCTGTTTCACTAAATCTTTTTAATTTTTGTTCGATAGGAACATCAATTCTGCGTCGGAATTTTCGTTTTCTTTTGGTGAATCGCTTGTTTTCTGACCATAATTGGTTATTAATTTTCTCTAGCAATTCGGTAAAAAATCCCAATGTATCTACTCGTTGTACGTCGTCGCGCACTACAAAAAAACGCACCCAACCTTTTTGATATGGTTTCTCGAGTGGTACTAAAGGCAAGTTTCTTTTTTGATGCCACAAATCCATCTCCAAATGGTGTAAAGCAATCAATTGTTTTTCTTTTGCATTTTTAGACAAACGCTTTCTTCTTCGTTTCGATTTTAAACGAGTTCCCAACGCATAATCGTTGGCACTACAATCCATTACATTGTTGTAATTGTTAAGTAATTAATTTTAAAATTTTCTTAAATACAATGTGAACTAAGTCATTACAGACTTTTGCGCGTCGTTGTCGGGAAAATTTTGTGAGGTATCTAGAATGTACAAAAAAAACCCGAAACTAATTGTCTTCGGGTTTTCTCATATAGTGAAGTTATTTTTCTAACTTAAAGTAAAACCACGAAGAGGCGTTACACCAGCTCCTGCTGATCCGTAACGGTAATTTGCTAAATTGAATACAAACATTTTTTCTTCGTTTTTAATTGTTACTAATTTTCTGACGCAAATTTTGTAATTATTTTTTTTAATTTCCAAATGATTTTTAAAATTTTTATTCAGTCTAAAGAAGTCTATACAATTGTATTGATTTTTTTGATCTTGTTCATACCATCATTTTAGTAAAAAAAATTACGTTGCGGTGTATTTACAAACTTATTATCAACTAATGAGCGAGACGTATGAAAAACACTAACCTATAGCACTTTACCCCAGAATATTCTTCAGTTGATTTCTAAAGCACTAAAAATTAGTTGGCTTACCTTTGCCCCGTTTTTAAAAAAGCCAGTCCAAAGGACTGTTATAAATATACTTTTATGCTAAAAAAATCTATAGAAGCCTTACAGAGAGAGGCTGCCACAACTGGAACCCATAGTTTGAAAAGAAGCTTGGGTGGTTTCAATTTAATCATGATTGGAATAGGTGTTATTATTGGTGCTGGTCTATTTTCTTTAACTGGAATTGCCGCAGCTAACAATACAGGACCCGCAGTTATCCTATCCTTTATTGTTGCCGCAGTAGGTTGTGCTTTTAGTGCTTTATGTTATGCAGAATTTGCTTCGATGGTACCTGTTTCTGGTAGTGCTTATACTTACGCTTATGCTACCATAGGAGAGTTATTTGCTTGGATAATTGGTTGGGATTTGATCTTAGAATATTCTGTAGGCGCAGCTACAGTAGGTATTAGTTGGTCTCAATATTTGGTCAAATTTTTAGAGAAATTTGGGATATACCTCCCGCCCCAATTAATTATGTCACCATTTGAAACTGCAACAGGACAAAATGGAGATATTGTTCACGGTTTTATTAACCTTCCAGCCGTATTAATCATTGCATTAATTACAGCTGTTATTATCAGAGGAACAAAAGGATCTGCGATATTTAACGCTATTGTTGTAACCCTTAAAGTAGGTGTCGTATTGTTATTTATAGGCTTAGGTTGGCAATATATAAATCCGGCAAACTACAGTCCGTTTATCCCTGCTAACACAGGAACTTTTGGAGAATTTGGTGTTTCAGGAATACTTCGTGGTGCAGGAGTTGTTTTCTTTGTTTTTATAGGCTTTGATATCGTGGCTACGATGGCACAAGAAACTAAAAACCCACAAAAAAATATGCCAATTGGGATTTTAGGGTCATTAATTGTATGTACGCTTTTATTTATTGCTTTTGGTTATGTAATGACTGGATTAGCCCACTATACAGAATTTAAAAATAGTGCTGCACCTGTGGCTATTGCCATTGCAAAAACGCCTTATATATGGTTAGCTACTGCCGTAATTATGGCTATTCTAATTGGGTATACTTCTGTTATTTTAGTCGACTTATTAGGACAATCACGCGTATTTTATGCCATGAGTAATGATGGTTTGTTGCCTAAGGTGTTTTCGCAATTGCACCCTAAGTTTCATACTCCTTATAAATCAAACATCTTGTTATGTGTATTCATTAGTTTGTTTGCTGGATTAGTTCCCATTCATGTGGTGGGTGAAATGACTAGTATAGGTACTTTATTGGCTTTTGTAATGGTATGTATAGGTATTTTAATCTTACGAAAAAAAGAACCTAATTTACCTAGACCATTTAAGACGCCGTTAGTTCCTCTTGTGCCTATTTTAGGTATAGCTACTTGTTTGTTAATGATGTTTTCTTTACCTCTAGGTACTTGGATTAGGCTCTTTGCATGGCTTGCAATAGGCATATTAATTTATTTCTTTTACGGCAAGAAAAACAGTAAGCTACGAAACGATAAAACATCAAGCAATTAATTTTCTGCTTTCTAAAACATAACAAAAGGTTCGTTTTTTATACTCCTTTATTATGATAAAAAACGAGCCTTTTCAATTTTAATGAGAAAATATATATTTGATTTTACCTGATGATTTTGACCTTAGGTAACTATCATATTTTTTCTAATTCCATTACAGCTTCTAGAAATTGTATTCCTTTTACTTCTTCAAAAAAATCGATTTCGGTTTCGTGAGGTAAAAAATCTGAGATAATTCGAATGATAAAATCCTGCGGCTTTTTTAAATACATAAAAGTGTAATCCTCCATATTTACCACTGTTTGAACGGCTAGATTAGTCGTTCTAACAAATTTATCTGAAGTTAGTGAATGCAAACACGGTAAATTTGTTTGAGGATTGACCGCTATGGGTTTTCCATTTTCAAACAATCCTCCTTCGTATCCATACAAAGAGGCATTAGTAATCTCGATAGGTTTCCCCATAGCAAGATAAGCAGGTAGTTCGCTTTCTTTTCCTACAACTGCTGCAAAGCCCATTAATACACAAAGATCATGGGCTGGTAAATTCATTAGGGTCTTTGCGGTACTCTCTCTTCCTATTCCAGAAACAACAATGTGATAAGAATGTGTTAAGTTAGAGAATTGCGATAATGCCGTTTCTACTTTCTCCTTTTCAATCTCCATAGGAGTGAGTATAATAATTTTTGCCATTTTCTTACAATAAAAATAGAACTTGCGAAGTTACTGTTTTTACTTTTAGGAGAACCAATTTTATTAAAACTTATACAAACAAAGAGGGTGTCTGAAAAGTCAAAACACAACGTCTAGTCTGTCACTTTTTCTATCGCCGAAGTGACGTTATCAGCGTTATGTGATTTGCTCCACCTGCTCACTTCATTCGAGCCTCCCTTTGGTCGAAACGAAAGATTGCTCCCTTTTCGGACAACCTCTTTGATAAGTACTATTTATTATTGAACTGCTTTTAAAGCATCTGGCATACCGTAACCAAATTCAGGATGTTTCTTTCCATAAAATTCGGAAGATTGGCGTAACTTATTTAAAACCTGATCCCTCGTCCAAGTAGGATTTTTAGCCCATATTAAGGTTGCTATACCAGCCGTTGTTGCTGTAGCTACAGAGGAGCCTCCTACATAATCACTTTGTCCTTCATAATAACTATTTACGGGTATTTTATTTCCTGTATTGTTTCTTTGCATCATAATAGCAAATTCAACTTTATTTCCTGTATGACAAATATCACATGCTTCATAACCATTTGCCTCTCTTAAACCAGTAACAGCAACGGTTTCAGGCATCCATGCTGGAAAAATAACTCCAACTGATGAGGTAAAATTAGTAGAGGTTCCAGCTGCACAAAAAATTAATTTTCCTTTACTATAAGCATATTTAATACCGTCTTCAATTTTACTAGAAGAAATAATATTCCCCATTGACATAGATATAACACGAACAGATGGATTATTTCCTAGATCCGTAAAGGCTTTTTTAACACCTTCTAATTCTTGATAACCATCTAGCACAACATTTGAAGCAGCTCTATAGGTAATTAAGTTACAGTTATATGCCACTCCAACGGGTTGTCCTTTATCGTTTCTAGGAGAGGCTGCCACAGAGGACATACTTGTACCATGACCACATTTATCGTTTGCTCCATCATATCCTGTGGACCAAGGCCAAATAGAATCTACATAAACGCCATATTTTTGAATTGTTCTTCCTGAAGAATCTCCATTATTGAAATTTGCATTAAGTAATGAATTAACAGTAGAAGCTCCTGTATCTACAATAGCTAACGTAATTCCTCTACCTGTAGAGTATCCCCATGCAGAAGGTATATTGTGATTATAAAATGCCCAAGGAACTTTGGCATTAGGTGTAATTGTTGTAAAATCTCCTGAACTAATTGTTTCGCTCTCTAGTCCACATCCAGACGAAGATGAAGAATCTTTACTTGTAGGATCTGATCCTGGTTCTATTTTAAAATCTCCTGGTTCAACATAACGTACATATCCCAATCTTTTTAGAGCTATGATGGTTTCTTGCTTTTCAATATAAACATCTACAAGATTAAGATAAGGATCTTCTTTTAGTAATATTTTCCCTATTTCTTTTTCTTCATACTTGGCTATAATTTTGAGTAATTGATTTTGTAATTCTGCTTGGTTTACTGTTTTTTTTCTATCAAATTCATTTTTATTGTTCCCAAAACCTATGGTACAGATTTTATTTCCATTTTGAATTGCACTCCAAACTTCATGTGCTGTAGCCATATTCCAGTTAAACTGTTCGCCTGTTTTTACACGAAAAAGAACCTTATCATTTATTTCTTTATTTGACAAAGGTTCTTTTTGATTTTGAGCGATTACAACACTCTCTTCTTTAGAAGAAGAATCATCATTAACACAAGAAGTAAAAGATATTACAGATAAAAAATAAATTTTAATTAACTTTTTTTTCATTTTCAGTATTTTTTTTTGGTTTGAATTACGAATATAATAATTTAAAAATTAAAAAAAATAATTACTCATACTTATAAATTCATTTTAATACATAATAATTTTTATAAATTTGCAGTCCTATGCAAAAAACAATCAACATACTAAATAAAAGAGCTAAGTTTGATTACGAAATAATTGATAAATACACGGCTGGAATCGTATTAACTGGCACTGAAATAAAATCTATTCGATTAGGAAAAGCTTCAATTGCTGAAAGCTTTTGTGAGTTTAATGAAAGTGAATTATTTGTCATTAACTCTACTATAGAAGAATATGCTTTTGGAACACATTATAACCATAGAGCTAAAAGTGAACGAAAACTTCTTTTAAACAAAAAAGAATTAAAAGGACTTTTAAAGGACGTTCAAAACAAAGGTTTAACCATTATCCCTTTGCGCTTGTTTACAAACGAAAAAGGACTTGCAAAATTAGACATTGCTTTATGTAGAGGTAAGAAAAATTATGACAAACGAGAAACTATAAAAGATCGTGACAACAAGCGTGATTTAGATAGAATTAAAAAAGCCTATAAGTAATTTATAGGCTTAGTTTTTATCTTCTAGCAGTGGTACAAATCGAAAATCGCCAAACTCATGTTTTTCAAACTGGGTTTCATTTTTACGAATTAACATGGTCATGATCTGAACATTTTCTCCTACTGGTATAATTAGTCGCCCTCCTATTTTTAACTGTGCCATCAAGGGTTGTGGAATAAAAGGAGCACCTGCCGTAACAATAATCCCATCAAATGGTGCAAAATTAGGCAAACCCTTATAACCATCTCCAAAGGTCAGATGCTTGGGTAGTATACCTAGCTTAGGCAATAACAAGGAAGTAGTTCTATACAATTCATTTTGTCTTTCTACGGAATAGACTTTAGCTCCCATGGCACACAAAACAGCAGTTTGATAACCACTTCCTGTACCTATTTCTAATATTTTATCATGTTTTTTAACCTGCAAAAGCTCGGATTGAAAAGCCACCGTGTATGGTTGCGAAATCGTTTGACCTGCTCCAATAGGAAAAGCCTTATCTTGATAAGCAAAATCTTCAAAACCAGAGTTTAAAAACAGGTGCCTTGGAATTTTCCTAATAGCCTCTAATACATTTCGATCCGTAATTCCTTTTTGCTCTAAAAGGCTTACTAACTGATTTCTAAGTCCTTGATGTTTGGGTAAATCTCTCATAATTCTCGGGTAAAATTAAGACAAAAATCACATTTAACAAAACCTCTTTTTCTAATTAAACTAACAATTATCATATTTTAATTTTGATCTACTCCCTAGTTTTGTCCAAACTTTTTAGGTATGAACGATTTAGAAATTGCCAGAAAAAATTTAATTAAAAATGGTTATTTAAAGCTAGAGAAACAAAATATTAATTACATTGAAGAAATTAATACATTACGTAAAGAAAAAAATGCTATCATCTTAGCTCACTACTACCAACGTCCTGAAATTCAAGATATTGCCGATTTTGTAGGTGACAGCCTCTCATTAGCTCAGCAAGCTGCGCAAACAACAGCCGATCTAATTGTTTTTGCAGGGGTTCACTTCATGGCAGAAACAGCTAAAATTTTAAATCCTACAAAAAAAGTGGTTTTACCCGATTTAAAAGCTGGTTGTTCCCTAGCCGATTCTTGTCCTACTCCTGATTTTGAATCGTTTGTAAAACAACACCCTAATCATGTTGTAGTTTCCTATGTAAACACTTCGGCAAGTATTAAAGCTTTAACAGATATTGTATGTACCTCATCAAATGCCGAAAAAATAATTAACGCCATTCCGCTTGACAAACCTATACTATTTGCCCCCGATAAAAATTTAGGAGCTTATTTAATAAAAAAAACAGGACGTGATATGCTCCTTTGGGATGGAGCTTGCTTAGTACACGAAGCTTTTTCTATTGACAAAATCCTAGAATTATATAAAGAAAATCCCAATGCCGAAATTATTGCACATCCTGAATCTCAAGCTCATATTTTAAAAGTAGCAAAATATATTGGTTCTACTGCTGGTTTATTAAATTATGTAAAAACATCTAATGCCAATACATTTATCGTGGCTACCGAAGTAGGTATTCTTCATAAAATGAAACAAGAAGTTCCTAACAAAAATTTTATTGCCGCTCCTGTTAATGAAGCTAATTGTAATTGTAGCGAATGTGCTTTTATGAAACTAAACACCCTAGAAAAACTCTACTTATGTATGAAACATGAATTACCAAACATAGAAATAGAAGAAAACTTACAAAAAAAAGCCATAAAATCAATTAATGCCATGTTAGAAATTTCTAAATAATGAGTATCTTTAAAACCGACTTTTTAATTTTAGGCTCAGGAGTAGCTGGTCTCTCAACAGCTATTAAGCTAGCAAAAGCTTTACCTAATAAAAAAATAACTATAGCTACCAAAGATACTAAAGAAGAATCAAACACTAAATATGCACAAGGCGGCATAGCAGCTGTTTGGGACCAAGAAGATACTTTTGAAAGTCATATAGAAGATACTTTAAAAGCAGGCGATTACGAAAACGATTTAAATACTGTAAAACTTGTAATAGAAAACGCCCCTAATCGCTTACAGGAACTAATACAGTGGGGAGCCGAATTTGATTTGAATAGAAATAATCAATATGATTTAGGTAAAGAAGGAGGCCATTCTGTAAATAGAATTTTACATCATAAGGACATAACAGGATATGAAATTCAAACAACATTATTAAAACAAATAGATAACTTACCAAATATTGAATTTCTTTCCCATCATTTTGCCATCGAATTAATTACCGAACATCATTTTACAAATATAAAAATTGAAGTAGGACAAGAAAACATTCACTGCTATGGTGCCTATATTTTAAACGAAAAAACAAGTAGTATTAACACCTATTTAGCTTATAAAACCATTTTAGCAACAGGAGGATCAGGACAAACTTATGCCACGACTACAAATCCCATCATTGCAACAGGCGACGGAATAGGTATGGCCTTTAGGGCCAAAGCCGTTATTGAGGACATGCAATACATACAATTTCACCCTACAGCATTGTATGAACCAGGCAAAAGCCCTGCTTTCTTAATATCTGAAGCCGTAAGAGGCTTTGGGGCTTATTTGCGCAATCAATCTAACGAACGCTTTATGCTTCGGTATGATCAAAGAGCCGAACTAGCTTCTCGAGATATTGTATCACGTGCTATTAACATGGAAATCAACATCTCTGGAAACGAATGTGTATACCTAGACTGTACTCATTTAGATCAGCAAAACTTCTATAATCATTTCCCTAATATTGTTAAAAAATGCCAAAATATAGGCATAGATGTTTCTAAAAATTACATACCAGTACTACCCGCTATGCACTATATGTGTGGTGGCGTAAAGGTAAATAAGCTAGGACACACCTCTATCCATAATCTATATGCTAATGGCGAAGTAGCAAACACAGGGCTTCATGGGGCAAATAGACTCGCCTCTAACTCACTTTTAGAGGCCTTAGTTTTTGGCCATATTATAGCAAAAGATATAATAACAAATCGCAACCATTTAAAAACGCATTTACCCGAAATACCTCAATGGAACTCTGAGGGAACAGTAGCTCCAAAAGAACTAATACTTATTTCACATAACAAAAAGTCAGTTCAAAATATTATGAACGATCTAGTAGGTATTGTACGTTCAAATCAGCGTTTAGAAAGAGCATTAGATCACTTGCATTACTTATACGAAGACACTGAAAAATTATTTAAAAAAGTAACCCTTTCGCCTCAGATATGTGAACTACGAAACATTAATGCCACCGCTTATTTAATTGTAAAACATTCGCTAGAAAGTCGTAAAAATAAAGGTGCTTTTTACAACTTAGATTTACATTGATTTTTGAATAAATCGAATAAATGATTTACATTTGTTCAAATTCTTAATTATGCTTAAAGTAGGCGTTTTAGGTGCTGGTCACCTTGGAAAAATACATTTGCGATTACTTAATCAATCTGAAAAATACGAATTAGTAGGTTTCTTCGACCCTTTTGAAGATAATGCGACCAAAGTAGCGCAAGAATTTGGTTATAAAAAATTTGATTCTATTACCGAATTAATTAATGCTGTTGACGTGGTGGACATCGTAACCCCTACGCTACAACATTTTGAATGTGCTCAACAAGCAATCGAAGCGGGTAAACATATTTTTATAGAAAAACCTATAGCGACCACGGTTGAAGAAGCGGAAGCCATCATTGCTTTGGCTAAAAAACACAACGTAAAAGGACAAGTAGGACACGTAGAGCGTTTTAACCCAGCCTTTATGGCAGTTAAAGATAAAATCAGCAACCCGATGTTTATAGAAACCCATCGCTTGGCTGAATTTAACCCCCGTGGTACAGATGTTCCTGTGGTTTTAGACTTGATGATTCACGATATAGATGCGATTTTAAGCGTTGTAAAATCAAAAGTAAAGTCGATTAATGCTAGTAGTGTGGCAGTTATTTCTGACTCTCCAGATATTACGAATGCGCGTATCGAATTTGAAAATGGTTGTGTGGCCAATATTACTTCAAGTCGTATTTCGATGAAAAACATGCGCAAATCGCGTTTTTTCCAAAAAGATGCCTATATCTCGGTAGATTATTTAGACAAAGTGTGCGAAGTAGTTCGTATGAAAGATGCGCCTGAAACACCTGGTGATTTTGACATGATACTTCAAAATGCTGAAGGAGTTAAAAAACAAATTTATTTTGACAACCCTGATGTACATTTGAACAACGCTATCCTAGACGAATTAGAGTCTTTTGCCGATGCGATTAATCAAGATGCGACACCTGTGGTTACACTGGAAGATGGCACGGAAGCCTTACGTGTGGCGTATCAGATTATTGAGTGTATTGAAAAGTAATTACTTTATACTTTTTTAAAAAATAAAAATGCTCTCCAATCCAACGATAATAAGCGATATTAAGTCTTTAATATCAAATGCGCGAACCTCAGCCATAAAGGCTGTAGATTATCAGCGCACCCTATTATATTGGCATATAGGCGAGCGGATTTTCAACGAAGAACAACAAGGAAAAGATAGAGCTGATTACGGAGAGTATTTGATAAAATATCTTTCGGAACAATTACAACCTGAATTTGGAAGCGGGTTTTCATATAGAAACCTCTATTGGTATAGACAATTTTACAGAACTTTTCCAATTGTGAACTCACTGCGTACACAATTGAGTTGGACGCATTATCGAACGCTAATTCGCATTGACAATGAAGACAAAAGAGAATATTACATAGCCGAAACTGCTAAAAACAATTGGTCCGTACGACAAATGGAACGTCAAATCAATAGCCAATTGTACGAACGGCTACTCTTAAGTAATGACAAAGAAAGTGTATTGGCCGTAGCACGCAATGAAGTGCTTCCTACCCATCCTAATGAAATTATCAAAGACCCTATGGTACTAGAGTTTTTAGGATTAAAAAGAGAAAGTGCTTATTATGAGAAAGATTTAGAACAAGCTATTATTACACATCTTCAAGATTTTTTATTGGAATTAGGTAACGGTTTTTCATTTGTGGCGCGACAAAAAAGAATTCATTTAGAAGGTGATGATTTCTTTGTGGATTTAGTCTTCTACAATCGTATGTTACAGAGTTTTGTTATCTTCGAAATCAAAACACACAAGCTCACTCACGAAGACTTAGGACAACTGCAAATGTATGTCAACTATTTTGACCGAGTAGAAAAATTACCTCATGAAAAACCAACAATTGGTGTACTTTTGTGTGCCGATAAAAACAATGCCGTCGTAAAATTTTCTTTACCCGAAGAAAACAAAACAATACTTGCAAGTCAATATGAGTTGATTTTACCTTCGGAAGAGCAGTTGTTAAATGAAATAAAAAAAGAATTCAATAATAAACCAAACCATTAATCCCTACTCACCCCTAGTAGGAATCCGCCATGGCGGGATTAGGGGCTAACTATGAAACACATTGCAGTTATAGGTGCGGGTACGATGGGCAACGGAATTGCTCATACTTTTGCACAAAGCGGATTTACCGTAAAATTAATTGACATTTCTGAAAAATCTTTAGAAAAAGGGATGGCTACTATTGCTAACAACCTAGACCGTATGGTGGCTAAAGGTTCTATTACAGAAGAAGATAAACATAAAACCATAGGCAACATTATCACGTACACAGAAATTAAAGACGGTGTGGTAGGTTGCGATTTAGTTGTAGAAGCCGCTACTGAGAATGTACAATTAAAATTCAACATTTTCAAACAATTAAGCGAAGTTTGCGACCATAACACCATTTTAGCAACAAACACTTCTTCTATTTCTATTACACAAATTGCTGCCAATGTAGTACATCCAGAACGTGTGATAGGTATGCACTTTATGAATCCTGTGCCTATCATGAAATTAGTTGAAATTATTCGTGGTTACAACACTTCTGACGAAGTAACTAAAATCATCATGGATTTATCAGTTAAATTAGGTAAAACACCTACCGAAGTAAACGATTACCCTGGATTTGTAGCGAATCGTATCTTAATGCCAATGATTAACGAAGCTATCGAAACTTTATACAACGGTGTAGGTGGTGTGTATGAAATTGATACCGTGATGAAATTAGGTATGGCACACCCAATGGGACCTTTACAATTAGCCGATTTTATTGGCCTTGATGTATGTTTGTCCATCTTAAACGTAATGTACGATGGTTTCAAAAACCCGAAATACGCTCCGTGTCCTTTATTAGTTAATATGGTTATGGCAGGTAAATTAGGAGTGAAATCTGGAGAAGGTTTCTACGATTACTCAGAAAGTAAAAAAGCAGAGAAAGTTTCATCTCAATTTAGTAAATAGTAAAAGTAATTAGTGAATAGTAGTAGCAAAACAAGCTAATTACTATTCACTTTTCACTAATCACTCAAAAAAATGAGCAAAATAATCCCTTTTAAAGCAGTTCGCCCCACGCATGATAAAGTAGCGTTAGTGACGTGTAGAACCTATGATGAATATTCCGCAGCAGAATTAGCCGCTTGGTTGGATTTTAATCCCTATTCGTTTTTGCATGTTATTCATCCTGCTTACACACATTCGCAAAAAATTACGGCGGACAAGCGTTTTAGAGGAGTTACTCATAAATACAACGATTTCAAAAAAGAAAACATCCTATTTCAGGAAGAAAAACCAATGTTTTACTTATACGAAATCCAAACCAAAACAAATACTTTTACTGGTATCGTTGCTGGAACTTCTATTGAGGATTATCAAAATAATCACATCAAAAAACACGAAGACACCCTACAATACCGCGTGGAATTGTTCAAGGATTATTTACATCAAACGGGATTTAACACTGAACCCGTATTGATTACTTATCCTGACAGTACTGAAATCAACACTTTTATTGCGATTCATAAAAAGAACAGACCTATTTATGAATTTGCTACGCCAAACAAAGAAAAGCATACGCTTTGGAAAATCGATACGGAAACAGAAATCAACCTTTTGATAGAACATTTCGAAGCGATTCCTAATTTGTACATCGCAGACGGGCACCATCGTTCAGCATCGGCAGAAATGCTATACGAGCAAGACAAAACAACTGGCAATCCGAATTTGAATTATTTTATGAGTTTTTTAATTGCGGAAAGCAATGTCAAAATTTATGAATTTAACCGTGTAATTCATGACCTCAACGGACATACGAAGGAAGAATTTATCAAGCTTTTGGCAGAAAATTTCATCATCAAAGACAAAAAAAGTGAACTCTACCAACCCAAACGCAAATATGAATTTGGGATGTATTTAGACGGTCGTTTTTATGCTTTAGAATACAAGAAAAATGACAACAATAGTACGAATAATCAAATTTTAAAAAACCTAGATGCGCAAATTTTGTACGACTATGTGCTCCAACCTATTTTAGGCATTGGCGACCTTCGCAACGACGAACGCATTGATTATATTCCTGGCAAACAAGCTATATTGCACATGAAGGAATTGATAGACGAAGGCACTTTTGAAGTAGGTTTTATGTTGTACCCATCGGACATTCATGAAATTAAGTTACTAGCTGATAATAACCTGATTATGCCTCCTAAATCAACCTATATTGAACCGAAGTTTAGAAGTGGGTTGTTGGTGTATGAATTGTAACTATGCATAAAAAATGAATCGTTTACCAAATTTAACATCTCTTCGCTTTTTTTTAGCATCATTTGTAGTTTTATTCCATCTTCCGGAATACTGCATCAACAGAAACTTTCCTCATTTCAATAATCTCCCATTGTTTTTTAGAGGAACAGAAGCTGTTTATGCATTTTTCTCATTAAGTGGTTTTTTAATAATTAGAAATTTATTCTTAGAAAAAAGTATTAACAAAATCAATCTAAAAAAATTTTATTTAAGAAGAGTTTTAAGAATTTTTCCGCTTTATTACATTGTTTTTTTTATAGGCCTTTTATTTTATCATTTAATTGCACCTAAATTCGGTTATATTCCAAATTCTGGTTATAGCTTAGGCATTGGATTATCATTAGGCTTAACACTCTTCCCTAATATTTTAGCAACTTATAAACCAGGAGGAATCATTGAAATACTTTGGTCTATAGGAATAGAAGAACAGTTTTATTTATTTATCGCACCAATTGTCTACTATTTAAAGGCAAAAAACATCTTCATTTTTCTAATATTGTTTACCATATTTTATTTTTATTTGGCACACTTCAGTATGATTAACACAATATTATTAAAATATGGAATGTATTTTTATTTCTTTTCATTCAGTGGCGTAATAGCCTATTTGTCAATTAAGAAAAAAAACAATATAGGACGCACCACTTCTTTAATTTCATTTTTCATAACTATACTCATTTTTTTTACAGATATTTTTAAAAATAATTTGAATGAAAACCTCTACAATTTAATTTGCATGTTTAATTTTTCAATCACAATTTATTTTTTATCTATAAGACCCATCAAATTACTAGAAATTAACATATTAAAAAAACTTGGTGAAATTTCGTATGGTATCTATATGTATCATCCAATTGTTTTTCAACTTATTGGTTTTATTTTTATAAAAACTCAAATATCACATTATGCACCAGAAGCAGTTTCCATATTAATTTTTTATACTTCTGTTTTTATCTTAACGATACTTATTTCATATTTATCATTTCACTTTTTTGAAAAGAAATTTTTAAAACTCAAGGCTTATTAAAATGTCAATCCAACAAAATCTCAACAACATAAAATCCTCTTTACCATCACAAGTTACCTTGGTTGCAGTTTCAAAGACCAAACCAGTTAGTGACTTAATGGAAGCTTACCAAGCTGGGCAACGCATTTTTGGAGAAAACAAAATCCAAGAAATGACAGAAAAATGGGAGCAAATGCCAAAAGATATCCAATGGCACATGATAGGTCATGTACAAACTAACAAAGTAAAATATATGGCGCCTTTCGTGAGTTTGATTCATGGTGTAGATAGCTTAAAATTATTGCAAGAAATCAACAAACAAGCGCAAAAAAACAACCGTATCATTGATTGTTTGTTACAAATTTATATCGCTGAGGAGGAAACAAAATTTGGTTTAAATGAAACGGAACTAGAGGAAATTCTTCACTTAGTGCAGAATGAAAATTCGTTACAAAACATTAGAATTATTGGTTTGATGGGAATGGCTTCCTTTTCTGAAGACCAAAACCAAATAAAAAAAGAATTTTTAGAGTTGAAATCTTTGTTTGACAAACACAAAGCTGTGAAAACTGAAAATTGTCACCTGCAAACCCTTTCTATGGGAATGAGTGGTGATTATCAGCTGGCTATCGATTGTGGAAGTACTATGGTTCGCATTGGAAGTAGTATTTTTGGGGTTAGATAAAAAAAAGCCCCCTAGCCCCCAAAGGGGGAACGAAATAGATTATGTATATTTGTCACGAATTATTAACTTATAAATATTCCCCCTTTGGGGGCTAGGGGGCTTGTACTGCATACTCGACATAGAAACCACGGGCGGTCAATACAACGAAGAGGGTATTACCGAAATTGCCATCTATAAATTTGATGGTCATGAGATCGTTGACCAATTTATCAGCTTGGTTAATCCTGAAATTCCGATTCAACCCTTTGTGGTTAAACTTACGGGCATCAACAACGCCATGTTGCGCAGTGCTCCTAAATTTTACGAAATCGCCAAACGTATTATAGAAATCACAGATGGTTGCATTATTGTGGCTCACAATGCATCCTTTGATTATCGAGTGATAAAAACAGAATTCCGAAGATTAGGGTTTGATTTTCAAAAACAAACGCTTTGCACCGTAGAATTATCTAAAAAATTACTTCCTGATTTGCCCTCGTATAGTTTAGGTAAGTTGGTTCGTAGTTTAGGCATTCCTGTAGCCGACAGACATCGTGCCAGTGGTGATGCTATGGCTACTGTGCGCTTGTTCAAACTTCTTTTAGCTAAAGATTTTGAAAAAGATATTGTCAGAAGTTTTGTAAAAACCGAAATCAAATCAGGGATGGCGCCTAAATTATTGGATATTGTAGAGGCTTTACCCTCTAAAACGGGTATTTACTATATTCATAATGAAAAAGGCGACTTGATTTATATAGGTAAAAGTAAAAATATCAAAAAAAGGGTCAACCAACATTTTACTGGTACTTCTAAAAAAAGCAAGAAAATACAAAAAGAAGTCTATGCTGTTACTTTTGAAGAAACAGGCAGTGAATTGATTGCTCTTTTGAAAGAAAGCGAGGAAATTAAGATAAATAAACCCATTTATAACAGAGCCCAACGCAAAACCATTTTCCCTTGGGCGCTGTATGCAGAAAAGGACACTCAAGGCTATCTAGCCTTGAAAGTGTTGAAAGCTGATGGTCGCAAAAAAGAAATCACTTCTTTCAGCAGTCAACTGGAAGGCAAAAATGCCCTGTTCCAAATTACAGAAAAATACCAATTGTGTCAGAAAATTAACGGCTTGTACGATACTAAAAAAAGCTGTTTTCAGTATGACATTAAACAATGTTTTGGTGCTTGTATCCAAAAAGAAGCACCTGATGCCTACAACTTGCGTGTGAATGAATTCATCAGCAACCATCAATTCCATAATAATACTATGGTGATTGTGGATAAAGGTCGAACGTTAGAAGAAAGAAGTGCGGTGGTCATTGAAAACGGAATTTACAAAGGCTATTGTTTTTACGATTTAAACCATCAAATCAATACTTTACAAATATTAAAAAACATTCTTGTTCCGATGCAAAACACTCGTGACAGTCGTAATATTATTCAGCATTATATCAATAAAAAGAAGATGTTGAAGCTTGTGAAGTATTAACATTAAGTTCGGTTTACTGTAAACTATAAACTAAATTCAAAACATGTTCAATATTCCAGATAAAAACAATCCCTTTCCATTAAACGGATATAATAAACTTTGTTTTTTAAAAAATATCATTCAAAATCCAAATATCATAGTGGGCGATTATACCTATTATGATGATTTTGACGATGTGGAAAATTTTGAAAAGAACGTCAAATACCATTTTGATTTTACAGGGGATAAATTAATCATTGGTAAATTTTGCATGATTGCATCAGGAGTCAAATTTATTATGAATGGAGCTAATCATCTCACGGAAGCCATTTCGGCTTATCCGTTTGCTATTTTTGGACACGATTGGCAACACGCTATGGAAGGCAAATCGTATCCAACTAAAGGTGACACGGTAATAGGCAACGATGTTTGGATAGGTCATAATGCCACGATTATGGCTGGCGTTACTATAGGTGATGGCGCCATTATTGCGACCAACGCCACGGTTACCAAAGACGTATCGCCCTACACTATTGTAGGCGGTAATCCCGCGCAAGTAATCCGCAAACGCTTCTCTGACGAGGTTATTGACCTTTTATTAGAAAAGCAATGGTGGCATTGGGATATTGAAAAAATCACCCAAAATGTACAACTTCTTACAAGTAACGATTTTGATAAATTAACAACAATCTAATGGCACAAAATTATTTGATTACCATTATAGGTCCCACAGCTATTGGCAAAACAGCTTTGGCTATTCAACTAGCTAATCATTTTGGTTGCGAGATTATTTCTTGTGATAGCCGTCAGTTTTTTAAGGAAATGTGTATCGGAACGGCTGTGCCTTCACAGGAAGAATTAGCACAAGCACCACATCATTTTATTCAAAACAAATCCATTTTTGAAAGTTACTCAGTTGGTGATTATGAAGTTGAAGCCTTAGCAAGGCTGGAGGAGTTATTCCAAAAAAACAACATCCAAGTGCTTGTGGGGGGTAGTGGCCTGTATGTAGATGCCGTGTTAAAAGGGTTTGATGAATTTCCTGATATTGATGCTTCGGTACGTGAAACCGTTAACCGCAAATATGATGAATTAGGTATCTCCTATCTTCTAGATAATTTAAAAAAATTAGACCCTGAATATTATCAAAAAATAGCGAGCGAAAATCCACAAACGCTTCAAAACCCACAACGTATGAAACGCTTTGTAGAAGTTTGTATCGGTTCAGGGCAACCTTACTCTAGTTTTTTAGGCAAACGCAAAAATCCACGCAACTTCACGCCTATAATTATTGGTCTAGAAGCAGACCGTACGTTGATGTATGAACGCATTAACCTTAGAGTTGACTTGATGATGCAACAAGGCTTATTGGAAGAAGTTAAAACTCTTTTACCGCACAAAGAATTGAACGCCTTACAAACTGTGGGCTATCGCGAATTATTTGATTATTTTGAAGGAAAAATTTCTTTAGAAGAAGCCATTGACCAAATTAAAATGAATACGCGTCGTTTTGCCAAACGCCAAATGACTTGGTTCAAACGTACAGAAAATACACAATGGTTTGATTTTAAAACCGAATTAGTTGAAGTTATTAAAAGTATTGAAACAAAAATGGGAAGCTAAAACTTCCCATTTCTTTTAGTCCAAACTCAAAGTAATCTGACCATCATCTTCTAAAGTGATGTTGTAATCTGTTAAATCGTTTCCTTCACCATTTTCGTTATCTTGACGCACTATTTCTGTGGGATGCACTTCAATAGGTTCTTCATACGGCAATGGTTCAAGCATACTAATCTGTTTGATTTTGTCAGCTGTCAATTGGTTTCCGAGAGCTTTTATTCCTTTTACAGCAATAAATTGTTCCAAATCAACTGTCATATTTTCTTTTTGAACACCTCCTTTTTTGGCAAATACAATTTCTGCCACTGGACGCCAATCGGTTGAAACAATTTCTAACTGTGATTTTTCATGTTCAGAAATAAACAGTTCTTCTTTGTTTTCGTTTTCCATCAAGAAACGTTTTACAAAATAACGTTCCTTTTCACCGTCATAATAAATAGCTGAAACAGGCTTTTTAGGATGCCATTTTTCCAAAACAATCATATCATCCTCAAAATGCGTGGTTAACTCTGGAATAACTGTTTTTATTTTACCTGATTGATGGATAATTAGCAAACGGTCATTGGGCTTAAACTCGCCTAGCAACTCCCCTCTTCCATCTACATTCAAACGTTGCACTGTGTCGTCAAACCATACCTTACGCGGGCGCAACGTAGAAATACCTCTTTCTTTTAACTCAATTTTCTTAATCGGATATTTAGCCACCGTGTTTCCTTTTGAAGCACGACCTTTAATCATAATTTCAGCAAAATCAACGTCCCATTTCAGTTTCTTCACGCTACCTACTTGGCGCAACAAAATCGTAACCGTTTCTGCTTCTCCATTAGGATTGGCAGAAAAATACAAGACTTGCGAACCTGCTTTTTCTTGGGTTAAATCATATTCTTTATCACGAGTTACCCCTGAAACATTAAAACGCTTTATAAACGATGGTCCTGATTTCCCATCGCGATAAATCATGTTATAAATGGTACGCTTATCATTTTTATCAAAAACAGCAATATGAATAATATCTTTGCCAATGAATTTTTTCTCGTCTACTTTAGTAATAATCATTTTACCATTACGCAAGAAACAAATTACATCGTCAATATCGGAACAATCCGCTACGTATTCGTCTTTCTTTAAACCAGTACCTATAAAACCTTCTTCTCGGTTTACATAGAGTTTTGTATTACGTAAAACTACTTTTGTCGCCTCAATATTCTCAAAATTTCTGATTTCAGTTTTACGCTCACGTCCTTTACCATATTTCTCTTTCAATCGGGCGAAGAAATCTATCGCAAACTGCGTCAAATGCTCTAAATGATGTTTTATTTGTGCAATTTCATCTTCCAATTTTGCAATCAATTCATCTGCTTTAGCCGAGTCGAAACGTGTGATACGAATCATTGGAATTTGGGTTAACTTTTGTAAATCCTCATCGACTATATCACGCAACAATAGATTTTTGAAAGGTTCAAAACGCTCGTACATATAGGTATATAATGATTCTTTATCGCTATATAACTTAAAGTCAATGTACATTTCTTCACGTATGAATATTTTTTCTAAGGTTGAAAAATGCCATTTGGTTTCCAACTCTGCCAATTGCACTTCTAGCTCTTGACGTAACAAATCGACAGTACGATGCGTAGACATTCTGAGCATATCAGAAACCCCAATAAACAAAGGTTTGTTGTCCTCAATAATACAGCCCAATGGAGAAATAGAAGTTTCACATGCCGTAAAAGCATACAACGCATCGATTGTTTTATCTGGAGAAACACCTGGTGGCAAGTGAATCAATATTTCAACTTCCGCTGCCGTATTGTCTTCAATTTTCTTGATTTTAATCTTCCCTTTATCATTCGCTTTCAAGATACTATCAATCAAGGAAGTTGTATTAGTAGAAAAAGGAATTTGTGTAATTACCAACGTTTGCTTATCCAATTGCGAAACCTTTGCACGCACGCGTACGCGACCGCCTCGCAATCCGTCATTATAATTAGACACATCAGCAATACCAGCCGTTGGAAAATCAGGATATAGTGTAAAGGCTTTACCTTTTAATATTTTAATTGAAGCGTCAATTAACTCATTGAAATTATGGGGTAAAATCTTAGTAGATAAACCTACAGCAATCCCTTCTCCACCCTGTGCTAATAGCAATGGGAATTTCACGGGCAAGTTAATGGGTTCTGCACGACGACCATCATACGACAAGCCCCATTCGGTTATTTTAGGAGAATATAAAACTTCAAGAGCAAATTTACTCAATCGTGCCTCAATATAACGGGATGCCGCAGCACCATCTCCCGTTAGTATATTCCCCCAGTTTCCTTGGGTATCTATCAACAAGTCTTTTTGACCAATTTGCACCATGGCATCACCAATACTGGCATCACCGTGTGGGTGGTATTGCATGGTATGTCCTACCACATTGGCCACTTTATTGTAACGCCCGTCATCCAACTCTTTCATAGAGTGCATGATACGTCGCTGTACAGGTTTAAAACCATCTTCTATAGCAGGCACCGCACGCTCCAAGATTACATAAGAAGCATAATCCAAGAACCAATCCTTATACATCCCCGTTACCTTAGTAATGGTCGCATCAGGATTTTCCTCATCATGGTCGTAAAAATGTTCCCCTTCAAAATGTCCTTCCGTAGTAGGATTTTCTTCGGCTTGGTTTTCGTCTTGTGGGGTTAAATCTTCTATATTTTCGTTTTCTTCTTGCATAATCATATTTTTGTTACACGAAGTTTCTCAAAGTACTTCACAATGTTTCACAAAGTTTTTTAAACTTCTTTGACTTTGTGCTAAACTTAGGGTGACTTTGTGTAACCATTCTTACGAAATTATCTTTTTAAATTCTTCTACTGTTGGCAACACTGTTTTGTATTTACTAGCGAATATTTGGTCATTTTCTTCTGGCAATGAATATTCTACTAACAAATCGCTTTTATTTTGACATAAAATTATTCCAATAGTTTTGTTTTCGTCTTCCAAACGCATTTCTCTATCGTAATAATTGACATACATTTGCATTTGTCCTAAATCTTGATGTTTGAGTTCGCCAATTTTCAAATCAATTAACACAAAACATTTTAAAACTCGGTTATAAAACACTAAATCAATATAAAAATGTTTTTCATCAAAAGAAATCCGTTTTTGACGCGCCACAAAGGTAAATCCGTGGCCTAATTCCATCAAAAAGGCTTCTAATTTGTCTATCATTTCAGTTTCAAGTTCTTCTTCCGTATACTGTGCTTTTTCAGCAAATCCCAAAAACTCTAATATATACGGGTCTTTTATTAAATCTTTTGGTTTTTCGATAATTTGACCTTCTTGGGCAAGTTTTAATACTTCTTCTTTATCTCTACTTAATGACAATCTTGCAAATAATGCTGAATTGTATTGACGTTTTAATTCACGAACACTCCAATTGTGCTTGATAGATTCTATTTCGTAGAAGTTACGCTCTAGTTTATCTTCTATGCTAATTAAAAAAACATAATGTGTCCATGTCAATCTAAACTCCGCAGTCTGTGTCTGCGCTTTTTTATCAATACCAAAAATCTGAGATTGAATCTCATATTTTGAACTTTCAGATTTCCGCGTCACTGACGCGGAAATTTCAATATTAGAAATCCGAGTCAGTGATGCGGAATTTGAATATACAATATAAAACTTCCTAAATCGTTCTAAATTATCAACTGAAAAACCTCTTCCAAACTCTGTTGTTAACCTATCTGATAATAATTTGAGTAGCTGTTTTCCATATTCAGCCCTATCTTCTCCTTTTTGCTCTTCTTCTACTATTTTCCGTCCAATTTCATAATTAGTCATAACCAAAGTTTGATTAACGGTACGAAGTAACTGCTGTTGTGAACTTTTAACAATAGTAATCACCTCCTGAAAGAAATTGTTTTCAGGGTTGAGGGATGTTTTATTGTTTAATTGTTTGTACATTAATGAGTTTCACTAAGTCTCACAAAGTTTAGCACAAAGCTTCACTATGTTATTAAATAACTAATCTTTTTATTCCGTCTTTTAATGATCTTTTATAAAAGTTTAAAAGTAATCCCAATCTACAATCTGCTAGTCGCATATAAGTCAAACATTGTGCAGTATGTTCGATTGTAAATTCTTCAACTACTTTTAACTCGATAATAACTTTATCATTTACTATTATATCTACTCTATATCCGCAATCAAATTTGATATCTTCATAAACTACTGGAAATCCTTTTTCTTGTTTAACATTTAATCCACATTTTTCTAATTCATAAGCTAAACACTCTCTATATACTTTTTCCAATAATCCTGAGCCTAATTTTGTATGAACTTTATAAGCACAGTCTAAAATTATTTTACTGATATCGTTTTCTTCTTGCATATTCATTTTTTTTGTTTCACAATGTTTTTCAAAGTACTTCACAATGTTTCACAAAGTTTTTTAATTTCATTGACTTTGTGCTTAACTTAGTGTGACTCAGTGTGACCTTTTCTCAATAAATAGTAATAACACTAAATTTCTCAAAGTTAAACCTAAAAAACTTCTTTGACTTCGTGCCAAACTTTGTGTGACTTTGTGCTACGACGTCAACTCCTCCACCGTATCCAACTCCACTTTCAGATTCTTGATAATAAACTCCTGACGGTCAGGAGTATTTTTACCCATATAGAATTCTAATAATTTTTCGATAGAAGTCGCTTTGTCCAACATTACAGGGTCTAAACGAATATCTTCCCCTATAAAATGCTTGAACTCATCAGGTGAAATCTCCCCTAATCCCTTGAATCGGGTGATTTCTGGTTTTGGTTTTAGTTTTTCAATGGCATCTCTACGTTCTTCATCGCTATAACAATAAATCGTCTCTTTCTTGTTACGCACACGGAACAAAGGCGTTTGCAAAATATACAAATGTCCTTCTTTGATGATTTCTGGAAAAAACTGCAAGAAAAAGGTAATTAACAACAAACGGATGTGCATCCCGTCGACATCGGCATCAGTTGCAATTACAATGTTGTTGTAACGCAAATCTTCCATGCTTTCTTCAATATTCAATGCGGCTTGAAGCAAATTGAATTCCTCATTTTCATACACTATCTTTTTGGTCATTCCATAGGTATTCAAAGGCTTTCCACGTAAACTAAATACCGCTTGAGTATTCACATCACGTGATTTCGTTATGGAACCCGAAGCTGAATCTCCCTCGGTAATGAACAAAGTACTCTCTAAACTACGTGAATTTTTAGCATCGGTAAGATGTACACGACAGTCACGCAATTTCTTATTGTGTAAACTCGCTTTCTTAGCACGTTCTTTAGCCAACTTACGAATACCTGACAATTCTTTACGTTCACGTTCAGCTTGCAGAATTTTACGAAGTAATAAATCGGCAATTTCAGGATTTTTATGTAAAAAGTTATCTAAATTCGTTTTGATGAAATCATTAACATAAGTACGAACAGATGGCGAATTAGGTCCCATATCGGTAGAACCTAATTTGGTTTTCGTTTGCGATTCAAAGACAGGTTCTTCTACTTTAACCGAAATAGCAGAAACTATCGATTTACGAATATCAGATGCCTCAAAACTTTTATTGTAAAACTCTTTTATCGTACGAACTATAGCCTCACGAAATGCTCCCAAGTGTGTACCTCCTTGAGTTGTATTTTGACCATTAACAAACGAGTAATATTCTTCCGAATACTGTGTTTTACTATGGGTCATGGCAATTTCGATATCTTCACCAGTCAGGTGAATGATAGGATATTGCATATCTTCTTCAGTAATGGTCTCCTCTAACAAATCTTTCAATCCATTTTCAGAGAAGAATTTTTCACCATTATAAACTATTGTCAATCCTTTATTAAGATAACAATAGTTTTTTAACATCCTAACAATGTATTCGTTACGATACTTATAATTTTTAAAAATCGTATCATCTGCTATAAAACTAACTTTGGTACCTTTACGCTTAGTAGTCTCTATAACATCTTCTTCTAAGGTAAGTGTTCCAGCAGAAAATTCGGCTGCTTTTTGTTGATTATCACGTACTGATTCTACTCTAAAGAAAGTAGAGAGTGCATTTACTGCTTTAGTACCGACTCCATTTAAACCAACTGATTTTTTGAAAGCTTTTGAATCGTATTTTCCTCCCGTATTCATTTTAGAAACTACATCTACTACTTTCCCTAAAGGAATACCACGTCCGTAGTCACGCACCGTTACGGTACGATCTTTAAGAGTAACTTCTATGGTTCTTCCTGCCCCCATCACAAACTCGTCGATACAGTTATCTAGAACCTCTTTTACTAAAATATAAATACCATCATCAGGAGATGACCCATCTCCCAATTTACCAATGTACATCCCAGGACGCATACGGATATGTTCCCTCCAGTCGAGAGAACGAATATTGTCTTCGGTGTATTGATTTTGTTCGAACATAAATAAAAAATCGATTTGGTGCTAAGATACTTGAAAAGTATGTAAAAAGAAAATAAAACAACCTATTAACAAAAATAAATAAAGAAAAAAAATACATACATTATTATTTTATTAACATTTTTTTTAGATATTTGATAAAACAATAACCTAAAAAAAATAAATATGAAAAAAATTCATTGCTTATTATTACTAATAATGACTTGGACAGGTTTTACTCAAAACTTCATAAAAGGATCTATTAAAGACACTGGAGGCCTAGGAATTCCAGGAGTTAACATTATTGCTAACAATGCAGGTTCTACTACATCTGATTTTGATGGTGGTTTTTCTTTAAAACTAAATCCAGGAAAGCATACCTTAAAATTCAATTATATGGGGTACAAAACAGAAGTTAGAGAAATTGAAATGAAGGACCAAAATATTGAACTAAACATAATACTTCAAGAAGAAAATAAAAGTCTAGACGAAGTAGTTGTAGTAGGCACTAGAACAGCTCCCCGAAGTAATACTACCACTCCCCTACCTGTAGACTTATTATCTTCTAAAGAACTAGCTTCAACAGGGCAAGCAACATTTGATAAAGCATTACAATATAGAATTCCCTCATTTAATACCGTTCAAACTCCTGTAAATGACGCTACATCTTTATTAGATCCCTATGAGATACGAAATATGGGACCTAGCCGTACATTAATATTAATAAACGGCAAACGTAAAAACATGAGTGCCTTAGTATATACACAAACCTCTCCTGGACGTGGCGAAACAGGATCTGATATTTCTGCTATTCCGCAAGACGCTATTGAAAGAGTTGAAATATTACGTGATGGTGCCTCAGCTCAATACGGATCCGATGCTATTGCTGGGGTTATGAACATCATACTAAAAAACAATCCTAATTCAGGTTCTACCACTCTACGAACAGGAATTACAGGAAAAGGAGATGGAAAAATGATTGGCGCAAGCCTTAATAATGGCACCACTGCTTTTAACGAAAAAGGGTTTATTAATTACACCTTAGATTTTTCCAAAGTAACTTTAGCTAATAGACCAGGCACTGTTGATGCACAAGGTGAAGCTAAAGATTTTGGTGCCAACATAACAGATGTACAAGATTTTCTAAACAGACATCCAGATGCAGGCAACATAAATGGAGCGCCTGCAACCGCAACTGCTAAATTTGAAATCAATGGAGGCGTAGATACATCTGAAAATTCAAAATTATATTTCAATGGTGCTTATGTTTACAAAAAAGTAAATTCATTTGCAAACTACAGAACTCCCTACTGGAGAACCTTAACAGACTATCCTTTTTTAAATCAATTATTCCCAGGAAATGGAAAAAATGGATATGATGGATATGCCCCTACATTTGAAGGAGATCTTAACGATTACAATGCTACCTTAGGCTTAAAATCAACCAAAAACGGATGGAATACTGATTTAAGCATCACTTTTGGAGGTAATATGCAAGAATACACAGTAAACAATTCATTTAACCGTTCTAATATTCTAGATAGTAACGGTGCCAATCTTTATCTTCAAAACAGTCCTATTTCATTTAAACCAGGAGGAACAAAATTTGATCACATAGTAGGAAATATAGACATAAATAAAAATTTAACTGATAAAATCAGTTTTGCTATAGGCACAGAGTTCAGAACTGAAAACTTTACCATTATTGAAGGAGACAAAGCTTCTTGGGATGGAATGGGTGCCGATTCATTTGCTGGCAACAGACCCGAAAACTCAGGAAAATTCAATCGCTATAACATTGGAGGATATATAGCAACCACAATAGATTTTACAAAAGATTTTCTACTAGATGCTACTTTACGTGGTGAAAATTACAGTGACTTTGGTACAACTTACATCGGTAAATTAAGTGGCAGATATAAATTTTTAGATGACAAAATAACATTAAGAGCATCTATATCATCTGGATTCAGAGCTCCTTCATTACATCAAATTTACACCCAAAAATCTCAATATAGCTTTTTCCCAGGACAAGGTGTTTTAGCAAGCGGATTAGTAAACAATGTATCACCTCAAGCACGTCAAATGGGAATTGAAAAACTAAAAGCTGAAAAATCTGAAAATTACACAATTGGACTAGGTTTTAAACCAATGAAAAACATAACATTAACACTTGACTACTACCACATCAATGTTTACGACAGAATCGTTTTAAGTGATGAAATTAAAGATGTAACTATTAACGGAAAAAATCTCGGAACATTATCTTTCTTTACTAACGCTTTGGATACAAGAACAAGAGGTATTGATGTTGTTGCAGGCATACGAAACATTAAATTAGGAAGTGGAGATTTAGGATTTAATTTATCTGGAAATTACACATTTGAAAACTGGAATACCAATAAAATCCCTGTAAAGTTCGGAAAAGATCTTATAGATGCCACACAACAGCATTTATTATTTACTTCTCGTCCTAAAACTAAATGGATTTTAGGAACTAATTATGACATTGGAAAATTTGGTTTCTCATTAAACAATACCTTATTTGGAAAAACAGTATTCAAACAAGCTGGATTAGATTCTAATTTAAGAACTGAATTCAAACCAAAAGTCGTAACTGACTTAGGAATAAATTTTAATCCCACAAACAAATTAACTTTCGCCTTAAACATCAATAACTTATTTAATATTTTACCTAAATGGGAATTTAAAGCTGAAAATAGTACGGGAGAAGCTAGTTTAACAGACCCTAATTTTGTAAAAACACAATCAAATTTAATTACTTTCAACCAACGTTATTCGCAGATGACCTATGACGGATACCATTTCAGCCAATTAGGAACTATGTTCAATCTATCTTTAAACTATAAATTTTAAAACAAAGAAGGCTGTCAAAATGACAGCCTTCTTTGTTACTAAATTATCCGGATACCTCGGAAATAATTTTCATAGGCACATTCAGAAGTAACCTCACTTTTGTAAAAAAATAAAACAATGACCCATTTTGATTTACAAATTTGGGTCATTTTTGTTTTTTAAAGGATTCAAATGTTTAAAAATAGGTTTTTGGGTCGCAACACGACGCACGTTCCCCTATGATGCTGGTCTTACATTTTTTTTATGCTACTAAAGTTTGCTGTTGTAGATAAATCCGTCTCCCTATTTCTAATGCATTGGCTGTGTGAATGCCAAAGAAAATCCAAAGGATCTCACTTTTTTGGGTTTTGGCTTTGATTTTCTTGAGATGGTAATGTTCCTTCTCCTTGCCAAAACTTCCTTCTAGTCGAGTAGCTCGTTCTTTCTTGATGTGTTGCGCTAAAATTTTGCGTTGTTCTTCATTTTTTCCAGCTTTTCCTTTACGTACAAAATCGGTTTGGATAGTATTGGTAGACGTGAAGGTTCGATTTTTATTGGTAGCATAAATGGCATCGGCTCCAAGTATTTTTACTTTTGTTTTAGTTAAATTCTGAGCGCAAAAAACACTGCTTTGCAGACGAGTTCCTTCGTTGAAAGCTCGATATTGAATGTGTTCGATGAAGTTAATGCCATCGATTTGAATTTTGTTTACTTTGGCTCCAAATTCAACTTGCTTTACTTCTTTCCCGCGAACAATTGGGCGGATATAACTTTTGCTAATACTTACAATCCTGTCTGGAACACTTTTACCAGTTTTAAATATCTGAATTTGTTGTTTGTATACTTGTTTGATAATCAGGCGCTGTTTGCTATATTTTGTAGTGGCTTCAAACGGATTTTGTGCTTCAATACGGCTAAGTTCGCCATTGAGTTTGTATAATAATTTAAGTAAACCTCGGGTAACTTTTGTGCGATGTTTTGATTGTTTTTTTCTCTTTTTTGAATATTGATTGTATCGCTTACACCAATCTAAATATTTAGTTCTTGGTAGTTTTATTTTAAACAAATGACACAAAGCTTCCATTTGCTTATAATTCCACTGTACACACTCCCAAAGCAATTTCTGGTTCGTAGGAAAGCGCACTTCACTCTCGTAACAAGTAGCATCCGTAAGCATTTTATCTAAATCTCCCATATAAGGAATCCAGTTCTTAGCTAGTACTTCTTGAGCTTTGCCAATGGTTAAAGTCTTGGATAGCTCCATTCTGATTTGACTCACGATTTTAAAGTTTTTCAAAGGTTTATCAATCGGAATCAGAATATCACAAAAAAATTGCATAAAGATATTTCCATTGAGAAGTTCAATCAACTTTTTATCCGAACAACCGTAGTAGTTTTTAAGCATCATCAGAGCAATTTTGCCTTTAGGACTAAAATAACAATGAGTCCCTTTTTGAGAATCTTTCAGTTTGAAGGCTTGAGCAAGCTCTGAAAAAGGCATCGAAAGATAAATTTTACCCAAATCTGTTTTTAAAAATTGGGCGTAAAAACCATCAAAATCTTTATTGATAGTAAAAAATGGAATTTGGTATTGAAATTCGCTTAAACGTATTATTTTTGGCATAGCATTTAAAGAAAAACCCCGTTTTTGACTCTTTTTGAGCAATTTCGGGGTTTGTTTCTTCTAAAATAACACTTATTTTGTTGATATGCAAGTGTTTGGGTAATTATGAATGTGCCTTCATATAATCGATTCTTAGAAAGTAAGCTCTACATTACTAGTACACCTTCTTATAAACCAATATTAAAAATACCAATAACCAAGCTATACATTAAACCTAAAGTGCATCACATCACCATCCTTCACTATATACTCCTTACCTTCCACACGCAATTTACCAGCTTCCTTCACCTTACTTTCAGAACCAAAAGTCACATAATCGTCATAAGCAATCACCTCTGCACGGATAAACCCTTTCTCAAAATCCGAGTGAATCACACCCGCAGCTTTCGGAGCCGTATCTCCAACTTGAATTGTCCAAGCACGAACCTCCTTCACCCCAGCCGTAAAATACGTCTGTAAATTCAATAATTTATATGCAGAACGAATCAACTTCGACACACCAGGCTCCTCTAACCCCATGTCTCCTAAAAACATCTGACGCTCTTCATAAGTTTCTAACTCCGTAATATCCGCTTCAGTAGCAACCGCTAACACAATCACCTGCGCATTCTCATCCTTCACCAACTCTTTCACTTGCTCAACATACGCATTCCCATTAGCTGCCGATGCTTCATCCACATTACACACATACAACACAGGCTTTGAAGTAATCAGCTGAATCATATCTAAACAATCCGCCTCATCCTGATTTTTAGGCTCAATTACACGAGCCGATTTCCCCTCTAACAAAACCGTCTTAATACGCTCTAATAAATCCGCTTCAACAATCGCTTCTTTATTTCCAGACTTAGCCGTTTTCTTAGCCTTATCTAAACGTTTTTCAACTGTCTCAAGGTCTTTCAATTGCAATTCAATATCAATCGTCTCTTTGTCACGAATCGGGTTCACATTCCCATCCACGTGCACAATATTATCATTATCAAAACAACGCAACACATGAATAATTGCGTTACATTCGCGAATATTACCCAAAAACTGATTTCCTAATCCTTCCCCTTTACTCGCACCTTTTACCAATCCGGCAATATCCACAATCTCTACAGTCGCAGGCAACACACGCTCTGGATTAACCAATTCTTCTAATTTTTCCAAACGCGGGTCTGGTACATTCACCACCCCAATATTCGGTTCAATCGTACAAAACGGAAAATTAGCACTCTGTGCCTTCGCATTCGACAAACAATTGAATAAAGTTGATTTTCCTACATTCGGTAAGCCTACAATACCTGCTTTCATGGTTAATTATTTTTAAAAAGTCTGCAAATATAGCCTTTTTATCCTTCAAATACTAATTTTTTGGGCGTGCCCCGCCTCAAACAAAACTTTCGTGAGCCTTTGGCGCGAGTTCTACCTTTCGTCGGGTCGCGTGCTTCGCGCTACACGGTAGCTTGCTACGCCCGCTCACGCGGTGATTTCGGTTTGATAGCACAAACGCGCATAAAACAAAAAACCCTTCATCGTTTCGGATGAAGGGTTTCCAAAGAAAGGCAGCGACCTACTCTCCCACAGGATGCAGTACCATCGGCGCAGGCGGGCTTAACTTCTCTGTTCGAAATGGGAAGAGGTGAGCCCCGCCGCAATAACCACCTTAAGGTTTTGGTTTGGGGTTTCAAGTTTTATTTGTTTCAAGTTAGGTAACTTGGAACTTTAAACTTGGAACTTCAAACGCAGCTTTGCTGCTATATTTTAACATATTGAGATAAATATTCAATTTGGAAAGAATTTTACGCCCCACCCTTGCTCCTCCCCTTTGGGGAGGTTGGGTGGGGCACCAATAAGCTTACGGGTTATTAGTACTACTTGACTGTGACATTACTGCCTTTACATCTATAGCCTATCAACGTGGTGATCTTCCACGACCCTTAAAAGAAATCTCATCTTGTGGTGGGTTTCGCGCTTATATGCTTTCAGCGCTTATCCCTTCCCAACGTAGCTACTCTGCGGTGCTCCTGGCGGAACAACAGATACACCAGCGGTTGGTCCAACTCGGTCCTCTCGTACTAGAGTCAGATCCACTCAAATTTCTAACGCCCACAGTAGATAGAGACCGAACTGTCTCACGACGTTCTGAACCCAGCTCGCGTGCCACTTTAATGGGCGAACAGCCCAACCCTTGGGACCTTCTCCAGCCCCAGGATGTGACGAGCCGACATCGAGGTGCCAAACCCCCCCGTCGATATGAGCTCTTGGGGGAGATCAGCCTGTTATCCCCGGCGTACCTTTTATCCTTTGAGCGATGGCCCTTCCATGCGGAACCACCGGATCACTATGCTCTACTTTCGTACCTGATCGACCTGTATGTCTCTCAGTCAAGCTCCCTTATGCCATTGCACTCTACGCACGGTTACCAAGCGTGCTGAGGGAACCTTTAGAAGCCTCCGTTACTCTTTTGGAGGCGACCACCCCAGTCAAACTACCCACCAAGCAATGTCCCCGCCAGGGGCGGGTTAGATCTCAGATAAGCAAAGGGTGGTATTTCAACAATGACTCCACAACGCCTGGCGACGCCATTTCATAGTCTCCCACCTATCCTACACATCACTTATCCAAGACCAATACTAAGCTATAGTAAAGGTGCACAGGGTCTTTTCGTCCCACTGCGGGTAATCGGCATCTTCACCGATACTACAATTTCACCGAGCTCATGGCTGAGACAGTGTCCAGATCGTTACACCATTCGTGCAGGTCGGAACTTACCCGACAAGGAATTTCGCTACCTTAGGACCGTTATAGTTACGGCCGCCGTTTACTGGGGCTTCAATTCAATGCTTCTGATTGCTCATAACATCTCCTCTTAACCTTCCAGCACCGGGCAGGTGTCAGGCCCTATACGTCATCTTACGATTTTGCAGAGCCCTGTGTTTTTGATAAACAGTCGCCTGGACCTTTTCACTGCGGCCAGCTTGCGCTGGCGACCTTTCTCCCGAAGTTACAGGTCTATTTTGCCTAATTCCTTAGCCATGAATCTCTCGAGCGCCTTAGGATACTCTCCTCAACTACCTGTGTCGGTTTACGGTACGGGTACTTATAATCTATGTTTAGAAGGTTTTCTTGGCAGCCTTTAGGTACTCTATCCCTTTGTCCGAAGACTCCGAGTACTATCGCATTTCACCAGTCCCAGCGGATTTGCCTACTGGGCCTATAGTTAGGTGCTTTAACGAACTATTCCGTCAGTTCGCGGTACTTTCACCACTGCGTCGCTCCATCACAATTATAAGTAGTACGGGAATATTAACCCGTTGGCCATCGACTGTTCCTTTCGGATTCGCCTTAGGACCCGACTAACCCGCAGCTGATTAGCATAGCTGCGGAAACCTTAGTTTTGCGGCGGGGGTGTTTCTCGCACCCCTTATCGTTACTTATGCCTACATTTTCTTTTCTAACTTCTCCAGCATCTCTCACAAGACACCTTCGGCGATGTTAGAATGCTCCCCTACCACTTGTACAGTGTACAAATCCATAGCTTCGGTAGTATGCTTATGCCCGATTATTATCCATGCTCGATCGCTCGACTAGTGAGCTGTTACGCACTCTTTAAATGAATGGCTGCTTCCAAGCCAACATCCTAGCTGTCGATGCAATCAAACCGCGTTTGTTCAACTTAGCATACATTTGGGGACCTTAGCTGATGGTCTGGGTTCTTTCCCTCTCGGACTTGGACCTTAGCACCCAAGCCCTCACTGCTGTGTATATTATATAGCATTCGGAGTTTGTCAGGAATTGGTAGGCGGTGAAGCCCCCGCATCCAATCAGTAGCTCTACCTCTATATAACTCTACCACAGCGCTGCACCTAAATGCATTTCGGGGAGTACGAGCTATTTCCGAGTTTGATTGGCCTTTCACCCCTACCCACAGGTCATCCGAAGACTTTTCAACGTCAACCGGTTCGGACCTCCACTGTGTGTTACCACAGCTTCATCCTGCCCATGGGTAGATCACACGGTTTCGCGTCTACCACTACTGACTATAGCGCCCTATTCAGACTCGCTTTCGCTACGGATCCGTGACTTAATCACTTAACCTTGCCAGTAACGGTAACTCGTAGGCTCATTATGCAAAAGGCACGCCGTCACAGCTTATGCTGCTCCGACCGCTTGTAGGCGTATGGTTTCAGGTTCTTTTTCACTCCGTTATTCACGGTTCTTTTCACCTTTCCCTCACGGTACTGGTTCACTATCGGTCTCTCAGGAGTATTTAGCCTTAGCGGATGGTCCCGCCAGATTCAGACAGGGTTTCTCGTGCCCCGCCCTACTCAGGATACCACTATTCTTTATATTCTTTGCTTATACGGGACTTTCACCTTCTTTGGTTAACCTTTCCAGGTTATTCTAATTCTGTTTATAAGAAATATTGTGGTCCTACAACCCCGTTATTGCCGTAACAACAACGGTTTGGGCTATTCCGCGTTCGCTCGCCACTACTTACGGAATCACTTTTGTTTTCTTCTCCTCCGCCTACTTAGATGTTTCAGTTCAGCGGGTTTGCCTCCTATTGGATAATGCATCTTCAATGCATTGGGTTGCCCCATTGGGATATCTACGGATCTATTCGTGTGTGCCAATCCCCGTAGCTTTTCGCAGCTTATCACGTCCTTCTTCGCCTCTGAGAGCCTAGGCATCCCCCATACGCCCTTATTTTGCTTATTGTTTTCTTTTTTTTAGTGATTAGTTCTTAGTAATTAGTGACTAGCCCTAAGACTAATTACTATTCACTCTGTACTAATTACTAAAGTGTTCTTTCTACTTGTTTGTATGTTTATCTCAATATGTCAATGAACTTTATTCAATTTGAAGATTTGATGATTCGTTAATTTGAAGATGTTATTCATTTTCAAATTTTCAAATCAATTCATTTTCAAATCAATTTGGTGGAGAATATCGGAGTCGAACCGATGACCTCCTGCGTGCAAGGCAGGCGCTCTAGCCAGCTGAGCTAATCCCCCATTCTTTTTCTATTTTGAATGTTGATTTATATATTTTGAATTATTTTTCAAATTCATGATTTAAAATTTATAATTCAAAATTCGCTTCTAGAATTTCCTTTTAAACTTAATTTTTTTAAATTTTCAAATTAATCAATTTTCAAATTTGTTTGTAGTCCCGGGCAGACTCGAACTGCCGACCCCTACATTATCAGTGTAGTACTCTAACCAGCTGAGCTACGAGACTCTGTATTTTAAGTCTTTTTTTTTTTTGAATTAACAGCGAGAGTAAGGGTCTATTTTCTTTTTTTTGTCTCTAGAAAGGAGGTGTTCCAGCCGCACCTTCCGGTACGGCTACCTTGTTACGACTTAGCCCTAGTTACCAGTTTTACCCTAGGCAGCTCCTTGCGGTCACCGACTTCAGGTACCCCCAGCTTCCATGGCTTGACGGGCGGTGTGTACAAGGCCCGGGAACGTATTCACCGCAGCATGGCTGATCTGCGATTACTAGCGAATCCAGCTTCACGGAGTCGAGTTGCAGACTCCGATCCGAACTGAGAACGGTTTTGTAGATTCGCGCCTACTTGCGTAGTGGCTGCTCTCTGTACCGTCCATTGTAGCACGTGTGTAGCCCAAGGCGTAAGGGCCGTGATGATTTGACGTCATCCCCACCTTCCTCACGGTTTGCACCGGCAGTCTTGCTAGAGTTCCCGACTTGACTCGCTGGCAACTAGCAACAGGGG
>NZ_CP013992.1:0-567500 GCF_001534645.1 Flavobacterium covae | reverse complement strand
AATACTAAGCTATAGTAAAGGTGCACAGGGTCTTTTCGTCCCACTGCGGGTAATCGGCATCTTCACCGATACTACAATTTCACCGAGCTCATGGCTGAGACAGTGTCCAGATCGTTACACCATTCGTGCAGGTCGGAACTTACCCGACAAGGAATTTCGCTACCTTAGGACCGTTATAGTTACGGCCGCCGTTTACTGGGGCTTCAATTCAATGCTTCTGATTGCTCATAACATCTCCTCTTAACCTTCCAGCACCGGGCAGGTGTCAGGCCCTATACGTCATCTTACGATTTTGCAGAGCCCTGTGTTTTTGATAAACAGTCGCCTGGACCTTTTCACTGCGGCCAGCTTGCGCTGGCGACCTTTCTCCCGAAGTTACAGGTCTATTTTGCCTAATTCCTTAGCCATGAATCTCTCGAGCGCCTTAGGATACTCTCCTCAACTACCTGTGTCGGTTTACGGTACGGGTACTTATAATCTATGTTTAGAAGGTTTTCTTGGCAGCCTTTAGGTACTCTATCCCTTTGTCCGAAGACTCCGAGTACTATCGCATTTCACCAGTCCCAGCGGATTTGCCTACTGGGCCTATAGTTAGGTGCTTTAACGAACTATTCCGTCAGTTCGCGGTACTTTCACCACTGCGTCGCTCCATCACAATTATAAGTAGTACGGGAATATTAACCCGTTGGCCATCGACTGTTCCTTTCGGATTCGCCTTAGGACCCGACTAACCCGCAGCTGATTAGCATAGCTGCGGAAACCTTAGTTTTGCGGCGGGGGTGTTTCTCGCACCCCTTATCGTTACTTATGCCTACATTTTCTTTTCTAACTTCTCCAGCATCTCTCACAAGACACCTTCGGCGATGTTAGAATGCTCCCCTACCACTTGTACAGTGTACAAATCCATAGCTTCGGTAGTATGCTTATGCCCGATTATTATCCATGCTCGATCGCTCGACTAGTGAGCTGTTACGCACTCTTTAAATGAATGGCTGCTTCCAAGCCAACATCCTAGCTGTCGATGCAATCAAACCGCGTTTGTTCAACTTAGCATACATTTGGGGACCTTAGCTGATGGTCTGGGTTCTTTCCCTCTCGGACTTGGACCTTAGCACCCAAGCCCTCACTGCTGTGTATATTATATAGCATTCGGAGTTTGTCAGGAATTGGTAGGCGGTGAAGCCCCCGCATCCAATCAGTAGCTCTACCTCTATATAACTCTACCACAGCGCTGCACCTAAATGCATTTCGGGGAGTACGAGCTATTTCCGAGTTTGATTGGCCTTTCACCCCTACCCACAGGTCATCCGAAGACTTTTCAACGTCAACCGGTTCGGACCTCCACTGTGTGTTACCACAGCTTCATCCTGCCCATGGGTAGATCACACGGTTTCGCGTCTACCACTACTGACTATAGCGCCCTATTCAGACTCGCTTTCGCTACGGATCCGTGACTTAATCACTTAACCTTGCCAGTAACGGTAACTCGTAGGCTCATTATGCAAAAGGCACGCCGTCACAGCTTATGCTGCTCCGACCGCTTGTAGGCGTATGGTTTCAGGTTCTTTTTCACTCCGTTATTCACGGTTCTTTTCACCTTTCCCTCACGGTACTGGTTCACTATCGGTCTCTCAGGAGTATTTAGCCTTAGCGGATGGTCCCGCCAGATTCAGACAGGGTTTCTCGTGCCCCGCCCTACTCAGGATACCACTATTCTTTATATTCTTTGCTTATACGGGACTTTCACCTTCTTTGGTTAACCTTTCCAGGTTATTCTAATTCTGTTTATAAGAAATATTGTGGTCCTACAACCCCGTTATTGCCGTAACAACAACGGTTTGGGCTATTCCGCGTTCGCTCGCCACTACTTACGGAATCACTTTTGTTTTCTTCTCCTCCGCCTACTTAGATGTTTCAGTTCAGCGGGTTTGCCTCCTATTGGATAATGCATCTTCAATGCATTGGGTTGCCCCATTGGGATATCTACGGATCTATTCGTGTGTGCCAATCCCCGTAGCTTTTCGCAGCTTATCACGTCCTTCTTCGCCTCTGAGAGCCTAGGCATCCCCCATACGCCCTTATTTTGCTTATTGTTTTCTTTTTTTTAGTGATTAGTTCTTAGTAATTAGTGACTAGCCCTAAGACTAATTACTATTCACTCTGTACTAATTACTAAAGTGTTCTTTCTACTTGTTTGTATGTTTATCTCAATATGTCAATGAACTTTATTCAATTTGAAGATTTGATGATTCGTTAATTTGAAGATGTTATTCATTTTCAAATTTTCAAATCAATTCATTTTCAAATCAATTTGGTGGAGAATATCGGAGTCGAACCGATGACCTCCTGCGTGCAAGGCAGGCGCTCTAGCCAGCTGAGCTAATCCCCCATTCTTTTTCTATTTTGAATGTTGATTTATATATTTTGAATTATTTTTCAAATTCATGATTTAAAATTTATAATTCAAAATTCGCTTCTAGAATTTCCTTTTAAACTTAATTTTTTTAAATTTTCAAATTAATCAATTTTCAAATTTGTTTGTAGTCCCGGGCAGACTCGAACTGCCGACCCCTACATTATCAGTGTAGTACTCTAACCAGCTGAGCTACGAGACTCTGTATTTTAAGTCTTTTTTTTTTTTGAATTAACAGCGAGAGTAAGGGTCTATTTTCTTTTTTTTGTCTCTAGAAAGGAGGTGTTCCAGCCGCACCTTCCGGTACGGCTACCTTGTTACGACTTAGCCCTAGTTACCAGTTTTACCCTAGGCAGCTCCTTGCGGTCACCGACTTCAGGTACCCCCAGCTTCCATGGCTTGACGGGCGGTGTGTACAAGGCCCGGGAACGTATTCACCGCAGCATGGCTGATCTGCGATTACTAGCGAATCCAGCTTCACGGAGTCGAGTTGCAGACTCCGATCCGAACTGAGAACGGTTTTGTAGATTCGCGCCTACTTGCGTAGTGGCTGCTCTCTGTACCGTCCATTGTAGCACGTGTGTAGCCCAAGGCGTAAGGGCCGTGATGATTTGACGTCATCCCCACCTTCCTCACGGTTTGCACCGGCAGTCTTGCTAGAGTTCCCGACTTGACTCGCTGGCAACTAGCAACAGGGGTTGCGCTCGTTATAGGACTTAACCTGACACCTCACGGCACGAGCTGACGACAACCATGCAGCACCTTGAAAAACGTCCGAAGAAAGATCTGTTTCCAAATCTGTCGTTTCCCATTTAAGCCTTGGTAAGGTTCCTCGCGTATCATCGAATTAAACCACATGCTCCTCCGCTTGTGCGGGCCCCCGTCAATTCCTTTGAGTTTCACTCTTGCGAGCGTACTCCCCAGGTGGGATACTTATCACTTTCGCTTAGCCACTCAGATTGCTCCAAACAGCTAGTATCCATCGTTTACGGCGTGGACTACCAGGGTATCTAATCCTGTTCGCTCCCCACGCTTTCGTCCATCAGCGTCAATGTACTCGTAGTAACCTGCCTTCGCAATTGGTATTCCATGTAATCTCTAAGCATTTCACCGCTACACTACATATTCTAGTTACTTCCAAGTAATTCAAGTCTTACAGTATCAATGGCCGTTTGATCGTTGAGCGACCAGATTTCACCACTGACTTATAAAACCGCCTACGGACCCTTTAAACCCAATGATTCCGGATAACGCTTGGATCCTCCGTATTACCGCGGCTGCTGGCACGGAGTTAGCCGATCCTTATTCTTACAGTACCGTCAAGCTCCCTCGCAAGGGAGTGTTTCTTCCTGTACAAAAGCAGTTTACAATCCATAGGACCGTCATCCTGCACGCGGCATGGCTGGTTCAGACTTGCGTCCATTGACCAATATTCCTCACTGCTGCCTCCCGTAGGAGTCTGGTCCGTGTCTCAGTACCAGTGTGGGGGATCTCCCTCTCAGGACCCCTACCCATCGTCGCCTTGGTGTGCCGTTACCACACCAACTAGCTAATGGGACGCATGCTCATCTTGTACCGTTGGAACTTTAATAATTAAATGATGCCATTTAATAATACTATGGGGTATTAATCCAAATTTCTCTGGGCTATCCCCCTGTACAAGGTAGATTGCATACGCGTTACGCACCCGTGCGCCGGTCTCAAAGGAGCAAGCTCCTTCTACCCCTCGACTTGCATGTGTTAAGCCTGCCGCTAGCGTTCATCCTGAGCCAGGATCAAACTCTTCATCGTATGTTTTTTATAGCTTTTGAACTAAATATTTTTGACAAAGAATGCTAGTTTTCTTACTCTCTTATTTTTTTTGTTTTAATATTACTATTAAAACGTGCTGTCAATCCAATATGTCTATGAACTTGTTTCTTTTGTTTTTCGCTTTTGACTTATTGTCTTAGCGGCTGCAAAGGTAAAACTTCTTTTTAAATTCGCAAGATTTTTTTTGAAAACTTTTTTTGAAGTAAGCTTCTAAAATTTATCTTAAGGTTTTGTTAAAGAACTTCGCTGTTGCGGCTGCAAAGGTACGTTCTTTTTTTTGTTTTTTCCTAGTCTTTTTTTGCTTTTTTTGTTTTTTGTTTTTTAGTTGCTGTTTTTCAAATATTTAACTTTGTTTTTTATTTGTTTTGGATTGTTTTGGGTTTTTTATTTGTTATTTTGGGTCGTGTTTGGTTCTAAAAAACGGGGTTTGTTTTCCTTTGTTATTCTTTTAGTATTTAGTATTGTATATTTTTTTAAAAGGAGTTTTTTGATTCTAAAAGTTCTTTCCTTTTACATAAATTTTATAGCTTTTACAGGAGAAATTTTAGTAACTACATAGGACGGGATAAGCATTACTAGAAGACAAATTAAGACGGTGCCTATATTTAAGGAAATAATGGCAAACCAATTGATATCTACGGGTGCTGTGGTTACGTAATAATTTTCTGGATTGAGTTTTATTATTCCTAATTTTTGTTGAATAAATAAGAGTCCGATTCCTATAACATTACCCCACAACAATCCTTTTACAATTAAATGGATTGCATTGTATAAAAATATTTTTCTAATGGTCCAATTATCAGCTCCTATTGATTTTAAGATTCCAATCATTTGAGTTCGCTCTAAAATTAGGACTAATAAGGCAACTATCATATTTATGGTGGCTACAACAATCATAATAACAAGAATAACTACTATGTTAAAATCGAATAATTTGAGCCATTCAAAAATATAGTAATATTTTTGAGCAATCGTTTGGGTGTCTAATGCTTTAGTGGGATCTTCTTTATTTATTGTGTTATTATAGACTTCTACTCCTTTTGCTTCTATTTGATTAAAATTATGAAGAAAAACTTCAAAAGCTCCTACTTCTGTGTTTTTCCATTTATTTATTCGTTGGATATGACGAATGTCTCCTAAAATGTATACTGCATCAAATTCTTGAAAACCTGAATTATAAATACCTACTATTTTAAAAGAACGAAGGTTAGGTAGTTTTCCTTCTTCTTTCATAAAAAAGGTATTGCATTTATTTCCTATTTTTAGCAGGAGGCGATTTGCTAAATATTCGGAAATAATAACTTCGTTATTAAGTTTGGATTTTACATTGGGCAATTTTCCTTGCACTAGGTATTCTTTAATATTTTCCCAATCATATTCTTTTCCTACTCCTTTGAAAACAATACCTTCAAAAGATTTTTCAGTTCTAACAATGCCTGCTTTGGTTGCTACTGCTTGTATGTGTTTAATTCCTTCAACGGAGTTAAATTTTGGATAGAAATCTTGATTGGTTGATATGGGATCAAGACTTACTTGTGATTTATTATCATCAAAATTAGATATTATGATATGACCATTAAAAGCGGATACTTTCTGTCGTATTTTATTTTGTAATCCAACACCTGTTGCTACTGAAACAATCATCATTACCAGACCAATTGCGATAGCTGCTATAGCTATTTTTATTATTGGAGCAGAAATATTACTTTTACGTTCTTTAGTTCGTATTAGTCTATCAGCGATAAAAAATTCTAAATTCAATTGATAATGGTTTACAAATTGGTTTTCAAAAATACATTTTTATTCTTGCTTTTAACAATAGTTGTTTGTGGAAATTGCAAAAATAAAACAGAAGAGAGGGAATATAAAAAGTTTTTTATTAGAGAATTTACTACTTCTTTTGATGCTAACATACAAAATAGAAGTATTTTAACTGGTGCTGACAACAGTTCTGTTTATTTACCTTTATTAAGAGATAAAAAAGTAGGCATTGTAACTAATCAGACGGGAATTTTACAGGATAAAACTCATTTAGTTGACTTTTTAATAGGTAATAATATTAATTTACAAAAAATATACGCTCCTGAGCATGGGTTTAGAGGTACAGCTGATGCTGGAGAATTAATTAAGGATGGTAAGGATATTAAAACAGGGTTACCTATTATTTCTCTTTATGGCAGTAACAAAAAACCTAACTCAGATCAATTGACAGGAATTGAGATTATGGTTTTTGACTTACAGGATGTGGGTGTTCGTTTTTATACTTATATTTCTTCTTTACATTATGTTATGGAAGCTTGTGCTGAAAATAATATTCCTTTGTTGGTTTTGGACAGGCCTAATCCTAACGGCGGTATAATAGATGGTCCGACTTTAGATCTTCAGTTTAAAAGTTTCGTTGGTATGCACCCCGTACCTGTATTACATGGAATGACTATAGGGGAATATGCGAAAATGATTAATGGTGAAAAATGGCTTAAAAATGGAATTGTATGTAATTTAAAAATTATTTCGTGTAAAAATTATAATCGCGAGATGTTTTATGATTTACCTATAAAGCCTTCTCCTAATTTGCCTAATGCACAAGCTATTAATCTATATGCGTCTCTTTGTTTTTTTGAGGGAACGAATGTAAGTGTAGGACGTGGTACTGAAAAACAATTTCAAATTTATGGTTCTCCTTATTTGATTGGAAATAATTTTATTTTTACTCCTTTACCAAATTTAGGTGCCAAGGATCCTATTTGGAATGGAAGAACTTGTTATGGAGAGGATTTGACTCAAATAAAAAAAGTAAGACAACTTGAGCTTAAATGGTTAATAAAGGCGTATAAGGAAAATTCTCAAACTATGAATCCTTTCTTTAATGATTTTTTCACAAAACTAGCTGGAAATAGACAACTTCAAGAGCAAATAGAAAATGGCGTTTCTGAAAGTGAAATTCGTAAATCTTGGAAGAAGGGTTTATTAAATTTTAAGAATATTAGATCCAAATATTTAAATAAGGAATATTGATTTTTCGCTTTTTTTTCACAAGAAGGTGTCCAAAAGCTACATTATTATTTAAATTTGTTCTAATGAGTCAAAGGAGTAATTTGCAAGTATTGCTTGTAATATTCTCTTGTTTATACTGAAGTAACAAATTTAATTTTAATCTTTTCTTAGGACACTTTCTATCTTTTAATTTTGCATTTACGTTTATTTTATCTATCCAAATAGTTTTCTTAAAAAACTTCTACTTTCTTCCTCTGTCATTCTTTTTTCTTCAAAATTAGAGTTTGAATATTTATCTATTACATATCTAATGTATTCTACATAGGTTTTACCTTCTTTTTCTAAAAATCCTTTTAAATAGTTTTCTCCTCCATCTGCACCGTAAAATTCTTCTAATTTTCTAATTCTATGATATAATGGTTCTATTTCTTTTTTTATTAAATCTTCAGGAACTGCAACTCTTCTTGCTTGATATCCTTTATTTCCGTCAACAATATCAAAATCTGTCAAAACCCAATAATATTCACCTGATTTAGCCATATTCTTTACAATACCATAAAAGTTTTCTCCTTTTTTTAGATTATCCCATAGGATTTTAAAAATGGCTTTAGGTGTATCTGGATGCCTAATTAAATTATGTGGTTGTTTTAATAATTCTTTTTCGGTATATCCCGAAACTTCTAAAAAGACATCGTTTACTGAAACTATGGTTCCATATTGGTCTGTTTTACTAATAATTGTTCTTGTTTTATTCCAATTAACTTCTCTATCAATAGGAACGGGCTTTGCTTTATCTAACATTCGTATTTTTTTAAAAAAACGGGCAAATGTTCAAAAAAACGAGAAACAAAAAACATGACAAATATCATATTAATAAAAAAAAATATAAATAAAAAAGAATTTCATAAATAAATTCAGAAATTTCCTATGTTTTTATTTTATAATGGTAATTTTTTTTTCATTTCTTCTACTATATTATAAGCTGCTGGGCAGATGGCAATGTTTTTTAATGTGAGATTTGTTATTTGTTGAAATTTTTTTCGATCTGTATGAGGAAATTCACGACATGCTTTAGGTCGTACTTCGTATATCATACAATAATTTTCAGTGTCTAAGAAAGTACATGGTAAATTTTGTAAGATGTAATCATTATCTTCATCTATTTTGAGATATTGCTGAATAAATTGTTGTGGTTTTAATCGAAAGTATTTGGCAATTCGCTCTATATCTGCTGTAGTAAATAAAGGGCCTGTGGTCTTACAACAATTAGCACATTTCAAACAATTACTTTTTCTAAATTCGGCATCATGCAATTCTTGCATTAGATAGTCTAGATTTTTTGGGGTTTTCTTTTTTAGCTTATCGAAATACTTTTTGTTTTCATTATGCTTATCTTTGGCAAGTTTACTAAGTTGGTTTAATTCTGGTTTCAAATTTCGAGTTTCAAGTTAAACTACAAAGTTAAAACGTTAAACCTGAAACTTTATATAAAATGCTTGATTTATTTGGAAAGGCTTTATTAGATTATTATCACAATAACAATTCAGAACCTATTATTACAGAGACTAACATCTCTGAAGAGGATGAAATGGAGGTATCGTATCTTTTCAGAACGTTTGAAGAAATGCCTAAATTAGAAAGAAAAGCTCTTAAGTTAAGTAAAGGAAAAATATTAGATGTTGGTTGTGGAGCTGGTAGTCATAGTTTGTATTTACAGGAAAAAGGTTTCTATGTAAAGTCTATGGATATTTCAAAAAATGCAATAGAAACTTGTAAATTAAGAGGTCTTCAGAATACAATTACTGAAAGTTTAATTCATTTTGAAACGGAAGAAAAGTTTGATACCATTTTACTTTTAATGAATGGTACAGGTATTTTTGGCACACTAAAAGAGACTTCTAAGTATCTTCAAAAATTAAAAAACTTGCTAAGTGATAATGGTCAAATTATTATTGATTCTTCAGATATTATTTATATGTTTGATCAAGACGAAGATGGTGCTTTTGAGGTTCCTGCTGGTAGTTATTATGGAGAATTAGTGTTTACCATACATTATAAAGGAGAAACGGAGGTTTCTTTTCCTTGGCTCTATATGGACTATAATACACTACAGAATGCTTGTCATGCCAATGGTTTGGTATGTGAATTAATAGAAGAGGGAGACCATTTTGATTATTTAGCAAGAATTACAAAATAATTTTATATTGTTTTTAGTGTCTATAACTTTGTTTTTTTTAAAAGATTTTTTTAGAATTTGCTTTTATTGGTTGTAATCTAAAACAGAGTCCTTTTTTATTTTGAAGTAAAATTAATATTAGAGAAGTTTCTTAGTGGATTTTTTACCCCAGATTATGCTTTATAATTTCACTACAGATAAAGGTTACTTTTAATATAAAAAAGGGTTCCTCTCTTTTAATCTAGAAGACTATGTCTATAAGAAAAATTTCTGTACATTTATTCTTTATCCTTTTGTTTTCATCACAAAGTCTAACGCATAATCTGAGGGCTTAAATTATTTAGAAAGATATTTTTTTTGTTCTACAAAGAGTATTGTGATAGAAAAAATTAGTTTATATATTTTCTCTGGTAGTTATTTTTATTTAACTCCGAAAAAGAGTTATCCCATTTTAATTTTGAATTTACTAGAATATTTTTTGATTTTAGGCATGCCGAAAAAAATTCAAATAGTGATAAATGAAGATTTTGATTTTTTAGAAAAATTACTAACAAAGACATCAGGCTCTTTGAAGAAAGACCGAGTAAAGACCTTGATCCTAATTAAGAAAGGGAAATATGTTTATTATAGTGATATAGCTAAGAAGCTTGGGAGAACTTAAAAGACAGTAAGAGTTTGGGTTCAAGACTATTTAAAAAATGATATTTCTGAAATGTTATACGTTAGAAGTGGAGGAAACAATACTAAGCAAATATCAGATAAAATGGCGAAGTCTGTTGAGCAGAAATTGACTGATTCAAAAACACTTATATAGAATTATTAAGATTACTTAAAGCAGGCTATGAGTTTTACATAAAGCTTTTTACAGTATTTTTAAAACTTAAATGGTATAACCAAAAAGATTACACAGAAAATAATAAAATAAAGCTGAATAAATAAACAAAAAAACATACTCTATAAACACCATTGAAAAATCAAAAAATACAGTTTGGATTAAGAGAAATATTATTGCCATATTGATTAAAAGGAATTTTTTTCAGCATTATTATTTTGTTAACTAAAAATAAGGTTTGGTAAACTCAAACCTTATTTCTTTTTAGCATCCATTTACTTTTGACTAAAAGTTTTAATTATCATGAAAAGAATTTTACAAATTTTAGTTTTAGGGACCACTTTTTTAGTCAATGCCCAAAGTCCCATTTATCATTTTAATTTTGATAATACATTATCAGATGTTAGTAATTCGGTTAGTTTTGTTCGTAACCCAGGAGTTGCAAGTACCGCAAATCCTACTTATTTGAGTGGTTATAATGGATCAATAGGAGTAAATATAAGTGGTACTTTTAATATTCAAGCAAATCTGCCTAATTTACCACAAGGAAATAATCCCAGAACAATTATGATGAGAGTTCGTTCATTTCCTTTAAATGGAGTAGAAAATCCTCTTTTTCAATATGGTTCCACAGCTCCTTTAGAATCGTTTGGATTAAAACACGACAAGGTTAGTACCGGAAATATAACCAGCTTTTGTGGAGGTAATGGAAATGAGATGACCATTACTTCTGATGGAATGGATACAAATCAATTTTATTTATTGACCGTAACGTATGATGGCTCAAATATTAAGATGTATAGAAATTCAAAACAATTATTTTCATACGCTATAAATTTGAATACAAATGGAACCCTTTTTAAAATAGGACAATTTTTACAAGATACAACCACTTATAATTCCGTTGGGTTTAGAATAGATGATTTAAAAATATTTAATGACTGTCTAACAATAGGTCAAATTAGCAAAGAATACGTATATAATTCCGATTTAAACAATGGATTAGTAGCTTTTTATGATTTTGAAAATAACTTAAATAGCCACAACGGATTACATGATCTTCAACCTAATGGAACAATTGGATATACTACAAGTACAGATGGAGGAAAAGCAGTTTCTTTTAACGAAACAGGGTTAGTATATAATACAAGTTTAAATACCGCATTAAGCCAACAAAATTACACAATCTGTTTTTGGGAATATAGACCAAGAAACGCCACAACATTGTATAGTACAAGTTACGAAATTTTTGGTTCTCAATATTTTAGAGAAAGACAAGGAAGCTTAAGAATTTCAGCAGCATATAATGCCACTAATGGCTTACCAGAAATTGAATTAAGAAACACTACTTTTTTAGGGTTATGGAAACATTATGCAATTACTTTCTCAAAATTAGGATCCAGTACTAACATAGCGGTTTACGAAGATGGAATTTTTAAAACTTCAACAAATATAAATCAGGCAGCAAATCTGTATAAATTTAATGATAAATTTACTATAGGAAGTGGGACAGATTCAAATGGAAACTTTATGAACGTTAAAAATGCAAACCTCTCTATTGATAAGTTTTTTATTTACAATAGAGTTCTAAAAGAATATGAAATAAATTTAATTAAAGATCAGCATCAAAACGCATTAAATTATACGTCCTTATCTTCGCCTGAATTTAATCAAAAAGACCTAAAAATTACACTTTATCCTAATCCCGTTAATCAAATTCTAAATATAGATATTGAAAATGAAATAAAATCCGCTCAAATATATAATCTACAAGGAAAAAAAATATACAAGTCTAGTAATAAACAAATAGATATGACAGATTTTAAAGAAGGAATATATATACTGCGAGTAGAAGATATAAATGAAAAAGTTGTTGTAAAACCAATCATTAAAAAGTAAAAATATTACATATAAATCATTTGAGAAGGAATAAATAAAAGGAAATAAAAAAATAAATCTTAATTTACTTGACAACCCCTCTTTTGCAATTGTATATTTGCACCCTTGATTTTCAGAAGACTTCTGAAATTTAATTTCTAAAATTTAAAATAAAGTATGAAGTTATCCAATTTCAATTTTAATTTACCAGCTGAATTATTAGCTGAATACCCTGCGGAAAATCGTGATGAATCTCGTTTAATGGTAGTACACCGTAAAACAGGTGAAATTGAACACAAATTATTCAAAGATATTATTGAATATTTTGATGAAGGGGATGTAATGGTTGTAAATAATACTAAAGTATTCCCTGCACGTCTTTATGGAAATAAAGAAAAAACAGGTGCTCGTATTGAGGTATTCTTGTTAAGAGAGTTAAATGCAGAACAACGTTTGTGGGATGTATTGGTAGATCCAGCTCGTAAAATTCGTATTGGAAACAAATTATACTTTGGTGATGATGATTCATTAGTAGCAGAAGTAATTGATAATACAACTTCTCGTGGAAGAACATTACGTTTCTTGTACGATGGATCCTATGAAGAATTTCGCCAGAAATTAGTAGATTTAGGAGAAACGCCAATTCCGAAGTACATTAACCGAGAAGTAACAGAAGAAGATGCGGAACGTTATCAAACCATTTACGCTAAAGAAGAAGGAGCCGTTGCAGCACCTACCGCAGGTTTACACTTCTCAAAACACCTAATGAAACGTTTGGAAATAAAAGGTATTAATTTTGCTGAAGTAACTCTACATGTAGGTTTAGGAACTTTTAATCCAGTTGAAGTAGAAGATTTATCAAAACATAAAATGGATTCAGAAGAAGTCTTAATTTCAGAAGAAGCTTGTGAAACCGTTAATAAAGCTAAATCAAATAAAAAGAGAGTATGTGCTATAGGAACTACTACCATGCGCGCTATGGAAAGCTCTGTTTCATCTAATAAAACATTAAATCCTTATCAAGGATGGACTAATAAATTTATTTTCCCTCCTTATGATTTTTCCGTTGCAGATTGTATGGTTACGAATTTTCATACACCCAAATCAACTTTATTAATGATGATCTCTGCTTTCTGTGGTCATGACCTTATGATGAAAGCTTATAAAGAAGCAGTAGAACAAAAATACCGATTCTATTCATACGGTGACGCTATGTTAATCTTATAATACATATCACTTACACTTCAAAAGAGTTATCTAAAAATCGGATTAAGAACAATTATTTTAAATAAAAAATTGACTTAATCTGTTAAAAAATATCATTTTTAGATAACTCTTTTGTAATTAACAACATACTTACTTCAAAAAAAGTCAACTTTAAATTCAATTTAAAGAACTCTTCAATTATTCTATTAAAACTCCTAGAAATTAAAATCTATTATAACTTCCAACTACTTTATTATAAATAATACCATTTAAGCTTTGAAATTTCCTCATAATACTTTTTTTAACCTTGAGATTGTCCAAAAAGTTCGCAATCTTTCATTTCAACCAAAGGGAGAAATCACATAATGTTCATCATAATACTCCTCCTTACCGGAGTGACAAACCGCACGTTGATTTAGGCACTACCCTACAAAAGCAATAAAAATTGGCGTTGGTTCTCGATGTGCTTCGCACTCGAACTAATCATGATTTCAATTATATACTCAACTATTTATTCGAGTTGTTTTAAAATAACAAAAAAAACAGATCGAGAATTTTTCTTTTTAATCCAGTATATTTTAAGTTTAAATGATATACCCCCTAAACATTAAAAAGAACAAGCTTCATTTTAAATGTAAAAATTATAAATACCACCCCTATATATCATACTCCTTAGCATTTGAAATGATATTCACTTATGAGATACAATCCGCACAAGATTGAAAAGTTGTTTTCCTAAATTTTAGATTTTCAAAACAAGATGTAGTTAAAAAAATAGCGTTTTACTAAAAAAGCAAAAGAAATCTAAAACATCTTGTCGTTTTTGATTTGTATTTATTTCCTTTTATAACATTAACTTAACATTTAATCATTTTATAAAAAGTACCTTTGCCGGAATTTTAAAAAAACAATAAAAAATGAAGAAAATTAAAAGACTAACCTGTCTTATTTTAGCTTGCCAAACACTAGTATTTTGTTCCCATGAAGAAGAAATTAGCTCAAACACAGAAACTTTAAAAGCAGAAAATCTGCGTAAAATCCAAAAGGCATCAAGCACCGATAACGGAGATCTATTATTAGGAAACCCATCTAATGCTAATCAAGATGATGTAAATAATTATTTATCACCAAAAAATAATTATGTTATTTCTTATAATAACAAAAAAGGTACACCTAACTGGGTGAGCTGGCATTTAGACTATAGAAATTTTGGTAATACAGATCGTACAGATGATTTTAGATCAGATAATACATTATCTTCATCTAATTTCTTTTTAGTTTCTCCTAACCATTACAAAGATAGTGGTTTTGATCGTGGTCACATGTGTCCTTCAGCAGATAGAACAAACACCTTTCAAGCAAATTCAGAAACGTTCTTAATGACCAATATGGTACCTCAATCACCTAAGAATAATCAACAAACTTGGGGTGGTTTTGAAGAGCGTTTAAGACAATTTGTGCGTAATAACCAAAAAGAAGTATACATTGTAGCAGGTGTTTATGGACAAGGAGGTACAGGTAGAAAAGGAGGTACTACAACATTCTTAGCAAATGGTAAAATATGTGTTCCTGCAAGTACTTGGAAAGTAGCATTATTGTTAGATGAAGGAACAAACGATTTAAATAGAATTAATACTGATACAGAAGTAATTGCAATTGAAGTTCCTAACAATCAAAATATAGATAAAGATTGGAAAAAATATATTGTTAAAGTTTCTGATTTAGAGACAAAAACAGGTTATAGATTTTTCTCAGAATTAAATGATACTATAGCTAAAAAATTAAAAGCTAAGATGTATTCAGGAAAATAATACTATCATAAAAAATGTTAAAAAGCCACTTGTTTAAACAAGTGGCTTTTTTTGTTCTTCTTACTTTCCGTATATTTACAAGCTGAAATTCTTCAAAATGACTTTTCAAAATACACTTGACTTCGCACAACAATTAGATATACAGGATGAATTAAAAAACTATCGTTCTGAATTTATATTTCCCCAACACAACAAAAAAAATGTAATTTATTTTACAGGAAATTCACTAGGCTTACAACCCAAAAGAGCAAAAAAATATGTAGATGAAATAATGAATGATTGGGCCAGTCTTGCCGTTGAAGGACACTTTTATGCAAAAAAACCTTGGTGGGATTATCAAGAACGTTTTGCTGAACCTCTAAGTAAAATAGTGGGAGCAAAACCCAACGAAATAACGGTTATGAATACCTTAACAGTAAACTTACACCTCTTAATGGTATCCTTTTATCAACCCACTCAAAAAAGGTACAAAATTATTTGCGAAGAAAAGGCATTTCCCTCAGATCAATATATGCTTCAAAGCCAAATAAAATTCCATGGGTTTGAACCTAAAGACACCCTAATAGAAATCAAACGAAGAGAAGGAGAACACACAATTCGGTTAGAAGATATTATAGAAAAAATAAAGGAAACAGGAAATGAGCTAGCATTAGTTTTATGGGGAGGTGTTAATTATTACACAGGTCAAGTTTTTGATATGCAATCTATTACAGAAGCAGGACATAAAGTAGGAGCCAAAGTAGGCTTTGACTTAGCACATGCCGCTGGAAATGTAGAATTAAAACTTAACGAATGGAATGTAGATTTTGCAGCTTGGTGCTCTTATAAATATATGAATTCAGGACCAGGAAATGCTTCTGGATGTTTTATACACGAAAAACATCATCAGGCTAATTTACCCCGTTTTGCTGGTTGGTGGGGACATAATAAGGAAAGAAGATTTAAAATGGAACCTCATTTTGATCCTATTCTTGGAGCAGATGGTTGGCAAGTAAGTAATTTGCCCGTATTATCCTTAGCACCCTATCTAGCTTCCGTTGAAATCTTTGCCGAAGTAGGAATGGAAAAATTAATAAAAAAACGTAACCAATTAACTGCTTATTTAGAATTTATCCTGCGTGAAATTAGTCAAAATATCCCAGGAACCCAATTTGAAATAATTACACCAAACAACCCAAAAGAAAGAGCATGCCAATTGTCAGTCTATTTACACGGACAAGGGAGAAACCTTTTTGATTATTTAATGGCTAATGGCGTAATTGCTGATTGGCGCGAACCTAATGTAATCCGGTTGGCACCTGCACCTTTCTATTGTTCATACGAAGACATGTATAGATTTGGTGAAATTCTAATTCAATTTTTAAAATAATAGGTTGTTTATGAATTGTCTCTAGAGAGTTCATTTCAACAAAAATTGATTATATATGAAGAAAGAATTGTATCCTATTGTGTTATTGATGTTCAGTAGTGTATTTTTAAATGCACAAACAACAAACAAAGAGAAAATAGCATTAGACTTTATTCATGGTAAAGCCAATAGTAATGAGCGGAAAACGCGAGAAGAATTTAAATTAAAAAATGTAAGAAAAGGAAAATCAGGAGAAACCCTACGTTTTCAGCAAGAATTAAAAGGAATCCCTGTATTTGGAGCGGAATATGTAGTAAACTTTGATAACGACGAAAAAATAGCCTTTTCAACAAATAGTTATGACGCTACAGTAGAAAAAATTAATGTAACCCCAACTCTAGATACAGAAACAGCTTTAAAAAAAGCAAAGAAAACCCTAGAAGCTAAAGGAAATTTACATTTTGAAGAATCTAAACTTTTTGTTTATAATCTTACGAAGCCCACTAGATTAGCTTATAAAATTAACCTCCAATACGATGATAAACCAGGAGATTGGGAAATATTTGTTGATGCTCATACAGGGGAAATCATAAGTTTAAAAGATGTAGCGGTTTATCACCATAAAAAAGAGACCCCAAACACTAAAAAAATAAATGAATCTAAAATACCATACGCTTTTAGAAGCGGAAGAGCCATGGTGTTTAATCCTGATCCCCTTTCAGTTGGTAGAAATACCTATGGAGTAGGAGATTATATAGATAATGGAGATAATACAAATGAAAGTTTAAATAATGCAAGAGTTAACGTTGAATTACCAGAAATAAGTTTTGCTTCTGGTAATTATAGACTAAAAAGTTCTTATTGTGATATTGGAGATTTTGAACAACCCAAAAATGGATTTTTCGAACAAAAATCTAATTTTTTTAATTTCACACGTGATCAAGAAGGGTTTGAAGCTGTTAATGCCTTCTATCATATAGATAAAAACTTAAGATATATACGAAATACTTTAGGAATTGTCTGTGTGCCAAGAAAAAATAATGGCTTAGTTATTTTTGATCCTCATGGAGATACTTCCCATTATTTAGAATCTTCTGAGAAGATAGCTCTAGGAATAAACGAAATAGATGGAGGAGAAGATGCAGACATTATTTTACATGAGTTAGGACACGGGGTACATCATTGGATTACAGGAGGACGTAGTTCATTCGTTGAAGGTCTTGGAGAAGGATGTGGCGATTATTGGGCACAATCATATAGTAGAAGCTTAAATCAATGGTTACCAACAGATCAAGAATATCATTTTTTATTTAATTGGGACGGACATAACGAATATTGGGAAGGAAGAACAACAAATTATCCTGAAAAATATCCTCAAGGATTAAAAGGAGCTATTCATACAGATGGTCAAATTTGGGCTACAGCATTGATGAAAATTTATGATATAATGGGAAGAAAAAAAACAGATACTGCTTTTTTGGAAGGACTAGCTTTAACAAATTCTGCATCAGGTCAGGCACAAGCTGCTAACGCATTTCGTCAAGCCGCAATAAATATGAATTACCCATGTTCTGATATTGATACTATAACAAGAATCTTCAATGATACAGGTTATGGACTAAGAAATGTACCATTTACATTAAATGTACCAGCTAATAAAAAAGAGCAGACAGGAGGAGGAAATGTTTTTGTGTTACCTGATTATAGATTACAATGCAATGCAATAGTTGCTGGTTGCGATGCTGTTTTAACACAAAATCCTTTACCCAACACAAACGTAGCTCCAGGAAATCATATAATTACTATTACGGCAGTTTCCCCTTCAAATGGAATGGCAGCAATAAATAAGACATTTAATTTAACAGTTGAAAGTAGTTTATCTAATGATCAATTTGTTAAACTTGAATTTAGTATTTCTCCTAATCCAGCAAATAACACCATTACACTTAGTGGAGAAGAATTAATAAACAAAAAAATGGAAATATTTAACATTTTAGGACAAAAAATCATAAGCAAAGAAATGTTATCTAATGAAAACTCAGTAGACATATCATCATTAAATAAAGGCGTTTATTTTGTAAAGTTTCAAGGAACAAATGGAACTAAAAAATTTATAAAAAAATAATTTAATCCAACAAAATAAACTGTGTAAACAAAAAACGGTTAAAAGAAAAAAATAATAAATCCGCATACCTATTGAACATTTCTCTTTGTTTATCACATCAAGATGATATTTAAAAGAAGAATTATTACCTTTGTTAACAGATTAAGAAAAATAACAAAAGGACTTTTAAAACGTATGAAATAATTAAAACGAAAAGCTTTATTTTTTCTATTCTTTAATCTTTCGTATTTCAATCTAAAAAATATGACAAAACAACAAATTATAGCCAATTTTGATCCATCGCAACCAGGATTAGCAGATGCTACCATTTTTGGTTTACCTTTTTCATCAGAAGATTCCGAGATTATAGTAATTCCTGTGCCTTGGGAAGTAACCGTAAGTTATGGAGCAGGTGCCTCCGAAGGACCTGATGCGGTTATGGATGCTTCCTTTCAAGTAGATTTAAATCACCAAGACTTTCCCGAACTTTGGAAATTAGGAATTTATATGGATGATGCACCTAAACATTGGAAATCTAATTCTGATAAATATAAATCATTAGCACAACCCATAATTGAAGCTTTAGAAGCAGGTGAAGATATAGAAACCTTTCCTGTCCTACAATCAGACTTGGATAAAATAAATAAAGCCTGTAGAGAATTGCATACAGAAGTAAAAGAAAAAGTACTTTCTTGGATGTCTAAAGGAAAGAAAGTAGTACTTTTAGGAGGAGATCATTCTACACCTCTTGGTTATTATGAAGCACTTGCCTCTAAATATGAAGAATACGGCATCTTACATTTAGATGCACACATGGATTTACGTATAGCCTACGAAGGTTTTACCTATTCACATGCGTCTATCATGTATAATGCTTTACAAATCCCACAAATTTCTAAAATTGTACAAGTTGGTATCCGTGATTTTTGTGAACAAGAAGTAGAAGTTGTTCATAAATCAAAAGGTCGTGTTTTAGTACATACAGATGCTGATCTAAAAACTGAAACATTTGAAGGTAAAACTTGGTCACAACAATGTGATGCCATTATTTCATCACTACCTCAAAAAGTGTGTATCTCATTTGATATAGACGGAATGTACCCATGGTATTGTCCTAATACAGGAACACCCGTTCCTGGTGGTTTTTCTTTTGAGCAGGCAACGTATTTATTCAATAAATTAGCAGAAAGTGGAAAAGAAATTATAGGTTTTGATCTAGTAGAGGTAGCCCCAGGTGAAGATGATTGGGATGGTAACGTAGGAGCGCGTATGTTATTTCACATGTGCGGTGTGTTAGCTAAAAACAACGGAATGAATACAGGAAACCGTATTGCTTTTCCTAGAAAATAATAAAAATCATTTCTTGACTTAAGACGGGCAAATTTGCTCGTCTTTTTTTATCTTTGATAAAATCATTATAAATAAGAAAGAACCTTTCTAAAATCATTTAACCTGAATAAGTAAAAAATAAATGAAAAAGAGATAGGTAAATGAACCATAATGAATTAAAACTTATACAGATGAAATTAGTAAAAAAAATACTGATAACCTTATTAGGAATAATCTTGATATTAGCTATCTCTATTTATGCGTATTTGTATAGCACAAAACCAAAATATGAAGGCGAATTAACTATAAAAAATATTAGTAAGGAAACAGAAGTATTCTTTGATGAATACGGAATACCTCATATTTATGCTTCCAATGAAAAAGATGCTTTAACCGTGTTAGGTTATGTACACGCCCAAGAACGTTTATGGCAAATGGAGTTGTTACGTCGTATTGCACCAGGTAAATTGTCTGAAATTTTTGGTTCAAAAGCATTAGATAATGATAAATTATTCTTAGCGTTAGGAATAGATGAAAATTCAGAAAAAGCAATTGCCAAACTAGATAAAAAAAATAAAACATATAAACTGGCAATGGCCTACTTAGATGGTATCAACCAATATTTAGAAAAAGGAGGAACACCTATTGAGTTTACTCTATTAGGCATCAAGAAAAAACCTTTTACTCTAAAAGATGTATATAATACAATGGGATATATGGCATTTAGTTTCGCATGTGCTCAGCGTACAGATCCGTTAATGACTGATTTAAAAAATAAATTAGGAAACACTTATATGAAAGAATTAGGGATTGATTTGTCATATAATTCAACCCAAATAAATTCAAATAATAACAAAACTACAGAAACTTATGTAGCAGCATCAAAAGCAGTAGCCGATTTATTAGATAGTTCCCCTTTTCCGCCGTTTATAGGCAGTAATGCTTGGATTGTGGGTTCCAAAAAAAGTACTTCGGGAAAAGTATTATTTGCTAACGACCCACATATCTCTTATTCACAACCAGGAACTTGGTATGAAGCCCATATAGACTCTCCAGAACAAGAAATTTATGGTTATTATTTAGCAGGAGTACCTTTTCCTTTATTAGGACATAATCATCAATATGCTTATGGATTGACAATGTTTGAAAATGATGATGCAGATTTTTATCAAGAAGAAATAAACCCTAATAATAGTAATCAATATAAAGATACAGATAACTACAAAGAATTTATAATTCGTAAAAAAGAAATAAAAATAAAAGATAGCACAACAATTTCCTTAACAATTAAAGAGGGTAAACACGGTCCCGTTATGAATGGAATATTAAAAGATTTTAATCCTAAACAACCCGTATCTTTCTATTGGATTTACACTCAACAAGAAAATAAAATTTTAGATGCCATTTATACCCTAAGCCATGCTAAAAATTTAAATGAATTTCGTAAAGGAATTTCATATATAAGCGCTCCGGGACTCAATGTAATGTATGCTGATAAACAAAATAATTTTGCATGGCAAACTTCAGGAAAATTATATAAAATAAAAAAAGGATTAAATCCAAATTATATTTTAAATGGAGCTAACGGAATAGACGATAAACTTCAATTTTTAGAATTTAATAAAAACCCAAGGGCAATTAACCCCTCTTGGAATTACGTCTATTCAGCAAATAATATGACACATAAAATTGATGATTATTCTTATCCTGGATATTATTTACCCGAAGACAGAGCGAAAAGAATTGTTTCATTATTAGAATCTAAACAGAAATGGTCAAAAGAAGATTTTAAAAAAATGATTTATGATGACACATCTATAGTAAGCGCACAAGTAGCCCATAATTTTAGTAATTGGCTTGATGTCTCTCAATTAAACTCTACAGAAAAAAAAGCCTTAGACATATTAAAAAATTGGAAAGGAAGTAACAAAACCCAAGAAGTTCCACCTACTATTTACAACAAGTGGTTGTATTTTTATTTAAAATCTACTTTTCAAGACGAAATGGGAGAATTAGGATTCAAACAATTTTTAAAAACCCACGTGATGAAACAGTGTATTGATAAACAAAGTAGGATAACCAATTCTTTATGGTGGGATAATATAAAAACTAAAAATATTAAAGAGAACCGATCAACTATCTTAACACAATCATTTAAAGAAACTATTAACCATTTAACAAATCAACTTGGAACAGATGTTAATAGCTGGACATGGGGTAAGGTACATCAAGTAGAATACAAACACCCAATAGGATCATTAGCCATATTCCGTCCATTCCTTAACGTCGGAATATTTGAAGCACCAGGAAGTAACGAAGTAATTAACAATGTAATGTTTTATTATACAGATGAAAACCATTACGAGATTTCTGCTGGACCATCTACCAGAAGAATTATAGATTTTAGCGATATAGAAAATTCAATTAGCATTTTACCAACAGGACAATCAGGAAACCCGATGAGCAAGCATTACAAAGATCAAGCTCAAATGTATATAGACGGACAATTTCGAAAAATGAAGATGAATAAGAAAGAAATTCAAACCACATCAACCAAATTATTATTCAAAATAAAATAAATTATATTGACTCTCATTCTAATCATAGGATCAGAAAAAGAAAACAATAATTGAAAATAAAAAACATAAATTTGCACAACTGCTTATAAAATTATAAATGCAAACAACTCAAAAAATTGCTGTAGTAGGTTCTGGCTTAGTTGGGACATTATTGGCAATCTATCTAAAAAAAAAGGGACATACTGTTCATGTATTAGATCGTAGCCCAGATATTAGAACCGTGGAGTTCTCAGGACGTTCAATTAATTTAGTAATGTCAAATAGAGGCTGGAAAGCTTTAGAAAATATTGGTATAGAGGAAGAAATACAAAAAATAGGAATACCAGTAGATAAAAGAGCCATCCATTTACAAGATGGAAAACTTAATTATCAATATTACGGAAAAGATGGAGAAGCCATTTTTTCCCTTTCAAGAGGAGTCTTAAATCGTAAAATGATTGACTTAGCAGAAAAAGAGGGAGTCCAATTTAAATTTGAACATAAAATTTGGGATGTCTCTCTAGCGGATGCAACACTGTATATAGGAGAAACAGAACGAGGTGATTGGCAAGAATTAAAATATGATAAAGTTTTTGGTGCAGATGGTGCGTTCTCTCGTATTCGTCATCGTATGCAGCGTCAAAGCATGTTTGATTATGCTCAAGAATTTATGAAGTTAGGCTATAAAGAACTACATATACCCGCAAATTCAGATGGAACACATAAAATTGATAAAAACTCCCTACATATATGGCCTCGTGGACAGTTTATGCTGATGGCATTAGCTAATTTAGATGGAAGTTTCACATGTACGCTATTTATGCCTTTTGAAGGAGAAAATTCATTTCAATCCTTAACGGAAGAAAAAAAATTAGTCGACTTTTTTGCCAAATATTTCCCCGATACAAAAGAAGTCATCCCTGATTTAGTAGAAGACTTCTTCAAAAATCCAACTAGTTATCTTGTAATGATGAAATGTTTTCCTTGGACTTACAAAGATAAAGTAGCCTTAATAGGAGATTCTGCCCATGCCATCGTGCCTTTTTACGGACAAGGAATGAATGTAGGATTCGAAGATATAACAATTTTAGCAGAAATGATTGCTAAATATGGAGATGATTGGAAAACAATATTCGAAGAATATCAAAATGAAAGAAAACCAAATGCAGACGCTATAGCAGAATTATCTCTTCGGAATTTTATAGAAATGAGTACTAAAACAGCTGACGAAAAATTTTTACTACAAAAGAAAATAGAAAAATGGTTTTCAGATAAACATCCAGACAAATGGCTACCATTATATAGTAGAGTAACCTTTAGTACACACCCTTATTCAGAAGCATTAGCATTAGGCGATTTACAAAATAAAATAATGGAAGAGATAATGTCTATACCCGATATTGAAAGTAAATGGAATACAGAAGAAGTAGAACAAAAAATAATTTTCTTGTTAAATACGTAAGAAAATTATTTTTTTAGAATTAGTTAAAGAAGTTTTTAAAAAATAAATATTTAAACAGGTATTCTAATCGCTTCGCTGACAGGATACCACTCTTTCTCGATCAGAGTATAATAATAAAACAAAGTAATCTTTTAGGAAAGCCTCTTTCAGTTTTTAATAAAATTAGCTTAAATAACAAAACATCTACAAAATATTTTTTCAAAAATTAATGCTCACGGCAATTTTAGAAGAAAAGTATTTTCTAGGTAAGATTTCTCTTTAGACAAATACAATGAAAATAAAGAAAGAGGCTGTCCTAAAAGTAATAAATCAACAACAAGATTGCGAATTTTTTGAACAGCCTATTTATGTTTTATTTAGAGGTCATTTTTATTTCGATTCAAACAAAAATAAATAAAAATTTTACAGAATATTTTAAGATTTACCATTCATATTAAAATCATTTACAAACAAATTAATGCTGTTTTACATTAGACTTTGTGATGATATGAAAAACAACTACTTTTTATCTTCAGATCTTTTTATCTTCAGATCTTTTTATCTTCAGATCTTTTTATCTATAATAAAATTTTATTAGATAATTAGATCTAAAAACCTCTTTAGATCTCATAACTAATATTCAAAAAAAAATATAAAATTGCCCTTATTTATCTTCTCGATGCACTTTCTCCATTGAAAAAGCAGGCTTACAAATAGCAATATACTCACAAGGCTCTTGAAAAGGATTAGAATATTGAACCCGTATGTTTTTTTCAATTTTAATAGATTGTCCAGCTTCTAAGACAATAGTTTCATTTTCAATAATAAATTGTTTTTTTCCAGAAATAATATAAGTATATTCTTCAAAATCAGGTTTTTGAAAAGGTTCACTCCAACCAGGAGGAGCTATCATGTGTGCAATTGAAATTTTAGCATTATGAGTTGCTATTAATCCATGATGCTCTTCAATTATTTTACCATCTGTAGTAGGAACAACAAACGGATTTTTTTGTATTAAAAAATTTTTCTTTCCCATAATTTGAATTTTATTTAGTATTTCATTACACAAAGATTCACTTCTTAAAAATGAAATATACGGCAAGTACTAAAAAACACATACCTATTAAATGATTCCATCGAAAACTTTCATTCTTAAAAAAAAAGAACGAAAAAAGCACAAAAATAATTAAGGTTATAACCTCTTGAATTACCTTTAGTTGAAGCAAACTAAAAGGACCTCCATTCCCTTGAAAGCCAATTCTGTTAGCAGGTACTTGAAAAAAATATTCAAATAAAGCCATTCCCCAACTAATTAATATAATACTGATTAATCCTGCGTTTTCAAACCATTTTAATTCCTTAAATTTTAAGTGACCATACCAAGCCAACGTCATAAAGATGTTCGAAAGTATAAGCAAACCTATTGTAATATATCCTTTCATAAAAGTTGATCTATAATGCTAATTAAATTATAAGTTATTGACGTAATTCTAATAAAACTTCAAAAATTAATTAAAAGTAAACAGTCACATTTTTAGTTTATCTCAAATTAAACAACAAATTTATTTTAAAATCAAACAATTTGATAAATTCAAAAGTTTTGGAAACCTTTAGAATAAAGAACTATTTGATCGATAAAATAAATTTTTATTCAGAATAACTTGGGTTAAAAAATATTATTTCTTTAGAACCTTCATCAAAACATTAAAAGCACCTCTTATAAAAGTAGCACTTGTTACGACTTTTAATACTGATTTAGCAACAACTTCCCCTATGTTGGAGTCCTTATTAGATGACGTTTTTTCTTTTTCAATGACCTCCTCTGTAATAGTTTCTAACTTTTGAGTCAAAATTTCATACGCACTTTCCCGATCAATTTCCTCTGAATACTTTTCAACTAATTTTGATTTAGAATTAATTTCTTTAATTTCCTCGTTACTCAATACATCCATTCGGCTTTCAGGAGCACGCAACATACAGGCAACTAAAGGTGTAGGGATACCTTTTTCATTTAAGGCGGTTATAAGAGCTTCGCCTATTCCTAATGAAGTAATCACTTCATCTGTTTGATAATATTTAGATTCTGGATAATTTTCAGATGTTTGCTTAATAGCTTGACGATCATTAGCTGTAAAAGCTCTTAGTGCATGTTGGATTTTTAATCCTAATTGAGCCAAAACACCTTTAGGAATATCAGTAGGGTTTTGCGTAATAAAATAAATCCCAACACCTTTTGAACGAATTAATTTTATGATGGTTTCTATCTGATCTAATAAAGTTTTGCTCGCTTCATTAAATAAAAGATGCGCTTCGTCTATAAAAACCACTAATTCAGGTTGTTCAATATCTCCTTTTTCGGGCATATTATTATAGATTTCAGCTAAAAGATTCATCATAAATGTCGAGAAAAGTTTAGGCTTGTCCTGAATGTCATTCAAACGAACAATATTAATGTACCCTAAACCTTCTTCGTTGATACGCATCAAATCATCAATTTCAAAAGATTTTTCACCAAAGAAAATATCAGCTCCTTGCTGCTCTAACTCTATAATTTTACGAAGAATAGTACCTGTAGTTGCAGCAGATATTTTACCATATTCTTTTGCTATTTCCTCTTTTCCTTCCTCCGTAATAAAATTCATGACCTTTTTTATATCTTTCAAATCTAATAAAGCCATTTTTTTATCATCACAATATTTAAAGATGACCGATATAACTCCTGTTTGAGTTTCATTTAAATCTAAAATTCTAGAAAATAAAACAGGACCAAATTCCGAAACAGTAGCTCGTAGCCGAACACCTTCTTGTGTAGAAAGAGTTAATAATTCTACGGGAAATGCTTTTGGATCAAAAGGAATGTTAATTTTATCATGTCGTTCCTTAATAAAATCTTTTAGTTCCCCCTTTTTTGCAATTCCAGAAAAATCCCCTTTTATATCCATCATTAAAACAGGAATGCCATTTTGGGATAATTGTTCAGATAAAAGCTGTATGGTTTTCGTTTTTCCAGTACCTGTTGCACCCGCTATCAAACCATGTCTATTTAGAGTTTTTAAAGGAATATTTACCGGAATAGGATAAGATTCTTTGTCTAAAATAGATCCTCCAAGAGTAATATATCCTCCTTTACACTGATAACCATTTGTAATATCTTCTTTGAAATTGTCTAAAACACTCATAATTGAACTATTAATACAGTGCAAGTTATTCTTTTTTTTACATCAAAAGTCAATGTGATAGACTTTTTTAAACTCTTTGTTTATATCTATTTATTAAGAAATAAGTGTTTTTTTTGAATTTTTATTATAAAGTTTAATTTTTGAAAAATATTTAAAAAATAGATAATATTACTGATTATTATTTAAAAACTGGTTTTTTTGTGCTTATTTGATGAATTATTGTTATTATTTCGCTCTTTTGTTTGATGAAATGTAAGTTGATGAGAACTTAGAAAAGTAAAAAAAGTTTTTTTATATCAGCTAAAAAATTAAATTTGCCTCCATTATTACTCAAAAATAATACGAGATTTAATTAATCAATTAGAAAAATTTAAATTTTAAAAAAATGGCAAACAACGTTAATGTAAAAAAAGAAGAGAAATCTAAAGGTGGTGCTTCATTCTCAGGAATCATTATTCTTGCATGTATTGCAGTAGGTGTTTTTGTGTGGAAATTTATAATGGGAGCTTCTGGGAACTTTGAAGGAGGTAATTCAGAAACAGGTCACCCTCATAACTTTTTAGGAACAGTTTATAAAGGAGGTTTCATCGTACCAGTATTATTAGGAATGTTATTAATGGTGGTTGTTTTCTCTTTCGAGCGTTTAATGGTTATTTCCAAAGCTGCAGGTAAAGGAAATTTAGATGCTTTCATGAAAAATGTACAAGCTAGTGTTAACCAAGGTGACATTAACGGAGCTATTGAAGCTTGTGACAAACAACAAGGTTCTGTTGCTAATGCAATCAAAGCAGGTTTAGTAAAATATAACCAAGTAAAAGCAGAAGGATTTACTTCTGAAGAAGCTACTGAAACAATTCATAAAGAAATTGAAGAAGTTACAGCTTTAGAAATGCCAATGTTAGAAAAAAACATGACTATCATCTCTACTATGGTTGCTTTAGGTACCCTAGGAGGATTATTAGGTACTGTATCAGGTATGATTAAAGCGTTTAGTGCTTTGGCTACTTCTGGTACTCCTGACCAAGCCGCTTTAGCAGTAGGTATCTCTGAGGCTCTTATCAATACAGCAACTGGTATCTCTACCTCTGCCTTAGCAATTGTAACTTATAACTATTTTACTTCTAAAATTGATACTTTAACATATTCAATTGATGAAGCAGCTAATACTATCGTTAATACTTACAGAAGATTTAAAGGTTCTTTAAAATAATTTAAAGACATAATAAAAAATAATTATGGCAAAAGGAAAATCACGTAAATCAGCAGGAGCAATCGACATGACAGCAATGTGTGACGTAGCCTTCCTATTGCTTACGTTCTTTATACTTACTGCTACAGCTAAACAACCAGAACCCTTACAGGTAGATACACCTAACTCTACGGTGCAAACTAAATTACCTGAAACTGGTTTAGTAACCTTAACAGTAGGTAAAGGTAAAGTGTTCATAGGTATGAAAGATCGTGAAATCCGTTTAAGATCCTTAGAATTAATGGGACAAGAATACGGAATAAACTTTACCGATGCAGAAAAACAACGTTTTTCTTTAATTGATGGTTTCGGAGTGCCAATGGGGAATTTAAAACAAATCATTGCTATGTCAAGTTCTGACAGAAACAAAGAAGGTTTACAACCAGGTGTACCAATGGATTCTATAGATGAAAAGAAAGATGAATTGGCTAGATGGATATTTAATGCTCGTTCAGCTAGTGCTGAGTTGAGAAACGAGGACTTAAAATTTGCAATCAAAGGAGATGCTAAATTAGAGTACCCAGCTATCAAAAGAGTAATGGATGTATTACAGAAACAAGATGTAAATAGTTTTAATCTTGTAACTGGTTTACGTAGTAGTGATTTCTAATATAATATAAGAAAAAGAAATGGCAGAATTAAACGACTCCGGTGGAGGTGGCAAAAAAGAAGGTGGTAAGGTAAGAAGTAAAAAATCTAATGCAAAAGTAGATTTAACAGCCATGGTGGACTTAGCTTTCTTATTAATTACTTTCTTCATGTTGACTACGTCATTGTCTAAACCTCAGTCTATGAACTTAGGAATGCCGGATAAAAATGATAAGCCTGAAGAAAAAAAGGATAATATTGAAGTAGCTGATGATCGTACAATGACGGTTTTATTAGGTGAAAATAATAAAATTAAATGGTACTACGGTAGAATAGATGCACCTTTTGAAGGTCCTAAAGAAGCTACTTACGGAAAAGCAGGTATTCGTCAAGAAATTGCTAAAAAAGTACAGTCAGTTCCAGCAAAATACAATGACCCGACAAAAGGATTGATTGTAATCATCAAAATGGATAAAAAAGCTAACTATAGAAATATGGTAGACATCCTAGATGAGATGGCAATATGTAAAGTGCCAACTTATGCAGTAGTAGATATTACCCCGCAAGAGAAGGCTATATTAAAAAAGTAATTAACTAAATTCTAATAATTGAAGCATGAAATTAGATTTATATAAATCGCAATGGTTAGAGTTAGTTTTTGAAGGGCGTAACAAGAAGTATGGTGCTTATGAGTTACGTAAAGAAAATCCTAAAACATCATTGAGAGCATTAATCATCGGAGGTTCTTTCTTTGCGTTAGCAGTAGCATCTCCCTTGCTTATAAGTATGATCCCAAAAGGTGAGGATGATACCACTTTAGATGAAAAAGTAGTATTGGTGGATATGACTAAACCAAAAGAAAATACACCACCACCGCCGCCACCTGAAAAAAAACCTGAACCACCAAAACCTAAGGTAGATGAAGTAAAATTTGTCGAACCTAAAGTCGTGGAGGCTAAAAAGGTAACAGAAGAAATTAAAACCATTGAAGAGTTAAAAGATAAGAACATTGCAGAAAAAGACCAAAAAGGAGATAAAGATGCACAAGTTCAAATTGATGCTCCAACAGGTAATAACGATGAAGTTGTAAAAGTAGTAGAAGAAGACAACCAAGTCTATAGTGCTGCGGGTATTGAAGCACAACCTGAATTTCCAGGAGGAAATGAAGGATTCATGAAATACGTACAACGTAATTACCGTACTCCAGAGGTTGATACTGATTTAAAAGGAAGAGTTTTTGTTGAATTCGTAGTAGAAAAAGATGGAAGCTTAACAGATATTAAAGTAGTCAGAGACTTAGGATATGGAACGGGAGCGGAAGCTATTCGTATGCTAAAGAGTGCTCCTAAATGGAGACCAGGTGAGCAAAACGGTAAAAAAATCCGTGTAAGATATAGTTTGCCTATCTTACTAGATATTAGAGCTGAATAGATGAATATAAAATATTCCAATAAGCAAGAGAAGAAATCGCTCCAAGAGCGGTTTCTTCTTGTTTTAGGTATCCTCTTTTTTTGTGTTTATTTATGTATGGGATTAATGATACTGTTTTGGGATCACTTAATAGATCGCCTCCCATTATCAACAGGCTATCGTATAACTCTAGGAATAGCAATTATTATATATGCTTTTTTTCGTTTTATACGTTATTTTAGAAAATAATCTTATTTGAATTTTTATTCTCTTAAAATTATCTCAAAAAAAGAATAGCATATCACCATAATCCCAAAAAAAACGAAAGGATATGCAATTTAAAGAACTAAAAATATGAGTATTGATTAAATACAAAATGATTAAAAAAATATGCCATTCGTAATTTGTAATAAATAAAACTTAAACACATGAAATTAAAACACTTAGTTCTAGGTTTATTACTTACTGCTGTTTTTTTTGTTAGTTGCTACTTTGGTAATAAAGATGAAAAAGAAACCATACTAACAGGTACAGCCACTATATTAGTAGATGAAACCGTTTTTCCATTAGTAGAAGATCATCAGATGATTTTTGAAAATCAATACCAAGCAAAAATTAAATTAATACCAAAACCAGAAAAAGAAATAATTAAACTTTTATCAGAAGGCAAAAATAATTTAGCAATTTTAACACGTGAATTAACTCTAGGTGAAACAAAAAAAGTTGCTAAAAATAATATTAAAGGAAAAATAACCGATTTTGCAATAGACGGTATAGCATTTATTGGACATCCTTCTAATTCAAATTTCAAAATAGAAGAAACAGAATTAGTTAATTTTTTAAATGGGAAACCATCAAAAATTAAAAAATTAATTTTTGATAACGCTAATTCAAGTACAGTTAGATATTTAATGGAATTTGCTAAAGTAAAAAATCTACCCAAGGATAATATTTTCGCTCTTGCAACAAATAATGAGGTAATTACTTTCATATCCAAAACACCAGATGCAATAGGAGTTGTTGGGATAAACTGGATAACACAACCAATGCCTGATTTTCAAAAAACAGTAGAAAATATTAAGGTTTTGGAATTAAAAACTAAGAATGGTACATTTGTTACCCCAAGCCAAGATTTATTAGCTTCTGGTAACTATCCTTATAGTCGAAAAATAAAAATATTAAATTATCAAGGAACCACAGGTTTAGGCATGGGATTTGCTTCATTTATAGCAGGAGAATTAGGACAACGAATAGTATTAAAATCAGGATTAGTTCCCGTTAGAATGCCTAGTAGAAATATAATAATCCGAAAAGAAGTAGAAGAAAAAGAAAAAAATAATTAATTGTGAAAGAAATGAATAAAATAAAAATTTTTAGTACGGCTTTTTTTGCAATAAGCACAGGAGTTTTTGCACAAGATATAGAAAGCGCTAAAAAGGCAATTGATGCAGAACAATATGAAAAGGCAAAATCAATATTAAAAGCCGTTGTTAAATCAAATCCAGAAAATGGTAAAGCAGCTTTTTTATTAGGAAATGTTTATTTACGTCAAACATATCAAGACTCAGCAAAAGCTGTTTTCCAATCGGCTTTGACTAAAAAAGAAGGAGGTATGTTAAATTATATTGGTTTAGGTCAGATTGATCTAGATAATACTAATATCCAAGCAGCTCAATTTAATTTTGATCAAGCTACAGCTAATATGAAAAAGAAAGATTTAGAGCAATTTGTTCATATTGGTAAAGCTTATACTAATTCAATAAACCCTAATTACACTAAGGCTATTGAAGTATTAAATAAAGCAAAGGCAATTAATATGAATGACGCACAAACTTTATTAGCTCTAGGTGATGCCTATTATGGATTAAAAAGCCAAAATGAAGCGTATGCAGCATATAGAGGAGCGTATGAAGCAGACAATAGCTTGTTGAGAGCTAAAATGCAATTGGGCGTTTTATTAAAAGGAGCTAAAGCATTTAATGAAGCAAAAGCAGCCATAGATGAAGTATTAGCTATTAATACATCGTATGGTCCAGCTTATAGAGAACTAGCAGAAATCTATTTTGGATGGGCATTACAACAAAACGATAAAGCAAAATTTAAAGAATATACAGATAAATCTTTAGAATATTATGAAAAATATATGAGCTTAACAGACTATTCATTAGCCTCTCGTATGCGTCACGCAGATTTTCTTGTAATAGCTAAAGATTATAAAACTTTAGAAAAAGAAGCAAATGAAATGGCTAAAATGGATAAAGTTAATCCTAAAATTTTTCGTTATTTAGGCTATTCAGCTTATGAAAACGAAAATATAGACTCAGCAGTTGACGCTTTAACCACATTTACCACAAACCCATCTAGTAGATTGATTGCTATTGACTATCTATATCTAGGAATGGCTCAATTAAAAAAAGCAATACCAGTTGTTGCTGATGGAGTTAAACCCAATGTTGATGAAGCTTTATACACACAAGCATTACTTAATTTAAATAAAGCAGTCGAGCTTGATAAATCAATGTCAGAAAGATTAAATGAGATAGGAAAAATCTATTTTGATAGAAAATTATATAAATATGCTTCAGGAGTGTACGAAGTAGCAATTAATAATACAAGCTCTAAAAATTATTTATATGATAATTTCTTCTTAGGATATTCATTATATTTTCATAATGTGGCAGAAGGAGTAAAAGGATATGATACAACGCAATTGCAAAAAGCAGATAAAGCATTTGCAGCAGTAATAGTAAAATCACCAACAACACAAGATGCACATATATATAGAGCACGTGTAAATGCTTTATTAACAGATCCAAATGCTAAAAATCAAATGGTCGCTAGCTATGATGAGTTTGCCAAAATAGTTTTGAATAAAGGAGGAGATCTAATAGAAAAAAATAAGGCAAAATTAATTGAATCTTACAACGAAATAGCTCGTTTTTATATAAAAACAGATAAAGTAAAAGCAAATGAATATATTGCCAAATCATTAGCATTAGATCCAGCAGATGCAGATGCTATAAATATTAAAAAAAGTATTGCCAAATAATTGTTATTTGGATATCACAATAAAAAACCGACAATTTAAAAATAGTTGTCGGTTTTTTTATTAGAGATAACCTATTAAATTTATGTATATTTGCAACCCTCTTTTTTAGAAAATAATTATGTTGAGTAAAGAAATACAGTTAGCTGTAAATAAAGGAGATATGCTTCCTTTGATGGAAGAGTTTTATACAATACAAGGCGAGGGAGCCTACACAGGTACTGCCGCCTATTTTGTGAGAATTGGCGGTTGTGATGTAGGCTGTCATTGGTGTGATGTCAAAGAAAGTTGGAATGCAGAATTACATCCTCCAACTCAAACTTCAATAATAGTTGAAAATGCAAAAAAATATGCAAATACCGTTGTCGTTACAGGAGGAGAACCATTAACCTGGAATATGGAACCTCTGACGAGAAAATTAAAACAAGCAGGACTCCGTGTACATATCGAAACATCAGGAGCCTATCCCGTTACAGGGCAATGGGATTGGTTTTGTCTATCTCCTAAAAAAACAAAATTACCTGTTCAAGAAGCCTACGATAAAGCACATGAACTTAAGATTATAATTTATAATAAACACGATTTTCTCTTTGCAGAAGAACAAGCTCTAAGAACAAATCCTAATGCCAAATTATACTTACAACCAGAATGGAGTAAGAAAGAAGAAGTGTTAAATCTTATAATAGACTATGTAATGAAAAATCCAAAATGGAAAATTTCATTACAAACACATAAATATTTAAATATTCCGTAATTATTTTGTTTTAAAATTAATTAGTATTTGGGAATTTAATAAAACAATTATATTTTTGTCATCAAAAGGTTCTATTTTTTTATTACAACAAAAAAACAGAAATCCTAAATGATTTTGATCCTGTCATTTCTTTACTTAGTTACTTTATTATAGCCAATCTGAGATAGGTTTAAACGTAAGGTATAAAGAAAGTAAATTGTATAATGTTAATAATCAAATTTCTCCAACTATCGAAAAGATAAACCAAACAAAGAGTTGCCATTTTCGAACAGATCTGAGAAAAATGTAATGAAATATTAATCCCAAAAACTATTACTATGAAGAAATTAATCTTATTTATTATTCTCTGGTTTTGTCAAATAACATTGGCTCAATCTCCCTCAAATGGTACAGCTAAATCCGCTCCAATACCATTTGATAATGTAGAAAATCAACCTATTTTTCCAGGAGGAAACAATGAACTAATGAAGTTTATAGGAAAGAACTTTTCACCACCAAGTGATGAAAATTTTACAGGAGGAGTTCTTCAAGTAACTTTTATAATCGAAACAAATGGAAGTATTTCAGATATTAAAGTAATCAATGATTTGGGATATGGAACAGCACAAGAAATAATAAGAGTGCTTCAAACATGTCCTAAATGGACACCTGGAGACCAAGATGGAAAACCTGTTCGGGTCTTGTTTAATTTATCAGTCACAATTAGGGTGTAAAAAAGTTACTCGAATAAACAAAATTTTTAACATAAAGCCTTTAATTTAACAATCATAAGATATTTCTTAGTTGCTTATTTTGTTTAATACCATTTAAACTTAAAATATACTGGATTAAAAAATAAAGTTCTCGATACGTTTTTTCATTTTAAAAACAACTCGAACAAATAGTTGAGTATATAATTGAAATCATCGTTAGTTTGAGCGCGAAACGTATCGAGAACCAACACTAATTTTTATTGCTTTTGTAGATGTACTATTTTTAAAAAGAAAATTCAAAGTTTAAATGGTATCTTATTTCTAAAGGATATGAAATTCTTGTATTTAGTATTTTTTTGATTATGATAAGTTAAAAAATTTATTCTTTTAAAAATATTGCGGTACTTGTTTTCCCTTTTTGGTCTTCTATTTTTATATTGTAAATTCCCTTTTTTAATCTATTTATATTCTCTTGTTTTTGGTTGCCAGAAAAAACTTTTTGTCCTCGTTGATTATATATTTCCATTCCTTTTATTTCTTCTTCCATTTCTATATTTAATTTATCTACAGCAGGATTGAGAAAAATCAATATATTTTGTTTTTTTCGATATTGGCTTGCTTTGTTACTCTGTAACTTTTATACTCATAAGCTCCTCTATCAATGGTTTGGTTCACTATTCTTAGATTCCCTGCTTTATCTCTACTAGGTAAAGTTATACCAGGTACTAAATTAGTTCCTGTATCATAAGCAGCAAAAGATGATTTAATTAATGTAAAATCGCCATTTAAGGGATCTTTAAATGGTTCATATTTCCCTACATAATTATTGTTATAATACGCATTTAGTCTATAGTTTTGTAAAATAGAATAATGTACATCTGGGTATATAAAAACGGTTCCAACGGGATAATTATAATCATCTACAAAGATATCGTGTCCTAATTCGTCCAATCGGGCATTATTATTATGGAATATGGTATTGTAAATACTAGCCAAAGATTCTCTGGCACAAATCCCTCCTCCTCCATTTTGCGCATAATTACCTGAGAATACGCAATTTGTAATTTTAGGCTGAGAGGATAACGCAAAAATAGCACCTCCTTTGCCAGTTGTAGAGTTGTTCCAGAAAACGGTATTGATTAATCTTAAGTATGTTCCTATATCGGAACTTCTTCCTATATACATCCCTCCTCCTTCTGCTTCTGCCCAATTATTTTTAATGGTTACATTAGAGAACGTATTTTTTGATTGAATGATATATATCCCTCCTCCTCTTCTTCCATCTATATTATTTCCTTCTACTGTAGTACAGCTTCCATAACACGATGCAACACCATTTGCAATTGTAAGACCATCAAGAGTTGAACAACCAGAAAGAATAACCACATGATAAGCATTATCTCTAGACATTTGTTCGACACCTAAATCTCCACTTAGTATACTTTCATTGGATGTTAAAGACAAATTCCTTTCGTCTAAACTGGCTTCAGTTCCTGCAAAGCCACCATAAATGCTAATTGTACTTGATATGACAAAAGCATTGTGTTGATTATTGGGTGTAATTGTATTTAAATCGTCTGCTTTTCTATTGGGTTTGTATGTTCCTCCTGCAACCCAAATTTGAGAATAACGTCTACTATTTATTAAGGATTGAAGATCTCCTGATGCGTCTGACCAGGAGGTTCCGTTTCCTGTAGCTCCAGCTTTTATATAACCAATTGCACCATGAGTTTGTGCCATAATCACTATATAAAAGAATAGTGCTATTATAATGAATATTTTTGTTTTTATTTTCATTTATTAGTTTTTTTTTAATTTATTATAAACTGTGACATTTTGTATTATGTATTTATTTTTACAACATAATCTATTTAAAATCAATTATTTATCAAAACATTTTTTTTTATACAAAAAAGAAAATTATAGTCTTTTTTATTATTTAATCTAATTATTTTTCAAGTTTCAGTGTCGCTATTAGCAAATTGATATAAAATGTGGTTTGGTCAATAAAAATGTTTTTTTTTACTTTTATAAAGTTTTAAACTATCTATCTATTTTCTGTAAGAATTGCTCAACTAGATCATAAGTCTTTATTATATTTATTTTTTGCTTATTTATTTTTGTCTGATTACAGGAATAAAAGATTCCAATAAAAATGATGGCATAGAAAAGGGTTAGAAAAATTTCTAGTTTGTTTTTATTTATTATTCTCACGTTTTTAATTTTTGTTTTTCAATGATAATATAGTGTCTATTAAATATGTTTTCATGTGGGAAGTATTCTTTATGTTTTCAAAAATCATATATCAGATTGTTGTATATTTATTTTCTTATTAACAAATAGGTATCAACTCTCGCTCGTTCTTTTGTATTGTTTAAAAATTCTATTTTTAATTGATTAGTCGTTATAGAAATTACTTTTAGTTTATATGAAAACCCCCTTAATTTCAATTCATTGTTTTCATAAATGTAACTTGTTTTATTATCTTCGGATTGGCAGTTTGAAGGCATAATTTTTTCTGTATAAGTATTATTAGCTTCTATTAATAAATGATCTTTTAAGTCAATACATTTGTTAACATAATCACTAAAAAGTTCTTGTCCTGACTCGTTGTATTCTATTTTTTTAAAAAATTCCCATTTCCCTACTATTGTTGGCTCAAAAACTTCAGTTATTTCTTCTTTTTTAGAACAGGCATCTAAAAGGATGGTTATTGCTAATAGGAGTATACTTTTTAATAGATTTTTCATTTTTATAATTTATTTAGTTTTATACATATTTGCTTTATCACAGGAAATAGGATCCATTCCTGAATTAGCATAATCAGTTGGTGGAGTAAGATAATTTTCCTTTAGATCACCTGCTTTTGAGAATGAATTTTGTTGTTCTATTTGCATGCTCATAAATGCACAGGTCCCATCTGTTTTTTTAAATACAGCTACAATGGACATTATCCTAGAGGTCAGTGTTTTTAGATATTCTCCATTTCCATTTTGTATATTTTTATACTGAGAGACCCATTCACTAATAGGGTATCCGTAAATAGGGGTTTCTTTCCAAGCATAATCAGCGGTGCGTTTTTTTATTGTTTCTATTATTTCTTTTTGAGTAGGAGCTTGTACAGGATTTATTTTTTTAGGCAAAGAGTTTTGAGCAGTATAGGCTTCTTCTTTTTTCTTTTCTATATCTCGAAAAATTTGAATTATTTTTGTTGGTGGATACTTTTTAATTTGGTCTTCCATTCCTTTTTTGTAAAAGAATAAATAAGGTTGTCCTTCAAATAAGTTATTTCCAAAAGGATTTGCTCCCGAAGCAGCATAAGGTTCATCCGCAGCATAAAACAATCCTGGTTCTAGTTGTAATAATCCTTTTACTTCTCCTTTTTTCACGCCTTCTGCCAGATTTTTACTCTGATATTGTACATAGGCTATATCGGGCATGTAACATTCTCTATAATGTATAATTCCTTTAGATCGCATTTGCTGCAAAAGCATTGCTTTAGCTTTTCCACTAATTCCAGAGCTAATCCAGCTTGTGTATTGTGTATCTATTATTGGATTTCCATTTTTCTTTTGAAAATGGTATCGAGTATACAGATTAGCCTTAAAATTGGGTTCATCAAATTCTAAATACACTTTTTTTATGGCTAATATTTTGTCATCAACTAAACTTTTTATTCCTAATGGAACAGAGGCATAATAAATTCCGCTTGGTCCTTCTTTTTTAAAATTTTGATTTTCTAAAAAAGAATCGGTTTCATCTTCTTCTAGAGCTTTTAAGTCTTTTTTATCTGGCGTAATAGCTTTCTTTGCATCATTTTCTGGTGATCCTAAAGCTTTTTCGGCTACTTTATTTAACAATTTTCCAAACTGGGCGCGACTCATCGGGATATTGCCTATCAATAAAAACAACAATATCATCTTAACTAATTTTGTATTCATAGCATTTTTGTTTTTTATAAAGCAAAAATACCTTGTGTAGATACTTCCCTTTTGTAGGAGTTTAGCAAACCTGTTTTTCGGTTAACTAATAAAAATCGTTAACTCTTAAGTCCTTTTGGTTAACTCATAAAGTATGATAATCTTAAAAAATTTATTTTTGTGTTTATGTTTCCTATTAGACTTTTTATAATTGTCATTTTACTTTCTCCTATATCATTCGAGGGGCAAAATCCTTTTTATTATAAAATTGATCAATCAAAAGGGTTACCTTCTAATAGTGTATATGATATTTTTCAAGATCAAAAAGGTTTTATGTGGTTTGCAACTAACAAAGGGCTTTGTAGATATGATGGTAAATATTTTTTAACTTACACTAATGAAAATCAAACCTCTATTTCCGGATCTTGTATACAAGAGGATTTGTATGGTAGGATATGGTATAGTAATTTTGATGGTTATTTGTATTATGTTGAAAACAACCAGCTAAAATGTCTTAATAATACGAATACAATTGGTTTTGTGAAATTTGGAATTACAGATAAGTATCTTATTGTTTTGCAAAAAAATCATATTTTATTTTATGATTTAAAAGACTTAAATATTCGTAAGAAAGTAGCATTTAATACTGAAAATTTATTTGCTACTCATTTTTCTAACTCTAAATTTTATCTATTAGGAAATGATTTTACAATAATAGAGCCTGATTTATCTATCAAACATTTTTCTATTCCGAAAGAAGTTTATGAAAATTATCCTGCTCCTATTTTACAAAAAAGCACAAATGGTTTATTACTTGTCTCTAAATATGCTAACTATTTTTATGAAATTAAAAAGAATAAATTTTATAAAAGAAAGATAACTGGTGATTTTACATTTATTCAAAATTTAGCTTTTGATAAAGATTTTAATTGGATTTGTACGACACAAGGTGCTATTAAATATGTTAAAGGAGGTATTAATACATTGAATACATATTTAAAAAATTTCAATATTTCATTTGTTTTTAAAGATCAAGAGGAAAACTACTGGTTTTCTACTATCAACGATGGTCTTTTATTAGTTCCTAACCTTTGCAATAATTTTGTTTCTTTTGATAAAAAACCTCTGACGATTTCAACAAATGGTCGGTCTATTTTTATTGGATCTACTGATGATAAACTGTATAAAAGCGATCTTTTTTTAAAGAATTTTGAAAAAATATTTGATGGAAAAAGTAATCATGAAATATATTTTTTATCATCAGATTTACAACATCTTTATTTTACGTCGAATACTTTTAAAAAAATCAATTTAAAAAATAAAACAGAAGAAGAAAGTATAATTGCTTTAAAAGATGCTCAAAAACTAAATGAAAAATATTACGTTTTTGCTGCAAGTGGCGTTTGCGGTTTGTTAAAAAATACAACTATTAAAAACGAATGGGATGTTTGGGCTAAAGATAGTATACAAACCATTATACCTATTATAAATGGTGTTCAGGGCAAATCAACTTCCTATAATGCTTTTAATAATACTATTTATTATGCTACTAATAATGGTTTATTTGCTGTTACTAAAAATAATATACTTGAAATAAAAGTAAAAAATAAAAAATTATTTTTTTCCAGAATAAAAAGCATAGGAGATAAAACCTATGCTATAACTAGTACTGAAAAATTATATGTCATAACTTCCGATAATTATGTAAAACAAATACGTTTACAACGATACATTAATAATGAGCCCATCAATAAGATTAAATTTTTAAATTCAAAATTATACATTATTACTCCTTTTAGTCTTTATTCATTTGATTTAGATACTCATAATATAAAAAAAATAGTTTCTATAACTCCTGATCATGAAATTTCAGATTTAATTGAATTAAACCGCCATATAATAGGTGTAACCCCAAAAGGGTTTCTCTATATTTTAAAAGAAAAAAAGAGAAAAATTTTTCCTATTAAATTAATTCTCAATTCAGCTCTGGTAAATGGAAAAACTAGAGATTTAAAAAGTTTAAAAAATTTACATTATACTGAAAATAACATTCGTATAATCTACTCTATTTTATCTTATATTCCTAATCAGAAAGGTAAATTATATTATTCCATAAATAATTCTTCTTGGATCTTAGCAGATGAGGATGCACGTAGTTTGTCTTTAAACTCTTTACCTTCTGGCAAGTATTTTATAAAGTTTCAAACAATAATTAATGGTAAAAAATCTGATATAACTCGGATGACTTTAAACATTAAAAAGCCTTTTTGGTTGTCTTGTTACTTTATTTTGCTGATGATCATTGTTTTTATAGGATTGATTTATTGTTTTTTAAAATGGCAATTGACTAAAATAAAAAAAAGAAATCAATTAATTTTAGATAAAATTAATTTAGAAAAGAATGTAAACCAGTCTAATTTAAGAGCGTTAAAATCTCAAATGAATCCTCATTTTTTCTTTAATGCGCTAAATACTCTACAATCTTATATTGTAGCCAATGAAAAAAATGAAGCTATTGAATATTTATCAAAATTTTCAAATCTTACACGTATTATTTTAGAAATGACCGATAAAGACTGGATCAGTATAGCAGATGAAGTCAAAACCTTAAAATTATATTTAGAAATTGAAAAAGCTCGTTTTGAGGAAGATTTTTTATTTTCTATTAAAACACAAGCTGATCTTGATGTAGAGGCTATAAAAATTCCGTCTATGCTACTTCAACCCTATGTAGAAAATGCCCTCAAACATGGGTTATTACATAAATTTGGAATAAAGGAGTTATATATAAATTTTACTATAAAGGATAAAATATTAAGCATTTTAATTGAAGATAATGGAATTGGCAGAAAAAAAAGTCAGGAACTTAATCAAATTAAAAATAAAAAACATCAATCATTTGCTACTAATGCCTTACAAAACCGAATTGATTTATTAAACGAGTATAATCAAAAAAACATTTCAATAGAAATCATAGATAAATTAACGGACAACAAACTGCCAAATGGCACTCTTATAGTTATTCAAATCCCTTTATAAAAAATTATGATTAATGCAATTATTATAGATGATGAAAAGAGAGCTCGATTAAATCTGTCGATTTTGCTCAAGGAATATTGTCCTGAAATAAATATTATAGCTGAATGTGAGAACTTGCCTGAAGGTGTAAAGTCTATTCGGAAAAACAAACCTGATTTAATTTTTTTAGATATAGAAATGCCTGGACATAGTGGTCTTGAATTATTGGATTTTTTTGATGAAAATGAAATAAATTTTAAAATTATTTTTACTACAGCCTATCAAGAATATGCTATACAAGCTTTTAAATTTTCGGCCATAGATTATCTTCTTAAACCCATAAATCCAAAAGAATTGGTAGATGCTACAACTCGTTTTTCTAAAGAGAAAGAAAAAATTAATAACTATCAAATTCTGAAAGAAAACTTAAAAGAAGATACTTTTAGAAAAATTGCGGTTCCATCGGGTAATAGTCTAGTTTTTATTGAAATTAATGATATTTTATTTATAAAAGGAGAAGGTGCTTATTCCGAAATATCTTTTACCAATAATGATAAATTACTTGTAAGCCGAAACCTCAAAAACTTTGAAGACATTATTTGTGAGCAAAAAAATTTTATTCGTATTCACAAATCATTTATTCTAAACACGAATTATATAAAATCATATAACAAATCAGACGGTGGAAGTATTGAGATTCAAAATGGTTTACATTTACCTATTGCCGCAGATAAAATACAAACCATTTTAAGAGCTATAGAAATTATCAAACGTTAGTATAAAGAAAACCCATTTTTTTAAGATCATTCCAAAAATCAGGATATGATTTACTCACTACCTCAGCATTTTCTATTGTAATAGGTACTTGAAGTGCAAGCGGGGCAAAAGCCATTGCCATTCTGTGATCTTGATAAGTTTTTATGGTGATATTTTGATTAATAAACATAGAAGGTTTTAAATGTAACGATTCGGCAGTAACCATTACTTCAGCTCCTAGTTTAGTTAACTCTAATTTCAAGGCTTCTAAACGGTCTGTTTCTTTAATCTTTAGAGTATGTAAACCATGTAAATCACATCCTATTCTAAGTCCCAAACAAGTTACTGCAATTGTTTGGGCTATATCTGGGCAAGTATTCAGGTTATAAGTTATAAATTCTGAATGAAGTGTTCTTTTTTTTAATATTATTGTATTGCTTTTAAAAATAGTTTCGACACCAAAATACTGATAAATTTCTGCTAGAACGGCATCTCCTTGTAAGCTATTTTTTTTGTAACTACAAAGTGTTAATTGTGTACCTAATTCCGAAAGTGCTACAATAGAATACCAATAAGATGCAGAACTCCAATCAGACTCAACTGTAAATTTTGGATTTTGGATTTCGGATTTCGGATTGACTTTAATATTATTTTCTTCAAAAGATGTTTGAACTCCCATTTCGTTTAACAATGATAAAGTCATTTGTATATACGGAATAGAAGTAATCTGTCCTTCTAACGTTAGCTCTAATCCTTTCTCTAATGTTGGAGCAATTAAGAGCAATGCAGATATATACTGACTGCTTACATGAGCGGGCAATATTACTTTATTTTGGGTTATTTTTTTTCCTTTAATTTTAATAGGCGGAAAACCTTCGCTTTCTAAATATGAAATTTCAACATCTAGTTGTTGTAACGCTTCTACTAAAATTTTAATAGGTCGCTCTTTCATACGAGAAGACCCCGTTAGTATTATTTCTTTTCCTTCTTGAATGGCAAAAAAGGCAGTTAAAAAACGCATAGCTGTTCCAGCATGATGCACGTCTACCACTCCCTCAAAAGAACCGTTTAAAGCTTTTTGCATTACGTCCGAATCGTCTGAATTAGAAATATTTTCTACTGCAATATTTGGATACAGAGCTTGTAATAGTAATAACCTATTGGTTTCTGATTTGCTACCTGTTATTTTAATGGGCTGTTGTTCATTATTTACAACTGATTTTTGAAGTTTTATTTCCACTGTTCAAATCTTTATTCTTAGTATTCAGATGGTAAAATGTAGATCTATTATCTTTCTTGTATAACTTTCTTAACAGTTCTTCTTGATTCGAAAATCTTTGTGTACATATAAGCTATAAAGTATTAGAACAAATTAAAGCTTATACTATTTCAATTTTTCGTTATTATGGTGACGATCGTGATCTCGTTTTGTTTTTAGATCCATTTTTTTATCAAAAGCGGTTTGCAAATCAACCCCTGTTTGGTTAGCTAAACATAAAACAACAAATACAACATCTGCTAATTCTTCACCTAAGTCTTTATTTTTATCACTTTCTTTTTCTGACTGCTCTCCATATCTACGCGCTATAATTCTGGCTACTTCTCCTACCTCTTCTGTAAGCTGAGCCATATTCGTTAATTCGTTAAAATAACGTACACCGTGATTTTTAATCCAATTATCTACTTCTTCCTGAGCGTTTTTTATATTCATAATTACATTTTTTAAGTTTTAAAGAAAAACATAACATGGTTTTAAGACAAGTATTTATTTTAATTATAAACATCTATAAAACCTTTTATTATTTCTTTTAATTTTTTATTAATTATTCTTTATTTTTTGTGTCTATTAGTATGGTTACAGGACCATCATTTACTAAGCTAACTTTCATATCTGCTCCGAATCTTCCTGTTTGAATTGGTTTTCCTAGATCCGTTTCAATTTGTTTAACGAATGATTCGTAGAGAGGAATGGCCACATCTGGTTTGGAAGCTTTTATATAACTAGGTCTATTTCCCTTTTTGGTTTGAGCATATAATGTAAATTGGCTTACTACAATTATTTCTCCATTAATGTCTTTAATAGAACAATTCATAATACCTTCCTCATCATCAAAAATTCGGAGGTTTACAATTTTTGAACTTAACCAGATGGAGTCTTCTTGATTATCTAAATCTTGAATTCCAACTAATATTAAAAGTCCTTGCTTAATTTTTGCAACAATTTCGTTTTCTATGGTTACAGAGGCTTCTGAAACACGCTGAATTACAACTTTCATGTATGTTTTAAATAAAATATCGTTTACAGATTCTTTATTTCCTAACAAATGTACTATCAACTGTATTGTTTATTAATAATTCTTTCGGTTAAAAAAAATATTTACTTGTATTTTGATAGATTCTATTATTTGTAAGGCATACCCCTAAAGGGGAGTATTTATTATCTAGTATAATTCCTCATTATTTTTATAAATATCATTTCTATATGTTTCATCATCTCCCTCTAATATTTGCAAATATGAATTATATCTTGACCAAGCTATTTCATCAGCATCTAAAGCTTCTTTTACAGCACAATGGGGTTCTTCTTTATGCAAACAATTATTAAATTTACACTGCTCTTTTAGAGCAAAAAATTCAGGGAAGTAATCTCCTATTTCTTGTTTTTCCATGTCTACTACCCCAAAGCCTCGAATACCAGGTGTATCTATAATTTTAGCTCCAAACTCTAAATCAAACATTTCAGCAAAAGTAGTGGTATGTTGTCCCTGTTGATGTTGCTCCGAAATTTCTTTTGTTTTTAGATTTAATGTAGGTTCTAAAGCATTTACTAACGTTGATTTACCTACTCCTGAATGTCCTGAAAACATAGAAACTCTATCTTTCATTAATACTTTTAAATCTTCTATTCCTTTATTTTGTTTAGCAGAAACGCGTAAGCATTGATAGCCAATATTAGCATATATATATTGAAGATACAATTGATCATCAAGGGTTTTATCATCATAGGTATCTATCTTATTAAATACCAAAACGGCTTCAATTCCATAAGCTTCTGCTGTTACTAGAAACCGATCAATAAAACTGGTTGTTGTTACGGGATTATTAATGGTAACTAATAAAAATACGACATCTATATTGGATGCAATAATATGGGTTTGCTTAGAAAGATTTACAGACTTACGAACAATATAATTTTTTCTATCATGAATCTTTGTTATAACTCCAACCGTTTGATCAGCAGAGGTATCTAATTCATAATCTACAATATCTCCTACTGCTATAGGATTGGTACTTTTAATTCCTTTTATCCGAAATTTCCCTTTTATACGGCATTCTAAAAATTGATTTTCTCCGGTTTTTACCGTATACCAACTTCCAGTAGATTTATAAACAATTCCTGTCATTTAGATTAACGATTGAGGATTAATGATTTTAGATTTAAAAACGGATACAAATGTAGGCAAATCAAAAATCAAAAATCATGAATCCTTATTGTAATATGTTAAGATTTATACACTTTCTCTTGATGGGCAATACTTTCTTGGTGAATTGATTTGAATATTTTTAATACAAATTCTTCACTTAGTCCTTTTTCTTCTCCTTCTGAAATTATTTTTTCAAGAATTTCATTCCAACGATTGTTTTGTAATATGGCTACATTTTTTTCTTTTTTAAGCAACCCTATTTGATCTACTATTTTCATGCGTTTACTTAAAATTTCTAATAATTTTTCATCAAAATCATCAATTTGCGCTCTAAACTTAGAAATACGTTTATGATAATCATCTGAATTTTCATCTATTTTACGAACTCTTAAATCAACAAACATCTGTTTTAAAGTTAGGGGTGTTACTTGTTGTGGTGCATCGCTCCATGCCTGATCAGGATTACAATGTGTTTCTATCATTAACCCGTCAAAATTCATATCAAGAGCTTGCTGTGAAACATCTTGAATCATATCTCGTTTTCCTGTAATATGAGATGGATCACAAATAATAACTAATTCTGGAAATTTGTTTTGTAAATCAATTGCTATTTGCCACTCTGGATTATTACGGTATTTCGTTTTTTCATAAGTAGAAAAACCTCTATGAATAACGCCTATTTTTTTTATACCTGCTTGATATAATCTTTCTAAACCACCTATCCAAAGTGATAAATCTGGATTAACTGGGTTTTTAAGCAACACCATTTTATCTGTATTTTGTAGTGCATCTGCTATTTCTTGAACCGCAAACGGGTTAACGGTTGTACGAGCTCCTATCCAAAGAAGGTCTACATCATATTCTAATGCTAATTTTACATGTTGAGCAGTTGCTACTTCAGTTGCAATCAGCATTCCAGTTTCTTCTTTAGCTCTTTTTAACCATTTTAACCCTATTTCTCCTACTCCTTCAAACCCTCCTGGCCTAGTGCGAGGTTTCCATATACCTGCTCTAAAAATACTTACATCACTATTTTTTAATTGGTGAGCTACAGCCAAAACCTGTTCTTCTGTTTCAGCACTGCAAGGGCCTGCAATTACAAGGGGATGATTTAATTTTAGATCATCTAACCATTTTCTATTTTCTTTTTTTATTTCCATTATACGTTCATTAAAATTAAATCATGATTATATGTGTTTTCATTCAAAGGCATGTATCCTGATTCATACTCTCCCAAAAGTTTAAAATGTGTTGTCATTAATTCTAAAATATTTTTGGCTTTTTCAAAATCATTGTATTTTTCAAAAACCACATCTACAAAAAAAGAATACTGAAAGGGTTTTTCTATAATTGGCATTGATTGAATTTTTGTTAAATTTAATTTACAATTGTTCATCACATTCAAAACAGTTGCTAAACCTCCTGGTGTATTGTCTAATTCAAATTTAACAGAAGCTTTATTTACCTTATCTTTTTTTATATCGGTTTTAATTTTTCTTAAAATCATAAAACGAGTAATACTACTTTCCACTGATTGTATTTCTTTAGCTAAAATTTCTAATCCATATACTTCAGAGGCTATTGGTCCCGCTAAAGCAGCTATTCCTTTTAGTTTTTCTTCACTTATTCTTTTTGCTGCAATAGCTGTATCTGAGCTTTCAATCACTTTAATATGTTTATTCTTTTCTAAAAATTTAGCACATTGTAATAAAGCAATAGGATGTGAATGTACCTCTTTTATATCTTCTATTTTTTGACCAGAAAGTGTCATTAGATTAAGACTTATTTTTAAAAAGTACTCACCTAACACGTTTAGTTGATTTTCATCTATCAAAGCATAATTAGGAATTAAACTCCCTGCTATTGAATTTTCTATAGCCATCACGCCATAATCTACCATTCCTTTTTTTAGTCGTTTTGTTACTTCTTTAAAAGTTTTACACTCAACTATTTCAATATTTTCTCCAAAATAATTCTGCGCAACTTGTTGGTGAAACGATCCTCTTATACCTTGAATAGCGACTGTAACTTTCATATCTTTTGATAAAAATTTAATAAAAAAAATCCCGAAGTTTCTACTTCGGGATTGTATAGTATTGTAAATCTAAACTTATTCAGTTAACACCATAACAATCCCTCTCCTTTCCAAAAGAAGTAATAAAAAGAATTGTTGTATAATGTTACCAAATGGTTCATACGTTTTTTTTTGCGTTTGGCTAAATTAGTATTTTTTTTTAAAACAGAAAACTATTTGAGTGTTTTTAAGTGTTTTTCTTATTTTTGCTGTAAATACTTAGATTTATGTCTATAGAGGTTCAAAATATTTCTAAAAATTATGGTGCTCAAAAAGCCTTAGATACTGTTTCATTTAAAGTAAACAAGGGCGAAATTGTTGGTTTTTTAGGTCCTAATGGTGCTGGAAAATCTACTTTAATGAAGATCTTAACCACTTATATATGCGCTGACGAAGGTTCTGCAAAAGTAAACGGGTTTAATGTAGATACTCAATCATTTGATGTTCAAAAATCCGTGGGCTATTTACCGGAACACAATCCGTTATATTTAGATCTTTATGTTCGTGAGTACTTAGGTTTTAATGCTAACATATATAATGTAAGTGGTTCTCGTGTAGAGGAGGTAATTAATCTTACTGGATTAAAACCTGAAAGTCATAAAAAAATCAGTCAACTTTCTAAAGGATATAGACAACGTGTAGGGCTGGCAACTGCTTTATTACACAATCCAGAAGTCCTTATTTTAGATGAGCCAACAACAGGATTAGATCCTAATCAAATCATTGAAATTCGTGATTTAATTAAAAATATTGGAAAAGACAAAACAGTTTTTCTATCTACTCATATCATGCAAGAAGTGGAAGCTATTTGTGATCGTGTTATTATTATTAATCATGGAAAAATTGTGGCAGACAACCAAATTGACCGTTTAATAACCGAAACAAATGAACAAGTAATAGAAGTTGAGTTTGATAAAGAAATCCAAGAAACGCTACTTCTTCAAATACCTAATATTAGTTCTTATACTAAAAATGATAATCATTGGGTATTAACTTTTCATTCTGAGCAAGATATGCGACCGGTTCTTTTTGATTTTGCTCAAATTAATGGATTAAAAACATTACAACTTTCCCAAAAAAATAAAAATTTAGAAAGCATTTTCAGAGAAAAAACAAAGTAATTTCAAAAAAGGCTGTCCTAAAAGTAATAAATCAACATTATGTGATTTCTCCCTTTGGTCGAATGACAAGATTGTGAACTTTTTGGACAGTCTCCTTTTTTAAATTTCTTTATTCGCTAGTTGGCCGCATGCTGCATCTATATCTTTTCCTCTACTCCTACGCACTTTTACCACTACATCAACCATTTCTAGAGCTTTTATATATTGATTAATAGATTGTTCTGAAGCTTGTTGAAAGACACCGTCATCTATTGGGTTATATTCTATTAAATTAACTTTGCAAGGAACGTATTTGCAAAATTTAACTAAGGCTTCTATTGATTGCTTGTCGTCATTAATCCCTTTCCAAACAACATATTCATAAGTTACTTTACTCTTTGTCTTTTTATACCAATATTCTAGAGCTTCTCTCAAATCAGTTAAAGGAAAATTTTTAGTAAAAGGCATGATTTTATTTCTGATTTCTTCAACAGCGGAATGTAAAGAAACAGCTAATTTAAATTTTACTTGATCATCAGCCATCTTTTTTATCATTTTAGAAATTCCTGATGTAGAAACCGTAATACGTTTAGGGGACATACCTAACCCTTCTGGAGATGTTATTTTATCAATTGCTTTCATGACATTAGGATAGTTCATTAAAGGTTCTCCCATTCCCATAAAAACAATATTTGATAACGGACGATTATAATACAAACGACTTTCCGAGTCTATAGCGGCTACTTGATCATAAATTTCACCAGGTTCTAAGTTGCGCATTCTCTTTAAACGAGCTGTTGCACAAAAATTACAATCTAAGCTACATCCTACTTGACTAGAAACACAAGCTGTTGTCCGGGTTTCTGTAGGAATTAATACTGATTCGACCACTAATCCGTCATGCAAACGAACTGCATTTTTTACAGTTCCATCCTCACTCCTTTGCATTTGATCTACCTCTATATGCTGAATTATAAAGTTTTGTTCTAACATTTCTCGAGTAGCTTTCGAAAGGCTTGTCATATCTTCAAATTTGTGTGCTTTTTTTTGCCACAACCATTCATAAACTTGATTCCCTCTAAACGCTTTATCGCCATTAGAAACAAAAAAAGTTCTTAGTTCTTCTTTACTTAATGCTCTTATATCTCTTTTTTCTGTTTGCATAAGGCAAAGATAATAATTCTTATTTTTTTCAAATATTAAATCTTCATAGAGTATTTACAAAGTTTTTAGCTGTTTTTTTATATGCAAGCATAATATTTTTTTTTCTTATATTTGGTCAAATTTACAATTATGGCAAAGACTACATTAACAGAATTATTAGATATAAAATACCCTATTATAATGGCTCCTATGTTTTTAGTTTCTAATACATCAATGATAATAGAAGGTATGAAAGCAGGAGTTGCGGGCTGTATACCTGCCTTAAACTATCGTACACTTGAAGAACTTAGAGCAGCTATACAAGAACTAAAAGCGGCTAAAGTAAAAGGGGGAAGTTTTGGTTTTAACCTAATCGTAAACAAATCAAACATAAAATACAAAGAACAACTTAGAGTTCTTTGCGAAGAAAAGGTAGATTTTATCATTACTTCTTTAGGCAGCCCTGAAGAAACTATACAGGAAGCTCATAAAGCAGGTGTTAAGGTTTTTTGTGATGTTACAGATCTTAAATTTGCTAAAAAAGTAGAAAGTTTAAAAGCAGATGCCATTATAGCTGTAAACAATCAGGCTGGTGGACACAGAGGTGACATAGATCCTGACAAGCTAATTAAATTATTAGATGAAAATACTTCTTTACCTGTAATTTCTGCTGGTGGAGTAGGATGTAAAAAAGATTTAGATAAAATGCTTGGTTATGGTGCTATTGGTGTTTCAATAGGGAGTCTTTTCATTCCTTCTACCGAAGCGGGAGTATCACAAGAATACAAACAAGCTTGTGTGGATTATGGAGCAAAAGATATTGTAATGACTGAAAAAATTTCAGGAACACCTTGTACCGTTATCAACACTCCTTATGTACAAAAAATAGGCACTAAACTAAATTGGTTAGAACGATTTCTAAACACCAATAAACGTTTAAAAAAATGGGCTAAATTAATTCGTTTTATGATTGGAAATAATGCTGTAACAAAAGCAGCTACTCAGGCTACCTATAAAACTGTATGGGTTGCAGGTCCCACTATAGAGTATGCAAAATCTATTCAGCCTGTACAAAAAATTATAGACGACCTAGTTAAATAAGATCTGGCAGGTGTCTAAAAAGTAGTTACTTAATATTAAACTTTTAGGACATCTGCTTTTATAATACTTCGTATTTTATTTACTTTTTTGACAATTAAAAAAATTATGCATTTCATTTCAGAAGATTTAGAAAATTATATAGCTAATCACAGCGAAAATGAACCTGAATTATTAGCTCGTTTAAATAAAGAAACTCATCAAAAGATATTACAACCACGTATGTTAAGTGGTCATTTCCAAGGACGTGTCTTAAGTATGTTATCCAAACTAATTAGACCTAATACTGTTCTTGAAATAGGCACTTATACTGGCTATGCTTCTTTATGCTTGGCAGAAGGACTTAACAAAAATGGCACCCTTGACACCATAGACAACAACGAAGAATTATATGATTTTCAAAAAAAATATTTTGATCAATCTGTTTGGGCTAACCAAATACAGCAGCATTTAGGCAATGCCTTAGAAATCATTCCTACTTTAAACAAGACATTTGATTTGGTTTTTATAGATGCTGACAAAGAAAATTACATCAACTATTTTCATCTCATTATTCCTATGATGAATCCAGGAGGTATTATTTTATCCGATAATGTCTTATGGAGTGGTAAGGTACTTGACGAAGTAAAAACTAATGATAAAAGCACCCAAATCCTCTTAAAATACAATCAGCTCCTAAAAGATGATCCTAGAGTAGAAACCGTTTTACTTCCAATAAGAGACGGACTAACTGTGAGCAGAGTTTTATAAACTACTGCTCATTTTTATTCTTAATGTACGGTATAACCCGTTACAACATATTCCTAGAATAATTCCTACTATATAACCCGTTAAAATATCTCCTGGATAATGTAATCCTAAATAGATACGACTATAAGCAAAAACCAGTGGAAAGAAGAAAAGTAAATACGCATATTTATAATTTTCTTTAAGTATTAAATACACAAAAACGGTAGTTGCCATAGAATTAGCGGCATGCCCAGAAAAGAAACTGAAAGTCTCACTACTTTTTACTATCCGTATAATCCCTCTTAATTCAGGTGTACTGCAAGGACGTAAACGTTGAAATGTTTCTTTTACTAAATTAGTAAATTGATCTGTTACAGCAACTAGTAAAGCAATGTTTATTATAATGAATAGAAAAGGTTTCCATCCACCTACTTTTTTGTACACTAAATATAAAATAAAAATAAAAAAAGGAGTCCAATGAAATTGTTTAGTAATAAACAACCAAAAACCATCAAATGGCTGAGATCCTAGACTGTTTAAAAAAATAAAAAGTTGTTTATCTAATTCTATTACGTGCTCTAACATTACATTTGACGTTTTATGGGACCTGTTAAATCTTCAAATTTTTCTTTTACTTCATTTATTTCTTTCGTAATATCCAAGGGATCTTGAACAGGAGCTTCTTTCATTATACGCTCTTGAACATTTTGTTTTATATTTTCTACTTCTTTCGAAAAATCAGTAGTCATTTGCGTAATTTCTTTTCCAGTAGTACTGTTTTGAATTTCTGATTTGAGGTCATTTGTTGCATTCTTCAACTGTGCCATTCCTTTACCTAGAGTACGTGCTATATCTGGTATTTTATCTGCTCCAAAGAGCATTAAAGCAATAAAGATGATAAATATCAATTCGCCTCCGCCAATTCCGAACATAAGATTATTTTTTTACTTTTCACAAAGGTAAATAGAAATTAAAACAATATACGTTAAAAGAAATAAAAAAACTTGTCATTCTGTACTATACACAAAAATGACAAGTTTAGGACGAATACACCTTTTTTAATCAAATTTAGATTTAATTTCTTCTTTAGGCCAACTATTATTAGATACATCTATATCTGCTGTTTCTTCTTTAGGATCTACTTTTATTTTTTTAATAATTTTTTGAGTCGCAAAAATACGCGAAACTTCCTTTTCATTTTTCAACCAAATTTGTGCTGGAAATCTATGATTTTCCATTGTTCCATCTTCATAGGTAATTTCAACTAACAATGGCATTACTAAACCTCCTGGTTTATCAAAAGTTACTTGATAAAAATACTTAGGCGTTACTAATTTCGCTTTTTCTTCAGTTGTAAAATTTGCATTAACAAAATCTTCTAGGGCTTTAATTTCTTTTGTTTCAAAAGGTTTATTCATTTCTGATTTAAAATCTCGACTTGCTTTTTCAACCATGTATACCTTAGGTCCTGAAGCTCTAAAACGATTTCTTCGTGTTACTTCTTGCACTTTAAATCCTACTGGTTCATCATTCGTTACAAAAAACTGTTTGACTTCTTTTATTCCTATATCAGTATAATCTGTTGTATAAAACCATCCTCGCCAAAACCAATCTAAATCAACCCCTGAAGCATCTTCCATTGTTCTAAAAAAATCTTCTGGTGTAGGATGTTTAAACTTCCAACGATTTGCATAGGTCTTAAACGCATAATCAAAAAGTTCGCGTCCCATAATGGTTTCCCTTAAAATATTCAACCCTGTTGCTGGTTTTCCATAAGCATTATTACCAAATTGTTTTATTACTTCTGAATTAGACATAATGGGTTCTATTCCATTTTGATCACCACTCATATAGGGAACAATCATTTTAGCTGGACCACGATCTGTTGGAAAATTAGGATCCCATTCAATTTCTGCTAAATATTCTAAAAATGTATTCAACCCTTCGTCCATCCATGTCCATTGACGTTCATCTGAATTGACAATCATAGGAAAAAAATTGTGTCCTACTTCATGAATTATAACGCCCATCATACCGTATTTTAGATGATCTGAGTAGTTTCCTTTTTCATCTGGTCTTCCAAAATTCCAACAAATCATAGGATATTCCATTCCTTGATCTTGCGCGTTAACTGAAACGGCTTTAGGATAAGGATAATCAAATGTTTTAGCTGAATAACTTTTTAGGGTATGTGCTACGATTTTAGTAGAATATTTTTCCCATAAAGGATTTCCTTCCTTAGGATAGATAGAAGTTGCCATTACTTTTTTGTCTCCTAGCTGAACCGCCATAGCATCAAGAATAAATTTTCGTGAAGTAGATATACCAAAATCACGTACATTTTCTGCTTTAAAACGCCATACTTTCTTTTTATCAGACCAAGATTTTTCTCTTTCTATTGCTTCTTCTTGTGTGGCTATAATCACAGGTTTATCAAACATTTTTTCTGCTTGTAGATAACGCTGTAACTGAGCAGGTGTTAAAACTTCTGCTTTGTTTTGTAAAGTACCTGTAGCTTCCATAATATGATCGGCTGGTACAGTTATATTTACCTCATAATCCCCAAAAGGCAGAGCAAATTCTCCTTGTCCCCAAAATTGCATATTTTGCCAACCTTCTACATCATTGTATACAGCCATACGAGGAAAGAATTGGGCTAGAACATACAGTCTATTCCCGTCGGGAAATTGCTCATAACCACTACGCCCTCCATCAACCATATAATCTGCTATATTGTACCACCATTTTATGGTAAAGACAAATTTTTGTCCTTTTACTAAAGGGGTTTTTAGGTTAATACGCATCATGGTTTCGTTTACAGTATAAGAAATAGGCTGTCCAACAGCATCTTTTACGTATTCTATTTTAAAACCTCCATCAAATTTTTCTTCCATATAAGTACGCGAAAATGCCCTTGCGCTTATAGCTGGATCTAACTTTTCATTCCTTACTAAGGGTGCTTTAGAGGTTTTAGCAAATAAGTTTTGATCTAATTGCAACCATAAATAATCTAATGATTCTTTTGCATTATTTGTGTAAGTAATAGTTTCTGTTCCGTACAAACGTGCTTTTTTATCATCTAATTCAATATCCATTTTATAATCTGCACGCTGCTGATAATATTCAGGTCCTGGAGCTCCTGATGCGGTACGATACATATTAGGAGTAGCCATCAAATCATACATTTGACGAAACTTACTTTGATCGGTATGGGTTTCGGATTTAGACTTACTCTGTGATTCTTGAGCCATTCCTAAAAAAGTAGAAAATAACACAACTACTAGAGACGTTAGTTTTTTCATCTATACTATTACAAATTTGTTCGTACTTTAATTTTTAATTGTAAAAAATTAAAAGCTAAAATAAATTCTTTTTTTATTTTTTTTTAAATTTTTATCAATACTTTAACATTCCATTCATATTATTACCTGAAAACAAAAAGCTATTTTTAACTCCTTTATTATTTACATGAATAATATTTTGCTGTTCATCATTAAGCTCTAATAAGGCATTATTTTGTATTTCAAGGCTTTTAAATTTTGATATATTTTCTATTTTATAATACCCAATTAACACATTTGCTTCTATTTCTTTTTGCACAAACTGAAAAGGTTTTAATTTTCCATTTATTTTAATTTTAAATGTTTCTTCTAAATATTTCTTCATTAGCTCTACGTCTTTATCCGTTTCTTCTTTTTCTCCTAATGCGGTTTTCACATGGTATTTAGATGATAATGCTTGATTTAAATCATCTATAAAAATTCGACTTGTTATCTGAAGTCTTTTTTTTTCGGGTATGTAATGAATTTGATATATAGATACATAAAATTTATGAACTATAAAGGAACTTAAAAGCAAAAAAGTTATCAAAACGAATGTTATTTTCTTGATCATTTTATAAAATATTATTTTTGAACGGCTATTATTTCTTTGTACTTAAATGTTAAATCAATTAATGTAAAACGCAAATCTCCATAATTTTTTGCTTTTATTTTTTCAATTACATTTGGATTTTCAGAACAATAAATTAAAAAACCTTCTAAATAATCATCTGGTATTTTTAATACCTTTTCATAAAAATCTTTTGAAAAAATAGATTTCAACTGTTTGCGATTAATTTCATTTTGTTCTATTTTCAATTCTTTTTTTAAGAGAGCTGTTCTACCTGATATTTTATTAATCAAACCTGTTATACTCATTCCTCCTAAAGGAATCAACAACGGACTATACCACTTAAAAGTACCTGCTTCAAGGAGTTTTCTCTCTGCTGGAGTATAACTTTTCACTTCACTATTAATAATCCTTAAATCTTTAGCTGAAAGTGTTTTAACTAGCACTTCTTTTATTTCTATTGATTTTACTTTTACTTTTATAATTAAAGGAGTTTGTATAAAGGAATTTTTATTAAGTTTAATTTCTAGAGGTTCTATATTGGTAGAAGTAAAAAGCAATATATCTCCCAACATTGCTTCTATACGAAATTGCCCTCCTGCCATTGTTTGGGTTATTTTTTTAGTGGTTTGATTTACTACTAAAATGGATTCTAAAACACCTAAATCAGATACAATTGTTCCTTCTAAGATTGTTTTGTTCTGTGAAAATCCTATTTGAAAAATGGCCAATAAAAGAAATATTATAATTTTATTTTTCACTATTATTAGGTTTATTAACTTTAAGACAAGTGTTAGAAGCAAAAATCTTAAGTCTACATTTTTTTATTTTTTATCTATCAAAAAATATTCAGATACCAAGACTGAGCATTTTTTTTTAAAATATTTTCTCTTAATCTTTAATACAAAAAGAAAAAATCACCTATCATGTATTTACTATATTATAAAGTATTTTATTTTTATTTGTCGTGTTTTTCTTAAATCAAGATTTTAACAATCTCTATCTTATTTCTTTTTCATACAAGACTCGCTTATTTTTTGTAAAAGTAATTGACTTTTTGGTCAATAAAGTATTAATGAAATAGTAAAATTTTGTTAATTCTGTATATTTGAATCAAATTATAAGAAATGAAAAAAGTTATTTTAGCAAGCACATCCACCTTATACAACGGTGGTTATTTAGAATATTTACTTCCAACCTTAAACAACCATTTTAATGAAGTAAAATCTTTACTTTTTATACCTTACGCACAACCGAATGGAATAAGCTATGAAGAATATACTACAAAAGTAAAAGAAGTTTTTTTAAAAATTGGAATTGTTGTAAATGGAATTCACGAATTTGAAAACGCAATAGAAGCAGTAAAAAATGCTGAAGCTATTTTTACAGGCGGTGGTAATACTTTTTTGTTAGTAAATAAACTTTACGAAAAAAATCTAATTCCTATCTTAAAGGAGGTCATTAAAAATGGAACACCTTATTTAGGAACTAGCGCGGGAAGTAATATTGGAGGAAAAACAATGAACACAACAAACGATATGCCCATCATTTTACCTCCTAGTTTTGACACATTAGGTCTAATTTCTTTTAATTTAAACCCGCATTATCTAGATCCTATCGAAGGCTCTACACACATGGGCGAGACTAGAGAAACCCGCATTAATGAATTTCACAAGCTAAGTACAATTCCTGTTTTAGGATTACGAGAAGGAAGCTGGTTAGAAGTTTATAATTCTGATATTTTTTTAAGAGGTGAACTTACAGCAAGACTTTTCCGATCAGGTGAGTTTGCAGTAGAAATGGCTCCTGGGGAGAATCTAAATTTTTTAAAATAATCTTTTAAATTTTAAAAAACAGAATGGATCGGATTCTTAAATACAGAATCCGATTCATCAAAATATAAATTTTGCACTTTTTAGATTAACAAATTTGTATACTTAATCTATCTCACAACTTTTAGTCTTGATTCTGGATTTCTTCTTATTCGGATTATCCAATCTTTTTGCATAATCCCACTTTTGTTCTTAACCTCAGATTTTGGACTTGATCCCTAATCTAGGGATTTTAGAGTTGATTCCAAAAAAAAAGCCTTGAATTTCTTCAAGGCTTTGAGCGGAAGACGAGGCTCGAACTCGCGACAACCAGCTTGGAAGGCTGGAGCTCTACCAACTGAGCTACTTCCGCATTGCGAGTGCAAATATAAGCATGTTTTTTGTTTCTGCAAATTTTAAATCTATTTTTTTTAAAAAAATTTGATCATCAACTTATTTATTCGATAAAAATTTTGCTTTAAAATGAGTCTCTTATTAATAAAACTGTACTTTTGTATATCATGATCAGCATAGAAATTCTTTTAAAAAAACGAGCTTACTTTATTACAAATAAAGTGTTTATAAGAAAAAAAATATTAAGAAATACTTTTCTTACAATTTCACAATTATCTAAAAAAGTTGATTTCAATTTATTTTGTATTTATTTTTTTAAAACAGTCTTTTTGATCTTTCCTTTTCAAAATAATTTATTAAACCACGCTCATTCCTTTCCTACAAGAAACTTTACTTTTTTTAATACTATTACTAAAATAAAATTTTACAGGGAATTATTACGACACCATTTGGAACAATTTTTGAAAAGAAAACCTCTAAGAAAAGTTTATCTTAATAGTGAAATAAGCATTATATTTTTTTATAAACCATACATAAACAAAGTTAAACTAGTAAAGTATAATATAACCTATGATAAATAAATTTTACAGTTATGAAAAGTTTTTACCCCGTATTTATTTCTGTTTTGATCTACTTAGGTTGTGCTAACAACACAAATCCCAATCTTTTCTCAACAGAAGAAAGTATTCAAAATGCTTTAAAAAATGAAACTTTATTAGAAAATTGGGATTTAGATAAAAATAGAATAGCATTATTAGAGGCTATTAGGAAATCTACGGAAGAAGGACTAAATCCAGAAGATTATCATTATTCTGAATTATTAAGATACGAGGACTCAATAATACTAACCTCTGACCAGAAAGAAAGTTATCATAAACTACTTACTATCGCGCTGATTAAATATAGCTCTCATTTAAAAAATGGAAAGCTTAATGCTAACGAAATCTATTCTGATTGGGAAATAATCCCTAAACCTATAGTAACAGATTCAATATTAACTTTCGTTTTAGCAAAAAAGCAAATAGATAGTTTAATTAACGTAAGCAAACCACAACATCATATCTACAAACAACTCAAAAAGGCTTTATTAAAAATTAATACTATGCCGAATGAAGTTTTTGACACTATAAAACCTAAACCAAATGAAAAACTATACTTTGGATTAAAAAATAGCAGTACAATTGCTAAAATTAAAAAAAGACTAAGATTATGGGGCGATTTAAAACCTAATGATACTCTTTTTAATAAAACATTTGATGAAAATTTAAAAAAAGCAATCATCTTATTTCAAAATCGTCACGGATTGCAAACAGATGGTAAAATAGGCTTAGGCACACTGAAAGCATTGAATTACAGCAAGGAGTATCGCAGACAGCAAATACTTGTAAATCTTGAAAGATGGCGATGGTTCCCTGTAGATTTGGGTAATAATTTTTTAGCCGTTAATCTTACTGATTTTCAACTACAACTCGTAGAGAACAACGATACTATAAAAACATATAAGGTAGTGATTGGTCAACCTAAACGTAAAACGCCTATTCTGTCTTCAAAAGTTGACAATATTGTCTTTAATCCTACATGGACGGTTCCTCCTACAATTATAAAGGAGGATTTAATTCCTGCTGCTACAAAAAGTAAAAATTATTTTTATAAAAGCAAAATCAAAATTTTTAATTCTAAGAATAAGGAAATACCTCCATACTCGTGGAAGTCTGAAGACGCATTAAGTTATAAATACGTTCAAGATCCTGGCTATAATAATTCTTTGGGGTTAGTAAAAATAAACTTCAGCAATAAACACCTTGTTTATATGCATGATACAAATCATAGAGAACTTTTTATCAATCAATACCGTGCTTTGAGTTCTGGCTGTGTTAGAATAGAAAAACCACTACCATTAGCGGAATATTTATTAAAAGACAAATTTAAAAAGAAGTATGTAAAAGAGGAAATCATTCAAAAAAATAAAACAAAAAATACAATTCCTATATACAAGAAGAAATTAATAGAAGTACCAACTTATTCACTAGCAGAGATCGACACAATTCTTCAGAAAAAAGAAACAAAAGCTGTAAGAGTAAGTCAGAATTTTGGAATTCATTTTCTATACTTTACAGCTTGGTATGATAAAGAAATATTACAATTTAGAAACGATATTTATGAATATGATCCTGACTTATACTTACGATTAAGCGATCAATTTACTAGCAATATCATAAGCCCTAGTAGGATGATAAATAAATAAACATGTCTTATCTTTCACAACATTTATAACATCGTATTTAATAGATTCTGGTATAGCTGGACAACCTTGACTTCTTCCTAAATAACCTTGCCTTTTTATTGTTATTAGGTTAGCATATTCGGCTCCGTGCATTACAACGGAACGGTTTCTTGCGTTATCATTAATTCCTCTTTCTTGACCGTCTAACTTCAAAGACAAACCATGTTTACCTATATATGTTTCTCCTGTTATATAAAACCCTAAACTACTTTTACTAGAATTTAATTCATTTGAAAAACTACTAGCAAACTCAACTCCCGATTTCATTCCGTGTGTAACTAAATTATTAAACAAAATTCTGTTCGAAATCAAATCAATAACCCACATTCTTTTTTTAGTTGATGATAAACTAAAATCAATTACCGTTAATACATCTTTTTCTATTAATCCTTTTTCTTTTAATGAATAATATCCAAACATTGCTTTCTTAAAACATTCCATAGGCGGTAATGCCAAATGATTTGCGTCTAAAGAAAAATAGATCATCTCAATTTTGGCTAACATAGCAAAATTACTTTTACTCGTTACCAAGTCAGAACTCACGTTATTAGTAGTCTTTGGGGAAAAAGACATTAAGAATAACAAAACAAGGGGTAAAAATCTGTAAACCATTGACAATCTTTTATTTATATTGTTATTACTATAATACAAATTTCATAAAAAAAAATCGACATAGCAAATTATTTTTGCATTTTGTCGATTTTTTTTGCATTTTGTCGATTTATTATTCTTTTTTATGATCCAATTCTTTTTGGTTGAAGGGAAATAAAAGAACCTTGTTTAATATCTTGATGATTTTGTTCCCAAGAAAAAATGCAGATACACTTTTTTGGAGTTACTACAAGATGTAAAATAAGAAGGCTGTCCTAAAATAGACTGCACTAGAAAAAATACTTCCTACTCCAAAAGTAATAGCTCCACTAACTGCTCTTAAAGAAGCTGCTTTTAAAGCACTACCTATACTCTAATATTTTAAACTTCCATCTTTAAAATACGTTATTGCGGTACAACTAAACAAAACTATTGTAGCTGCTATTCCCGCTGCAATAAGCAATGGCATAATCTCTCTACTCGGTTCATTGAATATCAATGAGTTATTCATTACGTATCCATACTTGTTATAACACTATATATGGGTCTGATCTTGTCTATTTTTGTCCGTATTCAAAAATCAACGTAAAATAGGATCATACAACCTACCGTTCATGTGAATCAACCCTTCCTCTTCGAAATATTCATGCCGGTATACTCTCTATCCAATAATTGCATGATACCACGTGTTAAATTTCCCCAAGCGTCAAAATCACGTTCTTCTAATAGTTTCCCTTTTTCAATCAATTATTACTAATATGGCTCCTAGATAGTTATTGTGCTGGATTAAGCGAAGAATTTTATATTATTTTTAAAAAAACTTATTACTTCCTGTTTTTTTTCTCCAATTCTTCTATGCGCTTATTTTGTATTTCCAATTGTTTTTTTTGTTGAATTACATATAATGTTAATTCTTCAATTTTTTGTAATAATTTTATCTGAAACGCTCCGACGTTCACACCTTCTTTTTCCATTTCTTTTGCTGATGCTATTTCGGGTAGATGTCTTTTTTCTTTTACATGTTTTTCTACTTCTTCTAATTTGGGCAGGTTATAATCGTCGGCAAAAACAAAATCCGCTGTAGGGGTAGTGGTTACTTTTATTTCTTTGGCTTCTAATTTTCCTTGTAGTGCGACATTACCATCTGCTTTAATAACCATACCTTTATCCCATTTCCAATTGTTTTCAGAATTGGGTGCTATATGCAATGTATTTCTACCGTCATCAGGCGTATGAAAAATCCATGAATTAGTTCCTCCTGATACAAGATCGCTCGCATATAAATTTTTACTTAAAGTAACATTCCCATTTACATTCATATCTCCATTATCGTGTAAAACTAAACGCTGATTTGAATTTGAAAAATTATTAGGATAATTCCAAAACTGTAAGCTATTACCATAGGGACCTGTCATATTATACATTCTCCATACTGCTCCTGCTTCTGTTTTTTCTGGATTATATAAAGATAAAGCAGGTCCTTCTTTACCTGAATTTGTAATTCTAATATATCCTCCATTGACTTCCATTTTTTCCGAAGGATTATCTGTACCGACTCCTACGTTTCCAGTAAGAATAGTTTGCCCTTCTACATATAAATTTCCATTACCTCCCCACTCTTTTCCTATTATTACCCCTTCTTTATTTAAAATGAATAACTTCTCTCCTCCATTAATATGCATTCTACCATCTGTTGATAAGACATCTCTAAACTTAATATTCCCTTGAACATCTAATTTAGCACTAGGCTTAGCAGTACCTATTCCAACACTTCCATTTTCAGCAATCTGCATAGCATCACCAACAGCTGTACCAAATTTTATACCTCCAAACCAATGTAAATCAAGCCCTGAACTTCCTGATACAGGGTAAGTTCCTATGTAATAATTTATACGATCATCATACCCCACTAAACGGTTAACATTATTAAAAATCATTAGATCTCCTCCATCCATTCTAAAATTACCAGAAACAATATGTAATCGTTCTGCAGGGGTATAACTTCCTAGTCCTACATTACCATTAGGTAAAAAAGTCATATATGCCTTGTTCCAGTCTTTACCAATAAATCCATAATCTAAAGTTGGAGCACCATTTATTGAAGTAGTTCCCTTACCTCCAAACATAATTAAATTAAGATTGTTTGGATCCGAGTTTTCTCCTATTTGAAAACCTCTACTCCATGCTCCATTCCATCCTTTTAATGAACTAACATCTATTCTAGCACCATAATTGGGACCTCCTAACCCAATACCTACATTATCAATAACTTGTTGTCCGTATCCTAAAGAAGCTACTAGTCCAAAACATACAGTTCTTAAATCTTTAATTTTTATTTTCATTTTGTTCTTTTAAATCTTAATTTTCATTTTGTTTAAAGGTTATGAACGAAAAGTAAAAAATTGATTTCTAATAATTATCTCATTTTTACTTCTTAACCTAATTTCAATTACAAAAACTCATTCCTTTGTGATTATTGTATTTTCTTCATCTCCTGTGATGTATTCCATCACTATTATATATATATTTCTCTGGGCAATTTTCCAAACTCAAACAGCGTGGTATTCATTTGTTCTACTTTTGTTGATGCACGTAATACTTGTCCCGAAAATAAAATTAAACAGAATAACCAAATTGATTTACCTTGAATGGATTGCCTATGTAAATACGACTGCTAGTAAACTGGATTGAAATAATAAGAGAATTACTACACCCTCGAAACCAGATGTAAATCAGACGATACCAATTCCTCAACTAACTTTATATCTATTTTATTTAAACTAGGGCAGTTTATACAAATAGAACGTTTAATCTGGTTGCCTACCTCATCATATTCAAAAAGTAGCTTACTTAAATCTTAAGCATAACAAATCCTTATAAGAAATAAAAAAAACACCAAAATAACTTCTCATAAAACCTTATTTCTTTAAAATTCACTACAAAAGTATAACAAAAACAGATCTTATCCCAAAACCCCTTTAATTCTCTAAGAATAAAGATTTGATTTACAGAAAGTATTATTTTTACAATTTGATGAAATACTTATTTATCAGATGAAATACACCTTTGTCTAAGATCTTTTATCCCCTTTTAAAAATGTTTTTTAATAAAATCTACGTGATAATCATCCTCTTTTCTAAACATTTTTTTACAAAAACAAAAATAGTTGATAATAACAGTCTAATTTCATAGTCTAACTACCTTTTATTAAAAACTATTTCATTCTTTTAGTTTACCCTATATCAATAAAATTACAATAATTACAGTTATTTATTTGTATCCATAATTTGATCTCTAATTCACAAAAAATAACGTTTGATAACCCCGCTTTATAATCTGTTCGAATTAAAAGATCATATTTGATTTCAAATTCCTAATTTTGAGGTTTTACATAACACTTCTAAAAATGAATAAAAAAGTAATTCTAATGATTCTTGATGGTTGGGGAAAATCACCTGATCCTAAAGTATCTGCTATTGACCAAGCCAATACTCCTTTTATAGATACCCTTTATACACAATTTCCAAATGCTACATTACGAACTGATGGACTTAATGTAGGCCTACCTGATGGACAAATGGGAAATAGTGAAGTAGGTCACATGAACTTAGGTGCTGGAAGGATAGTATATCAGGATTTAGCTAAAATTAATCTAGCTGTTCAAAACAAGACTCTTAATAACGAAAAAGTCCTGCTAAATGCCTACGAGTACGCTAAAAAAAACAATAAACCTGTACATTTTTTAGGATTAGTATCAGATGGAGGGGTTCACTCACATACAGATCATTTAAAAGGACTATTGGATGCTGCAAATGATTATGGTTTAAAAAAAGTTTTCGTTCATGCTTTTACGGACGGTCGCGATGTAGATCCTAAATCTGGTGAAAAACATATAGATGATTTAGCGCAGTATTGTACACGTTCAGCAGCTAAAATTGCCACTATAACAGGACGTTATTTTGCTATGGATCGTGACAAGCGTTGGGAACGGGTAAAAAAAGCGTATTCCGTTATGGTAGAAGGCATAGGAAAAAAAGCTACTGACCCTGTAACCGCTATTAGAGAGAGTTATTTTAATAACATAACAGATGAATTTATTGAACCAATTGTATTAGTTGATGCTCATCAAGAACCTTTAACAACAATACAAAATGGCGACGTAGTTATTTTCTTTAATTTTAGAACAGATAGAGGTCGTGAACTAACAGAGGTTCTTTCTCAAAAAGATCTTCAGGAACAAAAGATGAATCATCTAGACTTGTATTATGTGACAATGACCAACTATGATGAAACCTATAAAAATGTATACGTTATTTATGACAAGGACAATATTACAGAAACCTTAGGTGAAGTAATATCTAAAACTGATAAAAAACAAATTAGAATAGCCGAAACTGAAAAATATCCACATGTTACTTTCTTCTTTTCTGGAGGGCGAGAGGAGCCTTTTGAAGGTGAAAATCGAATTTTATGTTCATCTCCTAAAGTAGCCACTTATGATTTACAGCCTGAAATGAGTGCATTTGACCTAAAAAACGCATTAATTCCAGAATTAAAAAAAGAAACAGTAGATTTTGTGTGTCTTAACTTTGCAAATGGTGATATGGTAGGTCACACGGGAAATATGCAAGCAGCGATCAAAGCATGTGAAGCAGTGGATCAATGTGTTAAAGAGGTTATAACAACTGCTTTAGAAAATAATTACACAACAATACTCATTGCTGACCATGGCAACTGTGATACTATGATAAATCCTGACGGAAGTCCCAATACTGCTCATACAACAAATCCCGTTCCTATTATTTTAATAGATCCAGAATTAAAAAATATAAACGATGGTGTTTTAGCTGATATTGCCCCTACTATTTTAGAATTAATGGGCATTTCTAAACCCGAGGTAATGACTGGAAGATCTCTATTATAAATACTTACAAAAAAGAGGTTGCCCAAAAGAATCTAAATTATTACTTTTAGGACAACCTTTTTTTAATTATCTTCTAATTTTTTGTTCCCATTCCCAAGCGCTTGTTAATGCTTCTTCTAGGGTAGATTGAGATTTCCAGCCCAAAACCTCATTAGCTTTTGCTGTATGGGCGTAAGCTTCTGTTATGTCACCTTCTCGTCTTCCTACAATTTTATAAGGTAATTTTTGACCTGATACTTTCTCAAAAGTAGAAATAACTTCTAACACGGAGCTTCCTGTTCCTGTTCCTACATTAAACACCTCTACTTTTTCTACATTCTTTTTAGCTAAAAGTCGTTCTAGGGCAACAACGTGGGCTTTAGCTAAATCTACTACATGAATATAATCACGAATAGCCGTTCCATCTTCTGTAGGATAATCATTTCCAAAAACCGATAATTCTTTTCGTAACCCTATAGCTGTTTGTGTAATAAAAGGTATTAGATTTTGGGGAACTCCTAATGGTAATTCTCCTATTTCTGTAGAAGGGTGTGCTCCAATTGGATTGAAATAACGTAGTAAAACAGCATTTATATTAGTTACTTTAGTTACATCTGCAATTATTTCTTCTCCTATTTGTTTTGTATTACCATAAGGAGATATAGCTGACTGTACAGGAGCATCTTCTGTTATAGGCATTTCTTCTGCTTGTCCATAAACTGTACATGAAGAACTAAAAATAAAATGTGCTTCTGTTTTTTGTTGTAATTCTTGTAAAAGATACACTAAAGTATTTATGTTATTTTCATAGTATAACAATGGATTTTCTACGCTTTCCCCAACTGCTTTACTAGCAGCAAAGTGAATAACTCCATTTACATCTTGATATTTTTGAAAAAAATCTTGAACTGATTTTTTATCACGTAAATCAATTTTTTCAAAAATAGGTTTCTTACTTGTAATATTTTCAATTCGTTGTAAAACTTCTATTGACGAATTTGACAAATTATCTATTATAATTACCTCAAAACCTTTGTTTTGCAATTCTACTACAGTATGAGACCCTATAAACCCCAAGCCTCCAGTTACTAATATTCTCATAAGAATTAATTAATTTGTTTATTGATTATTGTTTATTGATTATTGATTATTGATTATTGATTATTGTTAACGAAGAAATATCTATCCTATAAAGTCTAGAACTACATCTGTAATAAATTTTATTTGTTCATCATCTAATTCAGTATGCATTGGTAATGCTATTACTTCCTTAACTAACTGATTAGTCATCATAAAATCAGCTTCATTATAACGTATGTCCGAATAGGCTTTCTGACTATGTAAAGGAATTGGATAGTAGATAGCACATGGTATTTCTTTTGATTGTAAATGTTCTAATAAAGCATCACGTTTACCATTAATAACCCTAAATACATATTGATGAAATACGTGATCATCAGTATTACTATTAAATTGAGGTATCACTATATTTGGGTTTGATCCAAGAGCTAGATTATATTTATGAGCCGCTTCTCTACGTGCTTTATTATACGCATCTAAATGCGGTAATTTTGTTTTTAATATACCCGCTTGAATACTATCTAAACGAGAGTTTACCCCTACTACATCATGATGGTAACGAACATACATTCCGTGATTTACAATTCCTCTCAAATTATGAGCTAATTGATCGTCATTTGTAAAAATAGCCCCACCATCACCATAACAACCCAAGTTTTTAGATGGAAAAAATGAGGTAGCTGCCACATGACCAATTGCTCCTACTTTTGATTTTGAACCATCTTTAAAAGTATAATTAGCTCCAATAGCTTGTGCATTATCTTCTATAACATATAAGTTATTCTCTCGGGCTATTTCCATTATAGCCTCCATATTTGTTGCTCGACCAAATAAATGTACTGGAACGATGGCTTTTGTTTTAGGTGTGATTGCCTTTTTAATTGCCTCAATAGAAATATTCATTGTATCTATATCTACATCTACTAATACAGGTGTTAATTGTAATAATGCAATTACTTCCACAGTAGCGGCAAAAGTAAAATCAGCCGTAATTACCTCATCTCCTGGTTTTAATCCTAATCCCATCATGGCAATTTGCAAAGCGTCTGTACCATTTGCACACGGAATTACATGCTTAACACCTAAATATTTTTCTAAATCAGCTTGAAATTGATGAACTAAAGGTCCGTTGATATAAGTTGTCGTATCTAAAACTTCTTGAATAGAAGTATTAACTTCCTCTTTTATTTTATCATATTGGCTTTTTAAGTCAACCATTTGTATCTTTCTCATCGAGTAAAATTTAGGTTACAAATCTACTAATTTAATAGCTTTTCTACTAAATTTTAGAAAACTAATGTATTTTAGCATCATCAAATTTTAATTATGCTTTTTCTATACAACACAGTTATACATTTTGTACAATTTTTCCTAAATATCATAGCTTTAGTTAACCCTAAAATTAAGTTATTTGTTAAAGGTCGGAAAGATGTATTTAACACTTTAGCTTCAAAAATTAATCCAACAGATAAAACAATCTGGTTTCACGCGGCATCTTTAGGAGAATACGAACAAGGTTTACCTGTCATAGAAAAGGTTAAAGAAAATTTTCCTTCGTATAAAATAGTATTAACATTCTTTTCTCCTTCGGGATATGAGGTTAAGAAAAACAATACAATTGCAGATATTACAATCTATTTACCTTTAGACACTAAAGCCAATGCTAATCTTTTTTTAGAATTAGTACATCCTGAAAAGGTATTTTTTATTAAATATGAGTATTGGCCTAATTATTTAAATGAATTAGGAAAAAGAAAAATTGACACTTACTTAATTTCTGGTATTTTTAGAAAAAAACAGTTATTTTTTAAATGGTACGGAGGATTTTACAGAAATGCTTTAAAAAACTTTAATTATTTTTTTGTTCAGAATGATTCTTCTAAAGAATTACTACAAACTATAGGATTTCAAAACACTATTGTTTCTGGAGATACTCGTTTTGATCGGGTAGTCACTATTTTAGGAAGAAATAATACGTTAGATTTTATAAAACAATTCAAAGATAACAAAACGACTATTGTCATAGGTAGTTCTTGGCCAAAGGATGAAGAATTGTTAATCCCATATATTAATCAATCCTCGGACGATGTAAAATTTATTATCGCACCCCATAATATTAAAGGTGAGCAAATATTAAAAACTAAGTCTCAAATTAATAAGTCCGTGATATTGTATTCTGAAATAAACAATAAAGATCTAGCTCAATTTAATGTATTTATTATAGACACTATTGGTATTTTGACTAAAATATATTCTTATGCTGACATAGCTTACGTAGGAGGTGGTTTTGGCAATCCTGGCGTACATAACATTTTAGAACCAGCTACTTTTGGCGTTCCTGTAATAATTGGTCCTAACTACTCGCATTTTACAGAAGCTACTGCTTTAGTATATCAAAAAGGATGTATTTCCATTTCGGATCAAACAGAGCTAATTCAAGCTTTTAATTTATTAATTCAAAATGAAGATGAAAGGCACGAAAAAGGACATATCTGTCAAACTTTTGTTCAAATGAATACTGGAGCAACTCAAACCATTATAAATACGATTTTTAAATGATACATTTCAAACTTATAGAACAAGATCAAATTGACTTAGCGGTTCAGATGATGCAGGATTTTTACGCAATTGATAATTATCCTATTAATCCAAAAACTTCTTCTGCTTTGTTTCATGAGTTTATTTCTAATAGCAACTTAGGACGATGCTGGTTTATATACCATGAAAATAAAATAGTAGGATATATTATTCTTACTTTTATTTTTAGTTTTGAATATCAAGGTACTTTGGCTTTTATAGATGAATTATACCTTATTGAATCTTCAAGAGGAAAAGGTATTGGAAAAAAAGCTTTGGATTTTATTAAAGAACAAGCATTCGTTTTTAATATAAAAATGATTTATTTAGAAGTTGAAGAACATAATAATAATGCTCAAAAACTATACATTTCTAATGATTTTGTCATTCATAAAAGAAAAATAATGAAATACAAAACAAAATAGTAAGATCCTAATAAATAAAAACCTTATTGAACAAAATCTTATAGGCTCATTTTTTCTTTAAACAAGCTAGATTGCCTTCTTGATATTTCTATTTTTTGATCATCCTTTAGATCTACCAATAAATTACCGCTAAACCATAGATCAATATTTTTTATATAGTTTATATTAATTATTTGATTACGATTAGCTCTAAAAAAATCTTCTGGAAGTTTTTTCTCAATCTGATTTAGTGACTTATTTAATACTGCTTTTTGATCATTAAAAAAAACTTTAGTATAGTTCCCCTCTACTTCAAAAAGATAAATATCTGCAACTTTTAAGAGCCAACATTTTTCGCCATCTTTGATAAAAATTTGATTAGATCCTTCTACTTTTTGTCTATTTTTTACAGCTTTGTTTTCTAACTTTTGTTTAACCTTATCAATTGCTTTTAAAAACCGATTAGGACTTACGGGCTTCATTAAATAATCTAAAGCATTATATTCAAATGATTTTAAAGCATATTCGTCAAACGCTGTTGTAAAAACAGTTATTGGAACATCATCTAACATTTCTAACAATTCAAAACCATCTTTTTCTGGCATATTTATATCTAAAAAAAGTAAATCAGGATTCAAAGAATTAATTAATTCATAGGCTTTATCTACGTTTTCCGCTTCTCCTAGAACTTCTATCTCAGGAAAATTTTTAATCAACTCTTTTAATTCATTTCGAGCCAATCGAGAATCTTCAACTATAACAGCTTTAATTTTTATCATTTTATATATTAAAAGGAATTACAACTTTAGCTTTTACCATTTTATTTTCTTCTATAATTTCAAAAGTGGCTCTGTTAGCGTACAGAAGAAAAAGTCTTTCCCTTATATTTTTCAATCCTATCTGAGTAGAAGCGCTCCTCTTTTTTAAAAATCCTGTATTCTCAACAATTAAATGTAGTTCGTTTTTTTTAATTTTTGAAATCAATTTTACAACACCTCCTTCTTTTATATTTGACACACCGTGTTTTACTGCATTCTCAACTAACATTTGTACTATCATAGGTGGAATAGAAAAATACAATGTATCAGAATTTATTTCTGTAATATATTCTAACCTATCTTCTAATTGTATTTTAGAAAGAGCTATATAATTACTAACCATTTCTAGTTCTTCTTCTAATATAATTTTATTCGTATCGCTTTTGGTTAAAGAATAACGCAACATTTCAGATAACCTAGTTAGCATTTCTCTAGATTTTGAAGGATTTTCAAGAATTAATCCACGTATATTATTTAAGCTATTAAACATAAAATGTGGATTTATCTGCCCTTTAAGCGTATTTAAAGTTATTTCTCTTAAGTTAGTTTCTAGTTCTAATTGTTTAATTTTAATTTCTTTTAAATATTTAAAAATTTTATACGCCATCACAATAAAAAACCACACTAAAAAGGATACTGCAAATACAGGTATATTTGCCAATTTCATAAGAAAAGTTAAGGGATTTTCTCTATCTAAAAAATACTTTAATGGCACACTTAAAACAGGCCATAATAAAAGATGATATAATATTTGAGATAAAGCAAAAACAAGGACAATTCCCCAAAGAGATCTTTTTGAAATCTTACCAATTTGAACTTTATAATCTACATAAGCAAGAATAATATTAGATAGCAAAAAACCTAGTAATCCACATAAAAACCCTTCTGTAATAAAGTAATACATTTTGCTCCATTCTAACGTATTCCATTTCTCAACTTGAGAAAGTCCGTAGGATAATTTTTCAAAAGTTAAAATAGATAACAAATAAATTTGCCACCCGATAAAGTTTAAAATGTGATATCTCCAATTTGTTATTAATCTCATTTAAAATAAAATTGCAATAATTAAATCTACTAATTTAGTTATCAAATGTAATATAAACTGTATCATATTCTTATTTTTAATCTTTAGTATAACCTTACTTAAACTAAGGATGATTTCATTAATATATATTTTTTTATAATGTATAAGTCTGCTATAGTACAAAACTTACTGAATTAAAAACCTAGTGATTATAAAGTATTTCCCTATAAATTTCAAACTATTATCCCAAAAACATTAAAACTATTATAATAGAATATTTTATGTTTTAAAAAAATCTATTCATACTTTACAGACTTACTTATTTATGACATTTTTTTATCACTATCAAAGAATATTCTGTTTTCACATCCTTTAACGTTTCAATTCCCTAAAAAAATTCTCCAAAAAACAGGAAAACAGAAAATTTTAAAGATTTTCTCAAATTTATTTTTTCATATAGATCTATTTAAAATTAATAATGATTTCATTCGCTTTTTGATTGATGATTTCTATTCGTTTTTTGATTGATTTTGATATTTATGAATCTTAGATTTCATTTAGTTATTTAAAAACCTAAAAATAATGCAATAATTTTCAATGATTATCAAAAAATGATGAGCGGTAAAATAAAATGATAAATGGTTTTTCTTAATCAAAACTAAAAAAAACCTTATAATTCTCTAAAAATTGTAACTTGCACGTGTTATAAATACATATTATGAAATTTTTACGACTACTTCTTATTTTAGTGGTTTCTCCCTTTTTTGCTCAACAAGGCGGAATGTGGATTCCTTCTTTGCTAAAAGGAATGAACGAAACCGAAATGAAAAATCTTGGAATTAAAATATCCGCAGACGATATTTATTCAGTAAACAAATCCAGCATTAAAGATGCCGTTCCTCACTTTGATGGAGGCTGTACTGCCGAAGTAATTTCTTCAAAAGGATTAATCTTAACTAATCATCACTGTGGATATGACAACATTCAAAGTCACTCAACAGTTGAACATGATTATTTAACTAATGGTTTTTGGGCTTATAAAATGGAAGAAGAACTTCCGAATAAAAATTTATTTGTAACCTTTATCATTCGCATTGAAGATGTAACCTCTAAAGTTTTAGAAGGTACTACTTCTATTTCATCTGAATTAGAAAAACAAAAGAAAATTCAGGAAAACATTACCATTTTATCAAAAACGCTACCTAAAGAATCTTGGCAAGAAAATCAAATCAAAACTTTTTATGACGGCAATCAATATCTTTTGTTTGTAACCGAAACATTTCGTGATGTACGCCTAGTAGGAGCACCACCAAGTTCTATCGGAAAATTTGGTTCAGATACAGACAACTGGGTATGGCCTCGTCATACAGGAGATTTTTCACTATTCCGCATTTATGCAGATAAAAATAATCATCCTACTGAATATTCAAAAGACAATGTTCCTTACAAACCAAAACATTTCTTCCCTATATCTATAAAAGGAGTACAAGAAAATGATTTTACCATGGTTATGGGATACCCTGGTCGTACACAAGAATATTTACCCAGCTATGCTGTAGAACAAATCATAAATGATTTAAACCCAGCACGTATCGAGCTTCGTGATGTTACCCTAAAAACCCAAAACACCTTCATGCGTAAAGATCCCGCAATTAAAATACAATATGCAGCAAAAAACGCCTCTATTGCTAACGCTTGGAAAAAATGGATGGGAGAAATAAAAGGATTAAAAAAAGCAAATGCAATTGAAGCTAAACAAAAATTTGAGACCGAGTTAACTGAAAAAATTAACAAAGCAGGTAAACAAAGAGAATATGGTAATCTTTTAAATGAATTTAAAACAAATTATAAAAATATCCGCGAATACGCCATTGCTCGTGACTACTTTTCCGAAGTAATAATGCGTAATTGTGAAATATTAAATTTTGGTTATCGTTTATATCAATTAGAGCAAATTTTAAACACAAAAGGCGAACAAGTTTTTACTGAAAGAAAAAACAATTTAATCACTAATTTTGAGGGTACTTACAAAAACTTCAATGTATCTGTAGATGAAAAAGTCTTCGAACAGTTAATTCATCTTTACGCTACAAAATCTCCTAAACAATTTTTACCCAATTCTTTAAACAATATCAATGCTTCTCAATTAACTACTGATGTTTTTCAAAATTCAAAACTAACCTCTTTTTCCGGTTTAAAAGAACTATTAAGCGGCGATACTAAATCTATTATTGAAAAAATAAATCAAGACAAAGGATATATCTTAGCAAAGTCAATCATAGAAGCCTATGATAAAAATGTAGCTCCTAAGTATAATGAAATCAATCTAAAAAATATTGCATTACAACGTACTTATATGAAAGCCATATTAGAATTAAGCCCAAAATCTGCCCGCATATTTCCAGATGCTAACAGCACCCTTCGGGTTACCTACGGAAAAGTAAAAGGCTACAAACCATCTGATGCGGTAATCTATTCCCCTTTCACCACGTTAGACGGTGTTGTAGAAAAATATATTCCTGGAGATTATGAATTTGATGTACCAAAAAAATTAATTGACTTATACAACTCGAAAGATTTTGGTCAATATGCTGATAAAAACGGTAAAATGCCTGTCGCATTTATTGCTACCAATCATACTACAGGAGGCAATTCAGGCTCCCCTGCATTAGATGCTAATGGTAACTTAATTGGATGTAATTTTGATCGTGTTTGGGAAGGCACCATGAGTGACATCTTCTATAGCCCTGAAATCTGTAGAAACATTATGGTAGACGCTCGCTATATTTTATTTATAATTGATAAGTTTGCAGGAGCACAAAACCTAATCCAAGAAATCAAAATCATACAATCAGGAGGAAGCTCTAAAAATAAATAAAAAATATTCATTATAAGGGCTTTTTTTATAGTAAAAAGCCCTTTAAAAATGGGGAAATATTATATAAAAAAACATCTCATTGGCAAAGATTTTTTTTTTGAAAAAAAAGTTTAGAAAAAAGTTTTACATAATAAAAAATTTATATCTTTGCGACACGAATTAATAATTAACCTTTTATAATTAAGTAAGATGAAAAAAGTTGTTTTAACTATGGCTTTAGTTGCTATGATGAGTGTTTCTTGTAAAGATCAAGCTGCTGCTACTGAAGAAACTGCTGTAGAAGCTGTTGATACTGCTGCTGTAGAAGCTGTTGATACTGCTGCTGCTGCTGTTGACACTGCTGCTGCTGCTGCTGTTGACACTGCTGCTGCTGTTAAAGAAGAAGTAAAAAAATAATTAGATAAAATCTAATATTTTTCAAAAAGCCCCGTTTTTCGGGGCTTTTGACTTTTATAAACACTACTAAATCTTTTTTTAAAAAAAACTTATTTTTACCAAAAAGCAAAATCCTCACAATCAAAACAAGAAAACACTACACAAACTCCAATTCAGGAAACACAAATTCATTAGCCGCAAAATCCAATACCTCAGCAACAACGGCAGAACGCATCATCTCATCTATTCCACGCTGCATCAACAATTGAGTAGTATATTTACGACTTGTAGCAATCTCTCTTTTCTCAACAATCAAACGAAAATAAAACTTCCCACTTGACGTTTTAAAACGCATTATAGTAGCTCCTTCCAAAGCCAACTTCAACTTTTCTATATCCTCTTCACACTCAAAACGCAACTCATAACTATCACTAGTCATAATCGTCTTACCTTTCCTAGACACAAATTCAAATTTATAATAACCATCCAAACGTTTACTAATCACAAAAGTCGCCATACACACCTAAAAAAAACTTCACCCCTAAAAACAAAAGAACACCTCAAAGACTATCCATCCTCAAGACTAAAACTTTTTCCTTAGAAATTTTACCTATATTAACCCTAAAAACATTAAACTAAACAACAAGCTCGCTAAAGCATTTTTAAACCCTAAAAACAGCCAACACAAGCCTTCCTAACCCAAAGCCCGAAGACAGAACCAAAAACCCATAAAAAAGTATTTTAAAAAACTCTCTAAGACCATAAGATCTTAAAAACCCAACTCACCCAAAACTATATAAAACAAAAAAGCCCTGATTTCTCAGAGCTTTTTTTGTTGGTCTACAAGGATTCGAACCTTGAATGACTGAACCAAAATCAGTAGTGTTACCGTTACACCATAGACCATCAGAACCGCAATACTTCCGTTTTGCGAGTGCAAATATAGAAGTTTTTTTTTATTATTTCCAAATTTTCAAACAAAAAAAACACCAACAAAAAATAATCAACTAACAATCAAGCATTTAAAAACCCAGAAATACCACATTAAAGCAAATACACATACTCAAAAAAACTTAATCTAAAAAAAGAACACCATTAACACGCATACTCAAAGATCTCCAGAAAGCCATATTTTTTTTCATCATTCAGATTGTTTACTCTTCACACAATCTCAACTAAAGAAGAAAATCACGAAACACTACAAAACGATTACCAAGCTATTTCAACACCAAAAACTACTTAAACAAAAGTTTTTAGAAGTCAACCTAAAAGAACAAGAAAAACAGATTTCTTCTCATTCAGATTATCTTTTTTTTACATAACCCTCAGATTTTGCCCTTGATTAAGCTTTATCCTCAATCCTCATTTTGAATTACCCCGTCGATTCGAGGTTATTTAACAAAAAAAGCCCTGATTTCTCAGAGCTTTCTTGTTGGTCTACAAGGATTCGAACCTTGAATGACTGAACCAAAATCAGTAGTGTTACCGTTACACCATAGACCATTAAACCTGCAAGACTTTTGTTTTGCGAGTGCAAATATACAAACCTTTTTTAGTTCTCCAAAAGTTTTAATGAAAAAATAAAAAAAAAAAATTTAACCTTTTCTTTAAACAAAAAACAGTTTCTTTGTGTTAGAATTCAAAACACTTAACTATTAATATGTCATTCAATTTCAAAAAATGGAATACCCTACTAGGTTGGGTTACTTTTTTTATTGCTCTGGTTGTTTATTCACTAACCGTAGAACCTACTATGAGTTTTTGGGACTGTGGCGAATATATTTCCACATCTGCTAAATTAGAAGTAGGTCATCCTCCTGGCGCACCTTTGTATCAAATGATCGGAGCTTTCTTTTCTATGTTTGCAATTAACAAAGAAAATATTGCTTTGATGGTAAACATGATGTCAGTCGTATCCAGTGCTTTTACCATTTTATTTTTATTCTGGTCTTCTACAATTTTATTAAGAAAGCTAATTGGATCAGAAAAAGAATTAAATAGATACAACAGTACAGCTATTTTAGGCAGTGCTTTTGTAGGGTCATTAGCCTTTACTTTTTCAGATAGCTTTTGGTTTAATGCAGTAGAAGCAGAAGTATATGCAATGGCTACTTTTTTAATTGCTATTTTATTTTGGCTCGGACTTCGCTGGGAAGCCGACATGAATGCCCCCAAAGGAAATCGCTGGCTTCTCTTAATAGCGTTAGTTGTAGGATTATCATTTGGAGTGCATTTTATGGCGTTATTAACAATTCCTTCTATTGGATTTTTATATTATTTTAAACATTATGAAAAAGTAACACTAAAAGGCTTTATTGCTGCCAATATTATTGTTATTTCAGTCCTATTATTCATATTCAAACTCCTTTTACCTTGGACCATGGCTTTTTTTGGAAGCACTGAAGTTTTCATTGTAAACGATATAGGATTGCCTTTCAACTCAGGAACCATACTAGCCACTATACTTCTTGTTGCTTTTTTCTATTTTGGTTTAAAATACACTCAACAAAAAGGAAAAGTGTTCTTAAACACTATTTTATTAAGTATTCTGTTTATTTTCATAGGATTTTCAACCTGGTTAATGTTACCTATAAGAGCCAATGCAGACACTCCTATCAATGAAAATAAACCATCTGATGCACGTGAACTTTTAGCATATTATAATCGTGAACAGTATGGAGAACAAAAATTATTCTATGGCCCTCAATTTTCAGAAACCTACGCAGGATTAGATGAGGACAATCCTTATTTAGATGAAAAACCAAACTATGAACGCGATTACAAAACGGGTAAATATAATATTGTAAACAACTATAAAAACGCCATTCAAAATACGGATGACAATCATAAGGCTCTTTTACCACGTATGTGGAGTAGCGAACACAATGTGAATTACATGAAATTCACATCGCCTCTTGAATTTTCTGTCAAAGAAGAATACAATCAAGAGCAAGAGTTATTACAAATCGTATCTGAATTCAGAAATGCTTTTAAAGCTGGAAAATTAGATTTAGAAGATTATGATAAATTCTTAAAATCCTATGGAGAATACCTGAATATAGAAAAACCAAGCACTTTAGACAACCTTCGATTCATGGTTGAATATCAGTTTGGGTATATGTATTGGAGATATTTAATGTGGAACTTTGTAGGTCGTCAAAACGACGAACAAGGCAACTATGACCTTAAAGACGGTAACTGGCTAAGCGGCATATCATTCCTAGATAGCGCACGTCTTACCAAACAAGAAAACCTTCCAGCAGATTGGAAAAATAACAAAGGACGAAATGTATATTATTTTATTCCGTTTATTTTAGGATTAATGGGATTCTTTTTTCACTCAAAAAAAGACCTAAAATCCTTTTATGTTTTACTTTCTCTTTTCTTATTTACAGGTTTAGCACTTAAAATATACTTAAACGAACGACCTTTTGAAGTACGCGAACGCGATTATGCTTTAGTTGGTTCTTTTTATGTATTTGCCCTTTGGATTGCTTTAGGAGTTTACGCTCTTTACGAATCAGCTCAAAAATACCTTCAACCTAAAATAGCATTACCTCTCACGCTATTAGCTTCTTTATTAGCCGCACCTGTTTTGATGGCATCTGAAAACTGGGATGATCATGATCGTTCAGGTAAATATACTGCTGTTACAGATGCTAAAGCGTACTTAGATTCTTGCGACAAAAATGCTATCTTATTTACTATTGGCGATAATGACACATTTCCTTTATGGTATATACAAGAAATAGAAGGTTATAGAACAGATGTACGCATCGTAAACACCAGTTTATTAATGACCGATTGGTACATTGATTCAATGCGTAAAAAAGCGTATGAATCAGACCCTATTCCTCTGTCTTTTGAACACAAAGATTATGTAGATGGCAAACGTGATTATCTAATCTATGAGGAAAGAACAAAAGAAAGAATTAGCATAGATGAGTTTATGGAATTTGCGCATAGTGATGACCCTAGAACATTAATTGAATTACGAAATGGTCAAAAAGTTCAGTTCTATCCAACTAACAAAATCAGAATTCCTGTTGATAAAAAATCAGTCATTTCCAATAAAATCATCAATCCAAAACAAAATGATTCTATTGTACCTTATATAGACATAGACATCAAGGGAAGTGCTTTATATAAAAATCGTTTAATGATGTTGGATATTGTCAGAAAAAACAACTGGAAACGTCCTATTTATTTTTCTACAGGAGCATTTGGCGATGATGATTATATCTGGATGAAAGAATACCTTCAATTAGATGGTATGATTTACAAACTAGTTCCAATCAAAACACCTCTTCCAAAAGAGGCATATAACTTTGATATGGGACAAATAGACACCGATAAAATGTACTCCATTTTTACCAAGTTACAATGGGGCAATGGTGATAGTTCATCTATCTATCATGATCCTCAAACACGTAAAAACTGCATATCTTACCGTACCCACATGGCACGTCTTATGACTAACCTAATAAACGAAGGCAAAACAGCTAAAGCAGAAAAAATAATCGACCTTGTTTTATCTAAAACACCTATAGAATATTATGGTTTTTACAGTCTTATAGATCCTTTTGCAGAAGGTTATTACAAATTAGGTAAAAAAGAAAAGGCACGTGAGATAATAAAGAAAATAACTTCAAAATATCAAGATGAGCTACGCTATTATAGCGAATTACCTCAAAGTGATCAACGTCAATTTTTTGCTAGTGACATTTACACTGATTTAATGCGCTACAAAGGTTTATTAGAAATAGCAAAAACGTATAAAGACAAAGAATTTCACGATCAAGAAAAAGATGCTTTCAACAATTTAAACAAGCGTTTCCCTTTTTTTGAAGTAGAAATAGAATAAGATCTTAGGTTTTCAAAACTACCTAAATTTCATCAAAAAAAGCAAAGAGGCTGTCCTAAAAAAATTTTAGAACAGCCTCTTTAATTTCTAAAATATTTAGATACCTACTAGTATATTTTTTTGCATATCTAATTCTCAATAAATAAGTTTTTCTTTAACTCTCTTATTCTTATATTGTGAATAATAAATAAAACCGTTTTTTAAACAAACAAAAATTACTCATTAACATATATCCTACTAAAAAATTCAAGTATGTTTTATTGGATCAAAACAAATAAGTTCATCAAATGGTTATTTTGTAATCATGTTTGGTCTATTCCTAATACATCCAAAACAATTTACTTAACTTTTGATGATGGTCCTATTCCTGAAATTACAGAATGGGTTTTAGACATATTAAAAGAAAACCAGATAAAAGCTACCTTTTTTTGTGTTGGAAAAAATATCGTAAAGCATCCTGAAATTTTCAAAAGGATTCTAATAGAAGGACATTCTATAGGAAACCACACCTATAATCATGTAAATGGTTGGGAAAAATCTACAACAGAATATATAAATAATGTAATAGCTTGTGAGAAGATAATTCAGGAAAATATTAAGATTCTAGATCATGGTCTTAAAAAATCAGAAATTAAAAATCAGAAATCTATTTTTTTTAGACCTCCCTATGGCAAAATAACATTTAATCAGTCTAAAATTTTAAGAAAAAGAGGTTATAAGATCATCATGTGGGATGTATTAAGTGCTGATTTTGATAGTTCTATAAGCCCTGAGCAGTGTATAAAAAATGCCACCCAAAAAGTAGAATCAGGCAGCATTATTGTTTTTCATGATAGTCAAAAAGCTTATCATCTCTTAAAAAATTCTCTCCCAAAAGCCTTAGCTTTTTATAAAGAAAAAGGGTTTACTTTTGATATTATAAAAATTTAAAACTGCTCTTTTACAAGATTAATGATAGTATTAGCGTCTAATTCTCCAGACTGACGCCATTTCATCTGTCCCTCTTTATAGATCATTAAAGTAGGCAATCCTTTGATACGAAGAGCTTCTGCTAATTCTTGATTTTTATCCACATCAATCTTTATTACTTTAGCTTTATCTCCTAGTGCCGCCGCTACATCTTTTATAACAGGGTGCATTAACTGAGAAGCTTCATTCCAATCAGTATAAAAATCAATTAAAACAGGAACATGGGTACCTATTAACTCTCCAAATTTTGACATATACGTACTTTTTAAATACAATTTGCATTACAAATATACTGTTTTTAGCGATTTATGCTAATTTTTGAGTTTTTTTTAACTGAATAACCGTTATTTCAGGCATAATACCAACTCTTCCTGGATAAGCATGAAATCCAAATCCTCTATTTACATAAATATAGCGTCCTAAATGCTCATAACATCCCGCCCATTGCTTATACATGTATTGTGCTAAACTCCATTTAAAATACCCTGGTATTTCTATCCCAAATTGCATTCCATGAGTATGCCCGCTTAGTGTTAAATGAAATTTTTTATCATGATGTTTTACTATTTCTTCCCAATGACTAGGATCGTGACTCATTAAAATTTTAAATTCTTGATTCGTTAGTCCTTCTGAGGCTTTATCTATATCTCCTATCATACCAAAATGTTTTCCCCAGTTTTCAACTCCAACTAGAGAAAATTCTTCACCATCCTTGCGAATCTTAACATATTCGTTTAATAATAATCTAAAATTTATCTGTTCATGTATTTTTTTTATGTCTTTAAAGTTTTGAACTTTTGCTTCTTCTGATTCCCATTCTATATAAGCTCCGTAATCATGATTTCCTAGAACAGAAAATTTACCAAAACGATGTTCTTTAATACTTTTAAAAACTGAAATCCAAGGATCCATTTCTTCTGCCTTTGCGTTTACTATATCTCCTGTAAACAGTAAAATATCAGAATCTTGCTTATTAATTAAATCAATTGCGTATTGTATCTTTTCAGAATCATCAAAACTCCCTGAATGAATATCCGAAATATGAGTAATTCTAAATCCATCAAAAGCATCTGGTAAATCATCAAAAAACAAGTCTTGTTTAAAAACTTTAAAATTATATTTCCCTTTTGTTACTCCATAAATCAATGACAAAAAAGGAATTGCGGCTAAACCAAAGGCTACTTGACTAATAAACTTTCTTCTTTCTGGTAAAAAAGTACTTCGATTATCATACTCAATAAAATAGTTGGTCACCCCTGATAAAAAACGAAAAACGTCTTCTCCAAACATAAAAAGGGTTAAAACAATTTTTGGTAAATAAATGGCAAGCAATAACCCAAGAGCAAGCAAACTTTGCTTAGTTTGTCCTACTTTACGATCAAAATTAAAAATAGTGTAAAATATAAATATATAAATTAACATGCTTATTCCTACTCCTATCCAAAATATCCATTTTGAACGAACTAAGGTTTTAAAAGCTTGCAGTGAATAAATTTCTATCAGTAATAATAAAACAGCAATTACTATAAATCGGAACAACATCTTAAATCATTTTCAAGCAAAGTAACAAAATCGTGCGCAAGTTCATATCACCTTTTAACAGAACTTTTGTATTTCAAACTTAAACTCAGATTATGCGTTAGATTTTATTATAAAAATAAAAAGCAAAAATAGACTGAATTTTTTACCAAAATTGTAGTTATATTACATTGAATCTAAAAAATAACTATTTTTTAGATTCAATGTAATATTTATCTGTACTAAATTTCTAATGCGTAATGCTGATTTAGGCACTACCTACAAAAGCAATAAAAATTAGCGTTAGTTCTCGATGCGCTTCACGCTCGAACTAACGATGATTTCAATTATATACTCAACCGTTTGTTAGAGTTGTTTTAAAACAAAAAAAACATATCGAGAATTTTATTTTTTAATCCAGCATATTTTAAGTTTAAATGGTATTATACATGAAGATTTACGAAAGAAAAACACAAGGCACTAACGGTATATTCAGAAGTAAGATTATTTTCATCTATTTACTTCTGAATACACCTTAAACATCCAGAGGATAAAATCAAAAGCCTTTTATTTGATAAACAAATTTCTTTCTTTTAAAATAATATAGTCTATGAAAAAATAATTTTAACTACAAAACATCTTTTATTTAATAATTAGAGTCATATTAGGTGTTATTATTGCATCTGTTGTTCCTCCCGTATAACGCTGTGCATAAACCTCTACATAATCATTACTAGACAACTCTACGGAGGCATTTAAAGGCAAAACCACAATATCATTAGTTGTCAAACCTCTACCATATATTTTGTATTGTGATATAACGGTACCGTTTTTCGCAATGTAAATTATATATGTTCCCGCCGCTGGTACTTGAAAAGAAATTGAGCCCGTAACTTGAAATATTCTTTTCTTTTTACCTAAATATTTTAATCTATTACTTACTCCTCCATCCGTAGAAAATCGAAATAAATTAGTAGAAGTTGAGACTCCTTGAACTTTTACTATATTACTTGGATTAGAAGTATTAAATGAGGTAGAAGCACCACTCCCTACTGGGTAATCAACTGCAAAGTCTCCTACGGCTGATGCGTCTGTTTCGGTTGGAATACCAGGACAACGAACATTCCAATTATTATTAAAATTATACCCCGTGTATCCTCCTACTGTGTAAGGATTTACATACTTTCCTGTTGTAAGAGTACCTGTAAAACCGGTAGATTCTAATATAGCATCGCCTGTAATAATAGGGTTTGAGGAAACATCAAATCCTATGCTTGCTCCATTAACTTCACTAAAACCTCCTTGTTTAGCCGCTAATGAAAATGTTCCAACTAATTTTTCATATATTCCCGTATTATTACTAAACCAACCTGTATTGCTCAATAATAATCTTCCTACATTTTCATAAATTACGCCATTTGCATTTGCATAATATTGTACGATACTAAGAAAAACTAAAGCAAAATTTTTCAATAAACCTACAGATGAGGAACCTGCCACTATACAATCTCTAAAAATAAGACTAGCCGTTCCTCCTCCGTCTATATTAAAAACATTTCCTGAAGGAGCTGATAACGTCAAGATTCTAATACTCCCTCCTGTAGCTCCTGTAAAAAGATCTCCAGAAATTCTTACCAATTTATCTTCACTTGAATCTTGTCCGCTTATATAAGCATTATTTATTTCAATAGGAAAATTTAGATTAATTGTGCCATTTATCTCATATAAAGTTCCTGAATCTAAAAGATATTTAGATCCTCCTCCAGCGGTAAGCTCATCCGCTAATACGGTAGCTAATACATCTGTTGATTTTATTAATTTATATTTTAAACGACCATCTGAATTTATATTCATTCTAATCCAACTAACAGAAGTGGTATCATAAAAATAAAATGATTTCAAATCTGTATCATACACCATCAATCCATTTGCGGGACTAGTAATTGCTAACTTTTGGGCTGTTGTCATCCTAGGTGTTAACATTCCTTTATCATTAGATACTATATCTAAAATAGAGCTTGCATCAGGCGTTACTGTACCTATACCTACCTGAGCTAACAAACTAGCCGTTGTTAGCAAAAAAGTCAATAGGTAAGCAAACAATGTTTTTTTGGGGGCTTTGTTTTTTTTCATTGTTATATAAATTGGTATTAAACATTACAATTTACCTATAAAATTAACCTTTTTTTTCAATATAATAAAACAATTAACCATCAATACACAAAACTTAACATTGTTTTTTTCACACCTATCTTAACTAAATAATTAAGATTATTGAAATCTTATTTTTTAACAAGTTCTTTATCTAACAAGTTTTGTATTTTTGAATGCTTACAAAACAATAATCATGTCAACACAAAAACGTTTATTTCTGCTCGACGCTTATGCACTTATCTTTAGAGGTTATTATGCTTTTATTAAAAACCCTCGAATTAACTCTAAAGGCTTAGATACTTCTGCTATTATTGGTTTTATGAATTCCTTAATGGATGTCATTAAGCGCGAAAAACCAGACCATTTAGCAGTAGCATTTGACAAAGGAGGCAGTAATTATCGTTTAGAAATGTTTACCGAATACAAAGCTAACCGTGACGAAACTCCTGAAGCTATTAAGATTGCTGTTCCTTATATACAAGAAATCTTAAGTGCTATGCACATTCCTATCATAGAAGTTTCTGGATATGAAGCAGACGATTTAATAGGTACATTAGCTAAAAAGGCTGAAAAACAAGGTTATCAAGTTTTCATGGTTACACCCGATAAAGACTTTGGTCAGTTGGTTTCTGAAAATATTTTCATGTATCGTCCAGCAAGAGCTGGAAATGATATAGAAATTTGGGGAGTAGAAGAAGTCAAAACAAAGTTTGAAGTACAAGATCCTTTACAAGTTATTGACTTTTTAGGAATGATGGGAGATGCCGTAGATAATATACCTGGATTACCTGGTGTAGGCGAAAAAACAGCCAAAAAACTATTGGCTGAATATGGTTCTATGGAAAACCTTTTAGCAAACACAGACAAACTAAAAGGAAAAATGAGAGAAAACATTGAAAACAATAAAGAAAAAGGAATTCTTTCTAAAAAACTAGCTACCATCCTACTAGACTGCCCTGTAGAATTTGATGAACAAAGTTTTGAACTTTCAAAACCCGATATAGAAAAAACTGATATTTTATTCCAAGAACTAGAATTTCGTCAAATGAAAGCTCAATTTGACAAACTTTTTAGCGGAGGAAGAGAGTATGATGAAATAGATACTTCTGATTCTTCTTCGAAGAAAAGTTCAAAAAAAACACCTGAAAACCAAATGGATTTGTTTGGTTTTTCTGATCCTGAAGAAAGCCAATCTACAGTTGGTTTTCAGTATGCAAATCTAAATAACACATCTCATTTTTACCAAATAGTAAATGGGAACTTACCCATTAATCTATTATTACAAAACTTACTACAACAAACAGCTGTTTGTTTTGACACGGAAACTACAGGAATAGACACTAACAATGCAGAATTAGTCGGTCTTTCTTTTTCTTGGGAAAAAGGAAAAGGTTTTTACATTCCTTTCCCTGAAAATCAAGAAGAAACAAAAAATTTAATTCACAAGTTTAAGCCTTTTTTTGAAAACGAATCCATTACCAAAATAGGACAAAACATCAAATACGACCTAAAAATTCTTGCCAATTACGAAATCAAAATAACAGGTCCTTTGTTTGACACTATGATTGCCCATTATTTGATTAATCCAGATATGCGTCACAACATGGATGTATTGTCCGAAACTTATTTACAATACAGCCCTAAATCTATCGAAGCTTTAATTGGAAAAAAAGGGAAAAATCAATTATCAATGCGCCAAGTAGCATTAGAAGAAATCAAAGAATATGCGGTAGAAGATGCAGATATTACATATCAATTAAAGGAACATTTTCAACCTATTTTAGAACGAGTAGGCACAAAAAAGCTATTTGATGAAATAGAAATCCCATTAGTGCAAGTTTTAGCAGATATGGAAAGAGAAGGAATTAATCTAGACAAAAACTTCTTAAAATCCATGTCAATAGATATGCAGAAAGAAATTGAAACCATAGAGAACAATATATACGAACAAGCAGGAGAAAAATTCAATCTAGCATCTCCTAAACAATTAGGAGACATCTTATTCGAAAAACTCCAAATTGGCGGAACAAAACAAAAAAAGACCAAAACAGGGCAATACGCTACAGGTGAAGAAATTTTAAGCAATCTCGCAAACGATCACAAAATAGTACAGGATATATTAGAATGGCGTCAACTTGTAAAACTAAAAAGCACTTATGTAGATGCTCTACCATTACAGGTTAACAATAAAACCACTCGTGTACATACTGACTATATGCAAACTGTAGCAGCTACAGGAAGATTAAGTTCTAACAATCCCAACTTACAAAACATTCCTATTAGAACTGAAAGGGGTCGTCAAATACGCAAAGCATTTATTGCTCGCGATGAAAATCACACCCTTCTGTCTGCCGATTATTCACAAATCGAATTACGTATTATAGCTGCTCTCTCTGGAGAAGACACTATGATTTCTGCATTTCAAAACAACGAAGATATACACAAAAGTACTGCCGCAAAGGTTTTCAACGTTCCTCTGAACGAAGTAACAAAGGAACAACGTAGCAATGCAAAAACGGTTAACTTTGGAATTATTTACGGTGTTTCGGCATTTGGTTTGAGCAACCAAACTTCATTATCAAGAAAAGAAAGTGCAGAACTCATTGAAGCTTACTATAAAACCTACCCTAAACTAAAATCATACATTACCACTCAAATTGATTTTGCTCGAGAAAATGGATTTGTAGAAACCATATCAGGACGTCGTCGTTATTTAAAAGATATTAACTCAGCCAATGCTGTCGTTCGAGGCGCAGCAGAACGAAATGCTGTAAATGCTCCCATACAAGGAAGTGCAGCTGACATTATTAAAATAGCCATGATTAATATTCATAAACGCTTAAAAGAAGAAAAATACCAATCAAAAATGCTACTCCAAGTTCACGACGAATTAGTCTTTGATGTACATAACTCAGAACTAGAAAAGATACAACCTTTGATAAAAGAGGAAATGGAAAACGCTTTTAAACTAATCGTACCACTAGAAGTAGAAATAGGATTAGGTAAAGATTGGCTAGAAGCACATTAAAAAATATCTTTATTTTAAAAAAATAAACTTTCATTCTATCAAAGAAAATATTTCAACTACAAATACTCTTATTTGACAGAATGAAAGTTTTTATCTTATTTCTTCAAAAAAATCACACAACAAATATATCTGTGTTTTTTTATACAATCAGATTTATTAGCAAAAGCCTTTCTTAACTTTAACATAACTTTACATAATAGAAATTCATTGCTGGCAAAAAACGTAACAAACCTATTATTTACAAAAAACTTCCGAATATTTTCCCCGCTTAATCTTTTTCATCTTCATCAAAAAACTCGTCTATCTAATATTATAGCAAACAATAAAAAAAGAAGAAATAGATAAAAAGGATAACTTACTGAAAAGCAATAAAAAAGAAAATATATTAAACCTATTTGCTTTATAAATAAATAATTGTACTTTTGCACTCCCTTAATTGGGAATGGAATGTTTAATTAAAAAGTAATTATTGTGAACACATTAAGCTACAAGACAGTATCAGCAAACAAAGCCACTGCAGACAAACAGTGGATTGTTGTAGACGCTGAAGGTCATAACTTAGGTCGTCTTGCTTCAAAAGTTGCGATGCTTTTAAGAGGTAAGTACAAGCCAAGTTATACACCACACGTGGACTGTGGAGATAATGTAATTATTATCAACGCGGAAAAAATCAACCTTACAGGTAACAAGTTAGAGGACAAAACTTATGTTCGTCATACAGGTTACCCTGGAGGTCAAAGAACATTAACAGCTAAAGTAATGCAACAAAAAAACCCTGCATTATTAGTAGAAAAAGCTGTAAAAGGAATGTTGCCTAAAAATAAATTAGGCGCTCAATTATTCCGTAATTTGAGTGTAAATGTAGGTTCAGAGCACAAACATGCTGCTCAAACACCTAAAACCGTTAATCTAAACGATCTTAAGTAATGGGAGTTATTCACAAAATCGGTAGAAGAAAATGTGCTGTGGCACGTGTTTATGTATCAGAAGGTACAGGAAACATTACTGTAAACAAAAAAGCATTTGAAACTTACTTCCCTACTGCAACTTTACAGTATAAAGTTATGCAACCACTAGCAATGACTGAAAACGCTTCAAACTTTGACGTAAAAATCAATGTTTATGGAGGTGGTACAACAGGTCAAGCAGAAGCTGTACGTATGGCTATTGCTCGCGCTATGTGTGAAGTAGGAGAAGGAAACAGAGCTATCTTAAAACCTGAAGGATTACTAACTCGTGACCCTCGTATGGTTGAGCGTAAAAAATTCGGTCAGAAGAAAGCTCGTAAGAGATTCCAATTCTCTAAACGTTAATATTTATTATTATTTATTAAAAAAAACTAAGTTATGTTGCTTTTCCGTGCTGAGGCCGGAGATTAGTTTAGCATCTAAATGGGTTGAGATTAGAAAATTTATTTTCCAATCTAAATTTAAAGACACATTGCTAATTCAACAGAACGTAAACTATTTCTAAAATGGCAAATAAAGTAGAAGTTAAAGAATTACTAGAGGCAGGTGTTCATTTCGGACACATGACTAGAAAGTGGGATCCAAACATGGCTCCTTACATCTACATGGAGCGTAATGGTATCCACATTATCAACCTATACAAAACTGCAGCTAAAATTGAAGAAGCTAATGAAGCTTTAAAGAAAATTGCTGCGTCTGGTAGAAAAATTTTATTCGTTGCTACCAAAAAACAAGCAAAAGATATTGTAGCTGAAAAAGCTAAAGCAGCAAACATGCCTTACATCACTGAAAGATGGCCAGGTGGTATGTTAACCAACTTCGTTACGATTCGTAAAGCTGTTAAAAAAATGGCTTCTATCGACAGAATGAAGAAAGACGGTACATTTGACACTTTATCTAAAAAAGAGAAATTACAAATCGATCGTTTACGTGCTAAGTTAGAAAAAAACTTAGGATCTATCGCTGATATGTCAAGATTACCAGCTGCATTATTTGTAGTAGATATTAAAGCTGAACACATCGCAGTAAAAGAAGCTCAAAAATTAAACATTCCTGTATTTGCAATGGTAGACACGAACTCTGACCCACGTCAAGTTGACTATGTTATCCCTGCAAATGATGATGCTTCAAAATCTATTGATAAAGTATTATCATTAGTAACTGCTGCTATTACTGAAGGTTTATCTAATAGAACTTCAGAAAAAGAAGTAGAAGCAACTGAAGAAGCTAAAGCAGCTAAAGCAGCTACAGCTTCTGAAGAATAATATTTCAAATTCCAGTCGCAGTTCCAAATTCCAAAAAATCATCAAATTTGATGATTTAATAAAATTAGAATTTAGAATTAGTCGATTGGAATTTTTTACTTTTAAAAATTATTAAATTTATTAAAATAAAATAGTATGTCAACAATCACTGCTGCAGACGTAAATAAATTAAGACAATCTACAGGTGCCGGAATGATGGACTGTAAAAAAGCTTTAGTTGAGGCTGAAGGAGATTTCGACAGAGCGATACAAATCCTTAGAGAAAAAGGACAAAAAGTTGCTGCTAACCGTTCTGACCGTGAGTCTTCTGAAGGGGCTGCTGTTTCTTTTGTTAATGCTGATAACACTAAAGGAGCCATCCTTACTTTAAACTGTGAAACTGACTTCGTAGGTAAAAATGAAGCTTTCGTAGCTTTAGCTAAAGATTTAGTTGAAAGAGCGATTAATTTTTCTACTAAAGAAGAATTATTAGCTTCAGATTTCGGTGGAATCACTGTAGCTGAGAAGTTAATCGAGCAAACTGGTGTAATTGGAGAGAAAATCGAAATCGGTGGTTTCGAAATTTTAGAAGGTGCTTACGTTGGTTCTTACGTTCACGTAAACAAAATTGCTGCTTTAACTGCAATTACTTCTCCGATCGCTAATGCTGAGGTTTTAACTAAAGACATCTCTATGCAAGTTGCTTCAATGGGAGCTGATACGTTATCTTACAAAGATTTTGATCCTGCTTTTGTTGAGTCTGAATTAGCTGCTCGTATTGCAATCATTGAAAAAGAAAATGAAGAAGCTGCTCGTTTAGGAAAAACATTGAAAAATGTTCCTAAATATATCTCTTACTCTCAATTAACTGAAGAAGTTTTAAAGCAAGCTGAAGAAGATGCTAAAGCGGAATTAAAAGCAGAAGGTAAACCTGAGCAAATTTGGGACAAAATCATCCCTGGAAAAATCCAACGTTTTATCTCTGATAACACTACTTTAGATCAAGAGAAAGCTTTATTAGATCAAAACTTCATCAAAGAAGATAGCAAAAAAGTAGGCGATTACGTTAAAGGATTCAATGTTGAAATCACTGGTTTCAAAAGAGTTTCTTTAGGATAATCTAATTATCTCATACAAAAAAAAGGGGTATTCAAAAATATGGATACCCTTTTTTTTATTAAAAACACATTACCTTATACAAAAACTCTTAACTAGGAAACTTCTTTTACCTTATACCATTTAAACTTTGAAATTTCCTCATAATACTATTTTTTTAACCTTGAAACTGCCCAAAAAGTTCACAATCATATCATTTCGACCAAAGGGAGAAATCAGATAATATTGATTATAAGACTCCTCCTTACGTAGGAGTAACAAACTGTGTGTTGATTTAGACACTATCCTACAAAACAATAAATATTAGTGTTGGTTCTCGATGTGCTTCGCGCTCAAACTAACGATGATTTCAATTATATACCCAACTGTTTGTTCGAGTTGTTTTAAAATAAAAAAACAGATCGAGAATTTTACTTTTTAATCCAATATATTTTAAGTTTAAATGGTATTATTCCTTTTCTATATAAAATTTGAATCAAATTTAATTTCATATATTCTTTTGATTCAATTTCATTTAAACCAGATTATCTATTAGAAAATTATCACAGAAACGTTCTAACGCTTGGCGAGGTTGTAAGATTCGAAACCAATTATTTTCTGTTAAAGATAAATTTTCTTGCGAAACATGAATTTACTACACAATTCACAATCTTGCCAAACACTTCTTAGTAATAGGTAAAATTTGCCTACAACTGTCTTTTTAGTTTCAAAATATTCTCTTTAATTTCATTTTCTGTTAGTTCCGTTTTTATATTTGATTTTAACAAATTTTCAAGGGCTAAAATTTGCGCTTTTATTAATGCTTTTTCAGAATTTATTTTTATATCAGCATCAATTCCAATGTGCTCCCAATTAGAATTTGTGATTGCATTTTTCTCTAATGAAACAGGTATAAATACCTGATATTTATTTCCAATAAGAAATGCTTTTACTGGATTTGCAGCACCATAAGTTTTTTCTCCAATTATTGTTGCAATTTTATTTTGTTGTAAATTATATGCGAATGCTTCAGCAGCAGATATGGTTTTGTTATTTACAAGAATATATACTGGTTTATCTAAATATTTTTTACCTTTTACTTTTTTTGCAGTATAGGATTTTGTAGTTTTATTATTATATCTTGAATAAACCTCATTTAATTTTATTTTTTTATCAAAAAAGTAGCTTAAAAAAAGTTCAACCATTTTACCATCTCCGCCTTGATTATTTCTTAAATCTATAATTAATGTATTAGTGTTTGATACAAAACTCATTGTTGCATCAAGAATTTGTTGAGCTGCTTGGTTTCCTTCTGGAAATCCAGTATATTCGATATATCCAATATTTCCATTTAATCTTATCACTTTTTCAAAACCATAATTCCATTGTTTATTAATGGCATCATATTCTTTCAGTATTTCTTTTTCAGTGACTACTTTTTTTTCTTTTTCTTGTCTTGGGCGGTATAATACATTGAAATGTAAATCATTCCCGTTTTTTGTTAAATAGGTTGAAAGAGATTTTGCAAATTCTACATCAGGTAGGCTGTCAAAAGTTTTAAGATTTATTTCTGATTTTAATTTTTTAGATAGTTGATTGGCTATATCTTCAAAAATGTAATATTCTTTAATTTTGTCAGCTATTTCCAATATTTGTTTATTCCGTTCTGTAACATCTTGTGCATTTGTTTTTGAGTTGAAGGAGATTACAACGTAAATTAAGAATAGATTAAAACTTTTTTCATTTTTTTTAGATTTTACAATTACTAATTATTTTGTTTAAAGTTTTATCGAGAAAATTTATTTCTTCTAACGACAGACCATTAAGCGCAGTATCCCTATTTATTTGTATAATTGGATTTATTAATTTGAGCGTTTTTTTCCCTTTTTCGGTTATTTCCAGATTAAATTTCCTTCTGTCGTCTGGATGAATAGTTCTATTTAGGAAATCTTTTTTCACCATTAATTCTACCATTCTCGTAATGGATGCATTGTCTTTAAATATAAGATTTGCCAATTAATTTTGAGAAATTTCCGTATTCTTATTAAGAATTATTAATACTAAACATTGATCTACAGTAATGTCTTTTACAATTTTGGTGATATTTTTCTGTGAAATTTTCCTATATTCCTTAATTGCTTTCTCAATTAAATAAAGTACTGTTCCTGTTGGATTTTTAACATTCATATTATTTTGTTTGATACAAATATAATTGATATATCAACAAAAATAACGATTTTATTTTTTTTAAAGATATGTTCTTACGACTAAACTTATTTTTATGAGTTCAGTAGATTTTTAAGGATTGCTTACTGCTCACAATCTCCTTAAATCTAAGGAGATCTCTTTCCTTTTCCCTCAACAATAAAATCAGCCCTATCTCTAAATTTACATTTTTATTAAAAAGCTAACGATAATATAACTTCAACCTATTTTTTATATTAACTCAGGGGTAAACCCAAAAATAAGTTTATTTATTTTTCAATAATTAATGTACTTATTTAAATCTCATTCCTATAATCACAAAATAGATCAATAAATCTTTCGAGTATAAGCAAGCCAGAATAAAACAACTCATCATTCTTTTTTCCTAAATCTTTTATTTTTTTTGATTTTATTACTTTCTATCTCACAACAATAAGGATACCTAATTCTTGATTTAGGTTTAACCAATATAAAACAATCAGGTATAAACACAGTTACTAAGTCACAAAACAACAATTAAGATTAAATAAAAACTATATATTGTTTAACTTTTATTTCAATATGTGTTATTTTTTTATTAAATTTAATACCATATTAACCAAAAACATACGCTTATGTCAGATTTTTTACAACAATTCGGTGAAGACTTAAAAAATAATGTCCCAGGTTTTATTGCAGTAGCAATAGCAGAAATTAAAAGTGGAATATCGTATTACACTTTATCAACAAATCCAGATTTTGACCCAGAGTTAGCTTCTGCTTTTAACTTGGAAGTGGTAAAGGCAAAATTAAATGCTATCAATGCACTTGGTCTTGATGAGCATATAGAAGATATTATGATCAATCTTAACAGCCAAATACACATTATTGATATTTCTGAAAACAATGAATATTTTATCTATTTAGCTGTTGACTCAAGAAAAGCAAACTTAGGCATGACAAAGGCCTTATTAAACAAATACAAAAAGGATATAACCAAAAAAATGTAATTCCCCCTTTTAACCCAAATTACGTAATAGAAATCTATTGATTTTAATTTTATTCTATTAGCTCATACTAAAGTTTTCGGTGAGTCTTATGTTTGCTGTTTTTTTAAAAACAATATCTATTACGTAATTTATTTTTCAAAATTTTCTTATCAGTTTGTCACCCTATTAGATAAGAAGAATAAACATTTAAAAGTATTCAATATCTTTTACAATGTATTCTAAAAGAAGTCTTTTAATCCAAAACAAAGCTTTTCATCTAAATCTAACGTTCGAAATTTAATACAGATAAAAATGACCTTGAATCTAAAAAAGTCTTCTTTTTTTATCCTTAGTATAGGACAGCTGTAACAATTTTTTTTGTGTATTTCTATCCTCTTTCCTCTCTTATTTTCAGCATAAAGTCTATTATAATAGAGTTAAAATGGGTTGAATATTAAATTAAAAATATATTTTTTAAAAAAGCATACAAAGAGAAATACAAGATTAAAATTACTCAAAATTTATTTATTGACGAATTATTAATTTTTATTATTTCTAAATAAAAATTAACATTCGTAGAATTTTTTCTACACAGCCAGCATTCAAAAAATCACGCTGCTAATTTACATTTGTATAGAAATTTAACCCTTTAATACTTATTTAATAATGTCAGATTTTTTAAAACAATTTGGAGAAGATCTAAAAAGCAACATCCCAGGATTTGTTGCAGTTGCAGTTGCAGAGATTAAAAGTGGAATATCGTATTACACTTTGTCTTCTGACCCCAATTTTGATCCGGAATTAGCTTCTGCTTTTAACCTAGAAGTAGTAAAAGCTAAATTAAATGCCATTAATGCTTTAGGTTTAGATGAAACCATTGAAGACATAATGATTAACTTGAAATCTCAAATTCATATTATTGATATTTCTGAAAACAATGAATATTTTATTTATTTAGCTGTGGATTCTAATAGAGCTAATTTAGGTATGACTAAAGCTTTATTAAATAAATACAAAAAGGATATTACTAAAAAAATGTAATACCTCTTTCCTATCAAACCAAATCTTATAAAAGCCATCTAGAACATAGATGGTTTTTTATTTAAAATATAAGAAAATACTCATAGAAAGCTTTCTACAACCAAAAACTTAAAATTTCTTTATATTTAAGTATATTTGTTATTAGAACCTTTATTATTAAATACTCATAATATGTCAGATTTTTTAAAACAATTTGGAGAAGATTTAAGAAGCAATGTACCTGGATTTATAGCCGTTGCCATTTCAGAAATAAAAAGCGGAATATCATATTATACACTTTCTGCTAATCCTAATTTTGACCCTGAATTAGCCTCTGCTTTTAACCTAGAAGTAGTAAAAGCTCAATTAAATGCAATTAATGCTTTAGGCTTAAATGAAACTATTGAAGACATAATGATTAACTTGAAATCTCAAATTCACATCATTGATATTTCTGAAAACAATGAATATTTCATTTATTTAGCTGTGGATTCTAATAGAGCTAATTTAGGTATGACTAAAGCCTTATTAAACAAATATAAAAAGGATATTACTAAAAAAATGTAATTTCATTTTAATTGAAAGTTGTCTTAAAAGATCAAAGTTTGTATTTCGTTATTTATCATAGACTCGAATAAAGTAGGTCAACACAAATAGAGTAATTTGTTATGACATTGTGCTTTTCTTTAGTATTTAAAGATTAAAATGTACTTTTAGGACAACTTCTTTTTAACAATTCCTTTTCATCTATACCATTAGATTATACCCTAATTTAATAGATCGTTTTTATTTTACTTCAGATTAAGGCATTACAAATTCGTTATAAATAAAACAACTTTAAATCTAAAAAGTAATCTATTTTTACTCTTGATTCAGTAAGACTACTTAAAAAAAGTTTTCGTTTATTTTATCCTCTTTATATTTTTCCCGTCATCACATGATTTGAGTTGAAATTTTATTTAAGATCATCATCATTAAAAAGGTTTTATAAGTCTTTTATTCTTTTTTAGATAAAAAAATCACATAAAATATACTTATTTTTATTTACATCAATTTAAAACACATAGATTAATTTTATTATTTAGAAATAATAAAAATTAACCATCATTGAAGTATTTTAAAGAAATAGCACAAATAAAAACAATATTATTATATAACTTTGTGTTATAAACTTAACCCCTATATATATATTTAAAATGTCAGATTTTTTAAAACAATTTGGAGAAGATCTAAAAAGCAACATCCCAGGTTTTGTAGCAGTTGCAGTTGCAGAAATAAAAAGTGGAATATCATATTATTCTCTATCCTCGGAGTCTAATTTTGATCCAGAGTTAGCTTCTGCCTACAACTTGGAGGTGGTGAAAGCTAAATTAAATGCTATTCAAGCATTAGGATTAGACGAAACGATAGAAGACATTATGATTAATTTAAAATCTCAGATCCATATTATTGATATTTCAGAGAATAATGAATATTTTATTTATTTAGCTGTTGACTCTACAAAAGCAAATTTAGGAATGACTAAAGCTCTTTTAAACAAGTACAAAAAAGATATTACTAAAAAAATGTAATTTCAAAATATTTTTCGGCTCCCAAAACGAAAGATTCTTTAAAATTGATTTTTATTTATTTTTAGAAAAGAGAAATCTTATATGAGTCAGATCATAAGATTTCTCTTTTTATTTGTAAAAAAATAGAGCACTTTAAGACACTTCTCTTTAATTTACCGCCTCTAAGAATAATAAAATATCATACAAAAACTCTGCAAATCTTTTTTAGAAAACTTAATTTATCTAATAAGCAACAAAAGAGGTATTTAAATAAACTTTAATTAATATTAAGACTCTTTTTTTTTTGAAATCTTAAAGATCTAAACACTCTGCATCTCTTTTCTTAAAACACATCATTTAAGCCTCTTTTTCAAGACTATAGCTCTCTTTTTAGGCATTTTTTCAGTATCTTTGTAGTATCCCAAACTATTCTCTAAAACCTACTTTAAGTAATTTGATTTAGCATAATGCTACTTCTAAAAATAAACTTAAAATCGGACAAAAACATGAGAAAATCAATTTTATTTTTATCATCATTAATAATCATTAGCTGTAAAGCAGATAAATATTCAAACGAAAAAATCAAAAATCAAGGTTTTGTTTCAACAAGAGATATGCTTGTAGATACGAATCCATCTGAAGAGAAAGAAGAAAACACTTCTTATTTAATTCCTTCAGAAAAAAGTAAATTTCCTTTTATAATTGATCAAAAAGTTTACAATGAATTAGCTGATAGTCAATATACTCCTATCAAAGACATTAACACTGTTAATAGTTTATTAATCCCAAAATATAAAAAGGAACTTATATCTATAAATAATGATACGCATCTATTGAGTAATTATAGTTTTATAAAAATTGCCGAAAGAAAGATCAAAAATTTTAAAATAACTTTTTTTGTATCTCGCTACCACGGAAATGGAGCTTTTACCACAACTTTTGCAAATGTAACAAGGGAAAATTCTAACAAAATTATAGATTCAAAGAAAGTGGGTTATTATTATTCTTATGTGGGAGAAAGTAAGTTAGTAACTTTAGTAATGGATAAAAATGGAAAAATAGAAATTACCACAATGATTGACAGGGATAAACCTACTATGGAAAATTTAAAAATTGATACAAATGGAAAAATTGTGGCTTCAAGATAATCTATTTTAAGATTGGCATTAACCTAATCTTTTCAAAATAAGATTTTTAAAGAAGCGTAAATTGAATTAGAAAAAAATTAACAGAATATAAGACTTAAAATTAGACAAACACATGAAAAAAACGATTTTACTTTTGTCATCTCTAGTAATCATTAGTTGTAAATCCGACAAGCATTCTAACGAAAAAACAAAAGATGAAAAAGTTTCTTCAATAGAAGATACACTGGCACATATTAATCAATCAGAAGAAAATATTTCTTATATGATTCCTTCGGAAAAAGAAGCATTTCCTTTTATAATTGATCAAAAAGTTTACGATAAATTAAGTAATTCAGATAGTCAATATACTTTTATCAAAGACATTAATACTATAAATAAATTATTAACTCCAAAGTATAAAAAGGAACTTATATCCCTAAATAATAACCCTAAATTACTAGATGATTATAGTTTTGTAAAAATAGCTGAAAGAAAGTTTAAAAATTTTAAAATAACTTTTTTCTCGGCTCTCTATCATGGAGATGGTGATTTTATTGCAACTTTTGCTAATGTAACAAAAGAAAATTCTAGTGAAATCATAGATTCTAGAAAAGTTTGTGACTATTATGACTATATGGGAGGAACAAAACTAGCTGCTTTAGTAATGGATAAAAATGGGAAAATAGAAATTACCACCACCGTTGATAAAAAGAAACCTAGTATAGAAAGTCTAAGAATTGATATGGATGGGAAAATTATTTCTTCTAAATAATTTATTTTTAAAATTTATTAAACTCAGTAGTCTTAAAAATTTCTTATTATAAGGTTGCTGAGTTTAATAAAAGTATATTTAAAGTGTCTTTTTAAACTTTTAAAATTCTATCTCTAACTTATACGAATAAACCTCTTTTATATCTCTCTATAAACAATCATAAAAGTATGATTTAGCAACAATAATCTTTTTTTTAAATAAAGGTATAGGATTAATAAATTCAAGGTTAAAATTACATTTATATCATTTAAACTTTGAAATTTCCTTATGATAATATTTTTTCAACCTTGAGACTCTCCAAAAAGTTCGCAATCTTGTTATTTAGACCAAAGGGAGAAATCAGATAATATTGATTATGAGACTCCTCTTTACGTCAGAGTAACAGACTGCATGTTTATTTAGACACTATCCTACAAAAACAATAAAAATTAGTATTGATTCTCGATGCGCTTCGCGCTCTAACTAACGATGATTTCAATTATATACTCAACTGTTTGCTAGAATTGTTTTAAAATAAAAAAAACAGATCGAGAATTCTACTTTTTAATCCAGTATATTTTAAGTTTAAATGATATTATTTATATAAAAGGGTCATTTATTTTAACAATAAAAAAGGGTATCCTCTCGGATACCCTTTTATTTTTTAAACTAATTTTTAAAATCTATATTGGACAGCAAAATTCCAAGTTCTTCCAAGACCAAAAAAGGCTGTATTAGCTCCATTAATCCCTTTAAAATTAGCAGGAAAAGCATTGCCATAAGTTGTATTCGTACCAGGAAGATTTTGATTATTTAAATAACTTCTTGTAGATTCAGTTATGTAAAGTGTATCAAAAATATTGTTCATAGATAAACCTACATTAACTAGATCTTCATTATTAAGTCTAATTTTGTATTTTAAGTTTGTATCAAATAATAAGAAAGAAGGTAATTTTAAATCATGTACAGCATAACTATCTGGATACCAAACAGGATCATATTGTTCAGCTGGGGTATTACTATAAAAGTTATCATGATATTTCCCTGTAACTGTAAAAGATAATCTTCTAATTGGCTCTAAAGACAAAGAAAGACTGCTCATCCATTCAGGAACACTTCCTATTCTAGTATCTTTTATATATAAAGTGGTTGTTTGATTATCATCATACTCTGTATATAAAGCATCTTTAGTATATTTTCCTTCTCCGAAAGAATGGCTACTGTAAATTGTAAATTTCTGGAAAGGTTTGTATGTAAAGTCTAACTCAATTCCTGAATTTCTTTTACTTAAATCATGTGTAAAGCCTGTAACTCCGTAACCTGTTTCAAATAATTGTTCTGTTGAATTATCTAAATAATTTGTATAGGCAACGAAATTTAAATTAAAGCTTTTACTTAAGAAAGTATACCCTGCTTCAATTGATTTAAAGTTTTCATTTTTAAAACCATTCTTAATTTTGTTTGTTTGAAAATCAAAAACATAATTTAAAATTGGAACTCTCGATACTAGACCACAGTTAAACCAAATATTGTTTTTAGCATTCATATTCCAGTTTGCACCAAATTTTACGTTATATGAATCTAAATTTACATGTTGTGAAGACTCCGATAGATTCGTATTAAAAATATCGTATGTTACCTTGCTGAAATCATTTTCGCTATATCCTCCTTGAAGTAAAAAGTTGAATTTTTTCAAATTTAACTGTAACTGTGAGTAGGCTCCATAATACGAAATAATATTTTCCTTGTAGTAATCAATTTTTGTAGACTTAATTACTTTAAAAGGATTCCATAAATCATCTTTCAAAGAAAAGGTTTCTGTAGTAAAGATTGATTTATTTTGCAATTGATTAACTAAATAACCATCAGCTCCAAATAAATCGTTTAAATATTTAGTATGTATAGAAGAGGATTTTCTAATATCAATACCAATATCAAATTTAAGTTTAGAAGTCAAGTTTGTTGAATAGTTTAATAATCCTCCATATACCTTGCTTTTAGCAAAATTCTCTGTTTGAGATATACCAGAAGTCTCTGTATTAAACTCAGTAGAATTTAAATATAATTGTTTTCCATTTACTATATAAGGAACACGAGTGTAAGATTTCGGGGTTGAACCTATTTTTTGTTCTATTATATTTGTTGCTAAACCTCTATTATAAGCTCTAATATAATTGTAATCAATTGTATTATTAGAATTTAAGAACTTACTATAATCATTAAAAATTTCAGTTCCTGTATAATCTTTGAAAGAGGTATTTCCATAAACGCCATATCCTTTTAAGGCTAATATGTTATTTTCATTTATTTTATATTGCCATTCTAAGCTCAAGGAAGGTGTATGGGTAGCATTATTATTTAACGAAAGATTTTTACCATTGTATTCGTTATAGGTAACATTGTATTTAGGATCTAGTCCTGACTCATCAGTACTGTCATCTATAGTAGATATTCTATTTCTAAAATCAATCCAATTTGGTGATCCTATCAATTTAAGGATAAATTTATGGTGATCTGTTTTGTACCCCATACCTAGGTAATAACCTGTAGCATTAAAAGCCGTTCCAGGAAAGTATCCGTTACTAGAGGTATTAGATAATGATAAATTAAGACCAAATCCTTTATCTACATTTCCTGTGTTTAGACTTAAACTATATTTTCTATAATCATTATTTCCTGATTCAACTGATATATAGTTATCATATTTTGTAAAAGGATCACGTAATATAAAGTTAACTGTACCTGCAACGGATGCGTTTACAAGTTTAGAAGATCCTAAACCTCTTTGAATTTGAATAGCATCTAAAGCATCGCTTGCTGGTGCAATAAATGACCAGTTTACTTCTCCACTTTCAAAATCTCTTAACGAGATACCGTCTAATAAAGGAGTTATATTATTTTGATTATATCCTCTAAGACGAAGTCTACTTTTAGAATAACTTCCTCCTAAGGGTGTTGTGTATACCCCTGGTAACAGGGCAGCTCTTTCTATAAAATCTTTATTACTATTGTGATTAAATTCAGTGCTCTCAAAAATTGTATTTGTGGCTGTTGGCGATTTTCTCAAAAATGCTAAGTCGACTAAAGCCGATTCTGTTTCTAAATTTTTTAATAAATCTTCTTCTAAATAAATAATACCTACATCTAACTTACTTTTGGTAAATTCTATAAATTTATAAGTAGTCTTATAGCCTGGTAATTTTAGTATTAATTTACCTGTCTTTTCTTTTGAGTTCAAGATAAAATTACCTGATTTATCTGTATGAACTTGATGAATATATTTCTTTTCATCTGCACTAGCTAAAATTACTTTTACGGAAAAAAGATTATCATCGTTACCATTTCTGATATTGCCAAAAACTTTGAATTGAGCAAAATTGGCTTGATGAAATATTAAACTCAAAAAGAGAAGAAGTTGTATTTTTTTATTCATAAGTTTGTTTTTTACAAAAAATTAATGGGTTAGTCAATAAGCTTATTGGCTAAATAATTAACCAACTTTGCTTTATTAGTATTTTTACAATATAAAATCTTTTTCTTCGAATTTGTTTCTAAATTTTTCAAAATTAATGTTAGAAATTTATTCCCAATTGAGAGTTCATATTTTGAATAGTATGTGAGTACTTTATCTGCTTCAATATTAGCTGATGCTAATACTTGATAACGATCAAATTTTTTATCTAAACTAATTTGATGATTTTCAAGATCTTCAATTTTCACTGGATTGAACTCTAAATCAATAGCTCCTCCATTAAACAAAGCATAAGATGCCCAAGCTGATTCTCCTGTGAGATAAATATTTTTTTTATCTCTCATTTCATCATTGTAGTAATAAAGTTGTTTGATATTTTCATTTAATTTGGAAATTTCTGCTTTTTTAGAATCATCATTTAAAAATTCTAACTTTTGGAAATCACTATTGGGTATAACGGTTACTTTGAAACCATCTTTTTTGGTATAGCTAGAAAAAGTTGTTTCTTTTTCATTAATATTGATTAATGCTGCTTCATCTTTATCTTCTTTTTTAAGCAATCCTTCAAAAATATATTCACAACTTTTTTGATTATTTAAAAAATCAATCTTTGCTATTTTTTTGCTCAAAAGCTCTTTTTGGATAGCAATCATTTCAGCCTCAGAAAACAAATCTGAATCGCTAATCAAAAATGTTTTATCTGATTCTACATTTTGTTCTAATTTGATTTTCTGAACATTAGCGATTATAGCTGCGGTTATTTTTTTTACCAAACTTAAACGATCCTCATTAGGATCTGGCACTATGGGGTCTGACCAAAAACTTTTAAGTTTAAACTCATCCGCTACATCAGGTTTAGATTCAATAACAAGTACTTTTACCTCCTTGTTATTGAACTCTAGACCTACTATTTTTTTTTGAGCAAATCCTACGAATGCTGCTAAAAATAAAATAATTAAAAAAAGGTTTTTTTTGATCATAATAGAAACGAAAAGGCTATGTAAAATATTCTATAATAATTTATTTTTGTTTGATATTTTAGTACAGATTTTCACATTTGACAATAGAATGCAAACTTAAAAATAAGCTTACGAAACTAGACATTCTTTCTTTAATTAATTACCATATTTTTTTTATCTTGTTTGACCTATCAACTATATAAGAAACTAACCATGCGGTTTGTCCTTGTTTTGCAAAGAATAATTTTTTATCATTAATATTCGGAATATCTTCTAAACAAACTAACAGAAGAGCAGAACCTGATATTAAATGTTTTTGAGAATATGTTTTCAAAACGCGTTCTACTTCTTTGTTTTTCTTAGCTAATTCTTCAAATTTTTGAAAATTATTTTTTACAACAGCATCATAGTTGATTACATCTTCCAATGTAAAGCCATTAAAATTATCTTTTGCCTCACCTCCATTATAAAGTGTATAGAAAGCCCATACTGCCCCTCCTGACATATAAACATTTTGCTTTTCTAAGGCTTGGGGTTTAGAATTGTACATTGCTTTTATTTGTTCTCTTAACATAGGTGTTAGACCAAATAATTTTTCGTTATACTCTCCTATACTTTCGCTTTTAGTCTTCTTTTTAACTGTTTCTGTTAATGTTATACTTCCATAATCGAATGAAAGAGGAAAAAAAACGAAATTATCGTTATTAAAAGTATCTACATAACCTCCTTTTGTGTTCCCTCCTCCAATATCTAGAACTGTCGAATTCAAGTAATTAACAGGTGGAATACATCCTTTCAATAACATTTTCCCTTCTGCTTGTGCGTCTATAAAATCAAGTTCTTTGTTCGTCAATTTTTTAACTGCATCAACCAGTTCCTTTGTATTAGATGCCATGGCTACTCCAGAAGATCCAACAATAAAAATATTTTGTTCGGTAACTTTAAACTCATTTTTAACTCTTAAATAACTTCTATAAACTACTTCTGAAGCTATCTTTATATCTTCAGCTGCCAATTTACCATCAATAGCTATTCCACGTGCAATACCTACATTTTCTGTCCAAAAGGATTTAATTTCATAACTCCCTTTTTTGATGTTATCTACATCTAGAACTGAAATTTTAATTCCTTTACTTCCTATTTCAATTCCTCCGAAAAGGCTATCATCATAAGATGCTGACGCAAATTGAGCGAAAACAAACGATAGTAATAAAAATATTTTTTTCACTTTCATAGTAAAAATATTATGTGTTATTTATATTAGAAAAACAGAACGCAATTTACGCGCCTTTATTCAAAAAACAATGTAGAAAGAAATCTACAAAAACCAATCTGTTAAAAAAGCAATGTTTTTTATTTCCCTAAAAATCATTGCTTTTCTAATTTTTAAACTTTCATTATTTCTGCCTCTTTTACGGCATAAAGTTCATCTACTTTTTTAATGTAGGCATCTGTTAACTTTTGAACATTTTCTTCTGCTGTTTTACAAACATCTTCTGATGTTCCTTCTTTTTCTAATTTTTTAATATCATTATTTGCTTCCTTACGTGCATTTCTAACACCTATTTTAGCATCTTCTGCCTCTGATTTTGCTTGTTTTGCTAATTCACGACGGCGTTCTTCTGTTAGAGGAGGAACGGATATAATAATATTATCTCCGTTATTCATAGGATTAAAGCCAATGTTTGCAATCATAATAGCTCTTTCTATTGGTTGAAGCATGCTTTTTTCCCAAGGTGTTACGGTTATTGTACGTGCATCTGGAGTATTAATATTGGCTACCTGAGAAAGAGGCGTTTGAGAGCCATAATAGTCTACAAAAACACCTCCTAACATTTGTGGAGATGCTTTACCTGCTCTAATATTTAAAAATTCTTTTTCTAAGTGAATTAAAGAACCTTCCATTGATTCTTTAGTACTATCTAATATAAAATTAATTTCTTCTGTCATTTCTCTATACGTTATATTAATTCAAATTTTTCTGAATAAATGAATCTTAATACTAAATATTAACAACGGTTCCTATATTTTCTCCTTGGCATATTTTAAGTAAATTACCTTCTTTATTCATATCAAATACAATTATAGGTAATTTATTTTCCTGACTTAGGGTAAATGCTGTAGTATCCATTACATTTAACCCTTTTGCCAATACGTCGTCAAAAGAAATATAATCAAATTTTACTGCGTCTGGATTTTTTTCTGGATCTGCATTATACACCCCATCTACTCGAGTTCCTTTTAGTATTACATCTGCATCTACCTCTATTCCTCTCAACACAGCAGCTGTATCAGTTGTAAAATAAGGATTTCCAGTACCTGCTCCAAAAATTACAATTCTTCCTTTTTCAAGGTGTCTAACAGCTCTTCTTTTTATATAGGGTTCTGCTATGGCTTCTATTTTTAACGCAGTTTGCAAACGCGTTAACATTCCTTTTTCTTCTAGAGCACTTTGCAACGCCATACCGTTAATGATAGTTGCCAACATTCCCATATAATCTCCTTGTACTCTATCCATACCATTACTTGCCCCTGCAACACCTCTGAAGATATTTCCTCCTCCTATAACAATTGCTATTTCTACACCTAGGTCATGTATTTTTTTTATTTCCTCAGCGTATTCTGCTAATCTTTTTGGTTCTATTCCATACTGTCGTTCGCCCATTAAGGCTTCTCCACTTAATTTTAAGAGTATTCTTTTATATTTCATTACGCGTTAATTTGCTATGCAAATATAAAAATTAAATCTTTATTTTCTCCTTTATAAACGAAAGCAATTCCAATTAAAATAACTTAAAAGATGTTTTTTTTATTTTTTTATGACAAAAATCAGTTTTTGTATTTTTTTTCGCCGTAACTTTACTGTTGTAAATAAGCAAATTTGGATTAAATATGGATTTAGAAATTAAAAGACCATTACCTCTAAATGAAGAGGTTGTTTGGGATACTACTAAAACTATTATGAGTAAAACTGACATTTATGGAACTATTGAGTATGTAAATGAAGTATTTGCAGAAGTTTCGGGCTATCAAGAGTATGAATTGGTAGGCCAACCTCATAATATTGTTAGACACCCAGACACACCTCAGATCATCTTCAAGGTAATGTGGGATAACATCAAAAAAGGGCATAAATTCCATGGAATTATCAAAAATCTTTCCAAATCAGGTCGTTATTATTGGGTGATAACTGATTTTGATTATGTAGTGGATGAAAATACCAATATCACTAAATATATTGCAAGAAGAAAAGCTGTACCTAGCGAAGTAGTTAAAAAAGTAGATGATTTGTATAAAAAATTATTACAAATAGAACAAGTAAGAGGAATTGATGGAAGTGAAAAATTTCTAACAGGATATCTTGAAGAATTGGGTATGACCTACGTTCAGCTCATAACCAAAATAATGGTAGATGAAACTAATGAAGTAGAAGAAAAACAAGAATTAGAAGTAGCAAAAACAAATGATGACTTAGAGCATGTTCGCAGTGGGTTTTTCTCTAAATTTTTTGCAACTAAACTTAACCTATTCTAATGTTTTATGGAATTTATAAAAAAAAATCGAATACATTTTAACTTAGAAATAAAAGTAATTGCCTTAATCACATTAATTAATAGAATGGGAGCCGTAGTGGTTCCCTTTTTATCAAAATACCTTAACGAAACCCTAGGTTTCACCTATTCTCAAATAGGTTGGATAATGGTTTGCTTTGGGATTGGCTCTTTAGTAGGAACTTTTACTAGCGGTCGTCTATCAGACATTATAGGATCTTACAAAGTAATGATTTTCAGTCTTTTTACCAGCGGTATTGTTTTTTTTATTCTCAAATATGTAAAAAGCTTTGAGGCCATTTGTTTTACTGTTTTTTTGCTCACCACCATTGCAGATATGTACCGTCCTGCAATGATGCTAACAGTTAATAGCTATGTAAGTAAAGATATGAAATTACAATCCTTATCTTTAATTCGATCAGCTTCTAATTTAGGTCTTGTGTTTGGCCCTGTAATTGGAGGATTAGTTATATCATACTGGAATTATGACGTTCTTTTTTGGGTAGATGGTATAACTTGTCTTTTAGCAATTTCCGTTTTTTCATTATTAGTAAAAGAACGCAAAGTTCCGTTTGATCTAAATCTAACAAAAACTACTTTGGATAGATTAGCACCTATAAAAGATATTCCTTTTGTGTTAAATTGGATTATTGCAATGATTACAGGTTATCTATTCTTTCAAGTTTTTACTATTTTACCTTTGTTTCAAAAAAATTCTTTTCAACTAAAAGATGTAACAACTGGAATGCTTTTTGGATTTAGCGGAATCCTTTTTATACTATTTGAAGTACGTTTAATTAATAAGATGCAAGTAAAAAGAATAAATGAAACTTTAGCTATTATAATTGGACTTATACTCTTTTCTTTAGGATATTTTTCTTTATACTGTATTCATAACAGTACTGTTTTATGGTTTTTTATGGCTCTCATGACTTTTGGAAATATGCTTACTTTTTCCTACGCAAGTGGTCTAGTACTAAAAAGAAGCCATAAAAATCATGAAGGAATATTCATGTCAGTATTTCAGATGAGTTATGGTTTTGCTCACGTTCTAAGTTCAAAAACAGGTCTATCTATAGTTCAATATCTTGGCTATGAAGCAAACTGGTTAATAAATTCAATCATATCTATAATTGGAGTTGGATTAACCTACTTATTGTATTTAACATTAAAAAAAGAACAAATTTCTCTTAAAGAAAAAATAGCAAAGCAATTATTTAATTAAACATTATATTAATACCATGTGATTGTTTGTTAGAAGTCCTAAAAAAAGAAGTATCAATTAAAGAAACCATTTATACTCTTTAATATAGAACTTCTTTTATTTTAGGACTTCTTTGGCACATTCATAATTACCCAAACACTTGCATATCAACAAAATAAGTGTTATTTTAGAAGAAACAAACCCCGAAATTGCTCAAAAAGAGTCAAAAACGGGGTTTTTCTTTAAATGCTATGCCAAAAATAATACGTTTAAGCGAATTTCAATACCAAATTCCATTTTTTACTATCAATAAAGATTTTGATGGTTTTTACGCCCAATTTTTAAAAACAGATTTGGGTAAAATTTATCTTTCGATGCCTTTTTCAGAGCTTGCTCAAGCCTTCAAACTGAAAGATTCTCAAAAAGGGACTCATTGTTATTTTAGTCCTAAAGGCAAAATTGCTCTGATGATGCTTAAAAACTACTACGGTTGTTCGGATAAAAAGTTGATTGAACTTCTCAATGGAAATATCTTTATGCAATTTTTTTGTGATATTCTGATTCCGATTGATAAACCTTTGAAAAACTTTAAAATCGTGAGTCAAATCAGAATGGAGCTATCCAAGACTTTAACCATTGGCAAAGCTCAAGAAGTACTAGCTAAGAACTGGATTCCTTATATGGGAGATTTAGATAAAATGCTTACGGATGCTACTTGTTACGAGAGTGAAGTGCGCTTTCCTACGAACCAGAAATTGCTTTGGGAGTGTGTACAGTGGAATTATAAGCAAATGGAAGCTTTGTGTCATTTGTTTAAAATAAAACTACCAAGAACTAAATATTTAGATTGGTGTAAGCGATACAATCAATATTCAAAAAAGAGAAAAAAACAATCAAAACATCGCACAAAAGTTACCCGAGGTTTACTTAAATTATTATACAAACTCAATGGCGAACTTAGCCGTATTGAAGCACAAAATCCGTTTGAAGCCACTACAAAATATAGCAAACAGCGCCTGATTATCAAACAAGTATACAAACAACAAATTCAGATATTTAAAACTGGTAAAAGTGTTCCAGACAGGATTGTAAGTATTAGCAAAAGTTATATCCGCCCAATTGTTCGCGGGAAAGAAGTAAAGCAAGTTGAATTTGGAGCCAAAGTAAACAAAATTCAAATCGATGGCATTAACTTCATCGAACACATTCAATATCGAGCTTTCAACGAAGGAACTCGTCTGCAAAGCAGTGTTTTTTGCGCTCAGAATTTAACTAAAACAAAAGTAAAAATACTTGGAGCCGATGCCATTTATGCTACCAATAAAAATCGAACCTTCACGTCTACCAATACTATCCAAACCGATTTTGTACGTAAAGGAAAAGCTGGAAAAAATGAAGAACAACGCAAAATTTTAGCGCAACACATCAAGAAAGAACGAGCTACTCGACTAGAAGGAAGTTTTGGCAAGGAGAAGGAACATTACCATCTCAAGAAAATCAAAGCCAAAACCCAAAAAAGTGAGATCCTTTGGATTTTCTTTGGCATTCACACAGCCAATGCATTAGAAATAGGGAGACGGATTTATCTACAACAGCAAACTTTAGTAGCATAAAAAAAATGTAAGACCAGCATCATAGGGGAACGTGCGTCGTGTTGCGACCCAAAAACCTATTTTTAAACATTTGAATCCTTTAAAAAACAAAAATGACCCAAATTTGTAAATCAAAATGGGTCATTGTTTTATTTTTTTACAAAAGTGAGGTTACTTCTGAATGTGCCTTCTTTTGTCCCAAATTGCGTAATAAAATTTTCTTACAAAAAAAGGCATTGAATCTAAAAAAACACTCTTTTTTTGTTCTCAATACATCTCCAGAAAAGATCTAGTTTTTTTATTTCCTTATATTTTCCCTTTCATTACAAAATATAATAACGTATACTTGGGTTTTGATTTTACAAACTAATACTTTTCTTATATTTATTCAACAATGCCTTTGTCATAGTTAAATTCGCTTCAGAGGCATCTACCACAAGATAAATTAAAAACTCATGATTATTTGAAATATCAATAACATGATATTGTGAAGTTAACGTAATTGTTATATCTTGAACGTATTGATTTTGTTTTAGTGCATGAATTCCGTTTAGTTTAGCACGAACCATTTCTAAAATATAATTAGAATCAAGATCTATATTATAATCCTTTAAAACGGATTTTGAATGATAAATGATTCCTTTATGAATATCAAGAATACTAACCGCTATAAAGCCTGGTAAATTTTTAGCGATAGAATCACCAAATTCTGTAAGTAGATCAGCCATTTTAAATTATTTTTTTTGGGTAGCAAATGTAAGGAATATGATTTTTTTGGGGACTAAAGTTTTTAATCATTTTTCATGAATCTTCTTTAAGATATTTTTTAATTAGGTAGTGACTTAAATATATCAGGGGAGTTAACAAGATAGCCAAACTCAATTTAATTGTATAACCTGTTAAGGCAGAAGATATAAAGGTTTCGAAATTTATTTTCCCTGGCAACCAGAATGCAATTCCTAAAACTACAAAAGAATCTACTAGCTGAGATATCATTGTTGACCCTGTTGCTCGTAGCCAAATTTTAGAATTTCCAGTTTTTTGTTTTACAAGATGAAAAATACTGACATCTATTAATTGAGAGCAAATAAAAGCTACAACACTCCCTACAATAATCCACATACTTTGCCCAAAAACAGCAATAAACTGAGCATCATCAACAGGGCTAATTCCTTTTGCAGACGGAATTGAAATAGCCATAAAAAGTACTACAAACGAATAAACAATAAGACTTGCTGTTATGTATGAAAGTTTACGAACTCCTTTTTCTCCAAAATATTCATTAATTAAATCTGTTGTTAAAAAAACAATAGGCCAAGGCAATATACCAATACTCATCACAAAAGGACCTATCTGGATTAATTTGCCTCCTATTAATTCTGCAACTACGGCATTCGTTATAAATATACCTGCTAAAATGGTAAATAAAAGTTGTTCTCGATTCTTAAACATATATAAGAAAATCTATAATTTCTAATTAAACAAAAAAATTTGGCAATCTAAAGATTACCAAATTTTTTTTACTTTTTTTGAATATTCTGCTACATAAGAAACTAGCCAAGCAATATGTCCTTGTTTTGCAAAATATAATTTCTTTTCATCTATGTTAGGAATTGCTTCAAGAGCGACTATTAATATATTACTTCCCGATATTAAATGCTTTTGTGAATATGTTTTTAACACTTTATCTATTTCTGGATCTTTTTTAGCTAATTCTTCAAACTTTTTAAAATTATTTTTTAAGATTGCATCGTAATTAATAACATCTTCTAATTTAAATTCATTAAAATTTTCTTTAGCTAAACCATTATACAGTGTATAAAAGGCCCAAACGGATCCTCCTGAAAGATATATATTAGGTTTATCTAAAGCATTTTTACCTGAATTATACATAGCTCTTACTTGATCTCGTAATTCTGGTAGAAAACCAAATGCTTTCTCAGTAAAATCAGAAAGGGAGCTTGATTTTGTTCTTTTGTTAATTGCCTCAGTAAGGGTTATCGTTCCATAATTTAAATTAATAGGAAAGAACACGAAGTTTTCGTTGTTAAGAACATCTATATAACCTCCTTTTGTATTTCCTCCTCCAATATCTAACACCATAGAAGTAGCATAGTTTTCAGCAGGAATTAATCCTCTCATCAACATTTTACCTTCATTATTTGCTGTAATAAATTCTAAATCTTTATTGATGACTGTTTTTATTTTTTCTGTTAATTCGTTTGTATTCTTTGCTTGTGCTACTCCAGAAGATCCTACTACAAAAATATTTTCTACTGGTACATGAAATTCATTTTTTATTTTTAAAAAATCCGCTGTTACAATTTCAACAGCTTTTGCAATGTCTTCATTAAGTAATTTTCCATCTATTGATATTCCTTTTGCTATACCAATATTATCTGTCCAAAAGGATTTTATTTCATAATCGCCTTTTTTAATATTATCAACATCTATAACAGATACCTTAACTCCTTTGCCCCCAATTTCTATTCCTCCATAAAGGTTCTTACTCTGAGCAATAGACAAAGTAACACTTGCAAACAAAAAAAAATGTGTAATTAATTTTTTAATTTTCATACTCTTGAATTTCATGCTCAATTTTAAGCATTTTTAGATACAAAAGCAAAAATAAAAGTAGAAATATTTCTATGGTTTTTATAGGATTTTACACCATTTACTTTTTAAATTTGCGTAACATTTAAACTTAACTTGTATATGAATTCAATTTTAAAGGACTTCAAAACTTTACCAAGAGAAGTTTGGTTTTTTTTCTTTATGATATTAATCAATAGAATGGGTGCAATGGTTGTTCCTTTCATGTCTAAATATCTATATGAAGATTTAAAATTTAGCTATACAGAAATAGGAACCATTATGATGTGCTTTGGTGCTGGTTCTATCGTCGGTACTTTTCTTGTGGGAAAAATTTCAAAAAACATCAGCAGCTACAAACTCATGATTTGCAGTATGTTTTTTAATGGTGTAATTCTATTTAGCTTACAATTTGTAAAGAATTTTTATTCTTTATGTTTTACTGTTTTTCTTTTAAATGTTGTCGCAGATATGTTTAGACCTTCTATGATGGCTACATTAAAAGATTTTGTTAAAAAAGAAGACCGAATTAAAGCTTTTTCTCTTATGAGAACAGCTTCTAATTTTGGTTTTATAATATCTCCTATCATTGCAGGTATCTCTATTGCTACTATTGGTTATTACTTATTATTTTATATTGATGGTTTATCATCTATTGCTGCTGTATTATTTTTTGTAACTTTTGTAAAAGAAAAAAAGCTATTACACAAATTAACTTTCTCTAATTTAAATGAAGAAAAATTTGTTTTCCTAAAAGATAAATTATTATTAATACATTGTTTGATAACCGTTATTACAGGCATCATATTTTTTCAAATATTTTCTGTTTTACCATTATACTATACAGATATTCTAAAACAATCCCCTACGTTCAATACCTATACATTAGTATTTTATGGATTAATTTTATTCTTACTAGAAGTAGCGGTTGTTTCATACATTAAAAACAAGGGTATAAAAACACTAAATGCTATTCTTTACGGATTAATTTTAATGGTTTTTGGTTATTTAATCTTAGTTCTTTTACAACAAACCATAGGTGTTTTTCTTGCCTTATTGTTTATTAGTTTTGGTGTTATGCTCACCTTCCCTTTTGCTGCTGACTTTGTTCTTGAGCGTTCTTATAAAAAAATGGAAGCTAAATTTTTATCTTATTTTCAAATGTGTTATGGGATAGCTCAGTTTTTAAGTGCCAAATTAAGTTTATTCATAATTCATAAATTGGGATATAACACAAATTTCTTTTTAAACATTGTATTAGGAATAACAGGAGCAATACTTTCTTATTTTTTGATTAACTTAGTTATAAAGGAACGAAGAGATAAGAAAGCAGCCATTGTAAATTCATTCTTTAAATAATGCTTTAAACAAACTGTTATGCTTGGGGCAATCCACGAAGTAGGGATTCAAGAATTTGCCAAAGTTGAAAATATTATTTTAAAATCAGGGCTTGTTCTCGATGAGTTTCTAGGAGGAGGCAATGGGTCTCTGCCTTTACTTCAATACAAATTAGAACGAAATCAATGCAAGATTTATATCTCTAAAATTGATGAACAAATTGTTGGTTTCATTTTGTTATTAACAAAAAGAAGTATCATATCAAAACTAGCATACGATTGGCATATTGCTTATTTGTATGTTGATGAAAATAAGAGAAGAGAAAAAATAGGAGAATCTTTATTAGATCATACTATACAATTTGCTTTATCAACTAAAGCAAACGAATTGTCCTTGTATACGACTAGAGATAATTTTCCTGCCATAAAATTATATAAGAAAAAAGGGTTTTTAGAAAGCAACTTTTTAGCTAATTACCTTACTTTCAAATTGCTTTTAAATGACTATAGGTAAGATTTTTGTATTTTTTAGGTTCCTGTTTATTCAAAAGCTAATTAGATTCTAAAAACTTTTTAAAGTCACCTCAAATGAGGTGGCTTTTTTTACACCAATATTTCTTATATTTGATATTAAAAGCAATTCATTTTATTATGAAACATTTATTATTATTAGCACTTCTAACGATGGTTTCTTCTTGTGGTCCTAAAAGACTCAAATGTGGACCCAAACGCTGTGAAATTCAAAAAACTAAAAACATTTTTAATGAAAAAAACACTCTTTCTTACTATAATACTCTTTATATTTAGCCTATCCGCACAAGAGAAAAAAGAAAAATTAAAAGACCAAGAAGTAGATGCGTCTTGTGGACTATGCCAATTTGGGACAAAAGACAAAGACTGCATCCTAACCATTCGTTATCAAAACAAAGTATACACTGTTGTTGGCTCTCACATAGATGATCATGGAGATGCACATGCTAGCAATGGGTTTTGTAACACAATAAGAAAAGCCAAAGTTTCAGGAACATTACACCAAGGAAAATTTCTAGCAAAAAAATTCAATTTAACCCAAATTATTCGTTAGCCTTTGTAATAAAAATAAAAATACATAAAAAACTCCACAGATGCACTAAGTACAAAAAATAGAGTATTTTTAAAAATTCAAAGTTATTTTTATCCTGAACAAATTTATAACACATAATCCAGAATAAACTCTAGTTAATAGACCTTCAATTATTTTTTAAAATCTAAAAAACAGAATCTATATTTAAATGTTACTTTTTTTTCAGAACTTTGCACACCTTTTTTCGGTATAATTCCCGAAAGATATGTTTTTAGCAATGAAAAGAAAGATTGAAATTTTAGCTCCCGCAAAAGATTTAACTACGGGTATTGCCGCCATAAATGCTGGTGCTGATGCTGTGTATGTAGGTGCTCCGCAATTTGGTGCACGTTCTAACGCAAATAACTCTATTGAAGATGTAGCTGCTTTGGTTCAGTACGCACATCTTTATAATGTGCAAGTTTTTGTGGTAATCAATACCATCATTTATGATGGTGAATTAGAAACTTGTCGTCAATTAATTTGGAAACTATATGAAATAGGTGTTGACGCACTTATTGTTCAAGATATGGGCGTATTAGAACTTGATCTCCCTCCTATACCTCTTCATGCAAGTACACAAGCCAACAATCGAGATCCTAAAAAAATTAAATTTTTAGCCGATGCTGGTATTCAACGTGTAGTTTTAGCACGCGAATTAAATTTACATCAAATTAAAGAAATCAGTGAAGCCACTGATGTTGAGTTAGAGTTTTTCGTAACAGGTGCTTTGTGCGTTTCATTTAGCGGAAATTGTTATATGAGTGTAGCAAATGGAGAACGTTCAGCCAATAGAGGATCCTGCGCACAAAACTGCCGTTTACCTTATAATTTAATTGATGGTCATGGAGAAACTTTAATTCGTAATAGTCATCTATTATCTATTAAAGATTTTGATGTAACAAACCAAATACCTAATTTAGTAGAAGCAGGAATTTGCTCCTTTAAAATCGAAGGTCGTCTAAAAGATGTTGTGTATGTAAAAAATAATGTTTCTTTTTTACGTAAAAAATTAGATACTTTCTTGGCTGAAAATAACGAAAAATACACAAAAGCTTCTTCTGGAAGTTGCACCTATACTTTTGATTCAGAACTAACACGTACCTTTAATCGTGGTTATACAGACTATTTTGTAAACGAAAGACACCAATCCATTGGTTCTTGGGACAGTCCAAAATCTAAAGGACAATACATTGGCAAGCTTATTAAAACCGTTGGCAATTCCTATATTATTGAAAATGGCGAATTATTAAATAACGGCGATGGTCTTTGTTATATCAACGAAGATAAAATAGCAGAAGGTATCTATGTAAATAAGGCTGAAAATGGTATCATATACCCTAATGTACTAAAGGAAATACCTCCTGGAACCGAAATTTATCGTAATAATGATGCTGCCTTTATCAAATTAGTAGAAAGAGAAGACAGCGCAATCAGAAAAATCAGTACTTCATTACTATTAAAAGAAAATGAAAATGGTTTTGAATTAATTGCTACCGATGAAGACGGTAACATAAGCACCGTTCAATTAGTACATCCTAAAGAAAAGACTAAAAATGGTGAATCAATAGAAGAAAATTTTAAAATAAATTTAGCCAAAACAGGATTTACCCCTTATACAGCAGATGAAATAACTATTGAGTTCTCTGAAAACTGGTTTCTTCCTATTTCTAAAATCAATGAGATGCGCAGAAATGTATACGAACAATTATCAACAATTCGTTTAGAAAACTACAATCGTAAAGAATTTCAATTAGAAAAAACATCACATCCTTATCCTGAAACTAAATTAGATTTCACGTATAATGTAGCAAACAAAACCGCTCGTAAGTTTTATGAACGTCATGGAGTTACTGAAATAGAAAAAGCATTTGAACTACAATGGGATCCAGGAAAATCACGTGTAATGACAACAAAATATTGTATTAAATACGAATTAGAACGTTGTCCTAAATACCATCGGGAAAACATGGATCAAAAACTTAAAGAACCTTTAGTCTTAAAACAAGGCGAATTAGAATATAAATTAAAATTCAACTGCAAACCTTGTGAAATGGAAATTTGGGAAAAAGATGCCGAATTTGAAATTGAAGAAGATCATTTTCATTGATAAAAAAGTAGGGGGTTAAAAAGTAGTAACTCAACGTTTAGCCTGTTTCTTCAATGACAAGAGAAATCACATTATTAATACTATCTGATTTTCTTTACCTGTTTAATTCCTTCAAAGATCCCTTTGATCGAAAATAGAAGATTACAACCTTTTAAACCCCTACTTTTTTAATATAAGACCATTTCTGTCTAATATGTTTTACCCTAATTCTAAATAAAGTAAGAGTTTTTACACAAAATACTATAATTAAGCTCTCTTAATTATTTGTTATTTTAATCAAGATAAAACACATAAGCTTTTTTATATAAAAGAATACGATTAAGCAGAAAGAGTAGTCATTTCTTTATTGATTTTGTTTACTAATCCTACTAATACTTTGCCTGGCCCTACTTCCGTAAAACTAGTTGCCCCATCTGCAATCATCTGGTTTACAGACTGAGTCCATTTGACAGCACCTGTTAACTGAGCAATTAAATTCTTCTTAATTTCAGTTGGATCGCTTACCGCATTAGCCGTTACATTTTGATATACAGGACAAGAAGGAGTGTTAAAAGGAGTTGCCTCAATAGCTGCGGCTAATTTTTCTCTTGCAGGTTCCATCATAGGAGAGTGAAAAGCTCCTCCTACAGGTAAAATTAAGGCTCGTTTTGCACCTGCTTCTTTCATTTTCTCACAGGCCATTTCTACTGCTTTTAATTCGCCTGAAATAACCAACTGCCCAGGACAGTTGTAATTAGCAGCAACTACCACACCGTCTATAGAAGCACAAATATCCTCAACAACGGTATCTTCTAGATTTAAAACTGCTGCCATTGTAGAAGGAGTAATTTCACACGCTTCTTGCATAGCTAAGGCACGTTGCGAAACTAATTTTAATCCATCTTCAAATGACAATGTTCCATTAGCTACTAAAGCAGAAAATTCGCCTAATGAATGCCCTGCTACCATATCAGGTTTTACATCTAAAACTCTGGCTAAAATGACTGAATGTAAAAAAACAGCAGGTTGCGTTACTTTCGTTTCTTTTAATTCTTCTGTAGTCCCTTCAAACATAATGTCTGTAATACGGAAGCCTAAAATTTGATTCGCTTTTTCAAATAATTCTTTCGCTAATTCGGAAGATTCGTATAAATCTTTACCCATTCCGGTAAATTGTGCTCCTTGACCTGGGAAAACGTATGCTTTCATTAAAATATTTTTTTATGTTTAAATGTAGAATTATTGAAAATAATTCGAAACAAAAATACATAAAATTATTGAAACCAATTTTTGTAACTATTCTCTATGAATTGCGTCTAACGGCTAATCAAAAAAATGTGTATGAATTATTTTATAAAAGGATTTATCCTAATTGTATTGGGCTGCCTACTTGTTTATTTTAATTTACCGGTATTAAATTACGGTTTTGTTGAACTTCCTTTTTTACTTTTAATTCTAGTTTTTGTATGGATGATTCTTTCTACAAAACTTCAGATTTCTCGCGATGGAAAGCAAGTTAAAATGATAAATCTACCTTCAAGTATATGGTTGTATATTATAGGAATATTATTAGTATATATATTTATATTCCCTATTTTTAGTTCCCGTTTGATACAAACTGAAAAACATCAAGAATTAATAGGTAAAGTAAGTAATGGCGATAAAATTTCAAAACATATAGCACCTATTTCATTAAATGAAATTCGTGTAGTAGATGAAGATCTTGCTTATTTATTAGGCGAAAAAATACTAGGTTCGCAACCTGCTTTAGGGAGTCAAGTGCATTTAGGCGAATTTTATATTCAAAAAATAAACAATAAATTGTACTGGGTTGCTCCTTTACTTCATTCTGGTTTTTTTAAATGGTTAAATAATACAGAAGGAACTGATGGTTATGTAATGGTTTCAGCAACAAATGAGCGCGATGTGCAATTAGTACAAAATAATAGTGGAAAATCCATTAAAATTAAATATCAACCAAGTGCCTATTTGGGAGATGAAATACGTAGACATATTTATTTTAATGGCTATACGTCTACTGGATTAACAGATTTTACTTTTGAAGTAGATGATACAGGAAAACCATTTTGGGTGGTAACTAAATATGATAAAAAAATAGGATTTACTGGGAATGATGCTACTGGTGTCTTGGTAGTAGATGCACAGACAGGCATTATAAAAGAATATGCTATAACCAATACTCCTCAATGGGTAGATCGTATACAACCTATTGGTTTTATTGAAGATCAGTTAAATGACTGGGGCGAGTTCGTACATGGCTATTGGAATTTTTCTAATGCTGATAAACTAAAAATTACTGAAGGAATGAGCTTAGTATATGGTAAAGATAATAAATCTTATTGGTACACGGGTTTAACTTCTGTAGGGAAAGATGAATCATCTGTAGGGTTTGTATTAGTAGATACTCGTACTAAACAAGCTACATTTTATAAGCAGAGTGGAGCAACGGAATTTGCAGCACAAAATTCAGCCCAAGGAAAAGTACAGGAAAAAGGATATAACGCGTCATTACCTATTCCGTATAATATTAACAATATCCCTACTTACGTTATGACGTTAAAAGATAGAGGCGGTTTAGTAAAAATGTTTGCTATGGTTTCTATTCATGATTATACTATTGTTGGCGTAGGAAATACAATGCGTGAAACCCTAATGGCTTATAAAAATGCTTATAATATGTCAGGTGATGGGATAAAATTAGAAACCGCAACAGATAAAAAAACGGTTAAATCAGTAGTCACTCGTATACAAAACGATGTCAAAAATGGCAATAGTTTTTACTACTTTACCATACAAGGAGAAAACAAAATATTTATTGGTTCTTCACAATTGTCTAATCAATTGCCCATTACACACGTGGGAGATAAGGTAGAAATCACTTATGATACGGATACTGAAGAGGTTATAGATGTATCTAATTTTAAAAATCTTTCGTTAGAAAAATAAAACAGGTTCTAAACGAATTAACATTTCAACTTCCAATCTTAAAGAGAAGTCAAACAAATTAGGATTATTATCTGTAATTTATTTAACTACTCCTTTGGGTTGACTAGAAGAATTTATGAAGAATCATTTTTTAGATGTAATATGTAATAGCTACAACTTAATTCCATTTTGTATTTCTCGTTTGCATTTGTCAAAAATTTGTGGATCAGGTTCTATCCCTAAGGCATTTGTACGCTCATTAAGTCCAAATGCATCTGCGCGTACAGACCAATAAAAATAATTTTGCCACAACAGTCACCCTATAAAGATATGCTGATAAATATTATTAAAAAGGCTTCCAGTTATTTTTGGAAGCCTAATTATTTATTATTTTTCTTCAGTTATTTTTCCTGTTTCTCCATCCATTATAAAATCTAAAGGTAAAGCATCTAATGGTTCGCCTATATGATCTGGTGGTAAATTATTAGGTTTTCCTTTGATAATAGAGATTACCCAAGATTTATGACCTTTTTCATCATTAAAATATAATTCGAATAAAGGTCTTTCATCTTTATCTTCTCTTCCTTTTCCTGTTTTTAAATCGATATAGCCCTTTTTCTCTAAAAAAGCTAGACAATCGGTATATTTAATTTTACCAAATTTTTCGTCTTCATTTACTTTTTTATCTAAAGTACCGTCTTCATTATAATATTCAGAAATACCTATTTTGACATTTTCTCCTATGTAAGTTTCTTTACTATTTAGATTACCATTACCATAAAACCTTTTATAGATTTTTTTAAAAGATGGTTTAGGCTCAAATTCTCTTTGAAAACCTTTTTTATCCTTTATAAAAGCCATTTCAATAATTTCAAACCCATCATTTTTTAAATATCTATTTTCACCATATTCTGTTTTTTTATACACTTCAAAATCAAATTTTTCAATCATAGTATTTTTAGTTTGTCCTTTACAAGTTACTAAGCTTATTAGGAGAGTTAAAAGTAAAATTTTTAAAAATGTTCTCATCGTTATAAAATTTTGGAATTTAAAAGTTTCCATTGCCAATGGTAAATTATTTTCCTTCTGATATTACCAAATTGTGGCTGATGGGAATAATCCATAATATTATCTGTTTGACCAGCCATATATGTAAATTTTGCAGTGATAGAAAGTCCATCAAATGTATGCTATGAAATATCATTAAAAAGGCTTTCAGTTATTTTGAAAGCCTAATTATTTATTATTTTTCTTCAGTTATTTTTCCTGTTTCTCCATCCATTATAAAATCTAAAGGTAAAGCATCTAGTGGTTCCCCTGGACCTGTAGGTATCGCATTATTGGGCTTTCCTTTGATAATAGAAATTACCCAAGATTTATGCCCCTCTTCATCATTGAAATAAAATTCGAAGAGTGGTCTGCCATCTTTGTCTTCTCTTCCTTTACCTGTTTTTAAATCGATATAGCCCTTTTTCTCTAAAAATGCTAAACAATCTGTATATTTAATTTTACCAAATTTTTCATCTTCATTTATCTTTTTATCTAAAGTACCATCTTCATCATAATATTCAGAAATGCCTATTTTAACATTTTCTCCTATGTAAGTTTCTTTACGTTTGAGATTACCATTCACATAAAATTCTTTATAAATTTTAAGAAATGATGGATTTGGGAGTTTTTCTTTTTTAACATATCCTCCTTCTGTTTTACTTCCAGACAAATTATACGAAGAACCATCATTAAATTGTTTATTAAGCTCATACGAATATTCCGTATTATTTATTGGTGTTTTTGTGCCCTCTTTTTCTAATTCTTTTATATCTAATTTCTCTATCATTTTGTTTTTATTTTGTCCTTTACAAGCAAATAGGCTTGTTAGGAGAGTTAAAAGTAAAATTTTTAAGAATGCCTTCATATTATAAAATTTTGGAGTTTAATACTTTCCATTGCCAGTGATAGATTACTTTTCGATCAATGGGAGGAGTTAATTGATGACTATAATCCATAATATTATCAGTAGTTCTAGCTTGGTAAGTAAATTTAGCTGAAGCTGATACCCCATCAAATGTATGTGCTAGGCTCATAGCGTGCATTAATTCGTGGGCTAGTGTACCTCTGTTATGACCATCAAAATAAACTCCAAAAGTACTATTGAAATAGGAGAAACCATTCCAGTCCGCTTTTTCGCCTATAAAAAACACAGTATAATAACCGTTATATTTATTACCAAATTGATCTTTTAATTTTTGCTCTAAATAACTTCTAAGCCCACTATCTTTAGTTACTTTGTACCCTTTTTTGTTTTTATTAATTTGTCCATAGGTACAAAATTTATTTTTAAAAGTATTCCATAGTAAGTTTCCTTTACAATCTATAATTGCAGTTTCTATTTTAGGGGTTATCAATGCTTGATTTAAACATTTTTTAAAAAAATCTTGTCCACCAGCTATTGGTTCTCCCTTAACTTCAACCTCGTTTATATCCGTTTTTACTTTTACAAACACCACATTAATCTTCTTTTGAAATTTAGGAGTATTGGGGTGTATTTTTAAAGTGCCACAAATTTCACCATCTGCTTTTACATATAAGGTTTGCGTTGTGTCAAAGGCTTTGTTACAGGTTATTTTTAAAAAATTAGATTTGGTGTTCTTGCCTTTATTCAAACCGCTTATTTGCTGTACATTTAATGACAAATATTTTGTGGCTTCTTTTTCTTTAAACTCAAGTGTTAGTTTTTTGGGTAATTCCTCTATTTCTATTTTTAAATTGAAAGTTGCCGTTTTACCTTCTAGTAAAGTTATTATTGGTGTGGGGTATATAAAAGCATTTTTTCCTATTTTTTGTTTCCAAGGAATGTTAAAAAGGGTATAATCACGTAGTAAACGATCATACATTCGAAGGTTTTTTTAAAAATTGACATTCCAATGATTAGTGTCTTTAAAAACGGTTACATTGTCGCTTTCATAATATTTTCCCATAATATTACCAAACCAAGTATCTCCTTTCTTTTTTGTATCTCCAGTCCGAAGCCAATCAAAACCAAATTCACCATCATAATTATCGTGTGGTCTAAAATAGACTAAACATTTAGGTTTAATCTCGGGGTTTGGGCCTATAGGAGGGCTTTCAGGCTCACCATATTTTATATCTTTTTTGGCGGTTATATTAACACTTCCTTCTAAAGAAGTTAAAGTAATAGGTCCTTCAGAATAAATGTTATATTCACCTCCAACAATTTCTGTAATTTTCCCTCCAACAATTCTAGTTCTACTCATAATTAATATTGCTTAGATTTATTAGCTGAATTTATTTGAACTTCTTCGCCTGAATGTTTATTTAATTTTTTTGTACTTGTTATATCCATTCCTTTATCTGAGCTAACGGAGGTCTTGCCTTTTTTAGTCTCACTATGCACATCTCCTTGAATAACTTCCGTCAACTTACCTGTTACTATCGTCATCATATCCATTGCAACTGTAGTATTTTTCATGGCTCCAATGGTTTCGTTTTTGTAAAGTTTTTTGGCGCATTCACACTAATATTCCCTTGTCTATCCATTGTCCAAGTGTTGCCGCTTGGGACTTCAAGGTGAATGCTACCTTGTGCGTCGTTAATGATGACTTTACATCCGCTTCGCGTTTGTATTACTTTATTGTCATTTCCGCCTGTTTCATAACCAGAAATTTCACTGTCAATGTACATTGCTCCTAGTACTAACTGTTTTTAGGTGTTGTTATTTCTTTATTTTTAATGAAGATTTTGAATCCAATACAATAAAAGAATCTTCCCCTTTTATAATTTGATTATTTACTGTAGCATTGATTTTATAAAAAATAGTATATCGTCTTCCTAAAGTAAATGATAAATGGGTAGTGTCTCTAATTGATTGTATATTTTCAAACTTATATTTCAAACTATCGTTTATTGTTAAAACAATATCCGAATTTATTTCTCCTTCATTTTTGAATTTTGGAGTTAAATATAATATTTTTAGGGATTTATTGTTTTCAATAATAAAATCAGAATTTTTAGATTCAACTATTTTGAAGTTACTTCCTTTTTTGTATTTAAAAAAGTCAATTTTTAAAGAATCTTCATCAGAATCCCAATTTGTTATCATTATAGAATTAAAAGAATCGTTTATAGTTTCATAATTATCACAACTTAATAAAATAAAAAAAATGATAAATAATAAAATTTAATATACCTCGATATAACCATAATAGTTGGATTTAAAAGATTTAACTGAAATTCTGTTATTACCCAAAAGAAAAACACTATTTTTATCCCACATTGGTTTCCCTTTTTCATTTTTGTAATCCACAGGGTTATATCCCCACGTAAAAATTCTAAAAGTTAACGAGTCAACATCATCTAATACTGACGTTACTTTTCCATTTTTATCATAAAACTGTAAGCGACCTTCATAAACTACCCAGTGTGAATCATTTCCAATATCTACAAGAGAGTTGTAACTCGATTTGTTATCAATCATATCGGCATCAATCATCATCAAGTTTGTATGCCCTAATTTATGACTTTTATCAATTTCTATTAATTTTTCTAAATCACTATCTGAAAAATAGTCGTAAACTCTACCTCCCAATGGTCTCTTCTTTTGTTGAATTAAGAATTTGTTTAATCCAAAAAATTCCACGGTTGAAAAGTTAGCAATACTTTTTGTCATTTGTTGCATCATTTCAGGCCAGTTTACCGCGGTTATCATATCCATATTGCTTTTTTCAATTCCTTTATAAACTAGTTTGTTAAATAAGAAAGCTTCACGACTTCTAGTCGTTGCTAATACAATCCAATCAACTTCAGGTATTTGCACATTTTTATAATCTGAGCTTTTAGGGTTCATATTATACATAGTATACGCCTTTTCGTGCGGTTTAATTTTAAAATTATTAATAGTTATTTCACCCTTTCCAAACAATTCTTTGGCTATTTTTAGATAAATTGATGTATCTTTTTTTATCAATACATTGTATAATGAAGCCATTCCACATAGTGAGGCTCCATCTTGACCAATTCTCCATGTTCTTTTGCTCTTGCTTCTGCTTGCTCATAACAAATTACTTTTATTTGTCCTATTACTTTTTTATTATAATTGAAGATTTTAAATCTAAAACAAGTATTTCGCTATCACCTATTTCAGAATACCAGTTGTTTACTTTCACTTCTATATCTCCTCCTTGATTAGAAGATCTAGTTTTAAAGTCATAAATTTTATAATAAATTGTATCATTAATTTTTAATTCATATTTATTACTAGTTGATAATTTGTTTTGAGTTGATTTAAATTTTATTAATAAATATTTATTCTTATTTAATGTGTCATAAGCAATTCTTGTGTAATTAACTTTATAGCTTATTGTAGTTTTATTTTTATCATAAGATAATAATGAAATAGTTTTGGGTATTGATTTATTATTCCAATCTGAAACCCATATTTCACTTTTTATATGTTTTTTAGAATTATCACTACAAGAAAAATTAAGAGAAATTAAGAAAAAACTAATATACTTCAATATATCCATAATAATTTGATTTAAATGATTTTACTCCTATGCCTGGCGATGTTTGAATGTTTATTACCTCTTTGTCAAAATCTGTCTTCCCATCCATTCTTTTATATTCTCCAGTTTTAGGATTTCTTCCCCACGTAAAAATTCTAAAAGTTAACGACTCAACATCATCTAATACTGACGTTACTTTCCCATTTTTATCATAAAACTGTAAGCCACCTTCATAAACTACCCAGTGTGAATCATTTCCAATATCTACAAGAGAGTTGTAACTCGATTTGTTATCAATCATATCGGCATCAATCATCATCAAGTTTGTATGCCCTAATTTATGACTTTTATCAATTTCTATTAATTCTTCTAAATCACTATTTGAAAAATAATCGTGAACTCTTGCAGAAATGAGCCTTTTTTTATTGTTAATAGCATTAAAACCTAAATTATGTGAAATAGCATTGCTAAATCCTGCAACCTCTTTACACATTCGAGTTAACATATCTGGCCAGTTTACTGCTTTTAGCATATCAATATTACCATCTTCAAATCCTTTATAAACAAATTTGTCATTTAAACTTTCTTTGCTTCGTGTTGTGGCTAATACAATCCAGTCTATCTCAAACATTCCCATAGCAATATAATTATTATCTGTAGTTTTAACATCATACATACTTAAAGCCTTTTCGTGTGGTTTAATAATATATTTCCCTATAGAATATTCTCCAGTTCTAAATAGATTTTGTGCTAACTTTTTATATTCTTTTGAATCTCGTTTTAACATAGCATAATATAATGCCGCCATTCCACAAAGAGAACTACTTCCTTGTTTTATTTTCCAAAAATCCTTAACACGATCTTCAATTTGCTCATAAACAATTTCTCTATCAAACCATCTAAACCTATTATGTTTCCAAACCTTTGTTTCTCCTTCGCTTTTAGGGTCGTCAATATAAGCTCTAACATAAATAAATCTGCCACACATATCCTCTTCATTCATAGTAATTTTAACAGTGTCCCCTGTAACTTTTAACGGTACATCTATCCATTTATTTTGTGAGTATTTTGGACTATGGTAGCGTATTTGCCATTTGGTTAGCCTACGAGTTAAAGGTGTTTCATTATCATATTGTGTGACTTGAAACGTATATTCTTTTCCAAAAATCATTCCTAGCTGAGTACCTCCTGATTTATCATTCTTTGAACCCAGATCTAAATTTGTAACTAGTTCTACTTTTTTTACTTTTCCTTGGTTTAATACTATTTTGGGAGGCTCTATTGGCGTTTTATATGATGTGCCTTTTTGGGCACCGTTAATAGAAACCGTACCCTCGGCATTGAAACTCATTTTCTGAGCAAATAAATTGTATTCTCCTGTACAATGTTCTGTTATAGATCCACCTGCAATTTCAATATAATTTCCTGATTTATTGCTCATAAGAATTAATGATTTTTAGTGTTTTTACCGCTGTTTACAAATACCTCGTCTTTGGCGTGTTTATTAATATTGGTTTGGCTTGATACGGTTATGTCTTTTAAGGCTTGTTTTGTTATATCATTACTGGAGGTTTGTATGTTTTCATGTGCTATTTTTTTTATGTTTTTGGCTAGTAAGCTAAAATCGCCTATTGCATTTTGTATCATCATGGCTCCTGCTGTAGTGCTATGGTTCATTCCTGCACTTTCAGTTATATTCATACCAGCGGAGGTTGTAATATTCATGCCTGCTGTCATGCTAATATTTTCTCCAGCATTGACTGTAAAGTTTTTTGGCGCATTCACATTAATATTCCCATGACCGTCCATCGTCCAAGTGTTGCCACTAGGATCCTCTATAAAAACAGAACCTTGGGCATCGTTTAGAATAATTTTAGTTCCAGATCGGGTATGAATGGCTTTTACATCATTGCCGCTAGTATGGTACCCACTGGTTTCGCTTCCGTTATAATGAGTGCCTAGTACGAAAGGTTTTTCTGCATTGCCGCTTTCAAAACCTACAAGGACTTCTTCGCCTATTTCGGGGATAAAATGAAATCCTTTGCCTGCTCCTGAGTGGGGTTGTATTAGGCGAATCCATGGGGTTTTTTGGTTTTTTCTTTCTTGCCATGGAAATTGTACGCGTATACGCCCCATGCTCATAGGATCGTTGTTGTCTACTACCCGTGCGGTTTGTTCTTCGCAATTAGGATAGGTGTTGTCGTCAAAATAAGGAGGGGTCCATAAATCGGGAATGGCTACGAACTCGTTGTAATAGCTATTGCCATCATGAAAATGTTGAATTTCTATGATGCGATAGGTTTCCATAGGGCGGTCGTTTATATCAACTAGTTTGGTTAGATCGCCTTGTTTGAGTTGGGGGTCTTTGCTTTTGCCTTTTACGATCATCAGGTTTTCTCTGAGTTCTTTTTGTTTTCGTACGGCATCTTGTAACTCTCTATCGGTTCGGTTGTTGATACCCGTGGGGTTGTGGAGTTTGTTGGGTTTTTTATGGAATACGTTTTTTGAGGCTTTTAGGGCTACTTGTTGATAGGGGTTGACTTTGTTTTGTAGTTGAGCCGAGGCGCTATCTCGTTGTAGGCTGGTGCCTGATTCTACATCGTAGGTGGTGTAGGTAAATTGTTGTGGTTTTACTGATATTTCAAAGGATACATGTACTAGGTCTACACTTTCGTCTAGGTCTATGATTTTAGGGCCTACTTTGTTGCCTAATACTAGGCTCTGTCCGTTGTAATACAGGTATTCGCCATAGCGTATGGCAAGTTGTTGTAAAAATTGATAATCTGTTTGGTTGTATTGTACGGTGTAAGGCAACACATTTTGGGTGTTGTTGTTTCGGACAATGGTATGAAGGGTGTCTTTGGGGTATTGGGCGGTTATGTCTTGAAAGATTTCTTCTAGGGTTTTGTTTTCAAAACTTTGGGATTCAAGCCCTTGTTCTAACATAATGGTAGGAGCGTGTCCTGTAATATATAGCCTGCCGTAACCGTCTTTTTTTAAAAGGTTTAAATGGGTTATAATGCCTGTAAAGGTTTGTTTTATTTCTCCAAATCGGTGCAGGTGGATGTGTATGGTTTTTCCTAGATAATTTTTAGAATTTTCCATGATGTAGGCTTCTTCATTGTCTAGGGAATCGGCACGGGTATCTAGGGTAAAGGTGTCGTGTTCGTTGGTTTTTTGATGGAACTGTAGGTTAAAGTGGGATTTTTCTAGGAAGGATTTGCCTTCTATGGTAAGGGTGCAGTAGACTAATGGACTGGATTTGTCGGCTAAAAAGTCTTTAAAGGAACGTAATGAGGCGTATTGTGCTATATCATCAGGATGATTGAGTCTTCCGTAGTCACTGTTATAAGTATCCATAGCGTGTGTGTGTTTTAGTTGTTGTTTAATCTTTCCATTTCTTTTCGTGTGTAGCTTCGTTTAGAACAAATCGTTTGGCCATTAGGCGTAGGGCTATTTGTAGCGGTTCGTTGTTTTTAGCATCAAAGTATTCGGAAAAGGAAACACAATAGGCTTTTTCAAATTTTAACTCTTGTAGTTTGCTCATGGCATCTCTTCTAAAGAATGTAATGGTACCGTTTTTGGTTTGACTGTGGTCGAGCATCCATTGTAATAGGTTGGATTTTCCGTTGCTTTCTATACGGATATTAATTTCGCCTCCTTGAGGCATTCCTTCGGGTTTTCCTGTAGCGTCTATTTGTTGTGTAAAATTATAGTCGCAACTGAGTATGTTATAGGTGTTTCCGTCTAGTTCTAATTTAGCTAAAAAGGACATGTTTATTTGTTTTTAGAGTTGTTTATTTGAAAGAAAAAAGAAAAAAGGCGATCCCAAAAGATCGCAACTATCATTTAATGGAGTTCTTTTTAGACTAGGGTTGACCGGTGTAAAACCTAGGGGTAATACAATGATTGATCTAGCCAATGTCATTTCCTTATGGAAAGTAACAAAGAACTGGGGGTTAAAAAGTTGCTTTTAGGGAACGCCTTTTTGAAGGGATTATACCCATTCGTTTTCGTAAGCTCCTGAACCTAGTTCAATTTTTTTAGCTGAAATGGTAAAGGTTTCTGTTAATGGATTTACGCCTGTTGAATCAAAGTTTTCTCTGAATTTTACTACGTAAGCTTCTGAAAATTTTAATTCTTTTAGAACTGCTTCGCTGTCTCTTTTAAAGAATTTTACACTTCCGTCTTTTCTTTCAAATGAGTTGGTCATCCACTCGAAGAATGAAGTGTCTGCAGTACCTTCAATTGTTAATTCAATTTTTCCTCCTCTAGTTACAGTAGAAGGTCTACCCGTTGCGTCTGTTTCTTGAAATAAACCGTAGTTTACATTTAATACTGTGTACTCTTTTCCTGCTACTGCTAATTTTGCTTTAAATGACATAATTATAAATATTTAAAAAATTAAGAAATACATAAGGATATACCTATAAAGGTATAGAGTAGGTTAAAAAATGATTTGGGGGTGGGTTTTGTTAGGTAATAACCAATTTGAGTAGGATCGTTTGGTTTTTGTGCTTTCATAACATATTTTGTTTTTAATAATAATGACCATTTATGGAAATATGATTAATTCAAATATAGTAAACTTGTTTTATAAAAACAAGTTTTTGTTATAAAAATATTTATAAGTTTTTTAATTTAAAAAATACTGCGTAAATTTATTCTATTTCACAGCATTTTTTATAAATAAAAAGTTTTTTTAGACTATATCTTAAGAAAAAATATAGTAAAATGACGTTGAATATAAATGTAGATTAAAAGAACGTTTTTGATTACAACATTTATACCGTTATAAATAAAAAATTTCAAAGGTAAAATTTCTCTTTGTAGCATGATGATGATGCAAAGTTTTAAGTTATCATTTTTGATATGATATAAAACGTTGTTTTTAATTCATACAAGGATGTCATATAGCTTATTGCTCCGACTTAAATCAAGTGTATAAATTTACTTCAGAAAAACAAGTTAATCTTATTTTCTAATCTTCTTTACTCCCATCATCAGCCATACGAACCATTTTAGGCACAAATTTTGCAACCACATCTACTAAATCTTGTTGTGATACCATTACTTGATGAATATCTTTATACGCCATAGGTGCTTCATCTAATCCTGCTCCAATAAGGGTTACACCATGATCTTTTAAAATGGTTTGCATATCATTTCTTGTAATATTTTTAATGGCTTGGGTTCGACTCATTTGTCTTCCTGCACCATGAGATGCCGAATTAATAGCTTTTTCTTCTCCTTTTCCTCTAACCAAAAATCCTGGTGCTGTCATGCTTCCTGGAATAATTCCCATCACATTTTTTTCAGCTGGTGTTGCTCCTTTTCGATGAACAATAACTTCTTCTCCGTTATAAATTTCTTTCCAAGCAAAATTATGATGATTTTCAATTTTTGCTAAAGTAACTGCTCCTAACGCTTTTTTCATTTTATCATGTATAATTTCATGGCAAGCTGATGCGTAATCACCAGCTAAATTCATAGCAATCCAATATTCTTGACCTAATTCAGAATTTAAATCTAAATAAGCTAAATTTTGAGCTTCATGTGGCAGTTTACATACTTGTTTTGCTATTTTGGTGTAATGACCTGCAATAGTTGCTCCAAAACCTCTTGATCCTGAATGTGTCAGTAAGGCAACGTATTTCCCTTTTGGAATTTTTAAATCAAGGTCTTCTTTTTCAAATTCTATTATTCCAAACTCGACAAAATGATTACCACCTCCCGAGGTTCCTAATTGAGACCATGCTTTATCTTTGAGAGTATTTAGAAAAACATTTTCATTAAAAGCTTTGTTCTCTAAAACCAAATGATCACTCTTATATTGACCATGATAACCGTGACCCGCACCAAATTTAGAATGAGCAATTAATTCTCTTTTAAATTTTGCTTCATTTTCATAATAATACCATTCAGGAATATCATAAATAGACAATGCCATTCTACAACCTATATCGACTCCTACTCCATAAGGAATAATTGCGTTTTTTGTAGCTAGCACTCCACCTATTGGCAATCCGTAACCTTTATGCGCATCAGGCATTAAGGCACCAGCCACAGTAACAGGAAGCTTCATAGCGATTTCCATTTGTTGCTTTGCTCCGTCCTCTATATGTTTTTCTCCATAAAGCGCAAAGGCATTTGGATTAGAATTTAGGGTAATAAAATCTTCAGGCTTTTCATTCATTTGTTCGATTAAAGCAGAAGCTAATTTGCTAAAGTTTTTATCGTCTAAATAATTTTCTGGTGCCTCTAAAACCTTTTTATATTTTTCAATCATTTCTTCATGTGTAAACCCTAATCTCTTTTTATTTATCTTTAGAGCAACTCCTAAAGTTGGACCTGACTGGTATCCTAATTTAAGTAAATCATTTCCGTTTATTTTACTAGTCTCCACTATTTCATTTTTTTTATCTGTAACCTTGGTGAGATTCGAACTCACATTCCCTCTCGGGCATTACGGCTCTAAATACGCTTCCCTACTTTCCCTAACAATTTCGGTGCTTCTGTAAATTCTACCCATTAGTCCGCGCAGGTCTAACCGGAATATCCGTAAACTCTATAGTGCGTTAATTTTTCTATAGGCTTTTCCTTTTAAGCTACAAGGTCATTTTTTCTTTTTTAACTCAACAATTTTTCTTATATCATCGGGTTTTTGATTTTGATAAACAAAGATTCAAAATTAACTACGCAGTTATTTTACGTAGTTATTTTTTTTTTTATTTTTGAGAAAATGATTCTGATGAATATCCGAAACCTATTTATAGAAACTCTTTCTTCACTTAATTTTAATCACTTGGAAATTAACACAAGATGGGAATTAGTAGATAAAAATTATTCTAAAAAAAATCGTTACTATCATAATTGGATACATATTGAAGCTATGACAAAAAATTGGTTGGAGTACAAAAATCAGTTAGAAAATCCTATTGAAGTACTTCTTGGCATTTATTATCACGATGTAATTTATGTCAGTACTCGAAAAGATAATGAGTTAAAAAGTGCTCAACTAATTTTTAAAGAATTTAAAAAATCTAAAGAAATTGATTTAAATATAATTTACAATCTTATTTTGTGCACGCAAACTCATAATGCTACGACCAACGATGAAAAATGGCTCGTTGATTTTGATTTACAAATACTGGGTAAAGATTGGAAAATTTATAAGAATTATTGCGAGCAAATAAGAAAAGAATACCGAATTTATCCTAACTTTATGTATAATCCTGGTCGAAAAAAAGCCTTACTGCATTTCTTAGACAAAGAAGCTATTTATCAAACAGAACCCTTCCGAACGCAATATGAAAAACAAGCAAGAGAAAATATTAAAAGAGAAATTGGACTGCTTTGATAACTAAAGATTAAATACAAAAAATGGCTCAAAATAAAAACGCTCTTATTCGATACAAAACCATTGACAAATGTTTACAAAACAAATATCGCACTTGGACTTTGGAGGATTTAATTGAAGCTTGTTCCCAAGCTTTATATGAATATGAAGGAAAAGAAAATCCTGTAAGTAAAAGAACCATACAATTAGATATTCAAATGATGCGAAGTGAAAAGCTTGGATATAATGCACCTATTGAAGTATATGATAAGAAATATTATCGCTATGCCGATGAAGATTTTAGTATTACAAATATTCCTTTGACTGAAAACGATATTAATGTGTTAACAGAAACTGTTTCAATGCTAAAACAATTTAAAGACTTTTCTTTATTTAATGATGTATCGGATATATTGCAACGTCTTGAAGACAAAATTTATGCTGAAAAAACACATACACAACCTATTATTCATTTCGATAAGAATGAAAATTTAAAAGGCTTGTATTTTTTGGATGAAATATACCAAGCTATTCTAAAAAAAGTGGTTTTAATTATTACCTATAAATCATTTAAATCCAGAGAAGCTCAAACATTTATCTTTCACCCTTTCATTTTAAAGGAATTTAACAACCGTTGGTTTGTAATTGGTAAAAAGAAAAACAATCAACCTATTTCAAATTTAGCTTTAGATAGGATCATCAAAATTGATTATGATTTTAAAGTTCCTTATTTAAGCAACTCTTTTGATGCTGATATGTATTACAAAAACATTGTGGGTGTCACTATGAATGAAGGAATACAAACCCGCGTGATACAACTTTGGATAGATGCCTATAACGCACCGTATGTTATGACGAAACCTATTCATAATACGCAACGATTAATACAGCAAAATGAAGATGGCAGTATCATCATTAACTTATTTTTAAAAGAAAATTTTGAATTAGAACGTATTATTTTGGGTTTTGGCTCTAGCATAATAGTTTTAAAACCAGAGAGTTTGAGAAAAAAAATAAAATTTATTCTAGAAAAAGCACTTAAAAATTATCCGTCTATTTTAGAATGATTTTTTCATTAGTGCCTATATAATTTGTTTTACATATTGTCCTATTTTTCATAAAACAATATAGAGATTGCCTTTTTTACCCCAAAACAACTATGTTATCTTACTTCGTCTTGTGCTTTACTTTTACCAATTAGAAAAATGATGAAAGAATGGATAGAAAAAGCAAATCACCTCAATATTGAGAGGTTATATCTCCTTACCATAGAAGTAACAAAATAGTTCATAGAACAGGATTTGGATCATAATTCTTCTTTTTTATCTTATATTCTAGGTAAACTGAATAAACTCAAAATGGATAGATAGTATAGAGGCTGTCTTAAAATATTTCATTTTTTTCATTTATCCTATTGATTTACTTCTATCTAACCAAACGTAGGATCAAACAATGTATTTTATCAAAACCGATTACATCATATTAATGATGCTCATGTGACTAATTAACTATTGAATATTTTAGGACAGACTCTTTTTTATTTTATTTAAACTAGAGCTTCTTTTATTCGTTTAATTGCTTCTCTTAAGAGTTCTTCACTGGTAGCGTAAGATAAACGAATACAGTTTGGATTCCCAAAAGCATCTCCTGTTACGGTAGCTACGTTAGCTTCTGCTAATAAATACATAGCAAAATCATTAGCATCTTTTATTTCTTTTCCTCTTAGGGTTTTTCCGAAATATTCAGAAACATCTGGAAAGAAATAAAAAGCACCTTCTGGCATTGTAAGTTTAAATCCTGGAATTTCTGATAATAGTTGATATACAATTCCTCTTCTTTTTTCGAAAGAGTCTACCATATATTTGATAGCTTCGGGATTAGCTTCTACAGCGGCTTTTGTTGCGCGCTGTGCTATGGTATTAGCTCCACTAGTAACTTGCCCTTGCATTTTTGTACATGCTTTAGCAATAAATTCGGGTGCTCCAATGTACCCCATTCTCCATCCTGTCATGGCAAATGCTTTTGCTACTCCATTTACCGTAATAACATTATTTTCCATCCCTGGAATAGAACCTATACTATAATAGTTGCCTGTATAATTAATATGTTCGTAAATTTCATCTGAAACTACGTAAATATTAGGATATTTTTTTAATACTTCTGCCAATGCTTCTAATTCTTCTTTACTGTAAACAGAACCTGAAGGGTTACAAGGTGAACTAAACCACATCATTTTCGTTTTAGGGGTAATAGCGGCTTCTAGTTGAGCTGGAGTTATTTTAAAATTAGAGGTTACTGACGTAGGTACTTCTATAGGTGTACCTCCAGAAAGTTTGATTATTTCAAAATAAGATACCCAGTAAGGAGCTGGCAAAACGACCTCATCTCCATCGTTTAGCATTACTTGAGCAATGTTGTATAATGATTGTTTAGCTCCTGTAGAAACTACAATTTGAGCAGGTGTATAGTGTAAATTATTGTCTCTTTTAAATTTAGCGCATATAGCTTCTTTTAGATCTAAATATCCCTCTACTGGTGGGTATGCTGAAAAATTATCATCAATAGCTTGTTTTGCTGCTTCCTTTATAAAATCAGGTGTATTAAAATCCGGTTCACCTAAGCTTAAACTGATAATATCTTTACCTTGTGCTTTTAATTCTCTTGCTAAAGCAGCCATTGCTAAAGTTTGTGAAACAGCTAGGCTATTAATTCTTTCTGATAAAATGTTGTTCATTGTGTTGATATATTATGTAATTATCAATTCTTATTTTTCTTAACTATTTACCAATCATTTTGAACTGATAACTAAAGGCTAAGATTTTTTATGCTAATTGAGGTTTTTGTCCTAATTCTTTTAAATGTCTAAAATGAGAAATAATGGCTGCTCTAGTTGTTTTATACTCATAATATGGTAAATTACATTCTTTGGCTGTTTGTTTTACTATTTCTGCAATTTTATTATAGTGAATATGGCTTATATGTGGGAATATATGGTGTTCTATTTGATGATTCAAACCACCTGTATACCAATTTATTAACCAGTTTTTAGGCGCGAAATTAACAGTTGTAAACAACTGATGGATGGCCCAAGTATTTTCCATCTCACCTTCTACATTGGGTACAGGTGTTTCTGTGTCTTCTATTACGTGAGCTAATTGAAAGATAACACTTAAGATTAATCCAGCCGTATAGTGCATAACCACAAAACCTAAAACTACTTTCCACCAAGTAATCCCTAAAACCATAGGAATGACCAACCAAATAGAAAAATAAATAATTTTAGTAATGATTAGGGTCGTCCAACGAATAGCTGGATTTATAAATTCACCATAAGATAATTTACGTTTTAAATAACGTTTCATCTGAAGAAAGTCTGTTGTTATAGCCCAATTAAACGTTAACAAACCATAAAGAAAAATGGAGTAATAATGTTGAAATTTATGAAAACGGTGCCATTTTGCTTGCTTACTAAAACGCAAAATACGTCCTGCTTCTAAATCCTCATCATGACCTGGAATATTAGTATAGGTATGATGTAATACATTGTGCTGAACTTGCCAATTGTATACATTTCCTGCCAAAATATAAATGCTTCCTCCCATTATTTTGTTCAACCATTGTTTAGAGGAATAGGAGCCGTGATTACCATCGTGCATTACATTCATTCCTACCCCTGCCATTCCTATACCAATAACTATATTTAATAATAGGTAAATCCAAAAAGGCATTTCCATACCAATTAAAAAGAAATAGGGTGTTAAGAAAATAGAAAACATGATAATTGTTTTTAAATAAAGTTTCCAGTTTCCTGTTTTTTGTATATTATTTTCCTTAAAGTAGTTATTAACTCTTGTGTTTAAGGTTCTAAAGAACTTCATCGAATCAGTTCTTGAGAAAATAGGTTCTTTTGTCTGCATAATTATTAAAAATGTTTTCAAATTTAATTATTAATAAATTGAATTGATAACGAAAAGAGAGAATTTTTAAACCGTAAATTGTTTAATTTTGTAAAAAAAATAAAAATGGAGCAAATCCTCACATATTTCCCTGACTTATCTGAAACACAAATTAGTCAATTCCGAGCATTAGAGGCATTATACAAAGATTGGAACTCTAAAATTAATGTAATTTCTAGAAAAGATATTGATGAACTGTATGAAAAACATATTTTGCATTCTATGGCAATTGCCAAAATTCAAGAATTTAAAGCAGGAAGTAAGATTATGGATGTTGGAACAGGCGGAGGATTTCCAGGAATCCCTTTGGCTATTTTGTTCCCTGAAACACAATTTTATTTAATTGATGTAATTGCTAAAAAAATAAAAGTAGTAAATGCGGTTGCAGAAGGTATTGGACTAAAAAACGTAAAGGCTGAACAAAAAAGAGCGCATACTGTTAACGATAAATTTGATTTTATTGTAAGTCGTGCGGTAACCAATATGCCTGATTTTGTGGAATGGGTAAAAGGAAAAACTAAGAAAAACAATAGTCATCCTGACAGAGCTAATGGAATTTTATACTTAAAAGGAGGTGATTTAAGTGAAGAGTTACAAGACTTTCCTGAATCAATTCAATACAACATATCAGATTTTTTTTCGGAAGATTTTTTTGAAACCAAAAAGGTGGTGTATTTGCCGATATAAATTTTTCAGATGATATATATTTTGGGGGTTATACCCCTTTTTTTATAAATTTTAATTTTTGTACTTCTCTACCAACAAGACCTTAGTTATTAAACTAGTGTTAATTAAAATTTCTTAAAAATTGCTACAAAATATAAGTTCACTTATGTAATACCTGAGTTATTCTTTTTCATTCCAATAAATTACAGTTATAACAAATATTAAGATTATTAATTAAAAACAGATGAGATGGCATAATATAATTTTACCGCTTTTGAAACAAGAAAATTATTTAACAAGAATTACTAATAATCAATCGTAGACTTCGTATATTTTTATAAAATTTTTCTTCTTTTTTATTATTTTTATGATGATTCACATCGTTTGATACTGTTGTTAAAAATATAAAAGAGTAGCTCAGGACATAGTTTGTAACTTCGACGGTAGGAGAAACACATTATCAGTACTATGTAATTTCTCCTTTAGGTCGAAATAATAAGTTTGTCCTCTTTTTTTAGAATGACTTTTTATATTTGATTATCCTAAGAAAGGATATCTATAATCTATTGGTGTTACGAAGGTTTCTTTGATTGTTCTAGGAGAAACCCAACGTAATAAGTTTTGTGCAGAGCCTGCTTTATCATTAGTTCCAGAAGCTCTAGCTCCTCCAAATGGTTGCATTCCTACTACTGCTCCTGTTGGTTTATCATTAATATAGAAGTTACCCGCACAGTTTTGCAACGCTATTGTAGCTTCTTCAATGGCATAACGACAGCCACTAAAAACGGCACCTGTTAACGCATATTCTGAGGTAGTATCTATTAATTTTAAAGTATCTGTCCAAGCGCCATCTTCATATACATAAATAGTCAACACGGGACCAAATAATTCGGTTTCCATAGTTGCGTATTTTGGATTAGTTGTTAAGATTACGGTTGGTTCTACAAAATATCCTTTTGATTTATCATACCCTCCTCCAAAAATAACTTCGGCATCGGCATCGGTCTTAGCTTGGTCAATATATTTAGCTAATTTATCAAATGATCCTTCATGAATAACTGCTGTTACAAAGTTGGAGAAATCTTCTGGCGAACCTTGCTTGAATGTTGCTAATTCTTTGCCCATTTCTTCTTTGATAGCAGGCCATAAAGAAGCTGGAAAATAGGCTCTTGAAGCGGCTGAACACTTTTGTCCTTGAAATTCAAAAGCACCACGTAATGTATTAGCTACTACTTGTTTTACACTAGCTGTAGGATGTGCTAGAACAAAATCTTTACCTCCAGTTTCTCCTACAATTCTAGGATATGTTTTATAGGTATGGATGTTTTCTCCGATTTTCTTCCATAATTCTTTAAAGATAAACGTAGAACCTGTATAGTGAATACCCGCAAAATCAGGAGAGGCTAATATTGTGTCTGTTACCATTACAGGATCACCAAAAACGACATTGATTACACCATCTGGAACACCTGCTTCTTTAAAAACATCAATGATTATTTTTGCTGAAAAAACTTGGCTATCTGATGGTTTCCAAACTACTACATTTCCCATTAAAGCTGCACTTGCAGGCAAATTAGCCGCAATAGCTGTAAAGTTAAAAGGGGTAATTGCATATACAAAACCTTCTAACGGACGATACTCTACTCGGTTCCACACAGACGAATCAGAAGCGGGTTGGTCTTTATAGATTTGCACCATAAATTCTACATTATAACGCAAGAAATCTATTAATTCACAAGCGGCATCAATTTCAGCTTGATGAATTGTTTTAGATTGCGCAATCATAGTGGCTGCATTAATTTTTGCACGATAAGGTCCTGCAATCAATTCAGCTGCTTTTAAAAAGATAGCTGCTCTTTGCTCCCACGCCATGTTAGCCCATTTTGTACGACTTTCTAAAGCATTTGCTATGGCTTTTTGTACATGTTCTTTCTCTGCTAAATGATAGGTTCCTACTACATGTTGATGATCATGTGGTGGAGTCATATTACGTGTATTCCCTGTACGAATTTCTTCGCTACCAATATATAGAGGAACATCTACTTTTGAATTCCACATTTCTTGATAAGCTGCTAATACTGCGGCTCTCTCTGGAGAATTTGGAGCGTACGATTTTACGGGTTCATTAACCGCTTTTGGTACGTTAAAAAATCCTTTAAGCATTGTATTGTTATTATTTAAATTATACGTTCATTTTATTTAATACTAACAAAAATACAAAATGCCTTTTAAAAAAGGCATCTTATACCTTTTTTTTTAAATTTTATACAATTAAGTTGTAAAGAACTAACTTAATGCAAAAGGAGCATTTAGATAAAAGATAGGTATTACAACATTAAATTTTTTTGTAGTAGCAAAATTAATCATTGTAAAATACCCTGTCATGCTCCCATGTGGAGAAGAAAGCAAACAACCTGAACTATAGGTATACTTTTCTCCTGATTTCAGGATGGGCTTTTCTCCAACTACTCCTTCTCCTTCTACGGTTTCATGATAGTTGAGTGCATCATATATGTCCCAATGACGTGATAGAAGTTGCACTTGATCTTTACTATGATTTTCAATGGTAATATGATATGAAAATGCAAAATGCACGGACTGGTTTTTAAAGTAAGTCCCTTCAAAAATTGTCTCTACCGAAATTTTGATTCCTTTTGTAACTTGAGTAACCATTTTGCCTTTTGTTGTAAGTACAAATTTAACGAAAAATAAAGCTATTTTTATTTTTAATATTTGTTAAATTTAATTGGTAATATTTTGTGAACTTGCTTCTCCTACTCCTATTATGCGATCAAAACGTTCTCCGTTAGCTCGATAATACACAAAAGCTTGATATTTATTTTCTGTTTGATAATAATTTCCGTCAATGGCGTTCTGATGATCTATTTGATTTTTTGTATTTACTAAAGTATAATTGTAGTTTATAAATCCTTGTTTAATCATAATGGCTTTTTCATAGATTCCTTTACTTACATTATAATCCATTTTATTTTCATCTGTCATTTGATAATTATTAAATAGACCTGTTACATAAATAGTGACATCTTTTAGATAATTGGGTGCAAATAAGGAAAAATAAACCCACGTATAATCTGTTTCTACATCATTATTGTCTCGTGCAAAAATGTTTCTATTCTGAAAAATTCCATTAATATCTGGAAAAAAGGTATATCCTTTGCCTTTTCTAACTTCATTGGAATATAACAAGGTTTTATACAGACCTGAATTTGAATCTACTCTTGCTATATTGTTAGTAGGTGTTTTTATGTCTTTATTATCGTAATAATAATATTCATTTCCTGCCCAAAATTGTGTTTCAGTATTATAACGATAGATCAAATCATTACCAATCGTATATTGTGGTTTTATATTATACTTAGCTGTATTCCATCGTCCATTTTGAAAGAGTGCAATTTTTATATTTTGTAATGGATTTTGAAAAAGGATGTTTTTAGATTTTATAGCAAATTCAACATTGTGTTTTTCTGCTATATCATTTAGAGTTCTGGAGCGTTTGATTTGAATGGGTACTTCTACTCTTTTTTCATAAATTATAAACTTTCTTGAAAAGATTATTTCTTTATTTTTATTTAGAATAGAAAGTATATAATTTCCACTTTTTGTAATTTGACAAAAATTATTCGGAAAATTCAAACGGTAATGTGAATAACCTTGCAGGGTATTAAAAGAATTTTGATAATCTTGAATTCGTTGATTATCATTCCCTGTTAAATATTCGTTTCTAGTTAGATCAGATGTGTTCCAATCATAATTACAGTGGGTTAAGCTAAAATAATAGTCCTCCTCATTTCCATATAAATCATCAAAACTAAATTCAAATTCGTCTCCTAATTCAAAAAAAGGAAATACTACATGATTACTTTGTTTAAATGCAATGGTTTTAATATTAAATGGCGCGGCATTTTCAACTAATTGACACCAAGCATAATGACTAAAAAGTACGAGTATTAAGATGTAAATTGATTTCATAGTTTATGACTTAGTTAAAACTACATTAATTAGCATATTGAAAACTAAATTACTACTTTAAACCTATTATTGTTCAATTTATTGCAAGAAATATGCTAAATTTTCGGTTATTGATTCAGGAATAACACTTTCATCAATAATACTGTCGGATAATTCTTTTTTATTTTGTTGTAATTGCAATATTTTTTCTTCGATTGTATTTTGTGTGATAAAACGAACCACATTTACTTTATTTTCTTGTCCGATTCTATGAGCTCTTGCTATGGCTTGTTTTTCTGCAAAAGGATTCCACCAAGGATCTAATAAAATAATATAAGAAGCTTTTGTTAAATTAAGTCCTACTCCTCCTGCTTTTAAAGAAATAAAAAAGAATATGATTTCATCATCTGTTTGAAATTGTCTTACGTTATTTTCTCTTTGTTCTACGGATGTAGTGCCTGTTAATGAACAAAAACGAATATTATTTTGAACACACCAATCTTCATAAATAGCTAAATGACTTACAAACGAGCTAAATATTAAGGTTTTATTCTTTGCTTTTGCCAAAGTATCTAAATATCCAGTTACATCATAAAACTTACCCGATGCCATTGTTAGACTGGGATCAACTAACTTAGGATGATTACTCCATTGACGTAGTTTCATTAGTACATTTAATATATGTATCATAGAAGATGAATCTTCTAATTTAAGGAGGTAGTTACGAGCTTTGGATTTTTCTTCTTCGTATTGTTTTTCTTGTTCTTCATCCATTTGACAGTATACTACTTGTTCTATTAAATCGGGAAGATCTTTTAGCACTTCTGTCTTGGTTCTTCTTAGAATATAGGGATTTATGATATTTTTTAGTTCTTCTATTTTACTTTCATCTTTATATTTTTCAATTGGCTTTTTAAAATATTGATCAAAGAAAGGGAACTCTCCTAATATGGCTGGATTTATAAATTGCATTTGTGACCATAAATCTGCTAATGAATTTTCAATAGGTGTACCACTTAACGAAATTCTATGTTCTACTTGTAAGGTTGTTAAGGCTTTGAATATTTTAGAATTTCGGTTTTTTATTTGTTGACTTTCATCTACGATTAAATAATGAAAAGGAATTTTTTGTAATGATACGTTGTCTCTACTTAATATAGAGAAGCTGGTAAATATAAGATCGTAACGATTTAACTTTTTCCCCAATATCTTTCTATCTGTTCCTATGTATTTTATACATTTGAAATGAGGTGCAAATTTTTTAGCTTCATTATACCAGTTGAATACTAATGAAGAAGGCACTACAATTAATGCTCTTAATGGCTCTTCTTCTATTTTTGACTCCGCAAATAGATCTATTTCAGAGGTTACAACTGATTCTTGTAATCGTTTATTTTCTTGCACTGCAATAAGCAAAGCTAATGTTTGTAAGGTTTTACCCAATCCCATATCATCAGCTAGACAAGCTCCTACTCCGTTTATATAATGATTTAAAAGCCATTGTACTCCTTGGATTTGATAAGGTCTTAGAGTGGCTTTTAACGAGTCTGAATGCTCGTAAATCAAGGTTTGTTTTACATCCTTTTCTGTTTCTAAAATAACGTTTTCTAAATTTAAATTCTGGAAATGACTTTTGGGTAAACTAATTCCTCCATCTGTTTGCTTTGTCCCAAATTGAGCTAGTACACTATAGTGTTTCATCCATTCTTGAGGAATGATAAAATAGGTATCATCTGGAAGTAAAAACCATTGGTTTCCATTTTTAATATTGGATACAATATCTAAAAAAGGAAAATTATAGTTTCCACAGGAAATTGTCATCTTCAAATCAAACCAATCAGCTTGCTCAGTACTTTGTAAAGAAAGTGTTGTTTTATTGGTTTGAATTTTTTTATGATCAATTAAAAATGGATCTAAAAGAAAGCCTAGTGCTTGTAAATTTTCTTTTTGTTTCAAAATAAATTCTATACTATCTAATTCGGCAGAGGAATTAGACAAGTAAAAGTTTCCTTCTCTATTTTTTTCAAATCCAAAATCAATTAGTTTTTTTTCTATTGCTAATTCTTTTGAAGGATTTCTTTTGTACTGAAGTACTTTTACGGTATTGTCTTCTTCAAATTCTATAAAGGAATGCTGTTTTTTATTCGTATTGGATAAAAAAGAATATCCTTTGTAATCAAAAAGAATCTGAATAAAAAATTGTTTGTTTAAAAAATCATGACTTCCTTTTATACTATAAGCAACTATCTCATCAAAAGTCTGAATTTCAAAACCTTCTGTTTTTATGGTTACTTTTCTTATAATATCATAAATGAATTTTTTGAAATACTCGGTTTCCATTCGTTTAGGAATATGTACCGATTGGTTTTTTAAAAATGGCTTTAACTTCAATCCGTCTATATCAGAGATTGAAACTAGATGTTTGTCTAAAACAATCCAACAAGGAAACTGGGTAAGTATTTTTATGTCATGTTGGTTTGGGTATATTGTTTTTTCATTATCAACAAGAGTAAGTGTATAAATAATTCCTTCTTCATTTTTAGTAAAATGTAATTGAGCAGGTATTGTTTTATTGGCAAAATGTACCTGATTAATATAAAATTCTTTTTTTGAATTTAAGTTTACACTAAAAGGGAGTTCTAAATCCTGAATAGCCTTTAGAATAGCTTCTATTTTTCTATTTAAGTACTCTTGTAAAAGTTTTTTGATAGTTTTATCTTCTTTTAGTAATTTTAATGAAGTTATTTTTTTATTCTTTGTAAATTTTTTAAGAATATTTTCTGTTTTCAAATCAATTACTAAAATCCATATTTTTTTTTCTTCCTCACTTAATTCTTTTGAAATACTTTTTAAAGTTTCTTCATTAGCTGTTTTAAAAACATACAAAGGGAGTTGGTTTGTATTGATTAAATACAAAAAGGGAACCCAACGTTCTTCTACTTCATTCCATGATAAATCGAGTGCTAATGAAAAAGACATTTTTTTAAATTTTTATAATTGGTATTATTTTTTTATTTAAAAAGGAGGAATTTCATCATTTTTAATAAAACTCCTCCTTTTAGATAATTTATTTTTCTTTTATTTAAAACAAACGGGAATAATTTCGCCTTTTGCTAAACAATATTTTTGAATCAATGAGTCTCCCAATATTTTTGTATAATCTACTTCTTTAACGGTAAAACCTATACTTCTTAATTTATCAAAATAATCTAGTCCATATACACGCACATGATCATATTGTCCGAATATTTTTGCACGTTCTTTTGGATCTGTTATTGTATCATCAGCAAAGGTAGTTTGTCGTGAATAATCCTGTGGAATCTGAAAAATTCCTATTCCTCCTGGTTTAAGTACACGATATAATTCTTGCATGGCTTTTGTGTCATCTGGAATATGTTCTAAAACATGATTACAAAAAATAATGTCATACGAATTATCTTCAAACGGAAGATTGCATATATCTGCTTTTACATCAGCTAATGGTGAAAATAAATCGGTAGTAACATATTCTATATTCATTTGTTTTTTAAACCGTTTATAGAACTCTTGTTCTGGAGCAAAATGCAATACTTTTTTTTTATTCTTAGCTATAAAAAAATCAGTTTCATTTTGAAGATATAACCACAACAAACGGTGTCTTTCTAATGAAAGTGTACTAGGTGAAAGAACATTATTCCTTTGATTACCATAACCATAGGGAAGAAACATTCTGAAACTTTTTCCGTCTATAGGATCTGTAAATTGGTTTCCTTTTAATACAAATGCTAATATGGGGCGTACTATAAAACTAATTCTTATCAGAATTGGTCTTGGGATTACATTTAAAAAGAATTTAAATATTTTTTTCATTTTTTGTTTTATGGTAATTTAAAATCGTGGTATCATTTTTTTGAACTAAGAACAAGTATGAATGTTATTTTTCTTTCATAAAAATCATTAGTTTAGACACTATTTTTTAAATATATGTTTAGTCTTTTGTTGATTGTTTGAAAAATTTCAGAAACAACTTCCATTTTTTTTTCAATTATGGGTCAGATTGTAACCTTTTCATCTTTAAATTCAATAAAAAAATATTACTTTCTTTAAGATCTAAAGGGTCAACTTTGCTATTGTTAAGAGATAAAGTTATCCAATTTATAACATTTTTTTATTCAACGAGATATTTTACAAAACGAGTATGGTCTTAATATTGTTTATTAAAACTTACCTCTTAAATCCCTTTACCAAGAATAATCTCATCTAATATAAATTTTATTTTTTATTGAACCTCATATTTTATTTTGTTTAATATGTGAAAGGCATTAGAAATGAATCCATATATTTTACTAGGTTGATTATTTACATCAATAATTTCCGAACTTAATTCATGATTATTTTTTCTTCAAAATAAAAATTAGTTGTTTTTTTTAAGAATGATATTGGTTTCTTTGTGTTAATAATCTTCTAGGAAAAATATTTTTGTAGAAATATTTTTCTTAATATCAGTATCAAGTTCTAAATTATCAAAAAAACTAACCAATTCTATCTAACTTTTATCTATTGATTTTGTTTGGGATACTTTCAACGAAGTGCTATCGAATTTATTAATTTCTTTTACTATTTTCTTGATAATAATGTGTTGCTATTCATAAATTCCTCGTCAAAAGAATTTTTATTTTGATTAAATCCTTTTATTATTGAGTACGTAACTTTACTTACAATACTTTTACTAGAATCATTTTGTCCAGCTATTAAGGTAATTCCATCTATGATTATATCCGCACTTTCTATTGAAGGATTATCAAAATACTAATTTATTAGCTCTAAATTCATCCTCTTCATTACTTTGTATGCCTAACGCTTGATAAATGTATGCAAAGGTTGAAAGGAGTTCTGGTTTTCCATCAATTATGGCTACATCGTGCTCAAAATGGGCAGAAGGTTTTCCATCAGCAGTGGTAATGGTCCAGCCGTCTTTATGTTGCTTGATATTTTTAGTTCCCATATTAATCATTGGTTCAATTGCTACTACTAAGCCTTCTTCCAATAATTTTCCACGTCCTTTTTTACCATAATTAGGCATTTCGGGTGCTTCGTGCATTGTTTGCCCTATACCGTGCCCTACCAGTTCACGAACGACACCATAACCATGACTTTCACAATATTTTTGGATTGCATGACCAACGTCTTCTGTTCTGTTTCCTGTTTTTAATTCACGAATACCAATATATAGTGATTCTTTTGTGGTTTTTAAAAGCATTTTAGTGGCTAGATCCACCTCTCCTACTTCAAAAGTATAGGCATGATCTCCATAAAACCCATTTTTTAAGGCTCCACAATCTACTGAAATAATATCGCCCTCTTCTAACGGTTTATCCGTTGGAATTCCATGAACTACCTGCGAATTAGGACTCATACATAGTGAGTTAGGAAAACCGTACATACCTAAGAAAGCAGGTGTTGCTCCGTGATCACGAATAAAATTTTCAGCTAATTTATCTAAATATAGGGTACTTACTCCAGGCTTGATTTCTGAAGCTAACATCCCTAAAGTTTTGGATACAACTAAAGCACTTTCGCGCATTAATTCTATCTGCTCGCGTGTTTTTAATATTATTTTACTCATTTCTTAAAAGTAAGTTTGCAAAAATACAATAATAGTTTTAATAAACACTCTATTTTTAAGCATGAGATTTATCATATTACGATACTTAGTAAACACTTAAATTTGGGATAAAATTTTAGGTTATGAGTAAATATGTATCAGCAGCGGAAGCTGTAAAAGTGGTCAAATCTGGTGATCGAGTTTATATACAAGCGGCTGCAGCTGCTCCCAGTATATTAACTAGGGCTTTAACGGATAGGGCATCGGAGTTAAAAAATGTAGAAATTTGCCATTTGCATACAGAAGGGGAAGCTCCTTATGCAGATCCTGCTTTAGCAAATAGTTTTCATGTTAACTCTTTTTTTATAGGAGCCAATGTGCGTCATACTCTAAAGGAGGGAAATGGTTCTTATACCCCTGTTTTTTTAAGTGAATTACCTAATTTGTTTCGAAAAAAAGTGGTTCTATTAGATGTTGTTTTTATTCACGTATCACCACCAGACAAACATGGTTATTGCTCGTTGGGTACCTCTGTGGAAGCCAGTTTAGCAGCTATAGAAAATGCTAAAATTGTTATTGCTCAGGTAAATCCTCAAATGCCAAGAACTTTTGGAGACGGAATCCTACACGAAACCGAAATAGATTATATGGTAGAGGTTAATCATCCTATATTTGGTCATGAGATAGCTCCTATTTCTGCTGAAGAAGAAAAAATAGGAAGTTATGTAGCTAGTTTAATAGAAAACAAAAGTACCTTACAAATGGGCATTGGTTCTATACCTAATGCTGTATTATCTAAACTTACGAATCATAAAGATTTAGGATTACATACTGAAATGTTTAGTGATGGGGTAATTGACTTGATTGAAAAAGATATTATTAACTGTAATTATAAAGGGATATTACAAGGAAGAGTATTGGCTACTTTTTTAATAGGTTCTCAACGATTGTACGATTTTGTAAATGACAATCCTTTTATTGAAATGAAAGAATCTTCATTTGTAAATGACACGGCTAGAATACGAAAAAACAAAAGAATGGTGGCTATTAATTCAGCTATTGAGGTGGATTTAACAGGACAAGTTTGTGCTGATTCTATAGGAATGAAAATGTACTCGGGAGTGGGCGGACAAATGGATTTTATTCGTGGGGCTTCACTTAGCGAAAAAGGAAAAGCAATTATTGCTTTACCCTCTATTACGAAAAAAGGTGAGAGTAGAATTGTTCCCTTCTTAAAACAAGGAGCTGGTGTAGTGACTACTCGTTCACATGTGCAGTATATTATTACAGAAAATGGTATAGCTGACCTATATGGAAAAACACTCAAACAACGTGTAGGTGAAATGGTAAAAATTGCGCATCCTTCTCATCAAGAACGCATTGAAAAGGAATATACAGAATATTTAAAAAATATATAATAATAAAAAGAAAGCTGTCCCTAAAAAATGGGACCTTTTTTTTAGTAATAAACGAAATATTTTTTAAAATCGTTTTATACCATTTAACACAAATTATGTCAAATTTGCAAATTGTGCTCTATTTTAGCGTATGTAGGTAATTCTGCTTATATGAGAGTGTCATATTTTTTGATTAAACTTTTAAAATAATTTATTTTGAATTTATTTGTGCTTTAAAATAAAAAACGAAAAAAATCATGCCCAATCTGTATTTTCGCGTACTTCTTATCTTTATACCATTTTTTACATTTGCTCAAGATGTAAATATAACAGGTAAAATTGTTGATTCAGAAAGTAAATTAGCTCTTGAAGCAGCTACTGTATATGTCACAAAAGTAAAAGACTCCTCAATAATAGATTATACGATTACCAATGCTAAGGGAGCTTTTGAATTTAAATTCAAACCTATTAAAGAGGCTTTTTATTTAAGAGTTTCACATCAAGGATATGAAGATTATAAGAAGAAATTTCAACAATTAAACTCAAATTTAAAGTTAGAGAGTATAGAAATTACAAAAGCATCAAAAGTTTTAGACGAAATTGTAGTAAAATCGGAAGCGCCACCTATTAGGATAAAAAAAGATACTTTAGAATTTAATGCTAGCTCCTTTAAAGTCCGCCCTGATGCAAATGTTGAAACGCTTTTAAAACAATTGCCAGGCGTTGAAGTAGGAACAGATGGGAAGATTACGGTTAACGGAAAAGAAATAAATAAAATTTTGGTTAACGGAAAACCTTTTTTTGATAAAGACGGGAAAATAGCTATTCAAAACCTACCCTCTGAATTGATTAAAAAAGTTCAAATAACAGATTCAAAGACAAAAAAAGAGGAATTGTCAAAACAAAAGGCAAAGTCTAATGAAGCAAGTATTAACCTAATTATCGATAAAGATAAGGAAAAAGGCTTATTTGGTAAATTCATGGGAGGTTTAGGCACAAAAGAGCGCTATGAAAGTAGTGCTTTAGTGAATTATTTTAAGAATAAACGAAAAATAAGTGTTTTAGCTTCTTCAAATAATATAAATGCCGCAGGGTTTTCGATGGACGAAATTTTCGACAATATGGGTGGTGGTAGGAGCAGTATTTATTATAACGATTCGGGGGTTTTGGGTATAGGTAATATTCATTTTGATAATAATAAAGGAATTACGCAGTCTAATTTAGTAGGCATTAATTATACAGATGAACCATTAAAAGATTTTTCAGTAAATGCAAATTATTTCTTTACAAGTTCTAATTCAAATAATACGAATAAAACACGTTTAGAAAATTTTTTAGCTACCGGCAAATTTATTACTGAATCTGAATCAGTTTCAAATGAAAGTAGATTTGTACATAAGTTAGGAACCGAATTTGAATACAAGATCGATTCTACTTTTGTAATTTCTATTAATCCTAATTTTCTTCTTGCTAAAAATGATTTGTCTAATAAAAATTCAGAAGTTTCAAGAAATGAAACAGGGACAACTCTAAATGAAAGCAATGGTAGTAAAACAAGTATGAATGAAAGTAATAATTTTACTAATTCGTTAACAATTAATAAATCATTTAGAAGAAAAGGACGAAATTTAAGTTTGAATTTTGATAATGATATTACAAATGAGTCAGGTAATGAAGTAAATAATTCATTTACAAAATTTTATTTAAGTCTTTTAGAAGACCCTAGAAATCAAATTTTTAAAACTAAAAATAATAAACAAAACTATCATTTTACTTTAGAATATCTTGAACCTATAAAAGACTCTTTACAGTTAAGTATAGGATATAATTTTGAGAGGAATAATAAGAAAAATGATACACAAAGTTTTGATTTTAATGCTTTAACACAATCGTACACTAATTTTAACGATCAGTTGAGTTCTGTTTTTTCATCAAATTTAAGTGAAAATTCAGTGTTTGGTGGATTGGCGATTAATAAAAAGAAAGTTAGTTTGAGTTTTTCTTTAGGGACTACGGTTGCTAATTTCACTGCAAATTCATTCTACTTATCAAACTATAATGAGGTTAAGAGAACGTTAGCTTATCCCTATGCTATTATATATTTTGATTATAATTTTTCAAAAACAAAGTTTATTTATTTGAATTATAATTTTAGAAATGAATTTCCAGAAGCAAATCAAATTTTACCTGTTATCGACTTGTCAAATCCATTGAATACATTTGTTGGTAATGAGAATGTTTCTGTAAATAAATCTCATAATATATATGGACAATTTAGAAACTTTAATAGTTCAAAAAAAGCAGGTTATAATTTTTACTTTGGGAGTAATTTATATGAAAACCAAATTGTAATTTCAACTGATTTTGATGCAGATAGAAAGAGAATCACTACATACAAAAATACAAGCGGTACATTTAATACTTGGGTAGGATTAAGTGGAAATAAAACATTCAAAAAAGATGCTCATACCCTTAAGTTTACTTTAGGTGCAAATATTAATTATGATTTATCTAAAGGTTTTAACAATGGTCTCGAATTTGAAGCAAGGACGGTTAAAATGACACCAAGGGTTAATTTGAATTATGATTTTGGAGAGCTTTTTTCTATGAATTCAAGTTATTCGGTGCCAATTTCAAAGACAAATTATACTAATTATTTTATAAATTCTGCAAACATAGTTACTCATAAATTAAGTTTGCAAACCACTAATTATTGGCCTAAAAACTGGATGTTTGGTAATGATTTTTCTTATAATTACAATTCAAATATTGCTGATGGTTTTAAAAAAGACTTTTATTTATGGAATACAAGTTTGTCTTATAGCTTTTTTGATAAAAAGATGATTGCAAAAGTAAAAGTGTACGATGTGTTAAACCAGAATCAAAATGCAACCAGAGTTGTAACCAGTGCAGCTATACGTGATGAAGAAAATATTGTTTTAAGACGTTATGCGATGTTTTCACTAACTTATAAAATTGAAAAATTTGCTGGTAAAGAAAAAACCAACTCGAAATAGATCCAGTTTTTAGAGCTGAGGTTTGTTACAATATAGAGTGAACAATTTTTATAAGATACTTTTTTTATCAAGGCAAGATTTTTAAGCATAGCTAAAACTACAATATTTTTAGTTATGGAAATTCTGTTAAATAAAAATGCTGCCTTTAGGAGAAAAAATGAGACCTTTTTTAGTAATAAACGAAATATTTTTTAAAATCGTTTTATACCATTTTACCTTTGGAATTTCCTCATAATGCTATTTTTTTAACCTAGAGACTTTCCAAAAAGCTCGGAATCTTGTTCATCTCTACCAAAGGGTGAAATCACACAATACTGATTATAAGACTCTTACTTACGGGGTAACAAACTACACTTTTTGGACAACCTCCTTTTCTGTTTTCAATGTAAAAGCATATTTAGGAAAAAATTTCGTGCATTTTATTTTTAAAATATATTCGTATAGGAAAAGATTTATTTTTAAATATCTTTACATTAAAGTTGGACTAGGTTCCTCTTTCTAACGGGTATGCCTCAACCCTTTAATACTTTTTTGAGGCATCCTTTATTGAAAAATAACACGAAACAAAAAATGAAATACAGAACCTAGTTCACAACTTTTTTATAAATCATAACTGCCCCATGATCTATAAACACTAATCAATAAATTATAAAACCTGTTTTCTAAAGTAATATTAGAAAGTTTAGAACTTATTAAGGAATTTTCTCTTGAGTTAATCAAGAACAAGGAACTTTCTCCCATTGTAAATAAACGTTCTTCTGCTGACAACATTTTTTGAAAATCAGACACCAGCTTTTTATTAAGTTGAAGTTGTTTTTCTAATGATTTTTTTTCTTGACTTAATGCTTCTATTTTGTTTTTTAATTGTTGTTTTTCAAATTGTAAACTAAATTGTATATCTTGTATTTTCAAACTTGCTAACTTTAAATTTCCTCTTTCTTTTCTTAAAAACAAAGGCATTATAAAATTGATACCTAGCTTGTAATCTTGAAAACGATACTTCCCAAAATAATCGGGTTCAGAAAGATAATTATAGCTAAAATCTAACTTTGGTAAAAGCGCATTGGTTTTTAATCGTTGTTCAATAGTTAACATTTCTATTTTAGTATTCAATGCTTTTATTTTGGGATGATTTTCAATTTTTAACTGATTTGATTCTATTCTGGATAAAGTATTTCGTATTGTTGTTTCTAATTCTATTTCGGGATGAATACTCTCATTAATTTCTAGAGGAATATTATTTTCGGTCCAGATATAATTAGATACTTCTAGTTTCGCTTTTGTTAATTTTAGTTTTGCGTCTTCCAAGTTTAACAAACGATTTTTTACTATTGTTCCGGCTTCTATACTATCTATGGCGGGTTTATCACCTTGCTCTATAAGCTTTTGAACTCCTTGAAATCGAATGGAAGCATTTTTTAAGTAAGATTCATATAATTGTACTTCGTGATAAACACGCTTCCAATTAAAATAACTTATAGATGCCTCATACAATAGATCTAAAGCTTGCAAATCACGTTCTGCAGTATTAAGTGTAAGTGCTAATTTGGCTTTACGAATATCCGCCATTCGCTGATTTATGAATAAACCTTGTCCGATAGGTACATTAATTCCTAAAGATGTCAATCCTTTATTAGGTGTTTTTATTTCTGGATTTACAAAAAGTCCTTCGTTATTGTTAAAAGCGGCTTTAAATTCAATTCCATACCAAGTTGGAATTTTAAAACTGCTATTAAAAAGAGAGTAATAATTTTTTTCTTTAAAATTCTTTTTGTCAAAATCAATTTCAATTTTAGGATCAAAGGCACCACGTGCTTGCATTAATTGTGCCTGTGATTCTGATATGTTCAGATTTGCTTGTTTTACGAGTGGATGATATTTTTTCACATATCCTAAGAACTCGTCATAGCTGAGTTCTTGGGTTTGTGCTACCATTCTTATTGAACTAAAAAAGAGTATTAAAAATAGTTTTTTCATTACTTTTTCTTTTCTTCTTTTGATTTATTATCCACTTTATAAAAATTAGGGGGAAAACCATTTAAAGTTCTCCAAATTTCAAACCAAATAGGTACATCATTTAATAGTGCTAAAGTTTTTGCACCTGCTCCTATACTTAACAAATGAGGCCACTTCTTATCTTTGGGATTAGGTGCTATAAGTACCCTATATTTTCCATTATCACTAATAAAGTTTTCTTTTGCTACAATAACACCTCCAAATGTACCATAAGATACACCTGGCCATCCACTAAATACAATAGTAGGCCATCCATCAAACCATACTCTAACTTTTTCTCCTTTATTAACTAAAGGAAAGTCAATGGGGTCAATATATGTTTCTACTGCAATTTCAAAATTAGCAGGCATTATGCTTACAATGGAGGTACCTTCTTTTATAGTTTCTCCTACGCCTGATTGTAAGGCTCTATTTACATAACCATCCTGCGGTGCTGTAATGTAGTATAGTCTATTTCTAATTTTATAATTAGTATATTGATTTTTCAATTTATTTACTTGTGCCTCTGTATCATATTGCGAACTCAAAGCTGTTTGTTTATCACTACTTGCTTTAGCTACTTTTTCAGCATATTCAGCTTGAATACGATGAAGTTCCATCTGGGCATTCAACACATCATTTTTAGCGGCAATGTATTTATTTTCTTGGGTATTGTTTTTTGCTTCTAGATCTTGAAGTTTCATTCTTTTTTCTTCTACATCTGTTAGAGGTTTTAATCCTTCTTTATGTAAATTTACTGAACGATTAAATTGTGTACGAGCAATTTTTAGTTGATTTTTTACAACTTCTAAATCAATACTATCACTTTTTGTTTTTAAATAGGATTGTTTAAGTTTGTTTTGAGCTTGTTTATATTTTAATTTTTTTTCTGTTTCTATGGCTCCTATTTGTTTTTCTAGAACTTTAACTTTTTGATCATAGGATACTACAGCACTTTCTTTTGCTCTAACCTGATTAGCTGTGTTTTGAACCAAATTAGGATCAAGGTAGTCTTCTTTAATTTCTGAAATATAAACAATGGTATCTCCTTTTTTGACGAAATCTCCTTCTTGTACAAACCATTTTTCTATACGTCCTGCAATGGTTGTTTGAATTTCTTGAGGTCTCTGATTGGGCTTAAGTGTAGTTACATATCCTCCTCCTTTTATATTTTGTGTCCAAGGAAGAAAAAGGAAGGATAATAAAAGAATTCCTGTACTTACAAAAATTCGTTTTATTATTTTATATTGTTTATTCTCCGCAAATACTTTAGTTGATTTATATTTGGTCAAATCAACTGATTTTTCTATTCTGTTGTGAGTTATATTAAGCATGACTTATACTAAATGACCGTTATTTATTTTAAATGTTTTATTACATTTTTGTTCCCAATAGGGGTTCTTACTGATCACTACTAGTGTCCAATCATTTTCATTACTGGTTAAATAATCAATTATTTCTTTTGCTGATTTGTCATCTGATTTGTCTACTGGATCTTCAAGGAATAAAATCTTAGGTTGTTGAATAATACAACGTGCCAAAACTATTTTTTGGGTTACCGACGAATTAATTTGTTTTCCTTCAGGAAAAAGCTGAGTATCTAGTCCGTTGGGAAGATTTTTAATTACTTCGGTTAATTTTACTTTTTCTAAGGCATCTAATACTTGTTCTATAGTAATAGAAGGATTATTACAAGTAATGTTTTCTAGGATAGTTCCTTCAAAAGGAGCTTCATTGAGTGTAATAATACCTATTTGGGTTCTAAATTCTTCTAATGCGTATTTTTTATAATTGGTTTCATTGAGATAAATGGTTCCTGATGTGGGTTCTATTAAACGTGCTAACAAACGTATAAGTGTTGTTTTTCCTGCCCCATTATCTCCTTTTATTAGTATTTTATCTTTTGATTCTATTTTGATATTAATGTTAGATAAAGTAGGAATATCAGATCCTTTGTATGTAAAGGCTAAGTCTTTGGTTTCTATTTTTATAGTAGTTATTTTATCTAATTTATATAGTCTTTTTTCTGTTGTCAGTATTTCTACTTCTTTATCAACAACTGCTCCTAATTTTTCTAGGGAGGTAAGAACATCGTAAAATAGTTCTAAACCTGAAAATAATTTTTCAACTGCTGCTACAATACTTAGGATTACTATTTCTGCTGCTACAAACTGACCTATATTCATCTGTTGATTTAACACTAATACTCCTCCTATTATTAATAATCCTGCTGTTAGTAAAATTTTAAAACCTACTAATTGGATAAACTGTTTACGAAGGATTTTAAAATGGTTTTCTCTTTGTTCTAAATATTCATTTACTAGCTTATCATTTTTTTCTAAGGAGAATAAAAATAAATTTTGATTTTTAAAACTAATATGATTCCGTGCAATTTCTTGTAACCAATGTGCTACTTTGTATTTGTATTTAGATTCTTTTAGACTGGTTGCTAATCCAGCTGTAAAATTCATTCGGTAGATTAAGTACAATAGCGTCATTAATATAATTCCGAAAAAAATAAAAAATGAATGGTATAGGGATAGTAAGACAATTCCAAATAGGATTTGTAATAAAGCTGTTGAAATGTCTAGAAGTAATTTGGATACACCTTTTTGAATATTTAAGGTATCAAAAAAACGATTGGCTAATTCAGGTGGGTATTCGTCACGAAATTCGCTTGTTTTTATTCTTGGAAATCGATAAGCAAACTCAAAAGAAGCACGAACAAATATTTTTTGTTGTAAGTTTTCGGTAATTCTAAATTGCATAATTTTCATAATGCCAACTAAGGCAACGCCTATAATTACAACCATCACTAATACTATCCAAGAAGTACTTACTTGTCCTGCTTGTATAAAATTAATGATAGACTGTATACCCAATGGCAATGATAAACTTATTATCCCTGAAAAAATAGCGTACAAAAAGATTTGAGAAATATCTTTTTTATCTAAAGAAATGAGTTTTTTAAATCGTTCAAAGGGTGTCATAATATAGTTTTTTTAGCTAAATCAATAAAAAATTCAGACACATCATCTTTTTCATTAAAATCTGTAATCGTTTTAAAATGTTGTTTAATGAATTGTTGATGTAGAGCTCCTTCTACTATAGTGGAGGCTAATGTTTTGGCATATTTATAGGAGGGATTTATTTCATTAATAATATCAACTATTCTCGTTACAACTCTTTTATATACCACAAAATAACCTTCTTTATTTTCCTCATCTACTTCTTTAGTTAAAAAAGTTTTAGTAAACTCAGAAACGATAATCCTGTTTAAAATGGTTTCATTTATATACGATGTACTGGCATCATCTTGTATATTTTGAGATACAATTTTAATAGTTTTTTCTAACTTTTCTATTGAGTCTGAAATATTTGTTGTCTTAAAAACAATATGATATTCCATCCATGCCCAATACCAAGAAGACAAGTACAGGGTTAGCTTATGCTTATTTTCGAAATAACGATAAATAGAACTCTCATTTGACTGAATACGCTCTCCTAATTTTTTAAACGTAAATAATTCGAAACCTATTTCATCAATAAGGATAATACTATGTTCGATAATCTTCCTTCCCAATTCTGAGGTTTCAGGATCCTTGACATATAATTTGTCATTAACCGCTATTTTCATATTTGACAGAAGATGTTTCATCTTTATTTTTTTGAACAAATATATAAAAAAATAATAGTATTACTATTGAAACAACAAATTTAACTTTTATTTAATTATCTAATACTATTACAATTGAGAGTTTGACTTTTATTCTTTAAAATTAAAACTGTAATCTAAAAATCATAAAATATAAAAAGCTTTTTGTAATTTTGGTAAAAAGCTCCCAATGCCTAAACTTAACTACCTAATATTCTTTATTTTATTATTCCCCCTATATTTATATGGTCAGGAGAGTGCTGATTACTACATAAGAAAAGTTTTACTTCATCAATATACAAACCAAGGGCTTAAATATCAATTAACAAGTTATAACAACCTAATCATTACAGCCGATCCAAAAGATTCTTATGGACATATAGATACTATTTATAAGTTTAAGAAAGGAAATAAAGTCATTAAAGAAATAGATTCTTCTGATTATAAATTTAAAAAGATCATTTCAAAACAACATTTATATCAAGCAGAAAAAATTTCTATAATTACAAAAAATAATAAAAACATTAAGGAAGAAATAATTGCTACGCGCATGGCTGGTTTTAAGGAACCGATAGTAGAATATTTTACCTTACAACTTCATCCTTTTAATTTATATAATTCTAAATTAGAAATTGCAGAAAAAGAATATATCAATCCCATTTCGGAAAAAGGTTTAACGAAGTATTTATTTTCTATTACTAATTATGTTTCTGATCAGAATCGTAAACTGGTTCAAATAACGTTTTGTCCTAAAAACAACAAAAATCCAGATTTAGTAAAAGGAGATTATTTTATAGATACTGAAAATTTTAATATTGCTAGGGCATATTTTTATACATTAGGAAAGATTGAATGCCATTCTTATCATCATTATAATTATAATAAAACCGTAAACACTTGGTTTCCTTTGCGCACGCAATTAATCTTAAAAAAAGGAAATAGTAAATATCCAGTAAAAATTTTAGGCGAATATATAACTTTTGAGGGATCTGAAAAGAAATATAATCCTACAGGAAAAAAATATGCTTCTGATTTTATTGAAATAATCGTTACTACTCAATATTCTAAATTTACTTTAGGCGACTTTGTTATAAATAAGAAATACTTTCCTATATCGTTATCAAATAAAGCGAGCAAAAGAAAAGAATCTACTTGGTTTGAATCTTTTCAAGATTCTATTGATAAACGAAGTTTACCTACTTATCTTTCTTTAGATAGTTTAATAGATGCTCGAAAATATGAAAACAAGCTAAAAATTGGTCGTAAAATCATAAAAGGATATTATCCTATAGTTTTTTTTGATTTGGATCTAAGGTATCTTTTTAGATACAATAATCACGAAGGGATACGCTTAGGCTTAGGAGGTATTACTAATGATCATTTTTCTAAATATTTTAGAACAGAGGCATATTTTGGCTATGGTACTAAAGATTATGATTTCAAAAAAGGGGCTTCTGTTTCTTTATTATTAGATCGTAGTGCTGAAACATGGCTGGGTTTTGGTTATCAAGATGATATAACAGAAATAGCTAATAATAACTTCGAAATAAACAAAAAAGCTTTCAAAATTTACGATTCAAGACCTTTTAATTTAACTACTTTTTATAATCATCGTACACTGAGAGCTTTTATAGAAAACAAAATAATACCTAAAACAGAATCTATTCTTCAGATAACAAAGAGCAATATTACGCCTTTATTTAAATATCGTTATGAGACGAATGGTAACTCTTATAAAGAATTTAATATAAATACTTTTTGTTTTTCTTCTCAATGGAATCCTTTTAGTAAGTATATGCAAACCCCCAGTGGTAGAATTGAATATAGAAAAGAATATCCTAGATTTACGTTTCAATTTTCAAAAACGTTTCCTAATTCGCTAAATGATGTATTTCAATATACTCGATTTGATTTTCGATTTGAATATCAAAAAAAGGTATTTAATAATCATAAAATTGATTTTCAGTTAGAAATGGGTTACATAGATGGAAAGGTTCCTATTACCCATCTATATAGTCATTCTCCTAATAATTTACAAAAAGAAAAGATTATTGAACGAGTTAACTTTGCGGGTAGGGATAGTTTTGAAACAATGTTTTTCAATGAATTTTTTTCAAATAAACAACTTTATACTCATATTCAGTATCAGTTTTCAAAATGGGAAATTAATAGACAAATAAATCCTATTTTTAACGCTGTACTTAGATATGGAATAGGAAATCTTAATGCAAAAGAGAATCACAAAGACATTACTTTTAAAACATTAGATAAAGGGTATTGGGAGTCAGGTATAGAAATAACCCAAATCTATAATGGCTTAGGAATATCAAGCTTTTATAGATTTGGGCCTAATCAGTTACCTACTTTTAAAGATAATCTGGCTATAAAACTAAGTTTAATAATTGATTTAGGGTTTAATAATTAATACAGATGGTAAATTACTTAACCATAAATTATTAGAGGCTACTAATTTCTTCCAACTTTCAAGACTAATTAGCATCAAATCTTGTTTAACCAAAAAGGCTTTTTGAACTTGACTTTCTTTAACTATAGAAATATTGTCTGGAAATTCTCGATCTAGTGATTCGATTGCATTTTTTATCAGATAATTGCTTTCTAGTTGATGTTTTAGATCTACTACATTTACCTTAGAATTATTATTGTATACAAACTTTTGAATATAGTCTACTAAAAAAGCATCTTCTGAACAAAAGAAGGGTACAAAGATCTTATCTAAAGATTGCAATTCATTATCAGCTAATATTCCCAGAGGTGTTTTATTTTTAGATATTATCTGCTGGGTTCTCTCATCAAATATGGAATTAGCAAACAAACCTTCTTTTCCTGTTAACTTGTCTAATAGTCGATCTGGATTTATTAATCGAGTTGTAAAACCAATTACTTTTCCTAAAAGAGAACCCTCGAAAATAGATTTCCCTAAACCAACTAAAAGTAAATCGTAATCTCCTTTACCTGCTACTTCAGCAATATCTGTTTCTATATCTACGGTCGCCTTAAAAATAGTTAATATTTCTTGGTTTAAATTTTTAGATTCTTCTAAAATGGGTACAAATGATTCTTTTTCATATTCTTCTGTATTATAACCGTGCATTTCATCACTTACAGAAAGGTGCATGGCCGTAATAGCAGAATTTTCTTTTTGTTTTTTGGTAAGAGCATTGGCTACTTTCAGTAATGATTTACCTTTTTCATGATTTCCGAATGAGATTAATATTTTAAATTTATGTAATCCTTCTGTAATTTCAGGAAGTATTTGATCTTTCGTTTTAAAAATAAAATTAATTAAATCTAAAGCAGGACCTGTCATGAAGGTTGTTACTAAAGCCATAATAACCATCATAGTAAAGATTTCAGAAGTAAGCACTCCTAAATCATACCCTATATTTAGTACTACTAACTCCATTAAACCACGTGTATTCATGAGTGCTCCTATTACAAAGCTGTCTTTCCATGTTTGTCCAACGAATTTAGATGTTAGTGCTCCTCCAATGAATTTACCTGTTACAGCAACTAAGATAATGAAGCCTGTTACTTTCCACAAGTAAGGTTCATTAATTAATCCAATTTGTGTTCTTAATCCTGTAAAAACAAAAAATAAAGGGAGTAGCAGTATAAGGGAAACATCTTCTACTTTATCAATAAAGATATGTCTAAATTTAGCAATATCTGGCATAATAGCTCCCATCATAAATGCGCCAAATAAGGCGTGAATTCCTATTATTTCAGTACAGTATGACGAAATAATTAGAGTTAAAAAAAAGATTGCTACTACAGGTTTACTCAAACTTTCACTTTTTGAATACAAATCCCCTACTCGTTTCAAAAATGGTTTTACGAAAAACAACATAATTAAAACATAAATAGCGGCTAACGCAATTATATACAATGAACTAGCAAAAGTCCCCGCTTTAACAATAGCAATGACTGCTGCTAACAAACACCAAGCTGTTATATCATCAGCTGCTGCACAAGTAATTACAATTGTACCTAACTTGGTTTTATGCAATCCTCTTTCTTGTACAATACGTGCTAAAACAGGAAAAGCTGTAATACTCATAGCAATTCCTAAAAACAAAGCAAAAGATAAGAATTCTACTCCTTGAGGTGCAAATTTATGATATACAAAATAAGCTAATACCATTCCTAAAGCAAAAGGAATAATGATACTAGCATGACTTATTACTACCGCATCATTGGCTTTATTTTTTAATACTTTTAAATCTAATTCCATTCCTATTACGTACATAAAAAGAATGAGACCTATCTGACTTAAAAATTGTAAATTACCCAACGACTCTGAAGGAAAAATAAGAGCTGTAATTTCAGGAAAATACATCCCTACTACAGAAGGTCCTAAAAATATACCTGCAATAATTTCGCCTATTACAGATGGTTGTCCAATTTTTCTAAAAATCCAACCAAAAAAACGTGCCACTATTACTATTGTAATGATCTGTGCTAATAAAATTGCTAAAGGATGTTTGACATTATGAATAAGAGACTCTAAAAATTGCCCCCATAACGTATTACTCGAATTAGGAGCTATAATTTTTCTACCTATTTCTAAATTTTTTCCTTGCTGTACAATCCAATACATTAAGGTTGTAAAGACTCCCGTAACAGTAAAATAAAAAATAGCGTTTTTAAGTTTTTTCATTTTTTCGTAAATACATAATGCTTACAAATATGATAAATTATGCAGTCATATAAAACAATCTCTACAAGATTTAATTAAAAAATAATTCTACAATATCTTATCCATAAAAGTTAGGCAAATTGACCTAAAAAATAAAATTGGTTTTCTAAATTTGTAATCGCTTTTATAGAATATGAGAAAATTATTAAGCCTTGGTTTTTGGGAATTAATTGCCCGATTTATTTTACGTAACAAAATTACAGTCCTATCAATCGTTATTATACTAACAATAGGACTGGTTACTCAGTGGAAACACATTCGTTTTACTCAAACAGAGGCAAACCTAATACCTCAAGACGATAAAATAAATATTGATTACACACATTTTTTAAAAACTTTTGGAGAAGAGGGAAACCTAATAGTCGTGGCTACAAAAGATGCTAAATTATTTACTCCTAAAGTTTTTAGAGCTTGGAGTGTTATGATACATAACATTCAAAAACATCCTGAAGTGGATTTAGTTATTTCACCTGAAAATCTAAAAACACTTAAAAAAGACGAAACACAACACTCTTTTAAATTAAAAAATCTAGTTGATATTAAGCAAACTAATAAACAAAATTATCTAAACAATATAAAAAAACAATTGTTAGATAGCCTTCCTTTTTATGAGGGTCTGTTATACAACAAAAAATCAGGAGCTATTCGTTCTGCTATTTATATTGACAAAAAAATAGTAAATACTAAAAAACGAAAAGATTATGTACTAAACAAACTCATTCCTGAATTTGAAAAATTTGAAAAGAATACAGGACTCATACTTCACAAGTCTGGTATGCCTTATATTCGCACACTAAACGCTAAAACCATTATAGATGAAATTGGTCTTTTTATAGGTGCAGCCTTATTTGTCACAGGACTCATTTTCTTTTTCTTTTTCCGTTCATTTCGAGCTACTGCAATTTCACTTTTAATTGTAATTATTGGCGTTATGTGGTCCTTCGGATTATTAGGTTTACTAAATTATGAAATAACGGTTTTAACAGCCCTAGTTCCTACTCTTGTAATTGTTATTGGCATCCCTAACTGTATTTTTTTAATTAACAAATATCATCAAGAATACTACAAGCACAAAAATAAAACAAAAGCCTTACAACGCGTTATAACCAAAACAGGTACTGCTACCCTAATGACAAACCTAACAACAGCTTTTGGTTTTGCAACCTTTATTGCCACAAATAACACTTTATTAGTTGAATTTGGAATTATTACATCTATTAATATTTTGGCTATCTACGTACTATGTATACTTATCATACCTGTTTTTTTTAGCTATATACCAGCTCCTATTTCAAGACACTTAGGACATTTAGAAAGAGAATACTTAACCTCTTTTTTTAAATGGATTGTTAATACCGTAAAATATAACAAAGTAGGCGTATACACCATTTCCGTTTGTTTACTAATCATTGGAATGATTGGTATTCATAAAATCAAAATATCGGGTTCAATAATAGAAGATATGCCTAAAAAAACGGCTTTTTTTAATGATATTCGTTTTTTTGAAAAAGAGTTTGACGGTGTAATGCCTTTGGAAATTATGATTGACACCAAACGTAAAAAAGGAGTAATGAAGCTTTCAATGCTTAAGCGCATGGAAGAGTTACAGGAAACAATTCATGACATTCCTGAACTTTCAAAACCACTCTCTGTTGTTAATTTAGTAAAATATGCTAAACAAGCATACTATAACGGAAATCCTGATTTTTATGAGTTGCCAACTACTCAAGAGCAAGCCTTTATCCTTTCGTATGCTAAAAATGCAACTAAAAATTCGAAAGAAAATTTAATGAAAAGTTATGTAGATAATACAGGTCGCTATGCACGAATAACTACTTTTATTAAAGATGAAAACGGTGAAAAAATGGAGGCAATTGAAACACAATTACGCGCCAAAATTGACAAACTTTTTCCATCGCCACGCTATGACGTTATTATTACAGGAAAACCCTCTGTATTCCAAAAAGGAACGCAATATTTATTAGACAATCTCCTTTCCTCTTTATTAATGGCTTTTGGTTTAACAGCTGGCTTAGTAGCTATTATGTTTCGTTCATTCAAAATGGTATTAGTATCAATCATACCTAATTTATTACCTCTATTAATGACTGCTGGATTAATGGGCTTTTTAGGCATACCATTAAAACCCTCTACAATTTTAGTTTTTGGAATTGCTTTTGGAATGTCAGTAGATGATACATTACGTTTTTTAGCTCAGTATCGTTTAGAACTTTCTCGTAACGATTGGAAGATTAAAAAATCAGTCTTTGCCACATTTGATGATGCAGGAATTAGTATGTTTTACACCTCAATAGTACTTTTCTTTGGTTTTTCCGTATTTATGTTATCAAGCTTTGGAGGAACTGTAGCTCTTGGAGGATTAGTAGCCTTAACTTTGAGTTTTGGAATGTTATCTAACCTCGTTTTATTACCTTCATTAGTCCTATCACTAAACAAAACATTAGCTAACAAACAAGAATTACCCGAACCAATTATTGATATTTTAGAACCTACTGATGAAGAGGTAGATGCTTTCGAAAAAAAAGAAATTTAATCTAGTCCTATTCTTAATAAAATCCTCTTTTTAAGATTAAATATATTATAAAGATTCTTCAATTAAAAATTGATTAACCAAAAATGAAATACAACCAATTTATAGATCAAAACACTCTAATTGTTAATAAACTAAATACAAAATTCACAGTAATAAGCTTAATGCGTTTTCTTTTTATTGTCTCTTTTCTATTTTTTAGTTATAACTACTTTAAAAATAAAGATTCTTTTTTTCTTGTGCTTGGTCTTTTTTCTATTCTCCTTTTTTTTGTTTTGGTTAATCAACATCAAAAAATAAAATGGAAGAAAAAATTACATCAAAAACTGATTTTAATCAATAACAATGAAATTCAGTATCTAGCAGGAAAAAGCATTCCTTTTGAAGAAGGAACAGAATACATAAACTCGAATCATTTTTGCTCCTTTGATTTGGATTTATTTGGAAGAAAATCATTATTTCAAAATCTTAATAGAACCGCTACTTTCGTAGGAAAAGAAAAATTAGCTAACTTACTTCAAGGAAAATTAAGTAATGAAGAAATAAAAGAAAATCAAGATGCAATAAAAGAATTGTCTCAAAAAATTGAATGGAGGCAACATTTATTAGCTCTAGCTCAGTTTAGCGAAGATCATCAAGAAAAATATGAAAATCTAATTCATTGGATCAATAAGAAAGAAAAAACATTTACATCATCTATTGTTTTTATTTCTTTTTTATTGCCCACAGCCATCCTATTAACCTCTTTAGCAACTTTTTTTTTTCAAAATGCTTTCTTTTATAATTTAACCTCTGCTTTATTCATCGTCAATCTATTAATAACAATAAGTCAATTAAAAAAAATTAAGAAAGAAATAGCTAATTCGGATAAAATCTTACAATCTATAAAATCATATACTTCTATCCTTAAAGTAATTGAATTTGAAAAATTTGAAAATTTAAAACTCATTGCACTTCAATCCAAACTACAAAAAGAAAATCAATCAGCCTTTCAAAACAGCCAAAAATTATTTACTATAGTCACTAATATTAATAGTGTACAAAACGTTTTAGGAGCTGTTTTTGTAAACGGTTTTTTTCTTTATCATATTCATACACTAAGAAAATTATATTTATGGAAAAATCAATTTTCAAAGGAAATAAAAACTTGGCTACAAATTGTAGGTGAGTTTGAAGCTCTTAATAGTTTAGCTAACTTTTCATATAACAATTCAAATTTTGTATTTCCAGAAATTAATACAGATGGAGAAATTAATTTTGAAAACATTGGACATCCATTACTACAATCAAATAAAAGAATATGTAATACATTTGTATTAAAAGCTAATGAATTTGTTATTCTTACAGGTTCAAATATGGCTGGTAAAAGCACCTTTTTAAGAACCTTAGGTATTAACATGGTTTTGGCAGGTATTGGAGCACCTATTTGTTCTACTAAAGCAAGTGTACACCCTTACGATGTTATAGTCTCCATGAGACAATCAGATTCATTATCAGATGGCGAATCGTACTTTTTTGCTGAAGTGAAAAGATTAAAACAAATTGTCGAAAAATTAGAAAACGAAGTTTGTTTTGTTTTACTTGATGAAATCTTAAAAGGAACCAATTCTGATGATAAACAAAATGGAACTATTGAGGTAATTAAAAAAATCATTTCCCAAAAAGCAATTGGTTGCATTGCTACACATGATTTAGAAGTATGTAAAATGAGTGAAACCTATAAAAACCAACTTTTTAACAAATGTTTTGAAGTAGAAATACAAAACAATGAATTATCTTTTGATTATAAACTACGAGAAGGTGTTTGTAAAAATAAAAGTGCCACTTTCTTAATGAAAAAAATGGGTGTAATATAAGACTTTAAAACTATTCTCCTAACATCTCATTTACCCCAGAGTATTTGTTAGGCTTTCTGATGAAAACAAAAAGAATAAAAAAGGAAAATACATAGATTTTTTTACCGTAATTGCAGTTTTAATACATTGAGAACAAGAAACGAAATTCTTTTTTGATTCAAAATCATTTTCATTTATAATAAATCTCTAATGCGTAATCTAGATTTTATATAATTGAAAAAATCATACCATTTAAACTTTGAAATTTCCTCATAATACTATTTTTTTAACCTTGAAACTGCCCAAAAAGTTCGCAATCTTGTCATTTCAACTAAAGGGAGAAATCACATAATATTGATTATGAAACTCCTCTTTATCGGAGTAATAAACTGTATATTGATTTATTATTTTTTGTACAGCCTCATATTAGGCAAAGTTAGTCTGAATTGATAGTAATATAAAATTAGAATAGACATCAACTATAAAGTTTTAATTCCCAATTTCATTTGTATTTTAGGGATAGAAAAGGCAAAACATTTTCTTTTGAGTCTTTAGTGGCATATTTAAACGATTTGCATACTTATTCCATTTTTGAGAAATAACACATTTTTCCTTTTTTTCTTACAAAAATATAAAGCCAAAGTAGAAATAACTAAAGCCAAAACAATTCTCATCTCTTTTATTTTTTACTAAAGATAATAACTTTCACTTTTTGAGCAAATCCACTATATTTGCAGATTATAAGATTAAAAAATCTTTTTAGATTCAGTCATTCTGAATTCTAATTTTTAAAACCTATAGATATAAAATGAAACATACCAAAATTAAGGACTTACTAAACAGTACTAAAACATTACATGAAGTAACCGCTAAAGGATGGGTAAGAACTTTTAGAAATAATCAATTTATTGCTTTGAACGATGGTTCAACGATTCATAATATCCAGTGTGTAGTAGATTTTGAAAATACGGCTGAAAATACTTTAAAAAGAATTACAACAGGAGCTGCTGTAGCAGTAACAGGTGAATTAGTAGAGAGCCGTGGTTCGGGTCAAAAATACGAAATACAAGTTACTAAATTGGAAATTTTAGGAGACAGTGATCCTGAAAAATTTCCAATGCAACCTAAGAAACACTCTTTAGAGTTTTTACGTGAAAATGCGCATTTACGTATTCGTACGAATACATTTGGCGCAATCATGCGTGTACGTTCAGCCTTATCTTTTGCTGTACATCAATATTTTCAACAAAGAGGGTTTTACTATGTAAACACACCTATTATTACAGGTTCTGATGCTGAGGGTGCAGGTGAAATGTTTCGCGTAACCGCTTTACCTTTTGAAAATACTCCTAGAAATGAAGATGGAAGCATTAATTTTAAAGAAGATTTTTTTGGTAGAGAAACCAATCTAACCGTATCAGGCCAGTTAGAAGGCGAAGCATACGCAATGGCATTAGGTCAAATCTATACTTTTGGTCCTACATTCCGCGCAGAAAACTCAAATACGTCACGTCATTTAGCTGAATTCTGGATGATTGAACCAGAGGTAGCATTTAATGACTTAGCGGATAATATGGATTTAGCAGAAGATTTTATTAAATATGTAATCAAATATGCTGTTGATAATTGTCCAGAAGATCTAAAATTCTTAGAAACCCGTTTGTTAGACGAAGAAAAACAAAAACCACAAGCAGAGCGTAGTGAAATGGCTCTTTTAGAAAAGTTAAGTTTTGTCTTAGATAACAATTTCAAACGTGTGTCTTATACAGAAGCTATTGATATTTTAAAAGATTCAACACCTAATAAAAAGAAAAAATTCCAATATTTAATTGAAGAATGGGGAGCCGACTTACAGAGCGAACACGAGCGTTTCTTAGTAGAAAAGCATTTTAAATGTCCTGTAATCCTTTTTGATTACCCTGCAAAAATCAAAGCTTTTTATATGCGTTTGAATGAAAATACAGAACCAGGAAAAGAAACCGTACGTGCTATGGATATTTTATTCCCTGGTATTGGAGAAATTGTAGGAGGCTCACAAAGAGAAGAACGTTTAGATGTCCTAACTGAAAAAATGAAAGCATTAGGAATTCATGAAGAAGAACTATGGTGGTATTTAGACACACGTCGTTTTGGCTCTGCTGTTCACTCAGGCTTTGGTTTAGGTTTTGAACGCCTAGTGTTATTTGTAACTGGTATGAGTAATATTCGCGACGTAATTCCTTTCCCAAGAACTCCACAAAACGCTGAATTTTAATAAATAACAGATTCGTTGAATTGGTTATTCCTATTTATTTTGAAATAACCAATTCAACAAATAATCGAATAATTAAAAATGTTAAAACAAAATTTAAACTTAAAATTATCTCAAAAACTTTCCCCTCAACAAATTCAGTTGATGAAGTTAATTCAATTACCTACTCAGGCTTTTGAACAACGTTTAATGGAGGAAATGAACGAAAATCCCGCTTTAGAAGGAGGAATCGTAGAAGATGAAGAAAGGTTTGAAAAAGACGAGTTTGACACCGATGAATATGATGACTTTGATGATTCAGAAAGCATTGATGCCAATGATATTAATATAGATGAATATTTAAGCAACGACGAAACACCTGATTATAAAACACAAAGTAATAACTATAGTGATGAGGAGGAGGAATATGAAGCCCCTTTTGTTGCTTCTGTTAGCTTTCATCAGGATCTAATCAATCAGCTTAATACATTTGTTTTAACTAATGAAGAGAATGACATAGCCGAATTTTTAATTGGAAGTATGGATGATGATGGCTATTTAAGAAGAAGTATTTTAGATATTGTAGATGATATGGCGTTTACGCAAGCTATTTATACTGATGAAACTCGTGTAAATAAAATTCTTTGCTCTATCATTCATGAATTAGAACCGTCTGGAGTAGGGGCTCGTGATTTACAAGAATGCTTACTACTCCAATTAAAACACAAAACTCCAACTGAATCTATTGAATTAGCAATTAAAATAATAGAAGAACAGTTTGATGCCTTTACTAAAAAACATTATGAAAAATTACTCCAAAAGTACAGCATTTCTAAAGAACATTTAAAAAAAGCAATTGACGAAATTGAGAAATTAAATCCTAAACCAGGAGGATCTTTTTCAGGCAATAACAAAATTACAGAACATATAGTTCCTGACTTTGTGATCCGTATTAATGATGACGAATTAGAACTAACTTTAAATGGTAGAAATGCTCCAGAACTTCATGTTTCTAAGGACTACCAAGAAATGATGAAAACCTATAAAGATTCTAAAGACAAATCCAATGCACAACGCGATGCAGTTCAATTTATTAAGCAAAAATTAGATTCTGCTAAATGGTTTATTGATGCTATCAAACAACGTCAGGAAACATTATATGTTACCATGAATGCTATTATGCTTTTTCAAAAAGAATACTTTTTAGAGGGTGATGAAACGAAATTAAAACCAATGATTTTAAAAGATATTGCTGATATGATTGGTTTAGATATTTCTACTGTTTCTCGTGTTGCAAATAGCAAATATGTAGATACTCCTTATGGCACTAAATTACTCAAAGATTTTTTTAGCGAGGCCATGATGAATGATCAGGGTGAAGAAGTTTCAACTATAGAAATCAAAAAAATCCTTCAGCAAGTTATTAAAGAAGAAGAAAAAAGTAAGCCTTTACCTGACGATCAATTAGCTGTTATTTTAAAAGAGCGCGGCTATCCTATTGCAAGAAGAACCGTAGCTAAATATCGCGAACAATTGGATATTCCTGTTGCTAGAATGCGTAAAAAAATTTAGTCCTCTATAAAAAGCTGTCTAAGAAAAACCTATCATATTTCGTCCCTTAACTTTAAAACTGTAAGAAACTTTCTGTTAGCCTATAGAATTTCTTGTTCTAATCAAAACAATTAATTCCATAATTTTTTAGACTGCTTTTATATCATATAAACTAAAAAAAGAAACAAATTAATCTATTTTATGATCCATAAATGTATAATAGGTGTTTTTATAACCTGATATTTTTGTACTCGTAAATCGCACACTTTCCCCTACAAATTCATATTCATATTCATTTACTTCTGGCTCTTTGTATTTATCAATGATTTCATAAAATCTATCATTTTCAACCCACCATCTTCCTTTATAAGTAGCTTCATTTACATTATCTTTTTCATCTATACGAACCAAAGAAAACACGCAACTTCCATTAGCAAAACGACAGGTTTTCCATTGATTACTAATTCCTTTTTCTAATTGTTCTACTTCAGTACCTTCCCAACAGCCTATAAATCTAGGATCTATAGTTTTAGATTCCGATTGAGCAGTACTAATAGCTATATTTAACAACGTCGTTAATAAAAACAATATTCTTTTCATCTTCATACACTTTTTAATAAACCCCCTCCATGGGATTCTAACGATTATCATAGAGTAAATAAAAAATAATGTTTTTTAGTTTTTGTTTATGTTCTACAAGATATGTATTTTTTTTATTTAAAATATTTTTTATCCATTTTTTTTACAAATAGATCTATTATTTTTTTTTATTATCTATAGAAATTTTAAAAATAATTTCATTTTATCTTATTATTAACAAATGTTTTTTTAAAACAAGAATCTAATTAATTGAAATCAGGTAGTTCGAGCACGAAGCGCACCGAGACACCAACACTAATTTTTGTTGCTTTTGTAGGATAGTGCCTGGATCAACATGCGGTTTGTCACTCCGACGAAGGAAGAGTCTCATAATCAACATTATGTAATTTCTTCCTTTGGTCGACAAGATTGCGAACTTTTTGAATAGTCTCAAGGTTAAAAAAATAGTATTATGAGGAAATTTCAAAGTTTAAATGGTATTACATTATTTCACCAATAATTTGAATGTTTTCTATACTCTAAATTTCATTTGTTGAATTCTAATTGCATTTAAAATAGCTAATAAAGCAACTCCTACATCTGCAAAAACGGCTTCCCACATGGTAGCTATTCCTCCTGCTCCAAGAATTAAAACAATAGCTTTTACTAAAAAAGCTAAAGTAATATTTTGCCAAACAATTTTTTTGGTTTGTTTACCTATTTCTATTGCCATTGGAATTTTACTTGGCATATCATCTTGAATAACGACATCTGCTGTTTCTATAGTTGCATCACTTCCTAAACCTCCCATAGCAATTCCTATATCACTTAAAGCAATGACAGGAGCATCATTTACCCCATCTCCCACAAAGGCAACGGTTTCTTTTTGAGCTATAATTTCTTTTACTTTATTTACTTTATCTTCTGGCAATAAATCGCCAAATGATTGATCAATATTTAATTCAGAGGCTACGAATTTTACTACTGTACTCTTATCCCCACTAAGCATTGTGGTTCTTACACCGAGTGATTTCAATTTATTAATTGTGACTTGCGCATCTTTTTTTATAACATCAGCTATTGTAAGATAACCTACAAAATGTTTGTCATAAGCTACTGCAATTAGGGTATAAACAATACTTTCTGGATTTATATCGTATTGAATATTAAATCTATCCATTAATTTGAAATTCCCCACTAATAATTCTTTTTCATTTACAAATGCTCTCAAGCCATGCCCTGCTATTTCTTCTACATTTTTTAACTCAACAGAAGAAGGATTAGGATTGCCCACAAACTGTTGAATAGCGGACGCGACAGGGTGTGTACTTTGGCTTTCGAGCGCATTTACCATTTCTAAAATTTCATTTTTATTGAATTTAGAATTAAAAGATACTTCTTGCACTTTAAAAACCCCTTCTGTCATGGTTCCTGTTTTATCCATTACCACATTTTGAATATTAGCTATAGTATCCAAAAAATTACTTCCTTTAAATAAAATTCCATTTTTAGAGGCAGCTCCAATTCCTCCAAAATATCCTAGAGGAATACTTATAACTAAAGCGCAAGGACATGAAATTACTAAAAACACTAACGCTCTATATAACCAATCATTAAATACATAATTAGAAACAAAACTAATTGGAATAATACAAATTAAAATGGCTAGAACGACAACAATTGGAGTATAAATTTTAGCAAATTTTCTAATAAATAATTCGGTTGGTGCTTTTTGTTCGGTAGCATTTTGTATTAATTCAAGTATTTTAGACAATTTACTATCTTTGTAATCTGTGGTTACTTTAATTTGTACTACTGTGTTTAGATTTATCATTCCAGCTAAAACGGTTTGTCCTTTTATTTTTGTATCAGGTTTGCTTTCGCCAGTAAGAGCTGCTGTATTAAAAGTTGCTTTTTCAGAAAGAAGTTCACCATCTAAACCTAATTTTTCACCTGGTTTTAATTGTATAATATTTCCTATTTTTGCTTGAGAGGCTTTTATTGTTTTAAAAATATTGTTTTCAACAATGGTTACTTCGTCAGGTCTTTGATCTAATAGTAATTTTATATTTAATTGAGCTCTAGTAACTGCTAAGGTTTGAAATACTTCTCCTACCGCATAAAAGAGCATAACAGCCACTCCTTCTGGAAATTCTTTTATAGCAAATGCGCCTATTGTAGCGATGGACATTAATAAGAATTCTGAAAAAATATCTCCTTTAATACTACTTTGAAAAGCTTCTTTCAAAACAGGAATTCCTACAGGCAAATAGGCCAATATGTACCAACTTATTCTTACCCAACCAGAAAACCATGATTGAGGGATATAATTTTCTAAGCATATTGCTATTATTAGTAAAACAAAGGAAACTAGAGGAAAAAAAAACATTTTAAGAGGACTACTATTATCATTATGATGATGTCCTTCATGATTTGAATGTGCTGTTTTTGTAGTACAACATCCCGATTTTTTATCGGAATGTTGATCTTTTTTCGGATTTGGGTTATGAATATCTTGATTTTTCATTTTAACAGGTTTTAATGTTCGTGTTTTCCTCCTCCTTTAGATTGCGATAGTAAATAAAATGCTCCTTTTGTAACAATTTTAGCATTATTAGGTACAGGTTCAATTAGTTTTATTTCAGTATATCCTAAGTCAGTTGTACCGGGAAGAATTTCTAATGCTTTAAAATGAATTTCATTTTCTTCTTCTTTCTCATTTTCATGTATTTCTTTTGTACTGTCTTTATGAGAATCTTCTTGAATATATATATAATATTTTTCTCCATTTTTAACTATTGCGTCTTTTGGTAAGGCTAAAACGGTTTGATTTGTTACGTTAATATTTGCAGTAACATACATTCCAGTAATCAGATCTTTGCTATCATTAGAATTAATTTTAGCATGTACAGCAACCGTTTTACTTTCGTTAGAAAAAGATTTGTTAATACCAAATATTTTACCTTTAATAATTTTATTGGATTGATTTGTTAGAATAAAATCAATTTCTTGACCTATTGCAATTTTATCTAGATCTTTTTCATACACATTTAGATCTAGGTGCATTTCGCTGTTATTAACAACTTCAAACAGAGCTAATCCTGTATCTGCAAACGATCCTTTTGTAATATTTATCTTACCTACATATCCGCTAATAGGAGCTAAAATAGGGATTAACGAAGTCGTTCCCTTTAAACTTATATTTAAAGCTTGTAGCTTGTTTTTTGCGACTTGTGCTCTGGCATTTTCAATAGCTAATTTTGATTTTACTTCTTGAAAAGTTTTTTTTGGGTTTACATCTTCTTCTGTTAATGTTTTTTGGCGATTATATTCTAGTTGTAAATATTCAATGTTTGCTATAGCTGTTTGATAATCTTCTTGAATTTTAGTTACTTCTAAGTTTTGAATAGTTCCGAGAATTTTTCCTTTTGTTACATAAGTACCTTCTAAAACATAAATATCTTTTACCACTCCATTTATCAAGGTGGATACGTTGGCTCTGTTTTGTGGGGGCACAGTTGTATAACCACTTGCTTTTATAGCACTGTTTAAGTTTTTGCTTTCTATTTTACCTGTTTCAATACCAATCGTTTTATATTGTGTTTTAGTTAATGCTATTTCATTTTCGGATTTTGTTTCATCAGCTTCTTCTTTTTTCTTTTCATTACAAGAGGAAAAAAGAATTAAGATTAAGGCATTAAGTAATACAATTTTTTTTAATTGTGATTTTATATGATTCATTTTAGTATCTATTAGTTATTAGGGATTGATGGATATTGTAGAGCAATTGCACTTTGATTATACGCATTTGTTACTTCTATGTTTTGTTTTTTAATATCAATTGCTTGATTTAAAAAATTAATATAAGACCAGTAACTTAAGTCTCCATTAGCATAGCTTTTTTGTGCTGACACAATGATTTGCTCTGCGTATTGCAAACCTTCGTTTTGATAATATTCTAAGTTTTTTTTATATTTTTCGTAAGATTCTAGTAATTCTTGATTTTGCAGCTGAACTACTAATTTATTTTTATTTAGTAATAATGCTGTTTGAGCAGCATTAATTTCGGAAGCTTTTATTTTTGAATGGTTTACATTTCCAAATAAAGGGATTTGCAACCCTACAGTAAAACCTTGGAAGGGTGATTGTAATTGAATAGTCTGAAAAAAATATCCGATCCCTATTTTAGGTATTCTTAAAGCTTTATAAATAGCCGTTTCTTTTTGATTTACGGAAATTTGTTGTTTATAAAAATCTACGACTAGGTTTTCTGCTTTATTTTTATTTATTGATGTTATTTTATATTCTAAAGGAATCATAGCATTCGGTACAATAATTTCTTCTGTTTGTAAAAAAAATTGTAATTGTTTTTGATAGATTGATAAATCATGAATGATTTGTTTTTTTTGAGTTTCAATTTCTTTTACTTTGGCTTTAGCACTGATAACTTCTATACTTCCTGTTTCACCCGTTTTGTGTCTAAGTTCTGAGTTCTTTAAAAAATTAGCATAGATGATATTTAGGTCTTCATTTAATTTTTGAGTAGCAACTCCATATAAATATTGATAAAAAGTGAGTGTTACTGCTTTTTCTAATTCATATTCTGTAATTGCTTTCTTCTTTTCGGCTAATTTGGCCAGTTCATCTTGTAATTCTTTATTTGCTTTAGTAATACCTCCAATAGGGAAATACTGTTGAATTGTTATATTGTGGTCAAATTCTTTCGCATTAAATTGACCTCCTTGGTACTGAACTTGTAAAGGATCTGGCTGGAAAGCGGCTTTTCTTAAGCTTTTTTGTTTTTCAATTTCTTTATCTGCAATTTTTAATTCGTTATTATTTTTTTTGGCTAACTCAATTGCTTCTTGTAGTGTGATGTTTTTTACATTTTGTGCAAAACTTAGGGTACTAAAGAACAATAAGATAATAGGAATAAAGGAAGTGTTTCCTTTTTTACGATGGCTAATTCCTTTTTCGAATATTAAATAAAGAATAGGCAAAACGATTAGGGTTAATAAAGTGGCTGATATTAGACCTCCAATAACTACAGTTGCCAAAGGTTTTTGTACTTCTGCTCCTCCACTAGTAGAAAGAGCCATTGGCATAAACCCTAATGAAGCTACTGCTGCGGTCATTAGTACAGGACGTAACCTTGTTTTAGTACCTAGATATACACGTTTAACAGGATCCGTAATTCCTTCTTTTTTAAGTTGATTGAAATATGATATAAGTACTATTCCATTTAAAACAGCTATGCCAAATAATGCTATGAAACCAATTCCAGCAGAAATACTAAAAGGCATTCCTCGTAACCAAAGAGCAAAAACGCCTCCTATAGCTGAAAGAGGAATGGCTGTAAAAATCAACAAAGATTGTTTAATACTATTAAATGTAAAATACAACAATACCATAATTAAAGCAAGTGCTATAGGTAATGCTACTGATAATCGTTTGTTTGCTTCCACTAAATTTTCAAATTGTCCACCGTACGTTATAAAATAACCTGGTGGGAGTTTAAAATTCTTATCTAATTTTAACTGAATTTCTTCTACTACACTTTTTATATCACGTCCTCGAACATTTAATCCAACGGTTATTCTTCTTTTTCCATTTTCTCTGGAAACTTGTACTGGACCTTGTTCGTAGGTTATTGATGCCACTTGTGATAGAGGTACTTGTTGTCCGCTATTCAATGGAATAAATAAATTATTTACATCTGTTATATCAGTCCTAAAGTTTTTATCAAGTCGAACTACAACATCAAAACGTTTGCTATTTTCGTAGATTTTACCTGCGCTTTCACCAGCAAAAGAGGAACGTACAATTTTATTAATATCTGTTATATTCAAACCATATAATGCAATTTTGTTATAATCATATTTTATCGTTATTTGTGGTAAACCGCTGACTTTTTCTGCTTTTAAATCACCAATACCTTCTATTGTGTTTATTTTGGAGATTAATTCTTTTGCTTTAACATCTAATACTTCTAGATCATCACCAAAAATTTTAATCGCTATATCACTTCGACTTCCTGTCATTAATTCATTAAAGCGCATTTGAATTGGTTGAGAAATTTCAATATTAGCTCCTGGAATGGCTTCCATTTCTTCTTTCATCATATTGGCCAAATCTTCCCAATTATCGGCGGTTACCCATTCACTTTTATCTTTTAATACAATGATTAAATCTCCACTTTCAATAGGCATTGGATCTGTTGGAATTTCACCACTTCCTATTTTTGTTACAATAGTTTTAATTTCGGGAAATTTAGCTTTCAATATTTGTTCGTATTTTGTAGTAGTTTCTATTGTTTGAGATAAGGAACTTCCTGTCATAATAGTAGCGTTTATAGCTAAATCTCCTTCTTCAATGGTAGGTATAAATTCTCCTCCCATGTTTTGAAAAATCAGTAATGCTAAAGAAAATATTCCGACAGCTATACCTAAAATTATTTTTTTAAAAGCTAATGCTTTTTCTAATATAGGGGTATATTTTTTTTCTAACCATTGCATCATCTTATCGCTAAAATTTTCTTTATGTTCTGTATTTTTTGATAAAAATAATGCTGACATCATGGGTACGTATGTAAGTGATAATGTAAATGCTCCTATAATGGCAAATCCAACAGTCATAGCCATTGGTCTAAACATTTTTCCCTCAGTGCCTACCAAAGCAAGGATTGGTAAATAGACTATTAAGATAATTATCTCGCCAAAAGCAGCACTGCTTCTAATTTTTGAAGCAGACTGATATACTTCTTCATCCATTTCTGATTGAGTAAGAGGTTCTTTCCTTTTCACAAGGAGTAAATGATGCATTGTAGCTTCTACAATAATTACCGCTCCATCTACAATAATTCCAAAGTCTATTGCTCCTAAACTCATTAAATTACCGCTTATTCCGAAATAATTCATAAGAATTACGGCAAATAACATAGATAAAGGTATTACAGATGCTACAATAAGTCCTGCTCTTAAATTTCCTAAAAATAGTATTAATACAAAAATTACAATAAGTGCTCCTTCTATTAAATTCTTTGTAATTGTTCCAACAGCATTATCTACTAATTTACCTCTATCTATAAAGGCTTCCGCTATTACTCCTTCAGGGAGTGTTTTGTTAATTTGCTTCATTTTTTCTTTCACACGATTAACTACTGCACTTGAGTTTTCTCCTTTAAGCATGAGTGCTAATCCGCTCACGATTTCTCCTTTTCCATCTTTAGTAGAAGCTCCATAACGTAATGCAATACCTTCTCGAACAGTCGCTACATCACGAATTAAAACAGGCGCTCCATTACGATTTTTAACTACTACATTTTGTAAATCTTGAATACCTGTAGCCATTCCCACCCCGCGAATAAAATATGCGTATTGGTCTTTTTCTATATAAGCACCTCCTGTATTTTGGTTATTTTTTTCAAGGGCTTGAAAAATTTCTGAAATAGTAACCCCCAAACTGTTAAGGGTATTAGGATTAACTGCTATTTCATATTGTTTTAGTTTACCTCCCCAAGTACTTACTTCAGCTACACCTTCTATACCTTGTAATTGTGGTATAATTATCCAATCTTGAATTGTTCTTAATTGTATAGCATCATATTTATCTTCATATCCTTTTTTAGCATATACATCATATTGATAAATTTCACCAAGTCCTGTAGAAATAGGAGCTAAACTAGGAGAACCCGCATAATCTGGAATGTTTTCTTGTGCTTCTTTTAAACGTTGAAAAATCTGTTCACGAGCCCAATAAATATCTACATCATCTTTGAAAACAACTGTCACAACAGACAATCCAAATCGCGAAATACTACGTAATTCTACTATTTTTGGAATTGTCTTTACAGACTGTTCTAATGGATATGTAATCAATTGTTCTACTTCTTGACTCGCAAGAGTAGGTGCAGTAGTAATAATTTGTACCTGATTGTTCGTTACGTCTGGTAAAGCATCAAGAGGTAGTTGTTTTACTGAATAGCTTCCCCAAGCTAATAGTATAATAGTAAAAAGCAGTATAAAAAACTTATTTTTTATACTGAATTGTATGATTTTATCTAACATTGAAAATAATATAATAAGTTGATAATAAGCAAATAGATTATTTGCTATTAAAAAAATTTGCATAGTTAAAACTACGCATTGCAATAAAACTTATTATCCTATTTTAGGTGGTTGCCAAATATTATTATAAAAATTAGTATAAAAAACGGACTTGTAGAGTGATTCTTTATTTTCAGTTTTTATGATAGAAAAAGTCTCTAAATCGTATGAAATAATTGATTGGTAAACTAATACTTGAATACCACAACAATTACATACACAAAAAGGGGAACATAAATCATCATCTTCTTTATGAGAGTGATTTTTACTGTGCTGATCAGATTGAAGGTCTTTAGCCATAGATATATCATGTTCTATCATATCCAAGCAAGGTAGCCCCGACAATACCAGGAAATAAATAGATAATATAATATATAACAATCTCATCAGTACAAATAAATAAAAAAAAAAGCTAGAAACAAAAAATAAATATTAGTTTAAAAAGAATAAAAATAAAAAGGTTCTAATTTTTATTCTTTTTAAACTAATAAATCATCATAATATTATGCTATCTCCTTCTAGTCTAATATAAAATATGAATTAAATAAAAATCTACACTTTATTAGTATTTAAACTTTAGAATTAATATTTTATCTTGACCTTTTGCTATGCAGAAAAACAATAGTAATTTTAAAAAATAAAGAGTTTTATATCGTTTAATTTTTAATTTACTTTTATATTTAACTCTTTATTTTTTATCTTTTGACAAAATGAATCTGATATTTCCGTTTTTCTCTTATATTTTCCATCCTTTATTTATTTCCTTTTATAACATCCTATTTTACATATTTTTTATTAATAAAATTTTAAACAATTGTATACATTATATCTATAAAGCATTTTTCATTACCTTATTTATACCTATAATTGTATATTATTTTTTAATACAAACTAAAAAAATAGAAGATAGTATGATCCGTAATGTACAAGAGCGGAAGATTCCTCTTATTCTTCAATTAATTTTATATCTTATTATCATACTTACTCTAACAAGTCCCAATAATTACTTAAAATTATCAGATTATTTTTGGGCCAGTAGTGTTAGTACTATTATAGCTTTTTATTTTGTTTTAATAAATAAAAAAATTAGTCTCCACATGATTAGTATGTTAGGTACAAGTTCATGGATAATTCTTAATTATACAAATTTAGATTTAATTCACTATATGATACTATTTGTTATTCTCATGGTACTTAGCAGTTGTGTTGCTTTATCTAGATGGATCATGAAAGCTCATTCTATATCAGAATTAGTATTAGGCTCTATCATTGGAGCTATTCCACAATTTGTTATATTTATGTTTCAATGAAATATTTTTCAACAGTACTAATAATATGTATCAAAAGGATTAATTCTTACAAAATATAAAACATTAGACCCAAATTTAATGAACGAATTTTTTGAGAACTTTCAGTAAAAAGAGATTTCTTAAAAAAATCATTTAAACCATACGACACATAAAAATTACCACTATTATATCCTGCTGTAAGATAAACAGAATAAAGAAATTTATTAAAATCAGGGTTATTTACCACTTTGTACTCATATTTAGAATTAATAAACTGAGACTGATTATAGAGTACATAACTTGCTTTTATTCCTCCATAAATTCTCCAAAAACGATGACTTTGAGGAGTAGAGTTACGCCAACGAAGTTCTAACGGAATATCAAGTGTTACGAGCGAAAAACGATTTTTATCATATATTTCATCTTTGGGAATAATTGAATAATCAATAGTAAGTCCAATATTTTTAATAAGTAAGTTTTGTTTAAAATTAGAATACGTAAAACCTATTCCTGGAGCCAAAGCAAAAGTTCTTAGTTTATTAATAGGTATATCTCTTAAAGCACCCAAAAAAATACTTCCTGAAGTTGAATTTTGAGAAACTCCTTGCGGTCTATTATTAAGTATATTATAAGTAATTCCTAAATAGAATTGATCCTCTCTATATAAGGAATCTAATACTTTTATTTCGGGAGAATTTTGAGAAAAGCTACAAAACGAAACAAAAAAGACAAGTAAAAAGAAGTGTTTCATAAATACTAAAATAATTTTAAAACCAATTATAAAGGAAAGGATAAAAATAAAAAAAATGCCTCTCAATTGAGAGGCATTTAAAAGAAAGTTTTTATAATTAAGCGTGATGTAATTCTTGTTCTCCTTCTTTCATTGGAACAGTTTGAGGCACAAAATCATCCTCATGTCCTGGTTTAGAATAATCATAAGCCCAACGATGTACAGTTGGTAATTCACCTGGCCAATTTCCATGAACATGCTCTACTGGAGCGGTCCATTCTAATGTGTTTGATTTCCATGGATTTTGTTCTGCTTTTTTACCAAAGAAAATACTATAGAAGAAATTCCACATAAATATTAATTGAAAAGCTGCACCTATTAATGCAAAAGCAGTAATCAATACATTTACATCTGCCAAGTCATCAAATAACGGGAAGTTAGAATTTGTATAATAACGACGAGGTAAACCAGCCATACCAATAAAGTGCATCGGATAGAAAACACCGTAAGCGCAAACAGCTGTAATCCAGAAGTGAATATATCCTAAAGTTTTATTCATCATTCTACCAAACATTCTTGGAAACCAATGGTAAACACCAGCAAAGAATCCATATAATGCAGAAATACCCATTACTAAGTGAAAGTGAGCAACCACAAAGTATGTATCATGAACATTAATATCTAAAGTTGAGTCACCTAAGATAATACCTGTCAAACCTCCTGAAATAAACGTAGAAACTAAACCTATAGAAAATAACATTCCTGGATTCATTTGTAAATTACCTTTCCATAATGTAGTTATATAGTTGAAGGCTTTTACAGCAGAAGGAATTGCAATCAACAATGTTGTAAAGGTAAATACTGATCCTAAAAAAGGATTCATTCCTGACAAGAACATGTGGTGTCCCCAAACAATAGTTGATAAGAATGCAATAGCCAACATTGAAGCAATCATAGCACGGTAACCAAAAATTGGTTTACGAGCATTGGTAGCAATAATTTCTGAAGTGATTCCTAAAGCTGGTAATAATACGATGTATACCTCTGGGTGTCCTAAGAACCAAAATAAATGCTCAAATAATACAGGTGATCCTCCTTGATAATGTAACACTTCTCCCGAAATAAATATATCCGATAAGAAGAAAGAAGTACCTAAGCTTCTATCCATTATTAACATTAAAGCTGCTGATAACAATACAGGGAAAGAAACAATACCAATAATTGCCGTAATAAAGAAAGCCCAAACTGTTAATGGTAAACGAGTCATAGACATCCCTTTAGTTCTTAAATTAATAACTGTAACCACATAGTTCAAAGATCCCATTAAAGAGGAAGCAATAAATATAGCCATAGAAACTAACCATAACGTCATACCTGTACCTGAGCCTGGAATAGCTTGTGGTAAAGCGGATAATGGCGGATAAATTGTCCAACCCGCAGATGCTGGTCCTGACTCAACAAATAAAGAACAAATCATTATTACAGCAGACAGGAAAAACAACCAATAAGAAACCATGTTCATAAATCCTGAAGCCATATCTCTAGCTCCAATTTGTAATGGAATAAGTAAATTACTAAAAGTACCACTTAATCCAGCTGTCAATACAAAGAATACCATAATAGTACCATGTATTGTAACTAACGCTAAATAAATATCGTTACGCATTACCCCTCCTGGAGCCATTTTTTCACCTAAAAGCATTTTGAAAATCCCAAAAGACTCTTCAGGCCATGCAATCTGCATACGGAATAATAAAGACATTACTACCCCAATGATTCCCATTATAATACCCGTAATAAGGTATTGTTTAGCAATCATCTTATGATCTATACTAAAAATATATTTAGTAATGAACGTATCTTTATGGTGGTGTGCGTGATCGTGATCGTGTGCGTGATCGTGTTCATGTGCTGCTGCCATATATTTCTATTTAAATTTCTTGATTAGGTTATATTATTTTTTAACAGCTGTTGAATCAGCTACTTCAGCTACAACTGTAGTATCCGCCTTTTTAGGAGCTTCTACTTCTTTTTTAGCACCCGCAACTTCAGCCGCTTTTGCAGCTTGCTCTTCTTTCACAGCTTTAACGATAGTACCTTTATCTTTTAACCATGATTGAAATTGATCTGGTGTATCCACCACTATTTTCATCTGCATATTATAGTGAGATGCTCCACAAATCTTGTTACATAAAACTAAATAATCAAAAGTATAAGGATCTAAAGCTGTTTTTCCTTGCGCTAACAATTCAGCACTTTTCTTTGCTCTTATTTTATTAATTGCAGCTACTTTTTCTACAATTGCAGGATCTTGACGCATTTCATCTGTTGTCATAGTAGGAGTAAAAGCAAATTCAGTTACCATCCCTGGAACACAGTTCATTTGCGCTCTAAAATGAGGCATATAGGCAGAGTGAATAATATCTTGTGAACGTAATTTGAATAATACTTTTTTACCTTTAGGAATATGTAATTCTTGAACCGCAATATCATCTTGTGCATTAGGATCATTTAAATCAACTCCTAAAGTATTAACTCCTTCAATTAAACGTACATTTGCTTTACCTAACACATTATCCTTACCTGCATAACGAGCCTCCCAACTAAATTGTTTAGCATATAACTCCACAACTATTACATCTTCATTCTCATCAACAAACATGATATTTGTCCACGTATAAAGACCGTAAAGGATCAAACCTGCTAAAGTTATTACAGGAATAATGGTCCAAATAAACTCTAATTTGTCATTATCTGCATAATACAAAGCTTTTCTACCTTCTTCACCTCTGTATTTGAAGGCAAAATAATGTAATAATACTTGTGTAATTGCTTGCACTAAAAATATAATCCCTAATGAAATACTCATTAAATGATCATAATCAGGTCCATGTTCAGATGCTGGCGTACCTAAAGCTAAATGTCCCCATTTTAACAATCCATAGATCATAAAAATGTAAAGGAATCCAAGAAAACCAATCATTAAATATCCATGAACTTTATTATCATTATCGGTAGCAATTTGTGAATCATCATCCTTTCTACCCACTTGAGTCAAGTCGAAAATTTTAGTCATTTGCCATATAGCAATCGATAATAAGACTAAAACTGTTAGAACCAACAAAGTTGTCATCTGTTTTCTTGTTTAATTATTAATAATGAAAATGTTTACTTTCTTCGATATAAGGGTTACCTTTTGCTAATAAAGGAGCTTTAGTTAAAGCAGTAAATACAACGTAAATAAATAAACCTGCAAAGAAAGCTACCGATCCGATTTCTGCTGCACCGATAAACCATTGATCACCTACAGTTGCAGGAAAAATCATATTATGGAAATCTAAATAGTGACCACATAAGATTACAACACCAGCCATAGTTATTATCCAAGGTACTCGTTTAAAATCAGAATTAATTAAAATTAACAATGGAAAAATAAAGTTCATAACAACCATACCAAAGAATGGTAAATTGTAGTTTTCAATTCTAAATTTAAAATAAGTCACCTCTTCTGGAATATTAGAATACCACATTAACATGAACTGTGAAAACCATAAATAAGTCCAAAATACAGAAACACCAAACATAAATTTAGCTAAATCATGAAAATGGCTATTATTGATAAACTCTAAATATCCGTTTGTTTTTAAATATAAAGTAATTAAAGCAATCACAGTAATACCACTTACAAAGAAAGAGGCAAATACATACCATCCAAATAAGGTAGAGAACCAATGTGGATCTACTGACATAATCCAATCCCAAGACATCATAGACTCAGAAACTAAGAAAAATGCTAAGAATGCCGCAGATGCTTTAAAATTCTTTTTATAGTAAGATAAATCTTTTGTTTCATCTAAAGTTAGCGAATTTTTACGAGTGTAATAACGATAAAAAATCCATCCTCCTAAAAATATAGCTGCTCTTATTAAGAAAAATGGTACATTTAAGTATCCTGATTTCCCTTGAATCAAATGATCATGAGCTACTACTTCTGGATCCATCCATATAAATAAATGATTGATATGAACTCCTGCCAATACTAAAATTACAAATACTATTATACCACCAGGTGCGATATAAGATGTAATTGCTTCCATTATTCTAAATAAAGCTGGAGACCAACCTACTTGAGCTGCCCATTGAATAGCATAAAATGCTAATACGCCCAGCGAGATCAAGAATACAAATAATGCTCCCACATACAATGCAGCCCATGGTTTATTTTGCAATTGATGAAACACATGTTCAATATGTTCTTTGTGATCATCGTGTAAAACTGCTTCAGTACCTTCTACAGCTTTTTCTTGATGTTTTACTTCTTCGTGAGAAGCTGCCTCTGTGTGCATTGTTGCTTTTACACCTTTAGCCGCAGCTATAGTATCTAATTCTTCCATAGTAGCTACAGCAGAATCAGTTGCAACTGTTTTATCTGCATGAGTTTCTTCTTTATGTTCAGAAGTCATTTCATGCTTAGCGTCAGCATGTGCCGGTGCAACATGGTGTTCACCATGTGCATCAGCTGCTAATATTTTTTCTACGTCCTCAGTAGTCTTAGGCGCATTGAAAAAACCATACCCTATTCCTAAGAGACCAAGTGCCATTAGAACAAATGATAAGGTTCTTAATTTGCTTGAAAATGTATACATAACTTAATCGCGTATTTTATTATTTTAATTCAGACTTAAGTTTCATTACGTACTCAGCCACTTGCCATCTTTCTTTTTTATTTAATTGATTAGCATGTGAACCCATTGCATTTAAACCATACGTTTCTACGTGAAAAACACTACCTACAGTAATTGCACGATCTTTATAACTAGGTACTCCTAAGAACTTTTCTCTTTGAACTAATTTACCTTTACCATCTCCTTTTTCACCATGACAAGAAATACAGTAAATATCAAATAATTCTTTACCTTTCTCCATGTTTACAGCAGAAGAATCTAAAGGAGATTTCATTGCTTTTGATGCTTCATATCCAGCTGGAGTATTAGGTAATTCATAAGGAACAAAACCTCTCTTGATAGAACCTTGAGCAGGTAATTGTCCTTCTTTACCATTTTTGAAAGCATTTGATTCAGAATAAGTCTCATAAGCCACTGACTCATACATATTTGGAAAAAACTGATAGTTTGGCTTATCATCACTTTTACATGAAAACAGTAATGAAGATAACCCCATTATTGCTGTTAAGGAATATACTACTCTTCTCATAATCTATTAATGCTTTTCTACCACTTTCACTTCCACAGCACCCGTGCTTTGTAAGAAAGAAGTTAATTCGTCTTCATTATTATTAACAGCTACCTCCATTAAAAAATGGTCGTCTGTTGTACGTACATCTGGATTTTCAGCTTCTTTAAATGGCCATAGTTTACTTCTCATATAAAAAGTAATTACCATTAAGTGAGCGGCAAAAAATACAGTTTCTTCAAACATTACCGGCACAAAAGCGGGCATATTTTGATAAAATGCAAAACTTGGTTTACCTCCAATATCTTGAGGCCAATCATTAATCATGATATTATTTAATAACCAAGTAGCAAATGATAAACCTGTACATCCATATAAGAATGCTGCAATAGCAATTCTTGTAGGTGCTAAACCCATTGCTTTATCTAAACCGTGAACCGGGAATGGAGTATAGACTTCTTCGATATGGTGGTGTGCTTTACGGGTCGCTTTTACAGCATCCATTAACACATCATCATCATTATATAGTGCATGTATAACTTTATGACTCATGACTTATTAGTGATTATCGTGATTATGACCATTTTTTTCTCTATCTGCTTTGTAGTTATCACCTGATGTTTTCAAGATCGTTTTAACCTCTGCTTGAGCAACTACAGGGAATGTTCTAGAATATAATAAGAACAATACAAAGAAGAAACCAATTGTACCTACAAAGATACCTATATCCACAAATGTTGGAGAGAACATTGTCCATGAAGATGGTAAGTAATCACGGTGTAATGAAGTTACGATGATTACGAAACGCTCAAACCACATACCAATGTTTACTACTATAGAGATAATGAAAGAGAACATGATGCTCGTTCTTAATTTCTTGAACCACATGAACTGTGGAGAGAATACGTTACAAGTCATCATTGCCCAGTATGACCACCAGTAAGGACCTGTAGCACGGTTTAAGAAAGCATATTGCTCATACTCTACTCCTGAATACCAAGCAACGAATAACTCAGTGATGTACGCACAACCTACGATTGAACCCGTAATCATGATAACGATATTCATTAACTCAATATGTTGGATCGTGATATAATCTTCTAAGTTAGAAACTTTTCTCATGATAATCAACAACGTATTTACCATCGCGAATCCAGAGAAAATCGCACCTGCAACGAAGTACGGAGGTAAGATCGTTGTATGCCATCCTGGGATAACCGAAGTAGCAAAGTCAAATGATACAATCGTGTGTACCGAAAGTACTAATGGAGTAGCTAAACCAGCTAATACAAGAGAAACCTCTTCAAAACGTTGCCAGTCTTTAGCTCTACCTGACCATCCAAAAGATAATATAGAGTAAATGTGTTTTGTAAATGGAGTTACCGCACGGTCGCGTAACATAGCAAAGTCAGGTAATAAACCAGTCCACCAGAAAACTAATGAAACTGATAAGTATGTTGAAATTGCAAATACGTCCCATAATAATGGCGAGTTGAAGTTCACCCATAACGAACCGAATTGATTTGGTATAGGTAACACCCAATAACCCAACCACGGACGTCCCATGTGAATAATAGGAAATAGACCAGCCTGAACTACTGAAAATATAGTCATTGCTTCGGCTGAACGGTTAATAGCCATTCTCCATTTTTGACGGAATAATAATAATACGGCAGAAATTAATGTACCTGCGTGACCGATACCTACCCACCATACGAAGTTGGTAATATCCCATGCCCAACCTACTGTTTTATTTAACCCCCAGGTACCAATACCTTCGGTTATAGTGTATAGCATACAGCTAGCTCCCCAAAGGAACATAGCTAATGCGATATAAAATACTGTCCACCATTGTTTGTTCGCTTTTCCTTCTACAGGACGAGCTACGTCTACCGTTACATCATGGTAGCTTTTGCTACCAAGTACTAAAGGCTTTCTGATAGGTGCTTCGTAATGAGACGACATAATCCTTTATCTTATTTCAATTAATATTAATTTCTAACTTTAACTTGGTAAACCACATTTGGCTGAGTACCAATATGTTCTAACAAATGGTAAGAGCGCTCTCCTGCTGCTAATTTAGCCACCTGAGATTCTTTATCATTTACATCACCAAATATCATTGCTCCTGACGTACAAGCATTAGAACACGCTGTTTGGAACTCTCCATCTTGAATTACACGACCTTCATTTTTCGCTTTTAAGATAGTAGCTTGTGTCATTTGGATACACATTGAACATTTTTCCATAACCCCACGAGAACGTAAGTTTACGTCTGGATTTAATGCCATACGACCTAAATCATCATTCATGTGGTAGTTAAACTCTTCATTCTTATTGTATAAGAACCAGTTGAAACGACGCACTTTGTAAGGACAGTTGTTTGCACAGTAACGAGTACCTACACAACGGTTGTACGCCATGTGGTTTTGACCTTGACGACCATGTGAAGTTGCTGCAACTGGACATACTGTTTCACACGGAGCGTGGTTACAGTGCTGACACATTACGGGTTGGAATACTACTTGAGGATTCTCAGAAGCAGATTCTAACTCGATGTATTTGTTTCTTGAATCTAATAAACCAGAAGCTGAATGTTTTTTCTCGTTATCACCTTCGAAAGTAGTTTCAGAAGAATAGTATCTGTCGATACGTAACCAGTGCATATCACGGCTTCTTCTTACTTCTGACTTACCTACCACTGGAACGTTGTTTTCAGCGTGACACGCAATAACACATGCTCCACAACCTGTACAAGCATTCAAGTCGATTGATAAATTGAAGTGGTGACCGATAGTTCTATCGAAAGATTCCCACAAATCTACTGAAGTTGAAGGAACTTCTTTATGATCTAGAGATACCATTGGCATCACATTCCATTCAGCAGCGTCTTTTGTATTAAAAATTTCTAAAGTAGTTTCTTTAATGATATCGTTACGACCCATTAAGGTTTTTTGCAGCTGTACACAAGCAAATTCATGTTCGCCATTTCCTTTTTCAACCGAAATATTTTGTACGGTATTAAAATTTGTATAAACAGGATAAGCGTTAACACCCACTTGCATTTCTTCTTTTAAAGAAGCTTTACGACCATAACCTAAAGCTAAACCGATAGTTCCTTTAGCTTGACCTGGTTGAATCATAACAGGTACATTTTCTAACTTCACTTTATTGACAGTGATGTTAGCGGTGTGACCATTCAAACCACCATTTGCAACATTCCAGTTTTCAATCCCTAAACCTTCAGCATCAGCTTTAGACATAGTAATGTAGTTATCCCAAGAAGCGCGTGTAATTGGGTCTGGGAATTCTTGTAACCAAGGGTTGTTTGCTTGTTGCCCATCACCCATACCTGTTTTAGTGTATAACACTAATTCCATACCTGCTGATTTAGCATTTGCTAAAACTGCTGCTGCTGCATTGAAATCAGTACTTGCACCAGAAGTAGATGGTAAAACTGTAAATTCAATACCATCATGTACTAATTGGTTCCAAGTTTTAGCACCAGTATAAGCACCACGGATATAATCATAGTATGACTGACCATTTCCAGTCCAAGACAATAAAGCATCTTGGAATTGAACTGTATCAAATAATGGACGGATAGTAGGCTGTGTGATAGCATAGCTACCTTTTACGATGCTTACATCACCCCAAGATTCTAAATAATGAGGAGTAGGTACAGCAATAGTAGAACTTAAAGCTGTTTCATCTTCTTTCATTGTAAAAGTAACTACTAATTTTACTTTTTTCAATGCCTCTGTAAACTCTTTAGTATTGTGTAAAGTATAAACAGGATTAACACCATTCATAATTAAGGTATGAACAGCACCTGAATTCATATCTGCAATTAATTGTTTAACATCTGCGTTATTTCCTTTACGGATTTGGCGTGTATTTCCTGTATTGAAAGCTTCACTTGACAACGCACGGTTAATTGCTAATACTAACAATTGTGCATTTTTATCATCGATGCCACAAACCAATACCCCTTTACTTCCAGCTGCTTTTAATTGTTGAGCTGCTTTTGCAACTTCAGAATTATTTGAAGTTCCTATAGAGGCACCTGTGATTATGTTATAAATTTGAACTAATGCTTGTTTTTGGGCAGCAACTGTCATTGGAACGCGCTTATCAGCAGCAGCACCAGATAATGTCATATTTGCTTCAAATTGGTAATGTTTAGACATTTTACCATTTTGAGGAATACGTCCTTGGGCATAAGCTGCATCAAAACTACCACCTTGCCAATCTCCTAAGAAATCAGCACCAATTGACACAATTACATTTGCTTTAGAGAAATCATAATCTGCTAAAGCTCTTTCACCATAAACCATTTGAAAAGCATCTAATGCTTCTGATGAAGATACTGCATCATATACTATATGCTTTGCATTAGGGTTAGCTGTTAGGAACTGACCGATTAAACGATCTGTAGATGGTGAAGCAGAAGTATTAGTTAATAGAACAACTTTACCTCCTTTCGTTTTTGCTTCAGCAATACTAGCTTTAATCATAGCATTTGCTTCAGTCCAAGAAGATTCTTTTCCAGCTATTTTCGAAGTTTTTAGACGTAAGCTATCGTACAACGATAACACAGACGCATGAACACGAGCATTAGCATGGAAGTTTGCACCTTCTATTTTGTTATTTTCAATCTTAATAGGGCGCCCTTCACGGGTCTTTACCAAGATATTAGCAAAATCAAAACCATCCGAGAATGAAGTAGCATAATAATCTGCAATTCCAGGAATGATTTCCTCAGGTTGAACTACATAAGGGATAGACTTATGCACTGGACCTTCACAAGCCGCTAAAGTTGCAGCAGCTGTACTGAATCCTACATACTTAAGAAAATCACGACGTGTTGTATTAGACGATGCAAGTGTAGCAGCATCACCTAAAAACTCATCTGTTGGAATTTCTTCAACAAACTCGTTATTTCTAAGCGTCTCAACAATAGAGCTATTTTCGTTTAGCTCCTCAACACTTTTCCAGTATTTTTTGTTTGATGACATATTATATATAAAAATTAGCTTCTTAATAAATTATTAGTAGTGACATTTACCACATTCTAAACCTCCCATTTGCGCGGCAGTCAACTTGTCTACACCGTATTTTTTAGAAAGTTCAGCATGGATTTTCTCGTAGTAAGCATTTCCTTCTACTTTAACTGCTGTTTCACGGTGACAGTTCACACACCATCCCATAGTTAATGGAGAATGCTGCTTCATGATTTCAAAAGTCTCTACAGGACCATGGCATTTTTGACATTCAATTCCAGCAACTGAAACGTGTTGAGAGTGATTAAAATATACAAAATCTTGTAAATTGTGAATTCTAACCCATTTAACTGGTTTTTGTTTTCCTGTATATTTTTGAGCTGTTTTATCCCATCCTACTGCATCGTATAATTTTTGGATTTCAGCAGTATAGAATTCTTTAGTATACTCTACATAAGTAGAATCTTTATCTCCTTGGAATTCAGAAATGTTTTTATGACAGTTCATACAAACATTCAATGAAGGAATACCCGCATTTTTACTTGTACGAGCTGCAGAGTGACAGTATTTACAATCGATACCATTATCACCTGCGTGAATTTTATGAGAATAGTGGATAGGCTGAATTGGCGCATAATCCTGATCTACACCCACTTGCATCAAATAACCATAAGCGAAATAAGCACTCACTAAAATCAACAAAATGGTAGACACCAACACTAAGAATTGGTTTCTAGCAAATGATTTCCATAAAGGCAACAGACTCAACTTACGATCTTTTACTTCTACTCCATTAGCAGCTGAAATTTTACGTAAGGTATTGTAAACCATATATAACATTCCTACTAAAACCACTAACACTACTGCTAACAATCCTAGCACTACGTTATTAGAAACACCAGAAGAATCTGTAGCTCCAGCATTTACAGCTGAACCAGCAGCTGGTGCTTTAACTTCCTCTTTAGGTTCTGAAGTATAGGCTATAATGTTATCAATATCAGCATCTGACAACTGAGGAAAGGCTGTCATTGGAACCTTATTAAACTCCTCAAAAACTTTCACAGCATCAGCATCTCCTGATGCAATTAAACCTTTTGAATTTCTAATCCATTGCCCTAACCAAGCTCTATCACGACGTTCTGCAACACCACGAAGCGCTGGGCCTGTCATTTTAGCATCTAACTTGTGACATGCTGCACAATTTGCGTTAAACAAAGCCTTCCCCGCAGCAGCATCTCCGGCAGCAGCTGGAGCCGCAGCAGCATCAGCTGGCGCTGAAGCAGCAGGTTCTTGAGCAAAAGAACTTAAAGAAACAGATAATAGAAACGCTAGATTTAACGCTACTACTCTTAAAAACGATTTATGGTTTCCCACCTTTTTCATAAATTAAATGGTTATCATCTAAATTTGGCATATTTTCTACAGTACAAATTGCACCGAATACAATACACCATTTAAAAAACTCTGACAAAAATACGACTTATGAAGTATTCTCAAAACCTTAAATATATCTTAAATATTAATTTATAATTGTTCTAAATAATTTAAAAGGTATTATTTTTTAATTATATCTTACATTTGCTTAAAAAATGACTTATTATGAATATTTTAACATTTTGTAAATCTGCACTTTACATCAGTATTTCTTCTTTTTTTAGTCTATCTATAAATGCACAAAATCCACAAAAAAACATTCAACAAGATCCAAGATTTGAACAACTTTTGAATGAAAAAAGAAAAATAAACAACAATATTCCTCTTTATGATTATTTTAAAATTCAAATTTTTACAGGGGAAAACGAAGAAGCTAAAAAAACATTAATTGAATTTCGAAAAAACAACAAAAATTTAGACGGAACCATTGTATTTCATACTCCTATTTATAAAGTTTGGGTTGGCAATTTTAAAACACGAATAGAAGCTGAAAAAAAATTATCAGATTTAAAGAAAAAATACCCTAATGCTTTTTTAATTAAACCTAATAAACAATAATACTTGTTTCAAATTACCACGTAAAAATCAAGTATTCTTAAATCTTTTTGGTTTTATGAAGCTCATTATATCTGTAAATATTTTTCTATGACTTTTATACCATTTAAACTTAAAATATACTGGATTAAAAAGTAAAATTCTGGATAATTTTTTTTATTTCAAAACAACTCGAACAGATGGTTCAGTATATAATTGAAATCATCGTTAGTTCGATTCCAAAGCACATCGAGAACCAACACTAATTTTTATTGCTTTTGGTAGGATGGTGTCTAGATCAACATGTAGTTTGTCACTCCATAAGGAGGAGTCTCATAATCAAAATTACGTGATTTCTCTCTTTGGCCGAAATAACAAGATTGCGAACTTTTTGGACCGTCTCAAGGATAAAAAAATAGTATTATGAGAAAATTTCAAAGTTTAAATGGTAGTATGCTCTTTTATCTCTAGTACAAAGCCCAAAATATGATCTGAATTTATTATATAAAAAAAGGGAAATATCTGAATTTAAGATATTTCCCTTTTTAATTTTAATTTTCCTTTACCTAATTAAATTTAGTAATATATTTGGAAAGAAACCGATTATTAAATTTGCAATTAAACCAATAATTCCTAAAAAAAGATAAACAAAAGGTATCTCATTTTTTTGATCATTCGTATTATTTGATGATTTGGTATACATTGCTAAAATTAATTTAAAATAATACCCAACACTAATAATAGATGCAATAACAGCTATAATAACCAAAATAATCCAACCTGAATTTACAACCTGATTAAATAGAAAGAATTTAGCAAAAAAACCTGAAAAAATAGGAATACCCGCCATAGAGAGTAATGAAGTTGTTACAATTAAAGCTGCAACAGGGTGTGTCTTTCCTAAACCATTAAAAAGATCAATAGTTTCATTTTCTTTTCTTTTTGTTACATATAAAATTATAGCAAAAATAGCTAATCCTGAAATAGCATAAGCTGTGGCATAATAAAATAGTATATTGGCAGCAAAATTAGGCACAATTAAAGTCATTAACATAAAACCTGCATGAGATATACCTGAAAAAGCCAACATACGTTTTACATTGTTTTGACGTAATGCCATAATATTTCCAATCATCATAGAGGCTATTGAAACAACCACTACTAACATCTGAAAATGATAGGTTTGAAAAGGGACTAATAAAGTAATTAATTTAAATAGAGCTGCCATAGAAACCACTTTTCCCAAAGTACTCATGGTGGCTGTCGTAAGTGCAGGAGAGCCTTCATAAACATCAGGCGACCAAAAATGAAAAGGAGCTGCTGCTACTTTAAAAAGCATTCCTATCAAAACAAATATCAAACCAATATTATACCATTGAGGGTAAGTAGTAGTATGTATAATCTGATAAATTGTTTGCAAATCAAAACTTCCTGTAGCACCATAGATCAAGGCAATTCCAAAAAGTATAATTCCAGAAGCAAAGGCTCCCATTAAAAAGTATTTCATTCCTGCTTCATTGCTACGTAAATTTGTACGGTTACTTGCTGCTAAAACGTACAATGAAATAGAAAGAATCTCAATTCCTAGAAAAAACATTGCTAAATTACCAAAAGACACCATGGTTACACCACCTGCCAAAAGAAAAACTTTTATGGATACAAAGTCAGAAATTCTAGTCATTTTTTCTTTATAAAACTCACCTCCCATAGCAATAAGAAAGATCGTAATTATGATAAACAAACTAGAAAAAGCGACAGAAAAACGGTCTACAAACATCATGTTGTTTAAATAGGTACCTAATAGGTTGTACTCAGAAATGTTAAAACCTAAAATAACCAATAGCCCTACAATGGTTAAAGGCACAATAGCTTTTCTTGCATTTAGCATTTCAGCTAACATAACAATTATTCCTAATCCTGATATAGCAATTAATGTATTCATCTATAATAATGATTTAAGATATATGTTTTTAATTTTTAAAAACTAAAACAAAACCTCAATTTAATTTATATTATTAATTTTTAAAACTATCTCTTTTAATGCTGGAGTAATTAAATCATTAATTGGTTTCGGATATAAACCAAAAAATAATAAAACAACAATCAATATAACGAAAACAGTAATTTCCTGCGTAGTTACAGCGGCAAAAGATTTGGTATTTGCTTCACCTAACATTACATTTTGGAACATTTTAAGCATATAAAAAGCACCTAATATAATAGTTGTACCAGCTGTCACTGCAAATACAATATTTACATTATAAATACTGTATAAAGCAGTAAATTCACCAATGAAATTAAAGGTTGATGGCAATGCAACCGATGCTAACATAACAATCATAAATAGAGAAGCAAATTTTGTATCTTGTATACGAATACCTCCCATTTCTGCAATTTCTTGTGTATTAAAACGTCTTTCAATAACTTCCGCTGCAAAGAACAAACCTACTACTACAAAACCGTGTGCAATCATTTGCAGAACAGCCCCTCTTAATCCATCTAACGAAAGTGTATACGCTGATGCAGCGATTAAGCCAACGTGTGCTAACGAAGAATAAGCTAATAATTTCTTCAAATTACGTTGTTTTAAAGCAACAATAGAGCCATACACTACGCCAATAATACTTAAGACTAATAATATATTGATCATTCCTTTTGCCGCTATTGGTGTTAATGGCAATTGCCAACGGATAACACTATACAATCCCATTTTTAACATGATACCTGACAATAACATCGTACCTACAGCAGGTGCTTTTTGATACGTATTTGCTTGCCAAGTATGAAAAGGGAAAATTGGAATTTTAATAGCATAAGCTAAGAAGAATCCTAAAAAAATCCAAAATTGCTCATTTTCAGTCAATCGAATTGCATATAAATCAGCTAATAATAAAGATCCTGCTTTTTGAAATAGATATACAAAAGCTGCTAACATAAACAGAGAGCCCGCTAAAGTAAATACAAAAAATTTCATAATGGCACGCTTACGCTCTTCTAAATCTCCATTACCCCATAACAAAGCAATGAAATAAATAGGCAATAATGCTAATTCCCAAAAAATATAATATAATAAACCATCTGCACTTAAAAAAGTACCTACCATTGCAAAATTCATAAAAACGACTAAAGAATAAAATACTTTGCTATTTTCAAATGAATTTCCAAAAGACGAGTACACAATTACTGAGGTAAGTGTAGTTGACAATAGAATCATAGCTAGTGACAAACCATCTACTTCAAATGCAACATATACATTAGGATATTGAATCCATTGTTCTATAAAACTAGGATTTGCACCACTTTGAAAAATATTCAATGTATAAAAAGAAAATACGGTGGCAACTAAACTAAAAGTAAGAGCTACCCTTTTTGCTAACTTATTTCCTGATAAATAAGTTGCAACTGATCCGAATAATAATAAAACAAGTAAAAATGATACGTTCATTGTACTATTGTATTAAACTAAAAATATATAAATCAAAATGGAAGATAGTCCTATTACAAAGGCTAGTAAATACACTCCTATATTTCCATTTTGAATTAATTTTCCTTGATTGGCTAATAATTCTGCTATTTTAGCAAAACTAAATATAATTTCTGAAATAAATACTTCTGTATATTTTCTAAAGAAATGAGATAATTGATAGATAGGTTTAACAATAACCGCTTCATAGATTTCATCTACATAGAACTTATGGTAAGCAACTTTAGCAAAACCTTGTAACTGCTCGTCTTGAACAGGCACTTCTTTTTTGGCAATATATTTTGAATACGCTAAATAAATTCCAACTAAAGCTCCTACTGTAGCAATTGCCATTAACATATAAGCAGTACCATCTAAATGATGCGCCTCATGTGCTTTGTGGAATAATGGAGCTAAATAATGCGATAACCAAGTGCTACCAGGTAAGTTAATAGCACCACCCACTACAGCTAAAGCTGCTAAAATCATCAAAGGAATAGTGATTAACTTTGGACTTTCATGTAAATGTTTCTTTTGTGCTTCTGTTCCTCTAAATTCACCCAAGAAAGTCAAATACATCAATCGGAACATATAGAAAGCGGTCATTATTGAAGCAACAGAACCTACTACCCATAAAGCTTTACTACCATGGAAAGCGGTCATCAAGATTTCGTCTTTTGACCAGAAACCAGCAAAAGGAAAAATACCTGAAATGGCTAAGGTAGAAATCATCATGGTCATATATGTAATAGGCATCACTTTTTTCAAACCACCCATATTGCGCATATCTTGCTCACCATGTAAAGCGTGAATAACGGAACCAGAACCTAAGAACAAACAAGCCTTAAAGAAAGCATGTGTAATTACGTGGAAAACGGCTACTTCATAAGCTCCTAAACCTAAGGCTAAGAACATCAATCCCAATTGAGAAACGGTAGAATAAGCTAATACTTTTTTGATATCGTTTTGTACTAAACCAATAGCTGCGGCTAAAACTGCTGTTGCAGCGCCTATAATAGCAATGATTTGTTGAACCGATGGTGCTAAATCAAACACAAAGTTTAAACGCGTTACCATAAAAATACCTGCGGTAACCATGGTTGCAGCGTGAATTAAGGCTGAAACAGGAGTTGGTCCCGCCATCGCATCAGGTAACCATGTATATAAAGGCACCTGCGCTGATTTACCTGTTGCTCCAATGAACAAACATAAAGCGGCAACCGATAGTAATCCGGCATTTTTAACAGCCAATCCTTTTTCAAAAATACCATTAGCGATTTCTGAATATTCTAAACTTCCAAAAACATAAGCTAAGATGAAGATACCAATTAATAAACCTAAATCTCCAACACGGTTCATGATGAATGCCTTTTTAGCAGCATCATTATACTCTTGGTTTTTATACCAAAATCCGATAAGTAAATAAGAACATAATCCTACACCTTCCCAGCCAATGAAAAGAATTAATAAGTTGCTACCCATTACTAACGTAATCATAAAGAATACGAATAGATTTAAATATGCAAAAAACTTATGCATATTCTCATCGCCATGCATATAGCTAGCAGAATACATGTGGATAAGTGTACCAATACCTGTTACGAATAGTAACCATAAAACAGATAATTGGTCTAACAAGAACGAAAAGTTAATGTTGAATTTTTCCAAAGAAATCCATTGGAATAAGTCAATTTGCACTCCTTTTCCAGTCGATTGGATTAACGTGAAAAAATACGTGGTAGCAAAGAAGGATATTAAAATAGATAATGTCCCTAACAGTCCTACAAATCCTTTACCTGCTTTTTTACCCCAAAATATATTGGCTAAAAATCCAAATAAAGGTGCTAACAATAATACTAAAGCTAAATTTTTTTCCATTAGTATTTACCCTTTTAAATTCTTTAAATTATCAATATCAATCGAACCTGTGTTTCTAAAGATAGAAACCAAGATAGCCAATCCTACGGCCACTTCTGCAGCAGCAACTGCCATGGAGAAAAATACAAAAACTTGTCCTTGTGCATCTTGATGATAGGTTGAAAAAGCAACTAACAATAAGTTAACCGCATTCAACATAATTTCAACCGACATAAACATAATAATAGCATTACGACGGTACAACACACCAAAAGCTCCAATACTAAACAGTAATACTGCTAAGTATATGTAATTTTCAATTCCTATTTGTGATAAAATACTCTCCATCTTATTGAATTGATTTATCTTTTTTAGACAATAATACTGCACCAATCATAGCAACTAATAACAATACAGAAGCAAATTCAAAAGGTACCATATATTCATTTAACAATACTTTACCCAAAACTTTGATAGATTGGAAATCCGCTCCTGTGTTTTTATACTCCTGAATTTTAGGCATAGCCTTTACAAAAGTAGCTAACAACACAAAGCATAATAAACCAAAAGCAAGGGTAGCGGATATTTTGGATAACATATCCTTATTGGGTTCATTTTCTTTGTTCAAATTCATCAACATGATGGTAAACAATATCAAAACCATAATAGCTCCCGCATATACAATGATGTGAACTAAGGCTAAGAATTGCGCATTGAACAACAAGTAATGCCCACCAATGCTAAAAAAACACAATACCAAATAAATGGCACTATGGATAGGATTCTTGCTTACTACAGTCATGAAACCCGTAGCAAGAGTAATCGCCGCTAAAATATAGAAAAGTGTAATTATCGACATTTTAGTTTGTTTTTGAGTTCTTAATAGCCATATCTAATGGCATTACCAATTTATCTTTCCCGTAAATAAAGTCTTCACGGTTTGATGCTGATTTTACAATCACTTTTGATTCTGTCAAATAAATCGCATCTTTAGGACAAGCTTCCTCGCATAACCCACAGAAAATACAACGCAACATATTAATTTCATACGTTGAAGCATATTTTTCTTCTCTATACAAATGCTCTTCTCCTTTTTTACGTTCGGCTGCTGTCATGGTAATTGCTTCTGCTGGACAAGCTACGGCACACATACCACATGCCGTACAATTTTCACGACCTTGCTCATCGCGTTTCAACATGTGTTGTCCACGATAAACTGGACTGAACGGACGTACTTGTTCTGGATACTTAATGGTAACCTTTCTTTTGAACAAGTGACGAATCGTTGTAAACAATCCTTTCACAATCGCAACCAGATACAAGCTTTCCCAGAAAGTCATCTTCTTATTAGAGACCTCCTTTTTTCTTCCTGATAATGAAATGGTTTCTATTGACATTTTATCACTTTTTATAACCTATTTGGGTTCTTTCTTTTGTATTATCTTTCTTTTCAATCAACTCATCTAGATAGTTAAATACTAGCTCGATGTTTTTACTATGATTTGAAAGTTTCTTTTTAATCTCTTCTATTTCTAATTTAATGTTCAAATTATCTGATAAGGCTTCACGAATTTTAGTGAACACTCTAATAATTTGAATATTCATCTTAATAGCTATTGGACTATTAAGCACACTAGACAACATCGCAACGCCATTTTCAGTGAAAGCAATCGGTCTATATCTTGTACCTCCCCAACTTGAGGTGCCAATTTGGCACCTCAAGATTTCAAATTCTTCCTCACTAAGTTCGAACATGAAATCCTCAGGAAAACGTTCAATATTTCTTTTTACTTGGCGTTTTAAATTTTTAGTCTCAACCTGATAAAGTTCTGCTAAATCTTTATCTAACATAACTTTTTGACCTCTTATGAAATATATTTTGTTAGAAATAATTTCATCTGGAATTGTAATCTCATTTTGGCTCATACTATTATATTTGGCGTTATTAAATATTTCTTTTAAAATTTAAGAAGCCAAATAGAAGCCTCAAAAATTACATATTATCAGCTATGACAATCACAATTCCTGTTATTGCCACATTAGCAATCGCTAAAGGAATTAACATTTTCCAACCTAAATTCATCAACTGGTCATAACGGAAACGAGGAATAGTCCAACGAACCCAGATATAGAAGAAGATGAAGAATAATATTTTAGCAAACAAAGCCATGATTCCAATGATGTTCGCAGCATTTTGCCCTAAAGCTTCAGCAACCATATCCATGAAAGGATAATTGTATCCTCCAAAATATAAGATAGAAATAATAGCTGAAGAAACAAACATAGCCGCATATTCACCAAATAAATAGAATCCCATTTTCATAGATGAATATTCTGTATGGTGACCACCAATAAGTTCAGCTTCACATTCTGCTAAGTCGAAAGGAGTTCTGTTCGTTTCGGCAAAAGAACATACTAAGAAAATGATGAAGCCTAAAGGTTGGTAAAAAACATTCCAGTTCATACCGTGTTGCTGATTGGCAATTTCTCTCAAACTTAAGTTTCCATTCATCATAATTACTGCAATAATGGATAACCCCATTGCAACTTCATAAGAAATCATTTGCGATGATGCACGTAAAGCAGACATTAAAGAATACTTGTTGTTTGATGCCCATCCTCCTATCATAATTCCGTAAACACTGATAGATAACACAGCAAATACGTATAAAATGGACACATCTAATTCAGCTGCTTGAAGCACTACAGTTCTTCCAAAAATTTGGATAGAATCCCCCCAAGGTAACACAGCACTAGTAATTAATGCCATACTCATAGAGATTGCAGGACCTAATATGAATAAAAATTTATTAGGTGTATCAGGCATAAACTCTTCTTTGGCAAATAGTTTTAAACCATCGGCTAAGGGTTGTAAAATACCTCCTTTACCCGCACGGTTAGGACCGATACGGTCTTGTAACCAAGCTGCAATTTTACGTTCTGCTAACGTAGTGTACATAGCTGCCAACATAGTGATGGCAAAAACAGCTACGATGATAATTCCTTTTTCTATAATTAATGCTTGTTCCATTGCTTATTGATTTGAATTATCGTTGTTCTCTAAAGGAACATTGGTCATACTAATTTTCTTACGGTCTTGCTCACGTCCAAATAAAATGTGGTCTTCCGTTTGGATTTCCACTTTTGGAGCATTAAGCGCATATTTGTTACGGTTGATAACCGAGAACTTCTCGAATTTACGAGGGCCTTCAATTGTCCAATCTTTAACTTCTTTTTTGTCAAAACGACATGTATTGCAGATAAATTCTTCTACCTCATGGAATTCATCTTTACGACCCGTTACACGTTGGATTTCATTACCAAACATCCAAACCGTTGTTTTTCCACAACATTTGTCACAATCTCTGTGCGCATCATAAGGTTTACTAAACCAAACACGTGATTTGAAACGGAATGTTTTATCAGTTAAAGCACCTACGGGACAAACATCAATCATATTTCCTGACATTTCATTGTCGATAGCTTTAGAAATACAAGTAGAGATATTTGCATGGTCACCTCTGTCCATTACCCCATGTACACGGTGGTCTGTTAATTGGTCAGCAACTGCCACACATCGTTGACATAAAATACAACGATTCATGTGCAATTGAATGTTTGGCCCAATATCTTCTGGTTCAAACGTACGTTTTTCTTCAATAAAACGCGTTTCCGATTTACCGTGTTGGAAACTTAAATTTTGTAAATCACACTCACCCGCCTGGTCACAAACAGGACAGTCTAATGGGTGGTTGATTAACAAAAATTCCGTTACCGATTTACGTGCTTCTTCCACACGAGTCGAATTTTTACTGTTCACTTCCATACCATCCATAACACCTGTTACACAAGAGGCAACAAGTTTAGGCATAGGAGTTGGGTTTGCATCACTACCTTTGGTCACTTCCACCAAACAACAGCGACATTTACCACCAGTTTTTTCTAACTTCGAATAATAACACATCGCAGGGGGCACACTCTCGCCTCCTATCATACGAGCCGCTTGCAGGATGGTTGTTCCTGGTTCGACTTCTATCGATTGTCCGTCTATGGTTACTTTCATATTATCAGCCCCCTAACCCCCAAAGGGGGAATCGGGAAATTAAAATTAATATTATCTATTCTCCTTCTCCTCCCCTTTGGGGAGGTTGGGAGGGGCTCTTTATACAGTTTGCTTCGCTACTAAATGTCTTACTTTTTCGAAAGGCTCATTTACGTAGTGGTCTCTATTTTTAATTTTTTCAGGGAATCGAACGTGATACTCAAATTCTTCTCTAAAGTGACGAATCGCCGCAGCCACCGGCCACGATGCCGCATCACCTAATGGACAAATCGTGTTTCCTTCAATTTTAGATTGGATACTCCACAACAATTCGATATCTTCTTCGCGTCCTTGTCCGTTTTCAATTCTCCAAAGGATTTTTTCTAACCATCCTGTTCCTTCACGACATGGGGTACATTGCCCACAAGATTCGTGGTGGTAGAATCGAGAGAAATTCCAAGTGTTGCGAACAATACAAGTTGTATCATTATACACTATAAATCCTCCTGAACCTAACATGGAACCTGTTGCAAATCCTCCATCTGATAATGATTCGTAAGTCATTAAACGGTCGTCACCATTGGCAGTTTTGTAAATTAAATGCTGTGGTAAAATTGGCACCGATGAACCTCCAGGTACTAACGCTTTTAAAGGTCGGTCATCCATCATTCCGCCTAGATATTCGTCAGAATTCATGAATTCTTCTACCGAAAGACCTAATTCAATTTCGTAAACCCCAGGATTTTTAATATGACCAGAAGCCGAAATCAATTTAGTTCCTGTAGAACGTCCAATACCAATTTTAGCGTATTCTTCACCTTTGTTTAAAACAATCCAAGGCACCGCAGCAATAGATTCTACGTTATTAACTACCGTCGGATTTTGCCACAAACCACTTACCGCTGGAAACGGTGGTTTGATACGAGGGTTTCCTCTTTTGCCTTCTAACGATTCGATTAAAGCAGTTTCCTCACCACAAATGTATGCTCCTGCACCACAATGAACGTGTAAATCTAAATCGTATCCAGTTCCTAATATATTTTTTCCTAACCATCCCGCAGCGTAAGCTTCCTTAATCGCTCTTTCAAGCGTTTTGAAAACCCACATATATTCTCCACGGATGTAGATATAAGATAAGTTAGCGCCTAAAGCATACGAAGAGGTAATCATCCCTTCGATTAATAAGTGCGGAATGTATTCCATTAAGAAACGGTCTTTGAACGTTCCTGGTTCCGACTCATCGGCATTACAAACTAAATGACGTGGTTTTCCTGATTTTTTATCAATGAAGCTCCATTTCATCCCTACTGGGAAACCAGCTCCACCACGACCACGAATTCCTGAAGTTTTTACTTCCTCAGTAACTTCGTCAGGGGTCATTTGTTTTAACGCTTTTTCCACCGAAGCATATCCACCATTCTGACGGTATACTTCGTAGGTTTTAATACCTGGAATATTTATTTTTTCTAATAATATTTTTCTTCCCATAGTATTATTTATCTAACATTTGTACTTTACCTGCTTTACAATCGTCGATAAGCTGGTCAATTTTTTCTTTCGTTAAATGTTCGTGATAAAAATCTCCTAACTGTAACATAGGAGCATAACCACAAGCACCTAAACACTCTACACCACGAACTTCAAATAATCCGTCGGCAGTAGTTTCACCTAATTTTACACCTAATTTATCGCAAGTGTAATCCATTAAATTTTCTACACCACGAGTTGCACAACAAGACGTTTGACAAAATTCAAACATGTATTTACCAATAGGTCTTCTGTTGAACATGGTATAGAAAGAAACCACTTCGTAAACTTCCACGGGTTTGATTCCTAAAATCTCCGCTACTTTGTCTTGCAACGCATAACTTAACCAATGGTCGTGTGCATCTTGTACTTCATGTAGTACAGGAATTAATGCAGATTTACGTTTGTCCTCTGGATAATGACTGATTAACTCATTAATGCGAGTCATTAGCTCAGGCGTAATATTTATTTCTTGTTTATAATGGGTATAATCGTATTTTTCCATAGCATTAAGCGTCTAATTCTCCAGCAATAACATTCAAACTTGATAAAGTAGCAATAGCATCTGATAGATTTTGCCCTCTTACCATATCGATATATGCTTGGTAATATATAAAACAAGGTCTTCTAAAGTGTAAACGATATGGGGTACGGCTTCCATCAGTAACTAAATAAAAACCTAACTCACCATTTCCTCCTTCAACCGCTTGGTATACTTCTGTTAATGGAACAGGTACTTCGCCCATAACAATTTTGAAATGCCAAATTAGCGATTCCATTGTAGTATATACATCTTCTTTTGGAGGTAAATAATATTCAGGAACATCTGCATGGAAAGGTCCTTCAGGCATTTTTGCTAATGCTTGCTTGATGATGCTGATACTTTCCCAAACTTCTGCGTTACGCACACAAAAACGGTCGTAGGTATCTCCTGATTTTCCAACTGGAATATTAAATTCGAAATCTTCGTAAGACGAATAAGGTTGTGCTACACGCAAGTCATAATCGATACCTGCGGCACGTAAATTTGGTCCAGTAAATCCGTAGCTCATGGCTTTTTCAGCAGAGATAGGTCCCACATTGATGGTTCTATCCATAAAGATACGGTTACGGTTTAAAAGACTTTCAAACTCTGCCCAAACGGCTGGAAAATCCGCTAAGAAAGCGTCGATTTTTTTCCAAACTTCAGCAGACCAATCTCTTTCAAAACCACCGATACGTCCCATATTGGTTGTTAAACGAGCACCACAAATTTCTTCATAGATTTCGTAGATTCTTTCACGGTATTCAAATACGTAGAAGAAACCTGTCATGGCACCAGTATCTACTCCTAAAATCGAGTTACAAATAATGTGGTCTGCAATACGAGCTAACTCCATTACAATCACACGCATGTATTGTACTCTTTTAGGAACATCTATACCTAAAGCTTTTTCAACCGTCATCCACCATCCCATATTATTGATAGGCGACGAACAATAGTTCATACGGTCAGTCAATACGTTGATTTGGTAAAACGGACGGTTTTCTGCAATTTTTTCAAAAGCTCTATGAATGTATCCCACAGTTCCTTCTCCATCAATAATTCTTTCTCCATCCATCAATAAGATGTTTTGGAAAATACCGTGGGTAGCAGGGTGAGTAGGACCAAGGTTTAATATGGCTAGTTCGCTACCATCTTCGTTTCTTCTTTGTTCGATGATGCTAGCGTAACGCTCTTCTGGTTTTAATAATAACTCTGACATTGATTTTCAGTTTTATTAACAATTATGAGTAGTTCTTCCAAAGAAACGGTCGTCTTTATCCGTACGTCCACCATCTTCAAGAGGGAATTCCTTACGCATTGGGAATACGGTCATTTCGTCCATATTCAATATACGTTTTAATTGAGGATGTCCTTTGAAAGTGATTCCGTAGAAATCGAAGGTTTCGCGCTCTTGCCAGTTAGCTCCTAAGAATAAAGAAGTAACCGAGTCAATTTCAGGATTATCGATAGGAAGAAAACATTTGATGCGGATGCGAACACCATCAATCCAGTTGTGCATGTGATACACAACGCCTAGTTGACGATTAGCTTCATATTCTGGGTAATGTACCCCACACACATCGGTTAAAAAGTTGAAACGCAAAGTAGCGTCTTCTTTTAAGAATTTCATGACTTCTACAATAGCATCAGAAGCTACTTCGAAAGTCAAAATATCATGAAGTTGAACAAATTCAGATACTTTTAATCCAAATTGGTCAATTAATTTTTGTTGAATAACAGCGTTCTCTAATGCCATATTATTTGATGTTATAAGAACCTAATAATTCTTTGTATTCGTCAGAACTACGACGGCGAACCGATTCATTTTTTACAATTTCTTGCAAACGCATAATTCCGTCTAAAATTTGTTCTGGTCTTGGCGGGCATCCTGGCACATATACATCTACAGGAATTACTTTGTCGATACCTTGTAAAACAGAATACGTATCAAAAACACCACCCGAAGAGGCACAAGCACCTACGGCAATAACCCATTTAGGTTCTGACATTTGCTCATATACTTGACGTAAAATAGGTGCCATTTTTTTAGAAATAGTTCCCATTACTAACAGCATATCTGCTTGACGAGGCGAGAAACTCATACGCTCCATACCGAAACGTGCCACGTCATAATGTGCTCCTGCTGTTGCCATGAATTCGATACCACAACAAGAAGTCGCAAAGGGTAAAGGCCACATCGAATTTGCACGAGCTAAACCTACCACATCGCTCAATTTGGTAGCAAAAAAACCTTCCCCAGCATAACCATCTGGAGGAGCTACCGTTGTATATTTTGAAGAATCACTCATTTCAAATTATTTTGAATTTTGAATTTTGAATTTTGAATTATTCATTTATAATTTAAAATTCATCATTTAAAATAAATTTTTTATTCCCACTCCAATCCTTTTTTCTTAATTACGTAGTAAAAACCTACGACTAAAAGAAACATGAAAATTCCCATTTTCAATAATCCTTCCATGCCCATTTCGCGGAAATTTACCGCCCAAGGATACATAAAAATAACCTCGACATCAAATAAAACGAAGAGAATAGCTACTAAGAAATATTTTACAGAAAAGGGAATACGGGCATTACCTATTGATTCAATACCACATTCGAAATTTTTATCTTTATTGGCTGAATGACGCTTAGGACCTAATAAACTAGAGATAAAGATTGTAGCTCCTACAAATCCAACAGCTAGTCCTACTTGCATTAGAATAGGTATAAAATCCAGTTGATTCGATTGCATAATTATGATAATTAATCCAAGCTACAAAGATAATGGCATAGGACGAAATATCAATTTTTGTAGAAGAAAATCGACTAAATAATCGTTATTTTTATTCATTCTAAACAATTATTAAAGGCAAAAAAAAACGCCTAGAAATCTAAGCGTTTTTTATTAATCTTCTACAGGATTTCCAGTATCATCTAAAAACCTATATTCTAAGTACGTGTATGCGTCACGCGGTATAATTTTAACCCATTTTTTATGTTCAAAAAACCATTTTGAACGTATTGATGGAAAACCTTTTGTAAGGTAAGCAGCAATAAACGGGTGCACGTGCAAACGCACCTTTTTATACTTCTTAATAATTCTTTCCAACTCAGAAGTTATTTTATCTATAATAACAATAGGAGCTTCAATTTCTCCTTTTTCATTATTTGGATCTTCTTCTCGAGTTTTAATATTCACCTCTGGTCGAACACGCTGTCGCGTTATCTGCACGAGACCAAATTTACTTGGAGGTAAGATTTTATGTTTCGCTTTATCGTCACTCATTTCTTCTTTTAAGAAATCAAACAATACTTTTCGATTGTCTGGATTTTGCATATCAATAAAATCGACTACAATAATCCCCCCCATATCTCTCAAACGCAATTGTCGCGCAACTTCTGCTGCTGCTATAAGATTGACTTCAAGAGCGGTATCTTCTTGAGAGGTTGCTTTATTTGAACGATTTCCACTATTTACATCAATAACGTGCATAGCTTCTGTATGTTCAATAATCAGATAAGCCCCTTTACTCATGGAAACTGTTTTACCAAAAGAAGTTTTAATTTGACGTTCGATCCCATATTTTTCAAAAAGAGGAATTTCTTTTGAATTATAGAGTTTAACGATTGATTCTTTTCCTGGAGCTATTTCTTGTAAATACTCCTTAGTTTCCTGCAACAACTGTTCATCATCTGTTAATATTGAGGTAAAAGTATCATTAAATACATCTCTTAAAATAGAGGAAGCTCTATTTAATTCACCTAATACTCTAGAAGGATGGTGAGCCGTTGGGATTCGTTTACACATTGCAGACCATTTGTCTAGCAAATTTTGTAAATCTTTGTCAATTTCGGCTACTTTTTTGCCCTCGGCTACTGTACGAACAATAACCCCAAAGCCTTTTGGCTTGATGGATAGAACCAAACGTTTTAATCGTTCTTTTTCTTCTTTTGAGTGTATTTTTTGCGAAACAGATACTCTTTCGGAAAAAGGCACTAAAACAATATACCTACCTGCTAAGGATAACTCAGAACTAATTCGTGGTCCTTTGGTAGATATTGGTTCTTTTACAACTTGAACTAAAATTGATTGATTAGCATTTAACACATCTGTTATAATACCATTTTTATCTATTTCAGGTTCAAACTGAAACGTTTTTAGGAAAAAATCGTTGAATTTACCTGTGCATACTTGTTTAATAAATTTCAATTGAGAAGATAAATTAGGCCCTAAATCGTGATAATGTAGAAAAGCATCTTTATCAAAACCTAAATTAACAAACGCAGCATTTAGACCTGCCACTGGTTTTCTAATTTTTGCAATATAGATATCCCCTACCTGAAATGCACCTGAACTATCTTCATCTTTATGTAATTCTATTAGTTTTCCATCTTTTAATAAGGCAAAATCTACAGCACTTTCACTTGATCTAATAATTAGTTCTTTATTCACGGCGTAAATTTTTATCCCAACTTTTTGGCAATATATAATAGGAAAATCACCTATTATCTACCGCTAATTGTAAGGATGGATTAAACATTTCTTTTACAGGCAATGAACCCGCAGGATTTAAGATTTTTAAAATTCATGTATTCTTTTTAAGATGTTCCTAAATTTAAAAATCATAAATCTCATTTTCAATGAACGTTTAAAAAGAAAAAAGTAGTTTAAGAACTACTTTTTCTTTTTATGACGATTAGCTCTCGCTCTTTTTTTACGTTTGTGAGTCGCTACCTTATGTCTTTTTCTTTTCTTACCACTTGGCATAACTTTGTTGGTTTTATGTTAATAATTATTTCGATTCTTCTAATATTTCTACGTTAACTTTTTCTTTCACTCCTTCAACAAATACTTTTGCAGGTTTAAAAGCGGGTATATTATGAGCTGGAATTTTAATAGTTGTATTTTTTGAAATATTTCTACCTGTTTTTTCAGCTCTTGTTTTAATAATAAAACTTCCAAAACCTCTCAAATAAACATTATCACCTGTTTCTAACGAATTTTTAACTTCGTCCATAAAAGACTCTACTGTAGCCTGAACATCTCCTTTTTCTAAGCCTAATTTATCAGCAATTTTAGCTACGATATCTGCTTTTGTCATTTTATATAATAATTAAGTTTATTGCATTTTTTTGAGTGTGCAAATATAGGAATAAAAAAAAGAATAATTCAAGTATAATTGATTAAAATTTAATCACATAAAGAATTATTTTTGCGCACCAATTTAAGAGCATGAATTTTAGTGATACAATTATAGCTTGGTATCAATACCACAAGAGAGATCTTCCTTGGCGCAGAACAACAGACCCTTATTTGATTTGGTTATCTGAAATAATATTACAACAAACCCGTGTAATCCAAGGACTTCCCTACTACCAAGCCTTTATAAAACAGTACCCAAAAATCCAGGATTTAGCAAAAGCAGAAGAGCAGGAAGTACTTAAATTATGGCAAGGATTAGGTTATTATTCTAGGGCTCGAAATCTTCATACTACAGCTAAATTTTTAACGGAACATAAAAAGGGAATTTTCCCAAATAATTATAAGGATCTTCAAAAATTAAAAGGAATTGGAGAATATACAGCTGCCGCTATTGCTTCTTTTTCATTTAATGAATGTGTTCCTGTAATAGATGGCAATGTATATCGGGTTATAGCTCGTTATTTTGGATTAGATCTTGATATTAGTTTACCTAAAACTAAACAAGCGTTTTTTAATTTAGCTTCAGAGGTCATTAACCCCAATAAACCTGCTGAATTTAATCAAGCTATTATGGAGTTTGGTGCTTTACAATGTACGCCTCAAAATCCAAATTGTGCTATTTGTCCCTTGCAAAGTAGTTGCTACGCATTGGGTACGAATAATGTTGCTAATCTTCCTATTAAAACAAAGAAAAACAAAACAACTGATCGACATTTTCATTACTTATTGGTAATTGACAAGAATCAAAAGGCTTTATACCAACAAAGAATTAAAAAGGATATATGGCTAAATCTATATGAATTACCTTTAATTGAAGTTTCTAAAAAGGAAAAGACGAGTATTATACAAGACAAAATATTAGAGCAATATTCTAATATTAAAACAATTACTCTTTTAAAACATGAACAGATAAATCACAAGCTGTCTCATCAAAATTTAAATATTAATTTTTGGAAAATAGAACTCGATCAGGAGCATGAAATAGGCTTAATATATAATGAATTAAAAAAGCTACCTACTCCTATTGTTATTCATAATTTTTTAGAAAGAACTCTATATTGAAATTTTAACTATATTTGATACTATTAAATATAAGCCATTATGAACGGAACGTTAAATAAAGTAATGCTCATTGGGCATTTAGGAGATGAACTAAAAATGCACTATTTTGATGGGGGAAACTGTATTGGTAGATTTCCTTTAGCTACAAACGATATATATATTAATAAAACTACTGGAGAAAAAATAACTTCTACAGAGTGGCATAATGTTGTCGTTCGGAATAAAGCTGCAGAAATTTGCGAAAAGTACTTAACAAAAGGTGATAAAATATACGTTGAAGGACGCATCAAATCAAGACAATGGCAAGCGGAAGATGGCTCCACAAAATATACTACTGAAATTCAAGTAACTGAATTTACTTTTTTAAATACGAAGAAGGATTCTGAATCATTTAAAAACCCATCAGAAACACCAAAAAGCACTAATTTTGGCCCTCCAACAGAAAACGATTTACCATTTTAAAACAAAATCAGTGTAAAATAATCGTTTGACTTTAGCAAACAATAACGAAAAACAAATCAAAAGACCAAATCGGCTAAACACACCTCATTATCCCTGAAAACAAACTTTAAATACATGAATAAAAGCATAAAAAGTTTTTTACTAATACTAATCAGTTACTCAAGCATAATCAGTTGTAAAGATGACACTATGCCTAAACCCAAAGCTTATTTAAGTCTAGAATACCCTAATCCTCAATATACTGATTTTAAAAAAGCTTGTGGATATGATTTTAAGTACAATTCACTTAGTAATATAAAGGATCAAGGGCAATGTAATTTTCATATTAACTACCCTAAATTAAGAGCCACAGTCTACCTTAATTATCGTCCCGTACAAAACAACATAGAATCTCTTTTACGAGATGCTCAAAAGTTAACTTATGAGCATGTTGTAAAAGCAGACAATATTACAGAACAACCTTACATTGACTCAGAACATAAAAAATTTGGAATGTTTTATGAAGTAGGAGGAAATGCCGCTTCTCAATCTCAATTTTATGTAACGGATAGCACAAAACATTTTTTAATGGGATCTATCTATTTCTATGCAAAACCTAATTTTGATTCTGTTTTACCAGCTGCTCATTACATCAAAAATGATCTTAAAATATTAATGGAAAGTCTAAAATGGAAGTAAACTAAATCAGACCTTTTTTCAACAAACTAAACTTTAAAGCTAAACTTTTTTATAATAATCTATTTTACCCAAATTACATATTATAAATTTATTCTATAAACACGAATAACTTTGAATCTAAAAAACACTCCTTTTTTGTCCTCAATGTAGCAAAATTACATCTGCGGAAAATTTTTCTTGCATTCTGACTTCTTCATCCTTTAGATCTTCATTTCATAGCCCAACGAATAATCTTATACCATTTAAACTTAAAATATACTGGATTAAAAAATAAAGTTCTCGATACGTTTTTTTTCATTTTAAAAACAACTCGAACGGATGGTTGAGTATATAATTGAAATCATCGTTAGTTCGAGCGTGAAGCGCATCGAGAACCAACGATGATTTTTATTGCTTTTGTAAAATAGTGCCTAAATCAAGATACGGTTTGTCACTCTGATGTAAGCAGGAGACTCATAATCAGCATTATGCAATTTCTCCCTTTGGTCGAAATAAAAGATTACGAACTTTTTGAACAGTCTCAAGGTTAAAAAAAATAGTATTATAAGGAAATTTCAAAATTTAAATGGTATTAATTTAAACGCTTAGCTTTATTTTTTTGATATATATCAAAAGATTTCATTTTTTTTAGTCAAACCTTTGTAACGTAAATCAAATGAAAAAAATGAAACATCAGAAAAAAATCATTTCTGCGTTGCTTTTAGTAATTCCTCTCATGCTTAGTGCTCAAACAGCTCCAAGTCTTGAGACTTTAATTAACGAAGCTTTAAAAAGAGACGCATCAATAAAAAATCAACTTTTAGAATCCAAAACAATCACTTTAAACCAGCAAAAGCTTAAAGATTTATTCTTACCTAAAGTTGATATATCGGGAAAAGCTGGATATCTTGACATAACTAGCATATCACATTCTAAAGCAATTGAAATTGCACCTATAAACCCTATCTTTCCAGGAATAACAGTTCCTGAAGGAGCACTAGACAACAACTTTAATTTATCAGGAATTGAAGGAGCTGCAAAAATTGATGCAAAAGTTCTCGTTTATTCAGGTGGAAAAATAAAACATCTCAAACAAGCTCTTGAGGAAAAAAACAAAGCAACATTGGTTCTTAATGAAAAAAATAAAGATGAGATCGTTACTCAAATCATACAATCTTATGACCAATTTGCTTTACTAATAGAATCAAAAAAAGTTTTGAATGAAGGTTTAAAAAGATTAGCAGCTAATAAAAAGCTAGCAGAAAAAGCATTGGGCTATGGCCTTATAACTAGATATGATTATCAAAAAATAGATTTAGCAGAAGCAACACTCAACTCAAAAATAGTCGAATACGAAGGAAAAAAAGAATTATTGACAACACAATTACATATTTTAACTGGAATAGAAACTGAAAAAATTGCTTTAATAGAACCCTCTCTACAAAAAATAAATCATACAATTTCAGATAATAGCATTAATAATCGAGCTGAACTAAAAGCTTTAGATCACGGAATGAAAGCTTTAGATTATAAAATAAAAGCTGATAAAACTTGGTGGATTCCAAAAGTTCAAGCTGGAACATCTTTATCTTACCTAGGATTTTATAACGGTCATTTATCTTCATCAAAAAATTTGATTCCTAATATCCCTAACAGCAAGTTAAATTCAGACTTAACCAACAAACATCTTTTTCCTATATTTCGAATTGATTTAGGTTTTAAATGGGAAATTTTTGATGGTAATGAAAGTAGTCATGAAATAGAAAAAACTAAAATAGAGAAAGAAATTTTAGAGAATAAAAAATCAGATGCTGAGCGAAAATTATCATTAAATCTGGCTAATAACCAAACTCTTTACAACATAGCTAACGCACAAATAAATCTGAAGGCAAAGGCAAAAGAGATTGCTCAAAATGCTTTTGATCAAGCAGAAAAGGAGTTTAAATATGGATTAATAAAATCAAATCAATTAATTGAAGCTGAAAATGATCTACAAATGGCTGAACTAGAATATCAGACATCTATTTTTAATCAAAGAAGGGCTGCAATTGAACTGATGAAATCCACTCAAAGCTTAGACATTCAAAAACTTTAAATTCAAACTTATTATAATGAAAAACGATATTATAAAAACATTAGCTGTAATTAATCTTTTTACACTAGCAGCTTGTAACAATCAAATAAAAGAAAAAGAGGTAGAGGGAAAAACTAAAAAAGAAACGGTATCCTTTGCTCCTAAGGTTACGGGAAGAATCTTAAAAATATATGTTGAGGAAGGACAAATGATTCATGCAGGCGATACGCTAGCTCTCTTAGATGTCCCTGAAGTTTCTGCAAAAATTGCACAAGCAAAAGGAGCTACAGCGGCAGCGGTTGCGCAAGCTCAAATGGCTAAAAATGGCGCAACATCTGACCAACTAATTCAATTAAGATCTAAACAAAAAGGTCTTTCTGAACAATTTGAATATGCTAAAAAATCATATAATAGAGCACGAAATATGTTTAATGATAGTGTAATGGCTCAACAACAATACGATGAAGTATTTGCAAAATACCAAGGAGCCAAAGCGCAATTAGACGCTGTGAATGCCGAATTACATGATGTTGAAATTGGCACAAGAATTGAAAAAATTAATATGGCTGAAGGACAAGCGTCTCAAGCAAAGGGAGCTTTACAAGAAGCTAACGTGGTCTATTCTGAACGTTATATTATAGCCACTAATGATATGGAAATAGAAACTATTTCTCTTAATGTAGGAGAACTAGCAACTGCTGGATACCCTTTATTTAATGGTTATATTCCGAACTCTACTTTTTTCCGTTTTACCATACCAGAGAGTAAAATTTCTCAATATAAAAAAGGGATGAAAATAAACATAGCATCTACCTATAGTAACCAAGAATTTACAGGGAATATAGTAGCAATAAAGCAATTAGCTAAATATGCTGATATTACTACTGCTTATCCAGATTATGAACCAGGGGAAGCTGTATATGAAATAAAAGTTATACCTACAGATAGAGTAAAACTGAACAACTTATTGGTCAACTCAAGAGTTATTTTAAAATAATCTTAACATAAAAAACATGACACAGTTAAGATATTTATTAAAAAGAGAGTTTCGATTGTTTGTAACGAACCGAACAATACTTTCTGTATTTTTTATTGGCCCCATTATTTACGCATTATTATTAGGTTTTACCTATCAAAAAGGAAAAATTACAGATATTCCTATAATAGTGATCAATCAGGATCAATCTCCTATGTCAAACCAAGTAATTGAAATGCTTGAAGACAACAAGACTGTTAAGGTTTTGAATTATGTAAATGAGCCTTTTAATTTAAAGGAGGAAATAATAAAAACACAAGCAAGTGCAGCTATCATTATACCTAAACGATTTGAGGCTAATATTCTTCAAAAAAAATACCCTGAAATAAATGTGTATTTTAACAATTCTAATGTTCTAACGTCTAATTTTGCTTCAAAAGCCATTCAGTTAACATTAGGAACATTCTCTGCTGGTGCAGAAATCAAGTCATTTCAAAAAAAAGGAATGAATTTTAACCAAGCTAAGGAAAATATAGAGTCTTTTAAAACTAATTATATCTCATTATTTAATACCACAGGAAATTACCTTCTTTTTATGTGGCCTGCTATAATGGCTGTTGTATTACAACAAGTAATTCTTTTAGCCATGGCAGTTACTTTTTCGGAAGAATTTAAAAGAGAATCCTTTATAAGAGATTTTACTGGGAAACATAAATATCCTATTTTGATAATGTTTATTAAGTGCTTACCTGTTTGGTTATTTTCATATTTAAATATTTTTGTTTTTTATTTATGTGCTTTATATTTTAGAATACCTATTCCTGATAGCTTTATAAATTTCTTTTTACTAACAAGCGCATTTATAATTGCTACAACTAATTTAGGTGTTTTTTTCAGTATCTTAATACCAGATGCTCTTAAGGCAACTCAAGTTTTAATGGTAATTGCATCTCCTGCTTTCATCATTAGTGGTTTTACTTGGCCTAGTAATGCTATGCCTGTATTTATAGAAAATTTTAGCAAAATAATTCCTTTAACTCCTTACCTAGAAGCAATGAAAATTATGGTGATAGAAAAAGGACCTAATTATTTAACTTTAAAATTTTTCTGGCATTTATTTATTTTGGGTTTAGTATTTTTTCTTTTGGGGTGGGTTGTTTTAAGAATAAAAATCAAAAAAGTTTTCAAAGACCTCAACATTTCGTAAGATTTTCTCCTCTTAACACAAATTCTATCAAAATTAAACCCAAATTACGCATTAGAGAATTTTAAAAAAACTTTATTGATTCCCTAATACTTTATTTTTTTAAAAACTAGAATTGATAAAAATTAAAACATTTTATTTCAATGAGTTATAAAAATTAATTTTTCTAATGCGTAATCTGAGTTAAACAGTAAAGGCGTTTCAAAGTATCGGAACGTCTTTTTTTTATATTTTTGTAAAAACGCTGTAAATATGGATTTGATTGAAGAGCTAAAGAAACATATAAAATTTGACAATGAGATTGAACGTATTTTAAGAGAGGAATGCAAGACTAAAACCTTTAAAAAAGGAGATATATTGAGTCAGCACAATCAATTCAATCATACCGTTTTTTTTGTTAACGAAGGCTTAATAAGAATGTTCTATTTTGAAAACGGCAAAGACATTACTACAAACTTTTATGCGGAAGGAAAAATAACAGCCAATATTGATACTCTTTTTGAAAATAAACCTACTCGTTATAATATAGAGGCTTTAGAGAATTCCGTTATCACGACTTGCAATTATGAAAAATTAGAAGAATTATGTATGAACTCTCTAACAGCTGCTAATTTTAGTCGATATATTTTAGGTAAATTTATGCTTCAAATGTCCAAAAGAATTTCTTCTTTACAATATATGAGTGCTAAAGAAAAATACATACAACTTTTAGACGAGAATAAAGATATTATTCAGAGGGTTCCTCTAGGTATGATTGCTTCTTTTTTAGGCATATCACAAGAAACTTTAAGTCGAATAAGAAGCAACATTTAATTTATTCAAGCTTCTGAATTATTTATTTCCTAGCTTAAAATTAAATCATTTTGTTTTTCTTCTAGCCTTAAAGTTTCCGTGAATTTTTTTTACACATTATCACTTGCGTACCATTCTGCAAAAGAGCTTTCCGTTTCTTGTAATCGCAACGAATGTAACTTTATTTGATCAGGTAAATGTTTTGAAATTTTAGCAGCAAAATCAATCACCATATTTTCACTGGTGGGCTGATAATCCACCAATATAACATGATGTCCTCTTTGTTTTAATTCATTTGCTAACTCTATATGTGGTGTAGTCGCATTAAAAACTGTGGCATGATCAAAAAGATCTACAATTTCTTCTTTTACAATTTTCTTTAAATCCGAAAAATCAATAACCATTCCATATTTTACGTTTCCTTTATCTGTTATAGGGCTTCCTATAACGGTTACTGAAAGTTTATAACTATGGCCATGTACATTTTTACACTTACCGTCATACCCGTAAAGAGCATGTCCTGTTTCAAAATTAAACTGTTTAGTAATTCTAATTTTACTCATAATAAAAATAAAAAACAAAGGTATAAAAAAAGCGTTCGCTATACGAACGCTTTGATTTTTTTATTGTTCTATTAAGACTATGCTTCAAAAGGAACTACAGAAACATAAGACTTGTTGTCTTTCTTTTTCTGGAATGCTACAACACCGTCAACTTTAGCGTGTAAAGTATGATCTTTACCCATATAAACGTTTTCACCAGCATTGTGTTTTGAACCTCTTTGTCTTACAATGATGTTACCTGCAATAGCAGCTTGACCACCAAAAATCTTAACGCCTAAACGTTTCGATTCTGATTCTCTACCATTCTTAGAACTACCGACACCTTTCTTGTGAGCCATGATGTAATGGTTTTAAAAGTTAATATTATTCGTTAGTATCTTCTTTTTTAGCTTTAGTAGCTCTTTTTTTAGGAGCTGCTGCCTCTTCAGTAGCTACTTCTGCTTTAGGAGCTGCTTCTTTTTTAGGAGTTGCTTTTTTTGCACCACTAGCAGATATACCTTCTACTAAAATTTGAGTAAGATACTGTCTGTGACCATTTCTTTTTTTGTAACCTTTTCTTCTTTTCTTTTTGAAAACGATTACTTTGTCACCTTTTAAGTGTTGTAATACTTTTGCCTCTACTGAAGCTCCTTCTATAGCTGGGGCGCCTAGAGTTACGTTTCCGTTATCATCTAATAAAAGAACTTTGTCAAAAGTAACTTTTGAACCTTCTTCATTAGCTAGACGGTGTACGAATACTTTTTGGTCTTTGCTTACTTTAAATTGTTGCCCTGCTATCTCTACGATTGCGTACATAACAATAATGTTTATTAATTTTTCAAGGTTGCAAATATACAATTTCTTTCGAAATCAACAACTTATCATTTAAAAAATTATTAATATCTACAAAAAATATTAATCCCTTTTATCACAATGATTTAAAATGTATTTTTGGTATCAATTACAAACTATTCTATAGTATTACCTTATTTAAAACGTCCTTATGCGCACACCTGATATATCACCTCTAGGAGGATCGCTTCAGAACACTCCATTAAAATTTACAGTCTATACTTTAGAAAACGGATTAGAGGTTGTTTTATATCCTGACCACAATATACCTGTAGCAGTAACCTCTATCATGTATCATGTAGGCTCAAAAGATGATCCAGAAAACAGGAGAGGATTTGCTCATTTCTTTGAGCACCTTCTTTTTGAGGGCACTCAAAACATACCAAGAGGAGAATGGTTTAAGCTAGTTTCAACTAATGGAGGCACTAATAATGCTAACACTAGTGATGATAGAACTTATTATTACGAAGTTTTTCCTTCACATCAGCTAGAACTTGCAATATGGATGGAAGCTGAACGTTTGAGACACGCTATAATTAACCAAATAGGTATTGACACACAAAAAGAAGTAGTAAAAGAAGAAAAAAAAATGCGCTATGACAATCGTCCTTATGGTCATTTATTAGCTGAAGTTAAAAAACATCTTTTCCCTTCACATCCTTATAGAAATACCACCATTGGAGAAGTCGAAGATATTGATGCTTCCACTCTAATCGAATTTAAAAATTTTTACAAAAAATTTTACATCCCTAATAATGCTGTTCTAGTAATAGCAGGTAATTTTGAAATCGAGCAAACAAAAAATTGGATTCAAAAATATTTTGGATCTATTTCCTCTGGTTCTAAAATTGAACGAAAAAAAATATTAGAACTTCCCATTAGCGATACAATTATTGCAGAATATGAAGATCCTAACATACAAATACCTATGTTAGTTCTTGCCTATCGCACACCTTCTATGAAAGACAAAGATTCAAGAATATTAGACTTTATTTCTAGTTATTTCAGCGATGGACAAAGTTCTAAACTTTATAAAAAATTAGTCGATGAAAAAAAAATGGCTCTTCAAGTTGGTGCTTTTAATATTTCCTTAGAAGATTATGGTTTATACATTATTTATGCACTTCCTATGACTGGAATTGATTTAAATGATTTAAAGAAAGAAATTGATGAAGAAATTCTACAATTACAAAAAGCCCCTATTTCTAATCATGACTTTTTAAAATTAAAAAATAAATATCAGAATCATTTGATTGATAACAAAACGAGTTTAGAAACTATTGCACATGATTTAGCTACTTTCCATCTATTGTACAAGGATATTCATTTAATTAACACCGAATTTGATTTACTAAATAGCATTAATCAAAATGAAATTCAATTAGTTAGTCAATTTTATCTAAATCCTCATCAACGTTTAGAATTAGTATACAAGCCTAAAAATATATTATGAATTTAAATCTAAATACTCCCCCTACTACAGGTAAACTTCCTGAATTATATTTTCAAGAACCTAACCGTTTTGAACTTTCTAATGGTCTAAAAGTATTAGTCGTTAAAAATCATAAACTCCCTCGTGTTTCAATACATTTACAGATTGACAGACCTCTTTTTATTGAAGGAAACAAAAAAGGAGTGGATGCACTTACCTCCTCTTTATTAGGAAAAGGATCTACTAAAATATCAAAAGAAGATTTTTATGAAGAAACAGACTTATTAGGGCTGGAATTTTATTTACATTCTACTGGAGGTAAAGCCATTGGTTTATCAAAATATGCTGGTCGAATGATAGAACTCTTTGCACAAGGTGTTTTATTTCCTAATTTCACGCAAGATGAATTAGAAAAAGAACGTTTGAAAATGATAGAGGCATTAAGATCAAACGAAAAAAATGTTCAAAACATACTAAATAGAATTGAGAACGCACTAATCTTTGGATCTTCTCATCCAAAAGGTGAATTTATTACAGAAAACACATTAAAAAACATAACACTTAATGACATACAAAACAATTACAGTAACTATTTTACTCCTCAAAATGCCTATTTAGTGATTATAGGTGATATACAATTTGAACTTGTAAAAGAAAAGGTTATATCTGAATTTTCTACATGGTCTAAAAACAATTTCCCTATACACAACATACCCTCTCCCCCAACAATTGACAGAACAGAAATTAATTGGGTTGATCTACCAAATGCTGTTCAAACCGAAATTAGCATAGTAAATACGGTTCATTTGCCCATGAATAGTGCTGATTATTTTCCTACCTTAATGGCTAATCAAATTTTAGGAGGTGGTGCTGACGGTCGTTTGTTTTTAAATTTAAGAGAAGATAAAGGATGGACTTATGGAGCCTATTCCTCTATATCAGGAAGTAAAACTGTTACAAAATTCAAAATTTCAACACAAGTTCGTAATGAAATTGTAATTAATGCTATTGATGAAATAGTAAAAGAAATTCAAAAATTACGCAATGAATTAGTTAATGAAATGGAGTTAGCATTGGTTAAATCTAAATATATTGGTCATTTCATTATGCAATCTCAAAAGCCAGAATCTGTGGCTCGTTACGCTCTTAATCGCGAAATTCAAAATCTTTCTAATGATTTTTATCAAAATTATATCCAGCAAATTGATGCTGTACAACCAGAAGATATTATGCGAGTAGCTCAAAAATATTTCCAAGCGGATCATTGCTTGATTATCATTGTAGGCAATGGAAATCATATAGAAAAACAACTTCTTCAAAGTAAATATAGTGTAAAAAAATTCGACATTGACTGCAACTTTCTAAATCCTTAATATGACCGTTAGAGTTTGTCTTCTTTTATAATCAAAAAACATCTAAAAATATATTGTAAAGTAAAATTATGTGATAGAAATTTATTCTAATAAAACGCACCCTTTTATCTAAATACAACACATTGTATATAGGAAAAAAATTTCGTACATTCTCAGTTTAATACCTAATAGGATTCAAATATGGCTTTTCTTTTATTAATTCTTTAAGATGACCATTTTCATTTTATCACAGAAAAAGTAACTTTGTCTGATTGAAAAAACAAAATCATGATTCTTACTGATACACACACTCATTTATATTCATCTCAATTTTCTGAAGACCGCTCTGAAAGCATTCAAAGAGCCATAAACCTTGGTATTAATCGTTTTTTTATTCCTGCCATTGATTCTAGCTATTTACAAAGAATGTATGATCTAGAAAAAGAATACCCTAAAAATGTTTTTCTAATGATAGGATTACATCCTTGCTATGTAAAACCCGAAAGTTACGAACAAGAATTAGCCTTAATAGAAGAAGAATTAAGCAAAAGAAAATTTTACGCAATAGGCGAAATTGGAATTGATTTATACTGGGATAAATCAACTTTAGAAATTCAAAAAAAAGCCTTTAGACATCAAATTCGATTAGCAAAAAAACACAAACTTCCTATTAACATTCATTGTCGTGATGCGTTTGATGAAGTATTTGAAATATTAGATTTAGAAAAAGGAGAAGGCCTTTCAGGGATTTTCCATTGTTTTACAGGAACTTACGAACAGGCATTAAAAACGATCGGTTATGGTTTAAAATTGGGTATTGGAGGAGTAGCTACCTTTAAAAATGGGCAAATTGATCAGTTTTTAAATCAAATTGATCTTCAACATATAGTATTAGAAACCGATGCACCTTATCTGGCTCCTACACCTTATAGAGGAAAAAGAAATGAAAGTGCTTATATTTCATTAATTGCTCAAAAATTAAGTTCAATTTACAATTGCACTCTTGAAGAAATAGCCTCTATAACAACTCAAAACTCCAAGGAAGTATTTGGTATTTAACATTTTAATAAATAACGAAATATAAAACTGATAATCTATCAGTATTTTAAAATTTCTTTATAGTAAATTGTTTATTTTTTTGTTCATTTGTATTTGAAAATTGTATTTGCAATGCCAAAATTTGATGCAATAAGACCGTATTATGATGCTGAAGTAAATCAAGCATTACGAAATGCGGCAAATCACCCTATAATCAAAGAAATCATGAATTTTGCTTTTCCAAATATCACAGATAGTGTTTGGAAAGAACAATTATTGCGCACACATTCTATTCGTGATTTTCAATGTAACTTTTTATACCAAGCCATTCAAAAAGTAATCGAAAAAAGCTCCGATGGTTTAAGTACTTCTGGATTTGAAAAGTTAGAACCTAACACTTCTTATCTTTTCATGTCTAACCATCGTGATATCATACTTGATACTTCTTTACTTAATATTTCCTTGTTTGATCATGGTCTTGTTATGACAGCCTCAGCAATAGGAGATAATTTAGTTAAAAAAGACTTTTTACGTTCTTTATCTCGATTAAATCGTAATTTTATTGTCCAGAGAGGTTTATCTCCTAGAGAACTTTTACAAAGCTCACAGTTATTATCTGAATATATAGAACAATTACTATTACGCGAAAATAGATCTGTTTGGATAGCTCAACGAGAAGGAAGAACTAAAGATGGGCATGACGCGACCCATAGTGGTGTTTTAAAAATGCTGGCAATGGCAGCTGGCGAACGAAACATTTTAGATTATTTCAAACAGATTAAGATCGTTCCTGTTTCTATTTCTTACGAATATGATCCTACTGATGCGCTAAAGATGCCACAACTAATGGCAGAAGCTAATAACGAAATATATCAAAAAAGTTCTAATGAAGATTTTAATAATATCCTAAGAGGAATCATAGGGCAAAAAAAACGCATTCATATTCACATAGGTGAAATACTGGATTCTGAATTAGATCGTATTCAATTTGAAAATTCAAACAGTAATAAACAAATTCAAGAAGTAGTCAAAGCTATAGATGACTCTATTCTCCAATCCTATCATTTATGGCCTACAAATTATATTGCTTATGATTTACTTTTTAAATCAAAACAATTTGAATCTAAATATACCCAGCAGGAAAAATCTCTTTTCGAAAGAAGATTAGAAATGCGAATTGATAGCAAAAATCAAAAAATAATGGAAAGCTTTTTGGCTATGTATGCTAATCCTGTTGTTAACAAATTAAAGTATGGGTATAATATCTAAATCTAACATATTACTAATCTACACTGGAGGCACTATTGGTATGGTAAAAGATACCGAAACGGGTGCTTTAAAAGCCTTTAACTTCAATAAATTACTAAAAAATATACCTGAGTTAAAATTATTAGATTGTAATATAGCTACTATTTCTTTTGAAGAGCCAATAGATTCTTCAAATATGAATGTAGAAGGATGGGTAAAAATAGCTCAAATAATAGAAACCCATTATAATCAGTATGAGGGTTTTGTAGTTTTACATGGCTCAGATACTATGTCCTATTCTGCATCTGCTTTAAGTTTTATGCTAGAAAACTTAGAGAAACCTGTAATTTTTACAGGCTCACAATTACCTATAGGTGATTTAAGAACCGATGCAAAGGAAAATTTAATAACCGCCATTCAAATTGCCTCTTTACAAGAAAAAGGAAGACCTGTTATATCTGAGGTTTGCTTGTATTTTGAATACAAACTCTACAGAGGCAATCGTACTACAAAAATAAGCGCAGAACACTTTAATGCCTTTATTTCACCAAACTTTCCTTTTTTGGCTGAATCTGGAGTTCACTTAAAAGTTAATGAAGAATACCTTCTAAAAAAAAACACAAGCAACAAACTACACGTTAACACTCAATTTGATACTCATGTTGCCATCGTAAAGATGTTTCCTGGTATATCAGAATCCGTTATTAATGCTATTTTGTCAATCCCTCACCTCAAAGGTATTGTATTAGAAACCTACGGTTCAGGCAATGCTCCTACTTTGGATTGGTTTATTAACTTATTGGATCAAGCTATACAAAAAGGAATTCATATTGTTAATGTAACCCAATGTTCGGGTGGTAGTGTTAGTATGGGACATTATGAAGTAAGTTCACAATTAAAACAAATAGGCGTAATTTCTGGAAAAGATATAACTACAGAAGCTGCCATAACAAAATTAATGTTTTTATTAGGTCAAAATATTGGATTTTCCATTTTTAAGACTATCTTTGAGACCTCTATTCGAGGTGAAATGGAATAGTAAAACTAGAGAGGTGTCCGAGTGGTTGAAGGAGCAAGCCTGGAAAGTTTGTATGCGGGTAACTGCATCGAGGGTTCGAATCCCTTTCTCTCTACTAAACATGCAAAAATCCCTTATTTTACTAGGCTTTAGAAGAGAAAACAATAAAGCCTTGTGTCAAATTTGAGTCAACAGTTTTACGGTGTTAAAAAATTATTTTTAGTGCTGTAAAAAAAAATGGAAAAATTTGAAAACTCAATAAATCAAGTAAAGGTTACGGCTTTTATAGACTACAAACCTGCCGAACTAAAAGCAAACAAAGAATGGATTATTGTTTATTACTCTAAAAATCCCACTAATAAGAAACTTGAACGTCAAAGAGTAAGAGTACCTATTTTAAAAAACAAAAACGAACGCTTACGTCATGCTAAAAAAATAGTACTCGAAATAAATAAAAAACTAGTCAATGGATGGTCTCCCTATTTAGAAGAAACAGGAAAGAATTATAAAAGTTTTGGGCAAGCTATTCTTGAATTTTTAAAGGGAATTGACAAACAAGTTGCAGACTCGGTTTTAAGACCCGATACAAAAAACTATTTCTCTCTGCTAATTAATTTTCAATATTTTAATTGGTTTACTAAAATTGTATTACCATTTGTAGCAAATCCCTAAAACAAAGTATTTTTAAATTAATCTTTGTACCACTTACCAGGAAAAACTTTAAAAGTATTAAATAATCCAAAAACCAAAAAAGACTTAATACAAGGGATTGTTTTACTAACGCAAAAGTTTTAGGCATCTTCGCAAACTATAAACGCTATAATAAGGTAAGAAGAAAACTTATAATTTAATTATTAAAGGAAAATATTCCTCATTCCCATCTTTTAAATATTATATTTAACTAAAACAACAAACAAATTCTATAGATTTTGAGTATTAAAAAAATTCTATCATGATCTAGATTTTAAGAATTTATAGCCCTTTTTATTTTCATACATTCTATTTCTGTATACATTCAATAAAAACGAACAAGGTTACCCTTTTATAGGGTAACCTTGTTGTATTATTCTAAATTTTTATTTAGAATAAGAAAAAAAAACAATTAACTATAATCTAAATAAATCAATTATTCTCCTAAGTAAAATCTTACCTATTAAAGTGTTTTCATTTTAAATTGGCAAACACCTCATTTTGGAGTAAAATCAGTACAAAAATATTATATACAGATTTTAAAAAAATTAACTATTTAAAATTCTTTATATTAGTTTATAACACTATTTCCTTTACCAGTAATCGTAAAATTAACATACGGTGCCGCTTTTCCTCCAATAGTTCCTCTAATTCTAATATTGTCTTGTATTTTTTCTATAGAAGGTCTCGTACTATTATAATTTAACTCTGATTCTGTTATTTCTTTAAAATTAACTAAAACATTATTCGTTCTAGCTGCTTCAACAGGCGCATAGGTACCGAAACTTATTGTTTTATTGTCAAATAAATATGAAATTTGGTTATATGTACCTTTTGAAGTACCATACTGATTAACAGCTAATAAATATCCATATTTTCCTGCTGGAATAGAGGTAGGTGGTAAGTTTGAAAAAGTACTACCAGACCAAGGAGTATAATTTTTTAATACGATTTCTCTATCTGTGTTATTAAATATAATAATCTTAGCACAACTATTATAACCATATTCCGTTTTTAAGTCTTCAACTCTTTTTTGAGCTTCATCAAGCGTTTTTGCTGTATATATAGTTTCTTCACACTCTGAATAGTTTGATATTCCACTAACGTTAATAGTAGCATCAAGGTTTGATTCAATATTAACAGCTGTATATTCTATTGGGTACCCTGGATTTTCTTTAGAAACATCTGCTCCATTCACCACAAAATCTCTTACTTTTTCAAAATTTCCTGCAAATGCTCCAAATGCTGCATCTAATCCACCAGAAGCATTACCTCCTAACTGTTTTGCATATACTTTTGTATTTTGTAATGTAGTAGAATATTTTAATTTTTGATCAACTGTTATAGATGCAGCTGGATTTTTATAAGCAAAATTTAAAGCTTGCTCCATATCAAAAGAACTTTCGTCAGATTCATAAACTAAAGTATATAATCTACCATACGTTACAGACGAGATATAGGCAGCTGGATTTTTCTGTCCTATATATTTATCAAATTCAGATCTCGGATAATCTTTTTTTATCCAACCAAAATCTCCTTGAAGTCCTGGTTTTGCAGATACTGATACGTTAAAGAATTTTTGTTTAAGCGTAACGGCATAATAAGTCTTGTTCTTTTTAAAGCTTAGCCCCAAACTAGCTGACAAACCTACAGAAGGTCCTGTATAACCAACACCTAAAGCTACTTGTAATTGTTTACTGTCATACGTTCTTTGAATTTCAACAGCATAATTAGCAGGAAACTTAGTTCCTGATGTATAATATGAGTTTAATATTTTTTCTAAAGCATCTTGTACTTTACCTGCTGTTGGATTTTCTACCTCTTTACTTGATGATTTTGATTCATTAGATGAAAAAGCATCTACCTTTACCTCAATAGTATTTCTTCCTTTTGGATCAATAGGAATAGATGCCAAGTTTCCTGAAACAATAGTTCCTCCTTGCACAATATTTCCTGGCCACAATAAATGAGTCCCTGCTCCTAATTTTGAAAAATTATCAAATGTTTTATCATAAGTTTCCTCAATCGTTTTACAGCTTGCAGATCCTACTTGATCTGGTGGTGACGAAAGAACTCTTCTACTAATCTGTAATTCTGATTTAGGACCATCATTAATGCTTTCTTGTTTAATATTTTTTCCATCCTTATCTGATTCATTAGCTGCAACATCTTCTTTATTACAACTTAAAACCGACAATTGCATTAATGCGAGCAATGTCCACTTGGCATTTAGTTTTAAAAAATTCATATATTTATTTATTTGTAATTATTCTACCTTATTTTTGTAACGTTTTATTTTTACACAAAGATAACATTTTTTGATATAAAACATGTTTTTATAACACAATTAAGCTTTTTTTAACACTTGTTTTCTTTTGATAATAACAAATAGTTTAAAAAATATAAAATGTTATTTATAAATAAAAAACATAATAAAAACTATTAGTTATAAATAAAACCCTTTCGTTATATAATTGCAATATTACAACTCGTAATTACATTATTTAAACATATACGATATAAAAAACAAATTATTAAATAATTAAAAACAATCATTTAAAGAGTTGAAAATTTAAAAAACACTTATCGTGTATTTATAAAAAACACAATGTTTAAAAAATTTAAACACAAAAGGCACTAAAAAACAAATAGTTAACAACTATTCTTTAAACTACATTTTCTTCTTTTATAGTCAAAAACACACCTAAAAGAACACAAAAACAAACACATATAATGTTATTATATTTATATATTACTGTAGATAACTTTTAATTTTATTAAAAGTGTTTAAACAAAAAAGGGATAATAGAATTTATAGAATATAACTATAATACAGGAGACTGTCCAAAAGGTTCGCAGACCAAAGGGAGAGAAATCACATAATGCTGATTATGAGACTCCTCCTTACTGGAGTGACAAACTACATGTTGATTTATTACTTTTTGAACAGCCTACTTTTTAATATAACTCTTACTTAAATTATAATTTGTAGCACTATTTTATCTAAAGTCTATACAATCGATATACAGTCATTTTAAATTTATAAAGAATAAAGGCAACTAATTTTTTTTTAAATTTTCCTTACTTTATAACATTTGGTCAATAGTAAAACCAAAAAAATATTCTTTTATATGATAAGTCATAAAGAATAACATACTAAAAGAATCTTGTTAAGTATTTTCAGAATTTACATTAATCTAAAATATCAGGACAAAATATTATCATCAAAATTATATCGTATTTTTTTAAAGCTATGAATCATTAATTCTAAAAACAACTTATCAACTAATTCTGAAGAGTCAAAAACAGTCTATATATAACAACTAGAATCAATCAAAAAAGTTCAAATCATTTTCAAATGCAGTACCTATTACAACCATATCAGCACCCGCTTGATACACTTCTTCAACTGCTTCTTTTGATCGAATTCCTCCTCCAACAATGATTGGTATTCTAAGATTTTTTGAGATTTTACGAATCATTTCTAATGGTACTTTTTCTAACGCTCCACTTCCCGCTTCTAAATACATAAGCTTATTACCTAGATATTCACCTGCTTTGGCTGTTTTATAAGCTAAATTAATATCGTTTCTCTCTATAGGTTTTGTTTTACTTACTCGTTCAACAGCTGTTTCTTTCCCTCCATTTATTAAGATGTAACCTGTAGGAATAATTTCTAATCTTGAATTTTCGAGCAAATCTATGGCATTAACATGATGTTCTATTAAATACTCGGGATTACGTCCTGAAAGCAAACTTAAAAACAATACACCATCTGCTTCATGTGAAATTTGCGAAGGGTGTCCTGGAAAAATCAATATAGGTAAGTTACATTCTTTTTTTAATCCTATGATTAATTCATCTATAATCCAATTTTTAACAATACTTCCTCCTATAAAAATATGAGTAGCTGGAGATTCATTAATTTTTCTTACTAGTCTATTAATATTATATAGTTCTATTTTATCTGGATCTATTAAAATAGCTAATAACCTGTGTTTTCTCTTTTTTGCATTAAAAATAGACTCATAAACCGTAATTGACATCATTAATTAATTTAACTCTGTAAATTTAATCTTTTTTATTAAAACGAATATTACTATTAAATTCTATAGAAGAAGCCACAAAAAACAAGCAATATTTTTCATTAATTTCATTCTCAGGATCTATAAGCACAAACTAACATATAATCCTCTATGGAACAAAAATCAATATCAAAATCTTCAATTAAATTTTTAAAACGCAATTGCGCTTTACAATGATTATCATGTAAGTTAAACATATCTTCAAAAATATGATCAGGAAAACTAATACCTACTTCATTTTTTATTTTAAATATAGATTCTTTTATTCCCCAAATAACAATCGCTTTTTGTATTTGTTCCTTTACTGAAAGATTTTCAATATGCTTCATATCCATATAACGAGGAGCTATGCGAAGAACTTTTTCTTTTATCTTCTCTAAATCTATACCTATAGGCTTATTACTTAATCCCAATGCTGAAAATTCACCAGAATGAGAAATACTTACTTCTACCACTGGTTTATTCTTTTCTGATTTAAGTATAGGTTTACCACTAACATCATAACATAAATCATGATCTGTATAACCACAATATTGTAATAGCATTCGAACCCCTAAAAAATTTTTTCGATGATCTTCAGAACCCATTTTTTCAAGTCGAGCAAGAGACTGATTTTTTAACAATACGTTTTCAAATAATTGATTGTAAGTTTCTGTAGTTTTCCAAAGATATATAGTGGTGTCTTCTGAAAAATATATTTCTTTATAAAAAGGCATTTTGAATCTTATTAATTTCTAAAGTTTGTTTAATTCATTTGAAAATAGATAATACAACTTCAAATTTTACTTTTAATAATACCACAGACAAGGGGAAATGGATTTTAAAATATAAAATACATTGATAATTAAATAGTTACAACAAAAAAACAAATATTAATTTGTACAAATCTATTGGCAAATCAAAAACTAATCCGTAGTTTTGCATCCGATTTATAAAATTTAATATTTAAAAACAAATATACTAAATAGATGAGTACTACAACAATTCCGTATGTACCTTATAAGGTTAAAGATATTTCTTTAGCAGAATGGGGAAGAAAAGAGATTCAATTAGCAGAAGCTGAAATGCCTGGTCTAATGGCTATCCGTGCTGAATATGGTCCGAGCCAACCCTTAAAAGGTGCTCGTATTGCAGGTTGCCTACACATGACTATTCAAACAGCTGTATTAATTGAAACTTTAGTAGCTTTAGGTGCTGAAGTAACTTGGTCTTCTTGTAACATTTTCTCTACACAAGATCATGCAGCAGCAGCAATTGCAGCAGCAGGTATTCCAGTATATGCTTGGAAAGGTATGAATGCAGAAGAATTTGACTGGTGTATTGAACAAACTTTATTCTTTGGTGAAGAAAGACAACCATTAAATATGATTCTTGATGATGGTGGTGACTTGACAAACATGGTATTTGATAAATACACTGAATTAGTTAAAGGAATCAAAGGTTTATCAGAAGAAACAACAACAGGTGTTCATCGTTTATACGAAAGAATGAAAAACGGCACGTTATACATGCCTGCTATCAACGTAAATGACTCAGTTACAAAATCGAAATTTGATAACAAATACGGTTGTAAAGAAAGTGCAGTAGACGCTGTGCGTCGTGCTACTGACGTAATGTTAGCAGGTAAAAGAGTTGTGGTTTGTGGTTACGGTGACGTAGGTAAAGGTACAGCAGCTTCTTTCCGCGGCGCTGGTTCTATCGTTACCGTTACCGAAATTGACCCTATTTGTGCTTTACAAGCAGCTATGGATGGTTATGAAGTTAAAAAGTTAGACACTGTTATAGGTAATGCAGATATTGTGATTACTACAACTGGTAATAAAGACATTGTAGTAAGTCGTCATTTTGAAGCTATGAAAGACAAAACTATCGTTTGTAACATTGGTCACTTTGACAATGAAATAGACATGGCATGGTTAAACACTAACCACGGTGCTACAAAACAAGAAGTAAAACCTCAAGTAGATATTTACAACGTAAACGGCAAAGAAATTATCATCTTAGCTGAAGGTCGCTTAGTAAACTTAGGTTGTGCTACAGGTCACCCATCATTTGTAATGAGTAACTCTTTCTCTAACCAAACGTTAGCGCAAATTGAGTTATGGACTAACAGTACAGCATATAAAAACGAGGTATATATGTTACCAAAACATTTAGATGAAAAAGTGGCTGCTTTACATTTAACGAAATTAGGAGTTGAATTAGAAACTTTATCTGAAGAACAAGCTGCTTATATTGGAGTTGAAGTCAAAGGTCCTTTTAAACCTGAATACTATCGCTACTAATAATTCATAAAGTTTTATCAACTTATATTCTGAAGTCTATTTTATTAACTTGTTAAAAAATATAAGATAAACTGTATAAGTATAAAGAGGCTATCCAAAAAGTAATAAATAAACATTATGTGATTTCTCCCTTTGGTCGAAATGGCAAAATTGCGAACTTTTTGGACAGTCTCTTTTTTTTAGAATATCTACTATATTTTTACAATTTCCCAACTTTTAGCACCTTCAGTCTTAATTTTTATTTTGATTTTTTGTTCATAATAAAATTTACACCTGTATTATACCCCCTTTTTTCTAGCAATATAGAAAAAGAAATAATAATCGTTTTTATTCAATTATTCTATTTCTTAAAAAAACAGTATTTTTCAAAAATACAACACAATGTTCTTTCCTTTTCCTAATTCATTTTTCATTAGTTTTGCTAGAGAACAATTTATATTTTACTGATTAATTAACTCTAATCTATATTCTTTAAATTATTTTTTTTATAAAATAAAAAAGCCTGTATAAAATATGATTAATGAAATACTTACTCAATACCAAAATATTCCAACCTGGCAAATTACACTAGAAACTATTGCTTTTATCTTTGGAATTTTAAGTGTATGGTTTGCTAAAAAGGAAAATTATTTGGTTTATCCTACTGGAATTATTGCAACTACTATAACTGTTTATATCATGTATAAAGCCAAATATATGGCAGATATGAGTATTAATATTTATTACACCTTTATGAGTATTTACGGTTGGCACAAATGGGTTCAGCCCAACATGAATGAAAACAGTACCTCAAAAATTACAAGAACTAACAATAAAGAAAAGCTAATTGGATTTGTAATGTTCCTATTAACAGCTATTATTTGTATTGGTATTTACAGTATTTTTGAAATCAAAATATATATAAATAATTGGATTGATATTTTTACTACTTGCATTTTTTTTACAGCTATGTGGTTTATGGCGTTAAAAAAAATTGAAAGTTGGAGTTTATGGATTCTTGGAGATTTTCTTATCATCCCCATCCTTTGGTCGCGAGAACTTTATATCTTTGCCCTCCAATATATTATTTTCACAATTTTAGCCATATTGGCCTATTTAGAATGGAAGAAAATCTTAAACAAAGAAAAAGTAACATCCTCAGAATAACCACTTACGGACCAGAAAGCACAGGAAAAACCACATTAGCACGTGATTTAGCTAAACATTTTAACACCACTTGGATAGTAGAATATGCAAGGGATTTTCTTTTAGAAATTCTTGATAAAGAAGGGCGTACTTGTGAAGAAAAAGATTTACTACCTATTGCTATTGGTCAAATTGCTATTGAAAATGAAGCTCTAAAAACAGCTCATAGATTTTTATTCTGCGATACTAATGCACTCGTTACTAAGGTCTATTCGGATATTTATTACAATAAATGTTCTCCTGAATTAGAAGAAGCAGCTAATTTACATCACTACGACCTTTATTTTTTAACAGACAAAGATATACCATGGGAATCTGATGGCTTAAGAGATAGTGCTGAATACAGAGACTCTTCCTTTGAAATATTTAAAAAAAATTTAATTCAATATAAAAAACCTTTTATTTTAATCAGCGGCAACAGAGAAGAACGCTTAAAAAAGGCAATCCAAATTGTAACTGATTTAGAAAAAGCTCTAAATGCAGGATTTACAAGCCATGAATTTATAGAACTCTACAACCAAAACAAAAACATTAATCTAATCATCAAACAAATTTATTTCTTAAAAAATGGAATTGTCAAAACAGCACTAGAAGCTCCTGCTACAATTGGAAATGGGATTATAAAACTAGACGCACAAGAGCTAGATTATTATATCAATTATTTTGACTCCAATAAAACTGGGAAAACGTTGGAAAAATTCATTCCAGCTTCAGGTGCTGCAACTAGAATGTTTAAGTTTTTAAACGATTTTATACTCGATTTTAACTCCGAAGAGGAAACCATAAATGGCTATATTAACAGAACAAACAATACTGCTTTAGAAACATTTATTGCTGGTATTGAAAAATTCCCTTTTTATCACCAAGTTGTCTCCAAACTAGTTCTACAAAATAATCAATACAAAAAGTTATCCGCTTCTAAAAAAAAATATTTATTTATTAAAACAATACTAGAGGATCCTGATTTTAATTTTCTTAACAAACCAAAAGCAGTATTACCTTTTCATAAATACGAAGAGAAAATTACCACACCTATTGAAGAACATTTCAAAGAATCAAACCAATACGCTTCCTGTAGCAACGGTAACATCCACTTTACCATCTCAATTGAACATGAAATACTATTTTCTGAATTAATTAAACAATTACCTAATGAATTAAAAGAAAACTTACATATAAGTTTTTCTTATCAAGATCCTTCTACTGATTCCATTGCGTTAACAAAAAATCACAAAATATTAAAAAACGAAAAAGGAAATTTTATATTTCGCCCGGGAGGACATGGTGCTCTACTCTACAATTTAAATCAAAGAGAAGCAGACATCCTTTTCATTAAAAATATTGATAATGTATCTAGAAATCATTCAGAAATTGTAACAAAACACAAAAAAGCGTTAGCTGGTATTCTACTAGAAATCAGCAACAAAAGCCACAACTACCTAAAAGAACTTAACAAAAACAAATACCATAATATTTTAATACAAGAAGTTAAAAACTTTATTCAAAACAAACTTTCTATTATTATTAATCCTGATTTTGATGAGTACAAAGAAGAAAGTCAAATCAAAATTTTAAAACATTTCTTAAACAGACCTATACGTGTATGTGGAATGGTTAAAAACGAGAATGAACCAGGCGGTGGTCCTTTTTGGGTAAAAGATAAAAAAGGAAACTCAACACTACAAATCGTTGAATCCGCACAAATTGATTTAGAAAATGATAAACAAAAATCAATTTTTAAATCTTCCACTCATTTTAATCCCGTGGATCTTGTTTGTTCCATAAAAGATTATCAAGGCAATAAGTTTAATTTATTAGATTTTACAGATCCCAACACAGGCTTTGTTGTTAAAAAAAATAAAGATGGAATTCAATATAAATCATACGAATTACCTGGGTTATGGAATGGTAGTATGGCCAATTGGATTACCCTTTTTATAGAAGTTCCTCTTGATACTTTTACTCCTGTAAAAACGATTAATGATCTTTTAAAATCTGTCCATCAACCTGAAATTTTATAATTCTAAAAAAATATAATACAGATACTGCCCAAAAAGTTCGCAATCTTGTCATTTCAACCAAAGGGAGAAATTACATAATCTTGATTATGAAACTCCTCCTTACTGAGTAACAAACTGCATGTTGATTTATTACTTTTTGGGCAGCCTCTTTTTTGTCCTATAATCCTAATCATCATTTAAATTTTATAATAAACTCTAATCTTAAAGAAGACTTTGCATTCTTATAATCTTCGGATCTTTTATAGAATCAGAAGTTTTACCCCAGATTATACTTTATCATAAAGAAGAAAAGTCCCTGTATTTTTTGTAGTTATAACTTTGTTATATTGAGAACAAAATAAAACCTATTTTATAGATTTATGATCCTTTTTATCTGTAACAAAATTCTAATACGTAATCCAAAATTTAAACAATCTTCTTAAAATAATCCTTTTATAAAACACAATCCTTTATTACCATAATAACAATATTATATGTATTAGCAACATGATTTCGTTTACTTTATTTCTTAAAAGCATTCAACGCATTTTTTGTAAAATCAGACAAAACTAGTTTTCCAGAGACAGCCGCACGATCATACAACAATTCATCCCAATGACTTGTTCCTTCCCATAAGACTTTTTTAAATTCTAATAAAGCCTCTGGATTATAGCTTGCTAATTGTTGAGTAAATTCATTCAATGTTTGATCCATAGTTTCTACATCTTCAAACAATTTAGAATACAATTTATGTTGAAATCCCCACTCTGCACTTTTCCACTCTGTAGGTGAAAGCGTCATTTCTGTCATAGCTGATTTACCAATTTTTCTTGAAACAGCTGGTTCTATTACAAAAGGACCTATACCTATGGCTATTTCAGATAATTTTATAGCTGCAGCATGGGTGGCAAAAGTATAATCGCAAGCAGACACAAGACCTACTCCTCCTCCAACTGTTTTACCTTGAACTCTCCCTATGATTATTTTTTCGCATTTTCTCATAGCGTTAATAACATTTGCAAAACCACTAAAAAAAGCTTTTCCTGTTTCTAAATCATTTACTTCTAGTAACTCATCAAAAGAAGCTCCTGCACAAAAAGCCCCTCTTCCTTCACTTTGTAAAACAACCACCCCAACTTCTTTGTTTTTACTAATTGCAAAAATTTCTTCTGTTAATAATTTTAATTGTTCGCTTGGAAATGAATTACTGGCAGGATGTGAAAAAGTAATTCTTGCAATTTTATCTTTTATAATGGTATTAATGAATCCTTTCATATTTTAATTTTTTATTATAAATCAAATAGTTTTTTTTATTTATTAACAAGGTACTAACAAAATCCTCTTTCATTAGTAATTTTACTTCTAATTTTGTTACAAAAGAAACTGTCCGAAAAGGTCGTGATTGATTGATTTCAACCATAAGGAAGCTCAAACGAAGTAAATAGACGAAAAAATTGCATAACCTTAATCATGTTTCTCCTATCATTGAAGAGGCAGGCTAAACATCTATTTTTGACTTTTCAAACGCGCTCAATTTTGTTTAAAAAAAAATCCCGATAAAATCGGGATTTAAGAATATAGATACAAAAATTATTTACCTTTATTTACTTCAGCTACATATTTCTCAAGTGCCATCGTCATAGAAGGTACTCCTGGAGCTGGTGCCATGATGTCTATACGTAAGCCATGATCAATAGCCTCTTTTTGGGTTGTACTTCCAAATACCGCTATACGTGTCTCATTTTGTTTAAAATCAGGAAAATTTTTAAACAATGACTGAATACCTGTTGGACTAAAAAAGGCTAATACATCGTAATACACATCTTTTAGATCTGATAAATCACTCATTACTGTTCTGTAAAAAGTACCTGGAGTCCAATCTAATTTTAAATTATTTAAGGTTTGAGGCACATCTGCATTTAATTTGTCAGACGCAGGGAGCAAAAACTTTTCATCTTTATACTTTTTAAAGAAAGAAGACATATCTGCAAATTCCTTTTGTCCTACATAAATTTTCCTTTTTCTGTAAACCACATATTTTTGTAAATAGTAAGCTACTGCCTCTGACTGACAAAAATAACGCAAATCTTCAGGAATCTTATAACGCATTTCCTCTGCCACTCTAAAAAAATGATCTACAGAATTCTTACTAGTTAAGATAATCGCTGTATAATTATTCAAATCAATTTTTTGAGCGCGAACCTCCTTAGCAGGCACTCCTTCTACATGAATAAAGGGTCTAAAATCAACTTTTATTTTATGCTTATTTTGTAAATCAAAATAAGGCGAGTTCTCAACTTTTGGCTCAGGTTGCGATACTAAAATCGTTTTCACTTTCATAGTCAAAAAATGTTGTTTTGTACAATTATGCTTTACCTATTTGTAATGTAGTAATACATAAAAAAATAAGGTGCAATTTCCAGGGCGCAAATATACAAAATAAAATAAAACAACTTCCTTAAAAGTAAATTTTGATAATTTCGCAATGACACAAGATATGTTACTGCATTTATTATTAAAATTATAACTAAAACTCCAAGAATAACATATTGATTTATTGAATTAGTATAATATAATACCATATCAACAGGTAACAGCAAAATACCTAAATAAGTTCTATAACTCACTTTAAAGAGATTAAACTGCTCTATAAACGACTCTGTATCAAATGAAGTTGCTATAATTTTTTCTATCAAATATTTTGACAGAACAAAAAATGTTAAAAAAGTTATAATTTGTATAAAGCTTACCCAATTAGTCTTTGTTGTATAACCGTAATAAGACAAAACTAACTGAATAAAAAAGGAAAATGAAATTAATTGCACAAAAAACAATAAGATTGTAAACCAAGTCATTAAGTTACTCGGATCCTTATAAACTTTTATATACTTATTATTAAACAATAATCTAACAAAATCAGTAAAGCGTTTTTCAAAAACGGCCTTAGTAATCGTTACCACTCCTATAGCTACAATAAAAACTATAGTAATCCAATTTTTATTCTCTACAATTCGAGGAATTAACTCATAGTTATTCATAGTACAAAATTACAAATTTTTCATTCCCTTCATCGAATTATAGATAATTTAGGAGTCTCATAATTTAAAAAGATTATTTTTGCAGCACAATTCAGTAAATTTATGCAGGACTCTATCGTTATCATACCTACTTACAACGAAATAGAAAATATTGATGCTATTATTAGAGCTGTTTTTGCTCTACCTAAAAAATTTGATGTTTTAATTGTCGATGATAACTCTCCTGATGGCACTGCAGATCGGGTAATTGAATTACAAAAAGAATACCCAAAAGCATTACATCTTGAAAAAAGACAAGGAAAAGCGGGATTAGGAACAGCTTATGTGCATGGTTTTAAGTGGGCTATACAACATCATTATGATTATATTTTTGAAATGGACGCTGATTTTTCGCATAATCCTAATGATCTTACAAAGCTTTACGAGGCTTGCAAAACACAAAATGCGGGGATGTCTATTGGCTCTCGTTATATTACGGGCGTAAACGTAGTTAATTGGCCTTTAAATCGTGTTTTACTATCTTATTTTGCTTCTGTCTACGTTCGATTGATTACGGGCATGCAAATTCAGGATGCCACTGCTGGTTTTATATGCTATCAACGTCAAGTATTAGAAAAAATAAATCTAAACCAATTAAAGTTTACGGGATATGCTTTTCAGATAGAAATGAAATACAGAACTTTTGCTAATCATTTTAAAATTATTGAAGTACCTATTATCTTTACAGATCGTACAAAAGGCGAATCTAAGATGAGTGGCGCTATCATACGAGAAGCTATTTTTGGCGTAATTATGTTGCGAGTTCGCAAGATGTTTAATTTATTATAAAAACACAACACATTATGAAAACTATTTTAATTAAAAACGCTCAGATAGTAAACGAAGGTCATATTTTTAAAGGAGATGTTTTAATTGAAAACAAGTTTATCATAGACATCGCTGAACACATTACGCCCTTAAAAGATTTTGAGATCATTGATGCTCAAAATAACTATTTAATTCCTGGGGCTATAGATGATCAAGTACATTTTCGTGAGCCTGGTCTAACCCACAAAGGTACTATAGCATCTGAATCTAGAGCCGCTATAGCAGGAGGCATAACTAGTTTTATGGAACAACCTAATACCGTACCTAACGCGGTAACACAGGAATTGTTAGAACAAAAATACGAAATAGCCTCTAAAACTTCTTATGCCAACTACTCCTTTATGATGGGAGCTACTAATGATAATTTAGAAGAAGTTCTCAAAACCAATCCACGTAATGTAGCAGCTATTAAAATTTTCTTAGGCTCTTCCACTGGTAATATGTTAGTAGATCGTGAAGAAGTACTCGAAAAAATCTTTAGCCATACGAATATGATTATTTGTGTGCATTGTGAAGACGAAACAACTATTCAGAATAATTTAGCTGATTATAAAGAAAAATACGGTGATAATATTCCTATAGATTGTCATCATTTAATAAGAAGTGAAGAAGCTTGTTATATTTCTTCATCTAAAGCTATAGAATTGGCTAAAAAAACTGGTGCTCGTTTGCATATTTTTCATCTTTCTACGGCCAAAGAAATGAGTTTACTAGACAATTCAATTCCGTTAGAAAACAAAAAAATAACCGCCGAAGTTTGCGTACATCACTTATGGTTTACTGATAAAGATTATGCGGATAAAGGCACCCTAATTAAATGGAATCCTGCCGTAAAAACAGAAACAGACAAAAACGCTTTGTGGGAAGCTTTATTAGATAACCGAATTGATGTAATTGCCACAGATCACGCACCTCATACACAGGAAGAAAAACAAAAACCTTACACAAGTGCTCCTTCTGGCGGTCCTCTTGTACAACATGCTGTAGTAGCATTATTTGAAGCTTTTCATCAAGGTAAAATTTCTATTGAACGAATTGTTGAAAAAATGGCTCATAATCCAGCTAAATTATTTCAGATAGATCGTCGTGGTTTTATTAAAAAAGGGTATTATGCTGATTTAGCCATTATTAATACAAATTCTCCTTGGACGGTTTCTAAAGACAACATTCTGTACCAATGCGGTTGGTCACCTTTTGAAAATTATACTTTTAAATCAAAAATTACACATACTTTTGTAAATGGTAATTTAGTATATGAAAACAACCAAGTCAAAGATCTTCAAGAAGGAATGCGACTAGAATTTAACCGGTAAATAAAAGACTCTTATAATATGAACAAAATAGCTTGCTTTTTTTTAATTTTATTTTCTCTGTCTTGTCAGAAATTCAACACTCCTGAAAAACCTGATAATCTGATAGATGAAGCAACTATGGAAAAAATATTATATGATTTGGCATTGATTCAAGCAATTAAGGGGCATGATGCCAAATTACTTCCAACGAATCAGATTGATCCCAAAAAATACGTTTATAAAAAATATCATATAGACAGTTTACAACTTGTAAATAGTAATAAATACTACTCTTATGATATTGCAAACTATAAAAAAATATATGATCGTGTTATCGAAAAAATCAAAACTGAAAAAATCAAAACTGAAAAACTACGACAAGCTGAATTGAAAAAAGAAAAACTAAAAAAAGCAGAATAATTATAGATAAAATGATTGAAGTTTATCAGGTCTTTTTATAATGAAAATTTCAATAAATAGGCACATTCATAATTACCCAAACACTTGCATATCAACAAAATAAGTGTTATTTTAGAAGAAACAAACCCCGAAATTGCTCAAAAAGAGTCAAAAACGGGGTTTTTCTTTAAATGCTATGCCAAAAATAATACGTTTAAGCGAATTTCAATACCAAATTCCATTTTTTACTATCAATAAAGATTTTGATGGTTTTTACGCCCAATTTTTAAAAACAGATTTGGGTAAAATTTATCTTTCGATGCCTTTTTCAGAGCTTGCTCAAGCCTTCAAACTGAAAGATTCTCAAAAAGGGACTCATTGTTATTTTAGTCCTAAAGGCAAAATTGCTCTGATGATGCTTAAAAACTACTACGGTTGTTCGGATAAAAAGTTGATTGAACTTCTCAATGGAAATATCTTTATGCAATTTTTTTGTGATATTCTGATTCCGATTGATAAACCTTTGAAAAACTTTAAAATCGTGAGTCAAATCAGAATGGAGCTATCCAAGACTTTAACCATTGGCAAAGCTCAAGAAGTACTAGCTAAGAACTGGATTCCTTATATGGGAGATTTAGATAAAATGCTTACGGATGCTACTTGTTACGAGAGTGAAGTGCGCTTTCCTACGAACCAGAAATTGCTTTGGGAGTGTGTACAGTGGAATTATAAGCAAATGGAAGCTTTGTGTCATTTGTTTAAAATAAAACTACCAAGAACTAAATATTTAGATTGGTGTAAGCGATACAATCAATATTCAAAAAAGAGAAAAAAACAATCAAAACATCGCACAAAAGTTACCCGAGGTTTACTTAAATTATTATACAAACTCAATGGCGAACTTAGCCGTATTGAAGCACAAAATCCGTTTGAAGCCACTACAAAATATAGCAAACAGCGCCTGATTATCAAACAAGTATACAAACAACAAATTCAGATATTTAAAACTGGTAAAAGTGTTCCAGACAGGATTGTAAGTATTAGCAAAAGTTATATCCGCCCAATTGTTCGCGGGAAAGAAGTAAAGCAAGTTGAATTTGGAGCCAAAGTAAACAAAATTCAAATCGATGGCATTAACTTCATCGAACACATTCAATATCGAGCTTTCAACGAAGGAACTCGTCTGCAAAGCAGTGTTTTTTGCGCTCAGAATTTAACTAAAACAAAAGTAAAAATACTTGGAGCCGATGCCATTTATGCTACCAATAAAAATCGAACCTTCACGTCTACCAATACTATCCAAACCGATTTTGTACGTAAAGGAAAAGCTGGAAAAAATGAAGAACAACGCAAAATTTTAGCGCAACACATCAAGAAAGAACGAGCTACTCGACTAGAAGGAAGTTTTGGCAAGGAGAAGGAACATTACCATCTCAAGAAAATCAAAGCCAAAACCCAAAAAAGTGAGATCCTTTGGATTTTCTTTGGCATTCACACAGCCAATGCATTAGAAATAGGGAGACGGATTTATCTACAACAGCAAACTTTAGTAGCATAAAAAAAATGTAAGACCAGCATCATAGGGGAACGTGCGTCGTGTTGCGACCCAAAAACCTATTTTTAAACATTTGAATCCTTTAAAAAACAAAAATGACCCAAATTTGTAAATCAAAATGGGTCATTGTTTTATTTTTTTACAAAAGTGAGGTTACTTCTGAATGTGCCTAAATAATTTTATTATTTCAAAAATATCACGAATAATACCATTTAAACTTAAAATATACTGGATTAGAAAATAAAGTTCTTGATATGTTTTTTTCATTTTAAAAACAACTCAAACGGACGGTTAAGTATATAATTGAAATCATCGTTAGTTCGAGCGTGAAGCACATCGAGAACCAATGATGATTTTTATTGTTTTTGTAAAATAATACCTAAATCAACATGCTTTTTATCACTCCAACACAAGGAGGAGTCTCATAATCAGTATTATGAGGAAATTTCAAAGTTTAAATGGTATTAGGTTCAACGAAAACTCTTTTAGATTAAAATAATACCCTTTTTGATTCAACGAAGACTCTTTTTGGTTCTATTTTTAGTCTCTTGTTTGTCACTACGTAAGGAGGTATCACATAATCAAAACCAAAACCACTTGATAAAAGAGGAATAGCATCATGAGAATTTAAAAAGGTTATGTTTGTGATCTCTCCTAATGTCGGGATGACAAGAACCTGATTTTTTTTGTAAGCAAAATTTTATCTCTTTAGATTGAGAGCACAGAAGACAAATTTCTTTTTAGATTTAAAATTCTTTTATCTATACTGAACTTTACAATACACAATCTTGGTTTAAGTAATCTTGTATTGTTTTAAATTCAAATTTAAGGGTTTCTTTTATTTTAGAATGATCATAATTATCCATCGTTTGTAAAGTACGAATCATATCTTTGGATAAAACTCTGGTTTTACCAAATAATCCTAAAAACCAATCAAAAGTATATGCCAATCTTAGTGCATAAGACCGTATTAAAATGGTTGGTTTCTTAACATTTAATTTTTTTGCTATAAGATTTGTTACTTCTTGGTATGATATGGTTTGTGATACTACAATAAAACGTTGCCCGACGATGGGGCTTTTCATTAGTTTTTTCATGATACAAACTAAATCATCTACTGATACAAAGCCGGTTCCTCCTTTTGTATAAAAAGGAATTTGAGAAGCTACTTTATTATAAATATCACCGCTTCCTTCTCTCCAGAACAAGGGGCCTAAAACAACTCCTGGATTAACAATTACTACAGGCAATCCTTCTTGGTAAGCTCGCCAAACTTCCATTTCTGCTCCATATTTAGAGATAGCGTAATCACTGTGAGGTAACTCAGGATTCCACTCTGTTTCTTCTGTTATTTTATGTTCGTATTCCTTTAGATCTCCTAAGGCAGCAATAGAACTTACATAGCATAATTTTTGAACTCCAAAATCAACAGACAAATTAACTACATTAGCTGTTCCTTCAATATTTACTCTTCTTAATTTTTCTTCTTCTTTGGGTTCGAAGGATACTAAAGCTGCACAATGGTAAACCTGTACAATATCTTGAAATGCAAATTCTAAAGAGGGTACATCTAGTATATCTCCTAAGACCCAATTTATTTTATCAAACTGATCTTCTTTTTTATAATGTTCAAATACTTTTTTTACTTTTTCTTTGTTTTTTTCTGTACGAAATAACGCTTTTACTTTTTCTCCTGAATTGATTAATTTCAAGATTAAGTGTGAACCTACCAATCCTGTTGCTCCTGTAACTAAAATCATGGCTCAAATATAAAAAAGATTAGAATTATATTACCTATTTTCATTATCTTAAAACGCTTTTATACATATTATCGTTTAATAAGAGTCGTTAAACGATTTCATCTTTTTTATTTTTTTTTAGTTAGTAAATTGTTATAAATAACAAACATTAACTATGCTAAAAAAAACCGTACTTATAGAAAACAAATGTTCTATTGTTACAAAAAACAATCAGTTACATATTAAGACAGAAGAAAGAGAAAACGCTATACCTGTAGAAGATATAGGTTTTATTATCCTTGATAATCCCGAAATATACATAAGTATTCCTGCTATGAATTTGTTAATAGAACATAATTCAGCAGTAATTATTTGCAATAAAAATCATCTTCCAAACGGAATGTTTTTAAATTTAGAGAGCCACCATATTCAACAAGAAATTTTCAGATTTCAAATAGATGCTAGTATTCCTTTAAAAAAACAGTTATGGCAACAAACTATTATTGAAAAAATTACAAATCAAGGGCTTTTATTAGAAAAAATAAAAGGGAATAAAAACGTCTTTCCTTTTTTAGCTTCAAAAGTATTAAGCGGAGACAGCAGTAATATGGAGGGAGTGGCGGCTGGTCAGTATTGGAAAGATTTTTTTGAGATGGATTTTAAAAGGGAACGATACGGGAATTATCCTAACCCTTTTTTAAATTATGGTTATGCTATATTAAGGGCAGCTACTGCTCGTGCATTATCGGGGAGTGGTTTACTCAACACACTGGGTATTCATCATAAGAGTAAATACAATGCGTTTGCTTTAGCCGATGATATTATGGAACCTTTTAGACCTATAGTAGACGAAAAAGTATATGAATTGGTACAAACTTACGAGGAGCAAGAACTAAACACGGCTATCAAAGCCGAACTCCTGCAATTACTCACCCGAACGGTTTATTTTAAGGATGAGAAAAGTCCTTTGATGGTAGGTTTACAAAAAACGGCTAGTTCGTTGCAGCAATGTTTTGCTGGGGAGCGCAAAAAGATAAAATACCCAAAATTATGGATTTAAACGGGTATCGAATCATGTGGTTGTTTGTATTTTTTGATTTGCCTACTGATACTAAAAAAGACCGAAAAAATGCTTCTGGCTTTCGGAACCAACTTTTGAAAGATGGATTCAGTATGATGCAATACTCGGTGTATATACGACATTGCGCGAGTAGCGAAAGTGCTGATGTACATGAAAAACGTGTACAAAAACTCCTACCTCCTTCAGGAAAAGTAAGTATATTACGAATTACAGACAAGCAATTTGGGAATATACAAAATTTCTGGGGAAAAGTAGAAATTCCTTCGGGACCTCAACCCACTCAACTTGAATTATTTTAGGAATAAAAAAATGCTTCAATTTTGGCATAGCACCCCAAAAAAGAAGCATTTTTTTTAACGATATCAAAACTTAACCATTTGATAATTAGAAGATAAAACATCAACTAATATCGTGTTTTCTAATCTTTAATCAAACCACAACCTTTGATTGCTACTCGCAAACTTATCAATTAATATCGTGTTTTCTAATCTTTAATCAAACCACAACCCACTTTTGTCTAATGAACACCTCTGCATAAATATCGTGTTTTCTAATCTTTAATCAAACCACAACTTATCGTTTTGAACTTCGAAACGCCCGTTAAATATCGTGTTTTCTAATCTTTAATCAAACCACAACACGGATGCAACAAAAGACGCATGGATAGAAAATATCGTGTTTTCTAATCTTTAATCAAACCACAACATAATGGCGTAATGGTTCGTGATTACAGTTAATATCGTGTTTTCTAATCTTTAATCAAACCACAACTCAATTTCGCTATTGAATAACAAACCTGGTAATATCGTGTTTTCTAATCTTTAATCAAACCACAACTAACGTAGTATTAGTTTGTGAGGTATTGGGAATATCGTGTTTTCTAATCTTTAATCAAACCACAACCGAACTAAACAACAACTTCAAAACAAAATAATATCGTGTTTTCTAATCTTTAATCAAACCACAACTTACTTGTTTTTATCCAATCACTCGAACCAAATATCGTGTTTTCTAATCTTTAATCAAACCACAACGATCCATTTTAGTATCATTACTAATATTAGAATATCGTGTTTTCTAATCTTTAATCAAACCACAACCATAATCCTTAACTATCATACTTTCTAATGAATATCGTGTTTTCTAATCTTTAATCAAACCACAACATGTGGTGGTATTATAATTCCTCCTTTATCAATATCGTGTTTTCTAATCTTTAATCAAACCACAACCCATTCCCTGAGATTGTGAAATTATTTTTAATATCGTGTTTTCTAATCTTTAATCAAACCACAACTAACATGCCCAAATTGTGGAAACGATGAATAATATCGTGTTTTCTAATCTTTAATCAAACCACAACCGCCTCTTCAACATCATGTTTATAACCATAATATCGTGTTTTCTAATCTTTAATCAAACCACAACAAAAGTCCTGTTTATAATGTGCTGGCTGTGAATATCGTGTTTTCTAATCTTTAATCAAACCACAACATGTTTGCTAACATAATAAACAAGGTCGTCAATATCGTGTTTTCTAATCTTTAATCAAACCACAACCATTCTTCTGTTATTAATATTGGCTCAAAAAATATCGTGTTTTCTAATCTTTAATCAAACCACAACCAAAGCCGTTTGCGGTGAATTCACATACTTAATATCGTGTTTTCTAATCTTTAATCAAACCACAACGTATAAGTTTTTTTAGATAATCTTTACATTAATATCGTGTTTTCTAATCTTTAATCAAACCACAACGAAGAAGATGGAGCGAAAGAAGAAAGTCGAATATCGTGTTTTCTAATCTTTAATCAAACCACAACTGCATTAAGCCAAATGTTTGGACAAACAAAAATATCGTGTTTTCTAATCTTTAATCAAACCACAACTCTAACCCCACCATTATAACCAAGTGTTTAATATCGTGTTTTCTAATCTTTAATCAAACCACAACTTCAATGTCAAACTTAACACCAACTTGACTAATATCGTGTTTTCTAATCTTTAATCAAACCACAACTTATAAACAGGAACCGTTTGATTTAAACAGAATATCGTGTTTTCTAATCTTTAATCAAACCACAACTAATATATCGCAACTACTCATAGCTCAATCAATATCGTGTTTTCTAATCTTTAATCAAACCACAACAACCACAACAGGTAAGCATCCCTTTTCTCGAATATCGTGTTTTCTAATCTTTAATCAAACCACAACATTATGAGCAATGTGGTACAAGGTTTTAGTAATATCGTGTTTTCTAATCTTTAATCAAACCACAACATAAATTCACCATCCAGTTCAGCTTTCAATAATATCGTGTTTTCTAATCTTTAATCAAACCACAACCAGGCATACCCTTTAAACCAAATTCAAAGCAATATCGTGTTTTCTAATCTTTAATCAAACCACAACACTTACCTGACTTTCCTTTTTGTTCGAAGGAATATCGTGTTTTCTAATCTTTAATCAAATCGACCAGAGGGAGATTCACAAACACACCTATAATAAATATTAACTTGGTGTTTGTAAACCAACTTACGATGACTAATGTTTTGAAACGGAATATCGTGTTTTCTAATCTTTAATCAAACCACAACATGAGTACCGCCGTCCAATAGGTAGGATAGAATATCGTGTTTTCTAATCTTTAATCAAACCACAACTTGCACTAAACAAACACTAAACTTTTATAAATATCGTGTTTTCTAATCTTTAATCAATTATAATCACAAACACACCAATGACAAATATAAACTTGTGTTTTTAAATGAAATTATTCTCAAACTTTTAAAATCACCAACAAAGAGTGAAAGTCTATATGGTTTGAGGAATTACAATTCTAATTTTGTTAAGATTTTTACTTTTTTATGTCAAAGAACTTTTAATTCGAAGTTGATTCCTAGAGGATTACTTCTGTGATTGTTTTTTTATATTTTTTGAAATTTTCCCGAGGGTAAAACTTTAAAATCAATTCCTTCCACAAATGCTGTAAATTGATTGTGATTCATTTTTCTAGTTGGTTTGTTTTCATTGATTTTGAACTCTCCATCAGGTTTGAAGCTGTCTTTGCTAATTTCTTCTGATTTTCTAGCTTCTTTAAAATATCTAAGTTGAATGATGCCATATTCATTGACCTTACCAGTTTTTTTGTCTTTTTGTCTTTGTATTGTCAATCCTTCAATTAAATATACTCTTCCTCTAAAATCTACTATTTCTGAAATATCTTTAGAATTTTCAACTGTTTTATCGTAAAAGACTACCTGTTGACCTCTTTTTAAAACTACATCTCTATTGTTTCTTTTCTCAATGGGTATTAAAACTTTTTTACCTTTTATTTCTTTTTCTTTATGTAACGGATAGTAACCTTGACCTTGTTTGAGAAGTTTTGCTAAATTAAAATTATTGATTAATTCAAATTCTCGCTTTCCATCAAGTTCATATAAAGCCATAGCATAATTTTCATCGTTTTGTCCGTACACAGTTTGTTTGTGTTCGTGTTTTGATTTTGATAAAGTACTATGTTTTTTAATTTCTATAGGGTTTTTAACAGAATTAGCATAGATTCTAACTTTGTTAATTGGTATTTTTTTCTCTTCGTTCATCCAAACATTTTTACCTTCGGCAAATTTGTTTTTTTGTTGGGGGTTAGATGAAATAAGTAAAATTTTATTAGCTACTGCTTCTTTTACTTTTGCTTTTACATTTTCATCGACTATGTTTTCTATATCATTTGCTTTTAAACTTTCTAAATCTTTGCGAATTACATAACGAATTTCATTAGTGTTTAGTGGGTTTTTAATGGCACCATAAATACTGTCTTGATGTAAAGATCCTCTTATTGTATCGCCCTGTTGTAGTATGGGTATTTTATTACCTCTTTCGTTAAGCTTATAAATTATTTTACCACTAGCATCCTTTTTAGGAATAGCTTTTCCATTTGCATTTCTTTCTATTTCGGCTACGTATTGTTTTTTACCTCTTACACGAAGAATCTTTTTAGCTTGTTTTTTTACGTTATCTGGCGTAAAATGTGATACTAAAATTTCGGCTTCTATTTTTTCTATATCTTCTTTAAAGGTTTTCCAAGGCTTGGCTTGTTCTATTAAAGCTTTTGCTGCTTTTTTATTTTGTTCGTCTTCTAAACGCCACGCGTGTGCTAACAAGTCGTATTTATCTTTAGGCATGCAAGCAATGGTAATCGCATCAATGGTATGATGGGTGTGTTTACTTCTGTCTTTTTCTTTGAAGTGTTTGAATCCGTTTTCATCGATAAAACTTTCTTGTATACCCCATAGTTTTCTAAATTCGGCTACTGCGCCACCTTTTACACTTTCTACTCTTTTAAAATAAGATTTTAAATAGGCTTGCGCATATTTAGTTATAATACCTGTATCAGGTATTTGACTGTTTTTAAAACCTACTTTAGGTTCACCCCATGTAAATCGGTCATATTTACCCTGAATATAGTCGCGTTTTAAAGTGAGGTAATGTCTTTTTCTTATGTTTTTATCTTTTGCGACTTTTGTAGCTGCTGATTTTATGGATCTTGAAATGGTTTCAATTTGTCGAGTTAGTTCCTCTGCTTGTTTTTTCCAATGCGCAATTCTCGGTAAAATTTCATTGTAGTTTGATAATTCTACAGGCATTTTTTTGCCTTTCACACTTCTGTTAAAATCTTTATCACATAGTGTTTTATTCATAAGAGAATTATCTTGGGAAATACTTCTTGGAATAGTATGCTCAATATCAAATTTTGGATTTCCCCCTAAAAAACTATCGATACTAATAGTTTTGCCTGTATAAATACAAATATGATTTTGCTCTTCCCATATTTTGTATTTTATTAGTTCTTCTTTAGTTATAATTCTTCCATCTTTAGTTTGTTCTAATGCCCATTCGAATTTTTGTAAATCTTCATCGGTAACGTGGAGTAGTTCTTTTCCTGTTTTTACTTGATAAAGTTCTTTAATTTTAGCTTCATAAATTTTATATAACTCTTCTCTTTCTTTTTGAAAATCCTGAATTCCTTTTCGCTTGTTCGCATCATTTAATTCTCTTGCCATTTCTATATGGATACGAGTTTTCTCGTCTATTTGTCCATCTAGTATTAAAGTATTAAGAACTTTACGTAATTGATGCAAAGCACGCATTGCCATTGGGTTTTTTATAGAAGTGGTAAGCGGACTACCTAAAACTACTTTTTCATTGCCCCATTCGTCTTTGATAATTTTCTTTTTGAATACTTCAATATCAGATGGATGATAGAGTTTTTTAAATTTTTCAGGATAGTTACAAAATATTTGTCCCTCTTCATTTTCGCCTTTAAGAAAAGCTTCAATTTTTTTATCTAACCTAACTATTTTAATGAATTCCTGTTTTTTTAATTGTTCGATTAAAACAGGGAATAAATCTTTAAATATTATTTCTTGTTCCTGTTGCTCACTAATAGTGTTTGCTTTATAAAATGGAACAAGCTTTTTTCTCAAATCAGCCTCAAAAAGCGATTCAGCTTCTTTAGAATAATACACTTTTCGCCCCTCTATGTCTTCTGTATTATATATTTTCAATAAACAGTTAATAATTTCTAGCTTGCTTTTTTCTACTAAATAATTATCTATTAAATCAACTATTTTTGATTGAATAAATTTTTGTTGTTCCTTATCTTTCCAAATGTCAGCATCTACAATATTCTCAATATTTGCTATAAACACAGCATGCGAGTACAGTAATCCTTGTTTTAAATAAGGTAATATTTTTGCAATAGCTGCCAAACTAAGACTTGCAAAGTCTTTTTTAAGTTTTGTTTTGCTAAATGCTTTTGCGTTTTTAGGTTCTAGTTTTAGTTTTTCGATGGCAAAATCATACAAATACGTATCTGAGGTAGCTACTGAAAGTAAGTGCCAAAGATCTTTGTAATTTACAGATTTTGTGACTTCTTCTTTTTTAGTATTACTAGTTTGATACTCGAACGTTTTAGTTTTCCAGTCTTTTCCTATTGCGTTTTCCAGTGAAGCAGAAACTACACAAGCAGAAACACTATCTGTAGGTTTGTAATTAAACCAATAAAAAAACTCATTTTTCTTAGAAGATTTGTAATAGCCAAAACTAGCTCCTTTTTCAACCAGTTCTTTGGCTAAAACCTCAAAATTAAAGTCATTTTTTCTGTAAAATTTCGGAACTAATTTTAATTTTTCTTCCAGGGTTAAGAAACGTAATGTCTTTTCGCTTTGTGTACCTATTTTTATGGTATTCAAATACGACCACATTCTAAATTCTTCATAATCAGGATGCGAAACAGCACATCGAGATTTGTTTTTTTCAAAGGAACATTTTCCTATTAATCCCTTTTGCGATTTTAGAGGTCTTTGAAAAAAAATAGCTCGGTATAAATCTTTAGCTAAACCCGTAAACTTTTTTTCGGGTAATTTTTCATTTGTATTGATCTCTTCAATTCCTTGTGTTTGACAAATTATAATAAACTCTTCTAAATAATGTTCTTCACGAGAAGTGTATTGGTTTCTTATTCTTGTTTTGTTGTATAAACTAAAAAAATATTGACCTAAGGTTTTAAAATTTCCATCAAGCATTGCTTGTGAAATATCTTTAATTTCTCCTTTTACTTTGCCTAAATCTTCTTTTTTATTGAGACGCGCAATAAGCTCTTGTTTACATGTTTCAATATCATTAGCATTCTTTTTTGTAATGGATACTAATGAAGTGTATAATTTCTTTAGATTTTTTTCTCCTTCGTCTAAATCCTTTTTAAAACCACTTTTCTCTGACTCATCTATAATTCCAAGATTAATATAATACTCTTTTAATTCGTTTAAGATCGTATTTGAACTATCTAAATCTTCAATTAAATTTTGAATTTGCGGGTTATGTTCTTCAAAAACACCTTCGGCTGATTGATCTAAGCGATTACTCAAAAAACCTCTTCGTTGTGCTATATGGTATAAGGCTCTTCCTAACTCAAATAAAGTAACTTTTTGCTTACTGGCTTTGTCTCTAAAAAAATAAGGATTTATATTCTTATCTTCATTAGTCCGTAACCAATTAAGAAATTCAGGATTTAGAGGATATTCTTTGAAACCAGATTTTTTCCATTGTTCCACTTCTTCAACAGATAGAGGACACATCCCATTAACAGAGAGCACTTTTAAAGTTTCGTATTTTCTTAATTTTCGACGATATTTTATTTTACGAGCACTTCTGTAGGCTGTTCTTTCGGCAGCTCTGGATATTTCTTTTCCATTTTCAGATTTTACTCCTTCAGAGAAAATTCTGACTCCTTTATCTATAATTTGATTTACTCCTTCGTTTTCATCTTCTCTAATCGCCCATCCAATAGAATTAGTCCCTAAATCGAGACCTAAAATTTTTGTCATAATAGTTTTTTATGTTGTTTAGCTTACGCCTAAACTTATAAAAAAACATTTGTTTAAAAAAATAAAATTATTTTAGATTTTTTTTTTATCTTAGCAACAGATAAAATTATTCTAATCTTTAATCTTATCACAATAAGGCTATATGCCGTAGACGAAAGTCTAAAATCCCGCGTACTCCGTGGGATTTACCATTTATACGAACTACAAATTCTTTGATTTACTTTATTTTAAGGCTTGTTGGACTTATTAAAAATGTCGTATAGGAGATTTACAATCTAAAAACTAAAAACTTATCTTTGCAAAAATTTTTTAAATAATGAAAAACATAATTGCTGAATTACAATGGCGTGGACTGGTACACGATATGATGCCAGGAACAGAAGAACAATTGTTGAAAGAAAGCACGGCAACATATATAGGATTTGACCCAACATCAGATTCTCTACACATAGGTAGTTTAGTTCCTATTATTTTATTAGTTCATCTTCGAAACTTTGGTCATAAACCTTTTGCTTTAGTAGGAGGAGCTACAGGAATGATTGGTGATCCTTCAGGAAAAAGCAACGAACGCAATTTATTAGATGAGGAAAGTCTTTCTAGAAATGTAGAAGGGATTAAAGGTGTTTTATCTAAATTTCTTGACTTTAATGCTACCGATGACAACGCGCCTGTATTAGTAAATAATTATGATTGGATGAAAACTTTTTCTTTCATAGATTTTGCTCGAAATGTAGGAAAACGAATTACGGTTAACTATATGATGGCCAAAGATTCTGTTAAAAAACGTCTTTCAGGAGAAACAGGTGACGGTATGTCTTTTACAGAATTTACATATCAGTTAATTCAAGGATATGATTTTTATCATTTATACAAAACATACGGATGTAAATTACAAATGGGAGGTAGTGATCAATGGGGCAATATCACTACAGGTACTGAATTAATCCGTAGAATGAATGTAGATACGGAAGAAGAAGGAGCTAAAGCCTATGCCTTAACTTGTCCTCTAATAACCAAGGCAGACGGATCAAAATTTGGAAAAACAGAAGGAGGGAATATATGGTTAACAGCAGACAAAACCTCTGTTTACAAATTTTATCAATTTTGGCTTAATACAACAGATGCAGATGCAGAAAAGTACATTAAAATATTTACTTTCTTAGATAAAGACACAATTGAAACTTTAATTGAAGAACATCGTCAAGCTCCACATTTAAGAGTTTTACAACGCAAATTAGCAGAGGAAATAACTATTTTTGTACATGATAAAGATGCTTTAGATAAAGCTATTGCTGCTTCTAATATGTTATTTGGAAATTCTACTTCTGAAGATTTAAAAAAATTAGACTCAGAAACTTTCTTAGAAGCTTTTGAAGGAGTGCCTCAAGCAACCATTTCAAGAGAAGCTATCGAGGAAGGAATCAATATTGTAGATGTACTTAATACTAAAACAGGTTTTTTAAAATCAAACGGTGAAGCACGTAGAGCATTGACTGAAAATTCAATTTCTGTCAACAAAGAAAAAGTAACTGAGGAATTTATACTTAAAACAAAGGATCTTATTAATAATAAATTTGTCTTACTTCAAAGAGGCAAGAAGAATTATTTTGTTATAAAAATTGAATAAACATATATTTTAACACAAAAAAGCAGCTTTAAACGAGCTGCTTTTTTTGTTTAAAAAAACAAATATTTACAAGTATTTCACTAATAAATTGCACTTTACCTATTTTAAACTATTTTTTTTAACGTATTTTATTATAATTTATTTCATTTTATTAAAAAAATATAAATATATTCGCAGCCATTATTAACACCAACCAACCAAATGAAAAAGAAATTACTTTTAATTGCCTTATTGGCAACAGGAGTTGTATTGGGTCAAGATGGCTTATGGAAACGTACCAATACCAATCATAGAACCCTAATAGAATACAAAACACAACTTCCTGAGAAGAACCTTTTTGACTTGAATATTGATTTGATCAGAAAACAATTATCTAAATCTCCTAACCGATTTGGTCGTTCTAGTTCTGCAACCGTTATTTCACTTCCAAATGCTGAAGGAAAGTTAGAAAAATTTAAAGTTTACGAAAACTCTAATATGGATGCTGCTTTACAAGCTAAATATCCTCAAATCCGATCGTACATAGGAATTGGCATTGACAATCCTACTTCTACTGCTTATTTTAGTATGTCTCCTTTAGGATTTAAGTCTATGACATTAAATGCTGGAAAATCAGCTTCATTCATTGAACCTTATTCTAAAGATTTAAAGACTTATTCTGTTTATAAAAAAGCTGATAAAAAAGAAAACTTATCACCATTTGAATGTAAAGTAATTGATAAAATAGAACCAAGTTTTAAAGTTTCTGGAACTAATTTACGCCCTAATGCAGATGATGGCACTTTAAGAACTTTTCGTTTAGCATTATCCGTAACAGGTGAATACACGACTTATTTTGGTGGTACCGTAGCACAAGCATTGGCTGCAATAAATGCCACAATGACTCGAGTAAATGGTGTTTTTGAAAAAGATTTTAATACCAGAATGAACCTGATTGCAAATAATGATGTACTTATTTATACAAATGCTTCTACGGATCCTTATTCCGTTGCTTCTACAGGTTCAGGAGGCGCATGGAATACTGAGTTACAAAATAACCTAACCAATACCATTGGCAATGGAGCTTATGACATAGGACACTTATTTGGTGCTTCTGGAGGTGGTGGTAACGCGGGTTGTATTGGCTGTATTTGTGTAGATGACACTTCTAGCACGACCGATCAAAACAAAGGTTCTGGATATACATCTCCTGGTGATGGAATACCACAAGGAGACAATTTTGATATTGACTATGTTGCGCATGAAATGGGGCATCAATTTGGTGCTAATCATACACACTCTCATAGTAAAGAAAGAACTGGAGCTAATATGGAGCCAGGTTCTGGGTCTACAATTATGGGATATGCTGGCATTACACCACAAGATGTTCAAGCTCATTCTGACGCTTATTTTCACACTTATAGCATTCAACAAGTTACTAACAATATAAAAACAAAAGCGTGCGCTGTAAACACTCCAACAGGTAATGCTATTCCAACTGCAAATGCTGGATTAGATTTTACTATTCCAAAAAGCACTCCGTTTGTTCTTACTGGTACAGGAACTGATGCTAATGGAGATGTCTTAACTTATATTTGGGAACAATTTGACAGTGCTACTTCAACCCAAACTGGAACAAGTTCTGCTGCTAGTACAACCAAGGTGTCTGGTCCTATTTTTAGATCTTATACCCCTACAACAATTCCTTCGAGATATTTTCCTCAAATGGCTTCTATTCTAACAGGAGCAACTACTACACAAGGTTCTGAAATTTTAGTAGAAGCTTTACCTTCTATTGCTAGAACTATGAATTTCCGTTTTACCGTTCGTGATAACAGAGCTGGTGGTGGTGCTAACAACTCTGATGATATGATCGTAACAGTTAATGGAACTGCTGGTCCTTTTGCTATTACTTCTCAAGGAAGCGAAACTTCTTATACAGGAGGCACTTCTCAATTAATAACTTGGAACGTAGCAGGTACCACTGCAAATGGTGTTAACTGCTCTAATGTAGATATTTTATGGTCAACAAATAATGGTGCAACTTGGACAACTTTATTAGCAGGAACACCTAATGATGGATCCGAAAATATAACAATACCTAATACTGCTACTACTACAGGCCGAATTATGGTTAAAGGATCAAATCATATCTTTTTTGATGTTAACAATGCAAATATTACTGTAAACCTAAGTACATCTGATACTATACCACCAACAGCTCCTGTCTTAAGCGCATCTGGCACAACAACTTCTTCTACTAACTTATCTTGGAATGGTGACACTGATAATGTAGGTGTTATAGGATATGATGTGTATCAAGGAACTACTTTATTGGGTTCCATTACATCTAAAACTTATAACGTAACAGGCTTAACCCCTTCTACAACCTATTCTTTTACAGTGAAAGCAAAAGATGCCGCGGGTAATATTTCTATTGCAAGCAATGTTGTTAGCGTAACAACTTTAGCTAATGTAATTGACACAACTGCTCCAACTGCTCCAATATTAAGTGCATCTGGTACAACAACTTCTTCTACTAACTTATCTTGGAATGGTGATACTGACAATGTAGGCGTTACAGGATATGAAATATATCAAGGAACTACTTTATTGGGTTCCATTACATCTAAAACTTATAACGTAACAGGCTTAACCCCTTCTACAACCTATTCTTTTACAGTGAAAGCAAAAGATGCCGCGGGTAATATTTCTATTGCAAGTAATATTGTTAGCGTAACTACACTATCTAACACACTTACTTATTGCACTTCAAAAGGCAATAGTACTGCTGATGAAAAAATAGGAAAAGTTGTAATTGGAACAATTAATAATACTTCTACTAGCACTGTTGGTTACGAAAACTTTACAACTCTATCTACTTCAGCAGTAAGAAGCTCAACTCAAACGATAACAATTACTCCATCATGGAACTCAACAACTTATCCTGAAGGCTATGCCCTTTTTATTGATTATAATCAAGATGGTGATTTTACAGATGCAGGTGAAACTGTTTGGACTAAAGCCCCTTCTACTACAACACCCGTTTCTGGTACATTTACAATTCCAGCAACAGCAATTTTAGGAGCAACTAGAATGAGAATATCTATGAAGTACAATGGAATTCCTACTTCATGTGAAACTTTTTCTTATGGACAAGTAGAAGATTACACTATTAACATTACTTCGAGTGCTAAAGAAAATCAAAAAAATATTGCCTCAGGTTTTGAAATTACTGTATTCCCTATTCCAACTTCCGAAATACTTACTATTAAAGGTATTTCTGAAATGGCAACGTATAAAGTATATAACCTAGTTGGACAAATAGTTTTAGAAGGAAAAATAAACAATGAACAAATCAATGTAACCAATTGTAAAGCTGGAAACTATATATTAGAAGTTTCTGATTTGCATTCAACTGTTACTAAACGCTTTATCAAAGAATAACTTTGATAATTAACCCAACCCCCAACCAAAAAGCTATCTCTAAGAGATAGCTTTTTTTTTAATAAAATCATTATTTTAGCAAAAAAGATCAAAAATGAAAAAACTAGCGCTATTAAGCGTAACGCTTATGAGTATTAATTCTGGAATCGCACAAAACATCATGACTCCTGATTTATTATGGAAATTAGGTCGTGTAACACCTCTTGGAGTATCAAAAGATGGAAAAAATATTATTTATAAAGTAGCTACCCCATCTATTGAGGAAAACAAATCTACTAGTAAATTTTATAGCATTTCTATTACAGGTGGTAATGCCAGTGAAATTAAAGAGTACACAGAATTGATAAAAAACAAGAACATTTCTCCTGATGGAATGTACTTACTTTCTGACAAAGAAGTTAAAATAACTCCTGTATTAGGAAAAGATTTTTACCCAGAATTATCTCTGTCAGATGCTCAAGTTTATGACGGTCTTGATTATCGTCATTGGGATACTTGGCGAGATGGCACATACAATCATGTCTTCTTTGGCGGAGTACCTGCACCTAATGTACGTTTGGCTCCAGCTATAGACATTATGGAAGGAGAACCTTATGATGCTCCACAAAAACCATTTGGTGGTGATGAAGATTATATTTGGTCTCCTGATAGTAAAAACATCATCTATGTCTGTAAAAAAAAGACTGGAACGGCTTATGCAACCAGTACTAACACTGATTTATACCAATATAATATTGAAACTAAACAAACTGTAAATCTTACACCTAATAATCCGGGTTATGACACACATCCTGATTTTTCACCAAACGGTGATCTTACTTGGCTACAGATGAAACAAGATGGTTACGAAGCTGATAAAAATGATATTATTGTAAAACATAAAGGAATTGAAATAAACCTAACTGCTAACTGGGATGGAACTGTAGAGAGTTTTAAATGGAGTAAAGATGGAAAAAAAATCTATTTTATTGCTCCTATAGATGGCACAAAGCAATTATTTGAAGTAAACTTTCCAGGATTGACCAAAATAGCTATTGGAGTTAAACAAATTACCAATGGTGATTTTGACATAACGCAGATTATAGATTTTACACCTGATCAAATTCTTTTGATGAGAAATGACATCAATCATGCTTCTGAAATTTATTCTTATCATTTAAAAAACAAATCTTGGAATCAGATAACTCATGTTAATACAGAAATTTATAAAAATTTAAATTTATGTAAAACAGAGAGACGTTACGTAACCACTACAGATGGTAAAAAAATGTTGGTTTGGATTATACTTCCACCAAATTTTGATGCTACAAAAAAATACCCTACTCTATTATACTGCCAAGGAGGACCACAAAGTGCCTTAACTCAATATTATTCTTTTCGTTGGAATTTTCAAACAATTGCATCACAAGGCTATATAGTAGTTGCTCCAAACCGTAGAGGAATGCCTGGTCATGGTGTAAAATGGAATGAACAAATTAGCAAAGATTGGGGTGGTCAAGTAATGGATGATTATTTATCAGCTATTGACGATATAACAAAAGAATCTTATGTAGACAAAACCCGATTAGGTGCTGTAGGTGCAAGCTATGGTGGGTACTCAGTATTTTACTTAGCGGGAATTCACAACAATCGTTTTAAAACATTTATTTCACATTGTGGTATCTTTAACACCCAAAGTATGTATGGAACTACAGAAGAAGTGTTCTTTACAAACTGGGATTCAGGAGGGGCTTATTGGGAAAAGAATAACATTGTTGCACAAAAAACGTACAACGATTTTAACCCAATTCATTTAATTAATAACTGGACTACTTCTATTCTTATTATACAAGGAGGAAAAGACTATAGAGTTCCGTTAGGACAAGGTCAAGAAGCTTTTCAAGCAGCTCAATTAAAAGGAATAAAAAGTCGTTTTTTACATTTTCCAGAAGAAAACCACTGGGTTTTAAAACCACAAAACGCATTGGTATGGCAACGCGAATTTTTTAAATGGCTTAAAGAAACACTATAAAAATAAAAGCGGTAGTCTCTAAAACAAGACTACCGCTTTTTTATTATATACGTATAATTATTCTACTGTAACTGATTTAGCTAAGTTTCTTGGCTGATCTACATTACAACCTCTTAGTACTGCTATATGGTATGACAATAACTGCAAAGGAATAGTTGTTAATAATGGTGATAAAGCGTCTGAACATTCTGGAATTTCAATAACGTGATCTGCTAAAGAGCGCACTTGTTCATCTCCTTTAGTTACTACGGCAATTATTTTACCACTACGGGATTTAATTTCTTGGATATTACTTACCACTTTATCATAGTGTCCTTGTTTAGGTGCAATAACAATTACAGGCATGTGCTCATCTATCAATGCAATAGGACCATGCTTCATTTCCGCTGCTGGATAGCCTTCAGCATGTATATAAGAAATTTCTTTTAGTTTTAAAGCACCTTCTAAAGCCACTGGAAAATTGTACCCTCTACCTAAGTACAAACAATTGGTAGCTTCTTTATAAACCTCCGCTATTTCTTTTGAAACTTCATTTGTTAACAATGTTTCTTCTACTTTTTCTGGCATTGCCTCTAATTCAGATAAATAACGATGGTAATCTGATTTTGACAAGCTTCCTTTTGCTTTAGCCAAACGTAAAGCAATCATGGTTAAAACCGTAATTTGTGTAGTAAATGCTTTTGTGGAAGCTACCCCAATTTCTGGTCCTGCATGTGTATAAGCTCCAGCGTGAGACTCTCTAGAGATAGAAGATCCAACTACGTTGCAAACTCCAAATACAAACGCTCCTTTTTCTTTTGCTAATTTGATGGCTGCTAAAGTATCTGCTGTTTCTCCTGATTGAGAGATTGCAATTACAACATCTTTATCGCTAATGATAGGATTTCTATAACGGAACTCAGAGGCATATTCTACTTCTACTGGAATGCGAGCAAACTCTTCAAAAATATATTCTGCTACTAGACCTGCATGCCATGAAGTACCACAAGCAACTATTAGGATTCTATTGGCATTTGTAAATTTCTCTAAATTATCTTCAACACCAGCCATTTTAATGATTCCTTCATTAGAGTACAAACGTCCTCTATAAGTATCTTTTATTACGTTAGGTTGTTCATAAATTTCTTTTAACATGAAATGATCATACCCTCCTTTTTCAATCTGTTCTAAGTTCATTTTTAGTTCTTGAACATAAGGATGTACTAATGAATCATCTTTAATTTTTCTTACTTTTAATCCTTTTTTCAAACGAATAATAGCCATTTCTTCGTCTTCTAAATAGATTGCGTTTGAAGTGTACTCAATAAAAGGAGAAGCATCTGAAGCTATAAAAAATTCGTTTTCAGCTACTCCAATAGCTAAAGGACTACCTAGTCTAGCTACTACTATCTCATTGGGTTTTTTCTTGTCAAAAACACAAATTGCATAGGCTCCTACTACTTGATTCAAAGCAATTTGTACTGCTTTCCCTAATTTTATATTTTCTTGTTTTTGAACTTCTTCTATCAGATTAACTAATACTTCTGTATCTGTATCTGAATGAAAAACATAACCTCTGTTAATTAATTCTTTTTTTAAGGGTTCATAATTTTCAATAATTCCATTATGAACAATAACCAGATCTCCAGAATTAGAAGTATGAGGATGCGAATTTACATCATTTGGAACTCCGTGTGTAGCCCAACGTGTATGACCAATACCTATGGTTCCACTTAATGTTATTTCTGTTTTAGATTTTTCTTCTAGATCAGAAACTTTTCCTTTGGTTTTAGATAATTTTATGTCTTCTCCATCATACAGTACCAAACCAGCACTATCATAACCTCTATATTCTAATCTTTTTAACCCTTTTACTACAATAGGATAAGCTTCTCTATATCCTATATATCCTACAATTCCACACATATTAATTTCGTTTAGTATAGCTTATTTTAAATTGAACTTTATTATCTCCTTGCATTCCTCCTAAAACAACACCTAAAGGGCTTATTACTGCAGTTGAAGGAATACTTTTTAAAATATTTGTTGTGTTTTTTAATGCACTTATAGCCGATAATCCCTGTGCTTCAGGCGTTATATAAATACTTTCGGCAATAGCAAGACCTAACTTTACATTGGTATAAGTGCCTGTTTTATCATTTATAATCTGATTAATATGATCCGTTAATCGAATACGATACATATATTTATCATTTACTTTTTGTAATATACCTCCGTGAACATATTTATCCTTTTTAGGAACATTAGTTAGCTTGGTAATATCATTTGTATAATCTAACAATGATCTTGTTTTTTCTGCATTAAACAAGTATAAACGCATTGGATTAAGGTAATAAAAAGACTTATTACTACTGCTTAGCGAGTTTACAAAATTTGGATCAACAGTAAAATACAAACTAGCATCATTAACGAGTGCTCCTTTATTTTTTAAATCATCAATTAAAGCTTGGTCTATTTTGATTTCTGCTATTGATCCTTGACCACCTTTTAAGAATAAATTATCCGTTGGTGTATTGGATGAAAGAGCACTTGCATAAATAGCCGACTTATTATGTTTTAAAATATTTAAATTATTTCCCGTCATTTTAAGAACGAAGGTTTTCATTTCTTTTCCTTTATTATCCGTTCTATCTTGTTTGTAATAAATTGTTACATCTCCTTTCTTAAAATCTAGCCCCATCATTGTGCCTTCGTTTCTAGATACTCTAAATGTCAAACCTTTATAATAATTTACAAAAGCATTATTGTTTGTTAAATATCTTGAATCAGCTTTTATGATATTATTTTCAAAATGAGATTTATCTAGGTGTAAACGTATACGAGGAGAAAAACGTTCTCCTACATTCCCTGGATTATCTTTTATAGGTAATAACTTTTGTGTTAGATCATCTACTTTTGGCTTTTCAAACTCAGCTTGATTGGGTTTAAAATTAGTGTTTTCATTTGGATTAGCAGCATTATTTAATTTTTCTCCTACTACTACATCTAATACACTTTCTTGATCTGAATAATATTTTCCATTTTTGGTAATATCATTTATATCATAATCATTTAGAGCAAAATTATTACGAAAGACCTCTAAATTGAAAGCAGGCAACTTATCTGTTTTAAAATCTGTGTAATAATCTTTTGTATTAGTATAAATAGAATCTAGTCTATAAGTTCCTTTTCCATTAACATCAGTACTTAATTTAGTACTAAAATAAGGCACTGAAAGCACCACACTATCTACTTCAATTCCTGTTCCAAATACTGGTGCTGCTGTTGCTAATTGTAATTGCGTAACAAAAGAAGCAGTTGTCTCTCCAAAATAATCATTCTTTAACAATCCTAAATGATTTACAGAAAGATTATTAGACTGAACTGCGCCTAAATCTAGATCATTAATAGTTATACTACTTGATTTATCCTCACCTGCCAAAAAAGTAAAAGTTTCATCTCCAACTAAATCAGCCCCTAATGTATTATAATCTTGATCGCAAGACAATAAAAAACCGAATAGCAAAACTACTGATTTTTTTGCAAAAGTATTGAAATTCATTTTATTAACCTAATATTTGAGTTTTATAAAATTCTGTATAAGCTTCTGCGAATACATCTTTTGAGGCGAAAGGTAAAAAAGGTTTTTTAGAAGATTCTATAAATTTTGTTAAATTTGGCGATATTTCTTCAGACCCCATCACAACCCCGTCAGAATGGTTAATAGCAACCATCATCAAATTTTCATAGGTTGGGTTATCTAATTCTTGAATTGCTTCTTGTGGCACACCATCAAATTGAACCTTTTTAGAAATTTGTGCATCTAATATTCCTTCATAACCATCCTTAAAGATAGATGTGACTATTTTAGTTTCGGAAAACAAAGCATCGTCTTTATAATAATGTCTCATATAAATAGGCAATAACGAAGCCATCCATCCTTGAACATGAATAATATCTGGAACCCAATTTAATTTCTTTACAGTTTCTACAACTCCTTTTGCAAAGAAAATGGCACGCTCATCGTTATCTTCAAACAACACGCCTTCTTCATCCGTAAAAGTAGACTTGCGTTTAAAATACTCATCATTGTCTATAAAGTACACCTGAATACGTTCCTTAGGTATTGAAGCAACTTTAATAATCAGAGGCATATCAACATCATTTACCACTAAATTCATTCCTGAAAGCCTAATTACTTCATGTAATTGATGCCTTCTTTCATTTACATTTCCATAACGTGGCATAAAAATTCTAATTTGCCCGCCTTGATCGTTAATCATTTTTGGTAAATCAAACGACATCAAAGAGACCTCATTTTCAGGCAAATAGGGCACTAATTCGGATGATACATACAATATCCTTTTATCCTCCATCTTTACTTTACTGTTTTGTTTATTGGACACAAATCCACGCAAAATTACAAATTTTTACGGAGATAACGACTAAAATAGTAATTTTGCACTTATTTTAAGAATTTTATATGCCTTTATTTACTCAAAAAAGCGAATTAAAAAGACATTTAGATACTTTTTTAAATCCAAAAAAGACAATTGGTTTTGTTCCTACTATGGGAGCTTTGCACCAAGGACACTTGTCATTGGTAGAAGAAGCTTTAAATTATAACGATCTTGCAGTTGTAAGTATTTTCGTAAACCCAACTCAATTTAACAACCAAGAAGATCTTGATAAATATCCTCGAACTTTAGAAGAGGACTTAAGCAAGATTAACACCTTCAACCCTAACATCATTGTTTATGCCCCTACTATTGAGGACATATATGAAGGCAATACTGTATCTACTCATTTTGAATATGACGGTTTAGAATTTGAAATGGAAGGCAAACACAGACCTGGTCATTTTGATGGTGTAGGAACTATTGTTAAAAAATTATTTGAAATTATTAATCCTACAAATGCTTATTTTGGAGAAAAAGATTTTCAACAATTACAAATTGTTAAAAAATTAGTCAAAAACTATAACATCCCTGTAAACATTGTAGGTTGTGCTATTTATCGAGAAGCAAATGGTCTTGCCATGAGTTCAAGAAATCAACGTTTATCTCTACAAGAAAAAGCAGAAGCCTCTTTTATTTTTGAAACACTAACTGCTGTCAAAAACAATTTTTACAATCAATCCCCTGAAAGTTTAACAAGATGGGTACAGACAGAATTTTCAAAACAATCTTTATTTGATTTAGAATATTTTGAAATAGCAGAAGAAGAAACTTTAAAAACTTGTAGGGAGAAATTACCAAACAAAGTTTACCGTGCTTTTATAGCTGTTTTTGTAAACAATATACGTTTAATTGACAACATTTCACTAAAATAATATAACTTTGTGCCATGCGAATTGAAGTTGTAAAATCAAAAATTCACCGAGTTAAAGTAACAGGTGCCGATTTAAATTATATCGGAAGTATAACTATTGACGAAGTTTTAATGGAAGCCGCCAATATTTTTGAAGGCGAAAAGGTATCTATTGTTAATGTCAACAATGGAGAACGCTTAGAAACCTATGCTATCAAGGGACCTAAAAACAGTGGTGAAATTACGTTAAATGGACCTGCTGCGCGTAAAGTACATCAAGGAGATATTATTATTATTATTTCGTACGGAAGCATAGAGATTAGTGAAGCCAAAAACTTCAAACCTTCTATTGTATTTCCTAATGAAGAAAACAATTCATTAGAATAACGTGAGTAGCAAAATACGCTCTTATGCTAGTTTGATCATTCCATTACTATTAGGTGCTGGATTGACTTACTATACATATAATTCATTTACCGAAAAGCAAATTGCTCAAATGAAATTGTACTTTACAACGGCTAATTATAGTTTCGTTACAATTTCTTTATTTATAGCTATTTTGGGTTGTATTTTTAGAGCTTATCGTTGGAAATATGCACTACAAGAAATAGGGGTAAAACCCAATTTCAAACTTAATTTCTTGGCAGTTTGTATAGGCTATTTCGTAAATTTAACAATTCCTAGATCAGGTGAATTTTCTAGAGCATTACTCCTAAAAAAATACCAAGATGTCCCTTTTGATAAAGCTTTTGGAACGATCATAGCTGAGCGAATTGTTGATCTAATTTTTCTCTTATTATTTGTATTCAGCGCCTTAATATTAGAAATAAATACGTTAAAAAGTTTTTTACTTACCTATATCCCTATCGAAAAACTAATTATACTTTTAATCATAGGATTTATATTAGGCGTTAGTTTTTTATTATTGTACAGCTATTCTAATTGGAAGTACATCCTCCTTTTTAAGTCAAAAATTGCAGGTTTAAAAGAAGGTATTTTTAGTTTATTATACATGCCTAATAAATGGCGTTTTTTATTTTTTACTTTTCTAATCTGGTTTTCCTATGTACTAATGTTCTATATTACCGTATTTGCATTAGAAGCTACCAGCACAATTAATTTTGGAACAATACTTGTCGCTTTCGTAATAGGAGGACTAACCATGTCATTTACTAACGGTGGATTTGGCTTTTTCCCTGTTTTGATAGCAAAAATTTTAGTCTTATATAAAATCCCTATAGAAGCAGGAAATGCTTTTGGATGGATTGTTTGGACATCTCAACTTTTAATTACAATTCTTCTAGGCATCTTTTCATTTTCCGTTTTACCAATTGTTACTAAAAAAAAATAATTTAGTAACTTGCTTCACCAACTAAACAGATGATTTTTTTATAAATTTTAGCCTATAACAAACTATTTACACAATTAAAGGCAATTTTATAATATGAAGACATTATAAATAAAATACACAGATATGAAAAATTTTATATGGGCGTTTGCCTTCTTTTGTTCATTGAATCTATTTTCTCAGACAACAGTAGACCACTTTTTCTCTGCAAAACTTAATACAAAAAGAGATATTACAGTTAAGTTACCTACCTCTTATAGCACTAATCCAGAACGTAGTTATCCTATGATATTGGTACTTGATGGAGAATTTTTATTCCCATCATTTGAAAGTACTTTACGTTATGGTAATTATTGGGATGATCTACCAGAAGTAATATTAGTTGGTATTAATCAAAATAAAAACAACGAACGTTATGATGATTCACAATTTGATCCAGCAGAAGGTTTACCAACAAAGAAAGGTGCTGATTTTTTTGAATTTATAGGTGCTGAACTTTTACCTCATCTAGAAAAAAAATACCGATTAGCTCCTTTTCGTATAATAGCGGGTATGGATGTAACAGCTGGTTTTTTAAATGCTTTTTTATACAAAGAAAACCCTTTGTTTGATGGTTACATCTCTATTAGTCCAGAACTAGCAAATGGAATGGAGGGAATGGTAGCACAAAGACTTTCAGAAACAAAAAAACCTATTTTTTACTACCAAGCAACCTCTGATGGTGACTTAAAAAAATTTCAAAAAAACATTAAAACATTAGATAAAAACATACAAACCATCAAAAATGATTTTCTAAATTACAAGTTTGATGACTTCAAAAGATTAGCTCATTACGGAATAGCCCCCAACGCTATCCCTAGTGCTCTTTATCAGTTTTTTGAAATATATCAACCTATTACCGCTATGGAATATCAAGATAACATTAGTCCTTTAAAAGAAGGCTATGTAGATTATCTTAACAAAAAATATGACGCAATAGAAAAATCATTAGGATTAAAAACCAAGATCCGTTTTAGTGATATGAAAGCCATTGAAACAGCTATTAAAAAAAATGAAGCTTGGTATGAATATGAACTTTTAGCTCAGATTTCAGGTCAACAATATGAAAAAACAATGTTGTATGAGTATCACATGGGAATGTATTGGGAAAAAAGAGGTGAAATAAAAAAAGCCTTAAAATTTTATCAAGATTCTTTTAATAAAACAGAAATTGGAGACATTACGAAGGATTTCATGATGAATAAAGCGGAAGAACTTAAAACCAAACTTCCTAAAAAGAATAAAATGAAAGGTGGTAAAGCAAAAGATCAAAAAACAGAAGAAAATATTTTAGAAACACCTTCTGAAACATCAACCGAACCACTAAAAGAAGAAAGTAAAAAAGAGAATTAATACCCAATGGCCAAAATAAAAACCTCTTTTTTTTGTCAAAGTTGCGGCAGTCAATTTGCTAAATGGCAAGGACAATGTACATCTTGTAAAGAATGGAATACTTTAGTTGAAGAAATTGTTCAAAAAGAAGAAAAAATTACTTGGAAAACCGAGTCTCCTACTCATAAAAGAGTACCAAAGCCTCTTTTAGTTCATGAAATTGATTCTACGGAAGAAATTAGAATGAATACAACTGATGGGGAATTAAACCGCGTTTTAGGTGGTGGATTAGTTCCAGGTTCGCTAACCTTATTAGGAGGTGAACCTGGTATTGGTAAGAGTACTTTATTACTTCAAATATCTCTTAAATTACCTTATAAAACGCTATATGTTTCAGGTGAAGAAAGCCAGAAACAGATAAAAATGCGAGCAGAACGAATTACCACCGAAAATGATAATTGTTATATATTAACAGAAACCAAAACTCAAAACATTTTTAGGCAAATTGAAACGATTGAACCCGATGTGGTTATAATAGACTCCATACAAACTTTACAAACGGATTATATAGAATCTTCAGCAGGCAGTATTTCTCAAATTAAAGAATGTACCGCAGAGCTTATTAAATTTGCTAAAGAAACCAATACACCTGTTATTCTAATTGGTCATATAACAAAAGACGGCACCATTGCAGGACCTAAGATCTTAGAGCACATGGTAGACACCGTATTACAATTTGAAGGAGATCGAAATCATATTTATCGCATTTTACGATCACTCAAAAACCGTTTTGGCTCTACATCAGAACTAGGCATTTATGAAATGCTTGGATCAGGGCTTAGAGAAGTCAGTAATCCTTCTGAAATATTAATATCTCATAAAAATGAAGAATTATCAGGCACCGCTATAGCCACAACCATGGAAGGTATGCGCCCTCTAATGATTGAAATACAAGCACTCGTTTCTACAGCCGTATATGGTACACCCCAAAGAAGTACTACGGGTTATAATGCCAAAAGACTCAATATGATACTTGCTGTTTTAGAAAAAAGAGCAGGCTTCCGATTAGGGTCTAAAGACGTTTTTTTAAATATTACAGGCGGAATTACAGTAGATGATCCAGCCATTGATCTAGCTGTTGTGGCTGCTATACTTTCTTCCAACGAAGATATTTCAGTAGGAAAAGATATGTGTTTTGCAGGAGAAGTAGGCTTGTCAGGAGAAATACGCCCCGTTAATAGAATTGATCAACGAATACAAGAAGCGGAAAAACTTGGTTTTTCAACCATATTTGTATCTAAATATAGTAAAATATCATTGAAAAATCATCAAATAGCAATAAAGCTAGTTGCCAAAATTGAAGATGTAATCAGTGAATTATTTGGATAAACAAAAAACCTATGAAATCATTGAATGAAATCCTCCAAACTGTACAAACTTATCATGAATTAGGCAAAACTATAGCTGCTGCCAAATACGTTAGTAAAACATTTGACATTATACACCCTAATTTTGAAGGATTTGAACTCAGAGAGAAAGCAGTCCCTAAATCTATACTAATGACTACAGAAGGTGTATTTGGAAAACCTCAAAAAATACGGATTCCTGATAATACTTTTGGGTTCAAACTCATCTTCAATCTTATAACACATGAAATGATTTTTCATAAAACCTATCCTCAAATACCTAATCCTGCCCATAATCAACAACTTTTTTTTGACAACAAAGCAATAGAATACTATAACCGCATGGAACAGGAAGGCCCTCTTCAAAAAAAATATGCAGCACAAAAAAAGAAATAGAAAATTTTATAGCTTCATTACCCCAATAACCTGATTTATGAAAACAAAAAAGCAATGGCTATTTTTATTTATTAAAATATTACCTATTCTACTAATCTTATTCATAGGAATTGTATATTTTTTCCGTGATACCTTATTAGAACAAGCTATTTTAAAAACTCAAAATAAATTTGAAACGGATTATGAAACAACTTTTCAAATAGGTAAAGCTTCTTTTACAGGTACTTCTAGTATTGTCTTAGAAGATATTCAAATACTTCCTTTGAATAAAGACACTTTAGTATCTGTTAAAAAGATTGAAACGGAAATCAGTCTTTTAAAAATCATCACAGGAGATTTACAACTTCAAAATTTAAAAATTGAAAAAGGTTTTATTCAGCTAGTAAAAAACGAAAAAGGAACCAATTTTAGTGCCTTTCTAAAAAAAGACAAATCGGAAGAAATAAATACTGGAAAGCGAAATTATGCACAACTTGTTAATCGTATTTTAACCAAAATACTCAATCTTATACCTACTCAAATGCGTTTACAAAATTTAGCCCTTCGCATACAAGATATGGATAAAAAACTAACTTTTCAAATGCAGAATCTTTCTTTAGAAGGTGAAAAATTAAACACTCAAATACAAATTACAACAGATCATTTTTCTCAAAAATGGAATCTACAAGGATATGCTAATGCTCGCAAAAAACAAACGGATTTATTAATTCAATCAGCCGATACAACTCAAATAACACTTCCTTATTTACAGGAAAAATGGGGACTCAAAACAGGTTTTGACAAAATTCGATTAAAAGTAGATCAAATTGATATGAATTTTGGAGAATTAACCATTAATGGATTAGCCTCTATAAACAATCTTACCATTAATCATCCTAAAATAGCCTCTAAAGATGTAGTTGTTAAAGAAGCTGAGTTTGATTATCAATTTGTATTAGGAAGTAATTTTATTTCGCTCAGTCAGAACTCATTAGCCAGACTTAATAAAATAAAGGTAAAACCTTATTTAGAATATAATACAGCCCAAGATACACTTTATAAAATCAAATTAGATTTAGAAAAAATTAAAGCGCAAGATTTTATCACCTCACTACCTACTGGTCTATTTAGCCATTTTGAAGGAATGCAAGCAAATGGTGACTTTGATTATCATTTAAACTTTCAAATAAATAGTAACAAACCACATCAATTAATTTTTGATAGTAAATTAAATAAAAACAACCTGCAAATTTTAAAGTATGGACAGGCTAATTTAGAAAAGTTAAATTCTGAATTTGAATACAGAGCTATTGAAAATGGAGTTCCTCAACGTCCTATTTGGATAGGGAATACGAATCCTCACTACACTCCTTTTGACTCTATTCCTTCTTATCTAAAAAATGCTGTCTTAACAAGTGAAGATCCCTCTTTTTTTAGACATCGAGGATTTATTACTGAAGCTTTTAAACAATCTATCACGAAAAATATACGTACTAAACGTTTTGCAAGAGGTGCCAGTACGATAAGTATGCAATTAGTGAAAAATGTTTTTTTAACTCGCGAAAAAACATTATCTCGAAAATTAGAAGAAATATTATTAGTTTATATTTTAGAGAATAACCAGATTACTTCTAAACAAAGAATGCTAGAAGTCTATTTTAATATCATAGAATGGGGACCTAATATTTATGGTATAAGTGAAGCTGCTGAATTTTATTTTCAGAAAAAACCGCAACAAATGAGCTTAAATGAGTGTTTATTTCTAGCTTCTATAGTTCCTAAACCTAAAAAGTTTATGTATCAATTTAACGAAATTGGAAAACAAAAATCAGGTGCTGAAAGGCATCAAAAATTCATAAAAAATCTAATGTTAAAAAGAGGTTTAATAACCTCTGAAGATACCATTGGTCAATCCGTTCCTATATATATATCAGGAAAAGCAAGAAATTTGTTACGTATTAAAACACCAAAAGACACAACTCGTTTAGATAGTTTGACAATTATTGAAAAAAAGATTTTTCAATAGTTTTTTATTTAATTTCAAAGCTTTTGCACTAAATTGTACTCTTATAAAGTATAAACTTTCATATTATGCAAAAGATTCTTATAAAATTCATTTTATTGACTTCTGCTTTTGCTTGGGCACAAAATCCTATTTTTACCCAAGCAAAAATAAAAGAAGCAACAGTTTATTTTAATTCAGCTGAAATAATACAACAAGCTAATATTCCTTTAACCAATGGTACTCATGAGGTCGTGGTTAAAAACGTAGCGAATTATTTAAATGAAAATTCAATTCAAATAAGCACCCCATCTCACGTTACTATTCTATCTATACAATTTACTAATGATTATATTTCCGAGTACGATACAAATGAAAATTCTCCTGAAATAAAAAGAGTAAAAGATAGTATCTCTTTACTAAAAAAAGAACTAAATAAAGTAACAAACATTCGAATTTCAGAACAAAAAACAATTGAGCTTTTAGATAAAAACCAACAAGTTTTTGGTCAAAATTCAGGTTTAAGTGTTCTAGAACTTTCCAAAATGGTTGAGTATTACAAATTAAAACGAACCGAAACTAGTAACACCATCAATGTTCTTGAAGAAAGAGAAAAAAAGTTACTCGAACGATTAAATCATTTGAATACTAAACTTGAAACCAACAATTTAAAAAACGAAAAAACCACAACAGGTAAATTGGTTTTACAACTTATGAATACTTCTGCCGGAAATATTCCTCTAGAAATTTCATATATAACACCCAATGCTAGTTGGATTCCTTTTTATGATCTTCGTACAGAAAACATAAAAGATAATATTAACTTGATTTACAAAGCACAAGTTTATCAAAATACTGGACTTGATTGGAAAAAAATAAAACTTACATTATCTTCTGGAAATCCCAATCAAAATAATCAGGCACCAATCTTAAATAGCTGGTTTCTTACCTATGGATATCCTAATTATGGATCCCAACAAAAAAAAGGAGTCATGAATCAATTACAAAGTAGAATAGCAGATGTACAAATAAATACAATAGACGCGGAATCAGCTCAAGCCGCTCCTTCTTCTATAAGCAATTACACAAATATTGTAGAAAATCAATTACAAACTTCTTTTGAAATAGACATTCCATATGACATTTTATCTAATGGTAAAGCTCATAGTGTTTCGCTAAAAGATTTTAAAATACCTGCTTCGTTTAAATACTATGCTGCACCAAAAATAGAAAAAGAAGCTTTTTTAATGGCCGAAATAAAAGATTATACAAAATACAACCTGTTAGCAGGCGAGGCAAATATTATTTTTGAAGGTTTATATGTCGGAAAAACTTTTATTAATCCGAATCAAACATCAGATACACTTAACCTAAGTATGGGACGAGACAAAAAGGTATCTATTAAAAGAGAAAAAGTAATGGAGCAATCAGGTATACGTTTTTTATCTTCTAAAAAAGAACAAACATTTACCTATGACATCGTCATTAAAAACAATAAAAAAGAGACTATTTATATGCTTCTAAAAGATCAATACCCTCTTTCAACTGACAAAGAAATAGAAATTGAACTTACAGAAAGAAATGGAGCAAAAGTAAACCCAGAAACGGGGATTTTAACATGGGATCTTCAATTAAAACCTAACGAAATTCAAAAAATACGAATACGTTATATTGTTAAATATCCTAAAGATAAAATAATCAGTAATTTGTAATTTTGTAAAAAGGCTATCCCAAATACTATAACACTTTTATTGAGTCAAAAAAAATTAGAATAAATCTTTTTTAATTGATACTTTAAATACTTTTTTGGGATAGCCTTAATGATTTACACACCCTTTTTATGGTGCTGGATTAGGATGTAATTCTTGTATTTTATTAACCTCTTTTATTACCTCATCAGTAAGTCGAACCTCAAAAGCATTGATGTTTTCTTCTAATTGATCTAATGAAGTTGCTCCTATTATGGTAGAAGTTACAAAAGGTTGATGATGCACAAAGGCTATAGATAACTCTGTTAAAGTAAGTCCTAAACTATGCGCCAATTCTTGGTATTTAGGAGTTACCTTATAACAGTTTTCGTTAGTATAACGAATAAAGTTAGGAAATTTTCCCATTCGCGAATCAACAGGAGTCCCTTGTAAATACTTACCAGTAAGGAATCCAAAGGCTAATGGTGAATAAGCTAGTAAAGCTAAATTTTCACGCATACAAATTTCTGAAAGTCCTACTTCAAAAAGTCTATTTAATAAGGAATAAGGATTTTGTATACTGGCTATTCTAGGCAAATTATGTTTTTCTGCTTCTATAAGATAACGCATAACGCCCCAAGGATTTTCATTAGAAACACCTATGTTTCTAATTTTTCCTTCTTTTATCAAGCCATCAAAAATGGTTAATATTTCAAAAATAGAGTCTTTCCATTGGTTATCAATTTCGGTCATACCTCTTTTACCAAACATATTCATAACTCTTTCTGGCCAGTGCATTTGGTAAAGGTCTATATAATCTGTTTGCAAATTTTTCAAGCTTAAATCAACTGCTTCATGCAAACTTTTTTTTGAAAAATCTAATGGTTGACGAATATAATCTAACCCTCTGTTAGGTCCTGCAATTTTGGTTGCTAAAATAACTTGATCGCGCTTCCCTTTTTTTTTGAACCAACTCCCAATATAACGTTCTGTATTACCAAATAGCTGTGCATTTCCTCCTATTGGGTACATTTCGGCAGTATCAAAAAAATTAATTCCTCTTTCAAAAGCATAATCCATTTGAATATGTGCCTCTGATTCTGAATTTTGATTACCAAAAGTCATCGTTCCTAAACAAATATCACTTACTTCTAATTCAGTGTGAGGCAATTTGATATATTTCATCTATGAAATTTTTAATTTATTTAACCTAAAAGGTGTGTTATAAAATTTAAAAAAGGCTGTCCAAAAAGTAATAAATCAACATCCAGTTTGTCACTACATAAGGAGGAGTCTCATAATCAATATTATATAATTTCTCCTTTGGTCGAAATGAACAAAATTGCGAACTTTTTGGACAGTCTCTTTATTCAAAATTTTAGTTACAACTCATTTAATGCTTTTGTCAACTCATCTAGCTTAGGTGTCAAAATGATTTCAATACGGCGATTTTTAGCTTTACCGTCTGTCGATTCATTTGATACCAATGGGCTATATTCGCTACGTCCAGCAGCTGTTAAGTTTTCTTTTTTAATCTTCGGATTAGCTGACAACAAATTTACGATGGCTGTGGCGCGTTTGGTAGATAAATCCCAGTTGTTTTCAACTCCTCCTCCTAATGTTCCTGTTATTTTATCATTATCAGTATGTCCTTCTATTAAGATTGAAATATCTGGATTATCAGCTAAAACTTTTGAGACTAAATCAACTGCTTTTTTTCCTTCTGTTCCTACTGTCCAGCTTCCTGATTCAAATAGTAATTTATTTTCCATAGAAACATAAACTTTCCCATCTTTCTGGTGGATCACAAGTCCTTTTCCTTCAAAAGCTTTTAAAGATTTAGCTAATGTTTCTCTTAATTTTTTCATAGAAGCTTCTTTAGCTTCTACTAAATTTTCAAGTTCTGTTACACGATCTGAACGATCCTTAAATTCTTTACTTAATTTATCCAAACGAGCTTTTTCAGCAGCCAGAGCTTTTTCTTTTGCTTCTAATTGTGCTAATAATTCTCTGTTTTTGTCCATATTTGCTTTTAAAGCATCGTCGCTATTTTTTTCTAAAGCATTATACGAATTTTGTAACGTAGTCAGATTATTAGAAGTAGCACTATAATCGGCTGCTAACTTATCACGTTCTGCTTTTATTTTTTCTAATTCAGATTTTACTTTTGCTAAATCTAGATTGGCCTGGCTTTTACCAGATTTAAGTAACTCATTTTCATCAGCTAAAGCATTGCGTTCTTTTTTTAGTTCAGCAAACTTATTTTCTAAATCAGTATATATTTTCTTGGAAACACAAGAGGAAGTACTTAAGGCGAGTAAAAGTAAGCCTATAGAAGTTCTTTTTATCATAATTCAAAACATTTGGGATTATTAAAATTCTACACACACTGGACAATGATCAGAATGTTTTGCTTCTGGCAAAATATAGGCTCTTTTCATTTTATTTTGCAAAGGTTCATGCACCAAGCAATAATCAATTCTCCAACCCTTATTATTAGCACGTGCATTAGCACGATAACTCCACCAGCTGTAATGATGCGGATCCGTATTAAAAAAACGGAAACTATCTATAAATCCTGATTTTATAAATTTATCCAACCATGCTCGTTCTTCTGGTAAAAAACCAGAAACCTTTGCATTTTTTATGGGATCATGTATGTCAATGGCTTCATGACAAATATTATAATCACCACAAATTACAAGATTAGGTACTTCTTTTTTTAGTTGATTTATGTAATTATAAAAATCATCCATATACATAAACTTGTGTTCTAATCTATCTATATTCGTACCAGAAGGCAAATATAAACTCATAACAGAACAATCATCAAAATCTAATCTTAGATTTCGTCCTTCCTTATCCATGTGTTCTATACCCGTTCCGTACACAACTTTTTTAGGTTCTATTTTGGAGAGAATAGCTACTCCGCTATATCCTTTTTTTTCTGCAGGAAAATAATACTGGTAAGGATAACCCGCTAATTCAATATCCATTACAGGAATTTGATCTTGAGTAGCTTTGATCTCTTGTAAACATATTACATCGGGATTTGCTGCTTGTAACCATTCTAAAAAACCTTTTGTAATGGCAGCACGAATACCATTTACGTTATATGATATAATTTTCATCAAACCAAATTAAAAATTAAAACTAAATCACTAATTATGAATACCATTATTGTATTACTGATGGTATAATTGATTTTTTCAAAAGTATAGAATATTTTAAGAGTCTCGACTATTTTTTTTAAACAATTAACAAACATTTGAATATCAAACAAATCAGAATATATTTAATAAAAAAATAAATGATTCATTGTTAAACCATTACATATTATACGACTTTTGCTATATTTGCAACTTGCATTAATCGTAAATATAAATGGGTTTAGTCACTGCCAAAGAAGTAGCCAAAGCAATTAAAACTGATAATTATGGCCCTATTGGGACCTTTTCGGGTTGGTTGTTAATGAAAGCACTTCAAATATCAACATTAAATAAAATTTATGACAGGAATAAACATCTATCAGATGTTGAGTTCTTGAATGCAATTTTGGACGAATTCCAAATTAAATTTGAGATTCCCGAAGAAGATCTAAAAAGATTACCTAAAGAAGGTCCTTATATTACCATTTCTAACCACCCGCTAGGAGGCATAGATGGAATATTACTTTTAAAATTAATGCTTGAACGCGAGCCTAATTTTAAGATTATCGCTAATTTCTTATTACATCGTATAGAGCCATTAAAGCCATATATCATGCCCGTAAATCCTTTTGAAAACCATAAGGATGCTAAGTCGAGTGTAATTGGTTTAAAAGAAACTTTTCGCCATTTAAGCGATGGAAAACCTTTAGGTATGTTTCCAGCTGGTGAAGTTTCTACTTACAAAGACGGAAAACTCATAGTGGACAAAGAATGGGAAGAAGGAGCTATTAAAGTTATTAGAAAAGCACAAGTTCCTGTGGTACCTATTTATTTTCATGCCAAAAACAGTAAATTATTTTACTTCTTATCAAAACTAAGTAGTACTTTGCGAACTGCAAAACTTCCTTCTGAATTACTTACTCAAAAAGATCGTGTAATAAAAGTTCGTATAGGAAAACCAATTTCAGTAGCGGAACAAAATGAGTATACAACCTTAGAAGATTATACAGATTTTTTACGCAAAAAAACATATATGTTAGCAAATGCTTTTGCCGAAGAAAAAAAACTTTTTGAAGCACCTATTCTAAAACCTACTTCAAAACCCGCAAAAGCAATTGTAACAGGAGCTAATCAAGAAAAAATGATTGAAGAAGTAGCCAAACTTAGAAAAAAAGAGGCTCGATTGCTCCAAAGTAAAAATTATGAAGTATTCTTAACAGAAGCTAGTGAAATTCCTAATATCTTACATGAAATAGGTCGTTTACGAGAAATTACCTTTAGAGCCGTTGGTGAAGGTACTAATGAATCTATTGACTTAGACGAGTTTGACAACTACTACCACCACATGTTTTTATGGGATGATGATACCAAACAAATTGCAGGCGCTTACCGTATGGGTTTAGGATCTAGAATATTTGCTAAATACGGAATAAACGGTTTCTACTTACAAAATCTTTTCCGTTTTGAACCCGAACTGTACGATATGATGAGTAAATCCATCGAAATGGGACGTGCCTTTATATGTAGTGAATATCAGCAAAAACCAATGCCTTTATTCTTATTATGGAAAGGTATTGTACACACTACACTAAGACACCCTGAACATAAATTTTTAATAGGTGGAGTAAGTATTAGTAATCAATTTTCAGAGTTTTCAAAATCATTGATGATTGAATTTATGAAATCTAATTTTTACGATCCTTATATTGCTCAATATATTCATCCTAAAAAAGAATACAAGGTAAAATTAAAAGATGCTGATAAGGATTTTGTATTTAACGAAGCAGAGTCTGATTTGAATAAATTTGATAAGATCATAGACGAAGTAGAACCTGGTAATTTACGTTTACCTGTTCTAATCAAAAAATACATCAAACAAAATGCTCGAGTAGTTGCCTTTAATGTAGATCCTTTGTTCAACAATGCCATTGATGGACTCATGTACATCCGAATTGCTGATTTACCAGAAAGTACTGTAAAACCAGTAATGGAAGAATTTCAAGCAGAATTAGAAAGAAAATTGAATGAAGAACTACAATCTAAATAAGATTGTAGTTCTTTTCATACAAACACAAACATTCACTATATTTTTCTATTTATCATTTTTTATTTATATTTGTTTAAACCAAAACATTTAAAATGCACAATTTCATACAAAAATTTCACTCAGGATGGGCTTATGTAGCCTTAGCTTTATTAGTTTTTGCTATTATTAATAGTTTTTTAGGTAATTCCTCTAATAGAGAATTTACAGCTAAAGACAGAAAAATTGCTTTATTTGGTTTAATTGGTACCCATATTCAATTTTTAGTAGGAATTATTTTATACTTTGTTTCTCCAATGGGCTTATCAGGTTTTAATATGAAAGAAGCCGCTTTAAGACTTACTTCTATGGAGCATCCTTTAATAAATCTAATTGCTATAGTATGTGTAACCATTGGATGGTCAAAACATAAAAAAATGGAAACAAGTCATGATAAATTCAAAAAAATAGCTATTTTATACAGTATTGGACTTATCCTAATTCTATCTCGTATACCATGGTCATCTTGGTTATCATAAAAAACAGTAAGCCCTTTTAATGGGCTTATTTTTTATCCTATTATACAAAATGATTAAAAGAAAAAACTATGATCAACCGTATTTTAATGGGTGTTTCTACACTACTAGCTATACTTCTAACATCAAAATTTTCATTTAAAAAATTTGATTCAACCAGTTTTGAGCCTATTAAAATCGTCCCTGACACGATCAAAAAAGATTCTTTACCCCTTATTTTAGACAGTTTATCCGTAGAGGAAGGTCTTTACAACTTCAAACTTTACAAAAGCAAAGGACACGCCTCTTATTATGCCAATCGTTTTAACGGGAGGAGAACAGCTAGTGGCGAGCGTTTTTATAATCATAAATTAACTGCTGCCCACCGAAAACTACCATTTGGAACAAGAGTTAGGGTAACCAATTTAAAAAATGGTCGCAAAATAATCGTAAAGATAAATGACCGTGGTCCTCATATTCGCAATCGTGAAATAGACTTATCTCACAAAGCCTTTCATCATTTGGCTAAAGGAAAAGGAGGAGGAGAAATGCCTGTAAAAATTGAAATAGCTCTAAAAAAAGAAAAAAATTAAATTTTTATATCCCATTCGCTATAAGGATGTCTACTTAAATAGGCATTGTAAAAACGCATATCTGAGGTAACTTCTAAACCTAGCCATGAAGGTCTATCAAAAAACTCATTTTCTGTCTGCAGCTCTATTTCTGCTAAAACAAGACCTTGATTTAAGCCTAAAAAAACATCTACTTCAAAGAGGTGTTTTCCAAAAGGAACTTCATAACGTATTTTTTCTATAATTCCCTTTTCACAAAGAGGCAAAAGCAGTTCAGCTTCGTTCAAATAAATCTCTTTTTCCCATTCTAGTCTAGAAGCTCCAGTAGTGCTACTAGCTCCTTTTACAGTAATATATCCTTTTTCATCTTTTATTCGTACTCTAACTGTTCGTTCAGCAACCGAACTCAAATAACCTTGTACAATTCTATTATTAGACTTGCTTTCTTCCAAAAATTGATTATTTGTAACTAAAAATTTACGTTCTATCTCAATCATACGATCTTTTTTAAATAACCAAGCGAAGATACTCTAAGTTTTTTAAAGCTATTAACTTTTGCAGAAACATTAGTAATTTTGCAATATGGAAAGCCTTATTCGTAAAATAATTCATATAGATATGGATGCCTTTTATGCGTCCGTTGAACAAAAGGATCATCCTGAACTAATAGGTCTTCCTATAGCTGTGGGAGGCAGTGAAATTAGAGGTGTTATATCTGCTGCTAGTTATGAAGCTAGAAAATTTGGTGTACGAAGTGCTATGACTGGTATACAGGCTAAACGTTTATGTCCTGAGTTATTTTTTGTAAAACCTCGTTTTGAACGATATAGAGAGATTTCTCTGAAAATTAGAAAAATATTTTATGAGTATACTGATCTAGTAGAACCTCTATCTTTAGACGAGGCCTATTTAGATGTAACCCAAAACAAAAAAAACAATCCTAGCGCAACTCTTATAGCTTCTGAAATCAGACAACGTATATTTGAAGAAGTTGGTTTGACTGCTTCAGCGGGAATTTCTATCAATAAATTTGTAGCCAAAATAGCATCTGATTATAATAAACCAAATGGTCAAAAAACGATTCATCCTGATGATGTAATTCATTTTTTGGAGAGTTTAGATATTAAAAAATTTTACGGTATTGGAAAGGTAACTACTGAAAAGATGTATCTGTTAGGGATTTATACTGGTCTAGATCTAAAATCTAAAACAATAGAATATTTAGAAGAACATTTTGGAAAAAGTGGTACTCATTATTATCATCTTGTTAGAGGAATTTCAAACAGTCCTGTAAAACCTAATCGAGCCTCTAAATCTGTTGCAGCGGAGCATACTTTTTATACCAATTTAACCTCTGAAATTTTTATGGAGGAAAAATTAGAACGTATTGCTGATGAATTAGCTAAAAGACTTCAAAAGCATAAATTATCTGGTAAAACCATAACACTTAAAATAAAATATTCTGATTTTAGTCAACAAACCAGAAGCAAAACACTTCCTTATTTTGTTTCCGATCGAGATGTATTGTTAGAGGTAGCTAAAGAGCTTCTTTATCAAGATCGTATGAAAGACTCTGTTCGTTTATTAGGTATTTCTCTTTCTAATTTAAATACAGAAATAAAAAAAACCGTAGTGATTCAGCTACGGTTTGATTTTTAATTCTTTTTATTCTATTTCAGAAATTCTTAATGTATTTACCATTCCTTTTGCTACAACTGGCATGGCTGCTAAGTTTACCAAAATATCTCCTGGCCTTACAAATCCTTTTTCTTCTGCTATTTCATTAATATCATCTATTGTATCATCTGTACTTACAAATTTATCATACATAAACGCATGAACTCCCCACAATAAATTTAACTGAGTTAAAATACGAGGGTTGGATGTAAAGACTAGAACATGTGCATTGGGTCTCCATGCAGAAACTTGAAAGGCAGTATAACCACTATTTGTTAGTGTAGTAATAGCTTTGGCTCCTATATCTCCAGCTAAAATAGCTGCGTGATAACAAATGTGTTTTGTTATAAAGCGATTGGTTTTTACTTGTGGTTGTTTTTGAGGCACATGAATTAGTGGTGAATCTTCGACTGCCTCAATAATTTGGGTCATTTTTTCAATTACTTGTATTGGATAATTACCTACTGAGGTTTCACCTGACAGCATTACTGCATCTGCTCCATCCATTACTGAATTAGCGACATCATTTACCTCTGCACGAGTAGGAGTAAGACTTGTAATCATGGTTTCCATCATTTGGGTTGCTACAATTACAGGAATACGAGCCAATTTGGCACGGTTAATTAATTTTTTTTGAATTAATGGAACTTCATGTGCGGGCATTTCTACCCCTAAATCACCACGCGCTACCATAAAACCATCACAATGAGCCACTAGCTTATCTAGATTTTCAATTGCTTCTGGTTTTTCTATCTTGGCAATAACTGGGATTTTGTGATCTGAATTTTCTTCTATTAATTCTTTGAGATCTTTAAGATCTTCTGGTGTTCTTACAAAAGATAACGCAATCCAATCAACTTTACTTTCAATTGCAAATAGTGCATCACGAATATCTTTTTCGGTAAGGGCTGGTAATGATACTTTTGTATTGGGTAAATTAACTCCTTTTTTAGATTTTAATGGCCCTCCTTGAATTACTTTACAAACAACTCTACTTGTTTCAACATTACTTGATATTGCTTCAAATATAAGCTTTCCATCATCTAATAAAATACGTTCTCCAGGATTTACATCTTTAGGAAATGCTTTATAGGTCATATATATATTATCAGGTGTTCCTGGCACATCTTCTATTGTTTGAAAAGTAACCAGATCTCCCTCATTTACAACCACATCTTCTTTCATTACGCCTACACGTAGTTTTGGCCCTTGTAAATCAGCTAATATAGCGGTTGTATAACCGTATTCTTCGTTTAATTCCCGAATAATACGTATACGCTCTGCAACATCTGCATAGTCTGCATGGGAAAAATTGATACGAAATACATCAACTCCAGCATCCATCATCTTTTTAATCACTTCCTTAGAACTACAGGCTGGGCCTAGAGTTGCTACTATCTTTGTTTTTTTTTGTGTACGCATTCTTAAAATATCAAATTATTCTTAGATTTAATTTCATTTGGGTTTACTTCATAAACTGCAGAAATCAAATCAATTTTATTCAACTTATAAATTATTTCTTTTAACTCTATCTGTTCGTCGTGTTCAATTTTTAATACAAAATCAACTTTTTTTAAATCTGTTACCAAATTTACTTGAGTTGTAATACTATTTTCTTGAAATAATGAATTTACAATATCTGAAGGGGGAAATTCTATTTCTTGTTTATTTTGTATTAAATCCCACGTCATCATTGCTTCATCATCTTCGTATGTGAATCTAGAAAAAGTAGCTAATTGTTTGTTAATTTCGACTGGAATTTCATCCTCGTTCTTGGAAAGCAAAATCTCTAAATTCTGATTAATCTTATAAGCTAACCGATAATCTTCTAAAGTAGTATGAATAGCAAGTAGGTCATAATCTACTTGATCAAAATCCCCAAGATGAATTTGATGTTTAAGTTTGGTCATACTATTCAACATTAAAAACAAAGGTAAATCTTTTTTAAAAAATCATTAATATTTATCTTTAAAAATAATCGATAAAAGACAAATAAAAACCGACAAAGTACACTGTCTTTCTTGTTTTTTTCTCAGATCGTATTTTATCTATTATTGATTTACTTTTTATTGTTAATTCAATTAATGATATACTTTTTTTATTTTAACAACATAAATTTATTACGGATAAAAATAACTTTGAATTTTTAAAAGTATTCTTTTGTCCTGAATATAGAGAGCTACATTTATAAAAAGAATTTTATAATAAAATTCTTTTGACTTTATGAATCTTGCTAAATTTACGACATTTTTTAAACCTAGATAGGCTTACAATTCTTTTTAAGATAAGTTTATAAGTTTTTTAACGATTTATTTTTATTCAAATGATATTAAAGTATTAAGAGTGCTTCTTCAATTGTATCATATATTTTTTTTAACTGCTGATCTGTTATAATATAAGGGGGTAATATATAGACTGTGTTCCCTACAGGACGAAGTATAATTCCTTTTTCTATAAAAAAGTTATATAGCTTATTACGAATGGTTCCATAGTATGAAATTTCTTCATCTGTTATAATTTCCAAAGCAAAAATCACTCCTATTACGCGAGTAGTTTTAACCTTTGGATTCAAATTCATTTTTATCTGAAAGGCTAAATGTTTTTGATGAATTCTATCAATATTTTTTTGTGTTTCATCTCTTTGTAATAGTTCAATACTGGCTAAAGCAGCTGCACAACCTGTTGGATTAGCTGTAAAAGTATGTCCATGAAAAAACGCATGATTAATAGATTCATTTTTAAAACCATTAAAAATAGATTCTGTAAAGGAAGTAATGGCCATAGGAATTGTACCTCCTGTTAATGCTTTAGACATACACATCATATCGGGATTTTCTTTGAGATAATTACATGCAAAAAAGCGTCCTGTTTTTCCAAATCCTGTCATCACTTCATCAGCAATAGTAAAAACTGAATTGGATTTACAAATTGTAATTAATTCATCTAAAATAAAGGCTTCATACATTATCATACCCGCAGCTCCTAAAACCAACGGTTCAAAAATAAATGCGGCTACTTGATTTTCTTTTAAAGCTTTTTGAAGTGTTTTTTTTGTAATTTCTTCGTTTCCTTTTGTTGGAACGGGAATTCGGATAACATTGATTAGTGAGTCTTGAAAAGCTTCTGTAAACAAACCTATCCCACTTACAGCCATAGCGCCGAAGGTATCGCCATGAAAAGCTTCTTCAAAGGCTATTATCGTATCTTTTTTTATCCCTTTGTTAAAAAAGTATTGAAATGAAGCTTTTATTGCCACCTCAACTGCCGTTGACCCATTGTCCGAATAAAAAAATTTTTTTTGATTTATTGGTAGTATTTCAATTAATTTTTCTGCTAATTGTACTGCTTTATTATGTGTAAAACCACCAAATAAAACGTGTTCTAAAGTAGTTAATTGATCGTAAATGGCTTTAGCGATAAACTCATTTGAATGTCCAAAAGGATTTACCCACCATGAAGCAATAGCATCTATATATTCTTTATTTTTTTCATCCCATAACAAAGCTTCTTTTCCTTTTACTATAGCAGGTAGTATACCTATTGTTTGATGTTGTGTATAAGGATGCCAATTATATAATTGATCTTTTTCAGATAAAGTCATAAAACTGTTTTTTTTAACTAAAGGAAATTAAGGATTTATTATTTTTTTTAGAGCTTTTAAAGTTCCAATAATTTTTCTCTAAATTTTTCAGCATAATATGAGATAACGTTTTCGTCAAAATAGGGTTCATTATCTATACGTCCTATATATTTTATACCCGATTTATGAAGAATAATATTTTCTGTTGATGTATTTTCATCTCCTGAAAAGATAATTCCGGATACTTTTATATTTCTATTTTTTAGTAATTCTAAAGTCATTAAAGTATGATTAATGCTTCCTAAATAATGTCTAGAAACAATTACTACTTTATAATCAGGTTGAATAAGGTCTACAACGCAGTCTGTTTCATTTAGTGGAACTAAAATCCCTCCCGCTCCTTCAATTACTAAATGATTGTCTGTTGTAGGTTCTATAATTTTTTTTAAATCTATGGTAAGATTATCAATTGTTGCAGCTAAATGTGGACTAGCAGGCGTATTTAATGCGTAAGCATTAGGGTGAATGGTAAGTCTGGTATTTTTTACTCTTTTTTTTATTTTATGACTATCTGAATTATCTAAATCTCCTGCTTGAATAGGTTTCCAATAATCTGCTTCTAAAGCCTGTGTGATAATAGCTGATGCAATTGTTTTACCTACGTCTGTTCCTATACCTGTAACAAAAATTTTCATTTTATAAAATTCTAATTTCTTACAAAAATAAGAAAAACAGGTCTTTTTTAGTTTCTTCTTTTGATTCTTTATTTGTATCTGTTTCTATTTTTAGAAATTCTCTTTATAAATGTTTTTTTAGGAAAGGAGCGAAAAATAGTTTATCTTATTTTAAAAAGGAGGATTTGACAAATATTTTTTTATTAAATATTTATTCTTAAAAAATAGTGGTAAATAATTTAAAAAAACATTACAAAAAGTAAATGTTTTAAATTTAGTGTACTATTTAAAAGACAAGAATGACAGTCTGGTTATTCTTATGTTTTTTTTGGTAGCTGTTCTAAATTATTCTTTTTGTAATGTTTTTCTTGAATTATAGATAGAAATATATGTGTATTTTAAAAAAAATTAATTTAATATTTAATTAAAATCCGTAATTAAAACCTAGACCAAATACTTCTCTAATTTGAAAGGCTCCCACAGCATTATCATCATAAATTGCTTGAAAAGCTAAATTAGTAGATATGTATTTATTGATTTTCATTACTAAATTTGCTTGATAATCAATATCTACATTTTGTGGTTTATCTAAATAATTAGAATACAGGTTTAAAATATTTTCCCAGGTAACATTATCCATTAGTTTAAATTTGTAATATGCTTGTAGACCAGCACCAAATTCAAAACGAGTGGATTTTCCTTGTTCAACTCCAAAAGAGCTTCCGTTTTGAGTAAAATGAGAATGAACTACTACTAAACGAGCTGTTGCAGGAGCTATATTGAATTTAAAATTTTCATGTTTTTTCCACATCATACCAGGACCTAACTGTAAATAAGCTGGAGAGAAGAAGTGCGATATTTTATTACCATTTGTATCAAAACCAGAGTCCATTTGTGTCTTAAAATCTAAGAAAGCTGAGTAAAACCAATATCCTTTTGCTCTTTTTCCTAGTACTGAATTGTATAATAATCGGTCGTCTGACTTGCGAACATCAGCGTCTTTAAGTTTTGTCAATCCATAAGCAGCTATGATTTTATTATCCCAAATTAGATCTTTTGATTTATAATTAAAATCATAATTGATATTTATATTTCCTGCTATATTAGAAGTTCCTCCAGCTCTCCATTTATCATTAAAGGCTGATTGGTTAAATAAAAAATTGAAATTACCTCCTCTTTTCCAACCTACATTGGTAGTATCTTGTGCTTTTTTTTCAGTTTCAGAAGTTCTTTTTATTAATTCTCCTTCAATTGTTTGTGCGTTAAGCAAAGTTTGGCAGATTAATAATGCCAAGCATAAAAGTGATTTTTTCATGATGTAAATTTTTATTTAGTTCTCTTAAAAATCGGAACCGCTGAACAAGCTTCTCCAAACATTACACTTTTTGCTACTTTTTGTAGTTGTGTGATGGCCATGATGTATGCTTCTTTCGGGACTGGTTTTTTTGAGCAACCCTTCAAAATTACTGGTTTATCAAGGTATTTACTGAAATCTATTCGTAGAATTTCTTCTATATATACATTAACCTCAATATCTTCTTTATTTCCGAGGATAGTTTTTTTGGCGTATTTGTCTAAATAAGAAGCTATTAATATAGGTGCCCAAGTTGGCAAAATAGCATCTGAACTACAATAAATGGCGCAATAATGATCTTTATATTGTGACCAATCATGATTTTTCAAAGCTTGTCTAAAATCTTTTTCTTTTAACAAAAATCCATCTATGAGCCATTGTTTAATATCAACAGCCGTTCTTATTCCACTAGGATAAAAATCCTCTAGATCAAATACTTCTAAAGAACTATTCGTTACTTTATTTATAATTTCTTCCATATTTAGTTGCAATCTCTAATTTTCAGTCATTGCAAAACTGTATACTGCAACTGAAAAATTTGTTTTTTCATTAAAGCATTCCTAATTCTAATTTTGCTTCTTCACTCATTAAATCTTTGCTCCAAGGTGGATCAAAAGTAATTTCTACTTCACATGATTTAACTGCTTCTAGTTTTTCTATTTTTTCTTTTACTTCATTAGGAAGTGTTTCTGCCACAGGACAATTGGGGGAGGTTAATGTCATTAAAATTTTCACATCCATGTCCTCATTTACAAAAACATCATAAATTAAGCCTAATTCGTAAATATCTACAGGTATTTCAGGATCATAAATTCGTTTTAATACTTTTACTACTTCTTCTCCTAAATTTATATTATCATTAAATTCTTCCATATTTTTTTAGATCTTATAAGTCGTTTAAGTTTTTAAATTCTCTTTTTCTTATAATTTTAGCCTTTATTTTTTTATGATTTTATACATATTATTACTTTTTACTTTATAAGTTAAATTTTGCTGTTTTTTTTATTTTCTACATTCTTAACTTATATTTACTAGTATAATATTTTAAAAAATTACTTTTTGCTTAAAAAAGCCAAAGCATACATTTTTATTTGTTTTATCATAGATACTAAACCGTTAGCTCTTGTAGGTGATAAATGTTCTTTTAAACCTATTTCGTCTATAAAATCTGTTTTGGCATCTAGAATAGCTTGTGCTGGTTGATTAGAAAATGTCCTTATTAATATTCCAATAATTCCTTTTGTTAGAATAGCATCACTATCAGCTGTAAAAACAATATTTCCTTCTTTTTCTTCAGCATAAACCCAAACTTTAGATTGACATCCTTTGATGATATTTTCCTCTGTTTTGTATTGTTCTTCAATTAGGGGTAATGATTTTCCTAGTTCGATTATGTATTCATAGCGTTGCATCCAATCATCAAACATTGAAAACTCATCTACAATTTCATTTTGAATTTCTTCTATGGTCATTCTTGATAGAATTTATTTCTGTTAATTATTCTTGTTTTATGTAAGAAATTAATTTGGATACAAATTTTTCAATTTCTACAGGTGGGTGTCCATGATCGAAGCCAGCTGATTGATATTCTTGATCTTCTTTTTTTATCTTCATATCTGCGTGTGCCGCTCCATCATGATAACGTAATTCAGTAGGTGCTTTCAGCTTGTCTAACGCTTTCAAATTAATTTGATTTAACAAAGTTTGTAATTCATCTATTTGTTGGGCTGTTAGATCTACTGATTTAAAATCATCTGCATCACGATTTTCGGTATAACTTAAAGAGTTTGGGGTTAATTTAATTCTTAAATGATAACCTCTTGTATTTGCTACATATTCTACAAACATTCCTTTTTCTTGTTTATCCGTTCTTCCCTCTTCAACTGGTTTTATTGACTCTTTTTCTTTGTTTTTTTCATTTTTCACAAAAGTTGATTCTGCCTGGGGTAAGGTTGTTTGTTTGCATTTACAGGAAACTAATAAAACAAAAACCGAAAATAGAGTGAGTGCATTTTTTTTCATCTGTATAATTATTTAAGATAACATCATTTTTGCTTTTTTTACAGCTTCTACAAAGACATCTATTTCTTCTTTTGTATTATAAAAGGAGAAACTTGCTCTTACAGTACCTGGGATTTGAAAAAAATTCATAATCGGTTGTGTACAGTGATGGCCTGTGCGAACGGCTATACCTAATTTATCTATAATTGTGCCAATATCGTATGGATGAATGCCTTTAATATTAAAAGAAATTACGGAGGTTTTATTTTCTGAAGTTCCAAATATTTTCAGTCCCTCTATCTCTAATAATTTTTCAGTTGCATACACTAAAAGTTGTTTTTCTTGTTTTTGAATATTTTCAAAACCTAGTTGGTTTAGATAATCAATAGCAGTACCTAAAACAATTCCATCTGCTATATTAGGTGTTCCTGCCTCAAATTTGTGGGGTAATTCAGCATACGTTGTTTTTTCAAACGTTACTTCTTTTATCATTTCGCCTCCCCCCATATAGGGTGGTAATTTATTTAGCCACTCTTCTTTTCCGTATAAGATACCTACTCCTGTTGGTCCACAAATTTTATGTCCAGAAAAAACATAAAAATCACAATTTAAGTTTTGTACATCTGGTTTTAAATGGGGAGTTGCTTGTGCTCCATCTATTAAAACAGCGGCTCCTACTTGATGTGCTTTTTCAATAATATATTCAATAGGATTTATTGTTCCTAAAGCATTTGAAATATGATTAACTGAAACTATTTTAGTATTCTCAGAGAGTAGTTTATCAAATTCCGATAGAATTAACTCTCCTTTTTCATTTATTGGAATCACAACTAATTTTGCTCCTGTACGCTCACACAACATTTGCCAAGGCACTATATTGCTATGATGCTCTAATGCAGACACCATTACCTCATCTTTTTCATTTAATAACGTTGTAAAACCATTGGCTACTAAATTAATTCCTTGTGTGGTTCCTGATGTAAAAATAACTTCATAATTATGTTTTGCATTAAGATGTGATTGGATTTTGTTTCGAGATTCTTCATAGGCATCAGTTGCTAACTGACTCAACGTATGTACCCCACGATGAATATTAGCATTAATTTCGTTATAGTACTTTGAAATAGCATCTATAACTACTTTGGGCTTTTGAGCAGTTGCTCCGTTATCAAAATATATTAAGGGCTTTCCATTTACTTTTTGTTTTAAAATAGGAAAATCTTCTCTAACTTTTTGGATATCAAACATATTATTCAAAAAAAATCTAAAAGCAAAATTAGTTAATTAGTTAGGATATTTTATCAAAGTTTTCAAAAACTTTCTTTATTTGATCTTCTATTAAAGTGTTTCTATACAAATTCAATAATATGCTTTTAAACTATAATAACTGGCATCTTAAAGCATATTTTTCTAGTATTTAAAGTGTTATATTTTTTACTTTTTATTTTCTTTAAATATCACGAAATGAAGGTATCTGACGAATAAAAAATATTTTTTAAAGCTTTATTCTATTTATTACGTTTTAATAAGGGTGAATACTAAAGATGAATTTTATAAAAGAAAAGACAAAATTCTTTTTTAGTTAAAAACAATCTTTGTTGAAACAAATTCAATATAAAAATACTACTTGGTTGTAAAGGATATTCTTTATCCTTAATATGAAGAAGAAGTAGATATATTTTTTTAAAATTATAAAAAACTTTATCTTGCAGTAAGTATTTTTTTTCATAAATAACCTATCATAAAAAATACACTTATTAGGAAGAGGTAAGATATTTTTTTGCATCCTCTTTAACTTAAAATTTATATACTATGAAGAAAATATTTGGGATTATCAGCTTATCTTTTATAGGTGTTATAGGTATCTTATTATTTCAAAACTATCCAAAATTAGACTTGATTTCTGGTTTTTCTGCAAAAAGTGTTGCCTCTGGTCATTTTTTAGATAATCGTCCTCTTTCTCTTATTGAAAAAACAGATAATGATATTAATTTGATTGATTTAGCAAAAAATGAAATTAATGATAAGTTTAAGTTTGCCGAGGCTTCTGTATACGGATTAAAAAAACGAAAAGCTGTATATAGAGAAGGTTTAGGTACTGTATTAGTAAATGACGACTATGATCCAAATATGCCTTATTTGGTTCCTAAAAGAATTTTTACAATTAATAAAAATATTCCTTTTCCTTATGGAGATGGAGAACCTTTAAAATCTGTTTTTACAAATATTGACTACAACCGATTAGATAAAGCGGTTTCTCAAGCTTTTGAACCTAATAAAAAAGGAAAAAGATGTACTCGCGCGGTACTTGTAGTTTATAAGGATCAAATTATTTCTGAAAAATACGCTCCTAATTTCACAAAAGATTCAAGATTACTAGGTTGGTCTATGACTAAAAGTATTACAGGAACACTGTTTGGTATTCTTCAAAAACAAGGTAAATTAAATATTAATCAACCTGCTCCTGTTGCTGAATGGAAGAATGATGCGCGCAAAAACATTACCATCCATAACTTATTACAAATGAACTCAGGTTTAGAATGGGATGAAAATTATGATAAACTATCAGATGCTACGAAAATGCTGTTTCAAGAAAGTGATATGACAAAATCTCAAATTAAAAAACCTTTGGTAGGCAAACCTAATGCTAGTTGGAACTACTCTTCTGGTACAACTAATTTACTTTCTGGAATTATTCGCAGTCAATTTAAAACACATCAAGAGTATTTAGATTTTTGGTATGGTGCTTTAATTGATAAAATTGGTATGCACTCAATGATTGTTGAAACAGATTTATCGGGTCATTATATAGGATCTTCTTATGCTTGGGCCAACGCGCGTGATTGGTCTAAGTTTGGTTTGTTATACTTACATAAAGGGAATTGGAATGGTGAACAATTATTTGAACCTAGCTGGTCTAGTTATGTTGCTACTCCTACTCCTACTTCTAATAATGAATACGGTGCTCAATTTTGGCTAAATGCTAGTGGTGTTCTACCTGACTGTCCTAAAAACATTTATTATGCAGATGGATTCCAAGGACAACGGGTATTCATTATACCTTCTCATGATATGGTAATTGTACGTCTGGGTCATGGTCATATTGATCTAAATGCTTTAGTAAAAGAGGTTTTAGCAAGTATAAAGTGATTATAAAGACTTTTTTTGAAGAGGCTGTCCAAAAAGTAATAAATCAACATACATGCAGTTTGTCTCTCCGGTAAGGAGGAGTCTCATAATCAATATTATGTAATTTCTCCCTTTGATCGAAATGAAAGATTACGAACTTTTTGGGCAGTCTCAAGGTTGAAAAAATAGTATTATAAGGGAATTTCAAAGTTTAAATGGTATAAAACATCTTCTACAGCATTTTTTCTTTTAATTGAATGAAACAGAAAGTGAATTTATTTTTTAATTTTTCTTATGGCACTTTTATTTAACCATCCCTCTTTTAAATCAGCTATTTGAATTTTGTAATAATTATCTAAATGATCTATAATATTTACTTTTGTTCCTGCATGTAGGACAAAAGCATTAGCCGCAACTGCATTAGGTTCACTTTTTACATTGACTACATCAACAAAAACGATCGCTGGTTTTTCTTTTTCTAAACGACTTTGTTCATAAAAACCAGCAAAAAGACTTAACAAAACTAAACATAGGCTACATAAAATTCCGGCGAAGAAAATTCTTTTTAAAATGGTTTCATAGGAATAATAATAGATTATAAAACAAATTAGCATACAGAAAGCTACAACAATAGATACCCAAGCCCAAGTATCATAATGAAAAACGGAGGTTAAATCTATTATGATTTTTGAAAAGCCAACCTGTGGTACTTCTTGAATATCATCAATTACCATTTTTTTAGCAAATGCTAAGTTATTTTGTATTTCTATATCATTAGGGTTCAATAACAAAGCTTTTTCAAAATTAAAAACAGCTGGTGCTACTCTATTTAATTTGTAATAGCAATTCCCTAGATTGAAATATATTTCTGCTGATTCTTTTCCTTGAGCTAAAATACTTTCATAGGATTGGATTGCTTCTTGGTATTTTCCTTTTTGATAGCAATCATTACCTTTTTCAAATAAATCATTTGCCCAAATAAATTGAGAAAGGAATAATAATATGTAGAATATTTTTTTCATTTTATTCAATCACTAAAACACAAAAGACACTAAATAAGGTGTAATTACAGTGTTTATTTTTTAATTTCTTTTTATTCTTTTTGTATTTAAACTATCTGCTTTTCTAAATCAGAAACAATACTTATTGCGAGATTGTAATCATTTTGAATACTTGTATTTGTTGAAGGTGCATATCGAGCAAATTCACAACTTTCTATTAATCCTATAAACTGATTCACAGTATCTTTGTTTGCTTTCTTCTGAATTAATAATTCGCAAATTTTATCTTTACTCATGTCTGATGTTTCAATATGTAGTTTGGCTTTTAAGAAATTATGCAACGCACGTTCTAAAGCAATATAAAAAGGTTCTTTATTTCCTAATTGTTTTTGGGCTTCAGACAAATATCTTTTAGCTAACTTATTTGATAATTTAATCTTATTCCCTAAAATGTCCGCATTACGTTCTTTTCTTTTACGACGTAAAATTATGATAAGTGGAATAGCTAAAAAAGGCGCAAATAATAAGCTATAAAATAAACTTGATCCTAAGAAATCCGAAGACGTTTTTGGTTCTAAATTAGTCTTTGTTTTTATAAATCCAAAAGTAGAAGTTGCCGTTACTTTAGATTTATTTGTACTAACTGTATTGTTTACTAAAACATTTCCTTTTTCTACAAATAGTGTAATTTCTTTTGAAGTAATTGATTTATAATGTTTTGTATTCAAATCAAAATACGTAAAAGTCATCGGTTTTATTAAATATTTCCCCTCACTTTGTGGAATAATGGTATAAGTATCTTGAATGTTTCCAGTCATACCTGAAAGTGATGTTTGTACACTTTCTTGGTGTTGTGGATCATACATTTCTAATGAAGAGGGTACTATAGGTTTAGGTAATGTAAATAGTTTTAAATTTCCTTTTCCTGAAACGATTATTTTTAGATCAATTGATTCACCTGCTTTTACGCTGGTTTTAGAAGGAATTACTTTAAATTCAAAATCCCCTACTGCTCCTGTAAAATCAGTTGATTTTCCTGCTTCAGGAAGAGGTTTAACTATAATTGTTTTTGCTCCTGCTGAAACTTTTTTATGTCCCATAGTCATAACTGGACGACCAAAAAAATCAACCTCTCCTGATGGGACCTCTACTTCTACGTCTAAAGTTAAGGGTTCTATTATTAATTTACCTGATTTTTGAGGGTAAAGAACCGTTTTACGCAATACAGCATAACGATACATTTCGCCTTTAAATTTTCCTTCTTCTACTTTTAATTGTTTGATGTCTATATTTTGACTCCAAAAATTATTGTATTTAGGATTTTGTGTTTCCTGCCAACCTCCAACTCCTGAACGGTGACTTACATAAATTTTATAAACTACCGTAATAGGTTCATTGAGATACGGATTATTGTTAGAAATTTCGGCTACTAAATGCACTCCTTCTTTACCCATAGCGGATGAAGGAGGTGTTTGTTGGCGTTGTTGTTGATAATAAGGGCTATTTCCTCCGTAAGGATCGTAAGGATCTCGTTCTTCTTGGACTGCATTACCTATAATAACTTTAACAGAATTAGATTTATATATTTGTCCATTTATTTCAACAGAAGCTCCTTTTATAAGGAAAGTTCCCTTTTTTGTAGGTTGAAGAAAATAGGAATACGTTTTTTCATAGGATTTTCTTCCGTTAATCCACGAATAACTAACGGATTGATTGGGACCTCCTATAATTCGGAAACCATCAAATGCTGGAGGATCAAAGTTATCTCCATCATCATTCATTGTAAAATCAATTCGTAAACGTTCGTTTATACCCAAATTGTTTTTGCTGACACTTGTTACAAACTGAACTTGGGCAGTAATTTTTACACAAAATAAAATAAGTATAAAAAATAGTTTTTTCATTCTTCTTGTTTTCTTTTCTACCAATCTTTTCCTTCTTGTTTTGGAGCTCCTTTTACTTTTCGAGCATTTACTCGATCTTGAATTTTTTTCTCCTCATTATTTACCGCATCTAACAAATTTTGCATCCTATCTTTTGGAACATTATTGGGTTTAGGTTGCGGATTATTTTGGTTTTGATCTTTGTTTTGATCTTTATTATTAGGTTTATCCTGTTTGTCTTTATTTTTATCATTTTGATTTTTGTCCTTATCTTGATTTTTATCTTGATTAGGTTTTTTATCAGGACTATCTCCTTTTTTATCTTTTTTCTTATCATCATTTTTTGAAGGTGGATTTTCCTTCAGTAATTTTTTTGCTAAAGCATAATTATAGCGTGATTCTTCATCTGCTGGATTATTACGTAATGCATTCTTATAGGCTTCAACTGCTTTGTCATACGTTTTTTCTTTCATATAGGTATTTCCTAAATTATGATAAGCGTAATGTTTTTCATTTTTTGTTTTTGCAGTTTCTGTTGCTCTAGCATAGGCTACTTTAGCTTCAGAAGCTTGATTTTGTTTATAAATTGCATTTCCTAAATTATATGCTGATAATCCTTTTTTAGGATGATTGCTTTTTGAAATTCTAAAATTTGCTTCGGCTTCAACATATTGTTTTTTTTCAAATTGCGAAACGCCATCTGGCAATTCAAAATCTTTCTTCTGTTGCGCAAAAATACTAACAGAAATGAATAAAACGATATGTAATACAATTCTTTTCATGAATATCTCTCTAATCTTTTTTTGAAAGGGATTTTTATTTTTTATCTTTTTCATTAAACAAATCTAGTTTTTGTACCCATTTTGTTTTTGTTTCTAAAAGAAATACATCTAGTAGTAATAGGAAAAATCCAGCTCCTAAAAACCATTGAAATTGTGATTGAAAGTTAGCCATTTCAGTAGCTTCAAATTGTGTTTTTTGAATGTTATTGAGTGATTTTCGCATAAAATCAACTACTTGTTTGGTATTTGTTCCATTAATATATCCCCCATTAGCTGCTTTAGCAATGGCTTCTAATGCTTCTGCGCGTAATTTAGTGGTAACTGTCTCTCCTGTTTCCTTGTTTTTATGGTATTCTATCGAATGACCATTTCTGATAGGAATAGGTCCTCCTTTAGGGGTTCCTACGCCAATTGTAATAATTTTTATTCCTCTTTTTCGAGCTTGTGTTGCTGCCTCTTGGGCCTTTTCGGAATGATCTTCTCCATCGGTTACCATTACTAGAAGTTTACTGGTATTTCCACTTCCTTCAAAGTATTTTTCTGTTAATCGAATTGCTTCGTCTAAATTACTTCCTTGTGATGAAATCATTCCAGGATTCATTCCTTGTAAGAACATTTTAGCTGCGTTGTAATCTGTTGTAATAGGCAACACAGGAAAGGCACTTCCTGAATAAGCAATAATTCCGATACGGTCATTTCCTAGACCATTGATAATTTGGGAAACTAATTGTTTACTTTTCTCCAATCGACTAGGTGCAATATCTTCACAAAGCATACTTTTAGAAATATCTATTGCAAAAACAATATCAATTCCTTCACGTTTTACTTTTTCTACTTTAGTTCCTATTTTAGGATTCACTAAGCCTAAAATTAACATGATTAATGCAAAGAATAGTAACCCAAATTTTAATATTGGTTTAAACGTTGATTTTTCAGGGCTTAATTTTTTAAGTAGTTCTAAATCGCCAAACTCTTGCTGTTTTTTTCTTTTCCAAAATTGATTCCAAAGAAAAAGCCCTACCAAGAAAGGCAACAAGAAAAATAAATACAGATATTTTGATTCGTCTAATTCGTACATTTTTTTTCAATTGCAATTTTCAATATTATTTTTTATTATAAAAAACTTTTAAAAATTGTTTTTCTTAATATTAATTCAATTAATAACAACAAGCCTGCTAACCAAACCCAAGGACGGTATTTTTCATCATAATTAACAAACTTTAACTCATCTACTTTTGTTTTTTCTAACTTGTTTATTTCGTTATAAATATTTTCTAAACTTGAATTATTTGTTGCTCTAAAATATTTTCCTCCTGTTTTTTGAGCAATTCCTTTCATTAGTTTTTCATCTATTTGAACGGGCATCATTTTAAATAAAAATCCACCATTAGGAGCATACGCATACGGGAATAAAGCATTCCCGTTAGTTCCAATTCCTATTGTATAAACTTTAATTCCTAAATCAGCTGCAATTTCGGCTGAAGTTTGAGGATCTAAAAAACCTGCATTATTTACGCCATCTGTCATTAGGATAATTACTTTACTTTTGGCTTTGCTGTCTTTCAGCCTATTAACAGCTGTTGCCAATCCCATTCCTATACCTGTCCCGTCCTGTAAAACATTGTCATATTTAATGTCTTCGATAGCTTGTAAGACAACTGCTTTATCACTTGTTACAGGTGTTTTTGTATAAGCTTCGGCTGCGTATACGACTACTCCTATTCGATCGTTTAAACGTTCTTTAACAAAATTAGATGCTACTTGTTTTAGAGCTTCCATTCTGTTAGGTTTTAGATCTTTTGCTAACATACTTCCCGAAACATCAGAAGCAATGACAATATCTATACCAAAAGTACTATTTGTTTTATTGCTTACATCTACTGTCCTAGGTCTTGCCATAGCTATAATTAAAGCACTTAAGGCCAATAGTCTCATAACAAAAAGCAAGGGTTTTAAACTAGGTAAAATTGATTTTGTTTTTTGAAAACTTTTTAATGAACTTATCTTAAGTGTTGGTTTTTCTTTTTTATTTGTAAGAAAGTACCATACTATCAATAAGGGTAATATTAGGAACAACCAAAAAAAATCAGGATTTAAAAATGTTACGTTCTTCATTTAGGGTGCTTTTTTAAGTTCAACAGATTGTAACATACGATTTGCTATTTTTTGAGCATTTTCATCTCCTTCTTTAAAAGCAATCATTATTTGTTGCAAACCTCCTTCTTGGCTAAATAGAAGTATTTGATATATCATTTTTTCTCCATTTTTCATCAGGCTACCATATCCTTTTAGGCCTTGTAATCCTTCTTTGGTTTTAAAATCTTCTTGTTTTACTACGACATCTTCGCAATCTTGATTTTGCAACGTTTGAATCATTCCTGTCAAGGCTTGACTCAAATCTACATTATTCTTTTGTTTAAATTCAGTTGATGAAATAGCTATATAAAAACCTTGAATTAAACTCCCATATTCAAACATTTGTGTATTCTTTACAATTCCTGCTATATCGTTAGGAAGGGCTTTAGATACATCTGTACGTTTTAGAACTTCAGGTGTTTCTATCGTGATTGCTGGATTTCCGTATTCTGATTTTATCCAATTTGTATTAACTAATTCTTTTGTTGATGGTCCTGTAAAACCGTTTTTAATAAAGTCTATTCCTTTTGTTATTCCAATAAATATGAATACAGATAGTATTAAGAAACTTATAATACCTGCAATAGCGGTCATTTTCTTTTTACGCAGTTGTTTTTTGCGATTTTCTTCTTGTTCTTTTTGCCATTTTACACTTGTATCATCTATTACTATTGGGATAGATTTATGAATATTAATAATACTTAATTCTACCTTTTTTCTATCATCTGCAATTTCAAAATCTAAAGGTTTAGACTGCGCAAACTTTACTAAATCGGCTTGTTTTAAAACTTTTTCTAAGCTTTCAACTGTTTCTCTAGAAAGTTTTAATTTTCTTTTTTGAGCTGCCTGTCTTAAACCTAAAATAAGTTCGGAAGTGGTACTTTCTTTAGCTGGAATTTCAATGGCTTCTTCTATGTATTCTCGAGCAATATCTGTTAATTCTGAATAATAGGCTTTAATCTCTCCTTTTACTAAAAGTTCTTTCTTTTCTAATAGCTGTAATAGTCCTGTTGCTTTTTCTATGGGTGTACTGTATACGGGTTCTTTTTCTATTGTTTTTTTGTATTTCTTATATAGTTTGTATCCTAAAAACATTAAACCTACGAAGGTTATCAGTATTAATAGGTATTTCCACCCATCTCCTACTGGTCTTTCTGCCTGGATAATAGGTTTTATATCATACATTTTTTGTTTTAAAGTATCTACTTTAACATTAAATACTTCTACTTTAATACTATCTGAAAAATAAGGTTTATTATTAATTAAAACAGGTATTTTAGGTATTACAAATTTACCTGAATCAAATTGAACTAGACCGTATTTTTTAATTAATTCAAACTTTGATTCTTCTTGTATTGTATCTACAGGGTAAGATTCTACTACTTCAAAAGAGCCAAATTTCTTATCATCTGAAAAAGTTACATTGTTTTTTCTATTTGCGTTAACTTTTAAACTTAGAGTAAATTGTGCTCCTATTTTGTTTTGTTTTTTATCAATAGAAGTTTCTAATTTTTGTGCAAAACAAAATGATGAAAAAAGTAATAATATATATAGTTTATCTTTCATTGATTAACGTTTTTTGATTTAAAGGATATTGTTTTTCATATTTACTTTATTGTTTTTTGCTAAACGACATTTTGTCAAATATGAAATTTATTAATATGCTTTTTAATTTATCTTTTTTCATTCTTAAATCTTTATCTTGACCTAAAATAACCTAACAATTTTGTCACATAACTTTCGTCTACTCTTGTATGTATTGTTCCTGCTCCACATTTTGAAAAAATGTCTTTGAAATAATTTATTTTTTCTTGATAATATTTTTCATATTGTAGACGAACATTTTGAGAGCTTGTATTAACCCATTGTGTTTGTCCTGTTTCTGCATCTTGCATAGCTACTAAACCTATATCTGGCATTTTCTCCTCTCGAATATCAAATACTCTTACACCTGTTATATCATGTTTTTTACTGGCAATCTTTAATATTTTCTCATAATTATCATCTGTTATAAAATCTGAAATCATGAATACAATCGCTTTTTTCTTTTGGGTTGCGGAAAGAAATTCTAGAGCATTTCCAATATTAGTTTGTTTACTTTTGGGTTCAAATTCAATTAATTCACGAATAATGCGTAATACATGTGACTTTCCTTTTTTAGGTGGAATATAGAGTTCTATCTGATCAGAAAATAGGATTAATCCTATTTTATCATTATTTTGGGTTGCAGAAAAAGCTAAAGTTGCCGCTATTTCGGTTACAATTTCACTTTTTAGCTGTTTTTTTGTTCCAAAACTTTCTGATCCTGAAATATCCACTACTAACATCATGGTTAATTCTCGCTCTTCTTCAAAAACTTTCACATAAGGTTCTTTGTATCGAGCAGTTACATTCCAATCAATTGCACGTACATCATCTCCATACTGATATTGGCGTACCTCAGAAAAGGTCATTCCTCTTCCTTTAAAGGAAGTATGGTACTCTCCCGAGAAGATATGATCACTGAGTCTTCGGGTCTTAATTTCTATTTTTCGAACTTTTTTAAGTAAGTCTTTTGTTTCCATTTTTTAAGTAATAGGCAATAAACAATAAGTAATAACCATTTGTTGTGGAATTACATATACTTTTTACTTTCTATGGTACTTCTATCTCATTTACAATTTTATTAATAATATCTACAGAAGTTACATTTTCGGCTTCTGCTTCATAAGTAATACCTATACGATGACGTAATACGTCATGTACAACAGCTCGAACGTCTTCTGGAATAACATATCCTCTGCGTTTGATAAAAGCATAACATTTAGCTGCCACAGCTAAATTAATACTACCGCGTGGTGAAGCCCCAAAACTAATTAAAGGTTTTAATGATTCTAGTTTATATTTTTCAGGATAGCGTGTTGCAAAAATAATATCTAAAATGTATTTCTCGATTTTTTCGTCCATATATACTTCTCGAACGGCTTCTTGAGCACGAAGTATCTGTTCTATAGAAACCACTGGTTTTACTTTATCAAAACCTCCATTTAAGTTTTGACGAATAACCATTCTTTCTTCTTCCATTTTAGGGTAGTCTATTACTGTTTTTAACATAAAACGATCTACCTGTGCTTCTGGCAACGGATATGTTCCTTCTTGCTCTACTGGGTTTTGTGTAGCTAATACTAAAAAGGGTTTATCTAATTTAAAGGTACTATCGCCAATTGTTACTTGCTTTTCTTGCATTGCCTCTAACAAAGCTGATTGAACCTTTGCAGGAGCTCGGTTAATCTCATCTGCTAAAACGAAGTTAGCAAAAACGGGACCTTTTTTAATAGAAAAAGCATCATCCTTAATATTGTATATCATAGTTCCTACCACATCTGCTGGTAACAAATCAGGCGTAAATTGAATGCGACTAAAACTACCATAAACAGCTTGTGATAATGTGTTTATTGCTAAAGTTTTTGCTAATCCTGGAACTCCTTCTAGTAAAATATGTCCTTGTCCTAAAAGACCTATCAACAAACGCTCTACCATGTGTTTTTGCCCAACAATAACTTTATTCATCTCCATCGTTAATAGATCAATAAAAGCGCTTTCTCTTTCTATTTTTTCATTAATTACTCTAATATCTAAAGTGGTCGTATTCTCTTCCATCGATTGTTTTTTTAAAGTCGTGAAATTAATATCTTATTCAATATGATGCAAATTGAAAATTTAATTGATTTTAGGGTGTTAACAATCAGTTAAATATTTTCTTTTATCCCTTATTAAGACTCATTTTATGAAAGCTTTTTATTATTTTTAAGTAACTTTTGGGAATTTAAAGAAATGATTAATAAACGACTTCTTATAAAAAACTTGTTAGCTCATAATGATGAGAACAGCTTTTACGATAAAAAAAGACAACTTAACCTTCACAATCAAGAAGGGAAAGCTAAATTTCTAAAACACATTTGTGCCCTATCTAATTCTAATCCTAACAATAATTCTTATCTTGTTATAGGAGTTGAAGATGAAAGTAATGAAATTGTAGGAGATGATTTTTTTGATGACAGTCGAATCCAGAATTTAGTAAATGCGTTTCTTCAAAATCCACCGAAAATACAATATGAAAACATTCCTTTCCCCAATTTACCAAAAGAAAAAGTAGTAGGATTAGTTACCATTAAGCCAAATCATAAGGTATCTTATTTTAAAAAAAGTATAAACACTATAGAGCTGGGAAGTACATTTAAAAGAATTGGAAGTAATACAGTTCCTACACATGACAAAATCCCCTATAGCAAACAAAATACACAAACGGTTATTAGTATTGAAAATAATTCTAGAAATAGTGTTGAACACACTCTAGAGTCTGTTTTAGATTTCATAAATGTTAGGCATAAAGATATGGAAACACAATATAAAGTTTTTAAAGAACTTTTTATTGTGTGTTGGGCAGGCAACAAAAAAGAATGGAAAGACAAAACTTATTTTTCTAGAGTAGATATTGAGTTAATTAATGAACAGATTAAACTTTTTTATTCTGCATTAGATGAAGTTACAATTGAATATTCAGAAAACAATTTTATGATTACTGAATTTATACAATTGGGCATTAACGATAAAACGAGCTATTACCCTCTTGAAAAGGTTAATATTTCTTTTTTTGATAATGGGTATTACAAAATAGAGAACGAGGTTGTATTTGAGCCTCCTCAATTCAACAAAAAACTATTACATCATGTTTATAAAACAAATCTATTATTACTAGAAAAACTAAGTAAAGAAATACCTCTTACGAATAAAGATTTAAAAGATCTTGAAAATCTACCCCACACTCTAATGCTTTGTTATTTAAATGGGTTTGAAGATGCTAAACAAAAACTCATTGCATCTAAACCTTTTTTAAAACATTACCAGAAAGTCTATATTACTTTTAAAGAGGCTTTAAGAGTATTACGAAAAATGAAATACAATCAATAATATTCTCAAAGTAAAAAGATCTACTTATGATTAATTTGTGATTGAAAAACAAAATAAGCCCTTTTAGAAGCTATTTCTTCTGCTTTCTTTTTAGAAGTAGCGCGAGCCTTGGTTATGACTTCTCCGTTTAAGTGTAATTTTACCGCAAAATATTTTACATTTCCAGCAGCATTATCATCATACGTTTCATAATGAAATGTTTTTTTCTCTTTTTGACACCACTCAATGAAAAGGCTTTTGTAACTTATTACTTTTCCTTCTAATCGATCAATATCTACATAAGGTTTTATAATTTTTTTTTGGATGAATTCTTCACAACATTCAAATCCTTTGTCCAGATATATTGCCCCAATAAAAGCTTCAAAAATATTTCCGTGTACATTTTCTCCAAAATGCTGTGCTGAAACTTTGGTTTCAACAAAATCAATTAGTTTAAAATCTTTTCCTAATTCATTCAAATGATCTCGCGAAACAATTTTAGAACGCATTTTAGTTAAGTATCCCTCGTCACCATTAGGAACTTTACTAAATAGATGAGCTGCTATTACAGAACCCAACATAGCATCTCCTAAAAATTCAAGTCGTTCATAATTTATTGGGTATCCCTTTTCATCTGTTTTATTCATAGATCTATGAGTAAAAGCACGACGATAATGTTCTATATTATCAGGTTTAAAACCTAAAATATAAGTCATTTTTTTAAAAAAAATCCCGTCTTCAGGATTCTGAAAACGGTTTTTTTTAAATATTCTATTAATAATTCTCATAAGATAGAATTACTCTACTTTTTTAAATAAAACACACGCATTATGACCTCCAAAACCAAAAGTATTACTCATAGCCACTTTTATATCCCGTTTTTGAGCTTTATTTAAAGTAAGGTTTAGGTTTGGATCAATATTTTCATCTACTACTGTATGGTTAATTGTAGGAGGAATAATACCATTTTTAATTGCTAAAATAGAAGCTATCGCTTCAATAGCTCCTGCAGCACCTAATAAGTGCCCTGTCATAGATTTAGTTGAATTAATATTAATGTTTTTAGCGTATTGCCCAAAAACAGAACTGATTGCTTTTAATTCAGCTACATCTCCAAGAGGAGTAGAAGTACCATGCGTATTAATATGATCTACATCTTCTGGTCTTAAACCTGCATCTTGTAATGTATTATTCATTACCGCTATAACGCCAATTCCTTCTGGATGAGGAGCTGTTAAGTGATACGCATCCGAAGACATTCCGCATCCTCCTACTTCACAGTAAATTTTTGCACCACGCGCCTTTGCATGTTCATATTCTTCTAATACCAATGCTCCTGCTCCTTCTCCTAACACAAATCCGTCACGAGTAGCATCAAAAGGTCTAGAAGCTGTCTCAGGACTTTCATTTCTTGTTGATAATGCCTGCATTGAATTGAAACCTCCCATACCTGCAATAGTAACAGCTGCTTCAGATCCTCCTGAAACGATTACATCACACATACCTAAACGAATGTAATTGAAAGCATCAACTAAAGCGTTAGCTGAAGAGGCGCAAGCAGAAACTGTGGTATAGTTAGGCCCCATAAATCCATTACGCATAGAGATATGTCCTGGAGCAATATCAGCAATCATTTTAGGGATAAAGAAAGGATTAAAACGCGGCGTACCGTCTCCTTTGGCATAACTAAGTACTTCTTCTTGAAAAGTTTCTAGTCCTCCAATTCCCGCTCCCCAAATAACTCCAACACGATATTTATTAATTTTATCTAATTCTAAACCAGAGTCTTTAATGGCTTCATCACTTGCTACAATGGCATATTGAGCAAATTTATCCATTCTTCTAGCTTCTTTTCTATCAATAAACTCCTCTACTTTAAAGTTTTTTACTTCACAAGCAAATTTTGTTTTGTGTTTTTCTGTGTCATAATAAGTAATGGGAGCCGCACCGCTTCTTCCATTAATTAGACCTTCCCAGTATTCTTGAAGGTTATTTCCAATAGGAGTTAAAGCTCCTAATCCGGTTACTACTACTCGCTTTAATTGCATAGTTTAGCTGGTTTTGTTTTAATATAAAAAACCCCAAAGCACTTTTAATAATAACTAAAAGAAACAATGGGTATTACAGAATATGCTATATGATTGTAATACAATCAATGTTTGTACAAATCTAAAAAAGATTTTGATAAAGACAGTAAAAAATAAGAACATCTGTAAGCTTTTTTACTTACAGATGCCATTATTTATTATTTTTTAGCTTCTTCGATGTAAGAGATAGCTTGACCTACAGTAGCAATGTTTTCAGCTTGGTCATCTGGAATTTGAATATCAAATTCTTTTTCGAATTCCATGATTAGCTCAACAGTGTCTAATGAATCAGCTCCTAAATCGTTAGTGAAGCTTGCTTCAGAAACTACTTCGTTCTCGTCAACACCTAACTTGTCCACGATAATCGCTTTTACTCTTGATGCAATGTCTGACATAATCTTTAATTTTAAATTTTAATTAGTTGGCAAAAATAAAAAAATAATTTAATTCCTCCTTTTTTGTTTCATAAATCTAGTCACGAAATTATAAAATTAATTTTACAAAGAAGATTGTTTTTCATTATTTCTCATGAATTATTCTTTTTTTTGCATTTTTAAATGCTTTTATTTTTCTGAAAGCATATTTTTACTACGATAACAACACTTACAAAATCATGAAAAAAATTGCAATATTTGCTTCTGGCTCAGGATCTAATGCTGAAAAAATCATCTTGTATTTTAAAAATAGTTCTAAAATAAATGTGGTACAAGTTTATTCAAACAATCCAAAAGCCAAAGTCTTAGACCGAGCTAAAAATCATAAAATCCCAACTTCTATTTTTACCAAAGAAGAGCTAAACACAGGATTTGTTCTAAAAGAATTAAAAGAATTAAAGCCTGATTTAATTGTATTAGCTGGCTTTTTATTAAAATTTCCCGAGAACATTATCAATGCTTACCCAAATCAAGTTATTAATATACATCCTGCTCTTTTACCTAAGTATGGAGGCAAAGGAATGTACGGAATGAACGTGCACGAAGCTGTTTTAAAAAATAAAGAAAAAGAAACGGGTATTACAATTCATTATGTAAATGAACATTATGATGAAGGAGCTATTATTGCACAATATTCTACAAATATAGAAAATTACGAAAACGCAGAAAAAATAGCCATGGCGGTTCATTTATTAGAGCATACTTATTTCTCCGTTGAAATAGAAAAACTTTTAAATTTTTAACTCATAAAACACATACAAATGCCATACCAAGTTCATATTTATACTGATGGAGCTGCAAAAGGAAACCCTGGTCCTGGAGGGTACGGGGTAGTTATGGAACTTGTAGGAACACTCTATAAGAAAGAATTTTTTGAAGGGTTTCGCCTAACCACTAATAACCGAATGGAGTTATTGGCAGCTATCGTAGGACTTGAAAAATTAAAACAGCCTAACATGAAAGTTTTAATAATTTCGGATTCTAAATATGTGGTAGATGCAGTAGAAAAAAAATGGGTAATTGGTTGGGAAAAAACAGGTTTTAAAGGAAAGAAAAACCCAGATTTGTGGCAACGTTTTTTAAAAATCTACCGTCAGCATCAGGTAGATTTTCAATGGGTTAAAGGACATAATAATCACCCACAAAACGAGCGTTGTGATCAATTAGCTGTTATGGCATCACAACTAAAAGCACTTTCAGTCGATCTTTTTTATGAAGAAGAAAACGATAAATAATTTTAATAAACTCATAAATTACTAATCAAAAGTCCGAAAGCATTCATATCAAGCAAATTGATTATAAAACAATAAAAAAGAAAGCACTAGTCTATTTTATTTAAATTAATTTTAGTCTCACTTAATTAAATTATTTTTTTTTAACACATTATTAAATCAATTTATTTAAGCAATAACGAGATATAATATTGATAAAAATTCAATATAGATTATCTCTGTGATTTATAGAGATAATCTATATTTCTATGGGTTTTAAAAGAATTTATTAAATATTTTTCAAAAAACAAAGAAGATCAAGATATACGGAATTTTTGTTTCACAGACATAGTTTTTATTGCTTTGAGGAAAAATGACTGTTTTTTTACGATCTAAAGTTATTTTTATCCGTAGCAAATTTTTACCACGAGATTTGAGTTGATGCTAAAACTTAATATTATTCTTTAATTTCTAATCCGGAATGAGAAATAGTCCGTTCAACTTTTTTATAAAGTTTTCAACTGGTAGCCAATATGCTTATATAAAAAAAGCCCCATAAGGAGCCAGTAATAAAATTTTTAAGATATTATTATTTTCCAAATACTTTTTTGTTAAAAACAATCAATATACCTACTCCAGTAGAGATCGCAATATCTGCTACATTAAAGATCGCATTGAAAAAGGTGAAGTACTTACCTCCAAAAACAGGCAACCATGATGGTAATTCACCTTGCCAAATAGGAAAATAAAACATATCAACAACTTTCCCATACAACCAAGTTCCATAAGGCTTATCTGAAAAAGTTGTTGCCAATTGTCCTTCACTATGATCAAAAATAACACCATAAAAAACAGAGTCTAATATATTACCAAAAGCACCTGCTAAAATTAGCGAAATGGCTACAATTAATAAACTAGACGCTTTTTCTTTTACAGACTGCCACAACCAATAACCAATTCCAAATACTGCAAAAATCCTAAAAGTTGTAAGAATTAATTTACCATAGATACCAGGTAGCTCAACCCCCCACGCCATTCCTTCATTTTCTACAAAAAGGAATTTAAACCATTTAGCTATAACAACTTCTTCATGCAACATGAAGTTTGTTTTTACATATATTTTTGATATTTGATCTATTAATAAAACTAGGAAAACTATTAAATAGGCTTTTTTTAGATTCATTTTTAAATTTTTGATGAGCAAAAATAAGGAATATTGTAATATAATTTAAGGAAACTTAAATAAGATAAAAAACGCTCCTTTTTCAAGAGCGTTTTGCAAATTGTTTTCTCTATTTTATTTTTGCGAATTTTTAGCTTCGATACTCATCGTAGCATGTGGAACTAATTTTAAGCGTTCTTTTGCAATTAATTTACCCGTTACTTTACAAATTCCATAGGTTTTATTTTCAATGCGAATTAAGGCATTTTTCAAATCTCTTATGAATTTTTCTTGACGGGTAGCCAGTTGGGAGTTAGCTTCTTTGCTCATAGTTTCGCTTCCTTCTTCAAATGCTTTGAATGTAGGAGAGGTATCATCAGTACCATTATTCAAATCATTTAAATAAGCACTTTTTATAAGTTCTAGGTCGGCTTTGGCCTTTTCTAATTTAGTCTGGATTAACTCCTTAAATTCCGCTAAATCTGAATCCGAATATCTAATTTGTTCTTCCACCATAATTTAATGCGTTTTTTGGTTAATATCTAGTTTAGTTTGTTTTTTATAAACGTTGTTTATTTTGTTATATAAATTTTTGTTTTGAGATTATCAAATTCAATTTCTGTGCCGTTTTCTATATTTTCAGCAAAGATCAATTGTTCTGTTAAGGTTTCTGTTTGAATGTATTCTAAATTATCTGTTACAGCACGTTCTATTTCATTTTGAGTCATCATTGTAACTTTAATTTTATCGGTTACTTCAAAGCCAGAATCTTTACGAATATTTTGAATACGATTAACCAATTCACGCGCAATTCCTTCTTTTTTTAATTCATCTGAAATAGTGATATCTAAAGCAACTGTAATTCCTCCTGCATTTGCTACCAACCAACCTTCAATATCTTGAGATGTAATTTCTACATCTTGAATTGTCAAAGTAGTAGTATTTCCAGAAACAGCAACGTTTATTTCTCCTTTTCTTTCAATTTCTGCAATTTGTTCTTGTGAAAAACCTTGAATTTCTTTTGCAACTGCCCCCATATCTTTTCCAAAACGAGGTCCTAATGCTTTAAAATTAGGCTTGATTTGCTTTACTAAAATACCTGAAGCATCATCAAGTAATTCAATTTCTTTTACATTTACTTCTGCCTTAATCAAATCAGACACTGCTTCGATTTCTGTACGTTGTACTTCGTCTAACACAGGTATCATTACTTTTTGAAGCGGCTGACGTACTTTTATCATTTCTTTTTTACGTAAAGACAATACTAAAGAAGAAACGGTTTGCGCTTTCAACATCTTGCTTTCTAGCGATTTATCAACACAGTTTTCAAGGTAAACTGGGAAGTTAGCAAGGTGTACGCTATCAAAAGTTTCTTTTTGAGTCGCTGCATTTAAATCTTTATACAAGCGGTCCATAAAGAACGGTGCAATAGGCGCTGCTAATTTAGCTACTGTTTCTAAACAAGTATATAAAGTTTGGTACGCCGCGATTTTATCTGTTCCGTAATCACCTTTCCAGAATCTACGACGACATAAACGTACATACCAGTTACTTAAATTTTCCTGAACAAAATCAGAAATCACACGAGCCGCTTTCGTTGGTTCGTAATCTGCATAAGCTTCATCAACCGTTTGAATTAGCGTATGCAATTCCGATAAAATCCAACGATCAATTTCTGGTCTTTCTTCCAAAGGTATTTCTGTTTCTTTGTAAGCAAATCCATCAATGTTAGCATATAACGCAAAGAATGAATAGGTATTGTATAATGTTCCGAAAAACTTACGACGTACTTCTGCTACTCCTTCAATATCAAATTTCAGGTTATCCCAAGGATTTGCATTGGAAATCATATACCAACGCGTCGCATCAGGACCATATTCTTTTAAAGTTTCAAATGGGTCTACAGCATTTCCTAGACGTTTCGACATTTTTTGTCCGTTTTTGTCTAATACCAATCCGTTAGAAACTACATTTTTATAAGCTACTTTATCAAAAACCAAAGTTCCGATAGCATGTAACGTATAGAACCATCCACGTGTTTGGTCAACTCCTTCTGCAATAAAATCAGCGGGGAAGGATTGGTTTCCGTCTATCAATTCTTTGTTTTCAAATGGATAATGCCATTGTGCATAAGGCATTGCACCTGAATCGAACCATACATCAATTAAATCTGTTTCGCGATTCATTGGTTTACCAGATGGAGAAACTAAAACGATAGTATCTACTACATTTTTATGTAAGTCAACTAAGTCGTAATTGGTTTCTTCCATATTTCCTATTTGAAAACCTTTGTATGGATTTTCCGTCATTACGCCAGCTGATACTGCTTTTTCAATTTCATTGAACAACTCTTCCACTGAGCCTATGCAGATTTCCTCTGTTTTGTCTTCCGTTCTCCAGATAGGCAATGGAATTCCCCAATAACGCGAACGTGAAAGATTCCAGTCGTTAGCATTTTTCAACCAATTTCCAAAACGTCCTTCACCCGTAGCTTTTGGCTTCCAGTTGATGGTTTCGTTTAAGTCAAACATTCTTTCTTTCACCTCCGTTACTTTGATAAACCAAGAGTCTAATGGATAGTATAAAATGGGTTTATCAGTTCTCCAACAATGTGGGTAACTGTGAACATATTTTTCTACTTTGAAGGCTTTGTTTTGCTCTTTTAATAAAATTGCGATTTCTACATCTACGGATTTTTCAGGGGCTTCGCCTTCGTTGTAATATTCATTTTTAACGTATTTACCACCGAATTCTCCTAATTGTGCTACAAATTTACCTTGTAAATCCACTAAAGGAACTGGATTTCCGTTTTCGTCTAACACCAACATCGGTGGTACTTCAGGAGTTGCTTCTTTTGCTACTTTAGCATCATCAGCACCAAAGGTAGGTGCCGTATGCACGATACCTGTACCATCTTCGGTAGTAACGAAATCACCTGCAATTACTCGGAACGCGTTTTCAGGCGTTTGGTATGGTAATGCCCAAGGCAATAATTGTTCGTATTTGATTCCAACTAAATCTGTACCTTTACATTCCTCTAAAATTTGGTAAGGGATTAGCCCCCTAGCCCCCGAAGGGGGAACATGTAGAAACTTATCTTCTAACTCTTTAAATTCATCATTAGTTTCTACCGACTTATATTTTTTATCAAATTGTTTTGAAACCAAGTTTTTAGCTAATATCACATTAACTGGTTCAAACGTGTATTGATTGAAGGTTTTTACTAAAACATAATCAATTTTAGGACCAACGGTAAGAGCAGTATTACTTGGTAACGTCCAAGGCGTAGTCGTCCAAGCTAGGAAGAAGACCCCCTCCAACTCCCCCGAAGGAGGAGAGATGCGAAACGCTTTAGCCACACTGTTGGCTCCCTCTCCTTCGGAGAGGGCTGGGGTGAGGCTCTTGAATTGCGCTACTATCGTAGTATCAGTTACATCACGGTACGAACCTGGTTGGTTTACTTCGTGGGAAGATAATCCTGTTCCTGCTTTTGGTGAATACGGCTGAATCGTGTAGCCTTTGTATAATAAATCTTTAGTATAGATTTGTTTTAGCAACCACCAAACTGATTCCATGTATTTGGATTTATAGGTTACATACGGGTCTTCCATATCTACCCAATACCCCATTTTTTCAGTAAGGTCATTCCAAACATCGGTATAACGCATCACGGTACGTTTACATGCTTCGTTGTATTCAGTTACCGTAATGGTTTTTCCAATATCTTCTTTGGTGATACCTAATTCTTTTTCGGTCCCCAATTCTACAGGAAGTCCGTGCGTATCCCAACCCGCTTTACGCTTTACTTGGAACCCTTTTTGAGTTTTATAACGACAAAAAATATCCTTAATCGCACGTGCCATTACGTGATGAATACCCGGTAAACCGTTTGCTGAAGGAGGTCCTTCAAAAAACACATACGGGGTAGCTCCGTCACGTGAAGTTACCGATTGTTCAAAGACATTGTTTTTTTTCCAAAAATCAAGTACTTCAGAGGCCACTGTTGGCAAGTTAAGTCCTTTGTATTCGTTGAAATTCATATCGTTATATTCTATTAAAAATCAATCGGCGAATGTAATGATTTATAAATCAATAGCAAAAAAAAAAGACATATTTAATACAACAAATAAAATAATTATTAGTCTAAAAAATTAAAAAAAAATGTATTTTTACGTTCATCCTTAATGAGCTCCTAAATGATGAAAAAAAATATACCCTTTTTTCTTTGGTTGTGCACAATCATTTCCTACGCTCAATCAAACGTTGGGATTAACACCACAACTCCTACCGAAACGTTAGATATTAATGGTGATCTAAGAATAGAGAACTTACCTGATGGAAATAATGCGAATACTTATTCAAAAACATTGGTAACTAATAGCTCCAATACGGTACTAACGGATGGAGGAGCCTATACTGACGGGCATGTTTTTTTAGATGTTTTATCTACTTTAGCGGTATATTATTGGAATACGACAAGTACGGCAGGTTTTGATATGATTACACAAAATTTTACTACTATAAAACCCAATCAAGTTGTTGACGTTAATTTAGACCTTCCTTTTAGAATATCTGCGTTTGCATCAACTACTCCACCTGGGCACAACGGAACACCTTTAATTTTTAGCGCGGATACTCGTGTTGTAAAGACTTTTATTTACCTAAATGGGGGCTCTTATACCAATAAATTAATTGCAGCAAAAACTCAATATCTAAGTGGAAGTTTCAAAGAAACTGGAATTTATGGTACTAATTTGAGTTCTCAGATTTCATTACCTACACTGGGTACATATACAATTACGGTTCGTGTAGAGACTAATTGTATTAACGGATCTTCATTTAGAATAAACTATAATCCTACTACTGTGGGAAAAACAAATTATTTAAAACTAACCTCAGTAAATTAAGAGACATGAAAAATATTATAAAAACAATTATTATTTTGGTTTCTAATTTTTCGATAGCACAAGTTGGAATTGGAACAGACACACCAACAGCAACTTTAGATGTTAATGGAACGACGAGGATTAGAACTTTAAATGATGGTTCTAACAGCACTACCTATCCTTATTTTGTCGTAGCAGATGCACTAGGAAATCTGGCAAAAGCAGACAGACCATCTAAATTATTCACTTCCTTAGAACCTTCTTTTACTTTGGATACGAATATAACAAGCGATACACAAACTACTAACACTTTGTATAGTGCTACTGTAACTACAAGTGTGGCTAATCAGGTATTACAAATCAGTTGTTTAATTCCTTATCGTCTTTGTGATAACACCATTACAAGCAACCCACCTGCTTATCATGCTTCTACTAGAGTTCTAACCTATGAATGTATTTTAAATACTGGGAGCGACAATACAATTGCACATGAAACTGTTTTTTTTAGTGGAGGAAATCGTTTGAAGGAAACTCATTACTCCAACTTATCAGGAAATATTACAGTTACCACACCTGGCACCTATACCTTACGAATAAATATAAAAGCCGACGCTCCAAGTGGTGCAGGTTATCGGATTGAGCATAATATTAGTGGTACTACAGCCAGGGTTTTTATTTATTCTAGTAATTAAATATTGTCAGACATGGTAAAACTCTTTTAAAACCTCTAATGAATAAGGCTTTTTGAAATTTTCTATATGTAAGGCATAAAAATCTAAAAGAACTTCTAAAAGCCTTTGACGTTTTAAATAATCTAATTTAAAATTGGCAGTATCATCAAAACTTGAAGACATAAAAAGTTTTAAAATCTGAGAGATTTCCTCATCTATAACAGAAGAAGTAGCTTCTAAAACAAAACAACCTTCATTCAAATCAAAAAAGGGAAAATCAGCATTCGTTAGATCTGGATAAAAACCTAAAAATTTAGTTAATTCTATTAAAAAGTTAAGATGAAAATTGACTGCATGATCATGGGTATCCAACCATGTCATGGCAGTTTCTAAAAATAAATAAAGGGATTCGTTTTTTTCTTCTTCTTTAATTACATAATGCAAAATTTCGGATAAAAATAAGGCAATAGTACTTTTAACAACATCAAAAGGGATAGTATGATAAGGAACTGCTACTTTAACTTCTTTAAAATATTTCAACCCTCCTTTGTTTTTATGATTAACCTCAATTTCAAGAATAGTTAGAGGTTGAAAGTACGCAATACGTTGACTATTTTTTTTGTTAGAAAAAGCAGAAGGTACAAAATAAGAAACTACACCTTGACTTTGTGTAAAACATTTTACTATCAGGGATTTTTCTTGATAGCGAATAGTGCTTAAAACGATTGCTTTAGTTTTTGTTAGCATAAAATCATTTACGGTTTAAAAAACGTTTTTCAATTAAATGCCATGAAAAATAGGCAATTATATAGGTTAATAAAATCATTATTAAACTTACAAAGAAAGGATTGTATTTTTTAAAATATTCAAAATATACAAACAGTTGTATTATGGGAAAATGATAGAGATAGATGCCATACGTATAATCAGCTTTTGAACTAAAGTTATTAAAAAAAGGAAGCGAATAAGCAAAAAACAACACTGTAACACCTAACACAAAAGGAAAAAAGAGGTCCATATTCAAACCATATATTTGAACTAAAAATAAAAACCACGCTCCTGTTAGAAACTTCCACTTGTTTTTAATAAAAAAATTAAAGTTGAGATAAATATAGATGCCAATAATAAAATAAGCTAATTTTCCTGGGAGTTGTTTTTCAAATAATGGTAAATGAAACAATTCTAACATTACATAAGAATATAAAATAGAAGCTAGGTAAAAAAAGGCTAAGACTTTGTTTTTATTTTTAAATTTGTTGATTAAATAGAATAAGATAGGTAATATAATATAAAAACCTTCTTCTATTTTCATAGTCCACAGAGAGCCATTTATAAAAGGAATCGGATTTTCAGCAAATACACCTGGAAGACAGGGTTCTATGAAATTTAAAAAAAATAGATTCCAAAAAAAATAACGACACGTCATCTTATCACTAAAATAATCTTGATAAGAAAGAGTGGAAAGAGCCGATAAAATTATTACAGAAAGAATTATTACTGTAATGTATGCTGGTAAAATACGTTTTGCCCTTTTTAGAAAATACATTTTTAAATTGGGGGTATTTACTAGGCTTTTAGTGACTAAAAAGCCACTTAGGACAAAAAAACCACTAACCGCTAAATTGGATTTACAAAAACAACTTAAAAAATACAATGATTTATCCTTTGTTAGCTCTGCTAAATGAGCCAGCATGATTATATTGGCCATTAAAAAACGAAGGAAGTTAATACTATTTTTTCTTAGCATCTATATTTATCGAATAATTAAAAGCTTTTTAACAACGGTTTCTTCTCCTTCTTGATCTGAAACTAACACTACATAAACACCTGATGATACTTTCGTTTTAGCAAAAGACAGGGTATCCCACTCAATAGTACCTCCTTGTGAAATGTTTTCAAAAACTAGATTCCCTTCTATATCCGTAATTTTAACATTACTTTTATCTTTTAATCCTGTAATTTTAACCATTCCTTTATGTTCTGGTCTATAGGGATTAGGATAAATATAGGTGTTTGAATAATCTTTAGCACCTACAGTAGCTAAACTTTGATATGAAACAGTCCCATTATTAGTTGCAAAATAGACTTTACCTGTTGTTTGATCTATTTCAATATCATCTATTATATTACTAGGTAAAGGTGAATTTTCTTTTGTAAAATGTAATTTTGTTTGTTGTCCATCTGGGGAAATTAAAAAAACACCTGATTCTTCAACCGAAACCCATTTATTATTTGCTCCATCTACTTCTATATCTAAAATATTAGATTGATAAAAAAGTTCTTGAGCCGTACCGTCTTCCAATAAAATAATTGGTTTTGTATCTAAGTTAGTATCTGTCAAAAAAGAATTAGTATTTGATAAATAACGCAAACCATTAAAGGTACCAATCCATAATTGATTATTGTTGTCGAGGGCTAAAGAGCGAATATCGTTATCTGGTAGGCTTCCTTTTCCTTTAACATTATTAATAATTATATTTTTATTTAATTTTTCATTAAATCCTATTACTCCTGTTTTTAGTGTTCCTAACCATTTAGTCCCATTTTTATCAATTTTCATTGAAGAAAAATTTTCTTCTTTAGGGTTTACAGAAATATTTTTGAATGAATAGTCTTTCCAATTATTATTTTTATCAAGGCTAAAGAGTGCATTTTCTGCTCTACTACTCGTGATCCATAAGTTTCCATTCAAATCAAAGTTAGGTGTATTTACAAGAAGGACGTTAGCAATTAATTCATCTTTTAGTGGAGTATTTTCTTTATTATATAATTTAGTGGGAGTAAGATTATCTAATTTTAGTAATCCGCTAAAAAAGGAACCTACAAATACTTCGTTTTTATTTTTGGGATTAAAAGCAATACTTGAAAGAGCTCTTGCTTCTAATAGATCTTTATATGGCAGGTTTATCCATTTTTCATTAGAATAAACACTAAGTCCAGATTTACTAGGTCCTCCACAACAATACCCATAAGGATTATATTGTCTGTTATACCCTCCAAAAACACCCCAAAGTATATCGTTAGTTGCTTTAATTCTAAAAAAACGATTTTTTTCTGGGCAACTTGGTGTTAAGTTAATGACAACCTGAGGATTATTTAAATCCATCGAATACAAACCATTACTTTCTGTTCCTATATAAATTTTATTATTTTTAAAAGATGAGTTTGTAAAAAATGATTGAAATTGATCTCTCCAAATTAATTGTTGTATCACAATGCCATTTTCATCAAAAATATCAATATAGTTAGATGACGTTATAATTAATTTATCTTCATTGTAATTAATATCTTTCGGACTTTGTAAAACGGAGGTTATATAGGAAAGCGAATTATTTGATTTCAACTCATGTATGGCTCCCGTCTCTGATAATAAAATATTTTTTGTTTTAGTAGATTTTAAACCAAACCAACTCCCTGGTTGTACCATAGTCCATTGATTAAAATCGATCAAAAAAGGATTACTCAACTTGGCTGCATAAAGTCCATTTGATTTTACAATTGCGTAAATGGTATCATGAATTATAGTTGTTCTAACAATGTCTTGCTCTGTTCCTCCTGCGCCTATAAAAAATGTATCTCCAAATTGGGAATGATCCATATCTAAAACAGTGATACCGTATCCTGTTGATATGTATATTTTGTTTTTGTATTCTTCAAAATGATTGATTCTTTTTTTACTTGCTAAAATATTAGATTTTTCTTCTATTCCTTTTAAATAAAACATAGAACCATCTGTTTCATTAACAATAATAACCAACCCAGTTGAATGCCCTACAATGGTTTTATTATAAGTTGGACTATAATGAATTTGTGTGATAGGATCTCCTGAAAGGCCTTCTATTGTTGATTTTTTCTCATTTTGATTTGTATCTAAATTAGACAAAAAATAGGCATTATCAGCAGCTATTAGTATTTTATTATCTACTAATTCAAGATCTTTAACTGCATTATAGGAATAATAGCCTTGCCAAGGGTTGAGTTCTTGAGCAAAAACGCAAGAAAAGTTTAAGAGTATAAATAAAAATGCAGTACAATTTTTCATGTCTTTCTGATTTCTTGCAACAAATATACTCTAAAAACAAGTTTATTTTTGTATAAATAAAAAAGGCACTTGAAAACAAGTGCCTTAAAATTATATATAATTTAGGATTATACTACTCCTTGTGCTAACATAGCATCTGCTACTTTTACGAAACCAGCAATATTTGCGCCTTTTACGTAGTCTACAAAACCAGATTCATCTTTACCATAAGTAACACACGCTTCATGAATATCACTCATAATACGTTGTAATCTTTGGTCTACTTCTTCTCTAGTCCAGCTTAAACGTAAAGAGTTTTGTGACATTTCAAGACCTGAAGTAGCTACACCACCTGCATTAGAAGCTTTCCCAGGAGCGAATAAAATTTTGTTTTTGATAAAAATTTCAACAGCTTCTGGAGTAGAAGGCATATTAGCTCCTTCAGCTACACAAATACATCCATTATTGACTAATAATTGAGCTTCTTCTCCGTTTAATTCGTTTTGAGTTGCACATGGTAATGCAATATCACATTTTACTTCCCAAGGACGTTTTCCTTCTACGAATTTAGCGTTTGGATATTTAGCTACATACTCATTAATTCTACCGTATCTTACATTTTTAATTTCCATGATGTAAGCTAATTTATCTGCATCAATACCATCAGCATCATAAATATATCCAGAAGAGTCAGAGGCTGTAACAACTTTAGCTCCTAATTGAGTTGCTTTTTCGATAGCATATTGAGCCACATTACCTGATCCAGAAACTACCACTGTTTTACCTTCAAAGCTTTCGCTTCTAGTAGCTAACATATTTTGAGCAAAATACACATCACCATAACCTGTAGCTTCAGGACGGATTAATGAGCCTCCAAATGTAATTCCTTTTCCTGTTAATACTCCTGTGAACTCGTTACGTAATTTTTTGTATTGACCATACATATAGCCTACTTCACGACCTCCAACACCAATATCTCCTGCAGGAACATCTGTATCAGCACCGATATGACGTGATAATTCTGTCATGAATGCTTGGCAAAAACGCATAATTTCGTTATCTGATTTTCCTTTAGGATCAAAGTTTGAACCTCCTTTACCACCACCCATTGGTAAAGTAGTTAAAGAGTTTTTAAAAACTTGTTCGAAAGCTAAGAATTTTAAAATACTTAAGTTTACAGAAGGATGGAAACGTAACCCTCCTTTGTATGGTCCGATAGCTGAATTCATTTGAATACGATATCCTTTATTAACTTGCGTTTGACCTTTATCATCTACCCACGCTACTCGGAACATAATTACGCGCTCTGGCTCCACCATACGCTCTAATAATGTTTTTCCTTGGTACTTAGGGTTTAATTCAATAAAAGGTATAACTGTTTCTGCAACCTCTCTTACAGCTTGTAAGAATTCGGGTTCGTTTGGATTGTTTTTTGCAACTGCTTCAACAAAAGCTTCGATACTTTGCGACATAATTTTATTCTTTTATTTTCGTTTTAATATAAAAAACGTTTTTCTGTTTGGTGAGCAAATATACATTTATCTGAATAATTTACATAGTAAAAATTTAATAAAATTCAAGCTTTTTTCTAAATATTTTTAATATTTTATCTAAAGAATGGGTGATGTTTTTATATATTTGTCTAATCAAGCTAAAGTATGAGTTTATGCAGAAAATATATTATTTTATTTTATTTTTTCTTTTAGGGGCGAATTCTAATTTATTTGCTCAGTCTGGTTTTTCCAATGAGCTAGGATTGGTGGTCGGACCTGTTGCTTTTCAATCAGATTATGGGGAACGCAATAATTTAGAAACAGACGCAGGAAATACAGGAATAGGGATTGGGCTTGCATACTATCTAAATTTTGCCTACCGCTCAGATTGTAATTGTTACACACATGACACCTACTTTAATGACCACTTTAAAGTAAGAGCTGAGTTATCATACAACAAAACCAAACTAAATCATTTTGGCAAATTAGCAGATAAATCTTCTATTGGTGGTAGACAATTAAATGCAATGGAAGGTTCTTCTTCAATAACCAATATTGGAGCTCAGTTAGAATATTACCCCTTGAGCATTCGTGATTTTTCAGCTTATGCAGGAAGTTTTGCACCATACATCAGTTTAGGTGCTCAGTATAGTTTTTTCAATCCTCAAGTCAAAACTTCTTATGGAGATGGGATTCTTTTAAATCAAAATAATATTTTTCCAAAATACTGGAGTCCTTCTGACGGAAAACCTCATGGTTTTTCTAATGATTCTGGCAGTACTTGGTCTATTGTAGGAAGTGTGGGTTCTCGATATAAATTAAATTTAATGTCTGATTTAGTAATTGACTTACGTTGGCAATATTTTAATTCAAACTGGGTAGACGGTTTGAACCCAAACCAAAAATTATATCCTGAAAACAAAGCCAATGATTGGTTAGTTTGGTTAAACTTTGGATATATCTATTATTTAAATTAACAATAAATTTTTAAGAAGAATTACAAAAAAGCCCTAGAAAGGGCTTTTTTATGCTAATGCTTGTTGCAAATCTTCTATCAAATCTTGAATATCTTCAACCCCCACACTCAAACGTACTAAATCGTCTGATATACCTATTTCTTTTCTTTTATCTTCTGGTATTGAAGCATGTGTCATAAGAGCTGGATGATTGGCTAATGATTCTACACCTCCTAAAGATTCTGCCAAAGTAAAGACCTTTAATTTCTTTAAAAAATCGACAGCATCTTGCTTAGCTCCTGATTTGAATGTAAAAGTTACCATCCCTCCAAAGCCTCCTATCATTTGTTTTTTTGCTACTTCATGAAAAGGATGGTTTTCTAAACCTGGATAATATACTTTTTCAACTTTGGGATGATCTACTAAAAATTCAGCAATTTTAACTCCATTTTCACAGTGACGTTGAACACGTAAATGCAATGTTTTAATTCCTCTTAAAACTAAAAATGAATCATTAGGACCTAAAGTAGCTCCTGTAGCAAATTGTTGAAAATGCAATTGATTTCCTAACGCTTCATCTTTTACGATCAAAGCCCCAGCAATTACGTCTGAATGTCCTCCTAGATATTTAGTAGCTGAATGCATTACGATATCCGCTCCTAAATCCAGTGGCTTTTGTAAATAAGGTGTTGCAAATGTATTATCAACAGCAAAAAGAATATTAGAATACTTTTTAATTATATCTGCAATAGCCTTAATATCAGCCAATTTCATTAATGGATTAGTAGGCGTTTCTACCCAAACTAAACGAGTATTTTCATTAATTAATGATTCAAATTTTGGTAGATCATTCATATCTACAAAATGAAACTTAATACCTGATTCTTTATAAATACGGGTAAACATACGATAGGTTCCACCGTATAAATCATCCATAGCAATTACTTCTTCTCCTGCTTTTAACCCTCTTAAAACACAGTCAGTAGCCGCTAAACCAGAAGAAAAAGCTAATCCACGTGTTCCGTTTTCTATACTTGCCAAGGCATTTTCTAGGGCTGTACGAGTAGGATTTGCTGCTCTACTATATTCATATCCATTATTTGGAACACCTGGATCATGTTGTGCAAAAGTAGAGGTATTATAAACAGGAGGCATAACAGCCCCTGTACTGGGATCATGTTGTTGACCACCATGTATGGTTTTTGTATTAAATTTCATATATTTAAATTTTATTTTTAGAATAATATAATATTATCTTTTACTGTTGTATCTAAATAAGTTAATTATTAGTTTCCGACAATTTTATCATTTTAATTTAAAATCAAAAAGACATTTTGTCTGAACAAAAATAATTAATTAAACACTTGTGCACCATTTTTTATAAAGGTTTCTTTTCTGCTATTCTTTTATTTTATTTATGGAACTAGATAAGTAAGCATTACAAATAAATCTTTTAAATTCTTCTAAATACCAAATTCACTTTCTGAATATCGTTCTATATTTTAGTTTTATAAAAATAAACTTATTTCAGAATAAGACCTCTTAAAATACAATAATACAACACGTTATTGAACAACGAGAAACTCAAATCTAATTTAAAAAAAATGAGCTCGATAAAATACCGAGCTCATTATCATCAAAACTAAGTTTAAATATATTTAAAATTTTGAAACAATCATTTTCCAACAATTTTTTAAACATAGTTTATAAAATCTTACAAATCAAATTTAATACCTTGTGCTAAAGGCAAATCAGTTGTATAATTAATTGTATTTGTTTGTCTTCTCATGTATACTTTCCAAGCATCAGATCCAGACTCACGCCCCCCACCTGTTTCTTTTTCACCACCAAATGCGCCACCAATTTCTGCTCCTGATGTACCAATATTTACATTAGCAATACCACAATCAGAACCCGCGTGTGACAAGAACGCTTCTGCTTCACGTAAATTATTTGTCATAATAGCTGATGACAAACCTTGTGCTACACCGTTTTGAATTTCAATAGCATTCATTACGTCTCCTGTGTATTTTAATAAATATAATACAGGTGCAAACGTTTCGTGTTGAACAATCTCAAAATGATTTTGAGCTTCGGCAATTGCTGGTTTTACATAGCAACCGCTTTCATATCCTTCACCTGTTAATACACCACCAGGAACGATAACATTTCCTCCTTCTGCTACCACTTTTTCTAAGGCTTTATTATATGCTTCAACGGCATCTGTATCAATAAGTGGTCCTACATGGTTGTTTTGATCTAATGGGTTCCCTATTCTTAACTGACCATAAGCTGCTACGATAGCATCTTTTACCTTATCATAAATATTCTCATGAATAATTAATCTACGAGTAGAAGTACATCTTTGGCCTGCAGTACCTACAGCTCCAAAAACAGCTCCTATTACGGTCATTTTAATATCCGCATCTGGAGTAACGATAATGGCATTATTTCCTCCTAATTCTAATAATGAATTTCCTAAACGTGCGGCACAAGCTTGCGCAACTATTTTCCCCATACGAGTTGAACCTGTAGCAGATACTAAAGGGACTCTTTTGTCATGTGTCATTAATTCACCCACTTTATAATCACCATTAATGATACAAGAAATACCTTCTGGTAAATTATTTTCTTTTAAAACTTCAGCAATAATATTTTGACAAGCTATTGAACATAAAGGTGTTTTTTCGGATGGTTTCCATACACATACGTCTCCACAAATCCAAGCTAAAGCTGTATTCCAAGACCAAACCGCTACTGGAAAGTTAAAAGCAGAGATAATTCCTACTACTCCTAGTGGATGATATTGCTCATACATTCTATGTCCAAAACGCTCAGAGTGCATTGTTAAACCATGTAATTGACGAGAAAGACCCACTGCAAAGTCACAGATATCAATCATTTCTTGCACTTCTCCTAAACCTTCTTGGTAGGATTTACCCATTTCATAAGAAACAAGTTTTCCTAGAGGTTCTTTATATTTTCTTAATTTTTCTCCAAATTGACGTACAATTTCTCCACGTTTAGGAGCGGGCATCATTTTAAAAGTTTTAAACGCGGTAGTAGCCGCTTCCATTACTCTTTCATAATCTTCTTTTGTAGAAGCTTGTACTTTTCCAATTAATTGACCATCTACAGGTGAATATGATTCAATGATTTCACCATTAGCAAACCAATTAGATCCAGTTGATGTCCCTAAATTGATTTCTTTTACGCCTAATTGTTCTAACGCTTCAACAATTCCAAATTGTTGAGCTACTGCTGATTGTGTTATTGTTGACATTGTAACTTTTTTATCAAGTTTTGTTAAAATCGAATGCAAATTTATGATTTATTATCTAAAAAATTGAGTCCGTAATTATTATTCTTCAACAAATCGAGGATCTGTTTTCATAACATGACTACAATTTGTACAGGTTCTTTTTTCTACGGAAGAATAAAATTCTTTAAAGTGAGTAAGAAAATCTTTTTCAATGTCATTTAAGCTAAAATATACCTCGTGTAGTTTTTGGTTACAGTTATCACAAAACCATAATAAACCATCTGTTCCTTGGGGTCTTTTACGTTCTATTACTAGACCTATAGAACCTTCTGTTCGATTAGGTGAATGGGGAATTTTAGCTGGATGTAAATACATATCTCCTTCGGTTAGCCTGATTTCTTTTTTTTCACCATTTTCTTGAATGTAAATTGTTATTTCTCCTTCTATTTGGTAAAACAACTCTTCTGTTTCGTTATAATGATAATCTTTACGAGCATTAGGCCCGCCCACTATCATTACAATATAATCACCTGAATCAACATACAGATTTTTATTAGCTACGGGTGGTTTTAAAAGATGACGATTATCTTCTATCCACTTATTTAAATTGAATGGTTGTTGCACTGACATTTTTTATATAAAATTATGAATAAAAAAATCCCGTTTATTCGGGATTTATTTTTTAAAATTCTTTAACTAAGTAAATATAGGAAGGAAAGTGATCTGAAAAACCAGGCCCTTCACTTGTATTTCTAAGGGCATATCCTTTATATTGTCCTGTTTGTTGGATCATAAATGATTTATTATAAACACCTGCTTTCCAATATTTCCATGTTGAATAATCATTATTATGAGGTAATAAGGCTTCTGTAAAAATAATTTGATCAAAGAAATCCCACGCGTCACGATGTGCTAAGGTTCCAATTCCTTTTTTCAACATTTTTTCTGCTGGATTATACAATCCTTGTGGTTTTACTTCTTCTATTTCTCCTTTGGCTCCTAAAATTTCTTTAACACTCTTATTGAATGGTCCGTCATTTAAATCGCCCATTGTAAAGATTTTCGCATTAGGATTAACGGTTTGTAAGGAGTCTATTATTTTTCTGTTTAATGCCGCAGCAGCTTCACGCAATGGACTGCTTGCTTTTTCTCCTCCTCGGCGTGAAGGCCAGTGATTCACTATAAAACTCATTTCTTCGCCATCAAGAGTACCTGTCATCAAAATTTGGTCTCTTGTATAAATTCTTTTCGTTTTAACATCTACAATATTTTCATCAGTATCTCCTTCATTTTTATCCTTATCTTTTGCTTTACTATCTTGTTGATCTTCTGAAATGATCAAAGGATAATTTTGATAACTACTTGGATTAAAATGTTTTTTTTGATATAAAAATCCACAATCTATACCGCGACGATCTGGGGAATCAAAATGCACAATTCCGTAATTTAAATTAATCAGTAAGGGATGTTTAATAAGATCTTCTAAGACACGACGGTTTTCAATTTCTGCGACTCCTAATACTACAGGTGCATTTGTTTGCTTATCACTTGTTCCTAATTGTGAAATAACACGAGCTAAGTTATCTATTTTTTTTGCGTAATTTTCAGGAGAGTAAACAAAGTCTTCGTCATTCGTATTAGGATCATTTACAGTATCAAAGAAGTTCTCTAAGTTGTAAAATGCTATTGTGTTAACAGCTACTCTTTTTGTCTGCGCAACACCATCAATCGCTAACATAATAAAAAACAGACAAGTAATTTTAGTAAATTTCATACTTTTATATTAAAAAATCATTAAGACACAGAATATTTTCGCATCAAAAGTAAATAATTATATCAAATGTCATACATTTGTTACCCTATTTTTAACGATTTAAATATAGGAAAAGTAAATTAATTTTTAATTTTATTTATGAAAAAACTAGTTTTTAGTACCTTATTGGTACTACAGGCTGTTTTAGTTTTTGCACAACAACCAACAGGATTTTCAGGGAAGGTTATTGACTATAAAACTAATAAGCCTCTACAGAATGTAGTAACTACTATTGAAAACACTAATTTATCACAGTTAACCAACTCAGATGGTAAATTTTCTATTAAAGGTGTTCCAGTAGGCAAGCAACTTTTAAAAATTAAAGGAGATGGCTACAAAGAGCAGCTTCTATCTTTAGAAATTATAGCTAATCAAGTTTTAGATTTAGGACTAATTATTCTTGAAGATGATTCTCAAAATCAAGAACAACAATTAAGCTTAGTTACTTTAACAGAAAATGATTTGAGTGATGACAACAGCGGTTCAGAAAGCACTTCAGGTCTTTTACAGGCTACAAGAGATACTTATCAACAAGCTGCTGCATTTAACTGGGGAGGGGCTCGTTTTAGAATTAGAGGATTAGATAACGAATACGGGAATACTATGATAAATGGTGTTTCTATGAATAAATTATTTGACGGTCGCCCGCAATGGAGCAACTGGGGTGGTCTTAACGATGCCACTAGAAATCAAGAATTCACTATGGGAAGTACCGCTTCAGACTATACATTTGGTAGTATATTAGGTACTCAAGAAATAAACACTAGAGCTTCTTTATACAGACCTGGAACACGAGTTTCTTTTTCAGGAACTAACACTAACTATAACTGGAGAGCAATGGGTACTCATGCTTCTGGTCTAGACAGTAAAGGGTGGGCTTTTGTTGTATCTGCTAGTAGAAGATGGGCTCAAGAAGGACATTTTGAAGGAACGGATATGGCGGCCAATTCATTATTTGCAAGTGTTGAAAAAAGATTTGGTAAAAAACATGTTCTAAACTTCACTTCTATTTATGCTCAAAATAGAAGAGGTAGAACTTCTCCTAATACGAACGAGGTAACTGATATCAAAGGATATAAATACAATTCATATTGGGGTTGGCAAGAAGGAAAAAAACGCAATAGTAGAGACCGTATCATAAATGAGCCTATTATGATGTTAAATCATTACTGGAAATTTAACGACAAAACGAGATTAAATACTAATTTAGCATTTCAATCGGGTTCTATTGCCAATGCAAGACTAGAATATCCAGGTGGTAATAATCCTGACCCTACATACTACAAAAAGTTGCCAAGCACTTATCTAAACTTAACAAATGAAAATACAGGTGCATGGATTCCAGATTACGCAAGAGCTGCAAACGCTTTAGCTGATTTTAAAAACAATGGTCAAATTAACTGGGATGAAATGTATTATGCTAATACAAACCCCAACAATGTAGCTGGAAAAGCCTATTACTTATTGACTGAGCAAAGAAACGACGACACACAAATCACGGCAAATTCTATATTAAATTCTCAAATTTCTGAAAATATAAGTATTAATGCTGGTGTAAATTTCAAAAAATTAAAATCACATCAATATGCTGTAGTAACAGATCTTTTAGGTGCAAAATACACAGAAAACTTTGACCCTTTTTATGTTTCAAAAGGAAATTTTGCTCAATTTGACTTAAATAATCCTAATCAAAAAATTTATCTTAATGATATTTTTGGATATAATTATAACTTAAGAGCTACTGTAGTTGACGCTTTTACACAATTTAAATTTAACTTTAAAAAAGCTGATTTTTATTTTTCTCAAACTTTCTCTAAATCTGAATACGAAAGAGAAGGATTATATAAAAATGGAAAATATGCTTCTAATTCATTCGGAAAAAGCGAACGTCCTACTTTTGAAAACTACGGACTAAAAGGAGGAATAACATTTAAATTATCTAGTCGTCATTTACTAGACTTTAATGGTGCTTTTTTAACGAAAGCTCCTAACTTAAGAAATACGTTTGCAAATGCACGTTACAACAACAATGTAACGATTGATCTTGCTAATGAAAAAATAGTAAGTGCAGACGCTAGTTATATCATCCGTACACCTAAATTTAAATCTAGAATTACAGGATTTTACAATACCGTATCAAACGCAACTAATGTGGCTTTCTTTTTTGGTGAGGGCGTTGCTGATGAAGATACGAATGATGGTAACGAAGATGCTTTTGTTAGTGAAATCGTTACAGGTATGAACAGAAAAAATATAGGTGGTGAGTTAGGCGTAGAATACCAAATTACATCAACAATTAAAGCTTCGTTGGCTGGTTCATACGGTGAATATACTTATGATAATAATCCAACTCTTAGAGTTAATAATGATGCTGCTGCAACAGAATCTAACAAGTATCCTATTGAAGATTTTGGAAAAACATATCTAAAAGGATATAGAGTTGGTGGTATGCCGCAAATAGCAGGTTCATTTGGTTTAGAATATCGTAATCCTAACTTTTGGTATATAGGTGCTAATTATAACTATTTTGATCAAACTTATGTTGGTATTTCAAATATTTTAAGAACAAATAATTTTACTATTGATGACAAAACAGGGATTTCTTACGATGGTGTTAATGAAACTTCTGTAAGAAAAGCACTTCAACAAGAAAGATTACCTGCCTATTTCTTACTAAACTTAAGTGGAGGTAAATCTTGGAGAGCAAAAGGAGGAGTTACCTTTGGGTTCTTTGCTACAGTTAATAACGTTCTTGACAAAGTATTTAAAACAGGTGGCTTTGAACAATCAAGAAAAGCAACATTCCCTTTACTAAACCAAGACTCACAAAGCGGCATCAGAACCTTTGGCTCAAAATACTTCTACGGTTATGGAAGAAATTTCTTTGTGAATTTATATGTTAATTTCTAAAAACACAACTATGAAAAATTTTTTTAATTCAATTATTATTTCAGTTATCGCTGCTGGATTATTCATGGCTTGTGATAAGGAAAAGGATTTTGATATCCCTGAAATTAAAATTGCTTATTTATTTGAAAACTTTGAAGCAACAACATCAGGTTCAGGATCTACAGAAATACCCATCAATATTAAAGGTTGGTCTAATTATAATCTAAGCACAACAGGATCTAGATTATGGAACAGCCGTTTAGCTGACTCTAATAAGTATGCTGAATTTTCATCTTTCTATTCTGCTCCTAACACAACAGATGAAGCATGGTTGATCATTCCAAGCACCAAATTAGATTCTGAAAAAGAAACTTTTTTCTCTTTCGATACTAAAGTTAGATTTTGGACAGGTAGTAATTTAACGGTTTTGATTTCTGAAAATTACGACGGTACAAAAGCAGGTATAAGTACTGCCTCATGGACTCCTTTAAACGTTAAGTTACCTACCTCTACAGAAGTAGATAAATTCATTTCAAGCGGAATCCTTAGCTTATCAGCTTATAAAGGCAAAAACATCCAAATTGCGTTTAAGTACGCAGGAAACAAAACAAGCGGTTTAACTACTACTTATCAGTTAGACAATATTAAACTTTTTATGAACTAAGACGTTATGAAAAATATAAATATTAAAAGTTTTTTAGTTTATTCGTTTATACTATGTACAAGCGTAGCCTGTGTAAATGAAAAGTTCGATACACCTAGTACGAATAATCTTTGTGAAAGTCTAACAGCTAATAAAAAAGTTACTGATTTTACAACTCAAGCTCCTACTAGTGGCTTTACAACTCATAAAGCAGATGATATCATTGAGGCAGTAGTTACGTCAAGCGACGAAGGAGGTACTTTTTACAAATCTATTTCATTCGAATCAATTGATAACGGATCTGGTACTGTAGGCTTTAGTATACCTGTAGATCAAAGCAATTTACATACTGAATTTGAGCCAGGAAGAAAAGTTTATATAAAAATGAATGGCTTATCTTACGCCAATAAAAACGCTTCTACAATAATAGGTGAAATCTTTAATAATGAAACACCTAATAACACCGCAGACGATCAGGTTGGAAGAATTTCTTTCGTTACCTATAAAAATATCATCAAAAAGTCATGCGAAAACGTAGGAGAGGAAAGAATTGTTAAAAAACCTTTATTCATCAATCAAATATTAAATGATTCCTATATCAATAAATTAATTGAATTAAAGGATGTTCAATTTTTAGATGCTTCGGTTGGTAAAAAATACTTCGACCCGACTCTTAACAATTTAGGTAGCGCAACAAATCATTTAATAACAGATTTAAATGGTAATAAAATTATTGTAAGAATTAGTGAGTTTGCAAAATTTGCTAGTAAAATCATTTCTAACAAAAATGGTAAAATTAGAGGTATCTTAACAAAATTTGGTTCTGATTACCAATTTATACCGCGCACAGAAAGAGACATTCAGTTAACTGAAGACAGAAAAGAAGTTGATTTAGCTCCTGCTTTAGGAGGTTCTGCTTTAACATATTCTGGATCTTTTACAGAAAATTTTGATACCTATACCGCTGGAAGTGTTACAACTGGAACAAAAGATTTTCCTAAATATATTAATGACCCTTTATTAGGATCTAAATATTGGTATGTAACTAGCTTTAGCAGTAATAAATACATCGTTATGTCTGCTTTTAACTCTGCATCTAGCGGACAAGAACAAAATAATAAATCTTATTTTATTGTTCCTGTAGACTTTACAGCAGCAAATAGTATGTCATTTAAAACACAGGATCGCTTTAATACAGGAAGTGTTTTAAAAGTTTACTATTCTACTAACTATGTTCCTTTTTCAAAAGTAAGCGATGCTTCTTTGACAGACATAACTTCTAATTTTACAATTGCTTCAGGTACTCTAACTGGCACAACGAAACCTTTCGTTAATAGTGGTGTATTTAATTTCCCCGTTAATTTAACAGGCAATGGTTATATCATTTTTGAATATTCAGGAGGATACAGTCTTAGTCCAGCTAGAACAACTACAATTCACATAGATGACATCGTAGTAAACTAAATAAAAAATAAATTTATTATAAAACCCGATTCTCATGAATTGGGTTTTTTTATTTCTATCGTTTTATTGCTTAATTTTGTACCTCAATTAAATGCAATGTTAGAAAAAGAAAAACATATTTTTGAAAAGACTGTAATTGTAGGTATCGTAACACAAAGCCAAAACGAAGATAAACTAAATGAATATTTAGATGAATTGGAGTTCTTGACCTTTACTGCTGGTGGTGAAGTAGTGAAACGTTTTACACAAAAAATGGATAAACCCAATCCAAAAACTTTTGTAGGAACAGGAAAACTTGAACAAATCAATCTATACATTAAAGAAAACGACATCAAAACAGTTATTTTTGATGACGAACTTTCGCCCGCACAACAAAAAAATATTACACGTGAATTAGATTGTAAAGTATTAGATCGTACCAATCTTATTTTAGATATTTTTGCTCAACGTGCCGAAACTTCATATGCTCGCACGCAGGTTGAATTAGCACAATGCCAATATTTGCTCCCAAGACTAACAGGTATGTGGACACACTTAGAACGTCAACGAGGAGGCATTGGAATGCGTGGTCCTGGAGAAACAGAAATTGAAACCGACCGCCGTATTGTACGCGATCGCATTGCCTTATTAAAGGAAAAAATTAAAACCATAGACAAACAAATGGCTATTCAGCGTAGTAATAGAGGGGCTATGGTTCGCGTTGCCTTAGTTGGTTATACTAACGTAGGAAAATCTACTCTTATGAACGCCGTTGGAAAAAGTGAAGTATTTGTTGAAAACAAATTATTTGCAACTTTAGACACTACAGTAAGAAAAGTAGTAATCAAAAATTTACCCTTCCTCCTTTCAGATACAGTAGGATTTATTCGAAAATTACCCACTCAACTAGTCGAATCTTTTAAAAGCACACTAGATGAAGTCCGAGAAGCTGATCTCTTACTACACGTAGTAGATATTTCACATCCTGAATTTGAAGACCATATAGAGTCGGTTAATCAAATTTTACAAGACATCAAGAGTTCAGATAAACCTACTATTATGGTATTTAATAAAATTGATTCTTACCAACATTTAACCATAGCAGAAGATGATTTGATTACTGAAAAAACAACCAAACATTACACTCTTGAAGATTGGAAAAACACTTGGATGAACCGCCTAGGCGAAAATCATGCTTTATTTATTTCAGCCACTGAAAAACATAATTTCGAAGAATTTAGAGAAAAAGTTTACGAAGCTGTAAGACAAATTCACATTACACGATTTCCTTATAATAATTTCTTATATCCTGATTATAAAGAAGCTGATGGAGAATAAAATAAAAGAGAAAGCATCCAAAAAAGTAAAACAATTAGTTTATAACTTTTACTTACATCATAATCTTGTATTCTAAAGTATTTCAATTTTTAACCAAGAAGAACAAATCAATTAAAGAAAACCACAAGATTTACTTTTTTGGATGCCTCCTCTTTTTGTTATCTTTTTCACAAAACTATAGAAGCATTTGTTGTTTATTCTTTTTGCTTAAATTAACACCTTTCCTTTTTCTAACAATCAAAACTTTGCACGTTACAACTTATAATTGTAACTTTGCGCTCTAATTTTCAATTCGTTTATGAACAAATTATTGATTGTAGGAACAGTAGCTTTTGACGCTATTGAAACCCCGTTTGGTAAAACTGATAAAATTTTAGGAGGAGCTGCTACCTTCATAGGGTTATCTGCTTCTAATTTTAATTTACAATCAGCCATTGTATCTGTTGTGGGAGAAGATTTCCCTCAAGAATACATTGACTTATTAAAATCTAGAAACATAGATGTAAGTGGCTTAGAGGTTGTAAAAGGAGGTAAAACTTTTTTCTGGAGTGGAAAATATCATAATGATCTAAATTCTCGCGATACATTAGTAACTGAATTAAACGTATTAGCTGATTTTAAACCCGTAGTTCCTGAAAACTTCAAGAATTCGGATGTAATAATGCTAGGTAATTTACACCCATTAGTACAATCAAGTGTATTAGATCAATTAACAGAAAAACCAAAATTAGTTGTTCTAGACACAATGAATTTTTGGATGGATTGTGCTTTAGAAGAACTAAAAGCAGTTATGAAACGAGTGGATGTAATTACTATTAACGATGAAGAAGCACGTCAGTTATCTGGCGAATATTCTTTAGTTAAAGCTGCTGCTAAAATCCATGAGATGGGACCTAAATATGTAGTGATCAAAAAAGGAGAACACGGTGCTTTATTATTCAATGAAAAAGAAGTCTTTTTTGCCCCTGCATTACCTTTAGAAGAAGTATATGATCCAACAGGAGCTGGAGATACTTTTGCGGGAGGTTTTTCTGGTTTTATAACACAAAGCGAAAACATTTCTTTTGAAAACATGAAATCCGCAATTGTACACGGATCTAATTTAGCTTCTTTTTGTGTAGAAAAATTTGGTACAGAACGAATGGTTAGCCTAACAAAAGAAGAAGCCCAAAGCCGATTAAAACAGTTTAAAGCTTTAACACAGTTTGATATAGAATTATCATAAATTTACGCCTCGATTTTTCGGGGCTTTTTTAATTAAATTTCATAAAAAACCGATGCTTTTCGGTCATAACTACACACAACAACAACACAATGAGCGATGCAATTAAACACGAGTGCGGCATAGCACTTTTGAGATTAAAAAAACCCTTAGAATATTACAAAGAAAAGTACGGCTCTGCTTTTTATGGGGTTGAAAAAATGTACCTACTTCTTGAAAAACAACACAATAGAGGTCAAGATGGTGCTGGTTTAGCCAGTATAAAACTAGACATAAATCCAGGAGTACGCTATATTAGCAGAATACGTTCTAATCAAGCACAACCCATTCAAGACATTTTTGCACAAATTAATTCACGCATCAATCATGAATTAGAATTACATCCTGAATACAAAAACAATATAGATTTATTAAAAGAAAACACTCCTTATATTGGGGAAGTCTTCCTTGGTCACGTTCGTTATGGAACATTTGGAAAAAATAGCATTGAAAACGTACACCCTTTCTTACGTCAAAATAACTGGATGAACCGTAACTTAATCGTTGCTGGCAACTTCAACATGACCAATGTAAAAGAATTATTTAGCGATTTAGTACGTTTAGGACAACATCCTAAGCAAATGACAGATACTGTAACCGTTATGGAAAAAATTGGTCATTTCCTTGATGATGAAGTAACGGAATTATACCAAAAATGCAAAGAAGAAGGTCTTAGCAAACAAGAAGCAACACCTGTTATTGCAGAAAGATTAGATGTAGGACGTATTTTACGAAGAGCTTCTAAAAATTGGGATGGCGGATATGCCATGGCAGGCTTAATTGGACACGGAGACGCATTTGTTACACGCGATCCAGCAGGTATACGCCCAGCTTTTTATTACCATGATGAAGAAATTGTTGTAGTAGCCTCTGAACGTCCCGTAATTCAAACCGTTTTCAATGTACCTTTTGAATCTATACAAGAAATTACCCCTGGTCATGCCATTATTATAAAGAAAAATGGCCTCGTTATTGATGAGAAAATAAGAGAAGCTACGCTTAAAAAAGCTTGTTCTTTTGAACGTATTTATTTTTCTAGAGGAAGCGATGCTGAAATCTACCAAGAACGAAAGAATCTAGGCAAATTAATCCTTCCACAAGTTTTAAAAGCTATCAACCACGACACAAATAATACCGTTTTTTCATATATTCCTAATACAGCCGAAACTTCGTTCTTTGGAATGATAGAAGCAGCTAATGATTTCTTAAATCAACGTAAAATAGATACCATTTTACAATACAAAGAACAATTATCACCTGATAAACTTAAAGAAATTTTAGATGTAAAAATTCGATCTGAAAAAATTGCAATAAAAGATGCAAAACTCAGAACTTTTATTACAAATGATGATTCTCGTGATGACATGGTAGCTCATGTATATGATGTAACCTATGGAGTGGTAAAAAAATCAGACAATCTTGTTATTATTGATGATAGTATTGTAAGAGGCACTACTTTAAAGAAAAGTATTATCAAAATGATGGATCGATTAAATCCAAAAAAGATTATTATAGTATCTTCTGCCCCACAAATTCGTTATCCAGATTGTTATGGTATTGATATGGCTAAACTTGAAACACTAATAGCTTTTCAAGCTATGTTAGAGTTATTAAAAGAGAACAAAAAATACCACCTCGTAGACGAAGTTTACACAAAATGTAAGGCACAAGAGCATAAACAAGACTCAGAGGTTGTAAATTATGTAAATGAATTATATGCTCAATTTACAGATGAACAAATTTCAGACAAAATTGCTGAAATGTTAAAAGAACCTACTATAAATGCAGAAATAAAAATTATTTTCCAATCTGTTCAAAATTTACATGAAGCTTGTCCAAAAAATTTAGGTGACTGGTATTTTACGGGTAACTATCCTACGGATGGAGGAAATCGTGTTGTAAATAGAGCTTTTATGAACTTCTACGAAGGCAAAAACATGAGAGCTTACTAAAAAAAGTGTATTTTATCGAGTTTTTAAACACTTCACCGATTTTATTTCAATATAACCTATACTCTCTATAAATTTGGATCACCATTACAATAAGTAGGTTAAGTTTATGGTAGATTTGGGGCAAAAAAGACAGAATAAGCTTCTGTCTTTTTTATTTTTAGTAACTTTCTTAATTATTAAAAAGATCAAACTCTAAATTCCGTAAACTAATATTCATTCAAAAATTATACTCTCTTTTTTATTTCACGCAATTAATGGATCAAGTCAAATATTTATAGAATTGATAAATTAAGTATACAATTCATATTAATTTGAATCACAAAAAAGCAAGCTCACTCCATTTATTGAGTTTAACGCATAATTACTTCATTTTCAACGATTATTCTTTCCTTTTAACGATTATTTTTGGATAACATACAACCTCATCTTAAATTTGATCTACCATTACAATAAGTAGGTTAAGTTATGGTAGATTTGGGGCAAAAAAAGGCAGAATTAAGTTCTGCCTTTTTTTTAAATACTTCTTCCTAATTCTTAAAAAATATTTTTTTATACTTTTAAGGATCAACTAGATACAACTAAAGTTCATCATTGTATTTTCGACGATTATTCTTTCTTTTTAACGATTATTTTTGGATAACATACAACCTCATCTTAAATTTGATCTACCATTACAATAAGTAGGTCAAATTATGGTAGATTTGGGGCAAAAAAAAAGACAGAACTTTGTTCTGTCTTTTTTTATACACTTGTTTTTTTAGCTCTTAAAAACGTTTTTATCTTTTTAATTATCAATTAGATACATTTTTTTTACAATCATTTTATTTTCAACGATTATTCATTCCTTTTAACGATTATTTTTGGATAACACACACCCTCATCTTAAATTTGATCTACCATTACGTAAGTAGGTTAAGTTATGGTAGATTTGGGGCAAAATGGGTAGAGAGTTTCTCTACCTTTTTTTTTAAAAAAACCTAAGTCAAACAATGGATTTTTATTACATATAAACAGCTTTTAATCTAAAACTATTCATTTTTTGTCCCAAATACAGTAAAACATTTAAAGCATTTCATAATTTAATTAAACCCCTATTTTTAGGAGCAAAAAATAGAGGTTGATATTTTTTATGAATGTATATTTCAAAAAATAAGTATTTCTGCTTTTTAGCTGAAAATCTATACTATACCATTTAAACTTTGAAATTTCCTTATAATACTATTTTTTAAACCTTAAAACTTTTCAAAAAGTTCGCAATCTTTCATTTCGAGCAAAGGGAGAAATCACATAATATTGATTATGAGACTCCTCCTTACGCAGGAGTGACAAACTGCATGTTGATTTAGACACTATCCTACAAAAGCAATAAAAATTAGTATTGGTTCTCGATGTGCTTCGCTCTCGAACTAACGATGATTTCAATTATATACTCAACCGTTTGTTCGAGTTGTTTCTAAAATAAAAAAACGTATCGAGAACTTTATTTTTTAATCCAGTATATTTTAAGTTTAAATGGTATTAGAAACTATTTCTTTATTAGATTTTTACAATATTCTTAACTTATTTATGGAGACCAAAAAAGCTGTTATAAAGTTGTTGTTTCAACAGCTAAATCTATAATATCTTTTTTTGATAGCTAAAAGAATTTTTCAAAACCTAAAATAGATTTCATTATTTTTTTTTTACAATTTATATATTTGATTTTCTTTTTTTATATCAGCCATTTCTCCTTTAGCATCAATTACTATTGCTTTTATATTTTGTTTCAAAGATGGTATGACAAAATCATACACTGGATAAGCCCAATCCCAGCTTTCTAAATCATTTCTTTTTAAATTAGATTCATTGGGTTTTGACCAACGCATAGCTGTTTGAGGTATATAATAGAGTTCTTGGGTACCATTTTCGTAAAAAACAGTTATTTCAAGTGGCATAGGCATTCTTCCCAATCTTTCTAGGATAACTTTTGTTGACTGTTTTTCTTCAACTACTTCTTTTATTGCATAATCAATGGTATTTGTTGTTTTAGTCCATTCTGTCAGATACCAATCTAGATTGGCTCCTGTTATTTTTTCAGCTGTATGAATAATATCTGTTGGGGTTGGGTGTGTAAATTTGAAATCGGCATAATAACGTTTTAAAACCTTTCTTAAGTTTTCTTTCCCTATAAGATATTCTAATTGTGTTAAAAATAGATTACCTTTACTATAGGCTTGAATGCTATACGGTCTATTTTCATCATAATGGTCTGCGTGGGTGGTTTGTGGTTGTTCTTTTCCTGATTTTACTAATAAAAAATACGCCTTATAAGAATCTTCATGAGGATTTTCTACTTTTTTTTCTGCTATTTCATTTAATCCATAATTTTCTAACCAAGTGGTAAAACCTTCATCCATCCAACTGTATTTACTTTCATTTGTTGCCAAAATATGTTGAAACCAAGAGTGTGCCATTTCATGAGCTGTAACCCCTATTAGGCCTTCTTGCGTTCCTTCTCCTAAAATTAAGGTACACATTGCATATTCCATACCTCCATCTCCACCTTGTATAACAGAATATTGTTTATAAGGATATTGACCAATTGTTTTATTGTATACATCCATCAACAGAGAAGTTTTAGGTTGTAAATTTTTCCAATTTTGAATAATTTCAGGCTTATTTTGATATAAAAAGTGTAGTGTAATACCATCAGGACGTATTAACTTATCATGAAGATATTCTTTATCTGCAGCCCAAGTAAAATCATGAACTTGGGGAGCTATAAAATGCCATGTCAGGTTTTTTGTTTTTTTAGGATATATTACTTTAAAACCATTTTCTTCGTATCCTTTTCCAACTTCATTTGCATTTTGTAGATATCCGCTTCCTCCTAATGTATATTCTTTATCTATTGTAATTTTAACATCGAAATTACCCCATACGCCATGAAATTCACGACCAATATAAGGGTCTGCTTGCCAACCATCTATATCATATTCAGCTATTTTAGGATACCATTGTGACATAGATAGCTCTATTCCTTCTTTGTTATTTCTACCACTTCTACGAATTTGAACAGGTACTTGTCCATCAAAATCCATTGTAAAGGTAGTGCTTGTTTTAGGCATAAGAGGTTTTGCCAAATTTACCTCTAAAATGGTACTTACACGTTTACTTATAACGGCTATTCCGTCTTGTTTTAAATTATTGACATATAAATATCCTATTTCATTAGGTTTTAGGGTGCTAATTCTACTTTCTTTTACTTCTTTACCTTCTACTTTTACTTTATTTACCATACGTCCATCGGGATCCTTAATTGATTTTAAACGCGCATCCATAGGACTATTAGGCTGAAAAGCATTGTTATACAAGTGTATATATACTTTCTTTAAGGTGTCTGGAGAATTATTAGTATATAGTAATGTTTGTTTTCCTTTATATTGATAATTTTTCACATCCATATTAACTTCCATTTTATAATCAGCATGCTGTTGCCAATAACCGGAATTAGGATTTTTTTGCGCTAAAGCCAATAAAGGGAAAAAGAATAGTACGTATTTTTTCATATCTATTAAATAAAAAAGAAGGGATTAAATCCCTTCCAAATGTAATAATTTAAACTAAGAGTTATTTTTTTATGATTTTTTCAGCCATTTTTAAGGCATTATAAGCATTTACTATTTTACCGGATTTAGAAATTTTATCTAAAGTAGTAGGTTCTGCATTTTCGCCAGCTAGAGCGAAATTGTTAGTTAGAGAGGTTCCTGATTCCATTAAAATTTGTTTTACTTGAGCTGCTTTTAATGATGGATAAAAGGCTCTTATTAAGGCTGCTACTCCAGCAACATTGGGTGATGCCATAGAGGTACCTTGTAAATATTCATATTTATTGTCAGGAACGGTTGCGTATATTTTTACTCCTGGTGCAAAAACATCTACATTTATCTTTCCGTAGTTAGAAAAATTAGCCATTACTTTTGATCCATATTCGTAATTTAAAGCACCTACTGTAATTACGTTATCTGCAAATTCGGGATTACTTCCTTCTGCATCATTAGGATAATTAGGTTTTATATCAATATTTTCTGCATCATTTCCTGCTGCATGAACAAAAAGTACATCTTTGGAGGCTGCATATTTAATAGCGTCGTAAACCCATTCTTTATTGGGAGAAAAAGCTTTTCCAAAACTTCCATTGATTACCTTAGCACCATTATCTACTGCATAACGAATGGCTAATGCAATATCTTTATCATATTCATCTCCATTAGGAACTGCACGCAATGCCATAATTTGAACATATTCTGATGCTACACCATCTCCTCCTTTTCCATTACCTCTAGTTTGTGCTATAATTCCCGCTACGTGAGTTCCGTGTTTACCGCTTTCTTTTTTAGGACCTATAACATTACTATTACCATATTTTGTTTGGGTAATATCGTAAGGATTATCGCCTACTGGTTTACGTCCGTCAAATTCTGTATTTAAATTATAATTTAATTGATCATAAACATAGTCTTTATACTCTCCTATTTCAGTATCAAATTTTGCTTTATCTCCTCCCATGTTAGACAATACTTGCCCAATAATGTTTTGAGATTGAAGTAGTGTTTGATCTGTTGTTTTGATTGTTTTTACTTCTGTAAGGGTGTAATTTTTCTTTTTTAAATACTCTGCAATATTTTTATCTGCATTTACAATTGCATCTATTTGTGTTTTTTGAGGTTCTAGCTCAGATTTTTTTTGTGTTAAAAGTGCTAAGGCGTTTTCATATTGAACGGAACCATCATTTCCTTTTTTCACGATGCGGGTTAATTCTAACTGTTCGTTATCTGCATCTCCTAGAAAGTTCCATCCATGAACATCGTCTATATAACCATTATTATCATCATCTTTTTTATTTCCTGGAATTTCTTTGGAATTTTTCCAAATGGCTGGTTTTAAATCTTCATGTTCAATATCAATTCCAGAGTCAATAACACCTACAATGATCTTATTTGCTTTTTTCCCTTTTAATAATTGTTCATACGCTTTATCAACTCCCATTCCTGGAATTGTATCTTTAATAAGATCTAGATGACTCCAACGTTGTAAGTCTTTTTCCTTAATGGGAGTCATTTTTAAAGGGATTTGATCAATTTTTTTAGGGTCAATGCTCACAATTCCTTTTGGCGTACTACAACTAGCAATCATCATTCCTATAGTACCTGTAAAAGTTATCGTTTTTAAAATTCTCATAAATATAATTTTAGGCTGTAAATATCTTATTTATATTAATATCAAAAAGTTGTTTTAACATTAGATTAATATATCCTCTAGTTGAAAAGTTTCTTTTAATCGAACTCCTTTTTCTGTTTTTTCAACTGTTATAATAGGATTATGTGCATCATGTTCCAACCATAAATAAAAGTTTTTTTCGGCTGCTTCGTTCAAAAATTTTTCTTTTTCGGATAGTGTTAGTAGCGGGCGAGTATCATATCCCATTACATAAGGCAGAGGTATATGTCCTGCTGTAGCTAACAAATCTGCCATAAAAACGATTGTTTTATCTTTATATTGTATGTGGGGTATCATTTGTTTTTCCGTGTGACCATCAACATATAAAATACCAAAATTCAACTCATCTGAAATTCCATAGTCTGAATCAGGTCTTTTTATAAAATTTAAATGCCCACTTTCTTGCATGGGTAAAATATTTTCACTCAAAAAAGAGGCCTTCTCTCTTGGATTGGGCTTAGTAGCCCATTCCCAATGGTTTTCATTAGTCCAATAGGTTGCCTTTTTAAATGCTACTTCATAGCCTGTTTTTTCTTTATTCCAGTTGACACATCCTCCACAATGATCAAAATGCAAATGGGTCATAAATACATCTGTTATATCCTCTCGATGAAAACCATATTTAGCTAATGATTTATCCAAAGTATCCTCTCCCCATAAAGAGTAATAACCAAAAAATTTTTCGGATTGTTTATTTCCCATTCCTGTATCTATCAAAGTTAACCGGTTTCCTTCTTCAATGAGCATACAACGAGCTGCTATATCTATTAAGTTATTAGCGTCTGCAGGATTGGTTTTATTCCAAATAGCTTTGGGTACAACTCCAAACATAGCGCCTCCGTCTAATTTAAAATTACCTGATTCTATGGGATATATTTTCATAATATTCAAACTTTATTTTTTATATTGATACATAAAGCCATTGTTTTAGTATAGGCTTTGAGAAGATCTTTTTTATGTCTTTAATTTATGATTACGAAAGTCAAATATACTAAAAAGATGTATGAGGTTTCTCTTATAACTTTACTTACACAAAATAGATATTAAATGGAGTTCGTTTTCTTTTATATTCACGTTTTATATGATTCATACTGTATTATTTTGAATGTTTGAATCATTTTATCATCTACACAGAGTATTTTTTAATATTTTTTTATCTTTAACTTTTTCTTTATGCTTTTATTTCTATCATAAAATCGAACATATAATTTGGTTTTCACATTAAGCAATAATTCCAGAATATAAAATTTCTAGAACAAGAATAGTTTTCATTTTTTTAATTCATTAAACAGGTACTCAAGCTTTTTATTTTTATTAAAGTTATACGTCTTTTTTACGATCAATTTTTGTATAGTATTAATTCGTTCTTTAGTTATAGGATGTGAGCTCAAAAATTCAGGAACTGATAAAGCTGTAGAGTTTTCTTCTTTTTCTAATGTGGTAAATAAATCTATCATTCCTTTGGGATCTATTTGATTAGCCAACATTAGTTTAAAACCTTCCTCATCTGACTGTGTTTCAAAGTTTCTAGAAAAGGAGAGCGAATACAAACTATCTGCATGTTGTCCTACCACAGACATGATACCGTTTATGTCCCCCAACATTACTGATAAAAAAAGATACCCTGATAAATCTCTGCATAATAATTTTATTGCATGCCTTTGGTTTACATGAGCTGTTTCATGACCTAGTAAGGCTACTAATTCTTCATACGTTTTTATCTTATTTAATATTCCTTTATAAACCACTATATTTCCATCAGGAAGAGCAAACGCATTTACTACAGGTGAATCTACTATCGTAAAATGTAATTTTTTAGTATTTTTTAATTTTAGTTGATCTGCAAATTCTTGTAATAATTGAGACTCTTTTTCTTTTTTATTTTCAGTTAAAATAAATTGATTAAAAGCTGAAACTCCCAACTTATCATCAAAACTTTGAGGTAATAAAACGGCGGCTTTTTCTCCTAACCATGGTACTACATAAAAATAGCTCAAAATAACGGAGACAAATAAAACCATGGCTATAGAAATAACTATAGTTAAATTTAAATTTCTAATTTTCTGACTCCAGTTAAGTTGTTTATTTTCGGATAAATATACTTTAAAGTCTTGTATGAATTTTTGATCCGTTATTTGAATACTTTGCGAAATATCTGGTTTATAATGCAATATTATTATATTGGATTGAAAAGTTTTATCTAATTCATTAATTGACCAATTTAACCAACCTTTTTCTTTATTTTCAAAGAACAGGCAGTTTTTTGTAACATCTAAAAAAAGTTCAACGAAATGGGGTTTAGAAGAAACCCCATCATAATATATAGCTTGTGCCTTAGTTATTGTCATTATATTACTAAATCCATATCTAACATATCTTCCATATCTTCACCTGTAGCATCTTTATAAATCTCTTCTGTTTGATTAATTGTGCTAAGATCAATTGTTCCTTCTAATTGAATAGAGGACAATAGGAACTTCATAATACGCATTTCAACCCAAGCTGTTCCAATACCAAAAGTAAACGTGATAATTAACAGATTTACAATGGCTACTTTAAGAAGTTCTCCCCCTGTAATATTGGTAGAAATTTTTAATTCGTCTTCATCTTTATACATTTTTAGATTATTAATGTAATATTCAATAATTTCTTTTTGCCACCAAAAACCATAAATACCAAGAGTAAACAGAGTTAAAAAATAGCCTTTAATATTTAGTATCAAATAATCTCCCCCATTTCCCTCATACTCCATTTTTATATTTCCTAAACGAATATTTTGAAGAGTATATTTTCTTAAATTAATTGTAAACCAAGATCCATAAATACCAAATGTTATTGCAGTAAGCCCAAACCATTTTAAGAAATTAACCATCAATTCTTTACGGTTTCCTCTATATCCAAAACGAATCCCTCTCCATGAAGTTCTAGACATTCTATAACGATAAGATCCGTGTATGGCAAAAGGTACTATAACTAAAATAACACCTACTAAAAAAAGGAAAGCAATACTTTCAAATCCTGCATAATAAATTAAACCAAAAATAACCGCTAAACCTAAAAAAACCGCAATACTTGTTATATATCCTTTAAACATTTCTTTTCCTGTACCATGAAACTCAAAAGGACTCCCGTCTAAAGTTGTTTCACTATACAAATATTTTAGTCGTTTTTCTTTTGCCCAAGGATGATAAAAGCCTAATGTTACAGCATTTAAGACCCAATTAAGAATTAAAATTCCAAAATACGTTTCACCTTTTCCGCAAAAGTCCACATTGTAGTTTTTAGCTTGCTTTAATTTTTGATCCATTTTTTAAATAGTTAATTTGTTTTTTGTAACGCAATATAAAGGATTTCAATAATCTATCATAACTATTTTTTATTATAAAATTGATTACAAAAATGTTAGAGATTATGAAAAAGAATTTTTATGTTGTACCTTTGCAATTAATTTAGACAAAATCAAAATAAGAAATGATAAAAGTTTCAGAATCAGCAAGTAAGAAAATCATAGATATGATGAAAGAAGACGGCTTTGATGCTTCAAAAGATTTCGTACGTGTAGGGGTAAAAAGTGGCGGTTGTTCAGGCTTGTCTTATGAACTTAAATTTGACAAAGAAACCACTGAAAATGACAAGGTTTTTGAGGACAATAACGTTAAAATAGCTGTTGAAAAAAAATCATATTTATATCTAATAGGCACTGTACTTGAATATTCAGGAGGGCTTAATGGTAAGGGTTTTGTTTTTAACAATCCCAATGCACAAAGAACCTGTGGATGTGGAGAGAGTTTTTCTTTATAGTTAAACAAAGGTCCAAGAAATAAAAACTAAAAGAAATGAGTAATACGTTTTAAATCTGATAGAGATCAAAACATATTGAAAACCATTTATTTTAATATTAAAAATTATCATTTTTTGGATCTACAAAAGCTTTATCTATAGAAAACGCTCTATATATTCAATTAATTATCACTGATTTTTGAAAAAACAAAAAATCAGCAAATAAATATAAAAAGGTATTTAATTTTCTCTATTTATGTCAGATTTATAAACAGAAATTAATTCTATTGAGGTAGAAATAACAAAGTTAAATTTCAAAATAACCAGAGAATTTATTAAATATTTAAAACAGAAACAGAATAAGGTGAATCAAAAATTAAAAAGATTTAAAAATAAAAAAGTACAATATTTTGTTTCATTTTTATAGATTTTTAAATTTTTAAAATTTTTACATTTTTAGATACATTATGTCAAAATATACCGAAGACGATTTAAAAATAGAATTAGAAAACAAAGAGTACGAATATGGTTTTTATACCGATATCGAATCAGAAACGTTTCCTGCAGGTTTAAACGAAGATATTGTTCGTGCCATTTCTAAAAAGAAAAATGAACCTGAATGGATGACTGAATGGCGCTTGGAATCATTTCGTATTTGGAATGAAATGACAGAACCAGAATGGGCTAACGTTCATTATGAAAAACCTGATTTTCAAGCAGTATCATATTATTCCGCACCCAAGAAAAAAGATAAGTACAATAGCTTAGATGAAGTAGATCCCGAGTTGTTAGAAACATTTAAAAAGTTAGGAATATCAATTGATGAACAAAAACAATTAGCAGGTGTTGCCGTTGACATCGTAATGGACTCCGTTTCGGTTGCCACTACATTCAAAAAAACCTTAGCTGAAAAAGGTATTATTTTTTGTTCTATATCAGAAGCTATTCAGGAACACCCTGAATTAGTTCAAAAATATATCGGAACAGTTGTTCCTCAAAAAGATAATTTCTATGCTGCCTTAAATTCCGCTGTTTTTTCTGATGGCAGTTTCTGTTATATACCAAAAGGCGTTCGTTGCCCTATGGAATTATCTACCTATTTCCGTATTAACCAAGGAGGAACCGGTCAGTTTGAAAGAACTTTAGTCATTGCAGATGAAGGAAGTTATGTATCATACCTTGAAGGTTGTACAGCTCCAAGTCGTGATGAAAACCAATTACACGCAGCAGTAGTAGAGTTAATCGCTCTTGACGATGCCGAAATTAAATACTCAACCGTTCAAAACTGGTATCCAGGAAATAAAGAAGGAAAAGGCGGTGTATACAACTTCGTAACTAAACGTGGTTTATGCGAAAAAAACGCTAAAATTTCTTGGACACAAGTTGAAACAGGTTCTGCCGTAACTTGGAAATACCCGTCTTGCATACTAAAAGGAGATAACTCAATAGGCGAATTTTACTCTATTGCCGTTACTAACAATTTTCAACAAGCAGATACTGGAACGAAAATGATCCATTTAGGTAAAAACACCAAATCAACCATTATCTCTAAAGGTATATCTGCTGGAAAATCACAAAACAGCTATAGAGGATTAGTGCAAATTAGTTCACGTGCCGAAAATGCACGTAACTTCTCTCAATGTGACTCTTTATTAATGGGTAACAACTGTGGTGCACATACGTTTCCATATATTGAATCCAATAATTCAACCGCTAAAATTGAACACGAAGCCACCACTTCTAAAATTGGTGAAGATCAAATTTTTTACTGTAATCAACGTGGCATTCCTACAGAAAAAGCAATTGCTTTAATTGTAAACGGTTTTAGCAAAGAAGTATTAAATAAGCTTCCAATGGAATTTGCAGTAGAAGCACAAAAATTATTAGAAATTTCTTTAGAAGGTTCAGTAGGATAATGAGCAATTCAGTAATTATAGTCGGTTCATCTCGTAAAAACGGTAATACCACCACAATTGCTGATGCTATTGCAGAGCAATATAAAATGGATATCATTAATCTAAGTGATTATCAATTTACATATTACGATTATGAGAACAAAAATATAACAGATGATTTTCTTCCACTAATGAAGGAAATCATAGAAAAATACGATACCCTCCTATTTGCTACACCAATATATTGGTACAACATGAGCGGTATCATGAAGGTTTTTTTTGATCGTTTTTCTGATTTAATCCGAATTGATAAAGATTGGGGTAGAAAATTAAGAGAAAAAAAAATGGTCGTAATCTCTAATTCACATGATTCCGAAAAAGATCTAGATTATAGTTTCTATATTCCTTTTCAAAAATCAGCCGAATATTTAGGAATGCAATATATAGGAAATAAGCATATTAACGCTGACAATCCTAAAGAATTAAACAACATAGAATTAGCTTTTTTATAAAATAAAACAAAATGCTTAAGATTAGTAACTTACACGCTTCAGTAGAAGATAAAGAAATATTAAAAGGTATCAACCTAGAAATTAAAGCAGGAGAAGTTCACGCGATTATGGGACCAAACGGTGCTGGAAAATCAACATTATCGTCAATCATCGCTGGTAATGAAAATTATGAAGTTTCAGAAGGTGAAATCATCCTTGATGGTGAGGATTTATCTGAATTAGCACCTGAAGAAAGAGCACACAAAGGTGTCTTTTTATCATTTCAATACCCTATTGAAATCCCAGGAGTTTCAGTAACTAACTTCATTAAAACAGCCATTAATGAAAAACGTAAAGCAAATGGTGAGGAAGAAATGCCTGCTAACGAAATGCTGAAAAAAATCCGTGAAAAGTCAGAGTTATTAGAAATGGATAGAAAATTCCTTTCTCGTTCACTGAATGAAGGTTTTTCAGGAGGTGAAAAAAAACGTAATGAGATTTTTCAAATGGCAATGTTAGAACCTAAAATTGCTATTCTTGACGAAACAGATTCAGGTTTAGATATTGATGCTTTACGTATTGTAGCTAATGGCGTAAATAAATTAAAAAATCAAAACAACGCGGTTTTAGTAATTACACACTATCAACGCTTATTAGACTATATCGTTCCTGATTTTGTTCACGTACTAATGGATGGTAAAATCGTAAAATCAGGTACTAAAGAATTAGCCCTTGAATTAGAAGAAAAAGGATACGATTGGATTAAAAATGAACTCGTATAAATTTTGTTTCAAGTTTCGGATTTCAAATTATATGACTACAATAAATAAGTTTGAAAAATTAGAAATCTAGCAAGAAACACAATTATTAACTAAAAAAACTCATTTAATTTTAAAAGAAACGGAACTAAAAACTGATTTCAGATTTAAAGAACAAGTTAGATCTTCTTCTGAATCAGTAATAGACAGAAGATTTTGAAAAAGATAGAAACATAAAAACCAAATAACTCTTATCTATTTCAAAAGATTCAAACAAAAAATACGGTTCTCAAATATATAGACTTTATGACTATGAATATATTTTAAAAGATAAATTCATAGAATTAAAAAATAAGTATAAAATCTAAGCGATAGAATTATTAAAAATTTTATTGCTTATTTAAATAAGAAAGATTTCAAAGAAACCTAATTCCAATAACTTGGAATTTGAAACTTGAAACTTGAAACAAAAGAAGTATGGATTTAAAAGAAAAATTACTTTCCTCTTTTATGGCGTTTGAAGAAAAGGTAGATGTAACCACTGAATTACACGACCTTCGTACTTCCGCATTAAAAAATTTTGAAGCTAAAGGTTTTCCAACAAAAAAAGAGGAAGCTTGGAAATATACATCGCTTAATACAGTATTAAAAAATGATTTTAGTATCTTCCCTAAAAAAGAAAATGCAGTTGAAATTAAGGATGTAAAAAAATACTTTATCAACAATGTTGACACCTACAAAGTAGTATTTATTGACGGTGTTTTTAGCACTTTTTTATCCTCAACTACGCATGACGGATTAGATGTTTGTTTAATGTCCTCAGCATTAACAAAACCCAAATATAAAATGGTTATTGACACCTACTTTAATCAAATAGCAAGTAAGGAAGAAGCATTAACTAGCTTAAATACCGCTTTTGCCTATGAAGGAGCTTATATAAACATTCCTAAAAGTAAAGTAGTTGAAAAACCTATTGAAATTATTTATTTCTCAACTGGTGTTGAAAATGCTCTAATGATACAGCCTCGTAATCTAGTTATTGTAGGTGAAAATGCACATGTACAAATTATCGAACGTCATCAAAGTTTAAACAAAAATCCTGTCTTCACTAATTCAGTAACAGAAGTTTTTGCCCAAAAACGAGCCATTGTAGATTACTATAAAATTCAAAATGATTTACAATCCGCTAATTTAATTGACAATACCTATATTGCTCAAAAACAAGAAAGTCGTGTTTCTGTACATACATTCTCTTTTGGAGGAAATATTACACGTAATAATTTAAATTTCTATCACCAAGGAGAACGTATTGATTCTACCCTGAAAGGAATTACAATCATTGGAGATAAACAACACGTGGATCATTATACATTAGTTCAGCATGCGCAACCAAATTGTGAAAGCCATCAAAACTACAAATGTATATTAGACGATCATGCAACGGGTGTTTTTAATGGCAAAATTTACGTTGAAAAAGAAGCTCAAAAAACAGATGCTTTCCAACAAAACAACAACGTTTTATTAAGTGAAAAAGCATCTATAAATGCAAAACCACAATTAGAAATCTTTGCTGATGACGTAAAATGCTCACATGGGTGCACCATTGGTCAACTAGACGAAAGTGCTTTATTTTATATGCAACAACGTGGCATTCCTAAAAAAGAAGCCAAAGCACTGTTAATGTATGCTTTTACCAGCGAAGTAACTTCAAGCATAAAAATACCTGAATTAAAAGAAAAAATTGGCAAAATTATCGCCACTAAATTAGGTGTCAATATGGGATTTGATCTATAAAACGCTTATTTATAAAACCTAATTAAAAAGCATTTGTTCAATTCGTACAAAATAACTACTCTAAAATATAAAAACCCCGTTTTAGCTATTCTTGCCAAAACGGGGTTTTCAACTATAATTTATTGATTTTGCTAATCAATACCATTTTACTAAGTATAAAAAACAATTAATATTAGTTCAACCCTATATCATCTTTTCAATGTATACCCTCTTGACCTTCTTGTTTTTTTACATCATCCGTTTTTTCATCCCATTTATCGGACTTCTCTTTTAAATCAGCAAACCAATCTCCTAAAACGGGCAATAATATTTCAGATGTTTTCATACAAGGGTTAAAAAACAAAGAATTTTCTTGTGTTTCTTTACTTACAATCATATCATTTACATTTACTTTCTGAAAAAGATTTAAAACTACACCAATTAATAAAGCTGATTTTAATGTTGCAAAAAGTCCTCCAACTAACGTATTAGCCCACCCTAAAAAAGCAAAACTAGCAATACTTGAAAGTAATTTTGCAATCAAATGAATTCCTAATACAACCAATACCAAAGTAATAACAAATGCCAAAACTTGAATTGTTTTAGACGACCACAATATATTCTCTTCTAAAATACCACTCACAAAATACGAAAATTTAATAGCGATAAAAATTCCTACAAAAAACGCCACCAAAGAAGCTAGCTCAACAAACAAACCATTTTTAAATCCTTTATAAAATCCAAAAACTAATAAAGTTCCTATAATAAAATCTATAAATCCCATTTTTTCTTTTTTTCAAATATAATAAAAAGAGAAAACAAGAAAGAAAAAAGAAGGCTATCCCTTATTAGTATTATATTTGCAGAAAGAAGAAATCTTTTAATCTATCTTCTTTCGTCTATATAAAATGAGTCGAGATATACAATTAAAAAAACGTTGGGAACAAATTGTTAGGTTTCTATCTAATAAATTTGCCGATGGTGATGAACTTGATTTAGATGCCATTATTTACCTTGTAGGTATACAAGAATTAGGAAAATTTAATCAAAACTTTAAAAAAGATGAAAAAGTAAACCTAATGCACATAGCCATCTGTAGATTATTAGAACCCTATGGCTATTACGAATTTGACTATTTTGATCAAGAAGGCTGGCCTCATTACAAAATAAAAGAAGAACTACCACCGTTAAAGGCAGGTGAACAATCTGTTTTAATGAAAGAAGCCATTGTGAATTATTTTGTAGAAAAAAAAATTATTGAATAGTCAGCACACAGAAACAAATAATTAGAAATATTAATTAAACTAATCACTAAAAAAAAATTAAATTTGCACCTTTCAAAGGAGAACCGATGATAGATAAGATTAAAGAATACATTGCCGAAGCCCAAGCTTTTGATACACAGGATAAGGAAAAATTAGAAGCATTCCGAATTAAGTTTCTTGGAAGCAAAGGACTAGTAAAAGACATCTTTGCTGAATTTAAAAATGTCCCTAATGATCAAAAAAAAGATTTTGGTCAAATTATTAATACATTAAAAAATACAGCAGAAGAAAAAGTAAAATCAATTCAAGAAGCTTTAGAAAGCAAAGAAGAAACCAAAGGACTATATGGTGATTTAACACGTCCTGCTGAACCTATTAAATTAGGCTCAAGACATCCTATATCATTAGTAAAAAATCAAATTATTGATATTTTTTCAAATGTAGGCTTTAACGTTTCTGAAGGCCCTGAAATTGAAGACGATTGGCACAATTTTACCGCTTTAAATTTACCTGAATACCATCCAGCACGTGATATGCAGGATACTTTCTTTATTCAAACTAATCCCGATATCTTATTACGCACCCACACCTCATCTGTACAAGTGCGTTATATGGAAAATAATACGCCTCCTATTCGTACCATTTCTCCAGGACGTGTTTTTCGTAACGAAGCCGTTTCTTCACGCTCCCACTGCATTTTTCATCAAGTAGAAGGTTTATATATTGATAAAGACGTTTCTTTTGCTGATTTAAAACAAACTTTGCTTTATTTCACCAAAGAAATGTTTGGCAAATCCAAAATCCGTTTACGCCCTTCCTATTTTCCTTTTACTGAACCAAGTGCTGAAGTAGATATTTACTGGGGATTAAAGAACGAAATAGATTATCGTATTACCAAAGGAACAGGCTGGTTAGAAATCATGGGATGTGGAATGGTCGATCCTAACGTACTAAAAAATTGTGATATTAATCCTGAAGAATATAACGGATTTGCATTTGGTATGGGTATTGAACGTATTGCTATGTTATTGTACCAAATTGGAGATATTCGTATGTTTTATGAAAATGATGTACGTTTCTTAGAACAATTTAAATCAAGTATATAATTACATATAGCCAAATATTGAAAGTCAAAAGTGCGAAATGAAACAAACTTTTGACTTTCTTCTTTTTAATATTAATACTAAAATGAAAAAAGACATTATAATCCCTAAAGTAGAAAATGTATTTTTAGCCGCTGTACAAGAATGGAATGATGATTTTATGGATAAAGTATGGAATGTTTACCTTATTAATGATTCTGATTTTGAATTAGAAAATATTATAGTCGTTTCTAAAGCTTACGGCAAAATAGAAGGTGAAATGCGCAAAACATCTTTGTTACGTCACGGATTTAAAACATTACCAAGTGTTTCTGCTTTAAAAATAGAAATGATAGAAAATAGTGTTCTAGCCCTTAATAATGAGTTTATGGTAACTTATTTTATAGAAAATACACTTTACGACAAAAAATTTACTTTCCGACAAAATACAATTAATGAACGTGCTACTGAAGAAGTCCCTATTTTATGGCAAAATGGAGTGGTAGTAAAATAAATGATCTAAAAAGAAGATAGGCACATTCAGAAGTAACCTCACTTTTGTAAAAAAATAAAACAATGACCCATTTTGATTTACAAATTTGGGTCATTTTTGTTTTTTAAAGGATTCAAATGTTTAAAAATAGGTTTTTGGGTCGCAACACGACGCACGTTCCCCTATGATGCTGGTCTTACATTTTTTTTATGCTACTAAAGTTTGCTGTTGTAGATAAATCCGTCTCCCTATTTCTAATGCATTGGCTGTGTGAATGCCAAAGAAAATCCAAAGGATCTCACTTTTTTGGGTTTTGGCTTTGATTTTCTTGAGATGGTAATGTTCCTTCTCCTTGCCAAAACTTCCTTCTAGTCGAGTAGCTCGTTCTTTCTTGATGTGTTGCGCTAAAATTTTGCGTTGTTCTTCATTTTTTCCAGCTTTTCCTTTACGTACAAAATCGGTTTGGATAGTATTGGTAGACGTGAAGGTTCGATTTTTATTGGTAGCATAAATGGCATCGGCTCCAAGTATTTTTACTTTTGTTTTAGTTAAATTCTGAGCGCAAAAAACACTGCTTTGCAGACGAGTTCCTTCGTTGAAAGCTCGATATTGAATGTGTTCGATGAAGTTAATGCCATCGATTTGAATTTTGTTTACTTTGGCTCCAAATTCAACTTGCTTTACTTCTTTCCCGCGAACAATTGGGCGGATATAACTTTTGCTAATACTTACAATCCTGTCTGGAACACTTTTACCAGTTTTAAATATCTGAATTTGTTGTTTGTATACTTGTTTGATAATCAGGCGCTGTTTGCTATATTTTGTAGTGGCTTCAAACGGATTTTGTGCTTCAATACGGCTAAGTTCGCCATTGAGTTTGTATAATAATTTAAGTAAACCTCGGGTAACTTTTGTGCGATGTTTTGATTGTTTTTTTCTCTTTTTTGAATATTGATTGTATCGCTTACACCAATCTAAATATTTAGTTCTTGGTAGTTTTATTTTAAACAAATGACACAAAGCTTCCATTTGCTTATAATTCCACTGTACACACTCCCAAAGCAATTTCTGGTTCGTAGGAAAGCGCACTTCACTCTCGTAACAAGTAGCATCCGTAAGCATTTTATCTAAATCTCCCATATAAGGAATCCAGTTCTTAGCTAGTACTTCTTGAGCTTTGCCAATGGTTAAAGTCTTGGATAGCTCCATTCTGATTTGACTCACGATTTTAAAGTTTTTCAAAGGTTTATCAATCGGAATCAGAATATCACAAAAAAATTGCATAAAGATATTTCCATTGAGAAGTTCAATCAACTTTTTATCCGAACAACCGTAGTAGTTTTTAAGCATCATCAGAGCAATTTTGCCTTTAGGACTAAAATAACAATGAGTCCCTTTTTGAGAATCTTTCAGTTTGAAGGCTTGAGCAAGCTCTGAAAAAGGCATCGAAAGATAAATTTTACCCAAATCTGTTTTTAAAAATTGGGCGTAAAAACCATCAAAATCTTTATTGATAGTAAAAAATGGAATTTGGTATTGAAATTCGCTTAAACGTATTATTTTTGGCATAGCATTTAAAGAAAAACCCCGTTTTTGACTCTTTTTGAGCAATTTCGGGGTTTGTTTCTTCTAAAATAACACTTATTTTGTTGATATGCAAGTGTTTGGGTAATTATGAATGTGCCAAGATAATTCCTAATTTTATTTTGTTTAATCTTTTACTTTGGCAGAAAGACTAGGAGAAATCACATAATACCTTTTGTAATGTGACTTCTCCTTTTCATTAAAACAACAAACTAAATGTTATAAAATTTCTATTCATATAGACTCATTTATTATCTAAAAATCAATCTAATTTTTCTGTTAATTTTTTAAAGACTTTCTTTGCTTCTTTGTTTTCATACAAAACTTGATAAACTGCATCTAATATGGGAGTTTTAGCTTCGTATTTTTGGTTTAATGTCCAAGCACTTTTGGTAGCATAGTATCCTTCTGCTACCATACTCATTTCCATTTGAGCTGATTTTACGGTATATCCTTTACCAATCATATTACCAAACATACGATTTCTTGAAAAAACAGAATATCCTGTTACAAGCAAATCTCCTAAATAAGCTGAATTATTTATATTTCGTTTCATACGATGTACTTGTTTAATAAAGCGCTTCATTTCTCGAATAGCATTACTCATTAATACCGCTTGAAAATTATCACCATATCCTAATCCATGAGCTATACCTGCTGCTATAGAATAAATATTTTTTAAAACAGCCGCATACTCCGTACCTACAATATCATCTGATGTTTTAGTCTTAATATAATAGCTGGAAAAATTAGTCGCTACAACTTTTGCTTTTTCCATATCTCCACATGCTATAGTTAAATAAGAAAGTCGTTCTAATGCTACTTCCTCTGCATGACAAGGACCTGTTATTACACCAATATTTTCATAGGGTATATTGTATTTTGTATGAAAATGCTCTCCTACTATTAAACTACTTTCAGGAACAATTCCTTTAATAGCTGAAAAAACTATTTTTCCTTCCAGACTCTCAGTCATTTTTTCAAGTTCTGCACTCAAAAAAGCAGAAGGTATTGCAAAAATTACATAATCAGCATCTTGAATTGCTTTATTTATATCATTAGTAAGTTGTAATTTATTAATATCAAATGCTACAGAACTTAAATAATTAGGATTATGTTTGTGTAATTTCAAATGCTCTAATGCGTAAATACTTCGCATATACCAAGCAATTTGATCAACATTTTCACATAACATTTTTACAATCGCGGTAGCCCAACTACCACCACCAATAACAGCAAATTTGGGTTGTGTATTCATACTTTATTATTCCCGATCAATTTTTACCACGCTCGAGGCAAACGTTTTTATCATCTGTCTATTAGATTAAGATAAAATAGTTTTATCTGTAAAGATACAATTCTAAACAAAAAACCAAAGTTACAAAAAAATGGCACGCATATTGAATAGTTAAATAAGGAAACTTCAAAATCTTAATAGTATGAAAACAATAAGAATATTTTTGTTAATCATAATAATACCTTCCTTATTTCAATCTTGTACTAATGAAGTAATAATTGAAGATCGTCATACATCTACTAATAGTAATAAAAGTCTATCCAAATTAATGGAAAGTTATGATTTATGGTATGTAGATTATAATACTACAGAAGGTTCTGGTGATATTCCCTTCATAACACGTGCTTTTACTATTTCTTTTTTAAATGGGGCTTTATATGCTAACAATAACTTAGCAGGTATTGGATCAACTGGCAACGGATTTGGAATAAGAATAGGAGCCTATAATTATTATTCTAATTCTATTCGTATTTTTCATGATGTATATGGAACATTTGAATTAGAAATAAGTCAATTAACAAATAATAAAATTAAGATACATGATCCCTCTCGAAAAGTAAGCTATTATTTAACGGGATACCAACGAAATAACTTTGGTTATAACAAATTATTTAACGATAACATTCATTACTTTTTACAAGAATATGAAGCTTGGGAAAAAGTGTACACTAGTAGAATAGGTGCTTTAAATGATTTTGATAAAGAAAATTTCATACAATTTCTAGCGGGTGGAACAAACGATCATTTTCGTTCTTCAAAAGATTTACGAGGAACCAATGTAAATAATATATACTGGGATTTTAATGGTTTATATGGTGTTTCAAACAATCTTAATCCTTATACTAAAAATTTAACATTAGATTATGATTTTTGGGGCAATGAATCTTTTACACTAAGCGTTATTAATGACCATCGCATTCAATTGTTTCACAATGCAAGTCGTACAACTTATGAATTTGAAGGCAGAGGATTCATTCAGTATCTTCGATTAACTGTTAGCAAAACCAAAACAGATGTAGAAAAATAATTGGGTTAAAAGTTAAGTTACGTTTTGTTTTTGGTGTTTAGTAAAAAAGCGCACATTGAAATAATCAAGTGCGCTTTTTGAATTAGGTTAAGATTTAAAATATTTTAGTAACTCATTTCTACAATGGCTCTTACTTTTTCAGGTGTAATGTTTTGTTTTTCTCCTAAAGCTTTCCACCCTCTTTCTTCAAAACGATTTACAATTATAGAAGCTGTTTCTGTATAATTTTCCGTATTTTCAGATAAACGAGTAAGCATTCCCATGGTATGGAAGAACTCTGTTGTTTTTTCAATCGCTTTTTGGGCAATATCTTCATCTGATCCTGTCAAATCCCAAACTCTCTTTCCGTATTGAGTTAATTTTTCCTTTTTAGTATCAAACATTACTTTATACAAATTAGGTGCTATAATTGCTAAAGTTCTTGCATGATCTATTTCGTACAAAGCAGTTAATTCATGACCTATCATGTGAGTAGCCCAATCTGATGGGACTCCTTTTTGGATCAACCCATTTAGTGCCATTGTACAAGACCACATAAAATTAGATGCTAATTTATAATCGGTTGGATTTTCAACTACAGAGGGACCTATTTCAACTAAAGTTTGTAAAATACTTTCTGCTATCCTATCTTGTAGTAGCGCATCATGTGGATACGTTAAATATTGTTCCATAACATGTGTAAAAGCATCTACTACGCCATTTTGTAACTGACGCTTAGGTAATGATTCTATTACAGTTGGATCACAAATAGAAAACACAGGAAATAAAGCACTACCTCCCAAAGTTAACTTTTCTTGTGTTGCTTCAATTGTAATTACAGCACCTGAATTCATTTCAGAGCCAGTAGCAGGCAAAGTTAAAACTGTTCCAAAAGGAACTACCTCTTTAAGATCTTTAAACAATATTCGTTGACGAAGAATTTCTACTTCATCTCCTTGGTATTTAACAGCTCCTGATATAAATTTAGTTCCATCTATTACACTACCACCTCCAATAGCAAGAATAAAACCTATATTTTGTTCTCGAATTATCTGAACTGCTTTCATTAAAGTTTCAAAACGAGGATTTGGCTCTATACCCCCAAACTCAATTACTTCAAATTCATTTAAAGCTGTTTTTACTTGATCATAAATTCCGTTTTTAAAAATACTACCTCCTCCATAAGTAAGTAAGATCTTAGTGTTTTGAGGTAATAATTCCGTTAATTTTGTTATCTGTCCTTTCCCGAAAATATAATTTACAGGATTGTATAACTCAAAGTTTGTCATGTTTTTTGTGTTTAAAGATCTAAAATTAGAAAAGAATTTATCTTTAATATTATAAAATAAAGTTAAATTTCAATAGCCACCCACCATAAAAACACAAACATCTGTATTACAAATAATTGACTCTAAAAACAAAAGCAAGCATTTGTTTAAAAATATATATTTTTAACGGTAGTGTATTATATCTTGCTTCATTACCAATCTGTCTTTTTTATTACAAATTTTTAATACACTACCAAATCTCCTTGTACATTTTCTACATATAGCTCTTTAATTAAATTCACAAGACCCAACTGGCAAAGTCTCCCGACTTTGAACTATCACAAATTAAACTTTTTTGCAATAAGTCACTTATTTTGATTTTTAATGAAAATGCAAAAATGTAAAATAATATACATTACTAGCTTAACGCAAAGTCAGGAGACTTTGCCAGCATGTCTATCTTAAAATTATAGCTCAGACTCTGGGGAGCAGGGCATTCTCTTTGTGGGCACAGAATACAATTCTGCGCTAACTGCCACGTTGAAAACTAGACGCTTAGATTTGGATTGTATAAATTCGAGCGATCGGGTTATGCGCCAACTGTTTCGTTGAAAACTAGACGTTTAGATTTGGATTGTGTAAATCCGAGCGATCGGGTCTGTATCTTCCCAATTAAAAAGCACGCCAACACTTTTGGCTGTGTTGTTTACGTAATATACATCTATGGCTAGTATCATTTTATAATTCCATATTCATTAGGTTCATCATTCATAAAATCGATTCTGAATTGCTCAGGCATCTGTTGGCGAGCAATCTCAATTGCCTTTTCAAGTACAAAAGGAAGTCTTGTTGATTGCGTTGTTTCTAACACCCAATTTACACTTGTCTCTAAAGAAATCTTATGTCCTATAGAAACATATATTGGGTTTGTATTTTCTTTTGTTCGGAGGGCTTTTCCAACAACTTTTTGGTCAAATATAAGTTCTATATGATCTACTCTTTTACCTCCTAAATCTTCTTTTTTGCAATATCCCACTAAACGTTTTTTGGCGCAACCAATAGTAGGTATATCCAGTTGTATACCTAAAAATGTAGCGAATCCCATATTTTTAGGGTGTTCTATACCATGACCATCACAAAAAATAAGTTGGGGTTTTATAGTTAACTTTTCAAATGCTTTAATTGCCCAAACGGTCTCATTAAAACCAAAAACATCTGGAATATGCATAGTGATCTTGTCCTCAGTATAAATTGCTTGATCTACAATTTCTTGACTATTTACATCCATAACAGTAACGACTGCTACTATTTTTTGGGTAATATCATGATAGGCTACTGTTACTCCTCCAATAAATTGTATATCAGTTGGCAGTTGATCCTCGTTTATTGTTTTACCAATTTGTTCTTCTTGCCATACAAACTTTTCCATGAAAGTATCAGGAATTGTCTTTCCTAGATATTCTTTCATTTGATTATGAATGGCATAAGCGACAATAACTTTTGAATATCTTTCAACATCTCCATGTACATAAACAAATGTATCTAGATCTATTTCAATATACCCTTTTTCATCATAAGAATGATACTTATCTATTATATCTTGATTATTTGCAATTAACTTTTCATAATCCAAATCATTACGACTAATCAACATTTCAGTTGAACCCACTTCTCTTTGTTTTCTATCACGATTATTAATAGCAAAATTATTTAATAAAACAAAATCATAACACAACTCATATTCAGTGCTATAAATTTCTTTAGACATACGAAACCTAAAAATGAACCTTTTTACCCCATATATATATATATATATAGCCAAATATAATTCACAATCTTTAAAACCACATTGCAAAGAACAACCGTGATCTATTCCATTTACATAAGTTTCTTTACTACATGAGTTATTTTCTAAATTTATATTTTCTTTTATTCCTGTAAATGATTTACCATTATGTTTTATAGAACCATTCACTTTTAATTTTTCCCAGTTTTGTAGCTCAAAATATTTTATCATTTTATTTACTATTAGGAAAGAAAACCCCTTCCGTTATATAAAAACAATGCGGGCAAGTAACCATGTGTTTAATCTCATTACTTTTTTTATTAACCTTCCATCTTATAACAATTTTGATATCAAGTGCTCTTATATCTGCAACACTGGTAATATTTTGTTTATCTTTTATTAATTCATTCAAAACTAATACTTCCGTATGAATCCCTGGTCGTTGAGCATTATTTAACTTACCTAATGTAATTTTACCACCATATAATTTTTCATACAATTTACCATCACTAAAACTAGAACAATCTTTTCTAATAAAATCCATATATTCTATATGCTTTTGCAAAAAAGGATGCAAAGTTTTTGTGAAATTATTATATTCTATATCAGATTTTTCTAGAGGTTCATTATGATACTGCTTCCTATTATATTTTACTATTATATTTCCGTTTGGCAGATTACCAGATGAAACTTTCATAGCATCGAGGGAACCATTATTTTCATTAGAATTTATACTATCTAACTTTTTTTGACTATGAATTCCATCATAATCAATAGCTTCAACCAATAATTTCTCTCTTGCTCCCATACTTTTAACAATTTTAGAACTTGTATCCCAGTCTCTATGATCTTCTCCGTGATAAGGTCGAATCGTTTTATAAAAGTCTCCATTTTCTTTCCAATAATCAACTAAATGCTCTTTTGATTTCAAAATAGCCATTCCTCCTTCAGAAATACCTGAAAAATCATCTACAAATACTTTTTGCTTTGCAATGGTATAGCTTAGCACTTTATCTAAAATCTTTAAATTAATTCCCTTGTCACATAGTTTTTGTACCGCGACAGCATTTTGTGTATTTGAAGCTAATTTTTCTAATTTTTTACAAAGCTCGCTTTCTTTGCTATTCCCAATTTTATCAGGACAAAAGGTACATTTAGGCGAAGTATTGGTGTTAGTTGGATCTTTATCCTCTGTAAACTCATAAATATGATAACCATCTACAGCTGACTTTATAAAATTAATCTTTACTTGATTATTAATTAAAGTAGCTAAGATGTTATCTTGTCCCACATTAAGAATTACAAATTTTCCATCTACGGCTTGGGCAGTTGGAGAAGTCTTAATACTTACGACAATTTCATTATCAAATGCTTTTAATATCTCATCTGATTTTGACGTAATAGTACTTCTAATAACATCCGTTAATTGTTCTGTTTTTCCTGAAAGGTTTAAAACAGTTTCAATTTTGTTTGCATTATTTGATAATTGTAAAATATTATCAGTTGCATTAACATTTAAATTTAGAGTAAGGACAGAGGCTAAAATTGTTTTCTTAAAACCTGTATTTATTTTTGAAATGTAATTACTAAAAGTTTTCCCTCTATTTAGCAAGTTAAGATCAGCTGAGGTATTCTTGAAAATATTTTTTAAGTGGCTCAATCTTTCGGTGAATACTGTATTTTTAAAAAGGTTAGAGCTACTTATTGCGGTGTCAAAAGCATTATAACTTTTTGCAAAATTGGACAGCTTTAAAATATTATAACCTGTATTAGCTAAATTAGTTACTGCTCCTGCTCCATCAATAAAACTATAAGCTGTATATGTAGTATCCCAAGCTTTGTAAAAAGAACTATCTTTAAAACTAGGATCTGAACTAGCTAAAGAAGTTACATAAGCATCTATGGAACCTACTGCAATACCTACAGAAGATATTGTAGATAAAACCCCAACTAGAGAAGAACCTCCTGAAAAAGGAACAGCCAAAACTCCAGTAGTTATCATCACTGCATTTCCGAATTGCCTCAACGTTTCTTGTTTTCCCTCTTCATCAAGTATAGCCTGATAAGCAAAAGCAGCTATAGCAGGCATTACTATTTCTTTTTTAGTCTCTAATCCTAATTTATTTTCAATACCACATATTACTGTTACAGGTTCATACGGATTGTAATTTTCGTCATATTCAAAATAAGAATAATAGCTACTTAATGGAGGTGGATTATTTGGATCATAAATTCTAGGTGACAAATCTGTCATCATATATTTATTAAAAAATCTTAGCTTTCCATCCTCTAAAAATTCAAGTTCGGTTTTTTGAATATTTATTTCACTATTGTTATCAATTTGTAGAACTATATCTTCATTATCTTTTCCTAAAACATAAGGCTTCATACCCGGATAATAATCAGACACAGCTTGTCCATCAAAAACAAAAGCCTGTTTAACAGTTGGTTTTATATTTAATTTATCATAATGGGTAACAATCCATTTACTCAATTCCAAATAAACCTCAGAAACTTGATTTATATCTATATCATTTCCAAAACCGCCGTTTGTTCTCCCAAAGTTGTATAGCTTTTTAAGCCATACAAAATTATTTTCCTTAAACTTTAACAATAAATTTAATCGTTGTTCATTAGGAGTATATTTAATTAGATCTCCAATAAAGAAATAATCACATCCTGAATTTTCACACATACTAATTTCTAGATCACTGTCATCAGTAGCCTCTTTGAAATATTTAGATAATATTTTAGTTCTCAAAGATTCTTCCATTTTTTGCATCGAACACAGAGTGATATTGGCTCTAAAAATTGGTTCTAAATCTTTGATTGTATTATTTGATTTATTTACAGCTTCAGCTATGTTTAATAATTGCTTTTTAATAACTACATCATCCGCAATGTTACATGACACAATCGTATCATCTTTAGCTAATGACCAACCAGTAATTTGATTAGGCTTACTATTATCTAAAGGATTACATTCTAATGGTAACGAGGAATTTAATTTTGATGCTAAGAAATCAGCTAAAACTTTATTTGAATTATAATTTGTAGGTAATTTTGATTTATTTAAAAATAGTTTTCTTGCTGGACAATCAATTAGATTCAAGAAAAATAATATTTCTGGATCATTTGTTTTATTTTCTACACCAAATATAGGTTCACTATTTGCTATTGTTTCAAATTTGTTTTTTTCATTATTCCAACTTAAACTGGTAGTATTTACATACCTATCTTGATCCCAATAATAATATCTTTTTTTAGTTATTATTTCTTTGTCTTTCTCAATTACAACAAAACCAGGTACAGTTCCTGTAGGTATATTTTTGTCTTTTGGTTCTAAAACTATAGACGATTGATCAATATTAACAATTTTAAAATTTGGTGTCATTACACTTTTTGAAAACTCCCCCTTCTCACTCCCATCCAACACATACACCCCAAATTTAGGGTGGCTAATGCGTTGCCAGTGTGGATAAGCTAGTTTTGTGCCCAAAGCATAATCCATTAACCATGGAGTATTACTGTTTTTATCACCTGTAGAAAATTGTTCCCATGGGTGCTGCAACTCGAATACGCCGTGTCCTAATTCGTGCCCAATTATTGTTGCTAGGTCATTGCCTGCTTTTACCTCTTCTCCACTTTGATTGGTAAACACAAAACCAAACTGTGAATGGCGTGGCATGAAACCTGAAATGGCTCTGCTAGGGGTAATCCCCTTGGTAACAAACACATAGTATTGGTCTTTTTGGATGTCTTTACCCGCTTTGTATTGCTCTACAAATTGCGATTGGTCTTCGGATAATTTTTCTAATAGGGCATCTTTACCACATTCTAAGGTGTTTTTTGCTACCTCATGGTTGGGCGCAATTGTCACTTTAAATTGTACTCCAGCATCTGCATAAATGGCATTAAGTTGCGTAGCGATCCCATCAGGTATGGTCGCATTATTTACGGGTACTAAGGTTATATTTACATCCGTTTGTGTTTTGATTGGAATAATTTTTGCCGCGCCTAATACTTGGTGCTTGGCTCCGTCTTTTCCTGGTATTAGTGCCAATAGTTCCTCAGGGGTTGAGCTATGATATACGGGTACTTCTAGTCGTTGATAGGCCTTGCCATTTTTCATAACCAGCCCCCCTATTTTTTTAGCCACGCTGCCTTTGATATTAAATAGGATACTCTCAGGCTTTATTGTTGTACCATTAACGGCTATTACTGCATCTATAAAATCAAAACTACGACTTCCTTTTCCTTCATTTTGGATTCCTTTATGATATAAAGTATAAGGTGTCGCTCCGTCAGCAATGGTTTTGTATAGTTTTTGAATGTCAGGATGTGCTTTTGCAGGCATTACATCGTCAGCATACTTACTTTCTGCCGATCGCTCAAAAGTAACACGAGCGGCTATAGGAGCTAGCTTTGTTACCATGCCTGCGCTGGTAATACCTTGTGTATTAGAAGCATCAGGAATAAATCCTGCGGCTTGTCCTTCATTTAAAACCACGGGCTTATCGCTTCCTGGGGGCACTGCATATACGTTTCCTTTGGGGTCGCGGATGATTATGAGTTCTTTGGGGTCTAGATCAAAACTTTGGGTTTGTCCATTAGTACCGGTGACTACTACTTCATTACTGTTTACTGTAATATGTGACAGATCGGGAATATCAAAATTGGTTTGAAATTGATGTTCTTCGGTATCGGGGGAAAGAAGATCAAAACCGTCTTCTATTTGATCGTATAGGCTACTGAGATCTATTATATTTTTCCAACTTGGATCATATAGGGCTTTGATTTCGCCTTTTACTAGCCTAAAGTCTGTATTAAGGGTAATGTCTTTAAATTCTACGCCTATTTTTACAAAGGATAAATAAGGGACGTTCACGTAGCCTTTGCCGCTATAGCTTCTTTTGCCTCTTACTTCGGTGAGTTTGATGGAAAAATCGCCTGCAAGAATGATTTGATCATTGGGTAATTCTCCTTCAAAAAGGGTTGTATTACTTAAATCTATATTGGGTTTTATGCCACATTTGATGGCTATTTCTTCTTTACGGGGTTGGGTAAATTCTTCTACGGGGGTATAATTTATAAGTCCTCCTATGCACTCTCCTCCTACTCGATATTCGTAGGTTGCTCCTGCTTCTAGATCGTATAGTTTGGCTTCGTTATTGTAGTAGGCTGTTGGGTACCAACTATTGGTTCCTTTTTTACGGTATTCTATTTTATAATCTACAAAGTCGGGATTGGTTTGCCACGTAATTTTGGATTGGGTGGCATTAAGGGAAATAGCTACTACGAATTTTGGAGGGGGGCAATTACCTGGGTAGATAAAATCAAAAATTTCGCTATAACCATTGTTATTAAATATGGCTTTATCGCCAAATCCAGGTTGACTTAGGGCTTTTACGCGCCAAGCGTATTTACGTCCTGCAATTAGTTGGGGCTCTACGGGACCGTAATGTAAAACGGTCGTGGAGGTGGTGGTTTTGTATAAGGGTATGCTGGTTAGAAAGGCATGGTTAGAGGGTACTTGCTGGTCTAGGAGTTCTACTAGTTCAAATTCGTATTCTATATTTACGGCATTGAGGTGTCGCGGGGTCCAGGTAAAAATAAGGTTTTGGGGTTCTTGAAAACCAACCAGTTCATGATTACTAGGGCTATTCAGTAACGGGGGTTCATTGTATACAAAATAATAGAAGGTACAGGATTTTTGTGAAATTCGCTGGTTGGTTATAAAATCATATACTTCTATACAGTATTTGTAATTGCCTTGTGGTAAGGTACTGCTGTATTGGTTTTGATTAATTCCGGATAGGTTTTCTAATTGAAAATAAGGGGCTAGATCTAGATTGGATAGTTGTAGGGTTTCGCCTCCGTTTAGGTACATAATGGGAGCTCCTTGTACCATTGGAAGGGATTGGGCTTGAATACCATTTCCTTCTATGTATAGCTGTAATCGTACTTGACGATGAACAACATTTAGATCCGCTGTGTAGATATTGACTAGATATTTTTGATCAACTGTTGTAGCATAGCTCGACAAACTGGATAAATAAGGAGGAAATACGCTGCTGTTTACTTGTACTGGGTAAAGTTGTGACCATCCTACGCTATTTAACAGTAGTAACAGAAGGTAGAAAAAATATTTTAATCTATTCATATTCAATTTTTTATTGAATTTTGTTTGTTTATTTTTTATCAGTTATATGGAGTGAAAAATGACTCCTGTCTTTATGACTTATTTTTAAATTTTTCTTTGTAGTTTTTTACATAAGTGTCTATTCCTTTAACTACTAATGCTTCAACGATTCCTAGCGGTTCTTTTGCCTTTTTGAATTGTTGGTAATATTGGTTTTTTAAACTTATTACTGTTTTGTTGTAGGAATTGTTTAAATCTGGGGTTTCCAATTGAAAGTATAGACTGATTTGTGCCATTGCAAAAAGATCTTTTGGGGTGTGCTTGGCTTTTTGTTTGATCATTTCTTCTTCAAAGGCTAAAAAGGTTTCTTGACTATTCTCGTCATCTTCTTTAAAAAATTCTGACTTGTATTTGGTTTTTAAATGTTTTTTATTAACGTCTAAGTTCTCTATTATTTCTTCTTTTATTTTACTGAGAGCTTTGTTTTTTGATTCTTTGTATAAGTCATTAAACGCTGCTATTTTTTGCAATTCTAAATCCCAAAGATGAAATTCTTTTTTTATTGTTTTTTCAATTTTGTTTTTTTCTTTTGGATCTGTGCTTTGATCATATTTCGATACGTTTTCTTGTAAGTTCTTTTTTTGTATTGATAGTATTTCTTGAAGGGGTTCTAATCCTTCAAAATCTATGGCATTGTTTTTTTCTTCTATGAGGATGCCTATGGCTTTTGAGTCTAAATCTGTACTGATTCCTGATATGTTAAGGGTAATTTTGGTTTTTTCTAGTGATTCTAGGGATACTTTTTTTTCTTCTTCTTCTTTTTGTTTCTTTTTAGTTCCTGCAAAATTAAAGTTATAACCAATAGTGATTGTCAAATCATTGATACTATTGGATGTTGAAGCGTTTGAAGAATTTGATATTAGTTGAGATAACATAAAATTAAAGTTATGTTCTTCTAACATTTTGTAGGTTGCGTTAAAACGACAATTAAAATTGTGAGCATTACTAGAAGGGCTTTTACTGGAATTATATGAAGTGGCCCATTGGGTGGTTAGTTTATCTTTAAAATATTTTTTACTAATACCGAGTACAGAACCAAATGTATGGGTGTTCTGACCTGTTATTTGACTTATTGTATAATTTAAAGAGGTGTTGAATGCCCATTTGGTTTTCATTAAAAAATGGGTGTAGAGGGCATTTAAATTATGAAAGACTGTTTTTTGATTGGGGCTTATTTGTCCGCCTTGTTCATTTTCTACTTGATTGTAATTATAGTTGAAACTGCAATTGCGTTTTGATTGTTTTGATTCGGGGAGTTGGTAATTTGTATTCCATATCAAGCTATTGGACAATTGTCTATAATTTAATTGGTTAATAGCATTAATAGCAGGATTGTTTTGATTAATTTGTACGAATTGATCTGGATTTACATTAGTTGTAGTAGATTGATTGGTAAGACTAAGGTTGGTTGAGAGCTTTTCGTTTATCTTAATATTTGTATTTACAGTTCCTACGAGTCTATTGGTTGTTTGTGCTTTTTTATGGTCTAAATTATCCTTTTGAATCCCAAGATTCATTGTTAATTGTACTTTATCGTTAAACAATGGTCTAGAGGCATTAATCATGATGTTTTGCAAATCATTGGAAAAAAAATAGGCTCCCATGGTTTGATAACCTGGATCTATACGTTCAAAACTGGCTCCTACTAGCGTTTTTTGGATTTTATAGTCGAATCCTAACTTGAAGGCGTTAAAATTTTGAGTAGAGGCATTGCCTTTTAGTAGTAAAGAAGCAACTCCTTGAGGGCTGTTTTTTCCTGTTGATCGAACATCCTCTGTTAATGATGAATTGGTATAATCACCATAAATTTTAGCTTCTTTGGATACTTGTGTTTCAAAATTTAAACCTATCACTAAGTTTTCTTTGGGGCTCAAATTCCCTACATTAGATGCCATCGATTGGTATAACAATGGGTTTTCTTTATCTTTTGCATAAAAACCTATAAATCCTAGTTTATATTTATTTTTTATGAGCTCTATTTTTGTTCCGTATCCCCAACGTTCAAATACGGGTAAACTTTTTGGATTGTGTATATCATTTACTTCTTTTAGTAATCGGCCGTACATGGCGGATATTTTTATAGGACTATCGGGGGTAAGTTCTATTCCTCCTCCTGTAAACATGTGACCTGCTAAGGAATAGGGGGAAAAGGTCATAGAAGCATCACCAATATAAACTGAAATCCATTTATAACGGGGGTTTAGACTTAAACGATTGAAGTTAAAAGGTACTTGATAACTTAATTTTCCTCCCATATTGGAAAAATTATAGGTAATGGGCATCGAAAAGGAATAGAGGGAAACATTTAGGTTTCCTGTAAAATTATAAACAAAGGGAGCTCTAGCATCTCTATTAGATTCAGAAAAGGTGGAACCAACTGATGCGCTTCCTCCTATTTTTAAAGGTTTTCCTTGAAAAGCGCCTAAATCTATGGTTTGAGCTGTAGTGTTTATTCCTAGTAGGAATAAACTATTTAAAATAATTAATCTTAGATTTACTTTAGTTTGCAATGCTTGCTTGTTTTTTGTTTTCTTAATTCTGTTATCAAAAATCGTTACTATGAGTATTTAATAGACTACTTTTACTTCTTTAAATGCACTAAAACTTCCGTCTTTAAAAACACCTCTTATGCTGTAATAGTAGGTGTTCCCAATATTTAAAGTGGTATCTATGAATTGATTTTTTTTGCTTGGCGGTAGTATTTTAAACAAGATATTTTGTCCCTCATTTACTCGTTTGTATAAATGATATTCTACTAGATCTGTTGATTTTGTATTCCAATACAATTCAATTGCTTTAGAGGATATATCTGCCATACCACTAAATGTAGTTATAGCGGGTTGTAATATACTCGGCAGGGTTTCTAAGATTAGGGTATCTGATGGTTTTGTTTCGTTCCCGTCTTGATCTGTTGCTGTCATCGCATAATAATATTTCTTTTTGCTGTCTACTGATTGATCTTCATATTCTATTATGTTTGGATCTGTGGTTTCAAAAATAACTTTCCATTGTTTTTCATCTTCTCTTCTTCTGTATAAACTGTGTTTTTTAACGTCTTCTGACTGACTTTGTAGAAAATGAATTTTTATTTTTTTTTCTTCTAGTTCGTAATCGGATAGTACGGGAATAGACGGGGCTATTTTATCCTTTTTCTTAATTTCGAAAGCATTTGAAAGGGGCGATTCATTATAGCGTATATCCAAAGCTTTTAGTTTATAAAATACTTTTTTATTTAAAGATTTTATAGTGATGGTGTCTTGATAATGAGTTCTATTAAAAACTTTTGTGGATAATTCTACATATAAGCCTTCTTTTTCATAACTTCGAAATACTTTGTAACCGTATAAATCGGGTTCTGTATTGGGTTTCCATTTTAATTTTATTATGCCCAATGTATCTATTACTCCTTCTAATCCTTGTGGGGCAATGGGAGGAATAGAGTCTATGGGTTGGACTAACATGGCATACGATTCTTTAAAACCTCCTTTTTTAGCTACCGCTTGAACTTTGAAGTAATTAGATGGTTTTAATTTGGCTTTAAAAACTATTTTACGGGTAGTAGCGGGTAGTTCTTTTTTAACCATTTCAAAGGGACCGCTTTCTTGATCGGCTTGTAAAATATTAAAACCATTGATTTTTTCATCGCCTTCTTTGGGAAAATCCCATTCTAAATTTACTGTTTGGTCATCTAAAGCTGCTTTGGCTGTGATTTGGGGTGAATATTCTAAGAAATCAGCTCCCATTCCGGAGATTATTTTAGAAGGTTCACTCAAAGAACCAAAGGTATCTATACCTCGAATACGATAATAGTATTTTACATTATTTTCAGGTAGTTTATCTGTAAATGTTGTGTAGGATGACTTGCTTATCGTAGGAAATATGGGGATGTCATTTAATTTCTTGAATACTTTCCCATCAATGGAGCGTTCTATATTGTAACATGAAAATAATGCTTTCTGGGATACAAAATCCCAAAATAGCATGACCGTTTGATTGCCAAAAATGGCTTCTGGGGTAACTGGGGGGGTGTTATCATTTTGGTCTGATAGACCTATATAAAGGCTTCCGTGTGTTACTTCTCCTTCTTTTACTCCTAGCAAAGTAAGGGTGTATACATATTTTTCATTGGGTTTTGCACTGGTATCTTCATATCCCCAACCCGCGGCTTTTGTGGCTAGGTAGGACTGCTCCGCTGCTAGCATGGAAAATGCGTAACGTTGTTGATTTTGATCATTTAGCATCATCATTTTTGCAAATCCTTTTTCTTTTGTGGTGGTTTCAAAATCATCACCATATATTGCTTGTGCTAAAACAGCAGTAAGTGAATCTTGTTTGATTAAGGGTTCCCATTGAGCTAATGGTAAGGGTTTTAAAACTTCTTTTAGTATCACATGTTCTTCTTTGTTAATTGGTTGCCCATCACGAAGTACCGTGCTACGTTGTAATTTATAACCAAAATTTAACGACTTTTTCCAATAATAGGGGTCGTTAACGTTCCATTTTAATAGGATTTTTCCATTGACTATTTTCCCTTTTACAAAAACGGCGGGTTTTACAATTGTTGTATCTATCTGTGCTGAGATTCTTTTTGGGATAAATACTAAGATTACAATAATAATGAGTAACGTTCTTATTTTTTTTTCCATTTTTATTACTATTATTTTCTTATTACTTTTTTGGCTTGAACTGCTCCATTGGTTTTCATTATCACATAGTACACTCCAGCAGCGTGTTGGAATGGAATTTTTTCTACGTGATTTTTACTTGCTGGTTTTTCTAATTCTAAAATTAAGGCTCCTAGTTCCATACGATATACTGATAGGGTAATAGGAGAATCAAATGCTAATTCTACTTCTACATTCATTTCTTTATCATCTGATTCTAATGGATTAGGGTAAATTTTATAATTCTTAATTAATAAATTGCTTGCATGGGTTGTTGTATTTTTTGTGTTTTCTTCTACTATAATTTCTTTTAGTTGTTCTTCTTGGCAACCTGAAGTTGTTTTACTTTTAATTCCTACTTGGTATTTTCCATTTTGTTTGAATTTTACAATAATGTTATCTTTATTTTGCGCTATAATTTCTGCACTGTCTGGCAAGATCCATTCATACGTATTGGGAGTAGAATTGTTGCTAATATTTACTAAAACAATCTCTTGGTCTCGATAGGTTTGGGTTGCTATCATAAAATTTGCTTCAATGGCTTGATCTAAAACTTTAACTACAATTTGATCACTATATACACAATGTCCATTTTTTACTTGAAGGGTATATGTACCACTTTGAGTGAAGGTGACTTTTGGATTGGTTGAACTAAACCCTTTTTCAGAAGTCCATAAATAATCCAACCCTTGTAGTTTGATCTCTGCATCTATTGTATGGGATTGTCCTTTACATAACACTATATCTTCTCCTAGATTTACCACTAAAGGGATTGATCCTTGTAAGGTTAATGTAAATGGTAGCTTACAATCACTGCCTAGATCTGTCAACGTTCCTTTATACGTTCCTGCTTCTAGATTTGTTAATTCTAAACCTTGCCAAGATGGATTATCCCATTCTACATGGTATTTCCCTGTTCCTCCACTAGGGTTTAAAAGGATGCTTCCGTTATTGGTTTGACCGCAGCTTACATTTGTAACTTTTTCGTTTAATTGTAATCCTCCAGTAGTTTTTATATTTATATTAGTGAGTTTTGGATCTACTAAAACGCAATGATTTGCATCGGTAACCTGCACGCTATAATTTCCTATACCTATATTTTTTAATTCATGATAGGAATCTGTAGCTAGGGAGTTGGTTCCTTTGAATCCATTGCTCCATTGATAAGTATAGGGGGCTGTTCCGCCGCTTACTTCTAGGATAATCTTCCCTCCTATGGGAGCTTCACATGAGGCATCTACTTTAGTATAAATAGCTCGTAATGTTTCTGGTTCTTTTATTGTTATCAATGCGGAAGATTGGGCACCTGCATTGTCTACTATTTGTACTTCATAGGTTCCTGCTCCTACTGAATTCAGTTTGTTTAATTGCGCATTTGGAATTATTATTCCATTTTTTTTCCATTGAAAAAAATAAGGTTGTATCCCTCCTGTTGTTATACTTTCTAAATTGACTGGTTGATCGCCATGGCATTGGATAATGCCTTGATTGGTATTTAAAATACGGGTTATGAGTTCTTCTGGTTCTGTTATTTTGGTCTTTAAATCTAGTGAGCATCCATTGGCATCTTCAACCGTTATGGTATAATTGCCTGCCTTTAATTTTTCAAATTTTGTTGTGGTTTGCCAACTACCAGCATTCATCTTATAACGATAGGGCTTTGTTCCTCCTAAAATTTCTTGTAGTTCTATAGTTCCTGTTGGTTGTCCGTAAATAGTCCCCATAGTAGATTTTAATACTCCTTGTAAAACTGCTGGTTCCGTAATTATACTGTTTTGATTGGTCTTGCAACCTTTGGCATCTTCTACAAAAAGGGTATAGCTTCCTGCCCCTATATTAGACAGTAATTTTGTTGTTGCTATTAATTTATTGGATGAATTTTTCCATTGATAAGTATAAGGGGGCGTTCCTCCTTGAACCGTTGCTTGCAATTCGGCTGTTTTTTGTTGATTACAAATTACTGCTTTTGTTTGTGTGAGTTGTAAATTTAAAGCTGCTAAAGGTTGAGTAATTGTAACTATTTTTTTTATTTCTCCTTTCGGGGTATTAAAATCGGTTATCGTAACGCTATAATTTCCTGCTGGTAGATTACTAATAGTTTCTTTATCTCCTATCTGCTGATTTTTAGCATCATACCACCTTATTGTATAAGGTGCTTCTATAGGTCCTGGTCTTCCTCCATTTATAAGGATGCTTATTTTACCTGTTGATTCGCCAAAACAATTTAAATCTAAATGACTATTTGTTCCATCTAAATGTAGGTTTAGTGGTTCTATGAGTCCAACGTTGTATACTTTATCTAAATGACATCCTTTACCGTCGGTTAATCTAAGTTTGTATTCTCCTTTTAGAAGATTTCGAGGATTGTTTGTGTTACCCAAATCAGGGGTCCAACTATAATTATAAGGGGGCGTGCCTCCGCTCACGGTAACCTGTATGGCTCCGTCTGCTGTTGTTAATGTGGAAACAGGAAGAATCTTTTCTGTGGCTTTTAATGGATCAGGTTGTGTTAGTATTATTACTGCTTTTTCTGAAATACAATTATTTGCGTCTTTTACTTTGGGTGTGTAATTACCTGGTGATAAACCGCTTATTATGGCATTTGGATATATTGTATCATTTATATAATATGTATACGGAGGGGTTCCTCCTAGTACATCTAGACTAATTTGACCATCATTAGCTCCAAAACAACTCAATTGTTTGGTAGTAGTAGTAAAGTTTAATACACTTGGAGATAACAGTTCATATTGAGCTGAACGTGTAACATTATTTTTATCTGTTACTAGTATTGTGTATGTCCCTGCTGGTAAATCTGTTAGGGTTTCTCCTGTATAAACCGTACCTGTAGTGGTATGAGTCCAACTATAATTATAAAAAGGAGCAGTGGCATTAGGTGTTCCTCCTATTGCGATGGCTTTGAGACTTCCTGTTGTTTCTCCAAAACATTTAATCCCTTCTATTTTTTGAATAGTTATTTGAAATACTGGTGGTTCTGTAAGAGTGATTCTTTTAGGGCCTATTATACAACCGTTTGTATCTTTTATATAAAAATCGTAGTTACCTGCTTTTAAATTAGTAAAAATGTTTGAAGGTTGCCAATTGACACCTTCTTTACTATAGGTATAATCTCCTGTACCGCCATTGGCGTTGATACGTATGGCTCCTGTAGCTGTACCAGGATCAAGTATAGCCGTTTCAATTAATGGGGTAAAATCAAGTGGGGTAGCTCCTACCACATTAAATAACTGGGTTGTTGTACAACTGTTAGCATCAGTTACATTCAACTGATAACTACCAGAGGTTGGTGCTATTAGATCTTCAGTAGTACTAAGTACTATGCTAGGATTGTCTTTATTGGTCCAAACATAGTTATAAGGAGCTACTCCACCTTGAATGGTTACGTCTATTCTTGTATTGGTATCGCTGGAACATTTTTGATAAACTGTAGAAATACCCCTTATAATTGTAGTATTTAATCCTGTTATATTTAGTTTTGAAGGGGCTGTATCAACCTTGTAAAGGGCTGTTCGGATAACATCTCTTTGGTCTACTACTCGAAATAGATAATCTCCTGCTGATAGATTGTTTATACTAGAAGTATTGGCAGTATTTATTGGTAGATAATTATTAGGTATCCATTCTAAATTTTTATAAGGTAGATTTCCTCCTGATACGGTTGCTGTTAATCTAACGGTGCCTCCATGGCATTTAATCAGAGGATTGTCAAATTTTATGACTATGGGTTCAGGAGCTTCTAAAGTTTGAGTAAAAGAGGCTGTACAATTATTTTTATCTCTAACGATCAAAGTATAAGTCGCATCTCCTGATAAACTTGATATGTCTTCATTGTTTATCTGACCATTGAGGTTATTTGTGGTAGATTGCCAAAAATAAGTATAAGGGGCTACTCCGCCTATAATACGCACATCTATTTGACCATCTGTAGATACATCTGTTGAAGGGGAAATGGTTTTGACTAACTCGATCCCTAATAATCCATTAGGTTGATTTATTAGTACATCTTGTGCACCATCGGGAGCTAAACAGCCATTGCTGTCTTTTACTTGTACAGAATAATTCCCAGATCTTAATCCATTAAATACATTTGAGGGTTGCCAACTATTTCCTCCATCTTTACTGTATTGATAATTGCCTTTCCCTCCAATGGCGTTGATTGTTATTGAGCCGCTGTTATCTCCATAACATAATATAGGCGTTGATGTAGTAGTAAAGGTAAGTTTTGAGGGAGAATCAATTTGAATCTTTGGGCTAATCACTAAACTGGAAGGTTGACTTCCTGATTTTATAGTTTGATACTCTAAAATATAATTTCCTTTTGGTAAACCATTCCAAACTAAATTTCCTCTATTGTTATTAAATTCAGTAGAAGAAACATCTTTTTGTCCAAAGACACCACTAGTATTTGCGTCTTTTAAAAGAAGATGTAAAATTTCATCAGGCTCTAGATCATTATCAAATTTAAACCTTATTAAGCCGTCTGAAATACTTGAACAATTAGTATCAACACCAATTGATGAAATTAATTTTGGAGGGCATCTATAAAAAGTATATACAGCAACATTTGTATACAAAGGAAAACCAAAATTAGAACTATACAAATAATTTGAGCTATTTTTATAAATTCCTCTAACAAAGATTGTTTGAGGTAGATTTGACGACAAACCTACAAGATCTTCAAAATAAACTCTCGAATCTGATCTTATAGGCAACTTATAAAAATTTATCTTATCAAAACTATATTCATAATAATCAACAAGATAATTAACATTATTTTCCCATTCAAAAGAACCACATTTGGGATAATCTTTACTTGATAAAGAATATCCAAAAACAGTATCACTGAAATAATTTAAATCCCCTATTGCTGGAGGTATTTCACAAATATCTTCTCCCTCTGTAACATCAAAAAAAATATTTTGGGTAGCATCCTCAAGTTTTATAATTTTTGTTGAATTACCTGAACAATCATTACCTAAATAGCGTTTATTAGTAGAATACTCTACTCGAATTGGATATTGATCTGAAGAAATTTCTAATATTTCAGACCTCCTACGCGTAGGATACAAATTTTCTGAATAATACTCCCTATAAATACCAAGAACTTGAGTATAAAAATTTTTTGAATATATTTTTTTATTACTATGGGAATAAATATCTAGATTTAGACTACTTGATCCTTCCGAAGTTAGTCCAACATTTCTTTTTCCATGATTTACATAAATTTTATCTCTAGTAACGACCAAATATTTATATGATCCTTGTGCTAAAAAGCATACTGGAAATAAAATAAAAAAAAATAAAACTTTTTTCATAATCTTAAATTAGACACGAATCTATCTTTTAATTTATTCGCTTATATTTTATTATAACCTCTCTAGAAAATTCTTTTTCTGGACTATTTTGATAAATCAACTTTATTAAATATTCTCCTTTCATCAATATAGGAAAAACACCATTTATTAGATCCTTATACTGATTGTATTTTTCCCAATTAATAGGAGTACTTAAATAGCTATTGATTACTTGATCTCTTATATTTAAAAAATCTTGTTTGTAGGTTTTCACCAAACTATATTCATAAGGAAATCGCTGGTTTATAAATATTGAATTGGAATTATTAGACATCTCATTCCTGTAATATTCTATAATACTGATGTCTCGAACTGGGGGCAATCCTAACTCGAATATATTTCTGTTTTTTATTGTAATTTTCCCTTTTTCAAGTGGATAATTTTGATAAATCAACGGTAAAATTATTTCTTTATAATAAGAATCTTCTAAAACCGCCTCTACACTAATCAAGGCTTTGCCATTTGTATACTGGTTTCCAAACAATTCTGCTTCATTAAAATTTTCGTACTTATTTGTTGCTAATTGTATTTTATGAACGTCTGCTGAAACAGGTATAAAGAAATTATCTTCTGTCTTTATACTTTTTATCTTTTCTGTAAACGTAGCATGCTTACTGGTTTTAAACTCATAGTTTAAAAACGATTTGGTTAAATTTGTATTATTCTGAGCCAATGCTGTGTTTTGAGTAATGATTTGTTCATTAGTAAAGCTAGTATCAGTAACCATAGTAGTTGTTCCTGAATTTTGGGTAGAATCTATACTTGTTCCTGTGCTTATTACCGTACCTACTGGATAGGCTGTTAATTGCAATTGATAATTCTTTTGGGTTGCTAATTTATCATAGGTAAAGCTTACTTTTTTAGCACTCGCCTCATAGTTTAAAGCCGCTTGAACTTTCAGCTGGTTACCTTCTTTAACTTCACCTTTGAGTACCCAGTTTTGTACTGATCCGTCAAACAAATATTTTTGTCCTTGTTTTAGTTTTATATAAACGGTTTTATGTTCCTCTGGATAAAAGTTGTTTGCAGCTACTACAGGATAACTGTAACTAATATTTTCTAAAGGTATGTATTCTGGTGCATTACCTGTTTTAAAGGTAAACGTCTTTTTTTCTGTATCTGTATTTCCTCCCTGAAGAGCAATCCATGAGGAACCTATTTTTTCTTCTACTCCTACTTCTACTTCTGCTACTATTTCTTTTTGAGGTGGAAGTACTTCTGAAGATACAAAGTTGACTTTTGTATTATGATCCATCCACTGAATATCTCCTAACAAAGGGGTTCCGTCTACTTTTAGTACGTATTTTTTTAGATTGATACGAACTAATTTACGGTTCCCATTCATATCCTCAGCTGAAAAAGGTTCTAACATGCTATAATTAAAGGCTACTTGTGGTTTTTTAAACACATCTACATTGGTTTCTCCATCTGGACTTGCACTTGCTATTAGTGGGATTGATAGAGGTTGTGACATTCCTATAAATTCACATTTCTCTCCTATTTCTGCTTTGTATTTAAATCGTCCTTTTATCATACCTCCTAGCACATTGTAATACACTCCCACATAACCTTCCATGTGGGTTGGATTAGGAAATTCTCCTCGTAACATGGCGGCTATACCTACCCCTAGTATTTTTATATCTTTTTTGATTCCAAAGATTTTTATGCGTAAACCGGCTTCTCCATAAATATAGGCATACACCTGTCCCATAGAGTACCATCCATCATTCCCCACTAACCCCGGACGTCCTGCACAACTCACTCCATTTAGCTTTCTATGGGTAATATCAAATCCTCCTCCTGCTTCTAGAAACGCATAAAACCAATCTTCATCATACGAAATGGCAACACTAAAGTTTAATCCGAATGCAAAACCTTTGCCATCGTTTAATAAACTTAAATTACGATTATCGTTCATGATATCTGGACCAAGAATTTCTAAAACTCTTGGGTGCGGTGGGGTTTGGGAAGGCAGCACATCTCCTGTCATAAAATATGCGCCTACATTTACATCGTATGATCCTATTTTAAAAATGGCCCCTAACTTATCCATAGGAGTCCCTACATGCAAATAATTTTTGGTAGGACTTGAATACATGTGTACCATACCAAATTTATGATTTTCTCCAGATCCCTTTATCCCTTCTAAATTGAGGTATAATTCAAAGAGTCCATCAAAAGAATCATGAACAAAATCTTTTTCTATACTCACAAATACACCTACTTTTCCATCTTTAGCTATTTCTGATACTGGGTGGGTACGTTTAGAAATGGCCAACATATTACCATTAGCAAGATAATTATTCATTTCACTCGCTTCGTTACCTGAAAATATTTTGTCATAACTTGCCCATGTATCTCGAAGATTCCCTTCTGTTTGACCATTACCAGACATCATGGCTCCTTCGCCTAGAAAATAAATGCGATTTAATCCTCCTGTGTGATTATACTCCATCTCTAAAAATACTTTCGCTTTAAATGAAGTAGATTCGCCAAATTTTGCTTTTACCCCTGCTCTAAAGCCCAGTCCTGATTTTGCATCGGGCTTATACACATTAGTAGCTATATTTGCCATCATCCCGCCATCAACACGCTTCATTCTGTAAGACAAACCGCCTTCTACCCGTTGTAAACCAAACTTTCCTGAAGATCCTGTATTTTCTATTTGAAAATCTACAAACCAATGGGCAAAGTCTTTATTAGCAAAAATTCCTTTAGCTATACCTTTTACCTCTAACTTCTTTAATTCTACAGCTAATTCTCCTTGAAATCCTTTGCCATAAATAGGATCTTCATTAAATACTTTTAAACCTCCTTTTAGTGTAAAACCACTTTTTTCTACATCTACTTTTATCTCGTCTATTACTACTCTATTAAATTTATAAGAATGGAATGTTTTATTTTCAAATTTGCTTAAAATCTTGAGTCCTGCTTCTGCTGATATAAATCCGTTTGTATCTGATTGAGAACCTCCTCCCATTAGGTTCACTTTCATATTAAATGCTAATCCTAATTCTTCTTTTGATGGGGTTATTAGGTGAATATTACTTATTGCTACCGAAAAATTTCCAAATTTTTGCTCTGCTGAGGCTGGATAACCAAAATAATCCGCCTCTATATAAGGCAATGCGTGGGATTGTAATTTTAAATTCTGAAAAACTATGCCTTGAAAATTATAGAATTCTTTATCCTTCTCTTCCTGACTATTTTCTTTTTCTGCTTCTATATTTTTTTCACTTGCTATTTCCGCGGCATAAGAAAAAACCTGGGCTTGAACAAAAACTCTCAACTGATCATATCCTTTATCAACATATTCTTTAAGTTGCTCAACGGCTTTTTTCTTGGGATCTGCTTTAATAAATGAAAAATTATTATTCAAATAATCGTGTACTTTCGTAACAACTACTTGACTACCTGTTTGAACACCTCCCAAAGCCTGATCTACATTACTATCAGAACTATCAAAGGTATGAATTGTACTATTATCGTTCGGACCAGTATTATTTTTTTCTATTCCCCCTTTAAAAGCCATTTTCCCATTTAAAAAAGCGGAAGCTTTGAACTCAGCATTGCTATCATCCATTTCTAATTTTACCCAAGAATTCTTTTCAAAGATTAACTTTCCTTTAAACATCTTAAAATTAGATTTCGTAACAGATGCTTGAAACAAGTATTTATCTTCATTAAAAGTTCCTAAAATTTCTATAAAATCACCTGTTGCAGATGGTTTTATATAACCTAATACTTTTGCTGATTTTATCCGTCCTAATTCTAAACCTATACCTACATAATCTAATTTATACTGCCATCCTGATGCACTCCCTTTTTCTAAAAGTTTATATCCTGCAAAAGTGCCGCTTACACCAAAATTGTCTATCAATAAATTTGTGCTTTGAATTTTCGTTCTTTCTCCTGTGGATTTATTTGAAAATTGTTTGGGCATAGTAATTTCTACTTCTTCCGCAAAAAAACCTTTCCATATATTTTTATTTCCTTCTGGAAAAAAACCATTCGTATCATACACTTTTGGGAAACTTTTATCGACCTCTGGGTTATTTTTAACATCACTTAGATCTATTGTAGCTTTTTTAAGTTTAAAACTCCAATTTTTTAACTTCGTTATCTCAAAAGCAGGTAAGTCTAATTCGAGCAATAAATCATTCCATCCTCCCCCTTTTATTCCTAAAGTAGCTCCTACATAATGATCATTCCCAATTGCTTTCTTTTTATCTTCCGACAAATCTGAGCCGTATTCTTTACGCTTACCCTCTCCATCAATTGGTACTACCAACGAACGAGACAATCGAACGTCTAGTTTAAAAGATAAACCTTTGAATCCATTACAATCAAATTCTATATAACTATCCCCCTTTATTGATCCCTCTTTCCGATTTATGTCTCCTCCTAAAACAGTTAACAAAACTTTACCGCCCAATTGAGGTAAACTCGTATTACCTAAAGAATGTAACTTCCAATCTCCTATAATACCTCCAGAATGAGACAATTTTAAATCTTCTGCTGCAAAATATAAGTGCGTATTTAAAAATTGAGTTTCTAAACGTGCAAAAGCTGTTAATTCTAAATATTCGGGAGTAACTTTGGCTTTTACTATAACCATTTCTGCTTTAAAGCCATCATTTGTTTGCCCTTTTAAGCCTATTGGTAGTTGTACTAATTCTTCTTTTGATATATTCTGAACGTATTTTAGCGTTTTTTCATTGAAGATTTTACTCAAAAAATCGTCTTGAATAACTTTATCTTCAATATCAAAAAAAGAGGATATATATTCTGGGCTAATCCATTTATTTTGGGTTTTATACCCCATAGATTCTCGAAATACTATCTTTGAATCTAATCTTGAAAAACTTGTTTTCTCCTTACTTTCTTTTACTATTGTGTCTCTCTCTTCTGAAAAAACATTACAATAGTTATACAAAGAGGTAAATAAAAAAAGAACTGCTATTTTGAGCCTCATGAAATCTAGTTTGTTTTTTTGAGAACAAAAATATAATTTTTAAATAAAAAAACATCACAAATACATCTTTTTAAATAAATGTTATTAACTAGCGGTAGATGTGTTTAAAATTAACATTCACGAATTAGATATAAGCTATTATTCTTTTAAATCAACAATATTTTCCCCGTATTAATTGATTTTTTTAAAAAACACACCACAAATTCAAACAAGAAGCTTCTCACAAAATCAGTAAATAATCAACTCGTCAAACAAAAAGTTTAAAAAAGAAAACAGATTTTCTACTTTTGCGTAAAAATAACGCAGGATATGAGTATCTCACAAAACATACGAATAGCAGTTGATGGGGTTGTTTTTGCTTATGCAAATTCGTCGTTATATGTTTTACTTATTCAACAAAAATTTGGTACAGATACATTACACTGGGCACTACCTGGTGGATTAGTAAAAGAAAATGAATCATTGATAGATGCTATAAAACGAGAACTCAAAGAAGAGACCAATGTTACAGTAAACTATATTGAGCAACTTTATACTTTTGGGGATGATGTGTATCGCGATTCTAGAAACCGAGTAATTTCTGTTGCGTATTTTGCACTTGTGAATCCATCTAAATTAAAATTAATCGCCGACACTGATGCTGACGCCGTATGTTGGGTTAAAGTAGATGAAATTCCTAAAATGGCTTTTGACCATAATAAAATTGTAAGTAAAGCATTGGAACGTTTACAAGCTAAACTAAGGTACCAACCTATAGGTTTTGATTTACTTCCTAAAGAATTTTTATTTTCTGATTTAGAACATCTATATACATCTATCATTGGAAAAGAAATTGACCGACGTAATTTTAGAAAAAAGATTCTCAGTTTAGGTTTTATTGAAGAAACAGATCATATCCATCATCCAAAATCTGGTCGTCCAGCTAAATTTTTTAAATTTAACGTAGCTAAATACGAAGAACTTTCAAAAGAAGGCATGGTTTTCGAAATCAAATTTGCGTAAAGCACAGGGCATTCGCTTTTAAAAATATTTGAAGAAATAACCACAGATGCACAGATTTTATATACTTTTTTTTTAGAAAATTAATTGTAAAATTATCCGCTTTGCGGAAATAAATATTAAAATTTATATTTTATCAATTTATTTTTATCTGTGCATCTGTGGCATTTTTTTAAACGCGAATGCCGTGGTAAAGCATTTATTCGTATCAAAATAAGTTAAAACTTTGTACTTTAGTACAAGTACATTTGAAGCTCTAAAATTTATACAACAAAGATCGTAAAGATTTACTGCACTAATGTGTTTTAATCCTTTAATCTGTGGCTGTCTCTAAAATCAACTTTGCGTAAAAAAAACACAAAATGTTTTGTCAGTAAAAAAATACGCTTTATATTTGCGTAACATTAACGCAAACCCATAAAGATATGTTCGTATTAAATTTAGATAACAGCTTCACTCCCTTTGGAATACAAAACCAAATTGAATGTCAAACATTCACTTTTTCTGGAGGAGAACCCCATATAAAAATTCAACCATTTGATACTACTCAAAAAGTTATCATTACCCATCGTGCAAATAGTTTTAACGATTTTGGATTAATTATTTTAACGATTGATGCTTTGAGAAGAATGGAGGTAAAAGAAATTGAACTTTTCATTCCGTACTTTCCAGCAGCAAGACAAGATCGTGTAATGATTCCTGGCGAACCACTTTCGGTAAAAGTATATGCTGATATCTTGAACAGTTTAAACCTTTCTAAAGTGTATGTTTTTGATGCGCATAGTGAAGTAACTCCTGCGGTACTTAACAATTGCCAAGTCATAACCAATTATAAATTTATTGAAAAGGTAATTGAAAACATAGGGCAAGAAGTAATTTTAATTTCCCCAGATGGCGGTGCTTTAAAGAAAATTTACAAAGTATCTGAATATTTAGGCGGAATCGAAGTGGTTGAAGCAAGCAAAAGCCGCGATGTAAAAACAGGAAAACTGAAAGATTTTAAAGTATATACCGATGATTTACAAGGAAAAGCTTGTTTAATTGTAGATGATATATGCGACGGAGGTGGCACTTTTATAGGATTAGCCGAAGCATTACAAAAAAAGAAGGCTGGCAAATTATATTTGGCTGTTAGCCACGGAATTTTTAACAAAGGATTCGATCAATTACAAATTTTTGAAAAAATCTTTACAACCAATTCGGTTAAGGATTTTGAAGAAGAAAAAGTTCAAACGATTAAGATTGAAATAGAATGAAATACACAATAGAAAATATAGATAAAAATGCGAAGTTCCTTTTCTTTTGGGGACATCAACCTTCAAATGACGGAAGTATAACCAAAACCTGTTTTAGTCAATGGTGGCAGAGTTCATTTACTGTGGACGGAATTGTCTTTCCAACTGCCGAACATTGGATGATGGCACAAAAAGCAAAATTGTTTAACGACGATGAAATGTTTGATAAAATAATTCACGCTAAATCGCCAGCTCAAGTAAAACAGTTTGGCAGACAAGTCCGAGGATTTGACCAAAAGATTTGGGAAGACAACCGATTCGAAATTGTGGTTCAAGGGAATTACCATAAGTTCTCTCAAAATGAAGCCTTGAAAGAATTTTTACTAAATACCAATAACAGAGTCATAGTTGAAGCGAGTCCTGTGGATAAAATTTGGGGTATTGGTCTAACAGGTGATGATCCAAAGGCAAATAATCCTAAAACTTGGAACGGACTAAATTTATTGGGATTTGCATTGATGGAAGTGAGGGATATATTAATTGAGAAACAATGATTTTACAAGCAGCTATAGGAGACGCTTATGGAGCTGGTTTTGAGTTTCAAAAGCAAGAATTTATTGATGAATATAATGATGTAACGACCTATTATCCACACGGATTATATACGGAAATACATAAACGATATACCGATGATACACAAATGGCGATTGCTATCACTGAACTAGTTTTGGAAGACCTTGATTGGACTGAAGAACGAGTAGCTCAAAAGTTTGTGGAGGTTTTTCATAGGGATAAACGAAGAGGCTATTCAGATAGGGTTTATAACGCGCTTGACATAAGTAAGAATGGAAATGAATTTATGGCAAATCTTACTTTTCAAAGTAGTGGTAATGGTTCGGCAATGCGGGCGTATCCTATTGGATTTATAAAGGATATTCCAACGTTGTTGAAATGTTCCGAAATTCAGGCTAAAACATCACATAATACCACTGAAGGAATCCAATGTGCAAAACGTATCGCTTTGGCAGTGCATTTTTACAGATATGGTTTAGACACAAAGTATGATTTGATTGAATTTTTAAATTTGACTTTGAACGAAAATGAAACCTATGAAATTATCGCTCCCATTGATATGCACGGTTATCCTACTACAAAAGCAGTGATTAAGTTGGTTTCAGAAGCGACTTCAATCTACGAATGTTTACAAAAAGGGATAAGTTATGGGGGAGATACAGACACGGTTGCTGCTTTATGTATGGCAATTTTGAGTCAAAAAACGAATTGTGAAAATTCACTTCCAGCGTTTTTATATGAAGAATTAGAAAATGGACTTTATGGAAGAGAGTTTTTAATGAATTTGGATAATAAATTAGAAGAGAAGTTTAGAAAATGAAAACGATTCAAAAACATAACTATAAAAACATTGAGTACTTGACGTAAACCTTAGCGCCCTTGCGGTTAAAAAAACAAACTAAAAAATGAAACTCACTATACACGGCTATTCCACTGCATTATTTTCCACTTGGTACGCCATAGAAGAACTCGGAATTATTTTTGATGCAGGCGACGGACTCGTTTCGGGCTTGATGGGAAAGTGCGGAAAGTTCAAAAATCTCTTTATTACGCATCCAGACAGGGATCATCTTACTGGCTTATTAGCATTCAATCAAATGTACGGATATAATAAATCAACGATTTATTATCCAAAAGATTGTAAATCCTTCCCGTTTTTGGAGACGTTTACAGCAAATTTTGATCCGCAGTCAAAAGGCACACAGTGGATAGGAATTGAAGCAAAGGAGACGATAGCCATAAAAGAAAAATTAGTAGTCGAAGCCATAAAAAACGAACATATTTACACACCCAATGGTGAAAATAAAAGTTTGAGTTACAAAGTTTGGGAAACCAAGAAGAAACTGAAACAGGAGTTTTTAGCTTGTTCGGCTAACGAATTAAAAGAATTACGAATAGAAAAAGGGAAACAGCACTATTCGAGGAACAAAAATCACTACTTCTATCCTATTCAGGCGACACCCCTGTAACGGATTACCAACGGTATAACGGTTCAAAAGTTTTAATTCACGAAGCCACTTTTTTAACCAAAGAAGAGCAAGCCACTAAAAATGACAAAAACCAACATAGCTCACTGGAAGAAGTAATGCAAATGATCGCAGAAATTGAAGTCGGAGAAGTTATTTTAGGACATTTTTCATCACGCTACACCAACGAACAAATTATCGAAGCCATCAAAAAATGGAGTATACATTACAACATCAAAGTGCCTATTTATTTGATGCCTATTGGAAAAATGAAAAAGGATATTTTGAATGGGAATACTGTAAATTAAAAACCTAAAAAGTTGAATTATAAAAATTAAATGTCACAGAGATGCGCAGAGAAATAGCTAAGAGATGCACAGAATTTGAAAAACTTCGTGTGACTTCGTGAAAAACTTTGTGCAACTCTGTGTAACAAGAAAAAATATGAACTTAGAATTAAAAAAATATACAGAACAATTACAAGAATGGCCACAAAGCGGACACCATATTATGGCGCAGTATGACCAAGAAAAAATAATCGTTTATCAATCGTACCGACCGGAAATTGGAAATTTTGCAGTCCAGAATCAATATTTTGGAGGTGCTTTTAGCCTCGACCGAATGACGTGGATTAAACCCAATTTCCTTTGGATGATGTATCGCAACGGTTGGGGAACAAAAGAAGGACAAGAAGTCGTTTTAGCCATTCATTTAAAACTAGAAGCCTTCAAAAAATATTTGGAAAATGCTGTCTATTCTTCCTTTAATCAAGTAGAAGGTATGTCTATCGAACAATGGCAGGAAGCAGTAAAAACATCCAATGTTCGTTTGCAATGGGATCCAGATCACGACCCTTACGGAAACAAATTAGAAAGAAGAGCCATACAAATTGGATTACGAAACGAATTTAGTCGGTCATTTGCAAAGACGGATATACTTCAAATCGAAAATATAAGCCCATTTGTAGCTGAACAATACGAATTCGTGAAAAAAAATGAATTAGAACAACTTCTTATTCCTGAAGAAAAACCACTTCGGTTTAAAAATGAAGAATTGAATAAAAAATTGAAGTTAGTTTAAATCAAATTTTAAAACTTCGTGTGACTTCGTGAAAAACGTTGTGCAACTTTGTGTAACAAGAAAAAAAATGAAAATGGATATTTTAATAGAAATCCTTTAAATAAAAATTGAATTATAAAAAAATTAAATATCACAGAGATTTAAAGAGAAATGACTCAGAGATTCACAAAATTTAAAAAACTTTGTGTGACTTCGTGAAAAACTTTGTGTAACTCTGTGTAACAAAACTAATATTACAATGAACGAAAAAGAGATAAAAAATATAAGCAAATTCCTGAGTCTAATTCTCAGACATTCCCCAGAAACAATTCATCTGAATCTAGACGAAAACGGATGGGCAATCGTTGACGAACTCATTGAAAAAGCCAATAAAAATAGAAATGAATTTCACAAGGAATTGGATTTTGAAATTATAAGTCAAGTGGTGGAAACTAATGACAAAAAACGATTTTCCTTCAATGAGGATTTAACAAAAATCAGAGCCAATCAAGGACATTCCATTACTATAGATTTAGAATTACAACCACAAACCCCACCGGATGAATTATACCACGGGACAGTGGCAAAGTTTATGGATGCCATTTTGAAAGACGGAATACAAAAAATGAGTCGGCAACACGTACATTTAAGCAAAGACAAAGAAACCGCAATCAAAGTAGGTAGTCGTCGAGGAGCAGCTATCATTTTAAAAATCAATACCCACCAAATGACCAAAGACGGCTATCTGTTTTATTGTTCCGAAAATGGCGTTTGGCTGACCGATGAAGTACCACCAAAATATATTCAGCGATGTTAAAAATTCAATTAGTATATAGAGAAGAAGCTTTGGGAGAAACGATTTTGCAGACTGTCAAAATGTTGAAATTATATCAAGAGATATTTTACAAATTCCTTCGGATTTATGGATGGCGGACTCGATTTGCATATTTCGGAAACCTTGGGTTGGCATATTGAAGAAAACCTGCAAAAGCAAATAGCGCAATTAGATGAAAAAGAATTGCTAATTGGCAAATCTATCACCATTGAAACAGGAAATGATAAAATTCCTTATCTCATTTCGGCACCCACTATGCGAGTACCTATGAGTTTTAATATTGCTACTTCGGTAAATGCTTATTTAGCAATGAAAGCAATATTAATTGCGGCTAGCAAAAATGATAAAATACAAACGGTTTCAATACCAGGACTTTGTACAGGTTCTGGACGAATGCCTTTTCATATTGCTTCCAACCAAATGTTTTTAGCGTATGATGAGGTCATCAATGGGAATCATAGAACCTATGAAAACTTTGGCGATGCTCAAAAGTATCAATACCGACTAAATGAAAAGGGATTTATTTGGGATTATTAATCGGTAAATAAGCATTTTTAACTTTATATTTATTCTTAAAATTAATATTTATTGAAAATAGAGTCAACTATTTGATCTTATTTTTTATTTTTGTATAAAATAAGGAATTTTATGTTAAAAGAAATATCTAAAAAACAGGTTCAGGACAGAATGCGTTTTGAAAATCCTTGGTGGGTTGATGGTTGTATTGAAAGTGACTATAATGAACTATCAAGAAGGTTGTATTTCGAATTATTCAAACCATTGGTGCACGAAAGAGAAATCCGAAGAGCGGTAGTATTAATGGGACCACGTCGAGTAGGAAAAACAGTAATGCTGTATCATACAGTTCAAGACTTAATTGATAATAATTATGATCCAAAAAAAATTATTTTTTTGACTATCGAAAACCCAATTTATAACAATATTAGCCTTGAGCAACTTTTTATTTTAGGAAAAGAAGCTACTGGTTTAACAGATAAAGAGGGTTGGACAATTATTTTTGATGAAATTCAATACTGTAAGAATTGGGAAGTACATCTCAAATCTTTAGTTGATAGTTATCGTAAAGATAAATTTGTGGTATCTGGTTCAGCGGCAGCAGCGTTAAAATTTGCCAGTAATGAGAGTGGTGCAGGTAGATTCACTGACTTTTTATTACCTCCACTAACATTTAATGAATACATACATTTAAAAAAACTAGATAGAATAATAATACCTACTCAAAAACAATGGCAGGATTCTACGATCGAATTTTTTACTGCTTCTCATATTGAAGAACTCAATAAACATTTTATAGATTATATAAATTTTGGAGGATATCCAGAAGTAATATTTTCACAAAGAATGCAAGAAAATCCTGGTAGATATATTAGACAAGATATAGTAGATAAGGTTTTATTAAGAGATTTGCCTAGTCTATATGGGATAAGTGATACTAGAGAATTAAATTCCTTATTTACAACGATAGCTTATAATACGGGAAATGAGTTTTCATTAGAAACATTAAGTATTCAATCGCAAGTACCTAAAAATACTTTAAAAAAATATATAGAATATTTAGAAGCAGCCTTTTTAATCAAGCAAGTTAAAAGAATAGACCAATCAGGTAAAAAGTTTAAACGGGATAATTTCTTTAAAATTTATTTAACCAATCCATCTTTGAGAAGTGCTTTGTTTTCTCCGATAACATATAATGATGAGCTCATTGGTAATTTGGTAGAAACAGCAGTATTTGCTCAATGGATGCACAGAGAGTGGTTTACTCCTTGGTATGCTCGTTGGAATAATGGAGAAGTAGATATGGTTGCTTTAAGTGATTCAAGTTTAAAACCTATTTGGGCACTTGAAATAAAATGGAGTAATCGATATTTTGATAAGCCAAGTGACCTTAAAAGTCTGTATAAATTTTGTGAAGAAAATAAATTAGATTTTCCAATTGTTACGACCATTGACAAAGAAGGTGATCTAGAACACAATGGTTTAAATATAAAATATTTCCCTGCTTCATCCTATGCATATACGATAGGGAAAAATACTTTGGAAAAAAAGAAAAATAGATAAAGGATCCTGCTTTCAAAGTTATAAACATACAAATGGAAAAAAGAACACTAGTTTTTGGCGACATACACGGAGGACTTCGCGCCTTGGAACAATTGATAGAAAAGGTAGGCATCACTCCGACTGATAAATTAATTTTTCTTGGTGATTATGTCGATGGATGGAGTGAATCTGCTCAAACGGTAGAATATCTTATCCAATTAAGTAAAAAACACCATTGTGTTTTTATACAAGGAAATCACGATTTGTGGTGCGGACGTTGGTTGAATTTGGGAGTATCAAACCCCGTTTGGGAAGAACACGGTGGGAAAGCAACCATTCAGAGTTATATCCAGTCAGGTTTACTTGTTTCTACCGAACATAAAATGTTTTATGAAAATCTCCAAGAATACCATATCGACGAGCATAACCGTCTTTACATTCACGCGGGTTTTACTTCTATGCACGGAGTAGAAAAAGAAGAAAACCGATTGGATTTTTGCTTTGATAGAACCCTGTGGGAAATGGCTTTGACTATGGACAAACGAATCAAAAAAGATTCCAAATTGTTCCCCAAGCGATTATTACATTATCACGAAATCTTTATTGGACATACACCTACCTTGAATTATGATGTTGATGTTCCTATGCAAGGTGGCAATGTTTGGAATATCGACACCGGAGCAGGTTTTTCAGGGAAACTAACCTGTATGGATGTTGCAACTAAAGAGTTTTGGCAAAGTGATATTGTATGGGAATTATATCCAAATGAAAGAGGGAGGAATTAAATATCCCTTAGTGTAACTTTGTGAAAAACTTAGTGTACTTTGTGTAACAATTTTTGAGTTACACAATGTCACACAAAGTACAAGCACAAAGTTTATAGAAGTTTTTAATTTTATAAAAGAATATATGAATCCATTATTATTAACCGATGGCTACAAAGTAGACCACCGTCGTCAGTACCCAAACAACACCACCTTAGTATATTCCAACTGGACGCCGCGTAAATCCAGAATAGAAGGAGTGAATGAAGTCGTATTTTTCGGTTTACAGTATTTTATTAAGAAATACATTATCGAAGATTTTCAAACCAATTTCTTCAACCAACCTAAAGAAACTGTAGTGTCGCGTTACGCCCGACGTATCAACAACTACTTAGGCGAAAACCAAGTCGGTACAAAACACATCGAAGACCTACACGATTTAGGTTATATCCCAATGGTTTTCAAAGCCCTACCTGAAGGAGTGAGCGTGCCTGTTCGTGTGCCAATGTTTACCATGTACAACACCAAATCCGAATTCTTTTGGTTGACCAATTATTTCGAAACCCTATTATCCGCCGTGGTTTGGTTGCCTTGTACCTCTGCAACAATTGCCAAAGAGTACAGAAAAGTACTAGGCGCTTACGCCCAAGAAACTTCTTCCATCCCCGAATTTGTAGATTGGCAAGGACACGATTTCTCGATGAGAGGAATGGGCGGCATAGAATCGGCGGTGATTTCAGGAATGGGACACTTGTTAAGTTTTACAGGAACTGATACTATACCAGCGATTGATGCTTTGGAAACTTATTATAATGCCAATTCCGATGCTGAATTAGTGGGAGGATCCGTAGCTGCAACAGAACATTCGGTAATGTGTATGGGAACAACCGAAGGCGAGTTTGAAACCTTCCAACGTTTAATCTGTGAAATCTATCCTAAAGGAATTGTATCTATCGTTTCAGATACTTGGGATTTATGGAAAGTACTAACTGATTATATGCCTCGACTAAAAGAAACGATATTGGCAAGAGAAGGTAAAGTAGTGATTCGACCTGATAGTGGAAATCCAGTACTTATTTTATGTGGTAACCCTGATGGAAAAACCGAACAAGAACGCAAAGGAGTAGTAGAATTACTTTGGGATGTTTTCGGTGGAACGACTAACGCCAAAGGGTATAAAGAATTAGCACCACAAATTGGAGCCATATATGGCGATAGTATTACGGTTGAAAGAGCTACTCAAATTTGTGAAAAACTAAAACAAAAAGGATTTGCATCGACTAATGTCATGTTAGGAATTGGCTCTTATACCTATCAATATAATACTCGCGACACCTTTGGTTTTGCGATGAAAGCAACTTATGGTGAAGTCAATGGCGAAGGACGCGAAATTTTCAAAGATCCAATAACAGATGACGGTACCAAAAAATCAGCCAAAGGATTAATGAAAGTGGTTTTGGAAAACGGAATATATCAATTAATAGATCAAGTTTCTTGGGAAGAAGAACAACAAGGCGAATTAAAAGAAGTTTTCCGTGATGGGAAATTGATTGTTGATGATTCATTGTCCGAAATTCGAAATCGAATTAAAAAATAAGTTTTTAACCACAGATGCAAATGGTATTCAATTAGTAATAATTAATCGTTTATTTGTCACTTCGACAAAAGGAGAAGTCACATCACGAATATTATGCGAATTACTTTGTCAATCTAAGATTGTTTTCAAATAAGGTGAAATAAAGTTATACAATTTGAATATTGAATATCTGTGCATCTGTGGTTCATTATTTAAAAATAAAATTAATGGAAGGTATCTTATATGTTGAAAATTTCATTTCGCAACCCCAAAATTTATTTCATAACTTAGAAGGAATTACGTGGGACGAACGAATGATATCTCGCTATCCCAAAATCCAACACGGATCAAGATAGAATGAGTTTGACTTTTAGGAAGATTAAATAAAATGGAAATCAATATAGAAAAAGTCCAAAGAATTATTGATAAACAAATTGGTTTAAATCTTATTTAATTAGTATATTTGAATTTATAAATCAATTGCAATGCAAAAGATTTCATTTTTATTTTTTTAGGATGCACTTTGTTTTCACTCAAACTAGTTGACACAATTCAATAATGAATATAGTAACAATGAAAGAATGAGCCAAATAAACCAAATGGATCTAGACCTACACGAAGCACTCTAAAACTGCATTCTAATAAAGAAATAGCTAGCAGAGTAATGGAAAATCTTAAAAACAGATAATGAGTTTGGATACTTTGCAAGGGATTGCTATTAAAAACATTTTGATCCAAAGTCTAAATGCACAAGGCGTAATTCTAAAATAAGACGATTCTAACGAAAGTAAAAGCGAGGATATTAAAGTGATCTCTTAAAATACCGACCAAAAAATACTAGAGTTATTAAATTCAGATCAAAAATATATTTACAAAAAAATAATTGCAAGAGGATTCAAAAAGAAATAAAAGAAGCCAAACTTGCTATAACAACTAATCAATTTACAAATGTACAAACAACTTTTACTTAGTATTACTTTGGGTTTACTTATAAGTTCATGTGGAACTAATCCTTATAAAGAAAGTAATAAAATATACGCGAAACAACTAAAAGTTTTACAGCGAAAAATAGCCGAAAAAGAAGCTATTACTCTACAAAAAGTAGAGACTAGCACCACTTCTTTGGACACGCTTTATACGAAACAAATTAAAACCTTAAAGGATTCTATCTCTAAATTTAATCCAACTACATTCGAAAATATAACTACAGAATGGATTGGAACAGTAAACTTTAATCTAAGGAAACCAAATTTTGTAATTATACATCATACCGCACAAGATTCTTTAAGACAAACATTAAAAACCTTCACATTAGCCAGTACAAATGTTAGTGCACATTATGTAATAGCAAAAGATGGAAAGGTAGTACAAATGCTAAATGATTACTTAAGAGCATGGCATGCAGGCAGCGGAGTTTGGGGAAGAAATAGCGACATTAACTCTGCTTCTATTGGGATTGAACTTGACAACAATGGACTTAAACCCTTTTCAGTACAACAGATCAATAGCTTATTAGCTCTATTAACAAAATTGAAGAAAGACTATAATATTCCTACACAAAATTTCATAGGTCATTCTGATATTGCTCCAACTAGAAAAGTAGATCCTAGTGCTTTATTTCCTTGGCAATTATTAGCTGAAAAAGGTTTCGGAATCTGGCCAGATGCACCATTAGAAACTGCACCCGCAGATTTTAATCCCGAAATGGCTTTACGAATAATTGGATATGATACTAAAAATTTGAGTGCCGCAATCAAAGCGTTTAAATTGCATTATATCAAAACAGAAATTGACTCGGTTATAGATCAAAAAACATTAAATACTATCTATGCAATCTTTAAAAAACAGTAACAGTGTTATCTAAATAAAAAAGGAGACTGTCCAAAAAGTAATAAATCAACATTATGCGATTTCTGCCTTTAGTGGAAAGATTGCGAACTTTTTAGACAGCCTCTTTTTTATTATTACTTAATTTATTTCCTATAGAACAAATTATGGTCAATATATTCCCAAACTTTGTTAGGCAACATAGGGATTACATTTTTTTTGTTTTTAATACTTTCACGGATAAATGTTGAGGATATTTCAATGACAGGCGCATCTACTCGGTGAATTTTAGGGTGAGCCACAAATTGACTATCTAGTATTTCCGAGTTTAATCTTGGATAGACATAAATATTATGATTTTCTAAAATATATTCGTAATTTTTCCATTTATGTAGTGAATTTAAATTATCCTCACCCATAATCAAGGCAAACTCATGCTGTGGATATTTTTCCTGTAAATGTGCCAACGTATTGACGGTATAATTTGGTTGAGGCAATTTGAACTCAACATCAGAAGGCTTGATTTTTGGGTAATCTTCTGTAGCTAAATGAACCATCTGCAAGCGATGATAATCATCTAACAACGAACTCTTCTGCTTGTGCGGATTGTGCGGGGTAACCACCATCCAAATTTGTTCCAAATCAGAATGTTCCGCCATGTGACTCGCAATAATTAAATGCCCAATATGGATGGGATTGAATGTACCGAAATATAGTCCTATTTTCATTTTTTATAGTGAAAAGTGATTAGTGAAGAGTAATTAGTTTTTGAGAGTTTTATAAAAAGCATTAATCATTTTTGACTCTTCTTCAATTAACAATAAAATTTCATTGTACAAATCTATATCTGTAATGAATATAAGTTCTTTAGCGATAATAAGCTGTGTTTCTAACTCATTTAAAGAGCCTCTTGAAATATCAATAAAATGGCTAAAAGATTTATCCGTATTCCTCCCATAACCTTCTGCTATATTTGAAGGTATAGATACTGCTGCTCTTTTAATCTGATTAGTTAGAGAGTATAATTCTTCAGGTGGAAAAAATCTAATCAATTGGTACACTTTTACAACCAATGTAATTCCCTTTTGCCAAATCAATAAATCTTTATAAGAATTAATACTACCCATAAAGCTATTAATTACTCATTACTTTTTACTAATCACTATTTGGATACAAACCCCTTCACCAATTCATAAGCCTCTTGTTTGGCCACATCTAAATCATAGTTTTTGATGATGGTGTCAAACTGAGGAGCGGTAGCTAATTCTACGTGAGCTTTAGCAATACGCATATTGATTTTATCTTCGCTTTCTGTCGAACGTTCTTTTAAACGACGTTTCAATTCGTCCACACTAGGTGGCTTTACGAAAACGGCTAGAGTTTGTTCTGGGAATTTCTTTTTGATACGCAAACCACCGGCAACATCAATATCAAAAATCACATTTTTGCCCATCGCCCAAATGCGTTCTACTTCTTTTTTCAGCGTACCATAAAAATTATCTCGGTATACTTCTTCCCACTCGACAAAGTCTTCTGCTTTAATATGTTTTTTAAAATCTTCGATCGACATGAAGTAATAGTCTTTTCCATTTACTTCCTGTCCTCTAGGTTCACGAGTTGCAGCCGAGATTGAAAATTCTAAATTCAATTCGTCAATACCTAATAAGTGTCTTACTATAGTGGTTTTTCCAGAACCTGATGGTGCTGAGAATACGATTAATTTTCCTTCTTTGTTCATTTCAATAAAGTAAAAAGTGATTAGTAATTAGTGATAAGTTGCATTTTTTATTTGAATGATTTTGAAAAAGAATTTATCATTTTTGATTCTTTTGTTATTAAACACATAATTTCATGATACAAGTCCCAATTAGTTAGAAAACCTAATTCTTTAGTAATATCCTATAAAATGGCTAAAAGATTTGTCGGTATTTCTACCATATCCTTCACTTATATTTGAAGGAATAGAAATTACGGCTCTTTTCAACTGGCTTGTCAAAGCATATAACTCTTCTTGTGGAAATGTTTCTACCAATTGATACACTTTAACGACTAAAATAATACCTTTTTGCCAAATCAATAAATCTTTATAAGAATTAATGGTATTCATAAATTGACTTTTTACTTGGTCACTCTTTACTAATTATTAATTTTATAAAACATTCAATACTTGTTCTTTTATTTTCTCCAATTCATCTTTCATCATCACAACCAATTTCTGCATTTCAGAATGATTAGATTTTGAGCCCATAGTATTAATTTCACGTCCCATTTCTTGAGTAATAAATCCTAACTTACGACCATTAGCCTCGGTTCCGTTCAGCGTTTCTAAAAAATAATTTAAATGATTTCCTAAACGTACTTTTTCTTCCGTTATATCATATTTTTCTAAATAAAATATCAATTCTTGCTCAAAACGATTTTCATCTGTGCTTACCTGAAGTTCATCCAAAGCAGTACGTAATCTCGTCTTTACAGTCTCTATACGTTCTGCATCATAAGCTACAGCACTATCCATTAGTTGACGAATATTTCCTATTCTCGTTTTGAATTCATTTTCAAGAGCGAGTCCTTCATCTTTTCTAAATTGATTAATATTTATCAATGCTTCGTTTACTGTTTTTTGAATTTCAGCCCATTCTGTTTCATCTATTTCTTCCCTTTCTGTTTTTAAAGCATCTGGCATACGTACAGCCATTTTCATTAATTCAGTAGGATCAGCATCAACAAGTATTTCCTTCATTTGTGCAATGTAAGCCTTTATGATGGGAATATTTATTTTGGAAGTGGTTTCTTCTCCTGTTGTTTCTAAATATAATGAAAAATCAACTTTACCTCTTTCTAAACTTTGAGAAATTTGATTACGTAAGCCTAGTTCCATTTCACGATAAATAGAAGACATACGAACATTTAGGTCTAAACCTTTACTATTTAAGGATTTTATTTCAACGGTAATTTTTTTGGTAGGCAATTGTAATGTTGCCTTTCCAAAACCTGTCATTGATAGTATCATTCTTTTTTATTTGATGCCAAAGATAACTATTTTTAGTCGTAGTTATGGTTTCCTAGTATAGTTTTCAGGCTTAATTTTTAAGTGATAAAAATCATTTTTTTAGACAGATAAACAACCTAATTTAGTGTAGAATAAGATCAATAAGTTGGGTATTATATCACTATTTAATTTATAATTAAAAGGTCTTATAAAAATAAACGATTCTTACTATAAACTTTAAAAAACATTTTATGAGAAAAACAGTATTTTTAATTCCTCTAATTTTGGTAGCCTGTAAAAAGGAAAATCAAGAAAATTTTTCCAAACCAGCTGAAGATGGTCGTAATAAGAGTGAGTTATTAATCAAATCTTCTAACTATTTCAAATCTATTTCTACAGTAGCAGAAGAAAATATTTCTGAGGAAAAAGTTGATTTAGGAAAAAGGTTGTATTTTGATTCTTCTCTTTCTAAAAATGGAACTATTAGTTGTAATTCTTGTCATAATTTAGAAAATTATGGAGTTGATAATAAAGCGTTATCTTTGGGTGATACTAAAAAATTGGGTGGTAGAAATTCTCCTTCTTCTATTTATGCTTCATTACATTCGATGCAATTTTGGGACGGAAGGGCTAAGGACGTGGAAGAGCAAGCGGGTGGTCCTTTGTTGAATCCTGTAGAACATAGCCTTCCTAGCAAAGCCTTTTTAGAAGAAAAATTACGTAAAAATCCTGAATATGTAACTTTATTTAAGAACGTTTATCCAAATGAAAAAGAGCCTATTACTTTTTCAAATATTACCAATGCAATTGGCTCTTTTGAAAGAAAATTACATCCAAAAAGTAGGTTTGATTCATATTTAGATGGAGATGAAAATGCGTTATCTGATAATGAAAAAGAAGGTTTAAAATCTTTTATAGATAATAACTGTGTAATGTGTCATAGCGGAGTTGCTTTAGGCGGACAAATGATACAAAAATTTGGGATTTATGGAAGCTATACAAACCTAACTCATAGCAAGAAGGTTGACAAGGGAGTTTTTGAAAGAACTCAGAAAAAAGGAGATGAATTCATGTTTAAAGTACCTAGTTTAAGAAATGCTGAAAAAACTTTTCCTTACTTTCATGATGGCTCAGTTACCTCATTATCTGAAGCTATCAAGATCATGGGTAAAGCACAATTAAATAAAGATTTACCAGAAAAAGATGTTAATAATATTGAAGCTTTTTTAAAAACGCTTACAGCAGACGTAGAATCAAAATACAAAAAATCATAAATAATCAAGTTGTCAGAAAATTTACTTTTTTCTAAAAAAGCATTATTTTAGTTTTCTGACAACTTTTTTTTATGTGTTACAAGGTATACTCCCAAAAAAATCAAAATAGCGGATCCTACTTTTATCCAATTCAATTCATCTTTTCCTAATCCAACAGCAAAAATTGAAGCAAAAAACGGTTGTAAGTAAATAAAAACAGCCACAGTAGTTGGTTTTAACTCGCGCATTGACAGTAAATTTAAAAGATAGGTTAAAAAAGTTGAAAACACGACTACAAAACCTATTTTTAAAAATGCAATAGTCGGAACATTCGACCATTCTACAGCTTGAAATTCACCCCATCCAAACGGTATAACCATCAAAAAACCAAATAAATAAATCCATTTCACAAAGGAAAAGGCATTATACTTGTCCATTAATTTTTTAACAATAATGAGATAAAAACCATAAGAAATAGCATTAACAAATACTAAAAAATTCCCTAAAGTAGCATTAGAGGCGTTTTTTAAAGATTTTCCATATAATATAAGCGTTATAGTACCTGCCAAACCTAAAAGAATTCCCAATATTTTTTGATTTTTCATTCGTTCTTTCATAATAATTGCTGAAAGAATTAATACAATTATAGGGGTAGTCACCATTAAAACAGCTCCCATGATAGGTGATGTATAACTCAATCCTTTAAAAAAGGTCAACATATTAAAAGCTACTCCAAAAAAAGAGGCTGCTATAATTCTTGGGAAGTCTTTTTTGTCAATTTTTTCTGTCTTTACAAATAACGTTGTTAACCAAAACAATAACATTGCTCCCCCAACACGTAAAAAGATAAAACCAAAAGCGTCAATATATTTCGGCATTACATCTTTAGCAATAGTAAAAGTCACACCATAAATGATAGCTACACACCAAGCAGCAACTAACGCCCAAGTTCTTTTATTCATTGTTTAAAAAGTTTACAACCTCGGTTACTACTTTAACGTTATTTCCTATAAATATTCTGCCATCAACTAAAATCACAGGACGCGATAAAAAAGTATAGTGTTCTAGAATGTATCTTTTATAATCTGTTTCTGTTAAAACTTCATTTTTTAATCCCATTTCTTTATATAAAGTAGCTCTTTTACTAAATAAAATTTCATAATTACCTGCTAATCCCTTCATTTCATCAACTTGTTGAACTGTTAACGGTTCTGTTTTTATATCTTGTAAAATAAAAGTATCTAATTGTGGCAATGATTTAAGGATACGTTGACACGTACTACAGGTTTTAAGATAATATATTTTTCTCATAAAAATCTTTTTTGCAAAATTATAATCCAAAAATTAAAAAGTGCAAATTTCAATTTTAAAATGTACATTTTTTCGGAGCTAATGTACTATTTTTAACTATACTTTTTTTAGTATATTTGTGGTGTGATTAAAGCCTTAGTAAATCTTTGGACGTCCATCACATAAGCAAGGCAAACGCCTTGCTTTTTTATTTCATATAGTCAAAAAAAATGCAGTCCGAAAACTGCATTTTTAAGTAAACCACCTCAAGGAAAAGCCGAGAGGCTTATTACACAAATATAAATCAAACAATCATCAACATCTATTAAAAACAATATTTTCAATCGTTTTAGGGCTTTTATAAAAACTATGAGCCAATTTAGCATAAATCCATTTTTCGGAGTATTTAGGCACTCCAAACTCACGAACATTTGAAAGTTTTGTAAACTCTTTTTTAATGTCGTTATATTGTCTTGCGGTGTTGTCTTTCTCTACTGCCATATTGCAAATTTAAAAACTCTTTTTGTTTGGTGCAACCCGATTTTTTTTGCGTTTAAATGGCTTTTAAATATTGATTAAACCATAAAAAAAGAGGTGCAACCCTTTCAAGTTACACCTCTAAAACACCGTAAGAAGTTTTTTTGTGGTAAGAGCTATTTTTAAACCTTTTTAGCTATGATTGAGCCGATACCTTTGTTGCGGATTGGCAAAGCAATAAATCGTTTGTCAAAACCAATAATTGTGGCACGTTTTTCGGCATCGTCTTTGTTTGCATACATCTTAACCGTTCCATCAGCTCGCATAACTTCGTCTTTGTGAAAAGCAAAAGAACAATGCGTTTGATTTTCTCCAACAGCTCCGAAAACAATTTTTTCTTTTGTAACGGCGTTGTATTTTGGAGTTTTACTGAACTCTAAAAAGTTAAACCCTGCAAATTTTCTCGGTTTGCCCTCTTTCATTTCAAAAATATCTTTGAAAATGTTTGAGTCTTGTAATAGTAAATCTTCTGTGTGGCGTGGGTTCAACACAATAAAACGGTCATCGCTCGGAATATCGCAATCGTCAAATCTTCTTTTTAGCAAAAGAATATCTTTGATGGTTAAACGTCTAAATCCCTCGCCGTTGTCTTCTCCGCTTGTTTCAATTACTGGAGTAAATGGAGTGTCGGAGTTTGGAGCATAAGCGTGTGCCGCCTTCATAGCCGTTGAAGTTCTTAACGCTTGTTTGTGTCCGTAAACTACGCTATCTAATTTGTCATAAGATAGCTCCACAAGGTCGGGACTACGAACCAATGTATTTTCAGTTTCAAATAAATCCAATTCAATTTCAATAGGAGTATCAACTCTATTGGTTGTATTAATTGGGTAAGTAGTATTATTAATTAATACCTGCGGATCAACTCCTACTTCAGCCATGTGAAGTTTATCATACTCAACTAATGCCGTGAAGTTTTTTGAGAACGCTAAAAACGATGCGTCTGGGTAAAAATTCTTCATTAGTTGGTCTGTCCAAATTTGCTTTTTTAATGTAGCCATAAATATATAATTGTTTTAAAATTTTGTTTGTTGTTATTCGTCTTTAATTCCTGCTTTTTCTAATAATTGCTTATATAGAGTAGGGTTTCTTCTTAAATCGTTTGGAGCGTGTTTTCTATAATCGTCCAAAGTCCAACTACTTTTCGGAGTTTTAACAGGGTCAAAGTCGCCTCCAGTTCCTGTGCCTCTATCGAGTAAGTCCGATACTTTTGAAACGCCTTGCATTCCATCGAGAGCCTCAACAGTTCCGTCAAAGTCTTTCTCTAATAAGTTTCTAAATTGAGGCATTAAATCCGCCGTAATCTTTTTGGCTCTTACGGCATCGGTTAAAATGTTATCAATTTGTTTTTTGTCTTTAGCATCTTTTTTTTGCTTGACTTGTTTTAGCTCGTCATTCTCTTTTTGGAGTTTGTCGATTGCTTCCAAAATTGTTGGCATATCTGCACCCTTTTGGAGTTTCAATTTTGAGATTAATTCATCTAAATTCATATTTGCATCATTTTTAAATTTATAAAGATTATACACCTCGTTTGAGGTGCTATTGGTTACAGATTGGTTTTCGTCTTTTGTTAGAACCTCGCCCGTTATTTCGTCAATGAATTTCATATCGAGTGCCTCCTGTGCATTGAGCCACGTTTCATTGTCTAACATTGTAGATAGTTCGTCAATGGCTAAACCTGTACGCCCTGAATAAACATTCATTAAAGTTTCTTTTACTTTGTCTAATAGCTTCGCTTCTTTTATTAGTTTTCGTGCATCGCCACGAGTTTCTAATTGTGGGTTGTGTATCATAAACAAAGCATTTTTAGCCATAAATACTTTAGCTCCTGCAAGTGCAATAACGGTAGCCATTGAGGCACAAACGCCGTCAATGTAGGTATTAACCACGCCGTTAAAAGACTGCAAGGCTCGGTACATTGCATAGCCTTGAAATACGTCGCCTCCTGGCGAGTTAATGCGTATGTTTAAAATATTGGTATTGACTGAATTTATAGCGTTTATAAAATCAATATCGGTTATTGCGTTTGTAACGCCTCCAATTCTACCATAGAAGTAAATCGTTGTTTCTTCTCTATTTTGCGAAATTTCAATTCTCATATTTTTGTAATTTATAGTATTAGTTCAATTGGTTCATCGGAGTTTAGAACCATTGAAAATGGTATAATACTCGGACTGCCCTGTACGGCATCTTGTTTGTAGTCTTCAATGGTTATGGCGTTAATATCTTTAGTGGTAAACAAGCTCCCACTTATTTGTATTGAAGATGCCAAACGCTCCCATTTTAATAGATTTTCAATTTGAGTAGAGGCACTCACATCGGGAGTATCTACGGCAATGCCTTTGCAATCAATTATCCAGTCATCAAAACCAAATAACTCTTTAACCGTTCCGTTACTACCTAATAGGTTTGTTTTGGTTATATTCTTTGCTCTACGGAACGAAAATAGCGTTGCTGGTGGGAGGGTAAATTCGTCCATTTCTATTTCTTTAACCTCGCCAATGCCGTTAAAATATTTGTAAGTTCCGCCCTTAAAAGTGAGTTGCCCTATTATTGGCGTTCCCATCCAACTGGTAGCCTCTTTTTTGTAATAATCGGGTAACATTTCAATTCCTTTGAAGTCTAAATTTTGAGCCTCTTTTTTTGATAGTGGCTCGGTTATAAATATTGGCGAGTTAATGCCAAAGGCTTTTTGGAATAGTTGAGCTAAATTGTATCGTTTATCGTTACTCATAAAAATCAGTTTGTGGAGTGTATCCTGTTTCGTTAATTTTTCTAACTATAAAATCTATTTTATTGCAAATAGTTTGCGGTTGTTGGTAGTTGTGGTTTTCAATATCGTACTCCTCCTGTATCAATAAAGCACGTTCTTGATTGATACATATACGCTCCCCAATGGTAAAAAATCGCCCTTTCTCGGAGCAATAGCGTAACACTAAAAAAAGTAGTTCTAATCGGTTTAATTCGTTTTCTATATTCATATATTTTACTTACTTACTAAAATCATCAAAACTCCGTATCGCTACGGAGTTTATCATCAAATAAAAAAATGCGGACGAGCAACCCGCTGACAAAAAAAATTAACTTGCATTTCTTTGAGTTGTATATACTTTTGGAAACGTTATTTGTTGTTTTAAAGCTCCGTTTTTCAAAGCGTAAAGTGATGCCTCTTTTGATACATAATTTTCAAAACTCGCTCCGCTTACTAATGCTTTTGTAATTCCTAAATTAACCTCCTCAAAACTAATTTCGCTACAATCAAATAGCGTTACTATCGAAGTGGTTTTACCACTTTCTAACTCTATTTTTGTGATTAGTGCGTGTGATGCCGTTACCCCACTTACTGGGTTGTTGTTTTCTTGGTTTAATGTTACGATTTGGTTGTTTAAATTTGTTTCCATAATTTTGCACCTGTGAAGGATTTGAATTTTAGTTAATAAAATTTGAATTTTTAAAGAGTAGCCATTCGTAGTGGCTACTTTTTTTATATGTAGAAACTTGGTTTTAAATAAAGCTCGGTTTCCAGTTTTAAGATACTATTGGTTAAACTTTCTATTTCGTTTGTCTTGGTTCTTACGTCCATTGACATAGATTTTAACCCTTTTCTTAATTGTGTGATGGTTTCTCTTTTTTCGCTATCCAATAGCTCCCATCTTTTTACCCAATCGCTTACAGTCTTTTGCGTTACTCCAACTCTTAAAGCCACCTCTTTTTGTGTTAGCTCCTCGTTGTTTAATAAATCGAGTGCAAGGCGTTTGCGTACTTTGTTTTTACTCACACACATTGTATTCGATTATTTCATAAGTGAAAAAGCAAAAACCTAAAAACATAAAATATTTAGTAATAGTTGTAATACAATATTTTTCACTGTATTGTTTTACTATCTCTATTGTAATAATTTTTTTCTTTTTCATCTACTCCTCGATTGTGCAATGTACTTGTTGAACATAGTTACTAGAGTAAACTAAAATGCCAAAAACATAGTAATTTGTCTTTGTGGTCATCTTATCTAAACTATCGTTTAAATAGTGCGTTTTTGTTGTTTTAAAGATTTTTTTCATTTTATAAAAACTTAGTTAGCCTTTTAACATATCAATCATTGTTTGATAGTCAAATAAAATTGTGTTTTTATTGTCAAGTGCTGTTTTATATAAAGCTTCTAATACCACTTTAGAAGTAGATGCACCCTGTAGAGCGTTTTTAACTCTGTCATTACGTGAATTTAGTTCCCTTGCAATTTTAGTTATATCTCCTCTCCTTAAATTGGCTTTTATGATTTCTAATAATTCCCTTTTTTTATTCTCAACAATACTATTACCAATAACTGGAGCTTCTTTTTGATTAGTAGCCACTTTTTCCATTTCAATAAAATATCTTCTTGCTTGTTTACCTTTTTCGGTTCTTTGAAGCATCGAAATTTCTTTTGCCGTGTCTATGGTCAATGCGTAGTCAATAGGATTAGATTTGCTAACTTTATTCTGGTCATTTTTGACTAGAATAAAATCAATATTTTCTTCAAATCCGTAATCAAACATTCTTGTACACCATTTAGTAAATTGTGTTTCAACTTCTAAAAATTCGTATAATTCTCTAGCTGATACGGCACGGTTGCCGTTGTTTTCAGTAATCTTAATTAGTTGTTGCATCTTGCTTTGTTTTTTGTTACTATAAAATCTGTTTGTCCTCCAATTCCAATAGGAATAATGCTTACTATTAGTTTATTGCCAAAGGTTTCATTAATAAGGTTCTGAATTTTAGCACTTTCAAAAATTTGTTTTTCGTTTGTTCCTGCCACATCGGGAATATAATGTTTAACATTAAAAGGCGACCTTTTGTGAACTCTACGTATTTGTACATCTGCTGTCATAACTATTTTATTTTTTTAGCTTCAATTTCTAATAGCTTTTTAGCACGTTTCCTTATGCGTTGCGATGTTTCACTTTTAAAAACATACTTCAAACTCATATCAACCGTTTGCTTGGTAACTTTAAATTCTTTTGCAATTTGATTTTTATAAGTAGGGTGTATTAAAATATTTTTCATTTACTTTGTTTTTATAAATTAGATATGCAAATATATAGATAATAATCATTACTAAACAAATAAATAATGATAAAAATCATCACTGACAAAGAAAAAATACTTCAATACCTTAATATTAAAGGTATTAGTAAGAATAAATTTTATGTTACAACAGGGCTTTCTGTCGGTTTTTTAGACAGTGGTAGTAGTTTAGGAGTTGATAAACTGCGTCTTATTATAGATAATTATCCTGATTTAAACGTAGAGTGGTTCGTTTTGGATAAAGGCGAAATGTTAAAAGAAACTTTTAATTTAAAGCCAACTACTTATCTACACGATAACATTGAAGAAGAAACAAATAATAATGATTATCTGATTGAAGTACAAAAAAAGCTAATCGAGAAATTAGAAAAAGAAGTGAAAGAGTTAAAGGAACAATTAGATCAGGCACTAAAAGAGAAAGCATAAATGTACACAGGATTGGTGTATAAAACAGTTTAAAATAACAATAAAGTCAATAAAATAAGGTACTCGCAAAGATTTTAACCAGTTTTAAAGTGTCGTTATACCCTACGTTTCAGAGCGTAAATAAGTCAAAAATTAGTGTTTATAGATATATATTGCTACTTTCAATCGCTTAATTTAAAGGGTTTTGCACAACTAACTGCACAACTAACCGCACAACTAATCCCAAATTCATAAAATTATTTGTTTTGGGAATACTTATTAAATTTGATACTAATCTAATGGCAGTTAAATGCCAATTAAACCCAGTAATAGTAAGTAATTAACCTTTTAACTATATATGCTCTTAATAAATGTAGAAAATACGTTTAAACGGCTTTTAAAGCTAATTTAAAATGGAAGTTTATGGAGTTTAAATGGAAGTGAATAGAAGTTTGTGTACAATTTAAATTTTTAAAGTTTTCGACCTTTTTTGGTCTAATAGGTTGATTTTATTGGACTTTTCGACCTTTTTTATATTTATTAGTTTATGTACATTTTAATATTGGGGCTATAAAATTAAGGAAGTAAATTTTAAAGTCGTCTTATACTTTTTAAAAATATCATCTGTAGAATAATCTTTTCTAGAAACTTGTTTTTTTAAAACTTCTCAAAAGAATTATTTTATAAATTTGATTATCAAAATTATATGCCACGTGGAAAATATATCGAATATTGCTCTTTTTGCCTTGCAATTTGTAAATCAAACTCATAGGAGTGTTTTTTTAACAGGAAAAGCAGGTACTGGAAAAACTACTCTACTAAAGGAAATTATTGCTACCTCTCATAAAAACACTGCAATAGTTGCTCCTACTGGAATTGCTGCTCTTAATGCAGGAGGAGTTACCATTCATTCCCTATTTCAGCTTCCTTTTTCGGGATTTATTCCTGATTATGTTTCTGGTCATTTACAAAATGAATCTATCCGTTTAGAAAACAAAACAAGTTTAGATAAATTATTTAAGATGAGTGCTTCTAAAAAACAAGTACTTCGCAGTCTTGAATTATTAATTGTAGATGAAGTTTCTATGCTACGTCCTGACGTATTAGACGCAATGAATTTTATATTACAAAAGGTGCGCAGATCTGGTCAAGCATTTGGTGGTGTACAATTGCTCTTTATTGGTGATTTATGGCAGTTACCTCCCGTAATAAAACAAGAAGAATGGCATTTTTTACAAAAGTATTATCAAGGTTCGTATTTCTTTTATTCAAAAGTTTTGCAAGATGAACCTCCTTTATATTTAGAATTAGATAAAATTTATAGACAAACAGATCATTTATTTATTGATATACTCAATAATTTAAGAAATAATACCATTACTCCACAAGATCTATTGATATTAAACAAGTATGTCCAACCCAATTTTGATATAAAAAAGGATAAAGGTACTATAGTAATTACAACGCATAATGTCAAAGCAGACCGTATAAACAAAGAGGCTTTGGAGGCTTTGAGATCAGATAGTATTTTTTACAAACCCCAAATTATAGGCGACTTTCCCGAAAAAATGTATCCTTTAGATTCTATTTTAGAGTTAAAAGTAGGAGCTCAAGTAATGTTTATAAAAAATGATGTTTCAATCGAGAAACGTTATTATAATGGAAAAATAGGAATCGTCAAATCTCTTTCAAAAGAAGAAATTTTGATAACATTTCCTGAAGAAAATAAAACCATAGAAGTTGATTTATACACTTGGGAGAATATTCGATACGAATTAAACAGTAATACACAAGAAGTTGAAGAAAAAACAGAAGGAACTTTTAGCCAATATCCATTAAAATTAGCTTGGGCCATTACGGTACATAAAAGTCAAGGATTAACTTTTAAAAAAGCAGTATTAGATGTATCATCTGTATTTGCTCCAGGTCAAGCTTATGTAGCTCTTTCTAGATTAGAAAGTTTAGAGGGATTAACACTTCTAAGACCTATTGAATTACATGGAATTCCTTCCGATCAAGCCGTAATTAATTACGCTCAACATAAGGCTAATATGGCTATTTTATCCAATACATTAAATTTAGAAACTAAAAATTATTTACTTACAGAAGTTATAAAAGCTTTTAATTGTCATGATATAACACAATTATGGCGTAATTTTTTATTTTCATTCAAAGAAGAATTACCTAATTCTCCTAAATTAAAATACAAATCTTGGGCAGAAAAAGTACTAAAAGATTTATCAGAACTAACTGAAACTTCTAAAAAATTTATTTCTCAATTACAAAAAATAGGAAATCAACCAACCGTAGATATTGCTTATTTAAACGAACGGAGTGAAGCAGGGTATCTATATTTTTTAAATAAATATGATATACAGTATAGTGAATTGTTATTAAAAATAGTAGAAATAAAACAACTAAAAAAGATAAAAACATTTATAGACGAATTATTACTTTTAGAAGAAGCACTCTTAAAAACCATTTTAAGGTTAAAAAAAATGCGCTTACTACTTAAAAATACACAAGAAGGGATTCCTCTTTCTAAAAAAAGTATGCAATCAGATGATATATTGTATTACAAAATCAATAAAGTGGCACAACTTTCAGAACAATTCAAACAAATTACAGGTCTTATTGATCAAGAATATACTCCTAATCTTTCTAGCAGTTCTAAAACTAAAAAGAAAGACAACAATGAAATAAAACAAAACACAATAGAAATAACACTTAATTTATGGAAACAGACTAAATCTATTCACGAAATTGCCAAAGAGCGAAAACTTACGAATCAAACCATTTATAACCATTTTTCTAAATTAATTTTAGAAGGGCAAGTTCAATTATCTGATTTACTTCCATTGGAAAAAATAAAAGAACTCGAAATTGCTTTTGAAGGATACCAAGATGAAAGTTTAGGTTTATTAAAAGAACAATTTGGAGAACAATTTACATGGGATGAATTAAGATTATATATAGCAGCTATAAAAAAGAATAAAAATAATTTAACAACGTCATAATTTCTTCAGAGGTATTATAGGAATGTAAACAAAAACGCAAACGTTCTTGTCCTTCAGGCACCGTGGGAGATAAAATAGGTTTTACATCAAACCCTACTTGTTGTAATTGAGTAGCTAACCATTTCACTCTATCATTTCCTTGTACTATAGCACACTGTATAGCTGATTTACTATAAACGAATAAAGGTTTTATTCCTAACATTTGTTTTTGCTGATTAAAGCAAATGATATTTGCTTTTAAATTCCCTAGATCTTCTGAATGATCGGTTAACATTTTATATGCTGTATAAATAGTAGACAGAGTATGTGGTGTAAGTCCTGTGGTGTAGATAAAGCTTCTAGTAAAGTTAATCATATAATCTTTTAACTTTTGAGAGCCTAAAACAGCTGCACCATGGCATCCTAATCCTTTTCCAAAAGTTATAATACGAGCAAAGATCTTATCTTCCACTCCTAATAATTGAATTAATCCCTCACCACGATCTCCAAAAACCCCCAAAGCATGTGCTTCATCTACTACTAAAAAACAATTATATTTTTCAATCAAAGTAGTCAATTCTTCTAAATTAGGCGAATCACCATCCATAGAATAAACAGACTCTATAACAATATAAATATCTGCTGTTTCTATTTGATTTTTTTGAATGAATCGTTCTAATTCTTCTAGATCATTGTGTTGAAATTTATAGGATTTAGCGTTGCTTAATCTAATTCCATCTCGAATAGAAGCATGACATAATTCATCATATAAAATTACATCTCCCCTTTGCGGAACACTTTCAAAAAAACCAACATTAGCATCATAACCCGAATTAAATATTAGAGCGGATTCTGCATTATGAAATTGAGCAATAAGGTTTTCTGTTTCTGTATAAAGTAAATGATTTCCTGTTAACAAACGGGATCCTGTTGCACCATTTATTTTAATTTTTTTTTCGAGTAGTAACTCATGTGCTTTATCAAAAAGGATTTCTGATTTTGAAAAACCTAAATAATCATTTGAAGAAAAATCAATTAAAGACGACTGAGCATTAAGTGTTCTCAAAGCATTAATTTCTTTACGATGGGTGAGTTTATGTCCCAACTTATTAGGAAATTTAACCATAACTAAAATTCAACTCCTAAACGCTTCACATTTTTAAGATTATCAACATCTATAAAAAGAAACCCATTACTATCTTTTATTTTAAACTTATAATCTGCAAAATAAATTTTTTTTATCTGCTCATGCTTTGCCTCTATTTCTTCAAACAAAGTTCCGATAGTAATATTATTAATTTTCCATTTTTTATTGGTAATTGTAACATTTTTAAACTGATTATCTTGCATAATCATCGTCAATCCATCGTATGTGAAATTAAAAACAGGAGGCTCATTTTTTTCTTGAATTTCTTTATCTAAAGTAATCGCTTTACCTAAAATAGCTTCTACTTTATCAGGATCTATTTTTGTACAGATATTAATTTTCTTACCTGTTTTAACATTTGTTAGCTGCAATACACAAGCAGATTGGGCAATTATACTATTTATCATTAAGAATAAAAAAGTAAAAAGAAAGTATATTTTTTTCATCAATAAAAAAATTATTTACAAAATAAACGGATCTAAATTATAACGAGCTTAAATCATTATAAAAAACTAAAATAACAAAAAAAAGCCAAACAGTGATGCTTGGCTTCTTTCTATTTTTATTATCGTTTTAGTCAGCTAAAACAATAATTTTATTATCATTCATTTCAATAGTCCCTGAATTGATAGGCAACCAAAATGTTTGTTCATTAATTTTACTAAATTTATCTTGAAATTCTTTAGCAATTTTAATATTTGAACCTACAATTTTCACATTACCTTTTGCTAATAATGACACTATGGGAGCGTGATTATTTAACATTTGGAACTCGCCATTAATTCCAGGAACTGCTACTGATGTAACTTCTCCTTTGAATAATGTAGCTTCTGGTGATACTATTTCTACAATCATCTTTTTAAATTTTGAATTTTAAATTTTGAATTTTAAATTAATTTATAATTCAACATTCAGCATTTAAAATACGTGATTATGCTTCAGCTAACATTTTTTGACCTGCTTCAATCACATCTTCGATGGTACCTTTTAAGTTGAAAGCAGCTTCTGGCAAGTGATCTAACTCACCATCAATAATCATGTTAAATCCTTTAATTGTATCTTTAATATCTACTAAAACACCAGGAATACCTGTAAATTGCTCTGCTACGTGGAACGGTTGCGATAAGAAACGTTGCACACGACGCGCTCTTGATACAGCTAATTTATCTTCTTCAGATAGTTCTTCCATACCTAAGATAGCAATAATATCTTGTAATTGTTTATATTTTTGTAGAATTTCTTTTACTCTTTGAGCACAGTTATAATGATCCGCTCCTAAGATTTCTGGAGTTAAGATACGAGAAGTAGAATCTAATGGATCTACCGCTGGATAAATACCTAACTCAGCAATTTTACGAGACAATACTGTAGTAGCATCTAAGTGTGCGAAAGTTGTAGCTGGCGCTGGGTCAGTTAAGTCATCCGCAGGTACATATACCGCTTGTACAGATGTAATTGATCCTTTTTTAGTTGATGTAATACGCTCTTGCATTGCACCCATTTCTGTTGCTAATGTAGGCTGATAACCTACCGCAGATGGCATACGCCCTAATAACGCTGATACTTCAGATCCTGCTTGTGTAAAACGGAAAATGTTATCTACGAAGAAAAGTACATCTTTTCCTTGATCTGAACCAGCTCCATCACGGAAATACTCAGCAATAGATAAACCTGACAATGCCACACGTGCACGTGCTCCAGGTGGTTCATTCATCTGACCGAATACGAAAGTTGCTTTAGAATCTCTCATTCCTGTCTTATCAACTTTAGTTAGATCCCATCCTCCATTTTCCATAGAGTGCATGAAATCATCACCATATTTGATAATACCTGACTCTAACATCTCACGTAATAAGTCATTTCCTTCACGTGTTCTTTCACCTACTCCTGCGAATACAGAAAGACCACCGTGACCTTTAGCGATATTGTTAATCAACTCCTGGATTAATACGGTTTTACCTACACCAGCACCACCGAATAATCCAATTTTCCCTCCTTTTGCGTAAGGCTCAATCAAATCAATTACTTTGATACCTGTGAATAAAACTTCAGAAGAAGTTGATAAATCTTCGAATCTAGGAGCTTGTCTGTGGATTGGTAATCCGTTAGCACCCTCTTTTGGTAAATCACCTAAACCATCAATAGCGTCACCTACAACGTTGAACAAACGACCGTAAATATCACCACCGATAGGCATTTGAATAGGAGCACCTGTAGCTACAACATCAACACCACGGCTTAAACCGTCAGTAGAGTCCATAGAGATAGTACGCACTGTATTTTCTCCAATGTGTGATTGTACTTCAAGTACTAACTTAGTACCATCTTGGTTAGTGATTTCTAATGAATCGTAAATTTTCGGAAGTTCAACTTCTGCAGCATTGAAAACCACGTCTACTACGGGACCAATGATTTGCGCAACTTTTCCTATTACCTTAGACATACTTATGTATTTATTAAATAGCTATTTAGTTATAAAAAACGCTGTGTTTTTTCAGATTGCAAAGATAATTTTAATATTGTGAAATCCAATATAAAAATTTTGTTTTTTTTAAAATATAAATTATACCTTTTATAGTACAAAAAACCTCCTAAAAATTTAGGAGGTTTAAATTTGTTTTTTTTACAAATTAATTTACATAATTACCCACTGGAATCGCTACTGGAAACAATGCCGGCTTCTTTCCTAAGTCTATCATTCGTATTGTAGATTTATATTGTAAATTTATTGCTTCTATCATTTTATTAGCAATAAACGCATATCCTCTAGGACTTGGATGTACACCATCTAGTGAGAAAGCACCTCCTGTTATAAAACTGGCAGTTAAACTATAATTACCAAACTGCACATTTCCTCTTACCAATTGATCCATAACATTTCTTGCATCAAAAAACGCTAAGTTTTTAGTTTTTGCCGTATTTTCTATCACTTGATTATAAGCAGCGGTAGCTCTAGCTATTTTAGATGCTTCATCAATTGTTAAGACAGAAGCATCTTGCAAAGGATACGAAATCCCCCTAATTGCAAAATCACTCGGAACATTTGGTTCTACATTATTTGGAGGAGCAATTATACTACTTGTAGATAACAAAATATAATCTCTTCCTGCTATATTGTTTTTTGCATGACGTGCTCTACCATAAAGATTCCCAAGAAAGGTTGCTGTTTGTAAACCTAAAACAGGAGCTAAATTATCTCTTATGGGACCTGATAAATCAACTAAAGTTTCATCAACAATTAACAAAGGATTTGTCTTTTCAATTGTATTAGGATTATTATCGTCTTCAGAAATCACTTCAAATCTATTAGGTAAATTTAAGGTTTTTGTAACCTGATTTACAACTCCAAACAATTGATTTAAAGATGTTGCTTTATCTTTAGGTAAAGCAGGAATAGGGTTATACGCTAGGGTTGTAAAAAAAGGCAATGTATTTACATCTGGCAAATTAGCAACCACTCCTTTTCTTCCGTTTGCCGTTAAGAGATCAATAGCATTATTAAATACATTTGCAAAAACTGCTGGATCTGTAATATCATTACCCGTATAGGTTGCTGGATTAAGATTTCCTGTTTGATCCACCCCAATTCCTCCAGAAGTAGCATACGTTAGCACATCGTTTCCTCCTATCCATAACGAAAAGAATGTAGGCTGTTGAGACAAGGCATCTGCCAACATAGTGGCTACTGGAGAAGAAGCAAAACGTCTAAAATAAGGATTTCCTTGTGCGCTACCATACCCCGCAAAACCTATATGATAGGATTTAGCTCCTGGTACGGATATATTATTAAATGGTCCTGAAATTACAGTAGTAGCTTCTGTTGTTTGAGTTCCTTGACTTGAAACTAAATTTATAACAGGCTTGCTTGTGTCATTTCCCAAAAACCCTCTAAACACTAAACGAGGCGGAAACTGTGTTGGATCAATAGGAAAAGGAGCTCCTCCAAAAAGCAAGCCTCCTGTATTATCAGCCATTAATGGTGATTTAAAAGAACCTCCTCCAGCTGCTGCAAATTGTCTTGCCATTTGTTCTGGATAGGAGTTTAATTGACCAGCAATAAACAGTGACCCATCACTAAAGCCAGCCCCATAAGAATCTCCAATAGCTACATACTTTGAGAAATTAGCTTCTCCTGCTGTTACGGGTACTTCTTTTATTATTTCATCTTCTAAATTCGTTTCACATGCTACTAAGGCATACGACACAAACAAAACCCATTGTATCTTTTTAATCATAATTTTTCGTTTTTCATTAAACATTGTTATGGATTGATTGTCCATGATATATAATATTGTTTTCCTATCATACCTGCTCCAGGTACTTGAATATAGTCTTTACCAAACAAGTTAGTACCTCCAACTTTTATAACCGATTTCAAAACAGGAATAGTTGTATTAATTTGAGCATCGTATACGTAATTTTCAGGAACATACGCATCTATCATTGTTGATTCCCATAAATATTTAGAATTATAACGTGCGTTTACGTTAAAGCCTAAACTTTTCAATATGTTTTCTCCTCCAAAAGAAGCTTTTACACGATGTTTAGGCGTATTAAATCCAGCTTCAAAATCAGGATCTAAACTATCATCGTATCTAAAATCAGAATAATTATAACTTGCACTCAAATTGAATTTACCTATTTTACGACTGGCTCCTACGCCTACTCCTAAGGATGTTACTTGTTTTTTAGAATTTGTATAAACTTGAAATGGTCTAATATCTCCATTTTGCAAAGCTGATATTGCAACTGGCAAGTTCGTTTTTGCATCACCATATAAAGGTGTTACTACATTTGAGTTGCTAATAAAATCATTGTAAATGTTATAGTACGCATTCAAATCAAAAGAAATCTCTTTAAAGATTGAACGATATCCTACTTCAAATGCTTGTACTCTTTCAGGTTTTACAAGGGAGACATCTGCCACCTTTAAATCTGCTGGATTTAATGATTGTTTAAAAGCTCCTACAGAAGCTGTAGTAAATGATCTAGTATAAGCGTCACGTCCTGTTATAGTAACCAAACTACCGTTTGAGTTTAATTTAATAGTTTCCGAATATTTATCTAAGTTATCTGGAGCTGAACCGATTAAGGCCAAGGGACCTATATTTAATCCTATATATTGATCTTGTGTTGTTGGATTTCGGAAGCCTGTTTGGTAGGAAACTCTAAAATTATGTTGTTTTTCTTTTCCTCCAGCATAGGATACGGACAATCTAGGAGAAATATTTCCATTAAAGTTTTGCGACTTATCATAACGTATAGATGCTGTAAGCTTTACACGTTCGTCAACAGCTTTTTTTTGAATTTGTGTATACACCCCATATTCATCGTATGTAATAGGTTTTCCTTGTTTATCTGTAAAAATAGACCCCTCTGATTCCATCGTATATCTACGAAGAGAACCTCCTATTTGAATTTCTGCGAATTTGATTAAATCTTTTAAATTATAGTTCAAATCTCCATGATGTATTCTGGAACGATCTACTAATTTAGCTCCCTTACTTAAGTCTGCATTTGACAATACTTTTGTTAAGGCTTGATTAAAATCTGCTGTTCCTGGTATTAAACGAGGATTTCCGTTTGGAATAAGTGGAATTTCAAAAGGGGTATTATTATCTGCAAAAGCACGAGCTCTTTTATCCGCTTGATCTGCTGGCAGACCTAATAATGTACTTGACAACACATAGGCAGTTCCATAATCTGTAAACCAAGCTTTATCTGATTTTGCTTCTCTATTTACATTCCAAGCTGCAAAACCCAAATTGTATGAATCACCTGCATTTTCTCCTGATCTATAAACACGAATGAAGAAGTTATCTCCTTTTACTTCAAATTTAATTTGATCCATAAAGAAATTTTTTAGAGCATAACGATTTGCTCCTTGATATAGCGTATTTCCGATTCCTACCTTATATTGTGCTATTAATTCAATATTTTTAGCAAATTCAGAATCTGTATTTACCCAAGGTCTTAAATGAATTGACGCATCAAATTTAGCACTGTTAATTTTACCATCTGATAATTCTCTCTCTGCATATCCTGTACGGCTTACTTGTCCGACATTAGGAATAAATGTACTCACTTCGTCTCCATAAGTATTTAATCCGTCATAATTTCTATTTTTTTCATGCCCTATTCCTCCTGGTGTCAAACTACGTCTATCATCTGCCATCCACTCTGTTGCTTTCATATAAGAAAAGTTGACTTTAGCGGCAAAGTGATCTGTAAACTTTTTAGCGGCTCTGATACCTAAATCAAAATAATTATTTGTACCTGCTACATCTTGTGTTGTTTGACCATATTTAAAATAAGTAGAAAGACCTTCTTTAGTAAAAGGACTACGACTATTCATAAACATAATCCCGTTAAATGCGTTTGCTCCATAGAGTGCTGACGAAGCTCCTGGCAAAACCTCTACACTTGCCACATCTAAATCAGAAATACCAAGAAGGTTACCTACTGCAAAATTCAGTGCTGGTGATGCGTTATCCATACCATCTACTAACTGCATAAAACGGGTATTTCCGATAGTAGCAAAACCACGTGTATTAACGGATTTAAAATTAAAACTAGAAGTATTAAAATGAACATCTTTTAAATTCTCTAATCCTTCATAAAAAGAAGCGGCGGCTGTATTTTTCACTTCTTTTAACCCCATTCGTTCAATAGTTACTGGGGATTCTAAAATTCTCTCTGGAGCACGTGACGCTGAAACGACTATTTCATTTAAAGAGGTCGATTGTTCAACTAGAACAAATTTTATTTTTTGTTCTTTTGAATTAATAGTTAAGACTTGACTAGAATACCCCATCATAGAGACTTCTAAAGAAAAGGGAAACGGAGCATTTGTTTTTAATGTAAAATTGCCATCAAATCCAGATGATGTTCCCGATGCTGATCCTACGATCTTTACATTTGCACCTGGTATTGGCTGATTTTTATCATCAGTCACACCTCCTGTTATTGTATTTTGCGCAAAAGTGAGCACGCTAAAAAACAATGTTAAAATAGAAAAATAGACTTTCATTCGTTGAAGGTTTTGATTGGTTTATAGTCAGCAAATTACAATATTTTTTTTTGAAAAATTAAACAAAACAACAAAAAAGTATAATTTTTTTATTAACTATTATAAACATTATGAAATCAAAAAAACTTTAAATTTGTAGCCTTTTTTAAGTTTCACAAAGAATGTATAAAAATTAAATATTTCACTTCAAAACTTTAAGTTGCTGGATTTCTTTTTTACATTCTTGATAATTGTTGAAAAAAATAGTCTTACTTTTTATTTTTGAACTATCTTTAGCTCCAATTATGGGATAGGAATTATTACCAATAAAAATGTTTTGAATCTAAAAAAGCACTTCATTTTTCATTTTCAATTTAACGAAACTACATCTGTAGGAAAAAATTTTGCATCTTTTTCATCTTCATCACAAAGTCTATTACATAACCTAGTTTAAGATTGTTATTTTTACACTTTAAAATTTTGAGTAAATTCTTTTTAAAATAAAATGCTTTATCCTACTGTACTAAAAAAACTAGAGTTTTACTGTTCTTATCAAGAAAGATCTCATAAGGAAGTTAGAATCAAATTAAAATCTCTAAAAATAGAGGATGAATTAATAGATGAATATATTGTCTATCTAATTCATCATAATTATTTAAATGAGGAACGTTTTGCATGCGCATTTGCTAGGGGAAAACATAACTATAAAAAATGGGGGAAAATACGTATTAGTAATGAGTTAAAATTACATGGAGTATCTAGCTATATTATTAAAACGGCTCTTAGAGAGATAGAAGAAGATAAATATGTACAAAATTTTAATGAGTTAGCAGAAAAAGAGTGGCATAATACAAAAACAATTGATCTTCAAAGAAAGAAACGAAAAATAAGTGATTTTCTTTTTAGAAAAGGCTATGAATCTCATTTAATTTTTGAAAAAATAGAAGCTTTATGTACTTTAGATTGACAATAAAACGCTTACTGCATTTCCTCCAAATCCTACTGCATTAACTAATACTTTTTTAATAGTTTTAGGCCTATTGGAAATATTTAAATAAGGTATTCCTATAAAATATTGAACTTGCATCATCAAGATTGCCATTTCTATACTTAATAAACCCGAAGTTCCAAAAGTATGTCCTAATTTCCACTTATTAGTTGTGAGTAAGGGCTTATTATTTTTAAAAATTTTTTCTATGGCTTTGTATTCTGATGAATCTCCTTTAATGGTTCCTGGTGCGTGCATAACAATAACATCAACGGCATCTAAAGAAGTATCACCTAACGCCATTTTCATTGACTTTTGAAAACACATTGCCTCTTCTGAAATAGATATGTTATGCTGTAGTTCATCTGTTGCAAATCCAACTCCTTCAACATAAGCTAATGCACTAACTGTTTGATTAGCATCTAAACAAATAGAGGTAGCTCCTTCTCCCAATATCATGCTATTTTTAGTTTTTTGTAAATCAAATGCTCGACATGGATACGCTTGATTTTCTTTAGCATAGATTTTTAGTGCATTCATTTGTGCAATCGTAAAATCTGTCAAAGGAGCTTCACTAGCGCCTACTAAAAACTTATCCATCATTCCTGCCTGCAACCAAGCTACCCCATTTAATAAAGAGTGTAGTCCTGTAGAACAGGTTATAGAATGTGAAATAGCCAATCCTTTATTCTTCAAATCATGTGCTACCCAAGAAGATATATTGCCCAAGGTAGTTGTAGGAGAAGTAAGTGTAGGAGTAATACCTGTTTCTAAAAAATCTTTATGATAATATTCAAAAAGTTGAGTTGCTCCTCTTGATGAACCTATATTAATTCCAAAATTATCTTCTTCTTTCCAACCTGCTTGTTTTACAGCGTTACGAGAAGTTAAAATTGCCATTAAAACAGTTTGATCTAATGCTTTATATTTTAAATCGGATTGTCGTAAAACCTCTAGTTCAACTTTACAATCTTTAGGTATTTTAGCTATATATTCTTTTTTATTATTAAATTTTTGAGTTGTTATACAGGTAGAATCTAATAAATAGTTACTCCAAATTTGTTTAGGTTGATTTCCTAAAGCTGACATAGAAGCTACAGAAGTGATGGCTATTTTTTGTTTCAAAATATAAAGTTTGGGCAAAGTTCGCAAAGTTTTTAAAAAAACACTAAAAAACTTTTTATTTTAACGTGTATTCTGTGAATAAAACCTTTTCTTAATAATTATCAAGAGTGTGGTTTTTCTATTCTTTTAAATTTCTACAATTCCTTTATTTAAAACCATCTAGACCTATTATAGTTCTGTCTTTTTTGAATTCCCTTTAGAAATCCTAAAAAATCATCTACAAGATAAATTTATTATAGAAAATCTCAAATAAAATTCCCAGCTAACGATACCGTTTTTGAAAGAAGTAACCCGAACGCATCCAGTCTCCATTTGTATTATAAACAAGCTCCATAGTTACTATAGCTTTTTCTTTTGTATTGATAGCATTTACATAAACTTCAAAAGATACTCCATTTATCTTAACATCTTTTGCAACTGTATGATTTTTATTTCTTCCCCAATGGTAATTTAAACCTTGAAGAACTAAAATAAATAACTATCTCATAGTACGTTTCATATAAAATATATGACCTTCAAAGCATTTACCATTAGGCTTACATCCTAATTTCTCTAATGTGTCTTTTACGTATCCTTCTTTTTGAATTACTACATTTCCACATCTTTTAAATTGGAATTTATCTTCTTTATCTGTTATTGAGATATTAGTGCTATCATCTAAATCTGTCACTTTTACATTTTCTAAAGGTTTCTGATCTTTTTCATCTAATATATAAGCATAGTCTTTACAGCTAAAAGTGACAAAAGTTAGAAATAAGAATAAACTGATATTGATTGGTTTCATATTTATAGAATTTTAATTTTGGTCAACCACAAAAGACTTAAAACATCACGTTCAGAAGCTACAATTAAATTATAATCACAATTTGAAAAACTAGGGTCATCTTTAAAATAATGCATTAAATTAATTTGGGTATTATTTTTTTGTACTATATAGCTTTCATTTCCATTAGCATTTTGAAATATGGAGGATGAACCATCGTGGGTAAAAGATAACCATGTACCTCCATATTTTCTTAAAATAGTATGTCCAAGTTCATGTGCAGAAGTATACTGAAAGTCACTATCTAATTTATGTTTAATTGTTTCTAAATATCCCCAAGAATTAACGAACCAAGGCTCATACCAGTCTAAAATATTAGCTGTTAGGGCAAGTAGTTTAATTTTTTTTAGAATTTAAGTATTGATCAAGTAAGCTTCCTTGCTTGCCTTCTATAAATCTTTCTCCAACGTAAACGGTTTCTCCTGTAGTCCCATTAATAATATAACAAGTGAATTTTAACGTGTTAGTTTTATGATTAGTCCAAATTTCGTATAAAGGTATATTTAAATGCTTTTTTTCTTCATACCTGTTCATAGAATGAATTTGTTTCACGTCATAAATATCAACATCGTACTGAGTTTTCATTTTTTTTTCTAAATCTTCTATCGAGAATTTATAAGGTAAATCTAAATTAGTTTCTTTAATTAGTTTTCCTGTTTCATCATATTCTTTAATAGAATTAATAGGGAAATTATAAAAGTCATTTCCTTCAGCAACAAGATTTAATTTATCATTATACACAAATGTTTGGGTAGATGGTTTATTCTGCTTTTTTATTTTCAATATATAACCATTATTATTCGGAAAATATTGGATCATATCTCCATTCTTTTGAATTTGCATCCCAGTTATGTCATCAGTTGGCAAATCTATATATTGATTTACATCAAATTTTTTCATATTATTAATTTCTGTGTTTGATTTTATTTGGCTCCTACAAGATATAAAGATAAAAATACTTGTAATTAATATTATACTTCTCATTTTGCATTTTTTTTAATAATTTCCCATTGCCATTTCCACGTTGTTTTTCTTAATACTCCATTATAGCTCATAATGTTATCTGTACCATGAAGAGAATCTGTATGTGCATGTTTGTATGCAAATTTTTGATTTGGATTGGTAATTACACCATCTTTATGCGCATGGAATAGACCCAATCCGTGTAAACCTTCGTGACTTAATGTTAAATCATTTCTACCTTTAAATAAAACTAAATTTTTAATCCCAATTTCTTGAATTTGTCCAGCTGCATTATCATAAACATCATCAGCAATCACAAATACTGTAAAATAATCGTTGTATTTGCTATTCCCCGGTAATGCTAAAAATTTGGTACGCATATCTTTAAAAAAATGAGGAACTTTATCAGTGGCACCACTTCTATAATCCTCATTATATTTACCTCCTAAGTCAAATTTACCACCTCTACTATAATCAATATCAGTTGTTAAATCAAATGTCAATATATTTCCAGATGTATCTTTATCTTCTATTTTTGGAAAAATTAAAGATTGGTATAATGAATTTCGAAAACTTTTTTTCTCCGAATCTGTAAAAATTCCTAACTTAATATTTGTTAAACCTCCTAATAAATTAGTTCTTACTTGCACAAACACAAACTTTTGTTCTTTAATATTTTTCACTGCATTTTGTCCTGTTGTATTCTTATTAGGTAATACAATAATCTCGCCAGCCAATTTACGGGCAAAAATTTGTTCAGCTACAGGTTTTGCAAGTGTACCTTTAGGGTAAACAAAAACTTTTATTTCTTGTTTTGTTGTAAATCCCTCAATACATTTTATTTTTATAGTATCGGCTGTGGCTTCACGTTTTGCTCCAAGTGCTTTGTCGCTGATTAATACAGGATTTGCATCGCTTCCGTCTTTGCCATTTATTTCAAAATAACGTTTGTCAAAAACTATTCTTATTTGGTCTGGTGCATCTGTACCACCTACTTCTACTAATGTGCGGAGTTCTGCTTCAAAAGGAGGTTTTAGCATACCCGTAGGGACTGTTGCTGCGTCACTATACGGTTTGGGGAATAGGTTTAGGTAAGGAACAAAATAATCTTTTGTAAACGGTGCAGTTGCTGGTCTAGGAATTATATCAATAGGTATTTTATTGTATTCTTTTTGTAGTGCCTTAAAGGCTTCGTCTTTAGATTCGTATTCAGTGTTTGCGTCTCTATGTGGAGCTCTGCCATTAGGGGCTTCATAACCATTTTCTAAACAATCGTAGTACTTAGCTTCTGTTGTTAAACTATTATCATCTTCACGCAACCAGTCAAAACCAAATTGTCCGGTATAACTGCCGTCTTGTTTTGTTCTAAACTCAACAATACATTCGGTGGTTATTTTGCTAACTGTAGGAGCAGTTCCTGGATTTCCGTGTGTAATTCCTTGTCTTGCCGTTATATTAACACTTCCTTCTAAAGAAGTTAAAGTAATAGGTCCTTCAGAATAAATGTTATATTCACCTCCAACAATTTCTGTAATTTTCCCTCCAACAATTCTAGTTCTACTCATAATTAATATTGCTTAGATTTATTAGCTGAATTTATTTGAACTTCTTCGCCTGAATGTTTATTTAATTTTTTTGTACTTGTTATATCCATTCCTTTATCTGAGCTAACGGAGGTCTTGCCTTTTTTAGTCTCACTATGCACATCTCCTTGAATAACTTCCGTCAACTTACCTGTTACTATCGTCATCATATCCATTGCAACTGTAGTATTTTTCATGGCTCCAATGGTTTCGTTTTTGTAAAGTTTTTTGGCGCATTCACACTAATATTCCCTTGTCTATCCATTGTCCAAGTGTTGCCGCTTGGGACTTCAAGGTGAATGCTACCTTGTGCGTCGTTAATGATGACTTTACATCCGCTTCGCGTTTGTATTACTTTATTGTCATTTCCGCCTGTTTCATAACCAGAAATTTCACTGTCAATGTACATTGCTCCTAGTACTAACTGTTTTTAGGTGTTGTTATTTCTTTATTTTTAATGAAGATTTTGAATCCAATACAATAAAAGAATCTTCCCCTTTTATAATTTGATTATTTACTGTAGCATTGATTTTATAAAAAATAGTATATCGTCTTCCTAAAGTAAATGATAAATGGGTAGTGTCTCTAATTGATTGTATATTTTCAAACTTATATTTCAAACTATCGTTTATTGTTAAAACAATATCCGAATTTATTTCTCCTTCATTTTTGAATTTTGGAGTTAAATATAATATTTTTAGGGATTTATTGTTTTCAATAATAAAATCAGAATTTTTAGATTCAACTATTTTGAAGTTACTTCCTTTTTTGTATTTAAAAAAGTCAATTTTTAAAGAATCTTCATCAGAATCCCAATTTGTTATCATTATAGAATTAAAAGAATCGTTTATAGTTTCATAATTATCACAACTTAATAAAATAAAAAAAATGATAAATAATAAAATTTAATATACCTCGATATAACCATAATAGTTGGATTTAAAAGATTTAACTGAAATTCTGTTATTACCCAAAAGAAAAACACTATTTTTATCCCACATTGGTTTCCCTTTTTCATTTTTGTAATCCACAGGGTTATATCCCCACGTAAAAATTCTAAAAGTTAACGAGTCAACATCATCTAATACTGACGTTACTTTTCCATTTTTATCATAAAACTGTAAGCGACCTTCATAAACTACCCAGTGTGAATCATTTCCAATATCTACAAGAGAGTTGTAACTCGATTTGTTATCAATCATATCGGCATCAATCATCATCAAGTTTGTATGCCCTAATTTATGACTTTTATCAATTTCTATTAATTTTTCTAAATCACTATTTGAAAAATAATCGTGAACTCTTACTGTTTATAATCCTTTTTTAGAATTATTTGAACTCCTCCAGAACCTAATTTACTTACACGGTTATTTATTTTGTAGCTTTCAATCAAACACATATTTTCTTCTCTCGTCCCTATCATTACTGTTTTTGTTAAAATTCTTATATTAGAAATGTCGTATTTTAAGGAGTCTAATAAAATAAGTCTATAGTTGCCTTTTGATACTATTTCCTTATCTAAAATAATACTCATGCTACCATAATATTCTTTTATTGTTTTTTTATCATTATAAGTGGAAAATTTAACTATTTTAAAAGAATCTATTTTTTTTGAAAATAATGAGTCATATTTGTATAATTTGATGTCTTCTTTCTTGATTTTATTTTCTCCCCAATCTTTTATAATTATTTCATTATTTAATTCTGCATTATCACATTTTCTTTTTTCACTTTTGCAAGAATTAATTATTGCCATTAAAAAAAACATTTTAATTATACTTTTATATTCCATTACTTTAACTTTAAATAACCATAATAATTACTTCTAAACTGATTTTTTGTTAATCTAATTTTTCTCATTGGTAAACCTGATGTTGGATTCACAGAATCATTTCTTAACTCTCCCCAAGTAAATACATTGAAGTTTATATTTGTTACATTGTCATAATCTGACTCAGGTTTTAAACCATTAAGAATTTCTAGTCCACCTTCATATACAACCCAGTGATATTCGCTGAAATCATCTAATGAATAATCATCTCCTGGTTTGTAGTCTACCATAGTTCCGTCAATAAGTAAGCATATTTGATATCCATTTTTAAAATCTACATCAATATCTTTCTCAAGTATTCTTAATTTTTCATCAGAACCAAAAAAGTCTCTCAAATACGATTTATTAACTTTATAATAATCCATTTCAACATCTGTGTAACCCAAAAGGTTTTTTCCTAGAGGCTTCATTAGCGTAGGCCAATTTATTGCCTCTGCATCTTGCCCTTTTTTACCTTTATACAATAATTTTCCAAAAAATGAACTTTCTTTGCTCCTCACACAAGTTAAAGTTAACCAATCTACTTCTGGTAATTTAGGGTGGTCTTTATCTTTGTAGGGATTTACAGAGTACATTTCAATAGCATTCTCGTGTGGTTTCACAATATATTTATTGTACTTATATTCGCCAGTTCTGAATAGTTCTTTAGCTAATTTTTCGTAACCTTTCCCATCTTTTTTTGCTAATAAATAAAATAAGCTTGCCATTCCACATAGTGAGGTTCCACCTTGATCAATTCTCCACGGTTCTTTTGCTCTTGCTTCTGCTTGCTCATAAACAACCATTTTATCAAACCATTTAAACCTATTATGTTTCCAAACTTTTGTTTCTCCTTCAGTTTTAAATTATTCTATTCCTTTATAGGTTATACCATTAATTTTTATATTAGAATAATCAAAACAGCAATTAGCATCTCCTAAATAGCCAAACATTCCCCAATGTCCACCATCTGAGCTATATCCAAATCCAGAAATTTTATACAACTTTTCTCTCTCAAAAACCTCAACAATATCAGTTTTAAGAAATTGATTAAAGGGTATATTGAAAATAAAATATCCGTTTTTATTTTTAACACCAGTTTTTAAAGTAACTGAATCAATAACTTTATTATCTCTCAGAAGGACAATTTTTAATTCATTTATATTTTTGGCAGTATTGTTTTTTATACAAAACGAAGGTTTATCTGTAATTACCGAGGTATTTACACATTTGCTTATATCTTTTTTTTGTCTTTTACTACTTGTAGAAGTTTGATAAAAGAACCATAAAATGCCACTAATTATTACAGCTAAAATTAGCATAATAAAATATTTTATTTTTTTCATTTTACCTTAATATATCCATTAAAATTATTCATAAAGTGAGTTTTTGAAATAGGATTTTTTAAGTAGCGATGTTCAGTATTCTCTACCATTCTACCAGATTTTTTATCTAGGACTAATGGAATGTCATTGTTTGGATTGGTTCCCCAACTATAAACTCTGAAATCTAACATTTCTACATTTTTTCCTTTTTCATTTAACATATTTATAGTTTTTATTTCACTCTCTAGAACTACCCAATGTAAATCTAAAGATTTAAAATCCCAAACATCATCAATTAAGTCAGAATCTATCATTAAAATTAATTTATATCCTGAATTAAATTGATTATTAATATTTTTTATTTTTTCTTCAATATCAAAGGAAGTATAAATAAGCGGAGCAACAGGATTATATATCCCTTTTGTTATAACATTTTTATAACCTAATAACATTTCACTTAAATTGGTCATTAAGGGTGGCCAATTAATAGCTTGAAATTGTTCATTCCCTCCTTTATAATCAGGATTATCTGTATTTCTAGTTCCTGCCATTGTTACATAATCAACAAGAGGCATACCTCCAGTATTTAACGGAAATCCATTTTTATTGACTTGTTTTTCTGTAACTTCTTTGCTGGGCTTAGAGGTATAACTATTAAAAGTTGCTTCTCCTGTTCTGAACAATTCAAAAGCAAATTTTTTATAGTCATTTGGTTTTTCCTTAGCAAATAAATAGAATATGCAGGCCATTCCGCACAAAGAAGTTCCTGCTTGATTAACTTTCCAAGGCATTCCTTTTGTGGTTCTCTCTTCCATTTCTTCTTCTAGCACCTCTCTATCAAACCATCTAAACCTATTATGTTTCCAAACTTTTATTTCTCCTTCGCTTTTAGGGTCGTCAATATAAGCTCTAACATAGATAAATCTGTCACACATATCCTCTTCATTCAAAGTAATTTTAACAATGTCCCCTGTAACTTTTAACGGTACATCTATCCATTTATTTTGTGAGTATTTTGGACTATGGTAGCGCATTTGCCATTTGGTTAGCCTACGAGTTAAAGGTGTTTCATTATCATATTGTGTGACTTGAAACGTATATTCTTTTCCAAAAATCATTCCTAGCTGAGTACCTCCTGATTTATCATTCTTTGAACCCAGATCTAAATTTGTAACTAGTTCTACTTTTTTTACTTTTCCTTGGTTTAATACTATTTTGGGAGGCTCTATTGGCGTTTTATATGATGTGCCTTTTTGGGCACAGTTAATAGAAATCTTTATATTTATCTTTATTAAAGTATTCCATTGTATCTTTTTTTGGATTGTTAGTGTTTTTAGCGTAGGTCATTTGTCCTTTACAATTCATCATTAATAGTGATAAAATTGCATTAATTATCAATTGTTTCATTGCACATTTTTTTTAACGATTTTCCATTGCCAGTGTAAGGTGCTTTTTCTATCTTTCCTGTAGCTCATTTAATTTAAAAAAACGGAAATCAATACTTATTTATTAACATAATAAAGAGTATGATTATCATTATTATTATTGTAATTATTGAAATGCTTACTGGAAATAGCCAAACAGAATTTCTTAGATTTGAAACATAAAAATATGCTAAAATCAATATAATTATATTAACCCCTGAAAAAATAATAAATTCAATAAAATCTGATGGAATTTTTGAACTTTGATATTTATGCACATACCAAAGTCTTACAATTGATAATAATTGAAATATAAATATTATAAACGGAATAACTTTATTCATGATTTTTTATTTTTTATAAGCCTCGAGAGATCCTCCCGCAATTTTGTTTTCTTGTCCTTTTTCTATAGGATAAATTTTTTCAAGCAACACATTTTCAAGGACTTTTATTGAAACTTTCAAGTCTTTCCATTCTTCTCGGTGTCGTTTAAAAACTAACAATACAATTTCAGAAGCCATAGTTGCCTTCATAGCCTCCTTTGATTTTCCTTGCTTGTCAGGCTCCCCATGTTTGTGAGAATCTTGTGCATCATAGCCCTGAAATTTAATTATTTCATCTTTACTATTTCTCTGCACATGCGATAATGAATATGAATCTTGTACCATATGCAATATTTTTCCTATTTCAAATAAACCATCATCACCTTTCCTCTTAATGGCTTCAGTAAACCAAATTTTAGCCTGGTTAAGAATTAAATTTCTAACTTGTTCATTGGTGTTTTTACCTTTTGGTGCCATTGAATGCCAAAATTGTTTACTTCCATTGTGACTTTCGTAGGCAAGTGTGCCCTTCTTATCTAAATCTCGCCAAGTTCGATAGTAACACGTTTCAATATTGTTACTATTACAAGGAACATCTGGCCATGCACATCCTTCATCTAAACGATAGTCATAAACAAATCCTACCTTCTTAGCCGCTGTTTTTGTAATCTCTTCATGGATAGCACCACCACCTCTAATTTTAAAAAACTCTACATTTATTTTTTCACCATTTTTAAGGGTTACCAAGCCATGGTCGTCTAAATCATCTTCAATGAAGATTAGATCTTTTGATTTTTCTTCTCTTGATGGATTATTACTATCCACTTTTCCTTCAAAATCACGAATTTCTCCTTTTGAATTTTTAATCTTAAAAGAAGCATAATTAAAATCCTTATTTAATAAATTATTATATTTTATAAAATCAGCCGCAAAAATTGTTCCTTCATCACCAGACGTTTCTCCACCAATATCATCATAATAATTTCTTAAAAGATCCTCAATGTAATGTCCTGTCTCTTCAAGCATTACTCTAAATAATAACCAATTTTTTTTTGAATCTTTTTCCGCTTCAAATATTAAATTTTCATTTAAGTAAACTGTTTTTTGATGATAAAAACCTAACTCTGATTCTGAAAGTCCTTTTTTAGCTTTCCAATTTAACTTTGGGACAGATCCATTTTTTAAATTTTCCATCAATTTCTTAATTGAAGAATGTTTAATATCTTTCCCAAAGATCCCTTTTATTCCAGCAACAAATGGTTTTGAGGTTATATAATCAAAAACATCTTTACTGTTTAAATAAGGGGGCTTTAATATTCCTGTGTTTTTAAAATATAAATCAGATTCTATAAATACTACTTGTTCTTGTGACTCAATTTTAAATTCTGGAGGATCTTCAGGCTTCCCATAGCTCACACCTTTTTCATCACCTTTAAAACTTATAGATTTAAGTGAATTTAATACTATATCTTCTTTGGCATACCAAATATCATTTCCTTTTGTTGTCTCTATAATTTTTCCGCCAACATTTCTTATCCTAGTCATTTTTTAAAAAGATTTAGATTGTTCAGCACTGTTTATTTTTGCTTCTTTTTTTGAATGTTTAGCTATTTCGCCTTCACTACTAGAGGTAATTCCTTTTTGGCTATTTGTAATCCTTTCCTTTTCAGTGTGCGATTCTAGATTTCCAATAATATTCTCTATTAAGTTACCTTTGACATCTATTAAACTATTGCCTGCTACGAATAAACTATTGATCATACCCACTGTTGCTGATTTATTAGCTCCAGCACTTTCAGTTATATTCATACCAGCGGAGGTTGTAATATTCATTCCTGCTGTCATGCTAATATTTCCACCAGCATTCATAGTAATATCATTAGGCGCATTCACATTAATATTCCCATGACCGTCCATCGTCCAAGTGTTGCCACTAGGATCCTCTATAAAAACAGAACCTTGGGCATCGTTTAGAATAATTTTAGTTCCAGATCGGGTATGAATGGCTTTTACATCATTGCCGCTAGTATGGTACCCACTGGTTTCGCTTCCGTTATAATGAGTGCCTAGTACAAAAGGTTTTTCTGCATTGCCGCTTTCAAAACCTACAAGGACTTCTTCGCCTATTTCGGGGATAAAATGAAATCCTTTGCCTGCTCCTGAGTGGGGTTGTATTAGGCGAATCCATGGGGTTTTTTGGTTTTTTCTTTCTTGCCATGGAAATTGTACGCGTATACGCCCCATGCTCATAGGATCGTTGTTGTCTACTACCCGTGCAGTTTGTTCTTCGCAATTAGGATAGGTGTTGTCGTCAAAATAAGGAGGGGTCCATAAATCGGGAATGGCTACGAACTCGTTGTAATAGCTATTGCCATCATGAAAATGTTGAATTTCTATGATGCGATAGGTTTCCATAGGGCGGTCGTTTATATCAACTAGTTTGGTTAGATCGCCTTGTTTGAGTTGGGGGTCTTTGCTTTTGCCTTTTACGATCATCAGGTTTTCTCTGAGTTCTTTTTGTTTTCGTACGGCATCTTGTAACTCTCTATCGGTTTGGTTGTTGATACCCGTGGGGTTGTGGAGTTTGTTGGGTTTTTTATGGAATACGTTTTTTGAGGCTTTTAGGGCTACTTGTTGATAGGGGTTGACTTTGTTTTGTAATTGAGCCGAGGCGCTATCTCGTTGTAGGCTGGTGCCTGATTCTACATCGTAGGTGGTGTAGGTAAATTGTTGTGGTTTTACTGATATTTCAAAGGATACGTGTACTAGGTCTACACTTTCGTCTAGGTTTATGATTTTAGGACCTACTTTGTTGCCTAACACTAGGCTCTGTCCGTTGTAATACAGGTATTCGCCATAGCGTATGGCAAGTTGTTGTAAAAATTGATAATCTGTTTGGTTGTATTGTACGGTGTAAGGCAACACATTTTGGGTGTTGTTGTTTCGGACAATGGTATGAAGGGTGTCTTTAGGGTATTGGGCGGTTATGTCTTGAAAGATTTCTTCTAGGGTTTTGTTTTCAAAACTTTGGGATTCAAGTCCTTGTTCTAACATAATGGTAGGAGCGTGTCCTGTAATATATAGCCTGCCGTAACCGTCTTTTTTTAAAAGGTTTAAATGGGTTATAATGCCTGTAAAGGTTTGTTTTATTTCTCCAAATCGGTGCAGGTGGATGTGTATGGTTTTTCCTAGATAATTTTTAGAATTTTCCATGATGTAGGCTTCTTCATTGTCTAGAGAATCGGCACGGGTATCTAGGGTAAAGGTGTCGTGTTCATTGGTTTTTTGATGGAATTGTAGGTTAAAATGGGATTTTTCTAGGAAGGATTTGCCTTCTATGGTAAGGGTGCAGTAGACTAATGGACTTGATTTGTCGGCTAAAAAGTCTTTAAAGGAACGTAATGAGGCGTATTGTGCTATATCATCAGGATGATTGAGTCTTCCGTAGTCACTGTTATAAGTATCCATATCGTGTGTGTGTTTTAGTTGTTTAGTTGTTGTTTAATCTTTCCATTTCTTTTCGTGTGTAGCTTCGTTTAGAACAAATCGTTTGGCCATTAGGCGTAGGGCTATTTGTAGCGGTTCGTTGTTTTTAGCATCAAAGTATTCGGAAAAGGAAACACAATAGGCTTTTTCAAATTTTAACTCTTGTAGTTTGCTCATGGCATCTCTTCTAAAGAATGTAATGGTACCGTTTTTGGTTTGACTGTGGTCGAGCATCCATTGTAATAGGTTGGATTTTCCGTTGCTTTCTATACGGATATTAATTTCGCCTCCTTGAGGCATTCCTTCGGGTTTTCCTGTAGCGTCTATTTGTTGTGTAAAATTATAGTCGCAACTGAGTATGTTATAGGTGTTTCCGTCTAGTTCTAATTTAGCTAAAAAGGACATGTTTATTTGTTTTTAGGGTTGTTTATTTGAAAGAAAAAAGAAAAAGGCGATCCCAAAAGATCGCAACTATCATTTAATGGAGTTCTTTTTAGACTAGGGTTGACCGGTGTAAAACCTAGGGGTAATACAATGATTGATCTAGCCAATGTCATTTCCTTATGGAAAGTAACAAAGAACTGGGGTTAAAAAGTTGCTTTTAGGGAACGCCTTTTTGAAGGGATTATACCCATTCGTTTTCGTAAGCTCCTGAACCTAGTTCAATCTTTTTAGCTGAAATGGTAAAGGTTTCTGTTAATGGATTTACGCCTGTTGAATCAAAGTTTTCTCTGAATTTTACTACGTAAGCTTCTGAAAATTTTAATTCTTTTAGAACTGCTTCGCTGTCTCTTTTAAAGAATTTTACACTTCCGTCTTTTCTTTCAAATGAGTTGGTCATCCACTCGAAGAATGAAGTGTCTGCAGTACCTTCAATTGTTAATTCAATTTTTCCTCCTCTAGTTACAGTAGAAGGTCTACCCGTTGCGTCTGTTTCTTGAAATAAACCGTAGTTTACATTTAATACTGTGTACTCTTTTCCTGCTACTGCTAATTTTGCTTTAAATGACATAATTATAAATATTTAAAAAATTAAGAAATACATAAGGATATACCTATAAAGGTATAGAGTAGGTTAAAAAATGATTTGGGGGTGGGTTTTGTTAGGTAATAACCAATTTGAGTAGGATCGTTTGGTTTTTGTGTTTTCATAACATATTTTTTTAATAATAATAACCATTTATGGAAATATGATTAAGTCAAATATAGTAAACTTGTTTTATAAAAACAAGTTTTTGTTATAAAAAATTAAAAAGTAAGCAGTATTTTATTTTTTATTATTTTAAAAAAGGATTTGCATTAATTCTATCGTTTTTTTTATGGAACTTTTGTTTTAAATATTAAAACAAAAGCTTTTAGAAGTTGATCCGTAAATTTAGAGGCGTAAGAAATATAGAGTTCTTTCTTTTTAGACTTGCAAATTTATATGCCTAATTTATCAAATCCACAGGTTTTGGACTTGATCCTTGATCCCTATTTATTTTATAGCAAAAAAGTGGAAATAAAAAAAGCCTTGAATTTCTTCAAGGCTTTGAGCGGAAGACGAGGCTCGAACTCGCGACAACCAGCTTGGAAGGCTGGAGCTCTACCAACTGAGCTACTTCCGCATTGCTGGTGCAAATATAAGCACATTTTCTTTATATTTCCAAATCTCAAATGACTTTTTTTAAAAAAAAATATACTTTATTTTTTAAATGACTAGCAATCAAAATAATACAACAAAATAAAATTTTCAAACTTTTTAAAATAAATGTCTATTTTATCATACCAACACAAGAAATAGTCTTACTATTACACCTAATAGGATTAATTAATTTTAAGTATTTAAATAAAACGATCAGGTTCACTCGTTAAGGATGACACAATCATAAACTTTTAAGCGGTCTTATTTTGTTTTTTTTACGTATTGAGTTAAAATAACAATATACTGTCCTTCTACTCTTCCTTCAATTTGTTCAGGATTATCCCAAACTAATTTAATGTTATGTACAGCGGCTCCTCTTTTAGCTGTAAAATTAGCACCTTTTACATCAAGATCTTTAATTAAAACAACTGAATCGCCATCTTGAAGCACGTTTCCATTAGAATCCTTATGTATTACTTTTTCTTCTTGTACACCTTCTCCTGTTGATTTGGCCCATTCTAATGATTCATCATCTAAGTACATCATATCAACTAGATCTGTTTTATTTAATCGTGTTAACATACGCCAAGATACCACTTGTACTGGCAAATGTTCATTCCACATAGAATCAGACAAGCAGTGCCAATGATTAGGATCTGTTCGTTCTGGATTGTTTATTTGATCTACACAGGTTTTGCATCCTAATATTGAATTTTCTAAACTTTCAGCTGTTTTAGGAGCTACTGTATAAACTTGTAAGTCGTGTTCAGTTCCGCAAAGTTCACATTTTGAATTACTGCGATCCTTTAATTTTTTTTCAATAACACTCATTACAGATTAAAAACAGCGCTTAGATTAACATAAAACTGATTATTTAAACGATCAAATCCAACTGGATCTTTTTTATATTTAGCAAAAGGCACTCCTGTTTCTACTTGTAAGCCAAATCCTTCTGAAAAGAAATAACGAGCTCCTAAATGACCTCCAAAGTTTCTTAATCCTAAATCTAAACCTGGATACACATCTATTTGTTCAGGTAATGTTAATACTTTTCCTATGTTTGCATTAAATCGCGCTTTAAGATCTGCTCTGTCTAAAAAGTCGTAATCATCTCCTTCAATTGGTTTTACACCTAATAAATAGTTTGCTACAACTCCTACTGAGATATTTTCTCCCAATCCAAAATCTGTTCCTACATTTAGACCTGTTCCTCCTGACTGCAAATTAGCACCAACATGAAACTTTGTATCTCCTTTTCCTTTATAAGCTTCTTGAGCTTGTGATGCAAATCCTATTAGAGTTGCTACTAAAACAAAAACTTTTTTCATAATTATTTTTTTGGCAAATATATAAACTTGTAATTAATTTCTACCCTTTTCATTTGGGTAGAGATTATAGATGGGATCACTTTGCCAAAATTCCTTGTTTTCAATATTTAAGATTGTAATACGACCATTAAAAGCAGCTCCTGTATCTAAATTCCAAACATTGGCTTTTTTTAAAGGCGTTGTAACCCCTATATCTGTAAGAGGTGTATGTCCTATAAAAATTTCTTTATATATTTTTAATCTTTTAGGAAAGTATGTACTTTCAAAATTTATATTAGAATCTAAACATAAAGCCATTTCCCACAATGTTCTATCCCAATAGAGTAATCTTGGGTAATATTCGTATTCAACTCCTTTTAGACTCGTAAATCCTGCATGTACAAAGAGTCTTTTTTTATTATCTAAATAATAGTCTTTTAAATTCGATAAAAAATGAATGTGCTTATCTCTGATTTCTGCACTTACATTTTGATAGGCTTCAATAGTTGATTTTCCTCCGCTATTGTACCATAATAAATTTTCTTTCTGATATTTTAACCAGTCTAACAATAATTCATCGTGATTTCCTTTTATATAAACACAATTATATTGTTTGTTTAACTCTATTAAGAAATCTAAAACTTGGGGACTTTCGCTCCAACCATCTACGTAATCACCTAAAAAAATAATAGTATCTCCTGATTCTAAAGGAGTTAAACCTATCACTTGTAATAGTCCTCTATAAGCTCCGTGAATGTCTCCTATAACGTAAATTGCCATAAACTTAAAAATATTTAACAAAATGTACGGAAAAACCGTAACTTATTCAAAAAAAAAACAATTAATTTCACAACCTGAGTAACAAACTTAAAATCAAGCAATTATGAATAAGTTATATTTGTTTTCGGGTATGTTTTTACTATTTGTTTCTCCTATAACTTGTAATGAAAACGGAGATAAGTCTTGCTCAACAAACCCTGAAACTAAAATGACTGAAAAACAAAATCCTATTCTAAACCAATTTAATTACCCATTAGAGTATGATGCAAACGGGGAACCTATACTTAGACCAAAAAAACCAGAATAATATTATATACAATCTGATTGGGTTTACACAAATCTAAAAAAGAATTATAAGCTTTCAAAGCGTTAGTTCTTTCATTAAGTTCAAATATTAACAAATTAAAATTAGCAAATTATGAAAAAGCTTTATTTACTTTCGGGCATGTTTTTATTATTTATTTCTCCCGTAACTTGTACTGAAAACGGAGACGGATCTTATTCTATAGACTCTACCGCTAGAATGTCTGAAGAACAAATCCCGCCTATTGATCAATCTAATTACACATTCGAAATTGATACAGATGGAGAACCAATTCTTAAACCTAAAAAACCGGAATAGTATCAACTAAAACCCGATTCTTTCTACAACACTAAACAACCACCACAAAACTCATTTTAATTAATTTATTACCATTTATAAATTTATTTTAATCAATAATAACATCTCAAGAGTTTTGCCATTATTTAAAAAACATATCAATAAAGTTTTTATTAAATTTGGTAAAAAAAACTTGAATCGGTACTTACTAATAATCTTCTTAATCCTTTGTTCTATTTCTTGCAAAAACGAAATAGAAATGGATCATAATCTAAAAATAAAAAAATATTTAGATAGTGCTAATAATCCAAATTCTTTAAAAAAAGATAAAGAAAAAGATGTACTTTTAATTGAAAATGAGTTACAGAAAAATACACATAATACCTCCAGCCTAAGAGAAAATTATTTCAAACTGGCTGGAAAGTATTATAATCTAGGGGATTCAGAAAATTATCTTCGCGTTTCAAGGATAGCTTTTCAACTTTCAAAAGAAGCTAAAGATTCCGAAAATACAGCAAAAGGCTACCATTATATTGGGGATTATTTTTACTTAAACTTTAAAAATGATAGTGCTTATTATTATTTTACCAAGTCTGAAAAAAACTATGAATTATTAAAAAAAACAAAAGAATTAGCTCGTGTAAAGTTTTCTAAAGCAGATATATTATTATATGAAAAAGATTTTTCTGGAGCGGAGGTTGAATTTATAAAAGTTTTAAAAATTGCCAAAATACTTAATGACACAAGACTTATATATGATTGTTATTTAAATCTTGGTAATGTACTTGTAGGTTTAAACAGCCCTGATGAAGCCATCATATATTATAACAAAGCACTCTCTATTGTACCCCAACTAACAAAAGATCCTCAATACGAATCATTAAAAGCCCAGATTTATAATTTTTTGGGGAAAGCTTATACAAAAAAGAAGGCTTATCATGAAGCAATTGCCCAATATGAAGAAGGTTTGTTCTTTACAAACCCCGAAAAAATTGGCTCCTATATCTATTCATCACTCATTAGTAATAAGGCGTATGCAGAAATGCAGTTAGATAATTTAGAAATAGCAGAAGAAAAGCTTTACGAATCATTAGCTATCAGAAAAAAAGAAAATAATATACCTGGAATTGTTCTTTCTAATATCTATTTAGGAGAACTTTATCTTTATAAAAAAAACATCTCAAAGGCTATTTATTTCCTTAGAAATGCTAAACAAATTGCATCTAAAAACAAGATTTTAGAAGATGAATTAAGATCGTTAAGACTTCTTTCTAAGATTGACAAGAAAAATCAATATGACTTATACGAAGAATATATTAATTTAAATGATAGTATACAAACGGTTGAATTTAACAAACGTAATAGTTTTGCGAGAATTGAATATGAAACAGACGAGATTCTAACCGAAAAAAGGATCATTCAAGAAGAAAAAGATCAAATTTCATCTCAAAGATGGCTTATTTTATTTGGTAGTTCCGGTATGATTATTCTATTAATCTTGCTATATAACAATAAAAGTCAAAGTAGTAAAAACAAACAACTTCAATTTGAAAGAGAGCAGCAAGAAAGTAATGAACAAATTTATAAACTAATGCTTCAACAACAGCATGTAATAAATGACACCAGACAACAAGAAAAGAAGAGGATATCACAAGAGTTACATGACGGAGTTATGAGTAAATTAACCAGTACTCGTCTAAATTTGTTTATACTATCAAAAAAACAAGACCCAGAAACTATTCAAAAATGCTTAAAACACATTGAAAACATTCAAAATATAGAAAAAGAATTACGTAACATTTCACATGACTTAAATCAAGACACCTTTTTAGAAAAAGAAAGTTTTAAATTAATTATTCAAAATCTATTTGAAGATTATTGCAACGCAATTAATATAGAGTATATATTGGATATAGATCCCAATATTGTTTGGGAAGCTATTGAAACTTCTATAAAAATTGATATCTACAGAATTTTACAAGAATCTCTTCAGAATACGTATAAATATTCTCATGCCACCTTAGTTGTCTTATCAATCAAAAAGGTACTAGATCGTTTAATGATAGACATAGAAGATAATGGGGTTGGTTTTGACGTAAATAAAGTAAAGGAAGGAATAGGTATTAAAAATATAAATTCAAGAGCTAAATCAATGAATGGAGAGGTAAAATTTTATTCAACTATTAACAAAGGAACACATATCAATTTATCATTGCCATACTAACAAAATTAACTTAAAATAACATGGACATTAGAATACTTATTGTGGATGATCATCCTTCTATGATTGAAGGATATAAAGTAATTCTTTCATACAATGATTTTGGATACAATATCAATACCACAGCTGCATACAACTGCGAGAGTGCTTTAAAATTAATTGAATCAAATGCTCATTTTGACATTGCTTTTTTGGATCATAACTTACCTCCTTATAAAGAAGGTAATATTGAAAATGGGATAGATTTAGCTAAGATCATTAGAAAAAGTAGACCTAATACAAAAATAGTATTCCTTACATCTCACTCTGAATCTATCATTTTGTTAGATATGATTAAACGAGTAGATCCAGATGGGATATTAGTAAAAAGTGATTTTACTGCGGATGAATTATTAATAGCATTTGATAAAATAGTAAAGGGGCAAAATTATAGGAGTCTAACGGTAGATCATAATGTAAAGGAATTATTATCAAATAAAGCTTATTTAGATGAAACAAATCGTCAAATCATATCCCTGTTATCTAAGGGAATAAAAACAAAAAATATTCCTAATTATATAAATCTTTCTATGAGTTCTATTGAAAAGAGAAAGGCAAATATCAAAAAATTCTTAGATATTGAAGTAGGAAGTGATGAAGATATAGTAAGGGCAGCAAAAAAGGCAGGAGTTATTTAAACTCCTGCTTATTTAATTGTTCATTAAATTTGATTAATAAACTTTTTATTTTATCACTGATTTCATGAAAATCTAGGCGATCTTTTGTTTGATACATCAGCATCATTATGTATTTTTTCTCTGAAACAATCGTTATAAATTCTGTTTTATTTAAGCGATATACTTCTCTTAATACACGTTTATAATAATTCCGATCTACGGCTTTCTTAAAATATTTTTTAGAAACGGATACCCCTATTTGTATGTTTGTACTTGTATTTTTTAATTCTGGTACCTCAACAAATACTAAGCGTATGGGGTATTTTGAAACGGATTTTCCATTTGCAAACAAATGGTCAATCAGTGTTCTACTTTTTAATTTTTCATAGTTAGGATAATTCTGCTTCATTTGAACAAAGATAAAAAGTATATTAAAAGAGAAGACATTTAGGACAAAAAAAAGAGGCTATTCAAAAGAACAGCCTCTCTTTATGGTAAAACTATTTATTATTTAATAATAATTTTTTTACGGATTTTATTTTTATTATTAGCCGTTAACTCTAACAAATAAGTACTTGGTTTTAGATTTGATAAATCAATTGTTTTAGTTTCGTCTTTAGATTCTAAAACTTTTTTCCCTACTAAATCGTATATAACTACTTTTCCTTCTTTGCTTAATGTTATCGTTTCTCCTTCATTTACTGGATTTGGATAAACTGAAATTATTTCATTTTCAAAATCATCATTAGAAAGAGATTCTTCAAAACTTACCTCATAATAGGTTTTTGACAATGTATTTTCTGCCACTACGCAAACCACTACTGATTGTCCATCATAGTTTAATGCAGCTGTTTTATTATTTAATTGTTTTACTCCATCTATAAAAACAGTAGCATTTGGAGATGTTTCAAAAGTTGCAATTAAGTTAGAAAGATTGGCATTTCTTTTATTTCCTACTACATTTACTCCATTAATAATCGTTTCTAAATTTTGACCTAAGACGTTATTATCTGTAGTTAAAAACTTATAGCTAATTAATTTTGATTCTGCATTTAGGCCTTTTTTAATTTTTACGGTATAGTTTTCTATTATTTCTGCATTTAATCCTGTACCTAGAACTGTTAAAACAAACTCTGTCGCAACATTATTTTCAGTTACTCCTGAAACTTGCACAACATTATTTATCACTGCATTAGAAAACATATTAGTAGTAAAATCAAAAATTGCTTTAGTTAAATCAAATGTATCAGATACATGGAAAGTAAAGGACTTATCTGCTTCGTTGTAAACGTTTTTTAATTGTCCTACTAAATTAAAATTGCGTAATAATTTAGGTGTCTCAAAAAAGTTTGTTCCTGTATTACTAGCCTTAGCTGTATTATCTAAAGCTGATTTATCATAAGCAAAAACTTCTTCTTCCTCAGCTATTGGAAGATAAAATAATAAGTTTGCTTCATTTCCTGTTAGCTTAACATTTTGATTATTAGCAATCTCTTCTGCTGATCTTTCAGTATTCCAAACTCTTACTTCGTCAATATTTCCATTAAATCCTCTTGTTAGAGTTGCACTATTACCAATTAGTAAGGGAGAAGTATTATTAGTTTTTACTGCTCCAACTGTTCCAGAAACCAATCTTGCAGGAACCTCAACTCCATTGATGTACACTTTATACTGATTGGTTTTACTTACCGTTACCGCAATGTGCATCCATTCGTTTAACTTGATGGTGTTTGCTGCTGTATTTAAAGCAAATGTTTCAGAATTTTTAGTTACGCTTATAATTAAACTGTTTTCTTTATATAGTGAATGTCCTGCATTATTGTTTATAAATGCAATAATATTTCCTTTATCGAAAAATCTACCAAAACCTGGAGCTGGTGTTTTTTGATTAATCCATGTTTCGAAGGTAAATCCATTGGTTAATTCAAATAATTGATTTGGCTTAGCGATCAATATATCATCATTACCATCAAAATTAGCTACTTTGTTTGGTATATTTTGTGCTACGTGTTTAATTGTTAGAACTTTCTTGTCATTACTAGTATTTTCATCACCTACTAATTGGGTATATGCTTCTATAGTATATTCTTGAATAGCTCTTAGATCAGCTTCTGTTGTAAATGAAACAATAGCTTCACTAGCAGGATTAACATCTGCTGTTACTGTTTGTTTAACTTCTGCACCGTTATTTATTTTATAAGCAATATCAAAGTTTTTTAAAGCAACTGATGAATTATTTCTTAATTTAACGGTTACAACGCTTGTATTATTAAGTCTTGGATATAAATCAAGAATTTCAACTAGTTCAACGTCTGCAGTTGGAAGTTCTTGGACATTTAAGGTGTATTCTTCAATTTCAAAATCATTTCTTGAAGTTGTTAACCCGTCTTTTGTTGGTCCTAACACTACATTAAAAGATTCTGCTTTATCTCTAAACATGTGTATAAAACGAACTGTATGATTTCCTGTTGGCACATCAGAAGGGATGGAAACTCCTACTGTATTGTTTTGAACATTTTTAAAATAGTGAGTAGTTCTAGTAGATGCTAAAATTGGTTCGTTTGCTTCTGTATTTACCCAATATTTACCCGCATAATATTCATCTCCAAAATTACCATCATTATTTAAGTCTACAACCATAATTGTAAATACTCCTGTACTTAACGTTAATGATCTAGTTAAAGGTAAATCTGCTTTAGAAATAGTAACGTTAGGAGAATAAACCTTTGTTTTGAATACAGGAATGGATAAATTTTTAAAATCTGAATATCCTGTTACTCCGCTTGCATTAGAGAAAGTATTCCAATTTAGGTTTGTGATTGCATATCCATCTGTATTAACATTTCCTGGTAGACCATACTTATTATATACTACTTTTTCTTTTGTATTATTAGCTAAATTCGTATCATCTTCATTGATACCTGCATTGATTACATAAGCAAATTTTTCATCTGGATTTGTGGTCAAATTTGCTTTTGTAGTAAACGTATATTCTTTTTCTTCAAAACCGTTGATAGAAGCTATAACTTCTTCCACTTTTTGTCCTCCATTAATCTGATAAAATACAGGCAAGTTAGATCTGCTATCAGAAGAGGTGTTTTTAACTACAATTGTTACAGCAACTTCCGTTGACTTTTTACCTAATATTTCAGGTTTTGTAATAGATATAATTCCAGCATCTACAAATGGTACATAATCAACACATGTAATATTAGCTACCCAACCACTCTCTGCTACGGCATCATCAGGTACAAATTCAAATGTTAATTCTCCGTTAGCGGCTGATGAAGTTATAGAAGCAGGTATAGTATTTCCTGTATAAGATGCAATTAATGGTGATTTTTCATCTGGTCCATTGTATATTTTCAGAAAATCCCAACGATCTTCTAAATTAAAACTTGTAAAATCTACTTTAACTTTTTTACCAGCAATAGCGGGTTTAAAAGTAGCTTTTTTTGCAGCTGTTGGAGTTGATATACTTTTATAGTCATCAAAACGTCCACCATCGTCAGTAAAACTTATATCACATCCAGTATGTACAAGTGTAGGTGAACTAATTGCGATATCTGAACCATTATTAGTACGATTAAAACTATAGGTATTATTTGCTGGATTAGTATCTCCAACCATATTTGCTTTAACTACTACTGCGTATTTTCCTAATGCACTCATATTTTGAGTTGTGGTAAAATCATAGCTAAAACGTCCCATTGGTGCTATAGGTCCTGCTATTACTTCATTAATAGGTGCCCCTCCATTTATTGTATACGAAACTGGGATATTAGTAATTTCATTAGGACTATAATTAATCAAACTAAGTGAAATTTTTACAGCTGTTGAAGTGCTTGAAAGTGTTGAAACACTAGTATTAGCAAAACTTATCCCTAGATCATCTGCTGCTTCATAAAGCATTATATTGTCTAAGCTAAGTGTATTTGTTTTTTTTGATGTAGTATTAACATCCTTATCATCCATAACCGTTTCAAAAACAAGGTTTATCTTACCACCAGCATAAGCACTTAGATCATAAATAGGCGATCCTGAACCTGCTATTCCTGTGATAAATTTATATCCTTGATCACTTACTATTTCTGTACCATTGACAAGAACTCTTAAGAAAATTTTATTTAATGAAAAATTAGGATTTTCATAACGCACATCATATTTTAAGCGTATTTTTTTTCCTGCAAGAGCGGTGGCATCAAATTCACAAAATGTAGCTTTTTTGATATATGTTGGATTGTCTTTAAAAGCATTTGTAGTTGATGTAGCACCAAATCCTGATACAGAAGACACAACCCATGGTGTTGCTCCTGCTATTCCATTACCTGAAAATACAATTCCGTTTCTACCTTTTGGACTTGAATACATGATAGAAGCATTACCTGTTGGATTAGCTGTTAAGGTAATGTTGTTAGGATTTAATGTTTCAAAATCTTCTTTGTATGGTAGGCTATTTACGGCTAACTCTTTTGAAGCTATAGGATTTATCATTACAGCAATTGCTCTTTCAGAAAGGGCATTAGTTGTTAAATCAATTGCTCTTACTGTATAAACTTGATTACTTACAGCATTTACCGTATATTCGTTTGTTGCTACTTCAGATATTACTTCAAATTCTTCTCCATTAGCACTTAATCTTAAAATTTCATATTTGGCATTAGGAATAGCATCCCAAGTCAATTTAAAATTTGTAGTACCGCAAGTTGTAAGGGTTTCTGATTTGAAGTTTACAGGTCTAGACATTAAAGTAAATACTTGTTTAGACGATACAATCTTTGCTCCATTTAAAATTCTAATTTTAAAATTAGTTCCAACTTCGTTAGGTACTGTCCAAAGATAAGTTCTAGCTGCTGCAGGCAATTCTGCTATTTGTTTGTAACTATTTCCTCCATCATTTGAATATTCTAAAATAAAAGGCTTTGCTTCTCCTACATAATCCCAACGAATAAATTCTTTTGTTCCTGGAATTAATTTTTCATTTCCTATAGGATATGTTAATTTAAATTCAGGTTTTATATAATCATACGCTACTGAAAATTCTTGTGCATCTAAGGGAATATTTTTACCATTAACAACAATTGTATAATTACCTGGTTCAGGATTATCAATTGTAACTTGTTCTATATTATTTAAGTTATCAATTCCTTTAGTTGCTGGATTATTTGCTTGAATAGGATTTAATACCCAAGGCAAATAAATTTCCCCATTACGCAACACTTTAAGGTCTAAATTATTAACCAAAACAGAACTTGCACCTGGTACACCTGGTAAGTCAGTATAACATAACATAACTTTTAACTGTTTTGTACCAGTTGGAACTGTAATTACTTTTTGATTATCTACTCCATTTGTGATAGATCCTATATAAAATCTATTTTCATCAATTGTTTGAACGGCACGTAATCCATTAATTTTTCCGTATCCATATTTATAATCTGGTCCTATATTACCTAGTTCATCTGCTGTATTACATACAATGGCTTTCATTAAAGATCCTAAAGGTCTTCCTCCGAACTTGTTTTTATAGCGTTCATACAATAATGCTACGGTACCCGTAACTCCTGGGGTTGCCATAGAAGTACCACTCATTACTTCGTATGAATTGTTATAACTCATAGAATACACATCTGAGCCTATACCTGAAATTTGAGGAACTAAACGTCCATCTGCTGTAGGACCAAAACTACTATAATTACTTATACTTTCATTAGGATCATTGGCTGCTACGTGTAGCGCATTTTTAGAATTTTTAGTAGAAGTATAAAACCCACCAGCAGCAGGATTTGCTGATTGTGAGTTTCCATTTGAATACATGGTTAACAAATAATTTTTTCTAACCATTACATCATCATCTCCTCTATCAGAAACATCATATCTAGTGGTACTGTATCCTTTTTCAAGGTTAACACCATAAGAATTTTGTGTTAATTCAATTCCATCATTATTAGCACATATTAATCGTTCCTCATAAACTTTAAATCCGTTAGATTGAACATTAAAATTCCAAGCATATACGGTGGCTTTAGGTGCCATTCCTTTTGCAAGAGGATCCATGATTCCTGCTCCTGCCATAGTCCCAAAAACGTGACTACCATGTGTACTTGGAGATTCATATTCTCTGGTAAAGAGTCTATTGGTAGCATCTTTATGAGGTTCTACATTGCCATCCCAAATACCAATTTTCACACCACTACCAGTTAATCCATATCCTAATCCGTTCAGATTAGATGATAAAACATTTACTTTATGAGAAGTTCTTCCTGGATTATTTTCTAAAACTGCGGGTGCTGGAGCTAATTCAACATTTTGAACTATTCCTAACTCTACTAATTCTAAAATTTTTTCTTTTGATAGCTTACAAAAAACTTGATTAAAATCTTCATTTATTCTAAAGTTTTTCACTCCCATATCACGTAGACTTTCGTCTAGACGATTTTTATTACCTTCTTTATGATACGTAACTACTAGATCTAACAATTCTCCATCCTTAGCATAGTTCGGAATATCATTCTTAACAATCTCTGATGCAATTTTGTATTCTGGTTTTATTACAAAAATTGTTTTGATATTAGAATTGCTAATATTTTTCTCATAAAAACCAGATGTTAATCTAGCATAATAGGCGTTATCCGAGAAATAACTCAATACATTAATTCCTTTTTCCGATAAGCTTTTTTGCTCATTTTTACTCAAAGGTTTTTTAAATTGTACAATTAGAATTGGATCTTCTGTACTTTTTTTTCTTGCAGAAATCATTTTTTCTTTTGAATAAGTTGACTTCAATTTTTTAAAATCATCATTCGAACTTATTCTATTACCGTTGATAGTTATAAAATTACCATCTTGGGCAAAACCAAAAAATGAAAATGCAAAGAAACTAAAGCTTAGTAATTTTCTTCTCATTTTATTATTTTTTTCGCAAATCTATCAAAAAATAACAAAATACCAAATCAAAAGCTTAAAAACAAACAAACTCAATAAAAATAAACAGAAATAAATAAAAAAAAATCAAATACTTAGAATTGGTTTTTTATTCATTTTTAAGAGGCTCATTCATTATTTTACTCAACTTTATATGTTTTACCATCAGCAATACCTTGAATAAACTTAACTAATGATTCTTTCGAATGTATAGATCCATCATATTCAATAGTTGCTAATTTTGAATTGAAATCAACTTTCGCTTTTTGAACTCCTTCTAATTCATTTAGTTTATTTTCAATTCTTTTAGCACATCCAATAGCACAGGTCATTCCTTTAATCTTTACCGTCATTTTTTCTGTTTTAACGAGTTCTTTTTTAATTTTTGAATCTACTGATTGTCGCTCATTTTTACAGCTGATCATCATAATTACTAAAGTTATTGCACAAATTATTTTATTCATAATCATTATTTTAAAATTATTAGAAACAAAAATATGTATTTCAATAGTGTAATTAAAAAATTTAATAGAATTTTGACCTCAAAAACATACATTATGCCGAGCAAAAACAACAAATGGTTCCTTTTGTTTTTATTATCTCTGATTTGGGGTAGTTCGTTTATTTTAATGAAAAGAGGATTAGTTGGACTTAATCCTTTTCAGTTAGGGGCTTTACGGCTTATTTTTGCTTTTAGCTTTTTAATAATTGTAGGATTTAAATCTCTTTTTAAAATACCTTCTTATAAGTGGAAATATGTAGCCTTAACCTCTTTATTTGGAAATGGTTTGCCTGTATTTCTTTTTGCTTATGCTCAAACTGGTATAAAAAGCTCTATGAGTGGGATACTCAATTCATTGACTCCTCTTTATACCTTATTAATAGGTGTATTGGCTTTTGGTTTCAGTTGTATTAGAAACCAGATTATCGGAATATTATTAGGGCTTATAGGATGTCTTTTTTTAGTTTATTTTGGAAAGGAAATCAATGGTGAAACACATTATTTTTGTGTTTTATTAGTGGTTATTGCAACTGTTTGCTATGCTTTAAATATAAATTTAATAAAGAAATACTTACCTGATGTTAGCCCATTAAGTATTTCTACTGGAAATTTTACAATAATGTTAGTTCCTGCTCTTCTTATTTTATTTTATAATGGGTATGGAGAAGTTATCACGCAACCTGAAACTATACGATCAACTTTATTTATATTAATACTAGGAATGATAGGAACAGGTATTGCTAATATTTTATATTATCAACTCATTCAAATATCTTCTCCATTATTTGCTTCATCTGTAACATATTTTATTCCTATTATAGCATTAGGTTGGGGGCTAGTAGATGGTGAGGATTTAAATATTATGCAATTAGTTGGTACAGGAATTATATTAAGTGGAGTATACTTGGCGAGTAAGAAATGAGGCTGTTCTAAAACAATATACTTCTTATTTGTTTGCTTTGACTAATTTTAAAAGAAGACTTGAAGCAAATTAGATAATACAGGTAGATACAATTTCTTCCTATCACTAATAAAAAAGGTTTTTATTATTTTTTGAACAGCCTTATATTTTATTGGATTGCTTTTACAACTGCTTTTTCAGCTTCTTTTCTTGATCCATCAAAGCCATCAATTCCTGAAACTGTAGTATATTTTAAAACGTATTTTTTACCTGGATTTAATTTATTGTAAACACTCTGGCACATAAGGGTTGCCTCATGAAAACCACATAAGATAAGTTTCAATTTACCTGGGTATATGTTTACATCACCTATAGCGTAAATACCTTCTATATTTGTTTGATAATCTAACGCATTATTTACTTTGATTGCGTTTTTTTCTATTTCAAGTCCCCAATTAGCGATGGGACCTAATTTAGGTGTTAAACCAAAAAGGGGAATAAAGTAATCGCAAACTACGTTCATTCTTGCTGTTCCTACTTGAATATCTACTGATTCAATTCGTTCAGAACCTTTGAAACCGCATACTTCTGCTTCTGTAATTAATTTAATTTTTCCTTGTTTTTTTAGTTCTTGTACTTTTTCAACAGAATCTAAAGCTCCTCTAAATTCGTTACGACGGTGTACTAATGTTACTTCGGAAGCTACTTTTGACAAGAAAACGGTCCAATCAAGAGCGGAATCACCTCCTCCTGAGATTACAATTTTTTTATCACGGAATTTTTCAGGATCTTTTACAAAATATTCTACTCCTCTATCTTCTTGTTCATAAAATTCTAGGTCTTTTAAAACTGGTTTTCTAGGTTCAAAAATCCCTAATCCACCAGCAATGGCTACTGCCTTAGCATGATGTTCTGTTCCTTTATTGGTAGTTACAATAAAGGTTCCATCTTCTAACTTTTGAATTTTTTCAGCTACTTCATTTAGTGTAAAACCAGGTTGAAATTGCTTTATTTGTTCCATTAAATTATCAATCAGGTCACCTGCATTTACAGAAGGGAAACCAGGAATATCAAAAATGGGTTTTTTAGGATACAATTCAGTTAGTTGTCCTCCTGGTTGTGGTAAACCGTCTATTAAGTGGCATTTTAATTTCAACAAACCTGCTTCAAATACCGCGAAAAGGCCTGTAGGTCCTGCACCTATAATAAGTATATCTGTTTCTATCATTTCGTTTAAATTTTAAAAGGGAGATTAAGGTTTTAAAGTTCTATTAAATATCGGATAAAAATCATGATATTTATCAATAAGAAAATTTGTAAATATTTCTTAAATTTATTGACTAACATTAATTACACTTTCAATTTGTGGAGCATATTTTTTGATTGTGGTTTCTACTCCTGCTTTTAGCGTACTGATGCTTAAATTACAATTTGTACAAGCTCCTTCTAAACGAACCTTCACTAATTTATCTTCTATACTAATTAGTGTAATATCTCCTCCATCGGATTTAAGAAAAGGACGTATTTCATCTAAAGCTTTTATAACGTTTTGTTCTAATTCTTGATTTGTCATCTTTCTTTCTATTTACATTTACGGCTTGTAGTCACAAGATAGACAAATCATTGTGACTGATATCTTAAGACTATTTTTTTGTAGCTGAACAGCCAGCCATTGTTGTTATTTTAATCGCTTCTGTAGGAGGAAGATCTTTGTTTCTCTTAACTGTTTCTTCTACTACATTTCGAGCAATTTCTTCAAACACTTTTTCTAAGGGTGAAGCTGTCTGTAAAGCTGCTGGTCTACCATAATCTCCAGCTTCACGAATACTTTGTACAATTGGTATTTCACCTAAGAATGGTACTTGTAAATCTTCCGCTAAATTTTTAGCTCCTTCTTTACCAAAAATATAGTATTTATTATTTGGTAATTCTTCTGGTGTAAAATATGCCATGTTTTCAATAATTCCTAATACAGGTACATTAATACTTTCGGATAAAAACATAGATACTCCTTTTTTAGCATCTGCTAACGCCACAGCTTGTGGAGTACTTACTACTACTGCTCCTGTAATAGGTAGAGATTGCATGATTGATAAATGAATATCTCCTGTTCCAGGAGGTAGATCAATAAGTAAAAAATCTAATTCGCCCCAAGCAGCGTCAAAAATCATTTGATTCAAAGCTTTTGCTGCCATAGGACCACGCCATATTACGGCTTGACTAGGTGCTGTAAAAAAACCGATGGAAAGTAGCTTAATTTCATAACTTTCTACTGGTTTCATCTTTGATTTACCTTCTATTTCTATAGATGTTGGTTTTTCATTTTCAACATCAAACATAATAGGCATAGAAGGGCCATAAATATCTGCATCTAAAACACCTACTTTAAATCCCATTTTGCCTAAAGTAACGGCTAAATTTGCAGTGGTTGTTGACTTACCTACTCCTCCTTTACCTGAAGCAATCGCAATAATATTAGAAATTCCTGGAATTGTTTTTCCTTTTATCTCATTTTTCTCAGGTACTTCTACTTTTATGTTTACTTTTACTGTTATTTCTGGAGAAAATGTTTCATGAATTAGTTTACGAATATCATCTTCTGCTCGTTTTTTAATATGCATGGCTGGAGTTGTTAAAGTAACATCTACTATTACTTCATTTCCAAAAGTTAATACATTGGTAACAGCACCGCTTTCAATCATATTTTTGCCTTCACCTGCAATAGATATGGTTTCTAACGCTTTTAATATTTCTTTTCTATCTAGTTTCATTTTTAATAACTATTAGCAGTCTATTTAAATAGTTTATATTTATTTAAACTGATTTTAGATTGCAAAGATAATGAGAAGTTTAGGAGTTTAAAACTTTAGAGGTTTAAAAGTTTTTATCTTATAATAAATGAAAACAATGGGTGGTAGTTTTAAAAAATCGAGTATTATTTAGAGTTCTACTTGGGGTTCCCAAAAATGTTTTTTAAAATTAATAATTTGGTTGTCTACTATTTTAATACCTTCATTTTCTAAAAGTTGTTGCATTAAGTTAGATCCATCAAAATGATGTTTGCCTGTTAAGACTCCGTTTCTGTTTACTACTCTATGTGCTGGTACATCATTCATGCTATGACAAGCATTCATTGCCCAACCTACCATTCTAGCAGATCTACTAGCTCCAAGAGCTTTGGCTATGGCTCCGTATGACGTTACTTTACCATAAGGTATTTGTCGTACTATTTCATAAACTCGTTCAAAAAAATTTTCATTATCTTTTTTAGAAATTACCATTTGTATAATGTAAAAAGGGCTATTATTCCTGTAACTGTAGCGATAATAAAATTAACATTTTTTACAAAAAATGAAATTTTGCTTTCCCATTTTTTAAAAAGAAAAGCGTATAAGATATAAACTAATGCACTTCCTAATACAGCTCCAAAAACATAAGCTATTCCTATGATGGGTGTAAAAAAATTGGGTATAAATGCGGAAAAATATAAACTTAAAAAGGCATAGTAAGGGATAGGAAAAACATTTAATATGGATAATGTAATTCCTTGATAAAAAGGAGAGATTTTACTTTTTGTTTCACTTGCTTCTAATTTACTGGTTTGAATCACGTTTTGTACGCCTTTCCCTAAAAAAAATATAGTTAAAGCAATAAATATAATGATTCCGACTAGTTTTAAATTTTTTGTTAGTTGTGGATGGTTTTGAAAAAAGGTGGCAAAATAAAACCCTAAAAAACTTTGTAATGTTACTATGATAGATACTCCTAATATAAATTCTTTGGCTTTTCGTATAGATTTTTTGATACTGATAGCTGCTACACGCATATTAAGCATACCTGGTGGCAAAACTCCCATACTTGAAAAAAAAGTAGCTAAAAAAAAGGCTAGAAGAATAGACATTTTATATCATTTGGTTGGTTTGCACTTATTCAAGAAGAAAACCTTTTGGTCTTTTAGTATAGAAAATGACCTCGTATTTTTACTTTTGAATAAGTTTTTTCTAAATCAAAAGAAGCTTTTACAAAATTAAAAAAGATTATTAAAACAGCTTCTTTTGACTTTTATTAAATACATCACCTCTTTATAAAGTTGCATGTTTTTAACACTTTTTGTTGCAAATGTATACAATTTTAATTTCTAAAACTAACAATTGTAATGAATCAAAAAAGCCATAGTTTAGTAAAACGGTTATTTAGCGCTTTATTCTATTTTATCTAATTCTCTCGTTCTAATATGGTTTTCGATTAATTCTATTTCAACTTTCCCTATAAAGACACCTAAATTAATACCACATCTAACGAAATATTCTTTTCCTTTTCGATATTAATTTTGATTTCTTCTTTCGTTTTTAAAGTTCCACAAAAACTCTGACTACCAAAATTCTTAGTTTCATAAACATTTTTTTTCATTCCTTAACCTGTCTATTATAAAATCATTAGAATCTTTTATTTTGCAACCTAATAAAATTCTTATTGCAAAACTCGGTCTATGAAAGTAAATCGGTGCGTAATCACTATCTTCTAGTAATCTGGATTTTCCTTTTATTTCTTATATTTTTGCTTTAATTAATTTTATAATATTTCTGCCTGATTTTTTTGCATCTGTAACGCCTTTGTCATATCTGCAAATCAGTAGTAAATCCAGTATCTCTAATTTTGACCTATCCAATAAATTCTGAATTATTTGACAAAGCATCATCCTTTTCTAACACTGTTATGTTGCTATTATCATTGAGTTTTTAATAGTTTTGATTTACTAACTTCGTAGAAATACTGGTTGAGCAACTTCATATTATAGGAATAGTTATCAAAAATAATATTTTCTTTATTTTTTATTCTTTGTCACTATTTAATTCTAAAACGGATATAGGTAATTGCTTTATTAATTTCTAAATATTGCTTTTCATAAAACGTTTGTATTTCTAGAACTTCGTTAGGAGCACCCTCGTTTTTATATATATTATGATTAGCATATAATACTTCATGTCCTTCACCATGTAGCAATCCTAATGTATATCCGTGCATAAATTCACTGTCTGTTTTTAGATTTACAACTCCATCAGGTTTTAAAATTCTTTTATATATTTTTAAGAACTCACTGTTGGTCATACGATGTTTTGTACGTTTGTATTTAATTTGTGGATCGGGAAATGTAATCCAGATCTCATCAATTTCATGCGCATCAAAAACACCTTCTATTAACTCAATTTGAGTGCGTACAAAAGCTGTATTATTCATACCATTTTCTACGGCTGTTTTAGCACCTCTCCAAAAACGAGCACCTTTAACATCTATTCCTATATAATTTACATTCGGATTTCTTGAAGCTAAGCCTATGGTATACTCTCCTTTACCGCATCCTAATTCTACTATAATCGGATTATCATTTTTGAAAAATGTTGAACGCCATTTTCCTTTGTAAGGAAAATCGCCATTAACTACCTCATCACGAGTAGGTTGAATAACATTATCAAAAATTTCATTTTCTTTAAAACGTTTTAATTTATTTTTACTTCCCACAATTTCTTAAAGTTTTCGCAAAATTAAATAATTATGTGGTATAATAAAGTGTTTTATCTTTACCTTTCTTTTATAAATATTGTATTTGAAAACAACTAAAAACATACTTGTAGCCCCTCTTAATTGGGGTTTAGGTCACGCCACGCGTTGTATTCCTATTATAAGAGCCCTCTTAGCCCATGGCATGAATCCTATTATAGCCTCAGATGGTGAGGCTCTTGAATTATTAAAATTTGAATTTCCATATTTAACTTTTATCTCAATTCCTTCGTATAGAATAAAATATGCAAAAAAGGGTTGTTTTTTTAAATGGAAATTAATAAGCAATGGTCATACTATTTTAAAAGCCGTTTTTTTAGAAAGATTAGCAACAAAAAAGATTATTAGAATTTACAATATACAAGGTATTATTTCTGATAATCGGTTGGGTATTTATTCAAAAAAAATACCTTGTGTTTATATTACTCATCAATTAAATGTTTTAACTGGCAATACGACTTTGATTACTTCTTGGTTACACCAACTAGTGGTTAAACAATATACGTCTTGTTGGGTACCCGATTTTGAAGGAGATAAAAATTTAACAGGTGATTTAGGTCATCTAAAAGAGCCTCTGAAAAATGTTTTTTATTTAGGTCCTATCAGTCGTTTTAAAAAACAAAAATTAAATATTCAGTATGATCTCATGGTTATTTTATCAGGTCCTGAACCACAAAGAAGTCTTCTTGAAAAAAAATTAATATTAGAATTAAAAGACTATAAGGGATCTGTCTTATTTATAAAAGGGAAAGTTGATAAAGAGCAAAAAATCAACAATGAAGGCATTTTTACTTTTTATAATTTCATGAGTTCTGATCAATTAGAAATTGCCATTAACACGAGTGAATACATTATTTGCCGTTCTGGCTATACCACCGTTATGGATTTAGCTTGCATAGGTAAAAAAGCTTTTTTTATTCCTACTCCTGGACAATACGAACAAATATATTTAGCACATAAACTAAGTGATGAACTGATAAGTCCGTATTGTATGCAAGATGAATTTAGTCTTAAAAAACTAGAACAAATAAATGATTTTAAAGGTTTTATTCCATTTCAGAATAAAGTTAACTGGAAAAAATATTTAGAAGTTTTTAATTTAGAAGACAAATAGTGATTTTTAAACGTACTCTACTTGTCTTCTTTTAAGGTAAGATATTAATATTTATAGTGAGACTGTCCAAAAAGTTCGCAATCTTTCATTTAGACCAAAGGGAGAAATCACACAATGTTGACTATGAGACTCCTCATTCGGAGTGACAAACTGCATGTTGATTTATTACTTTTTGGACCGCCTTATTTATTTCAAACAGTTATCATTTTTTAAAGTTAACTAAACGATTATCATTATAGTTTACTTGAGCTATGACCCCGTTTTCTTTAAAAATCCAAGTTCCTACTTTTTGTCCCGATTCATATTGTCCTGTAGCTAACTCGTTTCCTTCTTTCGTATAGGAAACCCATTTCCCATGAACTTTCCCGTCTTTATAAAAACCTTCTTGCATTATTTTACCATTGTCATAATAGTAAGTGGCTTTTATTAAATTATTTTGAATCTCATATTTAGGCTCTATTAACTGAGCAAAACTGGCTACTGTAAATAATAAAGTAATGATTGATATACGTTTTTTCATAATTCAAAATTTTATGGGTTCTACAAATAGTCTCCATCAAATTTAAAAAAAACTTATACAATTAACAATTAAAAAACATTCACTTTACAATTTATTAACATTAAAAATAATAAAACAATGTCTTAAGCAGTAAGTTGATTAGCACTCTGAAGTGTAAATAAAAATTCAGAACCTTTATTAAATGTACTTTTTACATATATTTTTTCATGATGAGCTTCAATAATATGTTTTACTATAGACAACCCTAAACCAGAGCCTCCTTCCATTCGAGACCCACTTTTATCTACCCTAAAGAAACGCTCAAATAATCTAGGAATATGTTTTCGTTCAATACCTTCACCATTATCCATAACACGTATTAATACTTTATTATTTTCTAATTCATCTATACAAATTTCGGTTGATCCTTTTTCTTTACCGTACTTAATAGAATTTACTATTAGATTAATCAGAACTTGTTGAATTTTTTGTTTATCAGCCATTACCTCTATAGGCTTAATATATTTTTCATCAAAACTTAAGGTAATTTCTTTAGTATTTGCTTTAATCTCTAGTAAATCCATTACTTCTTGAGCTAATGCAACAATATCAAATGATTGAATATTCAGCGTTTCATCTCCTAATTCTAATTTAGCAATCATGTCTAAATCATTAACAATATAAACCAATCTTTCAACGCCTTTTTCTGCTCTTTCTAAATATTTCTTTCTTAATATTTTGTCTTTATGTGCACCATCTAGTAAGGTTGAAATATAACCTTGAACTGTAAAAAGAGGGGTCTTTAGTTCATGTGAAACATTTCCTAAAAATTCTCTTCTATATTCTTCACGATCTTTTAACATTTCAATTTCTAACTTTTTATCCGTTGCAAATTTTTTAACCTGTTTAGTCAATGTAGCCATATCGGTAGTTATAGCTTGGTTTTTAAAATCTACGGCATCTAAGAAAGAAATTTCATCATAAATTTTCTTTACTCGTTTGTAAATAAATTTTTCTACTCGATATTGTAAAACGAAAAATGAAAAAGACATGGTTAAGCAAGCAAAAACACTTATAAATAACCAATTAATTAAAAAGAACAAATAGGTTAATAAAAGCACTAACCCTGTTGAAAACAGGGTAATATATGTAGAAGATCGAAAAGCGAATTTATATGATTTTTTAAGTCTTAATCCCATTAGTATTCAAACTTATATCCTACTCCTTTTATTGTTTTAAATAGTTCTTCGCCAATTTTTTCTCTTAATTTTCGGATATGAACATCTATGGTTCTTCCTCCTACTACCACTTCATTCCCCCAAACTTTATCTAAAATTTCCTCTCTTTTAAATACTTTTCCTGGTTTAGAAGCTAATAAGTAGAACAATTCAAATTCTTTTCTTGGAAGGATAATTTCTTTATTATCTTTATATATTTTGTATTCCTCTCGATTTATTTCAATACCTCCTAGATCTAATTTTTCAACTGATACTTCTACTTCTTTAAATCTTCTTAATAAAGCTTTTACTTTACTGACTAACACTTTAGGTTTAATAGGCTTTGCTATATAGTCATCAGCACCTGCATCAAAACCCGCAACTTGGGAATAATCTTCATTTCTAGCAGTCAAAAACGCAATAATAGTATTTTGCAATTCTGGCGTATTACGAATAATTTCACAAGCTTCCATTCCATCCATTTCAGGCATCATGACATCCATTAAGATTAAATGGGGCAAATATTTTTTTGCTTTTTCAACTGCTTTTTTACCATTTTCAGCGGTAAATATTTGATACCCTTCTTGTGAAAGATTATAGCCAACAATTTCTAAAATATCAATTTCATCGTCTACTAACAGAATTCTGATATCCTTTTTTTTCATCACTGTGTTTTGTGTTTGTTTGAGTGTAAAATTAGCTATTATTCGTATATAAAAACTTAACCTTACACAAATTTAATATGTTAACGATTAAGTAACATTTACTAAACTTATTTATAATATCTCAATAACTTCTTTTTTACATAGCTCAAATTACTTTGCATCGAAATTAAACACACAACAAGATGAGATTCAAATTTTCTTTATTGTTCTTATTTTTTACAATCTTAACATGGGCTCAAAAAGCTACTATTACAGGAACAGTATCCGATAAAGATCTTAACAACGAAGCATTGCCATTTGCTAATGTTGTTTTAAAAGGTACCTCAATAGGAACCACTACTGATCTACAAGGTAAATACAAATTAAGTGTCCCTTCGGGTATGCACATATTAGTCTTCAGTTTTTTAGGATATGAAACTAAAGAGGTAAAAGTTACTATTAACGCTGAAGAAATAAAAGAAATTAATCAAATTCTTGGTTCTGGTAGCGTAACCATGGAAGATGTAATAGTAAAAGCAACTGTAAGTCGTGAAAAAGAAACCGCTTTATTATTAGAGCAAAAAAATGCTGTTGAAATGAAACAGATCATGGGTGCTCAAGAAATGGGTAGAAAGGGAATAAGTGATGCACAGGCTGCTGTTACTAAAATTTCAGGAATTTCTAAACAAGAAGGAGTAAAAAATGTTTTTGTAAGGGGTTTAGGAGACCGCTATAATTCAACAACATTAAATGGTTTCCCAATTCCTTCCGAAGATCCCGAATATAAAAACATTTCCTTGGATTTTTTTGGTACTGATATTATCAAAAACATTTCTGTTAATAAAGTTTTTAATTCTACTAAAATTAGTGACGTAGGCGGAGCTAATATAGATATTTCTTCTAAAGAATTAAATACATCATCTGTTTTATCACTAGACCTTTCAACAGGTAGTAATACAAGAGTATTCAATACTGATTTCAAACAACAATCAGGAGTAGATTACTGGGGATTATCTAATATCACTAATCCTGGTTTAACTAACCAAAAATACAATTTCCCTAACAAGCTTAATCCTACCACAAATCACTTACCATACAACCACTCTTTGGGACTAACAATAGGTAAAAAGATTAGATTTGGCGAAAATAGTTTTTCTGTATTTTTAGTAGGGTCACATTCAACGGATTTTAGTTACACCAAACAATTTGTAAAAAACACAACTACCACAGGAGTAGTCTTCAGAGATCAGGTAGGCGATAAATTTAATCGCGGTATTAATCAATTAGGACTATTGAATTTATCTTTAAAACTAAATAAGTTCCGATTTGATTATAACGGTATGGCAATTCATAATAATAATCAATATTATTCAAAATTTTACGGACTAGATAATGATAAATTTCAGGGAGGTTTTGATGATAAAGGGTTAATGATTAGACAACAAAATAATGATAATTTATTAATTGTAAATCAATTATTAACTCAATTTCAATTAGGAAAAAACACAAACTTCAATGCTGGCGTATCATATAATATTACTTCTGGCAAAGAGCCTGATAGAAGAGTAAACAACCTAACTCAAAGAAACGAAAAAGATTTTATTTTTACAGGAGGAGATGGTAGACAAACAAGAACTTTCTTGAATTTAGATGAAACTGATTTAAACACAAAACTAGAAGTTTCTCACAAACTAAATAATCAAAATGCAAATGATAAAACTTCTTTTATCAAGTTTGGCTACAATGGAAGACAAGTTGAAGATAAATTTTCAGCTATACTATATAATTTTAGGGCTATTTCAGGATTATATGATGAAAATATAAACTTAGACAATGCTTATAACAAACAAAATTATATTGATGGAAAAGTAACATTTGATGCTAATAAAGATCAATACAGTACACAAAAAAATATACATTCTGGATATGGTGATTTAACCTACTTAGTTACTCCTAAACTAACCTTAAATATGGGAGCAAGCATAGATTACGTAAATCTAGCTGTACAATACAATGTAAACGAAGGTAGTACTATTGGAAAATCAACTATTAAAAATACATTCGTATTACCCAACGCTAGTTTAAAATGGGACGCATCAGAAAAAAACTCGTTCCGTTTAGCCAGTAGCAAAACCTATACACTTCCTCAAGCTAAAGAAATTTCGCCATACATTTACATAGACGTAAACTTTAATAGTCAAGGAAATAAAGATCTAAAGTACTCTGAAAATTATAATCTAGATGCTAAATGGGATTTTTATATAAGCAAATCAGAACTATTTTCATTAACCGGTTTTTATAAACATATTCAAAATCCAATAGCTCGTGTAGAAGAAGGGGGATCAGGAGGTTATTTAACATATAAAAACATATCTAATGTAGCCAAAGTCTTAGGAGCAGAAGTAGAACTAAGAAAAAATATTTTAGAATCACAATTTCATTCTTATGATGCTAAATTAGCATTAGGACTTAATGCTTCTTACATCTACTCTAAATTAACATTAGATGTTTTGAACACACCTAAAAAAGAAACTCAACTAGAAGGTTCTTCCCCTTTCTTAGTTAATTTTGATCTATCAAGTACTTTATCGAAAAATGACAAAAACTTTACCAATACCTTCGTATTAAACTATTTTAGTGATCGTATTTATACTATTGGAACCCTTACTTATGAAGATATTATAGAAAAAGGAGTAATAGGATTGGATTTTATTTCTACTTCTAAAATCAATAAGCATCTCGCTATCAAAATAAAAGCCAGAAACTTACTAGATCCTACTTATTCACTAAGCAGAAAAGGCATTAATGGAGGCGAAAATATTGTCCTTAAATCATTCCAAAAAGGAATCCATTTTAGCCTAGGTTTAACGTATGATTTTTAAAATTATATAATTGCTAATTAAAACAACTAACCAAAATGAAAAAATCAGTTTTAAGTTTATTAACATTGCTAACTGTTACAGGATCTTTCCTTACATCTTGTACAAAGATAACAGATGATGAAGCATTTTCAAATACAAATACTCCAGTAGGAACTGAAAACTTATCAGGTACTATTACAAACAATATAACTCTTGATCCTTCTAAAACATACTATTTAAATGGCTCTCTTATCATAGATAATGGAGGAACTCTAAACATTCCCGCAGGTACTATAATCAAATCTAAAAAAGGATTTAGTAATTACATTTTAGCCTTACAAGGAGGCAAAATAAATATAAATGGTACTCCTGATAAACCTGTAATCATGCAAGCTGACATAGAAACAACAGAATCAGGATACTGGGGCGGTTTAATCATTAATGGCAAAGCTAAATTATCAGATGCTACCCCAACTGGCTCAACCGAAATTAACTCAGCTTATACTTACGGTGGCAATGATGATACAGATAACTCAGGCATTATTCGTTATTTGATACTCAATAATACAGGAGCTAAATCCTCTGCCAATATTGAACACAACGGTTTAACCCTAAATGGTGTTGGAAATAGTACCATTATTGAAAATATACTTGTAAAAAATTGCGCTGATGATGGTGTTGAACTCTTTGGAGGAACTGTTAACCTAAAAAACATCTTATGTATTAACACAGATGACGATATGTTTGACTACACACAAGGATGGAGAGGCACTTTAGACAATGCTTATGGAATTTGGGAAAAAGGTTTTACAAGTACAGAAGCCGACCCAAGAGGTCTAGAAGGAGATGGTAATTTAGATGGTAACACTCCTACTTGTAACTTACAATCTGATAACACCATCAAGAATTTAACTATTGACCTTAAAATAGACCCTGTAACCACTAATGACATAACAAAACAAATGATGGATGTCTTTATGGTTCGTCGTGGTGCAAAATCTACAATAACAAACGCTGTCGTAAAGGGAACAGGATATGCAGTAACCTTAGTTAACATGAACGATAAAAAAGGAGCTGGAAATCCCACTACAACAATTAATATTAATCTTAAAGATTTAACAACAAATCCAGCTAAAGAAATCAATGGAACAGCAGTATTAAACAAAAACGAAACCAATATAGGTGCTGACAAAACTGCTTTTAATTGGACAAAATACGCGTTTTAATTTTTCAACATTTTTTAACAAAACAAAAGCCTCAAAAATAGAGGCTTTTGTTTTATCTAAATATTTTTTTTTTAACTTTGTAGAAATCCGTATTAAATGAAGAAAAACTACTTGTACAGTATCCTTATTTCCACATTATTTACGTTAGTCTTCCAAGCTCAGGAAGCTAGAGACTCCTATAGTGGAAAATACCAAGAACAACCTTTAGACAACCTTACAATATATCCGAACCCATCTAGCACAGGCAGAATTTATATTACTTCCAGATCTACTTCCTCAAAAGAAATTGAGATTTATGATGTACTTGGAAAATTAGTACTGCAAACCTTATTATCCTCCAAAGAATTAAATATAACAAGCTTAAACGAAGGAGTTTACATAATAAAAATCAAAGAAGGAGAACAAAGAATAACTAGAAAACTTATTGTAAAATAATCTACCTAAAACATCCCCCCCTAAATCTACCTTTCATTTTTTAATGTATTAAAAAATGAGAATCTATTATAAAACATTTCCCCTTTTCTCATCAAAACACACTAATAATAGATTTTTACAAACTCATTTTTAAGAGCATTCTTTTTCAACCAATACAAGACCTGAGATCATTCCTCAAAATAAATATATTTCAATTTACTCAAACAAATATAGATTATTCTTACAAAATAATTAAAAAACAATCAAAAAAATAAATTTAATATATTTTTCATTAAATTTAAAGCCAATTATTTCTAAACCAAATTACACACAACAACACATGAAAAAAAATCACCTATTTGGAACGTTATTATTAGCAAATTTTGGATTTTGTCAAGTTTCAATTTCAGCATTAAACACACCCTACAATCAGGATTTCAACTCAATGACTACTGGAACAACAGCTCCAGTCCTACCCGTCAATTGGTTTATGGCAAGACTTTCAGGCACATCTACTACAGCTCTAACACTAACAAATAATGACGGATCTACTAATAGCGGAGGAGTTTATGCAGCAGGAACTAATTCAACTAATGAAAGATGCCTTGCAGTACTAGCCTCTTCAGGCACAATCCCTGGAATAGGTCTAAACCTTATCAATAATCTGACACAAAACATTACCCAAATACAAATTAGTGGAAAAACCGAACAATGGAGATTAGCCACTAGTTCTATCGTTGAAAAAATAGCATTTGCCTATAGCTATGACGCTACCTCTTTATCAACAGGCAATTGGACAACGGTAACCAACTGCGATTTAGTAGAGCAAAATGCTACTACCAGCACAACGACCCCCACAACAGCCAATATAGATGGTAATGCTTTAGGAAACAATAGTAATTTCACCTTTACCTTTGGATTAACAGGTAATGGCTGGCTAGCTAATGGAGGCACACTTTGGATCAGATGGGCCGACACAAACGATCTAGGAAATGATGCCATGATAGGCTTAGACGACTTCAGTATTCAAGCAACATCAATAGATCCACAATTTTTATCTAATGAAAAATTAGATGAAATTTCTGGACTACAAATATTCCCCAATCCAACCAAATCAATTTTAAACATAACATCAAACAATTTTTCTGAAAAACAAATTGAAATATATGACTCTTTAGGAAAAATAATTTTATCCACTAGAACAACTAATCAAAATATAAACATTACCCCTTTAACCAAAGGAGTTTACACAGCTAAAATCACCGAAGAAGGCAAAATAGCCATCAGAAAAATCATAATTGAATAAATTATCCCCAATAAAAACAAAGCCAACCCCTTTAGACAAACATCTAACGAGGATTTTTTATACTTTTGTAAACAAAAACAAAACTATTAAAATGAAAAAAAAATCATTATTTTATCTATTCAGTTTATTCCTTTTAATTTCGAACAGCTTTGCACAAACCACATTAACCTCGTGGAGTTTTGATGGACAAACAACCAATCCAAACCTAGGAACAGGAACATTAAGCCTAATTGGAGGAGTCAGCCCAAATACTTATCAAAGCGGCAATGGCGGAGGGTTTGCACATAGTATAAAAAACTTTCCTCTTCAAGGAACAGCTTCCGGAACAGCTGGTTATCAATTTATGGCAAGTACTAATGGCTACTCAGGAATTATCATAAAATTTGACCCAAGAGGACAAGATGCTTCTTCTAAATGGCAACAATACGAATATACTATTGATGGCGGAAATTCTTGGGAAATCTTAACTAATAACAATGGAGACCTAACAAATGGTTTTACAGCTTCTCCAATGAAGTCTCTGTTAATCAATGATCCCAGATGCAATAACAATCCTAATTTTGGTTTCCGAATTGTTTCTATTGTAAATCCAAACAATGATACCTACGAACCTATTTTAGGAGTTTATGACCCTACCGCTAACTGGAGAATAGACAACGTAAAAATTGAAGCTAGTTCCGTTTTAAACAATGAAAAAAACAATGAAATAGAAGGGCTATCAGTTCACCCAAATCCCGCAAATTCAGTTTTAAATATTACTTCTGGTAATTTTGAAGAAAAACAAATTGAAGTATATAATACTTGGGGTAAAAAAACTTTATCAACTAAAGTAACAGATCAAACTGTTAATATCTCATCATTAACAAAAGGAATTTATTTTGCTAAAATCACCGAAAAAGGTAAAACAGCAACTAGAAAAATTATAGTTGAATAAGACTCCAACTAATTCAAAAATATAAAAGGCTGCCCAAAAAAAATATGGCAGCCTTTTTTTTACAATAAAGATATTCAGACTTCTTTAAAACTAGCTTTTCCAAATATTATTATCTAAAAAATGTAAAAAAACATTAAATTCAAATCTTATTCATTCAGTATTCTTATTTTTACTTCCAAAATATTAAAATCCAAAAACGATATGTTTAAAATTAAAAAAAACATTGCCCTTACAGCTTCGTTTATTATAACTTTCAGTGCTTTTGCACAAGATAATTTAGTCAATTCACTAAAAATAAATGCGAGTGAAAAAAGTAAAGAATCTTTCAAATTTACTGACGTTATAAATATTGAAAACACACCTATAAAAAACCAAGGTTCTTCGGGAACTTGTTGGAGTTATTCTGCCAATTCATTTTTAGAATCAGAAATGATACGCATGGGTAAAAAACCAGTAGAATTAGCACAAATTTATTCCGCTCGCAATGCTTATATAGAAAAAGGTAGAAACTATGTCCGTATGCATGGCTCAGTTGCTTTAGGTGATGGCGGTGCTTTTCATGACGTAATTAATATGTATCGTAAATATGGAGCCGTTCCTCAATCAGTTTATACAGGCTTAAATTACGGAACTGATAAAAATAAATTTGCTGAAATGAGTTCTCTAATTGAAGCTTTTTTAAAAGCCGTTGTTACCAATCCTAATGGAGAACTAACACCTAATTGGGAAAAAGCCTACACTGCAATGATTGATAGTTATCTTGGACAAGTACCCAAAACTTTTCAATTTGAAGGCAAAACCTATACTCCTGAAACTTTTGCCAAAGAAGTAGTAGGGGTTAACGCCGATGATTATGTAGAAATTTCTTCCTTGCAAGAATATCCCTACTATACTAAATTTGTGCTAATGGTTCCAGACAATTGGAATTTTGATCAAGTCTACAATGTAAAAATGAATGAATTAACTGACATCATTGACAACGCAATTAAAAATGGTTATTCAGTAGCTTGGGCTGGCGATGTTAGCGAAAAAAGTTTTTCTTGGAAAAACGGTGTAGCTTATGTTCCTGAGAAAAAATTTGAGGAGATGACTGCTGATGAGAAATCAGACATGTTTAATGGTCCTAAAAAAGAAATGACAATAACTGAGGAAATGCGTCAAAAAGCATTTGATAATTACACAACTACTGACGATCATGGTATGCACATTGTTGGAATTTCTAAAGATCAAAACGGTAAAGAATATTATATTGTTAAAAACTCTTGGGGTACAACAAATGACTACAAAGGATATTTGTATATGACGAAAGAATTTGCAAAATATAAAGCAACCGCCATTATGTTGCATAAAAAAGCGATACCTACAGGCATTGTATCTAAATTAAAACTATAAAAAACCTCTATATAAAACAAAAAACCCGAAAAATTTTAATTCGGGTTTTTTGTTTTATTTAATCGTAAAAAAAGGATCAATCAAAGGTAGAAAACAAAAATTATCTTCGATATAAGTTTTAAAATAATGGGCAGCAAAATTAAAACTCTAAGAAATTCAAGAATACATTAATATCACAATAACGAAAAATCTAAATCTAAACAAAAATGAGCCCGATAAAACATCGAACTCATTATTATCAAAATTAAGTTTAAATTTGCCTAAACTTTTGGGTGCAGTACAAATTTTTTATTTAATTTTTAGGTTCTTTCATTTTGAAAGTTTCCATAAACTTAGTTGTATAATTACCTACCACATAATCTGGCTCATCCATTAACTGTCTATGGAACGGAATAGTTGTTTTTATTCCTTCTATTACGAATTCATCTAAAGCACGTTTCATTTTAGCAATTGCTTCTTCACGAGTTTGTGCTGTAGTAATTAACTTCGCAATCATTGAGTCGTAATTAGGTGGTATTGTATACCCAGCATACACATGCGTATCTAAACGCACTCCGTGACCTCCTGGCGCATGTAAAACAGTGATTTTACCAGGAGAAGGACGAAAATCATTATAAGGATCCTCTGCATTAATACGACATTCTATAGAATGTAATTGCGGCAAGTAGTTCTTACCCGAAATAGGCACACCTGCTGCAACTAAAATTTGTTCACGAATTAAATCATAATCAATAACTTGCTCCGTAATTGGATGTTCTACTTGAATACGAGTATTCATTTCCATAAAGTAGAAATTACGGTGCTTATCTACTAAAAACTCTACTGTTCCTGCTCCTTCGTAACTAATATACTCAGCAGCTTTCACAGCAGCCTCTCCCATTTTATGGCGTAATTCATCCGTCATAAATGGAGAAGGAGTTTCTTCTGTTAATTTTTGATGGCGACGTTGTACAGAACAATCTCTTTCCGATAAGTGACAAGCTTTACCAAAAGAATCACCTACAATTTGAATTTCAATATGACGAGGTTCCTCAATAAGCTTTTCCATATACATGCCATCATTACCGAAAGCAGCAGCAGCTTCCATACGAGCACCTTCCCAAGCTTTATCAAGCTCTTCCTCTTTCCATATCGCACGCATTCCTTTACCACCACCTCCAGCTGTTGCTTTCATCATTACTGGATAACCTATTTCTTTAGCTACTTTCTTAGCCTCTTCTAATGACTCTAAAATTCCATCAGAACCTGGAACACAAGGCACACCTGCTGCTTTCATAGTAGCTTTAGCAGTAGCTTTATCCCCCATTTTTTCAATCATTTCAGGAGAAGCTCCAATAAATTTGATTCCGTGTTCTTGACAAATTTTAGAAAATTTAGCATTCTCTGAAAGGAATCCATACCCTGGATGAATGGCATCAGCATTAGTAATTTCAGCAGCCGCAATAATATTGGACATTTTTAAATAAGACTGATTACTAGGAGCTGGTCCTATACATACAGCCTCATCGGCGAATTTCACATGCAAACTATCTGCATCAACTGTAGAATATACTGCAACTGTTTTAATTCCCATTTCACGACAAGTTCTAATTACACGAAGTGCAATTTCTCCCCTGTTAGCGATTAGTATTTTTTTAAACATCTTAATGAAATTTTAAATGTTGAATTATAAATTTTAAATTATTTGAGAATAAATAGGTTATTTATTACTCAAAATTTAGCATTTAAAATAACTTATGATGGATCTACTAAGAATAATGGTTGATCAAACTCAACAGGTGAGGCATCATCTACTAAAATTTTAACGATTTTACCAGACACTTCACTTTCAATCTCATTAAACAACTTCATTGCTTCAATAACACATAAAGTATCACCTTTAGAAATTACAGAACCTACTTCTACAAACATTGGTTTATCTGGAGCTGGTTTACGATAAAATGTACCAATAATTGGCGATTTCACAGTAATATATTTAGAAGTATCATCAGCAACTGATTCTATTACAACTGGTGCAGCTGGTGCAGCTGGTGTTGGTACTGGAGCAGCAGCAACTGGCATTTGCTGAATAGCCGCTTGCATTGGCACCTGTTGCACAAACGTAGTGTTTTCAGTACCTTCAGGTGTTGTTTTGATCGTGATTTTAAAATCATCCATCTCTAGCTTTACCTCAGTAGCACCTGATTTAGCTACAAACTTAATTAGGTTTTGAATTTCTCTAATATCCATGATATTTCGATTTTGGTTTATTATGTTTTTATGAATTATATGCCCATTTTAAATAAATAGCTCCCCATGTGAAGCCTCCTCCAAACGCAGCAAAGACGATATTGTCTCCCTTTTTTAATTGTTTTTCAAAGTCACACAAAACAAGTGGCAAAGTTGCTGATGTTGTATTTCCATAACGATGAATATTAATTAAAACTTTAGATTCATCAAGCCCCATACGTTCGGCCGTAGCATCTATTATACGTTTATTAGCTTGATGAGCGACTAACCAATTTACATCATCATGTGTTAGGTTATTTCGTTTCATAATTTTTTCACTCACATCAGCCATACCTGAAACGGCATACTTAAAAACTGTTTTCCCGTCTTGAAAAACGGTGTGCATTCCTTTCTCTACAGTTTCTTTAGAAGCTGGCAAAATAGATCCTCCTGCATCAATTTTAAGATATTCACGACCAATTCCATCACTTCTTAAAATTTCATCTTGCAATCCTAAACCCTCTTCATTTGGTTCAAAAAGAACAGCTCCTCCTCCATCTCCAAAAATAATACAAGTAGCCCTATCTGTATAATCTATAATAGAAGACATTTTGTCTGCCCCTATTAACAATACTTTTTTATACCTTCCTGATTGTATATAGGCTGCAGCAGTAGACATTCCGTATAAAAAACTAGAACAAGCCGCATGAAGATCATAAGCAAATGCGTTAACAGCACCTATTTGAGATGCTACATATACTCCAGTAGATGCAACAGGCATATCCGGAGTGGCTGTTGCCATAATAATCAAGTCAATATCCTTAGGATCTATTCCTGATTTTTCAATTAGGTTTTTAGCAGCTTGAATAGCTAAATAGGAAGTACCTGCTCCTTTTTCTTTTAAGATTCTTCTCTCCTTAATACCTGTACGAGTGGTAATCCATTCATCCGTAGTATCAATCATTGTTTCCAAAACTTGATTAGACAAAACAAAGTCAGGAACATAAGAACCTATAGCAGTAATTGCGGCAGTAATCTTATTCATAAAGTCTTATTTTGAACCCTTTAAAGGTCAATTCTAAAAGTTGATGAAATTACAAAATTTCTACAAAAGAGATACAAAAATGGTGTTTTTTTTTCAAAAATGAATCATTTTCAACAAAAAAACTCTCACATTGTGAGAGTTATTCATGTATCTTTTAAAAAATATATTAAGCAACAGCTACTGATTTATCAATAACTACTTGACCTCTATAATACATTTTTCCTTCATGCCAGTAAGCTCTGTGGTACAAATGAGCTTCACCAGTTACTGGGCAAGTTGCAATTTGAGCAACAGTTGCTTTATAATGAGTTCTTCTCTTGTCTCTTCTTGTCGACGATTGTCTTCTCTTAGGATGTGCCATTTTACAAAATTATTTATCCGTTAATAGTTTCTTTAATGCTGCCCAACGTGGGTCAATTTCTTCTTCTTTTATATCTTGCTCTTCTGCAATTTCTGTTTCTTCAAAACTTTCTTCTTCTAAAGCTTGAGGACTTATTCTTTTTAAAGGTATTGAAAGAACGATCATCTCATATATGTATTGAGCTATATCTATTTGGTGCTCCCCAAAGGGAAGAATTAAGAGTTCTTCGTTTTCATCATTATATGTTTCTCCGAAACGCACAATTAACTTTAACTTACCTTTAATTGGAAAATCAAAAGGTTCCCCTCTCACATCGCACAATACATTTACAGTTCCTTTATGCTTAAAATTTAACTCAAGCATATTACTTTGTTTTTCTAATACCAATTTTACTTTTATATCAGCCGAATCAAATTCGTCATATTCAAAGTAATCAAAGAACGTCTTACTAATTAGGTATTCAAACTCATGTTTTCCTATCTTCAATCCAGCATAAGGAATCAAATACTCGTTTGTAACTCTCATCAGATAAATCTACATTTTTAATAGGTTCAGATGAAACATTATCACTTAATCCCTTTTAATCAAAGACTTAAACTTAATTACGCTTCATTCTGTCAACAATTTACTCCTTAATTAAGGTGTGCAAAGATATAAATTATTTGTAAAATCAAAAGGGTTATAAACATTTTTTTGTTTATAACTCATTTTATTTTATTTTCAATGGGTTTAGTACTATTTCTTTATATATATTTCTAGCTTTAAAAACATCTAATGCAGTATAAATGGCTTCTGTAAAAGAAACTTGATTTGCAATTCCTTTACCTGCAATATCAAAACCAGTTCCATGATCTGGAGATGTTCGAATTTTATTTAAACCAGCAGTATAGTTAACTCCTTTTCCAAAAGATAATGTTTTAAAAGGAATCAAACCTTGATCATGATAAGTGGCTACTACTGCATCATATTTTTCATACTGAGCACTACCAAAAAAACCATCAGCTGAAAAAGGACCAAAAACCATTATACCTTCTTCAAATAACTTTTTTAATGTGGGTTTTAACACTTTTTCTTCTTCTTGACCAATTACACCATGATCTCCCGAATGAGGATTTAATCCGAGCACTGCTATTTTAGGTCTATTAATTTGAAAATCTTGAATTAAAGAATGATTAATCGTTTTTATTTTTTTAAATATTAAATCTTCAGTAAGATGAGATGCAACTTTATTAATAGGTACGTGATCTGTTAACAAACCTATTCTTAATGAATCTTGAATCATTAACATTAAAGCGTCACCTTCTAATTCTTGGTCTAGATAATCTGTATGTCCAGGAAAAGAAAAATCTTCGCTTTGAATGTTAACTTTACTAATAGGTGCCGTGACTAACACATCTATTTTCCCATCTTTTAGTGATTGCGTAGCTTCTACAAAAGATTTTACGGCATATTTCCCAACATTCTGATTTTCTACTCCCCATTCTAAATTTACACCTTCTCTCCAAACATTCAAAACATTTACTCTACCAACAAGTGCTTGGTCAATCTTATCAATACCGTGTAGGTTAACGTTTAGATTAAGTTGTTTTTTTAAATAAGATATAATCTTAACATTAGCAAAAATAATAGGCGTACACAATTCAAGCATACGAGTATCTTCAAAAGATTTCAATACAACCTCACTACCAATACCATTTAGATCTCCTATTGAAATACCGACCATTATATTTTCAGGCTTTTTTGTCATCGCTTTAATATTTATACTAATTTTGAATACAAATTTACTAAAATTAATCAGTTAATGTTTACAGGAATTATAGAAACTCTAGGTAAGATTATTGCTCTTGAAAAAGAAGGTGAAAACATTCATGTTTCAGTACAATCTTCTATAACAAAAGAACTCAAAATAGACCAAAGTGTATCCCATAATGGGGTTTGTCTGACAGTTGTTAATATAAATAACGATATATATACTGTTACTGCAATTAAGGAGACTATTGAAAAAACGAATCTAGGCGAATGGAAAATAGGGGATCTTATTAATTTAGAGCGCGCCATGAAATTAGGAGATAGGCTCGATGGACATATTGTACAAGGGCATGTGGATCAAATAGGGATTTGTAAACAAATAGAAGAGGCGAATGGTAGTTGGTATTTTACATTTGAATATAGTAAAGACTTAAAGAACATTACCATTGAAAAAGGCTCTATAACAGTTAATGGAACCAGTCTAACCGTCGTTAATTCAAAATTAAATGAATTTAGTGTGGCTATTATTCCTTATACTTATGAACATACTAATTTTCATACTTTCAGTGTAGGTACTAATGTAAATCTTGAATTTGATGTAATAGGAAAATATGTTAGCAGACTTCATTCTTTACATCTTTAGCTAAACTAGAAAGTTAAGACAATTTATTTAAACAAAAAAAGTCCTAATAACAGGACTTTTTTTTGTATCAATACTATAAATATTAATTATTAATTATCCATTTAAAGCCTCAGCTCCTCCTACAATTTCTAAAATTTCTCCTGTAATAGCGGCTTGACGTGCTTTATTATAAGTTAACTTCAATTGATTTCTTAATTCAGTAGCGTTATCTGTCGCTTTGTGCATCGCTGTCATACGCGCTCCGTGCTCTGCAGCAAATGAATCTCGAATAGCTTTGTACAATTGCGTTTTTAATGACTTAGGAATTAAAGTCATGATGATTTCTTCTTTCGATGGTTCGAAAATGTAATCACCTGCAACAGCTTCAGATTTAGCAATAGGAGCCAATGGAAGGAATTGTTCTGATTTTACTACTTGGGTAGCAGCATTTTTAAACTGATTATATACTAACTCGATTTTATCATATTCACCAGCAACAAACTTTTCAGTTAAATCAGAAGCAATAGTTACCGCATTATCAAAAGTTAAATTATCAAAAATTGTACTCTCGTTTGCTATTATTGTATGCGTTTTACGCAATACGTCATTACCTTTTTTACCTATAGTTAACACATCAAGTTGTGCATTTTTATATTTTTCTGTGAGGCTTTTTACTTCCTTAACCACATTAGCGTTAAAAGCACCACATAAACCACGGTTAGAAGTAATAACTACTAAAAGTACTTTCTTTGCTTCACGTTGCGTCGTATAAGCTCCACCTACTTCACCTTCAAGAGTAGCTGATAAATTTTGTAATAACTCTGTTAATTTTTCAGCGTAAGGACGCATTGCCGTAATGGCATCTTGCGCCTTTTTAAGCTTTGCTGCCGAAACCATTTTCATCGCTGACGTTATTTGCATCGTTGATGAAACGGATGTAATTCTATTACGGATTTCCTTTAAATTCGCCATTTTTTTATAGTAATTAGTGACTAGTAAATAGTGATTAGCTAATTACTAATCACTACTCACTATTTACTTTATTAGTTATACTTTGCAGATACTTCTTTTGCTACTTTCTCTAAAACGTCAGTGATGTTGTCATCAAATTTACCTGCTTTAAGAGCGTCTAAAGTATCTCTATGTTTGTTCTTTAAGAATTCTAAATAATCTTTTTCAAATTCTTTCACTTTAGCTACTGGTACGTTTCTTAATAAGTTTTTAGTACCTGCATAGATAATTGCAACTTGGTCTTCTACAGTAAATGGAGAGTTTAAACCTTGTTTTAAGATTTCCACGTTACGTTTACCTTTTTCAATTACGTTTAATGTAGCTGCATCTAAGTCAGAACCGAACTTAGCGAACGCTTCTAATTCACGGAACTGCGCTTGGTCTAATTTTAAAGTACCCGATACTTTTTTCATAGACTTGATTTGCGCATTACCTCCTACACGAGATACAGAGATACCTACGTTAATTGCTGGACGAACCCCTGAGTTGAATAAATCAGACTCTAAGAAAATCTGTCCGTCAGTAATCGAAATTACGTTCGTTGGGATATACGCAGAAACGTCACCCGCTTGCGTTTCGATAATAGGTAAAGCAGTTAATGAACCACCCCCTTTAACGATTGGTTTTAATGACTCAGGTAAGTCATTCATATTTTTAGCGATATCGTCATCAGCGATAACTTTAGCCGCTCTTTCTAATAAACGAGAGTGTAAGTAGAATACGTCTCCAGGATAAGCCTCACGTCCTGGTGGTCTTCTTAATAATAAAGACACCTCACGGTAAGCAACAGCTTGTTTAGATAAATCATCATAAACGATTAGAGCTGGACGACCTGTATCACGGAAGTACTCTCCGATAGCAGCACCTGCCATAGGAGCATAAACTTGCATTGGAGCTGGATCAGAAGCATTAGCAGCAACGATAACTGTATAAGCCATTGCTCCTTTTTCTTCTAAAGTTTTTGCTAAAGCTGCTACTGTAGAAGCTTTTTGACCAATTGCAACATAGATACAGAAAACGGGTTTACCTGCATCATAAAATTCTTTTTGATTTATGATAGTATCAATACAAACCGTAGATTTACCTGTTTGACGGTCACCAATTACTAACTCACGTTGACCACGACCTACTGGAATCATAGCATCTATAGCTTTTACTCCTGTTTGTAATGGTTCTGTTACTGGTTGACGGAAAATTACCCCTGGTGCTTTACGCTCTAAAGGCATTTCGTATAAATCACCACCAATAGGACCTTTACCATCAATAGGTTGCCCTAAAGTGTTTACAACACGCCCTACCATTTGCTCACCAACCTTTAAAGAAGCAATACGTTGTGTTCTTTTAGCAGTTGAACCTTCTTTGATACCTGTAGATGGTCCTAATAATACTACCCCTACGTTATCTTCTTCAAGGTTCAATACGATACCTTCCATACCGTTTTCAAAAACCACTAACTCACCATATTGTACATTAGAAAGCCCATAAATACGAGCAATACCGTCACCTACTTGAAGTACAGTACCTACTTCTTCTAAAGTAGCACCAGATTCAAAACCTGATAATTGTTGCTTTAATATTGCTGAAATTTCAGCTGGTTTGATTTCCGCCATTGTTTTATAATTTTTACACTTTCGTGTTATAATTAATTACTCAATTCTCTCTTTAATGTTAATAAACTGTTTGCAACTGAAGCGTTATATTGCTTGTCACCAATTCTTAAAATAAATCCGCCAATGATTGCTGGATCTACAATATTTTTTAAAGTAACTTTTTTAGTTGTTAAAGTACCTGCTTTAGCTAATACTTTAGCTTCTAATTCAGGAGTGATAGCAATAGCAGTAGTTACTGTTGCTACTTCAACTCCGTTAGCTTCATCATACAATTTTGTATATTGCGTAGCTACTTTGTCTAAAAGTTCAAAACGTTTGTTTTCTAATAATAACTGAAATAACGATTTTGTTACTGCACCTGCGTCTTTAAAAACTTCTAATAAAGCACTGTTCTTTACTTCGATTTTTAAAGTTGGGTTAGCAATAAATGACGCTAACTCAGCATTATCTTGGATAGTTTTAGCAATCAAAGTCATATCGTTGTTTACTTCCTGAGCAACACTCTTTGAAGTAGCAACATCTAAAATTGCTTTTGCATATCGTACTGCGGCTCTATTACCTGACATACTTCTCGTATTAGTTTAATTTCACTTCATCCAACATTTTCTCAACTAATTTTACTTGAGAATCGTTGCTAGATAATTGGTCTTTTAATATTTTCTCTGCAATTTGTAATGATAAAGCAGAAACTTGTGTTTTCAATTCAGCCATCGCTGCATTTTTCTCACTTTCGATAGAAGCTTTAGCTTGCTCAATTAAACGAGCACCTTGTGTTTGTGCTTCTTCTTTAGCGTCAGCAATCATCTTTTCTTTGATTTCACGAGCTTCTTTTAACATTGTATCACGCTCAGCACGTGCTTCGTTTAAAATACGTTCGTTGTTTGCTTGCAATTCTTGCATTTCTTTTTTAGCATTTTCAGCTGCTTGCAATGCACTACGAATACCTTCTTCACGGGTTTCTATAGATTCCATAATAGGTTTCCAAGCAAATTTAGCTAATAAAACAACTAAGATCGTTAAAATTACAATTAGCCAAAAGAATAGACCGTATCCAAAATCGTTAAATATTTTTTCCATTATTGATGTTTTCTGTTTAATTAATAAAAATAGGTTAAATAAAATTACACTTTGCAACCAACCGTTGCAAAGCGTAATTTAAATTTGATTAAGCACCTAAGATTAAGGCACCGAATGCTAAACCTTCTAATAAGGCACCGATGATGATCATCGCTGTTTGGATTTTACCAGCAGCTTCTGGTTGACGAGCAATAGCATCCATTGCAGATCCACCAATTTTACCTAAACCTAAACCAGCTCCGATTACGATTAAACCAGCACCTACTAAATTTGGAATTGTCATAATAAAAGATTTATATAATAATTAAACAATTTTTTTAAAAAATTCTACTTTTTTATTCTATTAATGATGGTCATCATGATGGTGGTCTTGAACCGCCATACCAATGAACAATGATGATAACATAGTAAAGATGAATGCTTGTAAGAATGCTACTAACAATTCAATTACTGAGATGAATAAGGTTAATGCTAACGATACTCCCATAGCTCCACCAGCGGTTAACTGTTGTTTGAATAGGAAGATAATCGCAATTAATCCCATTACTACTGAGTGACCCGCTGTGATGTTTGCAAACAAACGAATCATTAACGAGAAAGGCTTGGTGAAAATCCCTAAAACCTCAATAGGCGCTAAAACGATTTTCATCGGTACAGGTACCCCTGGCATCCAGAAAATGTGTTTCCAATAATCAGCATTAGCACTTACGTTTGTGATTACTAAAGTACATAAAGCTAAACATAAAGTTACAGCAATATTCCCAGTTACGTTAATTCCTAACGGAGTTAAACCAATTAAGTTCAACGTCCAGATTAAGAAGAATACCGTTAATAGATACGGCATGAATTTTTTGTATTTTTTTTCACCAATGTTTGGACGAGCAATTTCGTCACGCACATAAATTACAAGTGGCTCTAAGATACGTCCAAAACCAGTTGGTAACTGATTTCCTTTTTTATAGGTTTTTGCTAACGATGTGAAAGCAAAGAAAATTAAGATTGCCGTTACTAATAATGAAAATACATTTTTAGTGATTGAAAAATCTAAAGGCTTAGCATTTGTTGGGTGACCATGTGCATCGTTTGTAATTGTACCTTCAACATCTGATTTATAGATTACCCCATGAACCATTTTATAGAAGCTACCATCCACTTCTGCTAATTCTTTTTCATTGTGAAAAGCAGATGACATGAACACATGAAGACCATTATCTACTAAGATAACTGGTAATGGAAAACCTACATGGTGTCCCGTTTCTCCATCAGCATACAAATTGAAATCATGCGAATCCAACAAGTGATGTTTGATAAATGCTTGTACTTCTGGTTTCTCATCAACTGGACCACCGTGGTTAGCTTCATGACCAGCAGTTGCGTGCTCACCTTCAGCATGTGCTGCTTGAGCATGTGCACTGTCGTGCGCCACTGCGTGTGCCTCATGAGCTGGTTTTGTAGTTGCGTGAGTTGAATCCGTCGTTGGGTTAGCCATTGCTACCCAAGAGAATAAGCCTATAAAGGCCGACATTAGTAATGATACAGGTTTTCTTGTAATCATCATAGGAATGAAAAATTTCTATGTTCGTAAATTTCGGTGCAAAGGTACATTTTTTATTTATATGAAAAACGATTGCTTGAAAAAAAATATATCAATCTTAATTCTATTTTAAACTAAATCATTTTAGAGTGCCATATTACCTCTTTAAACACACTATATCAATTAATTAAAATTTAATCTGATTTAATTTTTTACCCACTAAAAATGTTATTGTAGTTAGGTATGCTATAAACAGAATAAAGAAGTTCCATTTAGAGAACATAAAATTCTTTTGCAATAACCATTTATTAAAAATATATGTAAAAATAAAAAGGTTGGTAATAACCACTAAAAAACCTACTCCTACTTGATCTTTTTTATTTTCTAACAAGAATGCCATCGCTAGAGTTCCGAGTAAATAGAAAAGGAAGAAAAAAGCGTGTATTAAATAAAAAGCAGGAGAGATTGTTTGATTTAACAAAAATAAGCATCCAAAATTGATGAAGTAAAAAACCACCCCTGCAAGAGATAGCTTTTTAAAAAAATCTTTAATAAGCATTATTTATTGATTTCATTAACTTGTTTGATAACATTATACAAGGCTAGAAAGACTCCCACTAATGTAAATACTTTATCATAGTAGAATACCGAATTAGGATAACTAGTATCCAACCATTGCCCTAGCTTGAAAAATAAAAAAATCGTAACTCCCATTTGTGATGGAATAGCGACTAGTGAGAGCCATTTATTTCTTTTAATTTTTTCTTTTTCTTCTGTATTATTGTTGTTCATTTACTAGATTTGACGAAGGTGTTGTTGTTTTCATTACACAAGTTGCTGTAAACTTAGCTCCAGGCTCAACAGCTAATTTACCACAACTTACATCTCCATTTATAATTGCGGTTGCTTTTACATTTAACATTTCTTCTACGATTATTTTTCCCTCGGACTTGCCTTCTATATCGACATTTTGGGCGTTTATATCTCCCAAAACACTTCCTGCAGGCCCAACTACTAGTTTAGCTTTTGAGTTAAAATTACCTATCAGGTGACCATCTAATCTAAAATCTGCGATTGATTCTATATCCCCTTTTATTGTAGTTCCTTCAACAATACGATTTGTCTTTCCTAGTAGGTCTGTATAATTTTTGGGCTTTTTGTCAAACATAAATTAAAGTTTTATTTGTAGATATTCATTTAAATTTTTCTTGGTTTGAATGACCGAATAATTTTGGCTTGAAATGACTGTAGCTTTTTCTTTTACTTCATATCCTTTTGTTTTAGCTAATAATTCGATTAGAAAACGTGCATATTCACGAGAAGATATACCATGAATTACAACAAAATTATCGGTTTCATTATAGATATCGTAAGATACAAAAAACTTGTAATATTGTTTCTCTTTTATATATCTTTCTATTTTTTCTATTAACTTTTTAGTGGCTTCATCCTCTTTCTGCCCTACTTTATATAGTACTTTCCACTTAGTTGAAATAGTATCCGCTGATAGTGTCATTTGTTCCATCTTTGGAATATCTAAACGTAAAATATCTTCTGCTTTTGTTGCTTCTTCTGTGTCTGGGTATCCATTTATTACCTTTTGGATTCCTTCACGATAGGCATTCAAACCAAGTAATTTTCCATTTAAAAGAGCTTTTAATAATTCAAACTTAGGCAATAAGGGATCTCCAGAGAATAATTCTATTGATTGATTGATTTTTTCTAATGCTGCTTTATATTCTTGATTATCAGATATAGAAAGACAATTTTTATATACTTCAGCTGGAGCTTCTGGATCCGTATTTTCGGATATTTGTCCGTTTACCAATTGTGCATATCGAGTGTTGGGATAATTTTCAATGATGTCTGCCTTTAATTTTTGCGCTTTTTCTGTATCGGAAATTTCATACAAACGAAATAAATTATATTTGGCTGGAAGTATAAAACGTTCTTCTGGTTTATTTGCCAATAATCGTTCAAAACGTTCTTCAGCCACTTTGTTTTCAAAGAATTTCTCTTTGTAGATCAAGCCCAAGTTGTAGTACGCATTATTTCTTTCTTTTGTTAAACTATCAATTACTTTTTTTGATGTAGGTAGTTTAGCTAAATAAAACTCTGGGGTATATTTTTCGTTAACGATTACTGTTTCTGATTGATTTTTAGCAACTTCTAAATCAACTGGATTTACCTCTTCATCTTTTTGATTTTGTATTTGTGCTAACCATTTCCAATTGTCAATCAATGCTCGTTTACCCCATTTTTTTGTAAATTCTAGTTTTCCATAAGCTACGGTTGAAGGATTATAAAAATAAAATGAATTTTTGGACTCATCTAATCCTAATGGTGCAATACTTCTTTTTTCTCCTGGAGTTGGCACTATATTGGGATCAAAAAACATGTTATCATTCTGTTGGCGATTTTGTTCTATAACCTGCTTTTTTTTATCTAATGCCACTTTCAATGAATCTTTTTTCTTTAATTCTTTTATGAATTTTTGAAAATAAGAAATACGTTCTTCACTTGACATTTGAATAAGCATTATAATGCTATCATTCTTTTGGGCTATATTTTCATATTTTATGACTGCATCTAGATTCTTTCTTTTCTTTTCTATTAGAAAATATTCTCTATTTTTTTTAGTAAATTTGGTTAGAGTACTATCGTAATACTTACCTGCTATTTCGTATTTTGTTTGATCAAAATAAATTTTAGCTAAATTTCTATAATTAGATGCCATCAAGTAATTATCACTTGAAATTGATTTTAATGATTTATTGTAAAATATTTTAGCTTTTTCGTGTACTTTAAGTTGGTCATAAAAGAGTGCTACTTGATGATTTAAGACATCTAAATACGGGCGGTTTTCTCTATCTTTTAATAGTTTAGCATATTTTTTCGTAAAAATTAATGTGTCTTTTGTAACATCTATTAAACTTGCTTGTTTGGCATGTGCTTGAATAACATATATACGAGGGGATTGTCTTTTCATGTTTATGACTTCTTGAAAAGCTACATAAGCACTATCTTTATATTTCAATTGTTCGTATAATTGTCCTAAAATAAATCTATAGCGGGCTTTTTCTTCTTTGTTGGAAGCATATTGAATAGCTTCCTTTATGGGATTTAGAGCCTTTTGTTTTTCTTCAAGATTAATATATGCTTGTGTTAAAAGCGCGTTGGCCTCTGCTTTTATATGAGGTGGCAAGTCGTATCTTTTTAAAAGTAAAGTTAGATTCTTAACTGCTAATGCGTCATTTTCTAATCGTACATTTGTTTTTTCTCTCCAAACTTTAGCTTCATAAATTTTGTCTGAATTAGAGTATTTGTATAAGATATAATTGAACGCTTCTAATGCGGGTACAAATCTTTTATCGTAATAACGGGCTTTTCCTAGTAGTAAATGAGCCTCATCCATTTGTGAATTTCGTTCTCTACCTTCAATATTCATAGAGTGTTTTTGAATGGCTTTTACAGCTTTATCTTCTGCACGTGTAAAATTAGCATTTTTTCCTTTTTGTCCTGGTAAGAAATTTTCCTCTTCAACCTGCATACGTTCAACAGGTAAAATTCCCCAAAAATCATCAACATAACTTTTTTTAAGTCCATCTATACCTGCTTGCAAAGCAACATCACCATTATATACCGTATTATACTTAGAGTTTAAAGCATGCCAATTCCTAGAAATTAATGTGTCCTTTTTAGTTGAACAAGCAATTATAAATGCGCATAGTCCAAAAGATGCTATATATATTAGGTGATTTTTCAAACGATTGTAATTTTTAAATATAAACTCTAAAAATATTTTTTTAGTATTTTGACTGGTAAAAGTACACTTCTTTTAAAAAGTAATGAAGTAAAAATAAAAAAAATCCCAAAAGCGGAATAACTTTTGGGATTTTTAAGATTATAATTTTTCTACTCAATAGCAAGTTTACTTTTCGAATTATTACTATCTAAAATATATGTACCTTTGGTTAACATATCAGTATCAATAGTTATTGAATTATCTTTGCTTTTTTTATTGAAAACCTTTTTCCCTGTTAAATCAAAAATTTGAACCTCATTATCTTCTAATTTTTCAAAATTTATAGTTAATTGTTCACCTCTTTTTATTGGATTTTTAAAACTAAATTTAACATTTTTATTTACAGATCTTACCTTAGTATTTACTAAATCTCCATGAGCAATAAATTCTGATATATGAACACCTTGGTTTACGGAATTAAAGTTCATATCTACCTTAAAATATCTAGCTTGAACAGGTGTATTAAAGGTAAATGTATTACCAGCCTGTGTAGCATTAGAAGTATCTGATTTGTCAGCTACCTGAGTCCAATTTACCCCGTCAGTAGATGAAGAAACTGTATATTTATAATGTCTAGTATCTTTAAAATAGTTAACTACAGTTATATCATTAACATTATAGTTAGCGCCTAAATCCACTTTCCACCACTGTGGATAAGCTGTATTCCCCCAATAAGTATCAATATTTCCATCATTCGCTTTCGGACCATCTGTTGATGGTATATCTGAACCACTAACTGTTGTTGCTTTGTTTAATGCAATATTATTAGTGACGGCATATGGATTCCCTCCTAAATCTGAGCTAAGATTTACTAATTGTGCATGAATATCTGCTACATCTCTTATACTTTCTGTTAAGAACCATTTCTCATAATTTGTTCCAAAGTGTCTATTAGGTCTATATCCTTTGGCTACAATTCCAGATATCATCGCTCCAAATGTAGACACTTTCTTTATAATTTCAGCATTTGAAAGTAAAGGGATGTCTAAATTTGATAATTGATAGTCTGTGTGTAATTTCGAATTAAAACCAGTTATACCATCCATAGCTTCTAGTGCTAAAACTGACGTAATATAATGATCCGCATGATCACCAGGATTAATTGTCATATCTACATCTGTAGAATAAACATTTGATGTGGTACTCTTTTCTGTATTAAAAATAGCTTTTATTGTCTCTTTTAATTCTGACCAAGTATAAGTTGCTGTACCCGTAACATTTGTGATAGTCGATATACTTCCTTTTTTTAATTTTTCAATACTTTGATAATTATTTGCAGAATAACCATTCATATTCAAACTACAACAATCTCCGTTTGGTAAATCCAGAAAATACATAGTAATATTATTTCCATAAGTCCATTTGCGTACTTTTTTACCAGCCATTAACACTTCTGTAGTCGTTTCATTGAAATTTAAAGGCAAGTTTCCATTCGTATAACAATATTCTAAGGCTTTTTTGTAACCGTTATCACGAGCTTCATAAAAAGGTGTTTTAATACCTACCCCAGCATCAGGGGTATAAACACCATCATGTGCTCCTTGATCTGAAGCACTCGTTACAATTGCAACTGTCTTAACACCTGAGCTTACTTTATCAAATAGTGGTACACCACAAAAATAAACCGCATCATCTTGATGGGCATGTACAAAAAAAGTTGTTTCTTGTGCCTTTATCGATAAGCTTGTAAAAAAAGCAGCACATAATAAGTAAATTTTTTTCATAGATATTTATTTTTTTCAAATATAAAACAAAAATCCTTTTTAAATTTTATTCTAAAAGTCCAAAAAAAAAGAGCAAAAAGGACTTTTAAAGTAATATTATTAAATTATTACATTTATAAATTACAATTTATAAAAGTTAATATTTTTTACCTTTGTATTATAAAACAAAACCTATGTCAATATTCTATAAACTATCTATAAAAGAAGTAAAAAGAGAAACTCCTAATGCTATTTCAATAGCTTTTAATGTTCCTTTAGAGTTTAAAGATTTTTATCAATTTAAAGCAGGACAATACGTTACAATTAAATTAACTTTAGACGGTCATGAAATAAGAAGGGCATATTCTTTATGTACCGCTCCTTCTTCTGGAGAATTTTGTGTAACTATTAAAGCTATAAAAAACGGAACTTTTTCAAAATTTGCAAATGACCAATTAAAAAAAGGGCATATACTAGATGTTGGTTTGCCTGAAGGTCGTTTTTGTTTTGAACCACAAGTAGATCGTCAACGAAACTACATGGGATTTGCGGCTGGTAGTGGTATCACACCTGTAATGTCTATCTTACAAACCGTTTTATTAGAAGAACCTAAAAGTTCTTTCGTGTTAGTTTATGGAAATAAGACATCTAATGAAACCATTTTTCACAATCAATTAGCTGAATTGCAAAAACAATTTCTTGGCAGGTTAACGGTACACTATGTGTACAGTCAAGAAGAAATAGAAGGACAATTAGCAGGTAGAATTAATAAATCAGTTGTTCATAGAATTCACGAAAAACATATTGGTCAAGAGTTTGATAAATATTTTTTATGTGGTCCAGAGGAAATGATCAATGATGTTAATAGTACTCTAAAAGAAAAAGGTATAGCAGAAAAAAATATAAAATTTGAATTATTTTCAACTTCACCAACAATTGAAAATAATTCATCTTCTTCTGACACTTTTGAACACACAAAGATTACAGTAACACTAGATGGTGATGAAGAATCTTTTGAAATGTCTACAAAACAAACATTGTTAGAAGCTATCTTAAAACAAGGTATGGACGCTCCTTATTCATGTCAAGGTGGTGTTTGTAGTAGTTGTATCGCGCGAGTTACCTCAGGAAGCGCTATTATGAAGAAAAATTCTATCCTAAGTGATAAAGAGATTTCAGATGGTTTAATTTTAACTTGCCAAGCGCACCCAACATCTGCTGAAATCAGTATTGATTTTGATGATGTATAAAAAATAATTTTGAAAAAGGATTTGGGTTGTTTATAAATCTAAATCCTTTTTAATTTTATTAATTATTATTTCTGGTTCTATAGTACGCATTACGTCTTCATACCCCTCTACTTCTTTATTGCCATAAACGGAAGTTGGCAACATTGGATATTTTTCTCTATCAGCTGTGAGACAATTTTCTAAAGGTTGATTAAAAGGACTAAAGCCTGAATAAGGATGAGTTGCTCCCCAAAGTGTTATAACATTAACTCCCAACATAGAGGCTATATGTCCATTCCCTGAATCCATAGAAAGCATCAAATCTAAATTAGAAATTAAATTTAATTCTTCTTGAAGCTTAATTTTACCTGCAACTACCTGAACGTTGGGATAATCTCTCTTAAGTTGATATAATTTTTCTATTTCTTTTTTTCCTCCTCCAAATAGGAATATTTTAATCGTTTCTTTTGCTAAGCCGTCTACAACTTTTTGCATCAAATCTAATGGATATATTTTAGACTCATACTGAGCAAATGGTGCTATTCCTATCCATTTATTCATTTTATTTCCTGTTATACCAAGAATTTGATCCGATAATAAGGCTTTATCTGGAAACTGAGGATTTAATAGATCAAAAGAAAATCCTAAACGAACAAGCGTATCTTTATGTCTTTCAAACATGGATTTTACAGGAGCAAAAACTTTATTTTTAGGTCGAGTTAATGCCTTGTTATCCTTACGTTCTTTATCTGTAAATGCTACTTTTTTTCCATTGACTGCAAATAAACCTCTAATAACTTTTGAACGAAGTACATTATGAAAATCAGCAACAGCATCAATATTTAATTTTTTCAAATCATTGTATAATCGGACAAGTCCAATCATTCCTTTATGTTTTTTATTCAGATCTACTGGAAAAAAACTAACATTTTCTAAACCGTTGAAAAAAGGCTGAAAGAAGGGACGTGAAACTACTGTAATTTTCAACTCGGGATGTTTTAAGGATAAAGCCCTTAAAACAGGAACTGTCATAGCAACATCTCCCATAGCTGATAAACGAATAATCAATAGATGCTTCATAATATTTTTTTAAAACCCAAAAACATTGATAATGTAAAGAACTTATCTTATCAATGTTTTTCTGAAATTAAATTAGAATCATTATTTATTTTGATACAAAACAGGGTTTAATTCTTCATCGTTGTACATCTTCATTTGTTTATAAACCTTCATGTACTTATCTCCTTTTTCAATATCTTCGATCAATTGACTTATTGAAATAAACATATCTTTCTTTTGCTCTAAAAGAATACTTAATTTTTCTTGACATTTTGCCCTATGCTCTTTTGTAGCTGTTAATCGAGTAGCCTCTTCATTCATGTGATAAATCTTAAGAGCCAAAATAGATAATCTATCAATAGCCCAAGCTGGACTTTCTGTATTAATTCGGGCATCTACTTTTACTTGAACAGTTTCATATTTTTTAAGAAAATAACTATCTATGTATTCTACCATATCTGTACGCACTTGATTTGAAGCGTCAATTTTACGTTTCAAATCTAAAGCTGCTATAGGATCAATTTGAGGATCACGAATAATATCCTCATAATGCCATTGAACGGTATCTACCCAATTTTTTGCATATAACAAATGTTCTATAGAACCTTTCTCATAAGGATTTGTAATTTCTTGATAAACATTGTCTTTTATATGATACTCTTGAATACTTCTTTCGAATATAGGAAAAGCAAATTCTGCGAACATAGGTACGTTATTAAAATGTTCCACAAAATTATGTATTTTTACGAAATTAATTCATCTTATATGAACCTTAATTTTTTATTTAATAGTGGAAAAAATCCTAAATGGAAATACTATTTCATTAATATTGTCCTAAATTTCTTGCCAAAATTTATATTTAGAAGTCAATATCCTAAATTAATTGTAAATTTTAATAGAAGACCAGACAAAGATTATATACTCGAAAGAGTAAACTATTATAACAAATTAAATAAAAACACCAGCTTACCTTCAAACGCTAAGCAACTAAAAGATAACAAAATAGAAAAAGCAGGATCTGTATACTATTACGATACAGAGTTTATAACAAGATATTTTAATCCTAGTCTAAAGTTCTTTAGTTGTTATGGAGATATAACGCACATTCCTAATGAACCTTCTATACTAAAAAGTAGACCTATTTTAGGAAATAATCAAAATAGTATATTATTAAATCTTGATAAGGTAAGACATTTGATAAAAAAATCAATAAAATAATATTTAGAGGCAAAATAATAGGTAAGCAACAAAGAATAGATTTTATGAACAAATTCTTTGGAAATCCTTTGTTTGATCTTGGAGATGTTTCAAAAAGCGTAACAAAGAAAGAATGGAAAGTTCCTAAAAAAACATTGTGGGAACATCTAGATTACAAATTTATTATGGCATTAGAAGGTAATGATGTAGCTAGTAATTTAAAATGGGTTATGTCATCTAATTCAATTGCTGTAATGCCCAAGCCTACATACGAAACATGGTTTATGGAAGGAAAATTAATACCTGACTTTCATTATATAGAAGTTAATGCTGATTTTTCTAATTTGGAAGAAAAAATAAATTACTATATAGAAAATCCTTCGGAAGCAATCCAAATTATTAAAAATGCAAACACATACTGCAAACAATTCTATGATTCAAAAAGAGAAAAATTAATAGGATTGCTTGTCATGAAAAAATATTTTGAAAAAACCAATCAAATTTAATCTATGAAAATACATCATATCTCTGAAAACAATAGTATTTTAAATCATTTCTTAATTGAAATAAGAGATACAAACATACAAAAGGATCGTATGCGTTTTAGAAAAAACATAGAACGCATTGGTGAAATCATGTCCTACGAAATAAGTAAAACATTGTATTACGAAAATGTAGAGGTAAAAACACCTCTTGGAATAAAACATACTACAAAATTAGCTAACGCTATCGTTTTATGCTCTATCTTGCGTGCAGGACTTGCCCTACATCAAGGTTTTATGAACTACTTTGATGAGGCTGAAAACGGCTTTATATCAGCTTATAGACACCATTATAATCATGATGACCACTTTGAAATATTAGTAGAATACCAAGCTAGTCCTTCTCTTGAAGACAAAAGCCTTATTCTTATAGATCCCATGCTAGCAACAGGACAATCTATAGTTGCAGTACTAAACAAATTATGTTCAGAACACCAACCTAAAGAAATTCATATAGCTGTAGTCATTGCGGCTCCAGAAGGTATACAATACTTAGAAAATAACTTACCTAAAAACACACATTTATGGATTGCTTCTATAGATGAAAAATTAAACGAAAAGAACTATATAGTACCAGGTCTTGGCGATGCTGGTGATTTGGCATACGGTGAAAAACTATAATATTTGCAACAAATAAGTTACTAAACTAGCTAATGCTAAAAAAAGAACTATTCCTTCTTTTAACCAAATTTTCTTAATCTTTTCTAGGTAATTAGTCAACATAATAGCTACGGGTACAAAAGTATATATCAAGTAGCTATTATTTTTATTAGGCATTATAAAATAAACTACTAATGCTATTAAAAAAGCAAAAATAACTTTACGATAAGAAGATATTAAATGAGACATCTTACTTTGTAAAATAAACAACATGCTAACAAAAGCAATCAAAGAAACCACGACGTAAATTGCTACTGCTATATTTTGAAAAACATTGGTTAAATCTTTTATCGTAAAATCTATATAAATTTGTTTAGAATATAGTCTTAAAAAATCAGGATAAAAAGCTAAGGAAAACATCAGTCCAATAACTAAAACAGTGAAAAAAGCTATAAAAGGTATAAGCCAATTACGATAATCTCTTGATACATGCAGTATAATAGAAGAGAAAACGAGTAATAAAAACAATATACACCAAAAATTAATTAATGAAGCTAAAAAAATCCATAATGACGCATCAAAAATTTTTTCTTTGGGTGTGATCATGGAGTGCATAGAAATCAATCTTCGTAAAGCCAATAGTATAAAAGCATTAGAAAGAATTAATTTAAGATCTGACAATGTAGCTGGAAATAATATTAAGAAAATAAAAAATAATAAAAAGGTGTAACTGTTATCTTTGCTTAATCCGTTTTTCTTTGTAATAAAATTAGTAATTAACAAAGATCCTACTAACAGTAATAATACTACTATTTTTTGTCCAATCTCCATTACTGTTAGATCTGCTGGACTGATACTGAATTGGTAAAATAAAAAACAAACCACCAATAAAACGATCACTATTACATAATTTATTGGTCGAGATTTACTAAAAACACTTGTAATCATAAGTATATTTTATATTTTTGCTGTGTAAATATAATACATTCGTCATGATGAAATCAATTTTTGAAGCAATTCAATGGTTATTTGAAGCTGTTTTACTTGCTCCACACGACTTAATGCGCTCCGCGGAGTTAGAAAACTGGTGGGTTGCAAACCTTATTAACTGGGTATTATGGGCTATTATTTGTTATTATATTTGGTATTGGATTAAACAATTAAAAATATTCAAAGATAGTAACGAAGACCAACAAGATACGACCGCTCATTCGTTCTTAAAATAATAAAAAATGCCACAATTTTATTGTGGCATTTTTTATTTATTATTATTCAGCTATACAAAACTGCAAGATTTTTGCATTTGTTATAGTGTATTTAGATCCTTCCCTATATCTTTTCGAAAATACATTTTTTCAAAAGAAATTTTGGAAATACTATCGTATGACTTAGTCAAAGCTTCTGTAAAGGTTGTGCCGTAAGAGGAAATCGCCAGTACACGTCCTCCACTTGTTAATACAGTTTCATGTTCTTTTTTAGTTCCTGCGTGAAAAACAATAGAATCCTTTACATTTTCGATTCCGGATATTACTTTTCCTTTTTCATAATTTTCTGGATAACCTCCTGATGCAAGAATTATAGTAGTTGCTGCTCTTTCATCCGTTTCTAAAATAATTGAATCTAATTCTTCTTTTGCTAGTCCTTCAAATAATTCTACTAAATCTGATTTAATACGAAGCATTACTACTTCTGTTTCTGGATCTCCCATACGTACATTATATTCTATAACCATGGGCTCTCCTTTTACATTGATTAATCCAATAAATATAAATCCTTTATAATCAATCGCTTCTCTTTGCAAACCTTCAACCGTTGGTTTCACGATCCGGTTTTCTACCTTTTCCATAAAAACGGCATCAGCAAATGGAACTGGCGAAACCGCTCCCATACCTCCAGTATTTAAACCTGTATCTCCTTCACCTATACGTTTATAATCTTTAGCTGTAGGTAAAATTTTATATGATTTACCATCGGTTAAAACGAAACAACTTAACTCTATACCGTCTAAAAATTCTTCAACCACTACTTTTGAAGAAGCGTCTCCAAATTTAGCATCAACTAACATATTTCGTAATTCTTGTTGTGCCTCTGTCAAATCATTTAGTATTAAAACACCTTTACCTGCCGCTAAACCATCGGCTTTCAATACATAAGGTGCTTCCAAAGTGGTTAAAAATTCACATCCTTGCTCAACCGTATCTTTAGTAAAACTTTCATAACGAGCTGTTGGGATATTATTTTTTACCAAAAATTGTTTTGCAAATTCTTTACTTCCTTCTAACTGTGCACCTATTTTTGATGGACCTATTACAGGAATATTTTGTAATTCTAAATCGTTTTTAAAATAATCATAAATACCATTTACTAATGGGTCTTCTGGACCTACTACGATCATTTCAACTTTGTTTTCAATTACAAAATTCTTTACCTCATTAAAATCCAATGGATTAACAGAAACATTAGTTGCTATTTGCCCTGTTCCAGCATTTCCTGGGGCTACAAATAATTTTGTACATCTTGAACTTTGGAGCATTTTCCAAGCTAAAGCGTGCTCTCTTCCGCCTGAACCTAAAAGTAAAATTATCATCGTGTTGTGTTGTTGTTTTAAGTTGTAAAAATAGTCCGTTTAAAATTATTATGAAAACACTTGTTTTCTTATTTTTGGAAAAAAAGAAATATGTTTCGTTTTTTCGATTGGAGTTTAAAATTGAATGGTTTTCCTATAAAAGAAGCACAGGCGGAATTTGACGCTATCCTTACTCTTTCTAAAAAATCACCTATTGAATTTGTCGAAAAAAGAAAAAAAGAAATTCTAGAATATCACTTACGTAATAATAGTTATTACAAAAACTTCGTAGGCAATACACATATTGAGCATTGGGAAGATATTCCTCTAATGACCAAAAAAGATTTACAAAAACCGCTAAAAGAAAGACTCTCTAAAGGTTTTACTGAAAAAAATGTTTTCAAAAATAAAACTTCTGGTTCTAGTGGAGATCCTTTTATTTTTGCAAAGGATAAATACGCTCATGCTCTTACTTGGGCATCTATAATTTACCGATTTAGTTGGCATGGCATTAATTTTAATACAAGTTATCAAGCTAGGTTTTATGGTATTCCATTAGATTTTTCTGGATATGCTAAAGAGCGCATCAAAGATTTTCTAAGCAATCGGTATCGGTTTCCAATTTTTGATTTATCAGATACTGTATTAGAAAATATTTTGCAAAAATTTAAAAAAAAGAAATTTGATTATATCAATGGTTATACGAGTTCAATAGTTCTTTTTGGTAAATTTTTACAACGAAAAAATATAATTTTAAAAGAGGTATGTCCCTCTTTAACTGTTTGTATTGTAACTTCAGAAATGCTATTTAATGAGGATAAAAATTTAATAGAAAAACAATTTGGTATTCCTGTAATTAATGAATATGGTGCTTCGGAATTAGATTTAATTGCTTTTCAGGATGCAAATAGTACTTGGCATCTTAATAATGAAACATTATTTGTAGAAATAGTAGATGAAAAAGGTAAGACATTACCTTTTGGTCAAGAAGGGCGTATCGTAATTACTTCTCTCTATAACAAAGCACATCCTTTTATACGATATGATATAGGAGATATAGGGGTTATTGATGAAAAAAGTTCTCCTACAAGACCTTTACTAAAAAAATTAGTAGGACGAACTAATGATATAGCTATTCTACCAAGTGGTAAAAAATCACCTGGTCTTACTTTTTATTATGTTACAAAAAGCATCATAGAAGATGATGGAAATGTAAAAGAGTTTATTATTAAACAAACCAAACTCAATACGTTTGAAATTGATTACGTAAGTGAAAAAGAATTACGTTTAGAACAAATTCAGAAAATAAATCAGGCGATCAATTTATATTTAGAACCTGATTTAAATTTTATTTATAATCGAAAAAGTGTATTGTTAAGAAATAAGAGAGGAAAATTAAAACAATTTCAAAGTTATCTTTAATTTCTATATTTTAAAAAACCTCTAATAGTCCATTGAATCATATAATAAGTAGATTCTAAAAAAGATAATCTTTCAACCTCTCTATAAAATTGCCATTGATATTTTACCAATGCTTTTTTATTTCGAGATAGAGAATTTTGTCTAATTCTATAAATTGCCTTTGGTTCTTGAATACCATAGGCATAGGGTATCTCTTTTAAATATTTTAACCACAGTCCCATATCTTGTCTTTTCAAAATATCAGGCATTTGTTTTACGCCCAATACTTTTACATTTAAGAAAGCAGTCAAACAACTGATTGAATTTGTTTTTAATATATCTGTATAAGTAACTTTTTGTGGAACTATAAAATCAGAATAAACAAATTCTAAATTTTCATTTGCTCTCTTATATGACGAAAAAACAAAATTAATTCCTGTTTCTTGTATTGTTTTAACACTTGTTTCAATGAAAGAAGGAAACCAAATATCATCCGCATCTAAAAAAGTCATATAATCTCCTTTCACTAATTTTATTACTTCATTCCTTGCTTTTGATGCACCTGAATTTTTAGCTAATCTGGTTAAACTAATACGATTATCTTTATCCATAAAATTAAGAATGGTTTCGACTGTTTTATCCGAAGACCCATCATCTACAATCAACATTTCCCAATTTGTGTAGGTTTGAGATTGAACCGACCGTATGGTTTCTGCTATATATCGTTCAGAATTATACGTTGGCGTTATAATAGAAACTAATTTATCCATTTAGTACGCTTTTTCATCTCCTAAAATGAATTTTTTAAGAGTCACTAAAATAATTTTTATATCAAGCAAAAGGGTCCAATTTTCAATATAAAACAAATCAAATTTTAATCGGTCTTCTACGTCTTGATCTGTATGAATTTCCCCTCGACATCCTTTTATTTGGGCGAGACCTGTAACACCTGGTTTGATATAATGACGCTCCATAAATTTATCAAAACGCTTAGCATAATCCTCATTAACACTCAGCATTTGAGGACGAGGTCCCACTACTGACATATCTCCTAATAAAACATTAATAAACTGAGGCATTTCATCTATACTTGATTTTCTTAAAAACTTACCAAATGAGGTAACGCGCTGATCTCCCTTAGATGCTAATTGTATATTTGCCGTTTTATTAATTTTCATTGAACGAAATTTAAAACAATAAAAACTCTCATTATTAATTCCGTGTCTTTCTTGTTTAAAAAAAACAGATCCTTTAGAATCAATTTTAATTAAAAGTGCAATTAAAGGAATAAGCCAAGAAAGTACGAAAAGGATAACTAAAGTTGAAAAAAGGACATCAAACAAACGTTTTACCCAATGATTAAACCATAATTCTAAAGGTGTTTTTCTAATTGAGATCAAAGGAATATACCCGTAATAATCTAAAGACATATTATGGGAAAGTGTAGAATTATCGGGTATTAATTTTACTGTTTTAAAATGGTTATGTGCACAGGCAATTACATCGTTTGAGTATTCTTTTGAAACGCTATTCAAATCACAGTAAATTTCATCTATTGATTGTTCTTGAATTATTTTTTTTAATTCTAAAAAGGAAATGTTTTCGGATATCATTGAGTATAATCTATATCCAAGATCTTTATTTTCTTTAAAAAAGTTAGCTAATTCTATTGCTTTTTCTTTTTGACCTATAATGATTACTTTTCTATAATTACCTCCTAAAAATTGTCTATATTTTCTTAAAGCATAATAAATTCCGAATTTAAAAAAAATAACAAAAAAGGATAAACAAGAAAGGTATTTAAAAACCAATTGAGGTGTAATTCTTTTTTGTAAGATAAAAACAAGTGTAATGAATACCAGTGAAAATATGGATAATTGTTTAAGTGCTTTAAAAAGAATTTTAACAGGTGCAGTAAAACGAAATACCTCGTAAAATTCGGTAGAATTGGATGTAACTATCCAAATAATAAATAAACAAATGATTTCCTTTAAATTAAAAGTGAGAACAGGAAATAATAATAGCAGTAGCCAAACAATCAAAAGAAAGTCGACTAAATAAGAAATAGGTCTAATATATTTTGAGTATCTACCTACTGCCATTTATTAACGGATATAATCTTTAAAATCTTTATGTTCTTCTTTTAATAATTCTTCTTTAGGAAGTGATTTAAAATATTCATACGTCAATTTCATACCTTGACTACGAGATACCTTAGCTTCCCATCCTAAAATTTCTTTTGCTTTCGTTGTATCGGGCTGACGTTGTAAAGGATCATTTTCTGGAAGCGGTTGGTATACAATTTTCTGATCTGTTCCTGTCAGCTTAATAATTTCTTCTGCAAAATCTTTAATTGTAATTTCATCAGAATTACCAATATTTACAGGATAAGGATAGTCTGACAGCAATAACCGATAAATTCCTTCTATTTGATCATCTACGTAGCAAAAAGAACGTGTTTGATTACCATCACCAAAAATAGTTAAATCTTCACCTCTCAACGCTTGACCAATAAAAGCGGGAATTACACGACCATCGTTTAAACGCATTCTAGGTCCATACGTATTAAAAATTCGTACAATGCGCGTTTCTAATCCATGAAAACGATGATATGCCATAGTAATAGATTCTTGAAAGCGTTTCGCTTCATCATACACTCCTCTAGGTCCTATAGTATTTACATTACCAAAATAGTCTTCTGTTTGAGGATGAACTAACGGATCGCCATAGACTTCTGAAGTTGAAGCAATCAAGATACGTGCCTTTTTTACTCGAGCTAATCCTAATAAATTATGAGTTCCTAAAGAACCTACTTTTAAGGTTTGAATAGGAATTTTTAAATAATCAATTGGCGATGCTGGAGAGGCAAAATGAAGAATGTAATCTAATTCTCCTGGAACATGTACAAACTTTGAAACGTCGTGATGGTAAAAGTCAAAATTTTCAAGTTTAAATAAATGTTGGATATTTTTTAAATCTCCTGTAATCAGATTATCCATACCTATAACATGGTAACCTTCTTTGATAAAACGATCACATAAATGAGATCCTAAAAATCCTGCAGCTCCGGTTATAAGAATTTTTTTCATTGTAATTTTGTTTGCGCTAATGCTTCTTTCCAATCTTTAATAGTAATTTTAAAATTAGTTTTAATTTTTGTTTTATCCAACACACTATATTTAGGCCTTTTAGCGGGCGTTGGGTAAGCTTCTGTTGGTATTGGATTTACTTTTATAGATATTGAATTTTGTTTAAAAATTTCTACTGCAAAATCAAACCAAGAACAGACCCCTTCATTACTAAAATTATAGATACCAAATGAATTATGGGTGGTAGATTGTTGCTCTAAAATTTTTAAAATTGCATTTGCTAAATCCACAGCATTCGTTGGTGTTCCAATTTGATCTGCCACTACATTTAGTTCCTCACGTCCTTGAGCCAATCGGAGCATCGTTTTCATAAAATTATTTCCGAACTGAGAATACACCCAAGAAGTCCTGATAATAAAACACTTGGTACAATTGGTCATTACCTCATTTTCTCCTTCTAACTTGGTTTGCCCATATACTCCTAAGGGATTGGTCTGATCTGTTTCAAAATAAGGTTCTTTATTTGAACCATTAAAAACAAAGTCAGTTGACACGTGAACTAATGTTGCATTTACTTTTTCACAAGCAATTGCTAAGTTTTTAGGACCAATGACATTAACTAAATATGCTTTTTCTTGATCTGATTCTGCTTTATCTACAGCTGTATAAGCAGCTGTGTTTATACAGAAATCTATTTTATTATTATCAAAAAAAGTATTTACTTGATCTTGATTTGTAATATCTAAATCTTGTGAGCTAGCAAAAATAAATTGCATCTCAGCGTACTGAGATGCAATAAATTGTAATGACTGGCCTAGTTGTCCTGAAGCTCCTGTTACTAAAACTACCATACTTTTCGAGCATTTTCTAGAGTTGGTAATATTTTATCTTTTCCAGATATAATCAACTCTGATTCAGGTATACCCCAATCAATTGCTACAGTTGGATCGTTATAAATGAGTCCTCCTTCACTTTCTTTGTTATAAAAATTATCACATTTATAAAAAAAGGAGGCCTTATTACTCAATACAATAAACCCGTGAGCAAATCCTCTTGGAATATAAAACTGTTTTTTATTTTCAGCCGTTAATAAGATACTATAAGATTGACCATACGTATCGGAATCGGGACGTAAATCTACAGCTACATCTAATACTTCACCTTCTAGTACTCGTACTAATTTAGCTTGAGCATATTCTCCACATTGGTAATGTAAACCTCTCAAAACCCCTTTTGAAGAATACGATTGATTGTCTTGTACAAAATTTACTTCTTTCCCTATTCCTTCATTAAAAGTGTTTTGATTAAAACTTTCCATGAAATAACCTCGTTCATCATGAATAACTTTAGGTTCTAATACAAAACAACCTCTTAGTTTGGTCTCTATAAAATTCATTATTAGAATATCTTTATTGTTTTATTTTCGTTAATTTTTAATATAAGAATTCCTTCTTTATCAACTACATCTATAACTAATTCATTTGCATTCATGTTGTATTTAGAAAATATTAATTTACCATTAATAGTGTATAATTCCACATTTCTCATATCTTTTGATTCGATCTTTAATTTTCCTTCTGATCTAACAATATTAATATTATCTTCTGAAGATAAACCTTTATTTAATCTTGCTGTTATAGGACCAGGACTTGAATAAGCATATTCAAATGTTTTACCACTTTCATTTGTTTTTATGATTTGAATATTATTATCAAACAAAGATCTTGAATTTTTAGTAATAGACAATTTTATATTTTGGAAAGTTGCGTTTTCACCGTATGGATTTGAAACATAAAATTTACTAGCATTATTATTTATTATTATCATACATGGATTATCTACTTTAACAACTAATCCACCTGACAAATTTAAGGTATATGGTTTAAAAAAAGCAATATAATATTGAGAAGTAGCAGAATCATATACGGCATGACAAGATTCATTTTGAGATTCAATTTTTAAATTGTTTTTTGCTTTTGCTGCTTCACTTACAATATTAGAATCAGTTACATTCGGCATTAATAAATACGCATAGTTTATTTTACTAGGATTAACACCATGATTTATATACATTTTAAAAAGATCATTTTCAGTAGAAATGGTATATGTATTACTATCAAAAGGTACGTAACCAATACCAGAAGATAAGACAAATGTATTGGCATTTTTTGTCATATTAGTATTAGCATTTAACTGAAAACGAGTGCCATTTTGAAAATATGACAATTTAGAAGCGTCTAAATTTGTTTGGTTAAGCGTTGTATATACATCCGAAGTTCCATTCGTTTGAGATATTTCTGAACCTAATGCAAGTACTAGATTTCCTATAAAAAACCATGATTTATTAGCGGTTATGCCTTGTTTATCATAGATCATAGCTGATGCTCCATTTTTCCCATCAGATACTCCTCCTGCAAAATCATTGTTGTTTTTACCCTCTTTTCCCCAATTAGGTACAGGTAATGTTATTGTGTTTTGTTCAACAGTTGTTCCTGGAAATTGTCTTGGGTTAAATTTAGAAAAATATGTTCCATTGTATTCATTTCCTGTATGAATTGTGTAATTCACTCCTGCCCCTGCATAATAGTTATAATTCCCTGAATTATTACCTGCTTCAGCACCTACTGTTCTAGTTGAAGTCATTCTAACTGTAGATAAGAAATTTGATCTTTTATGTGCCATATAATCTCCTCTCCAAAACATTTTATTTCCTTCTAAATCCTTTTTTTGTCCTGACATTCTATCATGGGCATCTTGTAATGCGGATTTATTAGCTGTATTTAAGGCAACCATTTTAGTTACAATATTTTTTAGATCATCCATGTACTCGAAAGTATTATTATATCTTCCTGTTGGGTTAGGATCGTAATTTCCTGCATGAAAAAGGTATTGAACATGATCAATTACCATTTTTTCTAAATTAACTAACGTTTGAACATTGTATTGTGTTCCTTTTGTAAATACGAAGTAATCAAGTACTGACTTTAAATATTCTTTTCCATATCCAAAAGTGTATATCTGTCTACCGTTACCACTGTGGCTATAAAATCCATAATCTTTTTCAATACCTTCTCCTCCTTCTTGAATAGATGTTAATCTCTTCATCAAATCACTAAATTGTTTTAGTAAATTTGCATCTTTTTCTGCTACTGCTGCAACAAATGCCCCTATGGTTTTATCTGCACCATTAGCTCCTTCCATGTGGTCTTGTTGTAAATAAGCCCATTCTTGATAATCAATAATTTTTCTATAAAGAGTTGGATTTTTGGTTTTGATTTCTTCAATTACAAAAACAAGTCCTTTATTCATCTCTTTAGGATATGCAATATGTCTATACCACCAGTTTGAAGGTGTATGATTTGTTGTAATCCAAAATTCTATAGATTTAACATAATCGTTATAAACGGATTGATCTTGATAATATGTATTACTTGAATTTGAATACGCTTGGGCTAAACGAGACATTTTACTAAGATGACTTCTTAAATCTTTGTCTTTTATTGTGTAATCAATACCTGTAAAAGACCCGTCTACTTTCAAACTCTTTCTAATATCATCAATATTCTTTTTATTTGGATTTTGAGTGTATTCACTTTTAATATTGTCTAGCATTTTATCAAAATCGGTGGTGTTCTGTGCATTAATTCCTAATGCAAACAGAAAAAATAGAAAAATTGTTTGTCTCATAATTTTGTGAATTATAAAAACAGCCCTATATAAGTGCTTGTTTTTAATTTATTATTATTTGATTTATTTGTGTACTACAATATGTACAATAAGGAATACATATTGTAGTACTTTTATTTTTTTAAAAGTTTTTTAATGGAAATCATTCATTTAAAATAAGAAGTCATTTTAATTTTTTATGAATGATTTTTGATTCCATTAATTATTGTTTAGTGTACAGTTTAAGTAAAAGCAAAGATGTATTTTAACTGAATATTTGCTCTAAGATTTTTATTGTAATTAAATAGGTGGGTTTTACACCTGTAGTTCCTAATCCTCCTGAAGCCAGTGTGCTTCCTGTTTCTAACGGATTATCTGATGCGTAGTACGCATAACGTACTTTTACATTAGGATTGATGCTTTTACGTATTTTGGAAGCTGATTGAATAGCTTTTTGATAATACGCTCCTTCCATTTCTAAACCTATAGCTGCCCAAGTAGATTCGTGGAAGAATTTAAGCAAATCTCTATTTTGTAAAGAAGTTCCTAAAACAGTTATCATAGGACCTTCGTAAACTGGAATATCGTTTCCTTCAAATAGTTCTTTTGTTAGTTCATTTTCAAAAGGATAATTATCTGCTGTACCTTCATTAACGTGCGAGTTAGGAATCATAATATCACCTTTACCTCCTTCTAGAATCCCTGCTTTACCCATAATAGAAACAGATTCTACGTTCAGGAATATTTTTCCTTTTTCTGTTTTATAAGGTTTTAATAATTCATCAATTGTTTCAAAGGCTTGTTCTCCAAAGGCGTAATCCATTACGATTAGAACAGGGGCTTGAGTCGTAGTATTTGTTAGAGGGAAAGCTGTTTTTTTCCAATCAAACTTAGCTGTATCAAAAATCTGAACATCAATATTAGTTCCTGATGTATCGGGTATTGAAATCATACCATTTTGTAAAGCAAAGTCCTCTACTTTTTTACGCAGTTCTTTATTACCAGATGCTGATAAGTCTTCATAAATTTGGTATTCTCCTTTTCCTTTGTATTTAGAGGCTAAAACATAAGGTGCAAATACTGAATTCATTACGCTGTGCATATTAGCACTAATAATATGAATAGGTCTTTCTAATAATTTATTATCTGCTAAGGTTTTTTTGATATTAGTTGCCCATATATCTCCATAAATATGGTGTCCTAAACGTTCTCTTAAAATTGGGCTGAAAGTAATTGTACGTTTATTATTGTCAACTACTTCTTCTATTGCTAATTTTCCTAACCAATAAATTACATGTAAGAAACGATCTGGTTGTGATGCGTTTCCAAAAGAGTCATAGATACTGTTTACTTCTGCAAAAGTTCTCCCTAATACATTCGCAGCATGTGAAATAGCTTTTTCACGTTCTATTAATGTTAATTTTTTTGTTTGTAATGCAGCTTGTTCTAATTTTTGCCAATCACGTGAAACTCTTCCTTCATCACTAATTAATACACGATCTTTAATTTTGTGTGATTCGATAAAAATAAAAGTCAAGTGTGTTAAAATATCATAGATATCCGAACGTCCTCTTGTAATTTCTACATTCATTTGTTCGTCATCAATTCGATAACAATTTCTACGACGTTTAGGAGGAACAATTGGTTGAAAATGCGAATTAGAATACCCTTCATCGGAAGTTAGGTTGATATAACGACATTCTTCAATTCCTACTGGCAAACGTTCAATTACATACAACAAGCCGTTTAATTCTACTTTTTCTTCTGCAATGGAACCATAAATTTCTGGACGAAGTTCTAATAAAGCTTCGCGTAAAGTATCCCCTGAAACGCCCATTGGTTTATAAAAACCTCTGTTAAACAAATGTCTCATGGTAATGTACAGTCGTTCGATAGCCGCCGACGACTCTTGCGCTCTGGAGCGCGAAATGTTCTTGATTTCTATCATCATTTATATTTTTCTAACCTGCGAATGTACGATTTTATTCGGCAATTTATAATAAAAACAGATAAGAATCAAAGTACTTCCCAATATTGTATTTATTTTAACACTTTGAGAAAATAAAAAAACCCTTGAATAACATAATAATTACTTCAAGGGTTTCACTTTTATTAAAATAGTTTAAACTACCAAATTTTTATTCTATTTTCAGGTTTAACAAAGAGTTTATCTCCTTCTTTAATATTAAAAGCTTGGTAAAAAGCGTCTACGTTTGTAAGTGGTATATAGGCACGATAGATTCCTGGAGAGTGTGGATCTGTTTTTACTTGATTTTTAATTGCTTCATCTCTCATTTTGGAACGCCATATAGTTGCCCATGAAATAAAGAAACGTTGTTCTGGCGTAAAACCATCAATTGTAGCAGGTCTACCATTTTTACTTAAGAATAATTGTAATCCATCATAAGCTGCATTAACCCCCCCTAGATCGCCAATGTTTTCACCTAGAGTAAACTTTCCATCAACAAAAATACCTGGTAGTGGTTGTAAAGCGCTGTATTGTGATGCTAAGGCATTTCCTAAGCCTGTAAATTGTTTTAAATCTTCATCTGTCCACCAGTTTTTTAAATTTCCATCAGCGTCATAACGAGAACCTGAATCGTCAAAACCATGTGAAATTTCATGTCCTATTACGGCTCCTATTCCACCGTAATTTACTGCTTCATCTGCTTTATAGTCATAAAATGGCGGTTGTAAGATAGCAGCCGGGAATACAATTTCATTATAGGTAGGGTTAAAATACGCATTAACTGTTTGCGGAGACATACCCCATTCTGTTTTATCAACAGGTTTATTTAATTTTTCTATATCATCTTGATAGGCCCATTTTGCAACATTTTTCATGTTTTCAAAATAATTTCCACCAGCTTCCTTCGCTACAATTTCTAGTTTAGAATAATCTTTCCAGTTGTCAGGGTATCCGATTTTAATGGTTGACTTACGTAATTTATCAATCGCTCCTTTACGTGTTTCTGGAGTCATCCAAGGAAGTTTATTTATACGATTTTCAAAAGCTAGAAATACATTTTCAATCATTGCTTTTGCTTTTGCTTTTGCTTCTGCTGGGAATTTTTTTTCAACATATAATTTTCCCAATGCCTCACCTACAGTGGCATTTACAACTTGTAAAGCTCTTTCTTCACGGGGTCTTTGTTTTAAAGCACCTTGTAAGGTTTTACTGTAAAAATCCCAGTTTGCTTTTTCTATTTCAGTAGTCAATTCATTTGATGATTCATCTAATAAAATCCAACGTAAATAAGCTTTCCAATCCTCTATTTTATTAGCTTTAAAAATAGTTTCTAAAGCTTCCATGTATTTAGGCTGCGAAACAATAACTTGTTCTATTTTACCAAGTCCTATTCCTTGTAAATAAGCATCCCAATTTACTGATGGTGTTAATTTTTGTAAATCAGCAACAGTCATTGGGTTATATGTATTTCTTCTATCACGACGCTGTACTCTATCTAATCTAGGTCTAGCCATTTCTATTTCTAGAGCTAAAATTTTCTCTGCGTTTTGTTTTGCTAGTTCTGGTTTTTCGCCTAAAAATTGTAACATACGTGTTACGTGTAAAACATATTTTTCACGTTTTTCTTTAGAATCTTTATCATCTGAGATATAATAATCACGATCTGGCAGACCTAAACTACCTAAACTAATGTAAACTACATTTTTATTAGAATCTTTAGCATCGGGACCAACACCTGCATTATAAAATCCTATACCTCCTTCTGGGGTTAATTCTGTAATTAATTTATTAAGGTCTTGTACATTTTTAATAGCATTAATTTTTGCTAAATAAGGCTGCAAAGGCTTGATACCTCTTTTATTTCTTGTGATGGTATCCATATAGGTTTTATAAACATTTACTGCCTTTCCTTGATCTGATTTTGCATCTAAATTTTTAGATATAGCTTCTTTAAGAATTGCTAAAGCATCTTTATCTGTGTTAAAACGCAACTCATCAAAACTTCCCCAACGTGTTTTATCTGCGGGAATTTCTGTTTTATCATACCAAGCTCCGTTTACATAACGAAAGAAATCATCTCCTGGCTTTACATTCTTATCCATGTAATTAAGGTTAATTCCTGGTTTTTCTTGAGCTATAACACTTATCGAAATAAACGATAATAGTGTCATAACACGCCATACAGTTCTTCTCATTTTTTTGTTTTCTTCTATAATTATTTAATGCCTATTAGTATACTTTATAGTTTTTTGTTACAAAATACATTCAAAAAACGATTTGATTATGTTCTAAAAAATTAAATTAAGTAAAGATTTAGTATTTACTCCTTAAATTAGGTTTTATACCTTTGTACAAAGTTAAGTTATGATTGAAAGAATAAAAAAATATCGCGTTTTTATAATCACATTAAGTGTGATTTCTATATTGTGTATTTCACTTTTTTATATGGTTTTAAAACCTAAGAAAACATTACCTATTTACACCCCTTCAATGGTTAATCCAGAATTAGTAGATACTACCGTACAACACATTGCTAATAAACATTTAATTCCTGATTTTACTTTTATCAATCAAGATGGAAAAATTGTAACTCAAAAAGATTATGAGGGCAAGATTTATGTAGCTGATTTCTTCTTTACGAGTTGTCAAACTATATGTCCTTTGATGACAAATAATATGTCGTGGTTACAAGAACAAATTAAAAATAATCCTAAAGTTATGCTTCTTTCTCATTCTGTAACACCTGATATAGACAGTGTTCCTGTTTTAAAAAAATACGCTTTGGAAAAAGGTGCTATTAGTGGAAAATGGAATTTGGTAACAGGTAATAAAAAAGATATCTATTATATTGCTAGAAAATCCTATTTAGCGGTTAAAACAGGCAAGCCAGAAGAGCTTTATGATATGGTACATACAGAAAACTTTATTTTAATAGATCAAAAAAAACGAGTAAGAGGTTTTTATGATGGCACCAAAAGAGAAGAAGTAGAAAAATTATTAAAAGATATAGAATTTTTATGTACTGACGAAAAAAAATAGTAATTTAACCAGCCCCCAAATTATAAACTATGAACAAAACATTAAATGGAGTAATGAACTTACTCCTACTTTTTAGTTTTTTAACAAAAGCGCAAAGTAATCAACGTGTAGAAAATGATTTATTTTGTGAAAATCCTGCCACTGTTAAGATATTAGATTTATCTAATAAACAAATGACCAAAATTCCACCCGAAATTGGTAATTTCGTGAATGTAGAAAAATTATATTTAAAAAATAATACCATTGTTTCTCTACCAATTGAAATAACAAATCTGACTAAATTAAAAGAAATTTACTTAACTAATAATCTTATTCAACGCTTTCCTATCGAAATTTGCAAATTAGCTTGTCTAGAAAAACTAGAATTAAACAAGAATAAAATGGAATATATTTCACCATCCGTTGCCAAATTAAGTAAATTAAAGAAATTAGATATTAGTGGTAATAAAATTTCTGACTTACCCATAGAAATGGCTGGTATGATTAATCTTACAGAATTAAATTTTTCTAATAATACTATTAAAACTTTTTTTCCAGGTATTGAAAATTTGAGAAATTTAAAAATCCTAAACGCAGAAAAAAATAAAATAGAAGTTTTTCCTACAGAAATAGGTTTATTAACAAATCTTACAACACTTCTTTTAAATCAGAATAAAATAACTGTATTACCCGAAGAGATTGGCAACTTATCTAAATTAAGTTATTTGAATTTAGAAAAAAATATGATTAAAAAAATACCTGCTTCAATTGGTAAATGTATCACAATATCGTATCTAGATTTAGATGAAAATCAGTTACGCACACTGCCTGAAGAATTAAATCAATTATCCTTATTAAAAGAAATTTATTTAGGTACTAATCCTTGGTCTTCTTTTCCAGAATCATTAAAACCTTTGCTAGAAAAAATGCTCTATGGACAATCAGACGAAGTAAAAAAAATAGTAACTCAAAAAAAACCTACAGCCGACTAAATATCGGCTGTTTTATATAAATTAGTATATTTACCTTTCAAAAACATATATAATGGACTTTTTATACCAAGATCCGTATCCTATTTTAAAAGATGATACGCAATATAAAAAACTGACTTCTGATTACGTAAATGTAGAACAATTAGGAGATCGTGAAATCCTTAATATAGATCCTAAAGGGTTAGAATTATTAGCTGAAGAGGCCATGAAAGATGTTTCTTTTATGCTCCGCTCTTCTCATTTAGAAAAACTTCGCAAAATAATTGATGACCCAGAAGCAACTGATAATGATCGTTTTGTAGCTTACAACCTATTACAAAATGCTATTGTTGCGGCAGAAGGTGAGCTCCCTTCTTGTCAAGATACAGGAACTGCTATTGTAATGGCCAAAAAAGGCGAAAATATATTTACTGGTTCAGATGATGCTGAGTGGCTATCAAAAGGTATTTTTAATACCTATCAAAATAAGAATTTGCGTTATTCTCAAATTGTACCAATTTCAATGTTTGAGGAAAAAAACTCAGGTTCTAATTTACCCGCTCAAATTGATATTTACGCAAAGAAAGGAAGTTCATACGAATTTTTATTTCTAGCAAAAGGTGGTGGTTCCGCAAACAAAACCTTCTTATATCAAAAAACAAAATCGCTTTTGAATGACAAATCAATGGACGAATTCATTCGCGAAAAAATTATGGATTTAGGAACAGCAGCCTGTCCTCCTTATCATCTAGCCATTGTAATTGGAGGAACTTCAGCTGAGGCTAATTTAGCAGCTGTTAAAAAGGCTTCAGCAGGTTATTATGACAACTTACCTACTTCAGGTAATATGTCAGGTCAAGCTTTTCGTGATTTAGAATGGGAAGTTAAAATTCAAAAAATTTGTCAAGAGAGTGCTATAGGTGCTCAATTTGGAGGCAAATATCTAGCACACGATGTACGAGTAATTCGTTTGCCTCGTCATGCAGCTTCTTGTCCCGTTGGCATGGGAGTTTCTTGTTCAGCAGATCGAAACATTAAAGGAAAGATAACAAAAGAAGGCATTTTCTTAGAACAATTAGAAACCAATCCAAAACGCTTCTTACCCGAAACAGCTCCTCACTTAGAAGAACCTGTAATCATAGACTTAAATCGCCCAATGAAAGAAGTCTTAGCAGAATTATCTAAATACCCTATTAAAACTCGTTTAAAATTAAATGGTACTCTAATTGTAGCACGCGATATTGCACATGCTAAGATCAAAGAACTATTAGATGCTGGCAAACCAATGCCTGAATATTTTAAAAATCACCCAATATATTATGCAGGCCCCGCTAAAACTCCACAAGGAATGCCTTCTGGTAGTTTTGGTCCTACTACTGCAGGTCGTATGGATGTATATGTAGATGAGTTCCAAGCAGCAGGTGGTAGCATGATTATGTTAGCAAAAGGTAATCGTAGCAAGGATGTAACAAATGCTTGTCATAAATACGGAGGCTTTTATTTAGGTTCAATAGGTGGTCCTGCTGCTATTTTAGCTAAAGAAAATATTCTTTCTGTAGAAATAGTTGATTTTGAAGAATTAGGAATGGAGGCTGTTAGAAAAATTGAAATAAAAGATTTCCCAGCTTTTATTATTACAGATGACAAAGGAAATGACTTTTTTGCAAATCTATAAAGAAAAATAGACTTGACTATTTTTTAATATTTAGCGAGCTTATTTTTATGTAAATTGGCTCGCTAAACTTTTTTAATAAATGAAAAAAATAACTTTCCTATTTTTATTGTTGTCTTCTTTTAGCTTTTCTCAAAATTACGAGAAACATAAAACAGAAGAAATAGCTCTCTCTGAAATGAAAGCAGCAACAAAAAAAATGAATCTAAAGATAAATCCTAATACTCAAAATTATGATTTAATCTATGGAAAATTAGAATTTAACGTTGATCCTAACATTTACAATATTAATGGTAAAGTAACTCTAACCTTTAAGGCTTTAGAAGACATAAAAACTGTTACTTTTGAACTCTCTAAACCTTTAATTGTATCCTCTGTAAAGAAAGGAAATACTGATTTACAATTTATCCATAACATAAATGGAGAACTCATAATTACACTTCCTTCTATTATTACTATTGGAAATGAAGAAACAATTGAAATAAATTACGCGGGTCTTCCTTCTTTTCAAAACAATGCTTTTACGGCTTCTAAACACAATGGTACCCCTATTATATATACACTTTCAGAACCTTATGGATCAGCTGATTGGTGGCCATGCAAACAGGATTTAAATGATAAATTAGAACATATTGATGTATATATAACAGCACCTTCACAATATACTAGCGTTTCAAATGGTATTCAAGTATCCAGAATTATTAACGGTCCAAATGCTACTACTCATTTCCGTCATAATTATCCTATTGCAGCCTATTTAGTTGCCTTTGCGGTAACCAATTATTCTATTAAAAATACAGGAACAGCAGGAGGCAATAACACTCCTCCTACCCCTACTTTTCCAATAATAGATTACATATATCCTGAATTTGATAATATAAATACATCTCATTCATTAGCAAACACAATACCTATTATAAATTTCTTGGAAACAAAGTTAGGCTCCTATCCTTTTCATAATGAAAAATATGGCCACGCACAATTTAACTGGTCAGGAGGAATGGAGCATACCACCATTTCATTTATGGAAAGTTTTAACAGAAACTTAATAACTCATGAAATGGCACATCAATGGTTTGGTAACAAAGTAACCTGCGGCTCTTGGAAAGATATATGGTTAAATGAAGGATTAACTGAATACATCTCAGGTTGTGTAGTTGAAAATTTAGATGGTATTACAGATTTTAATGCGTGGAAATCTTCAAAAATTACTAGTATCACTTCTAATACAAAAGATAATTTATATTTATACGACTACCAATTAAGTGATGTAAACAGAATATTTAGTAACCAAATTACCTACAATAAAGGCTCTATGGTTTCTCACATGCTACGCTATATAATGGGAGATACTAATTTCTTTCAAGCATTACGCAATTATTTAAATGATCCTATATTAGCTTATAAATGTGCATTAACCCCTCAATTTCAAGCTCATTTAGAAGCAGTTCACGGTAGTAGTTTACAAGAATTTTTTAATGATTGGGTATATAAAGAAGGGTACCCTATTTACAACATAAAAGTACATAATTCAGAAACAAATCAAGCTACAATAAGAATTAATCAAATACAATCTATTACTGATAATTCCCAAATTGGGTATGTTTCTTATTTTGAAATGCCTGTACCTATAAGATTAATCCTAAATAATGGTAGTCATTTAGATTTAAAATTAAACAATACTTTCAATAATCAGCTCTATACTATAGATTTACCAATAGGAACCTCTGTTAGTAAAATACTTTTTGATCCAAATAATGATATTATTTCCAAAGGGAGTACTACCTCGTTATCAGACGAAAATTTTGAATTATCGACAAGTATAAATTTATTTCCAAATCCAAGTTACGATCAAATACAAATTGAATTACCTAATACAATTCAATTACAAAAAATTAAAATTTTAAACCATTTAGGACAAGAAGTACTAAAAACAAATGAAAAAAAAATAAACATTTATCATTTAAACAATGGGCTTTACCAAGTGCTAATAGAAACAACCCAAGGCAGGGCTCTTAAAAAACTCTTAAAAAAATAATACTCAACTAGATATTTTAAAAAAAGTAAGACGAAAGTCTTACTTTTGCTGTTATAGAAACACTAAAAAGTAAAAATGGATACACTTATTCAAATCGCACAAATTCTGTTTATTCTCTCCGTTCTCGTTATTTTACATGAGTTTGGTCATTATCTTCCTGCTAAACTATTTAAAATAAGAGTTGAAAAATTCTATTTATTTATGGATCCTTGGTTCTCCTTATTAAAAAAGAAAATAGGTGATACTGAATGGGGAATTGGGTGGTTGCCAATTGGAGGCTATGTAAAACTTGCTGGAATGATGGATGAAAGTATGGATAAAGAACAAATGGCTCTACCTCCTCAACCTTGGGAATTTCGTTCAAAACCAGCGTGGCAACGTTTAATTGTTATGCTCGGAGGAGTAACTGTTAATATTGTATTAGCTTGGTTTATTTATATCATGCTTTTTACTACTTATGGTCAAAAATATGTTGCAACAAATAAAATTCAACAAAACGGATTAGCTTTTAGCGAAGTTGGCAAAAAGATAGGGTTTAAAAATGGTGATAAAATCATAGCCATCGACGGAGAACCAGTAAACAAAAATCTTAGAAAAGCAGGAATTGATGTATTATTTGCTAATAAAGTAACAGTGGAAAGAGCTAATACTAAATTAGATTTACCTATAAATGACACACATAGAAGAGAAATTATTTCGTCCGAAGGAAAAAACTTTATAGTACCTAGATTAAGATCTGTAGTAATAGATTCCATTATTCCTGGATTTCCAGCAGATAAAGCTAAACTACAAAAAGCGGATCAAATTGTATCTATTAACAATAACAAGGTGACATTTTTTGACGAATTAAAAGATGCTTTACAAAATTATAAAAATAAAAAAATACAACTAGGAATATTACGTAATGGAAACCTCCTTAATTTAGAAGCTCAAGTTAGTTCAGAAGGAAGTTTAGGTTTTACTAATAAAATGCCATCAGAAGAAGAAATGAAAGCAAAATACTTAGTAACAAATCAAATAAACTTCATACAGGCCATTCCTGAAGCAATCAAAGAATCATACAGCCAGATAAAATACAAAATAAAAGAATTCAAATTATTATTATCACCTAAAACAGGTGCTTACAAAAAAGTAAAGAGTCCAATTGGCATTACTAAAATGCTACCAACTGTATGGGATTGGGAATTTATATGGGGTTTCACCGCTATGTTCTCAATTGGATTAGCTTTTATGAACTTGCTTCCCATACCTGGTTTAGATGGTGGACATGCCATTTTTACCTTAGCAGAAATGATTACTGGAAAAAAATTAAATGATAAAGCCGCAGAAATTGTCCAAACCATAGGAATGGTTATATTATTGAGTTTGATGGCATTAACTTTTGGAAAGGACATATTTGAAATAATTGCACAAAAGTTTTTTTAATTTTTTTTCAAAAAGTGCTTGTATAATCAAAAATCTGTCTTATATTTGCACTCGCTAAACGGTAATAATCTTCCTCCTTAGCTCAGTTGGTTAGAGCATCTGACTGTTAATCAGAGGGTCCTTGGTTCGAGCCCAAGAGGGGGAGCAACTTTTAGCAAAACATAAAACCCATGAGGTGATTCCTCCTTAGCTCAGTTGGTTAGAGCATCTGACTGTTAATCAGAGGGTCCTTGGTTCGAGCCCAAGAGGGGGAGCAAAAGTCGATACTTATGTATCGACTTTTTTTGTACTTACTATAAACCAATCAAGGATGGATCAAGGATCAAGTGGATCAAGTCCAAAACCGGTTAAGTATATAATTGAAATCACGGAAGAAGTCATACTAAAAATTAAAAACACAAAAGAATGTATTTTTTAATTTCTCCACAACTTTTTAGCTTGAACCGAAATCATCGTTAGTTCGAACGCGAAGCGCATCGAGAATCAATACTAATTTTTATTACTTTATAGGATAGTACCTAAATCAATATTATGTGATTTCTCCCTTAGGTCGAAATGAAAGATTACGAACTTTTTAGACAATCTCAAGATTTAAAAAATAGCATTATAAGGAAATCTCAAAGTTTAAATAGTATAAATAAGACTACATTCTTATTATCAAACAAAAAAACAAAAACATAACACACTAAAAATCAATATATTGATTTTTTAAATTTATTTTTTTTAAAAAAAATGCGTTTTTTTACTTGTAAATCTAGAAAACAGTCGTATATTTGCACTCACAAAACAGAAACACTGTTACAAAAGGTTTGGTAGTTCAGTTGGTTAGAATACATGCCTGTCACGCATGGGGTCGCGGGTTCGAGTCCCGTCCAGACCGCAAAAGCTCTTCTTTAGAAGAGCTTTTATTTTTTAAACACTTCACGTTATTCAATTGTCCATTCAAAGAAGATCTAGGAATCAACACTAAAAACCAAAGATTGGGCACTAAGCAGAAAAATCGGATAACCACTAACAACACTTGCCCCGTCTTTCTAGCACCTCTAAATTACAACTTAATTAATCTTCTCTCCTAAACCACTTTCATCAGAATAATTATTTTAATATATTTGAATACAAAACTTATGATTTTCTAAAATAAAAATAAATAATATGAGCAGAACTTTGTTATTATTACTACTTACACCTTATTTTTATTTAGCTCAAGCAAAAGAAAATACTCAAATCCATACTTTGCTAGACAATTGGCATAAAGCTGCCTCAGAAGCAAAATTCACCCCTTATTTCAAGGCTATGTCTGATCAATCGGTTTTCATTGGTACTGATGCCACAGAAAATTGGAATAAAAAAGCTTTTATGAATTTTGCTAAACCTTATTTTGACAAAGGAAAAGCATGGAGTTTTTCCGTTTTAGAAAGAAACATTTATTTATCTCCTAACAAAAAAATGGCTTGGTTTGATGAGTTACTCAAAACTCAAATGAAAATTTGTAGAGGTAGTGGCGTTCTCATGAAAGAAGGCAAAAATTGGAAAATCAAACATTACGTATTATCTATGACAATACCTAATGATAATACTTCTGAGGTAATCAAAATTAAAGCGCCTATAGAAGACGCTTTAATTGAAAAGTTAAAAAAATAATTATCAAAAATTATCTATAGACATTTTCTTTCAATTGCTTAAACATTTCCTTCGTCATTGATTCTAAATCAAAATCATTTTGCCAATTCCAATCTTTTCTTGCACAAGAATCATCTATACTTGCAGGCCAACTGTCTGCTATCTGTTGGCGAAAATCGGGAGCATAATCAATCGTAAAATCAGGGTATTGCTTTTTTATTTCCTCTGCTATTTCTGCTGGGGTAAAACTCATAGCTCCTAAATTATAGGATGATCTAATTTTTATATCTTCGGCAGATGCTTGCATAATTCCTATGGTAGCTTTTATAGCATCATCCATATACATCATAGGTAATCCTGAATTTTCAGATAAAAAGGAGGTAAATTTACCTTCTGTAATTGCCTTATGATAAATATCTACTGCATAATCAGTAGTCCCTCCTCCTGGAGGTGTACTCCACGAAATTAATCCTGGATAACGTAAACTACGCACATCAACTCCATACTGTTTATGATAATATTCACACCATCTTTCTCCAGTTTGTTTACTAATTCCATAAACTGTCGAAGGCTCCATAATGGTATATTGTGGTGTATTTTCTCTTGGTGTTGTAGGACCAAAAACAGCTATACTAGATGGCCAGTATATCTTTTTTATTTTTCCAACCTTAGCTAAATTCAAAACATGGAAAAGAGAATTCATATTTAAATCCCATGCAAAAGCAGGATTTTTTTCAGCAGTAGCTGAAAGTAAAGCCGCCATTAGGTAAACATCCGTAATTTTGTATTTTTCAACTAAAAACTCTATTTGATTGTAATCTAATGCGTTTACAACTTCAAAAATACCATCATTTACAACATCAATATTTAATTTTCTAATATCAGAAGCAATTACATTTTCTACGCCGTATAATTGACGTAATTTTTGTGTAAGTTCGGTGCCTATTTGTCCACAAGCTCCAATAATCAAGATTTTAGTGTCCATTCTTAAAAATAGTTAGGAAGCAAATATACGTAATTATGATTATGCTGTTTCAAGATCTATTATAGATTTAGTTTCCATTACACAAAAGTTGTATTTTTGTAATCTATAATTTTTTAAAATGAAATCTTTTTTTATCTATAATTTAGGTTTGATCTTAGTTTTTATTTCTTGTAAAAAAGAAAAACAAGACGATTCTATTGAAATTCAAAAATCAATTAAACAAAAAGAATTAGTTTTTAATTCTTTAGACAAAGCTTGGGTTTTTTCTGAAAGAAAACTAACTCCTGAATCAGAAATAATAGCTTTAAACTGGAATGAATGGCGTTTATTTATTAATGAGTTATATCAGAAACCCAAAAGTTCTCTCAATGCTTTTAAATTGAAAACTAAAAATTTGGTACAAAAAGTAGATGTTTTACCCAACACAATTCCCATAAAACTTCAAAAACCCCAAATTAATGTAAGGCTTTCAGCTATCATTACAAAAATTAAAGCTCTAAATATGTTCTTAAATGTTGATCGTATCCCTGAACAAAGAGTAGTCATGTTAGTTTCAGATTTAAATTTAGAAGTAAATGCTTTTAACGATCAAATAGAAGAAATTGTACGTCGTAGTCATATCCAAATGGAGGAAGGAGAGGAAGATATGATTAAACGCATTAATGGAAAACAATCAGAATATTATATAAATCCTGATCTCCAAAATCCAACAAAACAAGAAGTTCCATCATTCGAAGAAATAAAGTAATTATTTTGAATACCGATTATATCAAGCAGTCATTTTTTAATCATTCTAAGATCAGTCAAATAGCTCATTTATTAAACAATGATAACAAAGTTCATCTTAAAGGTTTAATAGGCTCTTCTTTGTCATTTGTCATAGAAGCCTTATTTCAAAAAACAGACAAATCTTTTTTATTATTAGCCAATGAAAAAGAAGAGGCCGCTTATTTATTAAACGATTTAGAACACTTAATAGGAGAAAAAGAGGTTCTCTTTTATCCTAGCTCTTACAGAAGACCTTATCAAATAGAAGAAACCGATAACGCAAATGTCTTACTTCGTTCAGAAGTACTAAATAGGATTAATTCTAGAAAGAAACCTTGTATTATTGTTTCCTATCCTGAAGCCATTTTTGAAAAAGTAGTCACTAAAAAAGAATTAGATAAAAACACTTTAAAAATTTCAATTAATGATAAAGTTTCAATTGATTTTATCAATGAAGTACTATTTGAATACGATTTTAAGCGTGTTGATTTTATTACAGAACCTGGTGAATTTTCAGTACGTGGAGGTATTTTAGATGTTTTTTCTTTCTCAAACGACAATCCTTATAGAATCGAATTTTTTGGCAATGAGGTAGATAGCATAAGAACCTTTGATGTAAGTACTCAATTATCTATTGAAACTAAGAATAAAATTACGATTATTCCTAATTTTGAAAATAAATTATTAGAAGAAAAACGTGAAAGTTTTTTAGAATACATTCATCCTAAAACCTCCATTTTTATTCAAAATGCAGATTCCTTACTAAATAGTTTAGATAAGCTTTTTGCAAAAGCAGAAGAAAGTTTTGAAAAATTATCGAAAGATCTTAAACATGCTACCCCTAATGATTTATTCGTAAACCAAGAAACATTTATCAAACAAGCATTAAATTTTTCAATAGTAGAAATATCTGCTAAACCTACTTTTAAGATTCAAAACACTTTTGAATTTTATACAAAACCACAACCTTCCTTTAATAAACAATTTGATTTATTAATGGAAAATTTAAAAAATAATCGTCAGAATGAGCTAAAAAACTTTTTGTTTTGTGCTAATGAACAACAAGCTAAACGTTTCCATGATATTTTTGAGTCAATGGATGAAGAACAGCACGAACATTTTGCTAAAGATTATGAAACTATTGTTTTACCTCTATACCAAGGCTTTATAGACGAAGAAAATCAAATAGCTTGTTATACTGATCATCAAATTTTTGAACGTTATCATAAATTTTCCATTAAAAATGGATATGCTAAAAAGCAAAATATCACACTAAAAGAGCTAAATTCTTTGAGTGTAGGTGATTATGTAACACATATAGATCATGGAATTGGAAAATTTGGTGGTCTACAAAAAATTCAAGTTGAAGGCAAAACGCAAGAAGCTATTAAGCTAATTTATGCTGATAATGATATTGTATATGTAAGCATTCATTCATTACACAAAATATCAAAATACAATGGAAAGGATGGCACACCTCCTAAGATCTATAAATTAGGTTCAAATGCTTGGAAAACCTTAAAACAAAAAACAAAAGCTCGTGTTAAACATATTGCATTTAACTTAATTCAGCTTTATGCCAAACGTCGTTTAGATAAAGGATATGCTTTTGCACCTGATAGTTATTTACAACACGAACTAGAAAGTTCTTTTATTTATGAAGATACACCCGACCAACTAAAAGCAACTCAAGATGTAAAAGCGGATATGGAAAACGAACGTCCTATGGATCGTTTAGTTTGTGGCGATGTGGGATTTGGGAAAACAGAAGTTGCCATTCGTGCCGCTTTTAAAGCCGTAGATAATAGTAAACAAGTTGCTGTTTTAGTTCCCACAACTATTCTTGCCTACCAACATTTTAGAACATTTAAATCACGATTAAAAGACTTACCTGTAAACGTCAGTTACTTAAACCGTTTTAGAACAACCAAACAAAAATCTGAAATTCTAAAAGATCTTGAATCTGGTAAATTAGATATTATTATAGGTACTCATCAATTGGTCAACAAAAATATTAAATTTAAAGATTTAGGATTACTAATTATTGATGAGGAACAAAAATTTGGGGTAAACGTAAAAGACAAATTAAAGACGATTGCTAATAATGTGGACACATTAACACTGACGGCAACACCTATCCCTAGAACGTTACAATTTTCTTTAATGGCTGCAAGAGATCTATCTGTAATTAGCACTCCCCCTCCTAATCGTTATCCTATTGATACACAAATAATAGGATTTAATGAAGAAGTAATTCGTGATGCTATTTCATACGAAATTGAAAGAGGAGGTCAAGTCTATTTCATAAATAATCGTTTGGAAAATATCAAGGAAATTGCTGGAATGATTCAACGTTTAGTACCCAATGCAAAAGTTGGTATTGGTCATGGACAGATGGAAGGAAAACAATTAGAAGAAATTATGCTTTCATTTATGGAAGGCGAATTTGATGTTTTGGTTGCTACTACTATAATTGAAAGCGGTTTAGATGTACCAAATGCCAATACTATTTTTGTAAACAATGCCAATAATTTTGGATTATCGGATTTACATCAAATGCGTGGTCGTGTGGGAAGAAGTAATAAAAAGGCTTTCTGTTATTTTATAACTCCTCCTTATTCCGTAATGACCGAAGAGGCGCGTAAACGTATTCAAGCATTGACACAATTTAGTGAATTAGGCAGCGGTTTTAATATTGCAATGAAAGACTTAGAAATTCGAGGTGCTGGTGATTTATTAGGTGGTGAACAAAGCGGTTTCATTAATGAAATTGGTTTTGAAACCTATCAAAAAATTATGCAAGAATCTATTGAAGAATTAAAAGAAAACGAATTTAAAGATTTATATCCAGAAGAAAGTAATATTGAAACAAAGGAATATGTAAAAGACCTTCAAATTGATACTGATTTTGAACTGCTTTTTTCAGATGAATACATAAACAGTGTAACTGAACGTTTGAATTTGTATAATGAATTAGCGATCATTAAAACCGAAGAAAAACTACAAGAATACCAAAAACAATTGGAAGATCGTTTCGGGAAATTACCTAAATCTGGTTTAGCCTTATTAGATAGCTTGCGTTTAAAATGGAAAGCAACTCATTTAGGAATTGAAAAAATAGTATTAAAACAAGGTAAACTGGTTTGTTATTTTGTAGGAGATCAACAAAGTGATTACTATCAATCTTCCCGTTTTCACAAAGTCTTACAATTTATACAACAAAATGCAAATCTTTGCAAAATGAAGGAAAAAGAAACTAAAAACGGGCTTCGTTTATTGTTAACTTTCGAAAATGTAAAATCTATCAAAAAAGCATTAGAGTTAATTCAAATGATTTAGAAAAATATCTTAAATTTCAAAAAAGGTAAAAAACTCATCAAGAAAAGAAAATTTTCTTGATGAGTTAGATGAAATCACTTACTTAGTTGAAAAATTCTATTTCGTTAACTTTAAGTCTTTAATTATTTTAAAGGCTTTATCTACTACATTATCATCTACTAATACTGTAAATTCATTAGAGGTAGAAATAACTTCATATATAATAATACCCTCCCAAGCAAGGCGCTGGAAAATAAAATAATAAATACCAGGGGTAACAGTATTTTCTTTAGGAAGTTTAACAGTTATAGAGGAAAGATTTTCTAATTTTTGAGTTAATCTTTCATCCTTAAAATATTTATCAACGAGTTCACTTACAGAATCACTAACAACTATGTTCGTTTCATTAACACCTCTCGAAGAAGTAAAAAATACATCTTGTCGTTTATTAAGCTCAGTTATTAACTCGGCTTGTTTTTGAAAAATACTATCAGAAACTAAATACGTATAATCATTCAAAGAAGAACGAACTGTTATTTCACCGATTTCTCTTAAAACCTTTGTAATCTTATGGTTTACCTGAAAGCTTAAATCTTCCGATAGTCTTTTCAGAGCCATAATAATAGCACCTTGTTTTACATCTTTTCCTAATTCAGCTTCGAGCTCTTCTGTGATTAATCTTGCTAAAGAAGTAAGATTGATAATACCTTGCGATAACGCATTTAATAAAAATGGCTTAGACCTGATGTAGTTTTCTACTACAGAAGAAATTGTTTTCATTTCTGGGGAATTTAAATTTTAATTTTCACTCATTGTTAGTTTGTTTTTTAGAATGTATAATGTAAAATAAATAACCTCACAGTATGCAAATATATTTATAATTCACAAAATAAATACAAATTTTTTATCAAATATAATTTATTGTTTGTTTTTTCACCTTTTATTAAAAATAATAAAACGCATCAACTAAGTGTTCTATTGTGTGAACTTCATTTTTTTTTATTATTGCTATAATATCGAAACGAATTTCAAGATCTAAATTTGTTTCTTGAACATACTCGTCTATTGCTTTTACCAATAATTTTATTTTCTTTTTATTAACAAAATCTTCAGGATTACCATAGTCAACAGAAGTTCTAGTTTTAACCTCTATAACAATTAACCAATTGTCTTTACGTGCAATAATATCTATTTCAGCTTTTCTAGCTTGATAATTTTGTTCTAAAATTTCATAATTGTTTTGAAGCAAATACTCAACTGCGGCTTTTTCTCCTTGTTTACCTATTTCGTTATGTTCTGCCATACCTTTTATTTTTATTAACAATAATTACTTCTATTATTATGGTTTAAAAATAACCTTAGAACATTCTTTGTTAACATCTAATACTACTTCTGATCCAAGAATCAATGCTCTGTTATCTTTTATATGACCTGCTGGAAATTCGTAAATAATAGGAATATTGTATTTTTTTGTTACATCTTCCACGATTTGCAAGGCATCTTTACCCCAAGGAATTTCATTATCTTTCATTTTGGTCATTCCTCCTACAACAATTCCTTTAATACTTTCTAAACATCCATTGCGTTTCAAGTTCATCATCATACGATCAATATGATATAAATATTCATCAAGATCTTCTATGAATAAAATTTTATCTGTACAGTCAATCGCTGAAGCAGATCCAAATAAACTATACAAAATGGATAAATTCCCTCCTACTAATTGTCCTTTAACCAATCCTAAACGATTCATAAAATGCGGCAAAATTGTATATTCTAATTGCTCATCATTAAACAGTGCTATTCGCATAGATTCTTTCGCTTCTTTGGTTGCTTTAGCCACAGTTACTGGCATTATACCATGAATACTTTTATATCCCATTGTATTTAGATGGCTGTGTAAAACGGTTACATCACTAAAACCTACAATCCATTTTGGATTTTGCTTAAACTTAGTAAAATCTAACAAATCAATCATTCTTACAGTTCCATACCCCCCGCGTACACACCAAATCATTTTAATATTTGGATTATCTAATTGCTCTTGAAAATCTTTTGCGCGTTGCTCATCTGTTCCTGCTAATTGATTTAAGTCTAAGCCAATTGTACTACCTATCTTAACTTCTAATCCCCAACTTTTTAGCAATTCTATTGCGGGTTTTAAATTATCATCTATGTTTTTACGAGCTGTAGCCACAATAGCTACGGTATCTCCTTTCTTTAAATAAGGTGGTGTAATCATATTTTTTTGTGAATAAGAACAATAAAAAATTAAAAAAAATAAAAGATGAAATTTCATGTTTTCTGAAAAATACTTATAGATTGCAAAACTAACTAATAAACCGAAACAAATAAGTATGAAGAAATATTTACTTATATTAATCTTATCTTCTTTATTCGATAAATATTTTCTGTTTATATAAAATATTCTCAAAAAATATTATACCTTTTAAACTTTGAAATTTCCTCATAATACTATTTTTTTAATCTTGAGACTGTCCAAAAAGTTCGCAATCTTTTCATTACGGCCAAAGGGAGAAATTACATAATATTTATTATGAGACTCCTATTTACGTAGGAGTGACAAACTGTATGTTGATTTAGACACTTTTTTAATGCAGTATCTAAAAATTAGTCTTGATTCTCGATGCGATGCGCGCTCGAACTAATGATGATTTCAATTATATACTCAACCGTTTATTAGGGTTGTTTTAAAATAAAAAAACAGATCGAGAATTTTACTTTTTAATCCAGTATATTTTATGTTTAAATAGTATTAGTGCTAAAATCGTATCTTCTTAATAATCTTTTCAAACATTTAAATTGAGTTTTTTATTTTATATCATGCTTTTTTTATCTGAATACAAAATAGAATAGTATTTTTGTAGCCTTAAATTTATACTTGTTTCAAATCGTTTTTAAAAAATTGATTTACTATGATAATAAATCCAAAAAGATATACAATTACAGCAGCCTTACCTTATACTAATGGTCCTATTCATATTGGTCATTTAGCTGGGGTATATGTGCCATCGGATATTTACGCTCGATACTTACGTTTACAAGGAAAAGATGTGGTTTTCATTTGTGGAAGTGATGAACACGGTGTAGCTATTTCTATGAAAGCTAAAAAAGAAGGTATTACTCCACAAGAAGTAATTGATAAATACAACGGAATTATTCGTAAATCTTTTGAAGACTTTGGAATTTCTTTTGATAATTATTCAAGAACTTCTGCAAAGATACATCATGAAACGGCTTCTTCTTTTTTTAGAAAAATGTATGAGGAAAACAAATTTATAGAGGAAACTACAGATCAACTATTTGATGAAGAAGCACAACAATTTTTAGCAGACCGATTTGTAACGGGAACTTGTCCTAAATGTGCTAATGAAGAGGCTTATGGTGATCAGTGTGAAAAATGTGGAACTTCTTTAAATGCAACGGATTTAATCAATCCAAAATCAACTATAACAGGAACAACACCTATTCTAAAATCAACAAAACATTGGTTTTTACCTTTAGATCAATATGATACTTTTTTAAAAGAATGGATTATTGAGGGACATAAAAATGACTGGAAATCAAATGTATATGGTCAGGTAAGTTCATGGCTAAATGACGGATTAAAACCTCGAGCAGTAACACGCGACCTAGACTGGGGGATTGATGTCCCTGTAGAAGGTGCTGAAGGTAAAAAATTATACGTTTGGTTTGATGCTCCTATTGGCTATATTTCCTCTACTAAAGAATGGGCACAAAAAGAAGGTAAAGAATGGGAACCGTATTGGAAAGATCAGGACACTAAATTGGTTCATTTTATAGGAAAAGATAACATTGTTTTTCATTGTGTAATTTTTCCTGCCATGCTAAAAGCACATGGAGATTACATTTTACCCGATAATGTACCCGCTAATGAATTCTTAAATCTAGAAGGAAATAAATTATCTACTTCTAAAAACTGGGCGGTATGGCTACATGAGTATTTATCTGACTTTCCAGAAAAACAAGATGTATTACGTTATGCTCTAACTGCTAATGCTCCAGAAACAAAAGACAATGATTTTACTTGGAAAGATTTTCAAGCAAGAAACAATAATGAACTAGCAGCCATCTTTGGAAATTTTATTAATCGAGTAGTTGTTTTAACTAACAACTACTACAACGGAATTGTTCCTACTCCAAATACTTTTACAGAAGTTGATGAACAAACATTAACTGAATTAAAAGCCTATCCAGCCGTAATAGCATCTTCTATTGAACGTTATAGATTTAGAGAAGCTTTAGGTGAAATGATGAATGTAGCTCGTTTAGGTAATAAATATTTAGCTGATGAGGAACCTTGGAAAATGGTTAAAACAGATCCAGAACGAGTAAAAACACAAATGTATGTAGCTCTACAAATAGCAGCTGCTTTACGTGTATTAACTGAACCTTTTTTACCTTTTACAGCTAATAAATTAGCTAAAATCTTAAATCTAGAGCAACTAGATTGGAACAAAGTGGCTAAAACATCAGATTTATTACCCGCAGGACACCTCATCTTGACTGAAAAAACAGATGTTTTATTTGCCCAAATCGAAGATACTGAAATACAAAAACAAATTGACAAATTAGAAGCAACCAAAACAGCTAATGCTGCTGAAAAAGCTTCAACAAAAAATAACATTATGCCTCAAAAAGAAACCGCTACTTTTGATGATTTTTCAAAAATAGATTTACGTGTAGGAACTATTATCGAAGCCGAAAAAATGCCAAAAGCTGATAAATTGTTAGTTTTAAAAGTAGATACAGGAATTGATATTCGTACAATTGTTTCAGGAATTGCAGAACATTTTACACCAGAGGAAGTGATTGGTAAACGTGTAACTGTTTTAGTAAATCTAGCCCCACGCGCTTTACGTGGCGTAGAAAGTCAAGGAATGCTTTTATTAACTCAAAACACGGAAGGCAAACTAGTTTTTGTAAATCCTGAAAATGAAGGAGTTGAAAACGGAGCCACAATAGCTTAATACACAAATTTCAAAATACAGATAAAGGGTTTTCTAAAAATAATTATTCAAATTTTCGTTCATCGTTTCAAGTACAAGAGAAATTACAGCATAAAAACTAAATCATTTCTCTTTATGATAGACATAATAAGATTACTTTTTTAGAATACCCTTTTCTCTTTTAAAAAATATATGTAAAACCTAACATTACATAGAATAAGGAATAACAAAACATATTGAGGAATTTATTCATTTCAATTATTAATTATTCCTCTCATTTTTAATTAAAAAAAGACATACTCTCATATATTTCATCTAAAGGAAATAATTAAGAAAATTAAGTAACCTAATTATAACCTAACATTTTTTCGTACCTTTGCTTGGTAAACAAACCTATTTTTATGTTACAAAAGAATATTGAAGACGCGTTAAATAAGCAAATTAGAATAGAAGCCGAATCATCACAAGTATATTTATCTATGGCTTGTTGGGCAGAAATACATGGCTTTGAAGGAATTGCCCGTTTTATGTATTTACAATCTGATGAAGAGCGTATGCACATGCTTAAATTAGTAAAATATGTAAACGAACGAGGAGGGCATGCCTTAATAACTGATTTAAAAATGCCAAAAACATCCTTCAACACTTTTCAAGAAATGTTTGAAGAATTGTATAAACATGAATTATTTGTATCTGATTCAATTAATGATTTAGTACACATTACTTTTGAAGGAAAAGATTATGCAACACATAATTTCTTACAATGGTATGTAGCAGAGCAAATAGAGGAAGAAGCACAAGCAAAATCTATTCTAGACAAAATAAACATGATAGGTGATGACAAAGGTGGTTTGTATTTATTTGATAGAGACATACTTCAAATAACAAATAAAAATAATGAAGCCAAATAACGCTTGTTTTGAGCAAAAAAGAAAAAAATAAAAACAAGGACAATCACGAAAAAGCTTTAGAAAGATTACACAAAAAAGCTGAAAAGTGCAAGTCAAAATGTTGTGAAAAATACAAGAAAAAAGAATCAAAAAGATGCAAACGTTGTCCTATGTTTGATTTGATTGATAAAATTAAAACTCCCTCCAAATGAGGGAGTTTTTCATTTAAAATATTTTATTTTTGAAAACTCTTTAAATAATTCAAACATGGCTCCTAAAATAATAGCTTTTGATGCAGATGATACTTTATGGCACAATGAACCTTACTTTGACGAAGCGCAAGAAAAATTTTGTACTTTATTTCACAGCTACGCCTCGCATCAAGAAATTTTACAATTAATACTAAACAATCAAATTAAAAATTTGCCTCTATATGGTTTTGGAATTAAGGGCTTCACTCTTTCTATGATTGAATCAGCCTTACAATTAACTCAAAATCAAATTTCTGGAAATATTACAAATAAAATCCTCCAAATAGGAAAAGACTTATTACTAAAACCAGTAGAACTACTCCCAGAAGTAGAAAACGTACTAGAAGAATTAAAAGATAAATACAAATTAATTGTAGCCACAAAAGGTGATTTAAAAGACCAACACCGCAAACTACATGATTCAGGATTAGGTCATTATTTTCATCACATTGAAGTAATGACGGATAAAACAGAGATTGACTATACTAAAATGCTAGGAAGATTAGATGTACAAGCTTCAGATTTTATGATGATTGGCAATTCTTTAAAATCAGATGTATTGCCTGTATTAAATATAGGAGGTTACGGAGTGCATATTCCTTATCACACTACTTGGGTCTACGAACAAATTGATTTTGAAATTAAACACACCAACTTTAAAGCAATTGAATCCATTAGAGATATATTATCACTACTGTAAACATTAAAACTCTACAATCAAAATATTAATTATTTTAAGGAATACTCTTATTTAGTATTTCTATATAAAACGTAATGAGCATTAAACAACGATTTATGCCATTAATAATAAATTCTTATCCATTCAAAAAACGATATATATAATTTAATCTTCGTCGATACATTCGTGTTATTAATCTTTTTATGATAACCAATCAACTAATAAGATTCCACAACCTTCATCAAATCATTACTTTTGAATGTTTACTGCAATAATTTTTATTAAATAAATTTTTGGGAATGAAAAAATTACTAAACATTCTTCTTTTAGAAGATGATAAAATTGAGGTTATGAAATTCAACAGGGTAATTAACTCATTAAATCTAGTCCATAAAGTTATTGAAGCAAATAATGGTGTCGAAGCCCTAGATATTTTAAAAAACAAAGACATTTTACCCGATATAATCGTGTTAGATTTAAACATGCCAAAATTAAATGGGATTGAATTTCTAAAAATCTTAAAAGAAGACGAAAGGTTAAAATATATACCCTCTATAATCCTTTCTACCTCTAGTAACCACAAAGATTTATTAGAATGTTACAAAATAGGAATAGCAGGCTATATTATTAAGCCTCTAAAATATGATGAATATGTTGAAAAAGTTCAATCTCTTTTTGAGTATTGGAGTCGTAATGAATTAATTTCACATTGATTTTTATGTATGGAATTGTAAATAAAGCTATTCAAGATTTAATCATATCAAATTTTGGAGAACAAAAATGGAATGAGATCCGAAATAAAAGTGGTATTAACCAAGATTATTTTATAAGTGGACAATCTTATGATGATGATGTAACTTATAAATTAGCAAATACGACTGCTAAAGAGTTAAACACAACAATTGATGAAGTTCTCACAACTTTTGGAGAATGGTGGGTTTTAAAAACAACACAGGAGAAATACCAAGGTTTGATGGAATCAGGAGGCACTTCTTTAAAAGATTTTTTAATTAATCTTCCTCTATTCCATAATAGAGTCATGCTTATTTATCCTAATCTAACTCCTCCTGAATTTAAAGTATCGGATATTTCCGAAAAAAGTCTTAACTTACACTACTTCTCCGTAAGAGAAGGTTTACAGGCTTTTGTAAAAGGTTTGATTCAAGGTTTAAGTATTTCATTTAAAACTCCTGTCAAAATTAAAGTTATCAAAAGCCGTAATAAAGGCGATACTCACGAGATTTTTAATATAAGTTGGTAGAACTATGTGTAATATTCAATTCAATTTTAACAAAGATGAGTTTAATTCTATTTTTCCTTTCCATATTTTAATTGATGACCAATTAAAAATCATAAGTTTAGGAAAAACATTAAGTAAGTTATTACCCAAAATTGAACTGGATACTTATTTTATGGAATCCTTTAGTTTTCAAAGACCACATTTTAAGAATATTCATTCTAATAATTTTACACAAACATTAGATCAGCTAGTTATATTACATACACATGATAAAAAAATAATTCTTCGAGGACAAATAAATCTACATGGAAATTTTTATCTCTTTACCGGCTCTCCTTGGTTTAATTCTATAAAAGAGGTTGTTGAAAATAATCTAACTTTTCAAGATTTTGCTTTCAATGACCCACTAATTGATTTATTACATGTCTTAAAAAATCAAGAAATTCAAAATCAAGAGTTAAATGAATTGGTTCTTAAAATCAATCAACAACAAAAAATACTTGAAAAAGATAAAGAAGAACTTCAGGTCTTATCCTCTATTGCAAAAGTAAACCTAAACGCTGTCATTATTTGCGATAAGGAAGGTAAAATTGAGTGGGTAAATGAAAGTTTTGAAAAAGTAACGGGTTATAACAATCAAGAAGTAATAGGAAAAAAACCAGGTGCATTCCTTCAAGGTGAAGAAACTAATAAGGAAACTATAGCTTATTTAAAAAAACAACTTTCTCGAGGAGAACCCTTTAATTGTGAAATATTAAATTATACAAAAGATAAAACTAAATATTGGGTTAGGATTCATGGTCAAGCATTAAAAAATGATAACGGTCAAATAATCAAATACTTTGCAATAGAAGAAGATATTAGCAATGAAAAGTCTTATCAAGATGCCTTGAAATATGAAAAAGAAAAATATAGTAGCATCATTGCAAATATGAATTTAGGACTACTTGAAGTAGATAATGATGATCTAATTCTTTTTTCAAATCAGTCATTTCTAGAGATGAGTGGTTACACCATAGATGAACTAATTGGTAAAAATGCAACTGATTTATTGGCAAATGATACAAGCAAGATGCTATTAGCAGATCAAAATAAAGCAAGAAAAAAGGGAATTTCTGATTCCTATGAAGTTTTAGCAAAAACTAAAAACGGAGACGATCGCTATTGGGTTATTAGTGGTGGTCCTAATTACGATGCAAAAGGTAATATAGTGGGTTCTATAGGTATTCATTTAGATATTACACAACAAAAAAATCTAGAACTACAAAAAGAACGATTATTACTTAGACTCAAAAAACAAAATCAGCAACTCAATGACTATGCCCAAATAGTTTCACACGATTTAAAATCGCCTCTTAGAAGCATTCATTCATTAATTTCTTGGATCAAGGAAGACAATCTGAAAGAATTTAGTGCACAAACATTAAGTTATCTTGAAATGATTGAAGGCAAAGTTGAAAAAATGGATCATCTAATTCAAGGAATTTTGACCTATTCTAAAATAGACACATTAGAAAATGTTTATGAAGAAGTTGATATCAATGAAATCATACAAAATATAATTCAGATAATTCATATTCCAGAAAATGTTGAAGTTATTATAGCTACTATTTTACCAATTATTACAGCTGACCAGTATAGAATACAACAATTATTTCAAAATCTAATTAGTAATGCTGTAACCTATATAGATAAGCCTATAGGAAAAGTAATCATAGATTATAAAGATACTAATGACAGCCATTTATTCAGCATAAAGGATAATGGTCCTGGTATAGCCCCTGAAAATCAAGATAAAATTTTTACCATATTTCAATCTTTTACTAAACACGAAAAATCTACAGGAATAGGACTTTCAATAGTAAAAAAAATTATTGAAAACTATAAGGGAAAAATATGGCTTGAAAGTCAAGAAAATATAGGAACCACTTTTTTTATTAAGATCCCAAAACTAATACGATGAAGATAGTACAAGCATTTCTAGAAAAAAATCTTGAATGGAATTATGTAGTTTCTAAACAAGAATTAAAAAATCCTTTCGTTTTAGTTTTTGGCAATAGACAACTATTAGAAGACCCTAAAATTATAGAAAAAATCAGAAAAGAATTTCCTTATGAACATTTAGTTTTTGGTTCTACCTCGGGAGAAATTATTGATACGAACGTAATAAATAATACTGTTCATATTACCGCCATAGAATTTGAAAAATCTACTTTTATTATAAAAAATGGCAACATCAAAGAATATAATTTAGATGTTTATCAACTAGGTAAAAAATTATCTCAGGATATACCTAAAGAAAAACTAAAACATTTGATCGTAATATCCGAAGGTAGTTTTGTTAATGGTAATTCATTAATAGCAGGCATTGAATCTATAATGCTTCACAATATTCCGATTTCTGGAGGAATTTGCGGAGATGATGATCGATTTCAAAAAACACTTGCCTCCTATAAAGAAGATCCAAAAGTAGGAGAAGTGATTTTAATTGGGTTATATGGAGAAACATTAGAAATATCAGTAGCTAGCCATGGTGGTTGGCTCACATTTGGTCCTGAACGATTAATTACAAAATCTGATGCCAATATTTTATATGAAATAGATGACAAACCTGCTCTAGAACTTTATAGAAAATATCTTGGCGACAAAGCAAACGAACTACCTAAAGCAGCATTGTTATATCCATTACATGTAAAAGCAGAAAATAAAGAAAGAGCCGTAGTAAGAACCGTATTAAATATAAATGAAGATAATCATTCTATGACACTCGCAGGTGATGTTCCTATCAATTCTAAAGTACAATTGATGATGACATCAGTAGACGGTCTCTCAGAAGGGGCACAAAAAGCAGCTCAAGAAGCAATGCAAAATAGAATAAATAAACCTGAATTTGCGTTATTAGTCAGTTGTATCGGTAGAAAATTAGTAATGGATCAAAGAGTAGAAGAAGAAATTGAAGAAGTAAAAAAAACAATTGGTAATCAAGCTGTCATCAGTGGTTTTTATTCCTATGGCGAAATAGCTCCTTTTGATCGAAACACTGGCTGTGAACTGCATAATCAAACCATGACTTTAACCTTAATAAGTGAATAATGAATCCTCTACTAAGTAGACAAATAGACAAATACTTAAAAAAAGAAGGTACCGATTTATTACTAAATCAGGATTTTATTAATGCTATTAATGATTCATACAACAATTATGACGAGCAATTAAAAATGTCTCAAAGAGCTATGAAAATAAGTTCTGATGAACTCTATGAAGCAAATGATAAATTAAGGCTTGAAACAATTAATTTAAAAGAAATCAATAAAAATCTTGAGGAAATTATTAATTCAATGGCTATCAAGTCTACACTAAATGAAATAGAAAATGAGAAAGATCTTGTAGAAAAATTAAAAAAACAAACCATAGAAATTATTTCCATAAACAAACAAAGAGAAACCTTATTAAAAGATTTAGAAGAACAAAACCAAGAATTAAACGAGTATGCTCATGTAGTTTCACATGATTTAAAAGCCCCTTTAAGAAACATACATACACTAGTAAGTTGGTTCATTGAAGATAATAAAGACAGAATAGGAAATGATTGTCTAAACTCCCTAAACTCAGTATTAGTCAATGTAGAAAAAATGGATCTCTTAATCAAAGGAATTTTAGAGTATTCTACTATTGATAAACTAGAAACCAGTGATAGATTAGTTGATTTTAATATACTTTGTGAAGAAGTACTAAAAAGTTTCCATATTCCTTTAAATACTAAAGTGTACATTTCCTCAGACCTTCCAAAAATTTATGGAAATACGATTAGATTCAAGCAAATTTTTCAAAACTTAATAGATAATGCCTTAAATTCAATGAATAAAGAAAAAGGAATTATTGAAATAGGTTACGAAGACCAAAAAGAAAATTATCTTTTTTATATAAAAGATAATGGAAAAGGAATTAGTCCAGAATATTTCAATAAAATATTTAATGTTTTTACCAAATTAGAAAACGATAACAATTCATCAGGTATAGGTTTGTCTATTGTAAAAAAAATCGTACTTTTATATAGAGGGAAAATTTGGGTAGAAAGCCAAGAAAATGAAGGATCAACATTTTATTTTACTTTATCTAAACAACATGGAACAACCTAACGAAAGCTATATCAAACAATTATCAGGAGATAACGATGTATTTAGAACAAAAATAATTTCCGTAATAAAACAAGAATTACCAGAAGAAATCAATACTTATAAAGAAAACATAACCGCCAAAAAATTCCAACAAACAGCTTCTTCTGTACATAAACTTAAACATAAAATTTCTGTTTTAGGAATGGAAAAAAGTTATTATCTTGCTGAAGAGTTTGAAATAAATTTACTGAAACAATCAACAGATTTACAACTAGAATTTGAGGCTATTTTAGATGCTATGCAACAATTTGTTGATCAATTAACTTAATGAATGAATTGTATTATTGTAGATGATGAAACTTTAGCAAGAACCATAATTTACCAAATGGTTTCTAATTATTCGGAAATGAATATTGTTGAAGAGTTTTCTAATGCAATTCAAGCCATGAAATATTTAAATCAAAATTCTGTAGATTTAATATTTCTTGATATTCACATGCCTGATTTTACAGGTTTTGATTTTATACAAACCGTTAAAAATCCTCCTAAAATAATTTTAATTACATCTGATAAAAATTATGCAATAGAAGCTTTTGAATACGATTGTATAGTAGATTATATTGTAAAACCTATTACTCAAGCACGTCTTGACAAAGCCATTCAAAAATTCAAATCCTCATCTATAAAACAAGAAAATCCTATTACAAAAGCTGAAAACTCTATTCTTATTCAAAATGAATCTAACGATTTTTATATAAATATTGATAGACGACTTATAAAAATTAATTTTCAATCTATTAATCTAATTGAAGCTAAAGGAGATTACATTATCATCAAAACAGAACATAAAAACTATACCGTTCACTCAACGCTCAAAAAAATTCAAGATAAACTACCTCAGAGTTTATTTTTAAAAGTACACCGTTCTTACATAATAAATGTAAAAAAAATTATAGATATTGAAGATAACAGTGTTCTTATAGGAAAAGAAGTAATACCCGTTAGCCGCTCTAATAGACCTGAATTAATAAACAGACTTAACTTACTTTAGCACCATCTCATTCATCTATAGATAATTACATTTTATCTATACTTTATATACAACAAGCAAAAATCAAAATTAATTACTGATCTTGTTTATAACTTTACTAACAAATTAAAATAGTAAGGTCATGAAAAATAGTGTTTTATCATCAGTAAAATATGGATTAGCAATTATTTTAACCCTTGCTAATCTATCTTCATTTAGTCAAAATCAGCCTTTTAATTGTAATTACAATGCTTACTTGTTTCAAATGAATGACTTATACGCTATAAATCTATCATCAGGTACAGCCACCTTAATAGCAACTGATATTACTCCAGGTACAATTAATGCCGCAGGGTATAACCCTACTGATGGCTATATGTGGGGATCCTTAAGTACTCCTGCAAATACGATTGTACGAATAGGTTCTGATTTTCAAACGACTTCGTATTACATACCTGAATTACCCACAGGCAGTAGATTTGTTGGAGATATTCGTTCCGATGGAGTGTATTTTTTAAAAATAGGTAGCTTCATTTATCAAATAGATGTAAACCCAAATTCCGCAACCTACGGACAGTATATTACCTCTTATCCACTCAGTACCTCTATAAACGTTTTTGATTGGGCCTTTAACGCTGTTGATGGAAACTTATACACTGTAGAAAAAAGTACAAACATTTTATATCGAATTACTCCTACAACTGGAAGTGTACAAAGTTTAGGAGAAGTACCTATTATGGCTGGATTAAATTATACGTATGGAGCTGTCTATTTTGATGTAGATGGCAATTTTTATGTTTCATCAAATGATACTGGAACTATTTATATTATTAGAAACGTTCAAAATTTAACAGGTTCAAACATCATTAATTCAAACTTATTTGCTTTTGGTCCATCTAGTTCTAGTAATGATGGAGCGCGTTGTCCTACAGCTGCAGTATTACAAGAAGATTGTACAAACGGAATAGATGATGATGGAGACGGACTAGTTGATTGTGATGACCCTTCTTGCTCTGGAATGGGATCTTGTCCTGTTGTAGATGAAACTTCTGGAGGTAATAATGGTGGTTTAGAAAGTAATAACAGATTGGGAGACATTATTAATAAACGTAACTATAACAGAGTAAAAACCAATTATACTTTTGATCGTAGCAAGGCTGCTAGAATAGAAAAAAATGCTCGTTATGCAAATAAAAGTAACAACTTTACTCTTCAATCTTTTATCCCTCTACAAATAATTAACGAAGATTCGGTTATTGAATCTACTCCTTTTGATTTAACTCAAATTACAAATGCAACTGATATTTACTCTGTAGATTATATTAAAAAGAATAAAACTATTGGTAGTATAATTGCTATCAAAACGAAAAATAGTGTTTATGAACATACCAAATATATTTGTGATAGATTATTAGGTGCTGAAATTTTATCTGTTTCTACTATACAATTAAATGAACATAATTTTATACGTTCTATCATAAAAAATCCCGACGGAAATATTGAGTACTCAATGAGTTTAGCCGCTAGATTGACTAATAACGAAAATAATTTTTCAATAGATAGTCATTGGAATCTAGATAAATATGAACAAAACACTTCGTATTATAATTTTCAAATTTGGACAAACTCACTAGATAATTTATACAAACTAGGTGCTGAGTTAATCTCATTAATAAATAATCAAAAAACCATTACAGAATATAATGTTTCCAATCCGCCAACTGTATTTGTTAAAAAAGGTAAGTATTCTAATGGAAAACTATATTTAGATATCATTAATCCTTCTGGCGTTCAAAATGTAGATTTTGACGGTGGCAAAAGACTTTCCGAAACCTCAACTTTTGAAAATTTTACTACAACTATTAATTTAGACAAAAAGTTCTTAGTACAACATGATTATCCTATTGGTTCTTTATTTGACATAGGTATGAGAATTGGTAAAAATACCCCCGTACCAGACGATTTATTTTTATCTGATGGTCCTTGGGGACTAGATAATTCTGCTAAAGGTACAACCGTTCTAAACTATCAAATCCAACCTGATAATTATAAAACTTTAAATGATGAATTTCCAATTGAAAGAAATGTAAGTTTAAGTGCAAAAGTATCTAACTATATAAGTGTTTATCGTGCTTTAACACCTCGATTTAAAGCAATTGATTTATCCGATTATAAAAGTTTTAAATTTAAAGCCAAAGGGAATGGTAATTTAGAAATACGTTTTATAAAAGCAAGTGTTTCAAATTGGGAAAATCAACCTTATATCAATGTAAAATTAACTAATAATTGGAAAGAATTTAGTTTACCTATTTCATCCTTAATTGGTATGTCTGATAAAATAAAATTAGACGATCTTAAAACAATTGTTTTTATCATGTCTACAACAAATGGCCAAGAAGTTCTAAAAGAATTAACATTGGAAGATATTCGTTTTTCAAAAAATAATACTTTAGTTCATGATGAATCATTAGAAATAGCAATTTATCCTAACCCAGTAAGCCATGAAGCCAGTATTGAATTAATAGCAAGTGAGACCTGTTCTATGACTGTTCAAATTATAAATCAATTAGGAAAAATTGTAATGCAATTTGATGTTAGTGCAAATGCTGGATTTAACTCTATTTCTTTATCTAAAAAAGAATTATCTAGAGGTGTTTACTTTTGTAAAATTGTAAATCCTAATAATGAATATAAAATGGCTAAACTACTGATTAATTAGTATTGAAATATTCTTTTAAGAAGACTGTCCAAAAAGTTCGCAATCTTGCCATCATTTCGACCAAAGGGAGAAATCACATAATATTGATTATGAGACTCCTCCAACCGGATGTTGATTTATTACTTTTTGGACAGCCTTTTTTCATTTAAGGACTTTGCAAATAACCATTTAAATCCAAAACCTATTTCAGTATAAGTAAACCCTGCAGCTGTACTTGATGCTATATTACTCTTTAAACTATACAAATGTAGGTTTAAACGAGGACTAAATTTATAACCTATTTTGCCTTGTAACCTATAAGTCAGTTGATTTTTATTATTCTCTATAAACTGTGTTCCTCCTGCAACAATAAAATGATAAAAAGTCCCTTTTAAATCTATTGTTTTATCATCTCTAATTATGTCAGTAAAAATTTCGTACGCATTAAATCTTAAAGGACTGAAATAGAAAAGAGGTTTTTGTTCTTTAAAATTAATAAATTGATAATTAATTCCAGTCTTAATAGTAGGTTTTGATAATACTGTATAATATAATGAGGTAAATAAGAGATTACGATTATTATCATCACTTTGTTGAGTTCTAAAATATTGAATAAAACCACCTAGGTTAAAATTTGTGGAAATACTATAATTCATATATAAATGATTATTTACAATCTTTCTGCCCATAAGTTCCGCATTAAAATTTTGAATTTCACGTAAATAACCTCCTTCTATCTCTTGGAACTTAAATGGCTTTAGTTTTACGGAAACCTGTCCTAAAAATTGTACATAGTTTTGAGAATATGAATTTACGGTTGTCAATCCTCCTAATGCTGTCAAAATTAATTTAGGCTTAAATTCGTAGTGAATACCCAAAATAAAATCATTTGATTTAGCTAATTGATCATTTGTTGTATTTTGCGTTTTTCTATAAGTATACTTACCTATTAAAGAGGTTTTCAAATTAATAGGAACATTTATCGTCGTTAAAGAAGAAATAGCTGTATTTTTATTATTATCAAAGGAATAACTAATTTTTTCTTCCATAGAAGAAGAGAACTTTTCTTTTATTTTATTCAGTAAAACATTAGCGTCTTTTTGTTCTTGAAAAAAGGTTAATGTTTTATTTACAGCATTATATGATTCTTTAATTTGATCATTTGCATAATAGGCATTTGCTATTCCTAAATTTCCGTCAAATGAGGTTGAATCTTTTACTAAAAGATTTTTGTATTCATTAATTGCTTCTAAAAAATTGTTTTTGTAAATATTTAACATTGCTTGTAGAGCAATACTTTGCACACTATTTTGTGTTTTTTCTTTAAAATCATTAATTTCAATTTGAGCTTTTTTATATTTTTTATTCCATATTAGAGCTTGAATATATCTTTCCGTTGTTTGATAAATTAATGTATTATCTGAAGATTTATGTGATTTGGTTAAAGCCATTAAAGTAAAACGTAATGCTTTTTTCTCTTTATTATTTAAATGATTCGTTAACGCTACTCCATTAAGAGAAATTATAGAATCATTTTGAGTTTTATTTAATTTCGTATAAGTCTTTTCAGCTTTTGAATACTCTTTCTTTATCAATAATAAATTTGCTTTATTAAGAAGTGTTTCTCTATCTTCAGGATCGTCTATTAGATTATTATCTAACAATTTTAAAGCCTCCTGTATTTTATTTTTCTTTGATAACTGATCCGCGTATCCTAATCGTATGTATTTTCTAGAAATAAGTGCATTGGGGTTATTTTTTGACAATTCTAGTGCTTGATCTACATAGGATAATGCTTTTTCATATTCCCGCAAATTAGAAAGACAATTTGCATATCCTAAAGCAGCTGGAAAACTTTTTGAATCTAAGTCTATTAAATTTTCATAGTATGTTTTTCCTTCTATGAATTTATTATTCCACAGCATTGATTCAGCATAATTTAACTTAATTTCATAATCATTGGGATAATCATCCAGTAATTTTTGAAACAAGATTAGGGCTTCTTCTGGTTTCTTATTCAATCCTATGGCTCTTGCATAACATATTCTAGCTGTTTTATTTTCTGGATAACTACTAAGTATATCCTTAAAGAAGATTTCTGCTTTTTCAAAATTTCCTTTTTCAAGATAATTAAACCCAGATGTCATTTCCTGAGAAAAACAATGACAGGTAAAAATCATAACACTGATATACTTTACAAAACTTAACATAGATATAATGTTTTATATCACTAAGTTAATCATAATTCATCGTAATTTAAACTAAAGTAAATGGTTATTCGTCGAAAAAGAGATCTTTTATTTTGGTCTATTTAGAAATTTGTAAAACAAACGGAGTATGAACTTTAAAATCATTAATTATGTCACTTAAAATCACTTACAATTCAGGTGTTTATGAAATAAATGGAAATATGGGGGCACAAAATGTAAACTCTGTAATAAATTATTTCAATTCATTAATAGGAACTCATCCTAAAGAGATTCAAATTTTATTTGAAAAAAATCAAGAAATTGATCGAACATGTGTACGTGCTTTATATGAATTATATAAAAAAGCAATTACAGAACATGTTGTATTTCGGATATTTTCAAAAAGCAAAAAAATTGAAAAAATGTTTAACGATGAAAAAATTAATCACATTCTAAGAAAAGTAAACTTGTGAAATCATATATAATGAAGGTATTATCCTTAAATAAAACGATCTTTTCATCACTTACATTAAGTAAGGACAGGTATTTTATGTTTGTAATGCTAATTGTTAATTTAGGAAACTATCTATACAATTTAGTTTTAGGAAGAATTTTAGGTCCTCAAATTTTTGCTGATACTGCCATTTTAATTACGCTTTTATTAGTTTTATCATTTTTAGGTATGACTTTTCAAATAGCTACGACTAAGTTTACGGTTACTTTACAAGAGGATGAACGCAGGGCTTTGATTGTATTTTTTAATAAAATTGCTGTTATTCTAGGACTTATAATAGGTTCTTTATTTTTCCTTTTTTCAGAAAATTTTCAAAAAATATTTCAGACTCAAACCAATACAATGTTTGCAATCTTTGGTTGTGTTATTCCTTTTTATTTTTTAATGAGTATAAAGCGCGGAATAGAACAAGGTAAAAGTTATTTTTATAATCTATCAAAATCTTATTTGTATGAAATGTTAAGTAGGTTAATAGTTACCTATGTATTATTATTTATATTTCCAAAATCAGCTGTACCTAATATTGTAGCATCAGGTATTTTCATATCCATAATTTGTGGTTTATTTCCTTATAAAAAAGTGGATTTACTAAATTATTTTCACAATACTAAAATCTCTAATTGGTTTAAAGAAGTAAGATTATTTTTTTTAATAACCGCTTTTTATGAATTTACTCAAATTATTATTAATAATAGTGATATTATTTTGGTTAAACATTATTTCCCAAATTATGAAGCAGGTTTATATTCATCTATTGCTCTAATAGGAAGAGTCATTTATTTTGTTTCTTGGATGTTTATAATGTTATTATTACCCAAAGTCATATTATTAAAAAAACAAGGGGAAGAAACAAAAAGTGTATTATTAAATTATGTTTTTTATATCGTTGTATTATCATTCATTATAATTATTTTTTCTGCCCTTTTTTCAAAAGAAATCTTATTAATAATGTTTGGTCAAAAATATTTAGTTATTGCTTCTATTTTGTGGAAATATGCTTTAGCTACTACAATATTTGTTATTGCCAATCTTTTGACTTATTACTACTTGTCAATCAATAATTATATTCCTGTTTTTATTTCGGCTTTTTTTGGTTTTGTGCAAATTATATTGATTACTCTTTATCATAAATCCTTGGATCAAGTAGTACATGTTCAGATAGTTTCCATGTTTTTTTTACTTTTATTTCAAATGATTTATTCCTTTATTAATGTTAAATTTAAAACCATAAGAACAAATAATGTATAATTACATATTTATTATTAATACAACACAACAATAAACTACAGTAAAACAAACTATGAAACTAGCAGTTATAACATCATTTCCTCCTAGCAAGGTTACACTTAACGAATATGGATATCATCTAGTGAAAAATTTTGTTCAAAAAGATGAAGTTTCTGAGCTAATTTTAATGTGTGACAAAACACAAGAAAACAAACAACTTGATTTTGAAAATAGTCAAAAAATTCAAGTAAATGAATGTTGGATATTTAATAGTTACAAAATTATTTTTACTATTTGTAAAGCTGTCATAAACACTAAACCTGATGTTGTTTTGTTTAATCTTCAGTTTGTAAAATTTGGTGATAAAAAAATACCCGCTGCGTTAGGTCTTTTATTACCTTTTATTTTACGATTATTAGGATTTAAAACCATGGTTTTAATGCACAATATACTTGAACAAGTTGACTTAAATACTGCTGGTTTTACAAAAAATAAATTAATGCAAAATATTTACAATGGTATAGGAACTAGCCTTACTTATTTTATCTTAAAAGCCAATAAAGTCTCTGTTACTATAAGTAAATATGTTGAAATTTTAAAATCAAAATATAAAGTAAACAACGTAGTTTTAATTCCTCATGGTTCTTTTGAAACAGTTTCCCAACCTAATTTTGATTTACCAGTAGGTCCTAAAAAAATAATGGCATTTGGGAAATTTGGAACGTATAAAAAAGTAGAAATTTTAATTGACGCGGTACAAGAAATTAGAAAAAAATATACGGATCCTATAGAAATAGTGATTGCTGGTACTGATAGTCCAAATACTATAGGCTATCTGGAAGGTGTTCAAAAAAAATATACTAACGTAGAAGGATTGTTTTTTACTGGATATGTTGAAGAAAAAGATGTAGAAAAAATTTTTACAGAAAGCACTGTAGTGGTCTTTCCATATACGTCTACTACTGGTAGTTCAGGAGTACTTCATCAAGCAGGAAGTTATGGGAAAGCTGTTGTAATGCCTAATCTAGGTGATTTAGCTCTACTTGTGGAGGAAGAAGGATATAAAGGAGAGTTTTTTGATTCAGAATCTGTTGAATCTTTAGCAGCAGCTATTCATAAAATTTTACAAAATGATAATTATAGAAGAGAATTAGCGTATAATAATTACACTGTGGCTAGTTCTTTAACAATGGATAAAATAGCCGATCAATATCTATATGAAATCAATCAATTAACACATGGTAATATGTCTTAATATAAAGTTTTTAGAGCTCATTATTTAATCAAGTATTATCTCAAATGCTAAAATAGGTAATGTGGTCAAAAATGGTTGGTAATTTTTGATTTTAAATTGCTTATATTACAACATCAAATTGAAGAGGAAGTTGGCTCTGCTGAGGAGCAACCAACCAGCAATAAGTTTGATGATTATACGATAATTAAAGGATAGGTTTTAATCTATCCTTTTTTAATTATCGGTAATCAAATATGGCTGAAAAAACCTATTTTTCAATTTGATTTTTATAGTATAAATACCATCTTAAAAAGTTCTTCCTGTTTTTTATACTTAATCCTCTATGAATATTTAGATTGTCTTTCAAATGTCCAAAAAATGATTCAAGAGCATTAGTTGAATTTGGTATTTTATCATCTTTAAGATAGGTAAACATATGTGGTAATGCTTTTTTAATTACAGTAAATGATCTTCTAACCATTTTATGAGTATACCAATATTTTTTACTTTCGATTTTATATGATCTTTCATTAAGATAGTCTCTATATTTTTCTTCCCAATGTATAAGCTCTATTAACCATAATTGTCTTTTGTATTCAGAATTAATCTGATGGATTTTAATTATAATTTGCTTTAATTCAAAGCCTGATTTGTGTTTTGGATTGGCCGTGAGCCATATTTTACACATTCTTGAAATATGTACTAAACACCTTTGAAAAGCTATGTCAGGGCAAATATTTTGTATCGCTTTTAATACAGATTTATCACCATCAGAAGTAATACATTTTATAGTAATCCCAAGATTTAATAAATTTTGTAAATCTTCTGCAACTTCTTCATAATTTTCGTTATCAGTTATTCTATAAAGTTGAGTAGATTTTAAATGAAAATTTCTATAAACTACTAGACAAATATCATTAGGAAAATAAGTTCCATCAATCATAAGATAAACATCATCAGTGGAGCTAAACTCTAAAACAGGAGCTTTAGATAACATTTTAGAAAAATAACGTTGTAAAGTACTTTTACTGTAACCAGATTCAAGTGAAATTTTATCAAAAATATCTTTACCGATTATCCAGTTTTTAAACCAAATCTCTTTATTAGAATCTGAAACTGATTTATTATTTGAAGTAAATAATTGACCACAATCATTACACTTAAATCGTTGCTTATTTTCTCTTATTCCCCACTTTATCGTATTGAGGCTTTTACAGGTTGGACAACGCTTTTTTTTGAAGTTTTCATGAAATAAAAAAAGTTTATTGAAACTAATTTCAATAAACTTTCGTCAATATCATATTTTATAATGCTTTACAGCATTTTTACCAACCATTTTTGACTATTAAACCCTAAAATAAAACAGGAATTTTTAATATAAAAAAATGTAAACGAAAAATAATGATAAAACAAATCTGTCTTTATTTTCATAAAATATTAATGTGATATAAACGAAAAAGAAGGTTTCTTATTTCCATTTTTATCCAGAAAACCAAAGTTTTTCTGTTTATTTTTTATCCAAAATTTATTTTCAAAAATGTTGTCTGGCACAGTCGGAAAATCATAAAGAGTCCAAGAGACAAATGAAATATCATGATTCTTAAAATATTCTTGCATTACTTTATGATATGCTGCTTGATTATTGTTAGAATTTCCAAACCAATTCCAAAAGTTTTTATTTGAAGACAATCCAAATTCACCCACTATTATGGGTTTTTTGGATGTTTTTACTAGTTCATTATAACCTTTTAGAAAATCATTAGTTTCTTCATAGTAATGAAAAGAAATAAAATCTACTTTATCTTTTAGTATTTCTGCTGATTCTTTATTAGAATAGCCAATTGTTATCAAATGTTTGCTATCTATTTCTTTAATATAATCAATCATGTTTTCTAGCCAAGGAATGACATTTTGTTTTTTTCTTCTTTCAAAATCCAAATTAGGCTCATTCTTTATATCCCAAGCTAGAATATTATCTAATTCACTACAGGCAGTTATTATTTTTTCGGCATGACGGTGTGTTAGTGTCCAACTTTCAATAGAATAATCACTATAAAAATCAAATAAAGTAACAATTACGGATAAATTATTATCCTTCGCAATTTTTATAGTTTGAATTAATTTTTGTAGTCTATCTTTTTTTATTTCTGCTTTTCCAAAGTCTTCATACGGAACAAAAATTCTGATTGTATTTAAGTTCGCTTTTTTAATAATTTTAAAGTCTTTTTTGATTACTATAGAATCATACTTTTTTCCGTACATATCCCACGGTGAATCTTTAGGATAATAATTTATTCCTTTTATTTTAAAAGGAACTCCTGATTTGTAAATTTTTTGATTTTGAATGGTAAAAATTCCTGGTTCTTTTAAGGTTTTTTTTTCTGGTTCTTTTGTCATTTTCAGAATATGTCGTACTCTCCAATAACCATCTTCTAGTAGTAAAATTACTTTATATAAGGAGGTGTCTTTAACAGAGGCAATAAATTTCTTGTTTTGGTAAACATTTTGAAATTCCACAACATTTTTATCTGTTATTACGACTTGCTGTCCATCTTCACTATAAAATTCTAATTTTATGTAATGTTTCAAAGTAGTATTATCTATTGTAATCTTTTGAGATTTATTCCTTTTTATTACATTAAATATTTGGTTATACGCATTTTGGGTAAAATAATCTGCTAGAGCTGTATTTATATTTTTGTTCAAAGCATTGTTTTTGATATACCATGAAAATAAATAATGTTTTTCTATTGTTTTTAAGGTTTGAGGTTCTATTTCTCTTCCTTCATTTTTGTTTTTTTCCCATTCAATTTTTGGAAGATACGTGTTTATAGGTTCTTTATCTAAATGTAGTATAGTAGCTCTATCTGCCCCAGAGTTCATAAAGGCAATTATAGAACTTAATCCGTATAGTAGTAATAAATTAAGCAAAATAAAAGAGCTAATTAAAATGAAACGATAACTATTTTTATTATTTATTATAGCCATATAAAATTTTCTGTGTTTTTATTGTCTTTCCCAAAACTGATATTTCAAATGAATACTCACTTGCTTTAAATTCTTCTTCTGGAAAATTGAAATGCGCAATACCTTTAAAGGTATTTTCTTTAATTTCTGCAATACATTTATTCTTTTTATACACTTTAGTAACAACCGCTATTCCATCTGGTACTATTTGGTTCATATAACTTTTTATAGGTCCTATTTTTAAATACCTATTATTCATAAAATGATATGGTATTTTAGTCGTAACCTCTTTATAATTTACGCTTATAACATTACTCTCAGCCATACCATTTACAAATGCTTTTATCGTATATTTTTCTTTATGATCAGGATGTAAAATTTGTGCATTGGCTACACCTTCTAAAGTAGTACCTTGGGTACTTAACTGACTTCCTTTTGAATTTGTTATTAAAAAATTAACCTGAGTTGCATCACTTATAATATTTCCAAACTTATCTTTTATTGTATTAGTAAATAACTTAGTTATCTGATTTCCATCGGCAAATAAATGTGGTCTGGTATAATCAATACTAAAATTAGTTGGAATATTTGGATAAATTAAGGCCTCAAATTCTTTTGTAGAGGAAGTCTTAACTGTAGCAGATAAAAATATTTTACCTGATTTTGTTGGTGCAAATATATTTTTCCAAGCAATCAAATTTTTTGTCAAAACTTTATTATTCTGAATATTATCAAAAAAATGCTCTTTATAGTCTACACTTGTATTAGTGGGCATAGGGTTATCATAAATGTCTGAAGGTATCGTAACAAACATTACAAAATGAGGCGATCCAACCAAAGTACTTGGCGGTCCTAAATAAGCTTCTAAAGGTTTTGGGGAAATGAAAGTAGGACAAATCTCTAAGCTTCCTTTTAGTACAATTGTTTCTTTATGTATAAGAAACCATGAAATAGTTCCCGTTTTTTTTGTGTAAATTTCAGGTATTTCAAAAGTAAGTAAATGATCTTTTCTTTTTCCTGAAACAATTGTTTTACCGTATGAGTGATTAATAAAAAGCCAACTGTTATCTGGTGCTATAAATTGAAACGAGACACTCTTTCCTGCTTCACTCTTAAATACAGGATTCAGTAGTCTGTATTTTTTTAATGTATTGTAATTGTACAGACTTGTAAACCCACAAAACAGGATAAAACCAATTGTAATAAGTATGAATGCTTTTTGTTTCATAACCTTGGATTACCAATAAAATTATTAAAATTTATTTTTATAAATGAAAATCCTTTTCCTTCTATTTTTTGTAATTGATTTAATTCGTTTCCGTTATTTTTTTCAAAAACAGATCGGGCGATTGACTCATTTGAAATACCATTTATAAAGCAATTTTTAATACTTGAATTAATAATTTTTAAATTATTCAAATCCAATAATGTATAATCAAAATCTTGTTTTCTTTGAATTCTTATTCCTTCATTTATAAAATAATGATCTACATAAATCAAGTCTTTTTTATCATTGTAGTATGATATAATTAATTCAGATATTGTTACTTCTTGTGTTCCAAAATTAAAAAGGTTTCCTTTTATTTTGCCTTCTTTTATCTCTAATTCGTTTAAAGATACAGAATTGTATAAATCAGTTGTTACTACATTCCCTTCTCCATGTAGGTTAAAACGAACTGGTCTTGATTTAAAAAATTTCGGTGAAAACTCATCAGGATTAAAGTTAGTAGGTTTTATATCACTATTTTTTAACCAAGCTATTTCTTCAAATTCTATCTTAAAAGGAGTTGTTTCTTTGGGATTTAATTTATGCTTTATCGTGTATTTCGAATTAAAAGAAGCTACCATTGTATTATTACGATCATACAAATCTGCTTTTAAAATAACATCGGCTGGAACGTTATCAATGTTTTGAAGTGTTCCAATAATTTCAAATCTATTATTCTTTTCTACAAGTGAAGCTGAAATGATTTCTAAATCAGGTTGTCTCAATACATCTTCGTGATATGTTTGTTGAGTTGTAATTCTTCTTCTTCCTTGTTTATAAAATTCCGTTTGATTATTACTTAAAAGCTCATCAGGAGGAATGTCTATATCTTTTTTTTCAGGTACTATATACCATTTTCCATTTTTTTTATTTACAAAATGTGTAAATGTTTTGTAGATCATTTTTAATGGAGTAACCCATTTTGTATTTGCTATAACTTTTGCCTTTTTAGATCCAACAAATGCTATTTCAACAGCAATAGAATCTAGTTTTGCATACGAATTTATAATTCCGTCTCTTACAGAAATTTCAAGCATAAATTGCGAAAAAGGATACTCTTTTTTAGGGAATGTTAATTTATAAGCTCCTCTAAAGTCTTTATGATCTAAATCATTATAATAGGATTTTACTACATTTTCAGGAGAAAGCTGTTTATCTACATCTCTATAAAATAAATATAAGCTAGCTATAATAATACAAGAAAGTAAAATTCCCCAATAATGTAGTACTTTAATTAGCTTTTGATTAAATATATTGTAAGATAATCCATATTCTTTAAAATTTGTAAGGCTTTTATTATTCGTTTTTAATGCCTGTACCCAAATCATTTGTATGTTAAGTACAAAAGCAACAATAATAGTAAAAAGGGGAATAATACCCCACATTAATTTTAAATAATTTGGAATATCATCCTTGGGTATAATTTTTGACAAAGGCTTTACACTAATTTTTTCCCAAACCATAATACCGTTTTCTAACAAACCTATCCTATGCCAGCCACAGTAATAAAGTATAGGATCATAGAATTTGTCATTTGAAAAAATATATTTCAAGTTATATTTTTCTGGAACTGTAAGAAATTGCTGCAAAGACCCTATTCCTTCCAATCCTCTGAATTTACAATTCTCTAAACGCTCCACCGCTCTAGAAGTTAATTCTGGAAGACGTCTTGCTGAATGATAATTCCCATCTACTGTCATAGCTTTTGTTAAAGTAGATAAATAAGCCATTTGATCACCAAAACCTAATGGTAAAAAACGCCATTGATCGTGTTGATCCTGATTTAAAAAATTAACAATGGGCTGCATGTCAATTTTTTTAGGTTGTAAAGGCCTACAATAAGTCAAAGTAATCGTAAAAATGGCTAAAAATATAATTCCTCCAGCATATAATCCTATTATAAATTTATGATATATACTACCATATTTCTTTTGTATAACTTTTTTTAAATCCCCTTCAATTAATCTGTACACAAATTCACCAAACATAGGTAAAGACATAATACTTGCCCAAAATGTAAAACGGTCTAACGTTAAAATATTAAACGCATTAGAACCTAAAATTTTAATTGGCAATGGAGTAGTGCCTCCTGTTCCTAATAAAGTTAGCATAGCTAAGGATAAACCAAAGAAGATATAACGTTTTGAATAGAGTCTATAAAAAACATAGGGCAGTACAAATAGTAATATCCCCCAAGGAATTACAAAAAACACTAATCCTGATGAAGTTACTTCAATAAAATTATCCCTACTTCCGTGGGGAATTGGAACTTGAGTTATAGGATTTTTTTTAGAATTAATCCAATAAGGTAAAATACAAACAACAATTAGAACAATAACACTAAAACCAAATACAATAATTCTTTTTAAAAGTTTAACTAATGTTTTAAGAAAAAGTTGAATTCTAACTTCTTCGAACGAATGGGTTAATTCACGTGCTTTATCAATAATAGCCATACCTATTAAAGGGGCAATAAAAAAAACCATTCCAAATATAGGAGTAACATGATGAGAACAAACCGTTACAGCAAGCAATGATAAAGCATTAAAATAATGCTTGATATATCCTTTTCTGATAAATAAATAAATTTCAGGTAAGGAATGCATTAAAATTGAAATGCCAATTATGCTGGGTAGTTGACCAAAAATATGCAGAGCTTCTACAAACGAAGAAGAAACTACTGTAATTATTGACGCATATCCGGCTACAAATCTATTATTAGAGAGAAGTAAAGAAAATCTATAAATACCTGTAATAAATAATATTACCCCTATAATAGCAATTAAGAATAAACTAAATTTTAACCCTACTATGTAGGAAAGTAATCCTATACACTGATGCACTAATGGAGGATAACTCATTACATTAAAACCTGTATACCAACTGTAATCCCAAGGTTCAAACCAATTTTGAGCATAATGATTACCAAAAAAAAGATGAATTAGTGCATCATACGTATTTTCTAAGGTAAAAAATATCGCACTACCATGAAAAATAACCCCAATTAATAGAGCTGAAATAAGATATTTATTTGAGGGTTCTCTCACATTATTAGTAATAAAACTTATATCGTAAATGTAATTGCAAAAATTAATTTTTAGAAATATTGCATCGTTATAAATTAACCATTCGTCGAAACAAATATTTGTGTTTGTCTAAAATACTAAAAAGAAAGATTCCTTAAACTTAATTTAGCATTATAATTAACTAAAAACATAAAATGAAAAAAATATTAACTATTGATGATCAACAACTCGTATTATTGTCTTTAGAGATGTATTTAACAGATTTAGGATTTGAGGTTCATACTTGTAACAACGTACACGATGCTATTCAATTATACGATCAAATTGAACCCGATTTAGTTATAGTTGATATGAATATGCCTGTATTACCTTCTTCTATCTCTAATACATCTAAAGAAGATATTGATAATAATGCGCATGGTCTTAAAATAGTTAAGTATATAAAAATTGGCAGAAAAAAAACGACACCAGTTATTGTTTTATCTGGCAATACACAAGAAAACGTCATATTAGAAGGTTTTGATTTAGGTGCTGATGATTATCTAAAAAAACCATTGAGTCTGAACGAAATAGGTGCACGTGTAAAAAAAATACTAGGAACCCCTGAAGTAACAGAAAATGTAGACCACAACAATCAATTTTTACAAGAAAAAACCGTAGGCATTGTTATTCCTTGTTATAATGAAGAAAAAAGATTACTTAGTACTGATTTTAAGAACTTTATTAAAACAAATTTAGGCTATCATCTTTGCTTTGTAAATGATGGAAGTACGGATGATACCTTAAAAGTGTTAAACGAATTGTGTAAAGGTAGTCAAAACAATATGAGTGTTTATAACTGCGAAAAAAATGGAGGAAAAGCGGAAGCTGTTCGTTTAGGAATATTACACTTAACATCACTTAATCAGTTTGATTACATAGGTTTTTTAGATGCTGATTTATCTACGGATTTTGCAGATTTTCAAAAATTAGTTGATACTATAAAAGAATCTGAATATAAAATTGTTAGTGGTTCTAGAATAGATAGAATGGGAGCAGAAATTACGAAAGAATCTGCTAGAAAAATTATTTCAATGACTATAAATTTTATTATTAGAAAAACACTCGGAATGGATTTTAGAGACACTCAATGTGGAGCAAAAGTGATGAATCAGGAAATAATAGAAAAAACATTTCAAAAGAAATTCATTACCAAATGGCTGTTTGACGTGGAAATATTCATGAGAATGAGAAAAATTTATGGAGCTGAAAATGCTAAAAAAGTCATTTGTGAAGTCCCCTTAAAAAGATGGATTCATGTAGATGGATCAAAATTATCTTTTAAGGATTCTTTTAAAATAGTTTTTCAATTAGGCAAAATAGCCTTTTATTATAGATTATTCCCCAATAATTATAGTGAAATTTAAAAATTTAATGTTAGATTGATTTTGAATGTTTTAGAAATTTGTTTGTTTACTGTTATGTAAGTTTTTGTCTTGTCCTAAAAATAGATTTATATGAAAATATAAATTTATTAGGACGAGACAAATCTTTAATTTACTTCATTTTTTATTATATTTCTATAAAATAAATAGCATATTTTTATTCTACATATAACACTAAACCTTTTAAATAGTGTCCCTCGGGATGATAAATATTGGTTGGATGATCGGGTCCTTGTTCTAATTTATGCAAAACCCGAATGGTTCTACCAGATTCTATAGCTGCAGCAGCTATAGTGTTATAAAACAACACGTCATCTATCACTTGTGAACATGAAAAAGTAAAAAGAATTCCTTTAGGAGCTAGTGCTTTTAATCCTGCTATATTCAAACGTTTATAAGCTTGAGTTGCGGTATGTTTACTCTTTATACTTTTTGCAAAAGCAGGAGGATCTAATACAATTAGATCATACACTTGATGATTTTCTTTCATAAAGTTAAACACATCATCTGCCACAGCTTGGTGATTAGCGTTAGGAAAATTTAATTCCATATTTTTGGCTGCTAAATCAACTGCTTTTTGTGAAATATCAACCGATGTTACTAACTCAGCACCTGCTTTCATAGCATAAATTGAAAAACCTCCAGTATAACAAAACGTATTTAATACTTTTTTTCCTTTTGAAAATTCAGCTAATAATTTTCTATTATCCCGTTGATCTAAAAAGAAACCTGTTTTTTGTCCTTCAACCCAGTTGACTGAAAAAAGAATATGGTTTTCTTTTGCTATTGTTTCTGCTGTATTACCATATAAAAAATAGTCTGTTCCTGTATTGGGAAGCGTTCCAGTACTTTTACAATAAATTGTTTCACAATGCGCTGAAAAAGCGGATTGAATAGCTTGTGCTATTTTTTCTATTTGATAATAAATACCCGATGAATGGGCTTGTAAAACCCAATGATTATTATAAAAATCAATAATCAAACCAGGTATACCATCTCCTTCTCCATGAATAACACGAAAAGCATTGGTAGCATCTAAATCTAACAATCGCGTCCTTAAATTCCAAGCAGAAATAAGTTTTTGAGTCCAAAAATCATTAGTAAATTCTTCTTGAGCAAAAGTAAGTAAACGAACAACTATGCTACCTCTGTCACTAAAGTAACCCGTACCAAGAAGTTGATTTTTAGCATCTACCACTTCTACCATTTCGCCATCTTTTATTTCTTGTGATACTCCATATACAGCTCCACTAAATATCCATGGATGGCGACGCAAAATAGATTTCTCTTTTCCTTGTTTTAAAATTACTTTTGGAAAACTCATGATTTGTTTTTTTTTGCAAATGTAACTATAAAAAAAGAGACCGAACAAATTCGGTCTCTCAATATAATTCTTAACGAAAGTTTATTTTTTAGCAAACTTCTTTGCTAATGTTTTTTGTCCATCATTAATTTCAATCACATACATACCTGCTGCTAAATCAGAAACATTAATTTCTTGATTTAATTTACCTGATTTCAAAGGTTGTCCTATTAGGTTATAAATCTGATATGATACCGCTCTATTATCTAATGTTCTTATATTTAATAGTCCATTTGATGGATTTGGATAAATTTCCATATTATAGTTATTTGCTTCATCTGAAATTTCTGTACCAAAAGTAATACCTGCAATTGCCGCAGCTCCTATATTTACTGTATAATCTTCAACCTCTCCATAAGAAAATGTTTCACAAGCTGTAGAAGTAGATCCGTATTTCATCTGAACTCTCATTCTGGTTTCTCCAGCTAAAGCTGTTGTAGGAACAGTAAAAGTACCTGTTAAATTTCCTGAACTAGAAGAAGAACCTGTTGTTACTTTTTCTGTTGATTCAAACGTACCATTTTTATTATAATCAATCCATACTGACCAATATTCAGTATATGAATTACCTGCAAAACCAGCACTAAACGTAATAGTATTTGATCCGTAAGGTAGAGGTGCTATTTTAGAGGTAAAGTTTCCATACCCTGCATCAGCAGTTGTTGTATTAGTCATACCATTTAATGCTACATAATCAATCCATTCATCTGCTTGACTAGATCCTTTAGATGCACAATAAGTAATAGAAGAACCAGCAGAAGTAGTTACTGAAACTGCATTACTTGTTGCTGATAAATTACCTGCTGCGTCTTTTGCTTTTACAGTAAAATTATAAGTAGTAGAAGCCTTTAGTCCTGATACTGTAGCACTAGTAGTAGTAGAAGATGCTAAAAGAGTTGTTCCGTTATAAATATTGTATCCTGTAACTCCTACATTATCGGTAGAAGCTGTCCATGATAAAGTAGTCGAGGTAGAGGTTGTACCCGAAGCTACTAAATTAGTTGGAGTCGTTGGAGCAGTCGTATCGGAAGTACCTCCTGAATAAGCAGCACCTATTCCTACAGCATACCAAGCGTTAGTAGTAGCAATAACTTCTGGAGATCCTGCACCATATAAATCAGTAGCTGCTTGAATAGCACCTGTTCTTGCATTTGCATAAGTAGAATTAGCTGATAGATATACGCTTTCTGTACGGAAAGCAATTTTTTCTGCTTTAGTAATTGTTATACCTGTTATATTGAAAGCATTCCCTATATCATTAGTACCTGATCCACCAACAGATAGTAAGTAAAACCAATAATTTAATACTCCTGAGTTAGTATGTACCCCTCCAGAATCACCTGTTCCAGAATACCAATTAGTTCCTTTATAAGTATCAGGCTGTCCTTCTGCATTAGGGTTACTCATAGATCGTAAAGCAAGATGACCTGCTCTTCTTTCAATATCTTCACCAATTAACCAAATTTGTTTGTTTGCTTGCGCATAATTTTCAATACATGCGCCCCAAATATCAGAAAATCCTTCATTCATAGCACCTGATTCGTTTTGGTATACAAGATTTGCGGTTTTTGTACAAATAGCGTGGCCAATTTCGTGAGCACATACATCTAACGATGTTAGAGCATCAAAATAAGTACCACTACCATCACCATAAGTCATTCTAGTACCATCCCAATACGCATTATCATAATTATTGCTATAGTGTACATAACTATTAATTTTTGCCCCTGCGTTATCAAAACTATTTCTGTTATGAATATTTTTCCAATAATCATACGTTTTTTCTGCTCCCCAATGAGCATCTAAAGCCGCATTATCTTTATTTGTGTTATTATATTCTGCAGCTGTCCAATTATTATCAGCATCGGTAAAATTTACAGCTGAGGCATAAGAAGTCCCTTTTTTCATGTTATAGGTTTGAATCCCGTTTCCTCTTCCTGTTTCAGATAATATATAAGATGATCCACTTAAGGATGTTTCAATAGTTTGAGAACCGCTATAACGAGTTGCAGCATTAGCTGCTACAAAAGCCATAGAATTTGTTTTAAACATATCTATATAAGTTCCTTCTGTAGATTTTTTACCGTGGGCATGTGCTCCTAAATGTTTGATAGTAGCATTATATAATAATATTTGACCATTTTGCGCATCTACATATACATCTCCTCTGCTTAAAGGTTTAGTAGCGTAAATATCAAATTTATATGCTAATTTAATAGTATTATCTAGAGGTAATAAAACTAGCTCTCCTTGAGGTTTAGAATATTTATTAGCATTTGCTTCTGCAAAATCGTCCCATAAGAATTCTTGTGCTCCCAAATGAGATATGGCTCTTTGTAATGCTGCATCTGCTTTTATCGACGGATTTACATCTATATCTCCAATGTTATAATATTCTCCATTCATAGAGTTTACTCTACCATTTTTAGAATGCACTGAATAGGTTGCAAATTCAACTTTTATTCCTTTGTGGTATAATTGGTATTTCTCATGTGAAAAACCTAAGTTATCAGAATCCGATTTCATTTTAGCAAAATCTTGATTAGATTTTAATCCAAGTTGTTCCTTAAATAAAATTTTAACATCTGATGTTTTATAGACTGATGATTCTTTAAATGAAACAAATGACGGTGTTTTATTCTCGTTTTTTTCTTTCAGTTGTACATACTTATTGCTTTCTTGAGCAACAGTTGACAACGTAACCAATGATAAAGCCATCATGGATGCTACGCTTTGTAGTTGTTTTTTCATAGTTAATAGTTTGTTTTGTTGATAAAATATTAATTATAATAATTTTAACAATAATATAGTATTTTTTTTAAAATAAAAAATTAAATGTTATTTTTTTAAATTTTTATTTATTAAAACAAAAAAAACGATAGATAATCTATCGTTTTAGTAATATAAAATTATTTTTTATTATTAGAATTTCATCTCTGGTATATCTCCTTCTATAATCAATTCTGCTTCGGTGGATTTAATGATTTCCTCGACCGTTACACCTGGTGCACGTTCTAACAACTTAAATCCTTTTGATGTGATTTCTAATACTGCTAATTCGGTTACTACTTTCTTTACACATCCTACACCTGTTAAAGGTAAGGTACATTTTTTAAGGATTTTAGATTCACCTGCTTTGTTTACGTGCATCATGGCCACAATGATGTTTTCGGCAGAGGCTACTAAATCCATAGCACCTCCCATCCCTTTTACCATTTTTCCTGGAATTTTCCAATTGGCAATATCGCCATTTTCAGAAACTTCCATGGCTCCTAAAATGGTTAAGTCAACTTTTTGTGCACGTATCATTCCAAAACTAAATGCTGAATCGAAGAAACTCGCTCCTGGTAAAGTCGTTATAGTTTGTTTTCCTGCATTGATGATGTCTGCATCTTCTTCGCCTTCAAAAGGAAAAGGTCCCATACCTAAAACCCCGTTTTCAGACTGAAATTCTACAGAAATATCTTCGCGTACATAATTCGCCACTAACGTAGGAATCCCGATTCCAAGATTTACGTAGTAGCCGTTTTTTACTTCTTTTGCTATGCGTTGTGCTATTTGATTTTTATCTAATGCCATATATCATTTGATGATTTGAAAATTTGAAAATTCTAAAATTATTTTTTCTTAGATGAAGCTATAATCTTAGAAATAATCAAATTTATGGATTGCAATTTTCTGAATAATTCTTCATTAGGATTTGGATAGAATTCTGAATTTTTACACAACTCTAACCAAAATTGTAACTCATCTGCTTCTTTTGCTGAAATCTTAAACTTATGAATAAAGTCAGCCTTACTTTCAGCATTTTGAGCTTCCCTAATATTTGCTCCTATTGATGTACCACTTCTAAAAATTTGAGATGCCATTTCGAAACGATTTGTCTTTCTAATTTCCTCAGAGAAACTAATTATTTCTAATGCAAATTCAAAAGTTAATTTCACAATTAAATTATCTTTATCGTTTCTCATCTTCAAATTTTCAAATTAAAGAATCAATAAATTACTTTTGTCTTACTGTTCGTTGTTCAATTCGTTTTTCAAATTTTTCTCCTTGGAAAATGCGGTTAATCATAATACCAGGAATATGGATTTCATTAGGGTCTAACGTACCTGCTGGAACTAATTCTTCTACTTCTGCAATAGTGATTTTTGCAGCACCTGCCATGGGCGCATTGAAGTTTCTTGCAGTTCCTTTGAAAATTAAATTTCCTGCTTCATCGCCTTTCCATGCTTTTACAATGGAAAAATCAGCTTTGAAAGCATGTTCTAAAATGTGCATTTTCCCATTAAATTCACGCACTTCTTTTCCTTCAGCTACTTCCGTTCCATAACCTGCTGGTGTAAAGAAAGCGGGAATACCTGCTTGAGCGGCACGGCATTTTTCAGCTAAAGTTCCTTGGGGAGTCAATTCAACTTCTAATTCTCCCGAAAGCATTTGACGTTCAAATTCAGCATTTTCTCCCACATAAGAAGAAATCATTTTTTTAATTTGACGTTTTTGTAAAAGTAATCCAAGACCAAAATCATCTACTCCTGCATTATTAGAAATACACGTTAAGTCTTTCACTTCTTTATTTACTAGTTCAGTAATACTATTTTCTGGAATTCCACAAAGTCCGAAACCACCAAGCATAATGGTCATTCCATCTTTAATTCCTTCTAAAGCTTCTTGTACATTGTTAACTTTTCTTGATATCATAGTTGTGTTTATAATCCAAATTCGTCTGTATTTTGTTCTTCTGGTTTTACTCTTGTTGAGTCGGTAGCTGTACTATCAGTTTCTCTTCTTGCATGAGTCGATACTGAATAGCAATCTACTTTTATTTTTAAATCGTTTGGTTTTTCGAAAGCTTCTTTTGAGATATTTAAAGTTGGGTCAGCATAACATTTTTTCATAAATAGTCCCCAAATTGGTAGTGCCATTGTAGCACCTTGACCAGCAGCTAACGTTTTAAAATGAGCTGAACGATCCTCATTACCTACCCAAACTCCTGTTGCTAAATTGGGTACCATACCTATAAACCATCCATCTGATTGATTTTGTGAAGTTCCTGTTTTTCCCGCAATAGGATTTGTAAACATATAAGGATAACCGGTTACTCTGTTGTATTTCCAGCCTCCGCCTTGTGTACGTAAGCGATCTCCTGAACCAGATTCTGTAACACCTTCTAATAATTTAATGACCGCATACGAGACATCTTTACTCAACACGTCTTTAGATTCTAACTTAGGTTCAAAAATGACATTTCCATTTTTATCTTCTATTTTAGATATTACTTGGGGTTTTAAATAGATACCTTGATTAGCAAAGGTACTAAATGCTGCTACCATATCACGTACCGTAATATCAACAGCACCTAAAGCTATTGATGGTTGTGAAGGTATATCTGTTTCAACGCCCAATTTTCTTAATAAAGCAATTACGGCATCAGGACCTGTTTTATCAATTAATTTAGCTGATACTGTATTAACTGAGTTTGCCAACGCTCTCTTTAAGGTCATCATTCCTCTATATCTTCTATCTGAATTTCGTGGTTCCCAATCTTCGGTAACATTATGTTTACCTTTTCGAATCATGAAAGGACCATCTAAAATAGTGTCACAAGGAGACATTCCTAATTGCTGAATAGCCGTTGCATAAACAAATGGTTTAAAAGTAGAACCTACTTGTCGTGCTCCTAAACCTACGTGGTCGTATTGAAAATAACGGTAATCTATACCTCCTACCCAAGCTTTTACATGTCCTGTTTGAGGTTCCATAGCCATTAAACCAGGTTGTAAGAAATGTTTATAGTATCGTATTGAATCATAAGGTGTCATAACTGTATCTCTATCTCCTTTCCATGTAAAAACAGTCATTTTTGTTTTAATATGAAAAGATTTTTTTATGTCATCTTCTTCCATGCCATTTTCTGACAAAATTCTCCAACGTTCGGAATTACGCATTGAACGATCCATTACTTTTTGAATTTCAGTATCTGTTATATTTACGAACGGAGCTGTTTTATTTTTCTTTTGTTCTATAAAAAACTCTTGTTGTAAATTGGCTAGATGTTCCTTCATAGCTTCTTCAGCATATAGCTGCATGCGAGAGTCTATAGTGGTATATATTTTTAATCCATCTGAATAAATGTTATAATCAGAACCGTCTTCTTTTTTGTTTTCTTCCACCCATTTTTTCATGTAATCGCGAAGGTATTCTCTAAAATAGGTAGCGGTTCCTTCATTATATTTTTCAGGTGAAAAAGTCAATTTAATAGATTTTGCCTGATAATTTTGTTTTTGAGTAGTGGTTAAAAATCCATTTTTTTCCATTTGTTTTAACACAACATTACGACGATCTCGTACTTTTTCTTCCCTTTTTAAAGGATTGAATAGAGAAGGGTTTTTTAGCATTCCAACTAACATAGCTGATTCGTCTACTGTAAGTTGTTTAGGTTCTTTTGCAAAGTATACTTTGGCAGCTGATCGGATTCCTACTGCTGTGTTTACAAAATCTACTTTATTAAGGTACATGGCTATAATTTCGTTTTTAGTGTATTGACGTTCTAAACGAATTGCTATAATCCATTCTTTTGCTTTTTGAATGAGTCCTATGATCTTGAATTTAGATCGTTCTCCATGAAAAAGTAGCTTGGCCAATTGTTGGGTTAGCGTAGATGCTCCACCATCTGTACCTAGTTTTAGTGCTGCACTTAAGGTTCTTTTCCCGTCAATTCCTGAATGTTCATAAAAACGTTCATCTTCTGTGGCTACTAAAGCATTAACTAGATGTTTGGGTAAATCTTCATATTTTACAGGTGTTCTATTTTCATTAAAAAATTTACCAATCACCACACCATCTGATGAAATAATTTCAGTAGCTAGGTTTGACTCTGGATTTTCTAATTCTTCAAAGGATGGCATTGAACCGAATAAGCCCCAAGAAGCAAAAAGGAAAAACAAAAAAACGCCTCCAAATGTATATAGAAAGTATTTCCAAAATTTCTTTACATAAGGATCATAGTCTGATTTGCGAGTGTTTAATTTTTGAGCCATAATTATTCATTTTCTTCTATTGATTCTATTCTAAAACCTAATTCGGTAACACCATTTAAAACCTCAATTCCTTTTAATTTTCCATTTTCACGAACTGCTTGTTGAATGGTTACCTTATATTTTCCTTTTTTAGGGAATGTATAGTTTTCTTTATACCATAATTTACTCTCTTTTACATCGGAGAAACCTTGTCCCATCAAACTTCCATCTGGATTTGCCATTTGATATTCTAGTGTATCAATGTATATTTTCCCTTTAGGTTGTTCTAACTTTACGATTAAAAATAGATTATTAAACTCGTAATCGTCATTGTTTCGTACATTAATAAACAAATTTAATGGTTTTTGAGAAGCATTTTGTTCAAATTCAAAACGAACCGCTTCTTTTTTAGGCCATCCATTTTCAAAGGTTTTATATTGGTCAAATACTTGTGATTTGTCACAAGATACCAATGTGATTCCTAAAAGGAAACTGTACCAATTAGTTTTGATTATCTCTTTTATCATTTCTATTTTTTGACCTATTATTTTTGGGTCTAGGTTTTCTATTTTCGTTTTTAGGTTTGTGAGTTTCAGGATTTGCTTGTTCTCTTTTAGATTCTTGGCGTTCTAGACGTATCCTTGGTTGTCCTTCTGATCTTGGATTATTACCTTCAACTTTTGGTTTGTTTCCTTCAACTTTTGGTTTGTTTCCTTCAACTTTTGGTTTTCCGCCTTCGGGTTTTGAACGATTACTTTCTTGTTTTATTTTTTGTCCATCAGGACGTGTACGTTGTCCTCCTTCAGACTTAGAATGCTGATTTTCGTTTTTAGGTTTTCTATTTTCAGGTTTAGAAACGGTATCTACTTCATTAGAAACTACAACGTTTTTTTTCTTTCTGTTATTTTTATTACGTTTTTTAGGTTGATCAAAACGAGTTAGACTGTCTTGCCCCATGGCATTTTGAAATGTTTTTTCAGCTGTTTCTTTTTCTTCCTCGTAAACGAAATCTTCTAACGTAGCTACTTTTTTTCCTTGTTTATTTAAGTCAATAATTTCTTTGACTTCACTTACCTTAAGCATGTGCCAAATAGCCATACTATCAGGATAAGCAAACCACATTAACTCTTTAAATATATCAATTTTTTGGCAAGTAGCTTCTCCTCTATCCGTTTGTAATTTGGTTTCCATATCTGGAAAATCCTTCAAAGCGTCCATATAAGTATCTAACTCATAGTTTAAGCAGCATTTTAGTTTACCGCACTGACCTGCTAATTTTTGAGGATTTAATGAAAGTTGTTGATAACGTGCTGCTGAAGTATTTACACTTCTGAAATCGGTTAACCAAGTAGAGCAACACAGTTCGCGTCCACAAGAGCCTACTCCTCCTAAACGAGCGGCTTCTTGACGAAAACCCACTTGTTTCATTTCGATACGGATTTTAAATTCCGCTGCATAATCTTTAATTAGTTGTCTAAAATCTACACGATCATTAGCTGTGTAATAAAAAGTTGCTTTAGACCCATCTCCTTGAAACTCTATATCTGATATTTTCATTTCGAGATTCAATGCAATAGCTAGTTCCCTTGCACGTACTTGAATTCCTGATTCTCTGTTGCGTGCTTCTTGCCAAATATCAATATCTTTTTGTGAGGCTTTACGATAAATTTTAGGTAGTTCTCCTGTGTAATCTATCCCTTTTTTCTTCATTTGAACTTTAACTAATTCTCCTGTTAAAGTAACGATCCCAACGTCATGTCCTGGATTGGCTTCTGTAGCTACTATATCACCAATAGAAAGGTTTATTTTTTCTGAATTTCTGAGAAATTCTTTTCTTCCATTTTTAAAACGAACTTCTACACAATCAAAAGGATCTTGTCCTCCTGGAAGTGCCATGTTGGCTAACCAGTCAAAAACGGTTAGTTTATTACAACTATCCGTACCACAGGTGCCATTATTTTTACATCCCTTAGGCGCACCGCCCGTAGAGGTTGAACAACTTGTACATGCCATAAAATTTGAATATATATTGGTCGTCTCGCCAAAGGCGGACTACTACTGCCAATTTAGTTTTGTGTGTAAAGATACATATTTTGAATTTACTATTTTCAAAAAACCAAAACCCGATACATAAAAACGTAACGGGTTTTAAATAAGTATTTTTTATATAAAATTTAGGTTTCTTTTACTGAAATAATATGTACAGGGCATGCTTTTTCAGCCAACTCACAATTTTCAACTATTGTATGATCTGGGGATTTTAAAGTATGGAAGCCTTTGGTATCTATTGATCTTATCAATACTGATTTACCATCTTTTTTCGACATTTGAAATTGTGCTGGTGCAAATTCGACACAATAATTACATCCGATACATTTATCACGTTGTAAAGTTATAATGACCATTAAGCTTCTACAATTTTATACATTTTATCAGACAATCGGATTCTAAAAGGAATTTTTAGTGTACAGCTATCTCCTTTTGTGGCTTTTTCTGCCTGAATATCATTCACAAACATATCTTGTAAAATTAATTCTTGAGCACCTGTACTTGGTCCCGTAATTAGAATCTTGTCTCCTTTTTTTATATCGTATGCTTCTATTTTAAATTCTGCCACACCAGATTTAGGAAAATAATGCATACCTTTACCTACATATACTTTCTTTTGAGTCGCACTAGAACCCGGATTATCAGACCATTCTCCTAGTTTTTGTCCTAAATAATAACCACTCCAAAATCCACGATTGTAAACAGTCGATAAAGTTTCCATCCACACGGCTACTTTCTCTTTTGAAAATGTATTTTCGTAGTAAGCATCAATTGCCTCACGATAAGTGCGAACTACTGTTGCAACATAATCAGCAGCTCTCCCACGACCTTCTAATTTAAGTACTTTAATACCGGAATCAATAACTTGATCTAAGAAATCTAAAGTACATAAATCTTTAGGCGACATCATGTATTCATTATCTATTTCTATTTCAAATCCAGATTCTTGGTCAATAACTGTATATTTTTTTCGACAATTTTGTTTGCAAGCTCCACGATTTGCCGACGAATTGTGTGAATGTAAACTTAAATAACACTTCCCTGAAACTGCCATACATAATGCACCGTGACCAAAAATCTCAATTTCTACCAAATTCCCACTAGGTCCTTTGATTTGCTCTTTTTCGATTTGTTCTGTAATTTTTTTTACTTGACGCAAACTCAACTCCCGAGAAAGAACAATAGTATCTGCAAACATGGCGTAAAACTTAACCGTTTCTATATTGGTTACATTTAACTGTGTAGAAATGTGCACTTCCATTCCTAAAGTTCTAGCCGTCATAATTACAGCTTGGTCAGAAGCAATTACGGCAGTTATTCCAGCATCTTTAGCTTTTGATACTAAGGTTTTTACAATGGATAAATCGTGATCGTAAATGATTGTATTAAGTGTAAGATATGTTCTTACATTTTTTTCTTGACAACGACGCGCAATTTCCGGTAAATCTTCCAAAACAAAGTTTACTGTTGCTCGAGCGCGCATATTAAGTTGTTCTACGCCAAAATAAACGGAATCACATCCATTATCTAAAGCGGCTTGCAGGGATTCAAAATTCCCTGCTGGTGCCATTAATTCTATTTTTCCTGTCGAAGTCATTTAGTAATATTCAAAAAAGCTTATTATATTTTACAGTAATAAAAGAGTAAGCATTTAAAAAAATTAGTTGGTTACTTTGTAAAGTTTATCGGATGCACGAATTTTAAAAGGCACAACAAAAGTTACTTTATCACCCGTTTGAGCTAGCAATCCTTCTTGACCATTAACAACTAATTTATCAACTATCAAATGCTGTTCTCCCGTGGTAGGTCCTTGGATAATCACTTTATCACCAGCTTTCAACTCATGATTTGTTATTGTAAACTGTCCTACTTGTGATTTAGAATAATAATGTTCTCCTTTTGCCACCATCACTTTTTTCACAGCTATACGTTGGCGTAAAGTTTTAGGCTTCGGCAGTTCTTCTGTGGCTTTAGCTAGACTAATGCCTTCTAAAACTCCAGATTTTTTGAAGGTTAAACTATCCGACTTTCCTTTTCTGAAAATTTTATTACCTACATTAATCCCTTTTCTACGTTTTACTTGTTCTTCTAACGATAAATGTGTGGTTTCTAAACATTCGGTGGAACAACAATACTCCATTTTTTCAGCACAGGCATCACATTGAATAAATAATAAATGACAACCGTCGTTAGCACAATTTGTATGATTGTCACACGGTTTTCCACATTGGTGGCATTGCGCAATAATATCGTCAGTAATTCTTTCTCCTAAACGGTGGTCAAATACGAAGTTTTTACCAATGAATTTGCTTTCTAACCCTTGCTCTTTGATTTGGCGTGCGTAGTTGATAATTCCACCTTCTAATTGGTACACATTTTTGAATCCTTGGTGCTTGAAATAAGCTGATGCTTTTTCGCAACGGATTCCCCCAGTACAATACATTACTAGGTTTTTATCTTCTTTAAATTCTTGTAATTGCTCATTAATAATAGGCAACGATTCACGGAAAGTTTCTACATCAGGCGTGATAGCTCCTTTGAAATGACCAACTTCACTTTCGTAGTGGTTTCTAAAATCTACCACTATCGTGTTAGGGTCGTCTAAAATCGCATTGAAGGCTGCAGCTTCCAGATGTACTCCTTTATTTGTTACATCAAAAGTAGCGTCATTTAATCCATCGGCAACGATTTTGTGACGTACTTTAACGGTTAATTTTAAAAAAGAATGATCATCATGCTCCACAGCTACGTTGATACGGATGCCTTTCATGAAATCATAAGCTTCTAAGGTATCGCGGAAAGCTTCAAAATTTTCAGCTGGCACACTCATTTGTGCATTAATTCCTTCGGTCGCCACATATACGCGTCCCAAAGCTTCTAGTTTGTCCCAAGCTAAAAATAAATCGTTACGGAATTGTTGCGGGTCAGTGATGTGCGCATATTGATAGAAAGAAATGGTTAGACGTTGTTTCCCCGCTTGGTCAATCAACTCCGCTCTTTCTTCTGCGCTTAAAGTGTTATACAGTTGCATGCTATAAACGTTAAGTGAGAAATGTTACAAAATGTTTTTGAATTCTAAATGGAAGAATTCGGGTGCAAATTTATTGATTTTTAGATGATTTCAAATTAAAATTCAAGATAATTAAACTAAACTTTGCTTACTCCACAACTCTGCATATTTACCTCCATTTTCTATAAGTTCAAAATGATTTCCTTTCTCTACTACTTGACCTTCATGCATTACTAGAATTGTCTTGTTCCAATACGGCTTTTTACAAGTCGTTCAATAAAATTTGGTTATCGTTAACGGTGGCTTGGGTACTGGCTTTTTCTGTTTGTAAATTATCTTGCGCTATTTGTACTAAGGTATCTCCTTTCTTTACCAGTTTATTATTTTTTAGTAAGTAACTTATACTCTTTCCACTCACTACTGTTTGCAAAGGTACTTTATCCTGCTGACTACGAATAATACCACGGCTCTGGCTACTAATATCGACATAAATAAAAGGAAGTGCTCCTAGAACTACCAGTACTACTAGGTATAATGATTTACTTCGGGTAGCATTGCATGCTATAAGGTTTTTTTGAGTATGTATAGGGTCTTCTTGGCTAATCATATCTTAATTGATTTAAAAAGGAAATCTTCAATTTGATTAAACTGATTACTACTGAAATATTTTCCACCCTCATTTTTTAAAACAAATATCGCTTCACAATTTTTAACCAAGCTATCTAAAATATGAGATGATACTAATATTAGGGAATCTCCAGAAATTTTCTTTATGTAATTCCATAATATAAAATTGGCTTCAAGATCCAGCCCATTAAAAGGCTCATCTAATATATAATATTTATATGATTTTTGAAATAAAGCATTTAGAAACATTTTTTTTCTCATTCCTGTGGACAAATTTTTAATTTGTATATCCAATGGAATATCTTTAAATACCAATATTCGTTCATCTTCTAGATTTATATTCATCAATTTATCATAAAATCTATAAAATTCATTAACTGTCAAGTCTTCGTATAAGTATGTCTCGGTCGGACACCAGCAAGTATTCCTAAGATTCATTTTCTCGAATGAATTATTAAGTCCGCTGTAGGATTCAATACCTAAAATACACTTGAAAAGTGTGGTCTTACCTGTTCCATTCTTTCCTACAATTCCATAAATTCCATTTGAATTAATCACTAAATTAAGATTATCTATTATTTTGTTTACTCCAATTGTTTTTTCACTTATATGTATATCAAGTAACATTCTGAATCATTTTTATATTATATGTAGATTTTCTAACTAAAAAAGGTATAACAATAAACGATAGCCCCATCGAGTAAAAACTCGATAATAATATTAATACGAATATCATCTGTTGCATAAAAAGGTTTTCAAAATAGTTGTATTTCAGGTTAACACTGATAATTACCAAAAGAGGTACAATCAAGAAAACGATTATATTCATATAATTTATCTGCAAAATAAATGAGAATAAGATTAGTGAGAAAATGATTATTAATGTATTCATAAGAGATGATTTTAATTGTGTCATCAAATACGACTTCCCAATATTTTCACTTCTCATAATATCAAATTTATTTTCTCTACTAAAACTAGGCAAACAACACAAAATAGCTACACATAAGACTATGAAAATGAACATATTGTCATTTTTATTCTCTTTTACAATGTAAATCATAAAAAACAAAACTATTAATGGGATCTGTAGATAATACTTTCTATAGACTATAATCCAAAGAGGATCATAATTTACAAACGGATTAACTTTAAAAGTTAATTGCTTTATTCCTTTAATATAAAAACCAAAAGCTAAAATACTGATAAAAAAACACGCATTAAGAACGTCCTTTTTAATTATGAATAGAAACAATGCTGGGAAAATTTGAAGTAGATATTCTAACACAATTATTCTAAGATATTTATCACTTTTTTTTAAAAGCGATAGATCCTTTCTATTAAAATGTATCAAAATTATTTCTAATGCGTAAAAATTGCTTATATACCCTATTGACTCATAATTCAGAGATATTAAATAAAATGAAAAGTAATATAATAATATCACAAACATCATAGATAGAAAATTACCTTTTCCTGTAAAACCTCTTAACCTGTTAAGATATATATACTTAATTATCAAAAACATATTTTTAAAAATATATTAAAGCGTAAGTCTATATATTTATCATAAATGACTTACGCTTTTTTTAAAGATTATCTAGCTTCTTGAGAAGATAGCAAAAGCATACCCAAAATTATTAAAGACCAGACCCCTCCTTCTGTATTTCTCTTTTCAGTTAGTGTTAATTCAATCAATCCTAAATTTTCTAAATTTGTTTTTTTATTAATTGCAGTCTTAGTTGTCGTCCAAAACAAATGCTAAGGCTGCTTTTTTACAGTCTGTTGGTTCACTTCCTTTTTGGTAACAGACTTTTAAACCCAAAAAGTTTTTTTGTTTTTCATTTACTTAGGAGAAAAACCATCCAAAAGTAGTAATTACTTACTATTTTTATTTACTTGAAATTCTTGAATGTATAAAATTCAATGGCAATTTCAATAAAAAATATAATACTAATTTCAGTCATTTACTTGATGCAATACTCCAAAATAAAATTGACGATATATTGAATCAGTGCTATTAAAAATCTTACCATTTGTCTCTTTTACTTATTAATTTAAGAAATTACCCTTTTTTCCCCTAAAAGACATCCCATTGTAGCTAAAAACTATTTTTTTGAACCCAAAAGGTATTCATAGGGAGCTCAAAACTATTCTTTAATACCTCTTAGCTATTCATCTGACGCTTACAACTAGTACCGAATTACTAAAAGCTTCGTTAAAGTTGCTTAAAAAGACTATAAATACGCTTTTTGCTTATTTTAGTTCGTTAAAGGCTCATATTTCCTTTACGTCGTTTGCTAAAACGCTGGCTTAAATCTTCATATACAGGTTTAGCCGTAGGAATTCCTTTAGCATACGCTTCTCTTACCTGACCGTAATACAGTAAGGCGTTATAAATAGCTTCGCTACCAGCTAACATAACGGTGTCGTTAAGGTCACGTGTTAACTGTTCTGCCATGTTTGCTAAAGGAGTTAGTTGTGTTACTACCGCTTCGTCTTTTAAAAATTCGGCTTGATCCATATAAGCAGGAGCAAATTCAGGATTAGTTTGCAAGTACGACTTTATTTTTTGTGCCGTAGCCACCGTCTTGTCACCCATTTTAAAAATTTCCATTCGCTCCGTTGCAGTGAGTCCTTGCAAAAAAGGTGCTAATAAAGTTTTGCATTCTTGTAATTTAGTTTGTACTTGGTCTAAAACACTTTGTGGCATTTCAAGACTGATTTGATTTTTAGTACCCATAGTTTTTTGTTTGTTACTTGTTTATCCCCTACCCAATCGTCAAATAATGCTGAATTAAAGTTTTAAAGCTTTACTTGTTTTAATAACTTTGTTTCACAATTGCAGTGCAAAGTAAAGGGAGGTAAATGCGATGTGCAAATCAATATACTCGGAATTCAGGAATTTAAGGTCTGGATTCAGGAAAACCAGATTCCTTCTACAAACATTTCACTGATAAACAATAGTTTAACCTACAAATTAAATTATCAAATTCTTTTTTGAGTTTTAGCAAAACATATAAAATGAAGCATTTATTATCAATTATTTTCTTACTTATACTATCAAATTATGGTACAACAAAGGCACAAAGCAAAGAAATCAATTTAGCCAAACTAAACTTGAATAAATTAAACGACCTTTACTATGATAATACTAGTAATGAAAAATTGCGTTCTAAAATTTTAAAGTTTTATTATAATAAGGCTGTAAAAAGTGATAGTTCAATTTATGTGGCACAATATTATTATATGTTATTATATAACAAACCTGCTTCAGTGTCCATTAAATATTTTGATAGTGTAATCAAATATACTAAAGGTTCAAAAAGTAAATTTTTTCCATTTACAGGATATCGAGAAAAGGCCTTTAAATTGATACAGTTAGGCAGGTATAATGAAGCTATGGAAAATTTTAATCTGGCTGTAAAAGAAGTAAAAAATAAAGACCTGGATTTATATTATAGAAGTCGTTTAGATATAGCAACTTTTATTTCAGAACATTATGGTGATGTAATGGAGGCTTTGCCTATCTATAAAGAATGTTATAATTACAGTAAGAATCAGAAATATACGGGAAATAATTTTTCATACTTGCATACCAATGTTTTATTTTGCCTAGCTGACGCTTATAAAAGTCTTAAAAAGACTGATTCTTGTTCCTATTATAATAGAATAGGCTACAAATTAGCTCTAAAGACAAATGATGAGTATTATAAATACCTTTTTGTATTAAATGAAGGTTCAAATCAGATAAACAAAAAGAAATACAAAATTGCTTTAGATAGTATAAATAAATCATTACCCAAGTTTATCGAATTTAAAGACAGTACAAATGTTATTGCTGGCTATTATTATAGAGGCAAAGCTTACGAAAAATTAGGGCTGAAAAATTTAGCAGTAAAAAACTTTCAACTGGTAGATTCTGTCTACAGGAAAACTAAATCTATTTTTCCTGAATTTACAGATGGGTACACCTATCTAGTTAATTACTATAAAAGGAGTGGTGATAAAGAAAACCATTTAAAATATTTGACTCAATTAACCTCTATTGATAGTCTAATCAATAAGAAAAATCATTTATTAAATAAGGTAATCATCAAGAAATACCAAATACCTAATTTAATTGAGAAAAAAGACACCACCATTCAAAGTTTAAAAAGTAATTATATTATAGCAATCATAACTACTATCTTATCTATTTGTTTAGTATTAATTCTTTTTCTGAACAATAAAAAACAAAAAAAACTGTACAAGGAGCGTTTTCAAGAATTAATAAAGGAACTAGATAATAAAACAATTATAACTGAGCCAATTGCTCAGAATGAAAAAATTATAATTGAAGAAAAAGAAATTGGTATAAATGAAGAAAAACTAAACGATATTTTAGAAAAACTGACTGTCTTCGAAAACGAGAAAGGATTTTTAAAAATTAATTTGACCATTCAAAATGTAGCGGATGAATTTCAAACAAATACAAAATATGTTTCGAAAATCATTAATGAGTATAAACAAAAAACATTTATTCAATATATAAATGATTTGAGAATAGATTATGCTTTAAGAATTTTACAAAAAGATGATAAAATAAGAAGATTTACTATACTAGCCCTTGCTAATGAATTTGGCTTTAATACAGCAGAATCTTTTTCCAATGCTTTCTCTAAAAAAACTGGGATAAAACCAAGCTATTTTATTAAAGAATTAAATAACTCCCAAACATCTGTAAATTAATGATATGAAAAAGAATTACACACGAGATTCAGGAATTTCGAGTGTAATTCTTTTAATTAAAATTTACAATAGATATTTTTGCACGAAATATTATTATAAGATATATGAAAATCCAAGCCTAAACTTTTAACTTATACATTTTGTGAAATAGTCTCTAAAATTAATTATTTTAAGGTAACTTTATGAATATAATTTTACTTACTGATTAATAACAACTCATTTATCACGATTTCTGTTGTATTGCGTTTTTCACCATTTTTATCCTCCCAGTTTTTATAGGTTATTTTTCCTTCTACCATTATTTCTTTGCCTTTTGTGACAAAGTTTTCAATAATTTCGGCAGTTTTACCCCAAGCCGTAATATAATGCCATTGTGTATCTGTTACTTTTTCTTTTTTTTCATTATAATACACTTCATTTGTTGCTAATGTTAATTTAGCTAATTTTTTTCCTCCTTCAAGGATTCTGATTTCAGGTTCTTGTCCTACGTGACCAATTAATTGTACTTTGTTTTTTAAGGCATTCATGGCGTTTAAAATTTAAATGTTATTATTTATCTAAAATCAATTGTCGTTTCATTTATCCGACAATGCAAATTTGAGTACTTATCTCATAATGATTCGGTTACTAATTATTTATTATCGGTTGTAATTATTTGTTGTCGTTTGAAAGTATTTTTTTGCTACCTTTATATTCAAAAACATACTTGTTTTTTACCCTTTGGAGAAATACTATTTATAAAGAATTGAAGTATGATGTGTATCGTTAGTACAAGTTTTATTCAATTTAAATACGTACTAAAAAAGTACCAATTACAAGATCATACACATATTGTGCGTTAGCATAAAAAATCAAAAAACTATGAAATATTACAATAAAGCACTTTTAGTAATTGTAATCCTATTATTTTTCCAAAAGGCACAAGCTCAAAAGATTTTAAAAGAAGAAGATCGGAAAATGATAGTTAACTTGATTTATGGAATAAATAGTGAGATCTTAAAAGTTCAAGATTTTAAATTTAAAACAGCAATTTATAATTCAGAAGATTATTTTTCAAAACCATTTTCATTTGAGGAAGCAGATTCTTACTATAAGTTGATGAATAAAACTGCAAAAATTAAAATTGAAAAAGATCGACTATACTTTATTGTCAATATACTTAACAATTTAAATAACAATAAATTACGTAGTTCATTAATTGAAATCAACAAATCCAAAAATAAACTTTTTTATGGTAAAGATTCATTAGTAATCAAAAATACACAAGGAGGAGGAAATAGAATTGAAAACGATATTTATCAAATTACTTGCAATTACCCTTTAAATAGTAACCAATCCGATAGCACAAAAATTCATGGTTCTTTGATCATGAAAATGGATTTTATAGTAGGTTACAATTCTATTAATTTAACAAAAAATGAGATCGGAAAAAAATTGACTATTGGAAAGGATTCTATTGAAATAATCAATATAGTTGATAACGTACTCGTATTAAAAGGAGACACAGATAATATTAATTTAATAAATTTTGTATCAAATAATACAGTTCCGAAACCCTTAACAATGGATGATAAAGGATATGATATAGAGAAATCATTTTCTTTCTCATCAGTAACAATGTTTAAATCTATTTATGAAAATATAGTCGTAAAAAAAATAAATCTGGAAGACTTTGACAAAATGATGACTATTGATAAATTAAACGAAATTCAAAAAGAAGAACAATACAAAATAATAAAAAATATAGCTAAAATTGGTGAAAAAATTATACTGTACAAACCTATTTATAAAACGTATTATTTAACAGTTAATTACAATAAAAGTAAAAGGTAATATAAACTACAACGTATTCGTAAAATTATAGATTAAAAAGTATATATTAATGATTACCTATGAATTTGTAGCGTAAAACTAACACTTTTGATTTGATTTTTCCGTTCTTTATAAATACCTAAGTTAATAGATGAAAAGAGAGAGATCATAAGGTTTGTTTAAAAAAATAATAAAATTTTATTGATAAGATAATAGCAATAGATATGAAACAATGTTTAGAATGTGACGAAAAATTTGTAGGTCGCGAAGACAAAAAGTTTTGCAGTGATGCGTGTCGTAATGCTTATAACAATCGCATGAATAAAGATTGTACCAATCTGATGCGCAATATTAATAATAAACTTCGTAAAAATTATCGTATATTAACTGAACTCAATTCAGAAAGTAAAACTAAAACAAACCGAACAAAGCTAATAAGTAAAGGGTTTGATTTTGAATATTTTACCTCAATATATACTACTAAAACGGGTAATATCTATTACTTTCTATACGATCAAGGATATAGAGCACTCGAAAATGATTTCTACATTTTAGTTAAAAAAGAATCTTAAAAAATGATTTATAAAGATAAAAAAATTTCAATCTTAGGCTGCGGTTGGCTAGGATTACCCTTAGCAAAAAAACTAATTTTAAAAGGAGAAACAATAAAAGGCTCAACAACTTCTTTAGATAAACTAAAGATTCTAGAAAAATTAAAAATTCAAGCCTATTTAATTCAACTATCTGAAGATGGAATTACAAAAAACATTTCAGATTTTTTGGAAGAATCCGATATTTTAGTGATCAATATACCTCCTAAATTACGGAAGAATAGCAATGAAAATTTTGTTACAAAAATTAAAAATCTTATCCCTTATATTGAAACCTCTAGTATATCAAAAGTGCTTTTTATAAGTTCTACCTCTGTGTATGGAGATACGCCTGAAAGAATTATACTAACAGAAAAAAATATACCAATTCCATCGACAGAAGGTGGTCAACAATTAGTAGAAGTAGAACAAATGTTACAAAATAATACAAAATTCAAAACAACTATAATACGTTTTGGAGGATTAATAGGACAAGATAGACACCCTGTAAAACATTTAGCAGGAAAAGAAAACCTAGAAAATCCAGAAGCACCAATAAACCTAATTCATCAAACGGATTGTATAGGTATTATAGAAGCAGTATTAAACCATCATGATCATAATAAAGTATGGGGAAAAACATTAAATGCGGTAGCTCCTTTCCATCCTACACGAAAAAGCTACTATACAAAGAAAGCAATAGAAAACAATTTAGAAATACCAAAATTTATTGATTCAGATACAGAGGGAAAAATAATTGATTCTACCTTTTTAAGAAATGAATTACAATACAAATTTAATATAGATCTTTATTAATGAAACTAATTCAAAAAATACAGTCCTTAGGATTACCTATTCTAGCTCTTATATGGGTTTGCTTTTTTTTTGGCACAACTTGGTTGGCTTCAAAACAAGGAGTAAAAGCAATGCCTGCTTTACAATTAGCTGCTATTCGACAATTTATAGCAGCCTTTTTTTATATAAGTTATTTCTGGTTTAAAAAGGCACCATGGCCCAAAGCTAAACAATGGCGAACTATTTTAATTCTAAGTATTTTAAATTTTGTATTAAGTAACGGACTCAGTACTTGGGGAGTAAAATATATTTCTAGTGGATTAGGAGCTGTAATTGGAGCTATTTTTCCATTATGGATCGTAATTATTAGTTTTTTTAATGGCGAGCGATTATCAAAACTAGCCATTGTTGGATTACTAGTAAGTTTTAGTGGTGTATGTATCGTGTTTTTTGATTATTTAGCTGATTTTATCAAACCCGATTTTCAATTTGGAATTTTTCTTTCTGTTTTAGCTACTATTACCTGGGCTGTAGGTAGTATGTATACTAAAAAGAAAGCTAAAAACTTCAACCCTTATTTTAGTATAGGACTACAAATGCTTATTTCTAGTATTTTACTTTTTGCATATACAGGAGCTACTGGAACTTCTATAGGTTTACTTGAAATTCCGTCGCAAGCATGGTGGTCCATTGCTTATTTAGTGGTATTTGGTTCTATTACTACTTTTATAGCCCTAATATATGTTTTACAACACTTACCTACCGAAGTAAGCAGTATTTATGCTTACGTTAATCCTATAGTGGCTGTAATTTTAGGAGCCATTATTTTTAACGAACCACTTACTCTTACTTTAGGAATTGGAGTAGCCGTTGTTATCTTTGGTATTTATCTTATTAATAAAGGAATCAAAAAAGGATAGCAAACTAGTAATAAAAAACATTAGTTAATATAAATTATGAGAAAATTACCATTACAATTGTTTGTACTATTTTTAGGTATAGAAACAATTGCACAAGACAAAAGAAATGAAGTCCTGCCCAATGAAAACTTGATTGCAGAAAATATTGCACCCATTTCTAAAGAATTACTGCAAAAGGTAAAAAAATATACAGAAACAAGGGGAGCTGGTTTATCAACCGTACATCCTATAAAAGATGAAGTAATTGTTTTTACGCGCTTTGGATCAACAAATCAATTACATAAGGTAACACAGCCTTTGGGTACTCGTACCCAAATTACTTTTTTTGAAGAACCTATTGCCAACGCATCTTATGAACCAGTAAAAGGAGAATACCTAATCTATAGTCGTGACGCAGGAGGAAATGAATTTGGACAATTATATAAATTAGACCTAAAAACAGGACAGTCCACCTTATTAACAGATGGAGGACGTTCTCAAAATGGAAACGTAACTTGGAAAAAAAAGGGGGCTGGATTTTACTTTTCTTCAACTAAACGCAATGGAGGCGATCGTGATATTTATTATATAAATCCTAATGATCCTTCATCTACTCGATTAGTTTTAGAAGTAAAAGGAGGAGGTTGGAGTATTACGGATATTTCTGAAGATGGGAAAAAACTGCTCATTACAGAAGGTATTTCAGCTAACGAATCGCATATTTGGATGTTAGACACCACTACAAGTAAACTAACAGAGATTACTAACAGAACAGACAAAGGCATTGTACAAACAAATGCTAACTTTTCAAAGAAAACAGATGAAATTTGGTTTACAACGGATCGAGATAATGAATTTAAACGTTTGGCATTATTTAACCTTCAAACCAAAAAAATATCATATTTAACCTCCTCTATTCCATGGGATGTAGAAAGCTATGATTTGAGTGAAGATAAAACAAAATTAGTTTTTACAACCAATGAAGGGGGAGTCCATAAATTGTATTTGATGGAAACGGCAACAAAACAATTTAAAGCAATTCCTAATATTCACAATGGCTTAATAGGAAATGTACGATTTACTAAAGAGGGACAAAATATTTTCTTTTCACAATCTACAGCTGACTCTTCTTCGGATGTGTATAAATTAAATTTAAAAACCCAAAAAATTACACGTTGGACAGAGAGCGAACTAGGTGAAATGCAAAAAAAAGATATGTCTATTCCTAAACAAATTGAATGGAAAAGTTTTGACGGAATGAAAATTTCAGGTTTTTATTATCCTGCCTCTCAAAAATTTACAGGAAAAAGACCTGTTATGATTAGTATTCATGGAGGACCTGAAGGACAGTCCTTAGCATCATTTTTAGGAGCTAATAATTATTATACAAATGAAATGGGAGTAGCCCTAATTTATCCTAATGTAAGAGGGTCTTCGGGATTTGGAAAAACCTATTTAGCTAAAGATAATGGTTTTCTAAGAGAGGATTCCGTTAAAGATATTGGTGCTTTGTTAGAGTGGATTGCACAACAGCCCGATTTAGATCAGGATCGTATTATGATTATGGGAGGAAGCTATGGGGGCTATATGACCTTAGCAACAGCATTTCATTATGCCGATAAAATTCGTTGTAGTGTAGATGTTGTAGGAATTTCTAATTTTAATACATTTCTAAAAAACACAGAAAACTATCGTCGTGATTTACGTCGTGTAGAATACGGAGATGAACGTAATCCTAAAATGTATGAGTTCTTAGATAAAATATCGCCTTTGAATAATACAGATAAAATTAAAAAACCAATGTTTATCATCCAAGGAACAAATGATCCACGTGTACCTGTAACCGAAGCTACTCAAATGCGCGATAAGTTAAAATCACAAGGAAATGTAGTTTGGTACTTAGAAGCAAAAGATGAAGGACATGGGTTTCGTAAAAAAGCAAATATTGATTTTCAGCGTTTAGCAGTTATACGATATATGGAAGAATATTTGCTAAAATAGTATTTCTTTTTAAAAAACGAAGGTGTTCAAAAAGGTATCATTTTGTTATTTAATCTGGTTTAGTCATGTCGCTACAGTCAATCAAAGTCAGACCCAATGAAATCAATAGTTAGGTAAGTTACATAATATTTTATAAGATACCTCTTATTACGGTAGTGATAAACCAAATATTACTTTATTTACTTTTTAGAACACCTTCCTCTTTTTTATTATTGGATAAATAAAGCTTTTAATTCTGTGGCTTCATCTGGTTTCATTTTTCCAGCTAATACCAGACTCAATTGCTTTCTTCTTAAAGCGGCATCATATCTTGATTTTTCCTCCTCCGTTTGAGGTATTATTTGAGGAACTTCAACAGGTCTTCCTGTTTCGTCTACTGCCACAAATGTATAAATAGCTTCGTTAGCTTTAGTACGATTACCCGATTCACGATCTTCAATCCATACATCTAAAAAAATTTCCATAGAAGAATTAAAAGCTCTAGATACTTTTGCTTCAATAGTTACCACACTTCCTAAAGGAATAGATCTATTAAAAGCAACGTGATTTACGGAAGCAGTAACTGTAATTCGTCGTGAATGTCTCCTAGCAGCTATACTTGCTGCACGATCCATTCTAGCCAAAAGTTCACCGCCAAATAAATTATTTAACGGATTGGTTTCGCCAGGTAAAACTAAGTCAGTAATAACAGTTAAGGATTCTGAAGGGTATTTAGGTTGCATAATTTAAATTTTTTACAAAGATATAATGTTTTTTTTGTATAAAAATCTAAAAAGCCTTCTAGATAGAAGGCTTTTTTGTGAATTATAAATTTTTTATTAATAACCAAGCTTCTGGATTGTCTTTTTCTTGAATTGTTGTTAGTTGATGTTGTGCATCTGTATAAGTAGCATAGCTACCATAAAAAACAGGAAATAAACCTTGTTCGTTTTGATCTATAATTTTAGCATCAGGGAAACCTTTAGCTTTTAATTCATTTACTGCACGCTCAGCATTAGATAAACTTCTAAAAGAACCAGCAACTAGATGAAAGGCCAATGTTTTCTTTTCTGAATTGAGATGAACAGGATTTTCTATAAAAAATGTAGCCTCTTGTAATTTAGTTTCTACTTCTTTTTGAACTTCTTTTTGAACCGTTAATGATTTTGATTGCTCTTCTTGTTCAAGGTAACTTAAATATCCAAAAGTTCCAGATCCTACACCTACCGCTAATATGGCTGTATATTTTAAAAAGTTTCTAAATGGATTTTTCTTTTGTGGAAGACCCAAAATAGGTTCTTCCTTTTCTTCTTCTTCTAATATTTTAATAGTCTCCTGAGGAACGATTGTTTTCAAGACCTCGCGTTTAATAGTCGGAGATACTAACGAAGTAAGCCCAAACGATGAAGTTAAATAATTAGTATGTTCAAATGCCTCAAATACGATATGATTTTCAATATTATATTTTAAGATACCTATGTTTTTTAAAATAATAAATTCACGTCTTTGCAAATTTTGTTCCCATTCTTTTACTAAAGAATCCAATTTTGCTACAGCTATTGTGTAACTTATCCCTTCCTGTAATGCTATGTGATTAGCTAATAAACCATCATTATTTTTTATGTAACTATTAAATGAAACTACTTTTTTAGGAGGAAAAAAAGTAGTTATGTTTTCTTGTACAGTGGTCGTTATCGTTTCAGTTAAAAAAGCACCTATATTAGGAATAATTACGCACTGATAACGATAAAGTAATTCGGATATATATTGTTCGATATTCATCTGTTTTTTAAATAATCTTTTAAACTAATCTCACTAACTGCAAAAAACCTTTTTATTTAAATAGGTAATTCATTTTAGATAAAATTAAATTCTTAGAGAACAAAATTAAAAATTACAAGTCAAATTAAAAATTTTATTAACAAATGTTATCAACAATTAAAAAATATGTAACTTGTAACATTATTATTTATACGCCATGTTACATACTGATTTATTTTATGCCTTAGCTCTTTTGAATACAGAAGGAGTAGGAGATGTTATTGCTAAAAGATTGATCTTGAGTTGCGGATCAGCAGAAGAAGTATTTAAAACCAACCCTACACAATTAGCCAAAATTGATGGAGTAGGAGGTTTTTTGATACAGAATTTAAAAAAAACAAATTTATTTACCAAAGCAGAAAAAGAATTATCTTTTTTACTAAAAGAATCCATTAACGTATGGTATTTTCAAGATTCTTTATATCCTACGAGATTAAAAGAATGTTATGATGCCCCTATTTTATTATTTACAACAGGAAACATTCATTTAGAAAACCCAAAAATCATTAGCATTGTTGGTACACGACAAGTAACACGACAAGGTATAGATTTTTGCGAAAATCTTATTCAAGATTTAGCACCTCTTAACCCTGTTATTATAAGCGGATTTGCCTATGGAGTAGATATAGTAGCACACCAATGCGCTATGAAATACGGATTACAGACTATAGGTGTTTTAGCACATGGTTTGAACCAAATTTATCCCAAAAGTCACAAAAAATATATGCGAAAAATGGAAGAAAATGGGGGATTTATAACAGAATTTTGGAGTACTTCTAATCCTGATAGAGAAAACTTTGTAAGACGCAATCGAATAGTAGCAGGTATTTCAGAAGCTACTATTGTAATTGAGAGTGCAGAACAAGGAGGTTCTCTATTAACTGCCCAGATGGCTAATAATTATCATCGTGATGTTTTTGCTGTACCAGGAAGAGTAACCGATAAATATAGTAAAGGATGTAATAATTTGATAAAAACAAACAATGCACAATTATTAACAAATGCCACAGATTTAATTTACCATCTGAACTGGGATTTAAAAAAATCAATAAAATCTATACAAAAACAACTGTTTGTTTCTCTCGAAACAGAGGAACAAATCGTATATGATTTTTTAAAAACTAAAGGCAAAGAACACCTAGACTATATTGCACTCCAATGCGAACTACCTATTTATAAGCTATCTTCTATATTCTTAAATATGGAATTAAAAGGCGTAATTAGACCTTTACCTGGAAAATATTTTGAGATTGTTTAAGTTTTTTTAGGTTAATACCCACAAAATCTGTAAGTTATAAAATTAAGACTTGGATTTTTAACTTACAGATTTGGTGGAACAGTGTCAATAATCTATTGTATGTTCAGTACTAATACTTATAATAGCAGTATTCTATTTTACTGTAATATAATATATTTCTGCTTTTTTTGATAATTCACATTTTATTGTAGTAGTAATTGAATAACTTCCTTCATTTTTTTTATTTTGAGGATTATTATAAATCAATGAATATGAAATCAAAAATATATTGAAAAATTAAGCATCATAATTCCATGTTATTAATATTATGCCATTATTATCTCTCCATTTTATCCAATGATTTTTATTATTATCGTCTTTAATCATAAGCCAATTATCTTTGATTCTTACAGGATAATAAAATTGGTTGTTGTCATATTTTGAGGTTTTTGATTTTTCGGAAGGACTAATATGTAAGGGATTAGTTTTCGAGTCAAATTCTACACTAAATATAGAATTTACTATATATTCTTGAATTGTTTCTAATTTAAAATTAGTATCTAAAACAGATATTAATTTTTTTATTCCGTTTTCCTCATCTAAAATAATTTCGTAAAAACCTTCTTTTTTTCCCAAGCAACTAAAAACTAAATCTAAATTTTCACTTTCTAGATAGAATGGACTAAATCCTTTAAAAGCTATAAAATTTTCATTGAATTTAATTTTTTTAAATGGTTTTTTATTTAAATTAATTCAAGTTGCT